>NZ_JACOFU010000029.1 GCF_014284275.1 Affinundibacterium amnicola | reverse complement strand
TTAAGCTGACTGTGTAGACCAGATCATTACCTTCGATGACCGTGTCACCTGCAACACCTGGTGCACCTGGTTCGACTGTCGTGATCGTTGGTTGATCATCATCGATGATGCCGCCATTACCTGTCACACCACCAATCACTAATGGTAAAGATTCTGGGGAAGCACTATCAACGACAGCATCATTGATCGTGGCGACGGTGACTGTGAAGCTAGAAACACCGGCTGGAACAATCAGATTGC
>NZ_JACOFU010000028.1 GCF_014284275.1 Affinundibacterium amnicola | reverse complement strand
TCACGACAGTCGAACCAGGTGCACCAGGTGTTGCAGGTGACACGGTCATCGAAGGTAATGATCTGGTCTACACAGTCAGCTTAAGCGCAGCGACAACGATTGCGTCGACTTATGCCTACAACTTAGGCGGTGGCACAGCAACCGCTGGTAGTGATTACAACAGCACAGCGACATTCAACAATGGTGTCACTTTGGTTGGTGGCAATCTGATTGTTCCAGCCGGTGTCAGCAGTTTCACAGTCAC
>NZ_JACOFU010000027.1 GCF_014284275.1 Affinundibacterium amnicola | reverse complement strand
GTTCGACTGTCGTGATCGTTGGTTGATCATCATCGATGATGCCACCATTACCTGTCACACCACCAATCACCAATGGTAAAGATTCTGGGGAAGCACTATCAACGACAGCATCATTGATCGTGGCGACTGTGACTGTGAAACTGCTGACACCGGCTGGAACAATCAGATTGCCACCAACCAAAGTGACACCATTGTTGAATGTCGCTGTGCTGTTGTAATCACTACCAGCGGTTGCTGTGCCACCGC
>NZ_JACOFU010000026.1 GCF_014284275.1 Affinundibacterium amnicola | reverse complement strand
AGCTATTGCCTTCGACCACCGTATCACCTCCAGGACCGGCTGCACCTGGTTCGACTGTCGTGATCGTTGGTTGATCATCATCGATGATGCCACCGTTACCTGTCACGCCACCAATCACCAATGGTAAAGATTCTGGGGAAGCACTATCAACGACAGCATCATTGATCGTGGCGACGGTGACTGTGAAACTGCTGACACCGGCTGGAACAATCAGATTGCCACCAACCAAAGTGACACCATTGTTGA
>NZ_JACOFU010000025.1 GCF_014284275.1 Affinundibacterium amnicola | reverse complement strand
TTGTCGCCGTCACGCGACGATAGCCGTAGCGACCATGATGCTTGTCATAGATGGTGCGAATGCGTTGCTTGATCGCAGCATACTTATCGTCGAGAAGCGATTGTTTGCGTTGGTAGTAAAACGTACTGCGTGCCATGCCAACTACCTTGAGAACCTGTGTGATCGGATATTGCTGCCTTAGTTCATCGACTATTTGCGCTTTCTCTCTTGCGCTAGTTTCTGCTTTGCCTGAACTAAGGCTTGCAACTTTTTTAG
>NZ_JACOFU010000024.1 GCF_014284275.1 Affinundibacterium amnicola | reverse complement strand
CTAAAAAAGTTGCAAGCCTTAGTTCAGGCAAAGCAGAAACTAGCGCAAGAGAGAAAGCGCAAATAGTCGATGAACTAAGGCAGCAATATCCGATCACACAGGTTCTCAAGGTAGTTGGCATGGCACGTAGTACGTTTTACTACCAACGCAAACAATCGCTTCTCGACGATAAGTATGCTGCGATCAAGCAACGCATTCGCACCATCTATGACAAGCATCATGGTCGCTACGGCTATCGTCGCGTGACGGCGACAA
>NZ_JACOFU010000023.1 GCF_014284275.1 Affinundibacterium amnicola | reverse complement strand
GTCACAAACCTAAAGTCTCATGACTGTCACGTGTTGATGACACAACTGCTACCAGTTGTAATAAGGGGTATCCTTCCAGACAATGTCCGGGCAACAATAACAAAGCTATGTGCATTCATGAACGCAATTTCGCAGAAGGTCATCGATCCGGATAGATTAGAAGCCCTTCAGAATGAAGTGGTGCAATGTCTCGTCAGTTTTGAGTTGATATTTCCACCTTCATTTTTCAATATAATGACGCATCTGCTTTGTCACCTTGTGAAAGAGATCCGTATTCTCGGGAT
>NZ_JACOFU010000022.1 GCF_014284275.1 Affinundibacterium amnicola | reverse complement strand
GAGCACTATAGTAGCTAGGGTAGATACCACATATGGATGGCAAGTTTAAGGCTAGCAGAGCTTGGGCTTGAGCTTGAGTCTGATCAAAGTAGACACCACCGAACTGTTGCAGGTGTAGTTGCTGCACAACCGCCTGAACACTACTAATGGCCTGGTATTGAGATTGCTGCGCTATCAGCCTGAGCTGTTGGCAGCACTGCTGCTGCATGACTTGGTTGTTTCTCAGTTGAAACGTAGCTGATTGCCAGAAGGGGGTTGCCACTACGCCGTATTGTTGCCTTACGAACTCATTGCATGGGCTAAGCACCTGTTGCTGTAGCAGGAGATGCGGCTGTAGCTGATATTGCCTATAACTTTGACTAAAAGCATCAAACTGCGCAGAGGCACTGCATGCAACAATAGCAAGGAGAACAAATACAAAAATGATCTTCATTGTTGCAGGATTCTAGTCCTATGCTTTTGCTATAAGTTTTGAA
>NZ_JACOFU010000021.1 GCF_014284275.1 Affinundibacterium amnicola | reverse complement strand
CTCAAGCATTATAGCAGGAAGAAAAGAACTAGTGTCCTGTAACAATGAAGATCATTTTCGTCTTTGCTCTCCTTGCTATTGCTGCATGCAGCGCCTCTGCGCAGCTTGATGTTTTCAGTCAGAGTTATAGGCAATATCAGCTGCAGCCGCATGTCCTGCTGCAGCAACAGGTGCTTAGCCCTTGCAATGAGTTCGTAAGGCAGCAGTATAACATAGCAGCATCCCCCCTCTGGCAATCAGCTACGTTTCCACTGAGAAACAACCAAGTCTTGCAGCAGCAGTGCTGCCAACAGCTCAGGCTGATGGCGCAACAATCTCAGTACCAGGCCATTAACAGTGTTTGGGCGACTGTCCAACAGCAACACCTCCAGCAGTTTGGTGGTCTCTACTTTGATCAGACTCTAGCTCAAGCCCAAGCTCTGTTGGCTTTTAACTTGCCATCTATATGCGGTATCTACCCTAGCTACTATAGTGCCCCTAGTAGCGTTGCCATCCCTTATGGTGCCTTGTACTGAATTGTAACAATATTGCAGTTCAGAAATTACAAATAAAGTCAGAT
>NZ_JACOFU010000020.1 GCF_014284275.1 Affinundibacterium amnicola | reverse complement strand
TGAACTGAACCCCAAAAGTTGGACGCCAACTTTTGGGGTTTTTTAATGACTAAAAATACAGATGAGTTCAAATACAAAGTAGTGCAAGAGTACTTGGATGGGGCGATGGGGTACGCTTCATTGGGTAAGAAATACAACTTGGATGGCGATATGATAAGGCGCTGGGTTGGTTGGTACCGAGTGCACGGTATTGAAGGGATCAGAAAGAAATTCACGCATTACAGTGCCGAGTTCAAATTGTCTGTGCTAACCCACATATGGGACAATGCTCTATCCTATGGTCAAGCCGCAGCACACTTCAACATTCGCAACCCAGGCATTCTTGCGCAATGGATTCGCCTTTATCGCGAAGGTGGACTTGACGCTCTACAACCACGTCGCAAAGGAAGAACCCGATCTATGTCAGCTCCAGTCACTAAGCCAAGTAAAGATCAGGAACCAACACCGCTCTCTCAAGAAGCACTACTCAAAGAGCTCAATCATTTGCGCCTGGAAAATGCATACCTAAAAAAGTTGCAAGCCTTAGTTCAGGCAAAGCAGAAACTAGCGCAAGAGAGAAAGCGCAAATAGTCGATGAACTAAGGCAGCAATATCCGATCACACAGGTTCTCAAGGTAGTTGGCATGGCACG
>NZ_JACOFU010000002.1:294622-883782 GCF_014284275.1 Affinundibacterium amnicola | reverse complement strand
GAATACATTCACTACTATAATCACGATAGGATCAAACTGAAACTAAAAGGGCTGAGTCCTGTGCAATACAGAAATCAGCCCTTGCATGCCTAGCCAACAAACTGTCCAACTTTCTGGGGTCAGTTCAGTTCGCGGTTTTTTTATGGGCGAAACAAAAAAATGCTTCTAGACTGTTTCCATATGCAGTGCTGAAATTTCTCTATTGAACAAATATTGCGTGGATTTTCATTTGATCTAAGGCCGTTTGCGAATTATTGAATGCAATACTTAAAGCGCTTTGAATAAAATCGACGGAAAAATACAAAGCGCTTTGAATTTTCTGGTAAAATCTTTGCAATGAAAGTGTAAAAATGTAGTTTGACTACATAACTTATTTGCTCATAATTGTGGTTTTCAAGCCACGTAGTAGTAAATATCCTCATAGTGAGGGATAGAAACTTACTTAAATCTTCGCTTTTTATGATTGACACTAAATTTAGTTTTGGTACAAACTTGAGCCAAGATTTGAATTTAGACCAAAAGTTTGTTGATTCGAATTCGATGCTGAAAAATAAGATGTATTGTTAATTTCCTCCCCCCCCCTAGATTGCAGTCATAAAAATATTTGGAGATTTAAATGGAACTGAATTTAAGCAAACGCCAGCAGAGTTCGAATCTGAACCGAGCGATGGTCAAATTAACCCCAATTGCTGCTGGATGTGCGGTGATGCTGGCGTTGAGTTCAGGCGCTGTCTACGCGCAACAGGCTGAGCCTGCAAAAGAAGCAGCGAAAGTAGAAGGTCAAGCCGTTACAGAAACGGTTGTTGTTACAGGTATTCGTCGCGGTATTGAAGCAGCGATTTCCTTGAAGAAAAATTCATCTTCTATCGTGGAAGCGATTTCCGCAGAAGATATCGGTAAATTGCCAGATTCTAGCGTTGCTGAATCGATCTCGCGTTTGCCAGGTGTGACAGCACAGCGTAGCCGTTCTTCTGGTAAGGCTGCCGATATTAGCGTGCGTGGTTTATCACCATCCTTTAATGGTTCATTGTTGAATGGTCGTGAACAAGCTTCTACAGGTAATGCACGTGCGCCTGAATTCGATTTGTTCCCAGCTGAATTGATGGGTTCAGTATTGATCTACAAAACACCAGATGCATCTTTGATCGGTCAAGGCTTAGCGGCAACGATTGATTTGAATACTTTGAAACCACTCGATTTCGGTAAACAAGTCGTATCCGCTGCATACCGCAAACAACGTACTGGCGTGCAAACCGCCTCTGAAGGTAGTGGCGACCGCATTTCATTTTCGTATGTGGATCAGTTTGCAGATCGTACGATAGGTTTGTCCTTAGGCTTTACGAAATTTAAAGAAGATGGCGGCGCGCAGCAACGTTTTAATACTTGGGGTGGTTGGTCTCCAGAAGTTGACTACAACGGCGCGAAGGTAAAGACGATTGGTGGTTTCGGTGCGGATACTGAAACAAGTAAGAGTGATCGCGATGGTGCATCAGCGACCTTGCAATTTAAACCGAACAAAAACTTTAAGTCGACAGTGGACTTTTTCTACTCGGCTGGTAGCTCTAGCTTGAAAAAGACAGGTTTGGAAGGTGCGATTGCCGGCTCTGCAGGCGGCTATGATCCAGACGGCGTATTGTCCAATGCAACGATCGTTAACGGCGTAGTGACAGCAGGTACTTTCAGTAACTACAAAGGTGTCGTTCGTAACCATAAAGAATCTGCAAAAGATAAGTTCACATCCATCGGTTGGAATAGTGATTTGAAAGTGGATGAATGGACATTGAACGCAGATTTGGCTTATTCCAAAGCGAAAAAAGATGCGTCGCGTTATGAAACAACTGCAGGTCAGCCGGGTAACGCAACAGGTCTGTCCTCGATTAGCTACACAGGTTTTAATGGTGGCAACTTCAATGATGTGAAGTACACAACGAGTTTGAATTTTGGTGATCGTAATGTCGCTAAATTGACAGACGTGAATGGTTGGGGCGGCGGTGTAAACTCACCACAAGCTGGTTATGTGGCTTTGCCAACAGTGGATGATAAGGTCACTAGCTTCCGTTTGACAGCTAGCCGTGATGTGGATTTTGGTCCTATCGTGACTGCGCGTTTTGGTGTGAATGGAACGGATCGTGAAAAGATTCGCTCTGGTCAAGAAGGTCGCCTCGTTGTAAAAGGCACGAGCGGTTATGCAACTGCAACCGTACCAGGTTCTGAAGTCGGTATTGCTGGCACAACTGGTTTGCCTATTGTCTCATTTGATCCAGAAGGTTCTTTAGGTCCAATTTATGATTTGGCACGCTGGGTCGATGCTTCTGTGTTGGCAAAAGATTGGTCTGTGCACGAAAAAGTCACCACTGCTTATGCGATGGGTGACTTGGATGGCGAGTTGATGGGCTTGAACTATCGCGGCAATGTTGGTGTGCAATTCGTCCATACGAATCAGTCTTCCACAGGTAACCAAGTTGATCTGGCAAACTGCACAGGTATTACTGCTGCAACTTGCCCATCTAGCGTGGTTGGTGGTGGTACATCGTATTCCAATATTCTGCCTAGTTTGAACGTGTCGTTTAACCTTGGTAACGATCAGTTCTTCCGTGTGGGCGCAGGCAAGATTATGTCGCGTGCCAACATGGACGATATGCGTGCAAGCCAAGCATTCGGCGTGACTACGCAAGGTAATAATCCTATCTTGACCGGTAGTGGTGGTAATCCAAACTTGAAGCCGTTTATGGCAAAAGCCTTGGATTTGTCCTATGAAAAATATTTTGGTAACAAGGGTTATTTCAGCTTTGCTGGTTTCTACAAATCTTTAGATACCTACATCTATCGTTCACCAACGACGTTTGATTTTGCACCGTTTGTCAGCGCAAAAACACCATTGCCTTTGACTGGCGCATACAAAGGATCAACGGTTGGTTTGTTGACCTCTCCACGTAATGGCGAAGGCGGTAGTATCCGTGGTTTTGAAATGGCTGTGAACGTACCGTTCAATATGATCAGTTCTTACCTCGATGGTTTCGGTGCGATGTTGAATCACTCGGATACCTCTAGTCAAATTACTTTGCCAGGTTTTGGCTTCGGTAATGTTGCGGTAACGTCCTTGAACATTCCATTGCCAGGTTTGTCGAAGAAAGTCAGCAACTTGCGTCTGTACTACGAGAAAAACGGCTTCCAAGTTGCTTGGGCAGCACGTAAGCGTTCTGACTTCTTGGGTCAAGTTAGCGACTATCAAGACAATATGCAGTTGACGATGGTCAAGGGTGAAACGCTGGTTGATTTGCAAGCATCCTATGAGTTCCAATCTGGCTGGTTGAAAGGTTTGTCTTTGTTGGTGCAAGCGAATAACTGGAATAACACACCATTCCAGGAATACAACACAGATCCTAACGTGATCACCAATAAAGTGACTTACGGTAGAACGTACTTGTTCGGCGCAAACTACAAGTTCTAATTTGAACTGAATAAGGACCCCTGCGCGGCATGGCAGGGGTCTTTTTTTTACCCCTGAGTTTTGTTGATCTGATCATCAGCATGACTCAAATAAAAGACTTGATGAAAATGTGTTTTATCAATGCGTTTCGCGGAATACTCTGCAGTACACTGAGGTTCTTATGAAATTGAAAAAAGCGATTTTCCATCAATTCTTTTTTGCGTGAGAGCTCAAGATGAATAATGCATTAATTCAAGATGTGGTGATTGTTGGCGGTGGCACTTCAGGGTGGATGACCGCTGCCGCATTAGCCAAAACATTGCAAGGGCAAGTTAAGATTCGTGTTATTGAGTCCGATGAAATCGGCATCGTTGGTGTGGGTGAAGCGACGATACCGATGATACAACGCTTCAATCATGTTTTAGGTATCGATGAAAACGAGTTTTTACGTGAGACCCAAGGCACCTTTAAATTAGGTATTGAGTTTGTTAACTGGGGCAAGCTCGGTGATCGTTATATGCATGGTTTTGGCAGCATTGGTCAAGACACTTATACCGTACGTTTTGATCAGTATTGGCAGAAGTTTCATCAGCAAGGCAAGGTCGCGCCACTCGAAGAATATTCGATTACTAGAATGGCCGCGAAGGCAAATAAATTCATGCCAGCGAATCATGAAGTAGAAAATTCGCCCTTAAATCAAATCGCCCATGCCTATCATTTTGATGCTAGTTTGTATGCGAAATTTTTACGTAAGTACGCCGAGAAATTAGGCGTGGTGCGTACAGAAGGAAAAATCACTCAAGTTAAGCAACGTGAGGCCGATGATTTCATTGAGTCGGTCGTACTAGAAAATGGCGAAGTGATCGCTGGCGAATTGTTCATTGATTGTTCAGGTTTCCGCGGCTTATTGATCGAGCAAACATTGAAGACCGGCTATGAGGATTGGACACATTTCTTGCCTTGTGATCGTGCTTTAGCGGTGCCTTGTGAGTCGGCACCCGTCTTGACGCCTTACACCCGCTCGACTGCACATAAAGCAGGTTGGCAATGGCGCATTCCGCTACAACATCGTATCGGCAATGGTCATGTTTTTTGCAGTCAATTTACCAGCGAAGATGAAGCGGCTGCGACCCTGTTGGCGAATTTGGATGGCAAGCCCTTGGCCGCGCCACGTTTGTTGAAGTTTACAACCGGTATGCGTAAGCAATGTTGGAATAAAAATGTGGTAGCGATTGGCTTAGCAAGTGGATTTTTAGAGCCATTAGAGTCAACCAGTATTCATTTGATTCAAACAGCGATTGCCCGATTGATTAGCTTCTTCCCAGGCAAAGTATTCAATCAAATTGATATCAATGAATACAACCGTCAAAGCAAGTTCGAGTACGAACGCATCCGCGATTTCGTGATCTTGCATTACAAACTGAATCAGCGTGAGGATTCTGCGTTTTGGAAAAACTGCGCAGAGATGGCCGTGCCCGAATCCTTAACGCATAAGATGGAAATGTATCGCGCCAGTGGTCGCTTGCTACGGATAGATGATGAGTTGTTTGCCGAAGTCGGTTGGTTACAAGTTCTTGAGGGGCAAAATATGCCAGTCGAAAGCTTCCATTCCTTGGTGAATTTGCAGACCGAGGCCGATACGCTGGAATATCTAGAAAGTGTCCGTGATGTGATCGCAAAATGCGTTAAGGTGATGCCAGAACACGCTGCGTATATTGCAAAAAATTGTGCAGCTCCACGACAATAATCTCCTTGAAATGGAATCGCTATGATGAGCAACACTGAAATCTTTTTGATCGCAATGCTGGTGATTTTTAGCGTACCTTATTTGATCTGGCGGGTTGGAAAAACCGACTACTTCGCCCCTTTGGTAGTCGTACAAATTATTACCGGCATTTTGCTTGGGCCTGGCGTATTGGGTAATGCTTTACCTGAGGTGTATCAATTTGTTTTTAATCCAGTGGTAGTTCAGCACTTAAACGGCATCGCCTTATGGGCGGTGATGATCTTTGTGATGATCGCGGGCGTTGAGCTTGATTTGAAACAAGCTTGGGAGCATAAGCGCGAAAGCGGTATTACAGCAGGATTGGCGTTGGGCGTGCCTTTGATCGCCGGTAGTTTGGTCGCCTTAGGGATGCTGCCTATGGCGGGCTGGATAGGTGAGAAAGCTTTATCGTGGCAGTTCGTATTGGGAATTGGGATGTCATGTGCGGTAACTGCGCTGCCTATCCTTATCTTGTTGATGGAGAAAATGCATATTCTGCGTGAACCTTTAGGCCAGAGAATTTTGCGTTACGCCAGTGTGGATGATATTGCGATCTGGGGTGTGTTAGCACTGATTTTGCTCGATTGGACGCGAGTTGGTCGCCAAGTCGTGTTTCTGATTTTATTTAGTTTTGCCGCTTGGTTATTTAGAAAAATAATGCTGCGTTTGCAAGAACAAGATCGTTGGTATGTCGCCTTGATTTGGTTGGCGATCTGCGCTTTTGCCGCAGATTGGGCCGGTTTGCATTTTATGGTCGGGGCATTTTTAGCGGGTGCGGTGATGGATGCGGTTTGGTTTAATCAAGAAAAAATGGATGCGCTACGCCACCATGTTTTGCTGGTGATGATGCCGGTGTTTTTCTTGAGCACAGGTTTAAAAACCAATTGGACCATGGGTGGCGCAAGCGTTTTTATTGCAGCGTTTGCGCTATTGGTAGCTTCGATCTGCGGAAAATTGATCGGCATACAAATCGCAGGGCGTGTACTGAAATGGCAAAAAGGCGAGGCCAGCATCATTGGTTGGCTATTACAAACTAAGGCTTTGATTATGATTATCTTCGCTAATATTTTGTTAGATAAAGCCATCATCACCAATGCCACGTTTACTGCTTTATTGCTGATGGCGATTGCCAGCACCATGTTAACCGTGCCAGTGGTGCAGCCAAAATTAAGGCGCTTACGAGAGCTGATAGGACGCAGTTCTTAGCACTAGTTTTGACACGCTACAGATTTTTAAAATAGATAACTGAACATAAATAAACTACCGAATTTTTGAGGGGACACTTATGCATCAACTAGCAAAACCAAAACTGTCGTTCTGGCAGCTCTGGCATATGAGCTTCGGCTTTTTCGGTATTCAATTTGGCTTTGCGCTGCAAAATACCAATACCAGCCGTATTTTCTCGACGCTGGGTGCCGATATCGATAGTTTGTCGATTCTGTGGTTAGCGGCTCCGATTACCGGTTTGTTGGTGCAGCCCGTAATTGGCTATTTGAGTGATCGCACCTGGCACCCGACTTGGGGACGCCGTCGTCCATTTTTCTTTATCGGTTCTGTGTTGGCCTCCATTGCGATGTTCTTGATGCCTAATTCCAGCGCGCTTTGGATGGCGGTGTTTGTGTTGTGGCTGATGGATGCATCGATCAATGTGTCGATGGAACCGTTCCGTGCATTCGTCGGTGATAAGTTAGATGCGAGTCAGCAAACAGGTGGTTTTGCGATGCAAACTTTTTTCATCGGTTGTGGCGGTGTTGTCGCCTCTTTGCTGCCAACCATTTTTACCGACTATCTAGGTGTGAGCAATGTTCCAGTGAACGGCGCGATTCCCGATACTGTTCGCTACTCTTTCTATATTGGTGGCAGCGTATATTTTCTTGCAGTGTTATGGACAGTCTTGTTAAGTAAAGAAGACGCTCCCTCCGATATGGATGCATTTTTGGCTGAGCGTGCCGCGAACAAGGGCATGCTGCATGCGGTGAAAGAAATCTTGGGTGGCTTCTTCAAAATGCCTAAGACCATGATACAGCTTGCACTCGTTCAGTTTTTTACCTGGGTCGCGATGTTCGCGATGTGGGTTTATACGACACCTTCAGTTGCGTCTGGCGTGTTTCAATCAAGCGATGCGCAATCAAGTGCCTATCAGGACGCGGGTAATTGGGTAGGCATTATGTTCGCGATGTATGGTGGTGTTTCTGCGATTGCGGCATTCATACTGCCGATGTTAGCAAAAATGACTAGTCGTAAGTTTGTTCATTTAATGTGTTTGGTGATAGGTGGTTTTAGTTTAATCAGCATTTTTGCGATTACCAATAAACACATGTTACTA
The DNA here is from genome assembly GCF_014284275.1 of Affinundibacterium amnicola. Classification (GTDB taxonomy): domain Bacteria; phylum Pseudomonadota; class Gammaproteobacteria; order Burkholderiales; family Burkholderiaceae_D; genus Undibacterium; species Undibacterium amnicola. Next base: position 876,261 of record NZ_JACOFU010000002.1, on the reverse strand, counting down.
CTGCCTATGGTGGGTGTTGGTATTGCTTGGGCAAGTATCTTGACGATGCCCTATGCAATTCTGGCGGGTGCTTTGCCTGCGAATAAAATGGGTTATTACTTAGGCTTGTTTAACTTTTTTGTGGTGATTCCGCAGATTGTTGCAGGTGTGGTGTTGGGCGCAATTTTGAAGCACTTCTTTGCCAATCAATCGGTCAAGGTGTTGATGTTAGGCGGCGCTTGCATGGTATTGGCGGGTGTCTTGACTTTGTTTGTAAAGGACGATGTTGAGAAAGTGATTGCAAAATAGTTCGCAAACGATCTTGTGAACCAAATTGTGAACCAAATTGTGAGCCAAATTGTGAATGCAAATCTTGGTTTGTAATCTACCGACAGTACTAATTGATTGATAGATAGGAAGTCTTCCCATGCAAAGTAAGACCTTAAATACGGCTTTGATCTGTTTGTCGCTAATGGGTTTGGGCTTGACTCAAAACACCAATGCTGCGGAGATTGGTAAAGCGAATAAGAAGCCATTTTTATGGGAAAACGCGACCGTTTATTTCTTACTGACGGATCGTTTTCATAATGCCGATAAGAAAAATGATCTGGCGTATGGTCGCCTAGCTGATGCTGCTCCCTTGCGTGGTTTTATGGGCGGCGATTTGCAAGGGGTGATTGCCAAAATTCAGGACGGCTACTTTAGTCGCTTGGGTGTGAATGCTCTATGGATTACGCCACCGGTGGAGCAAATCCATGAGGGAACCGATGAAGGCACTGGCAAGTCGTATGGTTTTCATGGGTATTGGACCAAAGACTTTACCAAAGTTGATGCGAATCTTGGCAGCGAAAAAGATTTTAAAAAACTAGTCGAGGTCGCACATCAGCATGGCATACGAATTCTGTTGGATGTGGTGATGAATCACATCGGACCAGTCACTGCGACTGATACTGTCTGGCCTGCCGACTGGGTGCGCGCTGAACCGACTTGCGATTACAAAACGGCTGATGGTGCGATCAAATGTACTTTGGTAAAAAATCTGCCCGACATCTTGACCGAGAGCGATAAGCCAGTCGATCTACCACCGCAATTAGCGCAAAAGTGGAAGCAAGAAGGGCGCTATGAACGCGAGGTAAAAGAGTTGGATGTGTATTTTGCGCGCACGGGTTTCCCACGCGCACCTCGTTACTATTTGATGAAATGGCATACTGATTGGATACGCAAATATGGCATTGATGGTTTTCGTGTTGATACGGTTAAGCATGTGGAAGCATCGGTTTGGAAAGAATTGAAGCAAGAAGCGAGTGCGGCTTTTGAAGAATGGAAAAAAGCCAATCCGAAGAAGAAGCTCAGTGATGATCCCTTCTTTATGACCGCAGAAGCTTACAACTATCCTATCAGTGATGGTTTGCAATTCAGAATGGATGGCGGTAGCCGCGTCAATTATTATGCGAACGGTTTTGATAGCATGATTAATTTCAGCTTTAGATCGGATGCACACTTAGAATACGAAACTTTGTTCAGCCGCTATGCCAATTACTTGCAGAACGATCTCAAAGGCTATTCGGTATTGAATTACATCAGTTCGCATGATGATGGTAGCCCGTTTGATCCAGCACGCCAGCGCCCATTTGAATCGGCGACTAAGTTGATGTTAACACCTGGCTCAGTACAGATTTATTATGGTGATGAAATCGCGCGTTTGTTAAATATCGCCGAAGCGCAAGGTGATGCCAAGTTGCGAGCTATGATGGACTGGTCTGTATTGCAAAAAGATAGACCACTCGCTTTACAAACCAAGCAAGTACCGCACACATATAAAGACTCGCCAACTTATCGCGATTTGCTCACACATTGGCAAAAGCTAGGCCAATTCCGTGCCGCACATGTATCTGTCGGCATGGGTGTACATCAACAACTTTCAGTCTCTCCTTACATCTTCAAACGCAGCTATCAAAAAGATGGTGTGCGTGATCATGTCGTCGTTGCGCTTGATTTACCTTTGGCAAAAACGCATACGATTACTGTTGCGCCAGTATTTCAGGATGGTGAGCGTGTAAAGGATTATTACTCTGGTCAAAGCGTGATTGTTCAATCCGGCAAAGTCGAACTTCCAGGTAAACACGCGATTATTCTTTTGGGTAAACCATGAAACAATTTCCTCGCTATTCTCGATCTGCCAATTTAATTAGCGCGGCTTTGACGCTCACTTTCAGCGTATCTGCTTACGCGCAAAATCCGCAACGTCAGGTATTGCAAGTAAAGCATAGCCCATCGCATATAAGCATCACGACCAATGATGGGCAATATCAGATTACACCGTACTCAACGGAAGTTTTTGAAACGCGCTTTATTCCTAAAGGTGAAGTGCTTACGCCATTTGATCAGCAATCGCATGCGGTGGTGGGGAAGCCGCAAAAAGTCAAAATGCAGTTTCAGGAGACTGCACAACAGATCGATTATGTGAGTTCCGGGATCTCGGTGCGCATACAAAAAGCACCGTTTCAAATCAGCTATTTTTATCAGGGTAAGTTGCTGACCTCTGAAAAACTCGGTTACGAGAAAATTGATACTGTCGAGAAAAATAAAGAGCGCATCAGCTTTAATTTAGATGCGCAGGAAGCTCTGTACGGCGCAGGTGCGCGTGCACTAGGAATGAATCGTCGTGGTCATCGCTTGCCGCTCTACAATAAGGCGCATTACGGCTACGAAGAACAATCGAGTCAAATGAACTTTGCGATTCCACTGGTGTATTCATCCAAGATGTATGGCATCCATTTTGATAATGCCGCAATCGGCACGCTCGATCTTGACAGCACCAAGGATAATTCACTCAGTTACGAAACCATAGGTGGGCGTAAGACTTATCAAATTATCGCTGGCAAGTCTTGGGCGAGTGTGGTCGCCAATTACACCCAGCTAACAGGGCGCCAGCCGCTGCCACCGCGCTGGGCGTTTGGTAATTTCGCCAGCCGCTTTGGTTATCATTCAGAGGCTGAGGCAGGTCAGGTGATCGCAAAATATCGTGCAGAACAAATTCCTGTCGATGCGATTATTTTTGATCTGTATTGGTTTGGTAAAGAAGTCAAAGGCACGATGGGCAATCTCGCCTTTGATCAAGATAATTTTAAGAATCCGAAAGGCATGATCGCGGATTTTAATCAGCAAGGTGTGAAGACCGTACTCATCACTGAGCCTTTTATATTGACGACCTCGAATCGTTGGCAAGAAGCAGTACAGGAAAACATTCTGGCAACCGATCAGGCTGGTAAGCCATTCACCTATGACTTCTATTTTGGTAATACGGGATTGATTGATCTGTTCCAACCGAAGGCTCGTGACTGGTTTTGGAATATCTATAAAGACTTGGCGCAGCAAGGTGTTGCTGGCGTGTGGGGCGATCTTGGCGAACCAGAAGTGCATCCTAGTGAGCTCCGTCATGCGAATGGTCAACTAGGTGCAGATCAAGTGCACAATATCTATGGACATGAATGGGCGAAGCTCGTCGCACAAGGCTATCAGAAAGATTTCCCAACACAACGGCCATTCATTTTGATGCGTGCAGGTTATTCTGGCTCGCAACGCTTTGGTTTGATTCCCTGGTCTGGCGATGTGAATCGCACTTGGGGTGGTCTTCGCTCGCAGCCTGAGATTGCACTGCAAATGGGGATGCAAGGTTTAGCGTATATGCATTCGGATTTAGGTGGATTTGCCGGTGCAAATCTGGATGACGAACTGTATGCACGTTGGTTGCAGTACGGTGTGTTTCAACCTATCTTCCGCCCACATGCACAAGAAGAGGTCGCATCTGAACCTATCTTCCGTGCTGCAAAGGCCAAACAGTTAGCCAAGGCTGCTATCGAATTACGTTACCGCTTGCTGCCTTACAATTACACGCTGGCATTTGAAAATCAGCAGCAGGGTTTGCCTTTGATGCGCCCGCTGTTTTTTGCTGAGCCGGAGAATGCAAAACTGCGCGCGCATTCGACATCCTATTTGTGGGGCAATGATTTCTTAGTGCAACCGATTATGCAAGCGGGGCAACAACAGGCTGAGGTGGTATTCCCTTCTGGCACGTGGATAGATTTTTACACTGGACAGGTTTATGCCGGTGGTAAGACGCATACCGTGAAAGTGCGTGAAGAGCATATTCCCGTATTTGTACGCGCTGGGGCATTTATTCCTATGGCTATGCCTATGCAAAGCACACAGTTTTATAACGAGAAAGATTTAGCACTGCATTACTATCACGACGCCGCAACTGAGCAGAGTCAGGGAACCATGTACGAGGATGATGGTCTGACAGCGCAAGCATATCAACAAGAACGCTTCCGTATTCATCATTTTTCTAGCAAGTTTCAAGCACAAGCAAACGGTCAATCTTCACTACAAATTCAACTTCGTCAGCAGAATGGACGCAAGATGAAAGCCTTAAACAAGCAGATCGCTTTGTATGTGCATAATGTGGAACAGGTACCGCAGCAAGTGACTTTGGATGGAAAAACAGTGAAATTTGACTGGGACTCTAGTCGTAAGCTGCTCACAGCACAAGTCCGCGGAAGTGCAAAATCAGCGAATTTAATTCGTGTGAATTGGTGATTAAGATGCTCTGATTTGGTGAAGTTGATGATCTGCAAAGGCGAGGGAAAAAGCTCTTGTCCTGTATGCTGCATCCTATTACACTTCGTTTTTTTGCAAGTCGCCTGTAGTCATCAATACTGAATTGGCACCATGAATCTCAAAAGTCTGGCACAAAATCTTGGCATCTCAGAAACGACCGTTAGCCGTGCTTTAAACGGCTATCCAGAAGTGAGCGCACGAACTCGTCAACGTGTTTTAGAAGCCGCTGAGCAATTTGGCTATCGTCCCAATCCAATGGCGCGTAGCTTGGCATCTGGGCGTACCAATGTGATCGGTATCATTCATGCGCTGATCGCCAACGATTTGGCTGATCCTATGTTCATGCAAATTGTCGGTGGCATGGTGGAAGCATTGGAAGGTCGCCAAATGGATTTAATCATGGCGCCTGTGTCACCGGAAAATGAGTTACGCGCTTATAAACATATGGTGAAAGAGCGTCGCGTCGATGGTTTGATTGTTGGTCGCACCAAATTGTATGACGAACGCGTCGCCTATCTGGCCAAACATGGTTTGCCTTTTGTTGCACATGGTCGTACCCGCGTTAATGAACCACATGCCTGGTTCGATTACGATAATGAAAGCGGCATGCGAGTTGCCGTTGAACATTTACTCGCCTACGGACATCAGCGTATTGCTTTAATGAGTGCGCCGTTAGAGATGAATTTTGCACGTCAGCGTTTTGATAGTTTTCAATCTGTGATGCGCGATGCTGGCTTACAGCCAAATCCCGATTATCTCAAAGATAATTCGAATGATCGACGTGGTGGTTACGCTGCCATGCAACAGTTATTGGCGAGCTCCGCGCCGCCAAGTGCAGTGATCGTCGATAACCACATGGCAGGCGTCGGCGCGATGCGTGCTCTGTTAGATGCAGGTATCGCAATTGGCAAGCAAATGTCCATCATCGTGTGGGGTAAGATGGAAGATTCTTTGGCTGGCTACAATGTCACCACGATAGAGCAGCCTAATCCTGATCTTGCTGGTAAGAAAATGGTAGAGATGCTGTTGGCGCTACAGAATGGTACGCCTCCGTCGGAGTTACAGGTCTTATGGCAACCAGTTTTGATTGCTGGTGAGACGGTGAGTTGAACCCAGATTTTCCATTACGAAGAAATTTCTTTGCACTATCAGTGCACCAATTTCTGCATAAACGCTTGCATTGTTTGTGTTCTTTCTCTCAAGTATTATGGTGAGTCTTTGTTGACACTAACATGATTTAAATTGAGGAAAAAGCATATGCGCTTAGTTGAACTCGTCCGTTGGCAGTGGGACGGCTATCATTTATATCATCGCTCACGCAAAAATCTCTTAATCCACATCGTCGCCGTGCCGCTATTTTTACTGGGTAATGTGGGTGTCGTGCTTAGTTTCGTGCAGTGGACGTCGATTGGTCTATTCTTTTCTCTTGCCTTGATGGCTTTGTCCTTGGCATTGCAAGGACGTGGTCACGCGATCGAGTCTTTACCATCGATTCCATTTTCCGGAAAACTGAATGCGATCACGCGTCTCCTATTGGAACAGTGGATTAATTTTCCGCGTTTTGTTTTGACCGGCGGGTGGTTGCGGGCATTTAAGCAATCTCAATTGGGATAATGATTTTTACTAATATTAATAATTTTTTAATTTGATAGTAATTCTGTAAAATATCTGTTTTAAATTAATTGGACATCGCAAAATGAAATTAAGCTACCTAGTTATTGGTTTGTTTGCCGTCTGTACTACTTTTTCTTCTGTGACGATGGCGCAAGACAGTCCTGAATTACGCGCGAAAGCCGCTGACCGTTATTTGAAAAGCGTGCCTATGGCGACCATGCTAGACGATGCTTTTGCATCGGTCGCCCAGCAGATGCCAGCGGATCAACGAGAGAAATTCTTGAAAGATATGCGAAGTATCGTACGTGTGGAATTTCTCGAGGCGGTGTCAAAAGAAAAAATGGTCAAGGTATTCACTGCCGAAGAGTTAAACGCCATCGCAACTTTCTACGAATCAAAAGAAGGTGCAAGTGCGATGAAGAAATTTGGCGTGTATATGGCAGAGATTATGCCGGTGATGCAAAAAGAAATGGTACAAGCGATGGCAAAGTTGCGAGACGAGAAAAAGTAAATTTTCAAAATTCGGCCTTTGTCGCGAAATATAAACCGGCAAATCGAATTAGCTGGAGATAATCTAACTGAACGTCGCTAATACAAGCAATTTACTCTGACCCATCATAGCAAATGAAATCACTACGCTTAGTGCAATATCTGCTCATCATCAGCCTAGCTTTCGCATCGAATATTGGCGCGCAAGAGCATACGAATTTGGCGTTGCAATCCCTAGCGCCCAAATCGCCAGGTGCCTCTAAAAGTGTCTCTAATACAAATGGTTTTGTCAGCCTTAATTGTGCCGTCATCCAATCAGATTTGAAAAAAATGATGTGTGCCAGTCCTGAAATTATGGCTGCTGAAAGTAAGTTGCGTGATCTCTATCAAAAGGTTGAAGTGCAAACTCGCGATCCGCAAGTTTTGTTCGGTCAACAAAAAGACTGGCGGAAGAAACTAGTCGAATGCAAGTCTGAGAAGTGCATACTTGAGCGATTCCGGTCGCAGGAGAAGATGCTTTCGACATGGATTGCCAATGAAATGAAACGACTCCAAGAAAAGGAAAATTGCCAAGGCAAAGCGTGCTGGCCTGAAGGTAGCGCCATGCATACAGCATATGTACTAAGCGAAGAATTAGATCAACTTACGCCTGCTTTGCAGTTACAGTTTGAAAAATTATTACGCTTACTATCTAACACGCAAGGCAGTAATGGCAGGCCTTATATTGAATCGCGTATCCTTTCTGGCATAGAGTTGCAACAACGCGGTTGGAAAAAATACATAGAGGATGAATGTGAGTTGGTCGGAGCCTTAACGGGTGCTGGCGGCACGTGGCCCACTACTTGGGCGCTTGACTGCCAAGTGACTCAAATGAAAAATCGCTTATTGGATGTAAAAAAAGTGACTGCTTGTATCGAAAAAATACCACGCGAAACGCGTTGGATTGATCAAGACGTCTGCATTCGAGAACTTATCACCTTAAGCAAAAATGTTAATCCATCATGACTTGAGATTTAGAATTGACGATAGGTTTTTGTAGTGCAATCTGTGCGGAGATTGATTTCGAGAGAACGAACTAATGACTAACTCCATAAATATCTATTTGCTATTCGCCGCCGCCGGCACTTTTTTTGCGGCACTTTTGCACTTTGCGTGCATCATCTGGGGAGCGCCTTTATTTCGTCTGTTAGGTGCAGGCGATGCTGTAATCGCAATGCTGAATCGTGGACATACGCAACCATTAATGATGGCTGCAATTGTCGGCGTCGCATTATTGATGTGTTCTGCGTATGCCTTGTCAGCGGCGGGGGTAATCATGCCCTTACCTCTACGGCGGGTGGTTCTGCTTGGCTTGATTATTGTGTTTATTGCGCGTGGCTTAGCATTTCCTTGGTTAAAACCATTCTTCGTCGGAAACAGTGATATGTTTTGGTGGATCAGCTCAGCGATTTGCTTGTTGCTGGCAGCGGTGCATGCGATAGGATTAAGTCAAGTATGGAGTGAGTTATCATGAGCAAGAATACAAACGAAGCTGAAAACCGTGTCACATTGTTTTTGCAAGATTTGAGCCTGACTAATTCTGCACACTATGAATTGGTACAGACAATACGTAAAAAAATCCTTAACGTGAATAAGTCTAATGATGTCGTCATCAAAGAAGAAGTGAAGTATGGTGGAATTTTATTCGCTGAAGAAGAAGCGTTTTGTGGCATCTTTGTGTATGCGAATCACGTATCTTTGGAATTTGGCGAAGGGGCGAATTTGCCTGATCAATTTGGCGTGTTAGAAGGTAAGGGAAAGTTTCGTCGACACATTAAATTGGTGACTATCGCTGATATCGAAAGCAAACATCTCATGCATTATGTGAAGCTGGCACACCAGCATTCCCTATCAACATAAATTAAATCAAAATGAATTCAACAGATAAGCTAGCGTCGGAAGTGTGTCATGTGTGTGGTACGAATGAAGATGCGGCGAAAACCATACAAAAACTCAATAGCCAATGTTTTTGTTTGAGCTTACCTGATGGCGCATTAAAGCAAGCGCTCAAAGTTGAGCTTGCTGCGCCTGAGATTTTTGATTTAATTGAGCAACGTTGTCCGCATGTATTTTCCGCTCAGCCGGTGTTTGTTTCGGCAAGCCAGCAACGCGCCATGGCAGCGGTAATTCAGGCGATAGAAACTGTGGTGGCGATGCCGGCATTTCGCGAAAAGATTTTGCGCGATGCGCCAGCAATTGCACAGCATGAAAATCAGGCGGTGAAAGGGGTTTTCTTTGGTTACGATTTTCATGTGCATGATGAAAAAATCGGCTTGATTGAGGTGAATACGAATGCTGGTGGTGCCATGCTAAACGCGGTGCTAGCGCGGTCTCAGCGGGCTTGTTGTGCGGTAATGGACGATATTGTGCATGACCATTCAACCGTGCAGGCATTTGAGCAAGACATTATCAAGATGTTTCGCCAAGAGTGGGCGCTGGGGCAAAGTGAGCACGCCACCAAATTGTCACCTGAACTGAGCACCATTGCGATCGTCGATGATGCACCAACAGAGCAATATTTGTATCCTGAATTTTTACTTTTTCAGCAGCTATTTTCACGATTTGGTATCCATGCAGTGATTACTGCACCAGAAGATTTGAGTTGGCGCGATGGTGGTTTATGGCATGGCCATTGCAAGATTGATTTAGTGTATAACCGACTGACAGATTTCTATTTAGAACATTCCAACACGAACGCATTAAGACAAGCTTATCTCGCTGATGCCATCGTATTAACGCCAAATCCACAAGCGCATGCATTATTTGCCGATAAACGTAATTTGGTGATCTGGACCGATCCACAGCAATTGCAAGCATTGGGTGTGAGTACAGAAGTGCAAGCGTGTTTGTTAGCGAATATTCCTGGTACTGAAATTGTAAAGCCTGATCAAGCCGAACGATTGTGGGCTAAGCGCCGACATTTATTCTTTAAGCCGAATGCGGGTTATGGTGGTCGCGCAACTTATCGCGGTGATAAATTAACTAAGCGCGTCTGGGAAGAAATTCTGGCTGGTGATTACATCGCGCAAAGCATTATTACGCCAGGCGAACGGATTTCAGGATCGCCCGAATTGCCAGCGCAAATGAAATTTGATATTCGCCAATACACTTATAACGGGCAAGTGCAGTGGACCGCAGCACGCTTGTATCAGGGGCAGACGACTAACTTTCGCACGCCGGGTGGTGGCTTCGCACCGGTGTATACCATTAGTGATAAAGATTTGACCGATAATCCGCAAAAAATGCACGCAATCCTTTGCTAACTTTGGATGCTTATCAAACCAAAGGTTCAGGATAAGCAACGCCATAGCCCTGTGCGTAATCAATTCCCATCACTCGCAGTTGATCGATGATTTCCTGATTTTCAGCAAACTCGGCTATGGTTTTTAGTCCCATCACGTGACCGATTTTATTGATGGCATCGACCATCGCGGCGTCAACAGTATCGCTAATAATATCTTTGACAAAGCAACCGTCAATTTTTAAGAAATCAACCGGTAAATGTTTGAGATAAGCGAATGAGGACATGCCGCTACCAAAATCATCTAAGGCGAAGTAGCAGCCTTTTTCTTTTAAGCTGAGGATAAACGCACGGGCGTTTAGCAGGTTGGCGATCGCTGCGGTTTCGGTGATTTCAAAACAGATACTTTCAGGCCTAGCACCACTGATCGCAAGTTGCTCGTAGATGTAATTTAAAGTTTTCTCATCATTCAAACTGCCGCCCGAGAGGTTGATAGAGAACAAGGCGTTCTCAGGTGTTTCTAATTGGGCGATATGGGCAAATGCATGTCGTATCACCCAGCGATCAATTTCGGGCATTAAACCATAGCGTTCTGCCGCGGGAATAAATGCCATAGGTGGAATCACCTTACCCTCGGCATTAATTAGTCGCAGCAGTATTTCTACATGTGCCTGCACTTGCTCATCCGCCGATGGATTTAATGACACTATTTTCTGTGCGTACAATACCATGCGATTTTCTGCTAAAGCGCTGCAAATCTTGGTATACCAATCTAACTCGCCATGCCGTTTGGTGATGGCATTATCTTCGGGTTGATAGATATGAATGCGATTGCGACCAAGATCTTTAGCGGTGTAGCAAGCGGAATCCGCAAAACGCAAGATTTCATTAACGCCCTGACGTTCGGCTTCTTGTCCACCAAAACTGACCAGTCCGATACTGACACTAATAGGAAAAGTTTTACCGTCCCAACTGAAATGGAAGTCGCCGATGATATTGCGTAATTTTTCCGAAATTTGTAAGGCAACATACGGTGGACAAGTTTCCAGTAGCACGCCAAATTCGTCACCGCCAAGGCGCGCCAAGGTGTCGTTTGCGCGTAATGCCAAGCGTAAGAGCCCCGTAATTTGACGTAGTAATTCATCACCCGCATTATGACCACAGGTGTCGTTGACGATCTTAAATTGGTCGAGATCAAGATAGGCGAGCGCATGTTGTTGTTGATGCAGGATGCTGCCTTGAACCGCTTTCTGTAAGCGCTTTTCAAATTCGCGGCGATTGACTAAATCAGTGAGTTCATCATGCGTGGCTTGATAGGTCATTTCATCTGCCAGACGTTTAGTTTCGCTAACATCATGAAATACGACTACTGCGCCAATAATTTGCTCATTGCGGTCTAACATTGGTGCGGTTGAGTCTTCAATCGAAAACTTCGTGCCATTGCGATTGACCAGAACACTCTTATGCGCCATGCCCGTCACTTGACCAGTTCTCAGCGTCGCCTCTATCGGAGAAATGGTCGATTCCTGCGTTTCTTCGTCTATGAGCGTTAAGACTTTTGCGACGGGAACTCCCATTGCTTCAATACATGACCAGCCAGTTTTTCTTTCAGCGACTGGATTAAGGTAAGTGACATTGCCGGAATGGTCTGTGGTGATGACACCATCACCGATAGAATTGAGTGTGACTTCCAGACGTTGTTTTTCCTTGTACAGTTCTGCTGCATGTACTTCTAAATCACGCTTGGCGCTTTCCATTTTTGCGTAAGCGACCGCCAGCAGATTTTCGCTCATCTTTAAACGGGTTTCGACTTGATGTCGTTCCAGTGCCATCTGTATCGTGGCATGTAATTCCCGCTCTGAAAATGGTTTGACCAAATAGCCGTAAGGCTTGCTGGCTTTAGCTCGTTGTAAGGTGCTTTCCTCGGAATAGGCGGTCAGAAAAATAACGGGTAAATCAATTTTGGCTGCGGTGTCGATGCCATCGATGTCGCCAGAAATATTGATGTCCATCAGCACGATATGCGGCAAGGTTTCTTGTATCGCTTTGATAGTCTGTTCGCAACTGGCGGCGACACGCGGCACATCATAGCCAAGGCGAATCAGGCGTCGTTGCAGATCAAGTGCTACGATGCTCTCGTCTTCGACGATTAGTACACGTGTTAGCATGGTGATGTCCTCACTTAGTGTCTGCTGAGTGTTGGTCTAGTGCTCTGTCAGCGGAAAGCTTAATACAAACTCTGTCGGATGCTGGCGTTGTATGCGCAATACACCGTTTAATTGTTGCGAGAGCAGGTTGACCAGTCGCAAGCCCAAAGTCTCGACTTCATCTAAATTTAAATGGTCTGGGATACCGTTGCCATCATCGCTAATACGCAATTGAATTTCTTTGTTGTCGTTGGCCGACAAAGAAACGCTGATTTTGCCTTCGTTACGCTCTGTAAACGCATGCTTGAGTGCATTCGTAATTAATTCATTGATCAGTAAGCCACAAGGAATTGCCGAGTTGATTGGCAGATAAACTTCATCGACATTCACCGCCAACGTGATATTTTTTCCTGATACTGAATAGGAATTCACCAGCGTCGGAATCAGCGCTTCTAAGAAGTCAGCGAAATCAACGCGGGCAAAATTATTGGATTGATACAGTGTTTGATGGATCAGTGCCATCGATTGAATCCGGTTCTGGCTATCCATCAACATATTTCTGACCGCTTCGTCATTGATCAGTGAGGATTGCAGACTGAGTAAGCTATGCACCACTTGCAAATTGTTTTTGACTCTGTGATGAATTTCACCAAGTAAGACGTCTTTCTCAGTGAGCGCTTCTTGAATTCGTAACTCTTTTTGTTTGCGATCTGAAATGTCAACGATAGACGATAACACCATCATGCCATCTTCGGTCTCGATAGGATTGAGACCGATTTCGATAGGGAACTCGCTACCATCTTTGCGACGACCGAATAAATCGCGACCAGCACCCATAGGACGTGACTGCAAGTCGCCGAAAAATTGGTGGCGCTTGCCTGGGTGTTCATGTCTAAACCGTTCAGGTACCAAAATTTCGATTAACTGACCAAGTAATTCTGCACGGGTGTAATGGAATAGCAGCTCGGCTTGGGTATTGACCATTTCTATCCTGCCTTGCGAATTCACCATGACCATTGCATTTGGTGCAGATTCGACCACACGACGAAAGCGTTCTTCCAGGCGTTTGCGTTCGGAGATATCGACGATGGAAGATAGAACCATCATACCTTCATCCGTTTCAATTGGATTGAGGCCAATCTCGATAGGGAATTCACTGCCGTCTTTGCGTCTGCCAAACAAATCTCGCCCAGCTCCCATTGGTCGTGATTGCGGTGCATGCAAAAACATATCGCGTTTTACTGGATGTCCGTGGCGAAAACGTTCTGGTACCAGGATCTCTATTTTTTGTCCCAACATCTCTGCACGACTATAGTTGAAGAGCCGTTCGGCCTGCGTATTCACCATTTCAATACAGCCATGATGATTGACCATTACCATCGCATTCGGCGCCGATTCAACTACGCGTCGAAAGCGCTCATCTATGCGGCGTCGTTCACTCAAATCTTTGATGATTTGGCTATAGCCAATTAATGTTCCATCGGTTTGAAATAAAGCGGTGATCAACACATTCGCCCAGAACTCAGAACCATCTTGTCTGCGTAACCAAGTGTCAACCTCGTAATGCCCATGCTGGGCGACATGGTTTAATAGTGAAGGCGAAAAGTGATTGTTCAATATCTCTTCGGAATACAGCGATAACATGGGCTGCGCTAAAACTTGCTCCTGAGAATAGCCCAAAATCTGTCTTGCACCAGCATTCCAACTTTGGATATGACCAGCTGGATCGAGCATGATGATCGCATAATCTGCGATGCCATCGACTAACAAGCGATAGCGATCATCGACTGCCTTGTGCTGCTCCTCATCTTGCTCGATGCGATCTGTCATGATGCCACCTTCGTGAAGTTTGCATCTTATGCTAGCACGATTTATGCCTTCTATATCCTTGAGGCAAGATTCTTCGATTAAAACGGACTAAAAAATGTGCAAGTCTTTTATGAATAGCAATAATTTTTTTGCTTGTCCGTAGCGCCTGATTTTTCGGTGCATTTTTCGAGTTATTTTTTACGTGTAAATCTTATTTTTACATGTCAGTTACAGGATGGGGCGTAGTGGTAATAATTGCATCAGCCAAACCTGAAATCGTTTGGAAGTTGACACATATTGGTCGGGATTATCAACTTGCGCGTTCCAACTATTGCCGGGCTTGAGATCTTGTTCAATTGCCTGTGCAAGTTGTTTGGATAATTCTTGATTGCGAATGATCACACCGACTTCGGTGTTCAAGTTTTCTGATCGTGGATCAAAATTAAATGTGCCTATGTAGGCGATTTTGTTGTCGATTACCATGGATTTGGCATGCAAGCTAAACACAGCGGGCTTGTATTTGTCGATGACTGGGGAATTGAGTAGCTTGCCACGACTTTCTGCATCTGGCCGAAATTCAAATATTCTCACGCCCATTTTTAATAATTCTTTGCGTTGATTACGATAGCCGCTGAATGCCTGTAAATTATCCGTAGAGGCTAAAGAATTGGTATTGATGGTGATCTTGACGCCACGTTGCAAACTGCTCTTGATCATCGCGATGGCTCTGTCGGATAACACCAGATAGGGAGACTGTATCAATATTTCTTGTTGTGCCTGATTGACCAGCGTCGCTAAAGCGCGGGTACTGTCACCACCGCCTTGTAAATCCGTAAGGCGATTTTTTCCTGGAATATCGTGAATGAACTCCACATCAGTCCAGACGATCTCTTTTGACAAGCGCTCGAAAGATTCAGGAATACTACGTATCGCTTGCTTGAGGGCGGGCTCAAAATTGCTGTCGAGATTTGCATAGGCATGTAATTGCTCATAGATTCCTGCAACTTCTTGATTGCTGATTTCTGTCGATGCCCGCATGAAACGATGTTCGGCAAAGATGGTTTCAACAGGAACACTCAAGGGGTGTTGCCAGAAGTTATTGAAGTTGCCGCTGACTTTTGTCACGGCATTGCCAAGTATCAGCACATCTCTGTCGCGAAAATTCGCTTCATGGTGAAAGTTAAAGTATTCACTCGCCATATTTCGACCGCCGGTAATCGCGACCACACCATCGACGACAAAGGTCTTATCGTGCATGCGTTGATTTGCCGATTTAAAATCCGCGATGATATTCCATAAGCGCTTGCCAATATTTGTGCCGACCTGATGTTTAGGATTGTAGATACGGATTTCCACATTTGGGTGTTTGGCTAATGCCAGCAAGGTTTTATCTTCTGCCTCGATTAATAAATCGTCGACAATCACCCGTACTTTCACCCCACGATTGGCGGCACGGATTAAAGCCTCAGAGGCGAGTGTGCCGATATTGTCATTACTCCAGATGAAGTATTGCACCTCGATACTGGTCGTCGCATGATCGGCAAGCCAGGCGCGAGCAAGCAGGGCTTCAAATCCATTTTCTAAAATATAAGCACCCGTTTTTTGCGGATGTTCTGCGGTGACCGACGCTATATAGTTAGGCAATGACCAAGATTGCGCATTCTTTTTGTCCGCTGACAGAAATTCAAAACTTGCTTGAAGATTGCCTTCACTTGTGGTTGGCATTGGCACGCTGTCATAGACCGTGCGTGATGTGGGAAATGGTCGGTCTAAATAAGTAAATAGACAGAGTAAGAACAGAATCGCGATACTGAGTTTGAGTTTATTTGCAGGGCGCATAGCCAGATAGGGAGTAGATTCGCATAAGCGTACTTTTCCATTTTACAAGCAAACGTCCTCCACATGCCCTGGACTGCGGATAAATTTCCGCGACTAGTATCGTATTGAGACACCTTTTTTACGAAGGCATGAAACTATTAATCGCAATGTGGCAATAAGTGAAAAAGGATTTCAAACTCTCGCTTAGTCAAATTCTTAAGATCAAATACTCGAATCTGACCAGAAAATATTTGATTGCTATTCCAGTATATTCAATTTAAATTGCCATTGTTTTAAATCTCACCGAAAGGGTAAAGATGAACCAGCAAATTGCTAGTGATACCAGCAACCCATTTGTTTTACAAGCACCAGAACTGATTACGCCTGTGAGTGAACAAGTCGCAAAAACAGCAGCGCCATTAACAGACGAGCTCAAAACAGCGGTCGAAGAACAAGTAGAGCGGTTTATGCAAGCTTTGTTAACTGAAGATGTGCAAAGCGCTGAATTTAAAACGCGGCTTGATAGCGCGTTCGCTTTAGGACGTGAAGAGATTTCCATTGCTTCGGCTCTGATGCAGGGGAGATTGATGCAAGCGAATTTTATGGGAATGGAAGATAGTTCTGCTTACCAAGCGATTCAAGAAATGCGTACGCATTTGGATCAGCTTAATCCTGGTAAAGAAGGCGACTTGTTTCAACCAAAGAAATTATTGGGACTGATCCCATATGGGAATAAATTGCAAAGCTATTTCCGTAAATATCAAGGTGCAGCAGGGCAATTGCAAAAAAGTATGCAGCAATTATATGCAGCACGTGACGATATGCAACGTGATGTACTCGATATCGAGGCGACTCGTTTGAAGCTATGGGAGGCAATGCAAAAGCTCAATAGCGCCATGCATTTTGCAGAGACATTGGATCGTCGTTTGCAGGAACGTGTGCAGTCCTTAAGAATGACAGATGCAGCACGTGCACAAGCTTTGGAGCAAGAAGTGCTGTTTTATGCGCGTCAAAATTTGCAAGATATGTTGACCCAACAAGCGGTCTGTACTAACGGCTATCTCGCGCTAGACGTATTGAAGAAAACCGGACGCGAGATGATGAATGGATGCAGTCGTGTCGCGACAACAGGCATGAGTGCGCTAGCCGTTGCACAAACGCTTGCCAGAGCGACAGGAAATCAAATCAAAGTGATGGATGCGCTGAGTGGCATTAACAGCACGATAGAAAATCTGATCGCCGAAACGGGGCGTCAATTAAATCAACATACCGATAAGGTAGGGCAGTTTGCGCAAAATCCTATGTTGGGAATTGATAAATTGAAAGAGATGTTTGAGCAAACTTTTAAAGCCATGGATGCCATGGACACTTTCCGTTCTAAGGCGATTGAAGTGATGGGACAAAATAATCATGTCCTACAACAGCAATTGCAAAAGGCAGAGCACTATCTCGATAAGCATCGTCAACAGCAAGTACGCGAAGCAACGCGGGTAGAATTATCTGGTCCGGTTGCTTTGTAGTGCAATAATGTAAGAAGCTTGGGATTCGTAATAATCTTAGGACTTACGCAAAACAGACGCCGGCGTTGTTGGTTCGCCTCGCCCCCTGCCTTCGCAGGGGCAGGCCAAGCAACCGTACTGTCTTCGGCTTCCCGCCTAGCCAGCGCAATTTTGCGTAGGTCCTAAATCTGAATTGAATTAAGTTAAATTAAATTAAGTTAAGTTAAACTTAGTTCCTTGTTTCTAACTCAAACGCAATACGCTCGAAAAAGGGGAAATAACTATGGCAACACAATACATCATGCATCGTGACAGTAATGCTTGGCGCTTGCAGGTTTGGCTTTCATTCGGTATCGCCGTTGTCGCGTGTGCGACGGGCACAATTCAATTGCCAGGCCAAGAACTAGACCGCGCTTTCGTCGCACTGGGTTTGTTTTTTAGCCTATTTGCATGCTTTGCCGTCGCCAAAATGATACGCGATAATCGCGATGGACAAGTTGATACAGCATCATGGGTGATGACGGTGTGGGTCGCTTTTGCCGCAGCGATTTTATTGACTGCCTGGGGACTCTGGCGTATGAATATACCAGCAGCGGAAAAAAACTACATGCTTGTGAGCTGGCTATTTTTGATTAGTACCACTTTTACGTTGGCAAAAACGATTCGTGATGCACATGAAGCGGATTTGATGGCGCGTGCTGATGTGACGACGAACGAAGTACAAGCTTCTTAATTGACTGAGCCAGTAATGAACGACTAAGTTGACTTTTCATTGTCGACTTTTCATTTCTAAAAAACGCTGCTGACGCACTAATTGCTCAGCAGCGTTTTTTGTTAGCAGCTGTTCTCTTTGATCGATTTCTGTATGTAAGAGCTGTAATTGATTAAGTAGTAAATCCAATGCCGTTTGTTCATTTTGTACAGTGTGTGTCGAACGCGCCTGCGCTGGCACGCGCAAATAGCTTTCAAGGCTATCTGGAAGATATCGTTGCAAACATTCGTTCAAATAAAAGCGATCATCAAAGCTGAGTTCACCGATATCGTTCGCGTTGGTAACAAGTTGATGGATACGCACAAATTGAGCTTTGATCGCCTGCAAGAGCGTTTTCAACTCATCAAATTTCGCTTGAAGCGGAAGATCATTTTTTAAGTTTGTTGGCTCATGCTGCTCTTCGTAGAACGCAGCGATTGCGCGATCAAATGCGCTCAAGCTTTGGAATGCAAATAGATGTGAAGTATCTGTCTGCACAGATAGGTGCTGCGATCCCTTGTGTCGCGAAATCCCATACCAGACACCAAACACCAGTAACACCAAACCACTTACACCAGCGAGGAAAGTAGATCGCTGAATTGCTGCCAACAAAATTCCGAATGCGGAACTGGTCAGTATTAAAAGCTGGAAAATTTGTTTGAAATTATATTGCCTTGCACTGGTCGGAGCAGTCCGTATCTGAATTTGATCAAACAGTGGCAAGCCAAGTGCGTGCTTTGCTTTGATCGCTGCAAGTTGACGTTTCACCGCAGGGTTGAGATCTTGTTTTACATTTGATGGCACGCGTGTCGTCCGGCGATTGAGTGGTCGACTTGATGAAACAAAGCGAGGATCAGAACGAGGATCAGAAGGTTGCATAAGGACACGATGACAAAAGAACTTGCGTGCATGATAGCACCGAACTATAGGCATTTTCATCCTTACTTTTTCTGCCGAATAGAAAAAATCTAATCAGTATGTTCGCAGTTATTCAACTCGACAAGGATATAAGCACGACTGATTGCTACTGGTAGCCAAAGTGCCAGACGCGCATAAATCATATCGACATCGTATCGACATCTGTTTGCTAACTGTGCGATCAGGTCTTCGAGGAAAATCGATGATGGATGGGCTTCTTTCAGGACTTGCAAAAAATCATACTGCCATTGCTCAATCGGATCGGTGGTAACACGATAATTGCAGCGGCTTATCGCAAGGTAAATGCGACGACAGTCCTCGCTGTTTTGTTCAATGCTATTTTGATTGAACCAGTGAAGCAAGCTTGCTTGCGCTGTCATCACGCTACAGACATCAGGCGATGTCAGAGAGATTCTTTTTAATTGTGGAAGATGATGATAATCAGGTTCAAGCAGCGTCAATCCCTCTGTGCCTTTGGCACGTAAAGCTGATACCCGCATGCGTTCTGCTCTTGCGATTTCTATAGGTAGTAAATAAATCATCTGATCCGCTTCATCGAGCGAACTGAGATCGGGGCAAGTTTGTTGGAGGTAATCCGCAAAGTGTTCGCCTAGATCAAATAAGCTATAGGAATTTGGTGGAAATGCCTTGAGATATTCTGTTGCAAAGTGATGGAATAATGGATCACCTAAATGTTGTCGCAAGATGGGAAAATCGGCTCGCAGACAATCGAGTAGACGTGCGGTAAATGCGAGTTGATAAATTGCCAGCGCTTGCGTGGGATTTAAATAGCTATTGGGGCGTAATAACTGATGCGTTTGAATATTTTCAGATGTCTTTTTGTCTGAATCAGCATGCATAAGTTCAGCTTGCATAAACTTAGCCTCAGGTGTGCCAGTGATATGCGCTAGCATTTGTTGCTGCAAGTGTTTGATACTCAGACGCATAGATTCGCTGCCAGCAATGGATCGGTGTTGAACTCCTTGCTGAATGACTGTTCAGCAGATTCGGTTGATGTTGTCGATGATAATTGTTGTCGCGCTTTTGCCAGCTCATTCATCAGCGTTGCAAAATCAGGAATGTTCGCATCCCATTCCAATAAAGTGCTGACTAAACCAGTCCTTTGAATCAGTTCAGTGTATAGCTGCCAGACGATATCGGGCACTGGACTATCATGTGTATCAATGATGTGGGTGCCGCAATGACGAGGGCCAGCGAGATGGATTTGTACGATGTGTTTTGGTGTGATATTTTGAATGTAGTCACGTGGGTCGAAACCTAAATTGAATGCAGAAACATAGACATTATTGATATCTAAGAGTATCCCCGCGCCAGTTGCGTCGCACAGCGCATTCAGATAATTCCATTCGGAGATATCGGATTCCAAGTAATGTAGATAACTACTCGGGTTCTCTAAAATCAAACGTCTTCCTAAATAGTCTTGCACCTGATGAACCCTTGAGATCAGGTAATCTAAACTGGTTTGATGTAAAGGCATTGGTAATAGATCATGGCTATTGATGCTGCCGATACCAGTCCAACATAAATGATCGGATATCCAAACCGGTGAAAACTCTTCACATAAATTTTTAAGTTTATCTAGGTAGGCAAAGTTGAGTGGCTCACTGCTACCAATAGAGAGTGAAACGCCGTGAAAAACCAATGGATAAATCGCTGCAATACGGCGCAGCATCTGACGTGTGTGACCATGATCATCCATTAGGTTTTCTGTGATCACTTCTAACCAATCGGGCGCATAGTGCCCATTAATTTTTTGCCCTGCTTGATATTGCAGTACATCTTGAAAATGACAATGGCGTAATCCTATCCCATACCCAAGATTGGGCATGGGAGTGGCGTAGGAGTTCAGCTTTTCCGATGATTTCTTATCGTACATAGTAATCAGAATATGACGCAAATATGATCAGCGCTTAGCTTGGTGGGAGTACGATACGTAAATTATTGGGTACGGGTTTTTGGGCATTTTTGACGGCGGGATTACTTGCAAATCGAGCCTGAAAAACTTGCCAAGCCGTGTCGTAAACACTTTGTCCATTGGTGGCACTGATTTGATTTCCATCGACCGACACTGGTGGATTGGTGCCATGGAAAATTTGTGCATCTGGAATCGGTGCACCGCATCCTCCGTTGCCTGCGGCTGAATTGAAATCCGGTAAACTTTCAGCGGGTGGATAACCACATCCACCCTGATTAGCGCAACTATTTGAGCCTGCGCAAGTATGAATTACCGCATTGGCACAACTATTGGCTCCCGGTGAGTTGGGATCCAGACCTTGGCAAGCATGTGCGTTACTACCGATGACATTCGGTGTCACTGGCGTAAAGCTAGGCGCACCACCAGTGGCCCACACGGTCGCAACGCGAGTCGATAAGGCTTGCATAGCAGCAGCGGGAAAGCTGATTTTCGCGTTACTCCAACTTGATTCGATCGCAGATAATAAATTGCAATAACTATGACTTAGTGCATTATCTATTTCTGCGGCGGTAGCTGGATTGTTCATTGCATCCGCGCGGGCTTGTGCCGCAGCGAGTTCCGCTGGTGTTGCTTCTTGCGGTTCAAGCAGTAGATCGTCCGCGGTCCACGCTGCATTTGCAGGGCGCGTCGCTAGCCAGTTTGGCCAAGTTTCTATCATATCTAACCAAGATGCAACTAACGCAAAACGATCATAATGACTTTGTTTATCCCATTGTGCACGAACGATGGCATTACTCTTAGTTTCGTCTTTCTCCATTCTTTTTTCAGCTGGAACGAAGCGATTTGGCACCTCGGAGTTAGCTTGCGCTCCTTCGCCTTGATCAAGAATGGCGGTGATCATTTCTTGTGCGGTTTTGCGTGCTTGTTTTGCAGTTGCATCGCTGGGGATCGTGACTGGAAAAAGCGGATACTCTCTGGTGGGATGTTGCGCACTAGCTGATTTGAAATTGAACATGTCAACTTGCACAGAATTGGGTGTGAATAGTTTTTCCCATAAGCTCATTTTGTCGTCATACATGATGTCAAAATACTGTTCTATACAGTGATACAGGTGTCCGATAGAACCAAATGCTGCCGGCATCACCGGCTTGCCACCAGCGTCTGTGGGAAATGGTGTGGCAGGGCGCAGATGTCCGTCGTTGTTCGCTTCCCAGTCTGGCATCTCAATCGCTAAAAATAGTTTGATTTGATTGCGATCTAGTGGGCCAAGTTTTACTTGTACATCCTCATATCCCTTGACTGTTTTTAAATCGCCGATGCAAGGAATTGAGCTGCCAAATGAGGTGTAATCAAGTGCGGGAAACTTTGGTGTGAAGCCAACGGCTGTACATAAATTGCTGGCCAATTGCAGATGCAGCATTTCCTGTATATAGACGCTAAAGATGGCATTATAGGCATACTGATTTGGACTGCTAACATTCGGGTTTGGCTTTATTCCCGGCCACAGATTTTGGCTGGTAGACGAACTTGGATACATACCTCGTATTGAGTAAAGCGAGGACATGTATAGCGGGATGGTGAACAATTCGACCTCAACGGCAAGTTGCAACAACTGATGCAGCGCTGAACGATCTGCAGGAAACTGTTGCGCATTGTGGGTAGGCTTAGAAGACATCGTAGAACCTTTCTGCATAAATATAGCGGTGAAGTGTGGAGGTACTTTGTGGAAGCTAATGTGGTTTTGACTAGGTCAACATGCCCTAGGTCTTAGTTAAGGTATTGCTTGTAACATGTGGAAAATCAACAAAACCATCACCTATTGGCAAGCGCATTAGTATGGTTTGTGAATATTGGAGCTGGGTGAATTCTGCGGCATTGTTTAATGCTTCTAACCAGTAAGTACAGGAATACATTTCGACATTCGCATGTTGTTGTTCGAAACCGATATTGGTGACCGCGCCACCGCCGTTTTTGCTACTGACTTGGAGCGTGAAAAACGCTGTGACAGGTGCTGTGAGTAATGCATCTGCTAAAGCTTGATTGGGATTGAGTGTATAACTTGGATTAGGATTCGCAACGGGATCCATCTGTGAATACTGTGTTGTCACCACGCCTTCGGGTAACGTGGAAAGCGCTGGAATAATTGGCGCACCTGCCTGTTTTTGATACGTGCCCGCAGCCAAGATTGAATTCCCGTGTGGTACAGAAACTTGTTTGATAATATTAAATTGCTGCGTCGGTGGGACACTGTTGCTAATAGTTCGATTACCAATGCCAGCTTGATCGCCATTGCCATAGGGGCCGAGTATTTGTGGCTGATCATTGATGAATAACAGCGATCCGTTTTCCGCGTGTACCAAGGCGTTCTTGTTTGGCCCTTCGGCAAAATACACCCGCTGCTCATAAAGCAAAACGTTGCAGTTTTGTGTGCCTAATCCACCTCGATTGGGCGCGCCACCATGTATCGCGCTGAAAGTAAGTTCTTCGTAATAAGCAAAGTTTTTTAAGATGTAGCCAGTCGGCGAGCTGGGATCGACCTGCGGTAAGGGCATGACATTGTAGGAGTAGGGCAGACCATCGGTGTCCGTGAGCTTATTAGTCCAAGTCCCGATGAAATATTCAAGTGGTCCCAAAGTCGTTGTGGGTGCAGCTGGTGACGTTTGTGCTGGTTCATGAACCAGTGCCGTTGATAAATCTGGCAGCGTGTTGCTGTTATAAATGAAGACACTAATCGCTCCCAGATTATCTGCCAGCCCTAAACCATAAGCCGCGTGGATATCATCGTTAATGCATAGCGCTAAATTCCCGCTTTGACCAGTGGGTAATTCAGTTGGCCCGGCACCGATTAAGAATACCGGATTGTCACCGATTCGCCCAACGAGAGCGCCCATAGGCGCACCCACTAAAGGATAGCGTGCTTGCGTTGGCGGAATAATAATTTGTGCGTTGCCAGCAGGGCCGTATAGTTGGTGTTGATTTGTTTGCGGATCTGCAGTCCACGCACCAGTTTGAAAACTGATCGTGACTGCGCTGTTTGCAGTGATGAGTATTCCTGTATCTGACCAAGTTTGATTTGCCTGCACCACAATACTTTGATTTGGCATTTGAACTTCCCCCAATTTTCTTAGAACTATCAAAACAAAACGATAAGAATCGCTGGTTGATTGTGTTGTTAGTTGAGAAGCGATATCTGCTCGTATAGATGCTTTAGCATTTTTTGTGCCAAATAAAATTGTGGCTATTTGTGGCTATTGCTGGCTGGCGAAGCTCAAAAAAAGCAGGTTTTTATTTGCATTACACGTAAGCTCATTTCTGATTACGTGTGAAGAAATATCGGATGAAGATTCTTAAGCGAGGTGCACTCATCATGAAGGTCATCAGGCTGTGCAGAATTCTGCACAAGGCGGCAAACTTCGATCATTCATGCATTTGAATGATCGATTGCATGTGGATATGATGGCTTTGCTACTCAAACATTTCTAAGAATGTTCAGCGACGTCCTAGCGAATTGGTCGCAATTTGAAATCCTAATGAGCGATAGCATTCGAATTGTGTTTCATCATAAAATTGATTCGCCGACGATTGATGCGGGAAGCTTGGATCTTGTGTTTTGTAATGTGCGATATAGGCATTATGATCAAAGCCCAAGTCGTCATCGCGTAAGCGTGAGGATAGATAGGCATCAGGAGCCAAACTATCACGCAGACTAAAGTCGCCGATTAAAGAAGTCTTCAGATAAATTAATTTGCCGACTTTCTCATTACAGTAATAAATAGTCCCAATCGCATAATGCTGTTTGCCGTTACGAATCGCATCTAGGCCATCCATCACAATAATGACACCAAAGTCAATTTGTACTAATCGAATCACATCTGCCAGACTAGAAAAAGTAAGGCCTAAATCTTCTTCACTATCACCCGCAATAATTAATCGGCATTCACGTCGTATCAATTCATACATACCGAGATTTTCGATATGGCCGCCATCGGTTAAATTAATGTAGGCGGTTTCAGCATTAAGATTGCTGGCGAGTTCGCGTAAAAAATAACTGGAGCCGGGACGGCTATTAATTGTTCTTTTGTTGTTGATCCAAGCTGGGTTTGCTAGCCAATAATCGTAGCGAATATTGAGCATGCCTAAAATAAAGACTAATGGCTTGATCGTACTCTTGCCGAGATTGGGTGCGACCGCAGCGGCTGAAATCGCCATGGCGGTCGCCAGATTGAGTTCTGGATTTTGCGCTTCTAATTCTTCGGTGGTGCAATAAGTTGTGCTGACGCTACCAATAAAACGTTTGCTGAAGAAGAAAAAATCACCTCGTCTATCATCGCAATAGGCTTGGCTGGTGCGACTCAAATTTAAGGTGCAATTGAGCAAATGGTAGGGGGCAAATGTCGAATCTAGTTCAGATAGCTTAAGATCGTCAGCCTGTTGAATTTTGCCGTCTCGATTTAAACCAAAAATATATGCTTTACTTAGACGATCACGATAAAAACAACTAAAACTGGTAAAGTTAATGTTGCCGGTAAAATGATTAATCAGCGACAAAATGAAGGCGATGCTGATAAAGCCGAGTGGACTAATCCACATAAAACCGCTCTGCTGCAATTGGCTTGCACGTAGTAAGTCATTGCATAAATGCAGATAGAACAACCAGAAGACAGCAAAGCCGATCAGACCTAAGATGTAGATCGTCATGCGCGATGCCAGACTGGCTATTTTGGGTAAGAGCTTAGCAGCTAAGAAGCTCAGGCCGAATGCAGAAAAACTACCTAATAGTACCAGCGATTGAAAACTCAATCGACGATCCACTTCGCTTCCATACAATGCAATTGCAATGGGCTGTAATTCAATGGCCGCACTGATAAAAATTGCCGCAATACACCAGCCCAGTAAACGGGTTGCTTTGTTTCGATTATTCCAGCCCATATTGTTGAGATCGTTGACGCTATTGGCGTTGGGTTGAAGTCCAGGTTTTGATGTTGCCGGCTTTGCTTGCAACGTCATATTTGCCAGAGGAGATACAAGATAGATTGCTATCGTTGCATAGAGTATGGATAGCGTGATTGCAAATTTCTCGGTGCTTGGTAAATGAATTTGACTTAACAACGATGTAAGTTGTTGGCGCACGTCCCATGTTGTAGACATCAACAACACACTGATTGCCGCCAATATGAGTAGTAAGGGGAAGACGATTAAAAAATTAATCACCATGCCGCGTAAGAACACGCTAGGCACGCGCAGGACATCGATTATGCCGCCAGGTGCCATGTAATTGGCATTGTTCCGTAAGTGCCGGAAGACCGCATTTTCTGGCACGCCAGGCTGATGTCCGAACAGTGCGTCGTGTGCTTGTGTTTGGTTGATGCCATCGGGCTTGAATGTATTATTCGCATCTAATTGCTTAGCCTCCAGCGCTTGTACCGCGCTGTAACAAGAGCCGATGTAACCGCCACCAGATACTGTGGATAAATAATCGACCGCCCTGAGTAAGCCAATTTTACGCAAACCTTGCAAGATGCCAAGGTTCACCGTCGCTGAACGTATGCCACCACCAGAGAACGCTAAACCGACCAAGCCACGATGTGCCACAGTGTTGTCCGCGTTCCATGCCGCTTGTGTGTTGTTGATTTCATCAAGCACTTCGTTGAGAATTGACGAGCGTTTTTCTGCAGGAAGTAAGATGCGATCAAAATCGACGAGTTCTTGTTCGTGACGGTTGAGCAGATTGCCATCACTATCTAAGAATTTGCGTTTATTGATCTCTTCAAGTTCTGCTTGAAAAACCTCTTGCATGAGCTGGTGCTTGTTATGCATGATCTGGCACTTTCAATTTGCTTTACTTCGTCATTTAACAATTGAGGTATCGATTGATGTATCTATTGATGTATTACTGATGCAAAAAAAGCATCAAGAAAATGTTCAAGATGCTGGATCAAATTCCAGATGCAGGCTGACAGGAAAACTGTTTTGGTAGCGTACTTTGCCTTCTTCACCTGCGGCTCGGCGTAAGTTTTTACAACGAAGTAAGGATTTCACGATCATCGGAATTTGCACCATATTGATGTATTGTCCGAAGCAGGTATGCATGCCGTAGCCGAAGTGCATGTATTGATAATCAGGACGATCAAGGCGGAAAGATTTTGGATCATCGAGTTCGCGGCCGTCTAGCATGGCAGATTGCAAAGCGACTAAAACCTTCGTGCCCTTCTTGATTTTTTTGGAGCGCATGCTACCGCTAGCAATCACGTAATCTTCATTCGCAATCCGAAAGATCCCTGCACCAAAGCTATTAAAACGCAAAGCTTCAAGCATAAATTTCCGGAGTTTTTCATTGTCATCTTGTAGTGCCGCGGCTTGTGCTTGGGCGAGTAATGCTGGATGGTCGAGTAAATAATCAATCACTAAAACAGCACATTTGGAGGTTGTTGGCATCAAACCGATGATGATACCAATGAGATTGTTACGGATTTCCAGATCACTCATCCCCGGTGTACCACTTGCCTGTAGTTGTAAGCACCGGCCAATGATGTCATCGATGTTTGTGCCAGATTCCGCTGCTTGTTTTCGTTGTGCAATGAGTTGATCGAGATAGGCGCAAGTTTTTACACTATTGGCGAGCGCGGCTTGATCGACCTCTGGCGGATTATTTGGGTAAAACAGATAGGCAAACATGCTGCTGGTCCAGTCAAATAATTCTTTCTGGCTAGGACCCGCAATTCCTAAATATGCTGCGCTGAATTGGCAGGGTACGATGCTACTGAGTTGACTCACCATTTCTATTTTACCTGTGGCCCTATTGACCAGCTGTTGCGCAAATTGCTCAACCATGGGGGTGATGATTTGACTAACATCTGCGCGCCGTACTACCAAGCGCATATTGGATACATCACGGGTATAGCTTGGTGTGTCGTCCATGCCCAGAAAAAAATTACTTCCTGCTGTAATCTTGCCCATCTTTTCTGCGTAAGTTACACCCAGCGCATTCGGACGCGATAGTGCTTCCTGTACATCACTAAAACGCGTGATCAAGGCAAATTCTTTGAGTACCAGGTTTGGTTTGACGGTGCGTAGGATGGCAAAGATAAAAGGAAGATTATTGCCTGCCCAAGTTTTGATTTGTGTTGCGATGCTCATGTGATGCTCCCGGAAGATATGAAATTTTATATTTTTAAGTCAAGCTTTTTAAGCATTGTTTGGCAATGGAGAGTAATGTATGAGCAAATAAAAGTCTATTTTTATCAATATTTATTTAATAGTCGTTGTTTTAAATTCGCACGCTGTAACTCTCATGCAAAAAAAATGCCAGCTCGGAGGCTGGCATTGGAAAACTGTGAAAAAGAAGCGGAATATTGAGCGTGCTAGAAGTTTAATGAACATATAGATGCACAATTGGATTCTGCTTACATTGAGAATTGCGCTCATTTGTGATTCAGTAAATTTTTGTTTTATCTATCCTGATTATGCACGTAGGCAATTGGAGATATTTGTCTTTGAATATAGTCAATGCCAAAGCATGCAGCATAGTCCTTTAGCGTGCGCATCCGACCATGCCCATAAATTCCTAAATTACTGGAATCAGACATAAGGATGTTGAATCGTGCTTTCGAGATTTCATTGTATTTTACACAGCAGTTATTTATTCTTTGTTCCTGATGTGTCATATCCCAATGCAAGGTTTTTGACTTATCTACGGCATTCGCTTGGGAATAGAGGTGATACACCGGAATATTAGCGTAGTGAAAAATGCTCCAACCATGCGTAAAGCTTCGCACTGACAATGATTGTTCTTCTTCACGAAAGTACAGAAAAGGATCATAGGGAACTTCGTGAAATAGGTCACCTCGTGCAAAAATATTTCCAGCTGCTAAATGACCGCCAATTATTGGCTCACGTCTATCAATACTTATTCCTCTGAACTGTAGAAATGCTGATTTTTCATTGAATGAACTGTTGGCATCAAGTGCATGAACGATTACGCGGTCCCAGATAGGTTTCTTTTTAAATTGGCCGTTCTCAATAATGAACGGATTTGGATATGATGACAGGATAACTTTGCTGTTGATGTGTTGGCAGGATTTGGCAAGCGAAATGAGGTAGCTATCCCAAGCTTTATCGAACAGAGTGTGGGCATCGATTTGAAAATACCAATCTTCATTTTGATATAAAGTGCTTGCAAGGTTTCGTGCCCAGCAAACGCCACGTGACTCTCGAAAATCGATATGCACGTAGCGGACATGGTGAGCGTACTTTGACATAGAAATACGTATATTTCGTTGAAAGTTTTGATCAATAACACCAACAAAAATTTCGTTAGGATTGTCTGCTTGTTGAAAAATCGATTCGATGGTGGAATCTAATAGGTCGTCGCAATATGACGCTACACTGACAAAGATGCTCATTTTTATTCGTAGTTTAGAAATTGCTTAGCAGCTTCAAAGTTGAGGATAAAGCTGGGCGTCGATTTGGCATCGCCATACAGTCAATCCATTCCGACATAGTCGTACTAAAAAGAAGCCTCTGCACGGACGAATTTTGAATCTGCGATGCTCACTGGGCTCTAGTATTGGTGCGTTTCTCAATTCAAACTTCGACTGCTCGCGACGGTTGTTCGGAGGTCTCGAGAAGACATTAAAGCTTGATGAAAAAAGTTCAATTAAGGAGCAGTGGAAGATTTGTCTAGTCGGTGACATGCACTACTTTGAATTTATTTTTGTTAAAGTAAATTATTTGACCACTGGCCTCTTCAAAAGTCAGGCCAATAGCCTGATTTTTTACAATAATCGCGCTGCATTTTTTCACTTCTGGTAAACATGTCGGATGATATTTACCTGGTTTGATCACACTCAGACTTGGTGGGTTCGCGACAATGTCTTTGAAAGTTTTAACAATCATTGCGATCTGATTTGGGCGCGTTACAACGGCCAATCCAAATGTGTTCGTAGCTTTGTTTTCGACCAGTATCGCTTTTGCTTTTATTGTCGAACCAGAAAAGAATCCTTCTATCTCCACGTTTCCATCTTTAGTGGATTTTTCTTTTGGCAATATAGACCAACCTGCTGGTAGATGAGTATTTTTTTCTGATGCACTACTTGGCCAAGTAAAACCTAAAAAAATTAAGCTGATGGCGATACAGTAAATAGATTTCAGATTGGAATTATTCATGGTGAGTTCACATAACAATGATTTGATTTGCATAAATCCCGAACAATAATTGAGATTGTGTGAATATTGCTCGGGAGGGAAATTTCAGATACCTGATAAAAGATAGTTTATTTCTTCACTGTTTGGATATGAATGTGATTATTTGTTGGATTGGAGGGAAACGATTCATATTGAACAAAATAGCTGGAGCCGAGTGAGGCTCTTAGTGCATTGACTATGGTGTTGGCAGAACTGCTTGAAATATTATTTGCTCGTAAGTCGATCGCTTGATTCACATAGTGCTGTGAACCTGGCATATGTGTTCCGTCATTTGCTGATGTAATTACTGGCGTCGCACCCACACTAGAGAATGCTGCCGCTACTGAAGAAAAAGTCGCAACAATTTCTCTGCCCAAATTATTCAAATTTACGCCGGGCTTTACGCTAATGCCATGAATTGCAGCCTCTGATTTAGGGCTCGTATCGTCATCGGGAGGATAGGTAGGTTCAATTAATAAACTTAGCTCTAAGTTGGCGTTTTCTAGCGCCAATTTCTCTGCAGATGATGTAATCGATTGAAGCTGCTCTAAGATACTTGCGATTGAAGTGTCTTGCGAAATAGTTTCAGTTGAGCTTGCTTGTGTGGAATTGGTTTCGACTGAAAATGTTGATACCGGCAACACAGCAGTTGAAACCACGCTGTCATAAAAAAAGAATCTTGCATTAATTTTCCCATGTAAAAATAGATTGAATTTCTTAATGAAAATCACAACGAAGGATATTTTCGTTTGCGATAATTTCATATTATCATTCTATGTTGACATTATAAATGTACATTAACTTAATGATTCATTGATTTTTTTTTGATGCCTTCGTTCGCTAGTTGAGCTGGTTTAAACAGATCAGTACATTGATTCAGATCGCTGCAAAAGTGCTAGTCCTTTTAGGTAAAAGTCAGCTGCACAAATAAAAAAACACAGGGAAATCCGTGTTGGATTTCCCTGTGTTGTTTGTTCATGTACGTGAGAACTTTAACAAATTTTTTGATTCCTAAATTTTAGGAATTCAACATCTCTGAATTGTTTACTTTGTGTAGATATCTCACGCCAGTCCAAAGCCTACTCTTTAATACCCCACTGCGACAACATCCATGCAAAGTTAAACGCGCCTTCTTTGATTGCATCATAACGACCTGAAGCGCCGCCATGTCCGGCCGCCATATTGGTTTTTAACAGCAAAGGATTGCTGTCTGTTTTGTGTGCACGCAATTTCGCAACGTACTTTGCTGGTTCCCAATACATGACCTGACTGTCGTTCAGACCCGTTGTCACCAACATCGCTGGATACGCTTTTTTCTCGATATTGTCATACGGAGAATAGCTGCGCATGTAATCGTATGCTGCCTTATTATTTGGATCGCCCCATTCTAAATATTCACCTGTCGTTAAGGGCAGGCTGGAATCCATCATGGTATTCATGACGTCAACAAATGGTACGGCTGCGTGAACCGCTTTGAATAAATCAGGACGCATGTTGACTACTGCACCCATCAATAAACCACCAGCGCTACCGCCTTGAATAATTAACTTGTCTTTACTGGTCCATTTTTCTTGAATCAGAAATTCTGCAGCGGCGATAAAGTCGGTGAAGGTGTTTTTCTTCTTCATCAACATGCCATCTTCGTGCCAACGTTCACCTAGATCCGTGCCACCACGAATGTGTGCTTGTACGTAAATCACACCACGATCGAGTAAGCTCAGACGACTCAAGGCAAATGTCGCTTCGGTGGAAATGCCATAGCTGCCATATGAATACAGAAGCGTAGGCGCAGTGCCATCGAATTTCACGCCTTTTTTATACACAGCCCACAACGGAACCTTCACACCATCTTTAGCCGTTGCCCATAAGCGACGCGCTTCGTACTTGCTGGCATCAAAGCCGCCGACAACTTCTTGTTGCTTCAAGATGCTGCGTTCGCCAGTGGCCATATTCACGTCCATCACCATCGGTGGTGTGGTTGGTGATTGATAGGACATACGCAGTTTTTGTGCTGTAAATTCTGGTGTGCCTGCGCTATTGGCTAAATACACTTCGTCGTTAAACTGCACGCTCTTCCATTGCTTGGTTTTGAAATTAAAGATGCGAGTACGGTTTAAGGCCTGGGTTTTTTCTGTGACGGCCAAGTAATCACGGAAAACTTCATAGTTCCCAACTAGTACCTTGTCATCATGTTTGACGATTTCTTTCCAATTTTTTTCAACCGGATTGGCAAACGGTGCAGTCACAATGCGGAAGTTTTTAGCGTTCTTGTTGGTACGAATAAACAAACTGCCATCGCGATGTTCAACATTGTAACGATGACCTTTTTCGCGCCCTAAAACGGATTTGAAATTAGCTTGTGGTTGATTCGCAGGCAGTAACCATGCTTCGCTGGTGTCAGTTGCATAGGCTTGTAATTGGATGAATTTTCGATCACGACTGGTGCCAATGCCAATACCGAATTGTTCAACTTTCTCATGATAAATTTCGGTCGCTTTATCGCCCAAGCTAAAACGGAACAGGCGATCAGAGCGCTTGGTTGTGGCATCTTCTTGTACATAGAACATCGTTTTGTTATCTGCCGCCCACGCCATACTGGTCACGCGCTCAGCTGTATCTTTCAGTAGTTCACCGGTTTTCAAATCTTTGATTTGCAATTTGAATTGACGGTAACCAGTGGTGTCCGTCAAGTAGGCGAGATAGCGATCATCGGGGCTCACAGAAGTGCCCGCAACCATAAAGAATTTCTGCCCTTTGGCTAATTCATTTTGATCTAACAGAATTTCCTCAACGGCTTTTTCGTCGTAGTTGAGTTTGGCATCTGCCAGACGGCGGCAATTAATGCCATACTGTTTGCCAGCCTCGGTGCGAGAATAGTAATAATACTTGCCGCGTCGTACAGGCACCGACAAGTCGGTCTCTTTCATACGGCCTTTGGTCTCCGCAAACAATTTATCAGCGAGTGCTTGCACTCCAGACGTCATTGCTTGCGTGTAGGAGTTTTCTGCATTCAAATAATCGATGACCTTAGGGTCTTCTTTCTTTTGTAACCAACGATAGTCATCGCTTACGGTTTCACCGTGGCGAACTTCCGACCAATTAGATTTGGCGGCAATGGGCGGAACTGGCATGCTGGCAGCAGGCGTTGTTTGTGTTGATGCAGTTTGAGAATTGACGGTGGTTGCTGAACTCACGGCGATCACGAAAGATGCTCCTAGCACAGACCAATGATTGAGGGACATAAGAATCCTTGTAAGTAGATCAGTAAAAGTAAAACAGTAATATTTACACAGTAATATCTAAGCGATAAGACTTGCATCTTAAGAGAGTTTTGCATTGAATTCTAGTTATTTTTTATAAGTACATTGCAAGCTAGAATTCGCCTTAGGTCAACCAGGCGGTGATCATTACCGTTACAATCTCACCCTTATTACAAAGAGAGTAGCAAATGAGCGATATCCAAAAAAAGTCTTTACATCCCTTGATCGCAGTTGCCGCAGGTTCGGTAATCGTATTTAGTTTGGTTGGTGTTGCTGCAATGACTGGGCTTTTGCCGAGCACCAAAGGTGAGCCTAAACCTGAAGCAGAAAATGTTGCAACAAATTTAGCCGAACCAACTTCGCCAGCACCGGCAAGCAGCTCTGCAAATACTTTGCTTGTGGATACAAATGATAAATCTAGCGACAAGGAAGTGGCAAAATCTCCTACAGTGCCAGTTGCAAAAAACAGTGCGCCAAAAACAGTGCCAAAAACAGCGCAGCAAAATTCTTCAAATGCAGTTGCAGAAAAAGTTGAGAAGCCTATTTGTAGTCAATGTGGCGTAGTCGAATCTGTGCGCAGTGTGGAACAAAAGGCAGAAAAGGGGAGTGGCGTTGGTGCTGTTGCAGGTGCTGTTCTCGGTGGTGTCATCGGCAATCAAATCGGTGGTGGTAATGGTCGTAAGTTAGCCACCGTTGCAGGTGCTGTTGGTGGTGGTTATGCAGGAAATGAAATCGAAAAAAGCCGCAATACGCGTACTACTTATGAAGTTCGGGTGAAAATGGAGAATGGTGATATCCGTACCTTCACGCCAGAAAATAAGCCAGATTGGCGTAGTGGTGATCGCGTTAAATTAGTGGATGGTCGCTTGGTCAGTAATGACTAAGTCGTTTGTCGAGTAATTTTGAAAAGCGGCGACGTTTCTTAGTCGCCGTTTTTTTATTTGCGTTCGGCAAAAGCCAAATCTTGTATGCTATGCGCAACCAAATCCAAAGCCGGGCGCGCATTGCCCTGCTTGTCTGTCCACACTTTCGGCGTTAAGGCGCCAGATAAACTTAAACTAGCGCCATCTTCCAGCTGCAGCAAAGTTTCTCGCACCGTGTCGTTAAATGCGATCACATTACAAATAATGCCATCGCCATCATCGGTCATTGCTTTAACTTTGCAAGTCACATAAGCCGAACCCGCATGACCTGTTCTTTGTTCTGCAATGCCATATAGGCGTCCAGCGATCAGTGCATCTATCATAATGAATTACTCTTTGATATGAATGGAGTCGCATTATAGTATGCGAGGTGATTTTTCTTATCAGTATTCGATCATGCAAGCAGAGATTGCAGTGAAGGCACGCGAATAAATGGCATATATTCGTGCCAATCAAATAAAAATGAAAACACCACATGAATCACGGGTGAAGATAGAAAAGCGAGTACTAAGTATTGCAGTAATTCTTTACGATGAAATTTAAAAACGATTGGCGGTAGAAGCAAGGTTGTTAGCGCCGGCACTGTGTAGTAAATCCACCAAGCTAATCCGGCATTGTTGCCCAACTTGGCAAATACCATACCACCAACCACGACGACGCTTGCCACTGCCATTACCGTTAAAGTACGAGGGCGCTGTGTGCGATGGCGAGTAACGCAGTACAAGATGGCAATGAAGGTGATTAGTGAGACTGCGATAAATACTGAGAAGCGTCCGGCAACCGAAACAAGAGATGTTGACATGAGTAAGATATTTTGAGTTCGCTGCGTTTATTGACCTAAAGGCGGCTGCCAAAGTTCAACTTTGTTCCCTTCAGGATCAATCACCCAAGCAAATTTACCGTATTCAGATTCATCAATTTTTTCCAGCACATTGCAGCCTTCTTCTTTTAATAGTTTGACCAAGCCATGTAAGTCGTCGACCCGATAGTTGATCATGAAAGGTGCTGAGCTGGGTGCAAAGGTGTCGCTTTCATGCGAACCGATAGACCAAATCGTGGTGCCTCCAACCGGCTTACCTTCACTATCAGACCAACTGAAAGCGGTTCCACCCCAGGTCTGAACATCAATTCCTAGATGTTGCTTGTACCAAGCATGTAATGCAGGCGCATCTTTGGCTTTGAAAAATATACCGCCAACGCCGGTCACTCGTTTCATGTTAGCACTCCTAAAAATGATTGTTGAATAGGTAGACATCATCCCACAATAAAACGGAAACAACATCGATCGGAGAATAGATTTGTCGTTTGAAATTGTTGCGGCTTGATATTTTAAGTGGTAATTTTCAATTTATTAAGAAATAAAATTTTGTGAATGCCCGTTCATGTTGACGCCGCGGAGGAAAACTTTGCTTACATCGCTTATCGCCCCAATCGTTCTATCGGTTTTTTTGTTGTCATGTAGCGCTCAATGTTTGGCGCGGCAAATCGCAAATGCTGTTGCGGAAAAAGTTGAGGCGTCCTCCGTGAATGAGTATGACAACAAGTATGTGAATTTGGAGCCGGAAATAGAATTGAAAGAGTTGACCAAGGACTTTCAACAATGGTGGAACTACACCTACTACAATATTCGTCTTGGCAAAGAATTCATCGGACTTGATGTGAATTCGACCGTGTTGGATAAGGAAAATTTTCTAAAGAAAATGAGTGAAGCTAAGCTTATCGCAATTAAGTTAAAGACAGCTGAGCCGAGTGACGTTTATCGTTTGTATGTCTTAGATAATATGGATAATTCAATGCAAAGTATAAGACGTACTTCTGCTCGCATAGCGCAAACAGAACTCGGCTATTTTTACATGCAAGGAAAACCTCTTCCCAATATGGATGTGTTTGATATCAACGGTAAAGCACACAATCAAAATAGCTTACTCGGTAAATTAACGGTCGTTAAAACTTGGTTCATCAAGTGCACAGCATGTATTGAAGAATTCCCTCAAGCGAATAAGTTGGTTGAGTTGTATCAAGACAATCCTAGAGTTCAATTCTTGAGCTTAGCCCTCGACCCGCAAGCCGAATTAATTAAGTTCTTGGAAGCGCAGCCTTTGAAGTACGCAGTGGTTCCAAAGATGCAAAGCTATATTCAAAATGAACTTAAACTGGGAGCCTACCCGACGCATCTCATCGTCGGCACCGATGGAAAAATCATGAAAGTATTCGAACGCCTTCATGAATTAGAGACTTTTCTTGAAACCGCGGTGACGAAATTGTGAGGTCTGACTTGTTTGGAAAGTTGTATTGCATTTCTAAACAATTGTTGTGTTCGAAAATGCACCGTAGCGCTTGCTTTAATTATTGAAATGGATGAAAACTGCTTTGACTAACGGTAGTTAATTGTTGGCAGTGAAGTTCAATATTTCTGATGATGCTCAAACAATATGAGTTTGTCATGCGCATTGCTTATTTGGGGCTAGGGTTGGAATGAGATGATTTAAGCTGCTGACTGAATAACCAATCGCGCCACCAAAATCCCGGATAGATATCGGCAGGCAGCTGATGTTCCAATCCTTTATATTCTCTCAATGTGATTTGCTGCCCACCATGACTAGCAATCGCTTGGGCAAATCGTCTGTCAGCAGTAATTGGATTTTCCATATCCGCGTTGCCGTGAATTACGAGTACAGGCAGCTTAGCAAAATTGATCGCTTGAGAATTTGAAGGCGCGATGCCAGACATGGGAACAATACCAGCAAACAACCCAGGTGAGGTCACAGGAAGTAACCATGCTGCCGAGCCTCCCATAGAAAATCCCGTGGCATAGATGCGAGATTTATCCACGGGATTTTCTGCGCTAAATTGATTGATTAACTCTACTGTGTCGTTCAGCATTGATGAGGGAACGGCATGTTGATCTGGCGAAGCCGCACCATAATTTGCGCTTCTGATTGAAAACTGTGGAATCAAAATAAACGCCTGATACCGATCGCGAACATCCGGCATAGCCCAACTCTTGGCCATTCGCTCTAGCTGGCTCAAGTTGTCAATCCCAACTCCTGCTGATCCATGCAGTTGTACTACGAGCGGATAAATTTTTCCTGGAATTAGTTTTGATGGCCGCAGTAAGCGATAGGGCAATTGCACGCCGCGTGAAGACGTAAAGCTGGCGCTCTCAAATTGATTAGGTGAAACAGCATTGAAGATGTCGCGGGCCAATGGCTTGGCGTTTTCTATTAGTTCGTGTTGTTGAGAGACTGTGGTGCAGCTTGTCAGGGCGGTGCAGAGAAGGAGAATGAGTGTTTTTGTTTTCTTCATTGTTTGATTGGGGTTGTGTAATTTTAGGTCTAATGTTTGATATGGACGTCCCTTTCGACGGAACAGGGGGCGACGTCACCATCTCCGCCGTGGACTCTCATTGACTTCAATATCACCAGTTTCCAAATCGAAATACGTTACGTTGGCAATAGCACCTGTTTTTGGATCAAGTGCAACCTTCGCCGTGCCGCCGAATGAAGCATTTTCATTTACCCAAGCTTCCTCTTCGTGATATTCGTCGCGGTAGTAGTCCCAATGGCTCCATTCGAGCAGATGCTCCGCTTCAAGCTCGCAATCAAAGGTTATGGTGCATTCACCTGCTCCGATCCCGACTACGCGAACATCGTAAACAGAGACCCCGTGCAGCTTTGTTCTTTTTACCTTGTACTCACGGTCTCCGTGATAGTAGCCAAGTTCATTAGCTGAATTGAATGCGGCTTCTTCGAGTGCGCTTAAGTCATCGAGGAGGGACTTACGGATCTTATCGAGTTTCTCGCTGTCGCTAAGCAATAATTCAGTTAGTGCAGGAAGTGATTTGAAATACAGCAGCGAGGGAAAGCGGTCACATGCAAACTTCATGTCTGTGTCTTCAGACACTACGGCTATGGTGTCTCCCGTCTTGAGTGCGTGTGCTTCGATGATTGCGATTGCGAAGGCGTCAGGAAACTCTTTTCGCTTCTTCCCCTCCCGAAATGGAGGGGTAATGCGGTCATACCACTGCATAACAGTTGCTAGATTAACGCTGCTATAGTCGAGTTTGATGAGATTGAAATTCTTTAGGAATTCTTCCCATTCAGTTTTAGCTATGCGCATGACCTCCCTGTCGGCAATGTATGAAGTTTGCTTTAGAGGGAAGTGCTTCCACTTAGCCAAGAATGGAGCCTTCCGCCGCGCGTCTTCGAGTGCCTTTAGTGCTTCTTGTGAACGTTCGCGGATCTGACGCATCACTTCGCTCTCTGTTGGTTCAGGTAACAGGAGCTTCAAAGTGTGTTTCTGGGCTAAGGGAATGAACGTCGTAAGGGCGGTCGAAGAGAAGTTGTACTGCTGGCCAGCTAGTATGCTGGTGTCGAGGAAAACAGCTGTGGGAAGTGACATTTGGCTCGCGACGCCTTACTTGTTTTAATGTGAAAGAAACTGAAGTTAACACATAAATGTAAAAATCACAATGATGCTTCAAATGCTCGGAGAGTCTTGTAACACCGATTGGGTATTGATATCGCCCTTAGCCCAAAGCGCACTTCATCCCTCCAATTCCACAAAACAACAAAACCTCGCGTTTTTTGCTTTACTTTTCAAAGCGCTTTGAATTAAACTGGAAATCAATCCAAAGCGCTTTGAATTAATCCCTTAAAAGTTTTCAAAAAATCATTCAATTAGCGCTTTTTAATTTTCCAGAAGATGAGTAAGTCTATGAAACCAGCCTGCATTTTTGACCTCGATGGTGTGATTGTGGATACCGCGAAGTATCACTATCTGGCTTGGAAGCGCTTGGCGAATAGTTTGGGTTTTGATTTTACTGAGCATGACAATGAGCAGCTTAAAGGTGTCAGTCGGGTTGAGTCTTTGAAATTGATTTTGCGCTTGGGTGGTAAGCAACTTGATGACGCGGAATTTGATGCGGCTTTGGTGCGTAAGAATGGCTGGTATCTGGAATACATACAGCAAATCGGGTCGGAGGAGATTTTGCCAGGTGCTGCGGAGTTTTTGACTTCAGTGCGCGCGCAGGGTATCAAAGTGGCGCTGGGATCGGCAAGTAAAAATGCGGTCTTGATTTTGGAGCGCATACAGTTGCTCGATCAATTCGATGCGATTGTTGATGGCAATAAAGTTAGTAAAGCCAAACCAGATCCTGAAGTGTTCTTAAAAGCGGCGGAAGAATTAGCGGTACCTGCTAGCGCGTGCATTGTGTTTGAAGACGCGGTGGCAGGTGTGCAGGCGGCACGTAACGCTGGCATGAAAGTGGTGGGTATCGGGAGTGCTGCGGTATTGGATCAGGCGAATTTGGTGTTGCCGAACTTTGCGGGCTTGAGCATCGCAGATGTGTTGGCGCGCGATGAAATACTCCTTCCCACGAAGTTTTATGAAATGGGGAAGGCTGGGTTGGGGATGGGTTTTAGCTGAGCGACATAGGTTGCTGATTGCCTCACTATAACCCATTCCCACCCTAGCCCTCCCCCTTGAAAGGGAGGGGACTTTTAGTGGCGCTCTGACTTGTGTAGATAGGCTATGTCTAGAAGGGGATGGGCGAGAAGCACAAATAGTCACAAAAAGCAGTCACAAAAATAGCCAAAAAACAGTCAACGAATAAACCAAGACGGACGAAATAGCAATGAGAGATTACATCAAAAAAGACCCGTGGAATATTATCGAAGAAGGCTTTGATCCTGCTTTGCATCGTATCTCCGAAAGTATCTTTTCGATAGGCAATGGCAAGATGGGCCAGCGCGCTAATTTTGAAGAAAAATATAGCGGCAGCAGTTTGCGCGGTAGCTATGTGGCTGGCGTTTATTACCCAGATAAAACGCGTGTCGGCTGGTGGAAAAACGGTTATCCAGAATATTTCGCGAAGGTGCTCAATGCGACCAATTGGATAGGTATTAATGTCAACGTCGATGGCGAAGAACTTGATTTGGCAACCGCTAGCGTAGCGAATTTTAAGCGTGTATTGAACATGCAAGAAGGACTCTTGCAACGCAGCTTTGTGGCGACTCTGGCATCAGGTAAGCAAATCGAAGTGCAGTCTACGCGTTTTACTAGCATTGTTGATACTGACAATGCGGTGATTCGTTATACGGTTAAAGCTTTGAATTTCAGCGGAAAACTGACTTTTACGCCTTTGCTGGATTTGAATGTAGTGAATCAAGACTCCAACTACGATGAACAGTTTTGGGTGGAGATTTCACGTACAGCAGAAGCCGGTGTTGCAGCGATTACGGGCGAAACAAAGAAGACAGCATTTCATGTAGCGACAGCATTTTCATTATCTTTGGAAATTGATGGCGCGCCTCAGGCTTTACAAGCTGAACCTGTATCGAAAGAAAAATTTGTCGCAAATATCGTGCATGTTGATATCGCGCAGGGGCAGTCTGTTAGCTTGATTAAATACGTCGCCGTGATTTCATCACTGTATGCAGAGAAAGCGACGATACAAACCACAGCACAAGCAAGTGCAGCGGCTGCTCAGGTAAAAGGCTTTGAAAAAATGCTGAGCGAGCAGCGTGCAGCATGGGCGAAAAAATGGGCGGAATGCGATATCACGATTGATGGCGATGTCGCCGCCCAGCAAGCGATCCGCTTCAATATTCTGCAAATGAATCAAACCTATACAGGTGAAGATGAACGCTTGAACATCGGCCCGAAAGGCTTCACCGGCGAGAAATACGGCGGCGTCACTTACTGGGATACCGAAGCATATTGTTTACCGTTCTATTTGAAAACTGCGGACCCTAAAGTCGCACGTCAATTGCTCGTGTATCGCTACAAGCATCTTGGTCGCGCGATCGAGAATGCCGCCAAGCTGGGCTTCAAACATGGCGCTGCCTTGTATCCTATGGTGACCATCAATGGCGAAGAGTGTCATAACGAATGGGAAATTACCTTCGAAGAAATTCACCGTAATGGCGCGATGAGTTTTGCGATTTACAACTACATCAATCACACGGGTGATCTTGGCTATCTGGCGGAATACGGACTAGAAGTCTTGATCGCGATTTCTCGTTTTTGGCGTCAACGCGTGCAATGGTCAGACCGTCGTAATGGCTACATCATGTTGGGTGTGACGGGGCCAAATGAATACGAAAACAACGTCAACAATAATTGGTACACCAATTTGTTGGCGCAATGGACTCTGAATTACACACGCGAGTCTTTAGCCCAAGTCAAAGCGAGCGATCCAGTGCGCTACGCCGAAATCGTAGCGAAGACCCAATTGGGCGGGCACGAAGACGAGGAAACGATCTGGGCCGATGTTGCCGCAAAAATTGTTTTGCCAGTCGATGCGCCAACCGGCGTGTTTATTCAGCACGATGGTTTTATGGATAAAGAATTGTTGCCGATGTCAGCGATTCCTAAAGGCGAATATCCAATTCATAAAAACTGGTCATGGGATAGAATTTTGCGCTCGTGCTACATCAAGCAAGCCGATGTTTTGCAGGGCATTTATACCTTTGAAGCGAACTACAACAAAGAGACACTCAAGAAAAATTTTGATTTCTATGAGCCTTTGACCGTGCATGAATCTTCGCTGTCGCCGTGTATTCATTCTATCTTGGCGTCGTCGCTGGGATATGAAGATTTGGCGTACAAATTTTATCTGCGGACTGCGCGTTTGGATCTCGATGATTACAACCACGATACTGATGATGGCTTGCATATCACGTCGATGGCCGGCACTTGGATGTCCGTGGTTGAAGGCTTTGGCGGTGTGCGCGTGCAACAAGGCGCTCTGCATTTAAACCCTAGTTTACCTAAGCAGTGGCAGGGCTATTCTTTCCGTATTACTTTCCGTGGTGCCTTGTTGAAAGTGTCTGTTGCGGCAAATGCAATTATTATTGAAAATGAATCGGATATTGGATTGCGCTTGAGGGTTTTGGGCGCTGAGAAAAAATTACAAGCGCGTCAAATTTTGACTGTTGCTCGTTAAATTTAGAATTGCTTTCTCAAGAATTGAGTGATAAGGTTAAAAGTGAGGAAACAAATTTAGTGTAATTCAATTACATGCGATGTTTTTTCTCGCTGAATGACGGAAATAGGTAGCCTGCAAAAAGCGATGATTTTGTGTTGATTTTATTTGAAGTCTAGTACTGTATTTCTTGCTCACATCGGAGGGGTAATCAGCTCGGTGATGAGTTTCGGCTCCCTCCTTACGAGAGTAAGTGAGGGGCTTTTTTTATCTGGTATCTGCTCAGTTGTTGCGGGAATGCATTTAGCCAACAACGGTCTTTCGTATTATTTTCATTTGTCGAATCGCAATGCATCTTATGTCTTCTCAGAATCCAAATTGGTGGCGCGAAGCCGTCATCTATCAAGTTTATCCGCGTAGTTTTAAAGACAGTAATGGTGACGGAATTGGTGATCTGCCAGGAATTACTGAGAAATTAGACTACATTGCCAGTCTTGGCGTGGACATCGTTTGGATCTCACCATTTTTTACTTCGCCGATGAAAGATTTTGGTTACGATGTTGCAGATTATTGCGATGTTGATCCTTTGTTCGGTAGCTTGTCTGATTTCGATGCCTTGATCGCGCGCGCGCATGCATTAGGTTTGAAGCTAATGATCGATCAAGTCTTGTCACATACAGCAGAGACCCACCCTTGGTTTATCGAAAGTCGCAGCAATCGCCACAATCCTAAAGCAGATTGGTATGTCTGGGCAGATCCAAAAACCGATGGCACTCCACCGAATAATTGGTTATCGATTTTTGGTGGTTCCGCGTGGCAGTGGGATACGCGTCGCTGCCAATATTATCTGCATAATTTTCTCACGAGCCAGCCGGATATGAATTTTCATCACCCAGAAGTGCAGCAAGCGCATCTGGAAAACATGCGATTCTGGCTGGAGCGTGGGGTCGATGGTTTCCGTATGGATGCCTGTATTTATCATTTTCATGATCAGCAATTGCGGGATAATCCAGTCGCGGAAAAACGCAATACAGTCAATGTTGCAGCTTCGAACCCGTATGGCATGCAAGCCCATGTGTTTGATAATTCTCGTCCAGAGAATTTGATTTTCTTAGAAAAAGTCCGCGTTTTGCTGGACGAGTATCAAGCAATTTCGATTGGTGAAGTCGGTGCGGACGATGCGCTCGAAGTGATGGCGCAATATACCGAAGGTGATCAACGTTTGCACATGGCGTATAGCTTTAATTTGTTGACCACAGAATTTTCTGCTGCGCATATACGGCGTCAGGTCGAAGCGTTTGAGACTCGTGTTAAAGATGCTTGTGCCTCGTGGTCAGTAGGCAATCACGATGTGGTGCGTGTGAATACCCGTTGGGGCGGGCGCGATGCAGGGCCAGCATTTGCGAAGATGATTTTGACCTTACAATTGGCATTAAAAGGCACGCCTTGTTTATATCAAGGTGATGAACTTGGATTGACCGAAGCTGTGCTTAGCTACGAAGATTTACAAGACCCTGTTGGTATTACTTTTTGGCCCGAATCCAAAGGCAGAGATGGATGCCGCACGCCGATGGTTTGGGATAGTGCCGAACAGAATGCTGGATTTTCTGTCGCCAAGCCCTGGTTGCCAGTACCAGAAGAGCATCTAGCTTTGGCTGTTGCAGAGCAAGATAAAGATTCAGAATCAGCTTTGCATTTTGCGCGTCGCGTGATGCGCTGGCGTAAGAGTATCCCGCAACTTTTGCGTGGCGATATTCAGTTTTATGATGTGCCAGAACCTTTACTGGCATTGAGTCGGCAATCTGACGGCGCCCCGCCTTTGGTGGCTGTATTTAATTTATCCTCACAAGCGCAAAGCTTCGAGTGGCCCCTAATTCAAGACGCCATCGCCTTAACTGGTCATGGCTTAGCGGGGCAGAAGGACGATGCACGCTTATCCTTGCCTGCATATGGCGCGTGGATAGGTGTTAAACGTCACTCTTAAGCGCTGACCTGAATCGGCATTTGCGTTTATACTGACTTTTTTGTTTGCTTCTATGGATAAAAATATGTCGCCTATACAAATCAACAGACGTCGCTTTTCACAATTCATGGCAGGAACAGGTTTGGGTTTGCTGAACCTGACTACCCATGCCAGCATTCTTAAACCAGAAGCGGGTAAGGAATATCGATTGC
This sequence comes from Affinundibacterium amnicola, assembly GCF_014284275.1. Lineage (GTDB taxonomy): Bacteria > Pseudomonadota > Gammaproteobacteria > Burkholderiales > Burkholderiaceae_D > Undibacterium > Undibacterium amnicola. The sequence goes on along the minus strand of NZ_JACOFU010000002.1, from coordinate 831,933 downwards.
TATCGCAACCGCAAGCAGCCAATGCGGGGAATAAAATCGAAGTCATCGAATTTTTTGCTTACTATTGTCACTTCTGTCATCACCTGGAACCTAGCCTTGCGGAATGGGTGAAAAAGCAGGGCGATAAAATTTCATTTAAACGTATTCATGTTCTGAACCCGGGTGCGGAAACGCAGCAAAAATTATTCTTTGCGCTTGATGCAATAGGTAAGGCAGATGAATTACAAAATCAAGTTTTCGATGCTTATCACGCTCAGCGCAATCGTTTGATGACCGATGAGCAAGTACGTGATTTCATCAATAAAACGTCGATTGATAAGGCTGCGTTTTTCAGTGCCTATAATTCTTTTACGATCAAAACGAAGCAAGCGCGTGCTCCACGCGTGATGTCCGATTACGAAATTAACTCTTGGCCGACCTTGATCGTTGATGGGCGTTTTCAAACTTCGCCATCAATGGCTGGTAGCGAACATGGACGCCCTAGTGAAGAACAAGCGAATCAAGCCTTGTTCCCTGTTTTGGATTGGTTAGTCGCTACTGCACAAAAAGATAAAGCTAATGCAGCGAAATAATCTGAAGCTCTAAGAAAAAGCGCCAGCCTTGAAGGGCTGGCGCTTTTTTGTTGATGAAATAAAGTAGACCTTAGCTGAGCTTTTTTACCACGACACAGCCTATCGAATAGCCGGCACCAAAAGAACAAATGACACCGATAGCTTCTTTCGCTAAATCATCTTGATGTTTGTGGAAAGCGATGATGGAGCCAGCCGAGGAGGTATTGGCATAGGTATCGAGAATCGTTGGTGATTCTTCTGTTGTTGCATCACGTCCCAAAATCAAACGTGCAATTAAAAGATTCATATTCAAATTGGCTTGATGTAACCAAAAGCGTTGAACAGCATTCACATCTAAGCCCGCAGCTTGAACCGTTGTGGTAATGGTTTCGGCGGCCATGGGACAAACTTCTTTAAATACTTTGCGACCTTGTTGGCGAAATAATTTGTCCACTTTGCCAACGCCAGTCTCATCAGCACGATTTAAAAAACCGAAATTGTTGCGGATGTTATTGGAGAATTGCGTTTTTAGCTTCATTCCCAAAATCGCAAATTGGTGTGAAGACGTTGCTAGGTCAGCACGCTCTAATAGAATCGCGGTGCAGGCATCACCAAAGATGAAATGACTGTCGCGATCACGCCAGTTCAAATGGCCGCTAGTGATTTCAGGGTTCACGACCAAGACAGCGCGCGCTTGCCCACTTTGGATGGCACTCATCGCAGCTTGAATACCAAAGGTAGCTGATGAGCAAGCGACATTGATGTCGTAGCCGTAGCCATCGATACCAAGTGCGTTTTGGATTTCTACTGCCATTGCTGGATATGCGCGTTGCATATTGCTTGCTGCGCAAATTACCGCATCGACATCGGCTGCGGTTTTACCGGCACGTTCTAGTGCTTGCTTGGCTGCGGCGACTGCCATTTCACACATAATTGATGGTTCATCATCGCTGCGTTCGGCGATATGCGGCACCATGCGGTTGATATCCAGTACGCCCGCTTTATTGATCACATAGCGTGATTTGATACCAGATGCTTTTTCAATAAACGCTTCACTTGATGGTTCTAATGCGGTGATTTCGCTGGCGGCAATGGCAGCGGCATTATTTTGGTTGAATTGCGCAACATAAGCGTTAAAACTGGCGATTAATTCTTGATTAGAGATCGATTCGGTGGGCGTGTATAGACCTGTGCCGCTGATGACGACTTGATTCATCTGGGTTTCCTCGGTTGGAGTGATGGATTGCAGCGCTTCTGTAGGCGGTGCTTAGCACACCGATTTTACACGGGTATTTTGCCACTGCTTTAAATATGGGCAAAACTTAGAGGAAATATTCCAACGAATTTAGATGAATTTAGATGAATTTATATACGTGAATTGATGTGATCAGCATCAGACAGCCAAGTATCTACCCGGACGATGATTCAACATAATTGCCAGATTTAACACGACGGCGCCAAGGACCGAAGCTAACATCGCGATTGGTGATACAAGTAAGAACGATGCCAGTACGATGCAAAGATCAATACCCATTTGCATTTTTCCAGCGCGTAAGCCATGTTTTTCTTGCAGATAGAGCGTTAGGATATTAATGCCACCCAAGCTAGCTTGATGGCGGAACAAGACGATAAAGCCGACACCCATTAAGGAACCACCAATTAAGGCGACATAGAACGGTGTGAGTTGACTTAGTTGAACCATTTTAGGATGCAAGCCTGACATGACAGACACCAAGCCAACCGAGATAAAAGTTTTGAGCGTGAAGCGCCAACCCATACGTTTCCAGGCTAGCCAATAGAACGGCAAGTTCAATACGAAAAATACGCTACCAAATGAGTAATCGCTGGCGTAATGAATTAAGAACGCAAGCCCTGCGGTGCCGCCAGTGAACAATTCAGCTTGATTAAATAGTGCGACACCAAGTGATACCAGCAAGGTTCCGGTAAAAATTGCCAACACATCTTCAAACAAATTATGTGGGACAGCAACAGGTGGACGTGGTGGGGTAGACATCGCAGATTTCATAGCAAGGCAAACACGGTGCAGATGATGGCAGAACACGCATTGTAGATTGCTTGCTGCCTGAAAAGTCGCTTGAGAACGTCTTTTCAGGCTTTACTTGATGCTTGTCAAACTACTTTTCTAATCGGCAGTTTGAACGAGCAAAATTGCTTTGCTAAATATTGATCATTAGCCGCGCAAGGCTTTTAGTTGCTCTTCTGCGTCTGCTTTGGTTTTCTTGGCTAGTTCAGGCTTAAAGCTCAATGCTTTTTCAAATGCAGCAATGGCTTTCACTTTATCCCCCAAACTTTGCCAAGCTTTGCCTAATCGATACAACACATTGGCATTGGCTTCGATCGCTAATGATTTTTCTAAATGTGGCAATGCGTCTTTGACTTTGCCTTGCTCTTGCAAGGTTTTACCTAAACCATAAAAACCATGAATTGAGTCTGGAAATCGGTTGCATAATTCTTGGAAGATTTTTTCCGCTTGCGCCATCTTTTTTTCGCTAATGAGTGCGTGGCCGATATTCGATAAAACATTTCTTTGATGCTTAGCCAGTGATTCGGATTGCGAGGTGTTGACGGCTAATGCAACCGAGCTTGCACGATCAAAATTCTCTTCATACAGATCCAGTGAGGCTTGCAGTAGGGCGCCTGCCGACGGGCTGATTTTGATCGTCTCAACAATCAAATCTTTCGCTTTATCCTTACCGCCGCCAACAAAGCCTGGTGCTTGCAAATAGAATTGCATGAGGGAACTGCGTGCACTGAAATTATTGGGATTCAATTCTATGGCTTTTTTGAACGAGTCGCGAATTTTGCCAACGTAACTAATTGCAGACATCACGCCACCGCGCATTGCTTTAGTCCCCAGCACATTACCTAAAGCTTCGTGGCATTCAGAATTTTTGGCATTATAAGCAATGCATTGCTCAGCAATTTTGGCTGCTTCATCAAGACGATTTTCTTTGCCTTCGATCAGAATGAGTTCTGTCTTAGCGACTAAGGCATCGGGGTTATTGGGTTCTGTCGTCAGTTTCAGGCTGACCGCTTTTTCAACTTCCGCATATTTTTTTGCTTTGATTAAAGCCTCATATTCATGCGCTTGCGCAATGTGGCTACCTGTACTCAGGCAAATTAGTGCGAATAATGTAGAGAAACTGTGCTTAGTTTTCATGAAGTCTTTCCAGATAAAAATAAAAAACAAGGCTGGCGATTCGTGCGATCAAGAGTGTCACTTTTGCATTAACGATTGTCAACGTAAATGCGATGACACAGAATTTAACATTCATGAAATGACGAAAATCCGGGGTGAACGGAGATTTCCGCGTACAACATTCCGACAATCCGAAAAGTCATTGAAGAAGATGTAAATCAATTTGCCACAGGTATTCCGGGATTTTTGCCACAGAGCCGTCGTATTTCTAGGGTAAAGTAGAGGCTTGTATATTTTTTGAAAGCAAGGCGTTGGATAATATTTTGTATATAGTCGCAGCAATTTTTCTGGTGCTACTGAATGGTTTTTTTGTGGCGGCCGAATTTGGACTGGTCAAATTGCGAGCAACACGGGTGCGTAGTTTGGCCAAAGTTGGCGGCTTACGTGGACGTTTACTGATCGCTGTACATCAAAATCTCGATGCCTATTTATCTGCTTGCCAGCTCGGTATCACGCTTGCCTCTTTGGGTTTAGGTTGGGTCGGTGAACCAGCATTTGCGCGATTGTTAGAGCCATTATTGATTGCCATTGGAATTGATTCGGCTGAATGGATACATAGAATTTCCTTATTTTTTGCTTTTTTTGTTATTTCATTCTTACACATTGTGGTCGGCGAGTTAGCACCGAAGTCAATGGCGATTCGCACTCCTGAGCGCGTATCGCTGTGGACGGCGCCTGCTTTATATTTGTTCTATTGGATTATGTTCCCAGCTATCTGGGTCTTGAACAAAAGCTCGAACACCCTGTTAAGTTGGTTGGGCCTAGACGCCAGCCACGGTAGTGACGCGCATTACTCTCCTGAAGAATTAAAAATGATTTTGCGTGGTAGTCACGCCAGTAAAAAGCTTACGCCAGATGAATGGAGCATCATGGCGCAGATGCTCGACTTTGGCGACCTTGAAATCTCTGACCTGATGCGCCCGATTAACGAAGTGGTTGCTATGTATAAAGACGCCAGCCTGGAAGAAAATATGGCAAGCGCAGCACGTAACCGATTTAGCCGTTACCCATACATCGATAGTGATGGAGAAACGGTATTGGGTATGCTGCATTTGAAGGACCTATTCTTAGCTGAACAAAGTGGTAAGTCTTTGGATGATTTGAGCAAGCATTTGCGCCATGTCGAATATGTGCCGCCGAATATGCCAGCATTAGAATTATTCCGTCGTTTCCGTAAAGGCGCGCCGCATTTTGCGATGGTTGGCTATCGCGATAGTAAGCCAGTTGGCTTTTTGACCTTGGATAATTTGTTAAGTGCATTGGTAGGACAAATTCGTGATGAATTCCGTCAGAACGATAATGACTGGACTTTGTTAGATGACGGTACCTTGATTGGTAAGGGGAGCTTGCCCTTATTTACCTTGGGTATCGCGTTGGGAATTGATCTCGACAACGAAGAAGTTGAATCAATTGGTGGCCTGATTATGCAGGTATTGGGTGATTTGCCAGAAGAAGGTCAGAAGATAGAATTCCCGCAATTTGATGTCGTGGTAAAAAAAATGAATGGACCGAGAATTATTCTGGTCAGGGTGCATCCTAAAGTAGGGCAAGCTGATGATGGACATTAAGGTGCTATTGATGCTTTTCCGGGAGAATAACTAGTTAGCACAATCAAGACCCAAGAGGGATGCCAGTGATTCGGCATCCTTTTTTTATGCTTGCCTTATTGGGTTGGCTTGTGATCTGGAGAGAATTTATTGATCCAGATGCGCGTTGCAGCATGATTTTCTTTGTATTCCAAGAGAATTTAATCTTGTTGTTGTTTTGCACACGTTAACTGGACATGCTTCTTGTTTTCGATCAAGGTAGCTGAACCTCAAGCTGTTATAAATAAGTGAGAGAACTTCCGTGTTCGTGTGAGCGAAGTTGTGATCCGGCACAGTGACTATTTGCGCTATACAGGGATATTATTCTCAAACGATAAAGCCAATGATTGCTACTTATAACTTGTTGAGATTCACGCGAAATTTTTGGCTAAGCTTGGTCATGATTCTGGCTTTTTTTGTCGCTTTTACGATTTATGTTCAAGCGGAAAAGCGCGTAGATACCGCCAATGATTTACGTTTTTCGGCGCACGCCTTGGGCAATGAATTGCGCCAATCTTCAGAAGATTTGACCCGGATGGCAAGAGCGTATGTGACCTCAGGACAAGCTATTTACCGCCAGTATTACGATGAAATCGTTGCTATTCGTAATGGTCAGGCTGAGCGACCATTGAATTATCACGAGATTTATTGGGATTTGGTATTGGCGGATAATCAAAGGCCAAGAGCATCTAGCGGGAAGAAAATTCCTTTCCGAGAATTAATGCAGCAAGCGAATATCAGTGCGACGGAGTTCGCTAAATTGCAATTGGCACTGGATAATTCTGACCGCTTGCGCGTGTTGGAACTACAGGCGATGGATCTGGCACAGGCGCAATTCATGGCAAATCCGAAAAGCCCAGCACCCGCGCTGGCATTGCTAACCAATAATGATTATCGCACCGCCAAAGCAAGCATCATGTGGCCGATTGCCCAATACCATCAAATGATGGAAGCGCGCACCTTAGCGACTGTAGAGCATGCACAAGCAGTGGCAATGCAATTACGTATTTTGGTTGTGGTCATTAGCATTTTGATGATTGCCTTGCTATGGCGCGCTTATCAAAGTTTGCAGTTCACTTTGGGAGCCCCGATTTCTCATATACGTGCACATCTGGATAAATTGGGCAGTGGAGATTTTTCTGAACCAATTTCAGTACCGGATAAATTGAATCGCAGCGTTTTAGGATTGGTGGCGGTCGCTCATACAGCGCTGGCGACCATAGAAGCGCGCAGGCAGAAAGTCGAGTTGCGCAATCAAAGGCTGACGCAATTTTATAATGTCCTGAGTCAGTGTAATCAGGCGATTGTGCGTAGCCACTCGGAACACGAATTGTTTCAACAGATTTGCAGTGACATGGTGCAATACGCTGGCATACAAATGGCATGGATAGGAATTTATTCTGCCGAAAAAAAGGCGATTATGCCGATTGCGGCGAATGGTGCTGGATTAGAAATTCTTGAACGCAGTCAATTTCCTATGCATGGTGAAGTCGAAGTTGAAGCCGCTACTAGTATTGATGCTGACAGTAAGATGCCAGCGCATATCAGCATAATCGCGATGCGAGATGCCGTTGCCACGTGGTCTCAGGATTTCGCTAACGACTGCGAAGACACAGAATGGCTGATGATGGCGCAACAACATGCTTGGTCAGCTTCTGCAGCGATTCCTTTGTTTAAAAATGGCGCTGTGTATGGCGTAATTAATGTGTTTGCCGGAACAGTCAACGCCTTCGATAAAGAAATTCAGACGCTGTTAGTTGAGCTGGCGATGGATTTAAGTTTTGCCTTAAACCGATTTGAACTTGAGGCAGGACGTAAGCGTTCGAGGCAGACCGAAGTTCTGCGTAGTTTTATGCTCGAGCAAATTAATAGTGAAAAATCGCTTCAGCATATTTTTATGGAAGTGGTTCAGCATTTAGAAGCGGTCATGCCGGCGAGTATTTGCTCTATCGTGTTATTGGATAACGATGGCGTTCATCTACGAGTTGGTGCCGTACCAGGTTTACCTACTTTTTTTTCTGAAGCGATTGACGGGCTTCCGATTGGTGATGGTATTGGTTCATGTGGACATGCCATGTCAACTGGTGAGACCACAATTGTGGAAGACATAGATAATCATCCGTATTGGTTTGAGTTTAGAGAGTTAGCAAAGAGTGCAAAACTGGCAGCGTGTTGGTCCGAGCCGATACGTTCATCGAGTAATCGCATACTTGGTGCCTTTGCGATCTACCATGCGGTGCCAAGTAAGCCTGAAGCCTGGCATTTGAGCATGTTAGAAATGGCGGCTCACTTTTTGGCGATTGCGATAGATAAACACAGAACAGAAAGTAATTTACGTAAATTGTCACAGGCAGTTGAACAGAGCCCGAATATCATTATTATTACTGATACAGATGCCAGAATTGAATATGTGAATCAGGCTTTTGTTGAAAAGACGGGCACTTCTTTAGAACAGGTGATGGGGCAACGACCCAGTATTTTACAGTCGGGTAAAACACCATTATTTACTTATGAAGAAATGTGGGATCACTTGCGCAAAGGTGAAAGTTGGCAAGGCGAATTGGTGAATCGCTATAAGGACGGCAGAGAGTATATTGAGTTGGCGCATATTTCTCCTGTGCGTGATGCAAATGGCGTGATCACCCATTTCTTATCTCTGCAGGAAGATATCACCGAAAAGAAACGAACCGAAGAAAGAATTCAATATTTGGCGCATTACGATGTACTGACTGGCTTACCAAATCGCGTGTTGCTAGAAGAACGATCTCAGTTTTCGATTAATTCCGCTAAACGAAAAGGCACCAACTTAGCATTGATATTTTTTGATTTAGACCACTTTAAAAATATCAATGATTCGCTCGGACATAGTACGGGTGACGCTCTTTTGATTGAACTATCACGTCGCTTGCGTGATGTGTTGCGTGAAGACGATGTGATTTCTCGTTTGGGTGGCGATGAATTCATTTTGCTGCTATCTGGTGTTGATGAAGTTGGTGCAGAAAAAGTCGCAGAAAAATTATTGTATACAGTGAACCAATCCTATGTGATTGGCCAATATGATTTGAATGTATCCGCATCGATTGGTATTGCGGTTTATCCCGAAGATGGCGAGGATTTGGAAACTTTATTGCGTAATGCCGACACAGCGATGTATCGGGCGAAGCAAGATGGGCGGAATAATTTCCGCTTCTTTACACAAGAAATGCAGGCGCGTTCTGGTCGTCATTTAGAGTTGGTGAATGCATTGCGTTATGCCTTAGAGCGCGATCAACTGCAAGTGGTGTACCAACCGCAGATAGAATTGCAAAGTGGTCGTGTATTGGGTGTGGAAGCGCTCTTGCGCTGGCATCATCCAGAAATGGGATCGGTGTCACCAGCCGAATTTATTCCAGTTGCAGAAGAAACTGGTTTGATTTTGGCGATTGGTGAATGGGTTTTACGCACGGCAGTGTCACAGATACAAAGCTGGCATGAGCGTGGCTGGAATACCTTGAGTGTTGCGGTGAATTTATCGGCGATTCAATTTCGTCATACCGATTTGCCTGGCACAGTATCGCAAATTTTACGTGAATCACGATTGGCAGCAAGCTTCTTAGAATTAGAATTGACCGAGGGGGTTGCGATGATTGATCCGCCCGGTGCAATCGCGATTATGAATGACTTGCATCAACGCGGTGTCCGGATGGCGATTGATGATTTTGGTACAGGTTATTCTTCGCTGAGTTATTTGAAAAAATTCAAAGTTTCTAAACTAAAAATTGATCAAACTTTTGTGCGCGATATTGGTAGCGATCCAGAAGATAAAGCCATCATCAGCGCGGTGATTAGCATGGCGAGAAGTTTAGGTATGCGAACAATTGCCGAAGGTGTTGAAACTGAAGAACAAACAGCATTTTTGCGTGCGCATCAGTGTGATGAGGTACAAGGATACTTCTTCGCCCGACCTTTAAGCGCCGGGCAATTTGAACAGTTTATGCAGGATCATACGTGATGCATTCGCAAGACAATACGGCGATTCGTTATGCGATTATTTGGGTGCTTAGTTTGATGCTTCTTTAAATAATTAATTGGTGATGGTCAGCAGTATCTTAGTCACCAAAACAAATGCCAATGTCGCGTCCGGTTTGTATGGTGTCACCGTCCAAAGGAACTGCTTTCATCCGGCCTGCCACTTCAGCTAGGTTAACATATTCCACATTCGGAAAAGCTAAGGCGACCATGATGCCGGAGTGCCCTTCATCTAAGGCTCTCACCGCAGCCGCGCCGAAACGCATTGCCGATAAGCGATCAAATGAGGTTGGGCTGCCGCCACGTAATAAATGGCCGAGCACAACAGCGCGGGCTTCCTTTCCTGTGATCGCTTCGAGTTGATGTGCTAGTTGTTCACCAACACCGCCCAAACGTTCGACGCCGCCCACGCGCGCTTGTTCTTCCAAAACGCGCTGACCATCCTTCGCTTGGGCGCCTTCAGCGACCACCACGATACTGTAGTGGCGACCAGCCTTGGTACGGGCATGAATTTTTTGTGCAACTTGGTGGATATCGTAAGGAATTTCCGGAATCAGGATCGCATGTGCGGTACTCGCCATGCCGGCGTGCAAAGCGATCCAGCCTGCATAACGACCCATCACCTCGACTACCATAATTCGGCGATGACTTTCAGCGGTGCTATGCAGGCGATCAATGCATTCCGTGGCAAAAGCGACTGCGGTATCAAATCCAAACGTCGTGTAGGTTTTATCTAAATCATTGTCGATGGTTTTGGGTACGCCAATCACACGCAGCCCCTGTGCTAAGCCGCGTTGATGCAGCGCATGTGCGATGGTTAAAGTGCCATCGCCACCAATACAAATTAAAGCATCAATTTCCATCGCGCGCAGATGTTGAATGATGTCATCGGTACGATCAACTTCGTATTCACTACCGTCCGCATTTTTCATCACAAAGCGCATAGGATTGCCGTGATTGGTGGTGCCTAGTATGGTGCCACCTAAATGATTGATACCACGGACTTGATCTTTACTGATCGCAAACACACCATCTATCGGAAAACGATCTGGTCGCAGAATGCCGTTAAATCCTTCACGAATTCCAAAACATTCCCAACCGCGCTGTAATGCTGCCAGCACTACCGCGCGAATGACCGCGTTTAACCCCGGTGCATCACCGCCGCCTGTGCTGATGGCGATACGGCGAATCGGATTAGACGGATTTGCATTGGGGATGCTGAAGCTCATGCGTACTCCTGAATTAATTTATGTTCAATCGGACTAAATCTTGTTGGCTAATCTTTACTGCAGGTGGAAATTCCAAATGGCATATAGGCTGGGCAAAAGCGTAAGGTGCCAGTTAAAATTGGTACGATGCCGATATAACCCCACATACCAATATAGCCCGTGACTGCCGCAGCGATTAAAGCGACACCAACTACGACACGAATTAAGCGATCAGTACTTCCGACATTGACTTTCATGGTGCTCTCCTGAATTGTTAAGTGAAAAATACGACGAAAAATTACCGCGAAATGCTGAAGCTGAAAACGTATCTGCGAATCAATGTCCTTGTCGAGCCTTAAATTCCATTGAAAGGAATCTTTAAATAACTGATTCCATTGGCTTCTGGCGGCGGCAGATTTCCCGCACGTATATTGATCTGTACCGCGGGTAAAATCAATAAAGGCATATCGAGCGTCGCATCGCGGGCGCTGCGCATCGCGACAAACTCAGCTTCGCTTACACCATCGTGTACGTGAATATTATTTTTCTTTTGCGCTGCAACTGTGGTTTGAAATGCGACTTCACGTCCGTTTGGTGGATAGTCATGACACATGAAAAGTCGCGTATCATCAGGAAAAGCCAGAAGCTTTTGGATTGAGGCAAATAACATCTTCGCATCACCACCAGGGAAATCACAACGCGCCGTGCCAACATCTGGCATGAATAAAGTGTCACCGACAAAGATCACATCATCGATTTGGTAGGCCATATCGGCTGGCGTATGTCCTGGTACAAATAAAGCCTTAGCACTTAGTTGACCTATCGTGAAGATTTCATCTTCTTGAAATAAATAATCAAACTGTGAGCCATCGATTGCGAACTCAGGTTCTAAATGGAAAATTTTTTTGAAAACATTTTGTACTTGATGGATGTGTGCACCTATCGCGATTTTTCCGCCAGCTTGTTGTTGCAGATAATGCGCGGCGGATAAATGATCGGCATGGGCATGTGTTTCCAAAATCCAGCTGAGCTTGAGTTGATGTTCACGCAGAGCGAATAAGAGTTTGTCTGCAGAGACTGTTTTGCTGCGACCCGATTTGTGATCGTAATCGAGTACTGGGTCGATAATTGCTGCGTGGCCACCAATCTGATCAAAAACCAGATAACTCACGGTGCAGGTGTTGGAATCAAAAAAACTTTGTATCTGTGGTTTCATGCGGTGCAAGGCGAGCTAAAAATAGGGATGATCAATCATAGCAAACTAGTTTTTGAATGCAAGATAAATTCTGTGATCTCGCTTTGAAACCACAATCGTTTCGCTTTGTTTTGATTTGCCACATAATGATGCTCTTGAAAGACGCGCTGCTTCCTTTTTTATTGAATACACTACCGCTTTTGAATTTTTACTCTTCCATGCCAAAGTAATGAGCTTACTCGCGCTACTACTAATTGTTTTGATCGGTTGCCTGGTTGGCTTAATTATGGGCTTAACCGGTGCAGGTGGGGGTATGCTTGCCGTGCCAGCTTTGGTCTATAGCCAAGGCTGGACTATGCAACAAGCGATGCCAGTCGCATTGTTGGCGGTTAGTCTGGGGGCATTGATCGGTGCGATTGATGGCCTGCGCCGTGGACAGGTTCGGTATAAAGCTGCGACTTTGATGGCACTTGCAGGCGCGCCGATGACGACACTGGGAGTCCTGCTCGCCCAAAAAATGTCACAACCAAGCTTGATGCTGGCTTTTTCAGTGGTGTTGATGGTCGTCGTCATGCGACTGATAGCACAAGTCCATGCAGGTGGCAGTGCTTCAGTGAGAAGTGATGCGATGGCGATGATTAATCAGCAGACAGGGCGCTTCGATTGGAGTTGGACGACTGCTGGCATCATCGGCTTAATCGGTGCCTGTGCAGGTTTCGCGACGGGATTATTGGGCGTTGGTGGCGGTTTTATTATTGTGCCTTTATTGCGGCATTTTACTAATTTGAGCATACAAAGTGCTGCCGCCACTTCGTTGATGGTGATTGCTTTGGTCGGCGCTGTTGGGGTCAGCTCTGCGGTGATGCATGGTGCAGAATTACCGTTTCTATTTTCCATGACTTTTGCCAGTGCGTCTGTGTTTGGTGTGCTAGCAGGACGTCGGATAGCGAATCGCTTAGATTCAAAAACGGTGCAACTCATTTTTGCTGCAATGCTATTTGGTGTAGCGATGAGCTTTCTGTGGAAATCAATGTAAACAAATTTATTTGACATGCTTATTTATGCAACTTAACAATCTATTGGCACGACATCATCAAGAACTGGCCTTATTAATTGGAAATGGCATTAATCGTTATAACAGCCAGGCAAATAATAATTCTTGGGATGCCTTGTTGACGACTCTAGCGCGCACCCATTTGTCTGATTTTGCAGGCAAATTACCAGCTGGAATTTCGCTAACAGAGTTTTATGATGTTTTGGAATTAGGCTTGCGGGGAGACCTGCAACCAGATCAGACCTTGCAAAAGAAACGCCCAAGTTTGCAACAACAATTTTGTCATTTGATGTCTGGCTGGAAGGTGATGCAGCAACATCAGACCATCATGCAGTGGGCTCAACATTTTGCATGTCCGGTATTAACCACCAATTTCGAACATACTTTAAGTGATGCTGTTAACGCGCGAGCTTTTATCGGCGGCAAAACAGCATTTACCGATTACTATCCTTGGGAAACCTACTTTAGCACTGCGGAGCTAGCAGATCCTTGTGCGGGATTTGCAATTTGGCATATAAACGGAATGCAGAAATACCATCGCAGTATTCGCTTAGGTTTGACGCATTACATGGGTTCTGTTGAGCGGGCAAGGGCGCGTTTGCATAAAGGTAATCAGCGCTTATCGTCGGGTGGTGATATCCGTTTATGGGAAGGCGCATCGACCTGGCTGCAAGTATTGTTTCACAAGCCCCTATTGATTATTGGCTTGAGTCTGGCAGAGAATGAAGTGTTTTTGCGCTGGTTATTGATAGAACGCGCCAAATATTACAAAGACTTTCCAGATCGCGCACAAGCTGCGTGGTATGTACATACCGAACACGAGAAAGATTTAGGTAAACTATATTTTCTCAAAGCAGTCGGTGTGCAAAGTTTCGCTGTACCTGATTATGAGACGATTTATGGTGCGCAAACTTGGAAGGTCAATAATTGATTTTGCGAATGAAAACTTAGTGGATAGACGAGCTAAGATTTCTTGTTCTGTAAGGTACCAAGTAAAGAAGCCTGTGATTCTAATTGTCGTGCGACATTGCCACACACCAGATCACATAAGGCATAGATAGAATCATCTGCGATCCGGTAATACACTGCGGTGCCACGCCCCTCACGGACGACCATGCCATGTTTAGCCAGTGTCGATAAATGACGCGATACATTCGCTTGTGAACAATCGCAGGCAATGGCTAAATCACCAACATTTTTTTCGCCATCACGTAAATGATTCAAGATTTTTAGGCGTGTCGGTTCAGACAGCGCTGAGAAATATTGAGCGACATGATTTAGCGCAAGTTCGGATAAACCTTCCATTTTTGAACACGTTTGAGTGGTTGAATCCAAGATCATACCCTCTATAATAAAATTTTGTCTATTTACGCAAAAACTTTATTCCTTATTTGCGCATTTACGCAAATAAGTATATTATGTACGGTATCGAATGGCAATGAAATTGTATGTTTGTTCTTCATTGACTTTATAGACACATTTTTCTCGCGAAATTTTGGGAGTAATCACCATGACGCAGTTTTTGACATCTTATCTACCTAAGTCTGCCGTATTAGCCGCAGTGATCCTTGCGATGCTTGGCCAACACGCAGTGTTGGCTCAGGCTCAGACAGTCGCATCGGGCAAAGGCGTGCAGAAATCCACGCTGAATATGACGGCGGTTCGTGTAGCGAATGGCGACAGCAATTTAAGTGTGGACGGTGTAGTTGAGGCGGTTCGTAACACGGTCATTTCAGCGCAAATCGCTGGTGCGATTGTGCAATTACCAGTGCAAGCAGGCGATGTCGTGAAGGCGGGTCAACTTTTAGTCCGTATGGATGCACGTGCCGCACAACAAGAATTTAATGCGAGTAAAGCGCAAGTTGATGCAGCAAAGGCGAATTTGGCAGTCGCGGAAAAAGATTATGAGCGTCAAAAATTGTTGTTCGAAAAAAATTACATCAGCCAAGCGCAATTGGATCGCGCTTTAGCGCAATTCAAGTCTGCCAGCGCGCAAGCGAATTCACAGATTGCCCAAGCTGGTGCGGTACAAACGCAATCAGGCTTCTATACCATCAATGCGCCTTACAACGGCATCGTATCCGAGATGCCATCTGCCGTTGGTGAAATGGTGATGCCAGGTAAGCCCATCATGACTGTGTATGACCCCAAAGAATTGCGCGTGATCGTGACCGTCCCGCAAGCACGCATCAGTCAATTGAAAGCGGAACAAAATCTGCAAATCGAGTTCCCATCTTTGCCAGCAGCACAGCGATTTGTTAAACCTAAAAAAATGACGGTCTTACCTTTGTCCGATGCGGCTACGCATACGGTACAAGTACGCTTTGATTTGCCAGCAGATGCGCAGGCAGTCAATCCCGGCTTATTTGCACGTGTCAATTTATCCTTGACTGCTGATTCGACTAGTGCGAAAGGTGCGAGCGTAAATCGTTTATATGTACCGCGTAGTGCCGTTATTCGTCGTGCTGAATTACATGCTGTGTATGTGATCAACGCGCAAGGAAAGCCGATCTTGCGTCAAGTGAAACCTGGTCCGGTACTACTTAATGAACAGGAAATCCTGAGCGGTGTCGCGGCAGGTGAAATGATCGCCATCGATCCTTTGGCTGCTGCAAATGCAAGCAAACCAGTCAGCCAATAAACGAATAAGCACCTACCTCAATATGAAGGAGCGAACATGTCTGATAACGATATGATCAAAGCGAAACCGATGGGCGTATCTGGCAGGATTGCGGCATTTTTTCAAGCATCGCAAATTACGCCTTTGTTGGCGTTGGTCGCCTTTTTACTAGGACTGTTTGCAGTCATGGTGACACCACGCGAAGAAGAGCCGCAAATTAATGTGACGATGGCAAACGTTTTGATACCGTTTCCTGGTGCTTCGGTCAAAGACGTTGAGCAAATGGTAGCGATTCCTGCTGAGCAGGTCTTGAGTCAAATTGCGAATGTCGAACATGTGATGTCAGTGGCTCGCCCCGGCTTAGCCATCATCACTGTGCAATTTGAAGTTGGCGTGCCACGCACCGAAGCCTTGGTGCGTTTGTATAACACTATCCACAGCAATCGCGATTGGCTACCTGCTAATCTGGGCACGCTTGAGCCTTTAGTGAAACCGAAAGGCATCGATGATGTGCCTATCGTTTCTTTAACGCTGTGGAGTAAGAATACAGAAACGGGCGCAGCAGCATTAGAAAGCGTTGCGCATAGTATTGAAGCGGATATTAAACGTGTGCCGGGAACGCGCGAAGTGGTCAGTATAGGTGGACCAGGACGTGCGATTAATATCGAACTTGATCCAACTAAGTTAGCTGCAAATGACTTGACCGTGATGGATTTGCAAGGCGCTTTGCGTGCAGCAAATTTGGGTTTGCCTAGTGGCGAATTGAGCGCTGGCAATCAAACAGTCGCGATTGAAGCAGGTCCATTTTTACGCGATGCGCAAAGCGTTGGCGAGTTAGTCGTTGCCGTAAAAAACAAACGCCCGATTTTCTTGCAAGACGTTGCGAAGATAGAAGATGGCGCGTTACCAGCGAGCCGCTATGTTTGGCATGGTACAGCAGGTAAAGATGCCGCTGAGTATCCAGCTATCACCATCGCAATCACCAAGAAGCCTGGCCAAAATGCCGTTGAGGTTGCCAATGCCGTCATCAGTCGCGTTGATACTTTAAAGAATGCGGTCATTCCTGCCGATGTCGAAGTTTCCGTCAGCCGTAACTACGGTCAAACTGCGGATGACAAAGCGAAAAAGTTGATCCAAAAACTCTTGTTCGCGACCTTGTCCGTAGTCGCATTAGTCTTTATCGCACTTGGTCGTCGTGAAGCTGCCATCGTTGGCACAGCGGTGATTTTGACTTTGACAGTGACCTTGTTTGCTTCGTGGGCTTGGGGCTTTACGCTCAATCGTGTGTCGTTGTTTGCCTTGATTTTCTCCATCGGTATTTTGGTCGATGACGCGATTGTGGTGGTGGAGAACATCCATCGCCATCAAGCCTTATTCCCACATAAAACGCTGACAGAAATTATTCCAGGTGCGGTGGATGAAGTCGGTGGGCCAACTATTTTGGCGACCTTCACCGTGATTGCTGCCTTATTGCCGATGGCATTTGTTAGCGGCTTAATGGGACCTTACATGAGCCCGATTCCTATCAATGCCAGCATGGGCATGTTGCTATCTTTGGCGATTGCATTCGTGGTGACACCTTGGTTGGCACGTATTTGGATGAAAGAAGGTCATCATGCACAAGATGGTTTAGCGAGTAAATTAGAGCCGACTTTTCGTAAGATTTTCAAGCCATTTTTAGACGACAGCAGCGGTAGCAAAAATCGTAAAAAGCTCGGTATTGGTGTGGCTGCATTAATTGCTTTGTCAGTCGCATTGCCTGCGATCGGTTGGGTGCAATTGAAGATGCTGCCGTTTGACAATAAGTCCGAGTTTCAAGTGATCGTGGATATGCCAGCGGGTACGCCAGCAGAAAAGACAGCTGCGGTTTTGCGTGAGCTTGGCAATTATCTACAGACAGTGCCTGAAGTGAGTGATTATCAAGCGTATGCGGGAACCGCTGCGCCTATCAATTTCAACGGTTTAGTGCGTCAATACTATTTGCGTGCTGGTGGCGAGGTTGGTGATATTCAAGTCAATCTTGTCGATAAGAGTCATCGCTCCGATAAAAGTCATGTGATCGCGACCCGCGTTCGTCCTCAATTACAAGCGCTCGCAAAAAAGATCGATCCAGAAGCGAATGTCAAAGTGGTTGAAGTACCGCCAGGTCCACCAGTTCTGGCGCCAATTGTTGCAGAAATTTATGGACCTAGCGATGTAGAACGTCGTCAAGTCGCAAAGCAAGTACGTGCCGTGTTTGAAAAATCTGAGGGCATCGTTGATGTGGATGACAGCAGTATCTTGCATGCGCCGCGCAAGTTGTTGATCGTCGATAGAAAGAAAGCCGCGCAGTTAGGAATCGCACAGTCCAGCATCGTGATGACTTTGCGTGCAGGCTTAGCGGGTGACTCTGCTGCTTACCTGCATGATGAAAGTAAATATCCAGTTGCAGCGAATTTGCACTTGCCAATTAGTGAGCAGGGCAGTCTCGATACCTTGTTGTCCTTAGGCGTAAAGAACGCCCAAGGCGGCATCGTGCCGATTCGTGAACTTGTCACTGTGACAGACACTTTGCGCGAACAGCCTCTGTATCACAAAGATGGTTTGCCAGTGAATTTTGTGGTTGCGGATATGGCTGGCAAGGTGGATAGCCCGCTGTACGGTATGTTTAGTATGCGCAGCGACATCGCCAAAATCGTGACACCAGGTGGCGGTAAGTTGGAGGAGTTTTTTATCAGTGCACCACAAGATCCGTATCGTGGCTTTAGTTTGAAGTGGGACGGCGAGTGGCAAGTCACCTATGAAACTTTCCGTGACATGGGCGCGGCTTATGCAGTTGGACTGATTTTGATTTATCTGTTGGTGGTGGCGCAGTTTGGTTCCTATTTAACGCCGCTCATCATCATGGCACCAATTCCGCTAACGATTATTGGTGTGATGCCTGGACATGCGTTGCTGGGTTCTCAATACACAGCAACCAGCATGATAGGCATGATCGCCTTGGCGGGAATTATTGTGCGCAATTCCATTTTGCTAGTCGACTTTATTCATGTGCAAATTGCCGAAGGAATAGCGTTTAAGGAAGCCGTGGTGAATTCTGCCATTACACGTGCACAGCCGATTGCCTTAACTGGATTGGCGGCGATGATGGGCGCTTTCTTTATTCTCGATGATCCTATCTTTAATGGTTTAGCGATCTCATTGATCTTCGGTATTTTTGTTTCGACCTTGTTGACGCTGGTCGTCATTCCTTTGCTGTACTTCATGGCGTATCGCAAGAAGCATGAAACAGCAATTTCAGAAGTAGCTTCAGATGTCGTAGCAGAGCAGGTTTAAGTTTTTACGTTGTTACATTAAGGAGAAATAACATGACTTCATGGCAAATGGTTCGCGTAGTAGCGGGTGTATTTATTTTGTTGAGCTTGGCACTAGGTATTCCTGGTAGCCCGATTTTTATGAATCAATGGTTCTTGGCATTCACTGCCTTTGTTGGTGTGAATATTTTGCAGAGCGGGATTACTAAGTGGTGTTTGATGGAAACGATCATGCGTAAGCTGGGTTTTAAGGCTGGCAATTAGGAATGTAGGGCGGGTTGCAACCCGCCATTAAGTTTTAACGTTGGAAAATTGAAAGGAGCCAAACCATGTATTTAGTTTGCCCCAGTTGCACAGCAACGAATCGGATTCCGAATGAGCGTTTGCGTGATGAGCCGGTTTGCGGTAAGTGCGGTCATGCTTTGATGGCTGCGCAGCCTGTGGCGATTAGCGAGCAGGCGTTGCCTAAGTTTATTGCAGACTGAATTGCCAGTCTTGATCGATTTTTGGGCCGCGTGGTGTGGTCCTTGTCGGGCGATGGCGCCGCAGTTTGAACAGGCGGCACAGATGGCACCAGATATTCGCTTTGTCAAAGTCGATAGCGATGCCGCGCCGCTCGCTAGCCAGCGCTATGGCATACGCAGTATTCCGACTTTGCTATTGGTGAAAGGTGGTCAAGAGATTGCTCGCCAAAGTGGTGTGATGCCTGCCGCACAGATCGTGGCTTGGACTCGGCAGTATTTATAAAGCATGTTGTAGATGCGGTGGTTGAAGTCACACCACTAACAACTGGCGAAAACTGGTCAGATGATAGAAACCGTGTTCACCGCCATTGTTCATAATCTCGAAGCAGATTAGATAGACGACAAATCCATTGCCGCAATAGTTATATCCCTCAAGCTGAAATAGCTTCGAGGGATTTTTTATTTTGGATATTGCATATACCTGTTGAATAGTTTTTTCTAATGGCGATTTTCTGAAAACGAACTATAACGAAATAGTAGGTACATGCTTAAATTATCTAGCGTCTGCTTGTTCGCGGCGTTGGCGGCTTTTGTAGTGTAAAAATGCTTGTGATTAATCTTAATTTGAGCTTGGTTTTATGATCGTTTTTTATAGGAGGCAGCTATGAAACGCAGGCTATATTACATGTTGCCCGATGTACGCAGTGCTAGGGCTGTTTTAGATGAATTATTGTTAGCAAGAGTGGAATATCGTCGCATTCATTTCTGTGCAAAAGAAGGAACTTTGTTGGCGGATATGCCGGAAGCGAATTCCATGCAAAAGACCGATATGGTGCATGGTGCGGAAGTGGGAATTGTGATTGGCGCTGTGTCAGGTTTTATTGCGGCGTCTTTGTTCTTATTATTTCCACTTGAAACGATAGAAGCACGGATATTTGGTTTTTTGGTTGCAGTTCTGATGGGTGCCGTATTCGGTTCTTGGCTCTCGGCTAAAAGCGCCGCAACGATACCAAACGCTAGCCTCGCGCCTTTCCGTGAGCGAATCGAACGCGGGCAAGTTTTATTGATTGTGGATGTGCCATTTGATCGCGTTGCTGAAATCGAAAAAATGATGGAGAAAAATCATCCTGAAATCGATTTTGGTGGTGTTGATCCACACATTCCTATACTTTCTTAATTCTTGAATTTTACTTCTATCACCATCGGGTGATTCGAAACGGTTTATAAGGCTATTTCGGCCTCACGACTTCAGCTGAAGGTTTGAAGTGGTGGGGCTTTTTTGTTTTCGATGAACTTGTTGATTGGTAAATTCGAATTTGTAAGTTTGAACTAAATGTGTTGGATTTGCTCTAAAACCGCTAAGCTCATGTTTTAAATCATAGCTCTAACCCCGGTCTGCAATTCACTATAAAAAAGGAACCCCATGTCCCTAAAAAAAATCGCCCAGGCGGTCAGTCTCGCGTTTTGTATTTCCCTCAGTGCTGCACCTGTTTATTCGGCTTATGCAGCAACGCCACAATCGGTTATCCCTGCACACGCCCGTGCCGACAAGATCAGTACACCTACCTCGGTATTGGGATTTGAGTTGGGTGAGTGGCATGCGCGTCCTGAGCAATTAACTTCCTACTATCAATTATTGGCAACGCAATCGCCACGTGTCAAAGTGCGTGTGGTTGGCTATTCGCACGAGCGTCGTCCAATCTTGAATGTGATTATCACCAGTGAAAAAAATCATCAACGCCTGAGTGACATCGAAGCAGCACGTGGACGTGGTGAAAGCGATACACCTTTGGTCGTTTATCTCGGTTACAGTGTGCACGGCAATGAACCGAGTGGTGCAAACGCCGCACCTGCAGTGGCTTGGCACTTGGCTAGTTCAATGGATAAATCGGTCAATGACATGTTAGAGCGCACCGTGATCGTGATCGATCCTATGCTCAATCCGGATGGCTTAGCGCGTTTTGCAAATTGGGCGAATAGCAACCGCGGTCAGACTTTGGTTAGCGATCCAAATACTTTAGAACATCGTGAAGGTTGGCCTAGTGGTCGTGGTAATCATTACTGGTTTGATTTAAATCGTGATTGGTTGTGGTTGCAACATCCAGAATCCCGCGCACACGTTGCGACTTTCCAAACATGGCGTCCGCATGTGTTCGGTGATTTTCATGAACAAGGCACCGATGCGACTTATTTCTTCCAACCTGGCGTACCAACGCGTACCCATCCTTTAACACCCGCGAATAATCAAACCTTGACCGAGGCGATTGCAAAGTTCCATGCGCAGGCCTTGGATGCACGCGGTGAATTGTATTTTAGCCGTGAAGCCTTTGATGATTTTTACTATGGTAAAGGTTCGACCTATCCAGATTTACAAGGCAGTGTTGGCATCTTGTTTGAGCAAGCGAGTTCGCGCGGGCATATCCAAGATTCGCGCAATGGCTTGCTGAAATTTGATCACACGATTGCGAATCAGATTACGACTTCGTTCAGCACTATACAAGCGGCGGATGCAATTCGTGATCAATTGATTTCGCATCAAAAGAACTTCTATGATGAAGCGAAAAAGATGGTTCAGGCCGATCCTAATCGCGCGATGTTGTTTGCCGCGGAAGGTAATCCTGCGCGCTTACGTGATTTTTCGAATCTGTTGAAACAACATGGCATCGCTGTGCATCAGGTTAAAGGTAGCGTCACCATCAATGGTCAACGCTATGATGCGCGTGATGCGATTGCTGTGCCCCTTAATCAACGCCAAAATCGCTTGTTAGAAGGTATTACGGAGTTACGTACACAGTTTAAAGACAATACTTTCTACGATGTCTCTGCATGGAGCGTGACGAAAGCGTATGACTTGGCAAGTGCCAAGAGTGCTGGTGATGTGATTGGTGAGCCGGTGCAGGATTTGCCAAAAGCGAGTTTAAAAGCAGAGTCGAATATCGCTTACGCTTTTTCTTGGATGAATGATGATGCAGCGACCTTATTGGCTGAATTGAGTCAGACAGGTTTGCGTTTACGTACCATTACAAAGCCGATGCGCGTACAAACTACCGAAGGCGTTAAGGATTTAGGTATTGGTAGTATCGTGATCCCAGTTGCTATGCAAAGCACTCCCGCAGCAAATGTCGCCGAAATTATTCGTAAAGCGACCGCCAATCACAGCGTTGAGGTGTTCGCATTGACTTCTGGTGCGGGCAGCACGGGCGTTGATTTAGGTAGCGCGAGTTTGAAGACGGTAGAACGTCCACGTGTTGCCGTATTAACTGGTCAAGGTTTGGATTCGACATCGGTAGGTGAATTGTGGCATTGGATTGATACGCACTTGCGCTTACCAGCAACCATGCTCGGCACTGATCGTTTGGCAACTACACAATTAGAACGCTATACGCATATTGTGATGAGTGATGGTACGTATCGCCTGTCAGATGAAGCAAATAAAAACATCGAACGTTTTGTTAAGCAGGGCGGTGTCATCATTGGCGTTGAGGGCGCGTTGAATTGGGCGAGCAGCCAATCCTATTTGCAAACGAAGTTGGTGAAAGGCGATGCCGGCAAAAAATCGGATGCCGATAAGGCAGATGATAAGAAAGCCAAGGAAGGACGTTTAGCTTATAAAGATCAAGACGCGAATGCTGCCAAGGATTTAGTGGCTGGTGTAATTTTCGAAACGGAAATTGATCGTAGTCATCCGATCGCTGCCGGTATTCCTCGCGATATCTTGCCAGTATTCCGCGGCCAAGCGGATGTGTATAAGTTAGAAGGGGATCGTTATGGCACAGTTGCAGCTTATACCAGTTCGCCAGTATTGAGCGGATATGCGTCTCCAGAAAACGCCAAACGGATTGCTGGCTCTGCAGCGATTACAGCGCAACGCGTCGGTAGTGGTAGCGTAATTTTGGCGAGTGCGGCTTTAGGCTTTAGAAGTGGTTGGCTAGGCAGTCGCCGTATTTTAGAAAATGCTTTGTTCTTTGGTAAAGCGTTTGAAAAAGCACGCGCCGAAGGTGATGAGGCGCACGACGCGCACTAAGCATAATATTGGTGTTTGTCATGTAGGGCGGGTGCAAGCCGCGTTGCTCAAGGGATCAAAGTCCTGGCGGCGCGGGTTGCACCCGCCCTAGTATTTTTGGCTTCATTCTTATGTAGAAGCTGAATTAATAATCCCACCGCCTAAACAAACATCGCCGTCGTACAAAACGGCAGACTGGCCCGGTGTCACTGCCCATTGTGCTTCGTTAAAATGCAATTGAAATAGCTCGTTATTACCGCTAAAGCGACATGCCATATCGGGTTGACGGTAGCGGGTTTTGGCTGATAATTTTTCCAGATCCGGTGCATGACCTGCCACCCAACTGACTTGCGCAGCTTCTAGTGAATTCGATAGCAACCACGGATGGTCATGCCCTTGTACTGCATACACACGGTTGTTCTCCACATCCTTGCGTGCCACATACCAAGCATCGCTGCTGCCATCGGCATTTTGATGCGACTTGATGCCGCCTATACCTATACCTTTGCGTTGGCCTAAAGTATAAAAACTTAGACCGACATGTTTACCGATGATTTCTTCTTCTGGCGTGCGGATTTCGCCCGGTGCATAGGATAAATAACGATTTAAAAATTCACGGAAAGGACGTTCACCGATAAAGCAAATGCCGGTCGAGTCTTTCTTTTTTGCGTTCGGTAAATTGATTTGTTCAGCAATTTTACGCACTTCGGTTTTATTGATTTCCCCGAGTGGAAACAAAGTATTTTTGAGCTGTGCCTGATTCAAACGATGTAAGAAATAACTTTGATCTTTGCTAGCATCAAGTGCTTTCATTAACTGAAATTCGCCATTCATTTCACGCACACGCGCATAGTGACCAGTCGCAATGTAATCTGCACCGAGTTTCATCGCATGATCTAAGAAGGCTTTGAATTTAATTTCAGCATTGCATAAGACATCAGGATTGGGTGTACGACCAGCTTGATATTCACGCAAAAATTCGGCAAATACGCGATCTTTATATTCGCTGGCGAAATTCACAGTTTCGATATCGACACCGACCACATCAGCAACGCTCACAGCATCAATCAAATCTTCACGCGTTGAGCAATATTCAGAATTGTCATCATCTTCCCAATTCTTCATAAACAAGCCTATCACCTCGTAACCTTGCTCTTTTAAGAGCCAGGCAGAGACCGAAGAATCTACACCACCGGACATACCGATGACTACGCGTTTTTTACTCATGAATATTCCTGCTAATTTTTATACTGTTCTTGTTCGAATTTGTTTTTACGTTATCTTGGTTTGTGTCCCCTCTCCCGCAAGCGGGAGAGGTCTAGGGTGAGGGCGCTCCAAATGAAAAGAAATTTCTGAAAACTCTTTTAACGCACTTATTAACTCAATTATTAACTCAATTATTAACTCAATTATTAACTCACCTAAACACCCAACACACTAGGATGCGTATACATCAAATCCAAAGGCGCTCTTTGTCCCGCCAGATAATCTTGCAAACATTTTAAAATCAAGGGGCTGCGGTGCATTTCTTGGCACGCCAGAATCTCTTCATATGTCATCCACAATGCCCGCAAAATGCCGCGATCTAAAGGCCTGTCATGTTGGGCAACAACTTTGCCACAAAATGCAAAACGCAGATAAGTCACTTCTTTGCCTGAATTTGGTGAAATAAATTTTGACATATAAGTGCCGACCAAGGCTTCTGGAACAAACTCATGCGCCGTTTCTTCCATGGTTTCGCGAATAACCGCTTGCTCTAAACTTTCATTGGGATCCAAATGTCCGGCCGCTTGATTCAGGCGTACGCCATCGGGCGTCGTTTCTTCTATCATTAAAAATTCTAAACGATCACCATGTTGGCGCGGCACAATCGCTGCGACGGTGACTGAAGGTTTCCAAGTAGTAGACATGCTGAAGGATTTTAAATGGCGGCTGAATATTGAAATAGGGCGACATTTTACCTCGCCAGCCTGAAATTCACCCGTGATTGCACCCAAATCATGATTCGAATTTGCTAATAAAGATTCTGTCTATAAGAAAAACTTCAAACCTGTTGTAATTTTAAGCATGAAAATGAAAGTGCAGAGAGATCTGAGCTAAGGTCTGAATTCCGTCGCCAAGCCTTATGCCATCAGGGTCTGGCATCGTGATGTGTGAGTTCAAGGCTGATTCAGGCTGCTTTATAGCGGTGCGGTGATAGACACATCGTGGTGGTTTAGAGTGCTCATCCTGTGCCAGTATGCTGCGTTTTTCGTGTAATATCGTTGTCGAATATTAAATGTATGATCTCCCTGCAGTTCAAATTCGTATTGAATGTCCGCAGCAGTTTGTAAAACCGTTTCAAATACTAGTAATACCTCTTGGCTTTTATCAAAAGTCAGGAAATCTGCGTAGCATGAAATACCTGAAGTCATCACTTTTGCCATTGAACCTAACGGTCTCAACAATAAAAAGGAGTTCTTTATGAAAATCGGCATTCCCGCCGAAACACGGTCGGGCGAGACGCGCGTTGCGGCGACCCCAGAAACAATTAAGAAATACGTAAGTGCCAAGCACGAAGTCGTTGTGCAAGCAGGTGCTGGTATTGCCTCATCGATTACCGATGAAGCATATCAAGCGGCTGGCGCAAGTATCGGTTCTGCTGCGGACGCGTTTGCGGCAGATTTGATTTTGAAGGTGCGTGCACCGTCCGCAGAAGAGCGCGGCATGATCAAATCTGGTGCAGTGATCGTTGGCATGCTCAATCCTTTTGATGCGGAGAATATTACCGCGATGGCAGTGCATGGCATTACTGCATTTTCGCTTGAAGCCGCGCCACGGATTACCCGTGCGCAGTCGCTAGACGTGTTGTCTTCACAAGCGAATATCGCTGGCTACAAAGCTGTGATGTTGGCAGCCAATACTTATCAACGCTTCATGCCGATGTTGATGACAGCCGCAGGTACCGTGAAAGCCGCCCGCGTTTTGATCATGGGTGTGGGCGTGGCGGGTTTGCAAGCGATTGCAACGGCAAAGCGTTTAGGCGCAGTGATCGAAGCGTCTGACGTTCGTCCTCCGGTGAAAGAACAAGTCGAATCCTTGGGCGCGAAGTTTATCGACGTGCCTTATGAAACTGATGAAGAGCGTGAAATCGCGAAAGGTGTGGGTGGCTATGCGCGTCCTATGCCTGCTGCATGGATGGCACGTCAGGCTGCTTTGGTGCATGAACGTGCCAAACAAGCCGACATCATCATTACTACCGCTTTGATCCCAGGTCGCAAAGCACCGATCTTGATTTCGGAAGAAACAGTGAAAGCGATGAAACCGGGTTCTGTGATTGTCGATATGGCAGTCGAGCAAGGCGGCAATTGTCCTTTATCTGAATTGAATAAAACCGTCACCAAATACGGCGTTCACATCATTGGCGAACCGAATCTGGCGACACTGGTGGCGGCAGATGCCTCAGCGCTGTATTCACGCAATATTCTCGATTTCTTAAAATTGATTATCGATAAAGATGCCAATCTCGCGATCAATAAAGAAGATGAAATTGTGGTCGCTACCATGATGTGTTCTGGCGGCGAAGTATTGAAGAAATAAATTTGGTCAGTAGTTTTTAAATAAAACCATTTAACACAGAGATACGGAGCTTCTGAGGGCATACAGTGAAATGCTCTAATGCGGCTCAATTAAGCCATGTTCTACGTATCGTCATTCCCGCGAAGGCGGGAATCCAGCGGCTTAAATGCTTAAAGACACTGGATCCCTGCCTACGCAGGGATGACGCCTCGGATTGTTGAGGCTAACTGAACAGCATATGAGAGATATCTCGAACTTCTCGATAAACTGTGTTTCGGTGTTAGGTGGTTTGCAAATCTGTTAGATGGAAATATTATGCAAAGAAATATGTTACGCGCCAAGATTCATCGCGTTTCTGTGACTCAATGTGATTTGAACTATGAAGGTTCATGTGGTATCGATCAGGATCTGCTCGACGCTGCTGACATTAAAGAACATGAACGGATTGAGCTCTACAACATCAATAACGGTGAGCGCTTTGCAACTTACGCGATTAAAGGTAAGCGCGGCAGTGGCGAAATCTCTCTGAATGGTGCTGCAGCACGACGCGTACAACTGGGCGATTTAATGATTATTTGCACTTACGCACCGATGGATGATGAAGTCGCAGAAAACTTCAAACCTAAAGTCGTGTTTGTGGATGCGAAGAACAAGATCACTAGCTTAAAAGAATATTGATTTGCAGAGATTTTCAAACGTGATGGAAGTAAAGAATAGCTGAAGCTTAATGCTGCTCATTTCAGCACGAAACTTTGAGGCGTCATCCCTGCGTAGGCAGGGATCCAGTGTCTTTAGGCTTTTACGCGACTGGATTTCCGCCTTCGCGGAAATGACATTGAAGCTAATGAACAGCATTACAACTGAAGTCCCTTTTACCTAATTAAAGAGAGAACGTCATGGATGTAGTAAGTCATACACTCACTAATCTGATCATTTTCGTACTGGCAATTTATGTCGGTTACCACGTGGTCTGGACCGTAACACCCGCATTGCATACGCCTTTGATGGCGGTGACCAATGCGATTTCTGCCATCATCATCGTTGGTGCGATGTTAGCGGCAGGTTTAACCGAAGGTGCCCTCGCACAAGTGATGGGCACGCTGGCAGTCGCGTTGGCGGCGGTCAATGTCTTTGGTGGCTTCTTAGTCACGCAAAGGATGTTAGAGATGTTTAAGAAAAAAGAACCCAAAGCGAAGCCTGAACATAAGGAGGCACAATAATGAGTATGAATCTCGTGACGATGCTCTACCTGATTGCATCGGTTTGTTTTATTCAAGCACTTAAAGGTTTGTCGCATCCATCAACTGCGCGTAAGGGGAATACCTTTGGCATGATAGGGATGGCAATCGCCGCGTTTACCACGGTTGCTCTGATAGTTAAGCTGAAAAACGAAGCGGGAGGTGCCAGCCTCGGTTATGGCTTGGTAATCCTCGGCATCGTGGTCGGTGGAGGTATCGGTGCCACTTTGGCGAAACGCGTAGAAATGACCAAGATGCCAGAACTGGTGGCAGCGATGCACTCCTTGATCGGTTTGGCGGCAGTCTGTATCGCCGTCGCCGTCGTGGCCGAACCATGGATTTTTAACATCACGACACGTGATGCGGCGATTCCATTTGGTAACCGTATTGAATTATTTATCGGTACCTTCGTCGGTGCGATTACCTTCTCTGGTTCAGTGATTGCCTTTGGTAAATTGTCCGGTAAATACAAGTTCCGTTTGTTCCAAGGCGCGCCTGTTAGCTTCGCTGGTCAACATATGTTGAACTTGGTGTTGGCTATTGCGATGGTGGGTCTGGGCTTGGTATTCTGCTTTGATGGTGGCGTCGCTCCTGCATGGACGCCATTCATTTTGATGACGGCAATTGCTTTCGTTCTGGGCGTACTGATCATCATCCCTATTGGTGGTGCGGATATGCCCGTGGTCGTATCAATGTTGAACAGTTACTCAGGTTGGGCAGCCGCAGGTATTGGCTTCTCACTCAATAACTCGATGTTGATTATTGCCGGTTCTTTAGTTGGCTCGTCCGGTGCGATTCTCTCTTACATTATGTGTAAGGCCATGAACCGTTCTTTCTTCAACGTGATTCTCGGCGGCTTCGGCGGCGCTCCGGCAGAAGCAGCAGCTGGCGGCGGCGCGCAACGTACAGTCAAATCTGGTTCACCTGATGATGTCGCGTTCTTGTTAGGCAATGCAGAAACGGTCATCATCGTTCCTGGCTATGGTTTAGCGGTAGCACGTGCGCAACATGCGTTGAAAGAATTGACTGAAAAGCTTACGCACAAAGGCATTACGGTCAAGTATGCGATTCATCCAGTGGCAGGTCGTATGCCTGGTCACATGAACGTGTTGTTGGCAGAAGCTGAAGTGCCATACGATCAAGTGTTTGAGATGGAAGATATTAATAGCGAATTCGGCCAAGCCGACGTGGTCTTGGTCTTGGGCGCGAACGACGTTGTTAACCCAGCCGCAAAAGATCCAAAATCACCTATCGCGGGTATGCCGATTCTTGAGGCTTATAAGGCGAAAACGATTATCGTTAATAAGCGTTCCATGGCTTCTGGTTATGCTGGTTTGGATAATGAGTTGTTTTACATGGATAAAACTATGATGGTGTTTGGGGATGCTAAGAAGGTGATTGAGGATATGGTGAAGGCTGTCGAATAATACGCTTTTCTGTGTTTTGATTGCTTGTGAAAAAGCCCGCAAGATCTTTGGATTTTGCGGGCTTTTTTTGTTGCTTAGTATTCTAAGAGTTTGAAGGTGCGATTAGCATCAGAATATTCCAACTATGCTGAATGTTGCTTTCTTCGAGTGTCGATTAGTTTACTGCAATGATGTGACAACTTTGGAAAATCGATAGCGATTCTGTTGAGTACATTCTCCATTTGAAGTCGGTCTTCGAACGGAAAAATTTCATTCATTAACAATGCAACTTCAATCTTCTCGCTATCATTTCCAAGTAGCCAAGTCTCTATTGTTTCCATGATTTGTCTATCGTTATCATCCAAAACCCATATTAAACGATCAAAAATTTCTGCAAGATCTATAGCTGGTAGGTTTTTAGCTCTATGTTCAAATAGATATTCAGCGAGGTTTTTCATTCTCGTTTCTCGTTAGTTTGATTGGCGAATTTTGATTGTACAACCGATGGTTTTTGATTTGTTTTCTCTGTTGTATCGTAGTGTGTTGGTCGGGTGTGGCCCGACAGCCAATTACCTTTTTTGCTTCCGGTATGTGTCAAGGTACCTGTCGCTTAAAATTTAAATCATGCTGCTTTCATGTAGTCCTTTTCTTGGGCTTTTGCTTTTTCTGGGTTGAGGTAGACGCTGTCATTTAATTTCCAGTTTCTCGTTCCTTCTGACCAACGTAAAGGATGCTTTTGCCGTGCTAGTTGATATACCTGCGCCCGTTGGGTCAACAAGGCACTCGACTCACCACGATGTCGTTGCCCTGGCGTCAGGTATTTCAAGGCGCTATGGCAATGCTGGTCGTTATACCAATCAACAAATTGCGTGACCCAGAGGCGGGCTTCTTCCACTTCGACAAACAAGACAAAAATATCTGTACGATCTTTAACGGTTTTCTTGCAGTTTTCGACTGTCGATAGATCCGGCGACACGGGAAACGATGGATATTCGCTGAGCACTGGATCGTGTCCCAAACCTGCAATGCTCTCTCGGATGTGTTCACGTAAAGACTTTAGGCGGTAGCAGGTAGAACTAACGAAAACAGAAAGTTGTCGTATTTGTAGTGCCTTACATAGTTAAATTTTGAAACTAAAAGATACCCGAAGGCTTTTGAAAAGACAACTTGTTTAAGTACTCTCAAATAATGCATGTAGTCCAATTTATGAAGGCAAACATGAAGCATGTTTATACGTTGGCACACATGCCCATTCAAAGGTGGATTTAAACCTGAACCACCCTCATCCCCAACCCTTCTCCCGCTTGCGGGAGAAGGGAGCCTGATTAAAGCTTTATTACCGCTTAGGTAAAGGAATCCGCTCAGTCTCACCCGGTACTTGCCCCATACCCAATGCGCTATCACCAGCTTCCCATGCCAGCGATGCAGCTTCTATAACTTCTTTATGACTGGCGACAAAATTCCACCACATAAACCGATGTCCTAAAGCCTGACCGCCGACCAATACAAAGCGAGTTGGACGCTCACCGCTACTAATGCTCTGCTCATGATCGATGACTAACATCGTGTGCGATTCTAATGCTTCGCCAGCGACGAATACTTCACCCTCAATTAGATAAATTGCCTGCTCGTCCGCCAGCATCGGTAATTGCCATTCGCTATTCGGTGGTAATTGAATGTCGAGATAGAGTGTCGGCGATAAAGTTGGTACCGGTGAGTTCGTACCAAATGCGCTGCCAACTAAGACGCGTATAGTCGCATTGCCATTCGTGATTTCGGGTATGGCGGACGCGGGTGTGTGACTAAACGACGCGGGGATTTTTTCTTTATCTTCCGGTATTGCTATCCACAATTGCAAACCGTGGTTGATGTAGGTGTCATGCTTTTGTTCTTCAGGTTTACGTTCCGAGTGAACGATGCCATTTCCCGCGATCATCAAATTAATTGCACCAGGTTCTATGCGTTGTGTGTAACCGAGATTATCTCTATGCAAAATCACGCCATCAAATAAATAGGTCAATGTCGCTAAGCCGATGTGGGGATGTGGGCGTACATCGTGATTGTCTTCTGGTTTGACGGTGACTGGACCAAAATGATCGAAGAAAATAAATGGGCCGACTGCCTGTCTTTTTGCGGATGGTAGTAAACGATTGACGACAAAGCCGCCGCCTAGATCTTTGCCATGGGCTTTGAGTACTTTGGAGGGATAAAAAATGGGATTCTGACTCATTATGCACGCTCGACTTTCGTGGTGATTTCTGTGGTGACGCTCGCCATTAATTTATGTACTGGGCATTTTTCCGCGACAGCACTGATCTGTGCAAACTCTTCATCGCTAAATTCGCCTTGAACTAATAAAGTCGCTGCTAGTTTATATATGCCTTGTCGTTCTTGTGAGTCGTCACGTTCGATACGTGTATCAATGTGGGTGATATTGATGTTTTTCTTTTTTGCGTACCACATCAAGGTAAGCGTTTTGCAGGATGCCAATGCCGCATCGTATAGATCATGTGGGCTGGGGCCAAGATCCTCGCCACCTTCGGCAATCGCGATGTCTGTCGTCAATGTATGCGCGTTGATATGGACTTCTTGAGCGAGTTTAGCATTGGCTTTGGAGTTGAGTTTGATAGACATAGAAATTCTTTCTATTGGGAAGAAAACGCGTACGATTAATATTTACTTCAAAGTTGATTGTAACGAGCTTTTATTTTGTTGGCGCGATGAGATCACAATACCCGCAACAATCAAAGCGAATGCGAGTATGTGATACCAATGCGGTAGTTCACCCAAGATGGCTGAAGACAACAGGGCAGTGAATAAAGGCGTTAAGTTAACGAAGAAACCAGCGACATTGGGACCGGCAAGCTGCACACCAGCACCCCAACAATGAAAGGCGATGATGGCAGGGCCAATGGCGACGAAGCAGATCGCGGCAATTAAAGTCCAGCTCCAGTTGATGTGATAATCAATCAGTGCCCATTCAGTGGCGGCAAATAATGCAGACCAGATCAGGCCATAACTGATTTGCGCCAATAAGAAATAAGCCCAATGTTTGCGCATGTCGGTTTGGCGCGTTTTGTCATTTAATAGCCAGCTATAAAATGACCAAGCGATTGTTGCCGCGATCATTAATAAATCACCAGGGACTAATTGAAACGCCAATAGCTGCTGCAAACTACCTCGGCTGAGTACGAGCACAACACCGAGAACAGATAGCAAAGCGCCAGCGATTTGTTTTTTGTTGATTGTTGCACCAAAAAATGTGGCACCGATCAGCAGCATCCATACCGGCATGCCTGATGCCACCAAAGTGACATTAATAGGCGTCGAACTTTGCAAAGCGAGGTATTGCAAGGCGTTGTACAAACCTATGCCCAATAGACCGAGCAATAAATAGAATTTTGCATCGCGCCAAAGTCCACTGCCGGATTTAAAGATGGGATAGGCAAGCGGCAATAGGAATAAGAATGCCAATGCCCAACGTAAAAAATTCAAGGTGGTAGGTGGGATCGCTTGATAGATCAGTCGACCGATGATGGCATTACCCGCCCACAGCATCGGTGGAATGGTGAGTAAGGCGATCGTACTTAATGATAAAGCTGGGCGCATGGAAGACTTATTAGCCGTGAAGTCGGTATTATCTATTGAAAACAAGTTTTCGGTGCTAGCCATGCGGCAATGTTTTTGGATGATCTATTTATACTTAATTCAACCTAATAATGTTAATTTTAAATATTTGACATATTAAATGTAGTAAGGCAAGCTGCTATTCTTATTTGTGTAATCTCCGTTATTTTCATTCAGTACTAAGGGAAATCGTATGCCAGTCTATCGCTCAAGAACCACCACGCATGGTCGCAACATGGCGGGAGCCCGCGCTTTATGGCGTGCAACAGGCATGAAGGATGGCGATTTTGAAAAACCGATTGTGGCGGTGGTTAATTCCTTCACACAGTTTGTGCCGGGTCATGTGCATTTAAAAGACTTGGGTCAAATGGTGGCGCGTGAGATCGAAGCGGCCGGAGGCGTGGCGAAAGAATTTAATACCATTGCGGTGGATGATGGTATCGCGATGGGGCATGGCGGCATGTTGTACTCACTGCCATCGCGCGAATTGATTGCGGATTCAGTTGAATACATGGTCAATGCGCATTGCGCTGATGCGATGGTGTGTATTTCCAATTGCGACAAAATTACGCCGGGCATGTTGATGGCAGCAATGCGTTTGAATATTCCGGTGGTGTTTGTGTCCGGTGGTCCGATGGAAGCCGGTAAGGTTTTAGAAACGCTGCATCCCAAATCATCAGGGCAAACGGGCGAGCAAAAGATCATGAAGATTGATTTAGTCGATGCCATGATTAAAGCCGGTGATAGCAAAGTCAGTGATGAAGAAATCGGTCGTATCGAGCGTTCTGCTTGCCCGACTTGCGGTTCGTGCTCAGGTATGTTCACTGCAAATTCAATGAACTGTTTGATGGAAGCATTAGGTTTGGCTTTGCCGGGCAATGGTACGATTTTGGCGACCCATGCCGACCGTAAAGAATTGTTTTTGCGCGCAGGTCGTTTGATTGTGGATTTGGCGAAACGTCACTACGAACAAGACGATTACACCATCTTGCCACGCTCGATTGCGAACAAAGCGACTTTTGAAAATGCGATGGCACTCGATGTATCGATGGGTGGCTCTACCAATACCGTTTTGCATTTATTGGCTGCGGCGCATGAAGCTGGCGTCGATTTCAAAATGGCAGATATCGATCGCATCTCACGCAAGGTGCCTTGTTTGTGCAAAGTGGCACCGATGACGGACAAATACCATATTGAAGATGTGCATCGCGCTGGTGGGATTATTGCGATTTTAGGTGAATTGGCACGTGCGAATTTATTCGATACCACACGTCCCACTATTCATGCACCGACTTTTGCTGAGGCTATCGCACATAACGATATCGCAGTTAGTGACGATGCCGCAGTCAGAAAAATGTTTATGGCCGCGCCGGGCGGCGTACCAACGCAAACCGCATTCTCACAAGATAAACGCTTCGATAGTCTCGACACAGATCGTGCGAATGGCTGCATCCGCGATTACGAACATGCTTATTCTAAAGATGGTGGTCTTGCAGTTTTGTACGGAAATCTGGCAGAAAAAGGTTGCATCGTGAAGACGGCAGGTGTTGATGAAAGCATTTTGACTTTCAGTGGTAAAGCGCGCGTCTTCGAAAGCCAGGATGATGCAGTTGCCGCGATCTTGGGGGATACCGTGCATGAAGGCGATGTCGTGATTATTCGCTATGAAGGACCGAAAGGCGGTCCCGGTATGCAAGAGATGCTGTATCCAACTTCCTATATCAAATCTAAAGGCTTGGGTAAAGCTTGTGCCTTGTTCACTGATGGTCGCTTCTCTGGCGGCTCATCTGGTCTGGTGATTGGTCATGCGTCACCAGAAGCTGCAGAAGGCGGTGCAATTGGTTTGGTTGAAGAGGGCGACCAAATCTTGATCGACATTCCAAATCGCAGCATACGTTTGGATATCAGCGATGAGACTTTGGCCGCACGTCGCGCCGCGATGGAAGCGAAAGGTGCATTGGCATGGCAACCTGTGAATCGTGATCGTTACGTGTCGCAAGCTTTGCAAGCTTATGCGGCATTAGCGACCTCGGCAGATCGCGGTGCTGTGAGAGATATTACGCAGTTGCGTCGTTAGTTGACTGTTCCTGCTCTTCTCTCGTAAGCAGTAGAAGGGCAGGGGAAGTGGAGCGTTGAGCAAATCAACGTCATGTTGACGACCTGTTTTCTCGACTTCTGCCTGACATTCTTCCAGTAACAAAGCGCGAAATTGGGATTAGATGCATATAAAGGCTTGCTTGCAATTCCTGCGCTCGTATCGGCTGCAGCTTTAGGTAAATGCAAGTAGCATTTTGTTTATCAAGTTACGGGCGAGATTGTAGCCAAAGATAACTGTTCCGAGCGAAGATGACATAGAACAGGCTGAACAGTAATTTAAATCCTGTTAAGTTAGAACCGCATTCAAAATGACAGCATTCGCCATCGGTAATAGTGAATTCAATTACATTCGATCCGCACCAGTCTATTTTGAGTCTGAGTTTGTGGGTGCCTGGCGGAATGTCAAAAATGCGTGCCTCACTATGAGCGATTCGTCCAATTTCTTTGTCATTGAGCAGCAGTTAATAATCTCGAAAATGGTCGGCATACGCATTTGCGCGAGTGACAGAAATCGAAGTAGTCATCATTAAGTTGGCGTAAATGTTAAGCCAAATACGTATAAGCAAGTTGCGAATCGAAAGTGTTATTGATAGTGCCTGGTCGTTTCACCCATGCACATTGATTGTTTCCTGGAACACGTTTGTAGCTTACGCATTCGTAGGTAATTCCTGGGCAGTGAAGTAAGCAATATGAGACTAACTAGAAGTTTCAGAAAACAAGTTTCTTATGACCTTAGTCAAATAAGAGTCGAACCGAAAAAGCCACTTAGCATCATCCCTCGATCTTGGATGGATAGCGTGGCGATTGACGAGATACAACTCGTTTAGGTTTTGCGCTCAGGTTTTGCTGGCGTTTAGGCAAAAATTGTTTATCTAAAACACGCCAAATTTCACCTAGAGTTGCAACTCGTGTGGATTGCACTTGCTGACGTTTACGCCATGCTCGTCGTAATCCCAACAGCGCATCACATTTGGCGCGCAAAATCAGTTTACCTTGACCACGGCGCGTGAAGACTGCAATCGTGACGAGATTCAATAGCAGATGTAATGGAAGTAGCAAGCAGAGCAAAGCTCCCGGCATATTTTTGACAAACGCGTGGACCAGATTTCGATGTCCATGATAAACCGAGAAATCACTACCGCTGCCGCCCGTGGTTGCAGAGCCGATATGGCGCACACTGGCTTCTGGTACATAGTAAGATTTATGTCCTGCTAAACGGAGGCGGAAGCCAAGATCAATATCCTCAACATAACAGAAAAAATCCTCATCAAATCCACCTAGCGCTTGTAGCACCTTGGTGCGATACAAGGCAGCAGCTGCGCATGGTGAAAATATTTCGCGAGGCTTCAAACTATGATCAAGATTCTGTGCGCCATAGCCTGTACGCCAAACCAGTCCACTCATATGATAGCTATCGCCAATGCCATCTAAGAGTTGAGTGTTTTCATGACGTATTTGGCGCGAGCCGAAAGAAGCTGATTCGGGGTAAGTTTCGGCCGCTAAGAGCAATTTCTCTAACCAGTTAGGCGCGGGAAACGCATCTGGATTTAATAGTGCAATAAATTCAGTTGTGCATTGTTGGAGCACATAATTATTTGCCGCTGCGAATCCCAGATTGCTTTGCATCTGTAAGATGTCGACATGTTCAAACTCCTTTATGCCAGCGATTGAATCATCACTACTAAAATTATCAATGACAACAATCTTCTTCGGTTTGACGGTTTGCAACGCGAGATGCTGCAAACAATCTGCTAATAATGCGCCACTATTCCAATTGACAATGACAACGGTAACATCCTTCATGGGGAGACTCCTGCAAAGGCTGGATTGCGTGGTTTAAAGGCAAGGGCTGTTTTTTCTACCAAATGCCAAGAGAGAATGGCGAAGCTCAAGGTCACTGCGATACAGAGCGCTACATAAGTTCCAAAATTTAAATGTGGATAGAAAAATGCGATTGTTTGCTGCACGGGAAACGCATAGATGTAGACCCCGTAGGAATAATCGCCCGTTGCTGTGATACGCGTTAACACCTCGTTCGTCGACAAGCCAAATGCCAACACGATCAAGGGCAACAGGAACCAGCCAGCAAAAAAAAGATATTGTGGAAAATTGGTTTGAATACACAAGATACCAACACCCGCCAACACCACACTGGTGATAGAAAAATAGCGTTTCAAATTTAATTGATAAAACACGGCGCCAGCCCAAAAATAGGTGCCATTAATAAATAGCTGACGCAGGTCGGTGCCATACACTACCAACATTTCTGTAGCAGATTGCGCCCAACATAAATAAAACAGAGCTGACGTCAAAAATGTGGCAATCGTGATCCATTTTTTTGTTGAAATTAGGCCTAGCACCGCCACTACGAAATACAAGAAAAATTCCAGTGGCAGACTCCATAAAGAGCCATTCACCGCGTTCGGTACGCGACCATGTTCAAACACGCCAGGCAAGTAAAAAGTAATGTATAGCCCAATATTGCGTAGGTAATTCCAAGTTGCCTCATGTGCGAAATATTGTTTAAGCGGTAGGCTGGTGAGCCAAGGTCCCAGCACAAAAATGCAGAACAGTACGCACACGATTAGACCTGGAAATATACGCAAGCACCTGCGTATAAAGAATCGTCGCAAGTTCGGATCTTGCTGCCAGCTTTGGGTAACAAGGTAGCCGCTGATGATAAAAAATATCGCTACCCCTAATGGCCCCAGCGGCATCCATGATAAGAAAAGTGGCTCGGGGTGACCTAAGAAAATAGCGCTATGGCCGTATAAAACCAAGCCCGCTGCGATCAGACGTAGGAAATTGAGGTTGTTCGTTTTCACGCGAGTATCTCTAGTGAACGTTCAGGCTGACTTGTCGAAGCTTCAGAAATCGTTTTTTCAGCATCGGAGACGCTAGTTAACATGGCATCTATCGCCTCTGTTCTCACGCTATTTCTGGTTAATGCCAGTGGATAGGCAGCAGCAAAAATCTCACTGCGCTGGCGCGTCTGTTCGGCATTTTCTGGTACGCGAAATAGCGAAGTTAATTTGGGAACGTAGGTGAATTGATTTTTGTGGGCATAGCGTACCCATAGCGTCCAATCTTCCAGCGCATCCATATCCTCATCAAAACCACCGCGTTCCAAGTACAAACTGCGCTCAAATAACACCGATTGTATGGGCATGAAATTATGGTGCCGCAGCACGTCATAATCGAATATTTGCCGCAAAGGCGTTGGCACTTGATAGGTCATTTCGCGATAGCTCCCTTGCGCTAATTGCGAACTATCGGTCGGTACTTCCCACGCTAAAGTATAGGCGGCACGCGACTGCGTTTCAGTCAGCATCGTATTTACCAGCACTTCGACGTGATCAGCAAAGAGCAAGTCGTCGTCGTCTAAAAATAGACACCAACGGCCATTGGCTTGACGCAGACCATGATTGCCAGTGGCCGAGCGACCGCATTTAGCTAATCCAAAATATCTTACTATGCGAGGCAAGGCTGGCTGCATTTCATCAATCAACATCTGCATGCTGTCACCGCCGTCTTCTACGATGATATGTTCAATATTCGGATAAGTTTGACGTGCGACCGATAAGACGGCTTGCCGTAGATACAGCTCTCGACCACGATAGGTACGTGTGATGATAGAGACCAAAGGCGTCACCTTGGACGTGGCTTGCAGTGCGATGAAGGCGCCATCCCTGATCATTTCATAATCCCATTCACGGAATGGAAATTGAATGTTGCTAGACTTGCGTGCCCATAAAATTTTTGGAACTAGCGTCAGTAGACGTAGTAGATTACGCGCTACAGCTAGTCTGGAGTCTGGGTAGGCTTGGTTCGCCAATAATAATCGCAGACCTAGTAATGGCACTGCCAATGCATCCCAGCGATTACCGTATTTCAAGCGCAAATATAAATTGGCGAAGGTACTGCCTGTGTATTGCAGCGGTTTTACTTGCGCCACGGTTTCATAGGTAAAATGCCAGACGACTGCTTGCGGACAGTAACGTAAAACATGACCGGCACGACGCAAGCGATAAGATAGTTCGACATCCTCGCCATACATGAATAGGGTCTCATCAAAACCACCAACCGCTTGTATGGCGGATCTGCGTAACAATACGCAGGCATGAGAATTCCAATTCGTGCTGCCGGTGATAGGGTCGTAGTATTTAGGATGTTCGTAGGGTTTTTGGCGCAGTTCCCAAGCGGCGGCGTGAGCAACATCTGCTACCGCAGTCGATACCACATGGCGCAAAGCATCCGTTTCGAAAGTCAGATCGAGATTGGTCACCAGACAGTAGGGGGCACTGCCTTTTTTGAAGGCGACATTATGTCCCGCGCCGAAGCCATTATTGGGAGCGACCTGAATAGCTACCTCAATACCTTGAACACATAAAACTTGAGCGCTGGTTTGTAATTTCTCAAGCGTGTCATCAGTAGAACTATTATCGACAAAAAATACACTGAGCAAGGTCTTGGGATAATCTAAGGCGAGTAGAGATGCAACGAAGCTGTCGATCCAACGACTGCTATTGTAAGTAACGATACTCAAATCGATGCGCGGACATTGTTCGTCGGTGAGCACGGGCGGCACGAACACGGAGATCGGTAATTGCATCGCCGCGCAACGCTCTGCCACCATGGACGCGATTGCGCCTTGATTCATACTTGAATGCGGCATGATCGCGGTGATATTTAAAAACTTTCCTTGCAGCGTTTTTAGGAATTGAACGATAGGTCTAGGAAGCATTCTTTTTGCGCGACTCAAGACGACGCGGCTCGCTGTCTTGATCACCGACGTTTCGCCGCGAATAAGGCGACGCAAGCCGCGCAAAGGTGCGCTCCAACGCCATGATCTGCTGGCACGTATTTCGGCGATGTTGGCAAATGCGTGGTCACGTTCACATGTCAATCCTGCGAGTTTGCCATTAAATGCGCTTAGTTGATTTTGCAAGTTGCTAATTTCTAGACCAAGCTCGGTTTCTCGGCTCGCACTTTGTTGTAGCTCTATTCGGTAATCGATGACGGATTGCTGGTAAGTTTTTAACTGTTGATGCAGCGATTTGACCTCTGCTTGCGATTGCTGATGTAGCGATTTTATTTCTGTGAGTTCAGCTGCTAGCGTTTCTTGTGATTGCTGATACTGTTGTAATCGTGTCGCTGCATTGTGGACGCTTTCTATCTGCTCTTGCAGGCTGTTTTGCAATTCAAGTGTGCGTTGTTGGTGAATCGCGATATCATTCTCTAAATGTGCTACCCATTTCTTGTGTAAAACGACGTCGTTTTCTCTATGTTCTACCGCAGTATGTAGCGCTGACACGACATCCGCATCTTCGATTGGCTTTTCAAAAAAACTCGCTTCTAATTGCGGCAAGGTTTGATTGGAAGCAAGTGCAATCCAATACAGTGGCTTAGCCATGCCAGACGTGATTTGAATTGTGTCTTCCTGCTGCCAGTAACTATTTAATGCGGTGGTTTCAGATTGCGCGAAAATACCTGAGCCAAAAAGTATGCGTTGCCCAAAGTAGGTAATGTTGTCAAAGTAGCCTTCTAGCAGTTGTTTGAATTCATGTTGATACAGTTCTTTTACATGAAATTCATTATGCGAACCAGGTACATCGGAATAGCTCATTTTGTCTGGGCTAGAAATGAGCAAGATTCCATCTTTGCGTAATACACGACGAATTTCTTGCATCATTTCTTGATGCTGGTCGTGATGTTCTATGGTTTCAAAACTCACTAATAGATCCACGCTGGCATCGGCCAATGGTATAGCAGCGCAACTGCCAACTCGATATTCGAGATTGTCACCTTGGTAGCGCTGCTGCGCATGAGCGACCGCGTGTTCTGAGATATCGACTCCGATGACCTGTAAGGCATGTTCTGCCAACATGGCAGAGCCATAACCTTCGCCACTTGCGATATCGAGTACCACCTTACCTTTGGCGAGGGTACATGCTTGCAGATAACGATGACGATGTTCTAGCTCGATATCGCCGTGCACTTCGGGCACGAAACGTTCACCAGTAAATTTCATAAAATATTCTTCGATTCTTTTTTCTAAGCCACTGCTTTAGTTGGCGCTTGATCTAGCTTGATGTGCAGCATAGGAATGCCAATCAAACCAGTGGCAACACTGCTTGCTTCTGATTTAAAACTGAGAGCGTCGTGCACCCAATGATGTTGAATGTGTGTTTGCTGAGTGCCATTGGCGATGGCAACACCAACGCTATAATCACCAGCGGGAAGTATTGGCATCAAGAAGCAGAATTCAGCTTCGATGTGATTGCCAGCCTCGCAAAATGGTGGGAAGTCGCTGTAGCTTAAATAGGTGTTGTCGCCAAACAAGGCTTGTCCGCGACTATCTTTGACGGTGAAACCGATAATCGGGGCATCCATATCCGTATGTGCGATGGCTCGTATACGTAAGCTCACTTGTTCGCCACCGACCACCCAGGTTAAAGCAGCACCATCTTGGTCGTAAAATTCAACTGCAGTGATTTGCGCTCCGCCTTGACCAAACGATTTTGAATCGGGATCGAAAGCGAATACCTGTAAGTCATTGCGCAAATTACTGTTGTTGACGAAGGTCAAGCGTTGGTCGCGGCTAGCCACAGATTCCCTCGTAGCGATGGCCGTTCGTTTCATTTTTGTGCTACTA
The DNA here is from genome assembly GCF_014284275.1 of Affinundibacterium amnicola. GTDB lineage: Bacteria > Pseudomonadota > Gammaproteobacteria > Burkholderiales > Burkholderiaceae_D > Undibacterium > Undibacterium amnicola. Next base: position 790,150 of record NZ_JACOFU010000002.1, on the reverse strand, counting down.
CTCTTGCCTTGTTGTGCCTCATAAAAAGCTTGCAGGTAAAGTTCGCAGACTTCCTTAGGAGAACCTTGTTCTTGTACCTCGCCTTTTTCTAACCAGATGACACGGCTACACAAGCTTTTGACGGCCGCTGTGTCATGGCTGACAAATAAGACCGTGCCTGTCTTCATAAAATTGCGCAAAAAACGCATACATTTCTGCGTAAAAAAAGCATCACCAACGGCCAAGGCTTCGTCGATAACTAAAATATCGGCATCGACATGCACGATCACCGCGAATGCCAGCCTGACTAACATGCCGCTCGAATAAGTGCGAACGGCGTGATCTAAAAACTCACCAATATCTGCGAAGGCAACGATGTCCTCAAAGCGTTCGTCTATCTGTTCTTTGGAAAGACCGAGTATGGTGGCGTTCATATACACATTCTCACGCCCGGTAAATTCAGGATTAAACCCCGAACCCAATTCCAGCAAAGCGGCAATTCGCCCATGCGTACGTACCTCGCCGCTGCTAGGCGACAAGGTGCCGCAAATGATTTGCAGCAAGGTCGATTTGCCTGAGCCATTACGGCCAATGATGCCAACCGTTTCTCCTTTTTTTACCTCGAAATCAATTCCACGTAAGGATGAGAATTCACGGAAATAGTCTTTTTTCGATTGACCTAATACATTGCGCAATTTAGGAAATAGAAACTGTTTCAACCGATCGCCAGGTTGTTCATAAATTTGATAATGCTTACTAAGTTGTTTGACGCTGATCGCGATAGCATTAGAGGACATCAGCAAATCCTTTACGTGTTTTTTGAAACCAGGCAAATCCCAAACTAGCGATCACCATCGAGCAGAATAAATAGGCGAACCAGATGGATGCATCCAAAGCTTTGCCCCAAATCATGGCATCGCGACTTTGCTCTATCACCTGCGTCAATGGGCTGATTTGCACCAGCCACTGATAATTCTCAGGCAAGGCGCTAACCGGATAAAAAATGGGAGACAAGAAAGTTAATACCGAAGTCAATACCACGACGATTTGGCTTACATCGCGCAAATAGACGCCGAGTGAGGCCAATAAATAGGTGAGCCCTACACTAAAAAAGATCAGCGGCAACAAGATCAACGGGAGAAAAAAGATAGTCAGTGGCGGCGCGCCAAAGAAAATGAGATAAAACAGCAACCAGACCGCGAGGCTGATAGACATATGAAATAGCGCGGCGCCTAGTGTTACCAGCGGTAGAATTTCCAAGGGAAAAATCACCTTTTTAACGTAGTTCACGTTATTGACGATCAAACTAGGGGCGCGATTGATGCAATCTGAAAAAAGTCCAAATAGCATTAAGCCCGCGAACAGCACTAATGCAAATTCAGTTTTTGATTCCGAGCCACCCAGCCAGCGCGCTTTAAACACCACGCTAAACACAAAGGTGTACACCGCCAACATCAAAATCGGATTAAAAAATGACCACAATAATCCCATCATCGAACCTTGATAGCGGATCATGATCTCGCGTCGAATTAAATGCTGAATCAACTTACGATGTGTCTTGATTGTCAACATTAAACGAAGAGGTGACAGTTGGGGGGCTGCGTGGGGATTCATCAGGTACTTGGAATTTTTTCGAATGATTGTGCGAAGCGCATACAGAACGAAGCGTGCTAATTTTACAAAATCAATTGTTGAAAATTTCGCGGTGTTCTGTCGTTGAAATGTCTGATATATGTAGCAGACCAAATAAGGACGTAATTTTTTATTTAAAAGTCATGCAAATAATAAATGGTTTTTAAGATAGGCGAAGAATTATAGTGGGTATTTAGGAAACATGTAAAAATAATTTCAAAAATATAAATAAATGCAGTATGGCAATTTATCTGAGCGTAATAAGTCTGCCGGTTTTGGCTAATTTAGTGAGCAAGCTCAAACCAGGTTTCGGTCGAGTTGGCTCGACTCGTTTATACTCTTGGTTTTAGCGCCTTAAATAATCTAAATAGCACGCCTACACGTGTTTATTTAGGGCTGGCATTTTGTGGTCTTGGCAATGGCCGAAGACAATCAGTGAGAAAATTATGTCGAGTATGGATCTGCCTGTGAATTCCGAAGAGCAGGCATTGTTGTATGTGGATTCGTGTGCTTTGCCGACGACTTGGGCAAATTTCACTATGCATGCGTTTATCGAACCAGCGACTGGCAAAGAGCATGTTGCATTAACTTTAGGCGATGTGGCTAACGGTGAGCCAGTGTTGGCGCGAATACATTCTGAGTGTTTGACTGGCGATGCTTTGTTCAGTAAGCGCTGCGACTGTGGTCCGCAGCTGGAGTTAGCAATGCAGAAAATTGCTGCCGAAGGTCGTGGTGCGATTTTGTATTTACGCCAGGAAGGGCGCGGCATAGGATTGTTGGCCAAAGTGCAGGCATATCACTTGCAAGATGATGGTGCCGATACTGTTGAAGCGAATCAGCGTTTAGGATTTGCTGCAGATTTGCGCAGTTATTCTTTATGTGATCCTATGCTCAAGCACTTGGGTATTTCTAGCGTCAAACTGATGACCAACAATCCGCGCAAAATTTCGGCGCTGCAAGGAATGCAAGTCAAGGTAGAAGAGCAAGTGCCTTTGATTATTCCACGTAATCCATACAATGAGCGTTATCTAGCGACCAAGGCAAGTAAGCTTGGGCATATGTTGGTTCCCGATTTGTAAATCAGCGCTCAAGATCTGAGGAATACTAGCGGTGCAAGAAAGTCGGATCCCAAACTGGATCCGGCGCTTTGGGAATGACAAATCGCGCATTTTCACCTTGTATTGCAATCACTTCATTGGCGACATGTTTAGGCAGACCACGTCTTTTGATTGGGCGATTTTGAATAAACAAGGACTCCAAATAGTTTTTCAAATAACCCGGGTCTCCAGCAAATAAACAGATTTTCTGCCAGATGTGTGGATATTCATTTCTGATAAAGCTATCAGGCGTAATCCGGTTTATTGCCGCTAGAGAGAGTGCATTAGGATTGCCGTGTTCAACATAAGTGAAGGCTTTTTCTTGTAACTTGATGGGATCTTTGAGATCTTCATCTAAGAAAAATTTACCGATCGTTTGCATGCTGGTTTCTATTTTTGGCGCGTCAAGTTCAGAGTAGGGTGCCAGTGTGCGCAAAATTTGTTCAGCAGTAGGTAATGTCGCGCGGCTCCAGCGTATGCATTTGATACCTGCACGTTTAAGTAATTTTTTGGTGGGATATTCTTCATCCTGATTTGGTGTATCTTCACGCTCTAGTTCAACCACACATAATAATTCTAAGTCTTGGTTGAAAATACCAAAATCCAAATGGCGTTCTTGTAACTTCTGCCGCATGAGCTGGCGTTTTTTCTCATTACTGACATGCGCCTCTAAAATTGAGGCAAGTTGGACGTGCGGAAAAATCAAACAATTGGGCAAGGCTTTTTGCATACGTTTGAAGAATAATTCTTCTTCCGCATCAAATAATTTACGTGTCTCGCACTCGGGGATGGTTTTTGAATCTTTATCGAGAAAATGAGAAAACATCGCTTCACCTTATTGATGGATAAAAATTAGCTTTGCATGATTTTAATAGTTGAAAATATACTTTCAATATAGGATAAAGCAAGCTAATTACCGACAAAATAAGGCGAATGGTTCTGAATTTCTGATAAGCGGTTAAAATTTGATCTGATATCAATATCAAAAGACCCATCCTTTATGAGATGGGTCTTTTTGATGCAGCGATTCTTGGTGAGGAATCCTTGCACCTCATTGCAGTTTAGTAATTACCCATGTAGTCGCGCTTACCTAGTTCAACACCGTGGTGGCGCAAGATTGCATAAGTCGTCGTGACGTGGAAGAAAAATTGCGGCAAGCCGTAGGAAAGCAAATAGGCATTGCCCATTAATTTTTTCTCTTTCGGCGTTCCAGGACGTAAGACGATTTCGCGATTCTCACTATCTTCAAACTGTGCTGCATCCAAGCTGCTAATAAAGTCAATCGTTGTGCTGAGGCGTGTTTGCAATTCCTCAAAACTGTTCTCTGTATCTTGATAATCTGGTACAGCAACGCCCGCTAATCTTGCTGATACACCTTTAGCAAAATCGGCCGCAATTTGTACCTGACGAATCAAATTAAACATATCTGGTGCTAAACGTGCTTGCAGAAAGACTTGATCTTCAATTTTCTTTTCAGCAGCATGTGCCTGTGCCTTTTGTAAAATGGTTTGCAAGCTGCCTAACATTTGTTTGAAGACAGGGATGGAAGTTGAATACATTGTTGTGCTCATGGTGTGCCTTTGAATGAGAAATTGTGTTCAGAAATGAAAAAACGCACAAAGCATACAGGATCTAAGCTTTGTGCGTTTTTTTGTGCAAATACAGACTATACAGACTAATTTGTGCTGGTTTTGAATTTAAGCTTTAGTGAATACTAGGTCAAATTTATGACTAAGCAAACTTCAAATAGTCTTAATTAGGCTTAGGCAAAAGCAGGCAATTCATAACCTTCAATTGTTGCCGCACTGACCAGACTGGCAAGATAAGCATGAGTCGCTTTACGACCTTCCATGTCAGTCAAATAAGCTTGCAGGCGTTCTTTGACTTCGTCGAAACTCACTAAGTCACCACCTTTGCGATCCGTTACTTGAATGATGTGATAGCCAAATTGAGTTTCGATCAATTCTGGCGTGATATTGCCAGGCTCAGTGCTAAACACTGCTTGCTCAAATTCTGGCACCATTTGACCGCGACCAAACTGACCTAAAGCACCGCCTTCTTTACCAGATGGGCAAGCAGAATGTTCTCTTGCCATTGCTTCAAATCCAGCTGGATTTTTTTGTAAATCAGCCAAGATGCCTTCTGCTTTTGCTTTCACTAAACTAGCGGCTAGTCCTTCGCCTGGGGTGAACAAAATGTGGCTAGCTGCAGCCATTTCGCCTTGCTTAAAGCTTGCGCTATTTTCTTCATAAAAAGTACGGCATGTCGCTTCGTTCACTTCGTCAAATGCTACTTCTTGCTGCAACAATGTACCGATAATTTCTTCTTCGCTACCTGCATTGATATCGAGCTTCGCCGCTTCAGCCATCATCAAATTACGTAAAATTAATTCTTGAATTGCGCTATCGCGTAATTGTTCGCCCTCTGGGTGGCCAGCAGAGCGGGCACGGTTCATTTCAGCATTGATGGCTGTTTCGTTAATTTCGGTGCCGTTGACGCGAATAGTCATGATGATCCTAAAAATAAAATGAATGGTGTGGATAAATTGGTAATTGATTTAATTGACATAATTAAACCAGAGCAAAACAAAAGTAAAACTGAATTTTGAGAACATTGCGTAATTATGGGCAAAACAGGCGATTTCAAGCCTGTTTTCCCCCATTTTGTCGAGATTTTATCGACATTCTACGCAATTGCTTTCTGTCCTTATTCCGGCATTGCTTGTGCTGTGGCTAGCTTCGCGCTTAATTCTGCTACTTGTAATTTAAGTGCCTGATTTTCTGCACGTAAGCGTTCTAGCTCAGAAACTGCTGGTGTTTCTGAGTTGCTGGCAGATTCATCTGAGCGAGCAGCGCCTGCGGATTCTTGTTCGACGCTTACTTTCGGTGTGCGAGTTTGGCGTAATTGACGAGCGGCTTGTTGCAATTCCTTTTTACCACCCGCAACCGCGGCAACTTGTTGCTCGCTTGGCAATGACGCAATGGTGGCTGCGGTGTTGATTGAGATTGTGCCGGAACGTATCGCTTCAACCAGTTCTGGGGTTGCCGCTTTACGAATCTTTTCGATTTGCGCTACAGCTGGTTTACTCAGTCCTGCAACTTTGGCGATTTCATCGCGTGTTTCCACTGAAACGGGATCAGGTTCTTTCGCGGCTAATTCAGCTTCAGCAGCTTTTTCTTTACTTGTCTTCTCTTTGCGGCGAGTGGTGATAATTTCTTTCTTGCGTAATGCCAAAACACCGCGCTGAAAGCTAGATACGCTGCGGCGTGCGAGATGATTGTCTATCATCCAAAGCATGACGTCTTCGATACTCTGAAAATGATCATTCTGCTTGGTTTGAAATGGGATCTGATGCTTCTGGCAGATGGTGTATCGGTTATGGCCATCAATGAGCGTTTCTCCCCATAGTACAAGGGCATCTCTACATCCTTCTTTTAGCAGGCTGCGCTCTAAGGCCAGATATTCTTGGGTTGTGAGTGGGTCGATGTAATCGCGTAGTTCTTGATTGATGATGATATTCATAGTACTTAATTGATCGCATTAAACTGCGGAGGCGGTTTATTGAGATTGGATCTTGTCCAATTTCTAAAGACCAGCACTTTACAGCATTCCTTTGATGCGGTCATAGCCAGAACGGCTAATCGGAAGAGCAACGCCATTATGCATCACGGCCTGATAGCTATCTTTGTTAGCACGTTCCAGACATTTAAGTGCCTGAAGGCGGATGATGGTAGATCGGTGTATGCGCACAAAAAAAGCGGGATTGAGTTGCTTCTCTAAATCTGAAAGACTTTGGGTTTTCAATAGAGATTTTCCGGCGAAGTGAATCTGTACGTAATCATCTTGCGCTTCAATGTAATCAATTTGTTCAATCGGGATCACGTGGGTTTGCCCACGGTCTCTGACCGTCAGGCGCTCTGGCATTGCGTTCGTTTGTGTGATCAGCGCTTGCACCGCGTTATTAGTTTGCCCTAATAATTTACGTGCCTTGTTTAATGCATCATCAAATCGTTGTTGTGAATAGGGTTTGAGTAAATAATCAATCGCGTGTTGATCAAAGGCCTTGACCGCATATTGGTCGTAGGCCGTGGTAAAAATGACGCCATCTTTGCGTCCAGTTGCCGCTAACACTTCAAAGCCATTGAGTTTGGGCATTTGAATGTCGAGAAAAATCAGATCGGGTTGATGTGCGGTAATTGCATCGACTGCTTCGATGCCGTTTTCACATTCACCTATGATTTGTATATCTGTATGTGGACGCAAATATTCTTTTGTCAGACGACGTGCAAGTTCTTCGTCGTCGATGATCAGGGCGCGTAAGCTTGTGTTCATAGATGAAAGTGTGATGATATGAATTGAAAAGTCAGCTGCGTTCTAAAGGCAAGGTAATTTCTATCCGGAAAACTTGCTCAGCGATCCGCCATTCCACGCGTGATTTGTCGCCATATAAGCTACGCAAGCGTGCTTGCAAATTCTTCAGACCGGTACCTGTTCCTTGCGCACTGCTTGGCTGCGTATCGACAGGATTGTCAATCGCCACAAATAGCCATGGGGCGCGCACTTTGCTACTGAGCTCAATTGTGCCGCCATCGACCAAATCGCGGATACCATGTTTGATGGCGTTCTCTAACAAGGGCTGCAATAGCATGGGCGGTAACAAGCAATTTTCGGAATCTGGATCAATACGCATTTGCACTTGTAGCTTCTTACCAAAGCGAATTTTTTCGATGGTCAGAAAATGATTGCACAGTGCGATCTCATCGCTAAGCGCGATTTTCTGTTGTTCAGAAAGCGCTAAAGTTTGTCGAAAAAATTGTGCTAACTCTATCGTCATATCGCGCGCACCTGCCGCGTCTATGGTGGTCAGTGCACTGATGGAATTTAAGCTATTGAATAGGAAATGTGGATTGATTTGCGTGCGTAAAACTTGTAATTCGGCATCGCGTGCTAACATTTCAGAAGCCGCTTCGCGCCGTTCTGCTTGGCGGATGTTATCAAGTGCAAGCAAGACGTCATAGACGAGAATCGATAGCAGATATAGCAGCGTGCCACAGATGAGTAAAAGGCTTGCCAGGTGTTGATTCATTTCAATACCAGCCCAACTTTCATCGAATAACAAAGTGATCTTATTCCAGAAAAAGCATAATATTCCCCAGATGATGCCGTAAATTAAAGCAGTACCGCCAAACACGCCGGCAACAACGAAGAAGCTACGTTTCTTCATCGGCAAAGATCGTGCGACATAGTAAGCTGATGCCGATATGCTGCCAAATACCAAGGTCGATGGAACCGCAAATAACAGCGCATTAGCCCACAGGCTGATGTTTGTCAAAACTAATAGTGCAGCCAGTAAACATCCTATCATTAACCAAATTGCGTAGGTCAGCGTGATATTACGCAGATTGGATAAGATAGGATTCATCTTGCTTAGATTTTTCTAGAAATGATCGTTGTATCGTCGTTAGCGACTAAATTAATACGCGTTAGTTTTTTATCTCAACGCCACCCATCACGGCGGTGCCAGTGATGATCAAACGTTTGTTCGCATTCATTGATGGAACACTAGAATCATCGATTCCACCCAAGAACGCAAAACCATTATTCACTACCGTCCAGTCACTAGGGATTTTGAGTGTAATACCACCCCAAAATGCCGTCACATTGAGGACTGCCTCAGTTTGGATCACCGCATTGCGCAGGTCAAGTTCTGCGCCGCCCATGATCGCAGTAATCGCACCGCCACGGAAATCGCCAGAAGCGATATTGCCTTGATGACCGCTCATAATGGCGACGATATCTAAATGTGTATCGCTAGAAGTTGTCACGTTGTTCATGGTGCTGCTGTTGAGACCTCTAAAAATATCATTCGCTTTATCTTTAAAGATCACTACCAAACCTCCAGCGATCATGAATACTGGCCACCAATCACGCATGCGGAAATGGATGATGCCGATACGATTAAGTGTGATGATCGCACCTGCGGCAATCAATCCACCACCAATAATGTAACCAGAACGCGTATTTGCTTGCGATAACTTGATTGCGCCTGCAACGATAAATACGGTAGGCCAAAATTGAATCAGGTCGCGGGTATTAAAGATTTGTAAGTTATCGAGCAGAGCCAATGCGCCGAGGACGATAATGAACGCACCGAGGATCAGGCGTTGTTGTGGATTAACGTTTTTCATAAAGGTATCCTGTCTTTTGAATTGAATTCGATTTCAATGTTTATGTAGATTTATGTAGTGATTGCGTTGATTTATCGACGAATCACTTCAATTGTTTGGTTTGTCGGCAAAATATTTGATCACCATGCTAAGTCCTGCTGCGATGACAAACAGTGGCCAGCTGTTGCTAAACGTCAAACCGTACAGTTTTTGGGTGACGGCATATAACCAAGCAGCGATACCAATTTGCATCAAACCATTGAGCACTTCAGCAACACCTGTCGCCCGAACTACACATATCAATCCTGAAATGGCAATCAATGCTGGCCAGTATTGGAAGTAGTCACGGGCATTGATGTAATCTAAGCGGTCAAGTAAGAAGAAGCTACCTAGCAAAATCAGAATGATGCCGAAACTGAAGTTATCTTTGTTTTTGCGTGTTGTTATTGTGGTTTGATCTGACATGATATTTCCTTTCGATGTAGCAATGATCTTTAACGGATATTAATTGGATCTTTGGATTCAACCAGCTTTAGTTGATTGAGTGCGCATTGCGTTGCGCCACATCGATAAGATAAAACAGCCGTTGTGAGAAGTCATGCCGAATTCGGCGAACTGCAGGAATGGATCGGTGAATGGCGAAACAGACGGCGAATCACAGCTTTTGAACACAAATTCAATACGCATCGGCTATACATCAGCGATCACGACTGCTTAGCGATGATTTGTCGAAAGGTTAAATTAATACGTGCCTGACATGGAGACTTTTCTTTTGCAATCGCGTGCTGCCAATGGCTTTGTGTGTCACCCGACATTATCAGTAAACTGCCATTGCACAAGGCAATTTTATAGCGCAGTTCTTTACGAAATTTGTGCTTGAGGGCGAATTCCCTAGCGCCACCCAAACTCAAAGACGCGATGACTGGTTGTGGCCCTAATTCCGGTTCGTCATCGCTGTGCCAGCCCATGCTATCTTCCTGATCGCGGTAATAATTAAGTAGCACGCTATTAAACTGATGCCCAGTGTGTTGCTCAATCGCTTGTTTGATGTGGCGTAGTTCCTCGCTCCATTCCAAGGGCTTTAGGTGCAAGCCAGAGTATGTATATTCTGCTTCTGTGTCACCATACCAAGCACTTAAACGCGGTTGTAAACGCGGCAATCCAGCAATTCGGATCTGTTCTTGACGCCATGGCGTGGCGTTTTGCAGATGATCAGATAGTTGATTCGCTGCTGCACTGGCATAAAATTCAGGATAAAAATCTAAGGTGGCGTCTTCTAATGTAATACGTTCACCAGCTTGTTCGGTATCAAATAAGGACGTTTGCATGGATTATTTTTTGCCCAACAAACGATGCCGTTCATATTCGATATTGATAATCGTACGCTGGACTGCAATATCCATCGCCCGTGGCAAATCAACGAAGCTAAAACCGATTTGATATCGAAGCCCTTTGTGTTTGTCAATTTGGGTAATGTGTCTGACGATCACGGCGCAATGCAGATTTGATTTTGGTGAGAGTGTGATCCAGACACGATGTATGGTATCGCCAACTTTGAATTTTGGTTCGCCATCGATGGTTACGCCAAAGCCTCCTACGCTGAGATCATGTATTGGCCAATTCGCGATTAAGTCACCATCAGTATCACTTAATTTTGCGCGAAAAGGATTCGCAATCGGCAGTAAATTGCGATAACTTTCTCGACGTTGCAGACGAATAATACGATTGGGGATAGGAACCCAAAATGCATCTTGTTCGCCCCAAGTAAATCGCTGAGGCTCTAAGCCTGTGAACTGTACCCGAATACCATCGGGAAATGCCATAAACACGCATTGGGCAGCTTTTTCCAGCAATGCGTTTGATTTAGGATCTCCTCCTAAATCAAACACCAATCCATCTGGACGTGCCGATAAAATCAGGCTCAAAATAAAATGTTGACCGCTGTTGAAATAGACAGAAACAGGCTCACGTCGGTGTGCGAGTTCGTTTAAAACACTGAGGATTTCTACTTGACCAAGTAAAAAATATCTTTCCTCGATTTGTTCATTGCTGAGTGATGCCGCCATGAACTTCCTTTGCTATAACTAGATGTACGATTCAATTGCATGGTTTATTGATTGATCATCAATTCTCTAAGCAATTTATTGTAATAATTGGATAAAGTGTTCTGCGCTGCGGATGACCGCTTTCGATTCCATGCCAAACAGATTGCGGGTTTCCTGAACCACAAAATCATTGGTTCCTTTGACGCAGTACAAAACGCCTTCAAAATTGGTTCCCAAATAAGTAAATGGTGTTAATTTCGTTTTGACTGGAACATCACTAGCCAATAAATTGCGCAATTTTCTCTCTACATCGTACAGTGAACTCGCTTCAATTTTGACTATGCCACCTTTAGGATTGGGAAAACTGGTAGAAAAAATGGGATGTTGCCCCATCGGATTTTTCATCGCAATTTTTACCCCTAATTTTAAAAATTTGCTGATGGCGAAAAAATCGTCTTCGGTAAACATGAGGGATTCTCCTGTCCGCAATTGATTATTGCTAGTGAGGTTACCAGAAAGTTTCTTTTATCCCAATGAAATATCGGCTTTTTAAAGCAATTTCATTCGTACTTGTGGTGAATTTTTGTTTTTTCACAAAAAAACAAAGCTCTCTCGATAATTGCTCAGCTTATTGGACACCTTTACAGGCATTTGTTTTACCATGGCAACTTCAGAAAAACCTACACGAATGAACTATTCTACTTTTACCAATGAATCAACGCGAATCTGAATTTGAATTTATCAAAGGACTTAGTGCGGAGCTATCGTCTCGTAACTTGGTCTTTCCAACATCTTTAAAAGCAACGATGAAAATTCGTCATGCTTTGGATGATCCTGATATGGCCAGCGAACAGGTTGCCCGGATTATCAGCACTGAACCGGTATTGTCAGCCCAAGTTTTGATGTTGTCGAATTCGGCCATGTTTAATCGTAGTTCAAAAAAAATTGAAGAGTTAAGAATTGCCGTGACCTTGCTGGGGTTCAGTGTCGTGCGAAATATTGCCATTTCTGTCGGCATGAAGCAATTGAAAGATCAGCAGGAAAATACCTCTAAATCTGAGCAAATGGAAGGCTTGTGGACTCGCAGTATGCGGGTAGCAGCATTGTCTTACGTGATTGCCAGAAACCGCACCAAATTAAGTGCAGATAAAGCGATGGTAGCGGGGCTGCTGCATGATATTGGTAAGTTTTATATATTAAGTCGTGCGCATCAATACCAGGGCTTATTTACTTCGGACGAGGCTTTGTGGGATTTGATAGACCAATGGCATGCCGACATTGGCGCAGCGATTCTTGAAAGTTGGGAAGTTTCTGATGATATACGTGAAGCCGTGATGGATAGAAAACGCAACGATCTCCCTCCGCATAGTCGTCCAACATTGACAGATGTTGTTGCTGCGGCAGATTTTCTGGATGTGGGGTTCGTTAAACAATCTTTGAGTGAGGTTGATTGGAATGCCGTTCCAGTTGCATTGAAAAATCTTGATTTAAATGAAGAGTCAGCAGTAAGACTGATGACGGAAACACGCCAGGAAATTGCACAGATCTTAAAAGTAATCGCTTGATGGATACTTTCTTTGGCAAGAAATTCCGGGTCACGACTGAACTAAATGGTGATTGCTTGCTCTAAGTTCAGTTATTGCGGTGCTGTGTTTGAGCAAGATGCTTGGTAAATTCTGATGATTTGCCAATGGCAATTTCAACGAAAACTACATGGAGAAACGATGAAAAAATTATTAATGGCGTTGGCGATTACTGCGGCAGGTACGCAGCTTGTTTATGCAAGTGATGCGTTGAAAGCAGCTATTGCTGGCGAACAACGTACACCAGCAAATGTGACGCGTGATGCAGCTCGTCATCCTTACGAGACTTTACAGTTTTTTGGTGTGAGTCAAAAATCAGCAGTAGTTGAGCTGGCACCAGGTGGTGGATGGTACACAGAAATTCTTGCGCCGTATGTGCGTAAAGATGGTAAGTTGATTTTGGCAGGTGCGGGAGCAAGATTAAAGACGCGTTTAGATGCTAGTCCAGCGACTTACGATAAAGTTGTCTATGGTGAATTTGCGCCAGGCAAGAAAATCGATTATGCCCCGAAGAATAGCGTTGATGTGGTACTAACCTTCCGCAATGTTCATAACTGGATCAGTGCGAGCGATACAGCGGCAAAAGAGGTATTTCAAAGTGCCTTTGATGCCTTGAAGCCTGGCGGTGTTTTTGGTGTGGTTGAGCATCGTTTGCCTGTGAGTGCTACACAAGATGCAAAAGCTAGCAGTGGCTATGTACACGAAGCCTATGTCATTAAGTTGGCAGAAAGTGTTGGATTTAAATTGGCGGCAAAATCTGAAGTGAACGCGAATCCAAAAGATACCGCCAATCATCCAGGTGGCGTGTGGGCATTGCCGCCAGTGTTAAGCAATAAAGAAAATGATAAAGAGAAGTACATGGCGATTGGTGAGAGCGATCGTATGACGTTGAAATTTGTGAAGCCTTAAATTCTGCAATGAAATAGAAAGCCCAATGACCTTCGCGTTTTTGGGCTTTTTTTGTTTGCACCAGATCGATTTGTGATGGATACCTTCTATGCCTAAGCGTGTTCTGTTTTTTTCGCTGTTCGTGTTGATGCATAGTTTCCTTATGCCTTCAGTCTCGCAAGCACAAACCATGTATCGATGCGGCACTAGCTATCAGGATAAGCCTTGTGCAAATGGGCAGCAAGGTGTTGTCATCGGCACTGCGAAAATTGCGACGCAAACAGCGAGTGAGTCTAAGCCGATGGTTGATGCAGCCTGTAAGCGTCGTGGCGAAGAAGCGAAGAAAATCATTTGGATGCGCGAAGCGGGGGCGCAGAAAGATGATTTATTAGCGAAGTCAAATAGCGCTGCACAAAGTCAGTTGATTGCTGATATTTACGCGGTGCGCGGGAACGCTAGCGACATACGAGCGAATATCGAAAAAAACTGTATGGACGAAAAAGATGTGGGCAGGCGTTTGGGTATCGTGGCCGATGCCGATAATGTGCAAGCCTTACGTATGGCGCAACAGGTTCTGCAAGCGGCAGAAAAATCTGCAGTTCAAGCTGCAGCCAACAAGTCCGCGACCGCAAACAAAGAAATGGCCTTAGAAAAAAATTCTGAGCCAGCTGAAGTTGTGGCTGCGAAAAAACGTTTGCCATGCCCTAATCTGAAAAATCAATTAGAAATCGTGAAGGCGAATTTGCGTGCTGGAGCGGATGCGCAAACGATGCAGAGTTTGCAGCAACAAAAACGTGATTTGGAAAAAGAAGTGACGCAAATTTGTGCGCAATGAGAGCTTGCGCAGAGTTAAGCAATACGAGAAATGTGAGCGATGCAAGTATTTATTGCTTGATGTGAAATAGATTTGCTGCTTACTTAAAAATGATTAATGTTTCGTTTCTGAAAAACAGGAGCTTGTATGACTAAATATAGCTTGACCGTGAATGGCGCAGCAAAGTCGCTAGACGTCGTTCCGGATACCCCTTTGCTTTGGGCTTTGCGAGATTCTTTAGAGTTAAGCGGTACCAAATATGGTTGTGGTGTGGGTCAGTGTGGTGCTTGCATGGTACAGATTAATGGCGTACCAACGCGTTCTTGTATGACGCCGGTGTCCAGCGTTGGTCGTCAAAAAGTGACGACGATAGAAGGTCTTGATCCTAAAGCTTCGCATCCATTGCAGCAAGCCTGGCAAGAACTTGATGTGCCGCAATGCGGTTACTGCCAAGCCGGACAAATGATGAGTGCAGCCGCACTATTGAAAGATAATCCTAATCCTAGTGATGCAGACATCGATGCTGCGATGGGGGGTAATTTGTGTCGCTGTGCGACCTATTTGCGTATTCGTGCTGGCATTCATCGTGCTGCTGAAATTGCGCGTACTCAGAAAGGTAAAAAATGAAAACATCTGATTTGGAATTAGCAAATTCTTCCCGTCGTGATTTTTTACAACAGAGTGGTGCGGGAGCCGGTGCTTTGGTGTTGGGTAGTTTTTGGACTGCTGGTGCGAATGCAGAACAATCGGTGACTAAACCAGTTGATGGCGCTGCGTTTACGCCAAGTGCATTGATCAAGATTGCTGCCGATGGTAGCGTCACGTTAATTTCTAAGCAGCCAGAAATCGGGCAAGGGATTAAAACATCGCTGCCTATGGTCATCGCCGAAGAACTGGAAGTGAATTGGAAAGATGTGAAGATTGTGCAGGGCGATTTAAATCCTGCGTATGGTAATCAATTCGCTGGTGGTTCTTTATCGACGCCATTGAACTATGATGAATTCTTAAAACTCGGCGCATTAGCGCGCACGATGTTGATTGAAGCAGCGGCGCAAACTTGGAAAGTCGCAGCCGAAGAATGTTATGCAGAGAAGAGCAAAGTCATTCATAAAGCCAGCAAGCGTCAGGCAACTTATGCGAGTCTGGTCAGTAAAGCGGCGACTTTGCCTGTTCCTGATGTGAAGACAATTAAGTTAAAAGATCCTGCTAAGTATACGTTGATCGGTAGTCGTATCGGTGGTGTCGATAATGCAGCAATCGTCACTGGCAAACCTTTGTTTGGTATTGACGTTAAGTTACCCGGCATGTTGTACGCAGTGTATGAAAAATGTCCAGCATTTGGTGGCAAAGTGGTCAGTGCGAACTTGGAAGCCGTCAAGGCTTTGCCTGGTGTGCGCGACGCTTTCATTATCGAAGGTACAGATAACTTGAATGGCTTGATGCCTGGTGTGGCGATTATTGCGGAATCGACTTGGGCCAGTTTTAGCGCGCGTAAGCAATTAAAGGTCGTGTGGGATGAAGGTAAAGTCGTCAATGAAAGCTGGGATGATTTTAGTGCAAAAGCGGTGGCTGCATCGAAGCAAGCCGGCACCATTAATCTGCGCAAAGATGGTGATGTAAACGCGGCTTTAGCCAATGCTGCGAAGACAGTTGAAGCCAGTTATAGCTATCCGTTTATTTCTCACGCGAGTATTGAGCCGCAAAATTGTACTGCTTGGTACAAGCCAGAAGATGGTAGCTTAGAAATGTGGGTGCCAACTCAGAATCCAGCAGCAGGTCAAGCGATTGTTACCAATGTTTTGAAAATTCCCAAAGAAAAAATCACTTTGCACATGACCCGTAGTGGTGGTGGTTTTGGTCGTCGTTTAAGTGCCGATTATGTGATTGAAGCAGCGGCAATTGCGATGAAAGTTAAAGCACCAGTGAAGCTGACTTGGTCACGTGAAGATGATATGCGTCACGATCATTACCGCGCTGGTGGCTTCCATTTCTTGCGTGGTGGTGTTGATGCAAAAGGCAAGCTCAGTGCTTGGCATAATCACTTTGTCACCTTTGCTAATCGTGTGACGCGCGATGGTAAAAGTGTGCTGCAGCCTGGCAGTGGTGCTAGTTTGTCGGGTGATGAATTCCCGGGACGTTGGGTAGAAAATTGTTTATTAGAACAAACACCGATGGAAACAGGCGTACCGATGGGACCATGGCGTGCACCGGGTAGCAATGTGTTTGCTTGGGTCTTCCATAGTTTTATCGATGAATTGGCGCATGCGGCTAATCGAGATCCGCTTGAATTCCGTCTCGAGATACTTGGCGATAAAGATGTGATGCAAGGCACTGGTGAACGTGGGCAGCCCTACAATGTCACTCGGATGCGTAATGTGTTGAAGATGGTGGCTGAGAAATCAGGCTGGGGAAAACGTAAGTTCCCGCGCGGTCAAGGTCAGGGCATTGCCTTCCATTTTAGTCATCGTGGTTATATTGCCGAAGTCGCCGAGGTTACCGTGTCCAAAGATGGTCAATTAAAAGTTGATCGTGTCGTGGTAGTCACTGATATCGGTTCGCAAATCGTGAATATGAGTGGTGCAGAAAATCAGGTGCAAGGTTCCGTGATTGATGGTATCAGCACCTTAATGTTCCCTGAACTCGATATACAACGTGGTCGCATTGTGCAGGGCAATTTTGGTGAATATGGTTTGCTGCGTATGCCAGATTCACCAACGAAGATCGATGTACATTTCTTGAAGAGTAATTTCCCTGTTACTGGACTTGGAGAGCCGGCTTTTCCACCATTGGCGCCAGCGGTGTGTAATGCTATTTTTGCTGCAACTGGTAAGCGAGTACGTCAGTTGCCATTGTCTCGTAATGATTTGCGCTGGTCATAAAGTTTGAATTGTATAAATGAAAAATCCGACATGTTTTCATGTCGGATTTTTTATTTTTAAGAATGCTTTGCTGATTCGGCTTAGGCTTCTTAAGGTTTTTATTGACGCACGCGTTTCTTTGCACCAGTTGCTTTGCTGCTCTTCGCTTTAAATTCAGGTTGACCTGCTGCACCGGCAAAGCCTGATTTGACTGCTGGTTTGGAAGGTAATCCGACTACGGCTGATTTTTTGACTGGTGTGGTGACGACCTCTGCCTGCACGGCTGAAGTTGTTTCTGATGTTTTTGGTTTCACTTTTCTAACCTTTGGTGTTGGGATATCAATTGCAGCTAGATTGTTATTATCCTTGACATCAACTCTTACGGTTTTTGTTTTAGGAGTTAGATCTGTGGCCTTGATTTCCACAGTTGCTGCGTTAATTTTGTTTTTTGTCTTGCTTGTTACGACTGCTTTTTTTACCGGGTTGATATCTTTCATGATTTTGCTATCAGCTTGAGGTAAGGGCGCTTTATTTTCTGCTGGGGAGACCGCTACAATAGTTTCCACCATCATAGGTGAAATTGTTTGACCTAAGGCAAATATTTTTTGCTGAATTTGTTGACCTAAGTTGACCAGTTCTTGCAAATACAGCTGGCTTTGCCCCGCTACCACGTGCGTTTGTGCAGAAAATCGTAAGAAAAATTCTTGTGGATTTTTAAGTTGGCTTAGATCGACGAAAAATTCGCTCCAACTTTCGCATGTGGTCTGTAGCGCTTGCGCTTGCAATTCATGTGCACGATCAAACTCTTCGCTCAAGGATTGCGTCAGATTATTGTATGCCGCCAATTGCTGTTCAAGTTCTGGCATCGGGTTTGCCGTCAGTTGGTTTGATACGAAAATCATATTTCCTCCTTGGTGATGGATTGAGCTTAGAAAGTCGTTTGAGTTTGATACTGCATGCTTAAGTTAAAATATGCGGCATCGCAACATCGCCAATTGTAGTGGCTCAATTGGCAAATAGCGAGTCTTGTTTGGATATTTATGTTGCCATGCGGAAGGCGCAACTCTTCTCCTAAGAAGTGCTTTCATATGAATACAGAAATTATCTGCTTAAGATAAGCTGCGTTCAATCCAATATTCCCACTGATGCAGCATGAGTATTTGATTGAACGCAAGCTTCGTGAAGATGCTTGCTATTCCAGCGTAAAATGCCCGACATTGCGTAAAACACGATAATGGATAAAACGATGTTGGAAAAAATTCAAGACTTGCAGCAATTACGAGATCGTTTGCGTCTCTTTACTGCAGAACGTGAGTGGCAACAGTTTCATACACCTAAAAATTTGGCGAGTGCATTGGCAGTGGAAGCAGCGGAACTTTTGGAGCCGTTTCAGTGGTTGAAGTCAGGTGAATCTGAGGAGTTAAGTGCCGAGATGCAAACTGCGATTCGGCATGAAATGGCTGATGTGTTGAATTATCTGGTCATGCTGGCAGATCGGCTGCAAGTCGATTTAATTGCTGCTGCCGACGAGAAAATACAATTGAATGCGCAGAAGTATCCGATTCAAAGTGCTCGTGGCTCTGCGCAAAAATATACTGAATTTCACCTACAGCAAGAAAGTACCTCATGATGCAAGTACACATGATCAATCGACAAAGTTTGGATGACTTGTCGGCGCAAGCAAAGCAAAGTCCGCGTTTACGAAAAAATCATAATTTTCATGCGAGCAACGAATCTGCATGTCATCGTTTGTTAAATGCGCTAGAGCCGGGCACATATGTACAACCACATTGTCATTTGGCACAGGAGAAGGATGAAATGCTGGTTGTGATTGCTGGTCGCATTGGTGTTTTGCTGTTCGATGCGAATGGTGTCGTTGTGCAGCGTTTTGTGTTAGCACCAATGAGCGAGAATATCGGCATTCACATTCCTATCGGTACTTTCCATAGCATGGTGGCGTTGTCGCCAGGATCGATTTTCTTTGAAGCGAAAGCAGGCCCTTATGTCGCGATCAGTGCGCAAGAACGTGCTGCGTGGGCACCCGCTGAGACGGATTCTGCAGCTGCCGACTTTTTGCAGTACATGCTAAAACATTTTGACGGCTGTGCTGATTGAGGTAATTGATTAGGCGGGTTTGGTTCTGGCAATAAAGTCTTGATGTGGATATTCATCAACTGAAATCGCAAAACCTTTGCCAGTTAGCCATTCACAGGCTTGCGCAAGTTCAAAGAAGTAGGCGACTTTATCTTCACCAAACTCACCAGTTTGCGTTTGGTAGATTTTCTTTTTGAGTTTATTTGGCATGACAATCGCTAATGCTTGGCATTGGTGTGCAAAAGCCCAGTCGCGCATGGCAGAGATACGTTGCAAGCTACCAGCACTCGACATTTCCCAATTTTCTGCATTCGTCAAGCCAGCCCAAGGAGCTGTAATCGGTGCTTTCTCTTGAAATTCTTTGAATGCCGCCAGTGTTCCTTCTTCATTAAACACACCCGCAGTGCTGCGGACAATAATTTGCCGAATGACGCTGATTTCCCATTCGCCATGAATTTTATGCATAGCTTATAGGCTCGTTTGAGGTAGCAATGGGAAGCGTCCTGCCTGTTGAATTTCTGATTCCGTCCATTTACGCAAAATAAACTCAATTCCCGCTTCTGCGACCGGCGTTAGCGTTTGATCAAAACGTCCAAGTTGATAACGATAACTTGCATCAAGTAACTCTAGCTTGAGGATTTGTGCAAAGTCTGAAAATTTTGCAAGGAAGTCGAGCAAATTAATGGATTTTGGTGACCAGCTTTTCTGCTTGTGTAAGGTAAATGTCCATTTGTGATCAGTATTGAATGTCGATGGAAACTTCCCTTGTTCATATAAATCCTCGTCTGGGATTGTGATAATCATGTGGCCGCCGGGTTTCAATACTCGTAACCAGTTTTGCATCGCAATTTCTGGGTTACGCATATGTTCTAGGCAGTGACTGGAATGAACAAAGTTGACACTTTCATCGGTGATGCTTGCCAGATATTGTGCATCGCCATCTGGCATATCCCAATTTTTGACCTGCTGCATCAAAGGGAATTGTTCTGCGTATTGGCTAACTGGATCCGGACCACATCCAATGTCGATACCATTGCCAACGAAGTAGCGGGTGACGAATCGACTATCGTGTAGACGGCGAGTGAGGGCTTTACTGGCTTCGTGCATAAATCAACCTGAAGAATTTGATGAGATGAAGGCGCATGTTTAGCAATCTAAAATCTTACTGATAAATATTACACGATCACTTGTGGCGGACTGCATGTTCTATGTGGATTTTAGTGCGGCTTGTTTCATTTTTACGATAGTGAAGGGAGAAAGATGTTGGGCGACCAAGAACTTGTTCTTTTGGTTCAAAACTGTCTTTTTTATATAAAGGTATCGTATTTCAGTACCGTCTAGTTTATTCGGAGCGACCTGCTAAAACCAATTAGGGCTTCTTTGACGCTATCACTAGACTCGCTTCCATGTTGTGCACAGCGATAAATTTCAGTGCATACATTGAAGCAGTTGGTTTTGATTACTTTTAATAGAGGTTGATATGTTAAATAAAAATTTGTTTGTATCCCTGTTGTTGCTTGCTGGTTTAGGTATCGGTGCTTCCGCTTCTGCACAAGTTTATGTGGGCGGTACAGTGGGGCAATCAAAATGGAACGTCGATTGCAACCAGTCTGGTGTGAGCTGCGATAAGACAACGAATTCATACAAAATTATCGGTGGTTACAACATCGATAAAAACTTTGCGGTAGAAGCAAGTTACTTTTCATTGGGCAAAGTAAAAGCGAATGCTGCTATTGGTGCGGTTAACGCATCTGCTGAAGCTAAAGGCACGGGCTTTGAATTGGCTGGTGTGCTTAAGCATGACTTTACTGAAGAATTCGGTGGTTTCGCTAAGTTAGGTGTTGCACGCGTTTCTGTTGATACCAAAGCGAATGTGCCTTCTGCATTTTCATTTTCTCAAGACACAACATCGACACAGCCTGTCGTTGGACTGGGTTTAACTTACAAGGTCAGTAAAGAAATCGCTTTGCGTGGTGAATTTGATTCACGTCGTGTGAAGATTGGTGATGAGAAAAACACTGTTAATAATTTCTCAGTGGGTGTGCAATACACGTTCTAAGTTGATTCGCTAATCTGGTTTAATTGAACTGCATTAGCTTGTATGAAGTCGTACTAAGTTGTACTAAATAGATCTTACCGGTTGAACGCACGCTCAAATTAACTTGAGCGTGCGTTTTTTTCGCTTATAAATATAAATTGGAATTTTGCTTAATCGATACGCGCAAAATCTCGCTGTAACCATGCCATTGCTGAAGCTTGATTGAGCTTAAAGTCAGGTCGTACTTTGACTTTAGCCATCTGCTCGCCATCAGCATTAAATGCACTCAGATAAGCGATTGGATCATCTTCATCAGGAATGATTTGCAAACAAATTTTGTAATCAGCATCTTCACCACTTAGCATCAAACTTTTGTTCAGGCTGGCATGTAATTGTTGCTCGTGGCGACGAACAAATTCACTTGCGGTTTTGACTAAAGTATTGAATGCGTTGTGATCCAGTGGCTTAGGATTTTTCTTGTCACGCCCCATCGTCCACGGACCGATCAGCGCGGCCTCTGCTTCGCCATCTTTGTACATAGCTACCGCCCAGCCATCATCATCGTCATTTTTGATCACCCGCGCGGTCCAGCCTTTTGCTTGCCAAACACGCGCTTCTTGAATCAGGGTATCTTCGTCAGTTGGTGTTAATTCAGACATGCGATTTCTTTTTACTTATTCGATGTTGTACTAAACACTTTGACGATACTGACACCTTCACTGCCTGTGTTGCAAGTGTAGGCACCGTCTTTCAATTGAATAAATTGTTCTGCATCTAAATCAAGTGTCTGACCATTAATCGTAAGCGCGCAACTACCAGTTAAAACATACAAGCGGAAACTATGGGACGCCTTGATGGTGATACTTTGATTTGCTTCATAGGTATTGCTGTAGAACTTGAAGTTTTCTGTGGGACGGTGCTGCTGGCGTACGCCGACTTCTGAAATGGCGCTGTCTGCGATAGTTGACCAGGATTGAACTTGTGACATGGGATTCCTTGAAAATAAGATAGATGCCGCACAGCTTAGCGCTGATATGCGGGCGAATTCTGAGAGCTGGGATGTGATAAGAACAACGAAGTGCTTAGAAGTCTGCGCGACAGAAGAGTTGACAGTATACGTGAAATCAGCGACTTCTTTATGCGTCTGCTGAAAGAGTTAGCTGAAACTACAAATCGCTTACCCGCACCGGCCTTGGGTAAGCGATGGATTGCTTGAAGAATTACGCAGCGAACCAGCTAGCCACCATGCTTGCTTCGACAGGTTTGGCTTCCTTGTGTAGAAATTCATTGGTCGCGCAATCATAACGATAAGCTGTCGCCCATTCTTGATGATGTTCGGCCAATTGTTGAATGCTGGCGCAAACATAAGCAATTTCTGCATTGGTCGTCGTTGGATGTATTGACATGCGTATCCAACCTGGTTTGCTGGTCAAGTCACCAGAGCTGATCTGGTCTGTCAGTTTGTGCGAAGTCTCTTGATCAACATTGAGTAAGTAATGTCCGTAGGTGCCTGCACAACTACAACCACCGCGGGTTTGGATACCGAAACGATCATTGAGTAATTTCACACCGAGATTGAAATGCAAGTCTTGAATGAAAAAGGAAATGACACCGAGGCGATTTTGATGCTGTGGCGCGAGTATGGCTAAATTAGGAATTTGACTAAGTTCGGCGAATACATAATCAGTAATTTCTTTTTCGCGCGCTAAGATATTCGTGATGCCCATTTGTTCTTTTAGCTGTATCGCTAAAGCTGTTTTGATAACCTGTAAAAAGCCCGGCG
The DNA here is from genome assembly GCF_014284275.1 of Affinundibacterium amnicola. GTDB lineage: Bacteria > Pseudomonadota > Gammaproteobacteria > Burkholderiales > Burkholderiaceae_D > Undibacterium > Undibacterium amnicola. The sequence goes on along the minus strand of NZ_JACOFU010000002.1, from coordinate 767,172 downwards.
TGCCTCCATCTTCACGGCTTTCAATATTGTCGATGTATTGATGCTCACCCCAAGGATTAGTCCATGTCACCGTGCCACCACCTGGGCAATCTGGCACCATATTTCTATACAGTTTTTTATTAAAGACCAACACTCCTGACGTGCCAGGACCGCCTAAGAATTTATGCGGGGAGAAAAAGATCGCATCCAAATAAGATTCAGGATCGGCCGGATGCATATTGATTTCAACATAAGGGCCAGAGCAAGCAAAATCAACAAAGCACAGGCCATTATTTTGATGCATTAATTTGGCGACTTCGTAATACGGGGTTTTAATTCCCGTCACGTTAGAGCACGAGGTAATCGAAGCGATTTTCATCGGGCGATCTTGATACTTGAGCAGTAAGGTCTTCAAGTTATCAATGCAAAACAAACCTTGTTCATCCGCAGGAATGACTTCAACATCGGCAATGGTTTCTAACCATGAGGTTTGGTTGGAATGATGTTCCATGTGTGAGATAAAAACGACCGGACGTTTGTCTTTCGGTAGGGAAAAATAATCTTTCAAGGATTCCGGTACTTTAAGACCCAAGATACGTTGAAACTTATTCACCACGCCCGTCATGCCGGTACCGTCATTAATCAAGACATCATTGTCGTCGGCATTCACATGCTTTTTGATAATGTGTTTGGCCTCGTGATAGGCCAGCGTCATGGCGGTGCCAGAGATCGTGGTTTCGGTATGCGTATTGGCGACAAATGGGCCAAACACGTTCATCAACTTTTCTTCGATAGGGCGGTATAAGCGCCCGCTGGCTGTCCAATCGGTATAAATAATATCTTTGTTGCCATAAGGCGACTCAAATTGCTGATCGATGCCAATGATTTGCTCTCTGAATGGTGCGAAGTGTTTTTCAAGTGTACTTGGTGTACTTGATGTACCAATTGGTGTCGAAGACGAGGAGGTTGCTGCGTTATCCATTGCGATGTTTCTCTTGATGAAGAAGCGATGTAGAAAACCACGATGTTAACATAAGCTTATGCCGACAGGGAATTTACAAATTACGAGAAAGTCTATGGATAAATCTGAAAAACTTGCCTCTTTGGATATGAAAATGCCCCGTTTGGGTTTTCTGGTGAGAAAAACCGAACGAGGCATTTTTTATTTTGATGAGAATTGTTGGTCTGTTTTTTTGTTTGTTATCTTCAAATTTCCAGAAAAAATTAGTCATCGCTGAAATCATTTATTGGGTTCTGACCTTGACCTGCAGTGGCTAAATTGAAACGATCTGCCAACCACATTCCTAAGCACATCATCAGCACAAATGCAGCGCCTTTGGCGATACCTGCACCGAGCAATATAAGACTTGGACCAGGGCAAATGCCCGCTATTCCCCAGCCAATACCAAACAATAAACTACCACCAATTAAGCGCCCATCGATGTCGGTTTTTTTCGGAAAGCGAAGTAATTCACCAGACCACGATACCGCCTTTTTTCGTAAGATAGTAAAAGGTAAAATAGCTAAACCAATGGCACCACCCATGACCAATGCTAGCGATGGATCCCAAGCACCAAATAGATCTAAAAAATCCAGCACTTTAGCTGGATTTGCCATGCCTGCAATGATTAAACCTACGCCAAAAATAATCCCGCTAAGCGCGGCGATGAAGACGGTAATTAACATGAAAATGACTTTCAATTAAAGTAGTTGGCGAATTAGGGCGACAGTCGCAAAACCCGCACCCATAAAGGCGATGGTGGCGATGATAGAGCGTGGTGATAGACGAGAAATGCCGCAAACGCCATGCCCACTGGTACAGCCAGAACCGAGCCGAGTGCCGAAGCCAACGATCAAACCAGCGAATAAAAGTGCAGGCCAATCTGTTTGAATTTCAATTGCAGGTAATTCAAAAAAAAGTCTGTACAAAAGGGGGCTGATAGTAAGGCCAAGAATGAACGCTAAACGCCATGACCATTCCGATTGATTGCCTCTAAATAGGCCTGTAAATACGCCCGCAAGAATCCCAGTAACGCCAGCAATCCTACCGATTCCTGCCATCAATAGTACCGATGCAAAACCGATTAATAAGCCGCCACCGATTGCAGTGAACGGGGTAAATTGTTCCCATGCGATGTGCATAGATTTTCCTCAAAAAATAGTCGTCAGTTTGTTTTTTAAAGCGTGCTAAAGCGGCGTATGTTGAGCGTCAGATTGGAGATCAATTGTTGGTGTCAGGGCTGATAATCTGAACAAAAAAATCTCAATACTGCATTTTATTTTTTAATTTTTTTGCGCTAGTAATTGCATACTAGTGGTGTGAAAAATTGTTTCGTGCAACTTACTTTAAAAAACCGAAAATAATTATAGAGGGAAAAAAAGGAATACGTGGTCGGCTACAGGCCGCAGAAAAGAAGCAGAGGCAGGAAAAAAGGCGCAAAGGCAGGAAAAGGGAAACAGCAAGTTGAATGTTTCCCGTGTACGTCGAAGTTTTAGTTTGCTGTATGCCAGTTCGTCACATAGGCTGGTGCTGCCTGCGTGTTGAGTTCGTGAGGGACAGGCGGCAGTGTTTGGCGACAAAATGGTAAAACTCCAGCCCAGACAGCTTGTGCCATGTCTTCTTCATCGTCGTTTGGACCATCGCTGCGTTGTTTGCAAGCGGCCTCAGTTAAGGCGATACGCATCACCGTGGTTCCAGCCAGTTCGGCGCGATTGCCGGGGCGTGCTTCTTGCTGACGACCTGGGGCAATTTTATCCATGAAAGCAGCCATCGCGGCCGCTTTGTGGTCACCATCTACACGTTCAAAAACGCCATAAATCATCGCCGAACGATAATTCATAGAATGATTGAATGCAGCGCGTGCCAGCACCAAGCCATCCAGATGGGTAATCGCGACGCAAGCTGGTGTTTCGCTCATCAGGATTTTTGCCAGGCGACTGGGATTTGCTGCATGAATATACAGAAAATTATCTTCACGCCAGCACGCAGTAGGAATGCAATGGCTACCTTTGTCATCGGCAAACGCAACATGGCAGAGGTAAGCATCATCAATAATCGCGTAAAGCGTAGCCTGATCGTAGTTGGCATTTTCAGCAATTCGACGTACTTGAGTGCGTTCGCTTGGGGCTGCGGCGTTTGTATTACTTGTCATTGTAGGGTGTCCTTGAAAGAGACCTCTACACAACCTACTACGCGACCAAATTTTGAGTCTGCGATGCTCGCTGTGCTCTAGCACAGGTGCGCTTCTCGACTCAAACTTCGACCGCTCGCTACGGTTGTGCAGAGGTCTCTGAAAGTAGCTTTGTTGAAAACAAAGTGAACTATAATCATCAACTGGTTCCATCTCAAGATCCAAGATATGTATATTTTTTAGGACTACAAAATGGATTATGCTTTATTGATAGCGCGTTATTCCAAAGGCCAAAAGAAAACGTGGTCAGCGCAAAAAACCTTACATGCGGCTTTGAAAGCGGCGATTCAAGAAGGTGCCTTAGCTGCTGGTACACGTTTATTGGCCAGTCGTGTGTTAGCGCAAGAGTTGGGGATTGCGCGTAATACGGTGGTGTACGCCTATGAACAACTAGTCAGCGAAGGCTATTTGAGCACTGATCGACGCGGCAGTGTGGTCAATAATATGGCGGTGATCGCCAGGAAGTTGCAGACTGTTGTATTGGATGATGAACCAAGCTTGAATTTGGCAGGTCGTGCGCAAAATCTCATGTCTCTACCGGTGGCTTCTGATTTGACCTCAGGATTCGCACCCGGTGTGCCTGCGCTGGCAGATTTTCCTATGGCTTTATGGCGAAAAAGTCTGGATGCCACATGGCGTCAGCTAACTGTGGCGCAGCTTGGCTATGCCGATGCTGCTGGTGAACTTGTACTGCGCACTGCCATTGCCGATCATTTACGTGCCTCGCGTGGCGTGGACTGTGACGCGGAGCAAGTGATCATTACGGATGGTACGCAAAGTAGTTTGAGTTTATGCGCACACGCCTTGGCGGATGTGGGCGATAAAGTGTGGATAGAAAATCCCGGCTATGTGGGCGCGCAAATCGCTTTTTGTTCTGCGCAGTTAAATGTGATAGGGATAGCGGTCGATCAGGATGGCATTGCACCCAAGGCCAATGATTGGCAATTACATCCGCCTAAGTTTGTGTATGTCACACCGTCGCATCAATATCCTACTGGACAGGTGCTGAGTTTAAGCCGGCGTTTGGAACTGATTCAACAAGCACGCTTACATGGCAGTTTATTGATAGAAGACGACTACGATAGTGAATTTCGTCATGAAGGACCGCCACTTCCAGCCATGCAGGGATTAGTAGCCGATGCGCCAGTCATTTATCTGGGCACGTTTAGTAAAACACTGTTTCCTGCATTACGTATCGCTTATCTTATTCTGCCGAAAAATTTGCTGACAACGATGCGTGCCTTGGTCGCCAAAGCATCTCTGCGCGGACGTTCTGCTGATCAGATTTGTTTGGCAAAATTCATGCGTGACGGTCATTTTTTACAGCATTTACGGCGTATGCGTCGTTTGTACAAACAAAGACGCGATGCCTTGGTGGAATTGTTGCAGACGCAATTAGGTGATATCGCCAGTGTGTATGGCGATACGGCGGGTATGCATCTTTCCTTATGTTTTCATGACGGCAGCATAAACGACCAAGCTTGTAGTCAAGCTGCTTTGGCGCAAGGTATTGTGGCGCCAGCCTTGAGTTCACATGCGGTAGGAAAACGGCGGCAAGCATGGTCAGGTTTGATGCTAGGTTATGCGCAAGTGCCGGTGGAAGAGATGCCTAGTTTAGTGGCTAAGCTGCAAAAAATTTTGCGTTGCCAGTGTTAGGTTATTTGTTACTGAATTTTTTAGGGAAAGTAAAAATTCATCTATCAATTTATTGATTAAGTATGGGAAAAATCAATAAAAGTGAGAAAAATTTTTATGAATTTGTGAAGAGCTACAATTCATCAGTATCATTGTTGGGCTTCGCTACACTCAGCACCAACCTTCGAATCTTGATTGCAACTCGTAAGCTATGTCCATCTCAAAAGTTCTGAACTACGAACTCGCTCCATCCCCGGCAACCATCTTCGGTTGTTTGCTACCCGCGCCGTGGATGGGTGTTGCAGCCGGACTTTTACTGGCCTTTGGCCCCGATGCTGGGTTGCCTAGTCGTTATTCTCCTTTGGTTTTAGCGGTGACGCATGTTTTGGTCTTGGGCATGTTGGCACCCATCATGGTGGGCGCCTTATTTCAGTTATTTCCTGTGGTTGCCGGGCAAGTGGTGCGTCCTGCTAAATGGATTGCGCCTTTTGTAGCCTTAGGGTCGGCTGCAATTGCGCTAGGTTTGAGTGTGGGATTTTTAAGCGGAAATCGAACCGGATTCGCGCTTGCTGCATGGATTGCGGTGAGCTTATATGGTGCTATCGTACTGGCATTAGCTCATGCCGCCTGGCAGATGGTTTTACCCGCAAGCCCAGATGCAACATTAAAAAGCTTACGTGGCATTGCCTTCGCTTTATTTTTGGTGATAGGACTAGGTGTGGCATTAGCAGGTGCTTTTGCTGCTTGGTGGCAGCTTGATCTCGTGTATGTATTACGCTTGCATGTGGCGTGGGGCTTAGTTGGCTGGATTGCTTGTCTGGTGTTGGGTGTGGCATCGACTGTCGTGCCGATGTTCTGGCAAACCAGTCGACCAAGCATGACTTGGCATAAGCACCTGCCCTGGGATCTATGGCTAGGTTTATTGATGTTGTTCTTACCCTTATCCGACACCTTATTAAAACTCCTGATATCGGCGCTGGCGTTGTTCGTTGCTGTGCTGGCGATAGCGGCTCTGCGTGCCATATTAAAAGCGAAACGCAGTTTTGACCCAGCTTGGAATTTGTGGTTGGGGTGTGCATTAAGCTGGGCTAGTGCTGCCATTTTGTTATTGATACAGACACATTTTGAATCGCACTTATCGTCGGATTTAACAAGTTTTTTACCATGGTGGATAGGTGTGCTTTGTCTGGTTGGCGGTGCGGTGATGCCAGTCAATGCCATGCTGGGAAAAATCATTCCCTTCTTAATTTTCTTACATTTGCGTCGTCAAACACCGATGGGGAAAAGGGTGCCTAGCATGCAGGTGATTTTGCCGCCTCAAGGTTTGCGCTGGCAGGCATATAGCTTGATATTGAGTTTGCTTTGTTTGTTGTTATTACCTGTTGCACCATTGTTCTTCAAATACTTGGGTGGCGTCACCTTCGCTTTGTCGCAAGCGTTAATAGCGATATTGATGTTGATGAGTTTGGCTCGCTACCGTCGAGAACTTGGTAAAGTTTTATTTCCATCTCAAGCAGCAGATTAGTTCTGTCACTTTGCACAGTATCTGAAGTGTCTGCGTTTTCCTTAGCCACAAGCGGCTATGGAGAAATCCCAACAAAACCCCTAGTCATCTGTGAAGTATTTCATTTCTGTACTTTTTGTCTGCTATAGTTGGCATCAAGTTGCTATTCCATCGCGCTTTCAGAAAATCACGTCAGTCATTAAGGGGTTAACACTTGCAACTTCTTTCTGCCAAATTCTTCCACTTCTCCTATTTCACTAAGAGCCTATTTGCGGTCGTCTTGGTGTTGTCAGAATGTTTTTTTTCGAATATCGCGCAAGCGGGGGCTTTGCATCGTTTGCGTTTTGACCATTTTAGTATTGATCAAGGATTGCCTAGCACAGGCATCATGACGGTTTATCAAACCCGAAATGGCTTTATCTGGATGGGAACGGCGAATGGTTTGGTGCGTTATGATGGCCGCCACATTCGTTTATTCTCGCATTCGCCAGCGACAGAAAATACGATTAGCCATGATCGTATCTTTAGCTTATTTGAAGATGATCAACAAAGATTGTGGATAGGAACCCGGCGCGGTTTGAATGTATTAGATTTACGTACGGACAAGATACAGCGTATTGCGATGCCAGCTGAAGTACATATGAAGCAACAAGTGGTGTATGGCATCACACAAGCAACGAAAGCGCGTTTGTGGATAGCGACTTCTGCGGGCTTGATGTTATTTGATCCTGCAAATAAACAATTTACGAAGTGGCAGCCTGAGCCGTCGGTGCGCGCGGATTTTGTTGGTGAAGTGCGGGCGATCTTGGGAGATAAGTCGGCGGGAATCTGGATAGGTCAAGCCAGCACGATCGCGCACATCAATGCAGATGGTCAACTGCTTGAGCACTTCAAATCCACACAGCATCAAGATAGCAAAACTTTGCAAGATAGTCAGGCGCTGGTACGTAGCCTGGCATTCGATAATCAAGGGCAATTGTGGGTTGGATTGACCGGTGGCTTGCGCATTTGGCGCGTTCATCAACAAGCTGCGCTCGCGGTTTCATTACCTGCGTCTTTGAAAGTGCCGGTGGCAACAGTGGCAGCGATCTTGCAAGATCATGAGCAATCAATGTGGTTGGCAATGGGAGATGATCAGGGTTTATTACGTTGGCGCGCTGATCAGCAAAGCTTAGAAAAATTTGTTAATCGTCCGTCGGTCAATAGTAGCCTGAGCGGTGACACCATTACTTCGCTGATGCAAGATGCTAGCGGTGGTTTGTGGGTTGGTACCAGCGATTATGGTGCGAATTTGGTAGATTTGAAAGGCCGTGGCTTTACGACTTATTTGAATATTCCCGGAGATGATCGTAGCTTGTCGCACCGCCTGGTGACCGCAGTCATTCCCGATCAAGCTGATTATGTCTGGTTGGGTACCTTGGGTGGCGGTTTGAATCGCCTGCATCTGCCTTCAGGTGATACGCAGCGTTTTAGTAAACAACAGGTCAGTGTTGAATATATTCGCGTATTGATGTCAGATCAAAAGAAGCAATTGTGGATTGGTGGCGAGAAGTTGCAAATCTTCGACCCGAAAACGCAGCGCAGCCGTGATGTTCTCGTGGATAAAAATTTTCCAGTTGGGGCACGTTTTACTTCCTTGGTTCAAGATCAGCACGGTGATGTGTGGGTAGGTAGTAGTGTTGGTCTGTATAAGATTAAGGCGGATGCCAGCGTGGCGGTTTTTCGTGCTGAAGCGAATCGAGATGGGCGTATTAATGACGATGCCATCGATAGTTTATTAATCGATCGTCAGCAACGCTTGTGGGTGGGCAGCAAAGGAGGCTTGTATCTTTACGATGAACAAACTCAGCGCTTTCAAGCCATAGGGAAACCAAGCGCATTGTTACCAACGCCAGACAAATTGGGTGTGACCGCTTTACGTCAAGACCAACAAGGTCGGATTTGGGCCGCGACGGTATTGGGTGGCTTGCTGGAAGTCAGACCCGTTTCAGCGATTGCAGATCAGGCCTCCAAGCAGACAAATTGGGAATTGATTTCCTGGGCAGATACGCCACAAATTCCAAGAGATGTAATAGAGGCCATGCAAGATGCGGATCATGGTGAAATCTGGATGAGTAGTGAACGCGGCTTGATGCGTGTGCGTACGGAAAATAAGCAGGGACGAAATTTTCCGTCATTTGGCCGATTCGATGGTGCCTTTAATTTTGCAGCGGCTGCCAGAACTACAAATGGTGGGATTTTGTTTGGTGGTGTTGGTTTAGCTTATTTTCATCCAGCGAATATTTGGGATAACGCCGTTGCGCCCAGAGTCGTACTCAGTGACATTTTATTGTTTAATAAATCCTTGATGACCTGGGATGCTAAACAAGAAAATACACAAGAAAATACGTTTGATTCGCAAACTGAGTCGCGCATCACGGCATCATCTGCAAGTCTTGCAAGCACCAAAGCTAAGTCGCCTGCATTGGATTTGAAAAGTCTGGGAGTTGATGGCCCGCTCAGTGCGGTAACAAGGATTGAGTTAGATCACCAGCAGACCATGGTCAGCTTTGAATTGGCGGCGCTGCATTTTTACAACCGAACACAAAACCGCTATGCCTGGAAATTAGAGGGCTATGATAAAGATTGGATTTATGGTCAGGCAGATCGTAGTACCGCTACATACACGAATCTGGATGCGCGCACTTATCGCTTGCTTGCCAAGGCGGCTAATCCCGATGGTATTTGGGGTGATAGTACTGAAATTCTGACCTTAGTGGTGACGCCACCGTTTTGGAAAACTTGGTGGTGGTATGGATTGTGGACGGTGATCGCTTTGAGTGGCTTGCGGTTTGCCTATCAGGTGCGCTTGCGTGCGATCAATGAAAATCAACTCTACCTTGAACAGCAGGTGAAAGTACAGACACAAGAGGTATTAGAACAGAAAAAACTTGCCGATACCCAGCGTGAAATAGCAGAACGTGCGCGTAATGATATTGGTCGTTTGAGTGAAATTGGTTTGCAGATCACGGCTTCGCTTGATAAGCGCGAAATTCTCAATACTTTGTATCAAAATATTCGCAGCGTGGTTCGTGCTACGACTTTCGGGGTTGGTATTGTCGATTGGGATAAGCGGATTATTCGTTTTGAATATACGATACAAGGAGATCAATTGATCTTACCTTATGAGCGTAGTCTGGATGCGGTGGAACAACCTGCAACTCGTTGCGTGTTAAGCGCTCAAGAGTTAATTGTGAATGAGATTGAACATGATAGCCGTATGATGGATCCAATCGTTGCCAATCGCACTGGAGAGAATTTTGTCAGACTAGAAGACGGTACGCCAACCGAAGATTCCCGTTCGGGTGTTTATGTGCCGATTGTCTTGGGTGGACGGGTGATGGGGGTGGTCGGAGCATTAAGCAAAGAGCCGAACGCTTTTGGTTTGAATGATTTAAATATTCTGCGTACGCTAGCCGCTTATACAGGTGTGGCGTATGACAATGCGGAAGCATATCGTCGCCTGAAAATAACGCAATCTAAATTAGTTGAGCAAGAAAAAATGGCAGCGCTGGGCTCATTGGTAGCAGGGGTCGCACATGAGCTGAATACGCCGATTGGCAATAGCTTATTGATGGCGAGTACCATGCAAGATTTAAGTGAACAGTTTCTGCAAAAATTTAACGACAACCAGTTACGTCGTTCGGATTTGGAGAGTTATAGTCGAAGTGCGATCAGCTCATCTGATTTAATGGTTCGCAGTCTCACTAGTGCCGCAAATCTGGTGAGTAGCTTTAAGCAGATTGCAGTTGATCAAACCTCAGATCAACGCCGTGATTTTGATTTACGTTTTTTCTGTGAAGAAGTGGCGTTGACTTTGTCGAATCGCAGTAAGCGTGAAGGCAATGAGATCCGTGTTGAGATCGCTGATGGGTTGATGCTTGATAGTTATCCTGGATCTTTAGGGCAGGTTCTCAATAATCTGATCATTAATGCGATGGTGCATGGTTTTCATGAACGCAGCCAAGGCGTCATTGTGTTACGAGGGCAGGCGATCGATGAGCATCAATTGCAACTAGTCGTACAAGACAATGGCGTTGGAATTGCGAAAGAAAATATCGAGCGCATTTTTGAGCCTTTCTTTACGACACGTCTAGGGACAGGTGGTAGTGGCCTAGGTTTGCATATCTGTTACAACATCATTCATTCAATACTGGGCGGCACTATCCAAGTGCATAGTGAAGTTGAAGTGGGTACCAGTTTTACCATCATCTTGCCGCGTGTGGCGCCGATTAAAGCCGTCAGCACGGAGCAGAAATAGTGCAGGATATCCGTGATGTCGTTCTCCAATGCTGCAATCGAGATGCGACTATTGATTGCTGAATGCATCGTCTTTCGCCAACGGAAAATTAACGACAAAGCAGCAACCGGCGCCCAACTCAGTTTCACAATACACGGAGCCACCCATGGCTTCGCTGAGTTTTTTCACGATGGATAAGCCCAGCCCCGTGGAATGCTCCCCGGCCGTTGGTATGCTGGATAATTTACTGAATCGTTCGAATAAATGCTCTTGATCTTCTTGCGATAACCCCGAACCTTGATCCTGTATGCGTACCTGCGCAAAGTCTTGTGAGCGTAGTAGTTGCACACTGATGTGTTTGCCGATAGGTGAATACTTGATGGCGTTGGAAATCAGATTATCTAAAATTTGGAAACAGGCATTTGGGTCAGCCAGAATGATGATGTCTTGTTGATTGGTGAAACTGTCTTGCGCTTGAGTTTGAGCGTAAGCGACTTGGCAATGTAGCTCTTTTGCCCGCAGATTATGTTCATACTGCATCACCACCTGATGACAGATTTCATAGAGATGAATACGATGCTTTTCAAGTTTGGCATTGCCCGATTCCATCGCGTTCACATCGAGTAAATTCGTGATGATGTGCATCATCCTTTGTCCACTACGACTGATTCTCTCTAAATAGCTATAGCGTTGTTCCGGTGTAATGCCAGATTCTAATTTTCGCATCAGATCACTCAAGCCTATGATGCCAGTGAGTGGATTTTTTAGATCATGTGCGGCGATGCCTAAAAATTCATTCTTTTGTTTATCGAGCTTTTCCAAACGTGCAATCAGCTCTGCCATTTCTTTGGTACGTTGTTGAATTTTTTCTTCTAATTCGTGTTCAGCACGTTGTGAAATCGAGAGTAATTGTGTCTGAGTCTGTGCGTTTTCATTTTTAATGATATTGATACGATCTGCTTGTGCCAAAGCGAGCAAGATGATTTCAATAGCCGCACCAATTTGATAACCGAACTCGGTCAGCCAACTACTTTCGATGATGCCCAAATTCCGTAAAATAATCAGAACTCCACCAGCAATCCAGGCTGCGGTTGCGGCGACGACGATGTAACCCGGACGGTAGCCGCGCCAACCGATCAGCATGCCGATAGGAAGCACCACGATCATTTGAATAAACGCAAGAATTTGCGCAGCCGCTGCTACTTGCCTATTCCATCCAAGCAAAACGGCGATGATGATGAGCACGGCAAAGATTTGTAGTATGCGGAATCCTTTTGCAATCTCTGGCATGATTTTGGCAAGTTGCAAAAAGCTAGTGATGAACAGTGAGTACAACAACAGCAAACCGGGAACTGCGAGGCTTTGTATCAGTTCAACTAGCCAAACATTATCAGGTTCAAAATAGAGCGCAAGATGGCCGTTATTGTTGAAGCCTACTAATAAAGTGAATGTCGACAAGAATAAGTAAAACAGATTGGCTCTGTCACGATAGCCGAATGTCAAAATTAAATTGTAAGTAATCATCGCCAGCATCACACCGTAGAAAATTCCCATCAGGCTTGATTGGAAATTACTGGCTTCTGCAAATGCTTTTGGCGTATACAGGTGGGCACTGAAGTATAAAGCGCTAGTCGTTTGTATACGCAGATAAATCGTGTGCTTTTCAGTATCTGCAAGATGCAGTCGAAAGACCGCTAGTCGGTGTCGGGTTTCGGCGTTGGTAAAAAGTGTGCGATCACCGGTTTGATGAGTGCTAATAATTTGATTGTTCGCGACATGGTAAGCGCGCACATCATCCAGCATATTAGGTGTAATTTCCATCCACCATTGGCTTGAAGCTTGTGTGTTCTTTCTTTGTAATTCTAATTTGAGCCAATAGACAGATTTTGTGTACGAGGCACTCAAGTCGCCAGCTAGCGCTGTGAATATTGGCTTAGGTGCTGCCGATGCCTGATCTTGCAGGATGTCGGTAATGCTGAGACTGCCAGTTTTATCTTCCAGCACTTGCCAATGTGACTTCAGATTAATCGCCTCAGGTGAAGTTTGTAATGGCAAAATTGCAGCATTGGCGATGCTCGAAGTGAAGCTAAAAATACATAAATAGAGTAGAGATAGAAACAGCTTGATTTCTTTATGCATACTAATTTTGTTCGAGCGAATAATGGAGCGGGACATAGACAGTAGTGCCAGTTGTTCTAATTTTCAGACTAGCAATTTTCGATATCTAGATCAATCAAATTCCCAGCATCTCACATTAATTGACGCTTGTGCACTCGGTTTTGTTGTTGTTTCAGAACTGAAATTGTAAATTAGGACTTACGCAAAATTGCGCTGGCTAGAGCCTGCCCTCGAATGCTTGAATCGGGGGAGGGAAGCCGAAGACAGTACGGTTGCTTGGCCTGCCCCTGCGAAGGCCGGGGGCGAGGCGAACCAACAACGCCAGCGTCTTTTTTGCGTAAGTCCTATAAATACTGTACAAAAATTTTATTCAAATACTTTTTATACTGAGAAACGATAGAGGATCAATTGCGCAGAAGATCCTTAGGCAAGTAGCAAATAATTATTTAAAAGTCAGACGAGTGAAAATTTGATCTGGAACAAGATTTATCCCCCAAAAGAACTAGATGATCTAGCTTGGCGGCGAATTGTGCTGTTGTCTGAATCGGCACAAAATGACAGCATGAAAAATCTTTCTACACCTCCAGACCTTGCCCCCGGGGCACAATTGATAGACCGCTTTGGTCGGCAATTAAACTATTTGCGCGTATCGGTCACTGATAAATGTGATTTGCGATGTAGTTATTGCATGCCAAAAGGCTTTCATGGTTTTGAGGAACCGGAAAACTGGTTGCGCTTTGATGAAATCGAAAGAGTGGTCGCGGCGTTTGGACGCTTGGGCGTGGCGCGGGTGCGCCTAACGGGTGGTGAGCCTTTATTGCGGCGCAATTTACCGCAATTGGTTGAGCGTCTTGCTAGTCACGCCGAGATTCGGGATATTTCTTTATCGACGAATGCCACTCAATTACATAAGCACGCGCAAGCTTTGCATCAGGCAGGCGTTAGCCGGATCAATGTCAGCCTAGATAGTTTGGACAAAGCCTGTATGGAAAACATCACCGGCCGCGATAGTTTTGCCAGCATTATGGCAGGCTTGCAAGCAGGTAAGCAGGCGGGTTTTAAACCGATTAAATTGAATATGGTGGTCATGGGTGGTGTGAATGAACACGAGGTGTCACGCATGGCAGAGTTTTGTTTTGCGGAAGGTTTTATCCTGCGACTGATTGAAGCGATGCCGATGGGCAGCACCGGGCAAAATAGTCAGTATCGCGATATTGGTCCGATTCGTGATCAATTGGTGCGGCAGTTTGATTTGATTCCGGCGGCAGAAGAATTAGGTGGCGGGCCTGCGCGGTATTGGACTAGCCGTGATGGACAAGCAACGATAGGATTTATCTCACCGATCAGCCAACATTTTTGTGCGACTTGTAATCGGGTGCGCTTGGCGGTTGATGGCACTTTGTATATGTGTTTGGGGCAAGAAGAAAAGTTTGAACTGCGTCCACTATTAAGAGCGGGAATCAGCGATGAAGCTCTAGAGCAAGCAATACGGCAAGCGATAGAACTGAAGCCTGAACGACATGAATTCACGACGCAGCCGCAGAAAATTATCCGGTTTATGTCACAAACCGGTGGATAGTCTACATAGCGAAATAGAGTGAGGTTGAAGATGGAAGTGCGTAATATTCACCAATTTATAGAAGGATTTCAACGCTTTCAGTCCAAATATTTTGCAGGTGAAAAGCCGTTGTATAACAAGTTGAATAATGGTCAGAATCCGACTACCTTGTTAATTGGTTGTTGCGATTCGCGGGTTGATCCGGCCTTGTTGTTAGACTGTGATCCAGGCGACATTTTCGTGATTCGAAATGTGGCGAATTTGGTGCCACCTTGTAATGAATCGGGGAATCAACAAGGTGTTAGCGCAGCGATCCAGTTCGCGGTAGAAGCTTTGAATGTGAAGCGCATCATTGTGATGGGACATGAAAAATGTGGCGGCATACGTGCTTTGATGCAAGGTTATCAGCCCAGTCGTAAGATTGATTTTATTGGCCGCTGGATGCGCATCGTCGAACCTGTGAAGCAACAGGTTTTGAGTCAATTAAGTCATTGTAGTAGTGAGGTGCAGAATCATGCTTGTGAGCTTGGTGCGATTATCATGTCATTAAATAATCTGCGCAGCTTTCCTTGGGTGGCAGAGCGCGAACAAAGCGGTGAGATTGCGCTACATGGCTGGTATTTCGATATGACGAATGGCGCTTTACTGGCATACTCTGATCGCACCGACAGTTTTCTGCCTATGGTGTGTCCGCTTGGCGTGCCGCATGCAAGTAAAATAAATGGCGCAGACATCGTCAATGCATCGGATGTGACCAGTATGAATGCAGAATTAGTCGATTAATTTTCAGAACTGCTCAAGAAAAAACACATGGATTCTAGCAATCAACTACCTATTGGCAAACGACTGACCTTTCGTATTTTAATGACGACCGTGGTTGGCTTAGCCTTGACGCTGGCTGCGATTGGTTACACCTTGCTGTTGTCTTGGCAATTGGAAGGTGGTGGTGCGGCGATTAATGAAGCGGGTAGTTTGCGTATGCGTTCGTATCGCCTGGCAATGGTGTTGGAGCATCCCAGTAAGGGAACTAGCGTTACACAAGAATTACAAGAATTTAATCGCACCTTGTCAGATCTGGAACACGGTGATGCCAAGCGACCTTTGTTTCTGCCACAAACCACACCGATCCGTGAACAAATGCGTAAGGTGCAGCAAGATTGGCTACAACGTATTCAAGTCAATGCACGTAGCGTTGTCGAGCAAAGTGAGCCGCAGTTAAGACAAATTGCCTTGCAAAATTATGTTGCCGAGTTGCCCGGCTTTGTCAAAAATATTAATCAGTTAGTGTCTTTGGTTGAGGTTGAGTTAGAAGAAAAAACCACTTGGTTGCGCTTGTGCCAGACCGCTTTGATTTTTATGTCACTCGCCGCCAGTGTTGCTTTACTTTATCTCTTGTATTTGTGGATCGTAGGCCCGGTTAGCCGCATGCAATCTGGGATTGCCCGTATGAGTAAAGACGATTTAAGTGTGCGCTTACCGATAGAAACGGAAGATGAATTTGGTGTGTTGGCGCAAGCTTTTAATCACATGGCGGATCATGTACAAAGTGTGCATCGGACTTTGGAAGAACGGGTAGTAGAAAAGACCGCAAAATTACAAGCGCAAAATCACGAAATTAGTACGATGTATGAGATCGCGGCGTTTCTCTCTGGCCCGCATGCGATCGAAGAGTTATGTCGTGGATTCTTACACCGAATTATGCAACGTATGCATGCTGACGGTGGCACAGTAAGGATACTCGACAACGAGAAAGGCAATGTGCATATCACCGTGCATGAAGGTATCTCGGAAAAAATGATAGAGGAAGAACATTGCATCAAGAAAGATGATTGCCTGTGCGGTGCTGCGACTTCCAAGGGGATTATTTTGGTGCGTGATTTCCGTTTGTTAGATCAGCAAAAACGTTATCGCTGCCAAGAAGAAGGTTACGTATCTTTAGCGGTATTTCAAATTCAAACGCGTGATCAAGTCATTGGGAGTTTTTCTTTGCACTTCTCACGAGAGCGCTTGGTCACGGGTGAAGAGCGTCGTTTGTTAGAAATCTTAGGAAAAAATCTTGGTTCGTCGATAGAGAATCAGCGCTTGATCGCCAAAGAAAAAGAATTTGCTGTATCACAAGAACGCAATCTATTAGCGCAAGGCTTGCACGATAGTATTGCGCAAGGCTTGAATTTTTTGAACCTGCAAGTGCAGATGTTAGAAGACTCTTTAAAGCGGAATGATATAGAAGAAATTCATGACATTACACCGCTACTGCGGGCGGGAATACAAGAAAGTTATGAAGATGTGCGTGAACTTTTATTGAATTTCCGTACCCGCTTACAAGACAGTAATTTAGAATCTGAAATGCGTAATGTGGTATCAAAATTCCAGCGCCAAACCGGCGTGCATGCGACGATAGACATCGTTGGTGATGGTGCGCAATTGGCACCAGAACAGCAATTGCAAGTGCTGTTTATTTTGCAGGAAGCCTTATCGAATGTGCGCAAACATGCCCAAGCCAGTGAAGTAAAAGTGAATGTTCAGAATGACCGCGATTTTGCCATGACAGTGCATGACGACGGCGCCGGTTTTGATGTGACAACAGTTGCGCAAAAAGGCGACGGACATGTTGGGTTGCGTATCATGCATGAACGTGCGGAACGTTTGGCCGCACAATTTTCTATCATTAGCGCGAACCAACAGGGAACCACGATTTCTTTGCACTTAAAACGCGAAGAGCGCTTGGTGGCATAAACTTACATCATCAATAATCCAACAGAAAATAGCGAGACATGAGCATTAGAATTTTATTAGTGGATGACCATAGCCTATTTCGTAGTGGCATACGTTTATTATTGCAACGTAATCCTGAATTTGAGATCGTGGGTGAGGCTGCCGATGGTTTGGAGGGAATTAAACGTGCCAAGCAGTTGAAGCCCGATGTGGTCTTAATGGATTTAAATATGCCCGGTTTGTCAGGATTGGAAGCGATGCAATTGATCGTGGAAGATTTGCCTGATACCGCAGTCTTGATGCTGACAGTTTCAGAAGAAGCGGAAGACCTCACCACAGCCTTAAAAAATGGCGCGCGCGGCTATTTATTAAAAAATATTGAAGCAGACTATTTAACGCAGGCGATTAAACGTGCTGCTGCTGGTGAACCCGTCATTGCAGAATCGATGACAGCTAAACTGGTGATGCAATTTCGTTCCGGAAATAATGTATCAACCACGCCAGAACGCGAAAAGCTTACCCCGCGTGAACGCGAAACCATGGTGTGTTTAGCGCGTGGTGAAAGCAATAAAGAAATTGCCCGTAATCTCGATGTGGCAGAAAGCACCGTCAAAATTCATGTGCAAAATATCCTCAAAAAGCTGAACCTGACCAGCCGCGTACAAATCGCTGTGTATGCAGTTGAACACGGTATGGATAAGTAGCGCTCTTGGCGCGGCTTCCTGCGGAGTACCGTTGTGAAAGCACAAGTGTGCTGCTCGACGACCGTGTCACCATTCGCTAAGCACGTGCAGAATCCTCAAGTCGCGATGTTATTCCTTTAAGACCATACCGTCATCCTAGCCATCTGCAATCAAGATCTACTCCTATTGGCGTATAGGCGCAGCGAAACTGCGCTATTACACTGCCCCTATTACATTGATAAGATGGGGGACGCGTTATGAGTAAGATTAATCTTGATGGACTTTTATCCAATCAGGCTTTGTTTCGTCATATATCGCCGTTTGAATTAGAGAGTTTGAAAAAAGAAGTGGTGAAATTGGAACTAGACAAGGGATTAAGCTTGTTCCAAAAAGGTGATACTGCGGATGCATGTTTTATCTTGGTTTACGGATTGATGAAATTGGCGATTCCTTCCTCTAATGGCAGCGATAAGATCGTCGAATTAATCAGGCCTGGTCAATGCTTTGGCGAGGCGATGTTATTTCTTGAAGAGCCATATCCGTTCTATGCAGAGTCTTTGGAACCGTCTTTATTGCTGCGCTTACCGAGAAATGCGCTGTTTAAATTGCTTGACCAGTCGCCTACGATAGCGCGCCAGATGATGACAGGTTTGTCGCATCGCCTGCTGGGTTTTATTCGCAGCGTGGAACGACAGTCTTCGCATAACGCGATGCAAAGAGTGGTCGACTATTTGGTGCAGGTGGCAGTAACTCAAGATAGTAATGATATCCGTTTGGAGTTAAAGAAAAATGTGGTGGCCTCGCTATTGAATTTGACCCCAGAAACCTTCTCCCGGATGTTGCATCATCTGAGCGAGTTAGATTTAATTCGGGTGAGTGCCTCGCGCATTTATATTCACTGTTTGACCGCGCTAAAAGCCTATGCCAGTAGTAGTGCCGTACAAGATGCTGGCGCGGCTAAAACACAGGTGCGCACACTAGCGCATCGGGTTCCAAATGAATTGGGCGAGGGACAGGGCTTAAGTTTGAGTAGCACTAGTTCTTTTGGCTGAGTAACTCCTACCTTTGCGGATAGATACATCCCCATACGAAGAATTTTCAAATTGACGCGCAATCCTTATGCTCATGATTAAGGATTGCGCGTTTTCATTTCCTTAGGACTTGCGCAAAACAGACGCTAGCGTCGTTGTGGTCGCCTCGCTAGCGCAATTTTGCGTAAATCCTATTCTTTGAATGAAAACATGGAATGAGAATAATTCGAAACTAGTTAAGTGAAGGAGTGCAAGATGGGACATGTGTTAAGCCGATGGGAACCCGAAGATAGCGGGTTTTGGCAGAAGGAAGGAAATGGCATCGCGAATCGTAATTTATGGATTTCGATACCTTGTCTGATGCTGGCATTTTCGGTCTGGATGTTGTGGAGCGTGGTTGCTGCCAATTTGGATAAAGCGGGTTTTAAATTCACCAAAGACCAGTTATTTTTCTTAACCGCTTTGCCAGCTTTGTCAGGCGCCACACTCAGAATTTTTTATTCATTTTTGGTGCCGGTATTTGGCGGTCGTCGCTTCACTGCGATCTCGACCGCGAGCTTATTGATTCCTGCGATTGGTATGGGCTTTGCGTTGCAAGATCCGACGACTAGCTATTCCACTTTATTGATTCTCGCTTTGTTGTGCGGCTTAGGTGGCGGAAACTTCAGTTCTAGTATGGCAAATATCAGTTTCTTCTTTCCAAAATCACGCAAAGGGTATGCGACTGGAATGAATGCTGGTATCGGTAATCTCGGCGTGTCTGTCGTGCAGTTTGTCGCACCATTGGTGATTTCCTCTGCGGTGTTCGGTGCAGCGATTTCCGGTGACGGCTTCTTGTATCACAATGTCAAAACCAATACCGACAAAATGTTTTGGTTGGCAAATGCCGGTTTCATCTGGGTGCCATTCATCGTGGTGGCGACGATTGCTGCTTGGTTTGGCATGAACGATATCGCTTCCGCAAAAGCGTCTTTCTCTGATCAAGCGATTATTTTTAAACGCAAACATAACTGGTTGATGTGCTGGTTATACATCGGCACCTTTGGTTCCTTCATTGGCTTTTCTGCGGCCTTTGCAATGTTGATCAAAGCGCAGTTCCCTGAAGTGGATGTGGCAAAATTTGCTTTCCTTGGTCCTTTGGCTGGCGCATTGGCGCGTCCAGTTGGTGGCATCTTGTCGGATAAATTAGGTGGCGCACGTTTGACATTCTGGGTGTTTGGCGCGATGGCAGCGGTGATTGCATTTGGCATTTTGCCTGCCTTACATGCCCATCAATTCAGTGTGTTTTTGTTCTCCTTTATTGGCATGTTTATTTTGACGGGTTTGGGAAATGGATCGACCTTCTGCATGATCCCAATTATTTTCCAAACCGAAAGAGAACGTGCCAGTGCAGGTAAAGGCGAAGCGGCAATTAGACAAGCACGCCTGGATGCCGCAAAAGAATCTGCTGCGGTCTTAGGATTTTCTGGTGCGATTGGCGCTTATGGTGGATTCTTCATTCCGCAAGGCTTCGGTACCTCGATCAAGATCACTGGAGCACCAGATATGGCTTTGTACACCTTCATCGCTTTCTACATTAGTTGCATGGTGATTACTTGGTGGTTCTATTCACGTAAAAATGCGGAGATGCCTTGTTAGTGATCAACGCGATGTAGGCTAAAAAAACCCGCAAGCAATTGCGGGTTTTTTTTGCTTCTGGTTATGAGTGATGAAATAGAAAATAAAATCTCTCTTTGGCACAATTGAGAATTGACAATTGTCAATTCAGTAAGGATACTTCCTGCGCAGTCGATTGAATTGAATTGTTCGAGTTTTCATACCGCTCTTGTAGCGTTCCAGAGGAAGTGTAGATGATCGCCTTAAAAGATATTCGTAAAACCTATAAGCAGGGAGGAAATGAGATTCGAGCCTTAGATGGCGTGGATTTGTCGATAGCGCGTGGTGAGTTTGTCGCGATCATGGGGCCATCGGGTTCCGGTAAATCGACTTTACTGAATGTTTTGGGTGCGCTGGATAAGCCCGATAGCGGTACCTACCATCTGGAACAGGATGAAATAGGGAGCATGGATGATGATGCTTCTTCGGATTTGCGTAATCGCCGGATTGGCTTTGTGTTTCAGTCTTTTCATTTGTTGCCGCGTTTAACGGTATTAGAAAACGTCTTGTTACCGCAGCGTTATGCGGAGCAGCAAGATCCCGAGGCGGAGAATCGTGCGCGCGCTTTGCTAGAACGTATCGGTTTAGGCCAGCGTATCGGCCATTTGCCTGGCGAGCTTTCTGGCGGACAATTACAAAGAGCTGCGATTGCGCGTGCTTTGTTAAATCAGCCTGCTTTATTGCTGGCAGATGAACCCACCGGCAATCTCGATTCCAAAAGTGCGACCGATGTGTTGGAACTATTGGCCGAATTACATGCCAATGGACAGACCATGGTCTTGGTCACGCATGATCCGAATATCGCTGCCAAAGCCCAACGCACCATTCATTTGAAAGACGGTAAAGTCGATGAGGTGCTGGTATGAGGATCATTGTGAAACACATTAGCAAGTACACCGCACTTTGTCTGGTCATTTTATGTAGTGCATCGGCGCTCGCTGATAAGTTGGCTGCTCCGCCATATCAACGACCGGTGTTATTTACTGGCGAACTGCAAGCTGCGGATTCAGTGCCGATTATTGTCCCATCTTCCCATGTTTCACCGGTCACCTTGCGTTACTTTGTGCCAGAAGGCAGTAAAGTGAAAAATGGTGAGGTAATTTTACGGGTTGATTCTCAAGGTGATTCGGACATCGAGAGACTTGAACTCGAATTGGTACAAAACCGCGAGCGTGGATTGCGTGAAGCTGCCGATTTGGAAGTGAAAACGATAGAAGCTGAACGTGCCTTGATTACCGCACAAGCCGCACTAGCCAAAGCGAAGATCGATGCTGCGCTACCAAAAGCGCAAATATCTGCATTGGATTACGATAAATATCAGGGTGAGTTAGACAGAGCGACCCGTGATTTAGGTGTCAAACAGAAAGCTTTGGAGAACGCTAAAGATGCGGTGAAGCGGAAATTGGATGATAGTGAATTGGCGGTGAAGCGTTTACAAATTCAGATTGCTTTCGCCAAAGTGCAAGTGGCACAAAGTGAAGTGCGCGCAAGCCGTGATGGGGTGGTGATTCATGGTTATGATAATTGGAATGGGAAGCGCCTCGATGAAGGTGGTCATGCACAAATAGGTTCAGTGGCTGGGCAAATCATCGGTGGTGGTAAGCTTAATGTCGTCGCTTGGGTATTGGAAGCAGACCGGCCATTTTTGCAGCAGGGGCAAGAACTACATTTGCGTTTTGATGCGATTCCAAACTCTTATGCGAAGGGTGTTATTGAACGCATCGCCAGCGCGCCTGAAGCACGGGCGATCTGGGGGAAGGGACGTTACTTTAAGACAGAAATTCGTTTGCCCAGTAATTTAACGTATGAATTGCAGCAAGGTATGAGCGTCGCAGTTGAAACGATCAAATTAGAAAAAGTCGCTGTGAAAAATGATAACAAAGCCATTCAGAAAATGGACAATACGGCAGCGCTAAACAAATCTGCTAAATCTACTGCTAGCAGTTCAACAGACAATCCCTCAACGCAGGATCTGACTTTAGAAGGTGAAGTATTGTCGCGCCAATCTTCAATCATCGCGCCACCGAATATTCGTCACGTATGGAATTACAACTTGGTGATGTTGGCTCCTGAGGGGAGTCATGTGAAGATCGGTGAGCCAGTTGCGATCTTTGAGGCAAATGAAGCCAAGACCAGACTCGATACCCATCGCAGTTCGCTCAACGAAAAGCAACGAACATCAGAGAAGATCGCATTGGATCATGCCGAGGCTGCGAAAGCCGCTGAATTGGCCGTGAGTGAAGCTAAGAGCAATGCGGAAAAAGCTTTACGTAAAGCTTCTTTACCCAAGGAATTGGTAAAGCGGATTGATTATGACAAGTTGGTTATTGAACGTGATCTGTTTAACCAGCTCGCCCAGTTATCCGAACGTCAGCGTGAAGCCCAGCAACGTGCCAGAACTGCGGAATTGCGTGGTTTGAAATCAGAAATCGCACAACTACAACAGACCATTACCATCTTGGAAAAAGGCTTAAATGGTTTGACGGTGAATGCGCCACGGGCAGGTACGGTGGTGCATAACGTGGGTTTTGATGATGAAAAATTCGCAGTCGGGAGTCGCGTGTTTATGGGCGCTGCAGTGGCGAATCTGGCTGATCCGACAAAAATTTTCGTCGCCGCGAAAGTACCTGAAGCGCAAGTGTCTTTGGTCAAATTGGGGCAAGTGGTTTCGGTGATTGCGCCAGGTTCGAATGCGCAGGTCTCCGCCAAGATTACCGGATTTGGCGCAGTCTTTCATGGCAAATCCGCGAATCAACCGATGATTGTCAGAGATATCGAAATTGAGTTTGAGAGTTTGCCCAAGAATCTGAAACCAGGCACTGCGGTACAAGTGAAACTAGGAAATCAAAAAGCTGGAACTCAAGTTGTGCAACCTGGAGTAACGGCAGGAGCGAAGAAATGATCAAAATAAATCGTGCGACTGTCTTGTTGATGACGATGTTAGGATTGACTGCGTGTGGCGGTGAATCAAGTTCCGAAGCCGTGCCTGTCGAAGTTGTCGAGGCGCGTCAGT
This sequence comes from Affinundibacterium amnicola, assembly GCF_014284275.1. Lineage (GTDB taxonomy): Bacteria > Pseudomonadota > Gammaproteobacteria > Burkholderiales > Burkholderiaceae_D > Undibacterium > Undibacterium amnicola. Next base: position 743,810 of record NZ_JACOFU010000002.1, on the reverse strand, counting down.
GGCAAGAGGAGATTGCTGCCGATGGTGAAATTAAGGCCGCAGCCAGCACACAGCTGAATGTTCCCGGTACAGGATGGGATCAACGCAATCTGGTTTCTATGGTTGCCAATGGCAGTCTGGTCGAAAAGGGCCAGATCATTGCGGTATTTGACGCAGCACAATCCAGGGTGAAATTATCGCAAGCAGAAACGGATTTGCTACGTAAGGAATTAATGGAGTTGGGAATCCAATCGACTGCAGAATTGGGACGTGCGGAGTTGAGTTCGGATAGCGCTAAAGTAACTGGCGATTTGAATTTAAGTAAACGCTATGCGAATGCCGATCTGCAAATTTTTGCGCAAAATAAGATTCTCGATACTTTAGTCGATATCGGTTTTCTCAATCACAAGCAAGATTATTTGAAATGGAAAAATAATCAGATCGGCGCCCGTAGCAACGCGGATCAGGCTGTTGTGCAATCGCAAAAAGAGAGTGTGACCTTGACGATAGAACAGCAACGCAAGAGCTTGTCGTCCTTAGAGCTAAAGGCACCGCACGAGGGTGTGTTTTTGTTGAAACCACGCTGGGACAGTACTTTGCCGCAAGTTGGCAGTAAATTGTGGGCCGGAGAGGAATTCGGATCTTTACCCGATTTGGAGCAGCAGGTCGCCAAATTCAGTATTGCAGAAGGTGCAGCGTTTGGTTTGAAAGAAGGTCAAGCGATCAAGGTGCGCCTGTCAGGCACCGGAACGGAACTTGATTTGAAAGTCACTAAAGTCGGCAAAACCGCCAGCACAAAATCACGTGAATCACCCGTCAAGTATTCTGATTTTGAAGCTAGTATAGGACAAGACTTGGTACGCAAGTTTGTCTTAAAACCAGGGCAGGCAATTACTGGTCGGGTCACTTTACTTAATTCCAGTAAGGTACTCACAGTTCCCAACATCGCGCTGGTTCAAGAGGGTGCTGATTACTTTGTTTATCTAATGGAAAAATCTACTAAGCTAAAACAGAAAGTTGAATTGGGTTTGCGTGGGCAGATACGCAGTGAAGTGAAGTCCGGATTAAGTGCCGGTGCAAAGTTAGTTTTGGTACCGGAAAAGAAAGAGGACAAATCATGAATCGTGCCTTGATTATAGAAGCCATTGTCGAGTTAAAGCGGCGCAAGCTACGAACTGGTTTAACTTTATTGGGAATGGTGTTCGGTGTCGCTGCGATTGTCGCGATGTTAGCGGTGGGCGAGGGCAGTAAACGTGAAGCTTTGCGTTTGGTGGCAGAGCTTGGTTTGAATAATATTTTGGTCGAATCAAAGAGTATCGCTGCGGATAAATTAAAAGATATTCGTACCCGTTCGTTGGGGCTTTCAGCCGCTGACGCAACAGCTGCGATGTCGGTGGTGCCTGGTGCGCAGTCGGTCGCTCTGAAGAAAGAAATCAAGGTTGACCAACTGGTGTATGGTACGAATATCATCGCAGGCCGGGCGTTCGCGGTGTCGCATAGTTATGCTGAACATGGTGGTTTGCAGATTGCGCATGGTCGTTGGTTACAAACTGAGGATAGCGATACTTTAGCGCCTGTTTGCGTGATTGGCGCACGCTTGGCTAAGAGTTTGTTTGGTGAGCAGAATCCCATCGGTGAGCGCGTTAAACTCAATCATACTTGGTTGGAAGTGGTTGGTGTATTGGCAGATCGTTCCGCTGGCAAATCCGAATTTGAAGGAATTAAATTAGGTCTGGACGACGAGCGTTTATTTGTTCCTTGGGAAAGTGGCCGTGCCCGTTTCTTATTTACCTTGATTGAAGATGAAGTCGATGGCATCAGTTTGCGTTTAGATGGCAAAGTCGCGCCAGATGGCGCTGCACGGGTATTGCAAACTTTGATCGAGCAACGTCATGCAAATGCCGATGATACCAATCTGATCGTACCGATGGGACTGTATCGGCAGAATCAACAAACACAAAGAATTTTTACGATCGTGATGAGTTCGATTGCTGCTGTTTCTTTGTTAGTTGGTGGCATCGGCATCATGAATATTATGTTGGCGAATGTATTGGAACGACGTCGTGAAATTGGCTTGAAACGCGCATTAGGTGCACGTCGACGTGATGTGGTCGAGCAGTTTTTAGCAGAAGCTTTAGTGATTGCCGTGACGGGGGCTTTAATGGGTGTTGTACTGGGGGCGATCGCTGCTTATAGTATTGCCACGCTGGCCGGATGGTCGGTTGCTTGGTCACCGTTTAGTTTGCTGACTGCTGTATCGATGTGTATTGCAGTTGGGCTGGCATTTGGTGTTTTTCCTGCTAAGCAAGCCTCTCGTTTAGACCCGATTGCTGCTTTGCGTAGTGATGGCTAGAGACTCGCTAGCCATCAAAAATTTATTGGTGTGATCAATCAAGGGCGCTTAAATTTAGGCGCCCTTGTTGCATGGGTGGGCACCAAAAATAACTGCTCATTATCGGCGATGAAATTTGAAATAACGCATCGACGATGCCATCTTCTAGCCCTAACATACGTGTTAGCTGGGCTTCGAACGCGTCGAATGAATGGCCGAATGCGGTGAAGTAAAGCCCACCATGATCTTGTAATGACCAAGGCATAGAGCGGCGTAGAATAAAAGCTTCGGGAGAAAAATTTTCCTGCGCGGTACGTTTCACATGCGCGCTTTCTGGTGCGTCGTCGAGCTCTTCATTGTCAGTCAAACGCCGCCCTATCATATGATCTTTATCGATGGCACTCATTGCATTGAACGCGGCAAAACTGTGTTGCCACTGTTGTACTGCAAGGAAACTACCACCATTCAATGCCGCTTGATCGTGATGCATAAAGGCGCATTCACAGGCCGCTTCACCTTCAGGATTTTCGGTGCCATCTTCATAGCCAGTTAAGTCGCGGCCGTCTTGAAACCGATAAGCATCAACTTGGTGGATGATGCGAAAACTTTCCTCGAGTAGGCTGCTGATTTGCTGCGTTGTGTGAAAGAGTTCGCCGCGTTCTTTGGCTTTTAACCATATCCATAAGTCGGTTTCGTAGGCATGCATATCGAGATGCGATGCCGAAAAATCAGGAAAAGCGTGCATGCCAGGAATCTGTATATTCAAGAAATCCAACAGTGAGGCACCCAATCCGATGACCACCGTTTTATCACTGAGTTGCGATGATAATTGTTTTAATGCCGCAATGATGTGTGCTTGATCGGCGTTCGCTACACGGCAACAATGTAAGTAAACGGCGTGTGCTGGGATCGGTGTGAGTATTTCAGTTTGAAAATCAGACATAGTGAACAGATAGAATAAGCGAGGAAGAAATTATTTCGCGAAGAGTCGATCTAAATCTCCCGATTTCTTCGCTTGTAGCAATACTTTATCAATCTTATTGAGTTGCGTTTTGTCGGCTTGTAAGCTGATGGCGAAGTAAGCGTCGATGACCGAGACGGGGCGCGGTAGAATGCAAAAGATATCGTTTTTCTTTTTCTTATACTCGTCGATTTCAGACGCATACAGTTGATTGAGTTCTTTTTGTAATTCTTTTAAATTGGTACGCGGCTCATAGAGCAAGAAGGCGTCCATACGTTTTTGATAAAGCTTTAAAAAGCGTCCAGCCAAGCTACTCGTATTGTATTCTGCTTTAAAAATAACATTCACTTGGCTATCGAACTCTTCGCCTGCACTGGAGCCCTGTACGATACCTATTTTTTTGCCTTTGAGGTCTTGAATAGAATTGAATTGAAGATTGTCTTCGCAACGACTAAGTAGCCAAACTTTATCGGAGTATACCGGTTCAGAAAAATGAAAGGATTTTAAGCGTGCTGGTGTTTTGTAGATGCCAAAGATGAGGCCTTCACCGTTCTCGCCATTATGTAAAACCCGACGCCATGGATAGCGACGAATATCAATTTTGATCTGTGCGGAATCTTCCAGGTAGCTAAAAAGTTGAAGGACGTTGCGGGTTAATGGAAGGATTTGGTCGCGATCACCTTTTTGTTCTGCCATCAGTACCACCACGGTGGGACGGGTATTTTTCTTGGGCAGCATTGGTGCCGCCAATCCCGCCATTGAAATAGCGCATAGCAGAAAAACTGTGAATAGTTTTTGAATCAAAATAAGCAATGTTGTTTTCCAAGGAACTAGCAGATTCTTATCGAACCCGTATAGAGAACTATTCTAGCCTAAATTCTGCTCTTACTTTACGTGTAAAGTTAAGGCTTGATCTGATGCCTCATTAAGATTGCTTAAGGAATTTGCAATGGAAGTGGGGAGCTGACGCGTTTGCCATCACCTAATTGTCCGTCGATATTCCTGCCCCAAGCCCATAAGCTGCCATCGGATCGCACCGCCAAGCTATGAAACTGCCCGGCACTGATCGTCTTCCATAGTTTAATGTCGCCGACCTGCGTTGGAATTGTTTGCAATTGATAATTTCCTAAACCTAACTGCCCATCGTCGTTTAAACCCCACGACCATAAACTGCCATCATTCTTAATCGCCAAACTGTGATTCGAGCCAGCGGCTACCATTGCCCAGGTAGTTTGGGTTCCGATTTGGAAAGGAGTAAGACTGAAAGTAGGGTTTGTTGTGCCGAGTTGTCCCTTGATATTATTTCCCCATCCAAATAGCGCACCATCAGCACGGATTGCTAAGCTATGACTTTCGCCAGCAACAATCGCGACCCAAGTTGCTGTTCCAATTTGTGTCGGGGTGCTGGTTTTGATGATGGTGCCGATTCCCACTTGTCCCGCGCTATTATCACCCCAGCCCCAAATTGTGCCGTCATCACGCCGGGCAATTGTATGATTGGTGCCTGCAGCGACACTTGTCCAATTTTTTGCAGTGCCGACTTGGACAGGTAATGCCCGATCAATGACAGTGCCATCACCAAGTTGCCCAAAAAAGTTTCGTCCCCATGCCCATAAAGTGCCATCTTTTTTAATTGCAAGGGTGTGTGATTTTCCTGCGGCAATTGCAATCCAACTAGCGCTACCAATTTTTAATGGCTCAAGTTTATCGACGAATGTGGCATCACCGAGTTGACCATTTTGATTAAATCCCCAAGTCCACAGCGAACCATCACTACGAATTGCCACTGTATGAAATTCTCCTGAAGAGACATGCGTCCATGTTGTAATAGCGCCGACATTGCTGAACGTTGCTTGGTCGTTGGCAGTACCGTTACCAAGTTGTCCCGTGCGGTTTAAGCCACTGCTAATTAAAGATCCATTAGATTTCAGCGCGATAGAATGATGACCGCCAGCAGAGACATTGACGTAGGGCGCTTGAACGCTTAATTTTGTACTGCCGATGATTTTACCGACAGTCGCGGTGATTGTTTCGCTGCCGACAGTTTTTCCTGTGGCTAGTCCGCTAGTTTGGACGATGCTAGCAATGGTTCCACCAGAACTCCAACTGATGTCTTTGCTAATGGCGCTAGAGCTGCCATCTGAATAAGTTCCGGTAGCTGTGAATTGTTGATTTAATCCGACTGAAATTGTGGCATTCGAAGGTGTCACACTAATCGAGACCAAACTAGGCGCAGCTGGCGTCGTTGGCGTGGTTGCGCTATCTTTACTCCCGCCACCGCACGCACTTAAACAAAGGCTGAGCATTAATCCGATGAAGCTAATCAGTGTTGGTGTTAAGGCCCGAGGTTTCATAGTTGTCTTTGCTTCGAAGTGACTCGTGATCTGAGCCAAGGTTGTTCTAGGTCTGTTCTAGGTTTGTTTCAGGATCAGAAATAGCAGAAATGTTTTGAAGTGAAGAAAAGTCGCTTCGACCATGTTCAAGTCATGTTCTAGTTCTGTGCTGACCAGTGTAAACAAAAATACCTCAAGCGATTGCTTGATTAAACAGGTTTTCTGAGGCTTATTACGCTAATTGGCTTGGCTTTATGCAAAAATTTAAGCACAAAACATCGGCTGCCTTTTCATAGTTTCATTACCTCTAGTCATCTGTCATCCAAAAAAATACCGTGGTCAGACGTTTATCCCGTAACTCCTTGCCAAAGTAGCCGCTGGCACAGTGAACTAGATTTGCTTTGTATAAAATCATACGATTGAACACATTTTGCACCCGCATATCTTCATACCAGGCTTGAATTGGTAGCGCCCGCACTTGCAAAGCATCGACCAGATTATTATGTGGTTCGAGGACGATATTCCCACCAATTGCTCCGTTCGGGTAGCGCAAGCGGCAAAAACTAGTGCCAGTATCGGGTGGGGGATTGGGACTCAGATAAATGACGCAGGCATAGCGACATAAGCGACGGCTATCGGTATGTGGATGCGGCGTGCTTTCTTTCTCTCCGACCAATTGGGCAACATTGCAGTCGAGACGCAGACCGCCAGGAGGCTGCTCCATCCAGAGTCTATCTTTACCAATGAGTTGTTTGACCAGCGATTCAATTTGTTCGAGCTCAGCAGCCTCTAGTGCACCGTGGAAGCGCATACCAGGCCAGCTCTCGGGTTGATAAGGGGCACCATACTCCCACTTGTCACGACTAAAACATCGTTCGGCAATTTCTGTTGCATTGCTGAGTACCTCATCAACGATCCAGTAATTCTTGCCATGTTCTAGTGGTTCATAAGCTAATTTGGGAGCGATTGCAGGAATTGCTGGCAACGGAGTTGTGGGAATAGGAAGTGGTCGCATGAAATCGTATCAACAGAAGTTGCAAAGATAAGTTGGTCTGGGAAATCCATTTGATCTTAACAGACTGCCAGCTTATCTTTGCATTTTTACATCTGAATTAACGATTTATTTGAGCGATGGTTTTTTATATACAACACCATCTTTCATCACGAAATCTACTTTTTCTAATGTACTGATATCTTTTAAGGGATCACCTTTCACTGCAATGATATCTGCGGCGAAATTCGCTTCGATAGAACCTAAACGTTTGCTTTGATTGAGTAATTCCGCTGCACTCAAAGTAGCGCTGCGTATGGCTGCTAGCTCCGGCATCCCGGCTTCGACCATGTAGCGAAACTCTTTGGCATTTTCTCCGTTAGGAAATACCCCAGCATCGGTGCCAAATGCGATCTTGACGCCGGCTTTGTAGGCACGTGCGAAAGTCGATTGAATTAGCGGACCAATTGCAGCCGCTTTAGGTTGTACTACAGGTGAAAAATAATTCGGAATCTTGGCTTTTTCGGCGACGAATTTTCCAGCAGAGATGGTGGGCACATACCACGCACCATTTTTCTTGAATAAGGCAATCGCCTCATCATCCATATAGGTGCCGTGTTCAATCGAATCGATACCCGCACGTAGCGCCCGTTTGATACCTTCATTGCCATGCGCATGAGCGGCAACGCGGAAGCCATAATCTTTGGCGGTTTTGATAATCGCGATTAATTCCTCATCGGTGAATTGAGTATTTTCACCGCTACTGGCTTGGCTTAATACCCCCGCTGTTGCGGTAATTTTAATCAGATCTGCACCTTCTTGATAACGACTGCGTACGGCTTCTCTGGCACTTTCTATGCCATTAATCACGCCTTGCTCAGGGCCAGGTTTGCCAACTGCGGTGCGCATCGCCTGCGACAAGCCATTGCTTGGATCGGCATGTCCGCCTGTTGTTGCGATGGATTTTCCTGCTGTGAACAGTCGTGGGCCAATAATACTGCCGGATTCGATCGCGCGTTTCATGGAGATATTGAGACCGCCCCCCGCACCTAAGTCACGCACGGTGGTGAAACCTGACATCAGCGTGCGTTCTGCCAATTTGATGGATGCATAAGCGTAATCAGCGGTGTCGGCAGTTAAGCGATCACGCAATTGTTCAACTTGCGGCTTGGGATCATGCGATAAATGCACATGCATATCGATCAAACCTGGTAAGCAAGCGTACCCACTCAGATCAATATGCGAAGGATCTGTCTTCATCGCAGAAATCGAAACGATACTATTATTCTCAATGGTGATACTGACCTTGTCACGCCACACGCCATTTTTAACATCAAGTAATTTGCCACAGTTCACCACGGTGGTAGCAGCCAGTGCCGGACTCGCAATTCCGCAGCAGGCAATGGCGAGTGCGATCGATTTCAGTTTATTCATGTTGTAGTCTCTTTATTGTTTGTGAGGCAGGGTTGGGTAAGGTCAGCTAAGGCGTTAAGAAGTAAAGTAATGCGTGTCGAGCACATGGTTTAGATTAAAAAGTAATGTAGTCAAAGTCAAGTTGTGGCTGGTGGTGTTTGAATGATTGGCAAGTCAATATAAAAGCTCGCACCTTGCCCATAAACTGAGCTAAAACTTAAACTGCCGTGCATGGCTTCGATGAGTTCTTTGCTGATCGCCAATCCCAGACCTGTGCCGCCTCGTTGGCGGGTATCAGAAGAATCTGCTTGTGCAAATTTCTGAAAAATACGTGACTGAAATTCCGCTGGAATACCTGGCCCCTGATCGCTGACGACTATCCTAACTTGTGTTTGATGCAGCAGCACTGTGAGTTGGATATGACCGTGATTGGGCGAGTATTTAATCGCGTTGGAAATGACATTGGACAGCACTTGTAGCAAGCGTTGTGTATCGACAGCAATGTGGATATCCTGCAGCGGATTATCAATCGACATTGAAATCATGCGTTCTATCGTGGCGCCCGTATTGCTATCTACAGCCAGTTGCAACAAGGGGGCGAGTGGTAGTCGTTCAATATTGAACTTGAGTTGCCCCGCCAGGATTTTTTCCATATCCAGTAAGTCATTGATCAGAAAACTTAAACGCTGACTATTTTTATGGGCAATGTGTAACATACTAGTCAGTTTTTCTGGTAGTTCACCCATGACACCATTGACCATTAAACCAAGTGCACCTGAAATAGATGTGAGTGGTGTGCGTAATTCGTGGCTAACGGTAGAAATGAATTCGTCCTTCATTTTTTCTATACGTTTGCGTTCACTGATGTCTTGTATCGTGCCGTAAACCCGCTCGCAAATTTGATCATTCAATTTGCTAATGCCAACAATCCGAACCCAGCGCTGTTTTTTTGTGTAAGTCAGTATCGATAGTTCGATATCAAATGACAGACCTTCGTGAATCGCTCTTTGTAAGAGCTGAGTAATGGTTTCTTGATCTTTACCTTCGTGGTAAAAATGGATCGCTTGTTCAATCGGGCAAACAAAGTCATTCGGTACTTCATAAATTTCTTTGGTCACTTTGCTCCATGTTAGCTGCCTATTTCGTACATCAATTTCCCAAGTGCCAATACGGGCGATAGTATTCGATTGTTCTAATAAATCATAAGCATTGGCCAGTTGCGCTTCAGCCTCTTTTTGTTTTGAAATGTCTGCGTGACTACCAGACATCATGAGCGGCTTGCCGTCTGCGGTTCGGCTGACTAAACAACCACGATCCAAAATCCATACCCAATGTCCATCTTTGTGACGCATACGATTGATGGTTTCGTAATAGTCCAATTCGCCGTCGAAATGCTTTTGCAGTAGCGCATTTGATTTTTTTAAATCATCGGGATGAGCGAAATTGATCCAAGTGTTGATATCGGACGGTGAAATTTCCTCTAAGGTATAGCCTATGATCTCAGCCCAGCGTTGGTTGAAAGAAGATTCTCCGGTCTGAACATTCCACTCCCAGGTACCAATATTGGTGCCTTTGATGATGTCTGCCAAACGTCGTTCGCTTTCCTTGTGCTGAGCTTGAACTCTGGTTGCTTGTACTAATTGACCTATGGTCAGCAAGATAGGATCTAAGAATTGGATGAACGGTGCTTGAAACCCAAACGCCCGGTTTGCTAAGCCAATCATTGCGACCAACTGCTCGTTGTAATGAATCGGAATACCAAGAAAATTCTGTATCTTCTGGCCGGTAGGAAGTCTCAACTTATGTTCACTTTCTTCACCGATAGCGTTGAGAATAGTCGTGGTGTTTGTGTGAATAGAAGAGATGAAAGTCGGATCTAAATCCTCAATCGTGATATTGCTGTTTGCACTCATCGTCTGTGATGTTGGCTGATTAGGCGTATTGGATATAAATTCGATGGCGAAAGTGGCTAAGTATGGCTTGGCCGCTTTATCTTCTAGCACTTCACCAATGAAGCCAAATTCGCAGCCGCTTAAATCCAATATGTCATGCAGCAATCCATGAAAGCCTTTACTTTTTCCCTGCCCGTGGATGAACTTTTCTTGGGCATGAGAAATAGCTTTGGCGAGTTTTTGTTGTAATTTGAGTGATTGATCAAGTTCCCACTCGTGCACTTTGCTATTAAGCCATTCAGAAAATAGCTGAATGAATTCAACCTCAGCTTTATTAAAATGATCTGGAACACGTACTTCAGGAGAGGAAAATACGAGACTGCCATACAAAGTCCCACGTATTTCAATTGGAATGCCAATATAAGATCGAATTGAGAATGCGGCGTTATTGATATTGTTTGCTAGGTTCGCATAGGGTGTTTTGCGTATGTCAGGTAATAGCGTTAGCGTGTTCTTTTCCATTGTGATTGAACACAAGGTTTGCTCTAAGTCTTGCAGTGATCCTTCACATTGCGAGCCCGCACCAGATTGAATTAACACCTCGCATTGTTTGCCTCGAATGCGGTTCATTAAGGCATGCGGCATACCAAGAAAATCTTGGGCTATCCGCATTGCGCTACGTAACAGCTGTGCATAGTCTGACTCGCTCAGCGACGATATTTTGGTGAGCGACAGTAGCGCTTGATGCTGATGATTTTGATGAAGCTGTGCAATTTCTTTTTCTACGCTATCGGCCAAATCGCGCAAAATGCGTAACTCTTTAATGCTCAGGGTGCGTGGCTTGCTATCGATGATGCACAGTGTACCGATGCTATGTTGACCATCAGGACGTAAAGGGGCGCCAGCGTAAAAACGAATATTTGGTGGCCCTGTGACTAAAGGGTTGTCAGAAAAACGTGGGTCAAGTAAGGCATTCGGAATGTGGAAAATATCGCGCTCCAAAATGGCGTGACCACAGAACGAAATATTACGACCTGTTTCGCATGCATCCAGTCCTTGTTTGGATTTGAACCATTGTCGGTCGGCATCAATTAAGGAAACCAAGGCAATGTCGACCCCAAAGACTTGTTGCGCTAGTCTGGTCAGCCGGTCGAAGCGCTCTTCGGGCGCGGTATCGAGAATATCAAGTTCGCGGAGTGCATGTAGCCGGACTTCTTCATCTCGAGGAATTTCGGGGGATTCCATGCAGAGCACTCCTGAGTTGAAATGAAAGAGCAAGTGAATTTGCTATCAATAGACAGTATCCACGAAGAAATGTTCCTCATCAAGGAAAGTGTTGTTGAGACCGGAATTTTGAGGTATTTTTTCTTCATTAACATTGGCAAATACTATATAAAAAAATAGTCGAAAATACTCAGGTATTCTTGCTCAAATGCAGTCTGGCTGCGATACTGCGCCTTGTGCTTAATCTCTTGGTTTGTTTATGCGTAATTTACGTTGGACTCCTCGTATTTGTAGTTCGATTTGCAGATCGATTTTCTGGTTGATTTGCTTGTGCTCGCAGCCCGTGTTTGCGGCAGGGCAGCAGAGTGTTCGTTTATTTCTTCAAGAAACGCTGGATTCGCAGGGTAAGCAAGTGCCTTCAGATCCTAAATTACTTGAAGTTCTACGCTATTTTGAGAACGAAACGGGATTGAAATTTGAGGCGGTTATCTTGCCATGGAAGCGGGCACAGGTTGAAACTTTAAATGGTAAAGGGATCATCTATGGATTTTCACGTTCAAAAGAGCGCTTAGCGCTTTATCATTTTTCCCAAGCAGTTGTGGTTGAAAAAATCTGGGGTATTACCTATGGTTCACCCAAACCTAAGTATAAAACGGTCGAAGATCTACGCGGAAAAGTGGTGAGCACTGGCCGCGGATTTAGTCATGGTTTGGAGTTTGACTTGGCTCGTGACCATATTTTTACGGTGCAGGAAGATTCGGCATCAACCATTGCGCGGTTTAAAAAATTGATGGCAAAAAGAAGTGATTTGATGGTGTGGCCGGTGCGTGGCTATGAACATCATAAAGAAGTTGAAGCCTATATTAATCGGACTGTTGTACAAGAGTCGAATGATCCTGAGTTGCAAGGGCGTCATTTTGATGTGACTGAGCAGCCCTTGTTTTTTGACACCACCCATTTCGCGAGCGCGAAGGGACTCTACCTAGACGTCATTGCAAAAATCGATAAAGCGATTCTTCGGGGTAAAAAGAATGGCCGCTTGACGGCAGTTCTGCGGGGCTATCATTAGTATGGCACGAAGATAGCATTGAACCACTGACGGCGCGTTTTACTATTGCCTAGTTCAGCGACACTTCATGACTTAAACTGCACGGTTCACAATCTAAGCGTTCATATCAGGTCAACACGCCCTAGTCCGCATGAATTTGAAGTCGATGTGACAGCAAGGTATCGAGAGGCATAAAGCAGGCTTGATTACGGCCTTGTTGTTTGGCTTTGTATAAAGCGGTATCTGCCGCATCAATTAAGGTCGAAACTTCGCGATGCTGGTTGGGATCGTAAGTGCTAAATCCAATACTAATACTGATGATTTTGTTTGATTTTGATTTCAAATGCGGTAGCGCTAATTGATTCACCGCAGCGATGAGTTTTTTCGCAAAGTCCATACCGTGTTCATCGCTCATATTCGGCAAAATCAGCACAAATTCCTCACCGCCATATCTGGCCAACATATCAGAAGAGCGCGATAGTTGTGATTTTAAAGCGGCCGCAACTTGTACCAGTACTTTGTCACCAGCAGGGTGGCCATAGTAATCATTGTACTGTTTGAAGTAATCAATATCGACCATGAAAACCGATAAAGGATGTTTTTGACGTATTGCCTGGCCAAGAGAAATTTTATAATGTTCGTCGAAAAAACGGCGATTATAAAGTCCGGTTAGACTATCTGTGGTCGCATCTTTTTTCAAAACTTCTGAATGCGAACGTAGCATTTTTTCGCGACGAATCGAGGTGCTGGAGTCGGTCACCTGAATTAAACAAGTGTGGCCAGCCTGTTCACTAACTAATGGTGTGATGGTGATGGACTGGTGGATCGCTAATTGATTCTTGAAACTTTCGTCTATCGAAAACAAAGGCAGCGGCGAGCGATGCAAGGCGTTTGATAATACCGCAGGTAAACCATAACTCATTGAATTGCGTAATGCCGACAAAAATGCCGCACTTGGCGCCACTGGAAAAATATCACCGATCTTTTGACCAAGGGCATTTTCACTGGTGATGCCTGAGTGTTTTTCTAACCAGGTATTCCACAATAAGATTTCTTCGTTGGCATTGACCACGATTAAGCCAATACTTAGGCTATCAAAAATCTTACTTTGGTAATGTTCTACAAAATTCATTCAATATTTCCTAAAAACAGCTCCAATTGCTGCACTAAACTACGAAGTGACATCGAACTTAGCAAGAAAATTAAATGTCCTTCGGAATGACGTTTCTCGATTGAAAGGTCAATATGTAAAACCAAAATATAGGGTTGATCGGCTGAGCTTTGCAGACTTTTGAAAATATCTTCGGTGGATGCAATGCGATAATCTGGTAATGAACTATTGAGGGAAATGTGTAGCATATCAGCCATCGCAGACAAGCAAGCATTCAGAATAATATTACCGAGCTCGCACATGGCTTCTTGTTCGAATTCAGCCAGCTCTTCTATGCTCATTTGTGAGCCCATCATATCGCGCACAATTTCCAGCGCGTGACTCTCGGTAAACAGCAGTAGTGCTTGTGCGTCAAAAGGACCAGAGAAATGTTGGCTAACTACGCCAAATTTCATACTACTTAAATCCATGATGCTGGCGTCGACTTCAGAACTCTTTTTGATTTCCACAGAGGGAACAGAAAGTTTGACTTCGTCGCCGACAATTTCACTCAAACTGGCCGCAGCACGACCCGCGCCGACATTAAATACTTCAGCCAGTGCGTCGAGATGGAGTTCGCTTAGACTATCCACAATTATCCTAAAAAGTAATGCAATGCTTCTGCGATCGATTTTTCTGTGATGGGTTTCGCGACGAAAATTGCGCCCATCGCAGTGGCTCTATCTTGAAAGCTTTCTTGAATATTGGCAGAAAAAATAACGACCCGAATTGTTGGGTTGTCTCCTAAAATAATTTCCGCTGCTTCTGTGCCTAACATGCCTGGCATGTTGATATCCATCGTACAAAAATCTGGCTGATGTTCTTTCACCATCGCAATGCCTTCAGCACCCGTACTTGCTTCGATGATTTCCCAATCAGGCTGTACCGCTAAAACTCTGGCACGAATAATCATACGGGACACTTTGCTGTCATCAACAACTAACAATTTTTTGATTGTCGTAGCACTTGTCATGGATTTGTCCTGTTAGTAATGGGTAGTTCAGAATAGTCGCATTTTAACCCAAGCGCTTCTTTTTTAAAAAAATAGACTTAGTTATACCTTAGATTTTCGGTGGTGTTTGTTACTTATTGTTTCTTTTTGGCGAAAGTTTTTTGGCTACTTAATCGTCGCCATAATGTGGTGCGGCTGATCCCTAGATGTCGTGCAACTTCTTCCCGATTATTGTTGAATTTTCTCATTAAATTATCTAGGCAATCCTCGTCATTGGAAAGCGCCGTTGTCACTGATGTGGCTGCTACTTGATTGTTGCCCGTTGTTGCGGTGGTAGTTGCTGTCGTAGTTGCTTGGGCACTTGCTGTAATTGTTGCTGAGATTGGTGCTTGTAACTCTGGCAGTAGTTTGGATAAATAATTCGGCGTAATGGCTTGTAAGGGGGCAGCTGAAAGATGCAGGGCTAAGCGTTCCATGACATTGCGTAGTTCCCGTACGTTGCCCGGCCAGCTGTACTGCTGTAGTACATCGTGGCAGTGGGCGACTTCGACCTGCGAATTTGGATGTGGACGGCTGCCAATGGCAGCACAAGCTTGTTTGAGGCTCCACTGTGCCAGTGCAAGTAAATCTTCAGGGCGCTCACGTAATGCAGGCAGGCGTAGACGCAACACCGCAAGTCGATAAAACAGATCGACACGAAATCGGCCTTCGCGTATGCGTTGTTCCAGATCACAATGGGTGGCGCTGATAATACGAATGTCCACAGGAATCGGTCGCACACCGCCAACGCGTACGACTTCTCTTTCCTCTAACACCCGCAATAATCGTGTTTGTAAATTGAGCGGCATTTCGCCGATCTCATCTAGAAATAAGGTGCCGCGGTGCGCGGCTTCAAATAGTCCAGCGTGACCGCCGCGTCGTGAGCCGGTAAATGCACCTTCTTCGTAACCAAATAATTCTGATTCCAATAGGGACTCTGCGATTGCGCCACAATTGACGGCGACGAATGACTGTCTTGCCCGCGAACTTTCTTTATGGATAGCTTGTGCTGCGAGCTCTTTACCTGTGCCAGTTTCGCCTTGCAATAGAACAGTGGCGGGAGAGCGTGCGTATAGCATGATGGATTGGCGGACATCTTGCATCAATTCAGAGTCGCCACGCAGATCTTTAATGCTATGGCGTGCACGTAATTCGCCAACAGGTTGTTGCCTGCCTTTTGATGCTTCGAGTCGGGTGAGTCTAGAAATTTCAATCGCGTCATCAAATGCCTGACGGATCGATCCTGCTGAATACATAAAGATACCAGTGAGGCCAGCTTCTTCCGCCAGATCGGTAATTAAGCCAGCGCCAACGATTGCTTGAATGCCCATTGCTTTGAGCTCGCTGATCTGACTTTTCGCATCCTCTTCGGTCACGTAAGTTCTTTGCTCAACCTGAAATCCAAAGGTCGTTTTGAAATCAAGTAATTCGGGCATGGTTTCTTGATACGTGACGATGGCGATTTGACGTGATACTTTGCGTGCCCTAGCTAAAGCTTGCATCACATCGAAACCACTTGCCTTGGCGATTACGACCGGAATCGGTAAGCGATTTCTCAGATAGGCACCATTCGAGCCAGCCGCAATCACTGCATCGCAGCGCTCGGTTTGCAGGCGTTCACGTAGTACCTGAGCCGCCTCTTCGAAGCCAAGATGAATCGGTTCTATATCGGCGCTGGCATCGTATTCCACCATGATGTCGCGGAATAAATCAAACAAACGAGAAATGGAAACCGTCCAAATGATCGGTTTGTCTTGGGGGTCGCGTGGGATTGGTGGGCGTCGGCTCATGGGCTTTTGGAGGTGCTAATGTGATGAAGTGTTTCAATTGATGCGAATCTCGTGTTTCAAATTATGTTTCATTTATGTTTCATCTGCAACGCCTTTGTGCAACGTAGTCGAGTGTTTTACTCAAGTTTTCTCTATGTTGATTTTTCCTAAGCTATTGATTTTTAAAGATTCTATAATTAATTTTGTCAGTATCCTTTCTCTTTAGCGGTATTGGCACGCGCTTTGCAATGCCATTAGCATCCAAACAAAAGGAAAAGAACATGTCCCAATATTCCGCAGGTGCTGCCTTCCGCAAGGCGATGCAAGAAGAATCTCCATTACAAGTGGTTGGCGCAATTAATGCCAATCATGCTTTATTAGCAAAACGCGCAGGTTTTAAGGCGATTTATTTGTCGGGTGGCGGTGTCGCTGCTGGTTCCTTGGGTTTGCCCGATCTCGGTATCTCTAACCTCGATGATGTATTGACCGACGTGCGTCGAATTACGGATGTGTGTGATTTGCCTTTGTTAGTGGATGTGGATACCGGTTTTGGTTCATCCGCTTTCAACGTGGCACGCACAGTTAAATCGATGATTAAGTTTGGTGCTGCAGCGATGCATATTGAAGATCAGGTTGGCGCGAAACGTTGTGGTCATCGTCCGGGTAAAGAAATCGTCAGCAAACAAGAAATGGTCGATCGCGTGAAAGCCGCGGTTGATGCACGCACTGATGAAAATTTCGTCATCATGGCGCGTACTGATGCTTTAGCTGTCGAAGGCTTAGAAGCAGCGATAGATCGTGCCTTAGCTTGCGTAGAGGCGGGCGCTGACATGATTTTCCCAGAAGCGATCACTGAGCTGGCAATGTACAAACAATTTGCCAATTTAGTCAAAGTACCTATCCTCGCGAATATCACCGAATTCGGTTCCACACCTTTGTACACGGTAGAAGAATTAGCTTCTGCTGATGTTGGTTTGGTGCTGTATCCACTGAGTGCTTTCCGCGCGATGAATAAGGCTGCGGAAAATGTCTACAGCGCGATTCGTCGTGATGGCACGCAAAAGAATGTTGTCGATACTATGCAGACGCGTATGGAGCTCTACGAACGCATTAACTATCACGATTTTGAACAAAAATTGGATGCATTGTTTGCGCAGCAAAAGGCGAAGTAACTGGTTTGAATTAATTTAAAAAGTACATTCCTATCGTCTGAAGTGTAGTGATGTGTTAACTCCCTCCCCCTTGAAGGGGGAGGAGCTTCAGACAAGAGACGATAGCGAAATAAAGACACACATACCTTCGGAGAAAGAACATGACCACACAAGAAACCCCAACATTTAAACCAAAAAAATCCGTAGCCTTATCCGGCGTTGCTGCTGGTAACACCGCGCTATGCAGCGTAGGTAAAACTGGTAACGATTTGCACTACCGCGGTTACGATATTCTAGACGTGGCAGATAATTGCGAATTCGAAGAAATCGCGCATTTGCTGGTGCACGGTAAATTGCCAACAGCAGCGGAATTATCTGCCTACAAAGCAAAATTAAAATCTTTACGCGGCTTGCCAGCGAACTTGAAATTAGCTTTGGAAGCCTTGCCAGCATCCTCACACCCTATGGACGTAATGCGTACGGGCTCATCCGTATTGGGTTGCACGCTGCCAGAAAAAGATGACCACAATACCCCAGGTGCACGCGATATCGCTGATCGTTTGATGGCGTCATTCGGTTCTATGCTTTTGTATTGGTACCACTTCAGCCACAACGGCAAACGCATCGATGTGGAAACGGATGATGATTCCATCGGTGGACATTTCCTGCATCTCTTGCACGGCGAAAAACCAAAAGCTTCTTGGGTACGTGCGATGCACACTTCTTTGATTTTGTACGCAGAGCATGAGTTCAATGCATCAACATTCACCAGCCGCGTGATCGCGGGTACAGGTTCCGATATTCATTCCGCCATCACTGGCGCGATTGGTGCCTTGCGTGGTCCTAAACATGGCGGTGCAAACGAAGTGGCGTTTGAAATTCAAAAGCGTTACGACAATCCCGATGAAGCAGAAGCGGATATCAAACGTCGTGTAGAAAACAAAGAAGTCGTGATCGGTTTCGGTCACCCTGTGTACACCGTGTCTGATCCACGTAATAAAGTCATCAAAGAAGTGGCGCGTACTTTGTCAGTCGAAGCTGGCTCCACCAAAATGTATGACATCGCTGAACGCTTAGAAACGGTGATGTGGGATATCAAAAAAATGTTCCCGAATCTGGATTGGTTCTCTGCAGTTTCTTATCATGTGATGGGCGTACCAACCGCAATGTTCACACCATTGTTCGTGATCGCACGTACTTCAGGCTGGTCGGCTCATATCATTGAACAGCGTATCGATAACAAGATTATTCGTCCAAGTGCGAATTATGTGGGGCCTGAGGATTTGGCGTTTGTGGCGTTAAGAGATCGTAAGTAAATTTGGATGGCTTTAGAACCCCTCAACGCTGAGACGCAGAGGCGCAGAGGAGCGCAGAGGTTAATGATGAGCGAGTCTTGATGAAGTCTCCCTCCCCTTCAAGGGGAGGGTTGGGGTGGGGATGGATTTCTGTTGTGCGAGATAAAACCCTATCCTCCTCCCAACCTCCCCCCCTCTTCTTGAAGGGGGGAGGAGTGACAAAATAACTCCTACATTGCTCAGCGTTTCGGCGTTGATGGGTTTAAAAAAATAATTGGAAAAACTATGAACACACAATTCCGCAAAAACCTTCCCGGTACTTCACTCGATTACTTCGATGCACGTGAAGCCGTCGATGCCATCGAAGCCGGTGCCTACGCCAAGCTGCCATACACGTCACGTGTCCTCGCAGAAAATCTAGTACGTCGTTGCGACCCTGCGACTTTGACGGATTCCTTAAAGCAGTTCATAGAACGCAAGCGTGATCTGGATTTCCCGTGGTTTCCAGCACGCGTGGTGTGCCACGATATTCTCGGTCAAACAGCTTTGGTCGATTTGGCGGGTTTGCGTGATGCGATTGCTGATCAAGGTGGCGATCCGGCGCAGGTGAATCCTGTGGTGCCGGTGCAGTTGATCGTTGATCATTCACTCTCAGTTGAGTGCGGTGGTTTTGATCCGCAAGCCTTTGAAAAGAATCGTGCGATTGAAGATAGACGCAATGAAGATCGTTTTCACTTCATTAACTGGACCAAGCTCGCATTTAAAAACATGGAAGTGATCCCGCCGGGTAACGGCATCATGCATCAGATTAATCTGGAGCGTATGTCACCGGTAGTCCAATCACAAAATGGCGTGGCTTTTCCTGATACTTTAGTTGGTACCGATAGTCATACACCACACGTCGATGCACTGGGTGTGATCGCAATTGGTGTTGGTGGCCTGGAAGCAGAAAACGTCATGTTAGGTCGCGCATCTTGGATGCGTTTGCCCGATATTATCGGTGTCGAACTGAGCGGTAAGCCACAACCAGGTATTACTGCAACTGACATCGTTTTGGCACTCACAGAATTTTTGCGCAAATCAAAAGTGGTCGGCGCTTATCTTGAATTCTACGGCAGCGGTGCGGCAGCATTGACGCTCGGTGATCGTGCTACGATTTCGAATATGGCACCTGAGTATGGTGCCACCGCGGCGATGTTCAGTATCGATCAACAAACCATCGATTACTTGAAATTGACGGGGCGTGAAGACGCACAAGTCGCTTTGGTAGAAACTTACGCCAAAGTTGCTGGCCTGTGGTCAGACTCCTTAGTAACAGCCGAATATGAACGCGTACTGCAATTTGATTTGTCATCGGTAGTACGCAATATGGCGGGTCCATCGAATCCACATGCGCGTGTCGCAACAGCAGATTTATCTGCCAAAGGCATCGCAGCAGCGTGGGATGACGTGCCAGGCCAAATGCCAGATGGCGCGGTCATCATCGCTGCGATTACCAGTTGCACCAATACTTCAAACCCACGTAATGTGATTGCCGCCGGCCTATTAGCACGCAACGCCAATCGTCTTGGTTTAACGCGCAAGCCTTGGGTGAAATCATCCTTAGCGCCTGGCTCTAAAGCAGTGACTTTGTATCTGGAAGAAGCAGGCTTGATGTCTGATTTGGAAGCGCTTGGTTTTGGCGTTGTCGCTTACGCTTGCACATCCTGTAATGGCATGTCTGGCGCACTTGATCCAGTGATTCAACAAGAGATTATTGACCGCGATTTGTATGCGACTGCCGTGTTATCTGGTAATCGTAATTTTGACGGCCGTATTCATCCTTATGCCAAACAAGCTTTCCTCGCTTCGCCACCTTTGGTAGTAGCCTACGCGATTGCTGGCACGATACGTTTCGATATCGAGAAAGATGTATTGACGGTAGTCGATGGCAAAGAAATACGCTTGAAAGATATCTGGCCGACCGATGAAGAGATCGATGCGATTGTGAAGTCCAGCGTCAAACCTGAGATGTTCCGCAAAGTGTATGAGCCTATGTTCGCGATCTCGACTGAACAAGTAGCTAGCGTCGCACCTTTGTATGATTGGCGTGCGCCATCCACTTACATCCGTCGCCCGCCGTATTGGGAGGGTGCTTTGGCAGGTGAGCGTACGATGAAAGGCATGCGTGCTTTGGCGGTATTGGGCGATAACATCACGACCGACCACTTATCGCCATCCAACGCGATTATGCTAGACAGCGCGGCAGGTGCTTATTTGGCCAAGATGGGTTTGCCGGAAGAAGACTTCAATTCTTACGCAACCCATCGCGGCGATCACTTAACTGCACAACGCGCTACCTTCGCTAATCCCACTTTGAAAAATGAAATGGTGCGCGATGCCGATGGCAAGATCAAAGCCGGTTCACTGGCACGCATAGAACCAGAAGGCACAGTCACGCGCATGTGGGAAGCGATAGAAACCTACATGGAACGTAAGCAACCACTGATCATTATTGCTGGTGCTGATTACGGTCAAGGTTCTTCACGCGACTGGGCGGCGAAGGGCGTGCGCTTGGCGGGCGTGGAAGTGATTGTAGCGGAAGGTTTTGAGCGTATCCATCGCACGAATCTGATCGGTATGGGTGTGTTGCCGCTCGAATTTAAAGTCGGCGTGAATCGTTTGACCTTAGGCTTGGATGGTACAGAAACCTATGACGTGATTGGTGAACGAACCCCACGTACGACTTTGACTTTGGTTGTTCATCGTAAAAATGGTGAGCGTGTAGAAGTGCCTGTAACCTGTCGTTTAGATACGGCGGAAGAAGTGTCGATTTACGAAGCGGGTGGGGTGTTGCAACGTTTTGCTCAGGATTTTTTGGAGTCGACGAAGAATGTTTAGCCGATGAAATAAGCCCTTCTCCCGCAAGCGGGAGAAGGGTTGGGATGAGGGTGGTTGATTATTGATACTATTAATTGTTCGCTGAACAATTTGAGATTTGATTGAGATCTTTTTCGACCTATAGTGCAGTCTGAACATCCCTCACCCTAACCCTCTCCCGCTTGCGGGAGAGGGGACTTTAAAGCCAATACAAAAGGAAAAATGATGCTCCATCAACCCCAAATAAAAATCCCCGCAGTCTACATGCGCGGCGGCACCAGCAAAGGCGTGTTCTTCCGCGTGCAGGATTTGCCTGAAGCGGCACAGCAAGCGGGTGCAGCACGCGATGCCTTGTTACTGCGCGTGATCGGTAGCCCCGATCCGTATGGCAAACAAATCGATGGTATGGGGGGCGCAACGTCAAGTACATCCAAAACGGTCTTACTTGCCAAAAGCAGTAAACCCGATCACGACGTTGACTACTTGTTTGGCCAAGTTTCGATCGACAAAGCCTTCGTCGATTGGAGCGGTAACTGCGGCAATTTATCCGCAGCGGTAGGCTCTTGTGCAATCAGTATGGGCTTGGTCGACAATGTACCGCAAAACGGTATTGCTGTTGTGCGTATCTGGCAAGCGAATATCAGCAAAACCATCATCGCCCATGTGCCGATGACGAATGGTGAAGTGCAAGAGACTGGTGACTTTGAACTCGACGGCGTGACTTTCCCCGCCGCCGAAGTGCAATTGGAATTTATGGACCCAGCCGCCGAAGAAGAAGGCGCTGGCGGTTCTATGTTCCCGACTGGAAATCTGATCGATGATTTAGAGGTGCCAGACATAGGCACGCTGAAGGCGACCATGATTAATGCGGGCATTCCAACGATTTTTGTGAATGCCGAAGAAATCGGCTACATCGGTACTGAATTACAAGACGTAATCAATAGCGATGCTGCAGCCTTAGCGAAGTTCGAAACCATTCGTGCCTATGGTGCGGTGCGTATGGGTTTGATCAAACATATCGATGAAGCCGCTAAGCGTCAACATACACCAAAAGTTGCTTTTGTCGCCAAACCTTTGGATTATGTTTCCTCAAGCGGAAAACAGGTCCATGCGAACGAAATTGATTTGTGTGTACGTGCTATGTCTATGGGAAAACTTCATCACGCGATGATGGGAACTGCTGCTGTTGCCATTGGTACTGCGGCGGCGATTCCTGGTACTTTGGTGAATATCGCCGCAGGCGGTGGAGCTTTGTCTGCTGTCCGATTTGGTCATCCTTCTGGAACCTTGCGGGTTGGGGCTGAGGCACAGTTGGTTGGTGGTGAGTGGAATGTTACTAAGGCTAGTATGAGTCGTAGTGCGCGGGTTTTGATGGAGGGGTTTGTTCGGGTGCCTGGTGATTGTTTTTGAGTTTGCTGTTTTGAATTGAGGCCTGTAGGTCGGGTGTGGCCCGACAGCCACTTCCTTTCTTTGCTTCGCCAAAGAAAGGAAGCAAAGAAAGGCGACCACGCTGCCACTGCCCTTCGGGTTCCCAATTGTGCAAGACAAAAAATGGGAAAGCTTCGAAACTCGCTTCGCTCAAACAACGAAGCTTTCTTTATCCATTTTCTGTCTTGCACAATTGGCAGTGTCAGAAGTGGATGAAGGTCAAAATCAACAACAACATCAAAAGCAACGGCAACATCAAAACAAGCAGTACCGATAGACATCCATTTTTCTATGAGCAGTTGTAGGTCGTTGTTTTTGACTTGCCCCCGTTTGAGACGATGTAATTTGTGCGTCACAGAAAATGGATAAGAAAGTGTTGTTGTTTGAGCGAAGCGAGTTTCAACACTTTCCCATTTTTTGTGATGCACAAATTATGCTGAAGCGTAGCGCAAGCACCCCGCAGGGGCGAGTCTACGGTCGCCTTTCTTTTGCTTACTTTTTCTTTGGCGAAGCAAAGAAAAGTAAGTAGCTGTCGGGCTACCCCCGACCAGAGGAAGCTGATTAACCGCGGAATTAAATCATTCCAACGAAAAGATGAAGTGAGAATCACAAATTTTGATGTAGTACAAAAGGCGATTAACTAAAACGAACAACAATCAACAAAACGCCAAAAATAATTCAACGTAAAAACGCTATAAAAACTGGAGACAAAATGAACTACCAAGATTTTTATCAAGCCTCAATTCAAGACCCCACCAGCTTTTGGGACACACAAGCCCAACTCATCAGCTGGCACAAACCCTATACTCAAGTACTCGATCACAGCAAACCACCATTCGCCAAATGGTTTGTCGGTGGCGAAACCAATCTTTGTTATAACGCGATTGATCGTTGGTTGGAGACACAGTCAGATAAGGCAGCATTGATCGCCATTTCGACTGAAACCAATTCCGAGAAAACTTACAGCTTTGCTGAACTACATGTTGAAGTGCAATGCATGGCAGCGATGATGTTAGATCTCGGAGTCAAGCAGGGCGATAGAGTTCTCATCTATATGCCCATGATTGCCGAAGCCGCATTTGCCATGTTGGCTTGTGCGCGCATCGGTGCTGTGCATTCCGTGGTGTTCGGTGGCTTCGCCTCCAAGAGTTTAGCAACACGTATTGATGATGCTAAACCCGTATTGGTGGTGTCTGCCGACGCCGGGATGCGTGGCGGTAAGGCGGTGCCTTACAAACCTTTGCTGGATGAAGCAATTCAGTTGGCCGAGCATAAACCTGCAAAAGTCCTGTTGGTGAATCGTGGTCTCGACGCGATGAATATTGTTGCAGGTCGCGATGAAGATTACGCAGCATTACGTGAGCAACACATGGACGCGCAAGTGCCCGTGACCTGGCTGGAATCGAATGAGATGTCTTATGTGCTCTACACTTCTGGCACGACTGGTAAGCCGAAAGGTGTACAGCGCGATGTCGGTGGTTATGCGGTGGCGCTGGCTTCCTCGATGAAAAATATTTTCTGCGGCAATCCGGGCGAAACCTATTTCGCGACTTCCGATATCGGTTGGGTTGTCGGCCATTCTTACATTGTTTATGGCCCGCTGATTGCAGGTATGGCGACGATTATGTACGAAGGCACACCGATACGCCCTGATGCTGGTGTGTGGTGGAGTATCGTCGAGAAATACAAAGTCACGCGCATGTTCTCAGCGCCGACGGCAGTTCGTGTGCTGAAAAAACACCCGGTCGAGTTGATGAAGAAATATGATATTTCTTCGCTCAAAGCACTTTATTTGGCCGGCGAGCCACTCGATGAAACGACTTCAAATTGGATCGCGACTGAGCTGGGTGTGCCGATTATTGATAACTACTGGCAGACCGAAACTGGCTGGCCTATTCTTTCCGTTGCGCGCGGCGTTGAACACAACGATACGCGTCTCGGTAGTCCAGGCATCGCGATGTACGGCTACAACGTGACCATTATTAACGAAGCCACAGGTGCGGTTTGCGATGCAAATGAAAAAGGTGTGGTGGCGATTAAAGGGCCATTGCCACCGGGCTGCATGCAAACCATTTACGGTGACGACGCACGTTTTGTACAAACCTACTGGTCTAACTTCGCGCACGATCAACTGTATTCAACTTTCGATTGGGGCATACGTGATGAAGATGGTTATTTCTTTATTTTAGGACGTACCGATGACGTGATTAATGTGGCAGGACATCGCCTTGGCACACGTGAAATCGAAGAAAGTATCTCCAGTCATCCGCAAATTTCAGAGGTCGCGGTGGTGGGTATTGAAGATAAATTGAAAGGCCAGGTCGCGGTAGCATTTGCCATTATTAAAAATCCAGAACGTGCAGCGACACCTGAGTTAGCAAAAGCTTTGGAGGCCGAAGTGATGGCCGTGGTTGATAAGCAATTAGGCGCCGTGGCGCGTCCAGCGCGTGTTTATTTTGTGGCGATGTTACCGAAAACCCGTTCAGGAAAATTACTGCGCCGTTCGATACAGGCGGTATGTGAAGGCCGTGATGCGGGTGACTTGACGACAATCGAAGATCCACAATCCCTGCAACAAATTAAAAACGCCTTAGGACAGTAAGAACGGTTTGAATAAAAAATAAGCCCAGCAATCAATTTCTGCTGGGCTCATTATTTTTAGAGTAGAAGTGTAATCAAGGTTTGCTCAAGTATTTTTGTGTAATCACTTTTGCCAATTCCTGCATCGCTAATTGATTTCCTTCTTTGCCAAAATGCCAGTCTCCCTCGCGTACATTCAATGCTTGCTCGCTCTCGATTTTGAGGGGGATGAGTTGATCGGCTAATGGTGACTTTTTCAAATGGCGCAACCAATCCGAACCATCATAGGTAAAGTAGGTATTGGTCTTCAAATTCTTGATGCATCTTATTTCACGGAACGCTGCGTCTAGGTCGTTTCTGTAGGTATGCACGATATTAAAACTGGCACCGTGTTGCTGGCTGACTTTGGCAATCTCTTGAAACAAGCGATGAGTAATGGCTATTGAGTATTCTTCACGCGGCGACAGATGTGTCAAATAAGGTGAGAAATGGTTGCGGCCACCTTCCACGTCTTCTTCCGTCACGATAGTGTAGGCGCGTTCTCCTTTGCGATAGGCTTCTATGACTTCCTGTTCGATGACTTCATTTTTTGGACAAGTTTCTGGCGCAGTCGCCACTCGATCGGTGGAAGGTAATTTTGCTAGCCAATGATTTAAATGAATTTGTTCAATTGAGCTTTTTTCGTCTTTGTCTTGACTACTCAAGGCGACACCCAAGAGCGTCAGTAACTTCCATTCGAAACTTGCAGGTATCACCGCTTTGAGCTTCTCACCATCCAAGGTATAGGTTGGTTTTAGCTTGCCTGCTTCGAGTGTGATGCTGCGGTCGATAAACGTATTTTCCCAGTAGTCATTGACCGGTGTGGTCCATACCAGAACCGCATTGGCACGATATTTTTCGAAGTACTTTGTCAGCCAGAGTAGTTGCTGATCTTGTCCCCAACCAGCAGAGGCGATCGAAAAAACTTTCACTTTGTCGCGACCTGACTGTACTTTGATGGCTTTTTCTAAAAGCCCTTCGGGCATGTTTTCGAACACCTGCGTTCCCGCTTCGGTTTGTGAATCGCCGACCAATACAACGACGAAGTCTTCATCGGTGTAAGCGATATTTTGTCCGCGTAGGCCGAGTTGATTCGTGTGTTGATCATGTTGATTCATGGGGCCACGATAAGGGCTTTCGTCCCATTTCCAACCGTGTTTTGGAGTGGCGGGGAAATCTGCAAAATGCAGTGCCGTTTCCGCAATGCCTAAGACAATGGCGATGGAGATTATCGATAGTAATAAATTTTTTAGAAGCTTCATCATGTTTAATCTAGTTCGAACGCGTTTTCGTAACTGATTTTCAAAGCAGGGTTTTGTTTTTCTTTTTTGAGATAACAATTGCCAATCGCTAAGCGCTCAATATCGGTGCCCATAAAACATTTGAAAGCTTCTTCTGGTGTATTCACAATGGGTTCACCACGCACGTTAAAACTGGTATTGACTAAAATAGGGCAGCCAGTCAGTTGTTTAAAGCTTGATAGCAAAGCGTGGTAGCGCGGATTGGTGTCGGCCGTTACTGTTTGCAGCCGAGCTGAATAATCCACATGCGTGACGGCAGGAATAGTGGAACGTGCTACCTTGAGTTTATCGATACCGAACAGATCTTTCTCTGCCTCGGGTGTTGCTATCCTTTGGCTTTCTTTGACTTCTGCTACCATCAGCATGTAGGGACTATCCGCGTCGAAATCAAACCATGTAGTGACGTCTTCGCGCAAAATCGACGGAGCAAATGGGCGGAAAGATTCGCGAAATTTGACCTTGAGATTGAGTGTGCTTTGCATATGTGGTGAGCGCGCATCACCAAGTATGGAACGAGCACCCAAAGCTCTGGGACCAAATTCCATACGACCTTGAAACCAGCCTATCGCGTTGCCCATTTGCAGATCATCGACACAATTGGCGATCAGCGTTGCCTCATCTAAAACCTCAAACTCGGCGCCTGCTGCTCGCAGGCGACTTTCGATATCGGCTTGAGCAAACTCTGGACCAAGATAACTGCCCCGCATATGATCAAAACCAATGCAAGGTTCGCGTTCTTGATCAAGATAGCCATGATAGGCAGCAAGCGCTGCGCCTAGCGCACCACCGGCATCACCTGCTGCTGGTTGTACCCAAATATTCTCAAAATGTTTGTCTTTAAAAATCTTGCCATTGGCGACACAGTTGAGCGCAACACCACCTGCCAAACATAAGTTTTTCAAGCCAGTTTCTTTGGCGACTTCTGCAACTAATAGACTGATCACTTGCTCGGTGGCGGCTTGTAAAGAAGCTGCCATATCCATGTGGGCTTGAGTTAATTCTTGTTCAGCTTTGCGCACCGATAATTGAAACAGTTCGCCAAAATGACGATTGGTCATGGTCAAGCCAGCACAGTAATCAAAATACTTCATATCCAGACGGAAGGAACCATCTGACTTGACATCGATTAAGTGCTTAAAAATGGTGTCGACATAGATCGGTCTCCCGTAGGGGGCCAGACCCATGACTTTATATTCGCCCGAATTGACTTTGAAACCCAAATGATAAGTGAAGGCCGAATACAGTAAGCCCAAGGAATGTGGAAAATGTATTTCCTTAATGACTTCCAGTTTTTTACCGCGGCCTATGGCTAAGGAACTAGTCGCCCACTCACCAACGCCATCTAAGGTTAATACTGCCGCCTCTTCGAAAGGCGAGGGGTAAAACGCGCTGGCGGCATGGCTGACATGGTGTTCGCCGAATAATAATTTATCTTCCCAATTGATCGTGGGAGAAAAATTCTTGAGCTCTTTTGCCAGCAAGTTTTTTAGAAACAGTTTTTCGCGTAACCAAACTGGCAGTGCTAGCCGGAACGAGGAAAAGCCTTTGGGGGCGAATGCCAGATAGGTTTCCAGCAGACGCTCAAATTTGAGGAAAGGTTTGTCATAAAATGCGACATAGTCCACTTCGTCCGCTTGTATGCCTGCTTGTGCCAAGCAAAATTGCAAAGCTTGTGCCGGGAATGCGGCATCGTGTTTTTTACGTGTGAAGCGTTCTTCTTGTGCCGCTGCGATGATGACACCATCACGTATCAGTGCCACAGCACTGTCGTGGTAATAAGCGGAAATACCGACAACAAACATAGGTGCTTAAAAAAGAGTGTAAATGAAAGGGGCGATGGCGCTACCTTGCGCTAATACGATGAGCGCACCGAGTAAGGCCATGACCATGAAAATGGGTAGCAGCCAGAATTTTTTGCGAGCACGCAAATAATTAAATAGTTCTTTAATAAATAACAAAATCGTGATCCTTGATTTGAAAATCGTTTGCGAATGTATAAAAAAAGATTGGGCGAATTCTCTGTTTAAACTATTGAATCTAAAAGAACGTTCTTTAAACAAATTTTTATTAAAACTGATCTTTCATGGATTTAGGATCTGGCCCTGGAACTTGTCTGTTCTTCCAATAACTTTCACAAGATGGATCGAATTTCAAGTCTAATGTTCGTTTTCCAATCAGGCGCATGACGAGCGCGAAGGGGGTGATCGCTAAGAAAAATACCAAACCTAAGGCAATAGGGCTGATAATTTTTGAAAGTATTTCGCCAAACTGCATCCATAAGATGTTTAATTGAGATAGGAGCCTTGGACGTAACAACGCAGGAATAAAAAATAATGCCGCCAAGAGTAGTGCCCAGTAGCGGATCGTCTGACTATGCAGAAGTGGAAACAATGCGATGATGAAGAAAAACGCGGACATGATGAGACCGAAATTTCGATCCGATGACCTGGCAATTTCTTTGGATGGCGGAGATTGCGAATGCATCTTGGTCAAACTCTGGTGAGGTTTAAGGTGACAAATCTTGTGTTTATTGTCAGGCAATCAAAAATAGCCCGTAGTATCGCATATTAAGCCTAGAGATGGCTAATGCTCAATGTCACATTTGAGGAAGAATTGCGAACAGAAAGTGCGTCACTAAACAGTTACTGTTCGCAACGTGCAGGAGATTTTTTGTTCAATACTACTCAGCTAAGTTTGATGTATGAATTGTCATTCCTAGATGATCTGCGATGCAATTGTCGAATTGGTGAATCATCAGTGCGAGTCACCAAAATGAATTAATAAGTCATGCAAAATGCGTGTACTTTACTTTTTGAATGCTTCAAATGATCAATGCCGCAGATAAGGTGATCACTTCGTCTTCGGACTCTTCCAAAATACTCAAGAGACTTCCTTCCCCCACCACAAAGTCAATTTCAGATTCGCAACGATTGGTTTCGGAATCAGTTCTCGTGTCTAAAGGGGAGACTGTTTTTGCGAGATCATTGGCTAGGAGTAAGGTATCGCCCAAGGTTTCCGGAGGCATTGCGTGCAATCCATACCACATCGCCTCGACAGCTTCGTTGACCTCGGTTGGTAAATTCAGATTTTTCAATACTGCGCGACCAATGATAGCGTCTTGTGATTCTTCTTTCGCAGCGGTTTCGCTGAATTCATCAAAGTTTTCGTCGTCATTTGCGCCAGATAAATCATCAGGCTCAAGCAAACAAGGAAATTCTTCTGCGCGTGAGAGCAAATAAAATCCACCAACTTCGTGCACAATGCCGGCGAACATTGCCGTATCAGGATTCAATTTTGTCACTCGTCTTGCGATGACTTGCGACAACGCAGCTACTTGCGCTGAGTGTTCCCATAATTGATTGATTTTTGCACGAATAATCGGATTTCTACTGGCGCCAGCAATTTGTCGCATCACGACCGAAGCGACTAATCCACGGAGTGTGTTAAAGCCCAGTCGGGCAATCGCCGAACGAACGTTGGTTACTTCAGAACCGCGTGAATACGCCGCACTGTTGGCGACGGCGACAACTTTCGCGGCGAGCAAAGGTTCGTTTAAAACAATTTTGGTGGCTGTATCAAGGCTGCAATCTGCGACATCGATCGCTTCTTGCACTTTGAGGGAGGTGGCGACACTCGCAGAGAAAATTAATTCACCTTGACGCGCTTGTTGCACCAGTAATGCTAGGGCTTCGGGTTTATTCATGACACAGTGTCGCTCCACGTAGAGAAAAACGCACTTCATCTCGCTTCAATTTACCCAGAAATACCACCTGAGCGTTCAGCACTTATTTGTCGATAAGTGAATCAGTCAAATTCTGTGCTTGATTATGCATTTCGTCAAATTACAATGTAGCAGATAAGCTTGCCTCTTGGAAATTTTATTTAAACTGTTGTATTTAAAGACAAGGTTTCTCAGTAATTTCTAATCAGTTTCGATTGCTTAACAATAATTTTTACAAAATTAATTGCTCATCCTTGAGAGCTTAGGATTTTATCTTTTAACAGTAAACCTTGGATCACAGCGATGATGCAAACTGCGATAGCGGCGCTTGCTGCACTGTATAACAGGTGAGCAGGCTCTGGGTTGCCAAAATAGAATAGATGTCTAAGTTTAGGTACGCTCAGGATGAGTAGTAGGGTGAATCCAGTGGCAGCACAGACCCACCAGAGTATGGGATTCGGTGAACGAATAGCATGTTGCAAATTGCCGCTCATTGAGCGATTTAGAAAAATGAATCCTAGATTGCCAATTACGATTGCGGTAAATGTGATTGCTCGCGCTTCGTCGGTTGCGATGCCATGTTGGATAGTGAACCAATAGATTGCCAGTATCATCAGAAAAACACTACTACCTTGCCAGAATCCTCGCCACATCACCTCAGCTTGGAAAATGCTCGACTGCACAGAGCGCGGTGCCCGTTGCATGATATTTTCTTCCTCTTCTTCGGCTTCAAATACAAGTGAACAGCTGGGATCGATAATTAACTCTAGGATGAGGATATGAACTGGCATGAGCAAGACCGGCCATCCAAACATCA
Organism: Affinundibacterium amnicola; assembly: GCF_014284275.1. GTDB lineage: Bacteria > Pseudomonadota > Gammaproteobacteria > Burkholderiales > Burkholderiaceae_D > Undibacterium > Undibacterium amnicola. The sequence goes on along the minus strand of NZ_JACOFU010000002.1, from coordinate 712,536 downwards.
CCGGCAGGAAGGAGAGCGCGACGATAGGGACATGTGCCGCAATAATAAAACTTAAAGTTTTGCGTAAATTATCAAAAATACGTCGTCCCAAACGTACTGCGGCAACGATCGCAGAGAATGCATCATCGAGCAGAACCAAGTCGGCCGATTCGCGTGCAACTTCGGTGCCTCTTTTGCCCATCGCGATCCCGATATGCGCAGCTTTCAACGCTGGTGCGTCATTGACTCCATCTCCGGTCATTCCAACGATGGCACCATTTTTTTTCAGTAGTTTTACGATGCGTAATTTCTGTTCCGGCATGACACGACAGTAAATATGTATATGTTCCAATTGTTCTTGTAACTGTTCATCTGATAGTGCTTGCATTGCACTACCGCTTAAAGTGCCAGCACTGCTGTCGATGCCACATTGATTCGCGATATTCAATGCGGTTGCTGGGTAGTCGCCTGTAATCATCATCACACGTATGCCAGCACTACGACATTCTTGAATGGCTTCGGGCACACCGTCCCGGATCGGGTCGGCGAAGGCAACTAAGCCTGCAAGTTGAAAATTGAAATCATGTTGTTGCTTCGGTAGATTTTCGACAGCAAGCTGATGATCGAATTTGGCTTTGGCGACCGCTAAAACACGCAAACCTTGTTCCGCCATCGCATTGACTTGTGCCATTAACGTAGCGGTTTTAGCAGAATCAAGATGACAGAGATCGGCAATGGCTTCCGGTGCGCCTTTACTTGCGACCACAGTGTGTGGTTGTTGTGGGTCTTTACTTTGCCAGACGCGTGATACTGCGAGTAATTGTTTTGAGAGAGGATATTCTTCGACGAGTTGCCAATCCTGATGTAGATGCTCGGTATCGATCAGCCATGTTTGTCCTGCCGCTTGAAGTGCCTGATCCATCGGCTCGCTACCTTGCCTTTGGCTGGCCAAGATCGCGATTTCTAACACTTCATGTAATTCATCTGGCAAGCATGCATCTGAGGCGGCACTGAAATTTAGGCTGCCACTAACAATTTGCGCAAGCGCCATTTTGTTTTGCGTTAAGGTGCCGGTTTTATCGACGCATAAGACATTTGCTGAGCCTAAGGTTTCGATGGCAGGAATACGACGTGTCAGTACGCGTTTCTGCCCTATGCGCCAGGCGCCGATACCTAAGAATATAGTTAACACGACTGGCAATTCTTCAGGAATCATCGCCATTGCAAAAGTCAGTCCCACCAGAATGCCACGAGTCCAATCGTCACGACTCCAGCCATACCAGATTGCCAGCAAGATCGCTAAGCCCAAACTCGCCGAAGCCACATACTTCACTACGCGTTTCGTTTCTTTCTGTACGCGCGTTGGTTCTTCTTGGATTTCTGCAAGAGCGCTGCCGATTTTGCCGATTGCTGTATGGGCGCCAGTTCGTTTGATGATGGCGATACCTTGTCCTTGCACCACTAGGCTTCCCGAAAAGACAAAGACGGTATCGTCACCGCCTGCAGCTCCCATAGAAATATTGTCGACGAATTTTTCTTCCATCAATTGAGCGTCAGAATTGAATGCACTGGACTTATTGACAGCAAGTGATTCACCCGTGAGCAAAGATTCATCAACCGTCAGATTTAAACAAGAAACCAAGATACCATCAGCGGCAACTCTGTCTCCCTCCGTTAGCACAAGGTAGTCGCCAGTGACAACTTGATTGCTGGGGATGCTGATTCTGCTTCCATCACGTATGACCTCGGCATGTGGATGAGATAAGTCGCGTAGTGCTTCGAGTGCACGTTCGGTTTTATGTTCTTGATAGAAGCTGATTAGAACCATGCCCATCACAAAACCAGACAACACGACAGCATCATGCCAATCACCCAAACTTAGATAAATAGTCGCACAGCCAAGCAGTAATAAAATCATTGGTTCTGATAGAACATGCCAGGCGATTTGCCATAAGTTTTGTGGCTGCGCGCTTGGTAATTCGTTGAGCCCATCAGCTAATAATCGGGTATGAGCCTCTTGTTCACTGAGTCCACGGAAGTTTTTTGAAGTGGGCATAGAGATTGCGTTTTCAGAGAATTGAGAATTAGATCTATTTTCAATATAGTTTCATGAAAAGCTGGAGAAAGAATGATTTGGAAGTCAGTCTACAAAAGTAAATGTAGTTGATTTTAGTTACTTTGTGCCAGATCAATAAAAAAGCCGACTATCTTTTGCAGTCGGCTTTCGAAGGAGGGTGTTGAATCGGCGGGAACTAGGCTAAAGTCGCGATCACTGGCGCATGGTCAGATGGTTGCTCCCATTTGCGCGGAACCCGATCAACCACGCAAGAAGTGCAGCGCGCTGCTAAAGGTTTGGATAGAAGCACATGATCAATCCGCACACCTTTATTTAAGCGGAAGCCAAGCTGGCGATAGTCCCACCAGCTAAAGGTTTTTTCTGCTTGTTCAAACTGACGGAAACTATCGCTCAAACCAAGATCAAGCAGTGCCTGAAATGCGGCGCGTTCCGGTGGTGAAACCAGATTCATCCCTTCCCATGCTGCTGGATCATGTACGTCACGATCATCGGGGGCGATGTTGTAATCGCCCAGCAGAGCCAGTTGTGGATGTTGTTCCATCTCGGCTTTTACCCAGTCACGCAAAGCTGCCAACCAGCTTAGTTTATACGGATATTTTTCAGAATCTAAGGCCTGGCCGTTTGGCACATAGGCGCAAATAATGCGCATGCCTGCAATCGTCGCAGCGATGATGCGTTGCTGTTCATCTTCAAACAAGGGATTATTTTTTTGCACAGCATCGATAGGATGACGAGAGACAATGGCGACACCGTTATAGGTTTTTTGACCTGTGAACACTACATGATAACCAGCAGCTTCTATCTCGGCTTGTGGAAATTTATCATCGGTTAATTTGGTTTCTTGTATGCACAAGACATCGACAGGATTCATCTCCAGCCACTGTAAGACTTGCGGCAGACGAACCTTCAGAGAGTTAACATTCCAGGTGACTAGTTTCATATTCAATCTCATGCAAAAGCGCTATACGTTAAAAAAACATAGAAGATACGCTAAAAATAAAAACGCGCTCAATGCAAGCAAAGAGCGCGTTGACTGAAACATCCGCAGCTTAGCCTGCGCGGTTCATTAAGAACGTAGTCAGCATCGGTACTGGACGGCCAGTAGAACCTTTTGCTGCGCCCGATTTCCATGACACACCAGCGATGTCTAAATGTGCCCAAGTATATTTCTTAGTGAAACGCTCCAAAAAACAAGCGGCAGTAATCGAACCAGCCGCAGGCCCACCGATGTTGGCGATATCAGCAAAATTGGATTTCAACTGCTCGTTATACAGTTCGCCAATTGGCAAGCGCCATGCAACATCATTCGCTTGTTTGCCAGCACTTAGTAATTCTTCTGCTAACTTGTCATGGGTATCATCGTGACGCGTGAACAAACCAGTAGTGTGATGGCCGAGTGAAGTGATGATGGCGCCAGTTAAGGTCGCAACGTCAATTACCGCGGCTGGCTTGAAGCGCTCTACATAGGTCAATGCGTCGCACAAAATCAAGCGACCTTCAGCGTCGGTATTTAAGACCTCAATCGTTTGACCAGACATTGAGGTAACAATATCACCAGGACGTGTCGCACTGCCAGATGGCATGTTTTCACATGTTGGGATGACGGCGATGACGTTGAGTTTTAATTTCATTTCGCCGATAGCGCGCATGGTGCCCAAAACAGAGCCTGCACCGCCCATATCGTATTTCATTTCATCCATGCCTGCGCCTGGTTTCAAAGAGATACCACCAGAGTCAAAAGTGATGCCTTTACCGACCAATACGATTGGCGCATCTTTGGCCTTGCCACCCATGTGTTTTAACACGATAAACTTTGGCGGTTCATCGGTGCCGGCAGAAACCGACAAAAAGCTATTCATCTTTAAAGCTTGAATTTGCTTACGTTCCAAGACTTCTACGCCCATTTTGAAATCGGCTGCGATTTTTTTCGCGGTATTTGCTAAGTGGGTTGGTGTGCAGAAGTTGGCTGGCATATTGCCCAATTCTTTGGTTAATTCCATACCGTTCACCAAAGCGATACTTTGAGCCAGCGCGACCTTAGCGGCGGCTGCTTCGCTTGCCGCAACGTAGATTGCCACTTTTTTGACGTTGGCAGCAATTGTGTCTTTTTTGCTTTTGTGCGCATCAGTGCGGAAAATCGCCTCCTTGAAGGCGATCACAGCCTGACGAATTGCCCAAGCCAGATCGCGTCCATCCACTTCAGGCAATACCAAACTGACATCAGAACCGCCCAGATTATTCAAGCCACGCGCCGCATTTTGTACCGCGCTGATGTAGGCTTTTTCAGATACTTTGTTGGGATCGTCACCCAGACCAACCAATAACACGCGCTCGGCGCTGACTTCTGCCAGATTGCGTAACATTAAGGTGGAGCCGACTTTGCCAGAAATATCGCCAGATTTGAGCGCCGCATCAATCGCGCCTTTTTTGTTTAATTGTGTTGCTGATGTTGATAATTTTTTATTTTCAAATACGCCGACAACGATACAGGCGGTCTTGATGGTGCTGGCATTGTCTGCTGCTGTGCTTTTGGCTGCTAGTGTTTTTATGCTAAAGTCCACGTCTTGCTCCTTATTGTCGATCAGCGATGATCTTTTGAATTTCGCTTAAAGCGTAAAACGACTATTATAACCCCCTTGCTTAGTCTCCATAACTACTAATAAGACCAACTCCATTATGATTTTTCAACGTGCGCTCAGACGAGAATTATTTAGTGCTGCTAGCGCTGTATTTACGACATTATTTACCATCACTGTTACCTTTATGCTGATTCGCATTTTGCGCGATGCAGCAGGCGGCAAAATTGCTTCTAGTGATGTGTTGATATTAATTGGCTTTTACGCGCTCGATTATTTCCCAATTCTATTGATTTTGACCGGCTTCATTTCGGTGCTGTTGGTGGTGACGCGTGCCTATCAAGATTCGGAAATGGTGGTGTGGTTTGCTTCTGGTTTAAGTTTGACGCGCTGGATTACGCCTATATTAAGTGTCGCGATACCATTAAGTTTGGTGGTTGGTACGCTGAGTTTATTGGTATCACCTTGGGCAAACGAACAAATGCAGGAAGTTCGCAATCGCTACGAAAAACGTGAAGATATTGCGAAAGTCTCACCTGGGAAATTTCAAGAATCACGTGGAGGCGGTCGGGTGTCGTTTGTCGAGGAAGTATCGGGCGATTTGAGCAAAGTACAGAATATCTTCACCAGCATGATCAATGACGGACGTTCTAGTGTGATCGTGGCAAAAGAAGGCAAAGTCGAAATTGATGAACATGGCGACCGCTTCTTGGTGATGAGCCAAGGGCGACGCTACGATGGTTTGCCAACCGAAGGTGATTTTCAAATGATGCAGTTTGAAAAATACGCCGTCTTGTTATCAACGCAAAGTACCTTAGATGCAAACAATAAATCTGCGAAAGCTCTGCCTTCAAAAACTTTGATCGATGACCCTAGTCCGGTACGCGACGGAGAATTATTGTGGCGCGTATCTTTACCTTTTATGGGCTTGCTCTTGATGTTGCTGGCGATTCCGCTTGGCTATGTGAATCCGCGAGTTGGTCGTTCAGCGAATATGATTATTGCCTTGATCTTGGTTGCGGTGAATTTGAATATTTTAAATATGCTGCAATTATCGGTAGTGCAGGGACGCATGAGTTTTTGGCGCGCTTCATGGCCTATGCATGTGGTAGTGGGAATATTAATTATGCTGTTTTTTATGTGGCGTTTGAAGGTCAATAGTAGTTGGCACCCAAGTAGTATTTGGGGGCGTATTAAGTGCCAGATTTATCGTAAGACAAAACAGCAATGCGTTGATCACAATCAGATGGTGGGTAATTAATGAAGGTACTACAACGCTATTTTGGTAGTGAAATTATTCGCGCCGTTTTCTTCGTACTGTTCGCATTATTGGTGTTGACTTCTTTTTTCGATTTAATGAAAGAACTGGGTGCTATCAATAAAAACGGTTACTTACTTAAGCACGCGATCTTCACCGTTTTGCTCAATATCCCCGGAAACGCTTATGATTTTCTGCCGATTGCAGTCTTAATCGGGACGATTTATGTGATGGCACAATTTGCCAGCAACTCCGAATTTACGATCATGCGAGCCGCCAGCATGTCTTCTTGGACTGCGGCAAAAATCTTAGGAAAAATTGCCATCGTATTTATTTTGTTTACCTATTTTTTAGGTGAGATCGTTGCGCCGATGTCGACCAAACTATCCAAACAAATGATGATGCAGGCAGCTTCTGCGCCTCTGACACAAGGATTTCGTAGTGGTTTATGGACCAAGGATCTGATTCGTGACAGTGATGCGAACGGCACGGTGATTGGAACGCGTTTTCTGAATGTGCGTGAGGTCTCGCCAGCGCGGACTTTACTTGGCGTGAAGATTTATGAGTTTGATTCCAATTTCCAATTGCTTCGTGAAATTAATGCGAAGCAGGCGGTATACGTGCGTTCTCATGTTTGGCAATTGAGCGAAGTTGTGGAAACCAGCTTTCCTCAAAATTTAGCGACTGAGACGGCGATTGCTTCTGATACACATAAGTTGGATACCAAGGAGTTGATTTCCGAAATTACGCCCAATATTTTATCCGTCTTATTTACAGAAGTAGATCGTATGTCCGCTTACGAACTAGCTTCTTACACCAAACATTTGGCAGAAAATAAGCAATCAACTGATCGTTATGAAATTGCGTTTTGGAAGAAAATAACTTATCCGGTTTCTATTTTAGTGATGATGGCCTTGGCACTGCCATTCGCATATTTGCATGCGCGCGATGGCGGCATTAGCCTACGCATTTTTAGTGGCATTATGCTGGGCATGGTGTTTTATCTGGTGAATAGTTTGTTTGCTTATCTTGGACAGATTAATACTTGGCCAGCTCTGATGACGGCCTTATTCCCCAGCCTGATATTTTCGCTATTAGCTTTTGCGGGCTTGCGATATGTAGAGCGACATTAGTTTGCAGATATCCATAGATTTCATTTTGAAGGCTGAACATGAAAAAGCAGGCATTAATTTTATTCGCCCATGGCGCACGAGCAGCGAGCTGGGCTGAACCATTTCAACGTCTGCAACAATTAATTCAGGAAAATTCCCCCGAACTTAAAGTGGAATTAGCTTTTCTGGAATTGATGCAGCCGCCATTGCCGGAAGTGGTTAGTAATTTGGTTGATCAAGGTTATGAGGCATTGACGATTACTCCCATTTTTTTGGGGCAGGGCGGGCACCTGTTACGCGACCTCCCTTTGATGGTCGACGAATTGCGCCAACGATATCCTGATCTTCAGATCAAGCAAGTTGCTGCTGCTGGGGAAGATGCAGGTGTCTTGCTGGCGATTCGTGATTATTGTTTAGGCTCGATTAATCCGTAGCAGGCAGTTGTTCTGTTTCTGCAATCAAGGCAGTGCCATGCAATGTATCTGCTAGATGTTTATCGCTTAGCAAAATATGCGAGCTAAGCCAGAAACGCAGCAGTTCTGCGGTTTCCAGCGCAACCATCTCACGGGCGCGATTTAATTCCTGTTGCAGGTCGGTGACGCGCTCCAACAACTTTCTATGTTGTTCTTTATGCGCTTTGTATCGCGGATAGGCAATTGACTGCATCAAGTCTTCTTCACGCTGAAAATGTTCCCGTGTATAAGCAGCAAGTCTCTCTAATATGCTGGAAAGCGTGATGTAATCTTTTCCCAAGTCTGCAGCGTCATGTAGTTCATTGACCATGCCAATCAAGATCTTGTGATCTTCGTCAATTAATACGTCGTGAACGCTCAAACTATCATTCCATTCAAAATATTCCATGCGATGCCTGACGACTATTGATCGTCGAAAAGTTTCAAAGAGGCAAATTTTACGAGGCTAAGCAAGGAATAAACTTGTTGTAGCGCAAGTTTTTGAATGAAAAATTACTATTTATTTGATCAGACCGAGAATGTTGATTTCAATTGCTGTTACGGTCGCGCATCGCTTCGCCCATCATGACCAACACGGGTCCGTCGCATTCTGGCAAACCATGTGCCAAATCAGCAAGCGTCAGGTGCAAATGCTGTTCTTCAGGACGACTGCAACTCTGTACGATCACGATGGGATGGCTTTCAGGGAAACCTTTTGCCAGCATACGTTGCGCAGTGAGTATCGCCTCTTTGCCACCCATGTATTGAATCAAAGTGTCGCAATCAGGAATACGAGTTTCGACGGATTCACCGGGTGCGGTACTGGAAGTAAATAGCGCAACACTACGTGCCACACCGCGTTTGGTTAATGGCAGTTTCACGCTGGCAGCAGCGGCCATTGCGGTGGTAATACCTGGCACAATTTCAAAACGTATACCAGCTTGCTCCAGTGCGGTCATTTCTTCATCGGCACGACCAAACAACATAGGATCGCCACCTTTCAGGCGCACGACGATCGCGTGTTGTTGCGCGGCTTCGACTAATTGCTGATTGATGTGTTCCTGCGCGGCAGAGCGTTGTCCACTGCGTTTGCCGACCGAGATTTTAATTGCTTGCGGGCAGAGTGCCAGCATGTCGGAAGTGACCAATGCGTCGTGCAAAACGATATTCGCTTGCGCTAAGAGTTTTGCACCGCGCACGGTAATTAAATCAACTGCACCCGGCCCGGCACCGACTAAGTAGACGATACCGGTTTCATTTTTAACTGGGGATGTAGTTGATTCAGGTGGATTAGCCAAGACGTATCATTCCCGCTGCGACAGTTTGATGGGTGACTTCGTCGATCAAAATGAATGCCCCTGTAGCGCGGGTGATGTCGTAAGCATCGGCTGCCAAGGCTTGCTGTACATTGATATTGACGCGAGCGATGTCGTTCAATTTAAGTGTATCAGTTGCGCGGCGTTCTTGGGTATTGATATCTAACAAAGTGTCAACCGATGCAACACGTGCAGCGACCTGGCGTGTCGTATGTTTCAGCCAATATTTACGACGAACATCTAAGGCATCTTCCGATAACCAACACAAATCGGCACTCAAAGTTTTTAATACCGTCGCAGGTCGATCCGCACCTGCCAACATATCGCCGCGTGAGATATCGACATATTCATTGAGCAAAATGGTGACCGATTGCCCAACGACGGCGGTTTGCAAAGAGCCATCCAAAGTCTGTATATCTTTTACGGTCGCGGTATGACCGGACGGCTGAACGATAATGCTGTCGCCGACGCTGATCTTGCCAGCTTCGATACGTCCCATGTAACCACGGAAGTCATTTGCTTCATGTCCATTGTGGCGCGCCACTAATTGCACAGGGAAACGGAAAGGTTCGTCATGGCACTCATCGTAGACGCTTAAGGATTCCAGTAGCTCGATCAAAGTCGGACCTTGGTACCAGGCCAGATTATCGCTATTGGTGACGACGTTATCGCCAGCTAATGCCGACAAAGGAATTGGATGTACATCGCGTAAGCCTAATTGTGCAGCGAATTCTTGGTAAGCACCGACGATACGGTCATACACAGTTTGATCGTAATTCACCAAATCCATTTTATTGACGGCAACGATCACGTGTTCGATTTGCAGTAAATGCGCAATCGTAGAATGACGTTTGGTTTGCGTGAGTAGCTCAACACTACCATCGTCACCCAGTTTAACTTTGGAGACGTCGATCAAAATAATCACGGCATCGGCAGTCGATGCACCTGTCACCATGTTGCGCGTGTATTGCTCATGACCTGGCGTATCGGCGATGATGAATTTGCGTTTTGGTGTGGCGAAATAACGGTAAGCGACGTCGATCGTGATGCCTTGTTCGCGTTCCGCTTCCAAGCCATCCGTCAACAAAGACAAGTCAATCGTGTCGCCGACCGTGCGTTTGTGTTTGGCTTTAGAAATTGCATTTAACTGATCAGCAAAAATACCTTTGCTATCAAACAGTAAACGACCGATGAGCGTACTCTTGCCATCATCCACTGAACCTGCCGTGATGAAACGCAGTAAGCCGCGTTCACGCGCGATATCAATAGACGTGGCGGATTGTTGTACCTGGGTGCTCATTAGAAATATCCTTCTTTTTTACGTTTTTCCATGGACGACTCTGAAGTCTGATCATCCATGCGCGTTGCGCCGCGTTCTGTAATTTGGGTGACTGCGGTTTCTTCGATAATCGCTTCTACTGTTGCGGCATCTGACGATACTGGGCAAGTACAAGAAATATCACCGACAGTACGGAAGCGTACGATTTGTTTTTCTACCGTTTCACCTTCGCGTGGAGGCGTTAAATCTGTCACTGGAACTAGCAAGCCATTGCGAGGAATGACTTCGCGTTCGTGCGCAAAATAAATCGGTGGCAGCTCTAGTTTTTCACGAGCGATGTACTGCCAAACGTCCAGTTCAGTCCAGTTAGAAATTGGGAAAACGCGCATGTTTTCGCCGGGATGAACGCGGGTGTTATACAAGTCCCATAATTCAGGGCGTTGTGCTTTGGGATTCCATTGACCGAATTCATCGCGGAAAGAAAAGATGCGTTCTTTAGCGCGGGCTTTTTCTTCATCCCTACGCGCACCACCGATACAAGCGTCAAATTTGTGTTCAGCAATCGTTTCTAATAAGGTCACAGCTTGTGCTGCATTGCGTGAATCAGTTTTTGGATTACGCAAACGTACAGTACCGCGATTGATCGATTCTTCGACTGAACCTACGATCAAACGCTCGCCTAATTCCGCTACGCGTTTATCGCGAAAGGTGATCACTTCTGGGAAATTATGACCAGTATCCACATGCACCAATGGGAAAGGGAATTTACCCGGACGGAAAGCTTTTTCGGCGATACGTAACAACACCACAGAATCCTTGCCACCTGAAAACAGCAGGGCAGGGTTAGTACATTCAGCAGCCACTTCACGCATGATGTGGATGGCTTCTGATTCCAGCCAATCGAGATGGCGATTACTCGCGGCATCAATGAAGTGATTTTCAACTACGGTGTTCATGCTTTGCCTTTTAATTCGATTTCAATTTTCTATTTAAATGGATTTGATACGGACCAATTTTCCATCTACCACATGCAAGCCACATTCTTTGGACTCTGGATTTTCCCACCACCAGCGTCCAGCACGTACATCTTCACCCGGCTGAATGGCGCGGGTGCAAGGCTCGCAGCCGATAGATGGATAGCCTTTGTCATGTAGTGGATTGTAAGGCACATTGTTGCTGCGAATATAGTGCCAAACGTCTTCTTCAGACCAATCCGTTAAGGGATTGAATTTTTGCATAGCATGCGCGACATCATCTTCTTGCACTGCGAGTTCATTACGCGTGGCGGACTGCGCCCGACGTTGTCCGGTGATCCAAGCTTTCTTACCACTTAGCGCACGATTTAGTGGTTCGACTTTACGAATTCTGCAACACTCTTTGCGCATCTCGACGCTATCGTAAAACGCATTCAAACCGTGCTGTTTGACATAGTTGTCTACTGCTTCAGTTTCAGGTTTGTAGAGTGTCACTTCATATTCATAAGTCTCTTTGATACGATCTAACATACTCAAAGTTTCTTTATGCAAGCGACCCGTTTCCAAAGAAAAGATGTCTATGTTGAGCTTGTGACGCAAAATCAGATCGGTCAACACCATATCTTCCGCTGCTAAGCTAGACGCGAAAACAGCAGGGGAAAACTCAGTTGCGATTTTTTCTAAAATACTGAGCGTCGTCGCCAAGCGCACTGCAAAATCACGCATTTAAATACCTGTTCTTTCCACACGACGGAACAGTGGATTTTTCTCATCGACTGAAGTCTGATATTTTTCACTGAAATCTGTCAGACCTTTGATCGCATCATGAATGTTCTTGTCGGCGCGTACCGCAAAAGAATTGAAACCTACACGCTGCATATAAAACAATTGATCACGTAAGACATCGCCAATCGCACGCAATTCGCCACTGTAATTAAAACGTGTGCGTAAATTGTAGGCGATAGAGTAACCACGTCCATCAGCAAACTTAGGAAAATCCACGGCTAGTAAATGGAAAAACTGCAGATCGGTCTGCAACTCCTTCGCCTGTTCATTACTACTAAACCAGATCGCAATATCCGCACGATCTTTGGCACGCTGAATTAACTTATCACGCTGTAATTGCCAGACTTTGAGCGGCACGATCACTTTACCTTCAGGTACTTCAATCGCGTCTGCTGTATCGTCTTCAGATAGTTGCAAAATTTCCCAGTCGTCTTCGACTATCGCTCGGTCTTTAATAATTTTCGTCATACTCTTCTCCCCCTTAGTACACAACTGCAGAACCGGCATCCTCTCCGTGATGCTCGATTGTTTTTATTGGTGTTGCATAAACATATTCTTTGAACGGCGCGATACCCAGACGTTGTGCGGTATCAATGAAGCGTTCGCCATTCACGCGATCACGCAAATACACTTGTACGATGCGCTCGATCACTTCAGGCATCTGTCCTGCTGAAAATGATGGCCCTATGATTTTGCCGATGGCAGATTGATTGCCTTGCGCACCACCGATAGATACTTGATACCATTCACTACCATCTTTATCGACACCCAAGATACCGATATTGCCGACATGATGATGACCACAAGCATTGATACAGCCCGACATATTCAATTCCAGATCACCAATATCGTGTAAATAATCGAGGTCGTTGAAACGATCTGTAATATCTAAGGCAATCGGAATTGATTTTGCATTTGCCAATGCACAAAAATCACCGCCAGGGCAGCAAATCATATCGGTCAATAAACCAATATTTGGTGTTGCCAGACCGTGTGCTTTGGCTTCTTTCCATAGATCGAACAACTTACTTTGTTCGACATCGGCCAGTACCAGATTTTGTTCATGTGTCACACGAATTTCGCCAAAGCTATAGCGATCAGCCAAGTCCGCGATGAAATCCATTTGATCCGCACTCGCATCGCCTGGTGGCACGCCAGGTTTTTTAAGTGATAACAAAACTGCATTGTAACCTGCTTGTTTGTGCGGTTTGACATTCCGCTTCACCCAATTAGAAAATGCCTTATTTTCTTGTTGTAAATGCACAAAATTGCTATCGCTTGCAGGCAAATTGGCGTAGGCGGGCGCTGTGAAATAGGCGGCAACACGTTGCAACTCGGCTTCTGTCAAAGTACCTGGACCATCTTTAATGTCTTGCCATTCTTCTTCAACTTGACGTGCGAATTCTTCGGCACCGATTGCTTTGACTAAAATTTTGATACGCGCTTTGTAAATATTGTCGCGACGGCCAAACTGGTTATAAATACGCAAGATCGCTTCGAGATAAGTCATGACGTGCTGCCATGGCAGGAATTCACGAATCACGCTACCTAAAATTGGCGTGCGACCCATGCCACCGCCGACCATGACTTTAAAGCCAACTTCACCAGCCTCGTTATGTACGACCGTTAAGCCGATATCGTGCACCGCAATTGCTGCGCGGTCTTCTTTCGCTCCATTGATGGCGATCTTAAATTTACGCGGTAAATAGGCAAACTCTGGATGAAAGGTCGTCCATTGACGCAAGATTTCAGCATAAGGACGAGGATCAATAATTTCATCCGCAGCCACGCCAGCAAATTCATCCGAAGTGATATTGCGCATGCAATTGCCTGAAGTTTGAATTGCGTGCATTTCTACGCTCGCCAACTCCGCCAAAATATCTGGCGTGTCTTCCAGATTAATCCAGTTGTATTGGATGTTTTGACGTGTCGTGAAATGGCCATAGCCACGATCATATTTGCGCGCGATAAAAGCGAACTTGCGCATTTGCGTTGATGACAGCAAACCGTAAGGCACAGCCACGCGCAACATGTAAGCGTGACGCTGCATGTATAAACCATTTTGCAAACGCAAGATTCGGAATTCATCTTCCGTCAGTTCATTAGTAATGCGACGGCTTACCTGATCGCGAAATTGGGCGACGCGTTCTTGAATAATCAAATGGTCATGTTGGTCGTAACGATACATCTTCAAACTTCCTATTTAAAACGTCTTACCAGATAGTCTGGTCTCGACATTATCAATGTGGTGAGGGACTTATTAATGAATACCTAGATGACTACTAATTTATAAGACTAATTTGCAGGCAACTAAGGTTAGTGTCGTTGCCAATATGCCGCGCAATAATTTTTCTGGAACAGCTTTGGCAGCAAGTGAGCCGAGCGTGATGCCTGGTACTGAACCAAGTAACAAGGAACCCAAAAGTTCCCAGTTAATGGATCCTAACCACCAGTGACCAATGGCAGCAATGGCGGTAAGTGGAACTGCATAGGCGATATCCGTGCCAGCCACATGTGCTGCTGGCATTTTCGGATAGAGTAAAACGAGAATGGTAGCGCCGATAGCGCCAGCGCCAATTGAGGAGATCGTGACCAGAACGCCTAAAATTGCGCCTGCAATAATGGTCGCCGTCGCCAATTTTTTTCCATGTAACTGACGCTCTGGGTGCGCGTTTATCCAGGCGATTAATTTGCTGCGATACAAAATCGCGATGACTGTGAGAAATACAGACCCTGCAATTGAGTAACGAATTAGTTGACCTAGCTCTGCACTTAAACCGCCAAAATATTTGAGTGCTAAGGTCGATATTAAAGCTGCTGGTAGTGCGCCATAGCACAATAATCGTACGACATGCCATTCAACAGATCCACGTAAGCGGTGGGTGAAAGTGCCGGTCGCTTTGGTGATCGATGCGAATGCCAAATCGGTGCCTACTGCTACTGCGGGAGATACCCCAAATAATAAGGTTAGCAAAGGCGTCATCAACGAGCCGCCACCTACCCCGGTTAATCCAACCAAGGTACCGACTGCAAATCCAGAGATGATATAAGTAAGTGTCATAGAGCCTCAAACAAAGTAGCATGCATGATAAGTGCAGCTTACTTTATAACCAACTACTTAGTATTTATTTGCTTATATGCAGTTTGACTATATAGAAATGTGGTTTTTAATTCAGTTTGGCACGAAGTGAAATACGGGCTGAAAGCCTGATTGGAGCAGCGAAGTGCTCAATCTTTGCTATCAGAAACCAAAATTAATTGCGAAAAGTCTGTATAGGTATACCGAGCTTGGGGTTTTTAAATTGATATTCCTGACTCAGGATGTCTTTGCTGGTTTGTTGGCCATTCCATCGGATATCCATCAGTGACAGCATGGTCCAACCTAGCCAATCTAGTCGGAAGGGACGCTGCGCAAATGCGGGATTTGCTTGCGCTGGCGGATGTTTATTCCAAATAAATGCAGGAATACGAAAACCAGCCGGTGTGCTCGCACTATGTCCAGCGTGATTGCGGGAATGGCCTACTTCTTGCCCATGGTCTGAGACAAAAATCCAAACTCCTCGTTGAGTTTCTGAAAGCGCTTGTTGGGTGAGCTCCAAAGTCTTTACAACTTGGGTGTCGTGGTTCAGTATCGCTGCATCATATTCATTGCGCTTCTCTATCAACCAATTGGAGCGCCCCTGCTTTTCTAAATCGCGTGTCACTTTGTCTGTTACGTCGGCAAAAGCGTTAGCATTTTCCGGGTAACGCATTTTATATTGTGGGTGTGCTCCCAACATATGAACCACGATCAGCTTACGTTGAACAGGTCGTGCTAATGCGGCACTAAGCGGTTGATGTGTGCTGCTGTCTGAAGAATGACTATCTCGTCCTGGAATGTTGTTAAGCATTTCTAGATGATCGGCAAAACGCGCATGCTCTTGTTCTATCGCCTGACCATCGTGATTGCTGATCCAGGTGATGTGGTAGCCAGCGGCTTTAGCGAGGGCTAACAAATGAACGGGTTTTGCACTTGGCGTGTCGAGGTAAAAGAAACTTTCTAAGGAAGCCAGAGTCGCCGCTTCAACCGACCATGCATAGCGAAAATTGATTAAGTGTTCTGGCATTCGTTTTGTTAATTCAAGCAAACGCGGCGAAGTCGGGCGATGATATCCATGTGTCGACATATTGTCTCGATTGAGGCTGTCTGACAAAATCAGAACGACAGTGGATGATTCACTATTATCTACGATTGGTTGTAGTGATTGTGCGAACTTCAGTTGTTGTTGGCGTTGAGCCCGTAAGTCATGCCAGCTTGTTCTCAATTCGATTGCAACGAGTGAAATTCTGGGCCAAAAAAACAAAGGGTGAAGCTTACGCCATGGTTTGCTTGCATATCCAATTGCGCAAAGCAATATAGCCAATACCAAAAGCGCCTTCAGCCAAAATGTTTTCATCTGAAATTGCTCGGCATTTTCTTGAGACGCGCTGGCTGCATTGATTAATATAATCACTAAGCCGATGGTGAAGGCGCTAATGAATAGCAGGTGAATGATAGGCGTTGCGTAACTAGCGATAAATTCGGTGGATTCGAGCAAGCTTGTATTTGCGACAGCGCTGAGGACCATGGAGCTATCGGGTGCGGCTTGATAGGCTTCGCTGATAAAGTGCCTTAAAACGCTATCCATAACGAAGCTGACGAGTGCCGTGCAAACGATCAGTTTACGTAGCTGAAAATAGCGCTTGTTTGCGATTGGCAATAATAAGATCAATAAAAAAGGAAGTGCTAGCGTCAGCATTTGTGCTGTTTTTATTTGATCATGACCAAACGCTTCAATGCCAATTAATAACAGTAACAATGTCCACCATGCCCACACTGGACGACTAGGGTTGGACCATGCACTTGTGAACCAGGATTGGATTGTTGGATGTAGACGAAGTGGAACGAGAGACATAAGCGCAGCGATCAACGTGAAGTGACGTGATGTGTATCCTTAGATAGGATAGTAAAGTTGATCATGGTGATGTTGATCGCGAAAAAATAGTAAGCTGTATTGAGGTTAGACGAGAATCTGAATTATTCATCGCGTTTAATGTACGTGCAAAAAAACTGATCTGAGAGAACGAGATTGTCAGCCATCATTGCTTTGACCAAAAGTAATCCGTGAACTAGGTCATGGAAAACAGTCGCTCAGAACAAACAGAGAATTTAGACCTAGCGTTTCTGCTGCGTCCGTGCTTCCTGTCTATGCTGGTCGAAGATTATCATAGGAATAGTGTTGGCGTGATTTGTGTCTGCGAATTTGCTTCGTACATACAACAATTTTCAAAAAATTCTTGATAAGCTGTGTTTTTCTTGGGAAGACAGGTGGGCAAGTTCACTGATCCCCAAATCAGAGGTGCAATATGCATAGAGATTTTGAAACGATGAAAATGTTAGCTTTTCATCGAGAGCTAGTAGCAAGTCGTCGTTTAGCGCACAGTCAGGGGCTGACTTTGTCGATCGCATTGGAGCAAATCTTGACAGCGACTGCAGGGCAGTCAGGTCTGCTCAATTTGTTGCAAGAGCGTCGTCAGCACTTTGCAAAGCTGGCAGAGATCAAACTGAAGAAAAAACGTCAGGCAGAAGATAAATACGCGATTAAGTTGGCTTGCAATAAAATTCCCGATTCTGTGTGGTGTGGATGGTTTGACGGTTCAGCACGGCCTAATCCTGGAAGTTGTAGTATTGGCGCATTGCTTCAGTCACCTGATGGGCAGCGTTGGGAAATCAGCCGTTCGATTGGCTATGGCAATAGTAGTTACGCTGAATATCACGCCTTGATTGCTTTATTGGAACTGGCTCTGAAGCAGCAGTTAAACTCGATGATCGTGTTTGGTGACAGCCGGGTGGTGATTGATGATCTTCAATCAGGATCACAAAAATATGCACAGGGTCTTAGTGAGTTACGCCAGCAAGCAAATGAGTTGATGTCGCAGATACCTGATTTGCAGTTGAAGTGGATACCTAGAGCTAGAAATCAACATGCTGACCGTTTGGCACTTCAAGCGACTCAGCAAACAGTCATTTAGAAAATTTACGCGCTAATAAAATAGTGTCGAACAGTTCAGATCCAAACACAAAGCGATGTCTGGATCTGAGTTTTTATCTGAGAACAGAACTCTTCTCACGCCTATTTTAGAAAATGCCTTGCAAAGAAACCGAAAACAATTTTGAATCGCCAAAAAAAGGATAAGGATAATGTGACTTATCTTTAGAAATGTCGTACTGAATTTTTAATGCCGTATCTTGGCGGAAATCCCAACGCAAAGATAAATACTGTGTTTTTCTTCCTTCTGTTGGTTCATTCACCGTGGTGTATTGTGAATAGGTGTACATGGGCGTCCAACTACCAAATTGGTAGCCAACACCGACTAAAGCGTATTTGTAAATATTATTTAATCCTTTTGATGCATCCACCTGCTGATAGCGATCAACTTCGGCTTTAATCAACCAGTTTTTGTAATCCATATTGGCAGACACACCCATAATTTGAGTGGATTGATTATTCACAAGATACAGCTTGCCACCGCCGACTTGATCCTGCCATAAAGTATCTTTGTAGCGCATATACATTGCACGTACATCAACGATGCCATTATTGGCTGCAACCGAAACGCCTAGAATTTTTTTCCAAGATTCATGGGTCGGAGTCGTGTAATAAATTAAGGTATCGTAAGCATTATTTTTCTGGGTATAGCCACCCGTCCAGGCTGAGATGGTCGATGCCCATTCAGATTGCCCTAACTGCATACGGTAGCTGAGATTCGCACCGTTATATGCGTAGATAGGCCAACCGTAAACGTCAGGTGCCGGACGCACCCATGGATAGGCGTAGCCTATATACAGATAGTCACTGTAGTAGTACAAAGGGATGCGCATTTTGCCAGCTTGAAAAGTCCAAGGAGAGTCTTGCTTTGGTGTCCAAGTCGCATATAACCAATCAACAGTCGGGCGGGACCCCTTATTGGGATTGTTAGCGCGACTAATGATTTGGGTAGTGGCAGAAAAAGTTGGGCTAAAGTCCTTTTTTATTTGTATGCCTAGCAGCGATTCTTGGTCAAATTGGAAGCCCTTACTTTTTTCATAGACTCCCGCATATTCCCAAGCCTGCATGGAACAGGGGCACTGCCATTGTTGGTAAGTCCACGGTGTACTTTTGCCAAGGGCAGACCCGCTGAGTACCTTAGCTCCGGTAATATTATAGAAGCCAGTTAACTTAAGTGAGCCATCTTCACTTAAATCGATCGCATTGGCGAAAGTCGGCGTGAGCAAGAACAGCGTGAGTGCGAGTAGTGATTTTTTCATTTTGTAATCTCCAAGAAGTGAAAGCCTATCTTGCTATTCAAGGTATTGAGATAAGGACTTTGACGCTATCATCCACTGCGGCTTTTTCTATATACCCGATCGCGTTCACATTTTCGCGAATAGCTTTTTTTATGTCTTCACTACTTTTTAATTCTCTTGGAGGTTTTCCCTTACCAGTGAACACAATACGTGCCCAAATTGCTTGTACTTGTGGAGGTTCTTTTTCTAAGACTTTTTTATAGAACTCTAAGCGGATTGGCGATCCGTTTGCTTGTTCTAAAGGTGTAAATTGGACAGAACCGCCTAAGAAATATTGCGCGACTTGTGATGGGGTCATGCTCTTAATGTCATTGAGCGGATTCACCACAATGACTAGTTCAGACCATGCAGGGAGACTGATGCTTGATAGTGCAGCGGCCATTGTCAAAGAACGTATCAACTGT
The DNA here is from genome assembly GCF_014284275.1 of Affinundibacterium amnicola. GTDB lineage: Bacteria > Pseudomonadota > Gammaproteobacteria > Burkholderiales > Burkholderiaceae_D > Undibacterium > Undibacterium amnicola. The sequence continues at coordinate 692,957 of NZ_JACOFU010000002.1, read as the reverse complement.
TTCATAAAATTCCTGTCCATAAGAAATGTCAGAATAAAAACCGAAGACTATCAACTGGTTTTCAGTGTAGGACAAAAAAATTATTTAGGTGAAATTTGTTGCCAGCGGCTGACACAATTCTTACGAATTATTTTTTTAATGCGAAATACAAAATAAAAAAGGAAACTGTTTTGAGCAGCTTCCTTTTTATTTTTTTGTGACTTCGTTTTAATCTAGATCACGGTAAGATCTGGTTTAGTTAGCACTTATTTTTGCAAATGCTTATTCATCCAATTTAGTACCGTGTGATGCCACAACAATGAGTTTGCAGGTTTTAAGATATGATGATTTTCATCTGGGAAGGTTAGTAACTGACTGTCTATTCCGCGGCGTTGTAAGGCTGTGAATGCGGCGAATGATTGTGCGCTAGGAACACGGAAATCGAGTTCACCTTGTGTCACTAACATTGGCGTTTTCCATTTCAATACATGCGCGGACGGATTATGTTTTTCATGTTTCGCCGGCACATCATAATACGTGCCACCATTTTCCCATTCAGTGAACCATAATTCTTCCGTGGTGTAATACATAGAACGACTGTCAAAAATACCCGCGTGATTGACGATGCACTTAAAGCCGTCACTCCAATTGCCAGCAATCCAGTTCATCATGAATCCACCGTAGGATGCGCCCAAGGCACAGGCCTTACTGCTATCCAACCAAGCAAACTTCTTTGCAGCGGCCGCCATGCCAAGTTTTAAATCGACCAAAGGTTTGCCACCCCAATCTTGGCTGATGGAATCCGTAAATTGTTGACCGTAGCCGAGCGAACCATGGAAATCAATAAACACGACCGCGTAGCCTGCACCTGCATAAGTTTGTGGATTCCAACGATAGCTCCAGTTGTTCGCAAAACTACTTTGCGGACCGCCATGAACGATGAATGCGATTGGATATTTTTGTCCCGCTTTTGCATTCCACGGTTTCATCACATAGCCATAGACTTTTTCGCCTTTGGCACCGGCGTAACTAAACTGCTCGTATTCGCCAAAGCGCACATCTGCTAATGCTTGCTTGTTGACCTCGGTGATTTGTGTCCAAGCGTTTTGTGGCAATGCAGATTTGTAGAGTTGTGCGCCTGAAGCCAGATCCGTCTTAGCGATGACTGCTGTATTCGCGCGTACGTCATAACCAGCGACCGAGCCTTGGTCTGAGAGTGCCTTGACTTTGCCATTAGTCGCATCAATTGAAAACAAGCGCAATTGACCAATGTCAAAAGCACTGGTGTACAAGGTTTTGCCATCTTCGGACCAAGTTAAATTGCTGGCAGAGCGATCCCAGCTTTCTGCCAAGGCGCGCTTCTTGCCAGTTCTGAGATCCATTAACATAATCTGGAAGCGGTCCGCTTCGAAGCCGGGACGCTTCATCGCCAAATATGCCAGGGTATTGCCGTCTGGTGAAAACGCTGGCTTTGCATCCCATGCTGGATTGTCAGCAGTCAAATTTTGTGGTGCAGTGCCGCCAGTTGCGGACACTTTGAATAAATCAAAGTTCGTTGACCAAGGCTCGGTCTTTCCGGCGATACGTGCTGAAAACACGAGATGCTTACCATCTGGCGTAAATGCATAATCTTCTTGATCGCCGTCCGGTTTGGAGTGGACATCGGCTTCTAAAGTGCCAGACAAATTCACTGGTGCTTTGCTGGCAATATGTTGATTGTTGAGCTCAGCTGAGAACAATACATTACGGCGACCATCAGCCCAGGTGTCCCAGTGACGAATAAAAAGTTTGTCATGAATTTTACCGCTGGCCTGATTTTTTGCTTTGGCCTCTAAACGGTCTTTTGTGCAGATTAAGTCTGGACAATCGCGAAAAACTTCAATCGCCATGGCGATTTGGTTTTCCGTAGGCGCGACTTTGAAACTTTCGATATCGAGCGGTAAATCAGTGACTTTTTGTGCCTCGCCGCCAGCGATAGCTAAACGCCATACTTGTCCACTACCAGAACGGCTGGATACGAAATAGATCGCATCGCCTTTGGCTGACCATTGTGGGCCGGAGTTATTACCTTCGTTGTTGTTCGCAACGTTGGTGAGTTTTTTCGGTGTTGGCTTTGGATCGGTCAAGCTTAGCAGCCAGAGATCCCAGCGACCACGGTTTTTCTCCAAATCCGTGGTGCGTTGTGCATACACGACGTGTTTGCCGTCAGGTGATACGACCGGACTCACAACGCGATCCATCTTCACTAAATCTTCGACGGTGAAACCACGACCATCGGCCAAAGCCTGCGAATTCATGCCGATACTTGCAAGGGCAACGACGGCTGCGTTTAAAACAAAATTTTTAATTTTCATTATTTCTCCAGTGGGTGTTCTTGCTCGTTCATCTCATGCGTTGTCACGAGACTGTGCATTTTAGCCGCAAGCTGTCAGATTGAAATTGATCTCATGTAAATAATCTTATTGATACATGAAAAAAATGTGAGATGAAGTTTTGCTGTTATATATGGAAAAGTCTGCGATTGAAACTCATCACACATTTCGCGTACTTCATCCTCGTTTAAACTATTTTGATCAGAAACCACCTAATTGCATGTCATTTTTGATATGCTGATGATATCGTTTTATTAAATTAACGATAAGAATATTAATACTTGATTTAGTGCAATGAAATAATCTTCAGGAATCTTTTTTGTTGCTTCGCTATCTCTTTCAAATGGGAACACTATGAAACTGAAACCAATCTGTCTCGCCTTTGCGTTAGCATTTAGTTCTGCCTCTGTCGTTATACCCGCTGTTGCGCAAGATGCGAAAGCACCTGCGGCAAAGGCTGCAAAAGCTGCTAAGGCAGCACCTGCTGCCGTTTACACTTCTGTTGAAGGTATTACCGAATACCGTTTAGCCAATGGCTTGCGGGTTTTGCTCGCTCCCGATGCATCTAAGCCTACCACGACGGTCAACGTCACCTACATGGTTGGTTCACGTCATGAAAGTTATGGTGAGACAGGGATGGCGCATTTGTTGGAGCATTTACTGTTTAAAGGTACGAAAACTAGCGGCAACTTAATGGATCAATTAAGTAAGCGCGGTATGCAATTTAATGGTACGACTTTCTATGATCGTACAAATTACTACGAAACTTTCCCCGCTAGCGAAGATAATTTGCAATGGGCTTTGAGCATGGAAGCAGATCGTATGATCAATTCCAAAATTGCGCGTAGCGATCTGGATACAGAATTCTCAGTAGTGCGAAATGAGATGGAAATTGGCGAAAACAATCCATTCCGCGTGTTATGGAAACAATTAGCCGCAGTAACTTTCGACTGGCACAACTATGGTAACAACACGATTGGCGCACGTGCCGACGTGGAAGGTGTGAAGATTGAAAATCTGCAAGGCTTTTATCGCAAGTTCTATCAACCAGATAATGCTGTCTTGATGGTAGCCGGTAAATTTGATACCGCAAAAACACTAGCATTGATTGAAAAGACCTTTGGCGGTATTGCAAAACCTGGTCGTCAATTAGAGAAAACCTGGACACGTGAACAAGCGCGTGATGGTGTACGTGAAGTGACTGTCCGTCGCGTGACGGATCAACAGATGGCAGCAGTGTTGTATCCAACAGCACCAGGTAGCCATGCTGACGCAGCAGCGTTGTCGGCTTTGGGTGATATTTTGGGATCTGCGCCAAACGGGCGCCTGCATAAACAATTGGTCGAATCCAAGCAAGCAGTCGGGGTTGGTAACATCGTGTTCCAATTGGCTGAGCCTGGATATTCTATGTATATGACGATGTTGAGCAAGGACCAAAGCGTCGATGCTGCGAAAAAAACTTTGATCGATACAGTGGAAGGTCTGGAAAAGAATCCAGTCACCGAAGCGGAATTAAAGCGTGCCAAAACGACTTTGCTCAACGATTTAGAAAAGACGATTAACGATCCGCAACGCTTGTGTGTGAGTATGTCTGAGTCTATCGCGATGGGCGATTGGCGTTTATTCTTCATTCAGCGCGATCGTATTGATGCCTTAACTTTGGCGGATGTCAATCGTGTTGCGAAGAATTACTTCAAACAAGATAACCGTAGTTTTGGTCAGTTCATTCCAGTCGCAACACCAGATCGCGCCGAAGTTCCTGATACGCCTGATGTCGCTAAATTAGTCGATGGCTATAAAGGCCGCGCGAAAGTCGCTGCTGGTGAAACTTTTGATGCAACACCAGCAAATATTGACAAGCGTACTGAAAAATTCAATTTGGCAAATGGTGCGAAAGTTGCGTTGTTGAGTAAAAAGACACGCGGTGAAACTGTGAGTGGTCGCTTGAATTTGCATTTGGGTGATGAAACTTCACTCTTTGGCAAAGTCGTTGCCTCAGATATCGCTGCTGATATGTTGATGCGTGGTTCTAGCAAGTTTACACGTGCGGAATTGGATACCAAATTAGGTGAGTTGAAGGCTAAGTTATCTATTTCTGGTGCTGGTCAAAATGTAGCGGTCAGTTTTGAAACTGTGCGCGCCAATTTGCCCGCATTGTTAGACATTATGCGCGACGTATTGCGCGCGCCAACATTCCCACAAACCGAATTTGAATTGCTGGTGAAAGAGAACTTGTCTGCACTCGAAAGCTCACGTAGCGAGCCACAAACGGCAGCGTCTGAAGCGATGAAAGTCAAGAAAAACGCACCGTATAAAAAAGGTGATATTCGTTATGCAGCCTCGATTGATGACGGCATCGCTGAATATAGTGCGATTAAATTGGATGCTGCGAAAGACTTCTACAAGAACTTCTATGGCGCAAGTGCTGCAGAATTTACTTTAGTTGGTGACTTTGATGCGCCAGCAGTGAAAGCCAAATTGGCGAACATCATTGGTGATTGGAATAGTCCAGCAAAATTCACACGTGCCCCAAGTTTGCCAGTGGCAGCTGCGACGGCTTCTGTTAAATTGGAAACACCAGATAAAGCGAACGCTTTTTATTTGGCAGATTTGCCGTTTGCATTAAATGATCAGGCGCCAGAATATCCTGCTTTATTGGTTGCTGACAATGTCTTGGGCGGTGGTATCAAGTCTCGCTTGTTCGGTCGTATTCGTCAGAAAGAGGGTATTAGCTATGGCGTAGGTAGTGGTGTTTCTGTACCTGCTTTAGATAAAACAGCAAGTTTGGCTTTGTATGCGATGTTCGCACCGCAAAACTTAGAGCGTTTGCAAAACGCGATCAAAGAAGAGTTGAGCTTGTTTGTAAAAGACGGCATCACAGCAACAGAATTGGCCGACGCAAAACAAGCTCTGGCACAGACTTATGCTTTGCGTCGTGCGCAAGATCCTGCATTAGCTGGTGCATTGCGTAGTCAATTATTCTTAGGCCGCAGTATGGCCTTTGATGCAGAATTGGATGCGAAAATCGCCGCATTGACCTTAGATCAAGTCAATACAGCGATTCGTCAATTTATCAAACCAGAAAGCATCGCACATTACTATGCAGGTGATTTTGTTGGTGCAGCAAAGAAAGCGGCAGCTAAGTAAGTTGTGGTTAGATGAGGCTTAAAACTTGCCATTAGTAGGTTGCAAGGAGGTGGCAAGTCTTTTTCTCAATGCCGTGTTGAAACTGAAGAGCGAAGTGGATTGATGAGATTTCGTTTCTGATAAAAAAGGCGCAGTGTGATTTTCACACTGCGCCTTTTTCTTTTAACATTGATCTAAATCGTTTCTCAATCTATTGTAAAGAGTCTCAACTACACAATTAACCAACGTCCACTTCGGTAACTAACCCTGACGCGATCACCGATACGGAATTGGCCAGGATTACTCATCAATACTGCATGGGTCTGACCATTACTCATTCTGATGGTGATTTCTGTACGCGTACGCTGCTCACTTGTACCGCGATCCAGCTCATTGCCAATCACACCGCCAATAATTGCACCACCGACAGTGGCAACTGCGCGCCCGCCATCATTGTCGTGACCTCTGCTACGGTAACGACTATAGCCACGTCCGCGATAAGACGAATGATCGTTGCCTCGTCCAATTTGGTTGCCGATAATTCCGCCCAAAATCGCGCCAACGACGGCACCTCCGCCGCTGCTTTCACGCACTTCGCTGATATTCCGAATATCCACAATTTGCGCTACTTCGGTTGGGCTTTCTTGATAACTTGATGAGTATTGTTCACCATGTTGACTTGAATATCTGGTTGTATATTGTTCTTGATATTGTCGAGGGTATTCAGTGTTATATGCTGAATTGTAATCACGCACCGGCTCGGAACGATAGCGATGCACTACGCATCCAGTCAGTTGTGTCAGTGTCAGAACAACAGCAATAAGGGCAATTTTTTGCATGATACTTCCATAAAATTGAGTCATTAAGAGATCTGTCTGGAATCAATTCATTACACAACATTTGCGTATTAAAACAAGCCAACAAATCGACGAGATAGCGCCATAACGCGCTCGCTTTGCGCTTAGTTGACCCTTATTGGTGCCTTATCCTTAGGCGAATTTGCGTGGTACTGTGTTTTGCTACTCTGAGGGCATTTAAATGATCCCTTGGCTCTTCAGCATGGCAATTTTTTCATCGTCAAATTGTAGCAGTTCACGTAAGCACTGTTCTGTATGTTGACTGAGTATAGGAGGCGCTTGCTCGTATCGAACAGGCGTTTTGGATAATTTCATGGGATTGGCAACCAAGGCAAGCTTTCCAGCTGTTGGATGCGGCATTTGTATTTGCATTCCGCGAGCCTGTACTTGCGGATCTTGAAAAACTTCAGCTAGGTCATTAATCGGACCGCAAGGTACGCCAGCTGCTTCTAATGCGGTTATCCATTCCTTTTTTGATCGACGTTTGACCATATCTTTCAATAATGGAACCAAAACATCACGATGTTGTACTCGCAATGGGTTGCTGATAAAACGAGGATCGTCCGCTAGTGTAGGTTCGCCACCAATTTCCACAAATTTGCGATACTGGGTATCGTTTCCCGCGGCGACAATGATATGGCTGTCTGAAGTTGCAAAACTTTGGTAGGGCACAATATTTGGATGTGCATTACCCCAGCGTTTCGGTGTACTACCACTAGTCAGATAATTGGATCCCATATTGGCTAACATGGCAACCTGAACATCCAGTAATGCCATGTCGATGAATTGACCTTCACCAGTTTTATCTCTGTGTGTGAGTGCAGCTAAGATGGCAATCGTTGCATACATTCCTGTCATTAAATCGGTAATGGCGACGCCTGCTTTTTGCGGGCCGCCTCCCGCAAGATCATCACGTTCGCCAGTGAGTGACATTAAGCCGCCCATCCCTTGAATGATGAAATCGTAGCCTGCACGATGGGCGTAGGGGCCGTCCTGCCCGAAGCCTGTAATTGCGCAGTACACCAGATCAGGCTTCATTTGCTTCAGTGATTCATAGTCCAGATTGTATTTTTTAAGTTGGCCAACTTTATAGTTTTCTATGACTACGTCAGATTGCATCGCTAACTTGCGAATAATTTCTTGCCCTTGTGGCTTGGAAAGATCCACAGTAATAGCCCGTTTTCCACGATTTGCACACAGATAGTAAGCCGCTTCGCTTGTATCTTTGCCTTCGCTATCACGTAAGTAAGGCGGCCCCCAACTGCGCGTATCGTCGCCATTTAGCGGGCGTTCGACTTTGATGACATCTGCCCCTAAATCTGCCAGATTTTGGGAGCACCAAGGGCCAGCCAAAACACGTGTCAGATCCAATACACGAATGTGCCCAAGCGCTGTCTTATGTGGTGTAGAGTTTTGCATATATTCTGTTTTCTTTTTAACCAATATTTTAAAGAGGTGCCTGATGTGGTCATATCCTAAAATTGTTGCTCATCGTGGTGGTGGTAGCCTTGCACCGGAGAATACACTGGCCGCAATGCAATGTGGCTTAGATTATGGTTTCCATGCTGTGGAGTTTGATGTGATGCTATCAAAAGATGGTGTTCCTGTGCTAATGCACGATCCTGATTTTGGTAGAACAGTCGCTGGATCTGGTTCAGTGGCAACGACTTTAGCAAATGAGTTATTTCAAATGGATGCAGGCTCCTGGTTTGATCCTCGCTTCGCGCAAGTACGTATCCCTAGTTACGAAGCCATATTCTTATTTTGTCAGGCTAATCAAATATGGATGAATGTAGAGATTAAGCCTGCGCCAGGATTTGAAAAGGAAACTGGCAGCGTGGTCGCTAGCTTGACACAAAAACTATTGCTGGCAGGCGGTGCTGCAGCAAAGCCACCTTTGTTTTCATCCTTTTCATTCGACGCTTTGATGTCGGCAAAACTGGCTGCACCTGAAATCGCTCGTGGCTATCTATTAGATGATTATGAACCTGACTGGTTGGATTCTTTACGTAAATTAGAAGCTGTTGCTTTACATACGAATCAAAAAAAATTAACTCTGGCATGGGCAAAAGAGATTAAAACAGCCGGATATGGCTTGTTTTGTTATACGGTGAATAGCCCTGAGCGAGGGCGAGAAATCATGTCTTGGGGTGTTGATGGTTTTTGCACCGACCGTATAGACTTGATTGGAGCTGATTTTGTTGAATGCATTTAAGGGCATTTTACAGAACTTACAAATGCTTACTTTCCTTACAAAAAATGGGTCATCATTTTCTAACAAGTCGCGTTATAGTTTTCATCAGCAAAGCGCTGACACCCGTAACTAGTGATGATAACGCTCCTCGGTACTTAATTTTTTGATGAAAAAGGAATGAACATGAAAATGACAAACAGCATAGTATTGTTGCTTGCAACAGCACTGACTATCCCTGCATTTGCGCAAACTACGGCTACACCTCATATTGGAAAACGTCAGGTCGCACAACAAAAACGCATTGCAGATGGGGTGCGGTCTGGGGAGTTAACGGTAAGAGAAACTGCGCACTTAGAAATGCGCGAAGCGAAGATTCAAGCCGACAAGAAAGCCGCCAAAGCGGATGGCGTGGTGACCGATGCCGAACGCGCGAAACTGCAAGCAGAGCAAAACCGTGCAAGCAGAAAAATTTATAATAAAAAACACAACCTAAGAAGCGCCCAATAATCGTTTAACAATCGCTTCAGATTTTTATAAAACTTGAAGCGGTTTGTTGTGATTAATCTTTGCCGGCTAATTTTGAAATGCTTGTAGGCCGTCTTTGTGAAAATAGTCGAAACCCGCTGGAGTGTGCGCACTAGGCGGGTTTTTTGTTGTCGTGATAAAAATGCCTGCGTCTTCACGTATAATCAAAGGTTAAATTCACTTTTTGCATGGCCTTTGCCTCTATATAAACTATGAACTCGTCAGAAATTCGCGAAAAATTCCTCAAATTCTTTGAATCTAAAGGACATAGCATCGTCCGTTCTTCTAGCCTAATTCCGGGTAATGATCCAACTTTGTTGTTTACTAACTCAGGTATGGTGCAGTTTAAAGACGTGTTTTTGGGCCAAGATAAGCGTAGCTATACGCGCGCAACGACTGCACAACGCAGTGTGCGCGCAGGTGGTAAGCATAATGATTTGGAAAATGTAGGCTATACAGCGCGTCACCACACTTTCTTCGAAATGTTGGGTAATTTTTCGTTTGGTGACTATTTCAAGCGCGATGCGATTAACTACGCTTGGGAATTGCTGACGGTCACTTACGGTTTGCCAAAAGAAAAGTTGACTGTCACTGTTTATCAAGAAGATGACGAAGCCTACAACATCTGGAAAGATGAAATCGGCGTCCCGGCAGAGCGCATTATCCGTATCGGTGACAACAAAGGCGCACGTTACGCCTCGGATAATTTCTGGCAGATGGCAGATACCGGCCCTTGCGGCCCTTGTAGCGAAATTTTCTATGATCACGGCGCTGAAATTTTTGGTGGCCCTCCAGGTTCGCCTGACGAAAATGGCGACCGCTTTATTGAAGTATGGAACTTGGTCTTCATGCAATTCAATAAAGACGAACAAGGTGTTTTGCATCCATTGCCAAAACCTTGCGTCGATACCGGCATGGGCTTAGAGCGTATTGCGGCTGTTTTGCAACACGTACATTCCAACTATGAAATCGATACTTTCCAGGCTTTGATTAAAGCCGCTGCACGCGAAACTGGCTGTGCGGATTTGAATAACAATTCCCTCAAAGTTATCGCCGACCATATCCGTTGCGCAGGCTTCCTGATTGTCGATGGCATTATTCCGGGCAATGAAGGCCGCGGATACGTATTGCGCCGCATCACACGTCGCGCTTTGCGTCATGGTCATAAACTCGGTCAGACTAAACCATTCTTCTTTAAGCTGGTAGCTGATCTAGTGAAGGAAATGGGTGTCGCTTATCCAGAGTTGGCCGAAGCCGGTGAGCGCGTTGCACAAGTTTTGAAGCAAGAAGAAGAGCGTTTCGGTGAAACACTGGAACACGGTATGAAGATTCTGGAAGCAGCGCTTGCTAAAGATAGTAAAAATCTGGATGGCAATACTGCCTTTACTTTGTACGACACGTATGGTTTTCCATTAGATTTAACGGCCGATATTTGCCGCGAACGTAGCGTAGTATTGGACGAAGCTGGTTTTGATGCAGCGATGGCGAATCAAAAGCAAATGGCACGCGCCGCTGGTAAGTTCAAAATGAATACCGCGATTGAGTATAGCGGCGAGAAATCGAAGTTCGTCGGTTACGAGCAGTTAAGCTATGACAGTAAAGTGATCGCCTTATATGTAGATGGCGCAGCAGTGCAAAAAATTGAAGCGGGTCAGCCAGCGATTGTAGTGTTGGATGTGACACCGTTCTATGCTGAATCTGGTGGTCAATGTGGCGATGCGGGTGTTTTGCAAGCGGCGAATGGTGTGTCTTTTGATGTTGCAGATACACAGAAAATTCAAGCGGATGTGTTCGGTCATCATGGTGTGTTGACCGCTGGTAGTTTGGCTGTTGGTGATGCCGTCAGCGCCCAAGTCGACAAAGTTTTGCGTAGCCATACGATACGCAACCACTCCGCAACCCATTTGATGCACAAAGCTTTGCGCGAAGTTCTCGGCGCGCACGTTGCACAAAAAGGTTCTTTGGTCGATGCGGAAAAAACGCGTTTCGATTTTAGTCACAATGCACCGATGACTGCAGAAGAAATTCGTCAAGTCGAAGTAATCGTTAATCGTGAAATTTTGTCTAACGTTGCGACGCAGGCGCAATTGATGTCGTTCGATGATGCGGTCAAACATGGTGCGATGGCGCTGTTTGGTGAAAAATATGGTGATGAAGTGCGTGTCTTAGACATTGGCACTTCCCGCGAGTTGTGCGGTGGTGTCCATGTCCATCGTACTGGCGATATCGGTTTGTTTAAAATCGTCGGCGAGGGCGGTATTGCGGCTGGTATTCGTCGCGTTGAAGCTGTGACTGGCGAAGGTGCATTCAGTCTGGTACAAGAGATGGATGCCCGTATCAGCCAAGTTGCAGCAACGATGAAAGTGCAGCCAGAAGATATCGCTGCGCGCTTAAATCAATGGCAAGATCAAATGAAGTCATTGGAAAAAGAAGTGACTGCATTGAAATCCAAATTAGCCTCTAATCAAGCCGATGCGATGTTGTCGCAAGCAACGGATATCAATGGTGTGAAAGTCTTGGTAGCGACATTGGATGGTGCTGATGCCAATGCTTTGCGTGACTCCGTTACACGTCTCAAAGATCAATTGAAGACAGCGGTCGTTGTTTTGGCCTCTGTGATTGATGGCAAAGTGAGTCTGACAGCGGGTGTGAGCGCAGATTGCACAGCCAAAGTTAAAGCAGGTGATTTGGTGAATTTTGTAGCGCAACAAGTCGGTGGTAAAGGTGGTGGTCGTCCAGACATGGCGCAAGCAGGTGGGACGAATCCAGAAGGCCTGCCAGCAGCTTTGGCGGCGGTGCCTGCATGGTTGGCCGCGAAACTGTAAGCCGAATCCTTGCTTACTGCGTTATAGGATGGTCAGGCAATAATCAGGGAATACTTGAAGAAAGCGGGAACGTCAGTGTTCAAGTAATCCCTTGCATTAATCATTATTCTTATTACAGTTAATGTAGGTTGGAAGCAAAAGTAAAACATGTTTTGCTTGTTGCGTTGCACAATTCTCCAAAATTTCCGGTAGAATTGCTCGCATTAAGTTTTAGCAGTGCAAAGTTTTCTCAAAAGCTATTATTACTCTTGTAACAGGTAAAATCATGCAATTCAATAAAGAACTGGATGCTCGTGGATTAAGTTGCCCGCTTCCTATCTTAAAAGCAAAAAAAGCTTTAGCCGAAATGATTACGGGCGAAGTCTTGCGCGTGATTGCTACCGATCCCGGTTCGGTACGTGATTTCAAAGCTTTTTCTAAACAAACTGGCAATGAGTTGTTGTCGCATATCGAAGTTAGCAATGAATTTGAATATTTCTTGAAACGCAAATAACTCAAGCGATTTGAACAGAATGTCTGCTTAACATGGCGCTTGCTTAGTGTTTGAAATAAGCTCAGAACGACAATGTCTTAAAAAACCACAAATATTTTTGTGGTTTTTTTTTATCAAATCGCAAGGATTTCATAGAGGAATTCATCAGTTTTCATAAAAAAGAACGAACGTTCTAAAAATGCAGACGCGTTTCCTGTTAACATCTATAATCATCTACTTTACGTTTACGTCAATTAGCGAGGATTATTTCCCCTTGGCGTAGACTGGCAACAGAATTTTTTGATTTTTATTCGTTTTATATTCGTTTTCTACCTTATTTATTTTTATCTTAGAACCGCACAGTAAAGGCAAAACTATGAAAGTCTTAGTACCAGTTAAGCGCGTGGTTGACTATAACGTTAAAGTCCGCGTCAAATCCGATGGTTCTGGCGTTGATGTTGCTAACGTCAAGATGTCTATGAACCCATTCGATGAAATCGCAGTGGAAGAAGCGACCCGCTTAAAAGAAGCTGGTGTGGTGACGGAAGTGATCGCGGTTTCTTGCGGCGTGTTGCAATGCCAGGAAACACTGCGTACGGCAATGGCAATCGGTGCTGATCGCGGTATTTTGGTTGAAACTGACGAAGAGTTACAACCATTGGCTGTTGCGAAGCTTTTGAAAGCTTTGGCTGACAAAGAACAACCACAATTGATCATCTTGGGTAAGCAAGCGATTGATGATGATTGCAATCAAACAGGTCAAATGTTGGCTGCCTTGTTGGGCTGGCCACAAGCGACATTCGCTTCTAAGGTTGTGGTCGCGGATGGCAAAGCAATGGTCACACGTGAAGTAGACGGCGGCTTGGAAACTTTGAGCCTGACTTTGCCAGCGATTATCACGACTGACTTGCGTTTGAATGAGCCACGTTACGTGACTTTGCCAAACATCATGAAGGCGAAGAAGAAAACTTTGGATAACGTCAAGCCAGCCGATTTGGGCGTTGATGTGACTTCTCGCATCAAGACTTTAAAAGTCGCAGAACCAGCAAAACGCTCTGCCGGTATTATCGTTCCTGACGTTGCGACTCTGGTCAGTAAGTTGAAAAACGAAGCCAAAGTGATTGGTTAATTTTTCGTTTTCGATCTTTTTCGAAATTCATTTCAATCAAATTTTTAAGCAAATTCATCTTTGAATTTGCGGAAACAAGTGGAAAACATCATGACTACACTCGTCATCGCTGAACACGATAATACTTCCTTGAAAGGAAGTACATTGAACACTGTTACTGCCGCTGCAAAATGCGGTGGTGACGTACACGTATTGGTTGCTGGTCACAATGCTGGCGCTGTTGCGCAAGCTGCTGCACAAATCGCTGGCGTTAGCAAAGTCTTGCATATAGATGCAGCTTACTTCGCCGAAGGTTTGGCGGAAAACGTCGCGGAACAAGTAATGACGATCGCTTCTGGCTACACCCACATCTTGGCACCAGCAACTGCCTACGGTAAAAACATTTTGCCACGCGTTGCAGCTAAACTCGACGTCGCGCAAATCTCAGAAATCACCAAAGTGGAATCTGCTGATACATTCGAACGTCCTATATACGCTGGTAACGCAATCGCTACTGTGCAATCGACTGACGCCATCAAAGTGATCACCGTTCGTACAACGGGCTTCGATGCAGCTGCAATGGGTGGTTCGGCAGCGGTTGAATCAGTTGCTGCAGTGGCTGATAGCGGCAAGTCTGCATTCGTTTCTCGCGAAGTTGCGAAGTCAGATCGTCCAGAATTGACAGCGGCGAAAGTCATCGTTTCTGGTGGCCGTGGTATGGGTTCTGCAGAAGCATTCAAAGTATTGGAACCATTGGCAGATAAACTCGGTGCAGCGATGGGTGCTTCTCGCGCGGCGGTTGACGCAGGCTACGTGCCAAATGACTGGCAAGTCGGTCAAACAGGTAAGATCGTTGCCCCAACTTTGTACATTGCGGTTGGTATCTCTGGCGCGATTCAACATTTGGCTGGTATGAAAGATTCTAAAACCATCGTAGCGATCAACAAAGATCCAGAAGCACCGATTTTCTCTGTAGCGGATTACGGTATCGTTGGTGATTTGTTTGAGATCGTGCCACAGTTGGTGGCAGAGTTAGGCTAAGCGCTAGCTACAATTAGATGTTGTGATTTTCGACTAACGAGAATCATCGATCGTAGAGGGCGTAGAGAAATCATCAGAATTCTCTGCGCCCTTTGGTTATCTGAGCAAAACAATGAATTGAGATATTGGGAGACTGTATGAGTTATGTAGCGCCAATGAAAGACATGCTGTTCGTGATGAACGAATTGGCTGGCCTGACTGAAGTAAATGGATTGCCTGGCTGCGAAGATGCTACGCCTGAAACCGTCGAAGCGGTACTCGAAGAAAATGCACGTTTTACGAGTGAAGTGATTGCGCCTTTGAACTGGGCGGGCGATCAAGAACCAAGCTATTGGAAAGATGGCCAGGTCTTCACCACAAAAGGCTTTAAAGAAGCCTTTAAAATGTTCGCCGAAGCAGGCTGGCAAGGCGTGCAGCATCCAACAGAATTTGGTGGTCAAGGCTTGCCAAAATTGGTGGCAACTCCTTGTATCGAAATGCTGCATTCAGCGAATTTATCTTTTGCATTGTGCCCATTGTTGAGCGATGGTGCGATTGAAGCCTTGTTGACCGCTGGTAGTGACGCTGATAAAGCAACTTATCTCGAAAACCTGATCTCCGGCAAATGGACCGGCACCATGAATCTGACTGAGCCACAAGCGGGCTCTGATTTGGCAATGGTACGTACACGTGCTGTGCCACAAGATGATGGCACTTACAAAGTATTTGGTACTAAGATTTTCATCACCTATGGTGAGCACGATATGGCGGAAAATATCGTGCACTTAGTATTGGCGCGTACGCCAAATGCACCAGAAGGCGTGAAGGGGATTTCCCTGTTTATCGTACCAAAATTCCTGGTCAATGCAGATGGCAGCCTAGGCGCGCGTAACGATGCACATTGCGTATCGATTGAGCATAAGCTAGGTATCAAAGCGAGCCCAACTTGTGTCTTGCAATTTGGCGATAACGGCGGTGCAATCGGTACTTTGGTTGGGGAAGAAAATCGCGGCTTGGAATACATGTTCATCATGATGAACGCAGCGCGTTTTGGCGTTGGTATACAAGGTGTGGCAGTGGCGGAACGCGCTTATCAAAAAGCCGTGCAATACGCAAAAGATCGCGTGCAGTCACGTGATCTGGCAGGTTCAGCCGGCCCGGTGAGCATCATTCATCATCCTGACGTGCGTCGTATGTTGATGTCTATGCGTGCACAGATCGAAGGCTCACGTGCCTTGGCGTATGTGGCCGCTGCGATGAGCGATAAAGCGCATCATCACGCAGATGCTGAAGTGCGTAAGCAAAATCAGGCGGCGTATGAATTCTTGGTGCCTATCGTTAAAGGTTGGTCAACTGAGTTGTCTTTAGATGTGACTTCAACTGGCGTGCAAGTGCATGGTGGTATGGGCTTTATTGAAGAAACTGGCGCTGCCCAGCATTATCGCGATGCGCAGATTTTGACGATCTATGAAGGTACAACGGCGATTCAAGCAAATGATTTGGTCGGTCGTAAGACTTCACGTGATGGCGGCGCAGTGGCGAAACAATTCATCGCACAAGTGCGTGCGGTTGAAGTCGAATTGAACGCGACTGGTGATGCAAATTTGAAAGCCATTGCAGCACAATTAGCAATTGGCGCGAAAGCAATGGAAGACGTGGTTGAATTCGTGGTGGCGAACTTCAAATCCGATATCAAAGCAGTGTTCTCGGGCAGC
The DNA here is from genome assembly GCF_014284275.1 of Affinundibacterium amnicola. Lineage (GTDB taxonomy): Bacteria > Pseudomonadota > Gammaproteobacteria > Burkholderiales > Burkholderiaceae_D > Undibacterium > Undibacterium amnicola. The sequence continues at coordinate 676,764 of NZ_JACOFU010000002.1, read as the reverse complement.
GTGCCTTACTTGAAATTGGCAGGTGTCGTATTGGGCGGCTGGCAAATGGCGCGTGCGGCTTTGATCGCGCAGGCAAAATTGCAAGCCGGTGAAGGTGATGCCAGTTTCAATCAAGCGAAAGTCGCGACAGCACGCTTTTTCGCTGATCACGTATTAAGTACAGCGCAAGGTTTGCGCACTTCTATTGTGGATGGTAGTGCGGGTGTGTTGGCTTTGACTGAAGAGCAGTTTTAAGACTTTGTTATAGGCTTTGTAGTAAAAATGGCGCGAAGTTTTTGACTTCGCGCCATTTTTATTTTAATGCCCGAATTTACTTAACCGTATGCGCCGCCTGTGTACAGCAAATCAAATCCGCGAGCCATTACGAATAATAGGGAGATGGCGCCAAGGCCAACACTAAAAATCAGTAAAACTGCTAATGGCCATGAAGAAGCGCTTTGTTTTCCTGATTGCGTATTAAATTGCGCATCCCAGTGCTCATCCGATTTTAACCCCAGTAGCAAGCACATTAGCAGGCTGATTAAAAATGACAGCATCCATGGCGCATAGGTTACAAAGAAGTTTAAATTGAAATAGAGTTTGGATAGCAAAAAGGAGAGAGGCAGACTGATGAAGTGTAACCATGCAAAGTTGTCACGTTTACCATATAGATAAAATCGGTGTCCACCAAGACTACCAAAAAGCAGGCAAATTAAAACGGTGATGGTTTTATTCTTATGTGAGTTTGTTGTCATAATTAAATTCTTAATGCTTTTTAGGAAAAGTGCGATTTTATCGGATTTGCTGTCATGTGTTGTTACTCATTCTTGTTGGCGCAGGAAATGCTCCTGCACTCAAAATTCTTTGATTGAAGCTATAAATAGCGAACAAAAATCAGGTAGAATGCTTAGTTTTACAAAGCCACCATTGAATAGTTCTTGCGAAGTTACTGCTTTGCAGGCTATAATTTGCGGCTTTTTCCGTCCTTTGACAATTTTTTGGAAATATTATGGTCGTTATTCGTTTAGCTCGTGGTGGTGCAAAAAAGCGCCCTTTCTACAATATCGTTGCAGCTGATTCACGCAATCGTCGTGATGGTCGTTTCATCGAGCGTATCGGTTTTTACAATCCAGTAGCAACTGGCAATGCTGAAGAAGTTCGCGTTGCTGCAGATCGTTTGGCTTACTGGCAAGGCGTAGGTGCACAATTGTCACCAGCTGTTGCTCGTTTGGTTGCTCAAGTAGCAAAAAAAGCAGCTTAATTGTCTGCTCAAACTGATGTAGGGCAGGCAGTGCAAGTATCTGCAAATCAATCTGCTCCTGATGATTTAGTCATTGTTGGCTATGTCTCAGGGGCATTTGGTCTTCAAGGGTGGGTAAAAATCCGCCCTTATTCGAGCACTGCCGATGCTTTGTTAGATGCGCCGCTGTTCTGGTTGGAAAGCGCAGCGCAAGCGGGTGTTGCTCCGACTCTGCGTCAAGTTAAACGCCTGAGCTCTAAGATTCATGGCGAAGATGTGGTTGCGAGATTGGATGAAGTGCCAGATCGTACAGCTGCAGAAGCCTTAAAAGGCACTGTGGTGAAAGTATCGCGTCAAGCATTTCCGGCGCTAGAACAAGACGAGTTTTATTGGGTCGATCTGATCGGCTTAACGGTACAGAATTTACAAGGTGAAGACCTTGGCGTTGTCCGCGCTATGATGGACAACGGTGCGCAGTCAATTTTGCGGGTCGCGGCCAGCGATGTACCAGAAGCAGAATTGATGAAGCATGAGCGCCTAATTCCTTTTGTTGATCATTTCGTTAAAGAAGTAGATCGTGAAGCGAAGAAGATCGTTGTGGACTGGGGCAGTGATTATTAAGTCCCGGTTTGTAAAGAGTTGCAGTTGTTTGCATTGTGGAGCGTGATGAATGCAATTTGATGTCATTACGCTGTTCCCGGAAATGTTTGCTGCGATTACCGAATCCGGTGTGACGCGACGGGCGTTTGAGCAAAGAAAATGTGCATTGCAGTTTTGGAATCCACGTGATTTTACGACAGACAAGCATAGAACTGTAGACGACCGGTCGTACGGTGGTGGTCCTGGCATGGTGATGATGGCCAAGCCTTTGCAGATGGCACTGCATGCAGCAAAAGCGCGGCAACAAGAACTTGGATTTGCAAAGCCTAAAGTGCTTTATTTATCGCCACAAGGCAAGCCTATGAATCACACTCGTGTGATGGAGTGGGCGGCGCAAGATGGTTTAGTTTTGTTGTGTGGTCGTTATGAAGCTGTCGATCAACGATTATTAGATCGTGAAGTCGATGAAGAAATCAGCCTCGGCGATTTCGTTTTGTCTGGCGGTGAATTACCAGCAATGGCTTTGATGGATGCAGTGATACGTCAGTTGCCTGGCGTATTGCACGATGAAGCGTCGGCAGTCGAAGATAGTTTTGTCAATGGTTTGCTGGATTGTCCGCATTACACCAGACCAGAAATTTTTGAAGATCAATGCGTACCGACGATTTTAATGGGTGGTAATCACGCAGAGATCGCAAAGTGGCGACGTCAACAATCCTTACTGGTGAGTTGGCAGAAGCGCCCAGAATTAATTGAGCAAGCGCGTAAGGCTGGCTTGTTAAGTAAGGCCGATGAGCAGTTTTTGAAATCGCTCAATCCAATTTGATTGAACTGGCCTTTATAAAGAATTCGTAACTTTTTGTACGAATAAATCATGCAAAATTTTTTGCATGTGTTTAGAGTGAACTGAAGAAGTAATGTGTTCACATGTTTAACCCCATCCTCTACTGAGCAAGCTTGTGTAAACAAACTTAGGCGTCAGCAAGATGGTATCTGGAGTGATAAAAATGGATTTGATCCAAACATTAGAGCAAGAAGAAATTGCTCGCTTAGCTAAAAATATCCCTGCGTTCGCGCCTGGTGATACAGTCGTAGTTAACGTTAATGTCGTTGAAGGCACACGTAAGCGTGCTCAGGCGTACGAAGGCGTTGTTATTTCCCGTCGTAACCGTGGTTTGAATTCGAACTTCATCGTTCGTAAAATTTCTTCCGGCGAAGGCGTTGAACGTACATTCCAATTGTACTCACCATTGATCGCTTCTATCGAAGTGAAACGTCGTGGTGATGTACGTCGCGCTAAGTTGTACTACTTGCGTGAACGTTCAGGTAAATCTGCTCGTATTAAAGAGAAATTACCAAACCGCAAAGCAGCAGCTGTTTAATCATAGCCATGCTTGTTTTGTGAGTCTTAAAGAAGGGGTGCCAGTGGCATCCCTTTTTTGTTTTTACCTATCTTAATGTTGTGATTATCGTGACCTCCAGCTTTGATCCACAGTTGTTACCGATTCATTCATGCGCAGATGAGCCAGTGCTGCCGTCCGCCAGAATCTCTTTGGATTTCTTGCGACATCGCTTCCAGCAAGATATTCTTTGGTCGCCTGAAAATACCGAGGAATCCAGTTTATTTAAAGGCGATATATTCAGACCCGCTTCGGTCTTAATGCCTATCATCGTGCGTGAGCATGGATTGCAAGTCTTGTTGACGCAAAGGGCTGCGCATTTGCATCATCATGCCGGTCAAATCAGTTTCCCGGGAGGTCGGGTGGATGATACAGATACTTCCGCCGAGCATACAGCCCTGCGTGAGGCGCAAGAGGAGATAGGCTTGGTTGAAACTCAGGTCGAAGTGCTAGGGCGCTTACCACAGTACTATACAGGTACCGGGTTTTCGGTCACGCCAGTGGTGGGGTTGGTACATCCTCCCTTTGAATTTAGTTCAGATCCATTTGAAGTCGCATCAATTTTTGAAGTGCCTTTGAACTTTTTGATGGACCCACGTCATCATCAGCGTCGCCAGATTGATTTTCCTGATGGACGTGGTTCCCGCAGCTTTTACGCGATGCCTTATCAAGATTATTTTATCTGGGGTGCTACTGCGGGTATGTTGCGTAATTTATTCCATTTTTTACGTGCTGATCTGCCAGAATGAGATGGTGATCTACTTCATAAACAGCCCAAATCAGTTTACACTGGAGCTCTTTTCTAAGTCATTCCTCCACAGGGAAGTTTGAAGACCCACTATGACATTTCTCTCCATACTCTTCGCGCTCTTGATTGAGCAACTCAAGCCACTGAGAGTGGATAATCCGGTATACACACAGGTACAGTTTTTTGCCGCTAAAGTTGAAGCTTGGTGCAATGCTGGTAAGGCACATCATGGTCGCACTGGTTGGTTTATTGTGGTCGGGGCTTTAACAATACCGACCGCGTTGATTTATTGGTTGTGCTTACATTTGAATCCATTCGCTGCTTTCATCTGGAATGTTCTTATCGTTTATTTGACCTTGGGGTTTCGTCGATATAGCCATTATTTCACATCGATTCAGGTGGCGCTAAATGCCGGTGATGATGATGCCGCTCGCAAGTATTTGTCCGACTGGACGAATAAAGATTGTTCAGCAATGAGCGCGACAGATGTTGCGCGAGGTGCGGTCGAAAGATCTTTGGTCGCTTCTCATCGTAATGTGTTCGGAGTATTTTTTTGGTTTTTGATGCCCGTTGGCCCTGCGTGCGCGGTGATGTATCGTATGTCTGAGTTTTTATCACGTGAATGGTGTGAACCTGATCACATGCAAAATGAAGAATTCGGGCAATTTGCAAAAAAAGTTTTTTATTGGATAGATTGGGTTCCAGCTCGCTTAACTGCGGTCGCATTTGCAGTAGTAGGAAATTTTGAAGATGCGATTTACTCTTGGCGTAATTATGCAAGCCGCTGGAACGATGAATTGCTGGGAATTATTTTGTCAGCTGGTGGTGGTGCGATTGGTGTGCGTTTGGGAGAGCCTGAAACAAAGGCGTTGGTCGTACTAAATGCAGATGCTAGTGCCGTTGATGTCGATAGCCTGGATTTAGAAAGCCAGCCGGGAATGGAGGCGACTCCTCGTTCTTTGCAAAGTGCGGTTGGTTTGGTGTGGCGAGCACTGTTATTGTGGATGCTACTCCTCCTGTTATTGTCGTTTGCGGTTTGGTTGTAAGGCCTCCGTAATTGAAAAAAGAAACCCGCCTCAGATGCGGGTTTTTTTATGGGGTGAGCAAAGTTTGTTTGTGCTGTTGAGATTGTTAGTGAAATATTTGTTTAGATATTTTATGCCTGCTTGTCAGGATTTTGAGAAATCACTATATTTTTCTCGAAAAAAAACGCTGTTCAGTTGAACAGCGTTTTCTTGAATCTTCCGTAAAAGATTAGTTGCGAACTACGCGCTTGTATTCATTGGTGCGTGTATCGATTTCGATAACGTCATCTTGGCTAACGAATAATGGCACTTGCACTGTATGGCAATGCGCTTCGATTGCGTTCTCGATTTTCGCTTCTTTCAAAACGTTACCGGAAGTGTTGCCCTTCACTGCTGGTTCAGAGTAGATCACCAAGCGAGCGATTGTGGTAGGCAATTCTACAGAGATTGCTTTGCCGTCGTAGAAAACAGCTTCACATTCCATGCCGTCTTTCAGGTAATGCAATGCATCGCCCAAGTTTTCTTCTTCGATTTCATATTGGTTGTATTCTGTGTCCATGAATACATACAAAGGATCAGCGAAGTAAGAGTAAGTTACTGGCTTTTTATCCAATACAACAACGTCAAATTTGTCGTCGCCACGGAATACGTTTTCCAATGGGCTATTCGTCAACAAGTTTTTCATTTTCCACTTGTAAGTGAAGCCAGTACGGCTAGAGCCGTTGACGTCAGAACGCAGCACGATCATAGGCTTGCTGTCGACCATAATAATGTTGCCAACGCGAATTTCTTTTGCAGGTTTCATAGTAATTTATATAAAAAGTAGGTTGCTTAAAAATTATCTGTTGCCTACTGGAATATTTGAAATATTGCCCTGCAAGCCCAGCTTAGATTGAATCGAAAATACATTAAAAATTAACCGCACATTTTAACCTATTTTCGGTCGCTTTTCGATTTTTGAGTTGATGAAGCTCAATAAATTCGATGTCATATCTCCAATACTCTGTATTTTTTGTTGCCACATCAGGCTAAGGGATTGAATTTCAGTGAGATCTTTTCGATAGGTTAACCATAAATCAGACCAGTCAGATTCGGTCAGTGCAGCATTCCATGCAAGTGCAAAACGTCTGCTTGATGTTGACTCTGCCGTGTGGGCATTTAAAAAAGCTTGGAGTTTTTTATGATGTAAATTTTCATCTTGAGGGTAAATGTGCCAAATAAATGCTTTGCCTGCCCATTGCGCACGGACAAACGAGTCTTCACCACGAACGAAGTTCAGGTCACAGCTCCACAGTAGTTTATCGTACGCATTCTGGGGCACAAAAGGGATTACTCGCAAAGTTAAATTGCCGCGTTTTCTGTTTGCACCGGGTATCGCATCACTTTCCAAGAATACGGAAACGGCTTCGTTGGCAACGCCAGCGGGAACTAAGCAAGTGATCGCTTCGTTTGATTGCTTCCATGTGTCGAATAGTGTTGAGAGCGGTGCATGTGGATAGCAAAACATAGATACTTTGAATGAATTCATTTCTTCAGGTGTTAAACCTAATTGTTTAAGAAAGTCGTTCACCTGTGTTGCAGCATGTACAAACTGCTCGCGCTCTTTGATTAAGTTGTTCTCCAACAATAGGCCACCAGTTTGATACGTAAAGCCGGGAAAGAAAAAATACTTTGTTAATGGATATTGAGGATGAGAAGAGGGAAGGGTGTGACACCCTTCCACCCATTCTTCCGCGCTTAAACCTTCGAGATTTAGCCAAACAGGTTTGGGCTGACACTTCGACATTGTCGCGATGTAGTTCGGTGGGATGTCGCAGCCAAAAAACTCAATGACGATATCGGCAATCTCAGTAATTTCGAAATAAGCATCTTGATTGCGCCAATGACGTACGTGGATGTTTTGTACGATTTGTCGTTCAGTTTCAACGTCGAGTTCAGGACATATTTTCTTAAAGCTGATTAAGTCATCGACCCACAGCGTGACGGTAATTTGATGTTCGTTAGAGAGTTGACGAGCCAATCTCCAGCAGATCCCAATGTCGCCAAAATTATCGATGACTTTACAGAATAACGCCAAACTTGTTGAAGGCGAAGATGGTGGGTGAAATTGGGTTTGAATCATTGCGTCAAATACGGGAGTTGGGCTGTGAATGTGATGGCCTTTAAAATCTAACGGTAGTTATTTTTCCATTCGCGTAAAGCAGCAAAGTGACTGACTTCATCTTGATTCTCGGCGACCTTCTCGGTGGAGACGAGCTTTTGAATCACCGCATCAGTGCGTGTTCGTAAAAACGGATTAGTTAATTTTTCTAGGCCAATGTTAGTGGGAATTGTTGGTACTCCTTGAGCACGTTTTTCTTGTTCTTGAATGACACGTTTCTGCAGATCTGGGTTGTCAGGCTCGACTTCCAACGCAAATTTTAAATTAGATAAAGTATATTCATGCGCACAATACACGGCTGTGTCGTCTGGCAATGCGGCTAAACTATCAAGTGAACTTAACATTTGTGCAGCGGTACCTTCAAACAATCGACCACAGCCGCCTGCAAATAAAGTATCACCGCAAAACACACTGTTCAGTGTTGCTGCATAGTAGGCGATATGGCCGAAAGTATGACCTGGTACGGCGATCACATCCAAATTAAGATTGAGAGAATCGATACTCAGCTGATCGCCATCGTCGAGTGGAATTGTGACCGCTGCAATACCATCGTGAGCAGGACCATAAACTGGAATATTGAATTGAGTTACTAATTCGTCGACACCACCGATATGATCGATGTGATGATGTGTCAGTAAAATTGCTCGTAATACCAGATTGTATTTGCCCAATGCGACAGAAATAGCGTTTGCGTCACCTGGATCAACCACGATGGCATCGTGACCGTTATGAATCAGCCACAGATAATTGTCGTCAAAAGCAGGGACAGTCAATATACTAAGCGCTTGATCATTTACCTGATTATTCATATTAGGATTATCCTGAATTTAAGTGAGAGAAGTGAACGCATTCAATTCTACGCAATCCGCCATTATAGACTTAGGTGACTGGCTGATGCAGCCAGCAGGAAATTATATCGGCGCTTGGGAGCAAGCTCAGTTTGATTTGATGACGGCTGATATTTTCGGTTTTCATGCACTGCAGATCGGTTTGCCCCAGCTTCCTGCGCTTGCGGCTAGCCGTATGCCACATCAATGGCAAAGTGCCAGTCAGTTTTCATCGAAAGAAACGAAGTTGGCACAACAGGTTGTACTGTTACATGATTTTGCCGAATTGCCATTTGCATCGCAAAGTATTGATTTAATTATCTTGCCACATGTATTGGAATTTGCCAGCGAGCCACATCAGGTTTTGCGCGAAGTCGATAGAATTTTGATTCCAGAAGGTCGCTTAATTATTAGTGGTCTTAACCGCGTTAGTTTATGGGGTGGGAGACAATTTTTCGGGCGTGTCGCAGGCCAACATTTTTTGCCTGAAGACGGCGAGTTCATTAGCCCTCACCGATTGAAAGATTGGTTAAAGTTGCTCAGTATGGAAGTGAGTCAGACACGTTTTGGTTGCTATGCACTTCCAGTTGATAATGCTCAGTGGCTGCAGAATTCAGGAATGATGGAAAGTCTTGGCAGTCGTTGGTGGCCACGATTTGGTGCGGTTTACATGATAGAAGCGATAAAGCGGGTAAGGGGAATGCATTTGGTTGGGCCAGCATTAAAACAGAAAAACGTACGGCAAGCGCATGCAGTACCAGTCGCAAACAAGATTAGAGAACATGGACAAAATTAAGATTTATACAGACGGTGCATGTAAAGGAAATCCAGGTGTCGGTGGATGGGGGGCAATACTCATTGCAGGAAGTCGAGAAAAAGAATTATTTGGTGGCGAGCTAGAGACTACCAATAATCGTATGGAATTGATGGCGGTTATCCAAGCACTGCAAGCGTTAAAGCGACCTTGTGAAATTGCACTATACACAGATAGTCAGTATGTTTTGAAAGGCATCACTGAATGGATCGATGGTTGGAAAGCAAAAGGATGGAAAACTGCGTCGAAAGCGCCAGTAAAAAATGTCGATTTGTGGCAGCAATTAGACCAAGCTCGTCAAATACACAAGATTGACTGGATTTGGGTACGTGGACATACCGGTAATTTGGGCAATGAACGCGCAGATCAACTGGCGAATTTGGGTGTGGAATCGATGCTGTAAGTGGCAGGTTTTAATGTGGCACTTATAATTCAAATGATGATTCTCATAAGAAGCTGAATTCGATGATCCAATAATGGAATGATCAAATTCAGCTAATTGATACCTGTTCCCCGTTAACGCATTCCTGCAATTAAAGCTTCGAGCTTGATGGTGTCTGCGCAAAAAAGACGTATGCCTTCCGATAATTTCTCAGTTGCCATTGCATCTTCGTTGAGTAAGAAACGGAAGGATTTTTCCGTTATTTCGATTTTTTCGAGATTGGATAATTTGGCTGTTTCTGGATTCAATTTTGATGAAATTTTTGTGTCGCTATCACTGAGTTTTTGCAATAGATCAGGACTGATCGTTAACAAATCACAGCCTGCCAATTCCAAAATTTGTGAAGTGTTACGGAAGCTCGCACCCATAATTTCAGTCTTATAGTCAAACTTGCGATAGTAATTGTAGATACGTTTTACCGACAAAACACCTGGATCATCTGCGCCGAAAATTTCTTGCCCAGTTTGCTTTTTAAACCAGTCATAAATGCGACCAACAAACGGTGAGATCAGTTGTGCCCCTGCTTCTGCACAAGCGGCAGCTTGTGCCAAACTAAACAGCAAGGTCATATTGCAACGGATGCCTTCTTTTTCTAGAATTTCTGCAGCACGTATTCCTTCCCAAGTGGATGCGATCTTAATCAAAATGCGTTCACGGGAAATGCCAGCGGCTTCATATAACGCAATTAATTGACGTCCTTTTGCGACGGTTGCCTCGGTGTCAAACGATAAGCGCGCATCCGTCTCAGTTGACACACGTCCTGGTACGATCTCTAAAATTTTGATGCCAAAGCTAATCAACAACTGATCAATTATTTCATCACTTGACTTACCCGCATTCTGTGCGACCGCTTGCGCCAGCAATGGTTGGTATTCAGCTTTTTGCACAGCTTTTAAAATTAAAGAGGGATTCGTTGTCGCATCGCGTGGTGTGTAGGCTTGCATGGATTGAAAATCACCAGTGTCTGCAACGACGGTAGTAAATTGTTTTAGCTGTTCAAGTTGATTCATGATAGGTCTTCAATAAGTTTTAAATAAGTTTCAATGTAGATTTGATTTAGTTTTAAGACATAGATTAGAGCAGTTCAATTTGCGCGGAACCAGTGACAATTTCACCGATTACCGCAGCGTCTGGAAAATCATTCTTGTGAAATAATGCCAGAACATGTTCAACCGATTCCTCAGCGCATGTGATTAATAATCCGCCCGACGTTTGTGGATCGCTCAATAATGCTTGCGTAATGCTGTCGGTAGTGTTGAGTACGACCTCATGGCCATATGCGGCAAAGTTTCTAGCTGAAGCACCGGTGATGCAACCCGCTGCGGCAAGTTCTTTGACCTGTGCTAAGAATGGAATATCTGCCACAGTGATTTTTGCGGTCACCTGTGCGCCTCGACAGATTTCTAACAAATGCCCAAGCAGCCCAAATCCAGTGACATCTGTCATTGCATGTACACCATCTAGTTGTGCGAGTGCCTGTCCTGGCTTATTTAATTTTGTCGTGTTGGCGATCATGCTTGCATAACCAGCGGTATCTAATTTTTGTTTTTTTAGTGCTGCAGAAAGTATACCGACACCCAATGGTTTGCCCAGAATTAATTTATCTCCGATGCGTGCACCAGAATTGCGTTTGACTTTGGACGGATGAATTAAGCCCATGACGACTAAGCCATAAATAGGCTCTACTGAATCAATACTATGCCCGCCTGCAATCGGGATTCCAGCTTCGCGACAAATACTTTCACCACCTTCGATGATTTTACCTATGACATCCAAAGGAATTTGATTGATTGGCATACCAACCAAGGCTAAGGCCATGATAGGGGTGCCGCCCATCGCATACACATCGGAGATTGCATTGGTTGCTGCAATTCTTCCAAAATCGTAGGGGTCATCGACGATCGGCATGAAAAAATCTGTAGTCGCGATTAACGCTTGCTCATCATTGAGTTGATAAACGGCAGCGTCATCGGAGGTTTCTATGCCAACCATGAGCGCAGCAGGCACGGGAAAGCCGCTCGATTTCTTTAAAATCTCGGCCAAAACGCCAGGCGCAATTTTGCAGCCGCAACCGCCACCATGTGAAAATGAAGTAAGACGTATCGGTTCTGTGTTCATGTCTTTGTTTTGGAGATATGCAATGTTGATTGGAGTATCGATTATAGGGGAGAGCAGTGCGCAAAGTTAAAAATACTAGCAGAGAATTGATGGACATAAAAAAAGCGACCTCTAAGAGATCGCTTTTGATTGTGCTCAATTCAAATGTCGCTTGATGCTCAATTGATTGAATTTGCCTAATTTTGCCAATTCAACTAATTTGATTAACGATCACCAAATGAACGACGACTTGCATCGCCAAAACGTGATTTGGCAGCACCACCACCGAAACCACCACCTTCACTGCGTGGCGCCGCATTTGGTTTGCTGAAACTACGTTGGCCTGGCTTGCTGCTGTTACCAAAACTATTGCCTGTCGTGCGCTTGTCACCTGGTTTCCAACCGCTTGCTTTGCGTGCTGGTGCGCGGGCTGCCATGGCAGATTTCTTAGGTTCAAAACCTTCGATCACATCGACAGGGATCAATTGCTTTGTAAAACGTTCGATGCGTTTCACGTTCATGCTTTCAGCATGATTGACCAAGGATACTGCCAAGCCTTTACGACCAGCGCGACCAGTACGACCGATACGGTGTACATAGTCTTCTGGGAATTTAGGCAAATCGTAGTTGAATACGTGGGTAATGCCAGGCACGTCGATACCGCGTGCAGCGACATCCGTTGCTACCAAAACGCGAACTTGACCGCGACGCAAAGAATCCAAAGTACGGTTACGTGCGCCTTGATGCATGTCGCCATGCAAAGCGGCCGCTGCGAAACCAGCAATGTTCAAACGATCTGCAATCGTGTCCGCATCACGTTTTGTCGCCGTAAATACGACGGCTTGATCCAAAGATTCATCGCGCAACAAATGATCGAGCAAACGATTTTTGTGGGATAAGTCATCAACGAAATGGACTTTTTGTTGAATATTTTCATGCTTAGTCGCAGAACCAGCGATTTGAATAATCATTGGGTCTTTGGTAATGCGACGCGCCATACTACCAACTACGCCATCCAACGTGGCAGAGAACAACATGGTTTGACGTGTTTCTGGCGTTGCTGCAACGATTTTTTCGATATCATCGATAAAACCCATATCCAACATACGATCTGCTTCGTCCAACACTAAAATCTCTAATTCTGAGAAATCAATCTTGCCAGATTCCATGTGATCGATCAAACGGCCTGGTGTCGCCACCAAGATTTCTGGGTTACGGGACAAAAGTTGCATTTGTTTTGGGTAAGGCATGCCGCCCAAAATTGAGACTGCTTTGACGCGACGTGAGTAAGCGCTGTATTTGTCTGTTGCTGTGGTTACTTGCAAAGCCAATTCACGAGTTGGTGTCAATACCAACATCTTTGGCTTTGCTGCTTGAAAACGTGGGCGATCGCCACGAGCACGAGCTGCCTGGCGTTCTTGATTTGGTGTTTTGCCAGCTGCGACAGTCAAATCGTCAGCGGCGGCTGCAAATTTATGTAAAGCTGGCAACATGAATGCAGCAGTTTTGCCTGAGCCAGTTTGTGAGGATACCAATAAGTCTCGTCCAGCAATCGCAGCAGGAACTGCTTGTTCTTGTACCGCTGTTGGCGTGGTGTAGCCAGTATCAGCGATCGCGCGCAGGATGGACGTGTGGAGGCCTAGTGTTTCAAAAGTCATTGTGTTCTTCTTCCGTTATTAATCTGCGCAGGGCAAAAACCAAGCGCGCAAAAAAGCAGCGTCAACCAATCGAAATGAACAAAGAAAACCAGTACCGGAAAACGGTACAAATCAGGAATACGATGAAATTTCGGCACAAAAGCTTTGCGCCGGGACGATGTCTATGTGTGAAACCAGACATACAGGGCGGGAGGGCTTTACATTGCGGTATCAGTAATTCACGATACGCAAGGGCTACGGTGCTACCTATTACTTACAACATTTCTTACTATTTAACTTGCAAAGCACAATTTATATTGCAGTGCAAAAACGAGACTATACAGCATATTGATGGTTGATGCATCTAAAACTTGATGTAGTTCAAATGGGCTTAAAAAAATCATTTTTGATTTGATAATTTAGTTTGTAATATCGTCGCCTATACTGGCAGCGGAAAAATCGGTGAAAATAATAATTGGTCTTTTTAATATGATGTTTGGTCAAAAAATGCAAATAGAGTCAATCAGTCAACAGTTTTTTCGTGTCTTTGTAAGTGTGACTTTGGTGTTGCTTGGACTATCCTTACCGCTGATTACAAAGGCTGACTCAGTTCATGTCGCGGTTGCCGCAAATATGCAATTTGCGTTTGAGGAATTAAAGGGCGAGTTTAAGAAACAATCAGGTCATGATCTGAAAGGCGTGTTTAATTCGTCTGGTAAGTTCGTCAATCAAATTAAAAATGGCGCACCGTTTGATGTTTTTATGTCGGCGGATATGGATTATCCAACTGTTTTGTTTCATGAAGGATTTAGCGACGTGCCACCGAAAATATATGCCTACGGCGCGATCGTGTTGTGGAGTAATAAGTTCAAAGATTTAAGAGGGTGGCAAGCGATCATACAAGATTCGAAAACACAAAAAATCGCAATTGCTAATCCTAAGACCGCACCATACGGACGAGAGGCATTGAAGACTTTAAAACACTTTAAGTTAGATTCTATAGCCGCTCCTCGCTTAGTTTATGCAGAGAGTATTTCGCAAGTAAATCAGTATATTTATTCAGGCTTGGTTGATCTTGGTTTTACTGCAAAGTCGGTTGTGCTGTCTTCTGAAATGCAAGGAAAAGGCGTCTGGTTAGAATTGCCAAAAGAAAGCTATACACCAATTGCGCAAGGTGTGATTGTTTTGAGACATGGAAGAGAGAAGGCTGGAAATGTGTCAAAACAATTTTATGAGTTTTTGTCGACAGTAAAGGCGAAAGAAATTTTGCAAAAAAATGGATACACCGTACCGTGAATAAATTACCAGGAAATATTGTTAGCGTACTAGCCGAAGGAAGTATCGCATTGATCGAAGTTCAGGTCGGACAACGGACGTTGTGCGCTAGTTTGTTGGGCGCGCAAGAGGATTTTTTATCTTGGAACTTAAATCAACATGTCGAGTTATCGTTTAACGAAATGGAAGTATCGATTGCAAAAAATCTGCAGGGAAAAATTAGTTTGCGTAATCGTTTGCCCGGAAAAATTGTCAGCCTTGAGTTTGGAAAGATATTAACGCGTGTGATGTTTCAGCTTGATGATGTTCATCCAATAAGTGCAGTCATCACGACTCGCTCGGCACTTAATTTAGAATTGAAAATAGGTGATGAAATTGAAGGGCTCGTGAAGTCGAATGAGATGAATTTGCTGGTTCGGGAGATTCGATGACTTTCGCGGCATATGACTGGCAACCATTATGGTTGAGCTTTCAGTTAGCAACTTTAACCACGATGATCTTGTTTGTCATTGGTTTGCCAATAGCTTATGTTTTGGCGTTTTCCCAAAGTCGTTTCAAACCATTTTGGGAAGCATTGCTTAGTATGCCTTTGGTGTTGCCTCCATCAGTGCTGGGATTTTATTTGTTGTTGACATTCAGCCCGCAAAGTGGATTCGGTGCGTGGTTACTGACGAACTTCGATCTACGTTTGAGTTTTACTTTTTTAGGAATTTTATTAGGCTCGATTATTTTTAGTTTGCCATTTATGGTGCAGGCATTGCAAACAGGTTTGCAAAATTTACCGACCGATTTAAGAGATGCAGCCTACACTTTAGGGCAAACCAAAGTACAAACGCTTTTTAAGGTTCTATTGCCGAATATGAAGTCATCCATCCTGAGTGGAATCGTGTTGAGTTTCGCGCATACTGTAGGAGAGTTTGGTGTCGTGTTGATGATAGGTGGGAATATTCCCGGCGTTACCAAGGTCGCTTCAATTGCAATTTACGATGAAGTAGAAAGTCTTCAGTATGGCGCCGCACATTTTTATTCATTGGTTTTGGTTGTGCTTAGTTTTCTGATTTTGACTGCGGTGTACATCGGAAAACGTCGCTATCCAGAGAAATTTTGATTGTCCCTATGTCTATCTTAGAACTGCAAATTCAAAAGCGCTTGGAGGGAGCACAAGGGAAATTTGAACTTGATCTTCAATTGCAATTAAACGCATCCGAATCACTTGCGCTATTTGGACAATCTGGCGTCGGTAAGACGAGTATTTTACGCATGTTGGCTGGCTTGGTAGCGCCAGATCATGGTCGGATTGTGTTTGATGGTGAAGTCTGGTTTGATTCAGACCACAAAATTAATTTGGCTACACCGTCACGTTCTATCGGTATGGTGTTTCAAAATTATGCATTATTTCCTCATTTGAATGTCCGTGAAAATATTGCGTTTGCTGCTGGCTCAAAATCTACATCGTGGGTAAATCAATTATTAGAGCTAAGCGATTTATCAAACCTGCAAACACAAGCGGTCCAATATTTATCCGGCGGGCAAAAGCAAAGAGTTGCCTTGGCTCGTGCGTTAGCGCGTAGGCCAAAATTGCTTTTGTTAGATGAGCCGCTGTCTGCGTTAGATCAACACATCCGATTGCAAATGCAGGATCATTTGCAAATGATGCATCGCGAATTGGGAATGTCGATGATTATCGTCAGTCACGATATCGCTGAAGTATTTAAATTAAGTCAAAAAGTTATTTTGATAGAAGCTGGAAAAGTAGCTCGTCGCGGCAGCCCACATCAGGTCTTTTTGCAGCAAAAAAACCAAGGAAAATTACATCTGCAGGCACAGGTTTTGGCGATTCGAATTGAGGAGGTTGTGTGCGTTGTGTCGCTTCTAATTGGACAGGAAATTATTGAAATTATTGCGTCTCAAGAAGATATAAAAGGGCTGATAGTTGGTGATCAGATTGCGATCTCGACCAAAGCTTTCAGCCCGCAAATTACGCGACTACGTTAGATGAGTAATTAATCAGGTGTTAAACCCATTACGTGTGAGAACCCGCCATCTACATAAGTAATTTCACCAGTAATTCCACTAGCTAATGGAGATAGCAAGAATGCGGCAGTGTTGCCGACTTCTTCGATGGTTACATTGCGGCGCAAAGGAGCATGTTCGGCAACAAAGCCAAGTAATGTGCTGAAATCTTTAATGCCACTGGCAGCCAAAGTTTTGATAGGGCCAGCAGAAATGCCGTTAACGCGGATGCCTTTTTTGCCTAGATTTTCTGCCAGATAACGCACACTTGCTTCGAGTGAAGCTTTGGCTAAACCCATTGTATTGTAGTAAGGGATTGCACGAATTGCGCCCAAATACGATAAGGTCAGCAATGATGAATTTTCGTTCATCATCGGCAGCGCTGCTTTTGCTAATGCTGGAAAACTATACGCTGAAATATCATGCGCAACACGGAATGCTTCGCGCGAGAAGCCATCGAGGAAATCGCCAGCAATCGCTTCACGCGGTGCGAATCCAATCGCGTGCACGACGCCATCTAATTTATCCCAAGACTTTGCTAAATCTGTGAAGACTGCATTGATTTGTTCATCGCTGCTGACATCACAATCAAATACGAGTTCGCTATTGAATTCTTTTGCGAACTCTGTAATGCGGTCTTTAAAGCGCTCCCCAACATAGGTAAAGGCCAGCTCCGCGCCTTCACGATGACAAGCTTGCGCAATACCATAGGCTATTGAGCGGTTTGATAACAAACCAGTAATGAGAATTTTTTTGCCTTGCAAAAATGCCATATCAACTCCAGGTGTTACCGCAAGATAAATGGCCCTCACCATGAGGGAAGTGCTGGAATAGCCGCACGATCTTGCGCTAAGGTTTTTAGACGAATGTTAATGCGTTAGTAGCTATAAATCAGTTTCCCGGAACGGAACAAATGCTCTTAAGTTGAAAGACCAAAATGAATCAGTCCATATTGACAGGGCGCAGGTGTTACGGGGGAAAAGATTAGATGTCCACTTTGGACGCAAAATTTACTGACAGGTCAGAATTGTAGTTGTTCAAGACAGTTAGGGCAAATAATAACTAAACTCTATTCGCATTGATGTATTATCTAAGGCCTTCCACGCTGCATGTTGATGTTCGACGTTATGCGAATGAAGGGGCAATAGATGAAGGGCGAAAAAATTAATTTGTTGCAGAACTGCTTTAGTTTGGGCTGCTTTTTTAGGTTTACTTTGCATTTTTCAAGTATTTCCTATTAGAATCGTTGCCGCAAGAAAAGAAGTTAATATATTGACGGTGTTTTTGTGAATAATAATGAATTCACTTTTTAATGAATTTAACTGTCGATGTGATTAAATAGATATTGCGCAATGAGAAGCTTTTGTTTTGAAGATAATTTAATGTTGCAAAGCAGCATAAAAGCAACTTCCATTCATTGCTTTGTTTGTGTCAAAATAGGCGCTGTTTTTCGCAAAGATTTAAAAAAAACAATGTTTTGTTGATAGTTAATTAGAAGAATTTCTCTTGCTAACGAATAACAAAACAGCCGCTTCAATTTTCAATGTATCTTTAAGATATGATTTGAATTTGGCGATTGTCTTAGTTGTAATTCAATCGTCTGAAGGTGACTAAACGATTTGTAAGTAAATAGTAATACTTACTTGGGTATGTTGAAGCCACGGTTCTGACAATCCAAAGTAAGTATGGGGGCGCAAACGGTGAGTCAATGCTGTTAATTGATGAGCGAATTGCTTGTTGTTTAGATTGATGTTAATTCACGAATTTCAAGATTCTTGAATAAATTAATTTAGAGCTAAAGTTTCGCGCGTTTGAACCTAATTGAAATTGTTGTGGTATTGGAGGAGTAGGTATGGATTTTTCAGGACGCCAACAGGAACCGGGAAAGAAATTTTTAGGTTTAGGTTTGGTAATTGTTTTTCACGTTGTTTTAGGCTGGGCTTTGTTGAACGGCTTAGGTAGTAAAGTGGCTGCGTTCATTCAGAAGCCGATGGAAGCTGTGGTAAAGGAAACTCCACCACCGCCACCACCACCACCTGATACACCGCCACCGCCGCCACCTAAGTTGATGACGCCGCCGCCACCATTTATTCCTCCTCCAGAGGTTCAGGTTGCGCAACAGGCTCCATCACCAAACGCTATCTCTACAGTTTCTAACGTGAAACCAGATAGCAATGTGTTGACGAAGGCACCAGCGCCAGTAGCAGAAGCGCCAAAAGCACCAGCAGGCCCAGTAATTATTCCAGGCCGTGTTGATTTTCAACAAGCTGGTTGCACACCTGAGTATCCACGTACGTCATTGCGTAACGAAGAAACTGGTGTGACAAGATTGACAGTTACTATTGGTGCAGATGGAGCAGTCACCGATGTAGTAATCGCAAAATCTAGTGGGTTCAGGGGTCTAGATAATGCAGTGCGTGCCCAATTGTTGTCTGGGTCGTGCAAAAACAAACCTGGAACAGTGGATGGCAAACCGCAGGCTACCACGACTCAAGTTGAATACGTTTGGAAGCTTGATTAAAACAGAGCCAACATGTAACAAGAGTCATAAAAAAGTATCGTTTTACTCACAACCAACGTAAGTATTAAATTTTTTTTAAAGGAAGTATCTACATGAAAACCCGCGCTAAAGTAAGCACATTCCTGGCGGCAATTTTGTTTGCATTGACAGCTTCAATGACAACTGCTCCAGTATTCGCACAAGAAACTACTGCTTCTGCTGCATCTGCAACTGAAGCAACTGCTGCATCCGCAGAAGCTGCGCCAGCGCCAGCTGAAGCACCTGCTGCTGATGCATCTGTTCCAGCTGCAGAGCCGCAACCAGAAGTAGTTGATCAATACAGTTTGTCACACTTGATCAAAGAAGGTACTTTAGTTGATCAGATTACATTAGCAATCATGTTAATCATGTCAATGGGTAGCTGGTACATCTTGATCACGAAGATCGTTGATCTGTCTAAATTAAATGCTCAAGCAAAAGAAGCTCGCAAGTTCTGGAAAGCTGCAAATGTTGCTGCTGGTTTGGCAACTTTGAAAGAAGGCAGCCCATTCCGTTTCATCGCGGATTCAGCTGTTAGCGCAAGCGAACATCATGAAGGTGCTTTGTTGGAACAGATCGATTTGAACTCATGGGTGACAATGTCTATCCAACGTTCAGTTGATAAAGTACAAAGCCGTTTGGGTGAAGGTTTGACATTCTTGGCAACGGTTGGTTCTACAGCACCGTTTATCGGTTTGTTCGGTACAGTTATGGGTATTTACCACGCATTGGTTGCGATTGGTTCTACAGGTAACTCTTCTATCGATAAAGTTGCGGGTCCAGTTGGTGCCGCTTTGATCATGACTGCGATCGGTTTGGCTGTAGCGGTTCCAGCAGTTTTGGGTTACAACTACTTGTTGCGTCGTAACAAGGCTGCAATGGAAGAAGTAAATGCATTTGGCGCTGACTTGCACTCTGTAGTGTTGTCTGGTGCAATGAACAAAGCTAACTCAAATAAGTAATCTGAGTAATAAAGAAGTAAGTAGTTTTTTATTACGATAATTCTTTCGCTTCAAATAGATTCAGTTTGAATCTATTTGAAGTAAGCGAAGTGAATTCACTAAAGAGAAAATATTATGGGAATGCAAATCGGCGGTGGCGGCGGTGAAGACCAAGTCAACAGCACCATTAATACCACACCACTTGTGGATATTATGTTGGTCTTGTTGATCATCTTTATCATTACATCACCAGTAGTTTTAGACTTAACAAAAGTCTCTCTTCCACCTGAAAAGAATGAAGATTATCATCCGGATGCAAAAAATGTCATTATTACGGTAAGTAAAGATGGTGATATTTACTGGGGTGGTATTCGTACTCCGGTCGCTTCAGATGATGCTTTGATGGAATTGATGTCGAAAGAAGCAGTTAAAGTTCCGCAACCTGAAGTGCATATTCGTGGCGATCAAAATGCACGCTATGAGTCTATCGGTAAAACGATTTTGACAGTGCAACGTGCAGGTATCGCAAAAGTTGGTTTCGTACTTGAACCACCACCGAAAGGCTAATAGGAGAATCGCATGGGCATGAATATGAGCTCCGGTTCTGGTGGTGAGCCAGAACCAATGATGGAAATGAATATGACACCAATGATCGACGTTATGTTGGTGTTGATCATTATGTTTATCACGACACTTCCAATTGCAAATCACGCGGTCAATTTAAATATGCCGCAAAACACCAATCAGCCACCTCCGGATGTACTTCCTACAGTGGTAAAAATTGATGTTGATTTTGATGGCACAATGACTTGGAACGGTGAAGTTGTGAATCGTTCTCAGTTAGAATCCAAGTTGTCAGAGGCTGCAGCAATGAGTCCACAACCTGAGATTCATTTACAGCCAAATCGTTTAGTATCTTATAAGTCTGTCGCTGCCGTGATGGCCTCAGCTCAAAGTCGTGGTATCACGAAATTGGGTATGATCGGTAACGAACAGTTCTTAAAAAATTAATACTTGTTTTGAGTTAATCATATTAATTCATACGATTGTTTAACGAAAGAGGGCGGGGATTTCCCTGCCTTTTTTTGTATTCTGAGTTATGCTTGACTGGAGTGTGATGGCTTACCACTCTGAATTAGGTAATCAGCTGTTCAGGTTTGAAATTAGGTTCGAAATTTATTAATTTTATTGATTGAGAGATCAAATATGAAGCATCTTCGCTTATCACAACTAGCTATTTTGATCGCAGCTATGGGCTGTGCGACTATTCCTGAATTAACTGGCGTAGCTGGTAATACCGCTTATGCCCAAGAAGCGATGCGCGCAGAAGTCGGTAAAATTGTACAGCAGGCAAATGAGCTATTTAGAGCAAAAAAATACCGTGATGCTTTAGGTAAGTTGCAAGAGGCTGATCGTGTTGGCAATAAGACTGTCAATGAGACTTTCACTATTGAGCGTATGCGCTTATCTGTTGCTTCAGCTGCTGGGGATAACGATGCGGTGATTCGTTCGGCAGAAGTCATTGTGGCAGCAAATAAGCTGCCTGCTAAAGAACAGTTACAGTTAATTCAGGTCTTGGCGAATTCTTATTTCAAAGCGAATAGCTTTGCTAAAGCGGCGAAGATGTATGAGCGTTATTTTAGTGAAGGTGGCACTGATGGCTCAGCGCGTCAGTACATGATTCAGGCGAAGTCCATGAGCGGCGACAATGCTGGGGCGTTAAAGGAAACACGTGCTGAAATTCAGGCCGCAGAGAAAGCTGGTCGTGTACCAAGTCAAACTACTTTAGAGGCTTATGCATTTGCAGTCCAGAAAAGTGACAAAGTTGCATACTTAGCGACTTTGGAAAAGCTGGTCATGCACTATGGTAAAAAAGAATACTGGGTTAACTTGCTTAATAGCGTAGAGCGTAAGCCAGAATTCTCATCTCGTTTGTCTATGGATTTGTACCGTTTGAAATTGGCCGTTGGTCAGATTTCTAAGACCAGTGATTATATGGAAATGGCGCAAATGGCGATTCAAGATGGCAACGCCACTGAAGCGGTTAAGATTATTGAGCAAGGCTACAAAGCTGGTGCATTAGGTACAGGAGCTGAAGCTGCGCGTCATGGTCGTTTGAAGGATTTGGCTGCGAAACGTGTTGCAGAGGCAAAAGCTGGTCTGGCTGCAGCTGAAGCGGCTGCAGAAAAAAGTACAGATGGTACTGCTTTGGTGAATCTTGGATTTTCTTTAGCTGCTGGTGGCGAATACGACAAAGGTATTAGCTTGATGGAGCAAGGCATCAAAAAAGGTAATCT
Source organism: Affinundibacterium amnicola (assembly GCF_014284275.1). Taxonomy (GTDB): domain Bacteria; phylum Pseudomonadota; class Gammaproteobacteria; order Burkholderiales; family Burkholderiaceae_D; genus Undibacterium; species Undibacterium amnicola. The sequence continues at coordinate 654,729 of NZ_JACOFU010000002.1, read as the reverse complement.
GAAATTCGCAGATGATGCAGATTTACATTTGGGTATGGCATATTTGATGGCAGGCAAAAAACCAGCTGGTGTGAAAATTCTGAAGAACGTTAAAGGTAAAGACGGTACTGCAGAGTTGGCGCGATTCTGGGTGATTTACGCTAATCAGGCTAAGTAACTGACTCCGTCGGTTCAATAAAAAAGGCAGCTTTGAGCTGCCTTTTTTACTTTTTTAATCGGATAAATACAGATTAAAAAAATTATTACATTAGGTTTGTTTTTTTGTTTTTCTATTTGCCACAATGATTGCTTTGCTGTTTTTAGTTTTGACTGCTTTCTTTGTGCTTGCGAGAGCCTTATTTCGAACACTAGATTTATTTTTGGCTAATTTACCTGATAGTGTATTGTTCCGTTGCGATTTCGAACTTTGCTTTGCAATGTGTAAAACAAGTTTTTGACCTGGTTTAATTTGATCTCTATTCAAGTCGTTCCACGATTTGATATCCGTAACATTTAGTTTGTAACGTTTCGCTACGCTTGCTAAACTATCTTTTTTGCCGATTTTGACGATGATTTTACGTGTACCTGGCTCAGCCCGCTCGATGCGTAATTGGGCATCCTCGGCGATTTGTTGAGGAATGTTTTCCTCCGAAAATCTTGCCGTTTTTGGTACCAAGATGGTTGACCCAGCCTTGACAATCATTTTAGCTGGGATGGCGTTGACCTCTCTGACGACATCTGCCTTGTAACCGAAACGATTGGCCAGTGACTCAACGCGTTCTGATTTGTTGATACTTAAGGTGGTCCAAGATGAGTAAGCGCCTTTCCAGCTGAGGAAATTATTTTCAAACACACTTGCATTTTCAATCGGTAAAAGAATGCTGGTGTTATTGCCCCCCGTAATGATAGGGCGATTAAATTGAGGATTTAATGCTTTGAATTCACTTAGCGGCAGCTCAGCTAGTTTTGCTGCGAGGTGAACGTCTATGTCTTTCTCGTTTTTTACACTAGTGAAATAGGGCTCATTGTCGAGGCGCGGCAAGATGACGTTAAATTGCTCCGGGTGACCAATGATATTTTTAACTGCTTGTAATTTTGGTACATAATTTTTTGTTTCATTCGGCATTAAAGCTGACAAGCTATCAAAGTCAATTGGCAATCCCATCGCTTGCTGGCGTTTGATTGCACGTTGAACCGAACCCTCTCCCCAATTATAGGCTGCTAGCGCCAGCTGCCAGTCGCCGAACATATTGTATAAACGTTGCAGGTAATCGAGTGCTGCTTCGGTTGAATCTAAGACACCACGTCGGTCATCTTTAAAAATATTTTGACGCAAATTGAAGTCACGCCCGGTCGCTGGCATAAATTGCCACATGCCAGAGGCCTTGGCAGTCGAGATCGCATTTGGATTAAATGCTGACTCGATGAAGGGAAGTAAAGCTAAATCGGTAGGCATACCGCGTTTATCTAAGGCGTCAACTACGTGATACAAATACCGTGAACCTCGTTGAATGATCCTTAACAAATAGTCGATACGTGCGCTATACCAATTAGTTTGATAAGTAACCAATTGATTGTCTAAGTTGGGTATTGCATAGCCATGTCGAATCCGGTTCCATAAATCAGATTCAGTAAAGATGAGAATTTCATCTCCGCTGGCTTTCTCAATATCAGGAGTAGTATCGGTGTCGATTGGAAACTCAGATTTTTGCTCGCTGAGTTTTTTTGTGAGTTTCAGTACGCCGTCGGTGTTGGCGGTAGTATCAGTCGATACTGAGCAGAATAATACAAAGGCAAAACATTGTAGACAGTAAATAAATCGTTTCATGGAGACGAGAATCGATACAATCGACTGTGAGATAAGTAACAGCGAAGTGTACGCAACGCTGTATTTCGAGGTCAAGAGAAATAGCAGCAAAATGCCTGAAAATCCGTTAAAGTTTTTATCTCGAGGGTGTTTCGATTCCGATTATGAAATACTATTCCCGTGAGGAAATTTTTTGAGTTGTAGTAAGTGGGGGATTGCGTTGAGAAAAGAGCGTGTGCGCTATGTTTTTGGTTAATTTGATTGGTGAAAAGAACGATTCATAATATTTGAGAGACAAAGATGAAAAGAAAAAATATGTTTGGTTTGACATTGGTGAATCTGGCAGTGTTAGGCGCTTGTAGCATGAACGTTTATGCCGACACATTGTTTGTGAAGGCCAATGGATATACCTTGAATCAAAAGCAGCAGCTACAAGTTTTTGATGCGATGTTGGTTGACGACGCAGGTAAAGTGATTGCTACTGGAACGCAGAAGCTATTGCAGAAGAAAATGCCGCAAGCAAAATTGATTGATCTGGGTGGTAAAACTGTGTTGCCAGGTTTGATTGATGCACATGGACATGTGTTCGGTTTGGGAACTTCAGCAAGTCAATTGAGTTTGCGTGCCACAAGTAATTTAACCGAGGCCTTAAGTGCGATTAAGCAGTACGCAGCACAGGCGACTCAGCAGCAATGGATTCTGGGTGGAGAATGGAATCAAGCGATCTGGAAACTCGGCCGTTTTCCCACAGCGAAAGAACTAGATACTGTGGTCGCGGATCGTCCTGTGTGGTTACGTCGCGTTGATGGACATGCGGGTTGGGCGAATTCTAAAGCCTTAGCATTAGCTGGCATCACTAAAACAAGCGCTGATCCCGTCGGCGGTAAAATTGAACGTGACTCCAATGGGGAGGCATCTGGCATTTTGGTGGATGCTGCTATGGATATTATTGAGAAAGTCATTCCAGCACAAAATGATGCGGAATTAAGAGTCGCACTGGATGCAGCGTTGAAACAATTGCGTAGCGTTGGTTTGACCACAGTGCATGATGCTGGAGTTGACGCACAGTCAGATAAACTGTTTCGTGAATACGCAACACAAGGGAAATTGACTACCCGTGTTTACGGCATGATCGGTGGTGTTGATCAATTTTTTGATGCGGTGTCTATTGCGGGACCACTGAAAAGCCATGCCGATGATCGTTATGCGCTACGTTCTGTCAAACTGTATTCTGACGGTGCCTTGGGTAGTCGTGGCGCGGCCTTGTTGGCGCCGTATAGCGACGCGCCTCACACCAAAGGACTTTTGTTTGTGCAAGACAATGAGATGCAGCGCATGGTAAAAAAAGCTGCAGCTAAGGGTTACCAGGTGAATGTGCATGCGATTGGTGATGCGGGAAATCGACAAGTGATTGATGCATTAGCTTCCTTACCAAAGAAGAACGATGCGCAGACTTTGCGTCATCGTATTGAGCATGCGCAGGTTTTGGAACTGAGCGATATTCCGCGCGTGGCGAAGGCAAACATTATCCCCTCGATGCAGCCTACTCATGCTACCTCGGATATGAATATGGCAGAAGACCGCGTTGGTAAAGAACGTATTAAAGGTGCCTATGCTTGGCGTACTTTCTTGAAACAAGGTTCGAAGATTCCATGTGGTTCGGATTTTCCTATTGAAAGCCCGAATCCATTTTGGGGAATTTACGCTGCAGTGACGCGCCAAGACCATCAACAAATGCCGGTCAAAGGTTGGCATCCAGAACAAGCTATGACAGTGCAAGAGGCTTTCCGGTGCTTCACCTTGGATGCGGCGTACGCAGGTCATCAAGAGAAAATTCTCGGTAGTTTGGAAAAAGGAAAATGGGCTGATTTTATTGTGATTGATCAGGACATTTTTAAGATTCCAAGTAAAGATATTTATAAAACTGTGGTGCTGCAAACTTGGCAGGCGGGTAAACAGGTTTATGTGAAGTAAGCCAACTTTGAGCTTGATAAAAAACGCACTTCAGACAATTGTTTGAAGTGCGTTTTTTATTGGTGCAGTGCTAGGTGCATGGTGTATGTGGCTTAATCAATTTCACCGAAATGAAACATCATGCAAGGTGAAACTGTAAAGAGGCCAAATGTGCATAGACTCCACCATGTGCAATAAGCTCAGCGTGATTACCAGTCTCGACGATACGACCGTGTTCTAGCACAATGATTTTATCGGCACGCTGCACGGTTGCTAATCGATGTGCGATGATTAAGGTGGTTCTTCCTTGCATCGCGGTCTCTAAGGCTTGTTGCACCAAACGTTCAGATTCTGCATCTAAAGCACTGGTGGCTTCATCCAATAACATCAGACGTGGATTCTTTAGAATTGCACGGGCGATAGCGATCCTTTGTTTCTGTCCACCAGATAAACGCACACCACGCTCACCTAAAAAGGCTTGATAGCCTTCTGGTAGTCGCTCAATGAATTCATGCGCGGCTGCCAACTTGGCAGCTTGTATGACTTCTTCATCGCTGGCATCGACGCGTCCATAGCGTATGTTTTCTAAAGCATTTGCAGAGAAAATCACGGTATCTTGCGGCACGATGCCGATGGTTCCGCGCAGGGTGTGCAAACCGAGTTCTTTAATATCCACGCCATCAATACGAATTTTGCCTTGTTGGGGATCGTAAAAACGCAGTAATAATTGGAACAAGGTGGTTTTTCCTGCCCCCGACGAACCCACTAAGGCGATGGTTTCTCCCGCTTTAATGGATAGCTGAATTTCAGAGAGCGCTGCAGATTCGGGGCGTGATGGATAATGAAAAAACACATGATCTACATCGACTGTAGCACCATGCATATCTTTCTGTGGCAGTGCGCATGCCATCACTGGATTGGTGATAGGGGATTGCACCGACATGAGCTCCAATAAACGCTCTGTCGCACCAGCCGCCCGTTGCGCTTCGCCCATCACTTCAGATAGCGCACCCATCGCACCAGCGACAATCGATGCATAGAGAATAAATTGTCCTAACTTGCCGCCACTCATTTCGCCTTGCATCACCGCATGCGCGCCTAACCATAAGACGAAAACGATTGCACCAAAGATCAAAAGAACCGCGATCATCGTCAACAAAGAACGGGCACGAATGCGACGCATCGCGGTACTAAACGCATGTTCCACTGAACTGGAAAAACGTTGCGCTTCAATCTGTTCATGGGTGTAAGCCTGGACAGTTGGCATCGCGTTTAAGATCTCGCCAGCAACTGCAGATGCATCGGCAATTCGGTCTTGTGAATCACGTGATAATTGACGAACACGGCGGCCAAATAAAATAATCGGCACGATGACTAAGACCAACATCACGATAATGATCGACGATAGCATAGGGCTGGTAATAAAGAGCATCACCAAGCCACCAATAAATAGTAAAAGATTGCGCAAGGCGAGACTAATGCTAGTGCTAACCACGGCTTGAATTAAAGTCGTGTCCGTGGTCAGTCGTGAAAGTACCTCACCGGTTTGAGTGGTTTCGAAAAATTCTGGACTCTGCGTCACCACATGGGCATAGACGGCATTGCGGATGTCGGCCGTAACCCGCTCGCCTATCCAAGACACCATGTAGAAACGCGCTGCGGTAGCGATACCCAAGATCACAGCAACACCGAATAAAGCCAGAAAAGTCAGATTCACATGCTCGATACCATGCGTGCCGCCGTCGCCGATTTTACTAAATCCCATATCAATCATCTGGCGAAACGCATAAGGAATGGTGAGTGTTGCGCAAGCTGCAATGACTAAAGCAATGCCTGCGATTGCGAACTGACGACGGTATGGTCGTAGAAAAGGCAGTAGGCCGCTGAGGGTTGCCATACTGCCGCTTGCTGGTGTGGTTGAAGTTGAATGGGTGTTGGACATAGTCGCAGTTCTGGAAAAGATGGCGTATATTGTGGCAGCTTTTTTGAATACCTGTCGGCTTTGTGATTTTTCATTTTTTAACATTGTTGTCAACAAAGATTCTGCCTAATCGTTACTGGATTTACTTCTTCTACAATACTCACTCGCCATGTTGACCATCCTCACTCGTTTTAATTTCACCTCTATTTTCATGTTTGCTTTGCTGAGTTTGGGTTTGACTGGTTGTCAATCAACCATGCGCCAAATAAAAGATTGTAAGCAAGGTGACTGGAATGTTATTGGTAACAAAGATGGTATTAAAGGTTTACCTGCAAATTTTGAAGAGCGCCGATCATTCTGCGCGGGTGTTGATGGCGATAAAATCAAAACGGAATCTGCCGCCTTTTATCAAACTGGGTGGGAAAATGGCAATGCACAATTTTGGCAAAAATTAGGCGATGCTGATGGTCGGGTTCCTCGACCAGCAAATTTCTATCAAACGCAAATTCGTTCTGAAAGCATTTTGGACAATAAAACACCGTTGAATCCTGTTGCCTATGATATCGGTTGGAAACAAGGAAATGCCGACTATTGGAATGCCATCGGTGATCAAGATGGGGTCGCTGGATTAGCAGCCACCATAGAAACGCAAAGAGCGGCCAATGCAGGTGATATCGCATTCAATTCAGCAGCTTTTCAAGCTGGCTGGCAGCGAGGTAATCAAGCCTATTGGACGCGCTTAGGATTTGAAGATGCGCGTCAGGGAATCTCCGATAAGATGTTGCAACAGCATATTCAAGCAGCGAAAGAACGTCTAGTTTTAGTTCGTAGCGACGCGTATCAAATTGCGTGGGATGCCGAGATTGTCGAATATTGGAAACGTATCGCTTGGGAGGATGCGACCAATGGTTGGGATCGATACATGCGTCGGGTTGATGCAAAAAAACGTGAATTGAAATTTGTCGAAGAGGCGTATCAGGCGATGTGGGAAAATCGTTTGCAAGCATACTGGCGCGATGCGGGCAAAGATGATGGTTTTGGACAACCGCAAAGAATCGACGAACGTATCGCCAATGCTCGTAAAGATAAAGTGTTTGTGATCGATCAAACCAGAGAGATTTACTTGCAAGCCTGGAACGATGAAAACATGCGCTATTGCAGTCCTGAAAATGCGTTTGCTTTTGGTCGTCAGTCACAGTATTTCGAAGTCAAGGTTTGCCACGCAACGATGCAAGCGAGAGTGAAACATGCGTATGACAATGGGCAAAAATATGAAATCACTTGGCACGAGAAAGAAAGAATAGAGCGCGACATTCGTTATGCGCTTGATCGTCGTAATGACGCAGATTATCGTATCCGTCAATTAGACAAAGATTCTCGTAAAGACCAAGACATTATTAAAAATAGCAAAGATCAAAATGCGGTGAAAGACGCAACGAACCGCGAAAAGCGTCGAGACCAAGAGCGACATGATATTCGACGCTCGATTCGCGATCTCAATCGCAGCTTAGATGATTTAGAAGCGTGGCGCTTCCGTCATGAAGAACGCTTGGATCAACTGCAACGTAGTATCTAAAGTCAGTGTTGAAAGTAAAAAAGACGCGGGTAATTTGCGTCTTTTTTATTCACTGCATCGACGAATTACTTCGCCTTACCTAAATGCTGCAAGAAAAAACTCTCATATTTTTTATGCCAAGCTTTTGGTTTGACTGCACCGCCCATACCGTGTTCGCCATCGGGATCAAGGAATAAATCGACTAAGCTTTCTTTGCCGTTTTCCAGTAAAGCGCGATAGACATTTACGGTGTCTTGATACAAGACATTCGGATCAAGCATGCCGTGTACGAGCATCAAGGGTTTTTTCAAGCCAACTGTGAGTGGTAATAAAGAATAACGACGCAAGTTCGGTTTACTGCGATCTACCTTGCCAATGGTGCGACCGCTATACCAACTGTTATAGTTTTCCCACTCGGTAGGTCCTGCACCTGCGATACCTGCGGCGAAAACGTCAGGGCTGGTGTACATCGTGTACTGCGTTTGGAAACCACCAAAACTCCAGCCATTTAAGCCTATGCGTTTGCCATCCACACCTAGTTTCTTTTGCATGTGTTTGGCGAGATCTTCGAGATCTTCAGTTTGTGGTTTGCCGACTTGTTCCCAGTTTGCACCGCTGAATCTGCGTCCATAGTTAGAGTGCCCACGTGGATCGACTGCGACGGTGACATAACCATGTTTCGCAGCCATATACATACCGAATAAATAGGCTGTGGGTTGGAAACTATCGGTTTCAATAATGTGTCGATCACCGAGTGGTCCGCCATAGGTATAGACGATTGCTGGGCGGCTGTCGCTACTACTCCAATTCTGAGGCTTGAAAACATAGGCTTCTATTTTATCGCCATGACGATTAGTGAAGTTGAAGCGTTCGGGTTGCAGCAGATGCACTGCATTCCACTGTGGGTCATGGCTGTCAGTTAAAGTCTTGCTACTCACTTTATTGCTCGTGAGATCAATCAGTTTTAATTCTGGACGTTTAGACCATTGCCCCGCAACACTTGCAAGTCTTTGCGTATTTTCTGCAACCGTTGTCGTACGATGAAAATCGCCCGGTTCACCGAGAGCTGTCATTTCACCGGTTTCTAGTTTGACTTTAAACACATTCATGGCTGCAAAGTCGTCACGATTTGCAAGCACGAACATGTCTTTACTATCCGACGTAAAACTTAAAATTCTGTGCGCTTCAAAATTGCCCTTCAAAATCGGTGTAGCACTGCCATTACTGGTATTAATCACATATGGCTGGCGGAAACCATGTTCATCTAGTACCGCAATTAATTGTTTTCCATCAGGCGTAAATTGTGGTGACACGACATCGACGACTTCGTGACCAACATTGCCGCGACGTTCGAAGATGATTTTGGGTTTGTCGTTGTCGGCCGTTGTGCCGTGATAGATACGTAGTAATTCCTTCTCGCGTTCCCAAGTTGAGAAGGTGTATTGGCTACCGTCTTTCGCGAAAGCGACACGGCTCATTTCAAACCAGACATCGCCGCCATCATTGGTGAATACGGGACTTGGCTGACGCATAGATTCATCGCTCACTTTGCGTATGTAAAGTGCGCTTGCTGGTACAGTGCGTTTGTCATCAGAGACTTCGCGGTTTACCTTTTTTGCGGTCGCAAATCGGTCGTTGTAATTCATGATTTCAACTTGACGGCCAGGTGGTGTTTTACCTGGCTCACCGATGGCGGCGCTAGCACTGATCGCCATCCATTGTTTGTCTTCACTTAAGGTGGTGTTGTTCAAGCTGTACTTCTTTTCAACCTCATCTGCGTGGATGAATTCAGGGTTTAGTTGACGTAATTTTCCGCTATTGAAATTCGCTGCATAGATACGTTTGTCATCCATGTAAAGGTAGCCATTGTCGTCCGCAGTATAAGCAACGATGCGTTCGACTTTATCGGTTTTTGTCAGACGTTCAATTTGCCCTGACTGTGCTTGCAGGCGGAATAAATCGCCACGATACTGGAAGATAAGTTCTTGTGCTTTGTTCGCCCAGATCAGATTTTCTACACCAGGATACAGATCAGTATTTTTGAGTTTTTCTTTCGCGAGTTTTTTCTTCAATTCATCGCGTAATTCCCAAAGCTCTTTATCGACCTCGCTTTTTTTTGCGTCATCGAGTTTGGCGTTTTTATTGTCTAGCTTATTGTCTTGTTTAACTTCGCCACTGTCTTTTTTCTCCGTGGCTGCATCATTTATTTTATTGGCTTTCATCGCTGCGACGGCCAATTTTTCTTTTGCGGCCTCTGCATCTTTTTCAGATTTCTTCGCCGCATCACGTGCTTTTTTGTCGACTAGTTCGCGTTTGATTTCTTCGATAGCTGCGCGTTCCCATTGCAATAAATCGATTTTTTCGCCACGTAAATAGGCTGCTTGCGCTTCAGCCTTGGCTTGACGTTCGTTCAGTTCTTTTTCTTTCTGAAGCAATTTTTTCTCAAAACGATCCCAGTCTTCTGGTGCGTCGTAAGTTTTCATTAGTGTCGGTGAAGTAATGCGACTAGTCTTACCAGTTTCTGCATCATGTAAATATAAGTCATTACCTTCTTCACCATAGGGGTTCCAGACATAGGCTAGAAAGCGCGCATCATCACTAAACTTTAATTGATTGGCTGCTTTGCCTGAATAGGATTTGCTACGGTACAGTTGTTCTAGGCTGAGTTCCGAAGCTTTTATTTTATTGATTTTGATTTCTTTGGTTTTTGCCTCAGTTTGTGCAAGTACCGGATTGCTTATGCTGATCAGGCCGCTGTAAATCAGGCTGATGCTAAGTGCAATGGCTTTCTTCTTCATAGATTCCTCTCTTAGGATTTGACTTTGTTGTTATGAGAAGCTGGCTTGGTCGATATGATCTAAGCGCTATTCAAGCTCAGATAGACTGATTGCAGTATTGAAAGTTCCAGCGAAACGCAGGACAGTTAAGGGTTTTTTTGTAAGCAAAGAGATAGCTAAAATTGTACAGTTTTAGGGGTGTGGTGATTCTAATTCGATTTCACCAAAGAGAATTGCTAGAACAGTAGCGTTTTGTACAGTAGAATTTTGACTTCTTTGCAAAACATGTTGACCTGCTCAGTGAGATCACTGCAATGCGGTTTATCTATTTCTCTTTAATTTACAGAAAGCCTTTATGCCAGGTGCTAGTCTTTTAACACTACTTGATGATATCGCGACCGTTTTAGACGATGTCGCATTGATGACCAAAGTCGCAACAAAGAAAACGGCTGGTGTCTTAGGTGACGATCTGGCACTGAACGCGGAGCAAGTTAGTGGTGTACGAGCTGATCGGGAATTGCCGGTAGTTTGGGCCGTGGCGAAGGGTTCACTGATGAATAAAGTGATTCTTGTTCCATTAGCTTTGTTGTTAAGTGCTTTGGCACCTTGGTCGATCACGCCATTGTTAATGATAGGTGGTGCTTATTTGTGTTTTGAAGGTGTGGAAAAATTAGCGCATAAATTTTTACATAATGAAGCAGAAGATGAAGCGCATCATCGCGAGTTGATTGACGCGATCAGCCATGAAGAAGTCGATATGGTGAAGTTTGAAAAGGACAAAATTAAAGGCGCAATACGCACTGATTTTGTCCTTAGCGGAGAAATTATTATTATCACCTTGGGAACCGTTGCCGCATCTTTGTTTGCAACGCGTGTCGCAGTATTAGTTGGCGTTAGTCTGATTATGACGGTCGGTGTTTATGGCTTTGTCGCCTTGATCGTTAAATTGGATGATATGGGATTTTATCTGCAACGCAATCAAGAACAATCGTGGTTGCGTAGCGCCCAACGTCGTTTGGGCGATGGTTTGGTGGCTTTCGCACCGCGTCTGATGAAAGCATTGACAGTCATTGGTACTGCGGCGATGTTTTTGGTCGGTGGAGGTATTTTGTCGCACGGGGTTCATGCAGTTAGTGAATTTTCTACCCAAGTCGCACAAAATGCTGGCAGCATTGCTTGGATTGGTGGCGTATTGCAAGCCTTAGTTCCTAGTTTGATCGATGCAGTATTTGGCATGATTGCAGGTGCTTTTGTCTTGTTAGGCGTCACAGGTTTTCAACGTATTTTTCAGAAGAAGGCGGCATAACACAGATTGTTTGTTGCTCGGTAATTAGCTGGAAGTGAATTGAATGGCGGATGGTGCTCGCACCTACCGCCATTTTTTATCGATCAAAGTTCGTGTTTCATGAAATATTTTTCGTATTTGGTCGCATGCGACTTTGCTTTGATCGATCGAACTCGTACATTACGCACATCGCAGGTGATGGCTTTTGAATTGAAGATTAAACAGGGGATAAAATGATAGGCATCGAAGTTAATCAGGTAGAAAAAACGTATAGCACGGTGAAAGCTGTGCATTCTTTGAGCTTCACGGTGGAGCCAGGAAAAATATTCGCCTTGCTGGGACCAAATGGGGCGGGTAAATCCTCCTTAATTCGTATGTTGGTTGGCCTAACGATGGCTGACGCGGGCGAGATTCGAATTTTTTCGAATGGGCAGCAAATTCCGAAAATTCCAGAAACCAGTTTCGGTTACTTGCCAGAAGATCGTGGTTTATATCTGGATAAAACGGTGACGGAGAATTTAAGCTACATCGGTACCTTGCGTGGATTGAGTAAAGAACAGATACGCGAACAGCTAGCGATTTGGTTACCGCGTTTTGATTTGATGGATAAAGTCAAAGATAACTTGAGCAAGCTTTCCAAAGGTAATCAGCAAAAAGTACAGTTGATCAGCTGCTTAATTCATCGCCCGCAATTATTGATTTTGGATGAACCTTTTTCTGGCTTAGATCCAATCAATCAAGAACATGTGCTGAGTATCTTGAACGAATTAAAACAAAGTGGAACGACGATTCTATTAAGTGCGCATCAAATGGCATTGGTTGAGCGTTTAGCTGATGCTATGTTGTTGCTAAATAAGGGACAGCAAGTCGCGTTAGGTAGTTTAAATGAAGTGATTACGCAACTCAGCCCAGAAAAATTTTATCAATTAAGTTTTGTTGACGAGATGACTAGTGATGCGCTCGCTGCATGCCTTGCTGTGAAGTCCATTGAGTCCAAAACAAGTACGCAGTTCATCGTGCAATTGCATGAAGGCGCTAGCGTCAATCAACTTTTACAACAAGTAATGGCACTTGGTGAATTGATTGATTTTGGTCGTATTCAACCTAGTCTGCATGATCTATATCTAACAGCAGTGCAAGCGCACAATGTGCAACAAACGATGCCAGTGAATAAGAATGAAGGAGAAGTAGCATGAATACTTGGAACATTGCCGTGTTTGAATTCAAACGCTATTTCAAATGGAAGCAAGAGATTATTTCAATCGCCTTATTGTTAGTTGGTATGGGTTTTTCTTTCGTTTGGCCGCATGTCAAAGGATTTTTGGATAAGGACTATCAAGTGGCAGTCATTGGCGTCAGCCCTTTGCCTAAGCTAGATGGATTTCAGTTTAGTGAAGTTAGTCCAACGACACGCGCTGAGGTGCTCAATAATGTGGGAGAGACTTGGCATGCTGTGATCGAAATTGAAGATGGCCAGGTCAAACTGACATTGAAAGAAAAGGCGAGTTGGCAAGCGAAGTTAAAATCCAATTTGCAAAGCTGGCAGCAAGAACGTCAAATTGCACAGTTGCCTTTAACTGTGCAACAACGTCAACAAATCACGCAGCTGCCTGAAATTAAAACCGTGATGTTGAAGCCAGAAAAAGATGATAAAGATGAGAAAGGCCGTGCGATTTTAAGTGGTGCTGTACTGTTTCTTTTGATTATGGGAATTTTTTCCGGTTTTGGTTATTTGTTCACGGGCATTACCAGCGAAAAACAAAATCGCGTTACGGAACAATTATTAACCTTGATCACTCCAGCACAATGGATACAAGGAAAAATTCTTGGTATTTCACTGTTCTGTTTGAAAACGATGTTGACCTATGGACTGATTTTCTTCGCCTTTATTCAAGGTGCTGCGGTGATTGCTGGTAAGGCAGAGATCAGTCTTCCAGTCACGGCTTTCCAACTGTTTAGTACGCTCTTGTTTGTGATTTTAGGCTTGTTGTTAGTGAACAGCTTTATGGCCGCGTTTGCCGCAACCATCGATGATCCCAATCATTCTAGTCGCAGCATTATGATGTTTCTGCCTGCCTTACCAGTTGGCCTCGCTTACAGTGGAATTGATAACGCGGAAGGCATGATGATGCAGGTATTGAGCGTGTTTCCATTGACCTCATTTGCGGCGATGCCATTGCGTATGGCACATACCGAAGTGCCGATGTGGCAGTGGTTGTTGGCGCTTGGTTTGTTGCTGGCGTGTTTGTGGTGGTTTAAGTCGGCGGCGACACGGGTGTTCACTTTGGGTATACGGATGTATGGAAAAGAACCTAGTTGGAAACAATTGTTAGAAACTTTCTTGTTCCCAGTAAAACATCAGTAATCGTCCATCATATTGCGTATCTTTGTAAAAGAAAAAAGCGGCACCTGAATCAATCAGGTGCCGCTTTTTTATCGCCTTATCTTTCTCAGTTCTTACGTGTAAATTGCTGATCAACACGTTTGACTGCTAGTTTGAGAAATTCGATACAAGCATCAAAGAATTGCGGATTAATTTTTTCAAAAGTGTCGGTTGGTTTGTGATAATCGGCATGATCTTCGACGCCAAAATACAAATGCGGAATCCCGACTTTAAAAAAAGCATAGTGATCTGATTGTGGGGTCCAATCATTGCTGCCTTGTTCTGGCCTGTCATGATCGAATAGCACTTTGATGCTATTGGCCGCCTTGTTGTTATTCACATTGTCAAGTATGGATTTGAATGCCGGATTGTGATGTGCGCCACTGATAAACAATTCGTTTTTATCGCCACGCGCGATCATGTCGAAATTCAGATTCGCTGCGATATCTTTGCGTGGAATTATGTCTTGTTTAACGAAGGCATGAGCACCTAAGAGCCCACGTTCTTCGCCATCAAAGAACGCATAGACAATATGGTGCTTAGTAGCGGTGTCTTTCATACTTTGTGCGACAGCCAATACCCCTGCAACACCTGATGCATTGTCGTCTGCGCCAAAATAGATCTTGTTATTATTGACGCCGACATGGTCATAGTGTGCAGAAACAACCAAGTATTTCGCCGCTGGATTTTCTTTTGTGTACTGGCAAGCCAAGATATTTTTGCCGACATTCGCCTGTTTTAAGGTATTCACTTTAAATTCGTGCACGTAGTTGTCGCCACAAGGTTTTAAGCCTAATTCTGTGATGCGCTGAATGATGTATTCGCGCGCCAAAGCATTGCCTGTGCTGCCAATCTCTCGACCTTGCATCGCCTCGCTGGCGAGATATTTCACGTCTTGCATAGCTTGCGATGGATTTGATTGTGCCAGAGTATGGGTACTTACCAATAGGGAGGCCAGACTTAAGATGATGCTGAGGGAATGTTGTTTGCGCATAATGTCGTCGAAAGTGAGTTGAACAAGCTTTAGTCGCTAAGATGCAAATTTAGTTCCCGCTCGTGTTGGCGACTGAGCTTGTAACTTGGCTAGTAACTCGGTTTGTAAATTCGTTCAAGATAAAAAAAGCCCGCGAAGCTTTTGAGTTCGCGGGCTTTTGTGGCGCTAAGTCAATCAGGCGAAATTGGCTGCAGCAAAATCCCAGTTCACTAATGCCCAGAATGCTTCCAAGTATTTTGGACGTGCATTGCGGTAATCGATGTAGTAAGCATGTTCCCACAGATCGCAAGTGACCAAAGGCTTGTCAGTTGTTGTCAATGGTGTTGCTGCGTTGGATGTATTGACGATGTCTAAAGTGCCGTCTGCTTTTTTCACCAACCATGTCCAGCTGGAACCGAAATTACCAACGCAAGACTTAGTGAAGGCTTCTTTGAATGCATCGAAAGAACCCCATTTCGCATTGATCGCATCCGCTAATGCGCCAGTTGGTGCGCCGCCGCCGTTTGGTTTTAAACCATTCCAGTAGAAAGTGTGATTCCAGATTTGCGCAGCATTATTGAAAACACCGCCAGAAGATTTCTGAACGATTTCTTCCAATGTGGAATTTTCAAACTCAGTACCTTTGATCAAATTATTCAAATTGGTCACATAAGTTTGGTGATGCTTACCATAATGGTATTCCAATGTTTCTTGAGAAATGTGTGGAGCCAAAGCGTCGATGGCGTATGGTAAAGCTGGCAAAGTATGTTCCATGGCAGTTCCTTTTTTGATTAGTCGAAATGATGCAAAAGTTTAGTGCAATTTTTGTTTTCTGATTTTGAAAACAGCTTACGGCAAAAACAGCATTGTAAGCTTTTGTCTGATTGCTTGCAGCTAATCCGTTGATTTTCGTTTTTTTACAGCGCTATTGATCGTCGCAATTTGCAGTTCGCTGACATCTTGGGCAGTGCGTAGCTGTAGAAAATCTCTTGCATGAATTTGTTTCGCACTGCGAATCACTTGCCCATCGGCTTGCTGCAAAATCACATACCCACGTTCTAATGTTCGCTGCGGATTGAGCATCTCCAGTTTTTCTTGAAGACTAGCTAAGCTGGTTTGATGTTGTTGCAGTTGATGCCGCATGCTTGTGCGTAATTGCATGTGCTGATACGCAAGTTTGCTCTGACACGCTTGAATTTGCGGACGCTTCTGCATCAGTCTTTTTTCTAGCTGTAGCAATCGATTTTGTGCTGTTTGCACTGGTTTGAGAACGGCAAAGCGTAAACTTTGCGCGCAATAATTTATCTGCTGGCGTTTAGATGCTAAGGTGGAACTTGGGCTTTGCAGGCGTTGACTTAGCCAATCCAAATTTTGTGCTTGACGATCAAGTTGACCACGCATTTGCCTCTGCATTGCATGTTGCCACTGGTTTAAGTTGGCGATCCAATCTGCTCGCGGTGTTGCCGCCATTTCCGCCGCAGCGGTTGGTGTTGGCGCGCGTAAATCAGCAACGAAATCGCTGATGGTGAAATCAGTCTCATGCCCGACCCCGCTGATCACCGGTAATTCGCAATGTGCAATGGTGCGCGCCACAATTTCTTCATTGAAAGCCCACAAATCTTCAATGCTGCCACCACCACGGCAAACAATCAGTAATTCGCAACGATTTTCAGCTTCAGCAAGTGCGATCATTTGCGCAATTTTGGCTGCTGCACCGTCGCCTTGCACCGGGCAGGGATAAATAATCACTTCAATATGCGGTACACGTCTTTGTAATGCCGTCATCACATCGCGTAAGGCGGCTGCATTTGGACTGGTGACAATGCCTATCCTGCGAACAAAGCTGGGAATGGACTTTTTTCGTTCTTGGTCAAATAGGCCTTCTGCGGCTAGTTTGGCTTTTAGTTGTAAAAAAGCCTCGTATAAATTTCCAACACCAGCGCGCCGGATTGCTTCGACATTGATTTGATAATCGCCGCGTGGCGCATAGAGTCCAACCAGCGCACGCACTTCTACTTTATCGCCTTCGCGTGGCATGAAATTCGCATATTGTGCTCTGCCGCGAAACATCACAGCTCTTACCTGAGCCGCACTATCTTTGAGTGTGAAGTACCAATGTCCAGAAGCGGCGCGGGTAAAATTTGAGATTTCACCGGAAACCCACGTCAATGGGAAGTTTCGCTCCAATAATTGCGCAACAGCTTGGTTTAGAGCCGAAACTGGTATGACAGACTCGGTTTTTTGCGGGATTTGAGGAGGGAAATTTGATGCCATAAGCCTTGTAGCAAGAAAGCTGTCCACAGATATAGAAAAGAAGGCGCAAGCATGTCACGCACTAAACTTCTTGTCAAAAGCATTTGAGAAGAGTTTTGTAAGTATTTGATTTTTAATGATTTAATTACTTTAACTTGAAGCGGTAAATAATTGGAGTGTTGATTGTGACAAAAAAATGCAGCATTTAGCGGCATTTTTTTTGTGCTTATGCACAAAGTTATCCACAGGAAATGCCTTTCAAAATTGAAAAAGTTCTGAAAAGAAATGAAATCAGTCGCTGCCATTTTTTGTGGCAGCAATATAATATTCAATAAAATCATGGGTTTAGCATTATGTGCCCGGCTTGTTCACAAAGATATCCACATTTTGTGTGCAGAACTATGGGTTTATCCACTGAAAAAACTCAGTTTGTAGGATAGTTCTAGGCAAAATGCTCATTAAATTAGCTTTAGTTTCTTTTCGTAACGCTTTGCTTAAAATTCTTGCAGGTGATTTTTTTTGATATAAATCAAATGCTTAACTTGATATGAAGAGCTTGTTCACAAAGTTCTCCACAGTTTGTGTGCAGAACTTTGCGACTTATTCACAATCGTGATTTTTCTCGTGTTTTATTACAAAATATCAGTTTGAATGGCCATGCTCAAATTTGAAGCGGCTTAATCAATATCTTTAAAATCAAACACTTAGAATTTAGCCCCAAGGATATCCACAATCTTGCACACAGTTTCTGTGCACAACTTTATATTTGTGTTTTTAGTTAGCGTTTGTTTCATGTGGCTCTGCGATCCGTGAACGCATCAAAAATAATCCTGTGCATCTACTTGCCCAGTGCTTAACAACACGATACATTGCGGGCTGAGTGTTTATTCGTAGTCACTAAGACTTATTTAGATTTAACAGGCAAGGAGTTTCATTTGTTCGCGATTATTCAGGCGGCTGGTTGGCCGATTTATTTTTTGTTGGTGGCATCGATTGTCGCTTTGGCCTTAATTATCGAACGCAGCTTGTCATTAAGACGGCAGAGGATTTTGCCTAAGACTTTGTTAGAGGAAGTGATTCGTGTCTATCAAAGCGGCAAAGTGAAGCAAGAAGTGATTGATCAGTTGGCGATTAATTCCCCGCTCGGTCGCGTCTTAGCAGCAGGCTTGCGTAATGTGAACGCGCCGCGCGAAGTCATGAAAGAATCGATCGAAGAAGCGGGCAGTGCAGCGGCGCATGAATTGGAAAGATTCTTGACGACCTTAGGTACGATCGCTTCTTTAGCGCCGTTGATGGGTTTATTTGGTACGGTTGTCGGTATGATAGAAATTTTCGGCTCACAAAATGCATCTGGCGCGAACCCAGCGCAATTAGCACACGGCATTTCTGTTGCGCTATACAACACAGGTTTTGGTATCTTTATCGCGATGCCGGCGATGATTTTCTATCGTCATTTCCGCGCTTTGATCGATGGATTTGTGGTCGAGATGGAACAGCAAGCGGTGAAGTTTGTTGATATCGTTCATAGCACGAGAAAGTAGTCGTATGAATTTTCGTAAAGGACGGGGCAAAGAAGATCCAGAAATTAACTTGATACCCTTTATCGACGTTTTATTGGTTATTTTGATTTTTCTGATGGTTACGACGACATATAGTCGTTTTACTGAACTGCAAATCACCTTGCCAACTGCGGATGCAGAAAAGGCCGAAGATAAGCCAAGTCAGATTGAGATCGGCATTGATGCGCAGGGACGCTATAAAATCAATAGTGAAGTCGTCAGCTTTTTGGATGCCGCGACACTCGCAACAGATTTAAAGAAAGCGGCGGAAACTTTGAATGCGGGCAAAGCTGCAGCCATTGATCCTGTGGTGATCATCAATGCAGATAGAGCCACTAGCCATCAATCTGTGATCGATGTATTAGAGGCAGCGCGCTTAGCTGGTTTGTCCAAAGTGACTTTTGCCGCACAGGCGACTGCCAACGCGAAATAAGTTATCTATCGCCTCAAGTCGATTAGAAAGAGAGAGTGGCTTCACTCTCTCTTTTTGTTATTGACCTGCAAAAAATCAGTAAGGAGTAGTTGTTTGCGCGCTGTATTGGAATCATTTTTTGTGAAAGCATGGCCACGACGTGGCATCGTGGCTGTCGTGCTTTGGCCAGTCGCCAAAGTATTCGGATTCTTGCTTGATTGTCGTTTTAAATTGCGGGCGCTTGGTTATCATCAACAATCGACTTTGCCAGTTCCTGTCATCATCGTTGGCAATATTTATATTGGCGGGACGGGAAAAACACCAATGGTGATTTGGTTGGTTGATGCTTTGCGTCAGGCTGGTTGGCATCCTGGTGTCATTTCACGTGGCTATGGTGCGCATGTCGAGCAGATTCAGGAGGTCTTCGCAGATTCTCTAGCAACGATGGTGGGTGATGAGCCACTTCTAATCGTGCAACGGACTGGGTGTCCAATGATGGTTGGTCGTCACAGAGTCGCCAGTGCGCAGCAATTGTTGAAGAAATATCCGAACGTGGATGTGATTATTTCAGATGATGGCTTACAGCATTATGCTTTGGGACGTGATGTGGAGATCGTGATGTTTGATCAGCGTGGCATCGGTAATGGCTGGCTATTGCCGGCGGGGCCTTTGCGTGAACCTGCAACACGTAGTCGTGATTTTACGATCTTGAATGCATCTAATTCAACGGCAGTGTCAGGGATAGGAGATGACGTTTTTAAAATGCATTTGCAGGCGGGTGACTTGATTCAGTTGCGGCAGCCAGAAATCCATCAACCACTATCTACATTCCAGGGAAAAAAAATTCTGGCAGCAGCGGGTATTGGAAATCCTCAACGTTTCTTTACGATGCTGAGCGCACAAGGAATAGACTTTAAGGCGATGCCATTAGCAGACCATTATGCTTTTACGCCAGAAATATTTCATAACGAAGAGGCGGAAATCATCCTTATCACTGAGAAGGATGCAGTAAAATGTCGGCAAATTGCGGGCTTGCGTGACGACCCGCGTATCTGGCTGGTGCCTGTTGCTGCAGAACTTGAGGCAGAATTTAAACACCAGCTACTGAAATTGATTTCGGAGAAAAAGTATGGACGCACGTCTGCTTGATGTTCTGGTTTGTCCTTTATGCAAAGGACCATTGGTCTACGATAAAGCTGCACAAGAGTTGATTTGCAAAGCTGATCGTTTAGCTTTCCCGATTCGTGATGGTATTCCGATTATGTGGGAAGATCAGGCGCGCACAATTCCTGTCGAACATCCATAGGAATAAGTCAATCATGAGTTTCATCGCTATTGTGCCAGCGCGTTTGGCTTCAACTCGTTTACCGAATAAGCCCTTAGCAGATATTGGTGGTAAGCCCATGGTGGTACGCACAGCAGAGCGCGCCATGCTATCTGGTGCAGCACAAGTGGTAGTGGCGACCGATCATGCGGATATCTTTGCAGCTTGTCGTGAACATGGTATTGCAGTGCAAATGACACGTTCCGATCATCCATCCGGCACCGATAGAATTGCGGAAGTCGCAGCAGCGATGGGCTTGTCCGATGATGCTGTGGTAGTGAATGTGCAAGGCGACGAACCTTTAATTGATCCAGCCTTAATTGCGGCGACCGCAGCTTTGGTGAATCCGCACACACCGATGGCGACAGCAGCGCATGCAATTCATACTGTACAAGATTTGTTTAATCCCAATGTCGTGAAAGTTGTGCTGGATAAAATGGGTCGGGCTTTGTATTTCTCGCGAGCGACTATGCCGTGGGCGCGTGATGCGTTTGCGCAAGACCAACAATCTATGCCGGATGGATATCAAGCTTTGCGACACATTGGTTTGTATGCATATCAAAATCAATTTTTGCAAACCTATCCTACATTGCCCATTTCTCCGCTAGAACAAATTGAAGCACTAGAACAATTGCGTGTGCTATGGAATGGAATCGCGATTGCGGTGCATGTCACTGAGCAAAGCCCTGCAGCTGGAGTCGATACGCTAGAGGATTTACAACGCGTCAGAACATTTTTTTGATCTTGTGAGAAAAAACCATGGTGTCGTTCTTGGAAAGCGTTTCAAGCGGAAAAAACTGTGGTAAATTTCGTAAAGAACAAAATAAATGACGGCGACCTTACTTCGCCTCGTAAAACAATAATCAAGCTTATTTCAAAAAATTATCATGTTTTGCAAATTACGATTTGCAAGACTTACAGAATATTAAACTCGTCTAGGAAATAAAAATGCGTCTTATTTTGTTGGGAGCACCCGGAGCAGGCAAGGGCACGCAAGCCAATTACATTAAGGAAAAATTCGGTATTCCACAAATCTCCACCGGAGACATGTTGCGTGCAGCGGTAAAAGCAGGAACACCGTTAGGCGTGGAAGCAAAAAAAGTGATGGATGCGGGTGGTTTGGTATCCGATGACATCATCATTGGTTTGGTCAAAGAACGTTTGAAACAAGATGACTGCGCAAATGGTTATTTGTTTGATGGCTTCCCAAGAACTACGCCACAAGCCGATGCGATGAAAGATGCAGGTGTCGCGATTGATTATGTGTTGGAAATTGATGTGCCAGATAGTGCGATCATCGAACGTATGAGTGGACGTCGCGTGCATCCAGGTTCTGGTCGCACATATCATGTGAAGTTTAATCCGCCAAAAGTCGAAGGCAAAGACGATGAAACTGGTGAAGATTTAGTACAGCGTGATGATGATAAAGAAGAGACCGTGCAAAAGCGTTTGTCGGTCTATCATAATCAAACGGAAGTCTTGGTTAGCTATTACGGTGATTGGGCAAAATCTGGTAAGCCAGGCGCGCCTAAGTATCGCAAAATTGCCGGCGTCGGGGCGGTTGATGCCATACGCGATGCGGCATTTGCGGCACTCGCAGAATAAAGAAAAGCGGACTTTGTGTCCGCTTTTTTTTGACCTTGGTATTGTGTTTTATATTATATTTAATCGTTGTCTTTTTTGATGGAGGTTCTCCCAAGCATTTTCTGTATTTGTTTTTTGTCCCAATACCAGATTCAGTTTTAAAAACAAAAATGTCTGTTGTTCTATTTCGCTTATTTCTATAAACGGTGTGATGCGTGCTAAGTGGCGTAAAGTCAAAAGCTTAGCGTAATCAACATCAACAAAAATTGGAGGCGTCAACATGGTATTAAGTCTGTGGATTGTTGTAGCGTGTGGAGTACTCGCAGTACTTTACGGTTTAATTACAAGAAGTTGGATTTTGAAACAGGATGCGGGAAATGCCCGTATGCAGGAAATTGCGACAGCGATTCAAGAAGGTGCCGCTGCGTATCTGGCGCGCCAATATAAAACGATCGCAATCGTTGGTTTGGTTTTATTCATTGCGATCGCGATTTTGCCTGGTCTGGGCATGATTACTGCGATTGGGTTTCTGATCGGTGCCGTGTTATCTGGCGCTTGCGGCTTCATCGGTATGAATGTGTCTGTGCGTGCCAATGTGCGTACCGCGCAGGCGGCGACCAAAGGTATGAATCAAGCCTTAGATGTTGCATTTAAAGGTGGCGCCATTACAGGTATGCTCGTTGCAGGCTTGGGTTTGCTCGGCGTCGCATTGTTTTATATGTACCTGAGCAGTGGTTCCGCAGGTGGTATGTCTCAGCATGAAGTGATCAAGCCATTGATTGGTTTGGCTTTCGGTGCTTCTCTGATTTCTATTTTTGCGCGTTTGGGCGGTGGTATCTTTACTAAAGGTGCCGACGTTGGCGCTGATTTGGTCGGTAAAGTTGAAGCTGGTATTCCGGAAGATGATCCACGTAATCCTGCGGTGATTGCCGATAATGTCGGTGACAATGTTGGTGACTGTGCGGGCATGGCGGCCGATTTGTTTGAGACTTATGTCGTTACCTTGATCGCGACCATGTTGCTCGGTGCTTTGATGGTGACGAATGCGGTAACAGAGGCGATTGTTTATCCACTGATGTTAGGAGCGGTATCGATCCCGGCTTCGATAGTTGGCTGTTCACTGGTCAAACATACACCCGGCAAAAAAATCATGTCAGCCCTGTACAAAGGTTTATGGTGGGCTGCTGGCTTGTCTTTAATTGGTTTCGTTGCAGTCACTTATATGCTTTTTAAAGATGACGTGATGCGTCAGCAAATGCTCGTCTCCGCCGTAGTTGGTATTGTTCTGACTGGTCTGATGGTCTACATCACTGAGTACTACACAGGCACCGATTTCAAACCAGTGCGTCATATTGCTGAAGCTTCTACGACAGGGCATGGTACAAATATTATCGCGGGTCTTGGCGTCTCGATGAAATCTACTGCGTATCCTGTGTTGGCGGTGTGTGTGGCGATTTTGGTGTCGTATAAATTTGGTGGCGGTTTGTATGGTATTGCGGTTGCTGCGACTTCGATGTTGTCGATGGCAGGCATTATCGTTGCCTTGGATGCCTATGGTCCGATTACTGATAATGCAGGTGGTATTGCAGAAATGTCAGGCATGGATGAGTCTGTGCGTGCGATTACCGATCCACTTGATGCTGTTGGTAACACGACTAAGGCGGTGACTAAGGGATATGCGATTGGCTCGGCTGGTTTGGCCGCATTGGTATTATTCGCCGATTACACGCATGCCTTGAGTTCAGTTGGGTTGGATGTGAAATTTGATTTGTCTGATCCACAGGTGATTGTCGGTTTGTTTATCGGTGGTTTGATTCCTTACTTGTTCGGTGCGATGGCGATGGAAGCCGTAGGGCGTGCGGCAGGTGCGGTCGTGGTGGAAGTGCGTCGTCAGTTCCGTGATATCAAAGGCATCATGGATGGCAGTGGTAAGCCTGAATACGATAAAGCCGTCGATATGTTGACAGCGTCGGCGATTAAGGAAATGATTTTGCCTTCCTTGTTGCCCGTGGTCGTCCCTATTTTAGTCGGTTTAACCTTGGGCCCTGCTGCTTTAGGCGGGATGTTGATGGGAACGATTATCACAGGCTTATTCGTCGCAATTTCGATGACAACCGGCGGTGGTGCTTGGGATAACGCTAAAAAATATATTGAGGATGGTCATTTCGGCGGCAAAGGTTCCGAGGCGCATAAAGCGGCGGTCACGGGTGATACGGTTGGCGATCCTTACAAAGATACAGCCGGACCTGCGGTCAATCCTTTGATTAAAATTATCAATATCGTTGCTTTACTATTAGTACCTTTGTTCCCTTTAGTTCCTTGGTTGAAAGCGCCAGTGCAAGCTGCGCCGGTGGTTTCACACAAAGCTGACGTCTTGCCACAGATAGAAGCACCGGTTGGGTTGGACGTTGTGAAAGTGAATGCGGCTTCTGCAAGTGAGGCCGCGTCGAAGTAAATGCTCCCTTGACTTGAGATAATAGGTTTTGGTGGTGAAATGGAAAGGCAGTGATTGTGACGCAATCGCTGCCTTTTTTATTGCGCGTGTATTTTTTACTTTCTACAAAGAGCGAAAAGTTGGATAATTGACGTTTACGTTAACGTCATTGTCATGACACTTAAATTTCGGGTGTTGCTGGCTTTTTGACGACATTCTTATTCAACTAAATTCACAGCAGAGGAAAGTATGCAAATTCAAAATAATGTCTTCATCATCACCGGCGGCGCATCTGGATTAGGCGAAGCTACAGCTCGCATGATTACCGCAAATGGCGGAAAAGTTGTGATTGCCGACGTGCAGGTAGAAGCAGGCCAAAAGCTAGCCGCAGAATTGAACGCTACTTTCGTTAAATGCGATGTGACGCAAGAAGCTGATGGTCAGGCTGTCGTTGCTGCGGCAACCGCAGCGGGCACATTGCGCGGCTTGATCAATTGCGCGGGCGTTGCCCCTGCTGTCAAAACCGTCGGCAAAGAGGGTGCACATCCTTTGGAATTGTTTCAACGCGTGGTGAATATCAACTTGGTTGGTACTTTTAACATGGCACGTTTGGCAGCAGAAGCAATGAGTAAAACTGATGCGATCCAAGATGAACGCGGCATCATTATTAACACAGCCTCTGTTGCAGCTTTCGACGGTCAAATGGGGCAGGCAGCTTATGCATCATCCAAAGCCGCTGTGGTTGGTTTGACCTTGCCAATGGCACGCGACTTGTCACGCAACGGCATTCGTGTGATGACGATTGCACCAGGTATCTTTGAAACGCCAATGTTGTTGGGTATGCCGCAAGAAGTGCAAGACGCTTTGGGCAAAATGGTACCGTTCCCATCTCGCTTGGGTAAGCCAAACGAATATGCTCAATTGGCAAAGTCTATCATTGAAAACATGATGCTCAATGGTGAAACGATTCGTCTCGATGGCGCAATTCGTATGCAGCCAAAATAAATCCTGAATTTGCGCTCCAAAAATCACACTTTATTGTTTTCTTGCAGACATTTGTGTTGTACACGAATACACTACAAGCATAGAAAAAGTTTGCTTTTTGGAGTCGAACAGGAATGAATAGTAATGCCAAGACTGGCTTAATTCTGACCGGAGGCGGTGCTCGTGCCGCCTATCAGGTTGGGGTATTGAAAGCGATCTCTGACATCTTGCTTGAGCAAGGGTGGAGTGCGAAAAAAAATCCATTTGGAATTATCTGCGGAACCTCAGCTGGCGCTATTAACGCAACCGCGCTGGCCTCTCGTGCAGACCATTTTCAAGAATCGGTGAACAGTATTCATCATGTATGGAGTCACTTCGAAGCTGCGCAAGTGTATCGCGCTGATTCTTTGGGCGTGATCCGTTCCGGTGCACGTTGGTTATCGATTATGTCGTTTGGCTGG
Organism: Affinundibacterium amnicola; assembly: GCF_014284275.1. GTDB lineage: Bacteria > Pseudomonadota > Gammaproteobacteria > Burkholderiales > Burkholderiaceae_D > Undibacterium > Undibacterium amnicola. Next base: position 629,085 of record NZ_JACOFU010000002.1, on the reverse strand, counting down.
TTGCTAAACAAATGGCGTAAATCGCCACCTGCGTCTTTACTCGATAATTCTCCACTGGCTGGTTTGTTGCATCGCATGTTAGACATGGAGCGCCTCGATCGGGCGTTTGAGACTGATGACTTGCAAGCACTGGCTGTCACCGCGTCGTCCTATACCACAGGACATCACCTGACTTTTTATCAAACCTTAAAAGATATTGCGCCTTGGGTTCGCAGTCAGCGATTGTCGCAGCGTGATTTTATAGGTGTTCAACACTTGCTGGCGTCATCTGCCATTCCTTTTATCTTTCCATCGATTCCCTTGAATTGGGGTGGGCATCTAGAATATTGTGGTGATGGATCTATGCGCCAATTGGCGCCAATTTCACCGGCAATTCATCTCGGCGCAAATAAGGTGTTGATTGTTGGCGCAGGTCGTTTGACCGAGCCGCCACGACAAAATTTTGAAACCGCAACTTATCCTAGCCTAGCTCAAATTGCAGGTCATGCCATGTCGAGTATTTTTTTAGATAGCTTGGCAGTGGATATTGAACGTTTGACACGGATTAATAAAACCTTGTCGATGTTACCTTCCGATTTGTTGGAAAAGACACCTCTGAAACCGGTCGACTTACTTGTTATCGCGCCATCCGAGCGCTTAGATGAAATTGCTAGCCGGCATACGCAAAGTTTGCCTTTGCCTGTTAGAACGATGCTTGGTGGAATTGGTGCGACAGATGTTCGTGGTGCTGCATTGGCATCTTATTTACTGTTTGAAGCAAGCTATACGCAAGAGCTGATTGCATTAGGCGTCAAAGATACATTGGCGATGAAGGAAGAGGTTATTCATTTTTTTCAGGCGCAATCAAGCAGCCAGCAGCATCGCCCCGAGTTAGTCGAAGTGCCTGCCTAACAATGTGCAGCAAGAAATTTGCTATGCTTTAAACATACGATTATGCTATCCGTTCTTTGATTTTTTAATTTTTGTATTAATTTTTGTTTTGATTCTTAATTTTTAATGAAATCGCATCTACGACAATTAGTTGTCATCCTCACTTTATGGTTGGGTGTCAGTTTTAGTATCTTTGCCAATGACAGCTCTCAAGTTCGAGTTCAGGATCTACCGGTGGAAGCACGTCAAACCCTGGCGTTGATCAAGCAAGGTGGCCCTTTCCCGTATGAGAAAGACGGTTCAGTGTTTGGGAACTTTGAAAGAATTTTGCCTAAACGACAGCGAGGATATTATCGTGAGTACACAGTCAAAACGCCCTATGCGCGCAATCGCGGGGCAAGACGTATCGTTGCTGGCGGTGAATCTTCATCGTTTCGCGAGTTTTATTACACCGCTGATCACTACGCTAGCTTTAAACGAATTAAAGAATAGGATTTACGCCAATCGTCCTAGCGTCGTTGTTGCCGCCTCGCCGTGCTTGAGCACGGTCTTTGTTGGCAATCCTGGCTGGAATAATGCTATGTGAGCACTAAATAAGCACTAAAAGAATATGTTTAATGCTTAAACTGTATTTTGAATACATAAGAAATGCATGAAAAAATGCATAAAAATATTAAATTTAGAATGAGGACGAAATGAGTTTGTTAAGTACGGTCAGCCCAAATGCGGTGCAGTCAATCAGAGCATTCAGAAGCTTAGATTTACAGGCAGAGGCGACAGCGACAGGTCAGCATTTCCTGTATGCCGACTGCAGTTATACACAAGACAAATTGCAGGTGCTAAGTTGCGTCGCCGATGCATTCGGTTTTCCTGAACATTTTGGACATAATTTTGACGCTCTTTATGATTGTTTAACTGATCTGGTCCATAAATCTGGCTCGCAAAATGGATTCGTCATTGTGGTAGAACACTTACCAAATACCGAACATTTTGATAAAGAACAGCGTGAAACTTTACTTGACGTATTTCGTGATGCCGCAGATTATTGGGCAAAAAAGAAAGTTGCATTCAGGGTTTTCTATTCGTTCGAATAGTTAATTTACTGATATTGGAAAAGCCTGATTTTAGTCAAATTCAGGCTTTTTACTTGGGCTTAGACCGCGACAGAGGTACAATGCCGCAATGAAAAAAATCGTCATCCTTATTTCTGGACGCGGTAGCAATATGCAAGCCATCGTCCAAGCCTCACAATCCCAACAATGGCCAGCACAAATCGCAGCAGTGATCAGTAATAAGCCTGATGCAGCTGGCTTGGTATATGCCGCTAGTCAAGGCATTCCTACCATGGTGGTGGAAAGCAAAGCCTTCCCGAATCGAGAAAGTTTTGATGCCGCGTTACAGCAGGCGATTGATAGTTTTCAAGCCGATTTAGTGGTGCTTGCTGGCTTCATGCGTATTTTGACGCCGCAATTCGTGCAGCATTATGAAAACCGCATTATGAATATCCATCCGTCTTTGCTACCTAGCTTTGTTGGCTTGCATACGCATCAGCAAGCTTTGGATGCGGGAGTCAAGTTTCATGGTGCGACGGTGCATTTCGTCACAGCTGAATTGGATCACGGACCTATCATTGATCAGGCTTGTGTACGGATCGAACATGGTGACACCGAAGACACCTTGGCGCAGAAATTACTCGTCAAAGAACATCAAATTTATCCACGCGCCGTGCGTTTATTCGTTGAAGGCAAATTAGTGGTTGAAGGCAATCGCGTGATTGTTAATGGATCAGAAGCAGATAGCTGCGCGATCTAATCGTATTTACAGAGGAAGAACATGAGATTACCACCAGCCATGATAGGCCATACCGAAGCCGTTTTGCGTGAAGTTTTGCGCTTTACAGGCCCTGCCGACGGCACTTTATCGCGCTACTTCAGAGAGAATCCACGTCTTGGTGGACGCGAGCGTGGTGTGATTGCCGAAGCGATTTACGGCTTATTGCGCAATAAGAGCGTGTACACCAGTTTTTCTGAATCTGGTACAGGCTCTGCGATGCGTCGCATCACTTTGTTAGGTTTGGCAGATGCCGTTGGTATCGATGCATTAGGTGGCCTGAGCGAAGAAGAAGACGTCTGGTTGCGTCGTGTGATGGAAATTGACCGTAGTCATTTACCGTTGGCATTGAAATCGAATATGCCAGAATGGTTGTGGCAAAAACTCTCGGCTAAATTTGGCGATGAAGAAGCCATGAAATTGGCAAGTGCATTGAATACACCCGCTTCTTTGGATTTGCGTGTAAATGCCTTGAAATCCAACCGGGAAGACGTGATCGCTTCTTTGGCACAGGCACCGATTTTGGCTGAAGCGACTCCGTACTCTGCACTGGGTTTGCGTATCATCAAAAAACCATCCATACAAAATCTACCTTTGTTTAAAGATGGCACCATCGAGGTGCAGGATGAAGGTAGCCAAGTGTTGGCGCAATTGCTAGGTGCGAAACGTGGTGAAATGGTCGCCGATTTCTGTGCTGGTGCAGGTGGCAAAACTTTGGCACTAGGCGCGGCGATGCGTAACACGGGTCGTTTATATGCCTTCGATATATCAGAAAAACGTCTGGCAAAATTGAAACCGCGTTTAGCACGCAGTGGTTTATCGAACGTGCATCCAGTGGTGATTGCGCATGAGCGTGATGCCAAGATCAAGCGTTTAGCCGGTAAGTTAGATCGTGTCTTAGTCGATGCTCCCTGCAGTGGCTTGGGCACTTTGCGTCGTAATCCTGACGTGAAATGGCGTCAGACTCAGGCTGGTGTCGCTGAGCTCAACGTCAAGCAGGCATCGATTTTGGATAGCGCTGCACGTCTGGTAAAAGGTGGCGGTCGCTTGGTGTATGCGACTTGCAGTATTCTCGATGAAGAAAATGAAGGCATCGTCGAGCAATTCTTAGCGACACATCCAGATTTCAGTTTGCTGCCAGCGTCCCAAGTATTGGAAGAACAAAAAATCCAGTTGGAGATGGGCGATTATTTGAAACTTTATCCGCATGTGCATAATACTGATGGCTTCTTTGCCGCCGTATTTCAGCGTAATAAAGTCGCCGCGAAAGCCGCTTCAGAGGAAAACGAAGTTGCAGATGTTGCTGAATAATTGATTGAATTTGGATTTTAGTTTTGTTTAAAGATTTTACTGCTGTCACCTCTCTATCTATGATGGAAACACATTCATTATCTCGGTTAATCGCTGAAATATCGGCAGACTTGGGCGACACAAGTCTGCTGTTTCAATTGATCGCATTAATGAGTTGCTTTTTGCTGGCATGGTTTCTGTCTCGAACCATTCAGCGTTATTTCGCGACGGTTGAACAGAGTTCTGGTGTTTTCAAGATTGGTGTTGAAAGTTTTTCGCGTGTTTTGTGGCCTTTGCTGGCCTTGGTTTTTTTGTTTTTCGCCAAGCTGATTCTTGGTAAATTTCAGCATACGGGCTTATTGAAACTGTTCTTTCCCATCCTTAGTTCTTTTGCCTTAATCCGTTTTAGTTTTTATGTGTTTCGACGGGCATTTGTTCGTGATGGTACGGTTGGAAACGCTTTACTGTTATTTGAAAAAGTATTTGCGACCCTGGTGTGGTTGGCCTTGGTGTTGCATTTTACCGGTATGTGGGAAAGCATTTTTCAAGCATTGGAAGAAATTATTCTGCCCATTGGTAAAAGCAAAGTTTCGCTGTTAGCGATATTGCAGGGTGTAGCGTCAGTTGCTTTAACAGTGGTGTTGGCATTGTGGATCAGTGCTTTGCTTGAAGCACGCTTGTTGTTAATCCCGAATATGCATTCGTCTTTGAGAGTCGTATTGTCGCGTTTAGGGCGTGCGATATTTATCTTGTTGGCGATTCTGATGAGCTTGTCTTTGGTTGGTATTGATTTGACAGTCTTATCGGTGTTCGGCGGTGCTTTGGGCGTTGGTTTAGGCTTAGGTTTGCAGCGCATTACTAGCAGCTATGTTTCCGGATTCATTATTTTGTTTGATCGCAGCTTATCGATTGGCGACATGATCACCGTTGATAAATTCAGTGGCGCAGTGACGCAAATCAATACGCGTTATACCGTTTTGAAAGGATCGGATGGCATAGAAGCGATTATTCCAAATGAAATGTTGGTGTCTAATCCGGTACAGAATCTATCCTTAACGGATAGGGCGGTGGTGTTGGTGACCGATTTTACGGTGGCATACGATACTGATTTGGATACTTTATTTCCTGCCTTGATTGAATTAGTGTCGCAAGTGCCTAGGGTGTCGTCGAATAACCCGCCATCGGCTTATTTATTGCGTTTCGGGGCGGATGGATTTGAACTACGTGTGAGCTTCTGGATCGAAGATCCGGAAAATGGTCGGACGAATGTTATCTCTGATGTGAATCGCGCGATTCTGGTATTGATTCGTGAGCGTGGTATCGAGTTACCGTTCCCGCAACGTGAAATAACTGTATTTCAGGCACAGGCGAAAGCTTAAGCTTGAATCAGCGTAGAATATTGATGGTTTTAAGAAATTTTTCTCAGTCATAAATTCTTAGTTAGAGTCGATGTCTGAATTGGTTTGACTGCATAGCGCATTAGGAGTTGTTATATCTTGAGTAATTTTATTGATTTAACCGTAGATTTTTTGAGTAACGGTTTTACACGTGCCACGGCTTGGCAAGTATTCATTTTTACAATGGTGGTCACCCATATCACGATTGCCAGTGTGACGATTTTTTTACATCGTTGCCAAGCGCATCGCGCATTGGAATTGCATGCGATTCCTAGTCACTTTTTCCGCTTTTGGTTGTGGTTAACGACTGGCCAAGTGACGAAAGAATGGGCGGCGGTACATCGTAAGCATCACGCTAAATGCGAGACGGAAGAAGATCCGCATAGTCCGGTAACGCGTGGTATTAAAAAAGTGTTGTTGGAAGGTGCGGAGTTATATCGTATTGAGTCTAAGAATTTAGAGACCATTAGTAAATATGGTCACGGTACACCAGATGACTGGATGGAGCGCAATGTGTACACGCGTTTTAGCTGGCAAGGTGTGGCCTTGATGTTAGTGATCAATTTTATGTTGTTCGGCGTAATTGGCATTACCGTGTGGGCGGTACAGATGATGTGGATTCCTGTGACTGCCGCTGGCATTATCAATGGTATCGGACACTACTGGGGGTATCGTAATTATGAGTGTGCAGATGCCGCGACGAATATTGTGCCTTGGGGTATTTTGATTGGTGGCGAAGAGCTACACAATAATCACCACACGTTTGGTACATCAGCAAAGTTGTCGTCGAAATGGTATGAATTCGATATCGGTTGGGGCTATATCCGCACTTTGGAAATCATAGGTTTGGCGAAAGTCAAAAAAGTAGCACCTCAGCCAAAATTTGAAGCGCCAAAGATGGTTGTGGATGTAGAAACTTTACAAGCGGTCATCGCGAATCGCTATGATGTGATGGCGAAATATGCCAAGTCGCTTAAAAAAACTTGGCGCGCAGAATTACAGCAATTACGTGAGAATGCGAAGTTAGAAAAGAGTTTTTTAAAAGCCGCGAAGAAGAGTTTGCAACGTGAACCAGCAAAGTTAGAAGCGCCACAGCAACAGCAATTAGTGGAGTTATTTGCACATAGCGCTGCGTTAAAAACGATGCACGATATGCGGGTGGAATTGAATGCGATTTGGGAACGATCAAGTGCAACGCGTGAACAATTAGTCGCGCAATTGCAAGACTGGTGTCAGCGTGCAGAAGCGTCTGGAATTAAGACTTTGCAAGAGTTCTCACTGCGTTTAAGAAGCTACGCTTAAGTATTTGATGGTTAGAAAAATGGCGCTGCGGCGCCATTTTTTACGTCTAGATTTTGCTAGTGCTAATTTTTTGTTTGAATCAAGTTAAGTGCATCTCTAGAAAACTAAACTTCGTCTAGATGCATCGTTATGAGAAAAATTGTATCCCTTACATATCGAATAAATGCAGTGGGCTAAATTTTTTCTTGCACTTAGCCTTACCTGGTACTTTGAATTTTTAGAGCTACTCTTAAAACATCAAATTGAATGGCGAAAAAAAACCTGCAAATTTGCAGGTTTTTTAGACATTCTACTGAAGCGAAAATCGCGTAAAGATTACTTGATTTTTGTTTCTTTGTAGATAACGTGCTTACGTGCCTTTGGATCAAACTTCATGATCTCCATTTTTTCAGGCATCGTACGTTTGTTTTTTGATGTCGTGTAGAAGTGACCTGTACCAGCAGTCGATTCTAATTTGATTTTGTCGCGACCAGATTTAGCCATGATATTTTCCTAAAAATAGTTTCTGCTTAAACTTTTTCGCCGCGAGCACGCATGTCAACCAAAACGGCATCGATACCGATTTTGTCAACTACACGCAAACCTGCGTTAGACAAACGCAGGGAAACCCAGCGATTTTCTGATTCTACGAAAAAGCGACGATTTTGCAGGTTAGGCAAAAAGCGACGTTTAGTTTTGTTGTTCGCATGGGAAACGTTGTTGCCAACCATTGGCCCCTTCCCAGTAACTTGGCATACACGCGCCATGTTTAGCTCCTTAATGATTTCCGAAATTGGAAAAAATGAGAGTATAGCCAAAAAACTTCGAAATATCAACGACTTGTGAAAAACAATTGTGTCTTTTATGATTTAATAGATTTAACAATTTGATTTCTACCTATGAAGAACTCAAATTTGACCATTTTCCGCAAATGAGTACACCGTGTTACTGGCAACAATAAAATGATCTAGTACACGGATATCAACCAGCGATAAGGCAGATTTCAGCGTTTGTGTCAGACTTAAATCTGCTTGACTTGGCTCTGCTGAACCTGATGGATGATTGTGGGCGAGGATAATGCTAGCAGCATTGTGTGCCAGTGCACTTTTGACGACTTCGCGTGGATAAACGCTGGCGTGACTTAAACTTCCTCTGGATAGTTCTTGCGCGGTGAGCAGACGGTTTTTAACGTCTAAGAACAAAACCGTAAAAGATTCATATTGCTTGTTGCCGATTTGCAGCTGCAGATATTGCTTTACCGCTTGTGGAGAAGACAGAGAGGAGTTGGTTTGTAACTCTTCCGAAATTGAGCGTTTTGCCAGTTCCAAAACCGCTTGTAACTGTGCATATTTAGCGCTTCCTAAGCCGTGTACTTTCGCAAATTCACTAAGATTGGCGCCAAACAAAGCACGCAAAGAACCAAATTGAGTGAGCATATCTCGACCAAGATCGACCGCACTTTTTCCTTTGACACCTACACGTAAAAAAACTGAGAGCAATTCAGCATCCGATAAAGCAGGGGCACCGTGTCTGATTAGTCGTTCGCGTGGACGTTGTTCTTCTGGCCAGTGATTGATTCCCATCGTATTTCTCACCTTTCCTTGGTTGCGGGCAAAGCATTTCCATCGGGACTGCCTTACAATAGCGCTTTGCATTGAAATGCATTCGATTAAAACTAAGTCTGAGTTAAGTTGAAAATATATTATGTCTGAAAAGTCTATACTTGTCGTTAACAATGGTGCATATTTGACTTTGCACTACCGTCTTGCCACATTGGATGGCGAAGATATTATTTCGACTTTTCACGAAAGTCCGGCAACTTTGCTGTTAGGACAGGGGCAATTAGCACCGAGTCTCGAAGATGCATTATTGGGATTGGAAGAAGGATCTCACACGACTCAGGAGTTGGCTCCTGAGCAGGCATTTGGCTTGCGTAATCCTGATTTGATTCAGCGCGTTTCTCTCAAAACGCTGCGTGAGAATTCGGCTTTTGGTGAGGAATTTAAAGTTGGTGATTTGATTGATTTCTCAGCGCCATCAGGTGGTAAGTTCGCAGGAGTTATTCAGGAGTTAGATGAAGAGTCGGCTTTATTTGATTTTAATCATCCGCTAGCAGGACAACGCGTGCTGTTCGAAACTAAAATTATCGGCATTTTGTGAGTCAAGCCATGAGTGAATTTAATCAAGAAATTTTATTGGCGCAACCGCGCGGTTTTTGTGCTGGTGTTGATCGTGCTATCGATATTGTGGAACTCGCTTTAGCGCAGTTTGGTGCGCCGATTTATGTGCGACATGAGATCGTACACAACGCCTATGTGGTGAATGATCTGCGTCAAAAAGGCGCAATTTTCATTGAAGAATTAGACGATGTTCCTGCTGGAAATACCTTAATTTTCTCGGCGCATGGTGTATCGCAAGCGATCCGGGAAGATGCCGAAAAGCGGGGTTTGAAAATATTTGATGCGACTTGTCCATTGGTCACAAAGGTGCATATAGAAGTATCGAAGATGCGCAAAGAGGGCCGTGAAATTATCATGATCGGTCATCAAGGGCATCCAGAAGTAGAAGGGACGATGGGGCAGAGTGAAGGTGGCATGTACTTGGTAGAGACGGTGGAAGATGTTGCGAATCTCAAGGTAACTGATCCCGCTTTACTTGCCTACGTATCACAGACAACCTTGTCAGTGGACGATACCGCGGATATTATCGCGGCGCTGAAAGCAAAATTCCCTCTGATTGCCGAACCGAAGAAGGGGGATATTTGTTATGCAACCACCAATCGGCAAGCTGCAGTCAAATTTATGGCACCGCAAGTTGATTTGGTGATCGTGGTAGGTAGTAAAAACAGTTCTAACTCCAATCGTCTGCGTGAAGTTGCAGAGAAAATGGGAACTACCGCTTACATGGTTGATAAAGCTGAGGACATTGATCCACATTGGCTGGAAAATTGTGTGCGTGTGGGCGTGACTGCGGGGGCCTCAGCACCTGAAATTCTGGTCAATCAGGTGATTGATCAACTCAAAGTGTTCGGTGTGAAAAGTGTGCGTGCTTTAGAAGGCGAGGAAGAGCATGTCACTTTCCCTTTACCTAAGGGATTAAGCCAGGCAGTGAAGGTTTAGGGTAAAAAAAGACGCCCCGATTTTGATATGATCAGGGCGATTTGCTTAATTTTACTTCGATGCTTATTGATTACTCTAGGAAAGTCGTGACCGCGCTATTCTAAAATAACTTGCAGTGCTGATTTCAAATCCTGATTGTCGCAGCGTTGAATTTGGACTTGCGGTGTTTTATGCCAGTGCGCAAATGCTTGTAGGGTTTTCGCTAAATCTTTCGCCATTGCATCGCTAAAAGAAACGCCGTGTTCAAGATGCAGTGCTTTTATTTCCATGACACCTTCTTTTCTGTGCGCTTTTGCATCGACGCGCCCGATTAATTTGCCGCGCCGTAAAATCGGCAAAGTGAAGTAGCCATACTGGCGTTTTGCTTCGGGGGTGTAGCACTCAAGTCGATATTCAAAATCGAATAATTCTAAAGCACGTTTTCTATCCCATACGACAGGGTCGAATGGCGATAACAGGCAAGTGTGGGTGGCACGTAATTGACCAGCAAGCGCTTGGTTAATGAGGTCTTGATGTTCTGGATGAAAATAAGCAGGTTCATCCCACCCTTCAACCGTGATTTTTTGTAATAAGCCATGTTCAAACAAGTTTTCAGCATGAATAGGATGCGCTAATTTCTTCATACGGAAATAGTCGGCAATCCAACTAGCTTTGCAAATGCCCAAAGCCTTAACTGCATCCAGTACCTGCATGCGTTGGTCATCTAAGAAATTGCCAAGATCACGTTTGTCATTCCATGTTGGATGAACGCGTTCAGTTAAATCATAGACACGATGAAATTTTTGACGGCGTGCCACCATGACTTTGCCAGTCGTGAATAAGACTTCTAGCGAGCGTTTTTCTGGTTTCCATTCCCACCAGCCGCCAGATTTACCATCGGTGCGCTCAAAATCAGCAGAGCGACATGCGCCGAATTCTTTAATGTGCTTGAGAATTTGTTTCACTTGGCTGGCGTTTTCGCGTAGCCAAGTTTGATTGAATTTCCATCCCATCGACTCTGGGTTGAGCATTTGATGCCGATAACGGCCGAAGCTTTCTATCGGCAGAAAACAAGCTTCATGTGACCAATATTCGAAAAGTTTTCCTTCTTCCAAATGTTGTTCTAGCCACTCTGCTTGATAGTCACCCAGACGGCTCCACAGCACCAGATAAGGACTCCGCGCGACCACGCTGATCGTGTCGATCTGCAGCACACCCATATTCTGAATAGACTTGAGCACCGTGTCTTTATCTGCACGTTGTTTGGGGGGCTGTAATAAGCCTTGGGCGGCTAGATGAATGTTTCTGGCGGCGGTCAGGCTGAGTGGCATGATTTTTTTATGGAGGAAAGTAAAACGACAAAGTTTAACCGCAGAGGCGCAGAGAGCGCAGAGAGCGCAGAGTTTTTTTGTGAGTTTCGGTGTATCTTCAACAGAATCTCATGACGTTTTACTTTGCGTGTTCTGCGCCTCTGCGGTGAAAGTTCCTTGCCCCTTTATGTGAAGTTAAAAATGTTTCAAACCAATCGCGGCTTTGACTTCATCATTGGTTCTTGCTGCCACTTCACGAGCGCGATAGGTGCCTTCTTTGAGTAATTGCAAGACATGGCCGCGATCTTTTTCGTACTCCTGACGACGTTCACGAATCGGACGCAACATGTCTTGAAGTACGCCTTCGAGGCGTGCTTTAACTTTGCTGTCACCAAGACCACCGCGTACATAATGATCTTTCATCGCTTGCAGTGCATCTTTATCGGTATCAAAAGCATCGAGATAAGTGAAGGCAACATTGCCTTCCAAATGGCCCGGATCTTCAACCTTTAGATGCAAAGGATCGGTGTAGACGTTGCGCACCGCCAGTTTGATATCGGCTTCGCTTGCGCCTAGGTTGATGACATTCCCTAAGGACTTACTCATCTTGGCTTTACCATCAATGCCAGGCAAGCGACCAATTTCTGGAACCAGTGCTTCGCATTCGACCAAAATATCTTTTTTCGCTAAACGGTTGAAGCGACGCACGATTTCATTGGTTTGTTCGATCATCGGAATCTGATCTTCGCCAACGGGTACCAAGGTCGCCTTGAAAGCAGTGATATCTGCCGCTTGGCTGACTGGATAGGTGAAGAAGCCCGCCGGAATATCGCGTTCAAAATTACGCAAGATGATTTCTTGTTTGATCGTCGGATTGCGCTCCAGACGCGAAATGGTGACCAGATTCATGTAGTAAAAGGTCAGTTCGGTCAACTCAGGGATTTGCGATTGAATAAAAATCGTTGATTTACTCGGGTCGATACCAACCGCCAAATAATCTAATGCAACTTCGATCACATTGTTGTGCACTTTGGCCGGATCATCCATGTTATCAGTCAAAGCTTGGGCATCGGCGATCATGATGTATTGCTGATATTGATCCTGATAGGTGACGCGGTTGCGCAGACTACCGACATAGTGACCAAGATGCAGCGGGCCGGTTGGACGGTCACCGGTCAAGATTAAATGCTGCTTGTTGGCGGATGGTTGGTGCGAAGCTGGTGTTTCTGCCTTGGCTTCTGTGGAATTTGCTGCTTGCTCGCTCATGAGTGATCCGAAAAATGTTGGAAAGGGAAATCTTTATGTGGAAATAAAAATGCCGCGCTTATTCAGAAGGGCGGCATTATAGATTCTGTGTTTGCTGTAGTCGAAATCGGGTGCCACCCTTTTTAAAGGTGCTCCGCCAATAGCCACGATTGATAATGAATGTGCATTTCATGCAGGCATAATGCCGTTTCTCACTGTTTTTTGTCAAGATTTGTCTATCTGCTCATGGTAAAATCGCGCGCTTAGATTAGTGATGCCACGAATGGTGTCTTGTCTTTTTGAATAATAGGAGAGCTTACGAAAAATAGACGCTAGCGTCGTTACTGTTGCCTCGCCGTACACTTGTACTGTCTTTGGCAAAGCGCCTAGCTAGCGCAATTTTGCGTCAGTCCTAAATAGAATAGAAAGCTTTTGAAGTGAACTCTGCACCGACCAAACTCATCATCGCTTCGCGCGAAAGCCGTCTTGCTATGTGGCAGGCTGAAAATGTCCGTGATCGTTTGCGTGCATTGTATCCCGCTTGCGATGTGCAGATTTTGGGGATGACCACACGTGGTGATCAGATTTTGGACCGAGCTTTGTCGAAGGTCGGTGGTAAAGGTTTGTTTGTTAAAGAGTTAGAAGTGGCGATGGAAGAAGCTCGTGCCGATTTGGCGGTACATTCGCTCAAAGACGTACCTATGGAGTTGCCTGAGGGCTTTGCCTTGGCGGCGATTTTGGAACGTGAAGATCCGCGTGATGCTTTTGTTTCTAATCAATTTGCGTCTTTATCAGAGCTGCCCGATGGTGCTATTGTTGGGACTAGTAGCTTGCGTCGCCAAGCCCTAATTTCTGCGCGTTTTCCGCACTTGGTGATCAAGCCTTTACGCGGCAATTTGGATACCCGTTTGCGCAAGCTTGATGAAGGTGAATATGCCGCGATTATTTTGGCTGCAGCGGGTTTGAAACGTCTTGGCTTACCAGAACGTATTAAAGCATTTTTGGAACCTGTCGAAAGTTTGCCAGCAGCCGGGCAAGGTGCGATGGCGATTGAAATTTTATCGACGCGTCAAGATCTGCTTCATGCTTTAGCGCCGCTGAATGATCTGCCTAGTTTTCAGGCGGTTTCGGCAGAGCGTACCGTGTCGAAAGCTTTTGGGGGCAGTTGTCAGATTCCATTGGCAGCATTTGCGCAAATTGAAAATGGTGAAATGCATTTACGTGCGATGGTAGCGACACCGGATGGCAGTCAGTCTTGTAAAGCAGAAGTGCGTGGCAACGCGGAACACTTCGAAGCTTTGGGAATGCAAGTAGTTGCTAGTCTGCGTGCGCAAAATGCGGATGCGATTTTGGCGGTTTGCCGAGAAACTGAGCAGGCCTGAGCTGCACAGGTGAATTTCACACAAATAGAGATAGCGATGCAAGCTCCGGCGGTCATCATTACGCGTCCACCGCATCAAGCCCAGCACTTGCAAGCGCTGTTAGAGAAGGCCGGGCGATCCACGATTGTTTTTCCATTGTTTGAGATTGAACCGATCTCAGAGAATGCAGCGCTCGACCAAGCTTTGCGTGATTTGGCGAGTTTTGCTTTGGTGGTGTTCGTTAGTCCCAATGCGGTTGATGCGTGGTTTCAGCGCTTAGCTTCCGCATGGCAGTGGCCGGCCGAAGTCGCGATTGCTGTTGTCGGTGCGGCTAGTCGCCAAGCATTGCTTAACTATGGCATCGATGATCAGCATGTGCGTATTTTTAGTCCAAGTAATACAGAGAGAACGGATTCTGAAACCTTATTAACAGAACTGGATTTGCCAGCATTGAAATCGAAGAAAGTGTTGTTAGTGCGGGCTGATTCTGGGCGAGATTTTTTGGCCGATGCTTTACGTGATGCACAGATTGAAGTGCAAGCGATTACCGCTTATCGACGTGTGACGCCAACATTTGATGCGTCGAAAAGACAAGATTTACAGGCTTATTTGAATGCAAGCTGCGATTGGGTGATCACCAGTTCGGCGGTGCTAAAAACCTTATTAAATTGGTGCGCTCAGCTCGATCAGCCAGATGCAGTCGCCAAAATGCAACAACAACATTTGTTTGTGCCTCATTTTCGTATCGCTGAGGTCGCAAGCGAATTAGGATTTAAACACATTCGTCTGACTGCTTCAGGCGACGAAAAGCTCTTACTCGCGTTACAATCACCATTATGACTGAACAAACTCCCTCTACCGACACCATGTCAACGACCAATAATGCGACTGAAGCAACTGCTACAAATGCGGCAAGTGTCTCTGCAGAGAACACACAGGCTGCTGCAAGTGTGAACACAAATGCAAATGGAAGTGCGTATGCAGGCAATGCCAATAACACGCCTTATATCGTCTCAGGTGTGTTGGCGCTGTTGTTAGCTGCGCAATGGTATAGCTCGCAAAATCAGATGAGCACTTTGCGAGAAGAGGTTGCACGGCGTTTGCAAACAGCGGATATCAATAATAACGAGATTAAAGGGATTGCAAAGAACGTGCAGGAGTCTTCGCGCGATATGCAAGCCAAAGTCAGTGTGCTAGAAGCGAAACAAACGGAAGCGCAAGGTCAGCAAGTGGCGCTTGAACAGTTGTATCAAGATTTATCCAAGAGCCGTGATGAATGGGCTTTGGCCGAAATTGAACAAGTATTGGCAACGGCCAGTCAGCAATTGCAATTGGCTGGTAATGTGCAGGGTGCATTGATTGCTTTGCAAAACTCAGACGCACGTTTGGCAAAGGCAGAAAAAACGCAATTTATCGCGGTGCGCAGAGCAATTGCAAAAGATATTGAGATGCTCAAAGCCTTGCCACAATTAGATATGACTGGCTTGGTTTTACGACTTGATAGCGTGATCGCGCAAGTTGATAATATTCCTTTGTGGTCGGATGAAAAACCACCTGTCGTCTCTACGCCGCCTAAAGCCCCATTACGTGTATTGCCAAGATCGTCGAAGGCAAAAAATGACAAAGTGGAAGAGGCGACAGAGAGCACTTTCGCCGCACAATTGCAAGATCGTTGGCAGAGTTTTTCCAGTGAGATGTGGAGCGAGATGAAGCAATTGATTCGCGTGCGTAATGTCGAATCTCCAGATGCTTTATTGCTCAATCCTTCACAAGCCTATTTTGCGAAAGAGAATTTGAAATTACGTTTGCTTAATGCGCGTTTGGCTTTGTTATCGCGTAACGAAGGTGCTTTCCGAAGCGATATGATTTCAGCACAAGATTTGATATCTAAATATTTCGATGTGCGTTCAAAACAAGCGCAAACGGCACAAGCCTTGTTAAAGCAAATTCAAAGCAATAACTTGTCGATAGAAATGCCTGCATTAACAGAAAGTCTTAATTCTGTTCGCAATTTCAAGGTAAAACCTTAATCTCACCAAAAACCCATGCGTATCTTTATTCGTATTCTCATTCTGTTTGCCTTGGCTGTCGGTATCGCGATTGGCGGGCGTTTTAACGCTGGTAATGTGGTGTTGTTCTATCCACCTACACGAATTGATGTCTCTTTGAATTTCTTCTTATTGATTTTGGCTGCCGTATTTTTTGTAGTGTATGTGATCGTGCGTACGATCGTTGTCACTACCGAGATGCCCAAAAAAGTTGCGGAATATCGTCAAAGTAAACGGGAGCGCGAAAGTAATCGTGCGCTTCGTGACGCTTTGAAGGCGCTATTTGAAGGTCGTTTTGGACACGCCGAAAAGTCTGCGGTGAAAGCCTTAGATTTGCCGGAGAACAAAGCTCTCGCCAGTTTGATAGGCGCAAAAGCAGCGCATCACATGAGTCAATCCGAGCGTCGTAATGCTTGGTTCGCAGGGATCGAAGACGATACTGCGTATAAGACTGCGCGTCTAGTCACGATGACTGAATTGTATGTAGATGAACATAAGGCTGAGCAAGCCTTAGAGGCGGTCAAAGAATTGAACGCACGAGGTAAGCGGCACATTCAAGTATTGCGCTGGGCATTAAAGGCGAATCAGCAGGCGAAGAATTGGTCCGAGGTTGTGAAGTTAGTTCGTACTTTAGAAAAGAATCATGCAATTCATCCAGCCTTGGCTGGACGTTTGCGTGAAATGTCGTACGAGGCCTTGTTGAAAGAAAATGGACATGATGCCGAATCATTGCGCCGCATCTGGAGTGAAGTGCCAGCAGCGGAGCGTAAAAATCGCTATATTGCCGTGATCGCGGCCGCAGCATTTACTCAATGCCAATTGCTGGAAGAAGCAAGAAATATCGTGGAACGGGCGCTAGCGGAAGAGTGGGATAATCGTTTGTTGCGTAGCTATCGCGAAGCAGCTGGTGTTGAGGGATCTGCGGCTTTGCGTTCGCAAATCGAACACTGTGAAGATTGGCTGAAGAAGCAGGTAAAAAATGCGGAACTCGAATTGACCTTGGGTGTATTGTGTTTTCATCAAAAGCTATGGGGTAAAGCGCAAGTGCATATGGAAGATGCTTTAAGTCACGCCCAAGAAGCCCGTATCGTCCGTGAGGCAAATTTGAGCTTGGCGCAGTTGCATGAAAAGCTGGGACAGCCTGCTGAGGCGACTAAACATTACCGTCAATGTGCGCTGGCAACAAGTTTATAAACGAGAGATTTGCGAATTGATCTGACAGATTAATCGGATTAAAATCGGTAATAAAGCTGCTGAAGTAAATCCGGAAGAGCTGCTGCAATGCACCAAATATGCCTAAAAATCGCTATAATCCTGCCATTACTGAGTGATTGTGTTGGATTTAACCTGAAAGTGTCTTATGAGTTTAAATAAAGTATCTGCCGGCCGTGATTTGCCAAACGATTTTAATGTGATTATCGAGATCCCTATGAACGCGGATCCGATTAAATATGAAGTAGATAAAGAAAGCGGCGCGATTTTTGTTGACCGTTTTATGGGTACGGCGATGCACTATCCATGCAACTACGGCTATGTACCAAACACAATTTCTGGCGATGGCGATCCAGTTGATGTTTTGGTGATCACACCATTTCCATTGATCCCAGGCGTTGTGGTGCGTTGCCGTCCTATCGGCATTTTGAATATGCACGACGAAGCAGGCGCAGACGGTAAAGTTTTAGCAGTACCTATCGACAAAATTTTACCTATCTACCAACATTGGCAAAAACCAGAAGATTTGAACATTCTGCGTTTGAACCAAATCCAGCATTTCTTTGAACATTACAAAGATTTAGAGCCAGGTAAATGGGTCAAGATCGATGGTTGGGGCAGTACAGATGATGCCCGTGCAGAGATTTTGAATGGTGTCGAAAACTACAAAAAATCTTTAGCTTAAGTATAGCTAAGTCTAAAGGACTCTTATTTGTGAAGTAGTGGCTAATCCACATGCAACACCTAAACACATAGTAAGTTCCTTAGTTCTAAAAAACGATCCGCTCGCATTTGCGCCCGGGTCGTTTTTTATTTTATTTGCCGATGTTTTTGAGGAACCTTATTTATCAGTGTCGTTATCGTGTTTTCGATTGATTTAAGGCCTGCAATTATTTCATGGCTTAATTAATTTTGTATTTCGTATTGGTAGTGTGCTCTGGGAAATATGCAATAATGCAATTTTAATTACTAAATTTATTTGTGTGATTCAGCATTCAAAGCGGTATTTTTTGCTGTTCTAGGTCAATAAGCATTCATTATAAGGTGCAGATCGCTGACTAATTTGCAAATAGTCCAAAGGAAAAAATGAATAAGAAAATCTCGATCGTCATAGCTTTGGTTCTAGCCGCAGGGGCGATAATTTTTTTTGTGAAAAACAAGACGGTCGCCGTCGTTAAGCATCAAACCAATAAAGTAGAACAGGGCGCCATTAGTAGCTCTTTTTATACAGCAGGTACCTTGGCCTATCGCAATCAAGCGCGCCTTTCTGCCGAGCTGGTTGCTAAAGTCACGCATATTTATGTGCAGGAAGGTCAAACAGTAGAGCAAGGGCAGGAGTTAATTAAGTTAGATGACTCCAGTGTTAAGGCGGAGATTTCGCAAATGGAAGCACAAGTCGCACGCGGTGATATTGAGATACGTCGCGCCCGAAGTGACATGGAGCAAAAGCGAACCGAGTGGCTGCGTCAGAGTGAATTGACAGCGCGTGGGATGGTCAGTAAGCAAGCGCTCGATTTAGCATTGAGTGCTTTGGATAACGCGAAATTTCAACTCGAATCGAACGAAAAAAATGCGTTACAAAATGTCGCGGCATTATTGCAGAAACAAAAACTCTTAGAAAAAACCATCATCCGTTCGCCGATTCAAGGTGTGGTGATTGCGATACCGATTAAGGTCGGCGAGACGGCGGTCGCCAGTGCGGTGAGTTTGGCCGGCTCTAGTTTAATGACCATAGCCGATCCCAGTAGCATGGTGGTCGAGGCGCAAATCGCGGAATTTGATATTGCGCGTATTAAATTAGGACAAACCGCTGCGATGACGACCAGAGCGGTTCCTAATGAAACCTTCATGGGAAAAGTGACGCGTATCGCTCGCAGTGTCAGTAACGATAGTAAAGCGCCCAACGACAATAAAACGGTGCGAACGGTCGCAGTGCAAATTGAATTGGCGACTAGTCATCCGCAATTTGTGTCGGGCATGAGTTGTGATCTCTCCTTGATTGAAGGTGCGCAAGCCAAGACTTTGTTAATTCCGCTGACAGCGCTGCGTGTTGATGAAATCAGTACCGATAATTTTTCTGGTGTTAAGCGTCGTGATTACTATGTCTGGCAAGTCAAAAATGGTCGCGTGGTGAAACAGATGCTGGAGATTGGCTATGCCGATGAGTATAGGCAAGAAGTGCGCAAAGGTTTGACACTGGGCGATGAGATTATTAGTGGCCCCGCCGCCTTTTTGGAGAAGCTGCGTGACGGTCAAGCATTGCCGGAAGTCGATGTTCGATGAAAGCACTGTCCTGCAGATTGACATTTTGGAATTAGCCCATGCTGATTAGTGTATGGGATATGTTCGTGCAAGCATGGACGCAGATTCGCGCGCATCTGGGGCGCAGTTTGCTGACGGCCTTAGGCATCATTATTTCTATCACGGGTGTTATCGCTATTACAGGAGTGATGCAGGGGCTTGAGTTAATGGTCAATCGTCAATTGACATCGCTGGGCTCTGAGTTGGTGATGGTGCAAAGCGCTGGTAGCACAAAATTGGTACGACGCGAATGGGATGCGCTAAGCTCTCAAGTAGCTGGCATAAAGTCCTTAGTAGCGAGTCAGCAGATTGCATTTCGTCATAATGTCACTGGTGACGAAATCGCTGTACGTTATGGAAAACTGAGAAAAAATGTCAGCGTCGCTTCGGCCTCGATGTTGCTTCCGCAACTGTATCAAGTTCTTCCGCTACAAGGTCGTTTTATCCTGGCGAGTGATGAGGCCGCGCATCATCGTGTTTGTGTGATCAGTGAAGATTTGATTGCGGCATTAGGATTGCCTCAAAATCCTCTAGGGGTGAAACTTGGTTTTGCGCATTTTTCTTTAGAGATCGTAGGCGTACTGCCACCCGTTAAAAAAGCAGGCCCACGGCAGTTGGCGCAGATGTACATCCCTTTTGGCCTTGCTCAAGAATTAGAAAATAACACAAGAACTTTAAGCTTTGCTTTTACCCTCAAAGATTCAAATCAACATCAATCGGTCATCCGACAAGTAAGACAGGTCTTGCGCGCATCCTTAGCACGCGCACCGAATGAACAAGATGGTTTTACGATACAAGATGCGGGACAATTACGCGCGGCGAATGATGAGATTATACAAATGATCTCGGTGGTGTTGGTCTTGTTAGTGTCGATCTCTATGCTGGTCGGTGCGATTGGCATCATGAATGTGATGCTGGTGGCGGTGACGCAGCGGACTCGCGAGATCGGCGTCTTACGTGCGCTGGGTGCGACTAAGTGGCATATACGACTACAGTTTTTGATCGAGGCTAGTAGTATTTCTGGTCTGGGAGCCATGGTCGGTTTGGTGTTGGGTGTCTCGCTCGCCAATATTTTTGTCAAACTCACTTTTGACGATGTTAACCGTATCGTGTTGCCGCTTTGGCCGATGTTGTCGGCGGTCGGCGTCGCACTCTTGGTGGGTGTGCTGGCCGGTGCGTGGCCTGCAATGCGTGCCGCACAACTTGATCCTATTGAGGCGCTTGCGGCGGAATAATGAATGAAAGCTCAAATGAATCAGGCGCAAAAATGGCGTGTTTTTTTGCGTGTCTCTTACTCGAAATTTAAGGTGAAGATTTGATGTTTGCTTTCTTTGATTTATTTCAGCAAGCGTTAACCCAGATTCGCGCTTATGCGCTGCGTAGCGCTTTAACGGCATTGGGCATCGTGATTGCCGTGACGGGCTTGGTGACGATAGCCGCGGTGGTGCAAGGTCTGGATAAAGGCGTCAATCAGGTCTTATCGCAATTGGGTTCGGATTTGGTGCTGATTGACGGTAATTATATGAAAGACCGTGTCATGCAGCGCCCAATGTCAAAGCAGGAATGGCAGAAGCTGAGTGCGCAATTGGTTAATGTTAGCCCGGTAGTTGCTACCAGCAGGCTTGATGTATCCGACCTGGTTTATCATGGCAAAAAATCGACCGTTGAGGTGTTGGCCGCCTCTTATTTTCATCCGCAGCTGTATCAGCAGTTTCCCACGCAAGGTCGATTCTTGATGGAGAGCGATGAGACCTCCAGGCTCAGAGTCTGTGTAATCAGTGAACACCTGATTGCAGAATTGGGTTTGCCGCAGATGGCCTTGGACAGCGTGATTACTTTGGGGACTTTTTCACTCAAAGTGATCGGTGTGGTACCAGGAAATGGCGACGCTGGACAAGGTCTGCGACAAATTGGTGATGTGTATGTGCCATTCTCGGTCGCAGAAGAATTGATGGGACAAGAGCGTCGTTACGCTTTTGGATTTCGGGTATCCGATCAATCCCAAATGGCCTCCGCGCTCTCCGACGTCAAGCGCATCTTGCACCAGTCTTTAAAAACACCCGATGGTGAGGCGGAAGATTTTTTGATTGAGAGTAGTGATCAAATTCGAGATTCGGCCTTGCTATTGGAAAAAGCGATTTCAAAAGTCTTTTTTGCGATTGTTGCGATCTCTTTGGTGGTGGGTGGTGTAGGAGTGATGAATGTGATGCTGGTATCGGTTACCGAGCGCACACGTGAAATTGGTATCTTGATGGCTTTAGGTGCGAGCAAACAAACTATACGCTGGCAGTTTTTGTTGGAAGCGATTCTGTTATCGGTGATGGGTGCCATCGTTGGTGTGTTGCTGGGTAGCGCTTTGGCGCATATTGTGGTGCGCTATATACCGAAAGCCAGTACGCCTTCAGTGCCAGTGTGGGCGATTGTGTCAGCCGTTTGCGTATCGGTCTTAGTCGCATTAATTTCAGGCGCGTTGCCCGCCGCTCGCGCTGCCGAGCTTGATCCTGTTGTCGCATTGTCGAAAGAATAAAATGAGTTTTTCTGATGTTGCAAATCTGCGTGATCAGCCTTTGATTCAATTTCAAGCTATCTCGCGCCACTATCAAATGGGTGATGAAGTGATTCATGCGCTTGATAAAATTGATTTGTCGGTCAAACGCAATGAATACATGGCTTTTATCGGCGCCTCTGGCTCAGGTAAGTCCACCATGATGAATATTTTGGGCTGCTTGGATACGCCTAGTAGTGGTCAGTATTTATTGAACGGTAAAGACGTAGCGCATCTCTCGGACGTGGAGCTGGCACGCACACGCAATCAAGAAATCGGCTTCATTTTTCAAAGTTTCAATTTATTGACGAGAGCCAGCGCGTTACAAAATGTGATGCAACCTCTGGTTTATCGTGGTATCCGCCCAGCGGAACGTAAACGTCGGGCGTTATTGGCGCTGGAGCGTGTTGGTTTGGCTAATCGGGTTGATCATTTGCCTAATCAACTCTCGGGTGGGCAGAGGCAAAGAGTCGCAATCGCTAGGGCCTTGTGTGGCGAACCCTCTATTTTGTTGGCGGATGAACCAACTGGTAATTTAGACAGCACGACCACGACAGATATTATGAGTTTATTTGATGCTTTACACGCTGAAGGTCATACTTTGATTCTAGTTACGCATGAGGCAGAAATTGCCGCGCACTGTCAGCGGACTGTACGACTAAGTGATGGGCGTATTCTTAGTGATATGTCGAAATAAATCGTTCAATTCAACGCGACTTAAAAGCTAGCACAGCCAAGATTGCCGCAATAATAAAACTACCCCAACCCAACCAAAATAAATTGCTCTTATGTGCAAAAGGGCTTGCTGTGGATGTAGTGTTGCTTTCTCTGCTTGCTGAAGATTGACGTCGTGCACGTTTTTCTCCTGCCAAAAACTTATTCAATGCTAGCGCCATTTCGGCTGCGTTTTTATAGCGGCGATGCGTTTTCTTTTGCATTGCCTTCATAACGATGTGTGCCAGTTTTTCTGGTACGTCTGGATTGAGTAAGTCAGGTGATTTTGGAGTTTTGTGTGTGATGTTGTAAAGCAATTTATCGAAATCAGACGCCGAAAAAGGCTTTTGTCCGGTCAGCATTTCGTACATCACTGCGCCAAGAGAATAAACGTCTGTTAATGCTGTTACTGGTTGACTCAAGGCTTGTTCAGGGGACATATAGTTAGGTGTACCCATAATCGTACCTTTGAATAGGGTCTGCGGTTGACCGTTATCATCTAATACGCGATTGGGTACACGGGCGATACCAAAATCGACCACTTTAGGCTGATTGTTTTCGACAATGAAAATATTGGCGGGCTTGATATCGCGATGAATCACCCCTTGATTATGCGCAAATGCTAAAGCACCGGCGATTTTATAAGCGATACTGGCAACTTCAATCACATCAAAACGTTTGCCGCTTGCCATCAACTCTCGTAAGTCTTTGCCTTGTAAGAATTCCATCGCGATAAATGTTGTGCCACCTTCAGTCGAAGCATCATAAATTGTCACGATGTTCGGATGGGATAAGCGACCTGCAGCGCGTGCTTCATTAATAAATTGTTGTTCACGCTGTTTTTTGTCGCTTCCACCTACCGGATTGTTCAAAATTTTGATGGCGACTGCACGGTCAATAATCGGGTCATGGCCAAGTAAAACGTTACCGTTGGAACCGCTACCCAACTTATCGGTGACAGTGAACCGTCCAATTCTGCGCATCGGTGTTTTACCGGGTGTGGCGGGGCTGCTGGCATGGATATTTTGAATCATACTGACGAAAACCTTGAATTAAATCGTTTTAACCATCTGCGAGGATGGGTTTTTATGCCCGTACATTCTAAAGGATTTGATTGCTTTACATGTAAATGAAATTCACATTTGTCAAAAAATGTTGCAAAATTAGTCGCTTCACGAAAAAGAGGTTTTGATACCACTTTGGAATTGCATACGCATTACTTAAATGGGGAGTGCTCATTCAGTTCATCCATATAGCGCTCGATTCCACCTTGTTCTCGCTCGAGAAAGTGCGCTACTGCATTTGCAAATGCAGGTTCATTCAAATAGTGCGCAGAGTATGTCTTATGCGGTAAAAATCCACGTGCTAATTTGTGCTCGCCTTGCGCGCCACCCTCGAATGTTTGTATCTTTTCGCTGATACAAAAATCTAAGGCTTGATAATATGCTGTCTCAAAATGCAAGCAGGGTAGGTGTTCAAGGCAGCCCCAGTACCTGCCATAAATTGTTTGATGGTCATAGATAAATAGCGCGGCGGCAATTCTTCTCCCGTCTAGAATCGCAATCACTAGGTAGAGGTGCTTAGGCATTTCTTGTCCAATACGAAGAAAGAAATCTAAGTTTAAATAGGGCGAAGAATGATGTTCAGCATAGGTTCTGTCGTAGCATTGCTTGAAAAATTTCCAGTCCTGTTCCGTAATGTCAGCGCCGCGTAAGTGCTGAAATTGAACCCCAGCTTGACTTACTTTGCGTCTTTCGGCGCGAATGTTTTTGCGTTTTTTTTGATCAAGATGCATCAAGAAATCTTCGAAATCCTGAAAATTTTGATTCTGCCAATGAAATTGCACACCTTGTCGCGTCATGAAGCCAGCTTGTTGTAAAACCCCTATTTCTGGTTCGGTTGGAAAAAGCAAATGACAAGAGGAATACAGACCACTTTGTGTAATTGCTTGTAAATTTCTTATTAGTGCCTGCTGTGCTTGCTGATCACGTGCTAGCAAGCGATTGCCTTCAATTGGTGTAAAGGGAATCGCAGATAGTAGTTTGGGATAATAGGCGACATCATGTTGATGGTAGGCATTGGCCCATGCCCAATCAAATACATATTCACCATAAGAGTGGCTTTTCTCGTACAGAGGCATAGCGGCCATGAGTTCTTGACCGTTCCAAATGCTGATGAAGCGCGGTGTCCATCCAGTTTTAGTCGAAGCAGAACCGGATTCGTGTAAAGCATGTAAGAACGCGTAGGATAAAAAAGGATTTGGCTTGGTCTGCAATTGCAATAATCCGTCCCAATTTGCTTGTCCAATCTCCGATAGAGAATCGACCAAGCGCATGCGATAATGTGATACTTCAGAATTCATCGTTAATTGCCTTAAATCTTATGACAGCAAATACAGTAAAAGTTGCGATTGCTCAAATGAATAGCATCGTTGGCGATCTGCTTGGCAATGCTCAGCAAATCGTTGCTTATGTAAGCCGCGCAGCTGCTCAGTCTGCCGATATTGTGGTGACGCCTGAACTATCATTAGTTGGTTATCCGCCAGAGGATTTGCTTTTACGCACTGCGTTTTATCAGCAAACACAAGCGGCATTACAAAAATTAACCAGCGATTTACAGCAATTTCAAAACATCTATGTGTTGGTTGGGCATCCATTAGCGCAAGATGGATATCACTATAACGCGATTTCGGTTTTGCTGAATGGTGCGATCATTCATACCTATTTGAAACACGCCTTACCGAATGATGCCGTATTTGATGAAAAGCGTTATTTTGTCACAGGCGATCAAGCGGTCGTGTTTGAGGTGAAGGGCACGCGTTTTGGTATCAATATTTGTGAAGATGTTTGGAATGGTGATGCGCCACAATTAGCACGCGCTGCTGGCGCTCAAGTCTTATTAGCACCGAATGCTTCGCCGTTTCACATGAATAAAAATGATTTTCGTATTGAGGTTATGCGCCGAAACATCAGTTCGCTAGGCATGAGTTTGGTGTATGCAAATTTGTTGGGCGGTCAGGATGAATTGATTTTTGATGGTAATTCTTTTGTGCTGAATCATGAAGGACAGGTTTGCGCACAATTGAAGCACTGCGAAGCTGATTTGCAGATTGTTGATTTTATCAACGGTTTACCACAAGCCAGTATTGTGGCGGAGACTATGTCAGTAGAAGCACAAATTTATCGCGCGCTCGTGTTGGGAGTGCGTGATTATGTGACGAAGAACGGTTTTCCTAGTGTTTTAATTGGTTTCTCAGGCGGTGTCGATTCTGCTTTGACCTTAGCGATCGCGGTCGATGCTTTAGGTGTGGAGAAAGTGCGAGCAGTCATGATGCCTTCGCCTTACACAGCGGATATTTCGTGGTTAGATTCGCGCGATATGGTCAAGCGCATCGGTGTGCGTTACGATGAAATTTCAATTAACGAATGTTTTGCCGCGTTTAGAAATACCTTGAGTCAAGAGTTTGCCGGCTTGCAAGAAGATACGACAGAAGAAAATATTCAAGCACGTATTCGCGGCACCATCTTGATGGCGATGTCGAATAAATATGGCTCTATCGTTTTGACCACTGGTAATAAAAGTGAAATGGCGGTTGGTTATTGCACCTTGTATGGCGATATGGCCGGTGGATTTGCGGTAATTAAAGATGTCGCTAAAACCATGGTTTATCGACTTTGTGCATATCGAAATTCAATTGGTGATGTCATCCCCGAACGCATCATCACGCGACCACCATCCGCGGAGTTAAGGCCAGATCAAAAGGATCAGGATTCCTTGCCACCGTATGATATTCTCGACGGTATTATGCAGCGTTATATGGAAGAAAATCAGTCACGAGCTGAGATTGTCGCGGCGGGATACAGCGAAGCCGATGTTGAGCGCATAACGCGTTTAATCAAAATTAACGAATATAAACGACGTCAGGCACCAGTAGGAATCCGGATTACGCATCGCGCATTTGGCCGTGATTGGCGTTACCCAATTACTTCGAAGTTCCGTGATTAAAATATGAGTAAATCAGTGAGGAAAGCATGAAACAAATAACCGCAATCATTAAACCATTTAAATTAGATGAAGTTCGTGAAGGCTTGGCGGATGTCGGAGTCACTGGCTTGACAGTGACTGAAGTCAAAGGTTTTGGTCGCCAAAAAGGGCATACAGAATTGTATCGTGGCGCTGAGTACGTGGTTGATTTTCTGCCGAAAATAAAAGTTGAAGTCGTGGTCGATGATAAGGTTTGCGACAACGTAGTTGATGCGATCATAAAAGCTGCACATACTGGCAAAATTGGTGATGGCAAAATCTTTGTACAGAATGTCGAGCAGGTAATACGTATTCGTACGGGTGAGACTGGGCCTGAGGCAGTTTGATGATTGTGTATCTAAAATGACGAAACTGGATGAAAACTCATCATGAAAAAGGTGCTCTCTCGATGGACTGAGCGCCTTTTATTGTATTCAGGTTTTGGTGGATTAGATCGCAGTTGGGCTACAAAGCACAACATTCAAGCAATCAACAGTCTACTGGTAGTATCGTTCTAGCTTATATTGTTGAAGGTTACTTGATGACTGACCATGTTCACATGTGTTTGAGCATTCCACTCAAGTAGTCAGTTTGAAACGTTGTCGGTTTTATCAAGTGTAAGAGTGTGATATCAATAGCCAGACATCTTGGTGGACAGCAAAGGAATTTTACATGTGAGGTATTCTGGGTAAGAAGATATTTTATTTTAACGGTGGGACTCGATGAAGAAATGGTTAGTGCATACGTCCGAAATCAGGAGCAGAAGGATGAACGGTATGACCAAATGAAATTGGGACTGTAGCCGTCTTTAGACGATACAAGGGTTACCAGCGCCTTCGAATATTGCGTTGCAGGTTATGTCATAGTCCTTATTTCTCATATTAGTGAATGGATTTAATAAAACTTTCTGTTTCGCGTGAAGGCATCTCAATATCAAACATAAGTATCTTCTTCTGAGAGGTCTTTCACTAAGGCTGTAAAGCAAAACATCCAAGAAGTAATGAGAGGTCAGTCGAACATCTCAACCCCATTTGCGCTGCCCAATCGCTTTTGAAGGGTATCAAACCGTCACTCGTCTTGAGTCTATAGAAAACCTAACTTGGTCAGAGAATAATCTCAATATTCAATCCAATATCTTGTTGAAAACGTCGCATGACGAAAGCTGAATAGATAGCAAATTGAGTCACGAATATTCTCCTTTAATGACCGAATTAGGAAACGCAAATGAAGAAAATTATATGTTTGATGTTGGCTGGCGTATTCGCATTTTCACACCCTGTAGCGGCAGATACAGTGAGTGATTGGATAGAGTTCTCTAGCCGTATCAATAGTCCTCTTGCACCAGCAGCGGAAGCAAAAGTACGCCCAGAAAGTGCGCGTGCTACCACTCGTGTAGCACTGGCGATGTTCGAAGCACTCAATGCCATTGATCGTCGGTATGAAAGTTATGTCAGCTTTCCTGAAAGTGATAAAGCAGCGTCAGTAGAGGCTGCTGCTGTCACCGCTGCGTATCGGGTTTTGATCGAACATTTTCCCAGCGTAAAAAATGAGCTTAATGATGCATATGCGATTGCGATGGAGGCGATTCCAAATGATGCGCAACGCGAAGCTGGGCGGCAAATCGGTGAGCAAGCTGCCAAGGCAGCATTGGCGGTAGGTGGGATAGATCCGAAAATCGTCCAAACACCTTATCGGCCTCACGCTACGGTCGGCATTTGGACTGCTACCGATTTACCTTCTATTCGCCCGCATAATTTGGCTTTCTTTCCTTGGGCTATTTCTAGTGCCGAGGCATTGCGTTCGCCGCCACCGCCGTCCATCAATAGTGCGCGTTGGACGCAAGACTACGATGAAGTGAAACGTTTAGGTGGAAAAGTAAGTCAGCATAGAACACCGCATCAAAGCCTGATGGCTTCGTATCGCATTATGCCGGACATCTTACCGTCTTTGCGTCAAACCGCAGAAACAAATGGACGCAGTATGGTGCAAAATGCGCGCATGTATGCACGTGTTTACATGGCGATCGACGATAGTACGCTCGCTATGTCGGCAGCCAAGATGCACTACAACACGTGGCGTCCTATTGTCGCTATTCGTAACGCTGCGAATGACGGCAACAATGCCACGCAAGCAGAAGCAGGATGGGAATCGTTTTTACCAACGCCGAATTTCCCAGAATATCCATGTGGCCATTGTTCATATGCGGGATCAATTGCGGAAATAATGGTGGCGGAAGATGGTCAAAAACCGATGAAGGGCGTGCGCGTTGCATCGCTATCGTCGCCAAAAGCAGTCATACAAATTCTACCAAGTTGGAATGAATGGTCACAGCAAGTATCTGACTCGCGCATTTATGCTGGTGCCCATTTTCGTTTTGCCAATGAGGCCGGTGAAAATTTAGGACGTAGCGCAGGGAAAGCGGTATTGGATAAAATTATGAGGCCATTAAAGAAGTAGCTTTTGTGGTGAAAAGGCTGGTAGCGTCATGATCAGCCTTTATTGAAAACTTTTATTGAACTTATTCATGACTCAAATTCAAACGACGATAGTCATCGCAAATAGGACGCATATTGCAGGAATGCACCGAGTGCGGTTAGCAGTGCGTGAAAATAGGCTGACTTCGAGCGTTATTGGCGAGGAGGATTATTATCCCGCAATAGAAATCACAGGACGTGGCTGGGTGATTGAAGTCATAGGTGAGGTAGTGGCATTTGCCATCGGCAATGCGCAGACTGGCAATATATGGGCATTATTTGTGTCGCCTGAACATGAAGGAAAGGGCTATGGGAGAGCGCTGCATGAGGTCATGGTGGATTGGTTATTTGCGCAAGGATTAGGTCGCTTAAATCTAAGTACGGATGACGCCACCCGCGCATCGCGCTTTTACGAAAAAGCTGGTTGGCGTAAAACGCACATTGATGCGGATGGAGAAGCTTTTTTTGTGCTTTCCAATGGATGTGAGTTAATGTAATGCCTGCTATCGATATCGCTGTCATGGCAGGCATGTTTAATTATTGGAGTTCTGTATGAAACGTTTTTTTTCTTGCCTATTGACAGGATTTTTTTTAAGTCATTCTCAAGCTTTTGCATTGGGAATTATTGTTCATATTCAAGGACAGAAAGGTGATAGAGAAGCCTATTTTGCTAACGTCAGAACGGTTTTGAATCGTACTCCCGTCGATCAAATATTTGGCCCGATAGAGATTCGAGAATTGCAGTTGACTGCGGTCTACGAACATCTCGATAAGCCAGAGTGGGTGTACATGAATATGTGGTTTCAATGTAGACCACAAGTGATCATCGATTCTGAAAAAGGCACTGCTAATGAGAACCCTCATGCAGTCAAAGCAGGTGAGGTGGCTACTTTTAGAATTGGACCGGGAAGCTACAAATTGCGGCGCGCTGATTTGAAGTCTGAGCCTTTACCAGAAAGTGATTGGAAAAAGTCCAATGCGCCGATGTTAAGTAAAGCCGCTGCGATTGCCTGCAATGAAGGGAATTTTAAAAACCTACTGATCGACCTGTCGAAGAAAAAACCATTTGATCACGATAAGTTCGGCAAAGCGATCAATGGGCAGTTTAATTTGCCTGTCGATATGCAGTTAATTGGTGCCGTGTTGGCCAGTGATTTTCTCGACTATGCGTGGACTTTTTTGTGGTGGGAAACCGTATTTGAAGGGAATCGCCCTAATCCCAGTGGCAAGTGGACGCAAAAAGCCAGTCAAGCGGACAAAGATGCCGCTGTGAAAAAGCTGCAAGACGATTATGAAAAAAATGCGCCTCGGCTGGAAGCGATGAAGAAGGAGTTACAAGACAGTATCGCCAAGATGGATGCTAATGCTGAGTTTCATAGTAAGGCTGCAAAATTGCGCCAAGGTCGTCAGTTAAACAAGTTTGAGACCTCACTCAACAGTGTTTGGATCGGCAAAGAAGAGCAAGCAGTGATCGACAAAATGGGTAAGCCAGCTCTGAGCGATGTGGGTAATACGCGTTTTTTAACTTACACCAAATATTTTGACAATCGAGGTTACGCGGTGCACATGGGCAGCGGCGCTTTCGTGTCCGAGGGTGTGTACGCTGAATGCTTTGTCGAGTTTGCCACCATGCAGGATAAAAAATCGGTGTGGCGTGTCGCGGATGTTAAGGTGAGAGCCGATGGCAGTCACAACGGCATGGCAAAGGATCTTTGCCATGGTCTTTCACGTATTCCAGATTAGCGTATTCCATAATGATGAGGAGAGTCATTCAATGAACCAAAGTCAACTGAACAATCGTGTATTAAACAAATCCGTTTTGTTACTAGCGGGAGTGAGCTTACTCGCGTTTCAAAGTTTGGCTCAAGTTAAAGAAAATACCTTTGATGTACTCGGTAGCATGATGGACACAAGTAAGAAAGAAATTAACGCCAGGCAGACGATAGAAGCGACAAAAACGGGTTTCTTAGACAGCAAGTACCATAAGATGCATAAAGAAGGCTATTGGCAATTCTTTCAAGGTAGTTCATCGGCAAAGAAAGGTGAATATTGCACAGCGATGTTTATGCGAGAAGGCATGGGTGTGACGATCATGGGGCCGGGCGGCAGCTACAAAGGCGCATTGATGATGCTCTTTAATGGCAATGACAATCCCGCGTTTCCTACATCGCCCAAACCAAGTAAAGTTTTGGTGAGCTTAAAACAAGGGCAAGACTCACCAGTGAGCCTGCACGTACTAAATTACACCCTTGGTACGATGGAATTGCCGGTCGCTGTATTTGCGGTACCTAGTATCGAAGCGGCACTCGCCAGCATGGACGATAAGTTGGATTTTCACTTGGAGTACAAAGGACAAAAGATCGTCGACGTCGAGTGGCAGGGCGGACACGCTGCCCGTGATGAATTGAAAAAATGCTTGGCGGGGCAAGCTTTTAATACCAAGAATCCTTTGAAGGATTAATGTAGTTTTTAATTGGCGATTTGTCTTCAGCCTTGAACTTTATTGGGGGGCGACAAATTCCCTTGATCGACAGCGACGATAATATCTTTAAAGAGATAGGTTGGGATTTGTCCTTTTCAATTAGCTCTAGCGAATGGGGTTGATGACGATCATATCGTTGCAGATTCTAATTAATGTACAGTCTAGATAAGCGAAAAAATAAATCCAGCAAACATTAAACAGCCTCGCGGTGTCAAGATGCCGACCTCGTTATTCTCACCTTTGATGCTTTAGAAGTCGTTTAGTTGCCGGCGTTATCACACATAACTTCACTATCGTTAATTCAGTATTGAAGGCAGTTTCTATCGAGTGAATACTATTTTTACTTATCGATTTTGTGAGTTCCGTAACTCACGTAATTGAATCCGCATTTCATCGGAATCGTAATAAGCTTCATTCTTCTACCCGATATAGTTTGATCCACTTCAAATTTGAAGTATCTGTGTTTTGAAACCAAAAACAGGTCAATTTTTTATCGAGGTAATTATGCAAGCACCATTAAGTTCTGTACTCACTCTACTATTGTGCAATACCCTTGTCGTGAGCGCTCACGCGCAACAAACTAATTCGGACAAAACCCGCATCGCACAAGAAAAACCAGCCATAAAAAAAGAGGAGCCTCAGCGTGTTGAAATTCAGGCACGTAGCGAAGCTCAATTGGCATATCAAGAAGCGGCAGCAAAAACGATTATAGGTAGTGCCGATTTACTCAAGTTTGGCGATACCAATGTGCTTGATGCGATGCGTCGTGTACCAGGTGTGCAAGTAAATAACAATAAAATTCAGCTGTTGGGCATGAACGCCAGTTATACGCAAGTGTTAATTGACGGCGAGCCACCACGAGGTGTTAATGTTGAAGATATCCCTATGCAAATGATAGAGCGTATCGAAGTTTATCGCACAGCAAATGCACAATTTAGTACGCAGGCTATAGGTGGAACCGTTAATATTGTTCTTAAACGTGTTGCATCTTCCGCACAGCAATCAATAAAAATTACCGCCGCTTACGTGCAACATGGACAAGGAACTGTTGAGTGGAACAATTCTGGCAAACAAGGGGATTTTTCTCATTCGGTTGTTGCCACAGCATCACAGAATTCAATCAGTGCAAACACGCCAAAAAAGACGCTAAACAAACAAACGATTTCGGATGACACGGATCAAGTCCTACAGCAATATGATTCGCTGTTGGATAGAAATGTAAAAGATCGTGATATACGCATCGCGCCACGGCTTCAATATAGAACTAATTCCAACATCAATCTGACTTCAACGACGATGCTAGCCTATAGTAATAGTGAAAGGGATACTTCTAGAAGTTATACTTTCTTGCAGGGTGAGCCTTTGGATGTCGCGGCAATGCGTGTTCATGACACCACTGAACGTGTTAATTTGAGTAGCACGATGCGCGCAACGACTAGCTTTAGTAACGACCTAAAACTCGATATTTCTGGCGGATTCCATGCGCAGCGCATCAAAAATACAGATAGCTCACAAAATTACAGTTTAAATGGAGACCTTAGCCTCGTGCGCAATTATGATACTCACGTGCGTATATTGGGTGGAAATAGCAGCGGCAAATTCAGTATTCCTACTAATGCTGAGCACGATCTGGTGATGGGGTGGACAGGATCGGGCACCACTGTCCATATTGACCGTAATCAAACTGACTTTTATAAAAATAATGCAATACCAGTTTATCTACCTCAAAATGGGCGTAACGAACTTTATAAATCTGCGCTCTATGCTCAAGACGAATGGAAATTGCAAAAAAATTCATCGCTTTATCTTGGCCTTCGATGGGAATCACTTAGTATTAATAGTGAAGGTTCTGCACAAGATAAATCAAGATATTCCACTAATGTTTTAAGCCCAATTGTACAAACCATGTGGCAGCTTAATTCACACAATACAGACAGAATTCGACTCGGTCTAGCACGCACCTATCAGGCGCCAAATGACTTCTATCTAGTCTCACCAAAAATTTATTTGGTTAACAACTCAATTCAAAACCCCAATTTTGTAGGCAACCCGAATTTGCGTCCTGAATTAGCATGGGGTTTAGATGCTGCCTATGAGCATAATGGTAAAGATGGTTTAAATTATGCGGTACGCGCCAAAATTCAGCAAATCGATGATTTGCATCGCGACACAATTTTTTTTGAAAATAGAGCTTGGTGGAGGAAATATATTAATACTGGTAGTGCGCTAGGGAAAAGCCTAGAACTAAGTACACAGTTTCCACTCAAACGCTTTGTACTCGAAGCGCCAGATATTGATATTAGTATGAGTTACCTACATTTTTGGTCTGACGTCAAAGGTTTGCCGCAGCCTTTTAATCAACTTAATCCCTATACTTATGAGCTTACGTTTAGCTTGAATTATCGTTTGAAAGATATGCCGTTGACATTCGGTATGAACACAAAGCTACAGGATGCACATTGGCAACAAATTAGCCTTACAGATCGTACATACATTGAAATGCCCACCAATCTTGACTTAGTCGGCTTATGGAAATTCGACAAGAAGAGTCAACTACGTTTAGCTATTAGTAACATCACTAACAGTAATTCAATCGATACGTTTAGTCAAAGCCGCGTACCTGGCTACGTCAGTACTTTACACACTACTGTCAATCGTGCGCGAAACATGAGTCTCAGCTTTGAACATAAGTTCTAGTTGACTAACAAACTGCAGAATGTCAACTGAATTTGATAAATACGGCAATTCCCCAGTTCTGCCGGGATAGGCGTCTACACAAGTCCAACAATTCAAGATAATTGCGAACGTACTCCCTGCTCCCGTAAGTGGCTTTGTTTAAGTGCAGGACTGGGGAGTCAAAGCACGCTTTGACAATGGTCGAGCGAGTCGAAACAGCGTTTGCTTCGCACCTTCTAAATACTTAAAATGGTCTTGCATAAGGACTTCACCAAGCTGAATCACCCTTATGTACTTATTGTTTGAGTTTGCCCTCTGAAATATTCAGTGTCAAATGTGGTCGGTTTTATTAAAAGGAAATGCGCGAATACGAAAGTTCGTCGCGTTGGTGAACGATAGTGAAACTTTACAGGTGAGATATTTTTGGCGAGAAGTTATTTTGTTTCGACAGTCGGTTTAGACGAAGAAATGGTGCGTGCCTACATTCGTCATTTGGAGCAAGAAAATGAAGAGTATGATTCGATGAAATGTTCTTAGTGCCTTCTAGGCGCTCCAGCAATAAACCTCCGACTTTGCCGGAGGTAATTTAATCGCCTAAAGCGTTGGTATTTACTATTTTAGTATACCAATGTAGGGCTTATTGAATTTTTTTCGCTCGCTCCAAAAGCGGACTTAATGCAGGTTCACCAAGGGCATTACATATAGCTTCTGAAATGCTTTTACCTGCAATGCTAATTGATCCGCCTAAAAAACAGTGATATTTTCTTCCTGTTTTAGTGGTCACGCTGTAGCGCGTTGTCGTTCCTTCATCCATACGACTTGATATCGTAAAAGAGGATGCATCAATGCTTAACGCGAATGCTGTTCTTTGCACGATTACGTCATCAGATACAACCATAGATGCACAGCCCGCAAGTAAACTAAGAGCTAAACTAACAAAAATAACTTTTTTCATGAGTGAAATCCTTTGATGAGTTAGAAAATAGTGAATTGATAGTATGAAATTCACTGAAAGACAGCAATTAATTCGAATGAGAATTTCTTCAATCTGGATTAAGTCAGATGCTTATCGGGAGTTTTCTCGGAAAAGCCCTTAATCAATAAGCAAATAATCAATATTAGGTGGGCTATACCCATGGGGTACAACATCATCTTATTTAGATCATGTGAAAAGAATTCGACAGATATTCCGCTCATTTGCATTGCTGCTGCGAACATACCGAATAGAGAAATTAGTCGAAAGATAAATTGTGTACGGTAGAGGAGCACGTAGAGTAGAAACAAAGATGCGCCACCACTAATTTTTCCTATGAAATGATACCAATTACGGTCAGCGGAAATCATCGCTTTCATCACATCAAACAACTGCGGGTCTAGTGCTGGATGTTTAGCAAATTGTTCGCTAAGCGATAGCAGGGACATAAAGTGCGCTTGTTCTGACAGACCAACTGCGACACTTACGATGACAACGCTGAGATAAGTCATGCTTAACTTCGGATAGTTGCGCCATGTTTTAGAATAAACTAGGACGGCTACTGTGATGCCGATGGATGAGTTAATGAAGTCAGCGACGACATTGAGCCCAAATAAAGTGCGATGTTGCAGTCCATTGACTAAGTATCCCGCACCTCCAAATATAGGATCATTTAATGCGAAGTTACTATACATGCCAATAATCATTGCAATTAATAGCAATAATCCTACGATTCTTCCTGTTTTTTGTAGATCATTCATATGAGCCTTTTTGTAGATAATTTAAATAGAAGTGCTGTTCTTGTTTTGTGAAGATACAGAGATCAAATGCCTCTTGCGCAGTCTTTAAGATGAATGAAGACATCAATATCGCCAGTGACGATAGGTGGGAGTCAGTCACGGAAATTGGGATAAATAGTGCTTGAAATTGGAATAAATAGTGGTTGAAGTTGGGTGTCTTTGCATTACCTAACTTGGTGTTTTCTCATGAAGTATCCGACCTTGATATATGATTCTACGGTTAATTGTTTTTTAAACGCTCATCATGAACTTCGCACAACTACTTAAACCTAGTCGCATCATTTTTACTTTAGTTGCATCGTCTTTATTGGGCTTGCTAATTGCCTCGGTGTGGCGAGCTGAAATTAGTGTCTTGTTTATACGTATGTGGTTGGTGAGCTTAAGTGCGATGCTAGCATTTGGTGTGTTAGAGCAATGGCCAAAAAATTTACCCAATTGGGTGGCGCGTTGGGTTTTACAAATTCTAGCGGTAGCAATAACGATACCTATAGGTTTCTTTACTCTTTATGTAATAAGTACAGAGCAGGGGCAGCCAGCATTTTGGTTGGTCAAAGATCGTTTGGGTGGTTTCGCATTCTTGAATATTCCAAGTTTATTGTTTGGGCCTTGGATAGCATTGATCGCGTTGGTACGTCAAAAAGATGCACTAGCACGTCATCAAACTTTGGCATTTGCCTTAGAACGAAGTGAGCTGGAACGACAAGCTTTAGATGCGCGCTTTCGTCTTTTGCAAGCGCAAGTTGAGCCCCATTTTTTGTTTAATACGCTGGCGAATATACGCGCTTTGGTGAACACCAGTTCGCGCCAGGCGCCTGCGGTATTAGATAGCTTGATCGCCTATTTGCAAGCGGCTGTGCCACGCCTGCATCACTCCCCGCCTAGCTTTGCACAAGAGTGGCAATTAGCACGGTCTTATCTTGAGATTATGCAAATGCGTATGCCAGATCGTTTACAGTTTTCCTTGCAAATCGACGAGGCGATGTTAGCGATGTATTGCCCGCCTATGTCCTTGCTTACCCTAGTAGAAAATGCCGTCAGGCATGGCATTGATCCTAGTGAAGAAGGCGGACTGATTCAGGTGAATGTCGATCTTCACCAACAACACTGCCGGATACAAGTCAAAGATACGGGTGTTGGCTTATCTCATATCAATGCGAATCAATCTGCGCATCCTAGTTTAGGTACCGGACTGTTAGGTTTGCGTGAGCGCTTGCAGCTTGATTTTGGCGATAAGGCATATTTGAAAATTACGGCCATAGAACCCCATGGCGTGCATGCAGAAGTTGTTTTCCCTGTAAGGAAAGGCTAAACATGGAAACAGTCCTTGGAAAGTGGACGGCGGTGATCGCCGATGATGAGCCTTTATTGCGTGAAGAATTAACATTGATGTTGCAACAGGCGTGGCCTGAATTGAGCATCGTCGCCTATGCAAAAAATGGTCGTGAAGCAGTAAAACTATTTGAACAATACCAGCCGCAGCTTTGTTTTTTGGATGTGCATATGCCTGGGCTCAATGGGATAGAGGCTGCGCGTATCATTGGTAATCGAGCACATTTGGTGTTTGTGACAGCATTCGATCATTATGCATTGGATGCTTTTGCGCAGGGGGCGCATGACTATCTGGTGAAACCTGTTGTGTTCACTCGCCTGGCCGAAACAGTCACTCGCTTGAAAGAACGTCTATCACGTTCTCAAGACCTTCCTCGCATAGACGATTTGTTGGACTTACTTGCAAAGGCAAAAGATGGAAAAAGTCCTTCAAAAGGAGCGCCGCAATTTTTGCGTTGGATACGCGTCAATATCGGCCAGACCTTGCGCATGATCGCGGTGGAAGATATTGATTTTTTTCTGGCCGATGATAAATATGTTGTTATCACTTGGCGAGATGAACATGGAAAAGTGGCGGAGGCTTTAATTAGAACGCCCTTGAGAGAGCTTTTGCCACAACTGAACCCCACGTTTTTTTCGCAAGTGCATCGCTCCACCGTCGTCAACATGAGTGCCATCAGTCACGTCATTCGAGGTGACAACGAAACCGCTAGCATTCATTTTAAAGGCCATGACAAAGTTGCACCAGTTAGCAGAAATTATCTGCATTTATTTCGCCAAATGTAATTGACTAAAGCCCTTACGAAGCCCGCAATAAAACAATCAAAGCACCTGAACCGCCATCAGCAGCAGTTGCCTGGCTAAAGGCAATTACTTCGTCTTTCTGTATCAACCAATTACGAACTTTGTTTTTCAATACAGGTTCTTTATTGATCGATCCCAAACCTTTACCGTGAATTATTCTTACGCAGCGAAATCCGCTACGTATGCACTTGCGTAAAAAATCACCAAGATTGTCACGTGCTTGATCGCGGCGCATTCCGTGTAAATCGAGTTGCGCTTGTATAACCCATGCACCTTGACGTAATTTTTTAGCGACGTCGATGCCCACGCCAGGGCGTGTATAACTTAAATTTTCATCAGATTCGAGCAATGTACCTGCATCGAATTCATCTGATAATGATTCTTGTAAGGCTTTTTGTTCGTCTTCGATATGCTTGAAAGGAAGTGGTGGTGGTTTTTTCGGCGTTGGATGAAATTTTTCAGCCGTCTTTATAGCTTGAACCTCACCGACCGTGCTACGGAAAATATTCGCCTCAATTGCCGCTTGTTTTTCACGTACCAATCTCTCAGCTTCAGCTTTTGCACGCAGTTCTTGTTGTGCTTTGAGTTGCTTACCAACTTGTTGAAGGTCAGCAAAGGATTTCATTGATGAGGCCATGATGATATTTGCCGATAATTGGAAGATTGAAAAACAGTTCCCGCAGAGCTTTCGTGGACCTTGAGTTTTTTAATATTTCTCAGCGTCCATTTCATCTCTGCGGTTGAATCTTTATTCTTCTAGAAAACGTTGTGCATCTAATGCTGCCATACAGCCTGTTCCTGCGCTCGTGATTGCCTGACGGTAGATATGATCCTGTACGTCACCTGCTGCAAATACCCCAGGGATATTCGTTGCGGTTGCCATACCTTCGTTGCCCATCTTGGTGATGATGTAGCCGTTTTTCATATCCAACTGACCTTCGAAAATGCTAGTGTTTGGTTTGTGACCAATGGCGATGAACACGCCATGTAGTGGTACCGCCGTAACAACACCATCGGCTGACTTGATATTGATTCCAGTGACGCCAGATGCATCACCCGTCACTTCGTCTAGAGTATGGTTCCATTTCACTTCCACTTTGCCTTCTGCGACTTTTGCCATCAAGCGGTCAATCAAAATCGCTTCTGCACGGAATTTATCGCGACGATGAATCACTGTCACTTTGCTGGCGATATTTGACAAATAAAGCGCTTCTTCGACAGCCGTATTACCACCACCAACGACAGCCACTTCTTTACCACGATAGAAAAAGCCATCACAAGTTGCACAAGCAGAAACGCCCTTGCCCATAAATGCTTCTTCAGATGGCAATCCTAAGTATTGAGCAGACGCACCAGTCGAAATAATCAATGAATCGCAAGTGTATTCACTCTGATCGCCGATCAGGCGGATAGGTTTTTCTGTCAGTTTAGCGGTGTGAATATAATCAAAAATGATTTCGGTATTGAAGCGCTCAGCGTGCTCTAAGAAGCGCTGCATTAATTCCGGGCCTTGCACGCCATTTGGATCCGCAGGCCAATTTTCGACGTCCGTTGTCGTCATTAATTGACCGCCTTGTTCTACACCGGTGATCAAGACAGGCTTTAAATTGGCGCGCGCGGCATAAACGGCAGCGGAATAACCAGCTGGGCCAGAGCCGAGAATCAATACATGGGCGTGCTTAGTTGATTTTGGTGTAGACATAGTGGTTCCGATGAAAGTCGTGAAAAAAATGAGAAGTTCGAATGAATTGCGTTAATCAATACAGCAATTGACGAAAAATTGAATTATCCCAGATTTGCGACAACTTGACTTTATTCAGGTCAAGGAATGGTGTTTTCCTCATGTGCTGCGTATCGCCTTAGCCTCGCTGCCATAGGGAAATGTGCGTGTTATGGTTTTGAGATGCATAGTTAATAATCCAAGTAGGGAAGTTGGGTTGATCTTACTGTATTGATTCATTGTGAACGACCGTGAAGATGTTGCTGAATTTAGATGTATCAACTTGAGTTGTGATGTTCTGTCATATTTGCCAATGAACTTTGGCCTAAGGTAGCTATATCAGTGGCTTTTGCCCTACAATCATGGCTGATTGTTTTCTCTGAAACCTATGTCTAATACCAACGAAGTTTATCAACGCAATCGTAAGTCTGCACCTGCTGCACCTTTGCCCAATCGATTGCTAGTGTTGCTGCGAGAAGTGCGCTGGATGGTGTTCGCTGCCTTTACGGTTTACTTTATTTTGGTGATGGCGACCTACTCGCCGCTCGATCCTGGATGGTCACGTTCTGTTACGGTCGAACGTTTCCATAATTTAGGTGGTTATGTTGGCGCGCGTATTTCTGATTTAGTCTTGTTTATTTTTGGTTTCTCCGCCTGGTGGTTTTCTTTCGCTTTATTGCGCTTGGTGTGGCGTAGCTATCGTCATTTGAACCATGAATCGCATCCAGCACAAGAGGATGCTCACTTTTTTGACAAGATCATTCAAATTGCAGGCTTCGTTTTTATACTGATTGGCAGTATGGGGATCGAGTCATTGCGCCTGTATTCCATGAAAGTGGCCTTGCCCAGTGTGCATGGTGGTGTGTTGGGTGAATTGATCGGTCATCTTAGCGCCCGCGCATTTGGATTTACTGGTGCGACCTTATTGTTATTACTTATTATTGCTTTAGGTTTGAGCTTGTATTTCCATTTGTCATGGTGGCAGATTGCCGAGAACACAGGCACCTTGATTGAAAATACGGTTGAATTTATCCGTAAAAAATATACCGATCATGAAGATCGTAAGTTGGGTGAAACTGCTGCTGTCAAACGTGAAACCTCAGTGGTTCAAGAGCGAGCAAAGATCGTTGAAGCTCCGCCAATACGGATAGAGCCGCAAGTGCTTGCAGTGCAAAAATCTGAGCGTATTGAAAAAGAGCGCCAGGTTTCCTTATTTAATGATATGCCTGACACTAATTTGCCACCATTGTCATTGCTTGATGAGCCGCCTTTATCTCAAGAAACAGTCAGTGTCGAAACTTTAGAATTTACTAGCCGATTGATTGAGAAAAAACTCTCTGATTTTGGTGTCGATGCAAAAGTGATTGCAGCCTACCCAGGTCCGGTCATTACACGCTACGAGATTGAGCCTGCAACCGGTGTAAAAGGTAGTCAAATTGTTGGCTTAGCGCGCGATTTGGCGCGGTCGTTTTCACTGACCTCAATTCGGGTTGTGGAGACAATTCCAGGTAAGAATTACATGGGTTTAGAATTGCCGAATCCTAAGCGTCAGATTGTTCGTTTGACGGAAATTTTAAGTTCGAAAGTGTATAACGATAGTGCTTCGAGTCTGACAGTCGCCTTAGGGAAAGATATTGCGGGACATCCAGTTGTTGCTGATCTGGCCAAAATGCCGCATTTGTTGGTGGCGGGTACGACAGGTTCTGGTAAATCGGTTGGTATTAATGCGACGATCTTGTCCTTGCTGTATAAGTCTGATCCAAATGATGTCCGCATGATTTTGATTGACCCTAAGATGTTAGAGATGTCGGTGTACGAAGGCATTCCACATTTGTTGGCACCCGTTGTGACAGATATGCGGCAAGCCGGTCACGCGCTGAACTGGGCTGTCAATGAAATGGAACGTCGCTACAAGCTGATGTCGAAACTCGGTGTGCGTAACTTGGCCGGCTATAACGCAAAAATTGCCGAAGCGGCGAAACGCGAAGAGCATATTCCTAATCCATTTAGTCTGACGCCAGACGCACCAGAACCCTTAGAAAAACTGCCAACGATCGTCATCATTATTGATGAGTTGGCGGATTTGATGATGGTGGTTGGTAAAAAAGTTGAAGAGTTGATCGCACGTATCGCGCAAAAAGCGCGTGCTGCTGGTTTGCATTTGATTTTAGCTACGCAGCGCCCATCGGTGGACGTGATTACTGGCTTGATCAAAGCAAATATTCCTACACGTATTGCGTTTCAAGTCAGTAGCAAAATAGATTCTCGTACGATTCTGGATCAAATGGGTGCTGAATCACTGCTCGGTATGGGCGATATGTTGTACATGCCGCCGGGTACAGGTTTGCCAGTTCGTGTACATGGTGCTTTTGTTTCAGATGAAGAAGTACACCGCGTCGTCAAGCATTTGAAAGAACAAGGTGAACCAAATTACATCGACGGCATTTTGGAAGGCGGCGTGCTGGAAGAGGGCGGTGATGCCATGGCGCCAAGTGAAGGCGGTGGAGAGGCAGATGCATTGTATGATCAAGCCGTCGCAATCGTTTTGAAAAATCGTCGCGCATCGATTTCTTTGGTGCAGCGACATCTGCGTATCGGCTATAACCGCGCAGCGCGACTATTGGAGCAAATGGAAGCTAGCGGTGTGGTATCCACCATGCAATCAAACGGTAATCGTGAGATTTTGGTACCAGTTGGTAACGCTGAGTAAGCCTTCTTGCTTGTTATCGCGTTATGGGTATGGTTGGTTCCAAATTGACTAATAAAGAATTGGATTTATTTTGAATATCATCAAAAAAAGTATGTGTTTTGGCGCTGTTGTTGGTGGATTGATGTTAGCGGGAATGACCGCCGCTCAAGCTTCCGCGATAGAGCAGTTTAAAGCCTTCGTCGTCAATACAAAGACAGCCAAAGGTGAGTTTGTACAAGTGCAAATGAAAACCACAAATGGGGTGTCGAAGATCGGCAAAACATCCTCGGGAATATTTAAGTTTGCGCGCCCTGGTAAGTTTATTTGGACTTACATCAAGCCCTATGATCAGGTCTTGCAGGCTGATGGCGATAAGCTCTATCTTTATGATAAAGACCTAAATCAAGTCACGATCAAATCTCTAGGTAATGCGATCGCTTCTAGTCCAGCAGCAATTTTGTTTGGTAGCGTTGATCTCGACAAAAATTTTGTTATGAAAGATATTGGTGTAAAGGAAGGTATTGAATGGCTACAAGCAACGCCTAAAACAAAAGACAGTCAGTTCGATACTATCGGTATTGGTATGAAAGATGGCGTGCCTGTTGGCATGGAGTTACGTGATAGTTTTGGACAGCTATCTTTGGT
Source organism: Affinundibacterium amnicola (assembly GCF_014284275.1). Classification (GTDB taxonomy): domain Bacteria; phylum Pseudomonadota; class Gammaproteobacteria; order Burkholderiales; family Burkholderiaceae_D; genus Undibacterium; species Undibacterium amnicola. Next base: position 585,968 of record NZ_JACOFU010000002.1, on the reverse strand, counting down.
GACGCTGAAGAATTTTGAGAAAAATCCTAGCTTTGGTGCTGACCAATTTAAGTTTGTCGTGCCACAGGGTGCGGAAGTCTTACGTCCATGATGCTAGGGCAGCAAACGCAGGCATCTTTGCATCAGCCACTAGCTGAACGACTACGTCCACAAAACCTAAATGATGTGATTGGTCAGCAACATTTGCTAGGTGAAGGTAAGCCCTTGCGTGTTGCATTTGAATCTGGTGAGCCACACTCCATGCTATTGTGGGGACCACCAGGTGTTGGCAAAACGACCTTGGCGCGTTTAATGGCGCAGGCTTTTCAAGCGGAGTTTATTGCGCTCTCGGCGGTGTTATCAGGGGTTAAAGATATTCGCGAGGCGGTAGAACGTGCAGAGTTTGTACGCGCCAGTTCACAACGCCGCACGATTTTATTTGTTGATGAGGTTCATCGATTTAATAAAAGTCAGCAAGATGCTTTTCTGCCGCACGTAGAAAGTGGATTATTTACTTTTATCGGTGCTACAACTGAAAATCCTTCGTTCGAAGTCAATAGCGCCTTACTTTCGCGTGCTGCTGTCTATGTGTTGAAATCTTTGACTGAAGATGATCTGGCTGTCATGCTAGATAAGGCTTGTGTGCAGGAATTAGAAGGCCTGACTTTTACAGCAGAAGCCAAGCAAAGCTTGGTTGCCAGTGCTGACGGCGACGGTCGAAAATTGTTGAATAATCTGGATATTACGGCGCGTGCCGCGCAAGCAAAAAAACGACAAGAAGTTGATAGTGCTCTGCTGGCCGAATGTTTAGGGGATGCATTGCGTCGCTTTGATAAAGGTGGCGATGCATTTTATGACCAGATTTCTGCGCTACATAAATCGGTACGAGGATCCAATCCTGATGCTGCTTTATATTGGTTAGTCAGGATGCTTGATGGTGGTACTGATCCACGTTATTTAGCGCGACGCATTATTCGTATGGCGAGCGAAGATATTGGCTTAGCTGATCCTCGCGCATTGCGGATTAGTCTTGATGCTGCGGAAGTGTATGAGCGCCTCGGTTCGCCTGAAGGCGAACTAGCGTTGGCAGAAGCCGTGGTGTACTTAGCTTGCGCGGCAAAGTCGAATGCTATTTACATGGCTTATAAGCAAGCGCGGGCAATGGTGACAAAGGATAAATCTCGTGTTGTACCCGAGCATTTGCGTAATGCTCCGACGAAGTTAATGAAAGAATTGGGCTACGGAAAATTATATCGCTATGCGCATGATGAACCGCATGCCTATGCCGCAGGTGAGACCTATATGCCTGAGGGCTTGGAAGACGTGCATTGGTATGAGCCTGTGCCGCGTGGGATGGAAATCAAGATCGCTGAAAAGCTCGCGTATTTGCGTCAACTTGATAAAGATGCGCAAAGCAAATAATCGCCAACCCATATTCTATGTTCTGCGTTCATAGACTTGTACCCATAAATTGACGTAAGTAACGGAAGGCTATGATTTGGCATAGCCTTCCGTTGTCTTATCTGATGCGTGTTTCTAACTGATGTTGAGTTTAGTGTTAACTTGAGCTCAACTTGATTCAATTTGCGTAATAGTGACCAAAGCGATTAGATGTGAAGTCAGAAAATGTCGCTTGTTCCTGGCGGACAAATCCCTGCTGTGGCAACTTGGCTTCTATCAACAGATCAACCATCGCACAGATGCCCGATGCCGTAGTTAATTGGATTGCTGATAACAAGCGCCCATTCACTTCTTGCGCATAGATTTTCTTTGCGTAAGACTCTTGCTCCAAGCGACCAGCACGCAGTCCGACCACACTGACAAAAACCAGTACCACATCTTGCTTTGTCATAGGAATGGAAGTTTCTAAAACATCTTTCAAAATCGGGCGTCTTTCTATTTTGCCTAATTCTAGATCACGAATCAGCATTTTCACGATATCCCGATGACCGGGATAACGCACCGTTTTGTAGTTGAGGTTTTCGACTTTACCCGCCAAGGATTCACACAAGGTACCAAGTCCACCTGAGGTGTTAAACGCTTCGTAGTCAATGCCATCCAGAGAGAAATGTTCAATCTCTTCTAGCGCAGATGTTTCACGCAAATGCCCGTCAACAATCGCTTCGCAGGGATTGCAGTATTCATTGATCAGGCCATCAGTGCTCCAAGTCAGATTGTACTTGAGGGCATTATTGGGAAAAGTTGGCAACGCACCAACGCGCATACTGACATCGCGCAAAGAATCAAATTTTTGCGCAACATGATTAGCGACAATAGAAATGAAGCCCGGCGCCAATCCGCATTGCGGAACAAAAGCGCTGCTTGCATTCATCGCCAGTTGTTTGACGATGCGTGTACTTTCAACATCCTCGGTCAGATCGAAATAATGTGACTGTGCAGTTTTTGCTGCCTTAGCGATCATCGGTGTCAAAAAGTAGGGGCAAGCAGACAAAGTGACTTGGTGACCTTGAATTAATTTTTCCACGACGGATTGATCATTAAGATCAGCACAAACTGTCGTGACGTTTGGGAAGTTCTCTTTCTTCACATAGTCCAAACGTCCAGCATCTTTGTCTGCAACTGTAATTTCATAGTCATTTGTGTGGGAAAGCAGATTTAAAATCGCGTCGCCAATTTTTCCTGCACCCAATAAGATCAGCTTTGTTGTCATGATAGTCTCCAATTTTGCGTAAGTTCTAAAGTAGAAAGATAAAAGTAATTCCTTATCTTCGTTCGCCATGGAGATAGTATAGATATAAGAATTGTCAGATAATAGCGACTAAAATATCGTCATAATGCTTATTATCGATACAATATGACGATAAATTCCTACGAAAAGTAATTATGAAACCTGTTCTTGATGAAATTGATAATAAAATTCTTGCTCTGTTAATGGATAACGCGCGTTTACCTGTGACCACGATTGCCAAATTGCTTGGCATCGCGAGAACGACGGTGATTGCAAGAATTGCAGCACTTGAGAAGCGCCAGGTGATTGCTGGTTATGGTTTGAAATTGAATGCTTCCATGTATCAGCCAGCGGTACGCGCTTATGTTGGCTTATCAATCGAAGCCAGATTTGCCAGTTCTCTGATGAAGTTCTTACAGCAATTACCTGAGGTTGAAAGCTTAAGCGCCGTCAGTGGTGCAATTGATTACATGCTGACTTTGCGCTGCGCAAGTACCGAAGTGTTGGATAGATTGTTAGACCAGATAGGAAGTTTAGAAGGGGTACGGCAAACTTCGACGTCGATTATTTTGAGTAAGCGAATTGATCGTTCTTCGATATAAATCGTGATGGATGTAGAGACTTTATATAAAAAAAGACCCACTATTTAAGCGGGTCTTTTTGGTGCATATCCTAGTCTTGGATTTACATTACAGAATTTTCAAGTGTTCTCTTGTGACTTGCTAGGTGCCTTTTTATCGTCGGTATTATTTTTCTTAGGCGCTGATGGCTCAGTAAACTTTTGTGAGGTTTGCTGCAAAATTTGCAAATGCACTGAAGCTTTATCCATGCCACCGCGGTCAATTTGCATCGCCTGCTCTGGAGGACAATTTTCTTGGCATGTCGGTGGCGTACTTGACTGCGTTGGCACTACCACGAATTCTTGGCTATGTGCGATACCAGCAAGGGCGATGAGAGCAATACCGAGCGAAAATTGTTTCGTATTCATGATAGTCAGACTCCAAGTAAATGGCAGTGAAGCGGGAAGTGTAAATCAAATTTTGCTTTAAGCGTCAAACAATTTGTAATAGATTTGTATCAGTAGCTTATTATTTTGAAAATCCTTAGTGATCATTATTGTGCTTGTGTTTTGTCATAAGCTAGTTTATCCGCGGCGCTCAGGCGTTTTGCTGAGATCACAATTTGTTGTACTCGCTTGTTTGCCTGTTCTTGGTCATATGTTGTTTTTTCTTGTGTGCTCAAACGTTTTGCTTTGATCGTGACGCTTGCTACTGAATTGCTATCGAAGTTTTGAGCGAGACCGCTTGTTGACACTAAGGCTGTGGCTGCAAATACGCAAAATATAGTGCTAAATTTATATGAGTGATGCATGATTTTTCCTTGAGTATGTATTGGCTGTTGCGATGGTGAGACTGTAAGTTCAATCGCATTGACTTGCCATCAAGATGCGACGAAACGCAAAATTGAGTGTCTCAAATACCAAATTGTCAGTGTCAACATTTGATCGATGTCATTAAACATGATTGAAGGCGATCGATTGCTTTAAGTGGCCATTTTTTAATTTTTTTACCGTAGGCTTTTGTTTGGCTTGCCCTGATAATCCATCCACCCTAAGCACGCAGCCATTCATTCCTCAAAAATGTAATTTGGTCGGAAAGCTGGAGCAAGACAAGTTGCTTTGCCTTACAGTGATGGTGCTTTCAGATTGTTTAATTCAAGGATGGAAAAATGAAAAACTCAAATAAGCAGTATTTGTATTCAGTTTTGCGCCAAGCGTGGCAGGAATTGCGTGCGCTGGGAGATAAAGCAGGTAAAGGCTTGATGCGTACGCCATTGCCACGTATCTTGATATTGTGCATAGGATTGGCTTTGTTGATTACCTTGGTGCCTTTGATACTGACTTTATTTGTGATCTTTATGTTGGTGAAGTTGTTTTTAGTCGTGGTAACGATGAGTGGACGTAGTCGTGAACAAACAGCGACAGAATTTAAGCAGAAGCAATGGTCTTATAAAGAAGCGGAAGACGCGCAATTTGTCAGAGTTGAGCAAATTAGCTATCGCCAAGACGAGCGCTAAAACTTGAATGACAATTGTGGAAGTCGCCGTAAAAATAAATTGCCAGAAAAAACGCCACTTAGTAATGAAGTGGCGTTTTGTTTTTTTAATGTGTAGTGATTGCTGCTTACTGATTATAAGAAGATGGTCTTGGAATAGAGTAAATTTTCTTTTGACGACCATCAATGTAACGCACGGTTTCGCCATCAAAGAACGCATCTTCCTCAAGCATAATTCGTATGCTTTTTTTCCATTCAGGAATCATGCTGCTAGCGTTGAGTTCTATTGAATAAGCCGTATTCTTTCTTACGATTTGATCACCAGTCCCGACTACTTTGCCTTGATTGTCCCACATGCCGATCGCTGGCCCGGCAGCATGACCATGGTAGCCAATCGGATGTGAATAAATACTCGCAGTGATATCCTCTTTTTTTGCCTGTGCTAACGCGCCGGCTAAAATTTGGTTGCCCGTTTTTCCAACTTTAAATTGCGTCGTTAAAATGTCTTGCAGGCGATTAGCCTTGTTAAATGCATTTTGAATTGAGGTAGGCACATCGGTTTCACCAGGTTTTAGTAGGTAGGCATGCTGTTGTATATCGGTGTGTAATCGCAAATAAGTGATGCCGATATCTACATGAATTAAATCACCCGGTAAGATCACGTCCGCCTTAGGCTTTATCGCAAAACTGCGTTCGGCACCTTCTGTTGTAGGATCTGCTCGCTGAATGTCAACCGTTGGATGAAACCAAGTATCGTATCCGAGATCACGAATTTTCTGACGGAACCACCACACCACATCCTCGCTGGTAGTGATGCCAGGTGTGATGACTTTTTCTGAGAAACCTTCTTCTATAATTTTGTGCGTAGCATTAATCAATTGAGGATAGAACTGCATCTCGCGTGTGGTGCGGGTTTCTAGCCAACGAATCGCTAACGGCTCAGCAGACACGGTGCGAGATTTAAACTCAACCGGAAGCTTTTGCATTAATTCTTGATGTTCTGTGTAGTCCAGCCCATCTGCATGCCCAAAATGCATAGAGGTGTTAATGCCAATTTTTTGTGGATTGTGTTGCTTCACAATGGCGATTAATGCATCCCATTGCTCAGGGTATTTCTGTGTATCCCAAGCAGCTTTAATGTTTTTGCCAAAATCATAGCGAGCGACCGCTAGTCGCTCAACAGTCTTAGTCTGTGGATTATGATAAAACACTAAAATAGTACGTCGGCGTGCGTTTAGCCATTCTGCTGGAAGCATCGTTTTGAGTACTGGATCTTCGTTGTATTCCCGCGAGATGACAATCCACATATCGATGCCGGTTTCTTGCATCATGGCAGGCAACAGATTGTCGAAACGGTCAGCCAGATTTTCATCGATGACACGCGCTTGTTCGCGTACCGATAAAATTTGTGCTGCAACTGGAAAGCTATGTAGCAAACTGAAAAGTCCTGCGAATGTGCATGCGATAAGTGTTTTTTTCATACCAAATCCCAAGTGGTTTTTATCAAGTTTTGACAGCATACGTGTTCACAAGTTCAGCACCTGAGCATCGCTAATTAATCGCTCAATGCCACTTTCGCTGCTTCTTCAGGTGTTAGTCCGTCATAGAATTGATCGGTCAAAAATTCAATTTCCTCTTCAATAAATTCTTGCGCCTGGGCTTGAGTCGCACCACCTTTAATTAGAAATCCTTCGACTTCTATGCACCAGTTGATCACCGCGAGAGTTTCTTCATCTAATTCTTCGTTTTTCTTTGCCATGATTTATCCTTAGTGTGGTGGGGTAGCGATTGCATTGTTCAGTAAAAAGTGAAAAGTACAGATTGTCGTTATTATTCATTATTCCTTATTTAGCGAGCGCTGGGTTTAATTAAATGCAGATTTCGGTCTGCTATGATGCATCTTCTATTTTTTACCAGCGTATTTCAAGAATGGAAATGCAGAGCAGAAATATGTTTTTATTACTGTGTTCCAAGTTGATTAGACTTGAATCAATTGATGTTCAGATAGGCCGATAGCATTGAAAAGTCTATTTGTTTAGAGTGGTAAACTAGGCGCACAATGTGTGTAGGCGATTAAGAGAAGGAATGATGGAAAAGAAACCCATGTTAACAGTGGCACAAGCCTTACAGACCCTATTGCAGGCTGTTCGACCCTTGCAAGAGATCGAACAAGTGTCGACTTTGGCTGCCAATGGTCGGGTGCTGGCGCTAGCGCAAAATTCTGGTTTGTATGTGCCTCCAATGGACAATACGCAGATGGATGGCTATGCGGTGCGAGCCGTCGATTGCGAAAGCGGATGCGCGCGGCTAAAGGTATCACAACGGATTCCCGCTGGGGTGATTGGTGAGCCTTTGCAGGCGGGTACTGCGGCACGTATCTTCACTGGCGCATTTATTCCCGTTGGAGCCGATGCGGTGGTGATGCAAGAACAATGTGAAGTCGAAAAACTAGTAGATAGCGATGGTGAGCATACTTTTGTGACGATTCATCATCAAGTTCAATCTGGCGAATGGATACGCAGGCAAGGTGAAGATATTCACAAAGACGCTGAGATTCTTTCTGCCGGAACGCGATTACGTCCGCAGGAGTTGGGTTTGGCGGCATCGGTGGGACTTGCGACATTGCCAGTATTGCGTGCCTTGCGTGTTGCGGTATTTTTTACTGGTGATGAATTGACGATGCCAGGCGAGACGCTAAAAGAAGGTTCGATTTATAACTCGAATCGTTTTTTACTCACAGGCTTGTTGCAAAACCTTGGCTGCCATATTACAGATTACGGTATCGTTCCTGATAATTTGGCAGCGACACGTGCGACTTTGCGTGAAGCGGCGCAAGAACATGATTTGATCATTACTTCAGGTGGTGTGTCTGTCGGTGAGGAAGACCACATTCGACCAGCAGTCGAGGCCGAAGGCCACATCAACATGTGGCAGATCGCAGTCAAGCCTGGCAAGCCGTTGGCGTTTGGAGAAGTGCGTCGCGTTACCGCTCAAGAGCAGGGTAGCGAATATGCAGACACCGCATTTTTCCTCGGACTGCCAGGTAATCCCGTTTCCAGTTTTGTGACTTTTTTACTGTTTGTCCGACCGTTCATTTTGCGTATGCAAGGAATACAAAATATCACGCCGATGAGTTACGCAATGCGTGCCGATTTTGAATGGAAAAAAGCAGATAAACGGAATGAATTTTTGCGCGCTAAGATTAATTCGCAAGGCGGTTTGACGATTTTTCCAAATCAAAGTTCTGGCGTTTTGACGTCAACAGTGTGGGGCGATGGCCTGATTGATTTAGCCGCGGGTCAAACCATTACACAAGGTGACATGGTGAGGTTTATTCCGTTTAGCGGATTACTTGATTAAACGTGACAATTTAGACCGCAAGGAAGACGGAGAAGAAAACCAAATGAAAATACAGTTGAAATTTTTTGCTAGTGTGCGCGAAAAGCTAGGGTGTGCGAGTGAAGTATTAGAACTTGAGGTCGCTACGATTAGCGCACAGCAAGTGCGTGAATTACTCATCTCTCGTGGAGGTGTTTGGGCTGAGGTATTAGCACCGAGTAAAGCTCTGCGTATGGCATGTAATCAACAAATGCTAAACACAGATGAGCAACTGCAAGATGGGGCAGAGTTGGCGTTTTTTCCGCCGGTGACCGGAGGCTGATCAACTATGAAAATTTCTGTTCAAACGAAGGACTTTGATGTCAGCCACGAGTTAGCGGTTATGCGATCTGCCAATCCCGCAATTGGCGCTGTGGTGAATTTTGTGGGTTTGGTGCGTGATCGCAATGAAGGTCATGATATTCGTGCGATGGAGTTGGAGCATTATCCGGGTATGACCGAAAAATCATTGTTGGCAATTGCAGAGCAAGCACAACAACGTTGGAATTTGATTGATACATTGATTATTCATCGCGTTGGTGTATTACAGCCTATGGATCAAATTGTGATGGTCGCTGCCGCAAGTGCGCATCGGGGGGAAGCCTTTGCTGCTTGTGAATTCATGATGGATTATCTAAAGACAGAAGCACCATTTTGGAAAAAAGAAACTACCCCAGATGGTGAACGTTGGGTCGATGCGCGTGAATCAGATAGTGTGGCACTGAGTAAATGGGGTGCCCTGCAAACGAATTCACAGGTTCAATGACGGAGTACCAAGGCCATGAATGGATATTCAGTATTGGCGATTAGCGCCGGAGCAGCGATTGGTGCTTGTTTACGTTGGGTCTTGAGTTTAGCGTTCAATTCCGTGCATGCTAGTTTACCGTTCGGTACTTTGTTCGCAAATTTGGGCGGTGCTTATGTTATTGGTATTTGCGTCGGTTTTTTTTCGGCGAATCCTCAGCTGTCTCCTGAGTGGCGATTGTTTGTCGTGACGGGATTTTTAGGTGGGCTAACAACCTTTTCAACTTTTTCAGCAGAGGCGATGGAACTCTTACAAAAAGGCGAGTGGTTGTGGGCTTTTGGCCATAGCGCACTTCACTTGTTTGGTTCGATACTTTGCTGCTTTGCTGGTTATGCTAGCTGGCGTTACTTCAATTCAATTTAAATTTCTCATAAAAATGATCTCAGAAAACACCTTAATGTTTCCACCAATTGAAGCTTATCGCCAAGGCATGCTTGAGGTTGATGCTATTCATACGCTGTATTGGGAGGAGTGTGGTAATCCAGACGGCCAAGCAGTTTTGTTTTTGCACGGCGGCCCTGGTGGCGGAACTTCGCCTACGCATAGACGATTCTTCGATCCTGCACATTATAGAATCGTCTTGTTTGATCAACGTGGTGCAGGTAAATCGACTCCGCTTGGCGAGTATCGACATAATACAACCGCCTTATTGATAGAAGATATCGAGAGAATTCGTGAGATGCTAGGCATCGAACAATGGTTGGTATTTGGTGGATCTTGGGGATCGACTTTGGCACTTGCGTATGGTGAGGAACATCCGGTACGTTGTCTAGGTTTTGTATTACGGGGTATCTTTTTGTGTACCAAGGCCGAAGTCGATTGGTTCGTCAATGGAATGAACCATTTTTATCCAGAGGTACATCAACGTTTTGCGGAAGCGGTGCCGCATTCTGAGCGCGGTAATTTGTTGCAAGCTTATGTCAAACGACTGTTCGATGAAGAGCCAGCGATCTATAAAGAAGCTGCACGCAACTGGAGTCGCTATGAAGGTTCTTGTTTGTTTTTAGAACCGCAGGCACAGGCGATAGAAGATTTCGAATCGGATGAGGTGAGTTTAGGTATTGGTCGTTTAGAAGCGCACTATATGTTGAATGCAGCGTTTATGGATGAAGATCAATTGGTCAAGAACATTCATAAAATTCGTCATCTGCCGGCAGTGATCGTGCAAGGTCGTTACGATGTGATTTGCCCGCCGGTTTCCGCCTATCGTTTGCATCAAGCCTGGTCTGGATCTAAATTGCATATGATCTCTGATGCTGGACATGCTGCAATGGAACCTGGGATTGCAAAGGAATTAGTGCGTGCGACTGAGCAATTTAAGTTATATAGGAAGTTTCTGTAGGTGTGCCGATTAAGAGTGCGCCGGTAATGCAAAATTGATTTTGCGTTTGTGTAGTTGCGGCATAGTCTTTACAATGCGCAGCTGTTGATCCCTTTCATGTCGTCAGGGATGCTAATTAGATAAAAGAAAATTATGACTCCATCAAATAAATCCCGTAACGCCCGTCAACGTAAAAAATTGCACGTAGGCGAATTTCAAGAATTTGGTTTTGAATACAAGGCCGATTTAACGAAAGAATTGAATTCAGATGAAGAAGCGCAACTGATCCACACTTTTTTAGAAGAGCTGATAGAGCCACGTGATTTGGCGCTGAGCGGCTGGTTAACGACTGGATTTGTATGCAATTTTGGCCCTGGTTCAGCAACAGATGAAGACCGCGAAGCTTTAAAAGCATGGATGATGGCACGTCCGGAATTTAAAAATGTCGAAGTTGGTGCATTAAAAGATGCATGGTATTCACCGATGGATACAGAATTTGCAGAATAATTTTCTGTATGTTGTTCGTGAAGTAATGTAAATCAAATGCATTGAGAAAAGCTGGCTGCATAGTAACCAGCTTTTTTTATGGGTGAGTGAGCAGCATTTCGACATGCGGAATATCATCTTCGAGATACATCTCAGATACCGTGATGAATCCAAAGGATTGATAAAATTTCTCCAGATATTGTTGCGCTCCAATCCGAATCGCATGTGTTGGATACGCTTGCTTGCAGGCTGCAATGCCGTGAGTTAGTAGTTGTTTTCCTATTCCAGTACCACGCGCAAATTCACTCGTAATTACTCGACCAAGTGATGCTTCGGTAAATTTTAAGCCAGGTGGCACGATACGCAGGTAGGCCGCAGCTTTTTGCTCTTCTGTCCATGCGATTAAATGCAGCGATTCTTGATCGGCATTATCCATATCAAGATAGGGGCAATTCTGTTCTACTACAAACACCTCAGAACGGGCACGTAAAATTGCATAGAGTTGTTCTAGGCTCAGATCTTGAAAGCGGCAGCATTGCCAGCTGATATTTTGCATTGCGGTTACCTAAAAAATTACTATTCTACATTTGCTTAAATAAATGCGCATACACCCGACTAACTTGCAATTTTTGTTGACTGCCTTTCAGTTGCGCGGTCAGCTTACCAGTTTCATCGCGTGTCGCATATTGTAGGTAGCGCGTATTGATGATGTAGCTACGGTGAATTTGCCAAAATACTTGTGGATCGAGTTGTGGTAATAATTCTCGTAAGCTCATACGAATTAAACTGCCTTGATCTGCGGTAACGACATTGATGTATTTATCGGTTGCTTCAAAATACAAAACATCTTCAACGGGAATCATGCGAATCTGGTTACCAACGGCAGCGCGTATCATACTTAATCGCTCGCCAGAGACTTGTGTGTCTCCTGATAGCGCCGGGTTCAATTTGCTCAACTGCGCGATCATTTTTTCTAACTCATTCGACGGTGCGGAACGATCTGCGATTTTATTTTGCAGACGCTGCACGGTCTTGGCAACACGTACATCACTAATTGGTTTCAATACATAGTCGCATGCTTCATGTTCAAATGCTTGTAGTGCGAATTCGTCATAGGCCGTCACAAATACAATCATAGGGAAGGGTTTGTCTGAAGGCCATTCCTCGGTGAGTTCTTCTGCTACTTCCAGCCCGGTCTTGCCCGGCATTTTGATATCTAGAAACACAATCTCAGGAAAATACTTAAATGCTTGGTTGACCGCTTCGACACCATTTTCTGCGATGCTGCAAATGTCGAGTTCTGGCCAGAGACGTTCTAATGTTTTTTGCAAAGTTATGGCGAGAATGTTTTCATCCTCAGCGATCAAGGCACGTAGTTTAGTCATGATGATGTGTTTATTCTGATGAATGAAAAATGTCGTGAATTTTATGGTGCTGACAAAGGAATGCAAAGATGGGCGATCACACCTTGCGGTTGATTATCACTCAATGTTAGTGCGGCTTGCGAGCCATATAGCGCTTGCAGACGCTCACGCACATTCGCGTTGCCGACGTGGCTGTGTTGATCGTGCAGATTCACCAATGATGGATGATTGTCATCATAATCTTCAGGTAGGCCGAGGCCGGTATCGATCACTTTGAGGTGAAGAAATTCAGTGTCGGTATATGCCGTGACTTCGATGCTGCCACCTTCCATTTTGGGTTCGACTCCGTGCTTGATTGCATTTTCCACTAAGGGCTGTAAAAGCATAGGAGCGATGGTTTGTTTTTGTAAATTTGCAGGTAACGCAGTCCGATATTGCAAACGTTTTCCCATGCGTATTGCAAGCAATTCTAAGTAAGCTTCGAGTAATTCAAACTCATGTTGTAGAGTTGTTTTCTCGATGCGTGATGAATTTAAACTTGCACGCAGATAGCGAATTAATTGATCCAGCATGTGCTGTGCGCGATCCGTATCAATGGCAATTAATCCTTGCAAATTAGCGAGGGTGTTAAACAACATATGTGGCTCGATTTGCGCCTGTAAAAGTTGTAACTGCGCTTGCATCGCTTGACGTTCGATTGCCGCCGTGCGGGCCTTTTCCTTTTCTTGCTCGGCTTCTAGTTCGGCGAGTTTCGATTGATTCCAAAAAAAGACTCCGCCGAATAAGCTAATGAAGATGCTCATAATGACTAAGATGCCTTCGCCATTTTTCATGAAGCTCAAAAAGCTTGGCACTTTAAAACCATAAAACATCATGCCAACTGCTCCGCCAATGAAATAGCCAAGCGGGGCGGCGACCATACACATCATCAGAAAAGCAACACGGTGCGGTTTTTGACGTCGCCAAATAATCCAGCGCATCATGGCGATCACGATATTGATGCTATAGCCAATTAACATCGAGAACACCCAGTTAACCGCGAAGCTTTGTTTCGTTGGCAGGACTAGAGTGATGAATAGGGCGACGCCAGTGTTGAATATGGTGAGCCAAACCACCGGCCGCATATTGTTTTTCACGAAATGACTGATGGTATTTAAAGAAAAGAGATTTTTCATTTCAGAGAAACTATGAAGTATTGTGTAAATTCGTTGGTATTCATGCGTAAAACTAGATCAACAAGCATTAGTGTAGGGCAATTGTCGCTTAGTCGATATTTTCTGCGACGTAAGTGGTGCTTTACAACGCGAAATGTCAGAAAACGAACGTCAAAGACTTTCTGCCAGAAATTGGTGCGTGGTTCTTTTAATTTTTTTGTAAAGTGTTGCTCAATTCGAATGTTAACAGACTCCAGTGCTTGCGGCCTGAATATAAAGTCGCTTAGGATGACAAATCCTGATTTGATCAGGATCAGGACGAAGTGTACTGAATTAGAATAAATAGAAAAATTGGAGATGATATGAGTGACCCGACTAGCGGTCGTGATGGGGATAGTGCAGCCCCGGATATCCGTATGGTGATTGATCAAAAGAGTGCATTTCCACCAGTCGCACGGCTTGGTGCTTTCCGTGCATTTCATTGGCTGTATTTAGGTTGGCAGGATTTTCGGGTAGAGCCAATGGTGGGCTTATTTTATGGCGTGTGTTTTGCCGTGATGGGAGGCATATTAAAGCTCACGCTTGCGAACGCACCGCAATATTTGTCTGCGCTCACTTGTGGGTTTTTACTGGTCGGCCCTTTACTTGCTTTGGGCTTGTACGATGTTAGCCGTCGTATCGAAAACTTACGTTCTGGCATGCTGGGTAGCGCGTTTTCTATGCGGGGGCGCTGGAGTAATATTGGTATGTTTGCGGTAGTGTTAGCTGTGATTATGATGGTTTGGGCTCGCGCATCACTAGTGATTTTTGCCCTGTTTTATAACAAGGGTATGCCGACGATGGAAGGCTTTCTAGCGAAATTATTTTCTTTAGAAAACGTCGAATTTTTGGTGGTTTATGCGTGTATAGGATTTATTTTTGCGAGTATTGTATTTGCGATTAGTTGGGTTTCTATTCCCTTGATGTTGGATCGTGATACCGATGCCATTACCGCTATGATTATCAGTATTGTTGCTTTGTTTGTGAATGTCCCTTTGACGATGATTTGGGGTTTAACGATTGTTGGCTTTGTCGTCGTCGGATTCATGACCTGGAATTTAGGATTCATCATTGCGATGCCTATCATCGGGCATGCAACTTGGCATGCGTATCGCGAAGTGGTTGGTCCTGCCGATCAGCGACATTAAAAAACGACAATCGGAACTTAATAAAATGGCGCAGATTTTTATCTCTGCGCTATTTTAATTTATCGCTACAAGTCAATTATTTGAGTGGTGGAATAGCTTGTGGTCGTAAAGCTTTGATCGGTTGCTCTTTCAATTTCTTCTGCAAATAATTGATTGCAGTTTCTAATTGTTTATCTTCACCCTTATAGCTAGCATTCGGTGGATTATCAACTTCAATATCGGGTACCACACCGATACCTTCAACCATCCAACGCCCATCTCTTGCATCAAATTGCGCATTCTCAGCAGCACGCACCATACCATTATCACTTAATGTATTCCGGTCCGATAGCCATACGCCCGCGCCCGCTGTACGTTTTCCAACCAATGGACCCAGATTGAGTGCTTTGACCCCAGCTGCAAATGTTTCACCATCTGAGTAAGTCAATTCATCGATCAAGACCACTAAATGACCGCGGAAAGTTTGCTGCATATTGGCATAGGATTGTTGTCCAGGTGGCGCCCAGAAAGCCCAAGCTTTACGCAAGAGCTTTTCGATAATCCAGCTATCAATATTTCCGCCATTATTCCGGCGCACGTCGATGATTAAGCCATCACGATCATAATTTGCATAAAAGTCGCGTGCAAAACTGGAAACGTCAGCTGGCGTCATTGCTCTCAAATGCAGATAGCCGATCTTACCGTTGGAAGCACGGTCAACTTTGCCAGACAGACTTTGCTCCCAATCGCTGTAGCGTAAATTGGCTTGTTTCACCATACTGATTGGCGAGACCAACACCGATTTGTTTGTCGTGCCACTCGTGCCACGTTTCACTTGCATCAATACTTGCTTGTCCGCTTGATTTAACAGCAGGTCAGAAATGTCGCGTGCTGTTGAAACATCTTTGCCGTTGATGGCGGTAATGACATCACCGACTTTGACATCGACATCGGGATTATCCAAAGGCGCACGTTGTGAAGGTAAATCAGGTTCACTACGATAGATATGATCGATGCGATAGCCTTCATTCGTCTTGCTCAATACTGCACCTAGGCCAGCGGCCAAACCATCTGGTGCTGCACGACGGATATCGCCCGGCCGCACTTGTGAATGCAAGGAGCTGACTTCACTGACCATTAAGCCCAGCAAATCGTTGAGTTCTGCACGGTCGGCAATTCTATCGACCAATGGGGTATATTTTTCACGTACTTTGACCCAATCGACCCCACGCATATTCGTATCGTATAAGAAATCACGATGCATACGCCAAGCATCAATGAACATCTGCTTCCATTCTTGACGTGGGTTAGAACTAAAGGTCCAATCATCAATTTTGAGTTTGGCTTTACTCATGTCGGGCGGGGCTTTAGCGCCTGCATCAACTACGAAGAAATCGCCGCTCCCAACACCGGTGTGCAGGAATACACGTTTTTTATCTAAAGATAAATCGAAGTTACGAACGCCAGTGGCGAATACTTCTGCTTGCGGTGAAGTCTTTGCGATTGCGAGTGTTTTCACATGGCTACGACTGCGGTCGACCGGATCGCGTTCGAGGAAATATAATCGTTTATCATCTGAAACCAATCGGCGATAGTTGCCAGCGGCAATCGGGACTTCATATAGACGTTCGGCAAGCCCTTGATAGACAATACTGTTGACTGGTTTTTTAGCTGCAGGTGCATCCGCTTTTTTGCCATCTTTCGCCAGATCATTTGTGTCTGGCTTGTCGCCAACTTTATCAGCAACTTTCTCGCTCGGCTTTTCGCTGTTTTTGCTTAACTCATCGTCAGGCTTGAATGGAAAGCGATTTCCAGGTTGCAGGGCCAGTGCAAAAATGCCCGCACGCTTGTCGAAATAAGTACCCATGTTCCGGTCACCCCACGGAGCACCGACACCCGGTTGAAAATTTCGATTCGATAAGAAATATAACCATTTGCCATCGCTAGAAAAGCTTGGCGATTCGGATTCATAACGATCGGTTGTCACGAAATGCGTTTGCTTGCTATCCAAGTCATACAATCCAATTTGATTGCGGCCTTGACTGCTATTGCCACGTACCATCGCGAGTGTTTTGCTATCTGGTGACCATACAATTTCATCATGCGTTCCATGTCCTTCTTTTGACGCATCGTCGATGACAGTATTGGTTTTGCTGGCGAGATCAAGCAACCACAGTCTGCCGCGTTTGTCTGTATGCGCCATCCATTTTCCATCAGGAGAGGGCGCTAAAGTTAAGCGGTGTGTGTCACCATCTTTGGTTAATTGTTCCGGCTTGCCGTTACCGTTCGCAGGAAAGCGCCAGATTTCGTTTTCACCACTGCTGTCCGCAAATGCGTAAATGAAACGATCATCGTGCGAGAACACCGCATCGCGCGCTCGCGCCCCTTCCGGCAATAAAATATCGACGCGACGTTGATTGCCTGTGGTTGCTATGGTGATTTGACCTCGTGCGGTGAGCACCAGCTTATCGTCTTTTGCTGCGATTTGCGTGTTGGTTAAGAATTCCAATGGATTCTTAATGTATCGTTGACGCGACTGATCGAAGTCTGACACCAGCGCGACGTTGACTAATTTGTCGTCTTGCTTATTGAGATCCAATACATGTAAATTGGCGCCAAGCTGGTAGGCTATTTTGCCATCGCCCAATTGTGGATTTCTTACTTCCCAGTCGCGATGTTTCGTCAGTGATTTGACGTCGCCACCATCCAAATTTGCGGAGTAAATATTGTAGGCACCATCACGATCGCTTAAAAAATATAAGCGATTTTTCCATAACATTGGCCGGCGGTTGTTTGATTTTTCATTTGCAAATACATTGACTGCTTCATTCTTGCCTTGTAATTCAAATTTCCATAATTGTGCTAAGGCACCACCACGATACATTTTTGCATTGTCGTTACGGGTGTGTAGTCCAAGACGTGTGAAATATAAAGTTTTACCAGCATCATCGATTGCAGCTTCGTTGGCGTCGGTCACTGGGAAAATTTGACGTTGTAAATTCTTGGGATTGATTGCGGAGATTACGGTTTGCGAGCTTGGCCCAACTTGATTTTGACTTGTGATTAATACCTCACCTTGTGCGCTCCAACCTAACACCGTGACGACGCCATTCTCAAAGCTAATTCGTTTTGGAACGCCACCTTGAATTGGCATGACATAAGCTTCTTGCGCTCCTTCATAAGTCGCGGAGAAAGCTAGCCATTGCCCGTCTTGTGAAATGGCGGCATGTGTTTCTGCACCGAGATGTGTCGTCAGTCGCTGTGCCGTGCCACCACTTGTTCCTGTTTTCCATAGGTCACCTTCGGCAGTAAATACGATGGTTTCTGCACGAATTGTGGGAAAGCGTGCATATGCTTGATTATCCGCTGAGGCATAGGCAGAAGAAATCATGCCAGCAAGAGAAAGCGTAAGAAATATTGGGCGAATTTTCATGATTTTTCTTATTAACAGGTGAGATTAAAAATAAACCAATGTGCAAATTAACATCAAAGATGTTGGTGTAGATCGATCATATCGAGAACAGTTTCTGACCGCTAGTACCCGATTTAGTTCTAATTAACTTGATGAAAAAGTGTGGCTATTTGGTTATTTTAGACAAAACTGATCTTATTTTTTTGTACAAATAAAAATTTGTGCTTAATTATGCTTAAATAGCTATAGGACATATCGAGAGCATTTTTATGCACCACTGTAGTTATCTGCGTTATTTGTCAAAAATCATCCTCATTATTAGTAGCTTATTCATTTGCCTGACGAGAGTTGATCTTGCCGCGGCAGAGGAGCGAACTCACAGCATCACCTTGGTTGGGGAGGATGAATGGTATCCCTATGCGGCATATAAAAATGGGAAGTTGCAAGGATGGGCGGTCGATATTATCGATGCCGCATTTAGCGCCGTTAATGTGAAAGTGACCTTTAAATCGGCACCTTACGCACGGTGTTTGATGCTTGCTGAAACTGGGCAAGAGCTAGCCTGTTTTGATAGTTTGAAAGATAGTAGGTTAAGTAAACTACTGTTGTTTCATGACGAACCCATTTTTAAAGCAGAGATAGGGATTTATGCTTTACAAAATTCCGCCAACAGTAACTTGCAAGTGAGTGATTTGCGCGGTAAGCAGGTTGGTGTAACACATGGCTACACTTATACTGACGAAGTGGACACGAACCAAAGCATTAACCGCGAAGTGGCTCCGACGGACTTGTCTAATCTCAGGAAATTATTGCGCCAACGCTCCGAATATTCTTTGATTTACACCCGTGTAGTGGATTATTTGATGAATCGCTATCCAGACGAATTCTCTGGGAAAATCAAGCAAGTGGGAAGTATCGGACAAAATTCTCTCTATGTGAGTTTCTCACGCCAAAGAGCAGAATCTGCAAAGTATGCAGAATTGCTCGATCGTGGTTTGCGCAAGATAAAAAAGAACGGGACTTATTCGAAGCTGGAGCAAAAGTGGAACAAGCCTGAACCATGACGAGGGTGTTTTTTGCGCCTCGAAATAATGTGAAAATTGGCTTTATATATTTTCTTGGCGATCTGAGTTGAGCTTACGTCGATCAAATGGCTTATTCCTAAATGAAGCAGAAGAACCATTCAAATTACTTTTTAATATTTAATAGCCAATAGTCTGCGCAGCTTCATGCACTAATTGCTTAAATAGATCATGGCGCATTCTCGTAATTTCACCACGTTTCAATGCATCGAGAACCGCA
Source organism: Affinundibacterium amnicola (assembly GCF_014284275.1). Taxonomy (GTDB): domain Bacteria; phylum Pseudomonadota; class Gammaproteobacteria; order Burkholderiales; family Burkholderiaceae_D; genus Undibacterium; species Undibacterium amnicola. Next base: position 566,858 of record NZ_JACOFU010000002.1, on the reverse strand, counting down.
CAGCCAGGCTCGGTGTGATGGTGGCAATTATAGAATTTGCAGTGACCCAAATGCGGCAGGAATTCTGGGAAAGCCCGTTCAAGCATACCCTCGCTCAAATGATGTAAGCCAAATTCTTGAAATCCTGGCGAATCGATCACATAGGTTGGCTGACCTTGACATGCGTCCATTTGGAATAGACGGGTGAAGGTTGTTGTGTGTTTGCCTGTATCTAAGGCCGCCGAAATTTCTCTTGTCGCGATATCTGCATCGGGAATCAACAGATTGATGAGCGATGATTTTCCCATGCCAGATTGGCCGATCAAAATCGTACTTTGACCTTGTATCAGCGAGAGCATTTTTTCTCGGGTTGCTTCTGCTTGGGCAGTCACAGATACTTCGTGTACTGGATAGCCAAGTGATGCATACAATCCAACACGTTCTCTGGCTTTCGGCAGGCTGGTGCTAACGTCGATTTTATTTAAAACGATGTGTGCTTTAATTCCAGAAGATTCTGATGCTACCAAGGCGCGGGAAATTAAATCATCGGAAAAACTTGGCTCGGTGGCGACCACGACAATCAGTTGTGTTAGGTTTGCCGCCAACATTTTTGATTTATATTGATCTGAGCGATACAGCAGAGTGCTGCGTGGAACGATTGCTTCGATCACACCTTGGTTAGCTGAGGTTAGTTGGTATTCGACGACATCACCTACAGCGACATCGCTTTTCTTGCCACGTGTAACACAATGCAATTTAATGTCTTTGGCTTGAATTAAATAGTGGCGACCATGTGCAGCGATGACTGTACCTTGCTCGGTCGGCGCAGATTTTTTTTGTGAGACAAATTTTTTAGACATGCGGCGCAATCAACCGAAAGTCTGAGTGAAAATAACGTCAATTTTTGCAGCACAAATAAAATCATTTTCCGAGATGCCGCCTTTTCCACTATTGACTGTGTGTGTGTCAAATTTAATGATGCAACGATTGTAAGTAACGACTAATTCAGGGTGGTGATCTTCTTCATGAATCGTGTAGGCGATTGCGTTGACGAAGGCTAGTGTCTCGTAATAGTTCTTAAAATGATAGGCCTTAATGATGCGAGGACCATCTTGCTCCCAGCCGGGCGTCGCAGCGAAGTAGATTGGCAGTTCTTTATCTTGTAAACCAATTTCCGTATGGGCAGATTTTTTTGCTAAGAGATCAGAAGTTTTCATAGGATGGAGTCGTTTGAGTAGTAATTAATTTAACTGGAATATTGATAGCAGCATTATGCTAATTTGCCTTGCTGGTGCAAATGCGCGATTCTGATGGATGCTGGTGGATGCGAATCATAAAAAGCGGAGTGTATCGGATCAGGTGTCAGCGTTGATGCATTGTCTTCGTACAATTTGACCAAGGCTGATACTAAATCATTGGCATTCGTGTGTTTCACCGCAAATGCATCTGCTTCAAATTCGTGCTTACGTGAACTGATTGAAGTTAGTGGTGACAATACGAAAGTGAAAACTGGCAAAGTCAACATGAACAAGATCAGGGCCATCGCATTATTTGAAGAAGCAAATAAAATGGGATCGACGCCTAAACCGGTAAAGAACCAAACTTGTTGTTTCAAATAGCCCAGTAAAGCTAAGAAACCTAAGGACACGGCAAACATGACGATCATACGTTTTACGATGTGTTTTAGTTTGAAATGACCAAGTTCATGCGCCAATACTGCCTCGACTTCTTGCGGCGCTAAACGCGCAATCAAGGTGTCGAAAAAGACGATACGTTTAGTTTTGCCAAAGCCAGAGAAATAGGCATTTCCATGGGCGCTGCGTTTGGATCCATCCATGACAAATAAACCACTGGAGGCAAAGCCTACACGCTGCATCAGGCCTTCGATACGGGCACGTAAGCTGTCGTCTGCCAACGGTGTAAATTTATTAAATAGTGGTGCAATCCAAGTCGGAAAAATCAACATCATTAGTAGTTGGAATCCAGTCCATACCAACCAAGCATATAACCACCATAGGTCGCCCGATTTATCCATCAAGGTGATCACGACCCACACCAAAGGTAATCCAATCGCGGCACCTATGAGACTTCCTTTCATCAGATCACTTAAGAATAATTTCAGCGTCATTTTATTAAAACCAAATTTTTCTTCTAAGACGAACTGACGGTAGAGATCAAATGGTAGATCTAAGGCGCCACTGATCAGGGCGAAGCCAGCGATCAAGCTTAATTGATAAATCATGCCATCGCCTAGCCACTGATAAAGACTGACAGCGAGTAATTGCAGGCCACCGAATAGGGTGAAACCCAACAAGATGAGAACACTGACGAATAAAGACAGTAAGCCAAATTGGGTCTTGGCGATGGTGTAGTCTGCTGCTTTTTGATGTGCGTCTAAGCCAATTTTTTCTTTGAATTCGGCAGGCACTTCTGATCGATGTTTGCTAACGTGGCGTAGTTGACGTGACGACAGCCAGAATTGCAAGCTGACCGTAATGCCAAGAAAAACAATGAATAAAACCGAAAACGTATATGAATTCATGGGAAAATGCTGCTTTATCAGAAAAAGTGTTCAAGGTAATTATCTTAAAATCAAGTTTTTAGCTTATTCTAAGATATTGGCCAAATTAGCGTCTAGGAAGAATTATGTCACAAGAGAGCAATATCGAAGTAACTGAAACGACCGCTGTAGTTGCAGCAAAGCCAGCTAAGCCGAATGAAATGAATTTGATTTGGGTAGACATGGAGATGACAGGACTCGATCCTGATAATGACAAGATTATTGAAATCGCTGTTGTAGTGACGGATATGCAGTTAAATGTATTGGCAGAAGGTCCGGTATTTGCGATCCATCAATCGGATGAAGTATTAAATAAAATGGATGCTTGGAATAAAGGAACGCACGGTCGTTCAGGTCTGATTGATCGGGTCAAAGCCTCGACAGTGACTGAAGCAGATGCTGAGAAAGCGCTGATTAGCTTTTTGAAAATGTATGTGCCAGCGGGTAAGTCACCAATGTGTGGAAATACCATCTGCCAAGATCGCCGTTTTATGTTCCGCGGAATGCCGAAGTTGGAAGAGTTTTTCCATTATCGTAATCTGGATGTATCGACATTAAAAGAATTATGTCGCCGTTGGAAGCCTGCTTTATCTAGTGGTTTTAAGAAACATCAAAAGCATACCGCTCTGGCCGACATTATTGAGTCGATTGAGGAATTGAAGTATTACCGCGAGCACTTTATTAAGGAATAATGTTTGTCTGAGCAGCTCTACTGGGCTTGCTCTTGTATTGGTAACATCAGCTTGTAATACCATCGCGACGAAAACCAATATGTTGTCAGATGATGATGTAAAGACAAAGACTGCGGGTACTTTAGGTGTTCAACCTAGCGAGGTCGTTGTCGTGAATAAGCGTGTAGATGGCACAAATACCTACGTTGCAGTGAAGGCCAATGGTAACGAATTTAATTGTGTCATCAATGGCGGTAATTTGTTGAGTTTTGGAATGACAAATCCGCCGACCTGCGCAAAAAAAGGTATGCCATTAAATAGCAGCAGTCCTTTCAAATAATAATGCTGGTTAAGCTTGGATGAGTGATGATTCAAGTTGCGTAAGGTGGGAATAAAAAAAGCTGCTTTCAAAAAATTGAAGCAGCTTTTTTTTGCTTACGCAGATTGTGTTCTAGAAGATTTATACACCCAATAATTCGACTTCAAAAATCAAAGTAGCATTTGGTGGAATCACGCCACCAGCGCCGCGAGGGCCATAGCCTAAGGCTGATGGGATTGTTAGGATTCGCGTGCCGCCTACTTTCATACCTTCTACACCTTCATCCCAACCTTTAATGACTTGACCTGCGCCGAGCGCAAATTCAAAGGGTGTGCCACGGTCTTTGCTGGAATCAAATTTTTTGCCAGCGCTGCCATCTGGATTCTGTAGCCAACCAGTGTAATGAACCTCAACATTTTTACCTGCGGTCGCTTCTGCGCCTGATCCTTCGATTTTATCTTCGTATTGTAGACCGCTGACGGTACTGATAGAGGACATGATTACTCCTTGATAGGGAATGTTAGAGAGATTTTGCAGGCGCCATTGTAGAGGAAAAGTCGACGAATTTGTATGCTTGCCTATGTGTTCACTTTGTTAATGCGAGGTAGAATACGCGCGATCAATGATTTAGTTGATTCAGTCTTTCTTTGCGAGTCTAAAGGTAATTCAATGAATTTATCCGCTGTAATGCGTTCTTGGGCTCGTGCTCTAGCCACGCAATTTCGATTCAAAATAATTCTTTTAAGTGTCATACCATTGATTATTTCCCTGCTGTTGTGGGGAGCATTGATGGCTTGGCGTATGCAAGCCGTGATCGATTTTGTGCAGTCTTACTTTGCCGTGCACGAAGGATATTCGAGCGCGGCGCAAGTGCTTAGTTCCCTTGGTTTACTGGCACTCAAGACAGTAGTCGTTCCTTTATTGGCGATGTGGTTACTATTGCCATTAGTCGTTATTAGTAGCCTGTTATTTATTGGCGTGTTGATTATGCCCATAATTGCTAAGCATGTGGGCGCGAGAGATTTTCCGCTGCTAGAGAAGCGCTATGGTGCTTCGTTTTTACATAGTTTGGGATTTTCATTCGGCTCCATTTTCCTGTTTGTGTTTGGGTGCGTAGTGACTTTACCTTTGATATTCATTCCGCCAATTTATGTTTTCGTGCAGCCTTTGTTGTGGGGATGGCTGACCTATCGTGTTATGAGTTACGACGCTTTGGCACTATTTGCTGACAGTGACGAGCGTAAACAATTGGTCGAGAAGCATCGTGGATCGCTATTATTAATTGGTTTAATTGCGGGTGCTTTTAGCAGCTTACCGTCGTTGTTATGGGTTGGAAGCGCCATATCTGTGGCTAACTTATTTTTGTTTCCGATTATAGTTAGCGCGGCAATTTGGGTTTATCTGCTGATTTTTATTTTCACCGGGCTGTGGTATCAGCATTTCTGTCTGCGAGCCTTACAAGAATTACGCCAAGAAAAAATGTCTGAGAACGTACAGACCGACGTGAGTTCGCGTCAACACACTTTAGAAATGTAGGAGCAAATGATGGCAATTGGATTAATTATTGTTGGAGATGAAATTTTATCTGGTAAGCGTGTAGATCAGCATTTGCCGAAAGTTATAGAGATTTTGAAAGAACGTGGGCTAAGTTTAGATTGGGCAGAATATGTTGGAGATGACCGGGTTCGCATTACTAATTTATTGACGCGTAGCTTTGCAAGTGGCGACATTGTTTTTAGTACTGGTGGAATAGGTGCAACACCTGATGACCACACGCGCCAGTGTGCAGCAGCTGCATTGAATTTGCCGCTGGCTCTCCATCCAGAAGCCAAAGTCTTGATTCAGCAGAGAATTCTAGAAATGAATGCAGATTCTCTACAAGAGCTTGATTTAAATAGCCCAGATCATTTGCATCGATTGAAAATGGGCGAGTTCCCTGAGGGGGCAGCGATTATCCCAAATCCGTTCAATAAGATCCCAGGCTTCACGATTCGACAGCATTACTTTGTTCCGGGTTTTCCGGTAATGGCCTGGCCCATGATTGCTTGGGTACTGGATACACATTACCCGCACTTATTTCACCAACGGCCATCAGATGAACAGGCAGTGCTAGTATTTGAAGTCGCCGAATCTCTATTGACACCCATGATGGAAACTCTCGAAGCGCGATATCCATTGATTAAAGTCTTCAGCTTACCGAGCGTTGGAACGGAAACGATGCGTCGTCATATTGAATTGGGTGTAAAGGGCGAGCCAACGCAGGTCGCGCAAGCTTTCATGGAGATGCTGTTGGGTTTGGATCAATTTCAAGCTGAATATCAACGCATTGAAGAGATTTAATTTTGCTCAATTCAACCAGGTGATTTTAGATTATGCCCAAGATTAAATTTACCTTGATTTCAACCAAAGATGCATTGATTGCCTTTGGTCCCATCGTGTTAATGGTCATTGCGGTATTGTTGGCGGCATATTATGTGGTTGATCCCGCACCAGGTAGGACACTCGATTTCAGTGCAGGGCAGGAAAATAGTGCTTACGAGCGATTTGCTAAACAGTACGCGGAAGAGCTAGCCAATAATCAGATCACCTTGCGCATTCATAAGTCACAAGGATCGCAAGAAAATCTTCAACAGATTGCCGATCCAGATTCGAATATCGATATTGGATTTGTACAAAGTGGTTCGACCACTGAGAAAGATGCGATAGAAAAGGGTCTGATCTCTTTAGGTAGTTTGTTTTATGAGCCAATTTGGATTTTCTATCGTGGTAAAAAAGAGATCACCAGCTTGACCGAATTAAAAGGCAAGCGGATCAATGTCGGTCCTGACGGGTTCGGTGTTCGACGCCTATTTCAGCAATTATTGTCGGTGAATAATCTTGAAGAAACGCAGGTCGAAATTCATCAATTAGAAAGCACACCCGCTACGGTGGCATTTATTGATGAGAAGATTGATGTGCTGGTAATGAGCTCTGCTTCAGATTCGCAACTGGTGCAGATGTTATTGCAAACACCGGGAGTGAAGTTATTTGATTTTGTGCAAGCTGAAGCTTATACAAGGCGATTTCCTTATCTGTCACATGTGGTCTTGCCGCGAGGAATCGTCGATATGGGAAAAGATATTCCCTCACGCGATTATCATTTGATTTCACCTACTGCCACACTGGTCGCGCATGAAAGTTTGCATCCTGCCTTAATCAGTTTATTTTTGCAGGCAGCTAAGAAAATACATGGTAGTGCCAATTGGTTCAGTAAGCAGGGTGAGTTTCCATCTGATCGCTATACAGAAATTACCGTGGAGCCGCAGGCAGAGAAATTTTATAAAAATGGCCCCCCATTTTTGCAGCGTTACTTGAGTTTTTGGATGTCCAATTTTCTTGAACGTATGTGGGTTTTATTGATCGCTTTTGGCGCATTGGCATTGCCACTCTCGAAAATTATTCCTCCTTTGTATGTATGGCGAGTGCGTTCTCGTATCTATCGCTGGTATGGTCAATTGCGTTCAGTTGAGCATGCCTTAGACGAAGCTTCTCCCGAACAAAGGCAGCAAATAGCTGAGCAACAATTGCGGCGTTTGAATGAGATTGAAAATAAGGTCAATCAGATCTCTATCCCTTTATCTTATGCCGAGGAATTGTATGGCTTACGAAGCCATATTCAGTTTGTGCGTAGGCGGGTGCAAAGCGGCATGTAATGCATATCATTTCAAACTAATTAAGTTTGAATGTTTATCACTTATCGGGATGGGGAGTGAAGTTTAGAACATAAACCCCATCAGTACAGAGGCACACGAAATTACAAGACGGAGGGGAGTATCTTGTTTTTTCACAGGTAGATGTGCACCTCTGTACATCAGTGGTTCTTTCATGATCAGTCAAATTCTTGCGATGTTCGTTGTTGTATTAATCACTGTCGTGCATCAACAAGCTAACCCGCATTCAAACATATTCGCTTGAGTAAGACTGTCTGCATTTAGTTAAGTTCTATGTAAATTGTCTTAAATTTGTAATGCAATTGTGTGGTGTCGCTATAAATCTCAGTGATGTAGAAAACAATTTTTTCTACACCTAGGTTTGTTGGATGTGAGTGTCCACAGTTGTTTACCGTAAGACTAAAAATAATTCTTAGGGTCAAGCTGATAAGATTGACGGTATCATTACCCAATACTTTTGCTGATTTTTGAACTTTTTTGACATTTGCTTTTCTGCCTGTGCTGGTCTAATTCTTTGTATTCGAAAGTCTTAAAGGCACTAATAAATCACGTAAATTATTGTGATCAATTTCATACATCAATTCTAACAGCCTGCCAATCTCACCTCGTGGGAACCCTTCTCGCGCGAACCATCCTAAATAATCTCCAGGTAGATCTGCCAATAAGCGACCTTGATATTTCCCATAAGGCATAGTTTTTGTAACTAAAGAAATTAAATCGTCGGTTTGCATAGTGATCAATGGTGATGAAACTGTCTTCGTTCGGTTGGAAGGGCGTGATTACATGAAAAATTCTGAAGTGACGATGCTACAATTCCCGCCCATGTCGCCCATTTTATCGAATCCTGAATCTCATGAATATGCCATTAAATTCTACTTACCTAACCCCCTACGAACTTGGTAATCAAAATCAAACCACAACCTGGGAAAAATGTATTCCTTTTTACGAAAAATTAGCGGCAGATTTCCCACAAGTTTTGCGTTTCATGCAGATTGGCGTGTCGGACAATGGTATTCCTATGCATGCTGGTGTGATTACAGCTGATGCTGAGTTCGATCGTGAAACTTTAAAAGCGGCAGGTCGTCCGGTATTTTTTAATAATAATGGCATCCATCCGGGTGAGCCGGAGGGAATTGATGCATGCATGGCCTTGGTGAGAGATTTTTGTCTACAACCAGAACGTCTCGCTGCTTTGGGGCAAACCGTTTTTTTATTTATTCCCATCTACAACGTTGATGGTTGTTTGAATCGACAAAACACCTCGCGTGTTAATCAAGATGGACCGGAATTGTTTGGTTTTCGGGCAAATGCACGTAACCTCGATTTGAACCGCGATTTTATTAAATGCGATAGTCTGGCAGCACAAGTATTTAATCGTTTCTTCACGATGTGGGATCCCGATGTAATGGTCGATACGCATACTTCAAATGGCGCAGATTACAGCTATACCATGACCTTGATTCAAACGCAGGCAGATAAATTAGGGGATGGATTAGGGCCATTTTTGCGTAGCACGATGTTGCCCGCAATTTATGCCAATATGGAGCAGCGTGGTTGGCCTACCTGTCCATACGTCAATCCAGTTAAAGTGACGCCTGATGATGGGATCGAAGACTTTTTGGAAGTGCCGCGTTTTTCTACCGGCTTTGCGGCTTTGCATCACACCATTGGATTTATGCCAGAAACGCATATGCTCAAGCCATATGCAGATCGTTATGATTCCATGCGTGCTTTGGTTGAAGTCGTTCTAGATTTCACGATTGCGCATGCTACACAAATTCAGACATTGCGCGATCAGGCGCGGCAAGCCGCAACGCAGAAAAAACAATGGACCGTAAAATGGAAAGCAGACCACACGCGTCCATCAAGCTTTCGTTTCAAAGGCTATCAAGCGGTGTATAGCCCGAGTAAATTAGGGAACTATCTGCGTTTATCTTACGACCGCAATCAGCCTTGGGAAAAAGATATCGCTTACTTCGATCATTTTGTTGATGATGTGGTGATCAATACGCCCAAGGCGTACTTGATTCCTCAGGCTTGGCGTGAGGTAATCGAGCGTCTTCAATGGAATGGCGTGGTGTTAGATAAATTGACTGAGGATCAAACACTGCAAGTGCAGGTTTATCACATTGACGATGTATCGTCTCGATCAAATGCCTATGAAGGACATATGTTTCATGATGCGATGCGATTGTCAGTGCGCATGCAAACGATACAGGCAAGAGCGGGTGATTATCTGCTAGCTTTGAATCAGCCAAATGCGCGATACGCCATAGAAACTTTAGAGCCACAGGCGCATGATAGCTTTTTCCGCTGGGGATTTTTTAATAGCGTGTTGGAAAAGAAAGAAGCATTTTCTGATTATGTGTTTGAAGATAGTGCTTATGAAATGCTGCAAACCGAGCCAGGACTGGCAGAGAAATTTGAAGCGTGGAAGGCTGCGAATCCCGAACTGTTGAGCAATCAAGAGGCCGTTCTTGATTTTATTTTTGCGAATGGTCAACGCTTCCATGAGCCGGAATGGCGACGCTATCCAGTTTACTCGGTCGTATAAATGGCAATTATCTTTTATGAGTACATGCAGCAACCGCGATATTGGCTAGCGCATGATGAAAATGGTTACTGGTTGGTGCCAGCCAAAGAGCAGGGTTGGCATGATCGCTCGGTGTTTGTCGGGCATGCAATTAACTTGATTCCATTGCGCGATTTTGATGGCATCGATTTAGGTTTGCCTGTGGATTAGTTTGAGGCATTTTGTGGGGCAACCAGAGGTAGTTCAAGTGCAAAACTGGTTCCCACATTCTGTTGACTTCGTACTGAAATACTTCCACCTAAAATTGAATGGACGATGTTGTAGCTGATGTGTAGGCCTAATCCGCTACCACCTTGACCCAACCGTGTCGTGAAAAATGGCTCGAAGATGCGTTTTAGATTTTTTTCAGGGATGCCTTTGCCATTATCTTTGCAACGCAAAATGACGAACGTTTGATTGTAAAGCTCGGCCTCGATTTTAATTTCCCCCGGTTTGCCTGATTCGAATCCGTGCACGATCGCGTTAATGATTAAGTTGCTGAGTACTTGGCCTAGTGGACCCGGAAAGCTGTCCATCATAATTCCTGATTCAATGCTAACTTGAAGTTGGTGCCCATCTCTGCGCGTGCGGGCTGCGAGTGTTCTTGCAAGTTCTTCGCATATTTTTGCCAGATCAAATGTGCGTCTCTGGTTTGAAGTCTGATCAGCGGAAATTTGTTTGAAACTTGAAACCAGTTGTGCGGATGTATCGAGATTACGCACAATCAGCTCTACCGCCTCGGTTGAGTTGCGACAAAAACGTTCCATCTCTGATCGCTTCAGATTGCCATTGCGTATCGATTGAATAAATTCATCGTTCTTTTCTTTAAGTGAGCTTGCGACCAATAAACTATTGCCTATCGGTGTGTTTAGCTCATGTGCGACGCCGGCGACTATCGAACCAAGTGCAGCGAGTTTTTCTTGTTCCACGAGTTTGGACTGGGCTAATTTTACCCGTTCATAAGCTCTCGCTTTATCCAATGCAACTGCGGCGTAAGCGCCCAGCGTTCTTAGCATATCAAGATGCGTTGAATCATAGGCGTACGGACGCGTGCTAAGCACCGTAATCACGCCAATCACCTGATTATCAATAAACATCGGGACGTATAAGCCAGAGTTGGTTCTGGTGACTTCTGAATCATCTGACCGTTTTCGATGCATCACACCAAGATGGGTGTTGTCGTCCAAGGTATTGTCATGATCAAATTGGCCGATATTGAGTTCTTGTCCTGTAAGAATGCAAAGAGCCGCAGGTTGATTATTCGCATCGAGAGAACGGGAATAACGCTTCGCAGGTAGTCCCTGATCTAATACATTGTCGAAGGTGACGACCTTTTGATCCCAGTCCACCATGCCGATGCCATACACGTCTGCATCCATTAATTTTGAGACGTGTGTGTAAAAAACTTTTTGAATTGCTTCGATATCGAGTGATGCACTGATTTCTCTACCGATTTCGCTTAATAAGATGATGTCGCGTCGGGCTTTATCAGCAACTTCGCGCTCTTGCTCGGCAATTTCTTTTTCTTGCCGCAATTGATCTTTTTGTTCGTGAACTTCTTGCGTGCGTAGCTTGACTTGTAATTCTAAATGATCTCTTGTACGTTTTAAAAAACCAACCCGTAAGCGATAAAACAAAATGAATAGCGCGGAAACGCAGCAAACCAAAAGTAGTTGAAACCACCAGCTTTTCCAGATTGGTGGCGAGACACGTATCTTTAACTGTAGTGCATTTTCGTTCCATTCCCCAGTTGCACTTGCTGTTTTAACTTTAAGCACATAATTTCCTTGATCCAGATTCGTATAGGTCGCTAGCCCCTCGCCGGGTTTGCCATAAATCCAATCTTGATCAAAACCTTCCAATTTCCATGCATAGCGATTGAGCTGATAATCATAAAACTGCAATGCAGAAAATTCGAAACTGATCATGCTGTGTTTCGGTGTTAAGTGAATTTCATTCGCTTCATGTACCAATGTCGATATGCCAATTTCAGCGAGACTACTTGACTGCTGGGATGTCGATGTTCCTTGAATTTGATCAATCTGTGGCTCGACTGAGTTATCACTTAGTGAACGATTAAATGCCAAAATGTCAGACAGAATAACGGGGATCTTGGCGTGGTTATCTTTTAATTCTTCGGGCCGAAATACGATCAGTCCCCAAGCGCCAAAAAATAATCTGCCATCACTAGCCTGTGTTGTGGCACCAAAGCTAAAGCTGCCTTTCACTGGACCATTAAAATTGCTATACACGCGTGCGTTGGCGACTTCTGGCATTAATTGAACTAAACCTTTTTCTGCACCTAGCCATAAGTTTCCTTTGTCATCGTCCTGTATGGTAATCACCCATCCGGCGGGCATGCCGCTGACTTTTCGCCACGATTTTAAGTGCCACTGCTGACCAGATTGAATTAGTTGAAATAATCCAGTCGAAGTCCCGACCCAAATTTTTCCCGACCGGTCTTGATGTAAGCCATAGATCGATAAGGCGTTGGGATTTTTTACTTCAGCTGTTGGCGTCACCGTTTGTGAGAATTTTTCGGTCTTGAAATCCCATAGCTGCAAGCCGCCTTTAGTACCTATCCAAATGCGTCCTTCTTTATCTTCAAGCAAACAGTCAACTGTGTCGTGGGTTAAATAGCCTGGTTGATCGCGTGATGCTTTAAAGGTTTCGACTTTGAGTTCAGGAGAAACCCGGTATAAGCCATTGCCGCTGCCGGCCCACAGATCGCCGCGCTGGTCAATGATGATAGAGCTGATCGATTTTGCTCCCGGCGTTTCTTGAGACAGTGCAATTTTTTCTGAGATTTTTGTACGTGGATTAAAACGTACCAAGCCATCATCGCCACCTAACCAAAGTTGCTGGTCGTTTTGTAAGTGTAAAGCCTTGGTGAACCGAGACCCTGTTTCATTTTGTGGAAATTGTCTTGTCTTTCCGGTTTCCAAATCGAGATAATTGAGGGCGCCGCCATATGTAGCAACCCAAGCCTTGCCAGCACGGTCAAGTTGAATTCCCATCACGTTGTTATTGCTCAAACTATTTTTTTCTTCATCCAGATGGAAGTAGTGCGTAAATCCCTTGCTGCGCAAATCAACCAGACTAATACCATTACCCCAGGTCCCCACCCACAGCGTGCCGGTACGATCTTGAAAAAGCGACGCAATTGAGTTGCTGATAATGCTCGAAGTGAGTGTGGGGTAGTTTTTATATTGCTCAATTTTGACGGTGTCTTTTGGACGAATCCGGTACAGCGCGTTGTTGCCGCCGTAGCCTATCCACATCGATTTTTCCTCATCCATTAAGATAGCAAAAATACGTTCATTGGGAAGATTGAGCTGAGCATTGAGTGGATCTAGTTGTGCTTGTGTCTGCTTGACATTCCATATTTGTAAACCAGTCTGAGTTCCAAGCCATAAGCGATGTTGATCGTCTAAGGCCATATAACGAACAGAAAAATCGACGCGACTTTTATGGGTATTGACGCTTGCGGCATCGAATTGTTGCGCGACGACAGCGCTTGCCGTCAAATGAAAAACACGCGAGCCCAGGGCTGCCCAAATGCCGCCTTGTCCGTCTGAGGTGATCGAGCGAAGTTGAGCGCCATCATCTCCACTTAATGGAATTGCTTGAAATCGCTGCTCGGAATTCGCATGAGGATCAAAAAGATATAGGCGAGTGTGCGTCGCTACCCAAATTTTGTCTTGCGTGTTTGCTGCTAGTGACCAGACCCGTCTTTGTTGTAAAGACAGTTCCGCTGGCATAGCTTCGCGATCGATCTGTTCAGTTTTGGTATTGATGCGATCCAAACCGCCTGAAGTCGCTATCCATAAATAGTCCTGGTGCCCTTGTAGTATGGACGAAACTAAAGGGCCGCTCAGACTGTGTTTTTCTTCTGGATCAGAACTCCATTGACGAGTGCGACGTCCATCGTAGCGGGCTAAACCAGTTGACGTTCCTATCCACATTAAACCTAGTTTGTCTTGAAAAATGCTAGGAACTGAACCGTCGGATAAGCCTTGTTCTTGTGAAATGTGTGTAAAACGTAAATTTTGTTTTGAGTCAGCGTAAGCAGGATGGATATCAGTGAAAATCAGCCAGCCTAGCAGGCAACAGAAGCTGGAGATCGCTTTGTGAAATCCAAGAATTCGCATGGTGTTCACGCCTTTTTATGCATGTCGCTAACTGAGGTTTAGATTCGAGTTCAAGCACATTTTTTAAATCACTGTATTCCCGTGATCTGAGGTCGTCAATGTAAATAGTCAGGAAATGGATAGATCAGTATTGCATTTTGCAACAGTGCTCAGGTATGTCAGCAATGTGCCAGAAAAACACGAAGATGCTCATTTGTCTCATCATTCTAAACAACTAACTTAAAAATCAGTTGATAGATTCGGCTTTGACGCGCTTCGTCCTCGCTCTTGATTCATTGCAATTAAAGGCTATTTGAATCGATTTTGTCGTAAATCGTGAACATAGTATTTGTCTGAATTTTAACTTCGAAATCTTTTTCGGCATTTTTCGTAATTAATTCTTTGCAGCGCTTTAAAAACTCACTAGAATCAATCTGTTAGGCAAAATTGTTTGTCAAATTAAGGAGACTACTATGAAGAAAATGATTCTTGGCGCATGTTTGGGTTTTGCCTTGGTTGGCAGCGCTAGTGCGATTGAAGCGGCTAAGCCTGTTGATACCTCAGTTGATGGCATTTTTACAGCTTTATCGACTAGCCGTAATTTGCAAAAAACAGTGGATCAATTGATTGCCAATGGTGCGAATCATCATTCCGTAGTGTCAATCGCAGCCGCTGCGGGTATCCCACAAAGTAAAATTATGAAGTTGCAAGTGTGTGTGAATTCAGTTTCTGCCGATTCTACAACTTTAGGTGCGACTTGCTTGCGTCCAAAAACAGTCTTGACTGCCTACGAAAGTGGTTTGAATGACCCACTCGCCTATTTGCCAGCAACCGCAGCCGGTAAAAAAGCCAAAAAATAATTTCTGATTATTTTTTAATCGTTGGTATATCAGAAAAGCAGCTTAGGCTGCTTTTTTGTTTTTACGTGTATTTTTCTTGATAGATCTGCTTTTACCGACATCGCCCCGATGAGAGCTTAATAGACCAGAACAGGCCAGAATAGTTTTCTATCAGTTACAATCGAACTAATTATTTCTAATTATTCTTTGCATGTTTAAAACGATTCGAATTTTTATTTTATTGTTTATTCTGGCCGCAGTCAGTTACTCTGGATACCGGGCGAAAACTCAATCCGTTGAATGGAAATACACTTTGATGGTGAATGTCTATCCAATCAACGGTGACGGTAGTGAGATTGCAGACGATTATATTTCCAGATTAAGTCACGACGAATTCGCATCGATTGAACAATTCATGCTCGATGCTGCCGAGAAGTATGGACGCACTCAGCACGCCTCAATTCAAATACGCCTGCAAAGCAAGCTGGCAAAAAGACCACCAGCACCGCCCGAAAATGCGAATGTAGCTGAAATTATGTGGTGGAGTCTGCAATTCCGCTGGTGGGCATATCGCAATGCCAAAGTGCAGGGGCCAGGAACGCAGGTGCGTTTATTTGTGCAATATTTTGATCCACAAAGGCAACAGGTTCATCATTCGACTGCTTTGCAAGAGGGCTTAATTGGTCAAGTCAACGTATTTGCGAGTGCGGACATGCGTGAAAAGAATAATGTCGTGATTGCACATGAATTTCTACATACTTTGGGAGCGACCGATAAATACGATTTGAGTACAGACTTCCCAAAATTTCCCGATGGTTATGCAGAGCCTGATAAGTCGCCTTTGCATCCTCAGCGTTTTGCCGAAATTATGGGGGGACGTTTGGCATTGAATGAGTTCGATGCGGTTATCCCTAGTCACTTAAATCGCGTGGTGATTGGCTCTAAGACTGCGCAAGAGATTAATTTTCTTGCGAAATCAGAGAGCAATTAAGTTCAGTAGTAAGTCCATAAGCTAACCCCATAAATCAAACACATCAATTAGTTGATAGATTAGGAGCGATAGATGAGTTCTCCAGAGATGTTGCTAGAGGTTTTACGTACAGAATTGCGCAGAGTTGGTATGACCTATAAACAGCTTGCGCATTTAATTGAAATGAGTGAGTCGAGTATCAAGCGTATGTTTGGGCAGAAGGATATGACTTTGTCACGCATGGCTCAAATTTGTAAAGTTTCCGAAATCTCATTAGAAGATGTGCTGCGTCAGGCCGCTGATGTTACACCACAAACAGATAATTTAACCTTATCGCAAGAGCGAGCCTTGATGGAAAATCCCAAATTATTATTGGTGGCTATTTCTTGTCTTGGTCATTGGACTTTTGAGCAAATTATTGAGACTTATACCTTAACTGAGGCGGAATGCATTCTTTGTATGATTGAGCTTGATAAGCTTGAGTTAATCGAGCTTAAACCGATGAATCGCTACCGTTTGCGGGTTTCTCCAGCATTCCGCTGGCGTGCTGATGGACCTATTCAAGCTTTCTTTAAGGAAGTGGTTGTCGCCGATTATTTCAACGGACGTTTTGATGGGACTGGTGAAACCTTAATGTGCGTACCCGCTCGCTTATCGAAAAATAGCGCGCAAGAAATTCAGCAGAAAATCCAACAATTGACCGCAGAAATCGCCCGCTTGCAGCATGAAGATCGCCGTCTCCCTGCTGAAGATCGTGATGGCTATACCTTAATGCTAGGCTTTCGTTCCTGGGAGTTTTCTGCATTTACCGCATTGCGTCGTCCCGCCACGATGGCCAATACAAAAGGCCGGGTGGTTCACCAGATTGGTCCTAAAAACAGATAAAAACTTGAACCGATACCTTGTGTCGCGCCAGCGCCAAAATAGAGCGGACCGAAGCGTGTATCAAAGGCGACGAAGCTGCTCACTGCACGTTTAATCTTGCTGAACTTAACCGCTTCATTTTCTTTAAAGCCGCCACCTAGTTCCGCTGAAAATCCTAAGCGAACTGCGCCGCCTAGTGCTGCTGGCATGCTACCGATGCGATGTGCGATCACCACCCGTCCAAGTGCTACGGTTTTATTGGATAGCGATTCGGCAGGTGTTCCAGACAGTCGCAAAAAACCACCCAAGGATAATGGTGCAATATCACCTTGTGAGCGCGACCATTCACCGTAAATATGACCAGCCCATTCACCACGTTTGAAAGCCGACATTCCCAGAACTGAGGAATTGAGAATGGCCTTCTTATTGCCATCTTGATCTAAAGCACGATCCCATTCCATGGTTAAATAATTGCCGCGTGTAGGGTAAGCCAGTGAATCAATGGTATCGACTCGGTAGCGCAAGAATTCTGTGGTTTGAAAGATTCTGACATCGGGTCCAGATTCTTCAGGCAATAATTTTTTTACTTCCACGCGTTCACGTCGCACGCCAATTTGGATGTCACCCCAATTTCCAATTTGCCTGCCGAAGGGTAAAATAATGCTGTTTGCTTTATAGCCATAACGAATTAGTTTTCTGCCTTCAGAGAACAGATCGGTAGATGAGGCATTACTTTGAAGTGAAGGCGCGATAAACCATTCGCTGCCTACCCCTAAGGGTTGGAAGAATTGTGCACCTAAAATTCGGTCTGAACCAATTTTGGCAATTATTCTTGCTTCGCCACCCCATCTGTTTTGTGATGCTGCGATATGCATCGCGCCTAGCGAAAATTTATGGGTATCATTAAAGTCGCTTGATAACTCAAGGCCAAGACGTAGGCGATTTTTACTCCAGACCGCCTCATGTGTTTTGATGACGACATCACGCTCTTCACCACGATCATCGATTTCCACTTCGACATGGTCGAGATCTCCGCGACCATACAGTTTTCCAGTGACTTGACGAATTTTTTCCTCACTCGTAAGTTCGTTTAACTGCAGTCCTGATTGTTTTAATAAAATATCTGGATTGATATTTTGTGTTCCTTGAATTTCTATACTGGCGATCTTTAGCGCTCTGTCTGGAGTGCTGCCTTCAGCGGTACGTAATTGTTCGTAACGTCGATAATCTTCTGGTGTCGATTGTAAATGTTGCAGCCGTGTTTCTAACTGACGTGTCGCGATATCTCCCGCCAGCATGGCATTGTGATGTTCATCAAAGTCGAGAAAGTCGATGCCACTCAGATTCGGCGCAATTAATATATCTTTAGGGCGAAGTTCTTTTAAAGAACGTTGTACATTCTGCTCGGTTAATATTTGCAGCATTTGTTGGGCGACGCTGATGGCACTACCAAGCTCTTTTTCCTGCGCAAGTGGTGTACCGACATTGACCGCAATGACAATATCTGCGCCCATTTTCTTTGCCATATCGATAGGCAGGTTGCGCACTAAGCCACCATCAACGACTAGGCGTTTGTTAATGTGCACTGGAGCAAACATGCCCGGTACTGCAAGTGAGGCACGTAGTGTAATAAACAGAGGCGTATCTGTCAGTTCGACCATTTCACCTGTCACCAGATCCGATGCAACCGAGCGAAATGGAATCGGCAGATGATTGATATGTTCACTCTTCATCCCATTTGGTAATAGACGGGTCAGTGCTTGTTCAAGCGCTGAATTTCCTGCTGCCGATGGTGGGAAGGTGATGCCCGATTTGGTAACCGCAAACTCAATACGAGACGGTAGATTAACATCTTCCTCTCTACGTCTGAAATCCAGAGCATCGCGTGCAGGACGATCGGCCAATACCGTATCCCATGAAGTATTGCGAACGATATCTTCAATGTCTTCAATCGAACGACCTGCAGCATACGCGCCACCTACTACAGCTCCCATACTGGTGCCGACAACGAAATCGATAGGGATGCGCATCTCTTTTAAAACACGTAATACACCAATATGCGCAAAGCCACGTGCCCCTCCGCCGGATAGCACAAGGGCGACTTTTGGTCGCTCTTTAACCGCAGGCGTATGTTCCTCTAATTTGTGGACTTGTGCGTTAGCGGTAGACAGTACAAAACTACAGCTAGAAATCAAAATGATTGTCGATAGTTTTTTTAAGCGCTGATGAAATAACATGCGTACCTGCTTAGAATAACAATGCATTGATGAGAGGGAATTGGATTCGCTTATGTTGCAATAGTTCTGCTCGATTTTGTTGATTTTTGCCATGCCTAAAAACAGCTGAAAACGGCTTAAAAACTCCCGGTAAATTGGTAACGTGTGCCAGGATGCCACATCGTGACGATGGTGGCGATTTGATTTTGTGAGCGTGTTTTTCTGTGTAAAACTAGGCAAGCGTCTTTGCTTGAAATGTGTAGCATATCGGCGATTGATTTGGGTGCCATTACGGCTTCTATGCTGTAATCTACACCTTGTAATGGCGCCACTTCCATTAAGTATTCATTCGGCGTTTTGCTGATAAAGTTTTGTGTCAAGTAGTCTTGTGCTAGCGCGGAATTAACCCAGCGATCCTCAACTTGAATCGCGATTTCATTCTCGAAATGGACGATCACCGAATGAAATAAGATGTGACCAGCATTGACTTGAAATTTTTCGGCAAGAGATTCGTTCGCTTCAATCGAGGACAATTCATGCAGCTCACTTCTGTGTTCGTGCCCTCGTGCCCGAACCTCTTCAGCAATACTCTTAATGGCAACTAATGTTGCTTGGTATTTTTGTTGCGCGACATAAGTTCCTGAACCTTGAATTCGATTAAGAATTTGTTCGCTGGTCAGTTCCCGCACCGCACGATTGACTGTCATGCGTGACACATTAAACTGTTGAGCCAACGCCGCCTCCGAGGGAACTGCATCACCTTCCTTCCAAGTGCCAGCTTGAATTTCCCTTAATAGAAAATCTTTGATCATTTGAAAAGCAGGAGTAACAGCAGGGGTTGTAGCCATAGGATCGATGAATGGATGATTTGATGTTTGCTAGATAACAGTAATTGGCTTCTATTTTCGCACAGAATTAAAAAAAATCGCTTGCATAAGTTGTATATACAACTTAAACTGCAAATCAAATTAATTATTGTGTCCTTGCTACATCTGATGAATATCTTTATTTGTTGGTGTTGTTGGGAATTTTTTGAGCTTTGAATTTTTAGGAGATAAAGATGAATAATGATCCACGCTGGGATGCAAGTCGTGAAATCCGCGCACCACGCGGCGCTGAAAAGGTGTGTAAAACTTGGGTAGCCGAAGCGGCTTACCGCATGATTCAAAATAATCTCGACAAAGAAGTCGCAGAAAATCCCAAGCATTTAGTCGTGTACGGCGGTATCGGTCGCGCTGCACGTAATTGGGAATGCTATGACCAGATTTTGGCCAGCTTGAAAGATTTGGGCGAAGATGAAACTTTGCTGATTCAATCGGGTAAGCCAGTTGGTATTTTTAAAACCACTGAAGATTCTCCACGTGTCTTGATCGCCAATTCCAACCTAGTGCCGAAGTGGGCGAACTGGGAACACTTCAATGAACTAGACCGCAAAGGCTTGTTCATGTACGGTCAGATGACAGCCGGTAGTTGGATTTATATTGGCACCCAAGGTATCGTGCAAGGTACGTATGAGACTTTTGCCGAAGCTGGTCGTCAGCATTTTGGTGGCGATTGGGGGGGGCGCTGGATCTTGACTGCGGGCTTGGGTGGCATGGGTGGTGCACAGCCTTTGGCAGCAACATTTGCGGGTGCAGTGTCTCTGAATATCGAATGTCAACAGTCCAGCATCGACTTCCGCCTGCGTACACGCTATGTCGATAAGCAAGCAAAAGACATTGATGACGCGATCGAACTGATTAAATATCACACCGCACGTAAAGACGCGATTTCAATTGCTTTGTTGGGTAACGCAGCAGAGATTTTGCCTGAATTAGTAAAACGTGCGAAAGCGGGTGGCATCAAGCCGGACTTGGTCACAGATCAAACTTCTGCGCATGATTTGATTAACGGTTACTTGCCTATCGGTTGGAGCGTTGAACAATGGAAGGCAGCGCAACACGATGCGAGCCAGCACGCGAAGTTAACCGCAGATGCAGCGCAAGCTTGTGCTGTACACGTACAGGCCATGTTAGATTTCCATGCGATGGGCATTCCTACGGTCGATTACGGCAACAATATTCGCCAAGTCGCCTTCGATACTGGCGTGAAGAATGCTTTCGACTTCCCAGGTTTTGTACCTGCCTATATCCGTCCTTTATTTTGTGACGGTAAAGGCCCATTCCGTTGGGTGGCTTTGTCTGGTGATCCAGAAGACATTCGCAAGACCGATGCCAAGATTAAAGAATTATTCCCTGAGAATAAAGGCGTGCATAAGTGGTTGGATATGGCGGGTGAGCGCATTGCCTTCCAAGGTTTGCCAGCACGTATTTGCTGGTTAGGTTTAGGTGAGCGTCATATTGCAGGTTTGGCTTTCAATGAGATGGTACAAAACGGCGAGCTGAAGGCACCTATCGTCATTGGTCGTGATCACCTTGATACCGGATCTGTCTCTAGTCCAAATCGTGAAACTGAAAGTATGAAAGATGGTACCGATGCAGTATCTGATTGGCCTTTGTTGAATGCATTATTAAATACAGCAGGCGGTGCGAGCTGGGTTTCCTTGCATCATGGTGGCGGTGTAGGTATGGGCTACTCGCAGCATTCAGGTATGGTGATTGTGGCCGATGGCACTGAAGCGGCAGCTAAACGTTTAGCCCGCGTGTTGGTCAACGATTGCGGTTCAGGCGTGATGCGCCATGCCGATGCGGGTTACGAACAAGCTGTGGCATGTGCTAAGCGTAATGGCTTGCAATTGCCGATGATTAAGTAAATTTGAGTAATTTTTTAATGCAGAGTGCGCAGTAAATTTATGGCGTGCAGAAGTAGTAGGGTGCGCCATGCGCACCAAGACGATGAGTAAGCCGTAAATGTGAGGTGCGCAAGGCGCACCCTACGAAAGCCTACAAAATTCTCTGCGCCTCTGCGGCAAAAAGAATGTAAAGATAAAGGACAAGAATATGAGCACAACTTTCACCATCCAACCAGGTCAATTCAAACTCGCTGACTTACGCGCGATCTGGCAACAACCTTTCAAGCTGGCCTTGGCAGAATCTGCCTATGCCGCGATCAATGAATCTTCTGCAACCATCGATCGTATCGTCGCCAAAGGGGATGCGGCTTATGGTATCAATACCGGTTTTGGTAAACTCGCGAAGACGCGTATTCCAGACGAAGATCTAGAATTGCTGCAAAAAAATCTGATCTTGTCGCATTCAGTCGGTTCAGGTGAATTGATTGCTGATGAAGTCGTGCGCTTGATTATTGCAATGAAGATTGCCAGTCTGGCGCGTGGTTTTTCGGGCATTCGGGCATCCGTGATCGACACCATGATCGCGGCCTATAACGCGGGTATCATGCCAGCGATTCCAGTCAAGGGTTCAGTCGGTGCGTCTGGTGATTTAGCGCCTTTGTCGCACATGACTTTAGCGATCATGGGTGAAGGTCAGGTACGCGTTGACGGCAAGATGGTTGATGCCAAAGCGGCGTTGGCTCAAGCAGGTATCACGCCTGTCGTTTTGGCGGCGAAAGAAGGTTTAGCTTTGATCAACGGTACGCAAGTGTCAACTGCTTTGGCATTGAATGGTTTGTTCCTGGCTGAGCGTTTATTAGAAGCGGCAACGATCACGGGCGCCTTGTCGGTCGATGCGGCGAAGGGTAGCGATGCACCGTTTGATCCGCGTATTCACGCAGTGCGTGGTCAGCCTGGTCAAATTGCGACCGCGAATATTTATCGTACGCTGTTGACTGGCAGTGAAATCCGTCAATCGCATTTGGTCAATGATGAACGTGTGCAAGATCCATACTGCTTGCGTTGCCAGCCACAGGTGATGGGCGCGTGTTTAGATATCATCAATAATGCCGCGCGTACTTTGCTGACAGAGGCGAATGCGGTAACCGATAATCCTTTGGTGTTTGTCGATACGAATGAAGTGATTTCTGGTGGTAATTTCCACGCAGAGCCAGTCGCTTTTGCCGCCGATACTTTGGCTTTGGCGATCGCCGAAATTGGTTCTATTTCTGAGCGTCGTATCGCCTTGCTGATCGATGCATCTATCTCAGGCTTGCCACCATTCTTAGTACCATCATCTGGTTTGAATTCTGGCTTTATGATTGCACACGTGACAGCGGCAGCCTTGGCATCCGAAAATAAATCGCACGCCCATCCAGCTAGTGTCGATACGATTCCAACTTCAGCTAATCAAGAAGATCACGTCAGTATGGCGACATTTGCTGGTCGTCGTCTGCACGAAATGGCGCACAATACTGCTACTATTGTCGGTATAGAATTATTAGCTGCGGCACAGGGTGTGGACTTCCATCAGCCTTTGAAAACTTCAGATAAATTAACGACCGTGCACCAGTTGTTGCGTTCTAAAGTCGCGTTCTACGACAAAGATCGTTTCTTTGCGCCAGACATCGAAGCAGCGAAATCCTTAGTGGTTGATGGCGCTTTGAGCGCACAATGTGCAGATCTGTATTCGCATTTGTATTTGGCTTAAGTTGTAGCTTAGTTGCTGCATAGTTGTAGCGTAGTTGCAGCACAAGTTGTAGTGTTTTTTGCCGCAGAGGCGCAGACTATACAGAGAAATTTTTTAAACATCTCTGCGTACTCTGCGCCTCTGCGGTTTACTATTGATTTTGAGTTTACTTATTGTTGAGAGAAGCCATGCGTAAATGGACCGCAAAAGATTACCGTACGATGCCGTGGAAAAATGGTGGTGGTAGTACCACCGAATTAGCGATTTTTCCTGAGAATGCAGGTATCGATAATTTTGTCTGGCGTTTAAGTACGGCCACCGTCGCGCAGGATGGACCGTTTTCTCATTTTGCTCAGATAGACCGCACTTTAGCAATATTATCTGGCACGGGTTTGGTCTTGAAAACGGATGTCGGTAGCACAGCGGAAAAAAATGTCACGCTAACGCAGGAGAGTTTGCCGCATAGGTTCTCCGGTGAGGACAATATTTATGCTGAACTACTAGGCGGCACTGTCGTTGATCTGAATTTGATGACAAGGCGCGATGTTTGTCAGCATCATATGCAAGGTTTGAGTGCAGGTGAACATCTGATCAATGCAGAAAACGCACAACAGATTTTAGTGTACTGCGAAAGAGGTCACGCGCAATTGCTTACGCATACACAATTGGAAGAAGGCGATCTGGTTTTATTGGAGGAAGAACATGAAGCCAGCGGTATCCGCTGTCATATCGAAGCGGAAGAGGGCAGTCTTTTGTATTTAATGCGGATTAGTTTTTTGAGTCATCATGAACAACAGGGAGGCGCGCATGTCCTTGCTTAATTGGGATAGTCTGTGGCTGAACGTCCATCTCGCTACCATGGAAGCGGGCGCTGATTACGGCATTATCCGTGATGCGGCGATTGCGGTTAAAGATGGCAAGATTGCGTGGTTAGGGGCAGCTCAAGATTTGCCAGCCGACTATGTAGCGCAAAGTACCCACGATGGACAAGGCTGTTGGCTGACGCCAGGTTTGATCGATTGCCATACCCATATGGTGTATGCAGGCAATCGTAGCAATGAATTTGAGGCGCGTTTAAACGGTGTCGCTTACGAAGAAATTGCTCGGCAAGGTGGTGGCATCGTGTCGACCGTCAAAGCAACACGCGCCGCGACGGAACAAGAATTAATGCAAGCGAGTTTGCCGCGTGTACTCAGCAGTTTGCGTGAAGGTGTGACGACACTAGAAATCAAATCGGGTTACGGCCTTGATACCGCAACCGAAGCAAAAATTTTGCGCGTCGCCCGTCAGATACAAAGAGATTTGCCAGTCAAAGTCACCACCACATTCTTAGGTGCACACGCCTTGCCTCCTGAATTCGCAGGTCGCGCTGATGCATATATCGATGAGGTTTGTGAACGCATGCTGCCTGCGATTGTCGAGGAAGGATTAGCCGATGCGGTTGATGTCTTTTGCGAGAAAATAGGTTTTACACTAGCACAGACTGAGCGTGTATTTCAAGCTGCTCAGCGACATGGCTTACCAGTCAAATTACATGCAGAACAGCTGTCCGATCAGGGTGGTGCAGCCTTAACGGCGAAGTATCAAGGACTCTCGGCCGATCATTTGGAATACCTGAGTGATGAAGGCATCGCCGCGATGCAGAAACACGGTACAGTCGCGGTCTTATTGCCAGGGGCATTTTACTTTTTACGGGAAACCAAATACCCACCACTAGCCGCTTTGCGTGCAGCGGGTGTGCCTATTGCTTTAGCGACGGATTGTAACCCTGGTACCTCGCCTATGACGTCACCGTTGCTGACCATGAATATGGCTTGCACTTTGTTTCGTATGACGCCATTAGAGGCTTTGCAAGGTGTGACAATTAACGCCGCGCGTGCCTTAGGTATGGAACAAAATATTGGTAGTTTAAGCGCAGGAAAGCAGGCTGATTTCGCCATCTGGAAAATTGAGCGCCCAGCTGATTTAGCTTATCTTATTGGTGTCAATCCATGTGTTGCGAGCGTTTATGCCGGGCAGCTTCGTGAGCTGCATTAGTCAAGTAATTGCTTCTATACGCGATTTGTGCTCGTGATAATTGATTTTATGATAAATTTAAGAAGTTTCTTGTTGGAAAATTCTGTCGTGAGGCGGAAATTGCTTTGACAACATGAGTGTGGCGGCTATCATGATCATATTCAGTTTTCCGTCCTCTATTTTCTCGCTCAGTGAGATTCATCACCAGGATGGTTTTTTGCTAAAGGATGAATATGACAGAGAAGTCATTGAACAATATTTTGTATGTGGAAGACGACTTAGATATTCAAGCCGTTGCGCAAATTGCTTTAGAAGTCGTTGGCGGCTTTTCTTTAAAAACCTGTAGTTCCGGTGCTGAAGCAATCGCGGCTATCGAACAAGGATTTGTTCCGGATTTGTTATTGTTGGATGTGATGATGCCGAATATGGATGGTCCGACAACACTTGCACATTTACGTAAATTGCCAGCTACCAGCAATACACCGGTCATTTTTATGACGGCTAAAGTTCAATCGAGCGAGCAGGATTACTACTACACCCTCGGTGCAATCGGCGTAATTGCCAAGCCTTTTGATCCAATGGCTCTAGCTGAGCAAGCTCGTACATTGTGGAACAAGGTGAGCTAAGTGAGTGAGCGGGATCAAGAGCTAAATGATGCCTTGCAGGCGCTAGCACAACTTTATATCGCCAAGCTTCCTGCCAAGCTGGAAGAAATGCGGCTCGCCGGCCAACGATTTGAGTCTGATCCATTCAATCGGGAAAATTACACATCATTGCATCGCCAGTTGCACACCATGGCGGGTTCAGCGGGGACTTTTGGTTTTCCGGAAATTGGCGATATCGCCCGACAATTAGAAATCAGCTTAAAAGCCTATATCAATGGCGATTCTTGGGATGCCGTTAAGATTCAGGATTTTGTCGCAGAGGTCAATAAGTACATCGCGACAGCAAAATATGTGCAAGTCTGCGCTGCCGAGGCGCAAGCTGAGGTGAAGAGTCAACTCAGCAATATAGTTCCAATCGGCGTTGATAGTGCAACAAGATTGATCTTATGGGCAGATGAGTACGAAGAAAAAAATCAGGAAGTTATCCAAGTTCTAGAGCAATTTGCGTTTGAAATTCAACACGTCAATCAATTGCATGAATTAGAACGTGCAATTCTGGAGAAAAAGCCAGCATTGCTGATTATTGATGCAGATTTTCAAAACAAACATTTTGCTGGTAGCGATGAGATTATGCGTATGAAATCACATCATGTGCAAATGCCACCAGTGTTGTTTACTTCAAAAACCAATAGTTTTGAAACCCGCTTGCGTGCAGTTCGGGCAGGTGGCGACGCATTTTTCTTAATGCCAATTGATATCCTTGCGATCACTGAAAGCATAGAAGAAATACTGAGCCGTAGCAGTCCAAAACATTATCGAATTATGATTATCGATGATGATGTCGATCTTGCTGAATATTACAGTCGTGTTTTGCAGGGAGCAGGCATGATCATTGAAGTACTGAATGATCCTGCATTTGTGTTGGAACAAATGGCAAGTTTTCGTCCTGAATTAGTGTTAATGGATGTTTACATGCCTGATTGTGATGGCGTTGAATTATCAAAGGTTATCCGCCAAGATCCTTCTTACTTAGACGTGCCGATTGTTTTTCTATCTAGCGAAAATAATTTACAAAAGCAGTTGGCAGCGGTGAAGGTTGGCGCCGATGATTTTCTGGTCAAACCTATTTCGCCAGAACTTTTGATTTCTTCATTATCAACGCGAGCTGAACGATATCGTGCTTTGCGTACGCTGGTGATGCGTGATGGTTTGACGGGTTTATATAACCATTCTGCGATTAAAGAAGATCTCATCGCTAAAATGTCGAGTGCCAGTCGCAATGTGACTTGTGTATCGGTAGCGATGTTGGACTTGGATAATTTCAAGAAGGTGAATGATACCTACGGACATCAGATCGGTGATCAAGTGTTACGCACCTTGTCGCATTTATTAAGACAACGTTTGCGTAAGAGCGACGTCGTTGGCCGTTATGGTGGCGAAGAGTTTATCGTCATCTTTCCAAACACAACGGCTGAGGTCGCTTGTGCCGTATTGGATAAAGTCCGCTCAGCATTTAATCATATTCATCACAGTTCTGAACAAGGTGAGTTTTGTGTCAGTTTCTCTGCTGGTATTGCAGACTCAAGGCAGACAACGAGCCCTGACGATTTAATCTCGATTGCCGATGCCGCTTTGTATAGAGCTAAACACAGTGGGAAAAATAAAATTGTGCTAGGTGATCAATAAATTTTTATTGATCGTATTGGTGTTGAACCCAAATGCGCGCGGTTTGTAAATAAGCCCTGGTATTGCTAATACCAGGGCTTATTTGTTTTACAAAAATCCAAGCGAAATTGACGCTTTAATTTTTAGATAAATGTGTTGCTTTGATTTTTGATTCTAAAGCTTTACCTTTGCGCGCACGTTTGCCAATATGAATGGCAAGACCACTGGCACTCAGGCTCACTTCTTGCGGTTTGGCAGCACGACCTATACCACTGACTTTGACACCTTTTTGACTGATCGCCGTCGCTGCAATTAATTTTTCTTTGGCTTCTAATTCCATCAAAATCACACCACGTCCACCGCTGGATAATTGCTTGATTTCTGCTAATCCAAATACCAGTAAGCGACCTTTTTCAGACAAGCATGCAATCGCACTAGCATCGTCAGCGACTGCAGTCGGTGCCAAAGGTTCATCACTATCTTCTAGCGTCATAAAGGCTTTGCCAGCCTTCATACGACCAACCATGTCACCGAGCTTTGCGGTGAAACCATAACCGGCGGTCGACGCCAATAAGAGTGAGGTTTCGGCTTTACCTGCGAAGTAATGCAAGATGCGTGTGCCGCTGGCTAAGTCGATCAATGTCGTGACTGGCACGCCATCACCACGGGCGCCGGGCAGGGCAGAAACCGGCACGGAATACACGCGGCCGTTTGAGCCAAATACCAAGAGTTGGTCCACGGTGCGGCATTCAAATGTACCGTACAAACTATCACCTGCTTTAAACGTGAATTGTGCCGGATCGTGTTCATGGCCGGTACGAGCGCGTACCCAACCTTTTTCTGAGATCACCACTGTTACTGGCTCGTCGATGACTTTCTGTTCGATAGAAGCGCGCTGAGCTTCTTCGATGACCGTGCGGCGTGCATCGCCAAACTGTTTGGCGTCAGCTTCGATTTCTTTGATGATGCATTTCTTCATCGCGGAAGGATCATCTAAGAGATTTTGCAAACTGGTTTTTTCGTTACGCAATTCTGCCAATTCTTGTTGAATCTTGATAGCTTCCAAGCGTGCCAATTGGCGCAAACGGATTTCTAAAATATCTTCGGCCTGGCGATCCGATAGACGGAACGCTTCGATCAAAGCAGGCTTAGGTTCATCCGATTCGCGAATGATCTTGATGACTTTATCGATATTCAATAATACCGCTTCACGGCCTTCTAAAATATGAATACGGTCATTCACTTTCTTCAGCTTGAATTGGGTGCGACGCGTGACGGTTTCAAAGCGGAAAGTGATCCACTCCGTCAAAATATCGGAGAGCGGTTTTTGGCGTGGACGCCCATCGCCACCTATCATCACTAAATTCAATGAAGCAGAAGTTTCGAGGGAAGTATGTGCCAACAACATTTGCATGAATTCGGCTTGATCTTGATTTTTGGACTTTGGTTCTAAGACCAGACGCACGGCGGCATCTTTGCCAGATTCATCGCGCACAGCATCGAGTACCGACAACATGACTTGTTTTAAGCTGACTTGTTCTGGCGACAGAGATTTTTTACCCATTTTGATTTTGGGATTAGTAATCTCTTCGATTTCTTCCAATACTTTCTGTGAAGAAGTACCTGGCGGTAGTTCGGTAATGACGGCCTGCCATTGACCACGCGCCAGTTCTTCTATCTTCCAACGCGCACGTACTTTGACACTGCCACGACCACTGGCATAAATGTCGCTGATTGCTGCCGCTGGCGTGATGATCTGTCCGCCGCCCGGAAAATCTGGGCCAGGGATGAACTCCATTAATTCAGCATGCGTGGTTTTAGGATTGCGAATCAAAGCGACCGCTGCCTTTGCCACTTCCGTCAAATTGTGGGACGGAATCTCAGTTGCCATACCAACCGCGATACCCGATGCACCATTCAATAAAACGAAGGGTAAACGTCCCGGCAATAAAGTCGGCTCTTCATATGAGCCATCATAGTTGGGCTGAAAATCGACCGTACCCAGATCAATTTCATCGAGCAATAATTTAGAAATTGGCGTTAAGCGCGCCTCGGTATATCGCATCGCCGCCGCACCATCGCCGTCGCGTGAACCGAAATTACCTTGTCCATCAATCAATGGATAGCGCAGAGAAAAATCCTGTGCCATACGCACCATCGCGTCATACACAGACTGATCGCCATGTGGATGGAGCTTACCGAGGACATCACCGACCACCGTCGCCGATTTACGCGGCTTGGCAGAGGAATTCAAACCGAGTTCATTCATCGAATACAAAATCCGACGCTGCACTGGTTTTTGTCCATCACTGACATCGGGCAAGGCACGACCTTTAACCACAGAAATCGCGTAATCAAGATACGCTCGCTCAGCGAAAGTCGCCAGCGTCAAAGTCTCGCTATCACCACCATTACCACCGTTGTTATTCGGGGCTTCATCAAATAAATTTGCTTGTTCGCTCATAATCTTTGTTTGTATTTTTTGTGATTCTTAAATCCGCTTAACACAATCGTGTAGGGAGGCTCAGAAATTCGATTTCGCGGATGCAGTACAAGGCGCCGAATTTGCAATATTCCACAGCAATACGTCGGTATTGCGAGGATTTGCAACGCCGTAATGCGCCGCGCAATCGGATTTATGCGCCTCCCTATATGTCCGCTTCTACTTCATTACCATGCTCTTCTAGCCACGCTTTTCGTGCAGATGCTTCGCCTTTACCCATCAGCATATTGAAACGGCCTTCCGAAAATTCTTGATCGAATTCACCAAGAGACACAGGCAATAAGCGGCGTGTATCAGGGTTCATTGTCGTTTCCCAGAGCTGGTTGGCATTCATCTCGCCCAAACCTTTAAATCGGGAAATCGCCCAAGCACCATCTTTGACACCATCCTTGCGCAATTTGTCTTCTATCGCGGTTAGTTCGCCTTGATCCAAGGCATAAATCTTTTGCGCTGGTTTTTTACCACGTGCTGGTGCATCCACTCGGAACAGAGGAGGGCGCGCGATGCAGATATGGCCGCGTGCAATTAACTGTGGAAAGTGTTTGAAAAACAGTGTCAATAACAAGACTTGAATGTGTGAACCATCGACGTCCGCATCAGAGAGAATACAGATTTTGCCGTAACGCAGATTCGTTAAATCAATCGTGTCGTTGACGCTGTGTGGATCCACGCCAATCGCAACAGCGATGTCGTGAATCTCATTGTTCGCGAATAGACGATCACGCTCAGATTCCCAAGAATTTAAGACCTTACCGCGCAGTGGCAAAATCGCTTGAAATTCTTTGTCACGGCCCATTTTTGCCGAGCCGCCCGCGGAGTCACCTTCGACTAAAAACAGTTCATTGCGCGTGATGTCATTTGATTCGCAATCGGTGAGCTTGCCTGGTAAAACGGCGACGCCAGAGGATTTTTTCTTCTCGACTTTTTGCAAAGAACGCAGACGCGATTGCGCTTGCTTGATCACTAGTTCAGCGAGTTTTTTACCTAACTCTACATGTGAATTAAGCCAAAGTTCTAGAGGTGGTTTGGAAAAACTCGATACTAAACGCACCGCATCGCGTGAATTTAAGCGCTCTTTAATTTGCCCTTGAAATTGCGGGTCTAACACTTTCGCGGAGAGTACGAAAGAAGCGCGGGCGAACACGTCTTCAGGTAATAACTTCACGCCCTTCGGTAGCAAGGAATGCATTTCAGCGAAACTTTTCACCGCGCCGAATAAGCCTTCGCGCAAACCGGATTCATGCGTACCACCTGCTGGTGTTGGAATCAAATTGACATACGATTCGCGTACTACGCCACCATCTTCGGTCCATGCGACGACCCAAGATGCGCCTTCACCTTCGGCAAAACCATCCGCATCGGCATTCGCAAATTGCTCGCCTTCAAACATAGGAATGACTAAGTCGCCATGTGAGGCTTGTGTAAGTGCTTCAGTTAAATAACCACGTAAGCCTTGATCATATTGCCAGGTTTGACTTTCGCCCGTTTTGGCATTGGTGAACGTGACTTTAACGCCCGGTAGTAAGACCGCTTTAGAGCGCAGCAAGCGTTGCATTTCTGGGATGGAAATATTCGGGGAGTCAAAATATTTTCCATCCGGCCAGACGGATACACGAGTGCCATTTTTTTTGTCACCACGACTTAAAGGCTGGGTGCTTAATGGCTCGACCACGTCGCCATTCGCGAATACCAGATTATGTAAACCACCTTCGCGCCAGACGGTAATTTCTAAGCGTTTGGATAGCGCATTCGTGACCGATACGCCGACGCCATGCAAACCACCGGAGAAGGCGTAAGCACCGCCGGAGCCTTTGTCGAATTTACCGCCAGCATGCAGGCGAGTGAAGACGATTTCTACCGTAGGCACGCCTTCTTCTGGATGTAAGCCGACCGGAATACCGCGGCCATCATCTTCTACGCTAATACTGCCATCGGCATTCAATGTGACTTGGATATTTTTGCAATGACCACCCAATGCTTCATCTGAGGCATTGTCGATGACTTCTTGAATAATATGCAGCGGGTTTTCGGTGCGGGTGTACATCCCAGGTCTTTGTTTGACCGGCTCCAGTCCCTTCAGGACACGGATGGATGATTCGCTATAGTCGGATGGGGTTGTGGTTTTTTTAGTTGCCATGCGATGAAATGGGTGAATAAGTTGATGCTAAATATGTTTGATTTTAGGAATACAAGCGACTAGCTCAGGGTTGCCGAACCAGCTTCTTTTTTTATCCTACACGGAAATCTGCCGAATTGAGAAATTATTGTAGCTAGAAATACTGGATATGCATACAGTTGATTTAAACTTTGATGTCTGATTCGGAAATTTTATTTGTTCGGATGTTGGTTTAAATCGAATTTTTGTTAAATAGAGAACTTATTTACTTATTTGTTTGCTTATTTATTTGCTCAATAAGCGCATCCCCTGTTCCAACCCAGACAAGGTAATCGGAAACATACGATTACTCAGCAACTTGCGCATGATATCGATCGACTGTCGATATTGCCAGATGCCTTCAGGTTCTGGGTTGAGCCACAAATACTTGGGGAAGTGGGCAGTAAAGCGTTGTATCCAGGTCGCGCCAGCTTCTTCATTGTTATATTCGACCGAACCGCCAGCTTGTAAGATTTCATACGGACTCATGGTGGCATCGCCCACAAAAATTAATTTGGTATCGGGAGTGTATTTGCGCAATACATCCCAGGTGGGGAATTTTTCTGAATGACGTCGGTGATTATTTTTCCACAGATAGTCATAGACGCAATTGTGGAAATAATAGAACTCCATGTTTTTGAATTCGGTTTTGGCGGCAGAAAACAATTCTTCAATCTGTGCGATGTGCTCATCCATAGTGCCACCGACATCCAATAACATCAGTACCTTGATATTGTTTTTGCGTTCGGGCTGCATTTTGATATCGAGGTAGCCCGCATTATTCGCGGTAGCCTTGATCGTTGCATCCAGCGCTAATTCTTCTTCCGCCCCTTGTCGCGCAAATCGACGCAAGCGACGCAGAGCGACTTTGATGTTGCGGGTGCCGAGCTCACGCTCGGTGTCGTAATCTTTAAATGCGCGCGCTTCCCAGACTTTGACCGCAGAACGGCGTTCGCTCTTACCGCCTATGCGTATGCCTTCAGGATTGTCGCCACCATTGCCAAAAGGCGAGGTGCCGCCTGTGCCTATCCAGCGATTGCCACCCTCGTGCCGCTCTTTTTGTTCTTCGAGTAATTGTTTGAGCCTGTCCATCAGCTTGTCGTAGCCGAATTTTTCTAGTGCGGCTCGTTGTT
The DNA here is from genome assembly GCF_014284275.1 of Affinundibacterium amnicola. Classification (GTDB taxonomy): domain Bacteria; phylum Pseudomonadota; class Gammaproteobacteria; order Burkholderiales; family Burkholderiaceae_D; genus Undibacterium; species Undibacterium amnicola. The sequence continues at coordinate 533,491 of NZ_JACOFU010000002.1, read as the reverse complement.
CATCCGTCAGTTCGCGCCCCAGACGTTTCTTAAGCCAATCGAGCGGAATGTCAGGATGTTTCTCAAAAATCGTATTGATTCCTTTGAAATACAGGCCAAAAGCGCGGTCAAATTTGTCGTAATTCGCTTCATCCTTCACCAAGATGGTGCGCGACAGAAAATAAAATTCGTCGACCGAAGTGCCAACCACACCTTCTTGCATGGCTTCTAATAAAGTCAGAAATTCTTTAATTGACACCGGGATTTTGGCGTCTTTTAAGGTGAAGAAAAAGTCGATTAACACTGTGTGGTTCTCTTAAATTGATAATTAGCTTGAAACTGCGGAAGGAGTGCGTTTGAGTTTGAATTCCAGATTCGCCTTCACGCCTGCCCATTCATGCTTGAGTATGCTGTACACCACAGTGTCGCGTACCCGTCCATCTGGCAAAATCATGTGGTTGCGCAATACACCATCGCGTTTAGCGCCTAGGCGTTCTATGGCTTTTTGTGAGCGTTGATTAAACCAGTCTGTACGAAATTCCACGGCATTGCAGTCTAGTGTTTCGAAGGCATGTGTTAACAACAAAAGTTTGCATTCAGTATTGATGGCACTGCGTTGATATGACTGTGCATACCAGGTGTAACCAATTTCTAAACGTTTATTAGCGCTGTCAATGTTGCAATAGCGTGTCGCACCGATTACCTTGTTTTGAATCTGATCAAATACGGTAAAAGGCAGCGCCAGGCCTTTGTCACGTTGCTCGATTGCCGTTTTGAACCAAGTTGCCAGATTTTCGGGCGAAGGCACCGAAGTGAAGAACAATTCCCACAGGCGCCCATCGCTGGCGGCGACCCGCAAGTCGCTCAGATGATCTTGCGAGAGTGGAGTAAGTCTGGCGTGTTGACCTGTAAGTGTGATGTTGCCTGATGACATCGTAACTCCTATTGAATACTTGGCGATGCAAAGCGTAAGCGCTTATTGTAATGCCTTGGAGACTATCCTTAGTTGGTAGTAAGCTTCGGTTTTGTTGTTGATTTTATAGTCCTGTGATGGTCGCTAGCAATAAAAGAGAGAAGCGGCTTGCACATGGTTTTAAAACCAGTTATACTGCAAAGCTGTACAGAATTTTGCGGCGCGGCCATGTGGGTAATTAAATTCACATCTTGAACCCGTCGCGTTGACCACGTTTAGGAAATCTCATGGCAAATACCGCACAAGCACGCAAACGTGCTCGTCAAGCAGTTAAACAAAATGCACACAACTCTAGTCAGCGTTCGACTTTGCGTACAGCGATCAAAGCTGTTCGTAAGGCAATCGAAGCTGGTGATAAAGCTGCTGCTGCAGTGATCTTTCAGAACTCTGTTTCTACGATCGATCGTATTGCTGACAAAAAAATCATCCACAAAAACAAAGCAGCTCGCCATAAGAGCCGTTTAGCTTCTGCTTTGAAAGCATTGGCTTAATTGTTTTTGCTTTGCGCTGACTTAGTCGGTGCAAATGTAGTAAATAAGCTGCCTGCCTGTATATCTCGTAGTCAACTTACGACATAAAAAAACCGCAATTTTTATTGCGGTTTTTGTCTTTTCTAAAGCTCGAGATTTTGTTCTCGTGTGCAAGAATTGGGAGGTTTTTGCTTATTGTGCACTTTCTGCCAATGGGAGTCCTTCTACTTTTTGCCCGACCATAATCTGACGTTGACTGTACCAGCCTGTATTCATTTCTAAGGCATATCGCGCTTTGCTTTTTGCGCAGGTGGTTTGTTCGTTATTGGCTTGCATTTCTTCAATATTAATAATTTTGCCTTGCTCATCGATGAATGCAATCGATAATGGGATTAAGGTGTTTTTCATCCACATGCAGTAGTGATCCGCTTGCGAGAACTGAAACATCATTCCCTGATTTTCAGCAAGCGACTCTCGAAACATCAAACCGCGTTGACGTTCTTCGGCAGTACGGGCTAGTTCTGCGTCGATTAAATAGGTGCCAATCTGAAATTGCTGACGTTTTAAAGTCGACTCTGTCGCCATCGCGTCATGAGTGCAGATGATTGAGCAAAATATTATCAATAAGTTGATGTGAGAAATCTTGAACATGGATAGTTTTGACGTATGGTAAAAATGGCTTGTAGTCTGACTATCTCTGTTGAAAATCGTTCAATTTAAATGTCAACAGGCTCTAGCCAACAATTTCCATCGATTCACCTGGTAATAATGGGTGGCTAGCAAGGCTATATTCACCGATGCCACTGCGGATCAAACGCAAAGTTGGTAAGCCGACCGCGGCAGTCATGCGTCTGACCTGACGATTTTTACCTTCGGATAAAATGATGCAAAGCCAACTGGTTGGAATGTTTGCTCGTTCACGAATCGGCGGATTTCGAGGCCAGATCCATTCTGGTTCTGCGATTCTTACTGCTTTGCAGGGGAGGGTTGTGAAATCACCTAAATCGAGTGGCTGCGCCAAGCGAGCTAATTGTTCAGGTGTTGCATCGCCCTCAACTTGCATTAAATAAGTTTTGGATTCTTTCCAGTTGGGGTGGCTGATCTTATGCTGCAATTTTCCATCGTCCGTCAGTAGTACTAAGCCTTCACTGTCGGCATCAAGTCGACCTGCTGGATAGACATTCGGCGTTTTGATGTAATTGGCTAATGTTTCTCGCGTCGGATGTGATGAAAATTGACACATCACATCGAAGGGCTTGTTAAATAAGATAAGTTTCATTGATCTAATCGGTAAAACCTTAAAAATGCACGTTAAAAGAGCGCGAAAAGTGGGATCGCGAGTGTCGCAAAATTATGGCATCAAGTAAAATAGTAGTGCATAATACGAAATGGTGGTCTTCTGTCTTATATAAGAGTTTGCGCGTTTGATGTTGTAGTGATGTTCTTATCGCGTGAATTTTGTATCTGGCATTGAGACATGTTAACAGTAAAGCGCGATTCTACAATTTACAGAATGCTAGTGTAGCGCTTGATCGCACGTATCCACGGAGAAAACGATGTATCAACATATTAAAGTGCCTGCAGAAGGTCAAAAAATTACCGTCAATGCAGACTTCTCATTGAATGTTCCTGAAAATCCAATCATTCCTTATATCGAGGGTGATGGTACTGGTGTTGATATCAGCCCAGTCATGATCAAGGTTGTTGATGCAGCGGTAGCAAAAGCTTACGGCGGCAAGCGCAAGATCAGCTGGATGGAAATCTACGCGGGTGAAAAGTCCACTAAAGTGTATGGTCCAGACGTCTGGTTGCCAGAAGAAACTTTAGGCGCGTTGAAAGATTACGTTGTTTCGATCAAAGGTCCTTTGACAACGCCAGTTGGCGGCGGCATCCGTTCTTTGAACGTGGCTTTGCGTCAAGAGTTGGATCTGTATGTTTGCTTGCGCCCAGTACGTTATTTCAAAGGTGTGCCTTCACCAGTACGTGAGCCAGAAAAAACTGACATGGTCATCTTCCGTGAAAACTCAGAAGACATCTATGCAGGTATTGAATTTGCACAAGGCTCTGAACAAGTTAAAAAACTGATTAAGTTCTTGCAAGACGAAATGGGCGTGAAAAAAATCCGCTTCCCAGAAACTTCAGGTATTGGCGTGAAACCAGTATCTATCGAAGGTACAGAGCGTTTGGTACGTAAAGCGATTCAATACGCGATCGACAATGACAAGCCATCTGTGACTATCGTTCACAAAGGTAACATCATGAAGTACACCGAAGGTGGCTTCCGTGATTGGGCATATGCTTTGGCACAAAAAGAATTCGGCGCAGAATTGATCGATGGCGGTCCATGGTGCAAATTCAAGAATCCAAAAACAGGTAAAGACATTATCGTTAAGGATTCCATCGCGGACGCATTCTTGCAGCAAATTTTGTTGCGTCCAGCCGAATACAGCGTTATCGCGACACTGAATTTGAACGGCGATTACATTTCTGATGCATTGGCTGCGCAAGTTGGTGGCATCGGTATTGCTCCAGGTGCGAACTTGTCGAACTCTATCGCGATGTTCGAAGCAACGCACGGCACAGCACCGAAGTACGCTGGTAAAGATTACGTAAACCCAGGTTCTTTGATCTTGTCCGCAGAAATGATGTTGCGTCACATGGGCTGGTTGGAAGCAGCGGATCTGTTGATCTCTGCAACGGAACGTGCGATCACTGCGAAGAAAGTCACTTATGACTTCGCCCGCTTGATGGAAGGCGCTACGCAAGTGTCTTGCTCCGGTTTTGGAGACGTAATGATAGAGAACATGTAATTTTTAAGCGTCGTTAAATCCAATTCTAGGGCGCATATCGGCGTTGCAAATGCGCGCAATACTTGTGTATTGCTGTGCTTTGCGCCTTGATCTGCATTCCTATAATTGAATTTTGCTAAGCTTAAAATTGCAGTGAGGTTGTAGAAGAAAAGCCGACTTTGTCGGCTTTTTTGCGTCTAGTATTTACTGTGAAATTCTAAGTTTCGATGTTCGAGATTTGCGTTGGTAGCCCCTTCCCCTTCAAGGGGAAGGTTGGGATGGGGATGGGTTTTGGTCGAGCTTATAGAGGCATTTTCGCGAAATTAAACTTGTCTTAGCCTGGCTCGTACTTCGAAGGATGAGTGGGTCTTAGCCTTGTAGACACATTCCAAGCACCCATAAAAAAACCCGCCGCAGCGGGTTTTTTAAAACATTACAAAATCGGATTAAGGATTTTGGATGTTAGAAGCTTGCTTGCCTTTTGGACCCTGTGTTACCTCGAACTGTACTTTTTGACCTTCTTTTAAAGTCTTGAAGCCGTTCATTTGGATCGCGGAGAAGTGGGCGAACAAATCCTCACCGCCATCATCAGGAGTGATAAAACCAAAGCCCTTGGAGTCATTGAACCATTTTACGGTACCTGTTGCCATAATACATCTTTCAAATATAAACTAATCACACGAGCCGAAAAAGCAAGAAAACTCTATAAAGCTACCTTTCTTAACCTGCCCACTTCATATTGATAATAAGAACTGAAGAACAGAACTGAAGTTACATATCAATAAATATCATTCTTGGCGGAAAAAAAAGTAAAGTCAAGAAAATTAGCTTGTCCTTGTAGTATTGTTGTTTTTTTATGTGAAAAGTGTTGCTCTTGATCTCAGTGAAATGATCTCCATCTATGTAGGCAAGTGATGGTGTCATTGATTTGCCTGTGCTGGTATTCGATGCAGAGCTTGAAAATATACCGAATGTGGAAGGTGATCATTGAAGCAAATCAGATTGCGTTCGGCAGTTTTGAAACATCTAAATGTTAAATTTTCACAAGCTACTGCAGAAATTTACCAAGCGCCTTACAATGAACAGACGCATTTTTATTTGTCTAATGTTTGACTTCGATAGTCATCAACGTACTAGAATAGACGTATGGGAACAAAGCATGAAAACAGTACGGTACTCGAGAAGCAGGCGCAGAAATTAAAACCGCCTTCGATGTATCAAGTGGTACTTCTAAATGATGACTACACGCCTATGGAATTTGTCGTTGCAGTCATTCAAGAATACTTTAGTAAGGATAGAGAAACCGCAATGCAAATCATGTTGAAAGTGCATGTCGAAGGACGTGGCGTTTGCGGTGTATATACGAAAGATGTCGCATTGACAAAAGTTGAGCTGGTTTTAACACACGCGAAGCACGCGGGTCATCCGCTGCAATGTGTGATGGAGGAAGTATGATTGCGCAAGAATTAGAAGTCAGTTTGCACATGGCCTTTGTTGAGGCGCGGCAGGCTCGTTATGAATTCATTACGGTTGAACATTTGTTACTCGCGCTGTTGGATAATCCATCGGCAGCCGAAGTGATGCGTGCTTGCGCTGTGAATATTGAAGACTTGCGTAAAACTTTATCGAATTTTATTTCCGATAATACGCCAACAGTGCAAGGTACTGGCGATGTAGATACTCAACCGACACTCGGTTTTCAGCGTGTGATTCAACGCGCGATCATGCATGTGCAGTCTGCGTCTAATGGTAAAAAAGAAGTGACTGGCGCGAATGTGTTGGTCGCGATCTTTGGTGAAAAAGATTCACATGCTGTTTATTATTTGCACCAACAAGGAGTGACACGTCTCGATGTGGTGAATTTTATTTCCCATGGCGTGCGTAAAGACAATCACAACGAACCGCAAAAATCTCCTGAAGGTGCGGAAGATCCGCAAAGTGAAGCACAAGCCAAAGAAAATCCTCTTGAACAATTCACGCAAAACCTGAATAAAGCGGCAGCCGAAGGCAAGATTGATCCTTTGATTGGACGAGACAGCGAAGTTGAGCGTGTAATTCAAATTTTGTGCCGTCGCCGTAAAAATAATCCTTTGTTAGTCGGTGAAGCTGGTGTTGGTAAGACCGCGATTGCCGAAGGTTTGGCTTGGCGCATTACGCAAAACGATGTGCCTGATATTTTGAGTCAGGCGATCGTGTACTCACTTGATATGGGGGCTTTGCTCGCCGGTACGAAGTATCGCGGTGATTTTGAGCTGCGTTTGAAAGGTGTGTTAAAGCAATTAAAGGATGCGCCAGACGCAATTTTGTTCATTGATGAAATTCATACAATTATTGGTGCTGGTTCGGCATCTGGCGGTACGATGGATGCGTCGAACTTGTTGAAACCTGCTTTGTCAAATGGTCAGTTGAAATGCATAGGTGCGACAACTTATACAGAATATCGTGGCGTGTTTGAAAAAGATCATGCACTTGCACGTCGCTTCCAAAAAGTCGATGTCAATGAACCGACCGTCGAGCAAACCGTGCAGATTCTGCGTGGATTGAAATCGAAGTTTGAAGAACATCATAACGTGAAATATTCAGCTGCCGCTTTGACGACAGCGGCAGAATTGTCAGCACGTTTTCTCAATGATCGGCATTTGCCAGACAAGGCGATTGATGTGATTGATGAAGCTGGTGCGGCACAAAGAATTTTGCCTAAATCTAAGCAAAAGAAAACCATTGGTAAGGCAGATATCGAGGACATTATTTCCAAGATAGCGCGTATTCCGCCGCAAACTGTGAATCAAGATGATCGCAGTAAATTGCAGACCATTGATCGTGATTTGAAAAATGTGGTGTTTGGTCAAGACCCTGCAATTGATGCATTGGCAGCGGCAATTAAAATGTCGCGTGCTGGATTAGGTAAAACCGATAAGCCAATTGGATCGTTCTTATTTTCTGGCCCGACTGGTGTTGGTAAAACGGAAGTCGCCAAGCAACTCGCGTTTACCTTAGGTATCGAACTAATACGTTTCGATATGTCGGAATACATGGAACGTCATGCTGTCAGTCGTTTGATCGGCGCGCCGCCAGGTTATGTGGGATTTGATCAAGGCGGTTTGTTGACCGAAGCGATTACCAAGAAGCCGCACGCTGTTCTATTGCTGGACGAAATTGAGAAAGCGCATCCAGACGTGTTCAATATTTTGTTGCAGGTTATGGATCATGGCACGCTGACAGATAACAATGGACGCAAAGCAGATTTCCGTAATGTGATCATTATTATGACGACCAATGCCGGTGCAGAAAGCCTGCAAAAAGCGTCGATTGGCTTTAATAATAGTAAGCAGGCTGGCGATGAAATGGCGGATATTAAGCGTATGTTTACGCCTGAGTTCCGTAATCGTCTTGATTCCATTATTAGTTTCCGTTCCTTAGATGAAGAAATTATTCTGCGCGTGGTTGATAAATTCTTGATGCAGTTGGAAGAACAATTGCATGAGAAAAAAGTGGAAGCGACATTCAGCGAACATTTACGTAAGTTCTTAGCGAAAAAAGGCTTTGATCCATTGATGGGCGCACGCCCTATGGCGCGCTTGATTCAAGACATGATTCGTAAAGCGTTGGCAGACGAACTGTTGTTTGGTCGTCTGGTTAGTGGTGGTAGAGTCGGTGTTGATCTGGATGACAAAGATCAAATTAAGTTAGAGTTCTCGGAAGGGGACGCGCCGCCGCCAGTAGCTTCACAAGAAGTGGTAGAAGTTGAATAAGTATTGCTTCATGACGAATCACTTAATGAAACCCAGATGAAGATCTGGGTTTTTTTTCGCCATTAGTTTCCCCAAGCGTTTTACCATTCAATCAAAGCTGCACATGGCTTTGTGCGCAAAATGAAAATTTTCTTACATGCGATTTCAATAAAAGTGGTCTGTCTGCGCTTCCTCAAGTATACTGAGCCACCATTTTTCTGAGCCCCTGTTTCACCATTGGCCGGATTTGTTAGAAAACCAGTGCAGGCTTTATATATTAAAAGGACGTATAAAACATGACAAAACGCCTCAATCTTACTAGTTACATTATTTTCGGTTTAATACTTGGTATTTTCGTCGGTTATTTCGTTAATGCGAATATGGCCAAACCTACCGATTTTGCTGATGCAATGTCTCTAATCACGACCATGTTTTTGCGTTTGATTAAAATGATTATCGCACCACTGGTTTTTTCTACCTTGGTGGTTGGTATTGCCAGAATGGGTGACGTCAATGAAGTTGGTCGTGTTGGTGGTAAGGCTCTGGGATGGTTCATTATTGCGTCGCTGATCTCGCTGACCTTGGGTTTGATTATGGTGAATATCTTCAGACCGGGTGACGCCATGCATGCGATGTTACCAGCTAGCGATGCGGTTTCTGGCATTGCAACGACTAACCTTAGCATGAAAGAATTTATTACCCATTTAGTACCATCCTCTATTGTTGATGGTATGGCGAAAAATGAAATTTTACAGATCGTTGTATTTTCAATTTTCTTTGGTACTGCTGCCGCTGCGGTTGGCGATCGTAGCAAAGTCGTCGTTGAAGCAATTGATGGCGTTGCGCACATCATGTTGAAATTGACTGGTTATGTCATGAATTTCGCTCCTATCGCAGTATTTGCGGCAGTATCTGGTGTGGTTGCAAAGAGTGGTTTGGCGGTCTTAGGTACTTACGGCGTCTTCATGGCTGAGTTCTATTTCTCCATCTTGGTCTTATGGTTAGTGCTGATTTTTATTGGCTATTTGTTCCTGAAGGGGCGTGTAGTTGGTTTATTGCGAGAATTGCGCATGCCGACTATTTTGGCGTTTTCTACTGCGTCTTCAGAGGCTGCATTTCCTAAAACATTGGAAGGCTTAGAGCGTTTCGGCGTGAAAAACCGCATTGCTTCTTTTGTTTTGCCGCTGGGTTATTCGTTTAACCTAGATGGTTCCATGATGTACTGCACCTTCGCGACAGTGTTTATTGCGCAAGCTTATGGCATCGAATTATCACTGGGAACTCAGATCACGATGATGTTGATTTTGATGTTGACGTCGAAAGGTATGGCTGGCGTGCCACGCGCATCTTTGGTCGTGATTGCAGCAACTCTGGCACAGTTTAATATTCCAGAAGCTGGTCTATTGTTATTGTTAGGCGTAGATCATTTCTTGGATATGGCGCGCTCAGCAACGAATGTGATTGGTAATGGTTTAGCAACCGCAGTCGTCGCAAAATGGGAGGGCGAGCTAGGCGAGCATGTCGAAGGGGATTTGGCAAATCAAAAGTTACCTGAATAAGGAATCTTTTTAAATCTGGCCTGTCCAATAAACGCTGAACTCTGTATAAGATTCAGCGTTTTTTATTGACCATCTTACCCGATGAGGGATACAACAATGAGAATGAAAAAGAATGGTGTACTGCTGTTAATAGCAGCGAGTGTTTTTAGCACTGGTTTTATGCCGACTGCAAATGCTCAAACAACCACGCCGCTGAGTATGGAACAGATCATGGCGCATACCGATTGGATGGGAATTGCGCCCGAGCGTCCCTATTTCAGTCAAGATGGAAAGTATGTTTACTTTCAACGCAAGGCGCAAGGTTCTGAGATCCGTGATCTATACCGGATCAGTGTGAGTGGCGGAACAGCGCAAAAATTGGATGCTGCCGATGTTGTGATGGCGGAATCTGAGCAAAAATTTGTTAGCCCTGACCGACAATCGACAGCTTGGCTGCGCAACGGAAATCTATTCTTACTGAAAGAGGGCAAGCGTCAACAATTGACGCGCACTGGCGAAACGAATGGCCTGTTGGGTTTTGTCGGCAACGATCAACTGGCATTTCGCAATGATGGAAAAGTAATCCTCATGAATGTGCGTAATGGCGAACAAGTGATGTTGGTCAATATTAAGAATGACGATGATCCGATGGCTAAGAAAGAATCATCCGATTATTTGAGTGCGCAACAAACTCGTTTGTTCGACATTATTAAGAAGCGTGATGCCGATAAAAAAGCAGCGGAAGCTCGTCAACGTGAGTTGGCGAGTCAAAATGCGAGTGCGCCAATGCCAGTTTATCTAGGTAAGGGACGTGAATTCCGTAGTTTTAGTTTATCGCCAGATGGACAGTTTGTATTGGTGAGCACGGCCGCGCCGCGTAAAGATGGACGTGCCGATAAGATGCCGCATTATGTGAGCAGCGATGGTTATGTCAAGATTGAAGATGTACGTAGCAAAGTTGGAACTGGTGCAGATAGTGATGAGCAAATTCATGTGATTGATGTGCAGGCAAAAAAAGCTCACAAGCTGAATTTGGATCAGTTAGCGGGAATTAACGAAGACCCTTTGTTGGCCTTGAAAACCGAGGCGGCAAAACGTCTTGCCAAGCCAGCGCCAAAAGCTGGAATTCCACGCGCGGTGTACATCAATTTCCGTGGTATACGCTGGAGTCAAACAGGACAGCAGGTCGCCTTTAGTCTTTTCAGCGCAGACAATAAAGATCGTTGGATTTTGCGTATGAATTTGTCTGGCGAGAATAAGAGTCAATGGCAATTAGCACATCGTTTGACTGACCAAGCTTGGGTGAATGATGGTAGCTTTAATGAATTCGGCTGGAGTCCAGATGGAAAGGCTTTATGGTATTTGTCGGAAGAGACAGGCTATAGTCATTTATATCAGCAGCGTGATGGAAAAACTACGGCGCTTACCAATGGTAAGTTTGAAGTGAATAGTGTGCAGTCTACCCAAGATGGCAAATGGTTTTATTATCGCGCTAATCGTAAACATCCGGGTATTCATGAGGTTTATCGTGTATCTGCCGATGGCAAACGGGATGAAGCTTTGACGGATATGAATGGTGGTATGGATTTTGAATTAGCACCGACAGAAGATAAGTTGTTGTTGACGCATTCGACCACGATACGTCAGCCAGACTTATTTGTGCAGGCTGTAAATCCCGGCGCAAAAGCTGTGCGTCTGACGGAATCAACTTCAAAAGAATTTGCGCAAATTAATTGGATAAAACCAGAAATTATCGCCGTTCCATCTAAGCACGGCGCAGCGCCAATTTATTCCCGTGTTTATCGCGATAAAAAAACACAGACTGGCGAGCGTAAGCCCGTCGTCATGTTCGTCCATGGCGCTGGCTATTTGCAAGCAGCCCATCATGGATGGTCAAACTATTTCCGTGAGATGATGTTCCATAATTTATTAGTACAACAAGGTTACGTTGTGATTGATATGGATTTTCGCGCATCTGCTGGATACGGGCGCGACTGGCGTACCGCGATTTATCAGCGCATGGGAACACCTGAATTAGAAGACTATGAAGACGGTATCGATTGGTTGGTAGACAATGCGAATGCAGATCGCAATCGGGTCGGCATTTATGGAGGTTCTTACGGTGGCTTTATGGCATTCATGGCACTGTTTAAATCTGAGAAATTCGCAGCCGGCGCGGCATTGCGTCCGGTGGCTGATTGGGCACACTACAATCATGGCTACACATCGAATATTTTGAATACGCCTGATGTCGATCCGGATGCCTATGCCCGCAGCTCGCCGATAGAATTTGCAGCGGGATTAAAACGTCCGCTGTTAATCTGTTCAGGTATTTTGGACGATAATGTGTTTTTTCAGGACAGCGTTCGAATGGTACAGAAATTGATAGAACTGAAAAATCCTAACTTTGAATTAGCCGTATATCCAATCGAACCGCACGGCTTCCGCGAGCCCGAAAGCTGGTTAGACGAATATCGCCGGATTTTTAAATTGATGGAAAGAGATGTCAAAGGTCGTCAATAACGAAGGCGTGATCGTAAAGTAAAAAAGGCAGAATTTCTGCCTTTTTATTGGATCACTTTTGGTTCAATTTAGTAGATGAGCTGGAACGCTCATTTCTTCCACTTTGGGCAGGCTAAGTTCTAGATTCCATCCAGCAATTTTTTCGGCATCGATGAGCAATTTGCAAAAGCCATGCAAGAGACCAGTTTCAAGTTTTAAGTCTACAGTTTGATTTGGTTGAGCAATAAATTGCATCCATAAAGGGGCATTTGCTTTCAAATGAAATTTGATTGACTCCAGTAGCAGTGGGCGATCACCATGCAGTGGTTTGCGGTTATCGCTTTCATAAGCATGACTGAAGTTTCCCTCTTCTTTTATTTTTCCAACAGCCTGTTCATGTTCCATATTGACCAGCTCATCACTTGCAAATGCCGTCTCTGGGCGATTTAAGCGCATATGTGAGCCGATTGACTCCATCAAAACTGGCCATAACCTTTGCAGCATGCGTCGGGTAATAAATAGCTGAATTTCTTGTTTTTCGTTGGCGTCATTTTCCTTATTTTTCGTGGAAATACCGATTCGGAGCAAAATGCGATCTTCGTTAATCAAGTAAGTTAAATTAAGTTGTTCTAAATGCATAGTCGATTGATGTAGCGCAAAGCGCTTAGAAATTTTCGTGAAGTTTGTTCTTGAAAACTGGTTTTACCACCTAATCTAACAGTCAATTAATCATTGAATCTGTTTTAGGAGGCATTATGCGTTTGGATAAATTGACCACAAAGTTGCAAGAAGCATTAGCCGATGCACAGAGTCAGGCAGTCGGTAATGATAACCAATATATTGATCCTGTGCACGTCTTACTTGCCTTGATTAACCAAGATGACGGCGGAGCGCGTTCTTTGTTGCAACGTGCTGGTATAAATATAAATGGCCTGTTAAATGGTCTCAAAAGTGCAGTGGATCGCTTGCCAAAAGTTACCGGAACCGACGGTCAAGTGCAGATAGGACGAGAACTTGCAGGTCTACTTAATCTAGCCGACAAAGAATCGCAAAAACGTGGTGATCAATTTTTGGCCAGTGAAATGGTCTTGCTTGCTTTGGTTGATGATAAGTCTGAAGCGGGCAAGCTTGCACGTGAAAATGGCTTAACCCGTAGCGCTTTAGAAGCGGCAATTAAAGGCGTGCGTGGTGGTGTCAATGTCGATTCGCCAGAAGCAGAAGGTCAACGCGAAGCCTTAAAAAAATACACCTTAGATTTAACCGAACGTGCACGCCTTGGTAAGCTCGATCCTGTGATTGGACGCGATGATGAAATTCGTCGTGCGATTCAGGTCTTGCAACGTCGCAGTAAAAATAATCCGGTGTTGATCGGTGAGCCTGGCGTTGGTAAAACTGCGATTGTCGAAGGTTTGGCACAACGTATTGTGAATGGCGAAGTGCCCGATAGTTTGAAATCAAAACGCGTACTTTCGCTAGATATGGCTGCCTTGTTAGCCGGTGCCAAATTCCGTGGTGAATTTGAAGAACGTCTGAAAGCGGTACTGAAAGAAATCGCTTTAGATGAAGGTCAAACCATCGTCTTTATCGACGAGTTGCACACCATGGTCGGTGCCGGCAAAGCCGAAGGCGCAATGGATGCTGGCAATATGTTGAAACCTGCTTTGGCGCGCGGTGAACTGCATTGCGTCGGCGCGACCACTTTGGATGAGTACCGCAAATACATAGAAAAAGACGCAGCGCTTGAACGTCGCTTTCAAAAGATCATCGTCGATGAACCTAGCGTTGAAGCAACGATTGCGATCTTGCGCGGTTTGCAGGAAAAGTATGAAGTCCATCATGGCGTCGATATCACCGATCCGGCGATAGTCGCTGCGGCGGAGTTGTCGCATCGTTACATCACCGATCGCTTTTTACCAGATAAAGCCATTGACTTGATTGATGAGGCAGCCGCAAAAATTAAGATAGAAATTGATTCTAAACCCGAGGTCATGGATAAGCTTGATCGTCGTTTGATTCAATTGAAAATTGAGAAAGAAGCCGTTAAACGTGAAAAAGATGATAGTTCGAAAAAACGCCTAGTCTTGATTGAAGACGAGATCAAAAAACTCTCGCGTGAATATGCCGATTTGGAAGAAGTGTGGAAGGCTGAAAAAGCTACGGTGCAAGGTAGCACCCACATCAAAGAAGAGATAGAAAAAATTCGCTTGCAAATGGATGATGCCAAACGTAAAGGCGATTGGCAAACCATGTCGCAACTCCAATATGGGCGTATGCCGGAACTTGAAGCGCAATTGAAAGCGGCTGATTTACAAGCGGCAAAAAATGCAGAGACAGGTGGCAAACCAAGATTACTGCGCACCCAAGTTGGTGCGGAAGAAATCGCAGAAATCGTGTCACGTGCAACTGGCATTCCCGTCTCTCGTATGATGCAAGGCGAACGTGAAAAACTCTTGCAAATGGAAGATGCTCTGCACAAACGTGTGGTCGGTCAGCATGAAGCGATCACAGCGGTATCGGATGCAATACGACGTTCACGTGCAGGCTTAGGCGATCCAAATCGCCCTTACGGTTCTTTCTTATTTTTGGGACCAACGGGTGTTGGTAAAACCGAGTTGTGCAAAGCCTTGGCGAACTTCATGTTTGATACTGAGGAATCATTGATTCGTATCGATATGAGCGAGTTTATGGAGAAGCATTCTGTTGCGCGTTTAATCGGCGCACCACCGGGCTATGTTGGATACGAAGAGGGCGGTTATCTGACCGAAGCGGTACGTCGCAAACCATATAGCGTGATCTTGCTGGATGAAGTGGAGAAGGCGCATCACGATGTGTTTAACGTCTTGCTGCAAGTTCTCGACGATGGCCGTATGACCGATGGACAAGGACGTACGGTGGATTTTAAAAACACCGTGATTGTCATGACTTCGAATCTTGGCTCGCATCAGATTCAAGCGATGGAAGGCAGTGATCCTAGCGTGATTAAAATGGCAGTGATGGGTGAGGTGAAATCGCATTTCCGTCCTGAGTTTATTAATCGTATTGATGAGATTGTTGTCTTCCATGCGCTCGATGCGAAAAATATCGGTGCTATCGCCAAGATACAGTTGGAAACTTTGAATAAACGTTTGGCGCAAATGGACATGGGCTTACAAGTCACGGATGCTGCCTTGTTAAAAATTGCGGAAGCTGGTTTCGATCCTGTGTATGGCGCTCGTCCTTTAAAACGTGCGATTCAGCAAGAGATAGAAAATCCTTTGTCTAAGCTAATGTTGCAAGGCAAATTTGGACCTAAAGATGTGATTGTGGTGGATGTGGTCGATGGCGTTTTAGCGTTCAAATAGAAGAGTCAAAACTTTGTCGTAAATTTAGTGGTAAAGCACGAACCGCAGAAGCAATTCTGCGGTTTTGTTTTTTGTGCGTTTTTGTGTATATTCTGTTGATGAGGCTGGAGTGAAGAACGATTTTGCTGCAAAAGTAGGAAGGGTGCAATTCCAACTACGCTAAGCAAAATAGAGATTTGCTTGAAACGATTAGAATGTTCGTTTTACTCCTTCCCTTTCAAGGGGAAGGTTGGGATGGGGATGGGTTTAATCGAATAAATGACGATAGTTATGGTTCAATCTAACCCATCCCCACCCTAACCCGTCCCTTGAAAGGGCGGGAACTGGGCTTACAGCTAATCTGGATTTGGGTGCACCTGCCAATGAAAAACCGAACTTAGTCTCTTTTCATGTCTATGTGAGACGTGATTTCAACAACCAGTGAATAGCAAATGCGTAAGAGGATTTCATGACATCGACAACAAACCCACAATTATTTGTCCGACCAAGTACGCTGGAAGAAGTCCCGCAACTCAATCAAATGATCGTAGAATCAGCCCGCGTCTTGAGTCGTGGTTTTTATACTGAGCAAGAAGCAGAGTCCGCAATCAAATATGTTTTTGGCGTGGATACCGCACTCGTTAATGATGGCAGTTACTTCACCGCCATACTCGATGGTGAATTAGCCGGCTGTGGCGGCTGGAGTCGCCGTCGTACTTTATATGGTGGAGATCAGCGACCGATGGGCGCTGATGAATTTCTTGATCCCGCCCACGACCCTGCCAGAATCCGCGCTTTTTTCATTGCACCAAATGCAGCGCGACGCGGTGTTGGCAGAGCGGTATTCGAAGCGTGTAAGCAAGCAGCATTAGCGCACGGCTTTACTAGCTTGGAGTTGATGGCGACGCTGCCTGGCGTGCCGTTTTATCAGGTCTTGGGTTTTAAGAAAATCGAAG
This sequence comes from Affinundibacterium amnicola, assembly GCF_014284275.1. GTDB lineage: Bacteria > Pseudomonadota > Gammaproteobacteria > Burkholderiales > Burkholderiaceae_D > Undibacterium > Undibacterium amnicola. The sequence goes on along the minus strand of NZ_JACOFU010000002.1, from coordinate 517,233 downwards.
ATGTGTCAGACACTTTACCCGACGGTGTGACGATACGTTTTGAGCGTATGCGTTTAGAAATAGCTTGATCAGTTGGTTGCAAATCAAAAAAGCCCGGACTATTTTCACAGTACGGGCTTTTGAGTTTTACAGATATCGTGATTAATCTAATTTCGCAGCATGTTCCCGCGTCGCATGAAACACCACATCCGGCCAGCGCTCTTGCGTCAATCGCAAATTCACGCCAGAACTAGCGAGGTAGGCCATATTGCCTGCAGCATCATAAGCGACGTTAGCGCCTGCACTGGAACGTTCAAAATCGGCCAGCATTTTTTTATCTTCACAAGTAATCCAACGCGCGCTGCTGATGCTGGTGCCTTCGAATACAGCGTCGACGCCATATTCATTTTTCAAACGACTAGCGACCACTTCAAACTGCAATACGCCGACCGCGCCGAGGATCAAATCACTGCTAACGATAGGTTTGAATACCTGTACCGCGCCTTCTTCACCTAACTGCTGTAAACCTTTTTGTAATTGCTTGGTTTTGAGTGGATTTAAGATACGTGCGATACGGAAGAAGTCCGGCGCAAAGTAGGGGATGCCCGTAAATTGCAGTAATTCACCTTCGGAAAAACTATCACCGATTTGCATATTGCCGTGATTTGGTAAACCGATGATATCGCCTGCGTAGGCCTCTTCAACTTGTTCACGTGACGATGCCATGAAGGTGACAACCGAAGACACTTTAATGTCGCGATTAATGCGTAAATGTTTGAGCTTCATGCCGCGTTCAAAGCGACCAGAGCAGACGCGTAAGAAGGCAATGCGGTCGCGATGGGCTGGATCCATGTTCGCTTGGATTTTGAACACGAAACCAGAGAATGGTTCTTCGGTTGGCGCAACGGTACGCACGGTAGCATCGCGTTCGCGCGGCGCTGGTGCCCAGTCGAGTAGTGCGTTCAAGATTTCACGCACACCGAAGTTATTAATCGCAGAGCCGAAAAATACTGGCGTTTGTGTACCTGCCAAAACGGCGGCGAGATCGAAAGGATGTGACGCACCGTGCACCAGTTCGACTTCCATTTTTAATTGTTCGATTTCCAGCGGGAATAGTTCCGCCAAACGAGGATTGTCGATACCTTTGACGACTTCAAATTCTTGATCAGCACGTTCGCTACCTGGCGTGAACAACATGATCTCGTCTTTCAGGATGTGGTACACACCGCGGAAAGTTTTACCCATACCGATAGGCCAGGTGACGGGTGAACATTGGATTTTTAAGACCGATTCCAATTCATCCAATAATTCCAAAGGATCGCGAGTTTCGCGGTCCATCTTGTTGACGAAGCTGATGATAGGCGTATTGCGCATACGGCAAACGTTTAACAGCTTGATCGTTTGTTCTTCCACACCTTTCGCAGCATCGATTACCATCAAGGCTGAATCTACCGCAGTTAATACGCGATAGGTATCTTCGGAAAAGTCTTGGTGACCCGGGGTATCGAGTAAGTTGACGACGTGATCGCGATATTCAAACTGCATGACAGAAGATGCCACCGAAATACCACGTTGCTTTTCAATTTCCATCCAATCGGATGTCGCATGACGACCGCTCTTACGCGCTTTGACCGTACCTGCTAACTGAATCGCACCCGAGAACATTAATAGCTTTTCCGTCAATGTGGTTTTACCAGCATCCGGGTGAGAAATAATGCCAAAGGTACGACGACGCGCAACTTCTTTGCGGATCAGGTCGGTAGAGACTTTTTTAATGGCAACGCTGTCTTGTTCGTCGTTGCTATCTGGAGTGCTGGTGATATCGGTCATTGCGGGAGTTCTGTAGTAGAAATTAACCGCGCATTTTAACATGCTGACCTAGCGGCTTCTTATTTTTGCTGGGGGAGAATGAAGTGTCGTGCTAATTTTTGATGATAAATAATTACGATCAGCATCGCTTTCCTTGATAATTAAGCGATGCTGATAGTTTCTTTGTTACGCTAAATGTTGATACGACCGCGTTTAAAACTCCACCACAGACCGAATCGACTCACCACTCTTCATCAAATCAAAGCCTTCGTTAATTCTTTCTAACGGCAATTTATGCGTGATTAAATCATCGATATTCAATTTACCTTCCATGTACCAATCGACGATCTTTGGTACGTCAGTACGCCCACGTGCACCACCGAAAGCCGAGCCTTTCCAGACCCGGCCTGTGACTAATTGGAATGGGCGAGTGCTGATTTCTTGACCAGCAGCAGCGACGCCAATGATGATGGATTGTCCCCAGCCTTTATGGCAGCACTCTAAGGATTGGCGCATGGTCGTTGTGTTGCCTATGCACTCAAAACTGTAATCAGCGCCGCCATCGGTCAAGCCTATGATGGCATCAACGACATTGCCAACTTCTTTCGGATTGATAAAGTGCGTCATACCGAATTTGCGCGCCATGCTCTCGCGGGCTGGATTGATATCGACGCCGATGATTTTATTCGCGCCTACCATGCGTGCTGCCTGAATCACATTTAATCCAATACCGCCTAAACCAAATACGACTACATTGGCACCAGCTTCCACTTTTGCTGTGAACAAGACAGCGCCAACGCCAGTCGTTACGCCACAACCGATGTAGCAAACTTTATCGAACGGCGCATCTTCACGAATTTTTGCCAGCGCGATTTCTGGAACGACGATGTAATTAGAAAACGTTGAGGTGCCCATGTAATGAAAAATCGGCTTGCCATCAATCGAAAAACGGCTGGTTGCATCCGGCATCAAGCCACGTCCTTGGGTACTGCGGATGGCTTGGCATAGATTGGTTTTTTGTGAGAGGCAGAATTTACATTCACGGCATTCAGGGGTGTAAAGCGGAATCACGTGATCATCTTTTTTCAGACTCTTCACGCCAGGACCGACATCAACCACAATGCCTGCGCCTTCATGCCCAAGAATCGCTGGGAAAATACCTTCAGGATCAGCGCCCGATAAAGTGTAGTAATCAGTGTGGCAAATACCAGTCGCTTTGATCTCGACTAAGACTTCGCCAGCTTGCGGGCCTTGTAAATCGACTTCTTCTACGGTCAGTGGTTTTCCTGCTTCCCAGGCGATGGCGGCTTTGGTTTTCATTGTATTGTTCTCGTACTGAATTAAACCCAAATTTTCCATTAGACGCACTTGCGGTGCTATTTGTGTGCTAACGGCGCATTTTTGGGCCATTTTTGCTGCTCTTCCTTGTCAATAGCTAGCTATTGACGCCTTATTCACAACAAAACTGCCTCAAAAAGTGCATCCGCCATCATCACAAATCCTAATGGAAAATCTGGGTTAAAAGTTGAAATGGATTTGTTCTTCAATTTTCCTGAACCGGATTTTAACCTTATTTTGGCTTTCTCATTTTGTTATGCTGTGGTTCTTCAGATCCGCTAAAATCTTTAGCATATTTTCTCAAGCAAGCATTTTATGTTCGGTTTGAAAGGGATTTACGGGGCAGGATTGTTGCGCTCTCGGTATGAGAAATTGTGAACTTCTCTTAGCATATTGAATAAGTATGGATAAAATGGGCGAACATGCGGTCTGATGCATCAGTTCTTAGCTTCGTTTCGAATTCAAATTTGTCGTTATTGTGGTCAATTGTAGTCATTAATCAGGAGTTATCATGGCTTTTACGCCCTTCCGTTCAATCGGGCAAGGTATTAAGTGGTTCTGGAATGCGGTCGATACAAGTCGGCGTTTCGTCATCAATTTTATTTTTTTGCTACTGGTGATCTTGCTGCTTAATGCCATGTTTTCATCTGATAAATTAAAGATCGACGATAAAACTGCATTGATATTGAATTTTAAAGGGCAAATGGTAGAACAGCATGCAGGAAGCGCAAGCGATGCTTTCTTGGCAGAAGTTCAGGGTGAGAACAAACGTTCAACCCAATTGCGCGACGTGTTGACAGTGCTTGATGCAGCGACTAAAGATCCTAAGATCAATCATGCGATCTTGATGTTAGATGGAATGCAGGGCGCTGGTTTACCAATTTTGAGGGAAGTTGCCGCCGCCTTAGAGCGATTCAAGGCCAGTGGTAAAAAGGTAATCGCTTGGGGATCTAGTTTTGATCAGCGCCAGTATTATTTGGCTGCCCATGCGAATGAAGTTTATATGCACCCTATGGGAAATGTCATGCTGAGCGGTTTTGGCGGTTACCGTAATTATTACAAAGATGCATTAGACAAAATCGGTATTACAGTCAATGTATTGAAAGTCGGCACCTTTAAAAGTTTTGCCGAGCCGTATATTGCAAATGGACCTTCTCAAGCATCTTCCGAAGCCGAGGCTTTTTTGTATAACGCGATGTGGAAGTTATATACCGACGGCGTAGAAAAAGCGCGCAAGCTCCCCGCTGGTTCGGTCATGACGAGCATTAATAACTTGCCAGAGATGCTGAAAGCAGCAAATGGTAGCGTCGCCCAATTTGCAGTGAATGCTAAGTTAATTGATGGCTTGAAATCACGTGATGAATTGCGTCAGATGATGTTGGGATTGGGCGCTAAAGACGAGCAAACTAAGAGCTTTAAGCAGGTTAATTTTGACGATTATTTACAAGCGCAAAATCACTTTTCTTTTGGCCCTGCGGTTGCGGTGATTGTGGCTGAAGGTGAAATCAGTGAGGGCAATGCTCCACCTGGTGCGATCGGTGGTATGTCGACTGCAAATTTAGTCCGCAAAGCACGTGAAGATGAACAAGTCAAAGCGGTCGTGGTGCGGGTTGACTCTCCTGGCGGCAGCGCATTTGGCTCTGAATTAATTCGTCAAGAGTTAGAGTTGACACGCAAAGCTGGTAAGCCAGTCGTTATATCTATGGGTAATGTGGCGGCATCTGGTGGTTATTGGATTTCAATGTCATCCGATGAAGTGATTGCTGATGCTGCGACGATCACTGGATCGATTGGTGTGTTTGCAATTTTCCCAACAGCAGATAAAGTTTTGGACAAGATTGGCGTCCATACTGCTGGCACTACGACGACCTGGTTGAGTGATTCATTTAATCCTTTACGTCCGATGAACCCAAGATTTGGCGAAGTGATTCAATTAGGCATCAACAATATTTACTCTGAATTTACGACGAAAGCTGCTGCAGCACGTAAAACCACACCAGAAAAAATCGATGAGGTTGCACAAGGTCGTGTCTGGACTGGCGAGCAGGCAAAAGAGCGTGGTTTGGTCGACCGTATTGGTAGTTTTCAAGATGCGTTGAAATCGGCAGCGACACTCGCTAAATTGGGTAGTGATTATCGTGTGACTTATATCGAACGTGAACCATCTAAGTTTGATCGTTTCTTTAGTATGTTTGAAGATGGTGCAGCGAAAGCAGCAGCGCGTGCGATTAATGATCAATTCAAAGTCGCAGTAGCGCCAAGCGGTATCCCACCAGCAGCAGCGACCGAGATGATTAAAGATTTGGCTTGGTTGGCAGATTTGAGAAAAGAAAATCGTAGTTATATGGTGATGGCACATTGCATGTGCACTTTGCCTTGATCTAAATTCGATAGAGTCAGTTAAAGAAGGGGGGGGCAACTAGCCTCCCTTTTTTTTGTCCGTAAATTAAAAAACTATGTGGATATCATCATATTCATTGATATTCAGCCATATTCAGCTTTCAATTTCTGCATGAATACCAAAGAATATGGCTTGAACATTGCGTTTTGCGGTGTTTAAATCAAATGAGAGAACATTAAATTAAGAGGACACGCCGATGAATTTTGGTGACAAATTAAAGCAAATTCGAACTCAGAAAAACCTGACTCAACCGCAAATGGCGGAGGCAATTGGCATTGAACAATCCTATTTGTCGAAATTAGAAAACGATAAATCGGTTCCTTCAGCAGATATGTTTCAAGCGATTTTGCGATCCTTGGATATGGATCCGAGAGAATTTCTGAAAGATATTGATAGCAAAATTTTGCAGACTTCGCTAAAGCAAATTCCCGAAGTCGCTGCATATTTGAATACAAGCATGATCGTTAAGACACACAGCGTGAAGCAATGGTTGTTCGGATCAGCATTCTCCTGCATCTTGGGGTTTGCTTTTCTACTGGGTGCCAACGAAGGCATCTTTTTTTCCAATAATTTATACAAGTATGAATCACCGGGTGTGTTTCTGACGAATGAACCAGAAGATGTATTTGAACAATTTGCGAAAATTCAGAACATGAGGATGCATGCCAAAATCATCACTTATGAAGAATACTCGCGGCAGATTGCTGAATTCGATGAGAAGCGAAAACGGCCTTTGGCGGTGGAGAAAAGCCGTGATTTTGGCACTGTGTTCTATGAGAATGTTGAGGGAGGTCGGCGTAAATTTGATCGAGTTCATGTGACCTATGTCCGCTCTTTTGAGAATCGAGTTTTACAGTTCATTGGTGGTCTATTCATTTTTGGAGGAATTTTAGGGTTCTTTATGGAATGGCGATTACGCAAACTTCAAACACAATGATTTCTACGAATTCTTTATAGTTACTTTCTTTTGATACGGTTGTTTAATTTCTTGATTTAGCCCAATAAAACATTGGGTCAATCTTTAATCGGTCTACCAAATTTTGTTTCACTATTATAATTTTTAAGGAAAACCATGTCACAAATCAGAACTTTTTTTGCAGGTGCAACGACAATGGCAGCGGCTTTGGCTGCGGTGTTTGCTTTAACTGGCGCCAGAGAGCCGGTTAAGCACGAACGATTTGATGAAATCACCGTAGGCCGGATTAATATCGTTGAGCCCGATGGTACAAAGCGCATGGTGATTTCTAATCGCGCTCAATTTCCTGGCGATTTTCATCAAGGAAAAGAAGGTGCTCGCCCAGATCGTCGTAGTTTTGCTGGGATGATTTTTGTGAATGAAGAAGGTACCGAAAATGGTGGTTTCATTCAAAAGGGTAGCATTGCAGAAAATGGCAAAATCGATGCTGGTCTATCGTTGACCTTTGATCGTTTCCGCCAAGATCAGGCTTTGCAATTGATTAGTACTGATGGTGCCAATCATCAATCAACTGGGATACGCATCAATGATGTGCCGATGTATAAGACCACGTCTTTGGACGATATGAAGAAATTTGCCGCAGAGGCAGAAAAATTACCCGCCGCTGAGCAAGCTGGGTATTGGAAAAAATTGTCGGATGAAGGACGTCTCTCTGAAAATAGGATTTATCTTGGCAATACACGCGATAAAGGTTCCGCGCTCAGTTTGAAAGATGCCAAAGGGCGCACGCGTATGATGTTATTGGTCAGTGCGGCAGGTCAGGCAGAAATTCAGATGTTGGATGAGGCTGGTAAAGTCGTTAAAAGTATTACGCCGGGCAATTAAAATTCGGTATTGATTCGATTCATTAGGACTTACGCAAAATTGCGCTGGCTAGAGCCTGCCCTCGAATGTCTTAGTCGGGGGTGGGAAGCCGAAGACAGTATGGTTGCTTGGACTGACCCTGCGACGGCAGGGGGCGAGGCGAACCAACAATGCCAGCGTCTGTTTTGCGTGAGCTCTATTCATATCAAAGCATAAAAAAGCCACCATGCAAAATACATGGTGGCTTTTTCTTTGATGTGTAAAGCTCGAAGCTCGAAATCAGCCTATTTTAAGCTAACCTTCTGGCTCAATTTCCCGCCCTTAATACTGTCATAGTTGACGACGATTTCACCGCCACTGCTTTCTACCAAGAAGTACAAAGTCGTATTGCCAAAGCCTTGCACGCCATTGACCATCAGGCGCTCAGGACGATGTTCTTGCAAGTCAATTTGATTGGTGTAAGGATTGCGGACGATACCGCTGGCGAGCACTTTGCCACCGTTCACCGTTGCCAGATCAACGCGATGTAGTTTGTTCGCAATCACGATATTGCTGACGCTAGGAATCGCACGTTCGTTGACCAAAGGCAGTTCAACTCGCCATAAATTGCGTGCTTCTTTTTTGACAGTGGGTTCCAAAAAGCGCAGTTTCGGTACGTGCATGGCATTGAGTAACACAAAGGCTGCATTGCGGTGGGTTTCTTCTTCCAGCATCCAGCCTTCTGGCATACGGCCCGTATTTTGACGCCAGCCACCGACCTCGACTTTGCCATACTGCGGATGATCGGCTTCTTTGAATGGAATGAATTGACGGCCAAACGTCAGCATGTCATTCCATTTCATTTGATCATAGCCTTTAGGTTCATTCGTTGGTGGACGAACAGGATCGCCAACTTTTGGTGCAGGATCGAAACGCACAATATTGGCATCGTCCATCACACGGCCAAATAGTTCAGGTACAAAGCCAAACGCTCCAACAATACCGTAGAAGTGATCGGTGGTACTGCCATAAGCAGTGTAGAGATCACGCCAAGTAATCATATAGCGATAGCCCGGCATCATTTTTTCACCTTCGCGCCCGAGGAAATCAAAGGTTCGATTGTCAGCGGCATTGACTGGGGTCTGCGTTGGTGAGCCAGGGCCGCGTAAAATCATGCGCCCTGAATTGTGGAAACTAATCACACTAGACACTTCTAAGTGATCAAGTGCCCAATTCGCAATGCTGCGGGTTTCTGGAATTTGCAATGGGTAATCAGTCGCGCCGTTTTGAATATAGCGTGGCGCCCAGTCATAACCCCAAGTGCGATTTGGATCGGCGTAGCCTATGCTGTCTTCGCCCATGATGCCATCACCATCTTGATCAACGCCTTCTTGACCGAGCAAGAGATAATCACCCAGTTCACCCGGTTCTAGCGGTAGCAAAACACGTGGATCTTTCGGGTCGAGTTTGCGATTGCCTAAACCCATTTGCACTTTCTTACGCATCGATGTGATAACGCCATCTTTGTTGACATCGCTAGGACCATCTTCATCGACTTTGCCATCACGATCGTCGTCAAACGGCCAAGGTGATGAACGTGGGTAACTGGCGGTTGATGGCTCGTCGAACCACTTCGCCCGGCTATCCGGACTGACGCTAGGCACAAAGTACAGAGTCGAGCGATCAACGGTTTCGGTGATTTTTTCTAGCTTGCCATAATTTTTCAGAATGTAGTCGATGGTGTAGAGCACCGTATCTGCTGCCTGCGCTTCGTTCGCGTGAATGGCACCGTCAACATAAGTCGCAGGTTTGTCGCCAGCCTTGCCAGTTTTCTCGTTGTTGATGGTCAGCATCCACATATCGGTACCAGCGGCGGTTTTGCCTATGCTCTTGAGCGTGACTAAATTCGGATAGGCCGCAGCATAGCCTTTCATGTAATCGACAATTTCTTTGTTGTGATGCACGCGATTGAAGTGGGGTTGTGGTGGTTTCACCGTATCAGCCACACTGATACTGCTGATACCACTCATGGCTAAGGCCAGACTCATCGCTGACAATTGAAATTGCATTTTGCTTGTTATTGTCGTTTTCATTTCAGTTTGCCTTTCCCAAAGTAATTGTCGTCATTGCCTGTCCCGCTTGTGAAGTCCATAAGCCGATATCGACCGTACTTCCTTTACTGCCTTTGACTAACCATTCTGCTTTGATGGTAGTCGCAGGTTCTAGGCGTTCAACGGTTGCTGCACGATTGAGCGTTAATGCCGTGACGCCTTGTCCCGGACGCATTTCCAAACGAACCGGGAGCTTATTGCGCATACGTGTTGCCAATCTTGTGTGGGTAGGAAGCTCACCTTGGATACCACCGACAGCACTAATTTTCCAAACATCATTACCTTGTGCTACCACTTTGGTTTCTAAAATTTCTAATTGGGCTAATTTACCGCTCCAGTCGAGAATTTGGCTGGTATGCACTTTTAATGCAGGTTCTAACACTTTTGCCGATGGTGCATATTCTGCATATGGAGCGATACCACCAACTTCAACTTCAGTGCCATCAGGAAGTTTTATTGCTTTCCACGCGATGATGGATTCTGGCGCATTGGTGCTCAGATAGTTGAGTAGATCTTTTTCACTATCGGCTTTGGTTGCTGTGCCTGCTGCTGAGGCAGGGCGAGCTGTAGGATTTGCACTTGCCGTTGCGCTGTCGGTAGTGGGCGCTTTGGGTGTTGGTGCTCCCCATACATCGAGTTCAATTGTCTGCACACCATAGTGGAAATACAACCAATTTGCCAGACTACCTTTGCCGGTTTGTTTTGCACTACGTTTGCTGTCTAAGCCCGCTTGGTCTAAGGATTTTTTATAGACGTCGCCCAAGCCTGCCAATGTTTTTAAATCATCTGCTTCAATTTTATTGGCTTCAGCCGCAGGTGTTGCACCTGGTGGCGTGATGCGTTCAAATCCAGTTGGTGCAGACAATAATTGATTGGCAGGGCCAAACACCACTGCCATCGCAATATTTTTGTGCGCTAAGACCGCATCCATAATGGATTTACTTTCTGAAGTGACGCCAGGCCATGGTCCGGCATTGGCATCAGCCACTGGAAAGCCGGCAGGGAAATTGCGATCAGGATGAATTCCGCCAACACCATCTTCGTTGTAGACGCCATCTTTGTCGTCGTCTTTGCCTTCGATGTAGACGCGATGTGTGCCGCGTTCACCTTTGCTGACATCGGCCTTGATCATGCGACGTGTGTCTTTGGGATCAATGATCATATCGCCAGCGGGATCTTTGATCCGCATTTGCGTGATGATGCCATTACCGTCAAGATCGTCAGCGCCGTCTTCAGCGATTAATCCGTCCAGATCACGATCAAGTTTGCCATCAATGCCTGCGCGTAGCTGACGTGGTGTCGCGAACAAAGCATTGTGTGCATCGGGATTAAGCGCTGGTGCAATGTAAATAGTGCGGTTTGCTAATAACTCCTCGATCTTCTTCTCTTTGGAGGTCGCTAGCGTTTCAATCAAATGCATCGCGGCTTCTGAGCCGGCGTGATGAAATCCAGCGATGTTCGCCCCGACAAATAAAGCAGGTCGTTTATTCGGATTGGTTTTTCCAGCCCCCGCAATCTGCACAAAATAGAGTGCGTCACCGCCAGCACTCTTGCCGATCACTTGTAATTTGACACGTTCTGGATGCTTTTGCGCGAATGCTTGAATTTGTTTTTCTATGGTTTCGAAATTACGATAATCTGGACTTGCCGCCATACTAGACAATGCAGCAAATCCCAGATTGAGTCCTATACTTAGTTGCAAAACTGTTTTTTTAAATGGTCTTACCATGTCACCCTCCATTGGAAATGTGCGCTTTGGACTATCTTCATTTGTGTTTAGTTCAACGTCAAGAAACGAAGAATGCTCTCGACACGCAGACTTTGTATCCTAAGAGCCTAAGCTTGTGGAACTTAATTAAGTCGTTTATGCTCTAAATATATTTAGACGAGGCTTTCGCAAAATAGCCACTAGCGTCGTTACCCTTGTTTCACCGTACATTTGTAGTGTGATCTGTTCGGTGCACTGGCTAGCGAATTTTGTGTAGATCCTATTTGATGCGCATTTGCTTCCCATTTTTGAATTCCTCATTGACGACACATATTTATGAAACTCACTACTTTATCTTTGGCGCTGACACTGGCATTTAGTGGTTTGGCACAAGCACAGACCTCAGCACAGACATCAGCCTCGTTGCCAGCATCCTCAGAACCGACGGCATTTACGATGAGTTCAGGAACGGAGCGTACCGCTGAACAGTTAGCGATGATTTTTGAAAAAGCTGATTTAAGTTTGAAACTAGATCCACAGACCCGCAGTGTGAGTGGGAATGCGGTATTAAATTTTAAGGCGAATGCAGTATTAAAACGCTTGGTGTTGGAACTAGACAAAAATCTCAAGATTGAGTCCGTGAGTATTAATGGTAAAGCATTGCATAGTGATGCCATCAGCAATCCAGACGGTCGCCTGTTTTTGAACCTGGATCAGGCGATGAATAAAGGTGAAATTGCAGAAGTGAATATCCGCTATCAAGGTGTTCCGCGTATTGCAAAACGCGCGCCTTGGGATGGCGGTTTTGTCTGGAGTCAAACGTCTACTGGTGCTCCTTGGATAGCTTCGGCGGTGCAAGGTGAGGGTTGTGATTTATTCTGGCCGTGTATTGATCATCCGATGGGGAAACCTCAATTGATGAGCTTGCACATTACGGTGCCTTCTCCGCTCGTTGTCGCGGGTAATGGTATCGCGCAAGGTATGGATGAGAAAGACGGCTGGCGCACCTATCACTGGCAAATCAAACACCCAAGTACCTACGGAATTGCGATGAACGTTGGTCCATACGAACTACTCGAAGATAATTATCAAAGTCGCTTTGGTAATCGCATCGCATTGAAGATGTGGCATTTGCCAGGTAACCAGGAAAAAGCAAAACACCTGATGTCTGAATTTGCGCCGATGTTAGATTTCTTCGAGAGCAAATTTGGTCCTTATCCATTCGGTGATGAAAAAATGGGCGTAGTCGAAACACCCCACCTTGGAATGGAGCATCAAACCATTAATGCTTACGGCAATGAGTATAAAAAATCGCCGCATGGATATGATTGGCTATTGCATCATGAGTTTGCACACGAATGGTTTGGTAATCAAATGACCAATCAAAATTGGGACGACTTTTGGTTGCATGAAGGTTTTGCATCCTATATGCAGCCTTTGTACTTGCAGTATTTGCGCGGCGAGCGTGATTACCAAGTTGGTATGCATGAGCAGCGTTTGCGAATCGTGAATAAATTTCCGATGGTGACCGGCCATTCTATGAGTGAAAAAGAAGTGGCAAATGGGCCTGGCAATGATGTGTATTTTAAAGGCTCACATATCTTACACACTTTGCGTGGGCAGATTGGCGATGAAGCATTTTTTAAAGCGGTTCGTTTGTTGATTTATGGCCGTAATGATCCTAAACCAGGCAATTTTTCTCCGCGTTACAGTACAACTAAAGAGTTTATTCAGATCGTGAACCAAGTGACCAAGAAAGAATGGAACTGGTTCTTTAAAGGCTACTTAATGCATGCTGCCTTGCCAGAATTACGCTCAACGCGCGAAGGAAATACCCTCAAGCTTGCATGGAAATTACCTGATGGTAGTGCGTTCCCGTTGCCGGTGGAAGTGAGTGTGAATAACAAAATTGTGCGTGTTGCGATGGAGAAGGGGCAAGGGCAAATTCAATTACCTGCGCATGCAACATTGACCATTGACCCGGCAGCGAAGTTGTTGAAACATGAACCGCAAATCGAAGCTTGGCTCGCCGATGTGCAGGCGAAAGCGCGTTTGGCAAGGGCAGTGAAGTAATCAGTAAATCAAGGGACTAGACGTCAATCAATGGATTAAAAAATGGGATGCGCAACGTGGTGTCAGATCATTGTTGCTCATCCGATTTTTTTCGGTAGCGGATGAATTGACTACTGTCGTCTCAAGTCTACCTCTTGTCGGATGCGAAAAGATGTTGGTGTTTATTTAAGATATACTTGCAGCTTTGATTTTTTACATTGATCGATGTCTTTAATCGATCATTTCAAAGCTAAAGGATGTCAATGATGAAATACCCTCACTTTTCGATAATTGCTGCTTCGCTTGTTGTTGGTTTGGCTTCTGCAGAGCATGTTCAAGCACAAAGCATACAAAAAGGTGCAATTGAAAAATGTAGCAAGAATCTGGGCACCTTAGCCGTAGTTGAACCACAGAGTCATATGTTGGCGTCACTTTCGACTTATAAGCTAGGCTCACCTTCCACGATGTTGCGAATGATCGCTGAAGAATCTGGTTGTTTTACGGTAGTAGAACGTGGCGTGGCGATGCAAAACATTCGGCAGGAACGTGAATTAGCGTCCGCCGGCCAGTTACAACAAGGTTCTAATGTCGGTGGCGGGCAATTGCAGGCTGCGGATTTCGTCATGACACCATCAGTTCAGTTTGCTAGCGACACCGGCGGCGTTGGTGGTGCGGTTGGCGGATTGTTGGGGCGTTTCGGTGGTGCGCTTGGTGCTTTGGGTGGACTCGCTGGCGGCGTAAAATTTAAAGAAGCAGAAACGACATTGTTGTTAGCCGACGTACGTTCCGGTATCCAAGTTGCCAGCGCAGAAGGTCAAGCAAGCAAGATGGATTTTAGTTTGGGCGGTTGGGGTTGGGGGGGATTTGGTTGGGCCAGTGCCGGTGGTTATAGCAAGACGCCTGAAGGGAAATTAATTGCAGCGAGCTTGCTCGATAATTACAACAAGATCGTACAAACTGTTCGAAATAAAGAGCAGTTGATACAGGCAACTTCACAAGCTTCTAAAAATAATGCAGCCAATTCAATACAGGCAACTGCACCTTCACAGGTAGCAGCGCAGCAGTATGCGCAACCAACACCAGTGACAGCGCCAGCGGCAAGCACCAGCAGCACTGCAGCGGCACCAGGATTGCCAGGTATGTATAGCGTCAAGTTTGCGGGCGATGACGAAGGCAGCGTCAATGTTATGATCAATAAAAATGGCAGCGTAACCGGCATGGGTAAATCGACTAAATATAATTTTAATTTTAATGTGTCTGGCACCGTAAGTCCCGACGGTGAAATGCAATTGTCTGGAAGTGGAAAAGCCGGTAATGCGAAGTTCTTGGGTAATGTTGATTTAAAAACCGGTACGGTTGTTGGAATGTGGCAGTGGGATGGAAATCAGGCAGGCCAAGGAACCTTTAATGGGCACAAGTTGTAGTTAATTTTTATCTATCTAGCTCGACATAATTGTTCGACATGATGGTTCAAAACGAGCAAACTCTAAAAAAACAGACGATCAATTCGTCTGTTTTTTTTGACTATTTTTTCGTGAAATTCAATATCGTCTCGTCAAATATAGAGCCATACTATTTTTATACATTTGTGTTGCAAATTAAACGTTTTCTTAATGATAAGTTGAGCGAAATAGCGCTTTGAGTGCTTGATCAGTTGAAAGGGATTGACACTAGCTTTTTCAACTTGGATACTGAATTTGTTTCCAGTGAGAATGTCTTACTGATACCAGTTTTGTATGGAAAGCGTTTGGCGTGAAGAACATCCACCTCAAGTTATTTTTACCACTTGCGATTGGCCTGCTGGTGCTTTTGCCAGCTTTGCTTATCACTTGGTTTGGATACCGCGCAGCTCAACAAACAGCCATTGATGCTGCCAATGCCGTGATGGTTCAAGCCAGTTTGCGTGCCAGTGATGCAGCCGATGCAGATTTGGCGGAACCTGCACGCTTGCTAAATTATTTTTCTAGTCACGACGGCAGCACAGCTGGGATGCCTGACCCTCGACATTTCACTAGCATGGATCGTTTTGAAGAAGTCGCTTGGGGCGCAATGCGGGGTAGTCGCTTGGTGAAGTTTTTGGGCTTTGCATCGCTGCGAGATGGCTATCGCGCGATTAACGTGTACGATGAAGAAGAATTGCCAGAAGTTTTGTTGCAAGAGAAAGAAGGTGATTTTCGTCAACGTTTCCGCAGTGCTTATCCATTAGATAGGAGCATGAAAATCGGACAAGAAACGCGCCCATATGTGGCTAGTTCTCGTCCTTGGTTTATTTCTGCATTAGCGGCAGCAGATAAGAACGGACAAGCGAGAGATGGGCGTGCCTGGACTGATGTGTACCGTTCATTTTCGCGCAATCAATTACAAGTCGCGCATTCGACCGTGGTTCGAAATGCCAAGCGTGAAATCATTGGAGTGCTGGCACTCGATGTATCGTTTAATTTATTGAGCACTTCATTACATAATCTTGAAATTAGTCCAAATGCGATTGCATTTATTGTCGATAATCGCGGTGATTTGGTAGCAACTTCGGTGGACACGATGTTACTGGGATCACCAGACGTACCACGGGTCGCTGCTTTAGAAGCAAATTCTTCTTTGATTCGAAATGCCATGCGATTTTTGCCCGAGCGCGTTAAATCGAGTGCTCGAATTGCATCGGATAAAGGCGCGAAAAATGGCAGTAATCCTTGTAAATTAGCCGGGATTTGCGAAAGCTATCAATTTGAATTGAACGGGCAGACACATTTGGCTCACGCGCTCGTGTTAAATCAAGGTGTGAGTGCGACCTCTGATGCGCTGGTACAGCATCAGCGCGAAGATCTGAATTTTCCAGATTGGCGCTTGGTGATTGCCGTGCCAGCTGATGATTTCAATTATGTGATTAAACAAAAGGGACAACGTACCCTCGCTTTAGCCATTGTATTGGCATTGATTGCTTCTGCATTTGGAATCTGGTTTGCGAGTCGTTTAAATAGCAGCATTGCTGCTATTGCCCGTGCAGCAGATAAGCTGGGACATGGCGGTTTGGAGTCTGAAGTCATTCGAACGAATTTCGTCGAATTTAAACAAATTAGCGACGAATTAGGAAACGCGGCGAGTGCTCTTCAACAATCTCGCAATGCCTTGCTGGCGCAAAATGCTGAGTTGGAAAAACGGGTTCATGAACGAACTAGTGATCTTGAGCACCAGACCGAACAAGCACTGCAAGCGGCACATGCCAAAGCCGCATTTTTAGCGACGATGAGTCATGAGATACGAACGCCAATGAATGGTGTCATTGGTATGACGGATTTATTATCGGGGACTTCGTTGACTCCAGCGCAGCGCGATTATGTCGACACCATACGTTCATCGGGCGATGCTTTATTGACGATCATTAACGATATTTTAGATTTTTCAAAAATTGAATCAGGAAAAATGACTTTGGAATGTGAACCCTTTTCTTTGCAGCAGATGATCGAGGATTGTATTGCTTTGTTAGCGAGTGCTGCAAATCAAAAGAAGATCGAGCTTCTCTATGAGTTTGATCCTGACGTACCGAAATTTATCTTAGGCGATGTGACACGTGTACGACAAATTGTTTTGAATCTGCTGAGTAATGCTGTGAAGTTTACCGAACGCGGGGAAGTGATTGTTCAAGTGAGCAAAGCAGGCAATGACGCATTTGATTCCGATTTGAACATGGAAAATCGCTGGGAAATTCATGTGCGAGATAGTGGGATCGGTATCCCTGCCGACCGCATTGATCATTTATTTTCTGCATTTACGCAAATTGATGCGGCAACGACACGAAAGTATGGTGGTACTGGACTCGGACTGGCAATCAGTCGCCGTTTAGCTGAGTTGATGGGCGGTGGGGTTCGTGTACATAGCGAAGAAAATAAGGGCAGCGTTTTTACCGCACAAATTCAGGCCACGCCGTATTTCGATGAAGCGACAGTGAATCCGAATACCAGTGATATGGCCGCGCGCGAACAATTAAAAGCGATGGCGGGAAAGAAGGTATTGCTGATTGATCAGAATGCAAATAGTGCGCGGATTATGCAGCAACGTTTGACGCAATTTGCAATGGATGTTGAGATCGTTCAGCAATCGGATCAATTGTTGGAAATCTTTAAAAGCACAGAAACCAAGTTCGACTTAGTGGTCATGAATGTGGATCAAAGTCTGCTGTCTATTTCTGAATTGACTGCGCAAATCAATCAATCAGAAGCCCTGTCGCAGCTGCCGATTCTGGCATTGATCACACCAACAGAACAGCATGAAAACTATCAGCGTGAAATTGAACAACTGGGGCACACTTATTTATTAAAGCCAGTTCGTGAATCACATTTAACCGAAGCGCTACTTCAGTTGCTTTTTGTCTCAAAGCAGGGTGAGCGACTGGCGCATGAGGCGGAATTGGAACGTCGGCAAGGCTTGCCAAATCTCGGGAATCGTTTTCCATTGCGTATGCTGATTGTGGATGATAATCCAACTAATCGGAAAGTGGCCGGAATGATGTTGGAGCGTTTAGGTTATCAAGCAAAGACCGCAAATGATGGACGTGATGCAGTTGATCAAATTCTGGCGGCAGACGCTAGCGGGCAAGGATTCGATGTGGTGTGGATGGATTTGCATATGCCCGTATTAGATGGTTTAGAAAGCACCAAAATCGTCCGCAATGCCAACATTCAACAGCCGCAGATTATCGCAGTGACAGCAGCCGCGATGCATGGTGACAAAGAAATTTGTCTGCAATCAGGAATGAATGATTATGTGAGTAAGCCCTTAGAAAGTGCAGAGTTGCAAACAGCGTTAGAGCGATTTTTGAGCTCACGTGGTTTTGAAATTCGGCGCAAGAGTGAGAGTGAATCGCCTCTTGTACAAGACGAAAATGTGCAACAGACCTACTTTGATCCCAATCGATTTATGGCATTTTGCGAGGGAAATCCAGCTTATCGAACGACCTTTGTCGGCCTGATTCAAAATATGGTTGTGAAGAGTCCCGAGCAGTTTGATACCGCCTTGCTGGCTTGGCAGGAACACAGGGTGGACGATGCCGCGCGCATATTTCACACCATGCGAGGTTCTATGGGCACCTTGGGGGCAACCGCGTTTGTCGAGTTGTCCAGGGAATTGGAGACCGCGATTAAATCAGCACAATCCGAAGAGACAGATCGTTTATTTGTTGAAATGGAGATGGTGTTGGAGTCAACCTTGGCACAAGCACAAGAGTGGTTAAATCAACAAGCAGAAACTTGATCATCTGGCTTAAAACGAGCGTGGTATCTGGCTTTTCGTTATAATCCATCCCTTTATTTTGTTCGCATGTTTGCCTACATGTCAGCGTTACCATGACCCTACGTATCAATGAAATTGAATTACTCTCGCCTGCAAAGACTGTGGAAATCGGTCGTGAAGCAATTTTGCATGGCGCAGATGCCGTCTATATTGGCGGCCCTTCATTCGGTGCGCGTCATAACGCCAGTAATGAAATTAGCGAAATCGCCAAATTAGTCGAGTTTGCACATCGCTATCATGCAAGAATTTTCGTCACCCTCAATACCATTTTGCACGACAGTGAATTAGAACCAGCGCAAAAATTGATTACACAGTTTTATGATGCTGGGGTCGATGCCTTGATCGTGCAAGATATGGGCGTGATGGAATTAGATATTCCACCGATTCAAATTCATGCGAGTACGCAATGTGATATTCGTACGCCAGCGAAAGCGCATTTTCTTGGCGCCTCTGGTTTTTCACAATTGGTGCTGGCACGTGAGCTGACCATAGAGCAAATTAAAGCCATCAAGGCGCAAACCAATACACCACTTGAATATTTTGTACACGGTGCTTTGTGCGTTGCTTATTCTGGTCAATGTTACATTTCACACGCCAAAGATGGTCGCAGTGCGAATCGCGGCGATTGTTCGCAAGCTTGTCGTCTGCCTTATACCTTGACGGATAATGAAGGACGTGTGGTGGCGTATGATAAGCATTTACTGTCGATGAAAGATAATGATCAAAGCGCCAATTTGGAAGCTTTGCTCGATGCGGGTATTCAATCCTTAAAGATTGAAGGTCGTTATAAAGATATGGGCTATGTAAAAAACATCACAGCCCATTATCGTTTATTACTTGACGAAATCTTGGAGCGTCGCCCGGAGTTTTATCGTGCCTCAAGCGGTCATACCCAAATTGCTTTTACACCGAATGTTGATAAGACTTTTCATCGTGGTCATACCGCTTATTTCGCCAATGGCCGCTTAGACAATATTGGTGCGTTTGATTCACCAAAATTTGTTGGCTTACATATTGGTTATGTCACACGTTTAGGTCCGGATTGGTTTGAGTTGGAAACCAATGAAGATCTCGCCAATGGTGACGGATTGAATTACATGCATAAACGTGAAGTGGTCGGCGTGCATGCGAATACCGTAGAAAAGAAACAGACAAATGAGAATGGCACGATCTGGCGCGTTCATCCAAATGAGAAGATGGCAGAATTTGCGAGTCTGAAAGTGGGTATGTCTGTGCACAGAAATCGCGATCAGCAATGGGAGATGGCGCTAACCAAAAAATCCTCAGATCGTAAAGTGGGTTTATGGATGAATGTGACGGATGATGCGCAGGGTTTAGTGTTAAGTTTAAGCGATGCGGATGGTGTTACAACCAGCACTTCAATCGCCGTTAAGTTGGAAGTTGCGCAACACGCCGATAAAGTAGAAGCAGGCTTGCGTGAAAATTTGGCAAAGCTGGGAAGTTCGATGTTTTATCTCGAACAGTTGAACGTCCAACTCAGCCATGCATGGTTCATCCCGGTATCGATTGCGAATGCATTGCGACGTGAGGCAGTCAGCGCGCATGAACAAGCACGTATTCGTATGTGGCAACGTCCTTTGCGTGAGGCAGCGCAAGAACCGCTGGTCGCTTATCCAGAGACGACACTCACTTATTTGGCGAATGTCTATAATCAGAAAGCCAGTCAGTTTTATAAAAAGCATGGCGTGCAGTTGATTGCGGCTGCCTATGAGGCGCATGAGGAAGCAGGTGAGGTGCCAGTGATGATCACCAAGCATTGCTTGCGCTTTTCATTCAACCTATGTCCTAAGCAGGCAAAAGGCGTCACGGGAGTGCAGGGTCAGGTGAAGGCAGAGCCTATGACTTTGATCAATGGCGATGAAAAAATCACCTTGCGTTTTGATTGTAAGCCATGTGAGATGCATGTGATGGGCACGATGAAACCACATATCTTGAAATCACCTCCGCCGTCAACTGTGTTGAGCCCGGTGGTGTTTCATAAAACCAGACCTGCAAAATAAGCATAAACAAAAAATGGTGTGAAGAAAATCTATTCTTCACACCATTTTTTTTGATACAACTCCTGCGTTGATGATTAGGATGCTGCTTTAACGATCATTCCCGCCGCGGTATCTTCAACTTCAAACCCTTCTGCTTTAATCGCATCACGCAAGCGATCTGATTCTGCCCATACCTTATTTTGACGCGCAACTTTGCGTAGCTCTAGCAGTTCCAAAATGTGTGCAGGAATTTCCGTTCTCTTTGGCTCCCATGCCGCTAAATTGAGTCCTAGCATCTGATCAAAATAATCTAGCGTGGCTTTTTTATCTGCATCGCTGATAGTCGATTTCAACATCTCCCACATGACCGCAATTGCTTTAGGCAGATTTAAATCTTGATTCACTTCCGTTTGAAAACGAGTCGCGTAATCTTGATGGATGTTGCCGCCAGCAGGGAAACTGTAATAAGTTTCGCGTAAGCGATTTAAACCAGTTTGCGATGCCTTTAATGAATCCCAACTAAAGTTGAGCTGACTGCGGTAGTGTGCCGACAGGCAGAGCCAACGGTAAGCGAGCGGATCAATATTCTCATCAATTAAAGTTTGTAAGCGCAGAAAGTCACCACTGGATTTCGACATCTTGCCAGCATCGATTTGCAGAAAATAGCCATGCATCCAGAAGTTAGCAAGACGGGTTCCATGGCAAGCCTGATTTTGCGCGATCTCGTTACTGTGATGAATCGCAATGTGGTCTTCGCCACCGCAATGAATATCAAACCACGGCTCTAAGTATTTGGCCGACATCGCTGAACATTCGATGTGCCAACCAGGGAATCCACGACCCCAAGGACTATCCCATTCCATTTGGCGGGTGCTATCTTCAGGACTAAATTTCCAGAGTGCGAAATCGGTTGGATTTTTCTTCTCACCGATTTCAACACGTTTTCCTGCTTCTAAACCTTCGCGATTTAAGCGCGCCAGATAACCGTAATTGTCTTGCTTTGAGGTGTCGAAGTAAATGCCATCTGAGGTGCGATAGGTGTAGCCTTTTTCCTCAATGATGCTGATGAAGTCGATTTGTTCAACAATGTGATCGGTTGCTTTACACCAGATCTTTGGTTCAAGAATATTCAAGCGTTGGATATCTTCTTTAAATGCGACCGTATATTTCTCGGCAATTTCCCACGCTGTTTGGCCTGTGCGTCGTGAACCTTTTTCCATTTTATCTTCGCCGTCATCACCGTCGGACACCAAGTGACCAACATCGGTGATGTTGACGACGTGACGAACCTTGTAGCCATTTAGCTCAAGCGCGCGTCGTAATACATCTTCAAACAAATAGGTGCGTAAATTACCAATGTGCGCGTAGTCATACACTGTTGGACCGCAACAATACAGACCTACCCAATCTTGATGAATCGGAGTGAAAGGGCGTAGGGAACGTTCCCAGTTGTCGTATAGATGCATGTCCATTTGGTAATTGATTTATTCGTTGATGTAAAAATGAAGTCAGTCGACTGAACAAGGGAATTTGTTCAAGCGAAAAGCGATGTGATAAAAATTTTCATCGACCACCCCACTATTATCCCTTAATTCCCGCGCTTCTCGCAGTAAAACGATGTCTATTGCGATGATTTTTTGATCAGATCGAGCCCATCTTGCCAAATTGCGGAATAGGAAGCGATATTTTTTGTTAATTTGCGTCAATTTGTTTGAATTTGTGCCGCCAACTACTACACTAAACATAAGCTCAATCATGCACGTGATGTACCAAGAACGCAGGTGATTTGGCTGAATATACATAAAAAAAGAATCAAAAAAGGGGAGTGCAAATGGCGACATCCTATCCATACGTGACGGATGCGGAGCTTCGTGCCCAGTACCAAAAAACCGACCAAATACAGTCACAGCGTGTGCTAAGAATTTTGATGTGGCTTAGCCTTCCATTGCTGTACATGGACTTTTCTATTTTGGGCTTGGGACAGAGTTTTCTGACGGTTGGTATCGTGCGTGTGCTCGCTTGGGGATACGCGTGGTGGCTGTTGCGAAGTATTCAGCGGGCGATGCCTTTGGCGCGCTTAGAAAAGCATTTGTTTTACTGGATTAGTTTGGTGATGATCTCTCAGTTAATGAGTAATTTTTTATCACCATTGAGCTATCTTGGTCATTTTGTGATCGATGCGTGGATTTGTGTGATTACATCTTTAGTTTTACCTCTGCGTGTGGGATATCTGAAACACTTGGCTTTTGCTTATTTATTTGTTGCTACTGCTCTGTGTTTGACAAAAATCTTCCCCTCATTAGTGCATCAATTGACGGTATTGGCGATTCTACTGTTAAGCACTTATACCGGCCAAGTGCTTGCCAATTATTTATATCAACTTCGCTTGAAATTATTAAGTGCAGAATTTGAACTTCAAAGAAAAGAAATTACCGATCCTCTTACCGGCGTGGTGAATCGTCGTGAATTAATGCGTTTGATGGTAAATGAGATGCAGCGTCATTTGCGCTTGCAAAAAACGCTATCCGTGTTGATTTTTGATATTGAGCACTTAAAACAAATCAATTCGCAATTTGGTGCGGGTACGGCGGATGTGGTGTTGGTCGAAGTGGTTAAACGCATGCAGCGAGCAACGCGCAATTACGATATCTTGGCCAGATATGGCACGGAAGAATTTGTCGTCTTGTTACCAGAGGCGACGGCGGAAATCGCTGAAAGAATCGCGCACAGGATGCTACATACGATTTCTGCGATGCCAATTACAGCGGCGAGTAAAGAAGTCAAAATTACGGCACGTGTTGGTATTGCGGCTATGCAGGAGACCGATACTGTTGAAGTTTTGCTCCATCGTGCGGAAGCGGATTTGCAGCTCGCAAATCATTCTGATTCAGCGCCAGTGGAACGACATGGGGCGATGGCATTTGCTTGAAGTGATAAGCTTGATTTGAAATTTTCTGCTCACTTAGTTGCTCAATTAGTCGCACAATCAGTGACTCAATTAGCAATCTAGTATTATTGAAGTTCATTTTCTAAAAAATCCCACACGCCAGAATCAGCCATCGCTGCGACGTTCAGACGCATATGTGTGGACGGTAATTGATGCGGTGAGAATAAGCTGCCAGGCGCCAGCAGAAATCCTTTTTCTAATGCTTTTTCGGTTAAGGCGATCGTATCTTTTCCGGTATCTACCCATAGAAACATGCCTGCAGGCGTACGGTACTGCACTCGCATACCTATTTTTTCGACGCGACTAGTGACCTCATCACGTGCACTATCCAATTTGCTGCGAATGCGATCTACGTGCTTACGATAATGTCCTTCCGATAAAATTTTATGCACTACGCGTTCACTGATTTCATTGGTTGTCAAAGTCGATAACATTTTACGATCCGCTAATCGTATCGCTGTCTCGCGAGAGGTGGCGATAAAGCCCACCCGAAGATTCGCAGCAAGCGTCTTGGAAAAGCCGCCTAAATAAATCACCCGATTTAATTGATCTAAGGCGGATAAACGTGTCGCTGCTTGTACCGCGGAACCTGGATGCATGTCGCAATAGATATCATCTTCCACAATCATAAAATCATGTTGTTCTGCAGTTTTCAATACCTGAAATGCTTTTGCTGCTGAAAGAGAGGTGGAGGTTGGATTGTGTAGTACCGAATGAATAATATACAGTTTGGGTTTGTGCAAAGCCGCCAGTTCAGCTAACTTAGCGACGTCAGGGCCATCGTGCAGTCGCGGTATACCGATTACTTTTGTTCCTAGCGTGGCAAAGGTGCCAAACATCAGAAACCAAGCGGGATCATCAACAAAAATGGTGTCGCCGGGTTGGGTGAATTCACGAGCAACTAAATCCAATGCTTGTGTTACGCCGTTGGTTGTGACGATTTGTTCTGGCGCTGCGGCGATTTCTAATTCCGCCAGTTTGAGCTGTAATTGCTGACGGAATGGCAGAAAGCCCTGTTGCGTGCCGTAGTGCAAAAGCAGGCTTTGGTTTAAACGACTTACCGCACGCAGACCATTAGCGACTAATTCGCCATCTAACCATTCATGCGGCAAGAGGCCCGAGCCGGGCATTTTTTGCGGTGGTAACTGGCGCAGCATATTGCGTACCAGCCACACCACATCAGGCTGTTGTGAGCTGGGAATTTCTTGTGTGGGATTGTGACTGGTATTAATCAAAGAGGCTCGTTCACGCACAAAAAAACCAGAACCTCGACGCGATTCCAGATAACCATTGGCGACTAGGCGATCATAGGCTTCAACGACCGTAAAGCGTGAAACCTTTTGTTCGTCGGCAAATTGCCGTATTGACGGCATGCGTGAGCCGGTTCTGAGGAGTTTGTCATCAATACGACAGGCAACCGATCGCACAATTTGCTCAACCAGTGAGCCGCCAGAATCGCGTGATACGACATTGCCAATTGTGAGTTGAGAGCTGGATCGCATGAAATTACCTCGGGTTCTGTATTGGCGAAAGTACCGTGACAGTGTGAAATCTATTTCTATAATTGTATTGGTACTGTATTGGTTTTTGCGGTTAGCATAGCATGAAATATAAATAATGAAATGCTAGATTGAAGCGTAGTTAGTGGTATTTCTTTGGTCTTGAAACATGTCAAAGCTGATGAAAATTCAATACCTGAATTGGCTTAATCACTTAGTTTTAATCAAGTTTCAGTCAAAAGAGCGAGCAAACTTGTCGACATTTGAGTTGTTTTTAGATTCCACAGTGGTCTTGCCAGCGCTTGCCCCTTACAATGTCGGCAGTCTTCGTTTGAGTACACTCCGCTGAAAATGATGCAATTGCGGAATCACTTTGTTTAGGAACCCCTATGTCAGTTTATGAAAAATTAAAAGCCTTGAATATTGAATTGCCAGCAGTTGCCGCACCTGCCGCGGCTTATGTGATGCATGCACAGACGGGAAACACCGTATTTTTGTCTGGCCATATTGCAAAAAAAGATGGCAAGGTTTGGGTTGGACAATTAGGTAAAAATATGGAGACCGCCGAGGGTAAAGAAGCTGCACGTGCGATTGCGATCGATCTGTTGGCGACTTTGCAAGATGCTTGTGGCGGTGATTTGACCCGTGTTAAACGCATAGTCAAGTTAATGAGTCTGGTAAATTCAACGGCCGATTTTACCGAGCAGCATTTGGTCACCAATGGCGCTTCTGAGTTGATCGGCGAAGTATTTGGTGAGCAGGGTAAACATGCGCGTTCCGCATTTGGCGTGGCACAAATTCCTTTGGGTGCGTGTGTAGAGATCGAAATGATCGCTGAGATTGCCTGAGCTAGCAATAGCGAATCTGAATAGGATGTTTGTGGTGTTGTGCAAACCAATAGTTTTGAAATTCTTTTTTTGAAATGAATCAAGTATGAGCCTGCAAAATTTAAAACCGATAGAGTGGAAATTTTCTGAACGTGCGGAGCAGTTACAAAGCTCGGCAATTCGTGAAATTCTTAAAGTAACGATGCGTCCAGAAGTCATTTCTTTTGCAGGCGGTTTGCCTTCACCTGAAACTTTCCCGGTTGATCGCATGCGCGCAGCATTCGATAAAGTCTTGGCCGAAAATGGCAAGACTGCCTTGCAATACGGCACAACAGATGGTTATGCGCCCTTGCGTGAATTCATCGCTAAATCTTTATCGACAGCGGATTGCACAATTACTGCAGATCAAATCATGATGGTATCGGGTTCGCAACAAGGTTTGGATTTGTTGGCGAAAGTGTTAGTCGACGAAGGTAGTAAGATTTTGGTGGAAACGCCAAGTTACTTGGGTGCTTTGCAGGCGTTTTCTGTTTATCGCCCAGAATTTGTTTCAGTTGAGATGGATGATAATGGTGTAGTTCCTGCATCAGTCGCAGCGAAAGGTGAGGGCGCGAAATTGTTCTATGCCTTACCTAATTTCCAAAATCCGACAGGCCGCACTTTGTCTGTTGAACGTCGCAAAGAATTGGTGGAAACCTGCGCGCGCATGGGCATTCCATTGATTGAAGACAATCCTTATGGTGACTTGTGCTACAGCGGTGAGCCATTGCCGAAATTGTTGAATATGAACCCAAATGGGGTTATCTATCTTGGTTCGTTCTCTAAAATTTTGACCCCAGGCATCCGTCTTGGTTATATGGTCGCACCAGTACCCTTGATTCGTAAATTGGAACAAGCCAAGCAGGCGACCGATTTGCATACGTCGACCTTGACGCAAATGGCCGTATATGAAGTGATTAAAGATGGTTTCTTAGATGAGCACATTCCAAGTATTCGTCGTTTTTATTCCGCGCAATGTGATGTCATGTTGGCGGCGATGACGAAACATTTCCCAGAGGGCGTGACATGGACACGGCCAATCGGCGGCATGTTTATCTGGGCGACCTTGCCTAAGCATATTCATAGCAAAGACTTATTGGCGGATGCGATTGCGAACAATGTCGCATTTGTTCCGGGTGGTCCTTTCTATGCGAATGAGGCAGAAACGAATACTTTCCGTTTAAGTTTTGTGACCGTATCACCAGAGAAAATTAATGAAGGTATTGAAAAAATCGGTAACTTGATTAAAGCGCGTATGTAGTTTGCTTTTAATTTTGTAGCATCTTTGTGAAAAAGGCTTGTCAGTAAAATGATAAGCCTTTTTTATTGTGCCGATTTCGTCATTCTTGATCGGCTCAACTACAAGACCAATCACGGATAATTTGTTACAGTCATCGCCATTCGGCTTTATTGCGTTTTCATTTCTGAATCAACACAAAAGGATACACATCATGCGTTCAATCGGTGGCTCAAATGCGGCAACAGAATTGGCGAGTATTGCGAAAGACTTGTCGCATGTTCGCCCGATTAGCAATCAAGAGCGTCAACAAAGACGAGATAAAGCGACTGTCTTGATGCAACAGCAGGGCATTGCGGCATTAGTTTTGAGTGCTAGTACCAGTTTGTATTATTTCACTGGCTTATCGTGGTATCAAAGTGAGCGTTTGGTTGGTGCCATCATGACAAACTCGGGCAAATTGATTTTTGTGAGTCCCGCATTTGAAGATTCCAAATTGCGCGAAACACTGGGTGCTCAAGCAGACATTCGCTTATGGGAAGAAGATGAAAGTCCGTATGCATTAGTTGCGCAAATTCTCAAAGACGAGAATGTGCATGGTAAGGTCGCCTTGGATGAAGCTGCTCCATTTTTTATTGCCGATGGTTTGCGTCAAGCCTTGTCTTCTTATGACATTGTGAACGGCATGGTGATTACTGCTGAGTGCCGTATGCATAAGTCGGTCAATGAAATTGCGCTGATGCAGGCGGCGAAGAACATCACGCTTGAAGTACAAAGACGAACCGCCAAAATTCTACGCGAGGGCATTTCTTCAACCGAGGTGGCTGATTTCATCAATCAAGCACATCGTGCATTCGGCGGCAGTAGCTCGACATTTTGTATTGTTAGTTTTGGTTTGCCGACTTCGATTCCGCATGGTCCTGATGGTGTTCAGTATCTGAAAGAAGGCGATATGGTATTGATTGATACCGGCTGTATGATAGAGCGCTACCATTCTGATATCACGCGTAGCTATGTTTTTGGAGAGCCAACAGCGCGTCAACGCAGTATGTGGGATCTGGAAAAAGCCGCACAGGCCGCGGCATTTGATGCGGCGCAAATTGGTGTGGCATGTGAAGAAGTTGATGCAGCGGCTCGTCGTGTACTAGAAGCTGCTGGGTTGGGACCTGGTTATAAGACGCCAGGTTTGCCACATCGTACTGGGCATGGAATAGGTCTTGATATTCATGAATGGACTTATTTGGTGAGGGGCAATAAAACTCCCCTAGCTGCAGGCATGTGCTTTAGTAATGAGCCGATGATTTGTTTGGACGGGGAATTTGGTATTCGATTGGAAGATCATTTTTACATGACTGAACAAGGGCCGAAGTGGTTTACCGGACAAAGTTATGCAGTTGATGCACCTTTTGGTGTTTGATTGCCAACTTTCTGCATTCTCAAAAAGCCTGCATCAGCAGGCTTTTTTGCTTCTCGGCATCCTTAGCAGGTAAAATGCAGGCTTGCATTTTTTGAGCATTTTCCCATGAGTAAATTATCGTTTGACCGTATTCTGCAATCGCAGGGCTTCGGTACCCGTAAATATTGTCGTGAACTGATTGAAGATGGTGAAGTGACTATCAACGGCGTAGTCCATGACAACTACAAAGAATTGATAGAAACCCAGGGACTGGTGTTCACGATTTTTGAAGAAGAGTGGACTTATCGCGAACATGTTTATTTGTGTTTAAATAAACCAGCAAATTTTGAGTGTTCGCGCAAACCTTCGCACCATCCTGGCGTGTTGACTTTGTTGCCAGAACAATTAAGTTGGCGTGATGTGCAGCCTGTCGGGCGTTTAGACCATGATACGACGGGCATGTTATTGATGTCCGATGATGGTCCATTTATTCATGCGCAATCTTCTCCCAAACGACATATTCCTAAGTTGTATGTTGCGACTACCGCCGAGCCGGTAACAGATGAATTAGTCCAAAAACTATTGTCTGGCGTGCAATTGCATGATGAACCGGCACCTTTGGCTGCACAAAGCTGTGTGCAGCTTGGTGAATTTCAGTTGCAAATTGTGTTGGAACAAGGAAAATACCATCAGGTTAAACGCATGTTAGCGGCAGCGGGAAATCATTGTGCTGCCTTAACGCGTACTTCGATTGGCCAGTTAACACTCGCTAAGCTTGGTTTGCAAGAAGGCGAGTGGTGTTATTTGGAGCCTGAACATCTTGCTTTGTTGGTGCCTGATCTGGACAATTCATCTGCTGCGTAAGGATTCTGTCGTTTCACAGGCAGCATTTTGGTTTGTATAACTTCTTTACCCTGTTGTTTTCGTCGATAAGGAATAGCTATGCTAGTGATCGCGGTGATGAATCCTAAAGGTGGCGTTGGTAAAAGCACGTTTTCAACCAATCTTGCTGGGTATTTTGCCTCACAAGGACATCAAGTGATGTTAGGTGATGCCGATGCTCAACACTCTTCACGTGCTTGGTTATCTTTGCGTCCTGCACATTTGCCAGCGATTGCAGGTTGGGAAATTTCTGACAGCAACATCGTCAAACCACCAAAGGGAACGAGTCATGTCGTGATTGATACGCCTGCGGGAATTAAAGGCAATAAGCTCGATGCGATTTTGAAGATCGCTCACAAAGTGGTGGTGCCTTTACAAGCATCCATGTTCGATATTCTGGCGACGGAAGATTTTCTGAAAAAATTGGCGAAACGTGATGAGAAGTGTGAAGTCGGCGTATTGGGAATGCGGGTGAATGCGCGTACAAAAGCTGCTGATCAATTGGCTCACTATGTCACTCAGCTTGGTTTGCCCGTGTTAGGTTACTTGCGCGATACGCAAAATTACATTCAGTTAGCAGCACACGGCGCGACACTTTGGGATGTCGCACCTTCTAAAGTTGAAAAAGATCTGGCGCAATGGGATGAACTTTTGTCTTGGGTCTCAAAGAAGTAAATCACCGAATTGAATCTGCGTTTGTGTTGACGCAGATTCAATGGTGTGTAGAAGTACAAAAAAGTAAGACAACATAATTATAAAAAAACCTCACCTTGAAACCGCAAGCGACATATTGAAAAGCTTGACTGCGACTGTTGCTAAATAGTCCAGTCTAGTGCTTCAATATCGCTTCAAAAGCGATCACCTTATGCATTTCACTATCTTTAAAACACCCATTATTAACACGATCATGCGTTGGATTTCAGCCTTGATTTTACGACTGCTTGGCTGGCGTGTAGACCGGACAGCAGCTGACGTACAAAAATGCGTGTTGATCGCTGCACCACATACTAGTAATTGGGATTTTCCGATTGCCTTGATGCTTTGTTTTGTTTTGCGCCTGGATGTGTACTGGATGGGAAAGTCGAGTTTGTTTCCCCCATTTTTTGGCGCGATTATGCGTTGGCTGGGCGGGATTCCGGTTGACCGTTCCCAATCTGGAAATTTAGTGGAAGGGACGATCGCAGCATTTAATCAAAATGAAAAGATCATTGTGATTGTTCCGCCCGAAGGAACACGTGGCAAAGTGACACGTTGGAAAACAGGTTTTTATTATATTGCGCACGGCGCAGGTGTGCCTTTGGGTTTGGCTTACGTTGATTTTAAAGAAAAGATTGGCGGAGTCGGTAAATTGTTCTATCCTTGCGGCAACATTGAAGAGGATATGATTTTAATTCGTCAGTTCTATGCTGGCTTTACAGGTAAGAATCCTCAACAATTTGATGGCGAGCAGATACAAGTCAATTCCCCTAAAAAATCGGATACGAAGACGGACTAATTGAGAATGAGGTTTCGATGTCGATAAGCAAAGTTAATCAGAACAAGAAAAAAGTTGCCTCGGACCGTTTCGCTATCTATGCAGCTAGCGTCGTTTTACTATTTTTTGCGGGCGTAGCAATCTACATTTATCTTAGTCGGGTTGCGGATAGAAACATTTCAAATTCAACTTATTCTGAATTGAAACAAAGTGTCGTCAATGATCAAGGTTTGGTAGCGAGATTGTCAGTCAGTGTGCAGGTGAGTAAGGATGACGATGATTGGTTGAAGGACAATAAGGCGGCACTGAACGAACAGTTCAGAAAAGAATTAACTTCCCTCGATTTAGAGAGTTTGCGCAGTAAAGAGGGAATGACTGAGTTTCAAAATGAACTGGCACGAAAATTCAACGTGGTTTTTAAAACGGATAAAGTACAGGCAGTTATGGTGACTGAATTGCTGTTGCAAGATCAGCGAAATGATTGAATTCGTTTAGGCAAATAATCTCAACTATTTTCCTAAATGCTGAAAAAAGTTGGTCAATATCCCATTTATAAATCTGTCTGCTCTAATTTTTTAAACTTAATACGAGCCTCTTCGATGAGAGTGTCAAGTGAGGCTTGATCCAGGTTTAAGCTATTCCAAGACACAATAGAAACAGAAATAGTTTGGGTTGCCGGTGCATCATGATGATTGAGCATATGGGTAATGCCATCCGCAACATGAATAATCGATGCTAGAAATCCTATACCCGGTTGATCTGGTTGATGGTGTCCGGCGATCGCATTTTTCATCACATCTGAAAAATTCCACTCCACCGCCAATGCTTCTCCAACGGCGGCGTGATCTATTCCCAGAATCTTTCTCTCCGCTTCAAACTGTGTCGCCAGGCCAGATTTTCGATAAGCGATGACTTGTTCAAAATGTTGGGGAAATAGTGTGACTAATGCGAGTAAGCCTATGTCGTGTAGAAGACCTGCGGTGAATGCGACATCTTCATTGAAATTCATTCGGCGTGCGATTAATTTTGAAACATAGGCGACAGCGTTGGAATGCTTCCAAAAAGCCTTGTGATCAAATCCCTCGCAATTATTTTCTGGAAAACAGCCAGAGAGTGCAGCCGACAATACCATTTGTTTGACGGTTTCCATACCTAGTAAAGAAATCGCTTGCTGTATTGTGGTGACCTTAATGAGTGTTGAGTAAAACGGTGAATTTGCGTAGCGCAAAGTTTTTGCCGTGAGCGCTAAATCTTGCGTTACTTTTTTCGCCAAGATGGAGATGTCGGTATCCTCTTGGTCGAGATTATTCAGCAACTCCATCACGACTGCTGGCAGGGTAGGTAGATCTTTGAGATTGTCAGTAACTTGGAGCAGACTGAGTTGTGTCATAAAAGCTAGCCCTTTTTAAAGATAAGAATAGCTTGCCAGAAATTACCGTACTAGTGCATGATTTTTGAATAATTCTGTGACTTTGTTGTAATCGAAACTTGCAGCAAAAAGAATCAATCAAAGTGCCTCGTCCAATTTTGAGACCAATCTTTTCTCAGAAATGCTTGCTTTCGCACGTTCTAGCATGTCAATCGCCGCCGGGCCACGTAATAGTGTGACCGCAACTGCTAATGCATCAATGTAAGTTAAGTGCGCCAGACGTGAAGTCATCGGTGTATAGATATCAGGATCTTCTTCCACATCGACGCTAATGTGTACATCGGCTAATTCTGCTAAAGGGCCACCGCTTGCGCACAGGACTAAGACCTTGGCACCAGTGCCTTTGGCCAGTTGTACGCTGCGAATTAAATCGCGGGTGCGACCGGTGCGAGAAAAGGCGACGACCAAACAGTCACTGTTTAACAAACTTGCAGATTGCGCTTGTAAATGCGCGTCGCAAAATACGGTGGTCGGAATCCCAAAACGGAAGAATTTGAGTTGCGCATCAATTGCTAATGCACCCGAGTAGCCGAGGCCGTAGCATTCGATACGACGTGCTCTCGCCAGCAGATTGACCGCCGCTTCAAAGGTCGCGCTGTTGGCGGTGTTGCGTGCTTCCATGAGCGCTGCAATTGTGCGGTCAAATACTTTCGGTAAAACATCTTTCACATGATCGGCCTGATTCACATCCAGATGTAAGTAAGGAATTCCCGTTGCCAAGCTTTTTGCAAATGCCAGTTTAAAAGACTTAAAACCATCAAAACCTAAGGATTGCGCAAAGCGTGCAACTGTCGGTTCGCTGACATTACAAACTTGTGCCAACACGCGTATCGACATCTCTAAAGCATCGTGTGGCTTCTGTAAAAGGAAATCAGCGACTTGTCGCTCAGCGCGACTTAGTGCAGTACTGGCGACGCGTATGCGTGCCAGTAATCCTTTTTCAGGAGGATTATTGGTCGTGGTGTTTTTAGTGGAAAGTACGTTGACCATGTTGTGATTGCCTTTTGTCTTATACGTTTTTGTGTTGCGAATTAAGTCAAATTGAATGCGTGTTTATTAAAAAAGCGGCCTTTTGAAGAAACACCGCTCAGTTAAGCGGATACGCTGAAAATTTGTCGTTCCCGCGAAGGCGGGAATCCAGTGACGTAACAGCTTAAAGACACTAGATTCCCGCCTTCGCGGGAATGACCGTTCATTTTGTAGGGCTTAACTGAACACCATTAGATCTCATGTAGGCACTTCCAGTGAAGTTTTGGCTCTAGTGACTTTCCAAAGCAGTCTTTATATTTAAGGGCACCAAAAAACTTCAATCTGACATTGTGCCTGCTTTAGCAGCTTGGTGATAGGCAGACTTGTCGTTAATGCGCTTTCAAATACCTGACGCTTCTCGTCGCCGGTAATCACTAGCCAGATTTTTTCTGTTTGTAATAAACGTGGTAGGGATAGTGAAATCCGCGTTTGATGGGTTTGCGGATGGACTGCGGCGAGGCAATCCAAACCATCAGCTTGCACGGGAGCACCGGGGAATAGGGAAGCGATATGACCATCTGCCCCCATGCCCAATAGCACCGCACTAAAACGTCCTGGTAACTGTTGATGCAGGCGTTCGTTGATGGCTTCCATCGCCACTTCTGGTGTATTTGCTGCGTTTTTTAAAGATACCAGATTCCACTGTTTGCCATAGCTGAGTGGCAGGCATTTTTTGAACAAACCTTCATTGCTTTGCGGATCATTATCATTGACCCAGCGTTCATCCGTTGCGGTCAAGCGCACATCGGATGGTGTGCGTTGTGCCAAGGCTTGATCGAGTTCGCGATATACAGGTGCCGGTGTTGAACCGCCCGCTAAGGCAAATGCGGCAGGGCGATTTTCGGAGGCGGCAATATCGATTATATCTACCCACTCATTCACCAGTGATTTTGTCAGTTCGCCGAAATTCTCGAAACGGCGAAATTGCGCATTAACATTTCCATTAATATTTCCATCGATATTTGGATTAATAATCTGATTGTTCACTTGTTGTCCTATAGTCTCCATCACCGCGTCCATGTTCTGCTTAGCCTTCTACATACTCTTCGCCCCACGCTGCTCCGTGTTGCGCTAACAAATAACTTGCTGCGGCTGGGCCCCAGCTGCCTGCGATATAGGATTTCAAACCTTCGGCATCGTTATCCCAAGCCGACATAATCGGATCGATCCATTCCCATGCTGCGCCCAATTCATCATCACGCACAAACAAAGTCAGATCGCCATGCAATGCGTCGAGCAATAAGCGTTCATACGATTCCACGCGGCGTAAATTTGATGCCTCAGCAAAATCCAAATTCAAAGCCACATCGGATAAACGTATGCCTTCGCCCGGCTCTTTCGCCTTCATGAACAATTGCACGCTTTCTTCTGGTTGCAAAGTGATGACCAGACGATTTGAGCGAAGTGGCCCTTGGCCTTTGCCGAAAATGGAATACGGAATTGGTTTGAAATTAATCGTAATTTCAGCGCAGCGACTTGCCATACGCTTACCTGTACGCAGGTAGAACGGTACGCCAGCCCAGCGCCAGTTATCAATCTCAGCGCGAATGGCGACAAAGGTTTCGGCACGGCTGGAAGTTGGTACGCCAGGTTCATGTTGATAGCCAATGACAGGTTTGCCATCGACCGCACCAGCGCGATATTGTCCACGTACCGTTTTCTTCGCTACGTCATCCGCAGTGAATTTGCGTAGTGCACGTAAGACTTTGACTTTTTCATCACGGATGGCATCAGGATTGGCATTGACTGGCGGTTCCATTGCGACGATAGAAACTAATTGCAATAAATGGTTTTGCACCATGTCACGCAATGCGCCTGTTTTGTCATAGAAATCACCACGGGTTTCTACGCCGACTTGTTCAGAGATGGAGATTTGTACGTCTTGTATCCATTTGCGGTTCCACAAAGGCTCAAGGAAAGAGTTAGCAAAACGTAGTGCAAACAAATTCTGCACCATTTCTTTACCGAGGTAATGGTCGATACGATAGATTTGATTTTCGTTTAAATAAGTGCGCAAAGCTGAATTGATTTCCTTGGCAGATTTTGCATCGCGACCCAAAGGTTTTTCGACTACAACGCGGGCATTGCCTTCAACCAGACCATGTTTAGATAATTGCTCGACGACTGGAATGAAAATGTCAGGGCCGATCGCCAGATAGAATAATTTTGCTTTTGTAGTGTCTGCATTGACCCGCGCTTTCAATGCATCAAAATCACCCGGTACTTTTGCATCAATTTTCGAGTAACCCGTGAGTGCCAAGAAGGCTGCTAATTGTTCCGGCGTGCCATTCGCTTTTGCCGCATAAGTTTCTATGCTCGCCGCAACGCGGGTGCGGAAATCATCATCGCTGAGTGCTTCACGCGCAGCACCGATAAAACTAAATTCGGGATCAAGACGTCCATTGACGAACGCGCTGTACAGTGCAGGAATGATCTTGCGTTTTGCCAGATCGCCAGTACCGCCAAACAATACAAAAGTAGTCATGTGGACTCCGTTTAATCCTAATTAGAAAAATAATTTCGTTTGTTGAAATTAATGAACATTTTTAAACCCCTCAACGCCGAGACACAGAGGCGCAGAGTTTAAAAGGAGAAAAGCGAAACGAGCCACGAACTCCTCTGTTTTGCTTTTCCTCAGTGTCTCGGTGTCTCTGCGTTGAGGGGTTTTGAATTGAACTTTTAACGCCATAAATTATGCCATAGCTTAAACCATATTTCTTCAAAAATGTAGTTTCATTACGATATTTTTGATGGTTTTTATGTTTTAAATGGAAAAATATCGCTTTTCTGAAAGTTTGTTACAGTTTTTTTCTGTTTTTGTGCTATCTTTCAGTTATTCGAATTAGATACACCCACAAAACTATGACGACTTCTGGACAAAATATAAATCAAGTTGCAATCAACAAAGTAGTTGATGCAGTTACGCAGCGCATTACTGAACGCAGCAAGATTTTGCGTGCTGAATACTTGGTGCGCTTAGAACAACTGCGCAACCGTGGCCCGCGTCGCGCCAGCTTATCTTGTGCGAATCAGGCGCATGCGAATGCGGCGGCGGATAGTAAGACTAAAATCTGGTTGAATCAGGCGCAGAAACCGAATATCGGTATCGTGACAGCTTACAACGATATGTTATCGGCGCATCAGCCTTACGCAACTTACCCTGATCAAATTAAAGAAGCGGCATTACGATTCAACGCGACAGCCCAAGTCGCTGGCGGCGTGCCAGCGATGTGTGATGGCGTGACGCAAGGTCGTCCAGGTATGGAATTATCTTTGTTCTCACGTGATGTGATTGCGCAAGCAACGGCGATTGCTTTGTCGCATGATGCATTCGATGCGACTCTGTGTCTTGGTATTTGCGACAAAATTGTGCCGGGTTTATTGATCGGCGCTTTGGCATTCGGTCATTTGCCGACCGTCTTTATTCCAGCAGGCCCTATGGGTTCTGGTTTGTCGAATAAAGAAAAAGCAGCAGTGCGTGAACGTTATGCGCAAGGTAAAGCGACCAAAGAAGAATTGTTGGCGGCGGAGAGCGCTGCCTATCATAGTGCTGGTACCTGCACGTTCTACGGCACGGCAAACAGTAATCAAATGTTGTTAGAGGCGATGGGGTTACATCTGCCAGGCTCTGCATTTGTGCATCCATCCGACCCTCTGCGTCATGTTTTGACGGATGCGGCGGTTGAACAAGTATTGAAGTTGACCGAAGCAGGTGGTGATTATCGTCCTATCGGTCATGTTGTGAATGAAAAGACTATCGTGAACGCGGTGATCGCCTTGTTGGCGACTGGCGGTTCTACCAATCATACGATTCACTGGATCGCCGTCGCTCGTGCCGCAGGCATCATCATCGACTGGCAAGATTTTGATGAATTGTCCTCGGTGATTCCATTATTGACGCGCGTTTATCCCAACGGTACTGCAGACGTGAATGCCTTTGAAGATGCGGGCGGTCCGACATTCGTGATCCGCGAATTATTATCGCAAGGCTTGATGCATGCGGATGTCATGACGGTATTTGGTGATCAAGGTTTGGCATCGCACACGACACGTCCAGAATTACAAGATGGCAAAGTGGCGTTCATTGCCCATCCTGAAAGATCAAGTGATCCTGCGGTTGTCCGCAATGTCGACGAACCATTTGCCGCAACAGGTGGCCTGCGCTTGTTGCAAGGTAACTTAGGTCGTGCGATTGTCAAAGCGTCTGCCGTGCCAGAAGAGGCCTGGATAGTGCGTGCGCCAGCCAAAGTATTTGAATCGCAAGACGCCTTAGTAGGTGCCTACAAAGCAGGGCAACTCAACCAAGATTTCGTCGCGGTCGTGATCTTCCAAGGACCACAGGCGAACGGTATGCCGGAGTTACATCATTTCACACCAGTGCTAGGTAGCTTAATGTCGGCTGGCTATAAAGTCGCCTTGGTAACAGATGGCCGTATGTCAGGCGCATCCGGCAAAGTTCCCGCGGCTTTGCATGTGAGTCCAGAAGTTGCACAAGGCGGTCCACTTGGCAAAGTGCGAGATGGCGACATGATCGAGTTAAATGTGCATACCGGTGAATTGCGTGCTTTAGTTGATGAAGCAACTTGGGCGGCGCGCACTAATCCGACAGTGAGTATCGACAGCAGTTATGGCTATGGAAGAGATTTATTCGTCGCGCAACGCCGCGTCGTGACATCGCCAGAGCATGGTGCTTCGACTTTGTTTATTTGAATAACTAGAGCAGAAAAACTTTAGACGCAGAGGCGCAGAGAGCGCGGAGATTTGGATCAAAATTGCATTTATTCTCTGCGACCTCTGCGCCAAAGCTTTTGATTTTAATAATTTTGAAGTTTAATAATTTACCGTTTTGAAGTGAGACCATGATGACTATGACGACAGCCGCGATTATTTCTCAACTGGCACAAGTACGTGTGCTGCCTATTTTGGTTACAGATGACGTTGATCAAGCGATTCGTTGCGTGACGACCTTGGCTGAAAATGGTTTGCCAGCCGTCGAAATCACTTTGCGCACGCCGAATGCGATGGCGGTTTTACGCGAAGTCGTGAAGGCTTGCCCAACAGTGACGGTCGGTGCCGGGACGATTTTGACGCCAGCGCAACTGGATGCCGTGCGTAATACTGGCGCGGCGTTTGGTATCAGCCCCGGCATCACGCCCGTGTTGGCAAAAGCGGCTGCAGAATCTGGTCTGCCGTATTTCCCTGGTGTAGGTGGTGCGAGCGATTTGATGCTGGCACTGGAACATGGTTTTAACGTGGTGAAGCTGTTCCCATCTGATATCGTTGGTAGCGTCAAAATGGCAAAAGCACTTGGCGGTCCATTTCCGGATGTGAAATTTTGTTTGACGGGCGGCGTGACGGTGGAAGCTACGCCGACTTTGCTACAGCAATCGAATGTTTTGTGTGTCGGTGGCTCGTGGATGTGTCCGGCGAATTTGATTGGTAGTAATGATTGGGCAGCAATTGGACAATTGGCTGCGCAGGCTGCGGCGGCAGGTAAATAATCAATTAAAACCATTTGGCACAGAGGCACAGAGATAAAGGAGAAGAAGCAAGAGAAAATCACAGTTTAGTGTAATGCCGTTTAGTTAAGCCCTGTCCTACGAACTGTCATTCCCGCGAAGGCGGGAATCTAGTGTCGTAAAAGCACAAAGACACTGGATCCCTGCCTACGCAGGGATGACACCTCGATTTTTTGAACTTAACTGAACGGCATTACAAATTTGGTGCGTTTTTTCTTCGACTTTTCTTCCTATCTCTATGTCTTTGTGTTGAGAGGTTTGGATTTTAAATCACTTTTTTACAGGTTTTTTCTAGATCATGGCTATCTCAGTTTCTCGTACCCCATTGTGGTGTTTGTTACAGCAACGCGCGAATAATATGCCGAGCTTAAAAGAGTTGTTTCGCGCCGATCCGCAGCGCTTTACACACTTTTCTGCTTCCGCTTGTGGCATGTTGTTGGACTATTCCAAGCAACGCATGGACACCACGGCGAAACTCAATTTGTTAGCACTGGCGCGTCAGCAAGAAGTGGAGTCTCGCCGTGATGCGATGTTGCGCGGCGAAGCGATTAATAACACCGAAAATCGTGCTGTCTTACATACGGTATTGCGTTTGCCTAAGGGCGAGAAATTCATGCTCAACGGTGAAAATATCGCGGCGGATGTGCATAGTGTGTTGGCACAAATGCGTAGCTTCAGCGATGCAGTGCGTGAAGGTCGTTGGTTGGGTTATACCGGAAAACCAATTCGTACGATTATCAATATCGGCATCGGTGGTTCGGATCTCGGACCGCAAATGGCCTGTATCGCATTAGCACCGTGGTCACAAAAAAATCTGTCGCTGCATTTTGTCTCGAATGTCGATGGTCGTCACGTCGCCGATTCTTTGGAAAACGCTGATCCAGAAACAACCTTGATCGTGGTCGCATCCAAGACTTTCACCACGATGGAAACCTTGACCAATGCCCGCACTGCACGTGAGTGGATGTTGAATCATGGATGCCCTGAAGATCAAATCCGCCAACATTTCGTCGCATTGAGTACGAATGTCAAAGCGGCGAAAGCCTTTGGTATCGCAGAAGAAAACGTATTCCCATTTTGGAACTGGGCAGGTGGTCGTTACTCCATGTGGAGTGCGATTGGTTTGTCGATTGCTTTATACGTTGGCGCTGATCGTTTTGAGGAAATGTTGGCGGGTGCGCACGAGATGGATTTGCACTTTGCGCAAGCACCGTTGGAACAAAATTTGCCGGTCTTGATGGCCTTGATCGGTGTTTGGAATATCAATTTCCTCGGCTTGCAGGCTTTGTCGATCGCACCGTATCACCAACGGATGACGCGCTTGCCAGCCTACTTACAGCAGCTAGAAATGGAAAGCAACGGCAAGTCGGTGACGCGCGAAGGTCAGCGAGTGGACTACACGACTTCACCGATCCTGTTTGGTGAAGCGGGTACGAACGGTCAACATGCTTACTTCCAATTACTACATCAAGGCGCGACGATTATTCCTACCGACTTTATCGTAGTCGCCGATGATGACGCGGGTTTGCCGGGTCATAATCAAGCGCTGTTGGCGAACTGTTTTGCACAGTCCAAAGCCATGGCTTGGGGAAAAAATATTGATGAAGTGCGCGCTGAACTCGGTGATCTGCCAGAAAAAATGTTAGCGCCGCGCGTCTTCGAAGGCAATCGCCCAACTTCAACTTTGTTGCTTGATTCATTAACGCCACGCTCACTCGGCGCCTTGATTGCCTTGTACGAACATAAAGTGTTTGTGCAATCAGTCATCTGGGATATCAACGCTTTCGATCAATGGGGCGTGGAATTAGGTAAGTCGCTCGCGCAGCAATTGATTAGTCTAGATCCAACAGCGGTGAAAGAAGAATACGATAGTTCGACCAAAGGTTTGTTAAAGGCTTTGACCAAACGGCATCGTTGAATGACGTTCCCGCTCCAACAAACCACGGTGTATCTATACAAGCTTGAGCGACGCTATAAGTTCCCTCCCTTTCAAGGGGAGGGTTAGGGAGGGGATGGGTTTTCGTTGGTAAAGCTGTACTTTTGATCGAAACCCATCCCCATCCCAGCCTTCCCCTTGAAGGGGAAGGAGTATTCATCGTGTCTCAACTTGTGCATATACCTATGTTCGTAAGCGAGTTAGGGATAGATGATTCAGCGAACGATAACTTTAGAAGTCATGGAGTTGATGCAGATTCGTTAAGCAGTCATGACCCTTGAACTTAGCTATATGTATTTGATTTATATTGAACGAAGCTGATATACCTGCCGTAGTGCTATGAGCTTTGTTAAGATGTTTTGACTTTTTTGTGCACGGGTTTCCCCTACACTTGCGGTTTTCCTTATTTACCCTCGTTTTACCTTCATTTTAGAATTTACTGAAAAACACGATCATGAACGATATCGCTGACGATAAAGACCAGAGCCTCCGTGAAGACATCCGCCGCCTTGGCCGCATTTTGGGTGACACGGTTAGACACCAACATGGTGAAGAAGTATTTTCTCTGATTGAAACCGTACGTCAAAATTCGATTCGTTTTCGTCGCGACGCAGATGTCGCGGCTCGTGCTGAGCTGGAAAATACGCTCGATACTTTAACTAACGATCAAACCACACACCTGATTCGCGCTTTTAGTTATTTCTCGCATTTGGTGAATCTGGCTGAAGATCAACATCATATCCGCCGTACTCGCGCTCACTTGATCGCTGGCTCTGCCCCACGTCGCGGTAGCTTGGCGCACACGATCGAAACACTTTTTGCCAGTGAGAATGGTGCGGAGAATTTGAATACTTTCTTTCAAACCGCCGAGGTTAGTCCTGTATTGACTGCGCATCCAACCGAAGTGCAGCGTAAGAGTATTTTGAATTGCCAGATGGTAATCACGCGCTTGCTCGATGAACGTGACCGTATGCAATTGACACCTGAAGAATCACGTGCGAACGAAGATGCATTGCAACGTGCGGTGTTAACTTTGTGGCAGACCCGTATGCTGCGTATGTCGAAATTGTCGGTGCTCGATGAAGTCGAAAATGGTTTGAGTTTTTACGATTACACATTCTTGCGTGAGTTGCCGCATTTGTATGCAGGATTAGAAGATCTACTAGCAAGTAAAGATCAACGTTTTGAAAAGACGGAGTTGCCGAGCTTCATGCGTTTAGGCAGTTGGATAGGTGGTGATCGTGATGGTAATCCCTTTGTCACAGCCAGCGTTTTAGAAAAAACTCTAACGATGCAATCCACGCGTGCATTCAAATTCTATTTGGAAGAATTACATACGCTAGGTTCTCAATTGTCGATGGCAACTTTGCTGGTGAAAGTGTCGCCTGAATTGGTAGCACTTTCTGAGCGTTCGCCAGATCATTCACCACATCGTGCAGATGAGCCATATCGTTTGGCTGTGAGTGGCGTGTATGCGCGCTTGGCGAGTACGTTTAAGAACTTGCTAGGATTAGATCCCGTGATCGCGCCATGCGGGATTGCCGATGCGTATGCCAATGCTGAAGAATTAGTCGCGGATCTCGACATCATTCATCAATCTTTATCGGATAATGGTTCGATAGGTATTACACGTGGGCGTTTGCGTCATTTGCGTCGTGCGGTTCGCGTGTTTGGCTTCTACCTTGCACCTATCGACTTGCGTCAAAACTCTGACGTACATGAGCGTGTGGTTGCCGAATTGTTGCAAGCGGCGAACCCGTCATTGAAATATCTCGATCTCAATGAAGATCAGCGTATAGAAGTATTGATTGCCGAAATCAGTTCTTCGCGTCCATTAGCATCACCGTACTTGACGTATTCAGATGAAACACAATCTGAGCTCGCTATTTATCGCGCCGCGTGCACTGCGCAACAGCGTTACGGCAAAGGCGCGGTGCCGAATTGTATTATCTCGAAAACGGATGGCGTTTCCGATATGTTGGAACTCGCTTTGTTGTTGAAGGAATCTGGTCTATTACATCCGGCTGAAGCTCGTCTCGATGTGAATATCATTCCGTTATTTGAAACGATAGGCGATTTGCAAAACAGTGCACCTGCGATGGATAGATTGTTCGGCATTCCGGCTTATGCACGTTTGCTAGCGAGTCGCAATAATGCCCAAGAAGTCATGCTCGGTTATTCCGATAGTAATAAAGATGGCGGCTTCTTAACTTCAGGCTGGGAATTGTATAAAGCTGAAATTGACCTGGTCGAAATATTCGCTAAGCATCAAGTGCGTTTGCGTTTGTTCCATGGCCGTGGCGGTTCAGTTGGTCGCGGCGGCGGTCCTAGTTATCAAGCGATTTTGGCGCAACCTGCAGGTGCAGTACAAGGCCAGATTCGTTTGACAGAACAAGGCGAAGTTATCACCGCAAAATATGCAAATCCCGAAGTAGGGCGTCGTAATTTGGAAGTCTTAGCAGCCGCAACGATGGAAGCAAGTTTGCTCGCGCATACCGAATTGGCACCACGTCCAGAGTTCCTCAAAACCATGGAAGCTTTGTCCGAAAACGCTTTCAAAGCCTATCGCAATATGGTGTATGAGACGGATGGCTTTGAACAGTATTTCTGGGAATCGACAGTCATTTCTGAAATCGCTGGTTTGAATATTGGTAGCCGTCCAGCATCGCGTAAGAAGTCGACAGCTATTGAAGATTTGCGCGCGATTCCTTGGGTATTTAGTTGGTCACAATGTCGTTTAATGTTGCCGGGCTGGTTTGGTTTCGGTAGTGCAGTAAAGCAGTATTTGGATGCGAATCCTCAACATGGTTTGCCGACTTTACAAGCGATGTTTAAAGACTGGTCGTTCTTCTCCACGGTGTTGTCGAATATGGAAATGGTCTTGGCGAAGAGCGACATAGGCATTGCGAGTCGTTATGCGCAATTGGTCAAAGACGAGGAATTGCGCAATCGTATTTTCCCGCGTCTAGAAGCGGAGCATGCTTTGACTATCGCCGTTCTGAAACAGATTTCTGGTCGCGATGATCTATTGTCTGATAATCCCTTGCTCAAACGTTCTATCGTCAATCGTTTCCCTTATCTGTCGCCTTTGAATCACGTACAAGTGGAGTTATTGAAACGTTATCGTCAGGGGGACGAAGATGAACGTGTACGCCGCGGAATTCACTTGTCAATCAATGGTATTGCGGCTGGGCTGAGAAATAGTGGATAAGTTTCTTTGGGATGCATTCTTGATTTGAAGTAAGTATGCCGCAGCAAGAGTAAGTAATAGCAAGTAAGAGCGTAAAAAAAGGGAAAGTATTTCGGTATACTTTCCCTTTTATGTTTAAGGGCTTCATTATGTATGCAGCGATTTTAGGAGTGGTCGGCTGGTCCGGTAGTGGTAAGACAACTTTGCTTGAGTACCTAATCGCAGAGTTAGTGAAGTTGGGTACAACCGTGAACGTCGTGAAGCATAGTCATCATGACGTTACGCTGGAGCCCGCGCATAAAGACAGTGCCAAGCTGCGTCACGCAGGAGCCTC
Organism: Affinundibacterium amnicola; assembly: GCF_014284275.1. GTDB lineage: Bacteria > Pseudomonadota > Gammaproteobacteria > Burkholderiales > Burkholderiaceae_D > Undibacterium > Undibacterium amnicola. Next base: position 473,055 of record NZ_JACOFU010000002.1, on the reverse strand, counting down.
ACAAGTATTGTTGGCATCTCCTTTTCGTTATGCGATCGTGAATGAGTTGAGGGCGAAGTCAGAACCCGAACTAGCTGAATTGTTGTCTAAGTTAGATCCAGTTGATTTGGTTTTGGTTGAAGGCTACAAGTGGGCAAACATCTGCAAGTTGGAAATTTATCGGCCTAGCTTAGGAAAGCCAGCCATTTATCTGGACGACCCGAATATCATTGCGGTTGCTTCTGATGTGGACAGGCCAGTTGATTGCGATCAGGAAATTAGTTGGTTGAACTTGAACGATCAACAAGCAATTCTCAGTTGGATTCAACAAGGACTAGCATCGCAGCGTTATTTCAGCGCTATTTCAGTGTAATAAGTGCAAACTAAGTGCGACGCAAAGCGAATTCAAATTACTCAGGGTCTATCGATTTTTTTATGTGAGCACTTTATTTTGAATTTTTTTTCGGAAGGCCTAAAGAAACTCTTAATCTCAGCCGATAACAAAGTTGTAGATAAGGAGAATTGTCATGGACGTATCTGGAATTGCAAGATCTGCAACCACAATTGCTGATGTCGGTGTAAGACAAGAAGTCAGTATTGCCGTGTTGAAAAAAGCACTTGAAGTCAGTGAGGAAAGTGCAACTGCATTGATTGAAGCTATCCCGAATTCGAGTGCAAATGTACCTAATTTACCGCCAAATTTGGGTCGTAATATTAATACAACTGCATAGCTTATCATTTATATTGCAAAAATAATTGCAATTAAAACTGGGTAGTAAATTCGATTCAATAGCTTCAGTAGTATCATTTAAACAGCGCTCTTTAGCGCTGTTTTTATTTGTATTTTGGTTTCGAAAACATCCATCTTGACTTAGTTCAAGCAAATTTTTTTGAGTTGCGTAATAATTGCGTCCACTATGAATTCACTATCGAACTTGATTAAATTAATACGATTTAACTAAGCCGTAAAAAAAGGAAAAAATATGTCGACACAAAATTGGGCTTGGTCTGATCGCTTAAGTTTAAAACATGAAGTAATGGATGAAACGCACCAAGAATTTGTCACGCTCTGCGCTGCATTATCTTTAAGTGAGACTGATACTCCATTTTTAGAGCGTTTAGATGCCTTGATTGCACATTCTATTGAGCACTTTGAACAAGAAAATAATTGGATGCGTGATTTTGCGTTTCCACCAGCTGGTTGTCATCAGGGTGAGCATGATGCGGTGTTGCAGGTTATGCAGGAAGTGCGGCGTCGATATGCTTCTGGTGAACATGATTTGGGACAAAGCTTGGCAGAAGAGTTGCCTCTCTGGTTTGAACATCATGTAGACACGATGGATAATATGCTCGCGCAATTCATGATCACTAATCAAATCGCGGTCAGAGATAAAGAAAAGGCAAGCGCACTGCCTGCCTAAGTTTAATACACGGTTGCTTCTAAAAACAGATTTATTCAGTCGTAACACGAATCGTGATATCGCCCAGACTAACTTGCTGTCCTGGGCGAATTTTTGCGGTTTTTCGTAGCTCCTGCTTTCCATCGACTATCACGTCACCACTGGCAACAATGACTTTGCCCGCGCCACCGCTATCGCATAATCCAACTAACTTTAACAGTTGATTTAACTCGACGTATTCACCCCTTACGGCGAAAGAGATTTCTTGCATAATTATCCAATCAGAATTCGGCCAATAAAATCGGCAGGATACACTATTTCTTGATCCGTTTTTTATTCTTTACTCGTTGTGTAAAACGAGGCAGAATCAAAAAATAATCCATTTTTAAAAAGTGTTTGTAAGGATTTTGTGGTTTGGCCGACTACTGCTTGTAGTCTAGTTTAGTGTCTCAATAAAATCTATTGAGACAAATTTAATTTTACTGTTTGGAGAAGATAATGAGTAATAAAGCGATGATCGCAGTGGCTTTAGCTGGCTTGATGGGTTCTGCAACTGTTATGGCACAAGACGCAAAAAAAATGGATGCACCAGCAAAAACTGAGAAATGCTATGGCATTGCGAAGGCAGGTCAAAATGATTGTGCAACAAAGAGCGGCAGTCATTCATGTGCTGGTCAGGCAAAAAAAGATATGGATCCAAATGAATGGAAGAAAGTACCTGCAGGTACTTGTGAAAAAATGGGTGGTAAATTAGCAGCTCCCAAAGCTTAACTTACACCGACTATTTTTATTGCAAGCCTATGAAACGACTTTTCGGTAACGGCATAGGCTTGCGCACCCCTCACTATCGTGATTTTCTTCATGAACCGGTAGAGATAGACTGGCTCGAAGTCCATTCCGAAAACTATTTTGGTGATGGCGGCTTCGACCTTTTTGTCTTGGATCAATTAGCACAACGCTATCCAATTAGTTTACATGGTGTCGGCCTAGGTTTAGGTTCGGTTCATTCGGCACAAGAAATACATCTGCGCAAGTTAAAGCGTTTAATTGATAGAGTGCAGCCCGCATTGGTTTCAGAGCATTTATGTTGGGGTAGTATTTCAGGCCGGCATTTGAATGATCTGTTACCACTGACGCTTTCAGACCAAGCATTGAAATTAGTCACTGAGCGTGTTGATTTTATGCAGAGCTTTTTGCAGCGTCAGATTCTGGTCGAAAATGTGTCCACGTACCTACGTTTTGCAGATGACGTCATGTCTGAATCCGAGTTTCTGATCGCGCTGAGTCAGCGTACAGGGTGCGGGATTTTATTGGATGTGAATAATCTCTACGTTAATCAATGTAATCATCAAGAAGATGCGCGTCAGGCGATTACTGCTTTTGCGCAATTACCTCACAATATTATCGGTGAAGTCCATTTAGCCGGGCATACGAAATTAGCACATAGTGTTATCGATGATCATGGAAGCTGTGTTGACCCAGCTGTCTGGGATTTATATCAAGAACTTTGTCGCACCGTGAGTGCTTCTATTCCAACTTTGATTGAGTGGGATACGCAGATACCTGCGTTGTCAGTATTACTCAATGAAGCCAAAAAGATTAACGCTTGTCGACAGCTTGATGGTGCTAAGTATGGATGACGAACTCGAACTGACCCAGCATCGTTTCGCGGCCATGTTGTTGGCCGAGGAGATTTCAGTACCAGATCCCTTGTTTGTTGGTGACGCAGAACTCTTGGCAGAACGTGCTGGAATTTATCGAGGCAATTTGCATGCGATTTGGAGTAATTCTTTGCGCAATGCGTTCCCAGTCATTGAGCAGTTAGTTGGAAGTGAATTCTTTGACCAGCTCGCGATTCTTTACGGTCAAGAATTTCCCTCTTCGTCTGGCGACTTAAATCTATTCGGCCAATATTTCTCTGATTTTCTACACAAAGAAAGCAGTGTAAAAGCCTATCCTTATTTCAGTGCTGTTGCCCAATTAGAATGGCAAGTACATCGTGCTTACTACAGTGCGGATGCCGAAAATTTGGACATGCAACATTTTTTGAGTACGTGCGGGCCTGCTGCAACCGAATTCGCGTTGCGATTGCACCCAGCTGCATCCTTGTTTCAGTCTGATTGTGCTGCAGTTCAGGTTTATGCAGCTCACCTTGATCAGGTCTTAGATGCAGAAGAATCGTCAATTGAATTTGTATTGGAGACAGCTAGTTTTGCACTCGTGACCCGACCCGACTGGATCGTTAAGCTCACTGCGATTACTCAGGTGGAATTTGTTGTGCTTTCCCTATTGCAGCAAGGCCAAACCTTGGCCGCAGCTTTAGATGCAGGCTTAGACTTAGATAAAAATTTTGATGTTGCTGCAACTCTGACAAAGTGTTTCGCAGCGGGTGCTTTTAGTGATTTTTATAAGGCAGATATGTAAGGATTGTCGATTGATGTTCGACTAAACAACTCTACTTTGATCGTTTTGGACATCTATGAAGCAATTTTTAAAAGCGCATCAACTGGCTATGCAGTTGGATACCTTGTTGCACAAGTACTGCAGCGATATTTTTAGTTTGGGATTGCGTGGGTTTGTTGCCTGGCAGTTTCTTAAGTCTGCCCTGAGTAAGCTAGATGATTGGTCATCGACAATCTCACTTTTTCAAGAAGAGTATCAGGTGCCCTTATTGTCGCCTGAATTAGCTGCCTATGCAGGAACTGGTGCTGAGTTGGTATTTGCGAGCTTATTGTTGCTGGGTTTACTCTCTCGCTTATCTGCATTTGGTTTATTGTTGGTGAATGTAATGGCGGTAGCGTCGTACCCTATTTTATGGAACTTGGAATGTCCTGCAGCTTTGAATGACCATTTTTATTGGGGTATGTTGTTGTTAGCTTTGATGATATTTGGTGCAGGTAAGTTGAGTGTCGATCACTTGTTAGTCCGAACATACCAAAAGTGAGTGCACCAGATATTAGTTGATGCTAAGTTTGTTTAAATAGGCATAAAAAACGGGAAGTGAACTTCCCGTTTTTTTGTATCAAGTCAGTGTAATTTTCGCTTCAAATTACTTCCACTTACGCTTGGCTAATTCGTCTGAAATGTAGCTAGCGAATAAAGCTTGTCCAAGTGGCGTTGGATGTACGTTGTCGGCAAAATAGTATTTGCTTGTGTCGCCAGCGATTAAGTTGTTCGCGCTACAAACCAACGAAGATCCCAAAGGATTTTTTGCCGGTGTTAAGTCACACGCTGGTGTCGTGACATTGCTAATACCGTACGCACTTGGATTAGCCGCGTGATCGCGGAAGCGAGTGAACAGATCAACAAACAAGACATTGTCGTTACCCGCTAAGCCCGCTAATAAACGCGCATTGAACGTGACTGTCATGCCGTTTAACAGAGTTTGTGTATCAGCAGATTGTTTCAAGGCGTCTGGCGTTTTGCTCAAATCCGGCATGTTGACGACCACAACGTATTTCGCCCCTTTCGCTAAAATCATGTTGTTGACATAGCCAGCCAATTCTGTACCGGCTGTACCCATCGCATCAACATAAGTTTGCGCATTTGCTTTCGCATAAGCAGCACCAGCCGGAGCACCAACTGTTGGTGTTAAGGTCGCAACAGCTGCGGCAATACAATTACTTGCTTGAGCATCGGTTGGCTTACATACGCCACTTGCGATATCTTTTTGGATTTGACCAGGTACTGCTGCTGTCACAGCGGCAGTTGCAGCGGCTGTTGCTGCTGCCGATAAAGTGCTCGCTTGAATGAAGCCATCATTTGGGCCGCCGCTGACAAATACAACTTCAGTGCCTGAAAATTTACCACCATTCGCATCCAAATGATTTTGAATTTGTTTAACAACAGGAACTGTCATTTGTCCCAAAATTGCGTTATTTCCACCTAATAATTTATTGCCAGGTCCAACTGGGTTGGTTACTCGTGCGCCGCCTTGTGCGTAGCCTGTGCAGCCAGAGTTATTTTTTACTGGGACATTAAAACCTTGAGAAGCCAAACCTTCGAGACCTGTTTGCGCTGCGCATGGTGCAGGCAAGCCCAAATCGGCAGCGACGATTTCAGTCCAATTTTTTGCAGTCGCGCTGTTGATGGTGTATTTACCACCGCCGAGTGCAGCAACTGTGCCAACTTTGTAAGTACCCACATCACTCAGACTATCGCCAAAAGCAACTTGTGAAGTAAATTTAATTTTCGGTGCAGGATCGGTTGCGCTGCCGCCGCCGCTGCCACCACATCCGGCAAGAACCGCAGCAGCTATAAGAGTGAGTGAATATTTTAAATGACGCATTTTGTCTCCTGACTAATTATGAGTTATTGCTAAACGAACGCTTGTGCTTTTTGAGAGCTTCACTATATGCCATTGAATTCAAAATGGGGTAGGCAAGGTGCAATTAAACGACACTGAAAATTAGAATATGTACTCGAAAAAATAGAACCAAAATCGCCCGATGTTGAGGTTTTGAATTCCTTAAATTGGTGCCTGTTTTTATCAAATTCTCATAGATAAAATCAAGTATTTTTATGGTGAGTATTGTGAAATATAAGGCTAGGTATTTATGTATGTAAAATTTGCGACAAGCTTTACAAATTTAACTTCGATCCTATACAAGGGCTGAGATCAATGTCATATTTTAACAAATGAAATTAGTACGTACGTTCGTTTTGGATTGATTTAAGCACCTATATGGAGACAAAAAAATGAAAATGAAATTTTTGACAATGGCATTGGGCGCATGCTTTGCGATGCCAGCTTTGGCCCAGACCAATGTAACCTTGTACGGCATTTTGGATGCAGGTATTCAGGTAAGTAAGTTAGGTAAAGATACGCAGACTAAGATGGTCAGTGGTATTGCAGATGGTTCTCGTATCGGCTTCAAAGGTACTGAAGACATGGGTGGCGGATACAAGGCGATCTTCAATTTGGAAGCGCGTGTTGAAGTCGACACCGGTAGTAACAAAACAGGTAACTTGAGTGATTATCAGGGCTACGCTTTAACGAAAGGGATGAATTTTCCTGATTTCGGTAGCGCGGCTTTGAAGGGGGCAGCAGCTCAAACTTTGGCTGGCGTACGTTCTGCATTGCAGCCTAAATATAATGTCAATGCAACTTCCCCATTAATCTTGTCGCGCGGCGGTGGTCCAGATGGTGGTTTGTTTGATCGTATGGCAATGGTTGGTTTGATTACGCCTGTTGGTGCGGTATTGGCTGGACGTATGTACACCCCAGCATATGAGGTGTTTAATTCCGCTGATGCATTTGAAAGCGGTATGGCGGGTAGTTGGGGTGGTATTACCGGTGGTACTGGTGGTTTGTTAACTGCTGGTATGGCAATTCGTTCCAATAAGTCTGTTCAATATCGTATTGAATTGCCAAATGGTTTTGGCGGTTCTTTGATGTACGGTTTTAAAAATTCCGGCTATATCGGACTGGATAAAGATTTTATGGCGGGTAATGTACGCTATAAAGCAAACGGATTCGATGTTGGTGTCGGCTATAATCGCGGCACAAATACGGATGGATCTACTGGCTTGGTAACCACCACAGTCGGCGGCTCTTATGCATTTGATGACTTCAAATTATTTGCTGGTTATCAAACAATGCGCAACGAAAATTCGATTTTGTTGCCAGTATTTTTCGATGCTTGGGATTTGGAAATCACACCAGGCTTGCGCGCTGGTGGTGTACCTGCTCCAGTGATTGCGGCATGGACGACAATTTTCAGAACGAATATTACAAAGAACTTTAAACTCGACGCTAATAGCTACAGCTTAGGTATGCATTACAAGTTGGGTAATGGTCGTATCATGGCTTCATATAGCTTCCAAGATGACCGAACATTGTCTAACAGCGATGTAACACAATACGGTTTAGGTTATAACTACAATATGTCTAAGCGTACGGATGTTTATGCCGTAGTTGGTTATACCAAGAATCAAAATGATGGCCAATACGCACCAGGCGCCGCAAGTGCATCAGGTGGTTTCACCGAGTTTCCAGGTGAATCAGGCCAAGTTTTCCAATTTGGTATCCGTCATCGCTTCTAATTTTTTAGAAGCTTGAATGAAGCGCGATAGTAATTAATACTATCGCGTATGAAAGTGAAAAGCGCATTTTTAAAAAATGCGCTTTTTTTTATAGCGCTACTTGATTGCGGCCGCGTTCTTTTGCTCGGTATAAAGCTGCATCAGCAGTGGAAATGACCGCTAGACCATCCTGACCTTCAGCAAGTGTTGCCAGACCAAGTGAGGCTGTGATGTGCGGTAAGGCTCGGTCATTGTCTTTGAAAACTTGTGCATGGCGAATTCTGTCACACAGACGTTCTGCGACGATCAGAGCAGATTCCTTGCTGGTATTGGGTAAAATGATAATCATCTCTTCGCCACCATATCGCGCGGCAAAATCGCTGGGGCGTAAGCCTGCGCTGACAACTTTGGCGGCGACTTGTAAAGCTTCATCTCCCATCACATGACCAAATTGGTCGTTGAATTTTTTAAAATGATCAAGATCAACCATGATAATGCTGAGATCAGTTTCAGTTGCATGGGCGTTCTCGATCAGCCCGGGAAGTTGGGTATTGAGCCAGGAACGATTATGTAATCCAGTTAAACCATCCACCATGGAAAGCTGGCGATAAAATTCACCGACTTTTTGTCGATTGCGTAATTGCGCATTGGTCGTTCTGATGCGAAATGACAGTAGTTGGAGTAGATTGCGCGCGACACCATTTGATTCATCGATTAAGCGCCACATGATGACAGAATCAATTAACAGCAGCTCGGCATCGGTGACAGCAGCGATCGTCGCGGTGCTTGCCTCTTCGTCTAAAACAGAAATCTCGCCTACACATTCCCCCGCAAAGTATTGAATACTAGAGTTTTCAAGTTGTCGTTTTGCGGTATTGGATGTGAGAGCGAGCGTGCCAGAAAGGACAATGTATAAACATGCACCAGAGCTTTGACTATCGAGGACAATTTCTCCTGATTTGACACGGACTACTGAGCAAGCATCAAGTTGCTGTTTAATGTTCGCGAGCTCTTCTTTGTTAATGTTTTTGAAAAGTTGAATATCGCCTACTTTGAATTGGGTATGTCTGAAATCCTTTAAATGTTCCAAAGTAGCCTCAAGTGTAACGCGGTGGGTTGTTCAATAGTTATCCATTATTTTATGCGTAAATGGAAGAATGAGTGACAAATATATTGTCACAGATTTTAAATATTCCTTGTTTATTGAAGAATTTGATTCATCGCTTCGAAACGAAGTTCTGTTTCGTGAAAAATTGCATGATATGCGGTTTCATCTAAACCCAGATTATCCCAGGCAAACTGCGAGACTTGTGGTGCCAACTCATCTTCGGTTTCACTCAGATCTAAGCCATGCACGATGGCATTGGCGACATGAATAATCGAAGCAATTGGATGAAGCTCCTGGTCGTCGGGAGCATGATGGCCACGGATCGCATCTTGGATAACATCTGAGAAATTCCATTGCAAAGCCAGAATGAGCCCAACACCGACGTGATCAACGCCAAGAACCGCGCGTTCAGCCTCGATTAAGCCGCAGTCATTTTCTTTGGCGCAGTCAATCACTTGCTCATAATGTTTGGGAAATTTTGACACCAGCACTAAGCGTCCAATGTCATGGAGCAGACCTGCCGTAAAGGCAAAATCATGTTTGAGGTGAAGGGTTCGGGAAATCACTTCAGCACAGATTGCGGTTGCCATATTGTGTCGCCAAAACGCTTTGTTATCAAAGCCTCGACAACGTGGAACTGGTAGATGCTTATTGAAGATGCTGGCGCGAATCATATCCTTGAGATTTTTTGTACCCAGCATCGATACCGCTTGTTGAATCGTCACAACTTTGGAATTACTTCCGTAATACGATGTATTCGCTAATTGAATGACTTTTGCCGCGAGCGATTGGTCCAACGCGACTTTCTCAACGATACTTTCCATGCTGATGTCTTCGTTATTCAAGTCATTCAGCATTTCTCGCGCAATCTCTGGCATGCTAGGCAGCTCATTGATTTTATTGATGACTTCTTCAATCGAAATTTGATCGTCGTTCGGATCGTTAATCAAGGGCGTCATTATGCGTCTCCTCGTCGATAAGATTCGAGATAATTTTTTAAGATTGCTGTCGCACTTTCTGGCGCGGTTTCATTCGTGATATGTCGGAATATGTGATGCAGTCTATCCAATCGCTGCTCCTGCGCAGCGCTATCTACAGGATTTTCTGTTGTCTGCGTTTCTTCCTCATCTGTGTTCAATAAGGGCAGGTGATGAATTTCATGATGTGCCATTGCCTTGAGCATTGCTGCGCTTAATGCGGTTCCAGCAGGTAATAAGACGTGACCTTGTTTATCTAGTAGGTCTTCAGCCAAGATGGCGCCGACACTGATTTTGCTTAATTCAACATAGCGATGTTTCTTATTCATGATGAAAAATCTCCTAAGTAAATAGTGTAATGATTTTTACGTTGGAAAATGAAACATTGTTGTAATTAAGCGAGATAGTCAAGAATCTAGTGAATTCCTATCATCAGATCACTTTACAAAGACCGGCAGATTCTGATGAATTCTAGCATTGCTAGGCGGCTTTCATTGGAATTTGATCTGCCACTTTGATTGGGGGGATTTTTCAAGGTGGCAGATTTTGCAGACGGCAGATTTACCAATTTCTTGGGTTGCCATTGTGGTGTCGAGGATGATAATCGTGCCGATGTGGTCGCTCGTTGATTCTATAGTGAGGACGAGGATAGCGACGTTCAATATAACGGTGTTCGTAATAGGGTGTTGCGGTACTTAGTTGAATGGGAATTCCACCGATATGGGTATTGATCGCAATCGGCAAGCGAATGCCAGAGTGCCAACGTGAACCTTCAAGCCAGAACCAGGTTCTTGAGTGCGGTGAAAAATACGCGCGGTGGTGCGGGTAGTAAATATGCTGATATGTCGACTGATGACCTCGGTGCCTTACTTCACGTTGATCATAGCGATGATGGTGACGGTCACTTGCCTGCGCGGCGATACTGAACGTCGCGCTGCAGATGCAGATCATACTGAACAGCACATTCTTAAAGCGGGTGATTGTCATGATTGACTCCTTTACGTAGTAAGTAGGTCAATAACGAAATCGTGTGCGTCTGGAGGACACAGGCATAAGATGAAATTGCAACAAGATGTTTCAGTTGGAAGTGTTTAACCCAGATTTTCCATTCGGATTTGTGATGATGGCGGATGCACTTTTTGAGGCAGTTTTGTTGCGAATGAAGCGTCAATAGTTAGGTATTGACAACGAACAGCAGCAAGAGTGGTCAAAAATGCGCCGTCAGCACACAAATCGCCCCGTAGATGTGTCTAATGGAAAATCTGGGTTTACGTGGCTTAAATTGAAATCTTCTTGCTTTGTTTGCATGATCAAATTTTGCGGAATGATCCTAAGTCTTGTTATCATGATCGTTTTCTCCCTTTGCAGACATCCTAAATTATCGTTATGTTTGAATTTTTATCTAAATTAGTTTCACGAAAGTCTGTTAACCCATCAACAGAACAAGTTGCGGCACAAATACTGCAAAAAAACCAACTTGTGGAGGATAAACAAAAAACTAAAGAGCAAGAACGCCAAGTTTACCTTCAGAGAATTAATGCAAACTTAAACAACGAAGAGGCATTGCTCAGCTTACTAGCAGACTGTGATTTTGCAGATGGCCGTTATCTTGCAGCGCAGTCCATTGTGACACCAGCTTATCTAGAACGCGCTTTGCAGCTTGTACGCAATATTGATAAGCGCGCAGCCAAATTAATGCAGGCGCGTCTTGATGACATTCAAGCACAGGAACAAACGCAACAAGCGGCCTTGAGCCTTTTGCAGCAAGCTGATTCTTTGTTGTCTCAAGAGCTGGTTTTGGCAAATCAGTTGATTGATTTAGATAAGCAATTTGCTCAGCTAAAGGCCGTTTCTGCAGAAATGTCGCGTGATTTTGAATCGAAGCGCAATGCATTGCAGCAACGCATGAATGCACAGCTCGCATTGCAAAGAGAGCTTTTACAGTTGATGCAAGAAATTGATCAACAAGCATCACAAGCATCTTTTGACTACGAAGCAGCGATGCAACGATGGAAAAACCTACTGCAAACCTCGCACGATCATCCATTGGCAGGTGGACTGCCTAAGCATTTATTGCTTGATGCGCAAAAGAAATTAAATCATTTCGAAGCGACGTACAAAGCGTCGCAACAAGTGGCGGCTTTTAGTGATCCTGATTCGTCTCCGCAACAAGAAAATGTAGCAATCGACACGGTGCAAGGCGTGACGACCGAGCATACGAATACCTCTGATGCCGATCGTTCGACTACGAAGGCGCATTCTGTCACTAAGTCAAAATCAAGCAAGCAAGCCGCACCGTTTGTGCAAATGGATTTGACACAAATTGAACAATTCATCACGCAGCTCGAAAATGCATTGGGTGAGGGGAAATTGCATGTGGCGCGTCAGATTGAACGCGATTTGCGGCATGTCGATGTTAAGCAATTTGACCAGCGATCTTCGTTAAGTGCCGATTTGAAAGAGCGTTTAATCGCGGCACGAAATCAACTGACGCATTGGATGTCTTTGGCAAAGTGGAGTGGCGATGTTTCTCGTGACGAATTGATCAAGACCGCTGAGCAGTTGACGTCTTTAAGTTTGACCCCACAGGAAATTGTTGAAACTGTTTCGGCTCTGCGAGATCAATGGCGGCAAATGGATAGTAGTGGCGGTGCGCCGAAAGAATTATGGTTGCGCTTTGATGCTGCTTGTAGTGTGGTGTATGCGCCAGCGGCGCAGCACTTTCAAGCACAAGCTGAGCTACGTAAAGGCAATTTGGCTCAGGCAGAAGCGTTGCTGGCAAAATGCGCGAACGATGTTCAGCAAGCGTTAAATAATCTGAACGATTGGAAATCCTTGCATGCCAAGATCTTTGAGATGCAACAAGGCTGGAAAAAGATAGGGCAGTTAGATCGTAAGGAAAAAGCGCGTTTAGATCGAGACTTTGATCAGCTCCTCAATTCTTTAAAAGCACCACTGGCGCAAAGACAGTCAGAAGAAGTGCAGTCTCGCGAGAAAATGATTGCGGAAGTACTTGCTTTGGATAGCGCGCAAAAGTCTTCAATTGATCAGTTGCGTAGCATACAGCAGCGCTGGCAAATGCAAGCAGCGTCGGTTCCATTGCCACGTAAAGATGAACAGATGCTGTGGGAGCGCTTTCGCGCTGCATGTGATGGTGTGTTTGAGAAAAAACGTGCGTTTGCTGAATCTGCCGATTTGCAGCGACTCAGTAATCTTGAAGCAAAACAAGTTATTTGTGACGAACTAGCAAATGTGAATACAAGCGACCGCGCACTACTGCGTAACGTGATCGACAAGGCAAATACCAATTGGAAATCGATAGGTTATGTGCCACGTGCGAATGAACAGAAAATTGAACAGGAATTTCAGAGCCAATTATCGCGTTTGAAAGATCTAATGCATTCGCTGCAAACGCAGGAACTTCAGCAAAAATCCCAACAATTCATACAAGCAGTGGCGCTTTGTCAAAAGTTAGAATTCACCTTGATGCAAGGCGGCGACTTGTCACAAATTGATCAAGTGAAGCAAGAATGGGAAGCCATTCAACTGCGTGGAACGAAGTTGGGTAAGGTGATTCAATCACGATTTGCACGTGCTACGAATCTAGCGGTAGAAGCATGGCCGCAGTTTGCGCAGGAAACGGGTGACAATGCGTCTCGTTGGGATGAGCTATGCTTGCATCTAGAAATTTTGCTGGGCATTGATAGCCCAGCCGAATTAGCGAGAGAGCGTTTGAAGAAACAAGTGGAGGTCTTACAACAAGCGCTCAAGAGCGGCGGTGATCAGCAGCAGATACAGAGCTTGTTAATGACAATGCTGGATTTGCCTGTACATCAAAGTGCTTTGCGCAACGCACGATTGCAGGCATTGTTGGGCAAAATTGATGCGAGCTATTTTGCGTAAGCAATCATTTGAGACGTATTGAAAAGGATAAGTATGCAGTTATATGGTTATTTTCGAAGCTCAGCCTCTTATCGAGTGAGGATCGCGCTGAACTTGAAAGGTTTAAGTTACGAGCAAGTGGCTGTGCATTTAGTCAAAAATGGCGGTGAACAGTTTTCTGAGTCTTTTCGATCGATTAATCCGGAAGGACTTGTGCCAGCATTGATTGATGAACATGAGGGTGATCAAATCGCATTGAGCCAATCACTCGCCATCATTGAATATTTGGAAGAAAAGTATTCTTCACCGACCTTGTTGCCGACAAATATCGCTGATCGTGCTTATGTCCGTGCTTTGTGTTTGTCGATTGCTTGCGACATACATCCCGTCAATAATTTGCGTATCTTGAAGTATTTGAGCGCAAACTTTGGCGCGAGTGATGAACAAAAAAATGCATGGTATCGACATTGGTGCGAGCTTGGTTTGCAGGTGATCGAAGATCGATTGAAGAGCGATTCGCGACGAGGCAATTTTTGTTTTGGCGATCAGCCAGGGTTAGCAGAATGCTTCCTGATACCGCAGATTTATAATGCACAGAGATTTCAATGTGATTTGAGTGCTATGCCAATCATTTTGGAAATAAATCAGCGCTGTCTTGCGTTACCGGCGTTTCAGCAAGCAGCACCTGCTAATCAGCCTGATGCAGAGTAAAGAAAAGCCAGGAAATTCCTGGCTTTTTTAATTTTTCTACTATCGATAATTTGCCATCATGAAGAAGCCAATAGTCGCTTTGGATTTAGTTTGGCAAGGAATCTTTGTCTGTATCTGAATCCAAAACTTCATTTAACATGCTGATCAAAATGGAACGTGTTAATTTAGATTTGGTCGCATAGCCATCAATCGCATAGTTTCCCATGATGTTTTCTTTTGCATACCCAGGTTGCCCCGTTCTTAATACGATACGCAAATTTTTTCGTGATAAATCGTCACGTAAGATATTGACCAGTTTTAAGCCTGCATCGACGGTTTCCATCACCACATCGAGAAGAATCAGAGACGTATCAGGATGATTTTCTGCGACTTCTTGTGCTTCTTTCGCTGAAAAAGCATGCAGAAATTCGAGTGGTTTTCCGTGGATTTCAACTCCGCTGAGCGCTAACACCGTAGTGTCGTGCACATTGTTGTCATCGTCCGCAATGAGAATTTTCCAGGGAGATATGCTTGCTTTATCTGAACTGTTTTCGTCACCCTCGGTAAGGAAAACAATATTGTCGTCATTATCATCATCTGATAAGAAGATGTTTTCACCGACAGTATCTGAAAAGAAAGTGATACTAGCTCTGCCACCTTGTATCGCACCATGCCGATTCGAAAGAGCGCGCAATTTGTGCGAATTCCAGTCGGGCTGTTTACTGCTATGGCGAGTTTCCATCAGTAGCTCCCTGAACGTGGATGTTTTTACAAACTTCAAATTAATAATATGTGATACGCGGTGCGGAAACAAGTCCTACCTTGTGAAAAAAGGTGAAATTTGAACAGATTCTACTTTATGCTCAGCGTATGAATTTGTTTAAAGGTCTTTTTACTATGCTTGGAGCTTGGCTGAATATAAAAAGTTCAGCTTTTGTGGACTTTTTATTGTGTTGTATTGTCTATGTTGCCTTAGTTCGTTTCGTATAATCTGATTGAATCAAGTAATTTTGTTGTAATCCTTAGGAATTGCGCTTTCGCAATTCTGTTAAATGGTGATATTTCGATATGAAAAAAATTGTAAGCCTCCTATTTTTGCTGAGCGCAATCACTTCAGCTTTTGCTCGTGACTTTTATGTACGAAATCCAGCGATCGATGTTGAGCGGTATCGGTACTTTATTGATTTAAACGATCAAAATATGCAAATTAAAGTGAAGGCCTTAGTAAATATCCGCAGTTTACAGAGCGTAAACGAAATTGTGTTGGATTTGGGAGGCGTTGATGCAAGCGGCAAAGGAATGCGCGTTACTGCCGTTACTTTAGCGAATAGAGAACTGATCAATCAGCAGCTTGGGGATAAGTTAAAAATTCAATTGCCTGAGACGACAACTGCAAAAGGCGAATTGGAATTAGCGATTCAATATGAAGGTGAGCCGCGTTCAGGTTTGCATATCAGTAAAAATAAATATGGAGACAGAGTATTCTTTGCGGATAATTGGCCAGATCAAGGGCGGCAATGGCTGGCGAGTGTTGATCATCCAAGCGATAAAGCAGCGGTTGAGTTCATCGTTTCTGCGCCCGATCATTATGCGGTCGTCGCCAACGGCTTGAAGATCGAGGAGAGTAGCCTAGCAGATGGGCGTAAGTTAACCCACTGGCGAGAAGACGTGGCAATTCCGGTCAAAGTAATGGTCATTGGCGTCGCCCGATTTGCAATGCAAGAAAGTGCAAAGCTAAATGATGTGTCGATTACCAGTTGGGTATTTCCACAAAATAGATCTGAGGGATTTTATGACTATAGCGTGGCGGTTCGAGCCTTGGATTACTTTCAGAAAAACATAGGTCCCTATCCTTATAAAAAGCTCGCCAATGTACAATCAAAGACGCGTTTTGGTGGTTTAGAAAACGCGAATACCATTTTCTATTTCGAAAATTCTGTCACTGGCAAAGGCGAACAAGAAGCGTTAATCGCACACGAAATTGCGCATCAATGGTTTGGTAACTCGGCGACGGAAAATGATTGGCATCATGTATGGTTGAGCGAAGGATTCGCGACATATTTCACCAATCTGTATCTTGAACATACTTATGGCCGTGAACGGTTCGTCAAGCAACAACTGGCAAATCGAGACAAGGTGATTCGTTATCATCAAAAAGTTGTTCGACCGATTGTCGATGTCAGTATTGAAGATCCGAAAAACGTTTTGAGCCCGAATACTTATGAGCAGGCGGGGTGGGTTTTGCATATGCTGCGACAAGAATTGGGTGATGAATTGTTTTGGCAAGGTATTCGCCATTACTATGCAAAATTTGCAGGAAAGAATGCCATGAGTGCAGATTTTCAGGCCTCGATGGAGCAGGTGTCAGGCAAGGATTTATCGAAATTCTTTCAACAATGGCTGTATCAGGCTGGGTATCCTAAATTGGCTGTGCAATGGAAGTACGATGGTTTGAAGAAAGAGCTTCAGTTAAAAATTGAGCAGTTGCAACCGCAAGCACAATTTGATTTCCCGCTTGAATTTGCAACGCAAGGCAGCGCTGCGCAATTTCAATTACATACTGTGCGTATCCAAAACAAGATAAACGAATTTAAATTCCCTATGCAGTCAGCGCCCAAGTCCCTCAGTCTTGATCCGATGGTCAAGCTTTTGTTCGAAGCAAAGATTGAGCAAAAATAATTGCTGTTGACATTGATACGACTCTCTTGCGACAGCAAGTTCTGCCATAGCAAACAAAAACGCCAGCGATTTGCTGGCGTTTTTGTTGATCGAATTTATTGCGGTCACAATTTCAAAGATTACTCTTTTGCTTTGTCAGATCCTGCCGCAGCAGCAGCTGCTGGTTTTGCGACTGGCCAGGCGACGCCCAACCAAGCGGCATTGAGCGCTTTTTGTTCATCGTTGGCCGCATCAACTGCTTTCACTTTCGCTTTGCCTTTCACTTGACGGCTAGGTGTGAATGCGATTTCACGCAATTCGTCGCGACGGAAAACAGACAGTTTGATTGGAGTCTGTTGCATCAACCACAGTTTGTCGTTGATATCTTTTGGTGTTAAACGCAAACCATTTGCCGCAACCAAAACATCACCAGCCACCACGCCAGCCTTCCATGCTGGACTATCACGTTCCACTTCAATCACCACAGGATGATCGCTGGTGTCGCGAGTGCGCCAGCCTGTGAACCATTCTTCTTTCTGTTCATCGTCTTTACCGCCTTCGATGACGTAGCGCATACCAACGTGATTCAGTAGTTCAGTGAATGGAATCTCGCCTGTGCTGTCAACGTACTTAGACCACCAAGCCGACCAATCATTGCCTGTGACAGTCTTGAGTGCAGTACGCACATCCGCTTCTGTGTAACCACCTTTATCAACTGTATGGTGTTGGTATAAATATTGATGAACATGCTCGAAACCTTTCGCACCTTTGGTTTGACGACGGATTTCAATATCAATTGCATGGGCTAACAACATACCTTTGCTGTAGATGTTGACCGAGGCATTGCGTGCGCGTTCACCACCTGCGTCTATCCATGCATCAAAGCTAGATTCAGCTGCGCTTTGTTGGAAGCGACCTGGTTGGTGTTCGTAAGCAAACATCGCTTTCGATAATTCTTCCATAAATTCATCACGCGTTTGTATGCCTGCGCGTAAAGTCAGTAGCTCTTCAAAATAGGAGGTATTGCCTTCTGCCATCCACAGTAAACGTGTGTAATTTTCTTTTTGATATTCGTAAGGCACCATCTCTTTTGGACGATAGGCTTTGACATTCCACGTGTGTACGAACTCATGTGCAGCAGTGCGCAAGAAACCCAGATATTCTTTACGAGGTGAGAAACCCCAACGATTTTTTTGAATCACGGTGGAGTTCAAATGCTCGGTCGCACCACCAACGCCATCAGTCGCATGCACGATAAATAAGTAACGCTTAAATGGATACGGACCAAATAATTTGCGGCCGCCTTCAACGATCTTCTTTAAATCGCCAGCCATTTTTTTACCATCATAATTGCCACGACCCCAGATCGCTAATTCAATCGTGTGGCCATCGACATCAAAACTGTGAAATTCATGTTCGCCAGTTTCTATCGGTGAATCAATTAAGACATCGTAGTTTTTGGCGACGAAACAATTGTCGCAATTGCCCTTATCCATGCCAGAACGCGAGATCCAATTTTTGGGCGTGTCTAAACTAACTTTGACAGGTTGGCTACGAAATGGTGCCGCATACATCAAGACACCGCTGGCATCAAGGTAGGCGTGCGTGTCATCAATGTGCTGCGTGCGCTCGCCCAATGCATTCGCAAAAATCTCATAAGAAATCTTCACCGTATCACCTAGTTGAGTTTTTACTTGCCAGGTGCCTTTGTCGGTTTTGGTAAATGCCAGCGCTTTACCCTTGCCATTGGTCGCCGCAAATTGACGTACATTTTTGCCTAAGTTCAGAATTTCGTAGCGGCCTGTACGCCAAATCGGCATTTGTACATCCAAGCTTTTCCCAGACACAGCAGGGAAGTCAATCTTCACTTCTGCTAAATGTTGCGCTGGATTGGTGATTTTGATTTGATAACTGACATCCGCAAAAGCGAATGGAGAAGCCATCGCGCAAACAAGCGCTAATGATCGTAAGAGAGTCTTTTTCATTGTCTAAGATGTTATGTTTGATCAAGCGATTTTAAGAAAAAAGCAGTGCGCGGCAAGCATGAATGCAAAATTATGGCTTGTCAACGAAGATGCGATTTGAAAAATTATTTCTACGGATTGAACTGCCTTTATTTTCTGTATGATTTGAAATAAAGCATATTTTTAAGTCTTTCAATCGATTTATTCTGATTTCAACATGGATTTATGCCAGTAAATGTGTGTTTGAAATTTATGGCATTGTCGCGGTGCATAGACCAAGATTATGTGGATCGGTTCTTGTTAGTGAAAATATTTTTTCATTCTTTTGAAGGGAGTGATGCAAGTGTTGATTTGCACGAATTGTGCGGCTTTCCAAATTCGAAAGGGGGATTCGAACCCCCGGTAGGCTATGAGCTTGGGTGGCTATGTTATGAAGCGAGCCAGCAATAAATGGCCTTAGTCTAATTTCGAGAACCATTTCAGTGGTGCGTGAATTTGTCTAAGCGTTTGATTTTATTGGGTTCATCATTGCTTATTAGCGCGATTTTTACGGTAATGAAGTCACATTTGTTATTCTTGTTAAGACCTGTTAATGGTGCTAATATTGGTGCTCTAAACAGTCCTATAGGTGTTATATGCCCCATCTCATACTAGCTGAAACATCAGCAAGCGTCTCAGAACTTAAGAAGAATCCTATGGGGACAGTTGCTGCTGGCGAGGGCATGCCTGTCGCAATCCTTAATCGTAATGAGCCAGCTTTTTACTGTGTTCCAGCAAAAGCCTATGAAGCTTTGATGGATCGTTTGGAAGATCTAGAACTCAACGCGATTGCTGAAGCACGCAAAGGTCAGCCAATTGTGAAGGTGAAGCTTGATGAGCTTTGAGCTTGGTTTTTTAGACGAAGCATTGAAAGAATGGCGTAAGCTTGATAGCAGCACGTGAGAGCAATTCAAAGCAAAGCTTACTGAGCGCCTCACAAATCCTCGCGTACCGTCTTCAAAGCTAACTGGTCATAAAGATCGCTATAAGATTAAATTGCGTAGCATTGGTTACCGATTAGTGTACGAAGTACGTGACAATGAACTAATTGTGATCGTTGTGGCGGTCGGTAAACGTGAACGAAACGCGGTATACCAAGTCGCGGCTAAGCGGTAATTGAGCTGCAAGTGTAAAATAAAAAAGCCGCACAATCGAAATTGTGCGGCTTTTTAAATTCTGGCGGAGAAAGGGGGATTCGAACCCCCGGTAGGCTATGAACCTACGCACGCTTTCCAGGCGTGTGACTTAAACCACTCATCCATCTCTCCGAATTCGTCAAACGCCTTTAATTGCTTAAAGCCATTTGGGAAGCTCGAAAGTATAGCAGAGATTGTTTTGACGGTAAATGCAAAAATGTCGAGTTTCTCGTGAATTGCTGGCGTTTCTTGTATTGAGTACTCAATTTTGTCATGGGCAAAGGCTATAATCTCGCCCCATGAACTTATTAAAAACACTGGCTGCAATTAGCAGTATGACTATGTTGTCGCGTATCACGGGCTTGATCCGTGATGTTTTGTTTGGCGCTTATTTTGGCGCGACCGCGATGATGGATGCTTATGTGCAGGCATTTAAAATTCCTAATTTCTTTCGACGACTGTTTGCAGAAGGGGCATTTTCGCAAGCCTTTGTGCCGATTCTTGCTGAATATCGGAATAATAGTTCGGATGCAGAAGTAAAAGAGTTGGTCGATCATGTCGCCACCGTCTTGGTCTGGGCTTTGTTAGTGACCTGTGTGATCGGCGTGGTTGGCGCCCCTGTCTTGGTATTGATGTTCTCCTCGGGCTTTTTGGGAACGCCAAAATTTGATTTGACTGTCAATCTCACACGCATCATGTTTCCGTACATTGGTTTCATGTCTTTAGTTGCGTTGTCTAGCGGTATCTTGAATACCTGGCGGCGTTTTAAGATTCCGGCCTTCACGCCCGTTTTACTCAATCTTTGTTTCATCGTCGCGGCGTATTTTTCTTTAACCTGGTTTGGAAAAGAAAAACAAATTTATGCGCTGGCATGTGCTGTCTTTGTTGGCGGACTTTTGCAGTTAGCCATTCAAATTCCATCCTTGATACAAATCGGCATGTTGCCACGAATTTCTTGGAATCCGGCTTTTGCCTTGCGTGATCCTAAAGTACGTCGGGTTTTAAAACAAATGGGGCCAGCGGTGTTGGCAGTGTCAGCCACTCAAATTAGTATCATGATCAATTCCACCTGGGCTTCATTTATGCCTGACGGTAGCGCTTCTCAATTGAATTTTGCAGATCGCTTGATGGAATTTCCTTCTGCGATGTTGGGTGTTGCGCTCGGTACGGTTTTGCTGCCTAGTTTGTCTGCTGCCAAAGCGAATGCGGATAAGACGGAATATTCTTCTTTGCTGGATTGGGGTTTGCGTTTAACTTGTTTGTTGGCATTGCCAGCAGCGATTGGTTTGCTCACTTTGTCAGATGCGTTAACCGCGACCTTGTTCCACAACGGTAAATTTGATGCGCATGCGGTGAATGAAACGGCCAAAGCCGTCGCCGCTTATGGCGTGGGGCTAACCGGTTTAATTTTGGTCAAAATTTTGGCACCTGGTTTTTATGCGCAACAAGATATTCGTACGCCAGTGAAGATCGCGATGATCGTTTTGCTGATCACGCAGTTGATGAACGTGTTGTTTGTGCCTTTCATCCAGCAGGCAGGTTTGGCTTTATCGGTAGGCTTGGGCGCATGCGTCAATGCGGCAATGCTTTATCGGGGCTTGCGAAAGCGCGAGTTGTATATTCCTTCGGCAGGATGGTTGAAGTTTTTTATGAAGCTAGGTGCGGCATTGTTGCTAATGGGCTTGGTCGGCTATGGATTATCCATGCAAGTCGATTGGTTGGCGATGCAAAGTAATCGTTGGATACGAGCGGCCTTGATGGGAGGTTTGATTGTGGCTTGTATGCTGGTGTATTTCAGCGCATTGTTCGTGATGGGATTTCGATTACGCGATTTTAGAAAAGTCTCGCGTTAGTATTTGTTTGCACATTTAAGCGTTGCCACCATAAAAAAGAGAAGCCATTGAGCTTCTCTTTTTTATGGTGTTTAACATCGCATGGTCTTAACCGCCGATGGCTTCCCACTTTTCTAATGCTGCCATCAGCAACTCATCAATCTCGGCAAAGCGTTCATTGAGTTTTTTGATGGCGTCCGGCGTGGCGTCTTTATAGAAATCACCGTCGGCGAGTTTTTCAGAAATGGTCTTTTGTTCGGCTTCTAGATTGCTGATTAAAGTCGGCAATTCATCCAATTCTTTTTGCTCTTTGTAGCTGAGCTTTTTCGGCTTGGCTTCTGCTTTAACCGCAGGTGCAGTCATGCTGCTGACTGGTGATTTGTTATCACTTTTCGGTTTGCTTGGCGCTGCTACTGCTTTGCCTGCTGGAGAGTTTTTGTAAGTTTCCCAATCGGTATAGCCGCCGATGTATTCTTTCCAGAGGCCATCACCTTCGGACGCAATCACCTGCGTGACCACATTGTCGAGGAAGGTTCTGTCATGGCTGACCAAGAACACCGTGCCATCGTAATCCTCCAGCAGTTCTTCTAATAATTCTAAGGTATCGATATCGAGATCATTGGTCGGCTCATCGAGCACCAAGACGTTGGCTGGCTTGGCAAACAAACGTGCTAATAAGAGGCGATTACGCTCTCCACCAGACAAAGTTTTAACTGGTGAACGCGCACGTTCTGGTGCGAACAAGAAATCGCCGAGATAAGACATGACGTGCTTACGCTGACCATTGATTTCGACAAAATCGCTACCTGGTGAAATCGTTTCTGCCAAGCTGACTTCTTCATTCAGTTGCGTGCGCATCTGATCGAAGTAAGCGATCTGCAATTTACTACCTTGCTTTACTGTGCCGCTGTCAGGTTGATCTTCACCTAAAATCATTTTCAGTAAAGTCGTTTTACCTGCACCATTTTGACCGATCAAACCGATCTTATCGCCACGCATAATAATGCTGGAGAA
This sequence comes from Affinundibacterium amnicola, assembly GCF_014284275.1. Lineage (GTDB taxonomy): Bacteria > Pseudomonadota > Gammaproteobacteria > Burkholderiales > Burkholderiaceae_D > Undibacterium > Undibacterium amnicola. The sequence continues at coordinate 450,352 of NZ_JACOFU010000002.1, read as the reverse complement.
ATTATCGACGATATTTTTAGGCCCAAAGCTCTTACAGACGTTTTCGAGTTCCGCCACGATCTTGCCGGAGCGCTCACCAGTCGTCACATCAAGGCGAACCTGACCTTGTTGATCACGACGCGCTGCACGTTGCAGACGCAATTGTTCTAGGCGTTTAACACGGCCTTCATCACGCACGCGACGGGCTTTCACACCTTTGCGTATCCAGATCTCTTCTTGCGCCAAGAACTTATCAAACTTCGCTGCTTCGACTTCTTCGATTTCTAATTGTTCTTCTTTGCGTACTTGGTAAGTAGTGAAGTTGCCCGGGAAAGAAGTGATCTTGCCGCGATCCAATTCGATAATACGGGTCGTCACATTGTCGAGGAAGCTACGATCATGGGTAATGAACAGGACGCTGCCTTTGAAATCTTTCAACAAGCCTTCTAACCATTTAATCGAAGAAAAATCCAGATGATTGGTCGGCTCATCGAGCAATAAAACATCAGGCGCACTGACCAAAGCACAAGCCAATGCCACGCGTTTTTTCATACCGCCAGACAGCGTACTCATGATCGCGTCTTTGGATAAATTTAACTTCTCTAAAGTCGTCTCAACGGTATTACCTAAACTCCAAGCGTCGGCCGCATCGAGCTGTACTTGAATATCATGCATGCGCTCCATCAATGCGTCGTCGTTATCACCGCCAAATTGGCCAGTGATCGCTTCATACTCTTGCAAAAGTTTTGGTAAGTCACCTAAGCCAGAAGCGACTGCGTCAAACACCGACTGATCCGGATCAAATTGCGGTTCTTGCTCAACATAAGCAATCTTGATGTTTTGTTGCATCACCAAGAGGCCGTCGTCGAGTTTAAATTTACCTGCAATGATTTTAAGCAAAGACGATTTGCCCGTGCCATTACGACCAATTAAACCCACGCGTTCTGAGGTTTCAATGGAAAATTCTGCATGATCGAGGAGGGCAACGTGACCAAAAGCCAGTTGCGCGTTACTAAGAGAGATGACTGCCATAAAAAAACTTCTGCCGAGCTAAAGAGAGCCGATGCGGGTAATTAAGGATCGTTTAAAACGAGGAAAGGCGCTATTGTACGCTAGTTGTAATTGGTTTCATCGTTTGGCTTGGATTGCATTTGATTGTTGTTGGTCTGTCAGGTAAGATGGTGGGCTTCGTTTGACATTGACGTTAACGAAACGAGGACGGCTTGAAAAGTTCTTCATCGGGACGCAAGGCGAGGCGGTTCCCGCAGCAATACACAAGTATTGCGAGGACAACCAACGCTGAATTGCGCCCCAATAAGTAAAGTCAAGGGTTTTGCGAGCCGCCCGAAAGTCTCTCCGTAGCACAATGGATAGTGCACATGCCTCCTAAGCGTGGGATACAAGTTCGATTCTTGTCGGAGGGACCAAATTTCCCATATTTATGTCAATTTCAGTTAATAAATTGATACAGTTAAAATTTCCACTTTGCGCTAAATAGGTTAGCATGTTGCTCTAATAACGAGTTGACGTTGCCTTGGAATATTCCGATCGCAATCACGTTACGATAAACCACAAGAATTTGAGAGACTAATATGGCAAAAGCATCATTTCAATGGGAAGACCCACTGTTACTGAGTTCCCAATTGAGCGACGACGAGCGTATGGTACAAGAGGCTGCGCGTGTGTATTGCGAAGAAAAGTTGGCACCGCGGATTTTGGATGCCTTTCGCAATGAGCGGACTGATCCTGCGATTTTCCGTGAAATGGGTGAGCTCGGTTTACTTGGTTCGATGATTCCCGCTGAATATGGCGGTGCAGGTTTGAATTATGTTTGTTATGGTTTGGTCGCGCGTGAAGTAGAGCGTATCGATTCTGGCTATCGTTCTATGATGAGTGTGCAATCTTCCTTGGTGATGGTGCCGATTAATGAGTTTGGTAGCGAAGCGCAAAAGCGTAAGTATTTACCTAAGTTGGCGACAGGCGAGTGGATCGGTTGTTTTGGTTTGACTGAGCCAGATCACGGCTCTGATCCCGGTAGCATGGTGACGCGTGCTAAGACGGTCGATGGTGGTTATTTGCTGACCGGTGCCAAAATGTGGATTACCAATAGTCCGATCGCTGACGTGTTTGTCGTTTGGGCAAAAACCGATGATGGTCGTATTCGTGGTTTTATTCTAGAAAAAGGCTGGGAAGGTTTGTCTGCGCCAGCGATTCATGGCAAGGTTGGGTTGCGCGCTTCAGTGACTGGTGAAATTGTGATGGATGAAGTGTTCGTGCCAGAAGAAAATCTGATGCCGCATGTGGAAGGTTTGAAAGGGCCATTTACTTGCTTGAATTCTGCACGTTTCGGTATTGCTTGGGGCGCTTTGGGCGCTGCTGAATTTTGCTGGCATACCGCGCGTCAATACACGATGGATAGGATTCAGTTTGGACGACCTTTGGCGGCGAATCAGTTAGTGCAGAAAAAGCTTGCGGATATGCAGACTGAAATTACGCTAGCGCTGCAAGGCTGCTTGCGTCTCGGTCGTATGAAAGATGAAGGCACGGCCGCGGTTGAAATCACTTCGATCATGAAGCGTAATTCTTGCGGCAAGTCTCTGGATATTGCACGTACTGCACGTGATATGTTGGGCGGCAATGGGATTTCGGACGAATTTGGTATTGCACGTCACTTGGTGAATTTGGAAGTGGTGAATACTTATGAAGGTACGCACGATATTCATGCTTTGATTTTGGGACGTGCGCAAACTGGGATTGCAGCTTTCTAAATCAATGCTGATTTTGTAACTTGCCTAGGACGAAAAAGCCATGGTTTATAATGGAGGGATAAAAACCTGTTGAGATTACGGGTTTTATCCCTTTTTTATTGAGCTCGTGTTCGCGAACTCATTTCTAATCAAAGAGAACTCACGTGACTTTTTTGCAAAAACTTTCCAACTCTTGGACCACTAATAACTCCTTGTTATGTGTAGGTTTAGACCCTGATGTGAACAAATTTCCGGCTGAGTTAACAGGTCAGCCTGATGCGATTTATGCCTTTTGCAAGGCGATTGTTGATGCCACTGCAGATTTGGCGTGTAGCTACAAACCGCAGATTGCCTACTTCGCAGCTTTACGCGCGGAGGATCAGTTGGAAGCAATTTGCCGTTATATCAAAACGACTTATCCAAATATTCCTATCATCTTGGACGCCAAGCGCGGTGATATTGGCACTACTGCTGAGCAGTATGCGCGCGAAGCTTTTGAGCGCTATGACGCCGATGCGGTGACGGTGAATCCTTACATGGGTTTTGATTCGGTTGCGCCGTATTTAGAGTGGAAAGATCGTGGTGCGATTGTGTTGTGTCGTACTTCGAATGCAGGCGGCTCTGATCTGCAATTTTTAGATGTTGGTGGTAAGCCCTTGTACCAGCACGTAGCGCAATTGGTCGCCGATAAATGGAATACGAATGGTCAATGTTCGCTGGTTGTTGGGGCGACATTTCCGAATGAAATCGCGCAAGTGCGTGCCTTGATTGGTGATATGCCTTTGTTGATCCCAGGCGTTGGCGCGCAGGGTGGAGACGTAGAGTCAACGGTACGTGCTGGCCGTACCGCTAATGGCACAGGCATGATGATTAATTCGTCAAGGGCGATTTTGTATGCCAAGCCTGTGGTTGATGAAACCTATGCACAGGCTGCACGCCGGGTTGCATTGGAAACGCGGGATGCGATTAACCAATTTCGTTAATTGACATTCGGAGAAAAAACAAAAGGCGCGTAGATAGAATTCTTCGCGCCTTTTTTTGCTGTACTGGAATGGCAAAGGGTGTTTTAAGAATTAAATTTCATCCACATAACGTAACAACTTAGTCAGTGCATGCGCCACAGTTTGCTCGCGTACGGCATGACGATCTCCACTAAATACTTTTCGTTCAGTATGGGTGACGCCGCCAACACGCCAACCAAAACATACTGTACCAACTGGTTTACCGGGAACCGCCCCTCCTGGCCCTGCGATGCCTGTCGTGGATAAGGAAACATGCGCTTCGGAATTGGCTAATGCACCTTCTGCCATTGCCGCCGCGATCTCTTCACTGACAGCGCCGTGTTGGGCGATCAGTGAAGCAGGGATGTTGAGCATTTCGGATTTTGCAGAATTAGAATAGGGCACAAAGCCACAATCGAACCATTCCGAGGAACCAGCGATTTCAGTCAAAGCACAACTGACGCCACCGCCTGTGCACGATTCTGCAACGGAGAGTAGAAGTTTTTTTGCTTTGAGTGCTTCGCCAACTTTTTCTGCGAGGTCTAGCATGTCATTCATGATGGTCTCCTGTTGAGTCGATCAATAAATTTGATCTGTTGTTCATAGAAACACTGTAGCACTTCGATACTTTGTTGCGGTGATTTTTGTGTAGGAATTTAAGGTGGGATTTTGTCGTAGACGCAAACATGTTGTTTGCTCACCATGTTCCTGATGTTTATCGAATATTCTGTATAGCTTATGCGCGCCATAGCGCAAATACCAACAGCGCAAAAAAAGCCGCAACGATATCGTCAAACATGACGCCAAATCCGCCTTTAAATTGACGATCAAAATAGCCTATTGGAGGTGGCTTGACCATGTCAAAAAAACGAAATGCAATGAAGGCCCACAATTGCGTGATGAAAGGTGCTGGCGTGATAAAAAGCAAAACTAACCAGAAGGCGATAATCTCATCCCACACCATACTGCCGTGATCAGCGACACCAAGATTTTTTCCAGTAACCTCACATGCCCAGACACCTAGAAAATAGCCTAGGACAATAATAATTCCCCAGTTCATCGGCGTGAAAATATGCGGCCAACGTACACTCAATACCGCAAAACTCAGCCAAGCGAATAGTGTTCCTGCGGTACCTGGCATGATGGGCGACAAGCCACTGCCAAATCCTTGTGACAAAAAGTGTGCGGGATGTGCCAACATAAATGCAGCACTTGGTTTCAAAATGGGATGTGGATTGCTTTCCATAGTTTTATGTCGTGGCTGAAGTGGCAGTTAATGCGGCAGTTAATGTAGTCGTCTATGCTGAAGTGAAGTGATCAAAAGCTTGGAGCGAGAGTTTTATCGTTTGATGATTGTCGTCAAGTAGACGAAGACCTTGATTGGCTTCAATTTTCCCAATCCGGGTGACATTTGTGTTGCTGGCTATGCCTGCTGCAATCACGGCTTCACGCTGATGTACTGGCGCGGTAAAACAGAGTTCGTAATCGTCCCCACCAGCCAAGGTGAATGTACGGCGCTGTTCAAGTGATTGTTGACGAAGTACTGGTCCGGCAGGCAAACGATCGATAAATAAACTGGCGCCTAGTTTCGAGCTTTCTAGAATATGGCCGAGATCACCGATTAAACCATCTGATATGTCGAGCGCTGCGTGCGCGATTCCTCGCAAGGCAATCCCAAGTTCGATGCGTGGCGTTGGTGTATGCATACGGGTTGCGGCTTGGCGATGATCCTCTGGGGAGAGTGGTAACTCTTTCCAGTAAGCGGCGAGCGCTAGCCGTGCATCACCTAAGGTTCCTGACACCCAAATGTCGTCATCTACTTGAGCTGCATCACGTCGTAATGCAGTACCTGGAGGGAGTTCGCCAAAGATGGTAATGCAGATATTTAGCGGTCCTTTCGTGGTATCTCCACCTATCAAACGGCAGTGGTGCGTTTGTGCGAGATCGAGTAAGCCTTTGGAAAATGGTAAAAGCCAATTTGGGTTCGCTTCTGGCAGTGACAGTGCTAAGGTGAATGCCAGCGGCTTCGCTCCCATCGCTGCAAGATCAGACAAATTCACCGCGAGGCATTTGTGACCAAGATGGTATGGATCTGCATCGGGGAAAAAGTGACGACCAGATACCAGCATGTCGCTTGAGATCGCGAGCTGCATGCCGGGGCTGGGATTGATTAACGCACAGTCGTCACCGATTCCCAATGCGATACGAGAATCGGCAGCGTAATTTTGTACGAAATATTGTTTGATGAGATCAAATTCTGAGAGCATGTCGCATTGTAGCGAATGCTTTTCGAATCAGGTTGAAAATGTCACAGAGATCCGGCTTCTTGGGCGATTTGAACTTCACCAAAGTTTAAAAACATGCTGACGCCTGGTTTAACTTCTATTCTGTAAGCACCTTTGGCTTGATTCAAACGCATCGCCAAGGCAGTGAGTTCCCAGGCTCGATGTTCACTACATTGAACATTGCCTTTGGTGAGTTCTTTGGTTTTTTGTTTTTTGCCGAATTCTCTCACCGTGATGGCATTGCGCTTCAACGCAGGCAATACGGATGGATGATCCCAGCCCCACATAAATGTGCTGTCTTTGTGGTGAAAAGTGCCAATCACTTGCGCTGGCGCTAAAGCAAAAGTTCCATCATCAAAAGTCAGTAAAAGCTGTCCGCTATTTTGATCCAAATGCCAAGATTTTTCTTCACCTAATCGCCAAGTTGAATTGTGTAGCATATTTGCGATTTGAGCTTCATCTGCACTGGCGGCAATCAAGGCATCAAGACTAGCTTCCCGATTATGTAGTTTGGCCATATTAGTTTACTGACTTTAAACGCGTTGATGAGAAGCCGCTCGTATCGGCGTAGTGAGTGACAGCTCTTTGTCTATCTTGTGCACTGATCGTATCGTGTCCAGAAGAATGTCGCATATCGTATTCATCAAACTTGAGGCTGATTGTTTGGCTTGTTTTTCTTCTTGCTTTTTTGATTGCCTGCGCAGCTTGCATATGAATTCGCTTTGACATGTTGTGATGCCTAAATTGAATACTAAATCGCATTCATTGGGAATGCTGATATTTACTCAGGCAATTTATTTAAGTTTCAAAAAAATACTGTAATTCACATCATTAAGCAAATTTGTTGGCTATTTTTCATATTTCTATTGATGCGCGATGCGTCATGTTGGTGAATACATTTGTTTTTAAATTAATTTTATTGCACCAAACAAATGAATTTGTGATGAATGATAGTGTTTAGCTATTGAATGATGGGCTATTCATCTGTTTTTCAGATCACTTATGCAAAAAAGTCATAGAACTCGTATAAATACGTATGAAGCAAATGTTGCCTGTCTGCTAGAATCATTAACCCCCTATTTGTTTGTATCAGTTTGCATAAAGAAGGAATTGACTCGCATGGATTCGCCAGAACAAAAAGAATTACTTCGTCAACAATTACGTCAAGCTGCTTTGGAGTATCACGAATTTCCGACTCCGGGCAAAATCAGTGTCACTCCCACCAAACAATTAACGAATCAACGTGATCTGGCGCTTGCTTATTCACCTGGTGTGGCGTCTCCCTGCGAAGAAATTGTGGCTGATCCAGCTGCGGCTTTTAAGTACACAGCGCGTGGAAATTTGGTGGGTGTCATTACTAATGGCACCGCGGTGTTGGGACTTGGGAATATCGGTCCATTGGCATCCAAACCAGTGATGGAAGGTAAGGGCGTTCTATTTAAGAAGTTTGCTGGGATTGATGTCTTTGATATTGAGATCAATGAATCTGATCCAGACAAACTGGTCGATATCATTGCTTCGCTAGAGCCAACTTTTGGCGGCATTAATCTGGAAGATATTAAAGCACCTGAATGCTTCTATATCGAACGCAAATTACGCGACAAGATGAAAATTCCTGTGTTTCACGATGATCAACATGGAACAGCAATCATTGTAGGTGCTGCGATCTTAAATGGTCTGAAAGTCGTTAATAAAGATCTGAAAAAATGTAAGTTAGTCGTCTCTGGTGCTGGTGCTGCGGCCTTGGCATGTTTAGATTTGATCGTGGATCTTGGTTTCCCGATTGAAAACATTTTTGTCACCGATTTAGCCGGTGTCGTCTATAAAGGACGCGCCGAGTTGATGGATCCTGACAAAGAACGCTTCGCGCAAGAAACATCCGCTCGTAGTTTGAAAGAAGTGATCGCCGATGCGGATATTTTCCTAGGTTTGTCTGCTGGTGGCGTATTGAAGCAAGACATGGTGAAAGTAATGGCGGCACGTCCATTGATTCTTGCACTCGCGAATCCAACCCCAGAAATTTTGCCAGAAGAAGTGAAAGCAGTGCGTGATGATGCTGTGATGGCAACGGGTCGCTCTGACTTTCCCAATCAAGTAAATAATGTCCTGTGTTTCCCCTACATTTTCCGTGGCGCTCTCGATTGCGGTGCGACTACGATTACGCGTGAGATGGAAATTGCAGTCGTCCATGCGATTGCTGATTTGGCGCAAGCGGAACAATCTGATGTCGTCGCTTCGGCATATGGTATTTCTAACTTATCTTTCGGCCCAGAGTATTTAATTCCTAAGCCGTTTGATCCACGCTTGATGATTAAAATTGCGCCTGCGGTTGCCAAAGCGGCGGAGGAATGCGGTGTCGCAGCCCGTCCAATTCAAGACATGCAAGCCTACAGCGATAAATTGCAACAATTTGTGTACCACAGCGGTACCTTCATGAAGCCATTATTCCAAATCGCGAAAAAAGCACCAGATTCTCGCAAACGCATCGTGTTCGCGGAAGGGGAAGAAGAACGTGTCTTGCGTGCGGTGCAAGTGGTCGTCGATGAAAAATTGGCGAAACCGATTTTGGTGGGACGTCCACATATTCTTGAAAAACGTATAGAAAAATTTGGTTTGCGTTTGCGCGCGGGCATCGATTTTGAGGCGATTAATCCGGAGATGGATGCGCGCTATCGTGATTACTGGCAGACCTATCATCAGATGACTTGCCGTCAAGGGATCACTGAGCAATACGCCAAATTAGAAATGCGCCGTCGTCACACTTTAATTGGTTCCATGATGGTGCATAAAGGCGATGCCGATGGCATGATTTGTGGCACCTTTGGGATTGGCAGCTTACACCTGTTCTACATTAATCAAGTGTTGGGCAAGCGCGCTGGTGTTAACGTGTATGCAGCGATGAATGGTCTGGTTTTACCTGATCGTCAACTGGTGTTGGTGGATACGCATATCAATGAGAATCCAACGGCAGAGCAAATCGCAGAAATTACAATTTTGGCGGCAGAAGAAATGCGTCGTTTCGGGATACAGCCCAAAGCCGCTTTGCTGTCGCATTCTAATTTTGGTTCTAGTAATAGCGAATCAGCCAAGAAAATGCGTTCGGCCTTAGCGATCGTTCAACGCGATGCGCCAGATCTAGAAATCGATGGCGAAATGCATGGCGACACCGCGCTAGATTCTGAGTATCGCCAAAAAATGATGCCAGGGTCGACCTTGAAAGGCGATGCAAATCTGTTAGTGATGCCAAATATTGACGCGGCAAACATCGCGTATAACTTATTGAAAACCGCCGCTGGTAATAACATCGCCATCGGACCAATTTTGTTAGGTTGTGCAAAGCCTGTACATATTTTGACATCATCAGCAACAGTTCGTCGTATTGTTAATATGACTGCTTTATGTGTCGTTGATGCGGTAGCGCAGCGCTAAAAAGTTTTAACATGCAGGAAATTGACACTGGATGGGCTGATGTAGTTTAGTTAAGAAAGTTTTCCAATTTAAAAGTTGCATATCCATTTAGTTTTATCTTGACGACCCGGTCGAATTTTCGATTGGGTCGTTTTTCTTTGAGGTGATCAAACAGTCTTTCTTATTGGTTTTGTGAATATTGCAAGCCACAAGCACTTGTAAGTGCGGTTAAGTAAATCCCCCTTAAGTGTGTAGAACCCATGTCTGGCAACACGATTGTTACTTTCGCGAAAAGTGTTTCGTTAGCGTTTTAGAGGCCGAAACCGAGATCAAAAATAGAATCTTGCTCAGTTTTAATTTGACTGTACTGTAACGATGTCTTTTTGATTTTATTCTTTTTAGTAAATTGTTTTTGTCTAATACCACTTCATGGAATATTGAGGATGGGAAATTTATTACCTTCGGGAAATGCAATGTCGACTTAAATTCGACAATACCACTTGCAACGTTGTTTTTTTGCTTCCTATTAATTGGTATAAATATCTGTGATAAAAATAGATGTAATCGTAGTTTAAAAACTTCGGCTTATTCACTTTTTTTGATTTTTTCTTCGTTTTTTTAAGTATTTCTTGAATATTATTCTGTGGTGGTATTTGTGTAAATATTTTAAATTATTTTAATGATTAATTAAACATGTTTCCAAGACCTCTCAGCTCTGTTCTACTTGCATTCGCCACATCAAATTGTCTAAAAATTGTAGAAATTGGCGACAATTTTAAATAAGAAGAGCGTATTGCCACTACAACCCATAATAGCTGTAGAAAATTTGGCAATAAAAATGGGGACTGAGGTCACAAGCTTTAGTCAAATTAATACTTAGGGAGTTTTTCGACTAGAAGGTAGGGAACAAGATGAAAAAAAGTATGAAATTAGAAGCTGTATTGCGTCCAACAATTTTGGCAGCGTTGGTGGCTGCATCGTTTGGTGTCTCAGCTGCGGATCGTATCGATTTGAGTGCAGGCGCAAGTAATTCCGCAAAAAACAAGTCAATTGTATCGGCGTCAAGTAATGCTTCTGCCCGAGCACACGAAGTGTTGGGCTTGAATGTAGGTGATTTGAAAGCCTTACGCAGTCAAAAGTACGGTAACAAAGTCGTTACTCGTTACGAGCAGTTGCATCAAGGTGTGCCTGTCTGGGGGGAAGTGATTGTTGAACATGCAGACAGTACGCAATCGATAGTCTCATCTTCAGCTCGTTCGTTTCACGGTGCGATGTTGAGTAACTTAACAAATGATATCCCATCTGTTAAGCCTTTGTACTCTGCTACCCAAGCACTTGGTTTATTAAAAAATGCCAAACGCGCTAGCGGTACTTCTAATGAACAAACAAAACTTTTTGTTAAGCAAGCATCAAATGGCGTTGCTAAATTAGTATATCTGACTTCCTATCTCACGATTGCTGCAGACGGAACGCCGAGTCGTCCACATGCCCTGATTGACGCCAACACTGGCGCGGTGTTGGAACAGTGGGAAGGTATTACGCACTTGGACGCTGGCGGCCCAGGCGGGAACCAACGTATTGGCCAATATACATACGGTCCAGCAGGTAGCGGCTCCACTTACGGTCCATTGAATGTGTCTAGCACATGTCAAATGACTAGTCCGAACGTGGATACTTACAACATGAACCATGCGACATCTGGTTCTGGTACTCTGTATAAATTTACTTGCCCAACGAATACATTTAAGACAATCAACGGTGCATACTCTCCTTTGAACGACGGTCATTTTTTTGGCAACGTTGTGTTCAACATGTACCAAGACTGGTTAGGCTTGCGTCCGATCTCCGGCAAATTGCAAATGCGTATTCACTACGGTAACAACTATGAGAATGCATTCTGGGATGGTTCCGCAATGAGCTATGGTGATGGTGGTTCTACTTTCCATCCATTAGTCTCTTTGGGTGTGACGGCGCATGAGGTTAGTCATGGTTTTACTGAACAAAACTCTGGCTTAGTGTACTCAGGTATGTCTGGTGGCATGAACGAAGCGTTTTCAGATATGGCTGGTGAAGCGGCTTCTTGGTACATGCGCGGAACAGGTACTTTTAAAGTTGGTGATGATATCAAAAAAGGTTCTGGTGCTATGCGCCATATGGATAATCCAGAACTCGACGGTATCTCAATCGGTCATGCAAGTAAGTTCACAAGCAGCATGGATGTTCATCATTCTAGCGGCGTCTTTAACAAAGCTTTTTACCTGTTGGCAACTAAGTCTGGTTGGACAGTGCGTAAAGCATTTGAAATTATGGCGGATGCGAATCGTTTGTATTGGACTGCAAACAGCACCTTTAATCAAGGCGCATGCGGTGTAGAAAAAGCAGCGATCAATCGTGGTTACGCGGTGGCTGATGTGACTGCAGCATTTGCTTCCGTTGGTGTCACAGGTGGCTGTGGTGGTACAACGCCTCCTCCAACCGGTGGTGTGTTGACTAAAGATGTCGCAAAAACCTTCTCTGCTGCTACCGGACAAAGCGCGGCGTACACTTTTGTAGTGCCAACTGGTGCGACGAATTTGACGTTCAAAATGACTGGTGGTACTGGTGACGGTGATCTGTATACGAAATTGGGTTCTGCGCCAACAACGACTTCTTACTTGGCAAAATCTGATGGTTCTACAAATGCAGAAACCATTACTATTGCAGCGCCAACAGCGGGTACTTACCATTTATTGGCAAATGCCTATGCAGCAGTAAGTGGTGCATCAATTGTAGCTAGCTATCAAACTGGCACAACGCCTCCAACTGGTAATGTCTTGGTAAGCGGTGTTGCTCAAAGTGTTGCTTTGGCGAAAAGTGCATCTAAGGTCTACAGTATCGTGGTTCCGTCAGGCAAAACAAGCTTGACATTCACTTTGTCTGGCGGCACTGGCGATGGTGATTTGTATGCGCGTATGACTACGGCACCTACAACTACTAGTTACACGAAGAAATCTGACGGTTCTACGAATACAGAAACGATCACATTCAGCGCACCAGCGGCTGGTACTTACTACTTATTAGTGAATGCTTATGCAGCAGTAAGCGGTGCAAGTGTAAAAGCGGTAGTGCAGTAATCTGTGGACGGTCTATAGCGAGTAATAATTAGACAGATGTGATTTTGTATCTGTCTAATAGCGACAATTTACTCCTGTGACTTTGGATCAGATTGTTTAGATCAAAAAAGCCGTCGACAAAATCGACGGCTTTTTCGTTGTTTGCGACCCGTCCTGCAATAGATTGATAGCTTTCTTCGTGATCGGAAGAGGTATCAATGAAATCAAACTAATTCAGGAGTCAAAGTGATTACAAGCTGGTGTTAAATGATTTTGATAATGTAGCTTTTCATTTTAAACCTAAGCGCCATAGTGACGTCACCTCAGCCTTGCGTGCTTGATGTAAAGGGTCGTCTGTATCGCGACTTTTTGCATGTTGTGGACGAATGTCCATTTTAGCGATAACACTAAGACCACCGGTGTCTATCCATGTCCAGAAATCTTGTGTACTGCGTAAGCCTAAGTGTTCGGCAAGATCAGACATAATCAACCATGCTTCTCCTGTTGGCTCCAAATGATTTGCTACTCCAGCCAGGAAACTGCGTAGCATACGACTCTCTGGGTCATAAATTGCATGTTCAATTGCCGCATTGGGTCGGGCTGGAATCCAAGGGGGATTGCACACAATTAACGGCGCACGTCCTTCAGGAAATAAGTCCGCCCTGATTAAGTCTACCTGTGCCGATAGCGCTAATCTTTGAAGATTGTCAGCCGCGCAGCTTAAAGCGCGCGGATCTTGATCGGTGGCGATGATTTTTTGGATGCCACGCTTAGCCAATACTGCTGCAATTACGCCAGTGCCAGTACCAATATCGAAGGCTAATGTGGTCGAAGGTAGTGGGGCTTTCGCTAATAATTCTAAGTATTCACCGCGTACTGGGGAAAATACGCCGTAATAAGGATGAATTTTTGCATTCAATGCAGGAATTTCCACGCCATTCTTACGCCACTCATGGGCACCAATGATGCCCAATAATTCGCGTAAAGAAACTGCAAAAGCTTGTTCTACTTTGCCATAAGCCTCGTCACAAGCTTGCTTGATATCAGGTGCTCGTCGTAAAGGAATAGAGAAATCAGCGTTAACAGGGATAATGAGCATTGCTAATACACGTGCTCGTTGTGCTTGTGCCTGTCGATGTAAGTGAAATATTTGTGCGCCAATTGTTGCCGGTGCCGAAATCTTTTTTGCTTTTGTAGGTTTTTTATCGATTCTTCTCGCAATTGCTTGCAATAGGTTTTTCGCATTCTGAAAATCACCACGCCAGAGCAAAGCGGTTCCCTCACACGCCAAACGATAGGCGCTTTCTGCGTTCATGGTGTCGTCTGCGATCTGTACTCGCTTGGGTGCTGGGCTACCGTTTTCAGAATGCCAGATTAAGCTATGTGTTTCTTGATTTTCTATCCAGTTGATTACTGGCGATGGGGAATTCATGTGAAATACCTGTTCGATGAATAGTGCAAATTTTGTGAGGAAGTTTGCACATGTACTGCTGTGATGGTGATTGATTAGTCGGCAGTGTAACAAATCAAGCGGAGGAATAGAAAAAAACTGATGTCCCCGAGTTGCATCGAAATTTTGAAAGTTTGACTTGGCTGAGGCAGTTTTAACAGAGGGGGAAGTAACTTCTGAAATTTTTCTGATTTCTCGATAACTTCAAACAAATTCACATTTCGAGAAGTGGTATTAGCGTTTTAAAGTACACCATTAATTTGTGGTCGATTAACTTGGACTAAAACCGCTGAGGTCAATTGACTTTGAGAATCCATCTGATGCTTGTCCTATATCCCCTGCGAATCAAATGCAACATAGATTAAGCCCATGATGTTTCATGTGACACTTGCGCTTAATGTAAATAAAAACGTTTTTAAATAAGCGTTTTAAATAAATGCGAACAATATGTGCACATGTAAATTACAGTTTATTGGAAAAAAAGGTACAGCGTGAGTGCACTGTACCCTTATAGTGATTTTCATTCACCGTGTTCCTATGAACGTGTACTTAGTTGGCGCGTGTCACAGATACAATCAACACAGGTGTTGTTGGCAGATTTTCTAGCCCCCCATATGTGGTGGTTGGTACGACTTTGATCTTGTCGACGATATCCATGCCAGCGATGACACGTCCAAAGACGGCATAACCACCACCGTTGGTATCTAATAGAATATTGTCCTCAACATTGATGAAAAATTGTGCCGTTGCAGAATCAAATACATTGGTACGTGCCATTGCAATGGAACCGCGCACATTGCTCAGGCCCTTATTTACCTCTAGCTGTATTGGTGCATAAGTGGAAGATTGAACAAGGCTTGTGGTAAAGCCACCACCTTGGATCATAAAGTTACTGATGACACGATGAAAAATTTTATTACTATAAAATCCGACATCGGTATAACGTAAAAAATTAGTGACGGTGATTGGCGCTTTCTCAGGATTAAGCTCAACTAAAATATCTCCCATCGAAGTACTGATTGTTACTTGCGGTATCGGCTGTGGATTTCTTAAATCCAGTGCGCTGTCCGTGATACCGATTTCATTTATCGCAGCGGAGATATCGTTCGGTTTTACCATGCCTGCGATTTTCATTCCCCTTGTGATTGACTCACTTCGCGTATTGTAATTTAGACCTTGTTGGATAGAAAAGTAAGTGCCGACGATCACTTTGTTATCTAGCAGATCCGCGACCCAGCCGTACTCAGTATCATTTTTAAAACTATGAGCCGCATTGATAATGTCACGAATCAGATTTCCGCGAGATTTGCCACCGCTATTGATTTCAGAGGACCAGTATTCAAGACCACCTTGATCGACTTCATCGCGCCCCAAGACGTTTTTATAAATTTTCCGTATAAACTCTTCGGTATTCATATTCGCCGAATACCCCGTGTCTGCCGGTGCTTCAATTGCAGCGGTATAGAAATTGTCAGCCAGTTGCTCTATCGTCCGACCAGCCTTAATTGTTTCTATCCAATAAATCATTCCTTCTGCATCTGGTACTCGATTAAAGAAGGCAATGTAAAGCTCAATGAGCATATTTAAATCATGCCGTGCAATCGTTTTAGATTTATCCCCGGCTAAAAGATTGACGGTAAAGTCATTGAATTTGATGACGGTTTGGCTTGAGGATAAATTCGTTACGCCACCAGCGATACCCTTGTTTACCAGCGAAAATCCTAAGCTACTGCGCTTAATTGCATACACATTTCGAGATGCATCAACAGTGGTTGTATCGGCAGGCGCCGCACTTGGTGGACTGCTTAAGGCAATAGAGTTTGATTCGACTTCATTATTACCACCACTACAGCCGCTGAGTGTGAGAGCAAGCCCTAAAACTATACTCGCCAATAACGCATCTTTTTTTATGAATTTCATCGCAGTTAGTCCGTATTAAATTGACTTAAAACAGGCATTATAGCGATGAAATTAGGTGACTTCTCAAGAAATGAATTTGAACCTTCAGTATTGTCTTGAAGTGACTTCTTTTGTTATTTAAGAAACAAAGTGCCAAGTTAAGCTAATTAAGAAATGTTTCCGCGTTTATGGCTTCTGTATAAGTGACGGGTAAAGGAATTTTTCTACGGCTAAATATGCAAATAATTAATTAGTCGTTAGCCATATCTTTTTGTTGGCATGATGACTCAATATCCCCAAGGTGTTTGAGGGATTCCAACTGGCTTTGTGAGATCGAAATTTACTCGGAATTCACGTCCTTCCCGTGTTAAACGATAACTAAAACTAGTTGGATAAATAAATATTTGCCAAACATTGGTGATTGACTGAGCACCGCCTAAGCGAGCAAATAATTCTTTCGAATACTGATCCGCAGGGAAGGATTGTACGTTATTCCAGCCTGCATCCAGCGTATGTCCGCCATACATAGTTTGTGCATCATGACTACCGTCGGCGTGGCGGTGGTCGTGCTTGAGTGAGAGGCCGGAGCCAGTTTTTGTAATGATCCACGTGCGCGAATGATTGTCGCCTACATGAAATGGAATCTGCAATTGCGTATCGGTACATTTGCGTACGTGCATCACAAGTCTTCCTTCGAAGCCTTCAGATTTTGGATTGTCAACAGCGACTTTTCCTTCAAAAGCTTTGCCACATAGTTGGCGCAGTTGATCGAAGAACGCATCATGTGTAGAGATGGAGACCAGTGGTGCTTCTTGTTTGACTTGCGCTTGCACTAAGCTAGCTTGTCCGACGAAGAAAGTAAGTAGCGCAGGTAAGAAGTAGTTTTTCATATTTTTATTTAATAGCATAATTTGATGTTGATCGAGTATTTACATGCAGCCCCATGCAGCACTGATGACGCTAATTGCAGCGAGCCCGGCGGTTTCTGTTCTGAGTACGCGTGGTCCCATGCTCAACATGATTGCGCCTTGTTTGATCGCGAGTTGCTCTTCACTATCGGAGAACCCGCCTTCAGGTCCAACCATGATGGTCAATGCTTGCGCCGGATGATGTCTGGTCCAATCAAACAAAGACTGATCGGCACGTGGAGATAGCAGAATTCGTTTGTGCATATCCTGTTGCATCAACCATTTTTGCACATCGACCAGCTCAGCCAGATGGGCTACGCGCTTACGGCCGCATTGTTCTGTGGCGCTTTGTATGATGCCTTGCCAGTGCTGTTTTTTCTTCTCCGCACGTTCTGGATTCAATTTAACCACGCTGCGTTGTGCCGCCAACGGTTGAATATGGTTGACGCCAAGTTCGATGGCTTTTTCGATGATCCAATCCATTTTTGACGCTTCTGGTAATGCTTGCGCGAGGCTTAAATTGAAAGCTAATTCGACTTCCTCTGGCAAAAAAACTTTGACTTCGGCACTGACCTGTTTTTTGTTGATCGATGTGAGCGTTGCTAGGTAGCTACCACCCTCACCATTAAAAAGTTCGACATGCTCACCGATGTTTAAACGTAATACAAAAATATGATGAGCAGTATCAGCAGGCAGATCAATTTGCGCGCCGATAGTCAGTGGAAGAGGGCAGAAAAAACGAGACATGAGATGTTTTTGAATAGGTTAGCTTAAAGGATTAAATCAATAAGATTGGCAGGCCGCGTTCAGTATGCCCATTCCTAAACTCAAAGCGCCTAAGAAAATACCAGATGCTAGCTTATTGTTTGGTACATCCTTGACGAGGTCGGGTAATAAAATCCGGGCAATGACAAAGGCCAGTAATTGTATGACCAAAGCAATCGCACTCCAAATCAGCATATCAGGCAAATCGACGCTATGTGCAACTGAGGATGCTAAGGCAATGCAATAACCTAAAACCGCGCCTGATAAGCTGGCCGAGGCGGCGGTATTGCCTTCGCGGATTAAGGCAATTTCCTTGTAGGGAGTGATGCGAATATAAATCGCGATAAAGACAAATAAAAATGCCAGTGCCGAACCAAAGTGGCTTATAAAAGCAGGGAAGCCATAGGCTAAAAATTGTGCGCTCATGATGTACTTTCTAATCCGTAGTAGATGTTTGTTTGATGGTGTAATTCAGTCGAAAAATTAGTCGATAAAATAATGTGGGACAAAGCGGCTGGTATTTTTTGTAATCAAAGTTTCGTCTTCTCGTATGCCTATGCCTGCAGCCTCATCGCCAACCACCCAAGAACCAATCGAGGTATATGCAGGCGTAATGCCATCATCAAATTTGGGTTGTGGTGCATAGGCTTGATAGATAAATCCTTCTTGTCCGTATTCGCCTTCAGTATGCATGACATTGCCATCAGCATAGATGGAAATGTTTTCTCCTTCGCGTGATAGCAAAGGTTTCTTCACAAAATTGCCGCTAATGCGCCATGCTTCTGCGTAGGCTGGCAATAGATTGGGGTGATCGGGAAATAATTCCCAAAGCACTGGCAAAATGGCTTTGTTAGATAAAAGCATTTTCCATGCAGGTTCTATGATGCGGGCAGGGCGGCTTAGTAAATGGGTGGCGAATTGTTCTCGACATAACCATTCCCAAGGATAGAGCTTGAATAAGTTCTCTATTTTTACATCATTGTCATCGACTAATTCTGCATTTGCTTCGTCCCAACCCAGATCGCTAATGCTATTTTGTTTGGTCGCAAATCCAGCTTGAATTGCCGTATCACGCAAATAAGATAGATTGCCGATATCCTCTTCGCTATCTGCGCAGACAAAATGCAACACACCTTTGCCATCAAACTTCTTCCATTGATCGATTAGCTTTTCGTGTAATGAATTAAATTGATCGGCGTTGGGATGGACATCTTGCAACCAATACCATTGCGCAACTGAGGACTCGACCAAGCCAGTTGGCGTGTCGGCGTTGTACTCCAACATTTTAGGTGCACCAGTGCCGTTCCAGCTTAAATCAAAACGGCCGAATAGCGAAAATTCTTTGTCGCGCCAGCTTTCTTCGACTTGTGACCAGAAAGCTTCTGGGATCGCAAAGCGTTCGATCTGTCCTTGACGAATGACATGATCAACAGCTTGCAGGCTCATTTGGTGCAGGTCTATGGTTGCTTGTTCTAAGACGTCAATTTGTGCTGCGCTGAAGCGATAAGCGTAGCGTTCGTCCCAGTACAAGCCATCAATTGAGTGATAGCTAAACCCCAGATCTTCGAATTGTCGTTGCCAGTTCGAACGTGGCGTTAATGATTCACGAATCATGTGCTTTAGCCTCCGCCAGAAAAGCCACGTGAGCTTGATCCAAATCCGCCGCGACTGACGCTGCGCGTGATGCTGCGGCTGACCGCACGATCACTCAATTGCGAACCGCTACCCGTAAAGCGACTACCAAGAATATTGCGTTGGGCGACATCACGTTGCCCTTCGTAATAACTAGGTCCCCAATAGCGTCCGCTGTAAATGTAGCCACCAGAGGTGTTGCCTGTATTTGCTATCGCATTACTATTCGGTGGTGCTGGTTGTGGTTGGCAAGGATCTGTGCTTCCCCAATCTTCTTTGCAATCTTCCAGATTTTTATATTCATCGCGCACACTGGCGAGATTGTTTGTTTCACCACCGCAGCCAGTTAGGCTAACCACTGCTGCAGAGGTTGCGAGAACCAGTGGCAGTGTTTGCGAACTGCGGCGTTTATGTTTTTGGATTGTGCTCATGAGCACTCCTTTTTCTCTTCGAGGAAATTAGATTTGAGTTGACTCGTTATTGTAATGTGCCGATCTTGGCTTGTGATGGTGTTCCTTATTTTGTTTTACCGTTGTTGGCTGCCTGTTGTTTCTTGGTTTGTGTTAGCTTTTTCTGCTGCAAATCAGCTAGCAAATAAGCTGACGTGTCGCGCCGCACCGTAGAACTGCAATTGAGAAATGCCTTGTGCATCTAATCTATCTTGAATCGTCGCTTGATCAAGATTTTTGGGGAGCGATGTCGTTGATGTCGTCTGTGATTTACCCGCAATCGCCATTCCCCACATCGCGCCATACAGTGGAATAAAAACGGAGTAGGGGCTGACTGTATCAAACACATTTTGAAGACGTGTAAGCGTAGTTTGATAGCGCGCTTGATGGTAAAACTCACTACCCAAATGCAATACAATCAAACCGCCGTAATTTAGTCGTGCAAAACAAGTGCGGAAGAATGCTTCGCTCATGCACGACTCTGCTAAATTGCTGCCATTTGGCGCAATCGGATCGGTCAGATCTAATAAAATTAAATCGTATTGTTCTTGACGGTTTTGGATGAAAGCAAAGCCATCGGTATGAATGATGTTGAGCTTGGGTGAGTCAAACGCATTCTTATGAATTGCCGTTAAATGCTGTCGCGAGAGCGCAATGACTTGTTCATCAATTTCACATAGCGTGATGTTTTGTATGCTGGCATATTTTAATAATTCTTCGGTCGAGCCACCGTCGCCGCCACCGATGATCAATGCCGTTCGTGGATTGCCATGCGTAATGGCGGCTGGGTGTACTAGGCATTCGTGATAGTAGAATTCATCTTTTTCTGAAGTCATCATGGCGCCGTCGATGCGCATGATTTTGCCGAACTCCGGTGTGTCCGCAATTTGTATCAGTTGATAAGGGCTTTGGACTTCTGCCAACACGCAATCAATTTGCGTTTGCATCGTTGTGTATGGACTTAAGTATTCTATTGCTTGAATTGGTTTATTTACTGCTGGCAAACCACGTTGCAATGCTTGACGTGAAACCTGTTGTGGCTGAAAAACCGTGATTAATTGATCGACGATGTCACGTGCTTTTGCGCTATTGTCGTTTTCAAAATTGCAGACATACACATCCAGCGTCACTGCTTGTCGCTCAGGCCAGGTATGAATGGCGACATGCGATTCGGCCAAAAGCAGGGTGCCAGTCACCCCTGCAGCACTGCCATCGGCATATGTAAATGCATGAAATTTCTCGCCGACGATGGTTAAACCTGCTTGCATCGTGAGTTGACGAACTAATTCGCTTAAGCGTTTTTCTCCGAATAATAGCGTGGGATCGCATTGACAATCAAAGCAATCCGCGGTGAGGTGCAAACCTTCCATAAATCCGTCTAAAAATGATGTGAAAGTCGCAATTGTATTCTGTGACGCGCTGCTCTGGTAAAATAACGGACTTTATAGAATGAAACGATAGTGTTAGTGCAATATATTTGACTGACACTTGGGATAAACCCCATTTTGTTCTCCTGCTCGATTTTATAAACTTATCTCCTCTGCCGCTATGACATCCACTTTCCAGCCTGCAATTAGTTCTAAGATGGCCAATGCAATTCGCGCATTGTCTATGGACGCTGTTCAAAAAGCCAACTCTGGTCATCCAGGTGCACCAATGGGGATGGCAGAAATCGCAGTGGCATTGTGGGCGGGTCACTATCGCCATAACCCGACGAACCCAAAGTGGGTCAATCGTGATCGTTTCGTTTTGTCGAATGGTCATGGCTCGATGTTGCATTATTCCTTGTTACATCTGACAGGCTACGATTTGCCTATGTCTGAGATCAGTAATTTCCGCCAATTGCATTCTAAAACGGCAGGTCATCCAGAAGTCCACATCACACCGGGCGTGGAAACGACCACAGGTCCACTCGGTCAAGGCATCACGAATGCTGTCGGTATGGCTTTGGCAGAAAAATTGTTAGCTGCAGAATTCAATGTCGATGGCGCGAATATCGTTGATCACCGCACTTATGTCTTCATGGGCGATGGCTGCTTGATGGAAGGTATTTCGCACGAAGCTTGTTCTTTGGCGGGTACATTGAAGTTGAATAAATTGACGGCATTCTGGGATGACAACGGCATTTCGATTGATGGCCACGTAGAAGGTTGGTTCACTGACGACACGCCAGCACGTTTTGAGTCTTACGGTTGGAATGTGATTCGTGCGGTGGATGGTCATAATGTCGATGCCGTGAATCAAGCGATCATCGCGGCCAAAGCCTCGGATAAGCCGACGCTGATTTGCTGTCGCACGATCATCGGTAAAGGCTCACCGAATATGCAAGGTACGCACAATGTGCACGGCGCGGCCTTGGGTGATAAGGAAGTTGCGGCAGTACGTGCGAATATTGATTGGAACTATCCACCGTTTGAAGTGCCGGCCGATGTGTATAGCGCATGGGATGCAAAAGCCGATGGCGCAAAAGATGAAGCCGAATGGAATGCAGCATTTGCCGCGTACAGCGCTGCACACCCAGCGAAGGCCGCAGACCTGACACGTCGTATGAACAATGTTTTGCCAGCGAATTTTGATGAAGTCGTGAAAGCAGCGATTGCTAATACAGTCGAGAAAAAAGAAACGATTGCGACACGTAAAGCCAGTCAAAATGCGATTCAAGCTTTTGCGCCAAGCTTGCCAGAATTCCTCGGCGGTTCTGCAGATTTAACGGGTTCGAATCTGACTAATTGGAAAGAGTGTGTTGCCGTTCGCGCCAACCAAGCGGGTAACCATATCAACTACGGTGTACGTGAATTCGGTATGAGCGCGATCATGAATGGTATTGCTTTGCATGGTGGTTACTTGCCATTCGGCGCAACTTTCCTGACCTTCTCTGATTACAGCCGTAATGCGATTCGTATGGCAGCGTTGATGAAAATCCGTACGCTGTTCGTGTTCACACATGACTCTATCGGTCTGGGTGAAGATGGCCCTACGCATCAATCTGTTGAGCATATCTCCAGCATGCGTTTGATTCCCAATCTGGATAACTGGCGTCCATGTGATACGACAGAATCGACAGTGGCTTGGGCAGAATCTATCAAGCGAGCTGATGGTCCATCGACTTTGATTTTCTCCCGTCAAAATTTGCCGTTCCAAGAACGCAGCGCACAGCAAATCGCGGATATCGCACGTGGCGGTTATATTTTGCAAGACGCACCTGATGCGAAAGTCGTATTGATTGCTACTGGTTCTGAAATTGAATTGGCGGTGAAATCTGCCGCAGAATTAGCTACGCAAGGGATTGCAGCGCGTGTGGTGTCTATGCCTTCAACTGACGTATTTGATCGTCAAGATAAAGCATACCAAATGAGTGTGTTAGGCAAAGGTTTGCCACGCGTGGCGATTGAAGCTGGCGTGACAGCGTTCTGGCATAAATATGTAGGCTTAGAAGGTGCGGTGGTTGGTATCGATACTTTCGGTGAATCTGCACCCGCAGGTGTTTTGTTTAAATACTTTGGCTTCACGGTTGAGAACGTGGTGGCAAAAGTGAAATCTGTTTTGGCTTAAGTCAGTTTATTTTGACCACGCGCAAGTGATCCATACTCAATATGAATAAAATCAAGGAAATCCAATTACGTCGTGCCACAGTCGCCGATGCGGAAGCGATCGCAGCAATACGCATCGAAGGCTGGCGTACGACTTATCGTGGCATGATTCCTGATAGCTATCTCAATGAAATGGACATGAACGAAAACGTCTTGCACTGGCGTACGATTTTGCAGGCATTGCCGGTCAAAGAAGACAGTTTGTGCGTCTATGTCGCAGTGAGTGAAGACGAAATTGTTGGCTTTGTCTCCGCAATGAAATTGCCAGAAGCGAAGTTGGATAAAGATGGCGAAATCAATGCCATTTATATACGTCCACAATGGCAGCGTTGCGGCATAGGCAAACGCATGTTGCACAAAGCAGCTCGTTCCTTACAAGCGATGGGCTGCACCAGTTGCGTGATTTGGGTCATTGATGGCAATTCCCAAGCACGTAATTTTTACGAAGAGCTCGGTGGAGAGATCCTCATCGAGCAAGATTTTAGCTGGGATGGATTGGACCTGACCGAAGTGGGTTACGGTTGGAGTGATTTGAATGTGATGATGGCATCGGCGGATGCAATGCCATTTCCGAAAGCGCTTCAGTAAATTTTCGGTCAAGTTGGAAAAGCTTTTAACCGTAGAGGCGCGGAGTACGCTGAGTTCTTTTACCTAATGCTCGGCGTACTCTGCGCCTCTGCGGCGAGATGTTAAGATTTTTTTGTGTTTTATTTTTTGTTGCTGTTTGTCTTTTTGGAGATTGAACCATGACGATTCGCGTCGCAATTAACGGCTATGGCCGTATCGGTCGTAACATCCTTCGTGCACATTACGAAGGTGGTAAGTTTAAAAATGAAATTCAAATTGTTGCGATTAACGATTTGGGTAACGCAGAATCTAACGCGCACTTGACACGTTACGATACAGCCCACGGTAAGTTTCCTGGTACGGTAACAGTCGAAGGCGACACTATGATCGTCAACGGCGACAAGATCAAAGTATTTGCTGAACGTAATCCAGCGAATATTCCATGGGGTGAATTGAATGTGGACGTCGTGTTGGAATGCACAGGCTTCTTTACGACAAAAGAAAAAGCGTCTGCCCATTTGGCTGGCGGCGCAAAGAAAGTCATTATCTCTGCACCAGGCGGTAAAGACGTGGATGCAACGATTGTTTACGGCGTGAATCACGGCGTGTTGAAAGCAACTGACACCGTCATCTCTAACGCTTCTTGCACAACGAACTGCTTAGCACCATTGGCAAAACCATTGAACGATGCCATCGGTATCGAAAGTGGTTTGATGACAACGATTCACGCTTACACCAATGATCAAGTATTGACAGACGTGATGCATGAAGACTTGCGTCGCGCACGTTCTGCAACGATGAGCATGATCCCAACCAAAACTGGCGCAGCTGCCGCGGTTGGTTTGGTCTTGCCAGAGTTGAACGGTAAATTGGACGGCTACGCAATGCGCGTACCGACCATCAACGTTTCTGTAGTTGATCTGACTTTCATCGCTAAACGCGACACGACAGTGGAAGAAATTAATAAAGTATTGAAAGAAGCATCTGAAGGTGCTTTGAAAGGTATTTTGGATTACAACACAGCACCATTGGTCTCAGTTGACTTCAACCACAACCCAGCGTCTTCTACATACGACGAAACATTGACGAAAGTAAATGGTCGTCTGGTGAAAGTATCCAGCTGGTATGACAACGAGTGGGGATTCTCCAACCGTATGTTGGATACGACTGTTGCATTGATGAGTGCGAAGTAATTTGAATATCGTCAATATTGCCGCATAAAGTAGTGACAAGAGCCTCGAACTTTCGGGGCTTTTGTTTGTCGAAGTTAGGTGTTGTTTATCTTGGAGCTGTGTCATGAATATTAATGTACGCAAATTGGTCGCCGACAATAAGGCATTTTTATTTTTTGTCGCTGGCATGATTTTGATGCGTAGCGCGTTTGCGGATTGGTATGTCGTGCCTTCTAGTTCCATGTATCCACATCTGTTGGAGGGTGACAGAGTGATTGCGAATCGTATTGCTTACGATATTAGAGTGCCATTTACTGATGTGATTTTGAAGCAAGTTGGTGAGCCACAACGTGGCGACATCGTCACTTTTAGTTCGCCTGCTGATGGTTTGCGTTTAATCAAACGGGTGATCGGTTTGCCGGGCGATGTTGTGGAAATGCGTGATCAAAAATTGATTATCAACGGGCAAGCGGCAGATTATGCACAGATCGACGAACCTGATCCTAGTTTTCTGACACCAAAGCGTGAATATCCAAATCAGCAATTGATGTACACAGAATCACTAGGTAGTTTGCACCATAATATTATCGTGATGCCAGAGCGTTCAGCCTTGCGATCATTTGATGCGGTCACCGTGCCAGCCGGACATTACATGATGTTGGGTGACAATCGCGATAACAGTAATGACTCGCGTTTTTATGGTTTCGTTAAACGCGAATTAATCACGGGAAGAGTGAAGCGTTTGATGTTTTCGCTAGATTACGATAATTACTATTTGCCGCGTATAGAACGTATTGGTGCCAAGCTCGATCAATAAGAATCATAATAAAAGCGTAGATTGCTTTGTGACTTAAAAGCGGTCGTCAATTTATTTAGCTAATTTCGGCACATAACCGAGTGCCGCTGAAATCTGTTCAGCGGTGCTGATCAAATCTCCCAACCAAGCTTCTTGCAAGCGATCTGCAGGTGCCGAAATCGATAAACCGGCAATCATCTTTCCGCTATCATCATGAATGCCTGCTGCCATGCAGCGCACACCTAATTCTAATTCTTCATTATCACGTGCATAGCCATTGCTGCGTACAGATGCTAATTCGCGTTCTAACTTGGCGACATCCGTAATCGAGTTTTTGTTGTGTCCCGCTAGACCCGTGCGGGTGATATAAGCACGCAGGGCTTTTGGTTCATCAATCGATAGAAATAATTTGCCGGTAGATGTTAAATGCAATGGTGCTCGTCCACCAATCGCGCGGACAACCTGCATCCCCGAGCGTTCTGAAAAGGCGCGATCAATGTAGACAATTTCGTCTCCTTGACGTACGGATAAATTAATCGTTTGATTGGTAATGCGATGCAAGTTGCGCATAAATTCTAATGCCGCTTCACGTACATCGAGGCGACTCTTCACGATATTGCCGAGCTCTAGCAAACGCATGCCAAGTCGATATGTGCCGGTATCGGCGCGATCGACGAAGCGAGTAATGCACAAATCATTCAAAATGCGATGTGCGGTAGAAGGATGCAAACCAGTCACACTGGCGAGTTCTTTTAGACTAACAGGATCATGATAGCGAGACAGCGCATCTAATAATGAGACCATGCGCTCGATCACTTGTATCGAAGTTTTTTCAGCTGAGATGGGAGCGTCGTTTTTCATAATGTGGATGGTGCATTGCAATAAATCTCTTTATACCACGATGTGAAATGACTGTGTTGAACTAAAGTCTCTATTTTCTTGATTGTTGTACGCATGTTATTTTCGTTGGCATTCTTTACGTTTTCAATCCGTTCAATGCTTAAAGTGCGAATGTGAATTACCAATTCTGCAAGAAGCTTTAAAGCAGAAAAAATTACTCCGATAAAGCGTGGTGAAGCCGCCAAATTTTCTCCCGCATGCCTGTTGCTTCGGTGTAAGATCAAACATCCGAATTAATATATTTTAAGTTGCTTTTCTGAGCATTTTTATCTTGATTCTGGTTTCTAACTCTATTATTCGCATCATATTAACTGCCTGAGTTTTTTAAGGAAACGTGGTTTATGTCGAGTACTTCACTAAGTTCCGCAAAGTCTGCTCCCTGGAAAATTCTCCTGGTCGATGACGAGCCTGATATTCATGATGTTACCAAGTTGACTTTGCATCGGTTTGAGTTAGATGGTCGGCGCTTGCAATTTTTAGATGCCTATAGTGGCCCTGAAGCTAAAGAAATTTTGAGTCGCGAACCAGATATCGCCTTGGTGTTTTTGGATGTGGTGATGGAGTCTGAGAATAGCGGTTTAGAGGTTGCACGATGGATGCGTCAAGATCTCAAAAATCAGTTCACGCGGATTATTCTGAGGACTGGTCAACCCGGTCAAGCGCCAGAAGAAAGCGTGATTGTTGATTACGATATTAACGACTACAAAGAAAAAACTGAGCTTGATCGTACCAAATTATTTACCACTACATTCGCTGCACTAAGGGCTTACCGTGATATTTACACTGTAGAAGAAGCACGTCGCTTTCAAGTGACCTATCGTGAAGGTTTAGAACGTGTGATTGAGGCCTCAGCGCATATTTATCAGCAACGCAACATGCATGATTTTGCTAATGGCTTACTGCAACAAGTCGTCGCGTTATTGCGCTTGGAAAAAAGTATGCTGCTGCGCTTACGCGGTGCCAGCGGTGTTTCTGGCGAAAATTCTTATGAAGTTTTGGCTAAAATTGGCAATTTTGACGATGATCATCAATTATTCAATCAAGAATTACTTGATCATTTGCAGCAAGTGACGGTGAATCGTATTTCACATTTATTTGGTGATACTTATGTCGGCTACTTTCCCAATGAAAGTGGCAAAGCCTCTTTGCTGGTTCTGCAAGGTGTTGAGAGCGTTAGTGAAATTGACGCCAAATTATTGGAGGTCTTTTCCTCGGGCGTTGCGATTGCCTTTGATAATATTTTATTGAATCAGGAAATTAGCGATACGCAAGGCGAATTGATTATGCGTTTGGGAGATGTCGTGGAGTCGCGCTCATCAGAGGCAGGGAACCATGTGCGTCGCATGTCTGAGGTTTGCTATTTAATCGCGATTGCATCGGGTATGGATCCAGATGAGGCGGCGATTTTGAAACGGGCAGCGCCGATGCATGATATCGGTAAAATCGCGACTCCTGATTCTGTCTTGCTTAAACCCGGTAAGTTAGATCAACTCGAGTGGGATATTATGAAACAGCATCCCGAAGTTGGCATGTCTATTCTTGATGGTTCTCATAGACCAATCTTGCGTGCCGCTTCAATTATCGCGCACCAACATCATGAAAAATATGACGGCACCGGATACCCGCAAGGATTGGTTGCCGAGCAAATTCATCCATACGCACGTATCGTTGCGGTTGCCGATGTTTTCGATGCACTGATGCATGCGCGCGTTTATAAATCAGCTTGGCCAGTTGAGCAGGTGATTGCGCATTTAAAAAGTGTTAGCGGCTCCCATCTTGATCCGCAATTTGTTGATTTGCTAGTTCAAAATGTCGATAGAGCGGTGGAGATTAACTGTCGTTATCCTGATTAGAAAAGAGTGTATTTCAATTCCTTATAATGCCTAGCTTATGCCTAGTTCATGGCTAGCTTAACGAACATGCATAGGGAAACGAAGATGGTAACGAAGTCCGAGCCCCAAGGATGAATATGCCTTGATCGTGCCACCTAAGAGTCCGGTTACCAAGTTGTAGACGATATGTGTTCCCAGTCCGCTACCGCCCTGACCGCGCTTGGTGGTGTAGAAGGGATCGAATAGTTTCCCTAAAGCTTCTGCATCCATACCGTTTCCATTATCGCTGTAATCAAATTTGAGGAAATCGCCGTCGATCGCGACAGTGATTTGAATTTCACCTTGATTTAAATTTTCAAAACCGTGATGCAGTGAATTCATAACGAAGT
The DNA here is from genome assembly GCF_014284275.1 of Affinundibacterium amnicola. GTDB lineage: Bacteria > Pseudomonadota > Gammaproteobacteria > Burkholderiales > Burkholderiaceae_D > Undibacterium > Undibacterium amnicola. The sequence goes on along the minus strand of NZ_JACOFU010000002.1, from coordinate 421,491 downwards.
TTGTCAGAATTTGCGAGATCGCTCCTGGATAATTATCGATGAGCAGGCCTTCTGGGCAAGTAATCTTGATATCGATTTGCCGACCTTTTAGCTTAGGTTGAAGTGAGACGAGAATCTCGTTCAAATAGGGCAGTAGTTGAAACTTGCGTCTGTCATTTGACGTTTGATCGACCGCCACTTGTTTAAAACTCCTTACTAAGGATGCAGCCCGTTTTGTATTGGTATTGAGTATGCGTAAGCTTTGATCAAGAATGTCGAGAAATTGTTCGCGCTGGTTTGGATCGAATTGGTCTGCGAGAATATCTTTTCTGGTTAGTCGCACCTCTTCGATCAGGTGGCTAGTCGCAGTCACGCAAATTCCTAAAGGCGTGTTGATCTCATGTGCGACACCTGCAACTAGGCTCCCAAGAGAGGCCAGTTTTTCTTGTCTTACTAATTCTGTTTGCGCGTCTTTCAGCGCTAGCAAAGCATCGTTTAAAGCGATGTTTTGTTGTTCAAGATTGACCTTGGCTTGACGTAAGTCACGGTCTGCATTCATACGCGCAATTGCTACTGCGATATGGTTGGCAACGAAGGCGAGTAACTCTAAATCATGAAGTCCATAGACAACGTGTAAGTCGTAACTTTGTACGATGATCACGCCATAAATTTTTTCTTTAATTAAGATAGGAACGCCAATCCAACTTTCAATATCCTGTCCGCCCAATACTTGTTTGATTTCTTGATCTTGAATGAGCTTTTGCAAACGTTCGCGGTCTATCAATTGCGCTTTCCCGGTATGGACAACAAATGATGTCATGCCCATGCCAAGTGGAAATCTGCAATGACTGGGAACGGGGTCCTTTTCATCCACAAAGTACTGAATACTAATCTCTTCAGTGTCTGCATGATAAAGTGCAACTGCAAAATTTTTTGCCACGATCAGGTTTTCTACGATGTGATGTAGTTTGCGATAAAGATAGCTGGCGTCTTCTGTGGAAAAGGATAATTCTGCAATCGCATACAAGGCACTTTGAATTTTTTCTGAACGACGTCGTTCGGTAATTTCATGTGCGAGCAATGCTGTTCTCTCTTGTACCGCACGTTCGAGTTTGTCGACGCTTTGAAAGGCTTCTAATGCATTCGAAATGTGGCGCGCGATTAACTCAAAGAGTGCTTGGTCTTCATCTGAGTAAAGTACGTTTTTATCATAACTTTGTACCACCATTGCACCTAGTGTGCGCCTTTGATGATCGATCAGTGGATAACCCATCCAATGCTCTGATGGTGCACCTGTGATGGTGTTTGCTTCTTCTGCCGTAATTCGCGTCATTTCTGCACTGCCAGCCGTCAGCGGCTTTTGATTGACGATCACCCATTTTGTTAACGCAGAGCCCGGTGCTTCTAATTTGAAGCGTTTACCTGGATCTGGCGGAGGATCTACCTCATCCAAAAAATAGGCAAATTGAATGGATTCGTCATCGGGATTATAAAGTGCGATGTAGAAATTCTTTGCATACATGATTTTGCTTAATGCAAGATGAATCGCGTGTAAGAACTCGCGCAGCTCATTGGTATCGGCTGAAATTTTCCCGATTTCCAATACCATCGCTTGTACAGCTTCAAGTCGTTGCAGGCGGCTTTTCATCCAATTGTCCTTATTTGATGTGGCAATTTTTTTAGGTGAAATAAGCTTAGACGAAATTGGTTTGAAATGAAATTATTCTGTGGGTTTTGGGATAAGTTGCTGTCCTTGATTTGATGCTTTGTTCTTAGATCAATTATTCATAATGTCATACGTAGCTGTTAGAATCTGGCGAGGCTATTATTTTCACCGCATTAAGGATTTCGCATGAGCACATCGCAGCAGCAACCTGAGCACTTGGATGCAAATAAACAATCAGAAAAACTAAAGGATGCGCCAGTGCATCAGGAAATCAGTGCATTTAAAAGTAAAAGTGGTATGAAGCGAATTTTCTCTGCATTCTTTTATTCACTGGATGGCTTACAAGCTGCTTGGCGGCAAGAGCATGCATTTCGCCAAGAGTTGGTTTTGGTCATCATTGGTTCTGCTATCGCTTTAATATTGCCCGTATCGGCTTTTGAAAAATTGATGATGATTGCGGTTTTGGTGTTGATGTTAATTGTGGAATTACTAAACTCGGCGATTGAAGCGGTAGTGGATCGTGTCTCTTTGGAGCGGCATGCGCTTTCTAAAAATGCGAAAGACTTTGGAAGTGCTGCTGTGCTGTTAACTTTTCTGCTTGCTGTGGCGACCTGGTCCGTGATTTTATTTGATCGCTTCTATTACTAAGTTTCTTTTTCGTCCATGGTGCACCGATTGCCGTTCTGACTCGTTATCGAATTGTTCAAATCCTTTTACGAGCTAACAATGAATCTATTCAAACTATGTATCAAAGCTTGTCTTACGCTGGCTTTGTTGTGCGGTGTGATAAATCCCGTCTTGGCACAGCGTGACGATGGTGACTATCTTATTTTGCAGGCGCGGTATGGTACAGCTGAAAGTAACGTTGATGTCACCCAGACGCTGAAAGATCTGGCAAGACGTGATGTTACTTTTCGCATGGGTAATCGTAGCTTCGGTATTGATCCTCATCCAAATCGTGTGAAAACTCTACGCATCTATGCCAAAGGTCAACGTGGTGAGACGCGTGTGTTTGAATATCGTGAAGGTAGTTTGGTTGATGGCAATTTGTTCAGAGGCTGGCGTGGTGGTAATTGGGGGCGCGATGGGGATTACAGTGGTGCTTGGGACCAGCGGCATGAGCGAGATAGTGACAAATATGGTGACAGACTCGATGACAAAAATAATCGCGCTGATGATGGTGAATTCTTGATTCTTAAAGCACGTTATGGAACAGCTGAAAGTAATGTTGATGTCACCGATAGATTGAAAGAGTTGGCGCGTAGCGATCGACATTTTCGTATGGGAAATCGTACATTTGGAATTGATCCGCACCCAAATCGAATTAAGATGCTGAAAATCTTTACACGCGGGCCACGCGGCGAAATGCGTACTTTTGAATATAGTGAAGGCAGTGTTGTTGATGGTACTTTGTTTAAAGGATGGTCACGTGGCAGTTGGGGTAATCGGAATGAAAAAACTGATTGGAACTATGGCGCCTCGGAGCAGGAAGAACGTAGAGAAAAACGCTCACAATCACGTTACAGTGATCAGCAAGTAAGCGCGAGAATAAACATCCTTAGTGCGCAATATGGCACGGAGTCGCGTAAAGTCGATGTCACCGCTGCGCTGCGTATGATTGTTCGCGATGGCAGACTGGAAATGCGTGTTGAGAATGATACTGTGGGGCAGGTTGATCCAGCTCCTGGCGTGGTAAAAACTTTGTGGGTGAATTATTCAGTGAATGATGGACGCGCACAAACGGTGCGAGTACAAGAGCGTGACTGGTTGCGTCTGCCACGATAAATTGTGATTTGAGTGGTAGCTCACATCGTTGATTCATTCGTATGAACGATCAAATCAACGATGTGGTTTGTAATTGTGATGCCGACTAGTGATTCATAGCTTAGTTACGTGGCAGCTTAAATTACTTGTTGAAAAGTTTAGTCATTTAATGGAAACATTCGGCCAATTTCAGGGCCCGTTGCACCGTCTAAGCCTAGTTGTTTCAGACTTATAAATTCAGCGTTACTCGTGACACTCTCGGCAAAACTAAGCAGCGCTAGTCTGTGCACGATAGTGCAGACACCTTTAATGAATGCCTGATTACCTTCGTTATCCTCGATGTTTCTGATAAAGCCACCATCAATTTTGACGTAACTAAGCTTGAGATCATGTAGTAAATTAATTTTGTCGAACTGGCGTCCAAAATGCTCGAGACCAAGTTTGCAACCAGTTGGTGCGATATCAGTGTGGAACATGCGGAATGCATCAATGTTCGCAAATACACCGTTTTCCGGAACTTCCAACCATAAGTGTTTTGCTGCAGCGGGTTTACTTTGCAAGATCGCTTTTAGTTGCGCTCTGAACTCAGTTCCTTGTATTGACTGTGCCGAAAGGTTAACCGCAATATCAACTGCAGAATTGGTTTTGTTGAGTTCTTCTAAGGCGAGTTTAATCGCTATCAAGTCTAATTTTTCAGTAAGACCTAAGCGTTCTGCAATCGGTAAAAATCTTGCAGCAGGAAACCATTCTCCACCAAACATTAAACGTAATGCGGATTCTTTGTGAACTAATTCCCCGTTAGATTTGGTCACCGGGAAATATGCAAGCTTGACCCAGTTTTGTTCGATTGCGCGCAGGATTAATTTTGACCACTCTTCTGCACTACGTGGTGCGTGTTCAATATTTAATGGCGCAGACTGACGCACCTCACTGCTGCCAATAGCTTCTGCACTGGCGAGTGCAGCATCAACCTGGGCGAGTAGAGTGCCAGAACTAATGCCATATTCGTAATCGCCAAAGCCAATTGACACCATAAAATTGTCTGCCACATCAGCAAAGATATGGCGTATTTCCGCTAACAAAGTTTGGGTTACTGGTAACGCATCTTCACGTCGGAATAATAGGGCGAAGTCAGTACCATTTAATCGTGCGGCAAAGCCATCTGGTAGTTTTGCTTGATGCGTTAAAAGTAATTGACCGATCCGCTTGAGTAACTCATCTGTTTTATTTCTTCCTAGTGTTTTGTTAATGGCAGCGAGGCCAGCTAAGCGAATCAACACCAGACTACCTGAAGGGGCATTTTCTTCTTCAACGCTGGCTTGCAATTGGCTGATGAAATGAGCACGATTTGCTAGTCCAGTCGTGGCATCTGAATTGGCACGTATCCTCATTGCTTCGAGTCGTTCGGCTTCTTCTGTGAACATGGATTTGAGTAAAACGACTGTCGAGTTCATGGCATTTGATAGTTGTTTTAACTCTGGCACACTAGATTCCGGTGTGATAATGAAACGTCGCTCAGTCATACCTTTTGCCTGATCGATCACTTGCTTCAATGGTTGCTTGATACGACGCAGAATCAGTGCGCCCAGATAACAAGCGATTAAGCCAGACAGAGCCAAGGTTATAAACATATCTTTAACCGATTTCCACAGCGTTTCATAGGCACCACCACTACGACTGACTAAGTGGATTGTGCCTAGCTGTTTCCAACCATTTGAAATTTGCGCTTGCCCTGGAACGGATTGAATTGGGAACCACTGCTTAAACCACCCAGGTACGTTCGATTGCTCATCGCTTGCGAGTCGCTCAACCAAGGTTTTTCCATTCGGATCGATGACTTTGATCGATGCGTAGTGTCCATTATCGAAAAGTGAGGCGATGATGAGTTCAAGCTCTACAGGATCAACACTCTTTTGGCTCAAAGAGAGGGCTAACACGGTCGCGTTATCCGAGTTCTTCATCCTTAATTGCTCGTTCAAATACGCACGAGAACTCATCGTGGATGCGAACAAGCTACCAACCAGAGCTATTAAGGTGCTGAGGATGATGGCAAACCAAAGTTGGCGGTACATCGACATGGTATTTCCTTTGCTTATTTAGCGTTTTCTGTTAATTTTTTAGTGAGGTATGATGATCATGCTTTGAACATCTGCATTAATCTGTATTACTCAAATCCTTCTTTTCTTGCCCGTTCAAGTAGATCCTGCCAGCGTGACAAGCGGCTTGTGCCGCCGGGTCCTAATGTTGCGTTACTCGCTGCACCGGCAAATATTCCTTGTCCATTAAAACTAAAGATGGGTGACAAATCGTTGCGCCGTGAAGCTGGCCGTATATCTGAAATCAGATTGTCTAGAATTAATGGTTCAGCATCGCTAGACGGATAGTAAGCAAGTACCATATGCGCTTGCGTAATACTGCTGTTGACGCCACCTATACGGGCTTTGACATACACTAAACGTAATTGCGCATCAGGTATGTTTAAGTTGCGTAAGCTAAAATATTTGGCGATAACGAAATCTTCGCAGTCCGCTTTTTTTCTGGTTAAGCTTTCAAGTGGCGTTGCCCAATAATCTGACTGTCCCCATAACTCAATATCTTCGGTATAGATTAGCTTACGATTAAAGAAATTATTAACTTTCTGCAGTTTTAATTCATTGCTATTTTCTGGATTATTAGAGATTAAGTTAGACCATTCATTAAACAGTTGTTCGTCTCCGCCCAGCGTGCGCATGCTCGTCCGTAAGCGATCCCAGTTAACTCCGTAAGAAGCGAGCGAAAGCAAGCTTGTGACGATAAAGATAGTTATCGCCACAAACTGAGTTCGACGCCGTAATGCCGGATATGCAGGGTGCAATTTGAACTCGCCCAGATGGATTGGTGAAAGTGTTTTGTATGGTGCAGACTAACTTAACCATAGTGTAACTTCCATTTTACAAGAAAAAATACTTCCTTCAGGAAACATTGGTAATTATCGAACACCTTTTACTTCTAGCTTATAAAAAAACCCGCATGAGAAAACTATGCGGGTTTCTTCATTATCGAAAAACGGAACTCAGATTACCACTGCTTAGCTTGAGGACCAGATACGACTTCATTGACGATTTGCCATTTTCCGTTGATCTCTTCCCAGTACAAAGTTTTTTGCAAGGTGTCTTGATAGCTGCTGGAACGGTAGTCTTGTTGGAAATTGGTGGTGGCATGTTTGCTGTCTTGCATCGTGAACTTGATGTCAGATAAATCTAAGTTGATTTTTTGTGCATTCATTAAGCGCGCGCGACGAGCGGCTTTCCACGATTCTCTGGAAGTGTATTTTTGTGCATAGAAACCAAAATAGGCATCGGGATTCATATTCACCCAAGCCTCACGCCATCCTTTCAATGCATTCAACACACTACTGCGGGCGTTCGCGACGACATCTTGATTCACTTCAGCTCCCTTTGTTGCTGGGATTGCCGCTTCAACATTCGCATTGGCTTGTGGCTTGATTGGTTCTAAGTTGACTAAGCTCTCAATTGCGCGCTTATCTAATTGCGCTTTATTCGCAACGTAAACTTCCGGCGCTTCTATCGGGCAATTTGCAGAACTCGCATTGGTATTGGCATCGAGATTTTTTAAAGTGTCGCTTCCATCATCGCGACGCGCCAAGCCAAGTGCAGAAAAGAGCTTGCCCATGCCCGCTTGAGTTCTTGCATAGGCTAAAAATAAGTCAACTTCAGCATTCGAGAACGTACGTTTTGCTTGATAGAGTTCGTTTTCGGTGTCTAGCAAGTCGAGTAGTGAGCGTTGTCCAATATCAAATTGCTGGCGATATGCGTCACGTGCTTTTTCTATTGATAATTGATGCTGATCGAGAAAATTTAGTTGATCAGTCAATTTGCGGGTGTCATTGTAAGCAATTGCTAGTGTCTGACGTATATCTCGGCAAGTCTTATCGCGCAGGTCGCGTGCCAGATTTAATTGATCTGCCGCTTCTTGGACGCGGGCTTTGTCACTGCCGCCGTTAAATAAATTCCAAGACATCACAAATTCTGCCGAATTATTATTCGTGCGGCCAGAAACAAAGTCAATATTGTTGCCACGTTCGGCTCTTGCTTTGAAATCTAAGCGAGGTTGGTAAGCCGCACGACGAGACTGTAAGCCACTATTGACTGATTCAATATTTTCAATACTCGCCATGAGCCCAGGGTGGCTGGTGAAGGCAGTATTAAGGGCGCCAGAAATATTCGTTGGGATGCCGTTTGTGAGGCTACTTAAGTTTTGCAAATCAGCCGCAGGCATAGAGCCGACCAAACGTTGGAAGCGTGCGCTAACATCATGCAAATTCGAGGTTTCGGTTACCAAGTTTGCCTCGGCTAAAGCCAAGCGGCCAGAAATTTGTTCCAGATCAACTCTGCGACTAACACCGGCTTTTGACTTTGCCTGAATTTGTTCAAAGACGGCACGATGCCTAACGTAATTTTCTTCAGCGAGACTGACTAGTTTACGAAAACGAATTACATCAGCATAAGCTCTGACGACTTCTAATGTAATGATTTCAGATGTGTCTTGCAGTTCAAAGAAGCGAACACGTTTTAGGTGATCAAGTTGCTTCACTTGATTACTAGTAAGGAAACCGTCATAAATCATTTGATTTAGACTCAGTGCGGTAGCGCTGCGATTGAGTTCCGATTTGCCAATGCGATTATCGCGGCTGTCTCGTCCCGCATCTGCACTCAAAGTGACATTGGGGAGATAGGCACCAAATGCAGCTTGTCGGCTTGAGTTGGTTGCCTGAAAGCTATGCCATTTAGCTTGCACTTCTGGATTCGTTAATAAGGCTTTTTGTGCTGAGTCTTTTAATGTCTGCGTTTGTGCTTGAGCTGGTGCCCATATTGTTATAGAAAGTAAGCTAATGGCAAAACTAATAGTTTTTAGATTTAGTAGCATGTTTTTTCTCGAAAAAAGGTCAAACTGATGTTGGAGCGAAAGATAGCAGAAAATTATCGTCAAACATACAAGGTTCTAAAGTGTTTTATCTATATTTTTCAAAAATTAACACATACGGTAACGTAGGGAAACTTTTCCATAAATGCTATTTACATGTTAATTTTTCTTAAAGCGACGCGTGCAGCATTAATTGTTGTTTCAATCACGCTATCAGAGTGCTGCGCTGACACGAATCCTGCCTCGAACGCAGAAGGAGCAAGATATATGCCAAGTTCGAGCATTTCGTGGAAGAATCGTTTAAACATATCTGCATCTGCGCGCATCACTTGGTCGAAACTGACAGGCACCTCTTTACAGAAGTAGATGCCAAACATGCCGCCTATCGCATCCGCACAAAAGTCGATTTGTAATTCTTTGGCTAGATTGTTGAGTCCATCCACTAGCTTTTGAGTTTGTTTGCTTAAATGCGAGTAGAAGTCTGGTGCTTGAATGAGTTTTAATGTGGTGAGGCCTGCTGCGACGGCAACAGGATTTCCTGACAGAGTGCCAGCTTGATAGACACCACCCAAAGGTGCGAGATGCGCCATGATCTCAGCTTTGCCACCAAATGCGGCAACAGGAAGACCGCCACCGATAACTTTACCCAGCGCGGTTAAATCTGGCGTGATATTGTAAATAGATTGCGCACCGCCAAGGGCAACGCGAAATCCACACATCACTTCATCGAAAATGAGAATGCTGCCATGTGCGGTACACAAGCGACGCATGCTATGAAGGAATTCTTCTGTGGCCTTGATTAGATTCATATTGCCAGCAACTGGCTCAACAATGACGCAGGCAATTTCATCGCCAAATTCTTCAAACGCGTTCTCTAATTGTTCACAGTCATTGTAGTTGAGGACCAACGTGTGCTTGGTGAAGTCAGCTGGAACACCAGAAGAAGTTGGATTGCCAAAGGTTAGTAAACCGCTGCCTGCTTTGACCAAGAGTGAATCAGCGTGTCCATGATAACAACCTTCGAATTTGATAATTTTGTCACGTTTGGTCGCGCCACGAGCTAAGCGTAAAGCACTCATAGTTGCCTCTGTACCACTAGAGACTAGTCGCACCTGCTCAATGGAGGGAACTAACTTGCAGATTTCTTCCGCCATCAAAATCTCAGCTTCTGTGGGGGCACCGAAGCTGAGGCCTTGCGTTGCTGCGTATTGAACTGCTGCAATCACCTCTGGATGCGCATGGCCCAAAATTGCAGGTCCCCACGAGCCGATGTAATCAATATACTGTTTATCATCAGCATCCCAAAAATGTGGCCCCAGTGCTTTTTTGATAAAGCGTGGAGTTCCGCCTACAGAGCGAAATGCGCGAACAGGAGAGTTGACACCGCCAGGAGTGGTGATTTGCGCTCTTTGAAAGAGGGTTTCATTAACTGACATAAGATTATTCTCGTTACAAGATGATTAAATTGGGAGATGGACTGTTGATTTGATTTGTTGTGTTGGTTCTTATTATTTTAATTTTTTGATGCGGAGAAATAGCAATAAAGAAATAAATGATTAACATCATCTTTGAGAGAAGTTGATGTAAGAACCAAATTTGAATACTTTTTTCTCTAATTCGGTGATTCTTGCTTTTAAATATATCTCGGAAAAATTAGAATGATGATGTTACCTCAACACCTATTGAATGTCGTTAATTAAAAGGAATCTATTTCGTGGAATATAAAACAATGATGTGTCTGATTTGTGGCTGGATTTATGATGAGGCGGCAGGAATGCCTGAAGATGGGATCGCGCCAGGAACGAAGTGGGAAGATGTGCCTTTAAATTGGACTTGTCCAGAATGTGGAGCGCGAAAAGATGATTTCGATATGGTTCCGCTCTAATTGTTTTAAACTTAAATAAGTTTTTTCAAGCAATATCAAGCAATATCAAGCAATAGTTAGGTGCTTACTTCTATTTTATGGGCATGATCACTCTGAATTGTTGTTTCATCGTGAAGAAATACGTAAAAATTGGTGCAAGCTTGATAAACTTTGATAAAGTGCTGTGTAGTAAAAACTCCTCCACTCCGAGATAGCCGCATGTCAACATCCATTAGTAATGAAAATTTAAGAATTATGGTGATTGATGATAGTAGTACTATCCGTCGATCTGCCGAGATTTTTTTGGGGCAAGTTGGTTATAAGGTGATTTTGGCGGAAGATGGTTTTGATGCACTCGCCAAAATAAACGACACCCATCCGCATCTTATTTTTTGCGATATCTTGATGCCGCGTTTAGATGGCTATCAAACTTGTGCTTTAATTAAGAAGAGTGCGAAATTCAGAGATACCCCGGTTATTATGCTGTCCTCCAAGGATGGATTATTTGATCGTGCGCGTGGTGCGATGGTCGGCTCCGAGGAATATCTGACAAAACCCTTTACCAAAGATAGTCTCCTTAAAACAGTACGAAAATACACTTCCGAGACGATTTCTAGTTAAATTCAAAAAACATTTTGAGGTTGAATATGGCAATACAGAAAATTTTAATTGTTGATGACTCCCCTACGGAACGCTATTTTTTGACTGATATTTTAGTGAAAAATGGTTTTTCTGTATCCACCGCCGAAAATGGCGAAGATGCCTTAGCAAAAATAAAAGCAGACAAGCCACAACTCATCTTGATGGATGTTGTGATGCCTGGTCAAAATGGTTTCCAAATTACACGTGCAATTTCCCGTGATCCTGATACGCAAGATGTGCCGGTGATTATTTGCACCAGTAAAAATCAGGAAACCGACAGAATTTGGGGTTTGCGTCAAGGTGCTAGGGATTACCTGGTCAAACCAATTGATCCGCAAGAGTTACTCGCAAAAATTGCAGCGCTCGGTTAAGCGAGTGATTCTATGACAGAAAACTCAAGTGAAAAGATCGCAGTTGAACCAGAGGTTGTCGTTTCTCCTTCGGTAAGTCGGCGCGCTCGTTTGCGTGATTTCCAAGCTCAGTTGATGGAGCGTATGCAAGCCGCCAAGGCTGGTACGCAAGTTCGTGCAAATCAACTTGGTGTTCAGATTGGTAAAGCTCGTTATCTGGTCGATTTGCGGGAAGCTGGCGAAATCGTCTCTGCAGGAAATCTAACAAAAGTGCCACTGACCAAGTCTTGGTACTTGGGTTTGTCTAATGTTCGCGGTAGCCTCACCAGCGTCATTGATTACTCACTCTTTGCTCGGGGTGAGCCTACTTTCGTTGATTCATCTTGTCGAATTCTGGCATTTTCAAATTCCCTTTCATTTAATAGTGGTTTGTTGGTCTCTAAGGTTTTAGGCCTGCGTAATGCCGATGAAATGGATTTGATCGATGAACAGGCATCGGAGTCGACCGACGATCACGCTCAGAACAAGACTTGGATTTTGAACAGATTTTTGGATGCTGATGGGCATATTTGGTCGCAGTTAAGCCTTTCATTATTAGTACAGGATCAAGAGTTTTTACACATTGGACTGTGATGGTCATCATCATGCAAAGAACAAGTTAATGTTAGTAAGTGGTCAACGAGTAGAAAACAAATAAATAAGTATTTAAGTATTTGATGGATTAGTGAAATAGAAAAAGCCTAGCTTTTCAATCGTTTAGGAGATTTTGTAATGGCATTAAATAACCAACCACATTCGACTGAAGATCAAGAAGTCCAAGATCTAGACTTTGCGAATCAAGCTTCAGAAACATCGGTTGCATCGATTGAGAATGAGATTGTGCCTGTAGAAACGATCGAAGAAGCTCACAATGTTCGTATGTTAACTGAGCAAGAAATAAGTGAACCAGAGATTCGCCTAAATCAGGGAACTCAGGAACATCAGGAAAAAGAAACTAATTTTGACAGCACAATTAATCGCGTTGATGCAACCATCATTGGCGACGCCCTAGAGAAAGGTCGCGACATTCGTTTGCCGCTGATCGGACATTTGCCGCTGCAGAAACAGGTTCGTTACTTGCTTGGCGCGATGGCGATTTCATTGACCTTGAGTGCACTTTTCGTTTACCTCAATGCGAGTCAATCTACGCTGATTTCTACCCAGGCACAGATCTCAGGTGAAATTTTGATGCACTCTCAGCGTATCGGTAAAGCTGCACCGAATGCGATTTACGGTAAACCTGCTGCGTTTTCTCAATTGGATGAGAGTCAAAAAACGATCAATGCGAACTTAAATATTTTGCTAAACGGTGGTGACTATAAAGGTCGTTCGATCGCCAAGCCAAGTTCTGATGTTGAACCAATTCTAAAATCGACTAAAGTTGCTTGGGCTAACTCAAATAAAGCCGCAACGACGATTGCCAAAACTAAGAAAGAGTTAGCTGGATTCCGTGAAGACTTGGAAAGTATGAACTTGCTTTCTCCGACTTTGGAAAGTTTAACCAGTGATATTTCAACCAAAGAAGTGCAGGGCGGCGCATCACCACAGGCGATTTTCGCGTCCGGTCAATTAGTTATGTTGACTCAGCGTTTGGCTCGAAGCGCCAGTGAATTCATGACGCCAGAAGGTATTAATCCAGAAAAAGCATTCTTGTTGGGTAAAGATGCCAACACTTTCTACGAATTGGTAGAAGGTTTCTTGAATGGTAGTGAAATTAATAAATTAGCGGCAGTTAAGGACCCATCAATTCGCGCATTGTTAGTGGAACTGCAGAAGACATTTGCTGATTACCGAAAAAACGTCGATAGTATTTTGGCGAAAAATAACGAATTTATTGAAGCGAAAAAATCCGAACAGTTGATCTTTAATGAAAATGAAGATCTCAAGCAAAAAATTTCAACGCTTGAAAAAACTTATACCACGCAACAAGATTCAACCAACTTATCCTTCTGGTTCCTGATGTTGTCTGCGGCGCTGGCTCTGGTATCTGCTGCCGGTATTGCGGTCGTGTTGTTGCAAGATAGTCGTAACCGCGCTAAAGAGGCGAATCAACGTCGCGTTGAGGCCGATTCACAAATGCAATTGGCTCAGAAGCAAGAGGAGCAAGCAAATGCGGTTAATGAACAGAATCAGGCAGCGATTTTGCGCTTAATGAATGAATTGCAAGAGGTTGCGGATGGTGACTTGACGGTTCAGGCAACGGTTTCTGAAGATATTACTGGCGCGATTGCTGACTCTGTTAATTATACGGTGGAAGAGTTGCGTGGTCTGGTTGGTCGCGTTACCAACACTGCGGTGCAAGTTACAACGGCATCTTCTCAAGCACAGAATATTTCCGATGAATTGTTGGAAGCGTCTCATCAACAAGCACGTGAGATCGTGGATGCAGGTAAAGCTATTACCACGATGGCGAACGATATTACGGAAGTCTCTCGTTCTGCGAATGAATCTGCAGAGGTTGCGCGTCAATCGGTTGCTGCTGCGGAGCAAGGTGCTTTGGCGGTGGAAAACACGATTAAGGGCATGAACGAGATTCGCGAGCAGATCCAAGAAACTTCGAAACGTATTAAACGTCTCGGTGAATCTTCACAAGAGATTGGTGAAATCACTGAATTGATTTCTGATATTACCGAACAGACCAACGTTTTGGCGTTGAACGCGGCGATTCAGGCAGCTTCTGCGGGTGAAGCTGGTCGAGGATTCTCAGTTGTTGCGGAAGAGGTTCAGCGTTTGGCGGAACGTTCAGCAGAAGCTGCTAAGCAGATTGGTGCTCTGGTTCGTACGATTCAAACCGATACCCACGATGCGGTTGCCGCGATGGAAAAGTCAACACAGGGTGTGGTTGAGGGAGCAAAACTGTCTGATGCGGCGGGTACCGCTTTGTCTGAGATCCGTAGCGTTTCAAACCGTTTGGCGGAACTGATTCAGGGTATTTCTCTTTCAACAGAGCAGCAAGCAACTTCCGCGAATGGCGTTGCGCAAAACATTCAACACATTTTGACGATTACCGAGAAAACACAAAACGGTACGCAACAAACTTCTCTCTCTATTAAAGACTTGTCGATGTTAGCGGAAGAGTTGAAAAACTCAGTATCTCGATTCCGGGTTACCGCCTGATTTTCGACTGCAAGCTAGCAATCAGTTAGCTTGATTATGTATGCAACGCGGAAAATTTGATTTTCCGCCCATAGAGTTTGCGGGGTTTAAGAATGACATCTGGTTCTTCTAAAACGTTCGACGCCACTCAGGAGCAATTTGATATTGCCCCTTTGTCTTGGGTCATGACGGAATTACGGGAAGCACTTTCTAGTGCGGGTAAGTTGTTGAGTGATGCGGTTAGTCAAGAGACTGATGCTCAGTCGACGGCTTTGTTGCAAGCTAAAAGCTATTTGCACCAGGCACATGGCGCTTTGCAGATTGTCGAAGTTGAAGGCGTTTCAATTGTTACCGAGACTGTCGAAGAATTAATTGAACGCATGCAGTCAGGTAAGTTGGAAGTATCTGCGATAGCAGTACAGCATATGACAGATGCGTTTTATGCGGTTTTACGTTATCTAGAGGATTTGTTGGCGGGAAATCCGCAACAGCCAGTGCGCTTGTTTCCAGAGTATCGTGCTTTGCTGGAATTGAAAGGAGCTGAGCGCATTCATCCAGCAGATTTATTTTTCCCTTCATTATCCGTTCAAGAGAAGATCCCAGAGTTGACGCTTTCCGGCGGTGCAACTGATGTGAATTATGGTGCGATTCGTTTGCGCTTTGAAAAATTATTGTTAACGGTTTTAACGAGTAAGAATCTCGACGCCAAGCTTGAAGCATCGAATCAAATGAGTATGTTGATTCGAGAAATTGAACAAGCACAAACAACATCGCAATCAAAAGCATTTTGGTTGGTGATGCGCGCATTTGCTGAGTCTACCGCATCGATTGATGCGCGAGATGAACGGCACATTAAGCAAATCTGGGGACGCATTAATTTGCAAATCCGTCGTTTAGTCGAGGGAAACACCAGTATCCCTGAGCGCTTATTGCGTGATGCTTTATTTTTTATTGCACAAGTTCGTGAACCATCTGCATTCGTTGCACAAATTCGCAAAGCTTATCAATTAGATCGCCACGTACCTGCTGATTACGATCAAAAACGATACGGCTTGATTGCGCCTGCGGTGCTGGCAAATGCTAAGGAATTGGTTGTCAATATTAAGAATTTGTGGGGACGTATTTCCAATGGAGATATGGCCTTGTCAGACAAGTTTTTTCAGAAGATGAAAGAACTTGCAGACCTAGGAACAGGTTTGCAATCTCCGCCATTAAGCAAATTGCTGAAGGAATTAAATGGTATTGCAAGCCATGCCGTTCGCGCTCAAGACAAAGAACGAATGGGCTTGGAGTTAGCCACATGCTTGCTATTTCTTGAGAATTCCTTAGAACAAATTACGCATTTACCCGCTAATTTTTCAGCCCGCGCAGATGAAATATCAGGACGTCTTTTGTCCGTCGTTAGTGGCGAAATTCCAGACGGCCATGTCACATGGATAGGTGAGATCTCACGTGAGGCGCAGCAGCGTCAAACGATGGGTGTGTTGGTCAACGAAATGCAGCAAAGTTTGAAACATGCAGAGAAAGCTTTAGACGAGCATTTCCGTGATGTTTCTAATACCGCGATTTTGGCACCAGTTGATGGTGTTCTTGCACAGCTCGGTGGGGCGTTAGCGATATTGGATCAAGACGATGCCTTGGCTGCTGTTAACCATACACGTGAACTTGTAAGTTCCTTTGTTAATGGCGTTGAGAACTTAACGACTTCAGAGGTGGATGCTTTACACCAAAAAGTGGCGCAAAACGTTGGCGCGCTTTCGTTCTTTATTGAGACTTTGCAGAATCAGCCAGAATTGGCGAAGAAGCGCTTTACCTATGATCCAACAACGGGATCATTTCAGTCTAAATTATTAGAAAAAGCACCAGAGAAAGAACTATTGCCTTCGATTCAGTTAGAAGCGAATCCTGTAATAGTTCAGGCAACTGCAGAGCAGGATTTAATTGACCAACAAAAAGAATCAGAACGTTTACTGGCATCCTTAGTGGATGCGCCCGAAGACTCAGATCTGCAAGCGAAGTTAAAAGATTCATTGGATCATGAGCGCTCTTATGCAGCTTTGCTGGACGATAGCGATGCCAGTGCACGAGCAAAAACAGCGATTGATTTACTGGCGCATGCAGATTTGACGCAGGCTGCGGCACTTGATGAAATCGTTGCAGCTACTTCTCATGTCGAAGCTGCGCCAGACATCCAATTAAGTCATGAATTGCCAGAAACTGAAGCGGAAATTGATGCCGAGCTTCTAGAAATATTCTTGATGGAAGCAGATGAAGTGCTTGGTGCTGTGCGTGAGAATATCCCTCTGTCCAGACATGATACGAGTAACCAAGAATACCTGATTCGCTTGCGCCGCTCTTTCCATACCTTAAAAGGTAGTGGACGTATGGTTGGCTTGATGGTGTTCGGTGAAGGTGCTTGGAATATTGAGCAAGTGATGAACTTGTGGCTGTCTGAGTCCCGTGCCGGTACTGAGGCGCTTTATCAATTGCTGGAATATGCGACTGATGAAATGTTTAACTGGGTTGAAGAGCTGAAAAGTAAAGGTAGCTCAAGCAGAAATTCCGATGCGATTATAGCGGCCGCTTTGCGCGTGAAAGATGGTCTGGAATTCGGAATTGATGAGCCAGCCTTATCAGCGCCAGCGATCGCGGAAACAACTGAACATCGAGTAAGTGCAGATGCTATTACTGACGTGATTCGCGTAGAAGATCCAATCGAAGATCTAACCGAAGAAACGACCGAAGAAGCGAACGAAATAACTGCGGTTCCGTTGTTGCCTGTTGAGACGGAAGCTAATGAAGAATTAACGCTAAATGTTCCAGCGTTCGAGCTAGATTCACCTTCTCTTGAGTTGGTTGGAGAAACTCTGACGATTGCTAAAGATGAGGACGCTGAAGTATTCATCTCCGCCGATGATCTTGGTGAAGACTTATTGATCAACAAGTCTGACGCAGTTACTGACGCAGTTACTGAACTAGTTGCTGATGTCGATGATGCGCATTTGCTTGATTCTGAATTTGAAGTACAGGAATTGGATGAGCCGCCAATCGAGTATTTTGAACAAAAAATCAATCCTGATTTGGTTCCAGAAGTTGGCATGCAAGCGTCTTACTCGACTGAAGTTAATGATCTCGACATCAATGCCGAAATTGAGACGGCTGAAGAGCTTACCGCACAATTAGCTGTAGAGCCAATTATTGAGGTTCAGCAAACAGCAAAGATCATTGAGTTCCCTGATTTCTCGATGCCAGTAGCGAAGGATACCGATAATACAAAACGTATTGGCGATATTGAGATTAGTTTGCCACTGCACACGATTTATATGGCGGAAACCGACGAGATCGTGCGTTTCTTGGCGCAAGATTTTTCTGAATGGCGACATGAACCAAGGCGTCCTGTATCGCGTCACGCAGTTCATGCGGCACATTCTTTAGCCGGTAGTTCTGCAACTGTCGGTCTGTACGCGGCACAAGAACTGGCGCATAGCTTAGAAAACGTATTGCAGCGCTTAGAACGGCATCCAGTCAATCTTGAAGAATCTGAATTTGATTTATTGGATCATACGGTTAATTGCGTCAAGTCGATGTTGCAGAAATTTGCTTTATCAGAGATGGCCGAACGTGTTCAGCACGAAAATCTGCAATTAGCGCAACTATTGGAAAATGTGATTGCACGCTCAAATGTTGGTGATGATGGCGAGTTCATTACCTCGACGAACGAGCGATTAGATCCAGTTTTACTCGATTCCCAAGTAGAAGATTTTTCTGTTGATGCTGCCACACTCGATTCAGAGCCTACTGTAGATGCGTTGGAAATTAACTTATCCGTCGAAGACACTATTCCTGAGCTCTCCGATATTGCGGAAACATTAACTGTTCCGACAACACAAGTTGCCGATGTTGAATTTAGCGATTCTGAACAAGATGCAGAAGGCAAAGTAGAAGTTTCGGATTTGGCGCACGATGTCGGATCTGAAGCTCAATCTGAATTGGTGACGATAGAAGCGGCAGCGGAAGAACTCGCTGCGGAAACAGCTGAGCATGAAACCGCAGCGGCATTGAATGTCAACGCGCCAGAACACGATGTGACTGTTTCTGCGTTAGTGCCGGATGTGGATCAGACGGATGCTCTTGTGCTTGATAGTGTTGCGGAAATTGCCCCTGCTGTTGAAGAGCCAGTGTTCGCGTCCCCAGTTGCTGAATCAATGTTGTTTGAAGAAAAAACTGAGCAACCAGCTGAAATAGCGGCTGTGCAAGAACGTGAACAAGAAAGTGTCATTGATCGTTCTAGTTCAGAAATTGAACTTAAGATCAGCGATGAAATCGATCATGATTTACTTCCTGTCTTTTTGGAAGAAGGTAATGATTTATTGCCGATGATCGGTCAATTGTTACGTTCATGGCAGCAAAGTCCTGAAGATGGCGCAATCCCACAATCCATTTTGCGTCTGATGCATACGGTAAAAGGTAGTGCGAGGATGGCAGGTGCTATGCAGCTTGGCCAGCATACGCATGATATGGAAACCCGTATCGAAAACTTGATGCACACCGGTAGTACGATTCGTCAGCCACTTTTGGAAGATTTGCTGTCTCGCCACGATTATGCAATGCACTTGTTTGAGCGTTTGCAAAATCCTGAGTTGGCGATGCAGGTTGCTCCTGACGCAGATTTGAGCGAGTTGTCCGCAACTGAAGAAATGAATCAGTTTGAGGAAGCCTTACAGCAACCAGCGATACCTGCTACTGAATCTTCATCGCCAATCACAGATCAACTCGCAGGGGCAGAACTTGGTCAGAATGCTTTAGCAGCAAGCCTTGTTCCTGCACCGGTGACATCATCAGCTTTGGTGCAGCCAGTTGCAGATGCGTCAGCCAATTTGGTGAAGCCAGCAATTGTGTCACGTGCTTTGAGACAGGCAGCACCTCAAGTCGTCGCACCAACCAATGCCGCTCCTGTTCCTTTAGTGCGTGTGCGTGCCGACATCTTGGATCGTTTAGTCAATCAAGCTGGTGAAGTTTCTATTTCCCGTTCTAAATTAGAGAATGAGGTAGATACTTTAAAGGCGTCCTTATCAGAATTAACTGAAAACGTCAGTCGTTTGCGTGACCAGTTACGTGAAGTCGAAATTCAAGCGGAAACGCAGATCACCTCGCGCATGGCATTTTCGGGCGATCGCGAATTTGATCCTTTGGAGTTTGATCGCTTCACTCGTTTGCAAGAATTGACACGGATGATGGCCGAGAGCGTAAGCGACGTCGCAACCGTACAGACAGCCTTGAACCGTACAATCGAAGGTGCAACGATTGACTTGAATGCACAAGCACGGTTAACGCGTGAATTGCAGCAAGATTTAATGCGGGTACGCATGATTCCTTTCTCCAGCGTTTCTGAACGTCTGTATCGTATTGCACGTCAGACCGCGAAGGAAATGGATAAGCGGGTCAACTTAGATATTCGCGGTACTTCTGTAGAAATTGACCGTAGCGTTTTGGAAAAAATGGTGGGTCCATTTGAGCACATGCTAAGGAATGCGATTGTGCACGGTATCGAAGCGCGTCATGATCGTGTTGCGCGTGGCAAAAATGAAGTTGGTGAATTATTGATTGAGATTCGCCAAGAAGGTAACGAAGTCGTTATTCATTTCACTGATGACGGACAGGGTTTGAACCTTGATCGCATCCGCGAAAAAGCGAAGAACGTGGGGTTGTTAACGGACGATAGTTTTGTGAATGAATCTGACGTCGTTAATTTGATTTTTGAACCTGGCTTCTCGACTGCAAACGTGGTTACTGAATTAGCCGGACGTGGTGTCGGTATGGACGTGGTTCGTTCAGAAGCATCGTCTTTGGGTGGTCGCGTATCGGTCAGCACCGTTGAAGGAAAAGGCGCGCATTTTACAATTCATTTGCCTTTGACATTGGCGGTGACGCAAGTCGTTATTTTGAATGCAGGCGGTAAAACTTTTGCCGTGCCTTCCGTCCTAGTTGAACAAGTACAGCAATTGAAATCAGCAGCATTGGCAACTGCGTACAATGATGGCGCCATTATGTGGCAAGGCAATCGCGTTGCTTTGCACTATTTACCAAGTATGCTGGGTGAACGTGATGCAACGCCAGACACGCAACAGTACACGCCGATTTTGATTATGAAGAGCGATAACGAACGTGTAGCAATTCACGTCGATCAAATTATTGGTAATCGTGAGGTGGTTGTTAAAAACGTTGGACCACAATTGGCACGTATGATTGGTATCGCTGGTGCGACGGTGCTCGGTTCTGGCAATATCGTTTTGATTCTGAATCCAGTCCCACTGGCGCAGAAGATTGAGCATGAACGTGCTAAGTTACCAGAATCGCATATCGATAGCGGCTCTCCAGAAATGGGTGCTGTTGCTGAAATGGTTGAGAAGCAAACCGTGCCAGCTCAAGTTGAACCAGTTCAAGGTCTGCGTTCGCATCATATTGTGATGGTGGTTGACGATTCCCTGACAGTGCGTCGTGTAACGCAACGTTTGTTGGTGCGTGAGGGTTATCAGGTGGTATTGGCAAAAGATGGTATTGATGCGCTGGAACAATTGCAATCGATTACACCCGACGTGATGTTGGTAGATATTGAAATGCCGCGTATGGATGGTTTCGATTTGACCCGTAACGTGCGTAGTGATTCAAGAACTCACCACATTCCTATCATCATGATTACTTCGCGTACTGCGGATAAACACCGTAACTATGCTGCTGAACTTGGTGTTAATGAGTACTTCGGTAAGCCATATCGTGAAGATGATTTACTTGCTGCGATTAGTGGATTTGTCAATAAACAGGCTGAAGTAGTTTCTTAAGTTAGTGTGTGGTCAAGTTAGTTTTGTATAGCTAGTGATCGTAAAAACGCCTCGAGAATATCGAGGCGTTTTTATTTGTGTATGAATTAGGTTGGTGCGATTTTTTTGACCACGCTATATCGTTCCAATGTCTTTTGACGGGCAAGATCGTGGGCCACAATCGGATGTGGGTAATTAAGCCCGAGTTGAATATTCGCCGCCGTTAACTCAATGGGACTTAGCTTCCAAGGTGCATGGATTTGCTTGGGATTGAGGCTGGCTAATTGTGGTAAATAGCGTCGTATAAACTTTCCTTCGTGATCAAATTTTTCTGATTGTGTAATCGGATTAAAAATACGGAAGTAGGGCTGTGCATCGCATCCAGTTGATGCTGCCCATTGCCAACCGCCATTATTGGCAGACAAGTCGAAATCATTCAAATGTAATGCAAAATAAGCCTCCCCCCAGCGCCAGTCGATGCCAAGGTCTTTGACCAAGAAACTTGCAACGACCATGCGCAAGCGATTGTGCATGTAGCCAGTTTGATTTAACTGTAGCATGGCGGCATCGACTAAAGGATAGCCAGTTTTGCCATCGCACCAAGCTTGAAACATATCCTTGGCAGATTGACCGCTTTCCCATTGAATTGCATCATATTCTGGTTTGAATGCGCTTCCAACAACGCGAGGATTGTGGTGCAAGATCATGAAGTAAAAGTCGCGCCAGATCAGTTCGGAGAGCCAGACGCTTGCACCTGCTAAAGTATTCGCAATACGAATATGACGTATTGCTTGGCTAACCAAATAGCGAATGGATACCGTACCGAATCGTAAATGAACAGAAAGATACGAGGGGCCTTTAATTGCCGGGTAATCACGCGCGTCACCATATTGATCGATTCGCGTTAGGAAATCATCTAATAGCTTGGCGCCAGCTTGCATGCCACCATGAAGCTTGAATGTTTGTTCATCAAGCGATTCGAAGCCCATAGCTGAAAGTGTCGGCATCTCAGTTGCGACGTGTTTGGCAAAATGCGCAGCATATTTTGCGATGGGATAAGGCTTGAAATAGAAATCTGGTTCGCCATCGGTTTCAGAGGCCAATTTCTTTAACCAAGCATTTTTGTATGGGGTAAAAACAGAAAACGGTTTGCCTGCCAAGCTTAATACTTCATCGATTTCAAAAATCACCTGGTCCTTGCAAGCGATGAGCTGGCAATTGAAGCTGGCTAAACCTTGTTGTACCACTTGGTCACGTTGAATTGCCGCCGGTTCGTAGTCGCGATTGACGAATACTGCATCTATCGCTAATTCTGCAGCAAGACGTGGAATTTCTTCAGTTGGATCGCCATACAATACAATCAGGTGAGTGCCTATTGCCGCTAATTCTTCGCGTAATTCTTGCACGCTCTGATGAATAAATTGCACGCGGCGATCACGCTTTGGTAATGCTTGTAAGATGGTCTTGTCGAAAACAAATACGCAATAACAAGATGGTGATTGTTTTAAGGCTTGATACAGCGCTGCGTTGTCGAAATGGCGTAAATCACGGCGAAACCAGACTAAGCTTTTCGTGTAAGTCATATTTTCAATTAGCTAATTTATTAGAGGGCGATGCGAACACTTTTTATGATATTGATATCGATTGGGATCGTATGTTCAGGATTTTCTATCAGAGCGAGACCATAGCACAGATCATAAAACTCGACTAAAACTGATAAAATACAGGGATGAAGAAGCGAACACCCATAAACTCCCCAGTTGAGGACTTTGATGACGAGGAAATTGAACTCCTTGCGCATGATTTTTCCGATACTTTAGAACAAACAATTCAACGTAACATGGGTACCTCAAGTGTAGACACTGAAGACCATGCACTCAATCTCAGCAATCATTTCTTGATTGCTATGCCTAGTATGCTTGATCCGATTTTCGGTGGCACTGTCATTTATCTGTGTGAACACAATGCGCGTGGTGCGATGGGTATGGTGATTAATCGTCCTACAGATATGACGATTGCCGAATTATTTGATCGTATTGACTTGCAATTAGAAATTATTCCTAACTCACATCCATTAGGACAAAGGCCTGTGCTGTTTGGTGGTCCGGTGCAAAGTGACCGTGGATTTGTGTTGCACGCTAATGTCGGTCAATTTTCATCTTCGCTTAAAGTCAGTGATGATATTTCCTTCACCACATCTCGTGATATTTTAGAATCGCTTGCTGCAGGTGAGGCGCCACAACGCTTGCTATTGAGCATCGGTTATGCTGGGTGGGATGCGGGTCAACTAGAAAAAGAAATACTAGCGAATGGCTGGTTAACGGTGCCCGCCGATTTGGGTGTGATGTTTGATACCCCAGTGGAAGAGCGTTTCGATGCAGCGATGAAATTACTAGGATTCGATCCGCTCATGCTTGCCTCCGTTGCGGGGCATGCTTGATGGCAACGCTAGATTCGACCAACATCAGCGGCGTTATCCTAGCGTTTGATTTTGGTTTGAAACGTATTGGTGTCGCCGTTGGCAATACCTTGATCCGTCAAGCCCAAGCATTAACCATTATTAGTGCACCAAGTAATGATGCGAAATTTGAGGCACTTGCTGAGCTCATTCAGGAGTGGCAACCAGCCTTGTGTGTGGTAGGTTTGCCTATGCATCCTGATGGTGCTGCGCATGAAATGACGGTGCGTTGTCAGCGATTCGCGAATCAATTGCATGGGCGTTATGGCGTCAAAGTCGTTTTGGTGGATGAGCGATATTCTTCCGCTGTTCTGCAGGCGAAGCAGGGTGAAAGAATCGATGATCAGGCTGCTGCAGTGATATTGCAGCAATATTTTGATCAGACCGAAGGTGTTGGCAATCGCACTTAATGTAATGGGAAAAATGGCGTTCCATTGTGTGCAGTCTTGTGATGAAAAATGATGAATAGCTGCAAAGCTTCAGATGTAAAGCACGCAGTGTATCCTCTAAAATAATTTGAAGAGCAATGATGAAAAATCCACAGTTAAATAAAAATGGCGAACTACAACACTTGTTGGGCATCGATGGCTTGCCGAAATCGATAATCAATCACATTCTCGATACTGCCTCGTCTTTTGTCAGTATCGGTGAGCGTGAGTTGAAGAAGGTTCCGCTGATGCACGGTAAGAGTGTATTCAATTTATTCTTCGAAAATTCTACCCGCACCCGTACGACATTTGAAATCGCGGCTAAGCGTTTGTCAGCTGATGTCATCAATTTAAATATTGCTGCATCCAGTGCCAGTAAAGGTGAATCTTTATTAGACACGATCGATAATTTGGCAGCGATGCACGCGGATATGTTTGTGGTACGTCACGCGACTTCAGGCGCACCATTCTTGATTGCACAGCATTTAAACGATACCAAACAACATCACGTCCATGTGGTGAATGCAGGCGACGGACGACATGAGCATCCGACACAAGGCTTGTTGGACATGTACACCATCCGTCACTACAAAAAAGACTTTAGTAATTTGACCGTGGCGATTGTCGGTGACGTCTTGCACAGCCGAGTCGCCCGATCTGATATTCACGCATTGACTACCCTGGGTGCCGCAGAAGTGCGCGTGATTGGACCACGTACTTTGTTGCCTGGTGGTTTGGAACAAATGGGCGTGCGTGTGTTTACTAACATGAACGAAGGCTTGCAAGGCGTTGATGTGGTGATCATGTTGCGCTTACAGAATGAACGTATGAATGGCGCTTTACTGCCATCGACCCAAGAATATTTTAAGCAGTATGGTTTGACGCCAGAGCGCTTGGCGTTGGCGCAGCCAGATGCCATCGTGATGCATCCAGGTCCGATGAATCGCGGTGTAGAAATTGATTCAGCGGTAGCTGATGGTCCGCAAGCTGTGATCTTGCCGCAAGTGACTTTTGGTATCGCGGTGCGGATGGCCGTGATGAGTATTGTTTCTGGTAGCAATGCCTAAAATATTCCGCATATCAGATCAAGTTAAGATAACAAGCTAAGACAACAAGTTAAGACAAGAATTTTCGGAAAGAACGTAAATGAATCTTCATATTAAAAACGGTCGTGTGATCGATCCTGCGAGTGGTTTGGATGCAGTGAAAGATGTCTTCATCAGCACTGGTAAAATTGTTGCTGTTGGTGTTGCTCCCGCTGATTTTGTTGCGGCACAAACGATCGATGCCGGTGGCTACGTTGTCACAGCAGGTTTTGTGGATTTGAGTGCGCGACTGCGTGAGCCTGGTTTCGAATACAAAGCAACCTTAGAATCAGAATTGCAAGCAGCTATGCGTGGTGGTGTTACCAGCCTAGTCTGCCCGCCAGATACCGATCCTGTGTTAGATGAAGCGGGTTTGGTTGAAATGCTAAAACAACGTGCCAAGATGCAGCACAAAGCGCATGTTTACCCACTTGGTGCGTTGACAGTTGGATTGCATGGACAAAATCTGACTGAAATGGCGGCCTTGACCGAGGCAGGGTGTGTAGGTTTTTCGCAAGCAGAAGAACCCATTGTTGATACCAATGTCTTGCAACGCGCCTTATCGTACGCAGCGACTTTTGCTTACACGGTGTGGCTTCGTCCACAAGATGCTTTTGTCGGTAAAGGTGGTGTTGCGCATAGCGGTCCCTTGGCATCACGTCTTGGTCTGTCAGGTGTGCCTGTGATGGCAGAAACGATCGCGATGCACACTTTGTTTGAATTGATGCGCGCAACTGGAGCACGCGTGCATTTGTGCAGAATTTCTTCCGCTGCTGGTTTAGAATTAATTCGCCAAGCGAAAAAAGAAGGTTTGGCATTGACTTGTGATGTTGGAATCCACCATGTGCATCTGACTGACACGGATATTGGTTACTTTGATTCAAATGCAAGGCTAACGCCGCCGTTACGCAGTCAGCGCGATCGTGATGCGATTTTAGCGGCATTGGCTGATGGCACCATTGATGCGATTTGTTCGGACCATACGCCAGTCGATGACGATGAAAAAGCATTGCCATTTGCCGAAGCATCAGCAGGTGCGACTGGTTTGGAGTTATTGTTGTCTTTGGCAGTGAAGTGGTCTGATGATAGCCGTGGTGCGATTAGTTTGGCACAAGCCATTGCTAAGATCACTTGTGACCCGGCTGCTTTAGTCGGCTTAGCGTGCGGTCAGCTGAAAGTTGGTGCGGCGGCAGATATCTGTATCTTCGATCCTGCGGCGCGTTGGACTGTAAAGGCGGATGCGCTAGTGAGTCAAGGTAAACATACGCCATTTATTGGTTATGAATTACCTGCCTTGGTGAAGGCGACGATCGTTGATGGCCGTGTTGCTTACAGCACCTTATAAGCATGAAAGCGAAATTCCCTTAAAAATAAAATTGAGGGAATTTTAAAAACTGAAAGTAATACAAAATCACGCTTTCGTCTTTTTCGCACTGTCTGCATTTCTTTTTTAAATTTATTTCTACTTGGTGATCCATGCCTAAATTGCGTTTCGCCCGCGTCTTATTGCACGTTCTGACTGGCGTATGCACTTGTGCTTTTATCTTTCCTTGGATCTCTGCACCAAAACGTGACGCCTTAGTGCGTCGATGGTCGCATCAATTACTCAGTCTATGTAAAGTCCGCGTTAAGTTCATTGATCAAAGTGGCGGACAGCTTGCCGATCACGCTTTGATTATCGCCAATCATGTGTCGTGGTTAGATATTTTTGTGATCAATTCCTGGCAAGCTTGTCACTTCGTGGCAAAAGCCGATATTCGCAGTTGGCCGATCGCAGGTTGGTTAAGTGCACAAGCAGGCACGATCTTTTTAGCGCGAGGCAAGCAACGTGAAGTGCGCCGCATTTACGAAGGCTTAGTACATCAATTAGAACAAAACAAACGCATCGCTTTTTTCCCTGAAGGCACGACCGGGGCACAAGGTGGTCTCTTACCTTTTCACGCGAATTTATTTGAAGCTGCGATTGAAGCTAAGGTGCCAGTTTTGCCTTTTGCAGTGCGTTATGTTGATGCGCAAGGACAGCTACATTCCGCGGCGGATTTTATAGGCGAAATGACTTTTGCCGAGAGTATGAAATTGATTCTGGCAGCAGGTGAAATCACTGCTGAATTGATTCAATTACCAAGTATACCAACCGAAGGCGCGCATCGTCGTGAGCTTGCACTGGCATCACGTCAAGTGGTTGCGGATGCGTTGGGCGTGAACATTGAAACGCTGTAAATGCACAAATAATTAAGCTGATTCTATTGCTGCCAATGCATTGAGCAGCTTCGCAGGTGAATCCACATACAAATAAACTGTACGAATATCTGGACGAATTGAGCTAAATTCTTCAAAGTAGATTTGATTCCCTTGGTCAATCGTAGGTTTAAGTTGAAGAATTATATTGGGGCTATCAAACGGTGTGATTTTGATAGAACCAATATTGGATCCAAGAAGGGGCATATTTCTTGGGTCGAACAGTGCAACTTGAGCGATTGCACAAAGTGGTATTTTTGCTTTTGCTCGTGCACCAAGTTGGAGAACTAAGATGTTATTTTCTATCGTGTGCACCGCTTTTCCCATTAGACGTTTGTCGCCGATTAGGCTGGTGATCGTCAATATGGCGGCAAGTATCGTTACTAGATGAATGATGTTGCTAGTGCTAGGATTCAGTTTAAGTAAATTTACGAGCAATAAAGAAAATGGAATTTCGCCAAGACATGAAACCACAGCGATGGCAAAAAGGCTGGAATACATGCCGTTTTTTAAATAAGTGAATTCGTTTGTTTTTGTTGTTTCTAAGGTAATACTTGAATTGCGCCAACAGGCTTTTTGTATTTGTAAAAAGCTACGTATCCATCCACGGAATTCAGCGGGGAACAGTTCGTAGCTGGCTAACCAAAATTTTTTTGACAAACGATAACTATTTTTTGCTCTTGTCCAGTTGGCTGGTGTGTCGATCAATTCTTTGGCGGAGCACGCCAATAAAAAAATAAGTAATAAACCATCTCTGACATTGTGTCGTAACGAAACGTTTGTAATGAACTTGCTGGCAAATAGTGATGTTAGTAGTGCAAAGCCTAACAACTTGAAATAACTACTCCATCGAATTTGCGAAATGAGCGATATTATTTTAAATGTGAAATTTGATATTGGGTTTGGCGTCATTTTTTTCTTATCGGTATGGCTGAAGATGGCAAGGGATGACTTAAAACGGCACCTGATGCTGTGGACCTTGCACCTGTAAAACCAGTCGATCAGATAATCGTACAGCAGTCAATGGACCGCCCCACACGCAGCCCGTGTCGAGACTAATAAGATTGTCGCGCAAAACTAATCCCAGCGTTGACCAGTGCCCGAAAACGACTGTGCAGTCTTGGCTTAAGCGTTCTGGCAAATCGAACCACGGAAGTAAATGTTCGGGTGCTTTGGCGGTGCCTTCTTTGAGATCAAAGTCCATACTGCCATCCGCATGACAAAAACGCATCCGAGTGAGGGCGTTGATGATGCAACGTTGACGTTCTGTACCTTGAAGCTGATCGTGCCAAATGACTGGCGTGTTGCCGTACATATTGCGTAGCAAGTCTTGCCATCTTTCGCTACGCAATTCGATTTCGATTTCTTGCGCTAGTTTGAGTGTTTTTACTTTATCCCAATTGGCGAAAACGCCAGCATGTACTAGAAGATGTTCGCCGATGTCTAATGCCATCGGTCGATGGCGCAGCCAATCTAATAACTCTTCCCTATCGTCTGCTGCGAGTATCGCGCCTAGCGTATCGCTACGATGTAATTGCCGAGCACCGCATGCGACTGCAAGCAGGTGCAAATCATGGTTGCCTAATACTGATTCTGCACGCGCCCCTAAGCCTTTGATCAAACGCAAGGTGTCGAGTGATTTTGGTCCGCGATTGATCAGATCGCCAGCAAACAGTAAACGTGCTTGCGGTGTTATTGCATCGATTTTGGCTAGTAATTCAACTAGCTGATCGTAGCAGCCTTGTACATCGCCAATGACATAAGTGCTGGTGGACATCTTTGTGGACATCAGTGATCGGCACCGAATCGTTTTGCTTCGCTACGGCTAATTAATGCATTTTGTTTTTCTTGTTCGCGCATACTGGTCGTGACCATCGTTGGCCAACCAATTAAATGTTGTTCGCTGATTTCTGCTAAGGCACGTAAGGCGTCAGGCGATTCATTTAAACAAGGAATGTAATTGAAGGTTTGACCGCCAGCAGTTAAGAAAGCCTGACGTACTTCAATGGCAATTTCTTCCAATGTCTCTAAACAATCTGCTAAAAAGCCAGGGCAAACGACGTCGATGCGCTTGATGCCCTGCTTAGCTAGTGCTTGCACGGTTGGTTCGGTGTACGGTTGCAGCCATTCGGCACGCCCTAAGCGTGATTGAAAAGTGACGACATAATCTTCCTTACTCAATCCTAATTGTTCGGCTAACAGGCGTGCAGTTTTATAGCATTCACAGTGATACGGATCGCCACGCAATAAAAATGCTTT
This sequence comes from Affinundibacterium amnicola, assembly GCF_014284275.1. Classification (GTDB taxonomy): domain Bacteria; phylum Pseudomonadota; class Gammaproteobacteria; order Burkholderiales; family Burkholderiaceae_D; genus Undibacterium; species Undibacterium amnicola. The sequence continues at coordinate 391,882 of NZ_JACOFU010000002.1, read as the reverse complement.
CGGTAATCCATGAAAACTCATGACGAGTTTTTCTGGTTTTCCATTTTGTTCCCACGCGCGCAGAATAGAATTTTTTAATGCATGGATGTAGCTGGGGTGATCGTGATAATGCTTAATGAATCGTAGCTCAGGTACATTTCTGGTTTGTTGATAATGTTGTGTGATAGCGTCAAAATTCGAGGCTGTGGTAGTCGCTGAATATTGTGGGTAGGCAGGTAAAATTAAGATGCGTTCATAGCCCTCTGTCTTCAGTTGGGCTAGCACTTCTGGGATAGACGGCGAACCATAACGCATCGCGTGGACGACGTTTACTTCATGTCCACGTTCACCCAGATAGCCTTTGAGTAGCACTGCTTGTTTGCGTGTATGAACGAGTAAAGGCGAGCCTTCATTCGTCCAGATGGAAGCATATTTTTCTGCTGATTTTTTGGAGCGGAAAGGCAATATGATGAAGTTTAAAATCATCCACCAAACAGCGCGCGGAATTTCAACGACACGTTGGTCCCACAAGAATTGTTTCAAATAACGTTTGACCGCATTGGGCGTTGGTGCATCTGGTGTACCGAGATTAATTAAGACGACGGCCGTCTTTACGAGCTTTCCGTGTGCGTAATCAGGTTCTTTGAGGAATGTCATGGCGAACTTTCATTGATTTGAGTGCGTTGATTTTTTGTGCGAAAAGTTAGCGCTATCGAAGTCGTTAAGTTTTATAAAGCGAGTAGTTCGCGAGCATGTTTGCGCGTGGTTGCGGTAATCTCTAAGCCACCCAACATGCGTGCGATTTCTTCCACGCGTTGTTTATTATCCAGTGCATGAATTTGCGAAAAGGTTTTATTATTTTCTTGCGTTTTGCTGACTTCAAAGTGCTGATTGCCCTGGCTGGCAACTTGCGGCAAATGGGTCACACACAATACTTGTCTGTCTTGACCTAGACGTTTCAATAAACGCCCGACGACTTCTGCAACAGCACCACCGATACCGCTATCCACTTCGTCGAAGATGAGTGTAGGCGTGGCCGTAGCACAAGATGTAATCACCGAGATTGCTAAAGAAATGCGGGCTAACTCACCTCCGGAGGCGACTTTTGCAAGTGGCCGTAATTGCACACCAGCGTGCCCGGCGACCATGAACTCAATATTTTCCAAGCCGCTGGCACTTGGTTCGCAGGCGACCAGGTCAACCGCGAAACGACCACCCGCCATGCTCAAGTCTTGCATCGCATTGGTGACTGCTAGCCCTAAATCACCTGCGATAACTTGTCGTTTTTCGCTGAGCATTTTTGCCTCTTTCAGGTAAGCTTGAAAGGCCAGCTCTTCCTGTTGTTTCAATGATTCGATGTCAGACGCACCCGATAGTTGCGCTAATTGCTGCCGCAAATTTTCTAGCTCATAGATCAAACCTTCTGGTTCGACGTGAAAGCGTCTCGCGGTGCTGTGTAGGTTTTCTACCCGCTGTTCAACTTGTCGCAATCTAGCCGGATCAAGTTCGACACGGTTGAGATAGTCGTTTAATGCGTAGGCACATTCTTGAAGATTGATGCGCGCTGATTCGAGTGATTCTAGAATGGGTTTGAGTTTATTGTCATACTCTTCTAATCTGCCGAGTTTTTGTAGTAATGCAGATACTTGCGAAAGGACAGGGTGATCCGATTCAGAAATCGTATCCGCCGCTTCTTGTGCGCCCTCTAATAAGCTGGCGGCATGCGCTAAACGGCTATGTTCTTGTGTGATTTCATCCCATTCCCCTTTTTTGAGTTGCAGTTTGTCGAGCTCGCCAACTTGCCATTCCAGGCGCTGACGTTCTTGCAGGATGTTTTTCGCGTTCTGTTCGAATTCTTCGCGTTGCTTCGCCAAATTACGCCAGTGCTTGTATAAGCTACCGACCTTACTGGTCTGGCTTTGTAAGCCAGCCTGCATGTCGAGTAAATTCCGCTGCGCTTCACTTTTTAGTAATGATTGATGCGCGTGTTGGCCATGAATGTCCACCAGATATTCACCGAGTTCACGTAGTTGGGCTGCGGTTGCACTGATACCGTTGATATAAGCTTTAGAGCGCCCAGCATTGTCGATCACTCGACGTATCAAAAGTTGTCCGTCTTCGGCATTGAAGTCATGTTCTAGTAGCCAAGTCGAGGTGGCGGAGTTGCAAGAAAACTCGGCGCTGATATCGGCCTTTTGTGCACCTTCTCGAACCATGCTGGCATCACCACGCCCGCCCAAAGTTAATGCAAGCGCATCGATCAAAATGGATTTGCCAGCACCAGTTTCACCGGTAAATACGGTAAAGCCAGCAGAAAATTCTAGTTCTATCGCATCAACGATAACAAAATCACGAATCGCAAGCGTACGCAGCATAGGTTTTCATCTGTATGAGTGAGTTGAGGTGAGGGCGCAATTGCGCGTATTTTACCTCAGGGTATCGAGTGCAGTGCGACAAAATACTGTATTTATTCACAGGACTTTGCGGGACAAATTTAGTTCAATGCACCTTCCACTGACGGGTATTCATTCCAGTGGAGTTTTTCGCGCAGAGTATGGTAGTAGTTCCAATCCTCTGGATGCAAGAAGGTGATGTGGTGGGTAGATCGACTGATAATAATTTTATCTTTATGATTGAGATTGGCAAAAGATTGCATATCAAAGTTCACACTAGCATCACGTCCTGCTACGATTTCAACGCTGATGACACTGGTTTCTGGTAAAACAATCGGACGATTGGATAAAGCATGTGGTGCAATTGGCACCATTACGATGCCACCCAAACTTGGATGAAGCAAGGGACCGCCAGCTGAAAGCGCGTAAGCGGTAGAGCCGGTCGGTGTTGATACAATCAAACCATCAGAGCGTTGGTTGTACATAAAATGTTGATCGACCTCGACTCGCAATTCAATCATGCCTGAGCCTGCACCCCGGGATAAAACGATATCGTTAAAAGCGACCCCACTAAAAATCTGTTCACCATCGCGAACCACGATGGCTTCTAGCATGCAACGCTGTTCTGCGATGTGCTCACCATTCAAAATTTTCATCACGGCAGGAATCATTTGGTCGCGCGGAATATCGGTAATGAAGCCGAGGCGTCCTTGATTAATTCCGATCAATGGTACGTCGTAAGGCGCCAATTGACGCGCAATTCCCAACATAGTGCCATCGCCACCAAGTACGATGGCAATGTCTGCAGTACGCCCAATGTCTGCGACGGATAGCGCTGGAAAATCATTTAAGGCTAAATTGTGTGCTGAATCATGATCAAACAAAGCCGTGTGACCAGCAGCACTGAGGGAGTGCGCTAATTCATTTAAAGATTCACCCATGCCAAGTGCATTGTATTTTCCGATCAAGGCAATGGTTTTGGGTGTTGTTGTCATAGGGCATATGTGAAGATAGGGAGAAGGCTTTAGATTACACTATTCTTCGCCAATTGGATGTGTCCAATGATTAAAGTGATCTTAAAGAATGCGCTTTGTTGTGACTAAGCATTGGCTAGCCATTTGCGAGCATGGTCGATCCTCATGCATCAGTCGGTGAAACCAGCTGATCTTGTAAGTCAAGGAAATAATAATATTCGCTATTCCTCAGGTAGCCCAGTGATTCATACAAACTTTGTCCTTGGTGATTGTCGTGCGTGGTTTCGAGAAACAAGCCCTTGGCGCCTGTCTGTATCGCGAATGCCCTGGCACGCAACATGAGTTGTCTTGCAACACCTAAGCGTCTGGCCGATTCGGCGACATATAAGTCATTTAAGATCCAAAGGCGTTTAGCAGAAACAGATGAGAAGCTAGGGTAGAGTTGGACAAATCCTAGCCCTTGATTTGTCTGGTCAATTGCAAAGAAAATGTTTGATTGTTGTTGCTGCAATCGTTCATGCAAAAATTTTTTAGCTAAGTGTAGATCACTTGCTTGTTGGTAGAACACACGATAGGCATCAAACAGGGGAGCGATCAAGTCGACGTCATGCACGCTGGCTTGTTGTATGGTGAAAGGCATCATAAATTTTTCAAGTTGATTTTGATTGGATATGGGAATGGCGGATTTGCGAAATCATTGGCCGATGAATTTCCAGCTTAAATTAACAAACTAATCTATCTGCCGCTAATCGTATAATGAACACAACTTAAATTCATTATTTTTTTATGGCACATTTTGTTATTGCAGGTGCTGGAATCGCCGGACTTGCTAGCGCTATTTTACTGACCCGCCAAGGACAAAAGGTAAGTATCTTTGAACAAGTTGCTGACCCCATCCCGGTAGGTGCAGGTCTGTTGTTGCAGCCTAGCGGGCAAGCGATGTTGGACAACTTAGGCTTGCTCGGTGAAGTTCGTGAGAAGGCTGCTGTGGTACATAGTTTGGAAGGATACTCTGGTTCTTGGAAGACACTAGATCTACACTACGCGTCGGTGCAACAAGACTGGCATGGCTTGGGTATACATCGAGCGCATTTGCATCAAATTTTATGGAATTGTGCACGTGATTTGGGTGTCACTATGCATTTGGGAAATGGTGTCTCTGATTTTGAGCTGCATTCCGGTCAAGTTCTAGTGCATCATCAACTTGGGGAATTGGTGGCAGATGGTTTGATCGTTGCAAATGGAACGCGTTCGTCTTTGCGAGATCGTTTGCAACTAAAGCAGAGGCACCGACCGTATCCTTGGGGAGCTTATTGGGCCGTATTAGATAAAGAAGACTGGCCATTTCCACACATATTGATGCAACGCTATCGTGGTGCCCGAGTTATGCTGGGAATCTTGCCAACTGGGTTGAACCCTCTTACACAGAAAACTTGCTATTCCTTGTTTTGGAGTTTGCCTAAATCATCGTTGGATGCCTATCAGCAAGCCGGTATGGTTGGATTGGTCACGCGTATTGCTGAAATTTGGCCTGAAGTTGCGGATTGGCTGGCCAATTCAACGCAGACGACAGTAGCGGTAGCGGAATATGCCGATGTCAGGCTGTCGTCCTATCATCAACAAGCGGTGGTTGTCTTGGGAGATGCCGCGCACGCGATGAGTCCACAGTTGGGGCAGGGTGCAAATATGGCTTTGATTGACGCTACGGTGTTGGCGCAGTGTCTAGAACAATCTACCGGTGGGCGTCATGATGTTGGGCCTTCCCAAATTCACGAAGCTTTCGCGCAATTTTCGACACGTCGTCGTCGACACATCGCTTATTATCAAATGGCGAGTCGCATCATGACACCCTTATATCAATCGCATTATCCGGTAGGCTGGTTGCGTGATATAGGGACAGTTGCGGGGCGTCATCTGCCTGCAGTGTATCGCCAATATATGTTGACTTTATGTGGCGCGAAACAGTCGGTTTGGGACTTGCGCGCATTGAATGCCAACTTGTAAGGTATTGGGAAAATTAGAAGCGCATTTTTGATTACACTGCAGCACCTATTTGACACAATTTTATGATGACTATCAAAGCGCTGATTTTCGACCTGGACGATACATTGTGGCCTGTGGCACCGGTGATTCAACAAGCCGAAGCAACTTTGCATGCATGGATTGCCCAACAGCTTCCAGCACTTGCTTCGACGTATTCGATCGATGCTTTACGTGAGCGGCGGCAGGCTTTGGTAAAGACAGATGCGCGATTTAGCTATGATTTGTGGGCTTTACGCCATACTTTGTTAAAACAGGTCTTTGCAGAACATAATGCATCGCCTGATCTGGCAGATCAAGCGATGCAAGTGTTTGCCCATGCACGTAATCAAGTCACTTTTTTTGCCGATGTCATGCCCGCTCTTGGCGTGTTGAAAGACAGCTACCAGCTGGGCTCAATTTCTAATGGGTTTGCAGATATTGAGGCGATAGGTTTGGGTAATCATTTTTCTGTATCTTTGGCCGCACACACTTTTGGTTGTGCAAAACCTGATCCCCGCATATTTTTGGCCATGTTAGAGCACTTGCAATTAGCACCAAGTGAAGTGATGTATCTGGGGGACGATTTGCGCCTGGATGTCGCTGGAGCACAGCAAGTCGGTATGCGGGCAACTTGGGTCAATCGTCGCGGTATGACATTGGCAGAGACAGAACATGCTGATGTTCAGCCCGACTTTATCGTAAAAGACTTGCAAGAACTGTTGCGCGAACTCAATCTAAGTGTTCGATGATTGTTGGCATATTGCAAAAAACAATGCGTTTCTGCGACAGCTAGCCTAAAATAAAACTATGCAACTCGATAATCGCGCTCAAACTCTCTTAAAAGCCCTGGTGGAACGGTATATTGCCGACGGCCAGCCAGTTGGTTCACGTGAACTTTCCAAGATATCTGGTTTGGAATTGTCACCGGCAACCATTCGTAATGTGATGTCCGATCTGGAGGAAATGGGATTTGTCACCAGTCCGCATACCTCATCTGGTCGCATCCCCACTCCGCGTGGTTATCGCGTGTTTGTGGATCAGCTATTGACGGTGCAAGAGCTTGATGAGTCTGTGCTTGAAAGTGCTTTAGGTGCACGAATGCCATCGTCGATCATTGCTGGGTCACCACAAAAGATCATTGCTAATGCAGCGCAAGTGTTGTCGTCATTGTCGCAATTTGCTGGTGTGGTCATGACAGCCCGGCAAGAGTCGGTATTTAAACAGGTTGAATTTTTACGCTTGTCAGAAAAGCGTATCTTACTCGTGGTCGTTGCACCGAATGATGAAGTGCACAACCGCTTATTGTTAACTGATGTCGACTACACACCGTCGCAATTAATTCAAGCCGCTAATTATTTGAATCAAAATTTTGGTGGGCAAAGTTTTGATCAGGCACGTGTGAATATCAAACGCGAGCTGCGTGAGCTGCAAGGCGATATGAATCGTTTGATGCACGCGGCCTTGCAAGCTGGTAGCGAAGCGATGGCCGAGAGTAGCGAGGATATGGTCATTTCAGGTGAGCGTAATTTGCTCAATGTCAGTGATTTATCATCGAATATGACTTCTTTACGTCGTTTGTTTGATTTGTTTGAACAAAAGAGTGGTTTAATGCAGTTATTGGATGTCTCTAGTAATGCTTCTGGCGTGCGTATTTTTATCGGCGGCGAATCTCAACTGGTTCCAATGGAAGAGATGAGCGTTGTTACCGCACCCTATGAGGTCAATGGTAAAATTGTTGGGACGTTGGGGGTGATCGGTCCTACGCGTATGGCTTATGAAAGAGTGATACCAATTGTTGATATTACCGCTAAACTCTTGTCAAATGCGTTGAATCATTGATTGTCCCTTCAATTGCTTCATTAATTGCTTGGTGAGTTTGGAGACGCAATGAATTCACTAGGTATAAAATAATTTTTCGTATAAAAAATGGCAGACTATAAAGATATTTCCGTATTGATTGTCGACGACAATGATATGACACGTGAAACTCTACGTGTTATTTTGCGCCATGATGGCTATAACGTGGTTGGTGAAGCCTTGGATGGCGATAGCGCACTAGAAATGGCAACGCGACTGAAGCCGGATGTTATTCTGCTAGATGTTGTCATGCCTAAAGTCAGCGGAATTGAGGCATTGAAAAGCATACGCATGGTAATGCACGATGTATTTGTGTTGATGGTCACTGCAAATACCGATCAAGAAGTCGTGGCGGAAGCGGTTAAGAGTGGAATTAGTGGCTATATTATTAAGCCATTTAACGCTAAAAAAGTATTGGATACCGTGGAAAAAGTGGTAGATAAAGTCCGCGCTAATCGCAAGCAGAAGGCAGCAAATTCTGGTGTGAATTGATCCACAAAAGTGGTTTCGTGAACGCGAATATTTTTGCGTAATGAATTTAGTAATATAAAAAAGCGGGCATCTAACCCGCTTTTTGTATTTTTGCGCTGGCAATTGGGAATTTTTTAAATTTGTAGTGACTATTTCTTATTCGCGCAATTCACTTTGGTGCAGTTGCCATACAGAGCAAGAGAATGCTCTGCAATTGCAAAACCACGCTCCTCAGCGATTGCATGTTGGCGTTTTTCGATTTGATCATCAAAAAATTCTTCCACGCGACCGCAATCCAAACAGACTAAATGGTCGTGATGCGAACCTTCATTCAATTCAAAAATCGCTTTGCCTGATTCGAAGTGATTGCGATGCAATAACCCCGCTTGCTCGAACTGGGTTAATACGCGATACACCGTCGCCAGCCCGACATCCATATTTTCAGTCAATAAGATTTTATAAACATCTTCAGCAGTTAAGTGACGCACGGTGCTACTTTGAAAGATTTCTAAGATTTTCAAACGTGGCAGAGTCGCTTTTAATCCGCTCGCTTTGAGGTCAGGCGTGTTATTTGTCATGTTTTCATTCAAAAGAAGGCTAAGTGCTTTATGATATCGGGTTTTGGAGCTTAGTAAGAAATTTCTGTTATCTTATCTGAAGTTTCTTGGTTCGACATTTTTGCTTGAAAATTTGAGGTAGTTTATGCGATTCACCCGGTTTACAAAAAGTCCTAGTCAATTTGCCTTGTTATCTGTGACATCGTTGTTGGTGTTGCTATCTGGTTGTGCAACTCAAAAAACAGAAATCGCAGAAGCGGATGCGAACGCGGTTAAGGGAACACAAATCGTTAAGCCAACAGGTGTTGGAAAACTATTTGGTTTGATTTCACCTTATCGTATCTCCATTCAGCAGGGTAATTTTGTTTCGCAAGAGATGGTTTCTCAATTAAAAGAAGGCATGACGCGTGAGCAGGTGCGATTCTTATTGGGCACTGCGCTATTGACCGATATGTTTCACGAAGATCGTTGGGATTATCCTTTCCGTATGTTAAAGCCAGACGGTGAAGTGATTTCAAGCCGCTTGGCAATTTTCTTTAAAGATAATACTGTGGCGCGCTTCGAAGGTGGCAATTTGCCAACCGAGAAAGAATATCTTGCGCATATCACCAGTTCTGCGATTACCTCGCGCAACGAATCGATGCCAACTGAAGAAGCTCCTAAGAAAAAATAAGTCGAGTTAAATTATGTCTAGTATGAAAATCGCTGTGGCCGGTGCTTCTGGTCGCATGGGTAAAATGTTGATTGAAACGATAGCGGCAGCTGATGATGCACGCTTGACAGGTGCTTTGGATATTCCGCAATCCGCGTTTTTGGGTACAGATGCTGGTTTGTCATTGGGTAAAGTGACGGGGGTTCAAATTGAATCTGATTTTGCAAAAGCACTGGCCGATGCCGAATTTTTGATTGACTTTACACGTCCTGAAGGCACCTTAGAGCATCTGAAATATTGTGCCGAGCACGGCATCAAGATGATCATTGGTACCACCGGATTTGATGATGCAGGTAAGGCAGCGATTGCTGATGCAGCGAAGAAAACCGCCATTATGTTTGCGCCAAACATGAGTGTTGGCGTGAATGTAACGATGAAATTGCTAGAAATGGCAGCCAAGAGTTTTTCGCATGGTTACGATATCGAAATCATCGAAGCCCATCATCGTCATAAAATCGATGCGCCATCAGGTACGGCACTTAAAATGGGCGAAGTCATTGCCGATACTTTAGGTCGTGATTTGAAAGAAGTTGGCGTGTTTTCACGTGAAGGCGTGACCGGTGAGCGTGATCCATCTTCCATTGGTTTTGCGACCATACGCGGGGGTGATATTGTTGGTGATCACACAGTCTTGTTTGCAGGCATTGGTGAACGTGTTGAAATCACGCACAAATCATCAAGCCGCGTCACTTATGCGCATGGTAGCTTGCGTGCTGTACGCTTCTTGGCGGATAAGCAAACCGGTTTGTTTGATATGTACGACGTGCTGGGTTTGAATTAAATTAAGTCTGGGATAGAGATTCGCTTATGCCGATTACGCTTAGCCAATATTGGATGCAATTAGACGATTTAGGTCGTGCAGTTGCCGTGTTTCTGATTCTAATGTCGCTAGTGAGCTGGTTCACGATTTTTTCTAAGTCCTGGTCTTTCTGGCGTATCCGCCGCAGCACGAATGCGCTACATGTATTTTGGAATGCGCCAACGATAGAAGATGCGGTCACTTTGCTTGATGCGCTTGATGTTGAAAATATTTATACGCCCTTGGCCAAACAAGGCTTGATTGCAGCCAATCCACAAAGCAGGGCGAAATCGATTATGGCAAAAACCGATGCCACCGATGTGATGACGCGCGTATTGCGAGAAGAGCTGAATCGCGTGACGGTACGTTTGGAATCGGGCTTAACCTTGCTTGCATCGGTTGGTGCGACTGCGCCTTTTGTTGGATTGCTGGGAACTGTGTGGGGCATTTATCATGCGCTGACCGCAGTCTCAGGTTCGACCGCGATACAAATTGATCTGGTTGCCGGACCTGTGGGTGAGGCGCTGGTGATGACGGGCTTGGGTTTGATCGTCGCGATTCCAGCAGTGCTTGCTTACAATGCCTTCAATCGTATCAATCGCATCACGTTTGCCGAGTTAGATGGCTTCGCTTTTGATTTGCATGCCCATTTAACCAAAACCAATTAAGCTAATCTTATGGGATTTGGTCAATTTAAAAGCTTAGGCGGACGATCTGGCAAACCTTTGGTGGCGATGTCGGATATCAACGTTACTCCTATGGTCGATGTGATGTTGGTTCTGCTCGTAATTTTTATTATCGCGGCGCCCTTACTGAATCACGCGATACGTTTAGATTTGCCTCAAGCAGAAGCGCAAGCGATACCGCAAGATGTCAAGACGATTACTTTGTCTTTTAATGCGGATGGCAAATTATTTTGGGATACAGAACAAGTCTTGATCGATGACGTCGGTCAACGATTTGCCTTAAGTGCAAAGCAAAAACCACAACCGGAAATTTTATTACGCGCCGATAAATCGACGCGTTTTGAGTTGATTGCGCAAGTGATGTCCGCAGCACAAAGTCATGGCTTGAATAAAATAGGTTTTGCCACTGAATCAAAGTCAGCAAGCTCAGCCTCCAAATCTTCCTCGCCTATCTCGTCAAATCTGCTTAAAAAGTAAGATCAAGCGGGCTTTTTCTCGGCGTATTCCCTCAAATAAGCATGCTTTAGCCTTATAATCTAAGGTTCAAGTAAGCATCGCCTTTCCCCAAATTTCATTTATTTCTTCAATAGAATCGTCATGCAAGAAAAATATAGCCCAGCAGAAGTTGAACAAGCCGCCCAGTCACATTGGACCGAATCAAACGCGTTTAAAACCGTGGAAAATGATCCACGTTTTCCAAAAGGTAAATACTACGCCTGTTCTATGTTGCCATACCCATCTGGCAAGCTGCATATGGGGCATGTGCGTAACTACACCATCAACGACATGCTGGCGCGTCAATTACGTATGAAGGGTTATAACGTTCTAATGCCTATGGGCTGGGATGCGTTTGGTTTACCAGCAGAAAATGCAGCGATTGCCTACAAAAAATCGCCAGCGGAATGGACTTACGCGAATATCGAAGATATGAAATCACAAATGCAGCCTTTGGGTTTGGCATTTGACTGGTCACGCGAAGTCGCGACTTGTGATCCAGATTACTATCGTTGGAATCAGTGGTTGTTCTTAAAGATGCTGGAAAAAGGCGTTGCCTACAAAAAAACGCAAGTGGTGAACTGGGACCCGGTTGATCAAACTGTATTGGCGAATGAGCAGGTGATTGATGGCAAAGGTTGGCGTTCAGGCGCCGTGGTTGAAAAACGCGAAATTCCGGGCTATTACTTCGGTATTACGCAATACGCAGAAGAGCTTTTGTCCAGCATCGATCAACTCGATGGCTGGCCAGATCAGGTGCGCACCATGCAGCGTAACTGGATCGGTAAAAGCGAAGGCGTGCGTTTTGCGTTTAGCCATGAGATCAAAGACGAATCTGGTGCCTTGGTACAAGACGGCAAAATGTATGTCTTCACTACGCGTCCTGACACGATTATGGGCGTCACTTTCTGCGCAGTCGCGGCAGAACATCCACTCGCCACAGTCGCTGCAAAAAACAATTCTAAGTTAGCCGCATTCATTGAAGAATGCAAAGCTGGTGGTACGACCGAAGCTGAAATGGCGACCAAAGAAAAAGAAGGATTGCCTACAGGTTTATTCGTTACCCATCCTTTGACGGGCGAACAGGTTGAAGTTTGGGTCGGCAATTATGTCTTGATGACGTATGGCGACGGCGCAGTGATGGGTGTGCCTGCGCATGATGAACGTGATTTTGCGTTTGCGAACAAGTATAAAATTGAAATTAAACCTGTTTATCGCAGCATCATCCTTAAAGATAAGAACCGAGGTGAGAGACAAACTGTTGACGATGCTTCAGTTGAATTTGATTCTAGTAATTGGCACGATTGGTATGGTGATAAGTACGATCTTTCCTTATCTACTTTTAATAGCGGTAAATACGACGATTTGACATTCAAAGACGCTTTTGAAGCTGTCGCCGCCGACCTCGTCGCCAAAGGCGTAGGTGAAAAGAAAACCACCTGGCGTTTGCGCGATTGGGGTATTTCTCGTCAACGTTATTGGGGCACACCTATCCCTATTATCCATTGCGATGATTGCGGTGATGTGCCTGTACCTTACGAAGATTTGCCAGTGGTATTGCCGACTGAATGTATCCCTGATGGTTCAGGTAATCCATTGAAAACGCATGCGGCTTTCTTGAACGTACCTTGCCCGAAATGCGGTAAGCCAGCACACCGTGAAACTGACACCATGGATACCTTCGTCGATTCCAGCTGGTACTTCATGCGCTATACCTGCCCAGATGCAACGACGATGGTCGACGAGCGCAATGACTATTGGATGGCGATGGATCAATACATCGGCGGTGTAGAACATGCGGTTCTGCATTTGCTGTATGCGCGTTTCTGGACCAAGGCGATGCGCGATATGGGCTTGGTGAAAATTGATGAGCCATTTAAAAACTTATTCACGCAAGGTATGTTGCTCAACGAGTCTTATTATCGCGAAGAAGCGAGCGGTAAAAAGCTTTGGTTCTATCCAAATGAAGTTGAAGTGCAACACGATGAAAAAGGCCGTCCAATTTCTGCCAGTTTGAAGAGCGATGGTCAGCCTGTGCAAATGGGTGGCATTGAGAAAATGTCCAAGTCCAAAAATAACGTGGTTGAACCAAAAGACATCATCAGCCAGTTTGGTGCAGATACGGCACGCCTGTTCACGATGTTCGCAGGTCCGCCAGATCAAAGTGCTGCGTGGAGCAGCAGTGGTGTGGAAGGTGCATCACGTTACTTGCGCCGTCTGTGGGCGACAGCCTTGAAATTTTCACCAATTATTGCAGCAGGTGTAACTCCAGCAGCGAATTATGCGGCGGATGTGAAAGCTCTGCGCTTTGAAGTACATAGCACCTTGAAACAAATCGATAGCGATTATGACCGTTTGCAGTACAACACCGTGGTATCTGGTGCGATGAAATTGTTGAACACCATTGAATCGTTCAAATCCGAAGCAGAAGGTTCTGCCGCAGCGGTACGCGAAGCCTTCGGTATTTTGTTACGCGGTTTGTATCCAGTCTGCCCGCATATTACGCATGCTTTGTGGAATGAACTTGGCTACGTACAAGACTTAGGCGGCATCATCGATGCACCTTGGCCACAAGTCGATGCTGCAGCTTTAGTGCAAGATGAAATCGAATTGATGGTGCAGGTTAACGGCAAATTGCGCGGTAGTATCAAGGTGGCGAAAGATGCTGACAAAGCGACTATCGAAGCGGCGGCGGTGGCAAACGAAAGTGCGGCACGCTTTATCGAAGGTGCGCCGAAGAAGATCATTGTTGTGCCGGGTAAGTTGGTGAATATTGTTGTTTGAGTTTAAGCGGCTTCGTCGCTGAGAATTGTCCCCTCTCCCGCTAGCGGGAGAGGGCTAGGGTGAGGGTAGTTCAGAAACGACGAAATTATTCAGAGGCGAAAAACAGTGTGCAATACCGCCTGTCGCCTTCAGTAATTTTACCCGAAGCTGATTCTCCCTCATCCCCGACCCTTCTCCCGCTTACGGAAGAAGGGAGTTTGAAATTTCAGTTGTTGAAAGAGTGAAAACCCAATGAGCCTGAATCGTTTTTTGAAAATAGCTACTTACCTCGTTCTCATCACGAGCATCAGCGCTTGTGGCTTCGCTCTGCGCGGCGCGGTAGCGTTTCCTTTCCAGAGTATTTACGTAGGCCTACCAGAAAGCTCAGCTTTAGGTGGTGAGCTCAAACGCAATCTGCGCGCTAACGGAAAAACTGAAGTGACGGCACAAGCCACCAATGCAGAAGTGGTTTTGGATGTGCTTGGCGAGACGCGCGACAAAGTGATTTTGTCCTTGAACAGCCAAGGTCGTGTCCGTGAGTTTAATTTGATCTATAACTTAAAATTCCGTTTGCGTGATAAGACTGGACGCGAAGTCTTAGAGCCAACCACAATTAGTTTAAAGCGTAATCTCAGCTTTAAAGAAAACGAAGTCTTGGCGAAAGAAGCGGAAGAAGCCTTGCTCTATCGCGATATGCAATCCGAATTGGTGCAGCAAATTATGCGTCGTCTTGCCGTCGTTAGGATGGAAGCGCCAGCTAAGTCAGATTAAGGTCAAACAGAATATGCAATTACGCTACGACGCTATTGATGCTCATCTTGCCAAAGGTTTGGCAGCGATTTATGTCATCTCTAGCGACGAGCATTTGTTGGTGCAAGAGACTGCCGATAAGATACGTAAAATCACCAAGGCTCAGGGTTTTTTAGAGCGCGAAATACTGACAGTTGAACGCTACTTTAAATGGGGCGAATTACTGGCAGCGAATCAATCGCAATCCTTATTTGGCGATAAAAAACTGATAGACCTGCGCATCCCAACGGGCAAGCCAGGCAAAGACGGCGGCGCGGCTTTACAAGAATATGTACGTGATCTTTCGCCGGACAATATCACCTTAATTACCTTACCTAAACTCGATTGGGCGACGCAAAAAGCGGCTTGGGTCACGATGCTGCAACAAGCGGCGGTGTATATCGACATCCCCTTGATCGAGCGCGTCGCTTTACCAAATTGGATAGGGCAACGACTAGCAGCGCAAGGACAAAGCGCCGATCGTCAAAGTCTGGAATTTATCGCGGATCGTGTCGAAGGCAATTTACTGGCAGCACATCAAGAAATACAAAAATTAGGCCTACTGCATCCACAAGGCAAGCTCAGTTTTGAAGTGATCCATGATGCCGTCTTAAATGTCGCTCGTTACGATGTCTTCAAATTAAATGAAGCAATGTTAGTCGGCGATGTGGCACGTCTAGTCAGAATGTTAGATGGACTCAAAGGTGAGGGCGAAGCTCTGCCTTTAGTCTTGTGGGCGATGGCAGAGGAGCTGCGCACACTACTCAAATTAAAATCCGGCGTCGCACAAGGACGCCCATTAGGGGTACTCTTAAAAGAGTACCGTATCTGGGGGCCAAGAGAAAAACTCATGGAACCAGCACTACGTCGCGTCAGTTTAGCGACTCTGCAAGCAGCACTACAAGACGCTGCGCAAATCGACAAAATGGTCAAAGGCTTACGCGCACCGAAGTTTGCCGGAGATGCTTGGGATGCGTTGTTGCATTTGGGGTTGCGCGTAGCTAAAGCAAATTAACGCTTCGCCAAATCGCTTATTTGGGCGCATCGCGTTGTTGCTCATGCTCGCAATATCGACATATTGCTGCGCTGAGCGCCTAGCGCTGCATCCCAACTAAGCAATTTTGCGAAGCTTGACGACAGTGGGTCATTCAAATAAATAGAATTAAAGTGTTCTGAACATGAGCGTTGATAAAAACACCGGCGACATCGCCAACTACATCCAAATCCTAGGTCAGCAAGCGCGTCTAGCATCGCGCACCATGGCGAAAGCAGACACAGCGACTAAGAATCAAGCCTTGCTAGCAATAGCAACAGCGATACGTCGTGAAGCACCAGCTCTGCGTGCAGCGAATGAATTAGACTTAGCTGCCGCCAAAGCTGCGGGTATGGAAGCGGCGATGTTAGATCGTTTGGCGCTCAGCGATAAAGCGATCGCCACGATGGCAGAAGGCTTAGAACAAATCGCACGCTTATCTGATCCTATCGGTGAAATTTCAAACATGAAATATCGTCCATCCGGTATACAAGTGGGGCAAATGCGCGTACCGCTTGGTGTGATTGGTATCATCTATGAAGCACGTCCGAACGTGACAGTCGATGCGGCGGGATTGTGCATCAAGAGCGGTAATGCAACCATCTTGCGTGGTGGTTCTGAGGCGATTAATTGCAATCGTGCCTTAGCCGATTTGGTTAAAGAGGGTTTACGCACAGCCGGTTTACCTGAGCAAGCGGTACAGGTGGTAGATACGACAGATCGTGCAGCCGTCGGTGCTTTGATTACCATGCCCGAATACGTCGATGTGATCGTGCCGCGCGGTGGCAAGGGTTTGATTGAACGCTTGATGCGTGAGGCGACAGTACCGATGATCAAACATCTAGATGGCATTTGCCACGTCTACATTGATGATAAAGCGGATATGCAAAAAGCTGTCGATATAGGATTCAATGCCAAATGCCATCGCTACGGTACTTGCAATACCATGGAAACTTTACTGGTAGCAGAAGGCATCGCGGCGCAAGTCTTACCTAAACTCGCAGAACGTTATTTGAGTGAAAAAGTCGAATTACGTTGTGATACGCAAGCCGCACAAATCTTGCACGCATATCCGCATTTAGCAACTGCGCAAGAGACAGATTGGTCTACCGAATACCTAGCGCCGATTTTGTCGATAAAAGTGGTTGCGGACATGACTGCAGCGATAGAGCATATCAATCATTATTCCTCAAAACATACAGAATCTATCATCACCGAAGACTACAGCCGCGCCATGGCATTTTTGCGCGAAGTCGATTCAGCATCGGTCATGGTCAACGCTTCAACCCGCTTTGCCGATGGCTTCGAATACGGCCTCGGTGCGGAGATTGGCATTTCTAATGATAAACTGCACGCACGTGGACCGGTTGGGTTGGAGGGTTTGACTTCACTGAAGTATGTGGTGTTCGGTCATGGCGAAGTTCGAAAATAGCTGAGGAATTTATGCTAACAAGATTACGTGTTAAAGGTTTTAAAAGTCTCGAAGACGTAGAAGTTCGTTTTGGCCCGTTCACGTGCATTGCAGGTGCAAATGGTGTTGGTAAGTCGAATTTATTTGACGCAATACTTTTCCTAAAAAATTTATCAAATACACCAATTATTGAAGCTGCAAATAGTATTCGCAATAGTGGAAAGCAACGAACAAGTATCGCTTCTCTCTTTACTCAGACTGTTTCGTCGCAAGCCAGTGTTATGGAATTTGAAGTTGATATGTTAGTTGGTAATAGCGTGACTGACGATTTTAGTCGAGACGCAAAACCCAAAGTGACCTATTTGCAGTATAGATTAGCTTTTAAATATGTTAGATCAACCGCTAGTAGCCCAGAAGGAATTGAACTTGTTCACGAGTCGTTGAATTTCATTCAAAAAGGATCTGCCAAAGAAGAACTAGGTTTTTTTGTGGACAAAGAATTTTTTGATTCTGCCTATGTTGGTAGTAGCAAAATTGACTTTATTTATACAGAGAAAGAGTCGAATGTCGTTAAAATTCGTCAGGATCAGACAAGTGGAGCACCCATAAGTATTCCAATTTCGAAAGCAGATAGAACGATTTTAAGTAATATCAATACGATTGATCGTCCGACGGCACTTGCTGCGAGACGTGAAATGCAGTCATGGACTTTATTGCAGTTGGAGTCAAGTTCTTTAAGACGTCCGGATGATTTTTTATCCAAAAGCACAGTTTCAGAGCATGGTGAACATTTGCCTGCAACATTAGATCGCCTTGGAAAGAATCAAGAAATTGCAAATCAATTGGCCAATCTTTTGCCTGAAGTGAAGAATGTTTTCGTGGATGTAGATGAAAAGCGTCAACTTAAGACACTGTATTTGGAAACTATTAACCATATTAAGCATGAGGCACGTGCGCTATCTGATGGGACTTTAAGATTTTTAGCGCTCGCGATTATTGCGGCGGACGACGAATCGGGTGGTTTAATTTGTTTAGAGGAACCAGAAAATGGAATACATCCAGCACGAATACAAGCTATCGTGACCTTGCTTTATCAGATGGCAGTGGATCCCAAATATGCCGTTGGAGATGATAATCCGTTACGTCAAATTATCATCAATACGCATTCTCCTCTTGTGGTTCAGCATATTGCTGCGGAAGATATTGTTGTGTCCCAATCATATAAACGGGATGGTGCATCACTTTCAGTTTTTAGACCTATTGAAAACACTTGGCGGTGTAAAAGCGGTAATTCGACTGTTGCAATTGGAACGCTCGTTGACTACTTGCAAACTGACAACTCGATGGTTGAAAGCGCACATGGTAAGCCTGGTTTGTCCCAAATGTACAAGCATCAAATGGACTTGTTGAGTAAATAAGATGAATATTCTTCGTTATACATTACTTACCGATGGAAGTTCAGACACATGCTTGATACCGATTATCAATTGGTTGATTGGTGTGCATTACCCTCATATCAATTACGAACATCAATTTGCAAGAAATTTAGGTGAAATTGGTTTTGATTTAGACACGAGAGTCAGAGTATCTTTAAATTTATTTCCTTCCGATGTTCTATTTATTCATCGTGACTCAGAGAAAGAACCGATGAATGTACGTCTAAAAGAGATTAATGATGCGACTGAATCTTTGAGTAATGTTATTCCTGTGATTCCAATTCGAATGAGTGAAGCCTGGTTGTTGTCGGATGAAAAGGCGATACGTGAGGCTGTTGGGAATAGGAATGGAAAGATCAATTTGAGCTTACCAGCAAAAAAAGAGTGGGAAAAATTACCGGATCCAAAACGAGTTCTTTTTGAGGCGATGACGAAGGCAACAGAAAAATCTGGAAGAGCGCTTGAAAAATTCAATCCGAATCGACATCGAATTCGTGTATCTGAATTGACTGAGAATTTTTCAAATTTGCGTGGACTTGAATCATTCGATAGATTTGAAAGTCGGTTTGTTGAAGTTTTTAAGAAGATTTAATTATGTTATACGTTAAAGCATTTCACATCGTTTTTATCGCCTCTTGGTTTGCAGGCTTATTTTATTTGCCGCGCATCTTCGTGAATTTGGCGATGGAAACGCATCAACCCAGTGTAGAGCGTCTATTGCTAATGGGGCGCAAGTTATACCGATTCATGACGATACTGATGATTCCGGCATTAGTCTTAGGAATTTGGTTGTGGCTGGGCTACGGCATAGGAAAAGGTCCCGGCAATGGCTGGATGCATGCAAAACTGGCGATAGTCATTTTGCTGGTCGGCTACCATCACGCTTGCGGAAGCATTTTGAAGAAGTTTGAACATGGTCAAAACAAACGTAGTCACAAGTGGTTTCGCGTGTTTAATGAAGTGCCCGTGTTGATGATGATTGCTGCCGTGATTTTGGTGGTGGTGAAGCCGTTCTGAAACGCGTAGTTTGAAGGCGGGACGGTTGTAACTGGCGATTGCTGTTAGGTGAACAAATTAATTGGAGTATCTTGCATGAGCAAAGTTTGTGATTACTATTTCGCCCCACATTCACCTTGGTCTTATTTAGGACATCAACGCTTCATCGACATCGCAACAAAACATAAAGTTAAAGTAGCGATAAAACCCTGTGATCTCAGTAGGGTTTTTGCGGCATCAGGTGGTTTGCCATTAGCCAAACGTGCACCACAAAGACAGGCATATCGCTTGATTGAGCTGCAACGCTGGAGTGATTTTTTGCAAGTGCCCATGCATGTGCAACCACAGTTTTTTCCAGTAACGCCCGATCCAGCGGCGCGTTTGATTATTGCAGCACAAATAGCGCACGGTAATGAAGTCGCCTTACATTTATCGACAGCGATTATGCGCGCGATGTGGTCAGAACAAAAAAATATCGCGGATGAAGCAACACTGATTGGTATCGCTTGTGATGCCGATTTAGATGGAAAACAATTAGTGAAGTCGGCAGAGACTTCTGCCGTGCAAGCCGACTACGATAGCAATACGAATGACGCGATAGCCGCCAATGTCTTCGGTGCGCCTTGGTATGTTTATAAGGGTGAAGGCTTTTGGGGGCAAGATCGTTTAGATTTTTTAGAACGAGAGTTCGCTCGATAGATTGACAGATATTTGCCGCATTGTGGCAAAGTGTGCAGATCACTAGTAGGGTGCGCCATGCGCACCAAATCGTTGCAGATCACTGTATGTTTTAAACGTTTAAACATAAAATCGGTGCGCATGGCGCACCCTATGGGATCAAATTGATTTCTATGTGATCTGTGTCAAAAAAAGATTTTGTAGTAATTTTTAGCAAGCCCTCTGGACACGAAGCGTGCTCAGAGTTTTTAAAACCATGACGGAAAAAAGGTCCCCCATGAAAACACGTTACTCCTATTTTTGCCCATGCCCACGCGGCTTGGAAACTGCCTTAGCAGAAGAACTCAATGAGATCGCCGATCTCAAATCACCTAAGACTATCCACGTGCATACGCAAGTGCCGGGCGGTGTGCATTTTTCTGGCGAAATCACGGATGCCTATCGCGTCAATTTGCATTCTCGTATCGCTTCCCGCGTGCTGTTGCGTATGGCGCATGGCGGTTACGCCAACGAGAACGATATCTACGATATGACGCTAGAACAACCGTGGGAAGATTGGTTTGGCTATCACCACACCATTCGCGTTGATGTCACTGCAGTGAAATCTCCACTCAAGAGTTTAGAATTCACTACGCTCAAAATTAAAGATGCGATCTGCGACCGTTTCCGCGATCAGTTCACTCAACGCCCATCGGTCGATACCAAACAACCGGACATGCGTATCGTTGGCTTTTTAGACGCGCACAACTTCACAGTTTATCTCGATACCTCAGGCGAAGCGCTATTCAAGCGCGGCTGGCGTTTAGAAACAGGTGATGCTCCACTACGCGAAAATTTAGCTGCAGGTTTGCTGCGTACTTCTGGTTGGAAACCCGGTATACCATTGTTCGATCCTATGTGCGGCTCTGGCACTATCTTGATCGAAGCAGCACAAATGGTCGCGGGCATTCCGCCTGGCATGCGTCGCGAATTTGCTTTTGAAAAATTCGGCAGCTTTGTTGAAGAAGAATGGCAAGACATCAAAAACAGCATACGCGCCAATCCGTTACCAACTGAGCCAACAATTTTCGGCAGCGATATTTCCGGCGACATGGTCATCATGACGCGCAATAACTTGAATAAAGCTGGTATCAAATTTGAAGTGCCCTTAAAGCAAATTGAAGCGCAAGAAATCAAAGCACCAACTGAGACACCAGGTATTCTTTTAACCAATCCACCCTACGGCGAACGTATCGGCGTGCGCGGTGATCAAAGTTTCGAACCCGACGATTTAGCACGCGAATTTTTCGCAGCTTTCAGCAGCACACTTAAGCAACGTTTCTCAGGATGGAGCGTGTTTCTGTTCACTGCAGACTTAGGTTTGCCAAAACTTTTGCGGTTAAAAGAGTCACGCAAAACACCATTCTTTAATGGTGCATTGGAGTGCCGTTTGTTTCGCTTTGATATGGTGGCTGGGTTTAATCGTAGAGAAGCGGCTAAGCCGAAAGACGCTGAGTAATTTTTGATTTTCCGTAGGTGCGAATAGAGTAATTTATTTGCACGTATAGTTTCCGCGAAATGCGTCGTGTCGAGGTGTCTGCGCTTTGATCAATACGGACAATACATGCGATTACGTTTCACTACTCGCACCTACAGTGTTTCATATCAAGATGTGGCGAACGACTACTTATCGTTTTGAATAATAAAAAGTATGACTGAATATAGTTGTTAGCCACATTTTTATTCTGTTTCATTGTACTGGATGCGTTCGATCATAAAACCAAATGATGATTGTTTTCCTAACAGTTTGATATCACCCTTATGCTTGACAGGTAAGTCGATCAATCCCTCAAAACAAATCCTAATTTGTCTTGCTCCGACTACGACCTCGCCTTGTTGATCGCAGCTCCGTGTCTTTTGACCATATTTTTCAGTCGTTATTATTCTTGCTGAGACTTGTGTGTTTGGGTGTTCTCCTAGCCATGTATAGGTGATGAGCCAACCAAGCGGTGCCGTTGCTACCAAGACAGCAGGGAATAGGACAAATAGTGGGAACATGATGAGACGGCGTACCCACCAAGTTGGATAATAATCGCTATGCTGCTTGTCAAAATTAGCTTTGAGAAGCAATACGGTGAAGCATGGAACCAAGGCGAGGAATACCCAAAACGAAGTCGATGCAATTGGAATTGTAGATGCAAAGAAAAAATGCTCCTCTAGTGCGATATTTAAGAAAAAACCAGCCATAAAGATACAAAAAACTAAGATCAGTGCACAGACTGCGAGAATCTTTGATTTGGATTTTTTGAGTGAAATGGTTTGGCTAAATATCATTTTGTTGTGAGTGAATATTCAAATGCTATTTTTTCAAGTAATAGCCCAGTTAAGATTTTGAGTACAGAAAATGAGATATTAACAATATCTTACTGAATGTTGATAAGTGTTTTTTTAATCAAGATAGATTTCCCTGTTAAGAGTTTCAATTTTGGCTGCGTCAGTTTTTTGGCGTATCCTTACACATACATTCCCATAAAGCATCTTTGTCGACATCATTCATGCAGTTGTATTAAGTATTTAATCGCTGCAAATTCCTCTTACTAGGTAAATTTTCCGAACACAAAAAAATGACTACCTTCATTCGTCCGCAACTCATCGATAACAAGTTAATCCATGACCAAGCCTTCATCCAAAACAACTGGATAGAAACCACCGCAAAATTCACCGTCCACAACCCAGCAACTGGTGTCCTAATCGCCGAAGTAGCGAATCTAGACATCTCACATGCACAAGACGCGATCCACGCCGCACAAACCGCTTTGCCAGCTTGGTCAGGCTTAACAGGCAAAGAGCGCGCAAACATTTTGCGTAAATGGTTTGATTTGATCGTGGCGAATGCAGATGATCTCGCTGCCATCATGACGGCGGAGCAGGGTAAGCCTTTGGCAGAAGCGAAGGGCGAGGTTTTGTATGGGGCGAGTTTTGTGGAATGGTTTGCTGAAGAGGCGAAGCGGGTTTCTGGTGATGTGTTGGCATCGACTTGGGCGGATAAGCGTACTTTGGTGTTGAAACAGCCTATTGGTGTGTGCGCAGCGATTACGCCTTGGAATTTTCCTTTGGCGATGATTACGCGTAAGGTGGCGCCGGCTTTGGCGGCTGGTTGTACCATCGTGATTAAGCCTGCTGAACAAACGCCTTTGTGTGCGTTGGCTTTGGCGGATTTGGCTTTGCGTGCTGGTATGCCCGCTGGCGTGTTGAATGTGCTAACAGCAGATGCCGAGCAGTCGATTGCAATTGGGCGCGTATTATGCGGTAGTTCGGTGGTGCGGCATTTGTCGTTTACTGGCTCGACGCCAGTGGGTCGTATCTTGATGCAGCAATGCGCGCCGACTTTGAAGAAACTGGCTTTGGAGTTGGGTGGTCATGCACCGTTTATTGTGTTTGAAGATGCGGATGTTGATGCTGCGGTGGAAGGAGCATTGCAATCAAAGTTCCGTAATGCCGGGCAGACCTGCGTGTGCACGAATCGCTTTTATGTGCATGATTCCTTGTATGAAGAATTTTTGGAGAAATTTGCTCTCGCTAGTAAAAAAGTCGTGGTGGGTGAAGGGACGCAATTGGGTGTGAAACAAGGTCCTTTGATTGATCAACAGGCTTTGGAAAAAGTACAAGCGCATGTGGCCGATGCGGTCGCACAAGGGGCTCGTGTCATGGCAGGCGGAAAGTTACATGAAAAAGGTGGATTATTTTTTGAACCAACCATCATTGCTGACGTCAATCATCAGATGCTTGTAATGCGTGAAGAAACCTTTGGCCCTTTAGCCGCGGTTACGCGTTTTAGCAGCGAAGAAGAAGTGATCGCCGCCGCAAATGAGACGGATTTTGGATTGGCTGCTTATTTTTATTCACGTGATATTGGTAGGGTGTGGCGTGTCGCGGAGAAATTAGAGTACGGGATGGTTGGCGTGAATACCGGTTTGATCGCCAATGAAGTGACGCCATTTGGTGGTGTGAAGCAATCGGGTTTGGGACGCGAGGGATCTAAGTACGGGATGGATGAATACTTAGAAATGAAATATGTATGTCTCGGTGGGATGTAGCATGTTGAATGCCGATCGCGGGCGTTTAAATTTTTAATCCCTTGTTGTGATGTTTGGTGGTCGATTTGTGGTGCGCACGGCGCACCCTACGGGTTTTTAAAAGTCTGTTTTGTTTTAGCGATACTTGTGGTTTTGTGGGTAATGCTTGAAACAGTATGTGTCGGTAGGGTGCGCCATGCGCACCGTTTTGATGATTGGCGGTCGATGTGTGGTGCGCACGGCGCACCCTACGGGCGTTTAAAAGTCTGTTTTGTTTTAGCGATACTTTTGATTTTGTGGTTAATGCTTGAAACAGTAGGTGTTGGTAGGGTGCGCCATGCGCACCGTTTTGATGATTGGCGGTTGATGTGTCGTGCACACTACGCTTTAAATTAGTTTGTAAGTCAATGAAGGAAGTTCATGCATTCCAAAATTAAACTCAGCAACGCGGGACTGGCAACTTTACTCGCAGCCTTGTCGATGCTGGGCCCTTTCTCGATTGACGCTTATTTGCCAGCGTTTTCTTCGATTCAGACTAGCCTAAACGCGTCCTCCATTGAGGTGCAACAGACTTTGACGGCTTATATGTTGTCGTTTGCCGCGATGACTTTGTGGCACGGCGCTTTGTCGGATTCTTTTGGGCGACGTAATGTGGTGTTGGTCGCGCTGGTGGTTTTTGCGATAGGCTCGTTCGGCTGTGCGTCTGCGCATACTGTGCATTATTTGTGGGTGTTCCGCATCATGCAAGGCGTGGCAGCTGGTGCGGGGATGGTGATTGGTCGCGCGATTGTGCGGGATTTGTATGAAGGCGCTCCAGCAGAGCGTTTGTTGTCGTTGGTGACGATGATTTTTTCGATTGCGCCAGCGATTGCGCCGATTATTGGTGGTTGGGTGGTGTCGCATTCGGATTGGCGTACGATCTTTTTATTCTTATTTGTCTATACGGTTTTGTTGTTGATCGCCTGTTACAAATATTTGCCTGAATCCTTACCGGTTGAGAAACGCCAACCGTTTAACGTGAATTTTTTGTGGGAAAGTTATCGCGATGTTTTTAAATCGCCTGGTTTTCATTTCATGGCGGGCACGATCGCTTGTAATTTTGCGGGCATATTTTTGTTTATTTCTTCAGCACCAGCTTTCGTTACGCAACATTTGAAGTTAGATGCGCAAAGTTTTGGCTGGCAATTTGTACCTATGGTCGGTGGCATTTTCTTAGGCTCGCTGGCGGCGAATCGTTTGGCTGGACGTTTGACGATTGCGCGCCAAGTCAGTATTGGCTTTATGTTCTTGTTGAGTGCGGCTGTAGCAAATGTGGTATTCCATTTCTTTGCGATGCCAATGTTGCCTTGGTCGGTCATTCCTTTGTTTTTTTATGCCTTTGGTATGTCGGTGGTGTTTCCAGGAGCGACCTTGATGGTGCTTGAATTATTTCCACATATTCGCGGCATCGTTGCATCTTGCCAATCGGCGTCGGTTACTTTATTGAGTGCCTTTGTTGCTGGCGTGATGGCACCAGCGCTCGATCATTCTGTGTTGTCCTTGGCACTGGGGCAATTAGGCTTCGCCTTGCTTGGTTTGTGTCTTTGGTCGGCAGGTCGTGTGTATGCACGTTCATACCCAGTTAATGATCGGCATTGATTTGGCTTGATAAGTTCCCATCACAAAGGCTGCAAGTTAAGCTGAGCCATTGATTTCAATTAAGAGCCGCGTTTTGATACGCGGCTTTTTTTATTTCTGTCGACATATCCGTCTTTGTTGTCATGTCATCTAGCCGTCATGACCGTGTCACATACATGTCATTGTTGCTCTCTATACTTGCGCCTGTCGTTGGATCGCTGAACTGGTTCAAGGCTTTTACTTAGACTTGTAATCCGCTTTTTGCTGCGCTGTTTTGGCAGGCTGTAAAAAAACTATTTTTTAATTTTCTGGAACTTTAGCTATGAAAAAATCAATTCTTGCACTGGCCGCTTTGAGTGCATTTTCTGGTGCCGCTATGGCGCAATCCTCAGTTACTATCTATGGTATCGTCGACGCGGGCGTTGCTTATAAGAAAGCCGGTGCAGGTACGGTTTCTTCTTTAGATAGTGGCTTGAATTCTACATCTCGCTTAGGTTTCAGAGGTACAGAAGCTCTGAGTGGTGGCTTGAAAGCAAATTTCAATTTGGAAATGGGTTTGAAAGCAGATACTGGTGCAAATGATTCCGCACTTTTTGCGCGTGGTGCTTGGGTTGGTTTGTCTAGTGATGACTTCGGTTCTGTGAACTTAGGTCGCCACAGATCTTTGACTTATATCTACGGTGCACAAATCGATCCTTTCATGGATGGTTTGTTGGGTAAGACAGACTTGATGTTCAAGATCAATGCAGTTCGCGATAACTCTATTACTTACACATCGAATAAATTCGGTGGTGGTTTTACTGTTGCTGCGCAATATGGTTTTGGCGAAAAAGCTGGCGATGCAAAAGCAAACAGCGTCACTAGCGTTGCAGCTGCTTACGCAAACGGTCCTTTGATGGCAAACATCGTTTGGGATCAAGTAAAAGACACGAATGGTAATTTAGCTGTTGGTGGCGAAAAATTGTTGGCTGGCGTATCTTATGACCTCGGCAAAGATTTTTTCGGCGTGAAATTGAATGCCATGTACGAAGAAATCAAAGGCTCAACAAGCTTGACCGTTTTGAAAGAAACGAAAGAGCAGTTGTACATGGTTGGTGGCTCGATCAAAGAAGGTGCAAGCACTTTCATCCTGAGCTACACAGATTCCAATGTTAAAACTAGCACAAACGCAAACTCCAATCGTATCGCTTTGGGTTACACCTACGATTTGTCTAAGCGTACAAACTTGTATGCATCGATGGCACGTGTAGATAACGAAAAGTCTGTGAAGACTTTGGCAGACGCGAACGGTGCGACAGCAACTTTGTTTAACTTCGGTATCCGCCACAAGTTCTAATGATTTGATCAGTTTCTACTGATGCTCAAAAAAGCTGCCAGCGATGGCAGCTTTTTTTGTAAGGATTTGTATAGATTTTTTAAGTAAGTGTAATAAGCCTTGTTCCTCTTCCTATTTGGACTACAATGCAGCAGTCCATTGGTTAATTTGTATTGGAGAGGTGAAATGATGAAGACATTATTATTTGCTGCATTCGCGTTGAGTTTGAGTTCTGGCGCCGTGTTGGCAGGGGAAGCGAAAGTCAGTTTTACTAAGCTCGATGATTTTTCTGACATCAAAGCTGGGAATGAAAGTAAGGAACGTTTTCGGGAACGATTGACCGAAGAGTTTACCTCCGTATTTTCTGTTTTCGCAGAAAAACTGCCTGAAGGTTATCAATTAATAATTAATGTTACCGATATCGATCTGGCTGGCGATATCCGCCCTGGCATGGTGATTTATTACGATCAGGTACGTTTGATGAAGCAAATCGATTGGCCACGTATTCAATTCACTTATGAGTTGAAAAATACCCAGCAAGAAGTGGTCGCCAGCGGCAAAGAAGAATTACGTGACATGGATTATTTGCGTCGATTCCGTATTCCATCTGGCAGAACATCCTTCGAATTCGAAGAGAAAATGTTACAGGATTGGTTTAAACAACAAGTCGTGTCAGGTGCATTTCCATCACAGGATTTGAAAGCGGTCACTGCAACGAAGTAGTCTGTGAGTGATTTATCTTTACTTTTTTATTGTTACTGTCATTTTTTTAAAATCGCTAAGTTTGTACTGACGCAGTAGGTCAAGATACTGAGAGATGAAAAGCTAATCCAATTCTGGATTAGCTTTTTTCTTTGCGACTCTTGATTCGCCATTTTTTTGGGGAGCGTTTGCCAAGCCGCTGCTAAGCCACGTAAAATAGCGCCTTCTTTAAGCATATTCGCGCAGGGTATTGAGCCCGTTGTGATTTTTGCTTCTAATTTCCCTCTCCTTAATGCATCCATGTCTACAGAAAATCCTAAAGCAGGCGACGAATCTGCACCAATTGAAGAGCCTCGTAAGTCGCTTTTTTATGACCCAACTGAATATCGAATTCGTAGTTTTGTGACGCGGGCAGGACGTTTGTCAGACGCGCAATCAAAGGCGATTGAAAGCTTGGGTGCCAAGTATATGATCGCGTATGAAAAAGCTTTGTTAGATGTCGATGCAGCGTTCGGACGCCAAGCGCCGACCATATTTGAAATTGGATTTGGTATGGGGGAAACCAGTGCCAAAATTTCTGCCTTAATGCCAGAAAAGAATTTTATTGGAGTTGAAGTGCATACGCCTGGCGTGGGCAATTTATTGAAGTTGACCGAAGCGGCTGGATTACAAAATCAACGCATCATCCAACACGATGCCTATGAAGTATTAATGAATATGATCGCGCCAGAATCTTTGGCTGGCGTGCATGTGTTTTTCCCTGATCCTTGGCATAAAGCTAGGCACAATAAACGCCGTTTAATTCAAGGGCCGATGGTTGCCTTACTGGCATCCCGTATTAAGTCTGGTGGCTATATTCATTGCGCCACCGATTGGGAAGAATATGCGGTGCAAATGTTAAAAGTGCTGAGCGCTGAGCCAAGTTTGAAAAATACTGCCGATGCTTACGCGCCACGTCCTGATTATCGTCCTGTCACCAAGTTTGAGAATCGTGGTTTGAAGTTGGGACACGGGGTGTGGGATTTGGTGTTTGAGAAAAAATCAGTTTAACGAGAAGTGTGCTTGAGCCTACTTCGTTGAGTTTGCAAGATCATTCTTCGAATAAACGCAGCCTGTAAGCGGGCTGCGTTTTTTTTCGTCCTATGCTGCGATCTACCTGTGATCTAGCTGTCATCTACTTGTCACTAAGCCTCTCTACAATCTGTCGTCTATGACAGAAAACGCAAAAAAATCTGAGAAAACAATTCTATTACTCAGTGTCTCTGCCGGTGCCGGACATGCGCGCGCTGCTGAAGCAATACGCGCCTATGCTGAATTAGCTGATCCAAGTTGTAGGGTGATTCATCTCGATGTGATGGATTACGTTACGACTGGCTTTCGTAAGATTTATACCGATTTTTATATGCGCTTGGTCAATCGTGCACCGACCTTGTGGGGCTATTTGTATAACTATTCCAACGATGCCAGATCCGATAGCTCGATGGAAAAACTAAGGCGTAGTTTGGAACGCTGGAATGCAAAAGCCTTATTGCGTGAGATTGCCAACTTACATCCTGATGCCATTATTTGCACCCATTTTTTACCGGCAGAAATGCTGGCAAGATTGATCGCAAGGCGAGAGTTGCATTGTCCAGTTTGGGTACAAGTAACCGATTTTGATTTGCATCGCATGTGGGTACATGCGGGAATTGCTGGTTACTTTGCCGCGAATCAGGAGGTTGCATTTCGTTTGCGAGCACATGGGATTGCGGCCAATGCCATTCATGTGACAGGAATTCCTATCATGCCTGCATTCGCACAGACCTTGTCAAGAGCCGTATGTGCGCAAGAATTTGGTTTAGATCCATCTCGGTTAACCATTCTCTTGATGGGCGGTGGTGCTGGCCTTGGTAACTTAGATGAGCTTGCAGCGCGCTTGTTGGAGTTACGCATAGACTTGGAGAATACCTGCTCTCAATGCCAATTGGTGGTACTAGCCGGGAAAAACTTGAAGAGCTTGCAGGCTTTACAAAGCCTCGCACAATTTTATCCAAAACGACTTTTTCCTTTTGGATTTACTTCCCAGGTTGAACGATTGATGGCTTGTGCTGATTTGGTCGTTACCAAACCTGGTGGACTCACCACTTCAGAGTGTTTGGCAATGGGATTGCCGATGATCGTCAATGCGCCGATACCTGGACAAGAAGAACGCAACGCGGATTTTGTGATGGAGCAGGGCGTTGCACTCAAAGCCGTCGATGCACTCGCACTTGCGTATCGCGTGCAAGAGCTCATTGCACAACCAGACAAACTCTCGAATATGGCGGCACGAGCGAAATCGCTTGGTAAACCAAACGCCGCAAAAACTGTGTTTGAACATGTACTCAGTAGCTTGATCTAAATATGAAGTCACCTACATTCCCTAACTTATCAATCCAAAGAAAATTATTGAAGGACATTCTTATGCGCATACAGTGGAAGGGATTGTTGCTCACTTTATTCTGGGTCAGTTTGATGGCCTTTTTTTTCGCCGAGGTAGAAATTCAGATTGAAGGTGGCGCTGGATGGGCGACCAGTTTACCGACTTGGCGTATAGAGCAGCATTGGTTGCTAGATATTTTTTGGGGCGGGCGAGCGATGACCGGTTATCACGCTTGGGTATTTCCATTTGTCGCGATGATCTTTCATTTGCCATTTTTCTTTCTACAAATTTGGTCATGGAAACTGCAAGCGCGTGCGTTTGCATGCATTATGGTTTTTTGGATAGTGGAAGATTTTCTCTGGTTTGTGCTTAACTCTGCGTTCGGTTTAGTCCGATTTAATCCAGTCGATGTCTTCTGGCATAAGCATTGGTGGTGGGGATTGCCTACGGATTACTGGACTTTCTCGGTGTTATCAGCTGTCCTACTATGCTACTCATTTAGCGAACGCAAAAGTTGACGTAAGTTGACGCACAAGTTATCAGTGTCTGAATAAGGCCGGTATCCCTCTAGCTGTCGAAGAATGATTGAATTGTTTTTCTTGTAAATTTAGAGTAAGTTGCCAGCTCATACTGTCTTTGGTGCTTAATTTATGCGTGCATTTATTCTACTATTGCTAGGATCGCTACGACTGTCGGCTTTTTCTTTAGCATTGTTGCTTGTTCTTCCTATTTCCTCCTCGGCGCAATCGTCAAATAGTCCTTTTGCCGCGCACAAATCGATTCCTTATTCTTCTCAATTGATTAAAGCGAGGTTGAATAATGGACTGACTTACTATTTGCAGAAAAACGCAAAGCCTGAGAAAAAAGCTGAATTGCGCTTGGTGATCAAAGCCGGTTCAATTTTAGAAGACGAGGATCAACAAGGTCTCGCGCATTTCACTGAACATATGGCCTTTAATGGCAGTAAGCATTTTAAGAAAAATGACTTGGTATCTTTTTTAGAATCGATGGGTGTGAAGTTTGGTGCTGATTTAAATGCCTATACCAGTTTCGATGAGACCGTTTACATTCTACCTATTCCCACTGATAAACCGGCAAATCTGGATAAGGCGATCATGGTGTTGGCAGATTGGGCACATGGCTTAGCATTTGATCACACCGAAATCGACAGAGAACGTGGAATTGTTCTTGAAGAAGCACGTTTAGGTAAGGGCGCAGAAGATCGCTTAAATAAACAAGTTCTACCAAAGATCTTGCATGGTTCAAAGTATGCCGAACGTCTACCGATTGGCAAAGAAGATGTATTGAAGAACTTTCAGTACGATGCATTAAAACGATTTTATCGTGATTGGTATCGTCCAGATTTGATGGCCGTCGTCGTGGTAGGTGATATTGATTTGGCTCAGGCAAAACGTTTGATAGAAAAGAATTTTTCTGCTTTAAAAAATCCTCAAAAACCTCGCACTCGTGTAATTTCTCAAGTGCCGATAAAAAATATCAATGACGCGGTGGTTGCGATAGATAAAGAAGCAAACATCGCCACTGTCAGTATTTCACAAGGCCGTTATCTCAATAAAAATGACGGAAAGTTTGGCAGCTATCGCGAACGTCGTATTCAAAGTTTCTTTAATGTGATGTTGAGTAATCGCTTACGTGAATTGGCGCAGCTACCGCAACCACCTTTTCTTGGCGCAAGTAGTGGTGTAAAAAATTTGGTGGCGCAATACCAAGAATTTAATTCTCTTGCCGCAATTGGCAAAGCGGGAGTTCAAACAGCGATTGAGGCTTTGATGCAAGAAAATAAGCGGGTGGCGCAGTTTGGTTTTAGCGCAGCTGAATTTGAACGTGCAAAATCAAATGCTTTGCGCAATATGGAAGATGCATACAAGGAGCGAGAAAAAAGTCAGTCTGCAGAATTAGCATCTGAGTTTATACGTAACTTCTTAGTTGGCGAAGCAATACCAGGAATTGAAGCAGAGTACGCATTTCACCAAGTGATCATGAAACAAATTTCGCTCGATGATGTGAATCAATTTGCACGTACGATTTTAGTGAATCAAGAACCAAAACTTATCGTCTATCAAGGAAATGATAAACCAGATCACGCCATTCCTGATTCTCAACAATTAATGGAAATGGTGAAGCGTGCCGAGCAAGTAGCGGTAACTGCTTATACCGAAAAGAAGACAGTCGCCACATTGATGGATGCACCACCGCAAGCTGGCAGCATTATCAATGAAGTTAAAGATTCGAAGTTGGGTACGACAACTTGGACGCTCAGTAATGCCGTCACGCTCGTCATGAAACCAAGCGACTTTAAGAATGATCAAATCTTGCTTGGTGCTAGTAGGGCGGGCGGCATGTCGATGGTGGCCGACACCGATTTTTTGCAAGCACGTTATGCCACCACCATTGTTGGTGTGATGGGGATGAAGGACATAGCACCACTGGAGCTAGGGAAGTTTTTGGCCGGAAAAAATGTCAGTGTCTCGACCAAGTTTGGTGAAAACTTTGAAGGAATTTCTGGCTCCTCAAGTAAAAGAGATTTGGAGACAATGCTGCAAGTGATTTATCTTGCAATGACTGCACCACGTCGAGATCCTGCATTATTCCAATCCTTTGTTGGTAAGCAGCAAGACGCTTTACGCAATCAAATGGCATCGCCTTTCGCCGTGTTTCAAGATCAATTGATACACACAATGTACCCTGCCCATCCGCGTTTACCGGTGTTAAGTACACCAGAGCATATTGCCGCACTTGATCTTGATCGTTTGATGGCAATTTATCAGGCCCGTTTTTCGAGTGCAAAAGGTTTCACTTTCTTTTTGGTGGGAAGTTTCGACATTGAAAAAGTGAAATCTTTAGTCTTGAGTTATCTCGCTGGATTACCTGCACACGATGTTGAGGTCGGTATCAAAGATCATGGATTGCGACCTGTGCCTGGTATCGTGAAGAAAAATGTGTATGTCGGTAAAGAATCTCAAAGCTTGGTGACTTTGCAGATGCATGGCGAACGTAAGATGAGTATCGCGGATCGTATGCGATTTTCTGCGGTCATGGAAGTATTGCAATTGCGATTGACCGCGAAAATGCGTGAAGAGCTTGGCGCTGTCTATAGCCCGCAAGTCTCATACAGAACAATCTTAAATCCTTATCAGGGATATATGGTCGAGCTTTACTTACCTAGTGGACCTGAGCATGTGGACCAATTATTGCGCAGTAGTTTTACCTTGATTGAAGACATGAAAAAAAATCCTGTGACCGAGGATGAACTGAAAAAAGTGAAAGAGAATTGGCTGAAAAATCGTCAAGAGCAAATGAAAACCAATGAATTTTGGATGGCAATATTCAATGAGATGAAAGAGGATAATGAAAACCCTATGCACGTATTTACATTCAATGACAGAGTAAAACAATTGCAAACGAGGGAAGTCCAAGACGCAGCAAAGATCTACTTGAATATGGACAATTATATTCAGGTCGTTATGTATCCAGAGCAAATGAAACCAAATTAGCTGAAACTAACTAAGCAGGCAGGGAACTTTTAGCTCGCAAACTATTCTCAAGAATATTGATATTCACACTGAAAATGCCGTCCAAATAAAAAATAAAGGAAGAGACCATGAGGACAAATTTTACTTATACAAAGATCGCTTTGGCAGCAATATTCTCTTTGCTGGCGAGTTCGGTGTCAGCTCAGCAAAAAGCATCAAAGGTATCCTTGCCAAAATTGAGCATGGCCGATATCTTGAAGTCATCTCAAGCAAGTGACTGGCGCGTCCTCAATCCTGACAATACCTTGTATTTAGAAATGGAAAAAGGTCGTGTGGTGATTGAGCTTGCGCCTGAGTTTGCGCCAAAAAATGTGGCGAATATCAAAGCATTAGTCAAAGAGGGCTATTTTGACGGACTAGCAATGATACGTTCGCATGATAATTACGTTGCACAGTGGGGAGACCCAGGTGAGAAGCGTGAATTTAAAAATGCGGCGAAAAAAGTCGAAGGCGAATTTACAGTGAAATACAAGAACGATGCACCGTTCACCCGATTGCCTGATGTCGACGGCTATGCGCCACAAGTCGGACACGTGAATAGCTTCGCAGCAGCTCGCGACCCCAAAACACAAACGACTTGGCTCACCCACTGTTACGGTGCAATCGGCGTTGCCCGTGGCAATGAAACCGACAGCGGTAACGGAAGTTCTCTCTACGCCGTTACTGGTCACGCACCACGTAATCTCGATCGTAATATCACCGTAGTCGGTCGCGTTATGTACGGTATAGAATTACTCTCCAGCCTGCCACGCGGCACTGGCGCTTTAGGTTTTTATGAAAAGCCAGAAGAACGCACACTGATTAAATCGGTACGCATAGCAGCCGATGTGCCAGAGGCTGAGCGGATTAAATTAGAAGTCCTCCGCACAGATACTGCTAATTTTAAAGCTTTGGTAGAAGCACAGAGAAATCGCGGTGGTGATTGGTATAAATTCGCTGCGAATCATATTGAGTTGTGTAATGTGCCGATTCCTGTGCGAGTGGTGAAGTAAAATTTTTTCGATTGAAAGGCGATAATTTACGAAATTTTAGAAAACCAAAGTTCGTGAAATCTTGCCTTCATATTTGAATTTGGCTATGTCGACACTCAGAATAAGAGAGATTCAGCATGGGAAATTAACTGGAAATTCACTTTAATTTAATCTGGCAGACTGGAATTGAAATTATATGTTTAGTCGTTCATTGCGCTTTTCCACAAACCTAAGTTGCGGAAAAGCGCTGATCAAAAGTACGCAGGTCTTCCTATTTTTTCGGCACTAGCCAATCTAAAGCTGCACCTAAGCTATAGCTAATACCAACACTGGTACTGGCAATTCTTCTGCTATC
Organism: Affinundibacterium amnicola; assembly: GCF_014284275.1. Lineage (GTDB taxonomy): Bacteria > Pseudomonadota > Gammaproteobacteria > Burkholderiales > Burkholderiaceae_D > Undibacterium > Undibacterium amnicola. The sequence continues at coordinate 356,861 of NZ_JACOFU010000002.1, read as the reverse complement.
GGTATTTGGAATATCTAGCGGTGATTTCGCTGGACGAGTCCAAAATCTGCCGACGAAAACAACCAAGCCGCTGTGTTCTTCGCTATCAATTTTGGAAGTGGAAAACAATCCTGGTAATCGATAGCCCAATCCAACGCCATAAGAGTCGATTTGTTGATTTGGGGTGATCAACCCTTTAAGCACCAAGCGACGGTGGTCAAAAGTGGGGAGGGTGCCATAAACATCACCCACCATATAATTTAAGCTTAAGAATACACGTTCTGGTTTACCTTGAATATCATCTTTGCTTTTTGCTGCTGCTTTGAGTTGTTTGACATCTTTGAAAATGGCGTCCACAGACAGGAAGAAATGTTCTTTTGAACCACTAATGACTTTAAAACTGAGTGGAGTATCGGCTTTGACAGGATCAACTGTACTCGCTTGAATGACGGCGCGTTTTTTTGTGAGCGTATATTCAGTCCACTGCCAAGCGCAGATCGAATCGGTTGCTTCGGGATCAGGTTGCGCAGACTCTTGCGAAAAGAGTGCATCTTGTTCTGGGGTAATATATTTGATACCTTGTTTCAATTGCAACGCGAATAATGTTGTTCTTTCTGTTTCTGTAATGTCTTCTAAACTGGGAAGTCTGCGTTTTTCTGAGCAGAATTTGTTTTCTGTTTTTTGTATTTCTAATTTTCCTGCCTTTTTAGACTTAATAAGATCACTGAGATTGATATCTGCTAGCTCTGATTCACCTTCTAACTGTTCGGCATTTACCTTCGCATGTTGCCTCTCTTTTTTTGCTTTTAATAGAGCTGTAGATAAATTCAAAGATTCATTTGCTTTGTTAATTTTTATTTGTGCTTCTTCAATGGCTAGAGCTCTGATCGCAATTTCCTTTGCCTTTGTCGCCTCTCGTTTTGCAAGGCGAGCTGCTTCGCGGGCATTCTTAATTTCGGTACTTTCTATTGGCATATTGATCTGATCAGGCTTGTCAATATAAATTACAGAAATAATGGCACCTTCTCTTGATATGAAACGGGACGTATTGCACGGTACCAATGATTCCGAGGGGCCTGTTCCTCTTAAGACAAATGAATTTGATCGGTCATAATCTCCTTCGAGATCGGCTTGACGACAAAATATTTGTACATTTGTATTCCTTTTTCGATCTGCCCAATCTTTTCTTGTTTCCTCTTTGTTGGTTTCATCTATTGCTAGTTGCAAGGGAGAAATGAAAATATGAATGCGATTAGGATCATTAAATTTGATTTCTTTAACTCTTTCAACAATTGTAGTTTTAATCGGTTCTTTTTTATCCTCCGCCAATGCATTACCCCCGATCAGCAAGAGTCCAGTAAGAAGTGCGGTTGTAGCTTGATGTAAACGAATATTCATAGCAATCACTTTAATGTGAGAAGAAACCCGGAGTGTGAAGGCATGCAGATAAGCTGTTTAAGATAGCTTGCCGATGCCAACTCTAAGCTTCTGAATTTTGTTAATAGATAAAATTCTTGGATGAAATAAGCGCTTCGTTCTAATGACGCACCGATCGCACTTACGCTTAAAGTATGATGTTTTTTGAATTAAAAAAAGTCACCCAAATAGGTGGGAGATAACACACCTTTTTGGGTGAATTCTTGAGAGCAATAAAATCAATGCGATGCGTGTAGAAAATGCGAGAATGTCGCCGAATGGCTTTTGGGTGGTGCGGACTTATTCGTGCCTACTGAATAAGTCCGTATTTTTCTAATGTTGATTTGCTTAAAATGTGATCTCGTTAATTTCAGGAAATAACGGCGTTGTGCCATCAACTTGATACAGTTGGCCTTGCCAATGTTGTTCCCGGTTTTCAATTCTGAGTTGTGAGAATCCCTGATAGTTGGAATTGGTTGCGACGATACGATAATGAATTAAGTTTCCATTTGCGGCACGGTTGATTGCGTGACTGCTTCCAACAGGCAGGTCATTGCGAGGATTAGCAAAGGGGTAGGGTGCATAGAGCGGTGAGGCGACGATGACTGGAATTTGTCGGACACTTACCTTGTTTTCATCCTGATAGTCCAGGCTATACACGCCGTGTAGATGCTGATCTCCGCAAAGTATGCCAACATGTTCTTCTTGCGCGAGCAAGTCGCACAGTTTTTTTAAACTATGTGGATAAGCGGTCCATGAATCACTGCGTAAAATGTGGGCGTCTTCCATATTGTGAATTTGGCTGGGAGAAATCAGTAGCCGCAGGCGTCCGTTATTGCGGGTCGATGAAAGCCAACGTTTGATCGCATTAAATTGTTCATCATTGATGATGCGTGCATCGCTCATCGGTACGAGTGCAGTTCGTTCCATGCGAGTATCGATCATAAAGAAATCTATGTTGCCACTGCTAAAACTACTCCAGTATTGATTGACGTTCTGCCATACAGGATTGCGTGCGCCGTGTGACCATTGATAGGCTAGAAAGGCTGCAATCGACATTTCAGTTAATGCTTGTTTATTTGGACTACCGACATCGTCAGAAGAATTCCAATTGTCCTGTATCTCATGATCATCGAGCATCATATAGGCAGGGAGTCTGCTAAAAACCTGCGCCGCAGACAATGCTTCATTATTAAAAGTACGTGCGAGACTGCGGTGGTAGAGAGAAAGTATGCTGGCTTTATCACTGGTATCTGCGACACCTGCAGTGGCGTCTACATAAACTTGATCTCCCATCAATAACATTAATTCTGGGGAGTTTGTATCGGCTAGGGATTTGAGTAACTTTGCATAGGGAGCATTATTTCGAACTTGTTCTAACATGGTTCCAGAGTACCTGCAGGAACCCAGCGCAACTCTGCTGATGTTGTCTGGTCGTTCAATAATTTTCGGGCTGGCGGTAACTGAATTTTTTATAAGCTCAGCTTTTATTTCAGGCATTGAGGCATTAATTTTTGCTTCAATTGTTTTTTCTAAACTCGTTTGAAATGAATGGTCAAAGTAAGCGATGTCAGAAATAACTTCTTGCGGAGTGGGTGTACCTATATCATTGTTACGTGTTGGTTTGGGGCGTGTTTGTTCGTGCTCTTGTTGAAGCAGGTCAAAATTTTCGCATACTAGTTTGACGAAATATGACCCACTACCAGCCTGTGAGTGACGATGCAAGCAGCTAAAGTGAATGTTTTCATCGGCTGAGTTTAAATGTAAATCGATATTAATGTACTGAAAGCCGAATAGGTTTTGAATCGGGAATAATTTCAGATCGCTGATTTCATTATTTTTGTTATTTCGACGATAGGCCGCAGCATACAAGGCGTTCCCTGCGGTTTCGCGAGCACTTAGCCAAACGCGCGACGTCCATTTTCCATCCACTTTGCGCGTCCATCCAACGATGGGGCCATAATTGGGTTGTCGTAAATAAAGTGATTCTAGATCGTTCACTGGTGGAAAAAAGGTGTGTCTATTTTTTAGAAAGTCACTTAGTGCGGGGTATACCTTGCTTGCTGAATTGATGCCGATGATGGGATCGAGATGGCCAAACCCTGGGAAAAATTGGTAAGAGTAGGGAGATGACTGATCTAAGCCATCGAGTGATTCGGACCATCCATGAGCGGAGCGTAACTGCTTCACAGAATTGATGATACCCCAACGATCAAATACATCGTTTTCTTCGCCATAGAAGAACCGGGTAGGGAAGTTATAAAATTGCCGGAAATTATCGGCATTGACATAGCAGTTGCGACCATCAATATCAACCAAGCGATTACGCATAACGCTTTGTATGATTTGTTGGAAAGTCTTGAAGTTGGTTCTACCCAAGAGATCGCCAAGTTGGTTGAGCATTTCTACAGAGAGTTGTTGGATGTCGAATAAACGACCAAAAACCCCAGACGAACGATAATAGTTTGCTAGCCATTGATTATCAGGGAAAACAGGACTCAGGCTTTTTTCCGGCTCGTCACAGTGAAGCTCTGAAATTGGAACGGGGTAGGTGCTCAGCACTCTGTCAATTAGGGTGTTATTGGCATCTTCGCTATTTCTATCTGTACTGCTGTCGATAAAGTCTACCTCCATACCTTTACCTACGAAATAGGCAAAGTATCCACGCAGTTTGTTATTTTCAGAAACAGTGAAGATCGGCCCTACTTGCATTAAAGCCGCACTGCGAATGAGGGACGTTTTTCTATCTTCTTGCATCAACCTGCCAGATAGAACGGCAATATTAAACATTGCTGAGCCGATGCAATGTGCGAGGATATCAATTTGTTTAAATCCTGTTTTCTCTAGGACGTAGTGGACTAGTGCAGGCAAATCATTTTGTGCGACTTCATCTAAAGACCACTGGGCTAATTTGTCTGGTAAATCACGATTTAAGGCGATGCTAGTACGCAAATCTGCAACCCAGACGTCACGATTTTGGTTTTGAAAATGTTCGGCCATACTGGTTTGTTTTCCTGGTGCTGCAAATTGCAAGCCAGAAGCACCAAATCCGTGAATCATTAATACAGGAGGCAAATCGGCGTTTACTTTTTTTGCTGGAAAGTGGGTAAGACCGATCTGAATTTGCTGCTGGTGTGAGTCTGTGAGTGTGATGTGATGCCAAGTGCTGTTGTTCGATGTCGGTAAATGGGGATTGCGCGGTTGGGTCTGCACTTCGGGTAAACGAAAACTCCAGAAGTGAATACGCACTAGACTACGTGCCCAGAATGAAAAAATAGAAAATAAGTCTAACCAGACATCTGGATTGCGCGGCGTGCCTTGTTTATTTGCATCAATTTGAAAGCTATTATCTTCAAATATCTTGTTCCAATCTAAACAGAATTTGAGTCCTTCCACTTGTTTGTTTTGATAATTTAAACGAACTTTTAATTCGCCCAGCGAGCGCCATAGGTTAGAACCATCACCGTAATTTACATCTTTGAAGCCAATAAGATGCAGATTTTCAGCGTTGTTTTTTAAGTCGTAGTGAAGTAGACGGTGTCCACCGGTATGACTTGCGAGTGTTAGCAGGTCATTGACTTCCTCTTTGAACGTCCCAATTGTTCTAATCAACCAGTTAGGTGGAACATAGTTATATCGGTTGGAAATTTTGATGCCTATATCAAGAAAAAATTTTAATAATGGAGAAACATCTGTACGATTTCTTAAATCGGCACGGGCACGGCTACGGAAATATTGAGCGAAGCCATGTCGTTCTTTGGTGTCATTATCTTCAGGAGTTTCCCATAGCCAGCGCACTTGCCCTTGCAACGGGATTTGTTGTGTTGATGTTTGGTTTTGTGTTGAGTTTTTTATTCTGCTTATTTCTAGGTAAGCATGGTCTATCTTAACGATACGTTGTGGGTCCCGTAAAAATTCTGATAAATGTTGGTCACCGATGTGAAATTTAACGATTAATTTTGCTTTTTCTATGTCAGAGATGCCTGCATTTTCAAAGCATGCTTTTTGAATAGGATCTTTGCCGTCCCAATTCATGATTTCTTGAAATGAAAAAGACGTTTTTTCTGAAGCGATTGGTTCTGTTATTGCATGCTTGGCTTTAGGTATGGTTAATCCTGGAGAAGTTTGCGCTTCGTCTTTTTGGGTTGTTTGCAAAATCCACGATTCTGTATCCGCAATATGTGTGACAGCTCGCTCTGATAACGCGGAGATTGTCAGTAATGGATTAATCCCTATAGAACAAGGAATAATTGAGCCATCTAGTACATACAGACCCTCATGCACGCTGCCTGTGTGAGATTGCGGGGCGAACACGGCACCAAAATGATTGACAACCGCACGCTGAACGTCGTCGCCCATACGGCAACCGCCTAAGGGGTGCACAGTGATCGTTGAATTAAGGCCGCGTTTTCCCGACAATTGATCTAATAACTTTTTTGGGGCAATTCTAAATGCAGGGTTAGGTATTAGGGTTCCGCCTAGTTTTGTGACGGATTGCAAAGAGTCTTCGCAAGAACTATAGACGTGGTCATTGCATACATTGTCGGTATCTTCTTCACGCTGTAACGTATTTTCGTCTTCCAAACCCCAATTTATTTCGCTGCGCCCATGTATGCCCGTATTTGTTTTCGGCGTTTTGTGAATGAAATTAATTTGTCCGTTGGCGCTGTCTTTGCCCATTGTTAAATAGATCGCAGTGCGTCTAATTTTTTGAGGATCTACAGCATCGACATCTTGATGAAAATGTCGTTGCTCGTTATCTCGCTTGATCATACGATAAGCGACTGAATTGGTGGTAACGACTTCTTCAAATAGGCGTTTCAATGCAGCAGGGACGGTCGCATCTTGAATTACACGTGGAACGGCTTCATTTCGCAGATCTATCATACTTGCGATCGTGGGGCCGACTTTTCTGTCGGCGATAGCCTGCGCTGGATCAGCGATTGCATTGACGATATCCAACTGATTGTAACCGTTCCAGATCATATCGCCATTGCAAGAGAATCCTTGCCCGAGCACCTTAGAAAATCGTAACTCTGAACTCATCGCTTGTGATCGTTGGAGAATTTCGGTACTGCCAATTGCTCCTGCAGATAAGATGACATGTTTCGTTTTTACGACCCACATTTGTTGTTGGCTGCTATGTGATTTTCCGCTGGTCAGGACAAAGAATACTAACCAATATAGTTGACTGTTTCCTTGGGTATCAATTTGTTGAATACGCTCCAGATGACTGACTGTTGCACCTGTGTATAACGACGCGCCATTTTTTTTTGCTTGGGCCAGATAGGTTTTAGGTAGGGTATTTTTTGCATTAACATTGCAGCCCGTAATGCAATCACCACATCCTATACATTGCTGTCCGTCGATAGCAATGTTGACGGTACGATAGCGATTTTCGCCTATCTTGTCAGATAGTTTTTTCATTGAGGTCAACTTGTCCGGCAAGCATGAATCCCAACTATCGATACGTGTCGCGGCTAGTTGTTTTTTTGCTCGTTCAAAATAAATGGATTTCGTCGATTCTTCACGTAGCGCTTGTGGCCAACTGGGATCATTCCAAATATCACTGTGTGGCTCTTCGACTACCGCAGCATTGATCAAAGAACCACCACCAAGACCATTGCCGAGTAAGACGTTGACCGTTTTACCTAATCGAAGATCGAATAGTGACATTGCGTCACCAGTCAGTTTGTCGTTGTCGTAATTTTGAATACGCAGCTCGCCGGGGAGCTGTGCAAAAGTATTCGGAAAATCACCTGGTGAAATTTCTCGCCCCCGTTCAAAGACCGCGATCTTTAATGGCTTATCACTTTCGGTCGCGCCAGCAAAGCGGGCCGCCGCAACCGCACCACCATAACCGCTTCCAATAATGATGAGGTCGAAGTTACTTGATCGACTTATGTTGAGTTCTTTGTCATTAATCCACGTCTCATCTTTTTCAATTAAGCTTTCGATTGGAAGACTGAGTTTTTGAGAAGATTGAGAACTCATGGAAATGCTCCTGTGCGAAAATTATTTTAAGTGGAGTTGATCTAGTAGCGTGGCGTACAGTTGATCTGCGGTGACGGGCTTTTGTAGAACTGGATACCCCGAATTTTTTGCTTCTGACAGACGTTCAGGCGAAGTCTCTCCGGAGATAATCAGTGCTGGTATTGCGGTAAATTCGTGTTGAATTTCTCTGACTACAGCAATGCCGTTTTCACCATTCTTAAGCCGTAGATCTGCAATGATGAAATCGATGCGGTGATTGGATTGGATAGCCTTCAAGGCACTGCTTCTATCGGTCGCTGAGAGAGATTTTGCGCCCCACATTTGCAATAAGGCACTCATGCTTGCAATAATAGAATATTCATCGTCGATCAAAAGTATGGTTGTTCCACCTAGTAGATTGGCGCGAACATTTTCTTGTAAAACATCATGTTGGTTGGCCACAAAGTAGGGAAGTTTGAGCGTGACAGTCGTCCCTACATCAAGCTTGGATTCCAAATTAAGTTCAGTTTGGATCAAATTTCCCATGCGCTGTACTATAGAAAGACCTAGACCTAAACCTTGGCGACGATCACGACCAGGATTGTCAATTTGATAGAATTCTTCGAAAATTTTCCCTAATTGGTGATTGGCAATTCCTTTTCCACTGTCTTCGACAGAAAAGATAGATTTACCTTCACCTACCTCGGTGCGAATACGTATATAGCCGTGACTAGTGTACTTAACCGCGTTATCAACGAGATTGCGTATCATTCTTTCTAAAATTAAGGGATCACTGTGCACTGGAGCATCTAGCAATGAAGCCTCCAAGCGTAATCCTTTTGAGGTGATGCTGTGCTCAAATTCTGAAGCAATCTTTCTGCTGATTTTTGCCAGACAGGTTTGATTATTTTGAGTTGGAAATGAATTGCTATCTAGTTGCGATAGATCTAGCATTGCATCTAATAGTGCGGCAAGTGAACCAACTAGTTGATTAATATTTTGTCCAATTTCTTTCAAGGTAGCGGTGCTTGGGTTTGCTGATAAAACCGCGCTGTAAATTGATAAAGCATGTAATGGTTGCCGAAGGTCATGACTCGCAGCGGCAAGTACTCGATTTTTTGTCTGAGCGAGGTTTTCCATTGTCGCTTTAGCTTGGATGATTTCCTCATTTTTTTGTTGCAATAGGTTAATAGCCTCATCGCGTTGACGACGGATTAGAAAAGATTCATAGAGGACTTTTTTCCCATCACGTGCGTAGGCCACCATAATGGTGCTGAAAAGCAGAACTAACCAAGTGACTAAATGGGAGCGATCGTTTCCGTAGATATTCCATGCAAATCCTAGCGGTAATAGCGCCGCTAGCGCATATGCGGCAAGTACCAAAGGGGAGCTACCCGAGGTCGCGACACCACCGGCGACTAAACCGGTTAATACCATGCCAATGAAGGCTTGTTCTGCTGGAGAAAGTGTTGGGAAAAATAGGGGCGCAGAAAGTCCGGCGCTTAAACCTGTTAATCCTGCAAATAGAATGAAAATCCAATAATCCCGTATCGCTGATCTAGAGTTTTTACGACGATACAATACCCAGTACGCAAATATTGCTCTTGGAATTGCGGTGCATTGAAATATCAAGATCCAAAGTAGTAAACGTTCTAAACTTACCGCATCCTTTAAGGCAAAACAAACAATGAGTGAAATAACCAATAATACAACGGGCACACGTATCGCCTGTTGGGAAAGCAAACGAATTCTTAAATTGAGGAATTCTTGATCGTGATCGGGCTTAAGCGAGGATGGTTTCATATTGCACTCGTCGTGAATTAATGAAATGAAGGGAGATTATTTATTTTGCTTGCGACGATCAGTAGTTGGGTGCGGGTATGAACATCAAAGGCGCGAAAAATAGCGGCCAAATGTGATTTCACTGTATTTTCAGAAAGGTTTAATTCTCGACAGATGAGCTTGTTTGGCAGGCCTCGCATTAGGCAATAAAAGACATCCCACTGGCGCTTACTCATTGCTGGTGCCGTATTGAATTTGTTATTGCGTTCGTGGCTGATTGACGGGGGAATGTAAAGTTCGTCATTAAGAACTCTTTGTAGCGCAGCTGATAATTCTGTTGGCGTTGAACGTTTGGGAATAAAACCCATAGCTCCAGCATCGAGAGAGTTTGAGACTGCTTGAAAGTTATCCTCTGAAGACACCACTACTACTGCAATTTCGGGAGCGATTAGCTTTAATTGCGTTAAAGCATGAAGCCCATTTTCATTTGAAAGATGAATGTCAAGAAGGCAAAGACGAAAATCGGTATGTCGTTGTGCTAATTCCAAGGCATCGTTGATTCCATTTGCTTCATAAATCTCGGTGTCTGGGCGTATGCTTTGTGTTAGCAATCGCAGACCCGCACGAAACAGAGAGTGATCATCGACCAGTAAGACTTTCATCGTTTTACCTTTTTGTAAAAAACAAAACGAATCTTAATGTATATTTAATAGAACCGTAACACCCAAATGGGTGGTGAACTGACGACAATAAAGTAATATGCGAGCGCTAAGGTTTGGATAGCATTCTTCGACTTATCACTGAGCGGGATTAGCACCCTCTGCATGAATCTGATTTACCGCAGCAATCAACTCATCACTTAAATGAATGTCGGTTGCGCGAATATTTTCTTCCAGTTGTACCAAATCTGTCGCGCCGATAATCGTACTCGCAACAAACCAGCCTGAATAGCACCAGGCCAATGCAAGTTGTGTTGGCGTCAATCCATGTGCGCGCGCCAAAGCAGTATAACGTGCGCTGGTGGCGATGACTTCGGGGCGCATATAGCGTGGACTCCATGTAGCAGGGAATTTTGTCAGGCGTCCTTTGGCTTGCGTATCATCGACGTATTTGCCTGTTAATCGTCCGAAGGCGAGTGGGCTGTATGCTAATAAACCGACTTGTTCGCGATAGCAGGTTTCTGTTAAGCCTTGCTCATAGCTGCGATTCATCAGGTGGTAAGGATTTTGAATTGAGATAATGCGCGCTTGTTGTTTGCGTTCTGCATGTTTGATAAATTCGCTAACGCCCCATGGGGTTTCGTTGGATACGCCAACGTGACGAATTTTGCCTTCTTTGACCAGATTATCTAAGGCATCCAAAGTCGCTTCAATCGCGACGCTGTCATGTTCCAAATCGGGATTGAATTCTTTTTGACCGAAGATAGGTGCATTGCGACTAGGCCAGTGCAATTGATACAGGTCGATGTAATCGGTATTTAAGCGTTGTAAACTAGCTTCGACTGCGATGCGAATATTTTTTTCATCGAGATCGTTGTCGCCATTGCGTATCCACGGCATGCCGCGTGAAGGACCTGCGACCTTGGTGGCCAAAATAACTTTATCACGTTGACCGGATTGCTTGATCCAACTGCCTATGTATTGCTCGGTACGATTCACCGTTTCTGCGCGTGGCATGACGGGGTACATCTCAGCAGTATCGATGAAATTGATTCCATTTGCTAAGGCGAAATCCAGTTGCTGATGGGCTTCGGCCTCGGTGTTTTGTTCACCGAAAGTCATGGTGCCGAGACATACTTCTGAGACCATTAAATCGCTGCTGCCTAGTTTTTTGTATTTCATGATTGATCCGATTTTTTTACGCTAAGTTATTCTTTTATACTATTTGTTATTCCGTATCGCCACTGCACATTCGCGCACCAAGGCGGGGCCACGATAGATTAAGCCGGAATACACTTGCACGAGGGACGCGCCGGCATCCATTTTTGCCACCGCATCTTTACCAGAAAAAATACCGCCAACGCCAATGATAGGCAGGGTGTCACCTAATTCTGATTTCAACGCACGTATGACTTTATTTGATAATTCAAATACTGGCTCGCCGGATAATCCACCAGCTTCTTCACCATGCTGCAAGCCTTTAACTGCATCGCGAGTAATCGTCGTGTTGGTTGCAATCACACCGTCAATTTTATGGCGCAATAAAGACTCAGCGATGTTTTTGATTTGCTCACTGTCGATGTCGGGTGCGATTTTTAAGGTAATCGGTACATAGCGCTTGTGTTGATCAGCTAAGCGTTGTTGTGCATCTTTGAGTTTGGATAAAAGATCATCGAGTTCAGAGGCACCTTGCAACTGGCGTAGGTTTTTGGTGTTCGGTGAGGAGATGTTGACAGTCACATAGCTGGCGTAGGGATAGACTTTGTTCAAGCACAGCAAATAATCATCGGCGGCTTTTTCTATAGGTGTGTCGGCGTTCTTGCCGATATTTAGACCGAGTACGCCTTGCTTTTCTTGGTAAAAACGTGAAGCTTGAACATTGGCGACAAAAGCATCGACGCCACCGTTATTAAATCCCATGCGATTAATAATCGCATTGGCTTGCGGCAGGCGGAACATGCGCGGTTTAGGATTGCCAGCTTGCGCGCGCGGTGTGACCGTGCCGATTTCTATGGAGCCAAAACCTAATGATGCCAAACCGTCGATGTAACGCCCGTCTTTATCCAAACCAGCAGCTAAACCCACGGGATTTGGAAATGTAATTCCCATCACCTTACGCGGATCGGCGGCTGGCTTGGGTAGCAAGCGCGTCAACCCCATATTGTGAGCGCGCTTCAAACCTGGTAGCGTCAAATCATGCGCGCTTTCTGGGTCCATGAAGAAGAGGAAAGGGCGGGCTAAAGAGTAGAGCAATTGATCGGACATAATATTTGCGGAATTTTAAATGGGTTGAATTTAGAGTGATTTCCAGCTGCCGTCGAGTAAAGCTTGCAGCGGTTTGAAATTAGTTTTGTATGACATTTTGCGACTGGCCTCTATCCAGTAACCGAGATACAGATAAGGCAGTCCAAGGATCTTGGTTTGCGCGATTTGCCATAATACGTTAAAGGTACCGTAAGAACTATGCGGTACATCCGGATCGTAGAAGGTATACACCGACGATAGGCCGTCATTCAAAATATCGATGATACTGATCATCCGCAAAATATCTTGTGCATCACGAAACGCGATCAGTCGTGTATTAACTCGGCTTTGTAATAAAAATTGCGCATATTGATCGCGCCCATCTTGATCCATCCCACCGCCAGCATGACGGCGACTTTGATAGCGTTGATAGAGTTCAAAATGTTCTTCGACAAATTCCAAAGGTAGAATTTCAGCGTGCAGATCAGCGTGCAAATTTAATGCGCGACGCTGGCTGCGATTGGTTTTGAATTCACCGACGACGGTGCGTACGGGTGTACAAGCCGAACAATGATCGCAATATGGCCGGTAGATAAAGACACCGCTGCGCCGAAAGCCACGGCTGACTAATTCCGAATACACTTCATTGCCAATCAGGTGAGCTGGTGTGGCTACCTGCGAGCGTGCTTGCCGGTCATCCAGATAACTGCAAGCATAGGGCGCAGTCGCGTAATAATGCAGCGTGATGTAGTCGTCCGCATTATTGCTAACATCGGCACGGTCAGTTTCTCCATCAATGTTGCGATCGTTTGCCTCTTCAACTATGGGCAGGCTTGGCGGCGCTGGCGAATTAGTTCGGGATTGCATCGCTGTTCATCTTTCTGCTGGCTAGGGGATGCGTTGTTTGTAAGTATTCCTTGAAGCTGAGTAAATCTAAAGGCTGCCAATCTTGGATCGTATCTTGCGTTATCGCCAGCTTCACATGTTGCATAAAATCGTGTCGACTAATTGGCTTGGCACCGAATGTTGCCAGATGCGAGGTCTCTTGCTGGCAGTCTATCATTTCCACATCATGCTTGCGTAAGAAAACAACTAACTGACTTAATGCCATTTTAGAAGCATCTGTTACCTTCGCAAACATAGACTCACCATAAAACATCTTACCTATGCAAATGCCATAAGCACCGCCGACCAATTTGTCATCTAGCCAGACTTCTGAGCTATGCGCATAGCCTAACTTGTGCAGGGCGGTGTAGCCGGCGATGATCTCTTCTGAAATCCAAGTGCCTTCTTGATCCTTGCGTGGTTCTGCGCAGTGACGCATGACTTGTTCGAATGCCGTATCAAATCGAAAACGCCAGCGTGGATCTTTGAGAGATTTATTCAGACGCTTCTTTAAACTATCGGAGAGCTTAAAATCATTAGTCTTTAATACCATGCGTGGATCAGTTGACCACCACAATACAGGTTGGCCTTCAGAAAACCAGGGAAAGATGCCATGTTGATAGGCATTTAATAATCGCTCCGGTGATAAATCTGCGCCGGCAGCTAATAAACCAGCGGCACCTTGTTCTTCCGTCAAGGCTTGTTCTACATCGGGGAAGGGACTGTCAATTTCTAACCAGGGAATCATAGGCGCGCGATGCGGGGGCACTCATTCAGGGCGATGTGATTTATAAAAATCATGTTCGTGCAAACTAAATTGCCCACCAGTCCGGACTTTTTTCAGATCTTCAAAAAAGAACTTCAAAGTTTGCCCTACTGTAGCAAAGGCAATTTCCTCCCAAGGAATTTCATGTTCGCTAAATAAAGCTACTGCTAGGCTTTCGGTACCTGCCAAATAATTCGTATCAATTAATGTCGCTCTATAAAATAGATGGACTTGATCCACATGCGGCACACTGAGTACGGAAAATAATTCGTGTAGTTCTATGTTTGCTCCAGCTTCTTCTATAGTTTCACGCTGCGCAGCCTGGCGACAGGTTTCTTGATTTTCCATAAAACCCGCTGGCAAAGTCCAGTAACCATAGCGTGGCTCAATTGCGCGTTTGCAGAGGAGTACCTTAACTTCGCCATCGATATTCCATATCGGTAAAGTGCCGACTACGATGTTCGGATTTTGATAATGAATCGTATCGCATTCTGTGCAGACAAAGCGTTCACGCGTATCGTCAGCGGGAACTTTCAAAGCCACAGGCGCAGCGCAAGCAGAGCAAAATTTCATGGTGTAAAGCTTTCGGAGCAAAGGCGTAAATTGAATCTGTGAAAGTGTATCACCGCCTGCTTGTTTCTCTGCGTGAGTAGATGATAAAACTACTCTAGGTCATGAAGTCGCAATAGAAATAGGCTTGCGAATAATGCTTAAGCATAGAAAGAAATTGCGCAAAGCAGCAAAGTCCTGTATAGTTCTACTTATCAGACGCGGGGTGGAGCAGTCTGGCAGCTCGTCGGGCTCATAACCCGAAGGTCGTAGGTTCAAATCCTGCCCCCGCAACCAGTTTAAAGAATAAAGCCACGTTTCATCGTGGCTTTTTCGTTAGGCTGACGAATTTTTTTGATTGGTTTGCGTTTAGAGTGTGTTTCTAGACTACAATCGGGCATCTACTAAATTGATCGACTGTTTTGATTGACTTATATTGGTAGTTTTAGATACAAGTTGGCTGCAGACTGATCCACCAGGCGCACATCGATGATTCGTGCTGCGCAATGTCCTACAAGACTAGACTGGTTGGGATATTATTTATCCCGAGTGCTTCACTGAATACTTCTTAAGATCAACACAACCTGTTAGCTAAAGAGTTTGCATGAATACTGCAGATGCCAAGCGTGTACTCGAAACCGCATTGTTATGCGCACATGAGCCGCTGACCATTAATACAATGAAAAAATTGTTTGTCGATAGTAGCGATCAAGAGGATTTGGTTGGTGCTGATACGATTAAATTAATGCTAGAAGAAGTGCGTCAAGATTGGTCGGACAAAGGAATTATGTTGGTTTCCTTATCGACGGGTTGGCGCTTTCAAAGTCGCCCTGAGATGCGCGCTTTCATTGATCGCTTAAATCCTGAAAAGCCGCCTAAGTATTCGCGTGCGACGTTAGAGACTTTGGCGATTATCGCTTATCGTCAGCCAGTTACACGTGGTGATATCGAAGAAATACGTGGTGTTGCAGTGGCTTCGCAGATGGTAAAGACCTTAGAGGATCGTGGTTGGATAGAAACCATCGGTCATCGCGAGGTGCCGGGTCGACCAGCTTTGTTTGCGACCACCAAGCAATTCTTAAGTGACTTGGGCTTGGCATCGCTAGATCAATTGCCGCCTTTGCAGCAAATAGGTCAGGAGGAGGCAGAGGATGCACTCCCTTCCAAAGATGATTCTCCAGAATTGAATATGTTCGATGGGATTGAGGCTTTGGTTGAAGTTGCTGATGCGTCGACGGTGAATGTTGAGGCTGTTGGCGATGAGTCTCCTTCTAATGATGATGGTAATGCTGAGCTTGCGGCAGATGTTTCTGAGGGCGGTGCTCCAGAAACTGAGATTGAAAATAACACGATTAAAATAGATAAAGACGAAATTGAAGTAAATGAGCAAGTAAGTACACAAATAAGCACACAAATAAGTGCGCAAGAAGAATTGAGTAATGTTGTAGTGGAAGACCGCGCAGCAGATGCTCTTGAAAATGAAGCAGCCAGTGATGTGATCTTGGATGATGTTGCAATGATGGCTGATACGAATATAGATGAAGTAGTGGAAGCGGATGCTGAAGCTCTAACACCTTTCAAACCAGAATCAGATAATGAACACAAATAATCCAGACGATACTTCCAGTCAGCAAAATCCTGGTGCTGATACCGATGCGCCGCGTCCTCGTGCAAAGCGTGTTGCACGTCCAAAAGTTGCTAAAGTGGATGATGCCATTGTGACTGTAAGCGATGATGCCGTTGCTGCAAAAACACAGCGAGCACCGCGCAAACCGAGATTAAAGCCGGAAGCTGTTAATGTGGAGGTGGCTGCTCAAACACCAGTTTTCGCAGACCAGTCGGCACCTGTTGCGAGAGCGCCGCGTCAAGAGCGTCCGCCACGTCAAGTGCGTGCACCGCGTCAGGCTGAAGTGCGCGACGTCAATGTGGCAAATATTGAGCAGCAATCTTCTCCCCAGTTAGATTCGACAAATCAAGCAAGTGCTGGCGACAATAATGAGCGCCCACGTCGTCCACAGGGCGATAGAAATAATTCCCGCAATGCGCGTCCTCGTGATGGTCAAGCGCGCGATGGTCAGTCACGCAATCGCCAACAAGCAAAACCTGGGCAAGGTTCACAAAATCGCACTGGCGATCAACGCAATCAAAATAATCAACGTCGGCCAGGTCAGCAAAATAATCGCGGTGCAGTACCCGATGCTGATGATGTATTTTCGTTCGTGACTTCCGATGCGTATGATGCGGTAGATGATGTTCAGCACTCACGTAACGATAAAAATAAAAAACCACGTCGTGATTTAACCGCTGACGATGATGCACCAAAATTGCATAAAGTCTTGGCTGAAGCAGGTTTGGGTTCGCGTCGTGATATGGAAGAATTAATCATCGCTGGTCGTGTATCCGTAAACGGTGAGCCAGCGCATATCGGTCAGCGTATTTTGCCGCAAGATCAAGTGCGAATTAACGGCAAGTTAATTCAACGTAAGGTCAGTAAAAAGCCGCCGCGCGTGTTGATTTATCATAAGCCTGCTGGTGAAATCGTCAGTACTAGTGATCCAGAAGGTCGCGCCTCCGTGTTTGATAGTTTGCCGCAAATGAAGGTTGGTAAATGGTTGGCCGTGGGTCGTCTCGATTACAACACAGAAGGCTTATTGTTGTTCACAACTTCCGGTGATCTCGCAAACCGTTTGATGCATCCACGTTATGGCATTGAGCGTGAATACGCAGTGCGTACTTTGGGTGATCTGGAAGAGGGTATGCGTCAAAAGCTCCTGGCTGGTGTTGAGTTGGAAGACGGTATGGCGCAATTTTCCAAGATTTCTGATGGTGGTGGTGAAGGCGTGAACAAATGGTATCGCGTCATCATTGGTGAGGGGCGTAACCGTGAAGTGCGTCGTATGTTTGAAGCGGTCGGTTTGACGGTGTCGCGTTTGATTCGTACCCGCTACGGCGTGATGACTTTGCCTTCGGGCTTAAAGCGTGGCCGTTGGGATGAGTTGGGCGAAGATGCTGTTCGTAGCCTGCTTAAAGTCAGTGGTTTGGAAAAAACTGCTGGTGAAAAATCTGAAAAACCTATGGGTAAGCCAAATGGTAATCGCGTGCAAGGTGGTAAAGTGCCGCGCAATGTGAATCCATTTGATGCGCCAGTGCAGAGAAGTTTTGAACCTACCGTGCGTGGTGGTTTTGCGAATCCTCAAAATGGTCGTCCGGCGCGTAGTGCTGGAGCGGGAGTGGGTGGCTATGCTGGCGCACAGGGTGGCAAATCTGCTAAGCCAAATTCGAATGGTGGCAAAAACGGTGGTAAACCGCGTAGTCGTCAGCCAGATCCTTTGCAAACCGCCTTGGGTTATCCAACGCGAGATCAAAATCGTCGCGGTCCAACGGAGCGCGGCAGTGGTCCAGCGATTGGTCAGGCGATTGCGGCACGTCGTCGTCGCGGTACGTAAAATTAAATGCCCGGAAGTCGTTGAAAGATGTTGCTCAGGCCGTGTTTTTCACCGACTTCTCATTGCGATTGAGTAATTAATCGTTTATAATCTTGTAGTTAGCAGATTTTTCCTTGAGTTGGTTTTTAGTCAATGAAGAAATTCATTCAAGGCGCTAAGAAGATGGGCTAGTGCCCATTTTTTTTTGGCGAATCGTTTTTTGAGTGTGGAATTAAGTTAATTGAAATTGGCTTGATTTTCTGCAAGGGCGAGATCTGTGTTTATCGGAGAATTGTCTTGCAATTGTTGGAATTAATTGAAAAGACTGTCAATGGGACAGGCTACGATCTGGTCGATTTTGAACGAGCAGAGCGGGGTTTGTTTCGTGTGTATATCGATCTTTTACCAGAGGATGTTGAGGAAAAAGGTCATATCACAGTAGAGGATTGCGCGAAAGTCAGTCATCAATTGTCACACGTATTGACTGTAGAAGAAGTGAACTATGAACGCTTGGAGATTTCTTCTCCGGGCTTAGATCGACCATTGAAGAAGATGGCTGATTTCGTCCGTTTTGTCGGCGAAAAAGCCAATGTGAAATTGCGATTGCCTATGCCAGGCATGGCTAATCGCAAGAGCTTCGAAGGTGTATTGCATGAGCCAGAAGGGGAAACTCTGAAGCTCGAATTTGAAACAAAAGATGGCGCGGCGATGCTTGAGTTTACGCTCGCTGATTTAGATAAGGCACGTTTAGTGCCGCAAGTGGATTTTAGGAGTCGCAAAGCATGAGTCGCGAAGTTTTATTATTGGTTGATGTGCTGGCGCGTGAAAAAAACGTTGATGAAGATATCGTTTTTGGCGCATTGGAACATGCTTTGGCAACGGCTACCAAAAAGCGTTATGAAGGTGAAGTCGATATTCGCGTAGAAATCGACCGTGATACTGGTGAATATCGTACATTCCGCCGTTGGCACGTTGTGGCTGACGAAGCTGGTTTGCAATTGCCAGATCAAGAAATTTTGCATTTCGAAGCAGTCGAGCAATACGCTGATATCGAAGTCGATGAATACATTGAAGAGCCAGTGGAATCCGTTGAGCTGGGTCGTCGTTTTGCACAAGATACGAAGCAAATCGTATTGCAACGTATCCGCGATGCAGAGCGTGAACAAATTTTGGCTGAATTCTTAGAGCGTGGCGATTCCCTGGTTATGGGTACGATCAAACGCATGGAACGCGGCGAAGCGGTGGTCGAATCTGGTCGTATCGAGGCACGTTTGCCACGCGATCAAATGATTCCGAAAGAAAACTTACGCGTTGGAGATCGCGTCCGTGCTTACATCTTGCGTATTGATCGCAATGCACGTGGTCCACAAGTGATCTTGTCTCGTACAGCACCAGAATTCATCATGAAATTGTTTGAATTGGAAGTGCCAGAAATCGAACAAGGTTCATTGGTCATCAAATCTGCAGCGCGTGATCCAGGCGTGCGCGCTAAGATCGCGGTTCACACCGATGATAAACGTATTGATCCTATCGGTACTTGCGTTGGTATGCGCGGCTCTCGCGTTCAAGCAGTGACTGGCGAATTGGGCGGCGAACGTGTTGATATCGTGTTGTGGTCTGAAGATCCAGCGCAATTCGTGATCGGCGCATTAGCACCAGCGAATGTTTCCTCCATCATGGTCGATGAAGAAAAACACGCAATGGACGTCGTCGTTGATGATGAAAACTTGGCGATTGCGATTGGTCGTAGCGGTCAAAACGTCCGCTTGGCAGCAGAATTGACTGGCTGGCAAATTAATATCATGACTGCAGAGCAATCTGCGGATAAAGCAGAACAAGAATCTGCTGGTATCCGTGCTCTGTTCATGGAAAAACTCGACGTGGATCAAGAAGTTGCAGATATCTTGGTTGACGAAGGCTTCTCTAGCTTAGAAGAAATCGCTTATGTACCAATTAGCGAAATGCTGGAAATTGATGCCTTAGATGAAGATACAGTGAATGAATTGCGCAATCGCGCACGTGATGCACTTGTGACAGAAGCGATTGCTTCTGAAGAAGGTGTGGAAGGTGTGGAAGACGCATTGATTAATCTGGAAGGTATGAGCCGTGCAACAGCAGGTAAATTGGGCTTGGCTGGTATTAAGACCCTCGCTGCTTTCGGTGGCTTAGCTTACGATGAATTTGGCGCGATTTTGGCTCTGTCTACAGACCGTGCGCGTCAATTAATTGATAATGCATTTGAAGATGTGACTGATGATGAGATGAAACTCATCGACGCTAAATATGATGAACATGCTAAAGCCTTATTGGAAAAAGCATGGAAACTCGTTGAAGCAAAATAATCACGAGTGAACAACATAATTGAAGCGTGGATTTAACTCAATTTATAACGTTAAATCCCAGCACAAAACAAGGAAAGAGGACTGAATGGCGAGTAATAATGTAGCTCAATTTGCCACCGAGCTGAAAATGTCAGCGGATTTACTGCTCACGCAATTGAATGCCGCAGGCGTTACAAAAGCGTCTGCGTCCGATATCTTATCCAAAGAAGATAAGGATAAGTTGTTGGAACATTTACGCCGTTCACACGGCGTGGCTCCTGATGCCGAAAAGAAAAAAATCACTTTGACTCGTAAGGAAACAACCGAGATCAAGCAAGCTGATGCGACTGGCAAGACGCGTACTGTGCAAGTGGAAGTGCGTAAAAAACGTACTTTCGTTAAACGTGACGAAAGTTCTCCAGAAGAAAATGCAAGACCTGCAGAAGTATCTATTGATCCTGCTGAAGTTGCTCGTCGTGAAGCGGAAGCGCAGGCTGAAGCGGAATTGGCAGCACGTCGCGAAGCTGAACTGTTAGAGAAGCAAGAACAGCTTGCTAAGCTCGAAGCAGAAAAAGAGGCAGAAGCGAAAGCAGCACGCGAAGCGGAAGCTGCAGCGAAAGCAAAAGCAGACGCAGAAAAAGCAAAAATCGCGGAAGAAAAACGCGCAAAAACAAGTAAAGCACCAGCAGCTTCGGAAGCAGCTCCAGAAGTATCTGCTGTCGATGAAGAGGCAAAACGCGTAGCGGCTGAAGAAGCGAAGAAAAAAGCAACAGCAGCAGCGGCCGAAGCCAAAGAAGCGGTGAAAGAAGCGGCCGCACGTGCAGCGAATGCAGAAAATGCACGTAAAAAAGTTGCTGACGAAGTAGCGCAAATTAAGGAGATGATGCTTGCTGCGCGTAAGCCTAAGCCAGTTGAAACGCCTGCACCAGTAGCTGCTGCACCATCTAAGGTTGCCGAAGGTACTTTGCATAAACCAGCGGATAAAAAACCTGGTGAGAAAAAAACTGGCGACAAGAAAGACGTGAAGCCAGCAGTTGCAGCGCCAACCGACAAAAAAGCCATCAAATCTGCTAATGTATCTTCTACATGGCAAGAAGACGCTGCGAAAAAACGCGGTGGTGGTTTGAAAACTCGTGGTGCAGCGCCAGTTGGTCGTGAT
Source organism: Affinundibacterium amnicola (assembly GCF_014284275.1). GTDB lineage: Bacteria > Pseudomonadota > Gammaproteobacteria > Burkholderiales > Burkholderiaceae_D > Undibacterium > Undibacterium amnicola. The sequence goes on along the minus strand of NZ_JACOFU010000002.1, from coordinate 335,703 downwards.
GGTTGGAAAAGCGGCCCTAAAGGTCGTCGCAATAATCATCAAGACGATAGAGAAACTAATTTCCAGGTACCTGTCGAAGCAGTTATTAAAGACGTGTATGTACCAGAGACTTTAACAGTCGCTGAATTAGCGCATAAGATGTCAGTCAAAGCATCTGAAGTGATTAAGCATTTGATGAAACTCGGTCAAATGTGCACGATCAATCAAGTTCTTGATCAAGAAACAGCGATGATTCTGGTCGAAGAAATGGGTCATAAAGCCTTCGCAGCCAAAATTGATGATCCAGAAGCGATGCTGACGGATGTGGCTGAACATGCTGAATACGAATCCTCGCCACGTGCACCAGTTGTCACGGTGATGGGTCACGTTGATCACGGTAAAACATCTTTGCTCGATTATATTCGTCGCGCTAAAGTGGCTTCCGGTGAAGCTGGTGGTATTACGCAGCACATTGGTGCCTACCACGTAGAAACGCCACGCGGCATGATTACCTTCTTAGATACGCCAGGTCATGAAGCCTTTACGGCGATGCGTGCTCGTGGTGCGAAAGCAACCGATATCGTTATCTTGGTCGTGGCAGCAGACGACGGCGTGATGCCGCAAACTAAAGAAGCGATTGCCCATGCAAAAGCTGCTGGTGTGCCATTGGTGGTTGCAATCAATAAGATCGATAAACCAGGTGGTAATGCAGATCGCGTGACACAAGAATTGATCGCAGAAAGCGTTGTGCCAGAAGCTTACGGTGGTGATTCTCCTTTCGTTTCTGTTTCTGCTAAAACAGGCCAAGGTATTGACGACTTGTTAGAACAAGTTTTGTTACAAGCTGAAGTTTTGGAATTGCGTGCACCTGTTGATGCACCAGCTAAAGGTTTGGTAGTGGAATCTCGTTTGGATAAAGGTCGCGGTACGGTTGCAACGATCTTGGTTCAATCAGGTACATTGAAACGCGGTGACGTGGTCTTGGCGGGTTCATCCTATGGTCGCGTTCGTGCGATGTTAGATGAAAACGGTAAGAATATCAGCGAAGCTGGTCCATCAATTCCAGTAGAGATCCAAGGTTTGACCGAAGTGCCCGCGGCTGGTGAAGAAGTCATGGTCATGGTCGACGAACGCAAAGCCCGTGAAATCGCTTTGTTCCGTCAAGGTAAATACCGTGATGTTAAATTGGCGAAACAACAGGCAGCGAAGCTCGAAAACATGTTCGAAAACATGGGCGAAGGCGAACTCAAAAACTTGCCTATCATCGTCAAAACTGACGTGCAAGGTTCGCAAGAAGCTTTGGTTCAGTCTTTGGTTAAATTGTCCAACAACGAAGTACGCGTACAAGTGGTACATGCCGCAGTTGGTGGTATTTCAGAATCCGACGTCAATTTGGCGGTGGCTTCCAAAGCAGTCATCATCGGCTTTAACACACGTGCGGATGCTTCTGCTCGTAAGTTGGCTGAATCGAATGGTGTGGACATCCGTTACTACAACATCATTTACGATGCGGTAGATGAAATCAAATCTGCGCTGTCCGGCATGTTGGCACCAGAGAAGCGCGAAACGATTATTGGTATGGTCGAGATTCGTCAAGTCTTCTCCGTCAGTAAAGTGGGTTCAATTGCAGGTTGCTTGGTTACTGAAGGCGTGGTTAAACGTACGTCGTCTGTCCGTTTGTTGCGCAACAATGTCGTGACATGGACTGGCGAGTTGGATTCTTTGAAACGTTACAAAGACGATGCCAAAGAAGTTCGTGCAGGTATGGAGTGTGGTCTCTCACTCAAATCCTACAACGATATTCAGGTCGGAGATTTCTTGGAAATCTTCGAAATCCAGGAAATTGCTCGTACTCTGTAAGCAGATAGCGTTAGAAAGACAAAGAGCTTTGAACCGCAGAGGCGCAGAGGTCGCAGAGATCATTGATTCTCTGTGACCTCTGCGCCTCTGCGGTTTAGTCTTTTGTTTTTTTGAATAAAGTATTGTTAGAAAAATTATGGCCAAAAATAGTAAATCCATCCCAGCTCGCGGTCTGCGTGTTGCTGATCAAATCCAACGTGATTTGTCTGAAATTATCTGGGCAGAACTCAAAGACCCACGTGTCGGCATGATCACGCTTACGGAAGTGCAATTGACACCCGATTACGCGCATGCCAAAGTGTATTTCACCACCTTGGCGGATGATCCAGCGGCAATTAAAAATACCTTTGAAGGCTTGAACAAAGCTGCGGGTTTTTTGCGTAATCAACTCGGCTTGAAACTGCGCATTCACACTTTACCGCAATTACACTTCGTGCACGATACTTCCACAATGCGTGGAATTGCGATGTCGAAATTGATCGATGAAGCAAATGCGACGCATGTGCCAGAAGATAAAAACGACAGCGAAGATTAATATCGCCCTAGAAGATCAGAATCGCTTTCGGTTCAAAAAATGTATCGAAAATCTCTTAGACCATATCTGCAAATCCTTCTCGTAGGGTGCGCCATGCGCACCGGCTTTGATAGTTTGAAATAACTACCAGAACCTGCGGTGCGCATCGCGCACCCTACATAAGAACTGACGTTCTTTGTGTATTTGGGGCGAAATTCTCGTTTGCGACTTCCTAATTAAAATTTCATCATGAACCAACCCATCAAGAAAAAAACACGCCTGCCTATCAATGGCGTGCTGCTATTAGATAAGCCTGTGGGTTGGTCGAGCAATGATGCGCTCATCAAGGCTAAGCGCCTACTGAACGCCATTAAAGCGGGTCATACAGGCACCTTGGATCCTTTCGCAACCGGTTTGTTGCCACTGTGTTTTGGCGAAGCGACCAAGTTCTCTGCTGATCTATTGGATGCCGACAAAACCTATCAAACTGTGGTGCATCTGGGCGTCAGCACCAACACGGGCGACACCGAAGGTGAAGTTATACAAACGCGAGAAGTGAATGTTAACGAAGCACAGATACACGCAGTTTTAGAACAATTCAAAGGCGATATTCTGCAAGTGCCACCTATGTATTCGGCACTCAAGCGCGATGGCAAACCGCTCTATGAATATGCACGCGAAGGTATCACATTAGAACGCGAAGCGCGTCCGGTGACGATTCATCTACTTGAATTCGTTCAATATGAAGCGCCATTCCTCACCTTGAATGTACGCTGCAGCAAAGGTACTTATATTCGCGTTCTGGGTGAAGATATCGGCAATGCCTTGGGCTGCGGTGCGCACTTAAATGCTTTGCGCCGTACCCATGTTGGTCACCTCATTCTAGAAAATACTGTCACGCTTGATCAATTGATAGAGATGAGTGAAGAGCAGCGGCATGCATTGTTGGCACCAGTTGACGCCTTGCTTTCCAGCTTCCCTGAAGTCACACTTAACGACGAACTCGCGCGCCGCTTTCTACAAGGCCAACGTATTTCTTTAGCCAAGGAAGAAGTGTTGCATCCGACGGAACTTGGACGAGTACGTGTTTATCGTCAAGCAAGCGATGTTGTGGCAAAACAATTACTAGGCTCCGCACAACTGCAAGAATTTTCCGTACTTGCGCCCGAGCGTTTGATTTCGACCGCAAATTAATTCACAACTAATCCGCAATTAATTTCTTACATTTAGTTTCTTGATACGCACTTTTTAATCTGCGTAGTGTGCATGGAAATTGATTGCCTATTCCTTTCTGTACTGGTAACTTCTCCTTGATTCTTGCGTTCGCATTGAGTCAAGCGTTCAATCTCGATCTGTGATTATGGAGGTGACCATGTATCAAGAAATTATTCAATTCTGGTTTGAAGAAATTGATCCAAAAAAATGGTGGATTGCCGATCCTGAATTTGATCAATTGATCGCAAATCGTTTCTTGCCATTGATGCGACGAGCAGCCGCCGGTGAATTGTATGCATGGCGAAATGAACCAAAAGGGCGTCTCGCAGAAATCATTGTTTTGGATCAATTTTCACGTAATGTCTATCGCAAAACGCCACTCGCGTTTGCACAAGATCCCATCGCTTTAGTGCTGGCGCAAGAGGCGATTCACATTGGCGTTGATAAAAATTTGTCAGAAACCGAACGCAATTTTCTGTACATGCCTTTTATGCATAGCGAATCGCGCCAAATCCACGTATGGGCAGAACAACTGTATCGCGATCATGCACCTAAGGGTAACTACGAGTTTGAATTAAAGCATAAAGTGATCATTGATCGATTTGGTCGTTACCCGCATCGCAATGAAATTCTTGGACGAGAATCAACAGCGGAAGAAATTGAATTTTTGAAAGAAAAAGGATCGAGTTTTTGATGACTTTTGTTCGGCGTTTATTGATCTAGTTACTGCTCAAAAGAGGATTGTTATGTACGTTGCTATCGCAAAAAGACGCATGATTTTTATTTGTATTTTCCTTAGTGGTGTCGCTAGTACGCTGGTAGCCCAAGGCTTAAATGATTCATTTCAACGCAAAGAACAAAAACGTACAGACTTATCTGGTGCGCCTAGCATGGAAGTGATTTCTTCCATTGCCGAATACCGGCCTGGTGAAGTCTTAGATTTGCATATTCATCACGGCATAGAAGCTTTTTATGTTGTTCAAGGTGCGCAAATACAGATGCCTGGTAAAGAGCCAATGACGCTGGCAACTGGTGCGGCATTAATGAATCTACGCGATGTGAAACACGGCGGTTTTAAAGTGATAGGTGACACATCATTAAAATTATTTACCGTGCACATAGTTGATAAATCTAGGCCTTTGTATGACTACGTAAAATAGGTGCCGCTCTGCATAGCTTGAAATGCATGAGCCGCGTAAACGTGTGGTAGCGATATAAGCCAGTCGACCTGAGTCTAGAATTTCAGTCATGAGTATGGACAATCAGAAGTTGAGAAGTGCGTGGAACAATGCGCAAATCTGGGTTTAAGCTTACTAGGCGTTAAAAAAACCGACAGTTTTGACGCTGTCGGTTTTTTCGTCTTTAGTCCAATAAAATCAGACACTCAATCTAAAGGACGCTTATAAATTGTCCTGCAAAAATTTCCACTTAGCTTTTTGCATAGACCAGTTTTGCCATGGATCTGCGACACCGTGACCTTGACCAGGATAGAGTTGCAAGCTGTAGTCTTTGTTTGCTTTTGCTAAGGCATCAACCAGCATGACGGTGTTTTGTGGGTGAACATTGTCATCCATAGTGCCATGCATGATCATGATTTTGCCACTCAGATCTTTTGCTGCTTTCAGTGCCGAACCCTTGTCGTAACCTTCTGCATTTTCCTGCGGTAGACCCATGTAACGTTCAGTGTAAATACTGTCATACAAACGCCAATCGGTCACTGGTGCGCCAACAAAACCAACTTTCCAAGCTTTGCTGTGCGTCATCGCGTAAGAGGTGAAATAGCCGCCATAGCTCCAACCATTTAAGGCAATTCTATCCATATCGGCGAAGCCTTGTTGGCGTAACCATTCAAGGCCATCTAACTGATCTTGTAATTCCAGCTGACCCAGTTTTTTATGAATCGGCCACGCACTGGAAACACCTTTGTTACTTGCGCTTTGATTGTCCATTACCCAAACCACATAACCTTGTTGCGCCAGGAAGTGGTAATACAAATTGGCATTCCATTGATCACGTACTTGCGGCGCCATTGGGCCAGCATATAAATGTTGATAGACGGGATATTTTTTCGTTGCATCAAAATTGGCTGGCAAGAATAATAAACTTTCCATCATGAAGCCATTGCGAGACTTAATCTGCTGGTGTTTCACTGTCGCCAATTGCAGGTCTTTCAACTTCGTTGGTACACCAGCGTCATCGACCATTTTTACCTGCACACCAGCATCGGTGAACAAAGCTTGTTTCGGCGTTTGTGCCATGCTGCTCCAGCTATCGACGAAATGCGTAAAGGTTTTGTTCCAACGCACCATGTGCGAACCTTTTTCTTCGGTCAAGCGTTTAAAGTTACTGCCATCGAGATTAACGCTATAGGCATCATTGCCGATTGGATTACGCTCATTGGCGGCGAACAAGACGCGTGATTTAGCTTCATCGACGCCGTGAACAGTTCGCACATCCCAGTCACCTTGAGTCAGTGCTTTCACTAATTGGAAATTCTTATCGTAGTGATACAGGTGGCGATGACCGGTGCGGTCCGATTGCCAGATAAAGCTACCGTCTTTTAAGAAGTGCGGCAATGGTAAGCGTTCTGTCCATGCTGGGCTGGTTTCTTTGACGACGACTTTACTATTAAGCTTGGCATCATAAATGCGCAGATCTAACCAAGTTTGTACACGATCCTGCCAAGCTGCCATCAGCTTGCCATCAGGCGTCCAGTCCACTTGAACAATCAAGGTTTCTTTGCCTGCATAGGGATCTTGGGTCCAGCTGATTTTTCCTTTTAAATCTACTACGCCGAGTTTAGTGATTGGATTGAAGTCGCCAGCTTTTGGGTAACGAGTACGATCAGTTTTCACTGGCTGAGCGTGATCACCACTCAATGTATAGACCGGTACTTTAGTTTCATCGAAACTTAAGAATGCCAACTTTTTAGAATCTGGTGCCCAACGGAAGGCGCGGAAATCACCACGCCCATAAACCTCTTCTTGATAAACCCAATCTAAGCGGCCGTTAAATACCGTTTCGCTGCCACCTGTAGTCAAACGGGTTTCTTTGGCCGTCGCAACGTCTGTCGCATACATATCATTGCCTTTTAAATAGGCAACAGTCTTTGCGTCTGGTGATAATAAGGCTTCGTCTTCCTTGACATCTGGCGTGTTGGTAAGTGCGCGCGCTTTGCTGGTATTGAGATCGAGCAACCAGATGTCGTTTTTGTGCGTGAAGATATAGCTCTTGGTTTCAGGTTTAATTCTTGCACTCAGTTGATCTGCTAACTTAGTGACTTCTTTTTCATCAATCTTCGCTGTTTTTAAAATGCTCAGTACATTGCCATCCGCTGGTAGTGCAGTCTTTTCCCATGTGCTTGGGTTGACGACGAATAATTCTGCAACTCCTTTATTCACTTTGGATTCGATCAAGCGATTTTGATTATCCCAAGATAAGCGAGTTAATGGTGCAGCATTAAAATTCACGCGTTGCTCTGGGTGATACAGCATTTCTAATGTGAGCTTGCCATCACCAGCATAGGCGGCTCCACTGGCAGCGAAGCTTGCTGCGATAGCGATTGTAATTGCGCTCAAGGGAATAGTGCGTTTCATGGATGTTCCTCCAAATGATTTTTCTTGATAATTGGATAAAGCAAAATAATATTTTTAAGGGTCAAAAAGTTGACCACTTGAGACTGGTAAATCGGTACTTAGTTCAATTTTTTCATAGACTTGATGACGATAGGAAGTAGCTTTTCTTGTAAGGCAATTTGCTTGCTTTCTTGTAAGTTGACATAGATTGCAGAGAGAAATGCGCTGAGATTGTGCTTACGCGCCAGACTTGCTTGTGTAGTTTTTTTCAGGTCTAAGGAAGTGGAAAGTAAACTAGCGAACCAAGTGTCCCATTCCTCGCTCGTAAGTGACGAACGCAAGCCCAGGTAAAAGACTGGTGTCATCAAGCGTTCCGCTTCGCCATATTGATAGAAGTGTCGCTCATTGCGGATTTGCAGAGCCAGTGCGGCAAGCATCGTTTCGTGTTGAGATTTATTTAAAGCTGGATTCAATGATAATTGCATCATCCAATCGGCTGCATGAGCAACCCCATGGCGCCAACCAGTTTTCTCATCAAATCCGCGGAAGTCAACAATTTGGCCAAGATACAGTGCAGCGGTTTCTACCATTTCTTGGCGTTGAGAATCGGACATAAAAGCCTTACGTCGATCGACTCGAGCGACTTCGGCAAGTACTAAAGCGGAAAATGGTTTAGCAAAGCCTTCATCATCAGCGGATGTTTTGTCGAGAATTTGCTTCAGCAGTTGTTCTCGAATTTGGTGAACTGTTTCGCTACTAAGAAGTTCACCACGCATCCAAAATGACAATGCTTCAAAAGTAATTTCATCACGTAACTGTGGATTCGAATTGCTTAGACAATCCAGCATTGCTAAGGCAGTTTGTTGGCGCTGTGTTGCGTCACTGATTTTCCATTGTGAAGTCTTGAGTTTTTTTAAATCATCTAAAGATTTTCCGCTGGGCGGACATCCTGCAAAGCTATTCGCGCTAACGAGGATGCTCACACTTAATAGAAATTTTGCAGCAAAAACATGAAAGCTTGTTCGCATTTTTTGTCTCCTTGAATCTTTCAATACTCTTTAAACAGACCGCTTAGGTTCAAATACGTTCAAATACGTTCAACGGATGAACTTTTCGATTGCCTTCATCGTTCTATCAGTTGCACCTTGATGTTGTAAGAAAAATGCATGGGCTTGTGCTCCCATAGCTAAACGCTTGTTGGTGTCGTCGATTAAAGCTTGTGCGCTTCGCATCACGTCCTCAGCATCGCTAGCGCGTTGCGCACAGCTGGCATCGATTGCTTGTTCCGTGATTTCAGAAAAATTAAACGTATGCGGGCCGGTTAATACAGGGCGACTCATGGCAAAGGCTTCAATTAAATTGTGACCACCTAAAGGCACCAAACTGCCGCCGACAAAAGCCAAATCACTAGCGGCATAGTACATATACATTTCACCCATACTGTCACCCAAAAACACTTGAGTATCTGATGGAATTGGCAATTCTGCTTGATCTAGATCGAGAGTCGAACGACGCACAAAGCGCAATTGATGTTGATGTAATAGAGCAGCGACCTGATCAAAGCGTTGTGGATGACGCGGTGTAATAATCAGTAAGGCATGCGGTAATTCCAAGCGCATAAAGGCGTCGATAATTAAGGGCTCTTCACCTTCTCGTGTGCTTGCGCAAATGAAGACTGGACGATTTCCAAAATAGGCGCGTAATTTCGCGCCGCGCTCCGCCATTAAAGGTGGTGGTGTGACATCAAATTTCATATTGCCAGTGATGCAGAGCTCACGAACACCTAAAGCGCGCAGGCGTTCGGCATCAGGACCCGATTGCGCGGCAACATAATCAATTGACTGCGCTGCTGGCAACATCAAAGCAGATAGACGTTGGGCTTTTTTTAAGGAACGTTCGGAAAGTCTTGCGTTAACTAAAGTCACGGGAACCTTCGCCGCTTTGCACTGCGCAATTAAATTAGGCCAAACTTCGGTTTCGATTAAGACACAAATCCTTGGGCTAAAGTGACGTAGAAAACGTCGTATCATCCAATTGATGTCATAGGGAACAAAGGCTTGATGGACGCGATCAGCGACATTGGCGAATAGTGCCTGTCCTGTGCTGCGGCCAATTGGTGTCATGTGTGTCAGTAATACATGATGCTGTGGGTACGCCTTTAATAGCGCTCTGATAATTGGCTCGGCGGCGCGGGTTTCTCCCGCTGATACCGCATGTACCCAGATGAATTTTTGCTGAGTATTTGATGCATACCAGCCAAGTCGTTCACGGATGTGTTGGCGATAGCCAGGTTCTTGCTTACCACGCAACCACAGACGCAAAATAACGAAGGGAAGAGCGAGTGACCAAGCTAGTGAGTATAAAAATCGCATTAAGGCAGGAAGTGCAGAGCTTGTAAGCGCCTGCTGAATTGTTAATTAGGTGCTGAATATACCTTAAAACCTGGATTAAGTAGCCTATGAAATTCGTATTTTTATACATCGATGGTGAATAACTGAATTTGCAGCGCTTTATTTAATCGATGTCAATTCTTCAAAAACTGAGGATTTACGTAAAATTTTTCTAGTTTTTCGTTTATTAGTGCTTCTCCTTGAATGCTTGATTCGGGTTGAAGAATGTACCAATGTACGACCAAGACCTAGTGGAAGCGTTTAGTAGTATGTTGCTTGACTAGGTCAATACGCCTTAGATCGCAGAAGCAGATTGCACATGCTTGTGTTACTGGGCTCAGCAACGTAACTTAGCAAGGTTAGCGTCAGTTTTGCCTAAGTCCTAAAAATTATAAAGCTTTATCAATTGTAAAAAACTAAGCCTCTTAATTTTTACTTTACCTTTAAATAGTTTAGGTTTAAAGTAAATGTCCGTTTGGGTGTCCAATTCAATCAAAATAACAAGAAATTGGAACAAATGCCCAATTAAAGAATGGAGACTTAACGATGCCTATCAGTTTTCCGCAATCTGCCCATGTCGATACCTTCGCATTCGAGCATCTGCCTCCACCTGAGCAGTGGCCAGAATTGCTATTTGATTTGCCTGAATTGCAGTATCCCGAACGCCTCAATTGCGCGCAAGCTTTTTTAGAAGACATTGCTGCGCAAGGTTTTGCCGACAAAGTGGCCATCCGCAGTGCCAGCGCTAATTGGACGTATGCGGAGCTATGCGCGAAAGTGAATCAGATTGCGCATGTCTTGGTCGAGGATATGCAGTTAGTTCCAGGTAATCGCGTGTTATTGCGTGGTGCGAATAATCCCATGATGGCGGCTTGCATTTTGGCTGTGTGGAAAGTGGGCTGCGTAGCGGTACCGACTATGCCTTTGCTGCGCGCCAAAGAGCTGAGCGTGATCATCGATAAAGCACAAATCTCTGCGGCCTTGTGTTCCGCGGCACTGCAAGAAGAATTAGAGAGTGCGCAGAAATTGAGTCCCGTGCTACAGCAGATTAAAATCTTTAATTCTGAGGCTTCCGGCTCGGTCGATCAATTGATGGCGAGCAAATCAAAACGCTTCACAGCGATCGATACGCACGCAGAGGACGTTTGCCTGATCAGTTTTACTTCGGGCACAACAGGTATGCCCAAAGGCACCATGCATTTTCATCGCGATGTATTGGCGATCTGTGATTGCTTTCCACGTTCGATTTTACAATCACAAGCAAGTGATACGTTTATCGGTACGCCACCGTTGGCATTTACCTTTGGTCTTGGCGGCCTATTGCTATTCCCTCTGCGCATCGGTGCAACCGCGGTGCTGCTGGAAAAGCTTACACCAGAAACCTTGCTCAAATCTATCGACGAATATCAAGCGACAGTGTGTTTTACTGCACCGACTTTCTATCGTCAAATGTTGCCCATGGTGCCGAATTTTTCACTGAAATCGCTGCAAAAGACGGTATCTGCTGGCGAGACTTTACCGGCAGCAACGCGTGAAGCCTGGCAAGCTGCGACAGGTTTAATCATGATCGACGGCATAGGCGCGACCGAGATGTTGCATATCTTTATTTCCGCGGCGGGAGAGCAAGCTCGATCCGGTGCGACGGGGAAAGCCGTGCCCGGATATCAGGCTTGTGTCCTTGATGAGAACGGTGATCCAGCACCTGTGGGTGTGACAGGTCGATTGGCTGTGAAAGGGCCAACTGGTTGTCGTTATCTGGCAGACGACAGGCAAAAAAATTACGTCTTAAATGGTTGGAATTTGACTGGCGATGCTTACGAAATGGATGCCGAAGGTTATTTCCATTATCGCGCACGTACCGACGACATGATCATTACGGCGGGTTACAACGTGGCTGGTCCAGAAGTGGAAGAAGTGATACTTAAACATCCCGAAGTCGCGGAATGCGCGGTCGTTGGTTTGCCAGACGAAGAACGCGGTCAGATTGTCAAAGCTTTTGTCGTCTTGCGCGATGCCACGAAGGCGCATGATCCTATGGCTAGTGAAGCTTTGGTCAGCGATATTCAACAATTCGTCAAAGCCAATGTCGCCCCCTATAAATATCCACGCTGCATAGAATTCAAAGATGCTTTGCCTCGTACAGAGACGGGCAAAGTACAGCGATTTAAATTAAAGACAATCCAAAACACATGAACATACTTTGCATAGGCGGTGGCCCCGCGGGATTGTATTTTGCAATGCTGATGAAAAAGCAAAACCCGGCACATCGTATTGTGGTGGTTGAACGCAATCGACCTTACGATACCTTTGGTTGGGGCGTGGTATTTTCTGATCAGACTCTAGGTAATCTGGTGCAAGCCGATGAAGTGACCGCTAAGACTATCTTGCAAGCCTTTAATCATTGGGATGATATTGATGTCCATTTCAAAGGCCAGGTCGTCACCTCAGGCGGACATGGTTTTTGTGGCATAGGACGCAAACGCTTACTGAATATTCTGCAAGAACGCTGCGAACAATTGGGCGTGGAATTGGTATTTGAAACCGATGTGCAAGATGACCAGATTTTGGCACAGACCTATGATGCCGATTTGGTGATCGCCAGCGACGGCTTGAACAGTCGAATTCGCACACGTTATGAAACGACTTACCAACCCGATATCGATACACGTAAATGCCGCTTCGTCTGGCTAGGCACGAAAAAACTTTTCTCCGCATTTACTTTTGCATTTGAAGAAACCGAACATGGTTGGTTTCAAGCCCATGCTTATCAATACGATGGTGATACCGCGACCTTTATCGTCGAGACACCAGAAGAGGTATGGTTGAAAGCGGGTCTTGATCAAATGGATCAGGCGCAAGCCATCGCTTTTTGTGAAAAAATATTCGCGAAATATTTGGACGGCAATGCCTTGATGAGCAATGCCAGTCATCTGCGTGGCTCAGCGAATTGGATTAAATTTCCGCGCATTATTTGTAAGCAGTGGATACACCAAAATCACATCAATGGCAAAACTGTACCGGTCGTCTTAATGGGAGATGCCGCGCATACGGCACATTTTTCTATCGGCTCGGGAACCAAGCTGGCCTTAGAAGATGCGATAGAACTGGCAGATTGTTTTGCAAAACACGGCGCAAGCGGCATGCAAGCCGTGATGGATGCGTATCAAGAAGTGCGTGCAATTGAAGTGCTGAAAATACAAAGCGCGGCGCGCAATTCGATGGAGTGGTTTGAAAACGTCCATCGTTACACAGCGATGCAAGCACCGCAATTTGCTTACTCCATGTTGACGCGTAGTCAGCGTTTATCGCATGAGAATTTACGTCTGCGCGATGCTGCATATGTGCGTAGTTTTGAAGTCTGGATTGCGGAGCAAGCCTTTGCCAAAGCGGGTATTGCCATGCCCAATACCAAGCAAGCTATTCCGCCCATGTTCACGCCCTTCAAAGTACGTGATGTGATCTTGAAAAATCGCATTGTGGTGTCGCCGATGGCGCAGTATTCCGCGGTCGATGGTGTCGCCGGTGATTATCATTTAGTGCATCTTGGTAGTCGTGCGATGGGCGGCGCTGGCTTAGTGTTTGCGGAAATGACTTGTGTCTCGGCGGAGGGCAGAATTACACCAGCATGCCCAGGCCTGTATGCACCAGAACACACCCAAGCGTGGAAGCGCATCGTTGATTTCGTGCATGCGAACAGCGATGCCAAGATCGCGGTACAGCTCGGTCATGCAGGCGCTAAGGGATCAACCAAACGCGCTTGGGATGGGATTGATCAGCCTTTAGATTCAGGTAATTGGCCTTTGATTTCAGCTTCAGAGCAACAATATTTGCACGGCGTTTCGCAGGTCGCGACAGCGGCGACCAAGGCGCAAATGGCGCAAGTGTTAAATGAATTCGTGGCAGCGACCATTGCGGCAGATCAGGCTGGTTTTGATTGGCTGGAATTGCATTGCGCGCATGGATATTTTTTATCGAGCTTCATTTCTCCGTTGACGAATCAACGTAGTGATGAATATGGCGGTAGTTTGGAAAACCGTTGTCGTTATCCTTTAGCCGTGTTCGTTGCCATGCGCGCGGTTTGGCCTGCGCATAAGCCTATGTCGGTACGTATCTCGGCGCACGATTGGGTCGAGGGTGGCATTACGCCAGATGATGCTGTGGCGATCGCTACATTATTTAAACAAGCCGGCGCCGATATGATTGATTGTTCATCAGGCCAAGTCAGCAAACAAGAAAAACCTGTGTACGGACGCATGTTTCAAACGCCGTTTTCGGATCGCATTCGTAATGAGGCGCAGATTGCCACTATTGCCGTTGGTGCGATTTTTGAAGCCGATCATGTGAATAGCATAATCGCCGCCGGGCGTGCCGATCTGTGTGCGATCGCCAGACCTCACTTAGCTGATCCTGCCTGGACTTTGCACGAAGCCGCCAAGCTAGGATTTACTGACATTAGTTGGCCACAACAATACATCGCGGGCAAATTGCAATTAGAACGCAATCTGGAACGAGAGCGTCAAGTTGCCGCGGCCAGTCGTGGTATGAGCCCGCAAGAAATTGCCGCAAAATTATTGGAAGGCTGATATGAATTTTTTTCATCCCGCATTAGTCGGCAAACATGCTCTGGTTACGGGTGGTGCGACAGGAATCGGTCTGGCTATTGCCCAGGCATTGTTAGCGCAAGGTGTCAAAGTGACGATCAGTGGCCGTACTGAGGCGACTTTGCAAGCGACAGTACAGCAGTTGACTGACGCTGGATTGATTCAAGCGATCGTGATGGACGTCAGTGACAGTGCTTCGGTAAAGGCTGGCTTTGCGCACGCCGTGGAGCAATTCGGTACGGTCGATATTTTGATCAATAATGCAGGGCAAGCAAGCTCTGCCTCATTCTTAAAGACGACAGAAACGCAATGGCAGCAAATGCTAACAGTGAATCTGACGGGTACGTTCTTGTGTACGCAACAAGTATTGCCCGCGATGTTGGCGCAATCTTGGGGACGCATCGTGAACGTGGCGAGTACAGCAGGGCTCAAAGGCTACGCCTACGTTGCAGCCTATGCGGCAGCCAAACATGGTGTGATTGGTTTGACTAAGTCCTTGGCATTAGAAGTTGCGCAAAAAGGGGTAACCGTGAATGCAGTGTGCCCTGGCTATACCGAAACCGACATCGTACGCGAAGCGATTACCAACATCATGGCAAAGACAGGTCGTACTGAAGAGCAAGCTCGCGCGGAACTCGCAGCAGGCAATCCGCAACAGCGCTTGATTCAACCCGACGAAGTTGCTGATGCTGTGCTCTGGCTGTGTTCGCCTGCGAGTGCGTCACAAAACGGTCAGTCAATTGCGGTTGCTGGTGGCGAGGTGATGTAATGAGCGAGCGAGACACCGCAACGGAAACGATCGATCTGGAAACACGCTTAACCCAAGATCATCATCAGTCTTTAAAATTATGGCTGCGCATGTTATCAACCACGGTGATGATAGAAAATGAAATCCGCAACCGCTTACGTGCCGAGTTCGATACGACTTTGCCGCGCTTTGATTTGATGGCGCAACTCGAACGGCATCCCGACGGTTTGCGCATGGGTGAATTATCCAAACGTATGATGGTCACGGGCGGCAATATCACGGGTATCACCGACCAGTTAGAGCAAGAAGGATTGGTCATGCGTGTGAGCGATAAACAGGACAGACGCGCGTATAGCGTAAAACTCACAGCGGCAGGACGTAAGACATTCAAGACTATGGCGAGTGTGCACGAAGCATGGGTTGCAGAATTGTTGGCAGGCTTAGATCCTGAGCAAAAAAATCAAATGATTAGTATGTTGTCGAGCGTGAAGTCGGATTTGAGCGCGGGCAGCAAACATAATGAGAACGAATGAGAATAATATGAACTACCTCAATGGAAAAGTCAGCGATTTGCCAGGTAATCACCAAACGCTAGCGAATTATCAGGCTACGCATTTTGCCTATCAAGTCAAAGATAAAGTCGCGACCATTACCTTAAATCGCCCTGAACGTAAGAACCCTTTGACCTTTGATTCTTATGCCGAATTGCGCGAGCTGTTTCGTAATATGTGCTATGCCGACGACATCAAAGCCATCGTGATCACAGGCGCTGGTGAGAACTTTTGTTCGGGTGGTGACGTACACGAAATCATAGGCCCATTAACCGAACTCGATATGCCGAGTTTGCTGCGGTTTACACAAATGACGGGCGATCTCGTAAAAGCCATGCGCGCCTGCCCACAGCCTATCATCGCTGCAGTGGACGGTATTTGTGCAGGTGCGGGGGCAATCATCGCTATGGCATCGGACATTCGACTAGGAACGACTCGCAGCAAAACGGCATTTTTGTTCACGCGTGTTGGACTGGCTGGCTGTGACATGGGCGCATGTGCGATTTTGCCGCGTATCATAGGTCAGGGACGTGCATCGGATTTATTGTATAGCGGACGTAGTATGTCTGGCGAAGAGGGCGAGCGTTGGGGTTTCTTTAATCAATTAAGCGAACCCGAACAAGTGATCAGCGCAGCACAAACTTATGCCACTAATTTAGCAAATGGTCCCACATTCGCGCATGCAATGACCAAGAAAATGTTGCACGAAGAATGGGATATGAGTGTTGATCAAGCGATCGATGCGGAAGCGAAGGCGCAGGCAATTTGCATGATGACCAATGATTTTCATCGTGCTTATCATGCGTTTGTGAATAAAGAGAAACCGAAGTTTGAGGGTAATTAAAGATAAATCCAATTGCAGGGCGTGTTACAGCTTTGAAAAATCCTGTCATTGAATTTCAACATAGATTGATGATGAGTTTAAAGTTCCCTCTCCCGCAAGCGGGAGAGGGTTAGGGTGAGGGTAGTTCAGATTGGCGAAATGCTTGTTCGATACAGTTCGTCATATTTCGGATGCGCAAAGGAACCGTTATTTCATTTTCTCGACGACCCTCATCCCCAGCCCTTCTCCCGCTTGCGGGAGAAGGGAGATTAGCGACTTGAAATAGAAGTTGTGAGCAATTGATGAATAGTCATTTCTCACATAAATAAATATTAGGAAACACATGTCCAACACCTCCCACCTAAGCTGGCCTTTCTTCAACGAAGAACACCGCCAATTGCAAGCGCAATTGGATAAATGGGCGAGCCAAAATATTCATCAAACGCATAGCAAAGACGTCGATCAGGAATGCCGCGATCTGGTCAAGCAACTCGGTGCAGCAGGTTGGCTCAAACATGCCATCGGTGGCAAAGCCTATGGTGCGAATCAAGACGTGATCGACACACGGGCGATCTGCATCTTGCGTGAAACTTTGGCGCGTTACTCTGGTTTAGCCGACTTCGCTTTTGCGATGCAAGGACTAGGCACAGGTGCAATTAGTTTGTTTGGTAGCGAACAACAAAAAGCCACGTACCTAGAAAAAGTCGGACAAGGTAAATTAATTTCAGCCTTCGCCTTATCTGAACCGAATGCCGGTTCCGATGTCGCCGCCATGCAATGTGCTGCAACTTTAACGCATGATGTGCAAGGCGATTACTACCTGCTGGAAGGTGAAAAGACTTGGATCTCAAACGGCGGTATTGCTGATTTCTATGTGGTGTTTGCGCGTACAGGAGAAGCCGCAGGTGCGCGTGGCATCTCAGCTTTCATCGTTGATGCTAATACCGAAGGTTTCGAGATCGCTGAAAGAATCGACGTGATCGCCCCGCATCCTCTCGCACGTTTGAAATTTAATCAATGTCGTATTCCAGTCAGCCAACGTATAGGCGATGGCGGGCAAGGTTTCAAAGTCGCGATGGCGACGCTGGATGTGTTCCGTACTTCGGTGGCTGCCGCAGCCTTAGGTTTTGCGCGTCGTGCTTTAGATGAAGCAATGGCGCGTGCCACCAGTCGGCAGATGTTTGGTCAAACCCTGGCTGATTTTCAACTTACCCAAGCCAAGTTAGCGCAGATGGCGACTACCATCGATAGTGCCGCTTTACTTGTGTATCGCGCCGCTTGGCAACGTGACCAGGGACAGCGTGTCACGAAGGAAGCCGCGATGGCAAAAATGGTCGCAACCGAAGGTGCGCAACAAGTGATAGACGCGGCGGTACAAATGTTCGGTGGCATGGGTGTGATGAGCGAAGTACCAGTAGAAAGACTGTATCGTGAAATCCGTGCACTGCGCATTTATGAAGGTGCAACCGAAGTACAGCAACTGATTATCGCCCGCGAAATGTTGAAAGACTACAAGGACACGCAGGCATGAGTTTGGTATTTAGCACACCGATCAGCATCCGCTTTGCACATTGCGATCCGGCAGGCATCGTGTTTTATCCGCGCTATTTTGAATTGATGAATGGCGTGGTGGAAGATTGGTGCGCGCAAGCTCTGGGTATGAGTTTTCACGAAATGCACATGGTGCAAGGAATCGGTTTGCCGACAGTACATATAGAAACCGATTTCGTGAAAACTAGTGTGATGGGTGATGAGTTAGTCGCTGAATTACGTGTGACCAAGTTAGGACGCGCTTCTGCCACGGTAGAAATTCTCATGCTGGGACAAGAGCAGGATTTAAGATTGAAAGCACAGCTCGTTTTGGTGATGGCGCATGTACAAGAACGTAAAGCAATTGCATTACCAATAGCTTTGCGTGAACGAATGCAGAACTACTTGGTAAGCGAGTGAGCTTGAGTAGGGTGCACCATGCGCACCGAGCAATTGATTAAATTAAATATCAGAACACTCAGACGATAGATAAGCGTCGGTGCGCACCGCGCACCCTACAAAAAATACTGAAAGGAATGAATATGGATTTTTTACAACCCCCAGGCTGGGTCAGACCTCGCGGTTATTCAAATGGTGTTTCTGCCACAGGTCGCACGATCTGCGTAGGCGGCATGATAGGCTGGGATGGGCAAGAGCAATTTCATTGTGATGACATCGCCGGGCAAACGCGACAAGCTTTACAAAATATCGTCGAGGTATTAGCTGAAGGTGGTGCCAAGCCTGAGCACATCGTGCGTATGACATGGTATGTGGTCGATAAAAAAGAATATGTCGCCGCATACAAAGAAATCGGCGCAGCTTATCGCGATGTCATTGGTAAACATTTTCCAGCCATGGCAGCAGTACAGGTTGCAGGGCTAATAGAAGACCGAGCACGAGTAGAAATTGAAGTGACCGCCATCGTGCCTGAGTAATTTGTGTGATCGCTTAAACGTCTTGTTATGTCAACTCAGCCTGGTCGGTCAATTAAGAAGTTCACTTTCTGGGTGTTGTAAAGTCTTTTTACAACATAAGCATCAATAAATTTATGTGAGTGAGGTAAATACGGGAACTTGTCATCATCTTTGAATACTCTTGGCTTAGAATCTATTCATGCCGTTTCGCTTGTACGTCCAAAGTGATTGGTTTGTTAGCTGGATGCAGGTTTATAGGGAAGCAAAGCAATCTGGCCATTTGACAAAAGACCAAACTGACGCGGGTTAATCCAAGCTGGTTTGTGGATCGTTTCTATTAATCCAGAATGAGTGAAGACTCAATCATTGATGATGACCATGACGCGTCGGCTATTTCTGCGCTTTTTTTTAACGATCACCGGACAATTCACAGTGATCGCCTTTCTCGCATCAAGCTTGCTGGTCGCAAACGTGCTCTATACAGGCAATCGAACTTTGAATGCCGCTTTATTAGAAAATATTAAGATTAGTGTTGGGCAAACCTCGCAGTTACTAAATCTGACCGTATCCACTTATGCGAGTAATAAAGATTTACGGACTGTACAAGCTTTCCTTGATGAAATTCTCGATAAAGAAGCAAAGAATGGTTTGATCTATGTTCTGGTTGCTGATGCTGAAGGCAAGACACTTATTTCGACACGCCCTTTGGGTGCAGATACACCAACCCCTGATCAAATCAATCAATATGAGAGGGCAGCACTGACGGGGACGATTAATGTACGTAATCGCTTGCTACTTCCCGGGAATCAAGTCGGATTCTTACAATACGGATTGTCCACAGAAAATATTATTACCGCAACAACCATAGAACGTCGTAATTCCTTAATTCGTACCTTGGTGGTTGTGCTTCTCACTTTTCTCGCCATTGTCTTTTTTGGACATCAAATTACAAAAAAATTGCAGCAGATGATTTTAGCTAGTCGAGAGATTGTCGCAGGAAATTATCAAATGCGAATTGCAGCGTCGGGTACGAATGAACTCGCTTTAATGTCTGAACATTTTAATCGCATGGTCGATGCCGTACAGCTAAAAATCCAAGAGATAACTGAATTGAATCTATCGTTAGAAAGTCGCGTACAAAGCCGGACTGTAGAGTTGGAAAACTCAAAGCAGCAGCTTGAAAATAATTTGCTTCAACTGAAGGAAGCACAACGTCAATTGATCAGCAAAGAGAAACTGGCGAGCTTGGGGTCTTTAGTAGCAGGGATCGCCCATGAATTAAATACGCCTATTGGAAATGCTTATACTGTATCGACGACGGTAACAGAAAAAGTCGATGAGTTTAAGGCTGCATGCACGGACGCGAGCATCAAAAAATCGACACTAACGCGATTCTCATCGGAGATGGCAGAAGCCGCTGATTTATTGACGAAAAATTTGCATCGAGCATCAGAACTGATTACCAGTTTTAAAACTGTTGCGGTTGATCAAGCGAGTGAGAACCGACGTAAGTTTAATCTGCTGAAAACAATGGAAGAGTTGGCGATCACTTTGCAGCCGAGAATCAAAAAAACGCAGATTCAATTCCTGCTTGATATTCCTGCTGAAATTATATTGGATAGTTATCCAGGGCCGTTAATTCAGGTTGTTTCCAACCTTTTTAATAATGGCGTGCTACACGGATTTGATCAGCAAGAACGTGGCGAATTAATATTGATGGCGAGTATCGATAAAGATAATCCGCAATACGTGAGTATTCAGTTTAGCGATAATGGTGTAGGTATACAACCACGCAATCTGGATAAAATTTTTGATCCTTTCTTTACCACTAAATTTGGTCAAGGTGGTTCTGGTCTCGGATTAAATATCTGCTACAACATTGTTAGCGGCTTATTGGGCGGACAGATCAGCGTGCATTCGATTCTTGGTGTAGGAACTAAATTTACAATATGGATTCCTATTTCCGTTGAAAACCACGAAAAGCAGTCAAACACTGCTGTACAAATTAGCTAAGTACTTTGTAGAGACTGATCATGCCGAGTGGCCATTCATTTCTTTTGCTACGTAGGTAAAGTACTCGCCACATCTCTGATGACATGCAGTAGATAATCAATCGATTCGGTATTTTTACGATGATTGATAATGCAGGCACGTAGAACAAATTCACCGCGCAAGCGTGTGCCTGTGATAAAAATTCTGCCATCCTTTTCTAAAGCAGGAATCAATGCATGATTGATCGCCATGATTTGTGCGGTATCGAGTTGATTGCCAATGTAGCGGAAGCAAGCAATGGCTAAATCACTTTGCGACATTAACTCAAAATCTGTCGATGATTGAATTTGTTGTTCTAGATAACGAGTTAGCGCCAAATCTTTTTGCATCATCGCCTGAATTTGGGTAAAGCCATAGGCTTTTAGTGACATCCATACTTTAAATGCCTTGGCGCTGCGAGATAGCTGAAAGTAATGTTCATTAAATTCTAAACGATCAGTTTTCACTTCAAGTGAGGTATCCAAGTAGTCGGCTTGTTTAAAATAAGACTCTCTCAGGACATCCCAGTTGCGCACTAATGTGCAGCCAATCTCGAATGGTTGATATAGCCACTTATGGAAATCGAGTGCGATCGAATCGGCTAGTTCCATACCGGCATATTTGTCTTTGAGTTCAGGTAAAGATGACACTAAGCCACCGTATGCGCCATCAACGTGAAACCACATTTGAAATCGCTTCGCGATATGCGCTAGCGCAGTCAGATCATCTATCGCCCCCGTGTTGACGGTGCCAGCATTGCCGACGATACAAAATGGTAAAAATCCAGCTTCAATGTCGGCTTCGATTTGCTGTTGTAACTGCTGTAGATCAATCTTGAATTCGCTATCAGTTGCGATGCGACGTAGTTGTTTAGTGCCGATGCCGAGTAAGGAAATGCTTTTGTCGGTGCTGCTATGCGTTTCAGCGCTGCAGTAAACGGTGAGGGGTTGCATTCCGAACAGACCGTTTTGATTCACATTATATTGGCGACAAAATACATTGCGCGCCACCGTTAAACCCGTCAGTGTTGCCGCTGAGCCGCCGCTGACCATGACGCCGCCAGCTTCAGTGGTATATCCTATCATCTCGGCGGTCCACTTAATCACGCGCTTTTCGATTTCGGTCATGGCCGGTCCCAGGTGCCATTTGGTTGCGTTTTGGTTGATTGTCGATGTAAGAAAATCAGCGATCGTCGAAATCTGATTGCCGCCAGCCATCACATACGCATACATATTCGGGCCAAGATTGCCTGTGGCGGTATCGAGTACGCGTTGTTTCACTAAATCCAATAAAGCTATTGCATCACTGCCAAGCAGCGGTAAGGGTTCGTCAAACCATGAAGCGACCTTGGTTTGAGGATAATCATGAAAGCCATCTTGTTGTTCTAGTTTTGCATACTGCTGCAAAACCAGTTCAGTGGTTTTTTGCAAGATGTCTTGTAATTCTTGCTGGCTATAATCGAGACTATTTTTCATGGCGTAGTTTGATCAGTTGTTCAAGTGATTTGAGGGATTGAATATCTGGCTGAATGGCAAGCTTAGCCCAGTTATAAGAACTAATGTCTGGTTTAAATCAGCGCGACTTTTTCTGCCGTCCCCAATAAGCGAACTCTTCCGCATGTACATCGAAGTCTAATTCTTGTACGCGTGTCTGTAAGTGATTTTGCGCATCATTGACCGCTTGATTGTAGATACTTGGTCCAATTTCTTCGAGTAGAAAATCGAGTAGGGCATTGGCCTGTAGATTGCCTAACTTCTCTTCCATATTCAGATCGAAGTAGCGTTGCAATGATTCTGTCGCTTGTTTGCGAACTTCGGTTTTGAGTTGTATGGTCATAGCGATTTAAAAATGGTGGCAGATGAAACATGAGTGTAGCCCAAGCCAGATGTTTTTTCAGTTGAAGATGGTGAAGAAAGATTGAATATCGTTGCAGTGTTACTTCAAATTCGACTATCTAAGAATTGAACTTATGCTTTTAGGATAGTTAAAAATAAATCTTGAAATTGCACGATCGCTGTATTAGTATATGCATACAGTAAATTTTAGAAGACCTTTGTATGAGCTCAGATCGGGATTTACCAGTCGACATTTTTCAAATCGTTACTGGCAGTAGTGAGCCTATTTACCGGCAGATGGTAGAGCAGCTGCGACGTCAGATACTTGGTGGACAGATTCGCGCTGGTGATGCAATGCCGTCGGTACGCGAAGTTGCTAGTCAGCTTGGGGTCAACCCTATGACTGTGTCGAAGGCTTATAGCTTGTTAGAAAGTGACGGCTGGCTAACGCGCCGTCGTGGGATGGGGATGGTGGTCGCAGAGCGTGCTGATGCCGCTGATCAAGCTGCAGATCGACTCGAATTAATACGTCCAAGTTTGGAGCGCGTCGTGTTCGAATCTCAGCAATTAAAGTTGGCACCAAGCGCGGTGTTAAAAATGCTGAAAGAGCTAATGGATTCGTGAAAGAACAAGCAAAAAAGAGAGTAGTTCAGTTGGATTTGAGTGTGTTTGTGAAAATTTTTAATTAATTATTGAGTGGAGTTGTTATGAGCTTATTTCAACAGATTTCAGCCGTATTTTACAAAATGCTGATGACGAGTATTTTGATTGTACTAGCATTTTTTACCAATAAAAGTGATGCCCAGACTGTCAATAGTTCAGCAACAGCGCAGCCCGCAGCTCTGAGTTCTGATGCAACGCGTGGTCTGCTTTTTGAAATTAAGTCAGGTTCCAAGGTCGCTTATCTTTTTGGCTCTATTCATATTGCGAAAGCAGATTTTTATCCGATGTCACCGAAAGTTGAAGCGGCCTATCTGCAAGCAGACACAGTTGCGGTTGAGGCTGATACGTCTGATCCCGTTGCTGCACAGGCAATGATGCCAAAGTTGATGTACACCGCGCCGGACAAATTAGAAAATCATTTGACACCAGCGACGTGGAGCGATTTCAAAACGGTGTTTGGTCCAGGCGCAGAGCAAATGCAGGCCTTGAAGCCTTTCATGATTAGTTCAGCAATCGCGGTGCAGGTGGGTATGCAATTGGGATTTGATCCTATGCAAGGAATTGATATGCACTTCATCAAACGCGCAAAGGCGGATAAAAAATCTTTGGTGGAATTAGAAAGCTTGGCATTTCAGGCGGATATTGTTAGTAATCTGACAGATGAAGAAAGCGATGCCCTGATTGCGTCTTTGATTGATTCGATAAAAAAACGTGAAATGTCAAAAGAATTGCAAAAAATCGTCGATGCTTGGAAAGCCGCAGACACCGACGCGGTTGCTAAACTATTTGTCGATTCAGCGAATAAAAATCCAGGTTCAAAACGTTTGATGAAAATGCTAATGGATGATCGTAATGAAGGCATGGTGAATAAAATCAATCAGATGATGCAAGCAGATAAGAAATTATTTGTCGTGGTCGGTGCGGGTCATTTAGCCGGTGAAAAGAGTGTAGTCGATTTATTGAGAAAACAAGGTTTAGAAGTGCATCAAATTCGCTGATCAATCATGGATTGATGCATTTGAGATTTGTGCGGGTATTTCTTTAAACAGCTCAGTCATCCGTATTCGTTAGACCTATTTCCTTCGACCATAGCATTCATCAGGACGCATCATGCAAGCACCTATTCGTATCAAAGGCTTGAGTAAACAATTTAAGCCGCAGCGTGTTTTAAAAAATCTAGATTGGGAAATTGAAGCAGGTAGCATCGTTGGATTGCTCGGACGTAACGGTGCAGGCAAATCCACTTTGATTGAGTGCCTGCTTGGTTTGCGTGATGTGGAGCCTGAGAGCGAGGTGTACTTATTTGGCGAAGACGTTCGTCATATGTCGGATGAGACAAAGGCAAAGATCGCTTATGTTCCGCAGAACAGCGATTTGTTTGAATGGTTAACGCCACGTCAAATGTTGAATTATTTTAAGGCGCTTTACCCACGTTGGAACGATGCTAAAGTTGATGCATTGATGCAGCGTTGGAATTTGCCTTACGATAAAGTGATCAGTCAGTTTTCTGGAGGGCAAAAGCAGCGTTTGTCTATCATTCGTGCATTGGCTTACGAGCCTGAGTTATTGATATTGGATGAGCCAGTGGCTAGTTTAGACCCTGCAGGTCGGCGTGATTTCTTGCGTGAAATCGTAGATAGTGTGATCGATAAAAATACCACAATCGTCTTCTCCACACACATTTTGTCCGATTTAGAACGGGTCGCGATGACAGTCGCCTTTTTGGCAAATGGGCGCATTGTGCATCAACAGACGCTTGATGATTTGATGGAAGTTAGCTTGCAAGTGACAGGTAGTACTCAAGTCGTTGAGCAATTAGCGCCACGAAAGATTTTACGTTCTTGTCGTATTGACGATATGCATTCACGTTTGCTTGGCCAATGGAATGCGGCGCAATCAGCAGAGCTCTTATCTCGCTCCGATTTACGTGTCGAGCGTTTAAGTTTGGAAGATCTTTTTATTGAGATGACCAAATGAAAAACATCTTGAATATTTGGATGCAACCCTTGCATGCAAGAATGAACGTTGATAGCAAGAGGACATTGCTGATTGCTTTATTATTTGTACCTGCGGTGGCGGAAATAATTGCGGCTATTTTATATTTTTTTCGCCCAGATAAAGTAAGCAGCAATATTTTTCTAGATGCCTTGTTATATGGCGTTGCAGCAAACCTCGGTCTCTTTTGTTTGATGTGGTTTGTGTCACTGATTCAAAGTGTGAGTTTGCAATTTTCACCAGCAAATGCGGGGCTGGTGCCTAAGCATCGCATGTATATTGAGTTGGCACTTATATTGCCCGTGTTGCTTTTTGCAACGATTGCTTTAATTGCTTCTTGGACTGTGCAGAAATATTTTTCGATGTGGCCGGCTTTTTTTACGGTTAGTTTTCTGATGTTTATGGTGTTGCTTATTCGTTCACCTTGGACAGTCATACCGATGATCGTGTTTTTCCAAATGCCTACTTGGTTGAAACGAAACGGTTATTCCGATCTTGAAGATTTCATTTCAAAGCATACAGAACTTCCGGTTGCCTTAGTGTTGATCGTAGTTGCGTTAGTCTTCGTCTTTGGCGGCATACATTGGACATTTTCGATGAAGAGCGACGTACTTTTTAGTCGACACAAAAAGGCATTGGCGTATCGCGCTAGCCTCTTGGGACAAGGTATGGTTGAGAATCGAATCACGTTGAGTTTTTCGGCAATTTGTTTGGCTTGGATGTCCCATCGAGTAAAAAGTGTAAGTGGTCAGCAGCATGAAAATTTCACTATGCTGCTCGGATTTTTATTTGGACCGAAATTGCATTGGACAACAATTTGTTTTCAAATGTTTTCGATGGCGGCGGGAGGTGTTTTTGCGGTTTCCTTGCTTGAATTTTTCTCAGCTCGGACATCTAAAGATTTTGCGATGGGATTCGGCATTGGCTTTGTTGGCATGATGATTTTATTCATCCCGCTCTTTTTCTGTTTCATGTTGTTTTACAGCTTGTATCAAACGCGAGGTGAGCAGGTCTTATTGAGTTTGGCTCCCGGCACTGGAAGCGCAGCACGTCGCGATCAATCATTGCTAGGCTATTTGCTTCGACAATTTGTGATCATGTATGGATTGAGCGTGCTGGCGGCGTTATTGATTTTACGCTTCGCTGACATTAGCGAAACCAAACAGTCAGCCTTGATCTTGCTAGTGACTTGCTTATTTCCTTTGATTTTGAACTTGGGCGCGCCAATATCAAGGATGAAAAATGCCAACGATCATCCTTTGTTGCGAAATTTACTGTTGTGTGTTGCAGTGTTCGTCGTGGGCATCGTTCTGGTATTGATCGTGAATGTTGCACTCATTTGGATTTATACCCCGATTGTATTGTGCAGCACAGGATATTTTCTTTGGAAGAAAACGCGTCGCAATTTGCAAACAAGTGTCTTTCCTGTGGGGCGCGCGGTTTAGTTGAATTAAGCTAATTTATTGTGACTATGCTGATTGTGAAGCTTATAGAAACTCCGCAATCAGTTTTACAATTTCTGCACCATAGCTTTCGAGTTTTTTTGCGCCAACGCCAGTAACACCGCGTAAGTCATCCATAGAGTGCGGTCTAGCTTTGGCGATTTCCCGCAGCGTGCTATCGTGAAAAATAATAAAGGCAGCGGTGTTGTGGGCTTTTGCCGTTTCCACACGCCACCAGCGTAAGCGTTCGAAAATTGCTTGTTCGCTGTCTGATAAATTTGCTTCAGAAAAATCTTTGGCGGATTGCCGTTTGTGTTTAACGGCTTTTTCGGCTTTCTTATATTGACGCAATTGGATGGTGATTTCACCGCGTAAAACTGCACGTGAATCTTCAGTTAATTTTAGCGAGCTGTAGTTTTCATAGTCAACAGATACCAAGCCCAGCGCGATCATTTGCCGCAATAAAGCGCGCCATTCTGCTTCGCTTTTCTCCGAGCCTATGCCGTAAGTCGATAGTTGGTCGTGACGCCATTGTTTGACGCGTTCGGTATCAATACCGCGTAGCACATCGATGACGTGACCAGCAGCAAATCGTTGATCGACGCGATAAATCGTTGAGAGAATTTTCTGGGCTGCGACGGTTCCGTCAAAAGAACTGGGTGGCGATAAGCAAGTATCGCAATTGCCACATGGCTGCGAACTTTGACCAAAGTAATCGAGTATGTGTACGCGCCGGCAGTTTAAGGTTTCACATAAACCTAACATGGCATCTAACTTGACGCCTTGCACACGTTTAAAGGTTTCGTTGGCTTCTGACTCGTCAATCATGCGGCGCTGCTGCACCACATCTTGCAGACCATAAGCCATCCAGGCATTGGCGCTAGCACCATCGCGTCCGGCTCGTCCAGTTTCTTGATAATAACCTTCAATACTTTTTGGTAAATCTAAGTGCGCGACAAAACGCACATCGGGTTTGTCGATACCCATTCCAAATGCGATAGTTGCCGTCATGACGATGCCATCTTCACGCAAAAACCGCGCTTGATTGCGGGTGCGATCTGCCTGATCCATGCCGGCGTGATAGGGCAGGGCAGTGACGCCATTTTCGTTTAAAAATTCTGCCGTTTCTTCGACTTTTTTACGTGACAAGCAATACACAATGCCGGCATCACCCGCGTGCTGTGCGTTGATAAAGTCTAGGAGTTGTTTTCGACCATTGGCTTTTTCGACGATTTGATAACGGATATTGGGTCTGTCAAAAGATGACACAAACTGCATCGCGTTTTCTAATTGCAGGCGATGAATAATCTCATCTCGTGTTTGCTGATCTGCCGTCGCGGTGAGGGCGATGCGCGGCACATCAGGAAACCGTTCGTGCAAAACAGAAAGCTTGATGTATTCAGGGCGGAAATCATGCCCCCATTGAGAAACGCAATGCGCTTCATCAATCGCAAAGAGGGCGAGCGGTGTAACGCTGAGCAATTCCAGACAACGTTGGGTCATTAATCGTTCTGGTGCGATATACACCATATCGATTTCACCTTCACGCATCATCCGTTCGATGCGCAATGCCTCGTCAAAACTTTGCGTAGAATTAAGAAAAGCTGCGCGTACGCCAACCTCCGCCAGAGCATCAACCTGATCTTGCATCAAGGCGATTAGTGGTGATACGACGATGCCAACACCATTGCGGATTAAGGCTGGGATTTGATAACACAATGATTTACCGCCACCGGTTGGCATCAAAACCAAAGCATCGCCACCTTTAACCACATGATCAACGATTTGTCCTTGTTGAGAACGAAACGCCGGATAGCCGAAGACGGTCTGCAACAAATGCAGTGCTTGATCTTGTTCAGGCGTGGTGATGTGTTGCATTGAGTTGAAGACCTTATTCCGCCCAGTTAATGACGCCAGTGTAGGCAGTAATTAAGATCATGCAACCAAACGCGATGCGGTACCAGGCAAAGGCATTGAAATTGTGGGTACTGACATAGCGCAACAGCCAACGTACGCAAAAGAATGCGGAGATGAAAGCAGCGATTGTACCCAAGCCAAACATTGGAATGTCGGCACTGGATAACTCATTCCGCGCTTTGTATAAGGAATACACAGTCGCACCAAGTAATGTAGGAATCGCGAGGAAAAATGAAAACTCTGTCGCAGCTTTGCGTGACATGCCAAACCACATGCCCCCGATAATTGAGGCACCAGATCGGCTAGTGCCGGGAATGAGAGCGAATGCTTGTGCGAGACCGATTTTAAGCGCATCGATCAGGCGCATATCATCGAGATTATCAATATGTGGTGCACGAATTTGCGCATTCCGCTGATGGCGGCGCTCGGTCCAAAGTATGAAGATGCCACCCAAAATGAAGGCTAAAGCAACGGGTACAGGTTTGAAAAGATAAGCCTTAATGTACTTGCTAAACATCAAGCCTAAAACAGCCGCAGGTAAAAATGCAACGATCACATGTAGTGCAAAGCGTTGCGCTTTGATATCGCTGCCCAAGCCGGTAACGAGGCTGATGATTCTTTGGCGGTACTCCCAACAAACAGCGAAAATGGCGCCAGCCTGAATCACAATTTCGAAGACTTTGACTTTCTCGCCAGTGAAATCAAGCAAGCTGCCAGCTAAAATCAGATGTCCAGTGGATGAAATCGGCAAAAACTCTGTTAAACCTTCGACGATGCCCATAATGATGACTTTGAGTGCGAGAGAAAAATCCATGTTCCAAGCTTGCTAATTAAAAATCGAAGGGACGAAGCTTATCATGTGAGACTGTGATTTGAGCTGAAAATCAAAGCATCAATGCATGCAAATAAGGTGGGGCTTAGTTTGATTGTGGGTTTGATGGAGAAGTTGCGACTTCGAGTTGCGCTAGCCAAGTCATCGCATATTCCCGATTATCTCCGCACATTTCTAGCGAGGCTTGTAAGCCAGAACAGCAATCGGGGCGTTCGGGTTGCCCAAAAATCGCGCAACGTAAATCGGGTGTCAATTGTACACATGGCACGCCAGCGGGTTTGCCGTTCGGCATTCCCGGTATGGGGCTGCTAATAGAAGGCGCCGTGCAACATGCAGCGCAACTTGGGCGACAAATAAGTGTGTTCATATGGATAAATTGCCGAAAAACGTATTCTATCTGATTCACTCCTAAGTCTTGGCTTTGGCGCGCTATAGACTTGACCATTTTGCCCTGAGCGCTTACATTACTGACTCTTGAGTAAGTTAATTTTAAAGTGTTTTTTCGTCATGATGTCATGTCCATTTAAGCCGCGTTGGGAAAGACGCAAAGATGCGCGCCCGCAAGAATTGCTGGACGCGGCATTAGATCATTTTGTCGCGCGTGGATTCGCGGCGACCCGCTTAGATGATGTCGCTAAATCTGCTGGCGTATCAAAAGGCACTTTGTATTTGTATTTTTGCAGTAAAGAAGAATTGTTCAAAGCAGTTGTCCGTGAATCTATCGTGCCTTTACTTGGTGAGGCAGAGGGCGTGATTGAGCAATTTGCTGGATCAAGTGAGGATCTTTTTCGCATCATCATTACGACCTGGTGGGAAAATATTGGCGCGTCCAAGTTATCGGGTCTGCCGAAGTTGATGACGGCGGAAGCTGGAAATTTTCCCGAGTTGGCAAAATTTTATCAGGAAGAAGTTGTTGATCGTGGCGAGAAATTGGTGACCACCATGCTCCAAAGAGGTATCGCACGCGGCGAAATTCGTGAAATGGATTTGGAAGTCGCCCCAAAAATTCTGATCGCACCGATTATTATGATGATGATGTGGAAACACTCGAATGGTGTTTGCCAGGTTGAACCGGAAAAACTTGGGGCCTATCTGGATTTTTATATCGACATGGCACTTCGTAGCATTCTTGTGAAATAAGGTGGTTCTTTACGGAACTTGCCGATTAGATTTCAGTGGATGCACGTGATTAGCTGCCAGAAAACTTTGATGTGTATCTGTTTTTGCGCAAATAGTGGAAGTATCTGTATGAAAAGCAAGAAAACTCATATGAAAACCTTCTTTTGCAGAAACGCTTTGATAAAATGCGGGATTGGGTTAAAAGTGCGATAAGTGCATCTGTGTTGATCGAAAATCATCAAAACAGGATAAAGACGCGTTGATACCTAACTTTTTAATTTAATGCCACGAGAAATGAACATGAATATCGAACAAGCCCGTTTTAACATGATTGAGCAGCAAATCCGCCCGACAAATGTCAGTGCACCAGATGTGTTGGCCTTGCTCGGCGTCGTAAAACGTGAAAACTTCTTTCCTCAAGAACAAAAGAGCTTGGCTTTTTTTGACACAGGTTTGCCATTGGTAGCAGGTGTAATTTCTCTGACACCAAAATTAGAAGCTCGCATCGTGCAGGAAGTTGCCGCTAAGAAGACTGAATCAGTTTTGATCGTTGGTGCCGATAGTGGTTATTTGGCGGCGCTGCTGGCACATCAATCTCGTCACGTAACAGTGATGGAGGCGGTTCCTGAAGTGAAAAGTTTAGCGCAGGCAAACATCGCAAAAAATGGAATTACCAACGTGGATGTGCAGTGGGGCGATGCGTTAAAGAACACGCATTTTGCGGCTTTTGACATTATTGTCATCACAGGTTCGCTTGAAGCAATTCCTGAAAATCTGCAGGCACAGTTAAATATTGGTGGGCGAATGTTTGTTGTTGTCGGTAAGCCGCCAGTGATGACCGCACAATTGGTTTCTCGTGAATCTGAATTGTTTTTCAATACAAAGCAATTATTCGAAACTTCCGTGCCGCCATTAACACAGGCGATCCCTGCGTCAACTTTCACTTTATAATGTGCTTGTGAATTAGAAAAGTCAATTATGGAACATATAACGGCTCCCGAATTAGCACAGTGGCTGTCTGATTCTTCAAAAAATCCACCATTCTTATTAGATGTCAGGGAACCTTGGGAGTATGAGACTTGTCATATTCATCAAGCGCAGTTGATGCCTATGTC
This sequence comes from Affinundibacterium amnicola, assembly GCF_014284275.1. Classification (GTDB taxonomy): domain Bacteria; phylum Pseudomonadota; class Gammaproteobacteria; order Burkholderiales; family Burkholderiaceae_D; genus Undibacterium; species Undibacterium amnicola. Next base: position 304,054 of record NZ_JACOFU010000002.1, on the reverse strand, counting down.
TGGCCTGCCTTTACGGCTAGAAGAGTTAGACCGTGATGTCGAAATAGTTTGTATTTGTCATCATGGTGGACGTAGTATGCAGGTTGCACATTTCCTAGAGAGAAATGGTTTTAATCGAATCATCAATTTGACCGGTGGAGTACACGCGTGGGCATTGCAAGTTGATACTTCTATGCCCACATATTAAGAGCTGTCTTTAGTGGTGCTAAAGACCTCGGTGTAAGTGGTTTGTTGTCGTTGTTGCTTAGATTTTGGGAAGAAAAATTCAAGCAAACGACCTTTAATTTTTTCGGAGCATTTTATGCGTAAATCTATTATCGCTACATTTATTGCGACCGCGTTTATTTCTTTAAATGCAGGCGCTAGCGATTTGCTACAAATTTACAAAGAAGCCTTAATCAATGATGCACAATTTAGTGCAGCGCGTGCTTCTAAATTGGCTGGTCAAGAACGTTCAGTTCAAGGGCGTGCTGCTTTGCTGCCACGCGTCACGATGGATGCCAATGTACGACGTACTCAAAGTGAATTCGATCCTGATGTTGGCGCCACGACAAAGTCATCGGGTAATACGAATTCCTTAGGTTTTACATTGAGTCAACCATTGTTTAACTGGGGATCTTGGGAAACCTATGAACAGTCAAAATTGTCGGTGATCTCTGCTGATTTGCAGTTTGCAGCGGCTCAACAAGACTTGATGCTGCGCGTTAGCCAAGCTTATTTTGACGTATTGGCAGCTGAAAATACCTTGAAGACTTTGCAAGCGCAAAAAGTGGCGGTTGCAGAACAATTGGCTTCCGCTAAGCGCAATTTCGAGGTTGGTACACAAACGATTACAGATACGCATGAAGCACAGTCACAATATGACTTAATTACGGCACAAGAATTAGCCGGCCAAGGTGATTTAGAAGTGAAACGTGCGGCTTTACGTCAAATCATCGGTAAAGATGCAGGTGATTTAGCGAAGCTGAAAGATGGCGTTCAATTGACAGCACCGGTTCCAGCGCAGATTAACGACTGGGTCAGTTCAGCTGAAAAACAGAACTTTGTAGTAGCAACCTCTCAAGTTGGTTTGGAAATTGCGCAACGTGAAATTAAAAAGAGTCGCGCAGGTCATTTGCCAACTTTGGATTTGACTGCGACAGCAGGGCGAAATTCCGTGAACGCAAGCGTAGCATCGCCATCTGGTTATTCCAAGCCTAAAACAATCGGTGTGACTTTGAATGTACCGATTTTCGCTGGTTTTGGTACCGATAGCAAAGTTCGTGAATCAATCGCTTTAGAAGATAAGGCGCGTAATGACTTGGAAACTGCACGCCGTAACGCTGCACAAGCTGCACGCCAATCTTATATCGGTGTAGTCAGTGGTTTAGCGCAAATTAAAGCCTTCGAGGCGGCTGAAATTTCAAGCCAATCTGCATTAGATTCCACCAAGCTGGGTTATCAAGTCGGTGTGCGTATTAATATCGACGTGTTGAATGCACAGCAAAAATTATCCAACACGCGCCAGAGCTTGGCAAAGGCACGTTACGATTCCATCATGAGTGGATTGCGCTTGAAAGCAGCGGCTGGATCATTAAAAGAAGCTGATTTGGCTGAGGTTAATGTCTTGTTGGCGCAGTAAATTATCAGGTATTAGAAAACAAAAAACCCGCTTTATTAAGCGGGTTTTTTTGTGGCCTTAATTCAATGTGGGTGACACCATAATGTGGAACTCATCTCTCCATAAAATCAATGACTTAGACTACCCGCGGACAGCATAAAGCGGAACTAACGGACAGCATAAGGTGGAATTTTCCACATCAATTAAGGCATAAAGCGGAACTTTCCTCGCTTTATGCCTTCTTTTTGTCTGTTGAGAAAATTTCTCTAATGGAATCAATTAGTTGTAAATTGAATTTGCGCGTGTTTGTTGAACAGGTCTATGGTTTTCTGATTGCCTGAACGCTGCCTACAAACGGTGGTTCAGTGAATTAAGTGATTACTTCCAGCGAATGAGCGAATTGATTTGATTGAGATTGAATCCGTCTTTTACACATTGCTCCCATACTTGAGTTGTTTCCTTGATACTATCTTAGTTGCTTGGTAAAATGAAACGAAATGGCAGTCAGAGTACAACGATGGTTTGTCGAATAGAACAAACTTGTCAATAAATGTAGGTGAGATATGTGCAGAGAAAAAATCGATAGTTTATTAAGGCCATTGGTGAAAAAGGCAATTAAGCTAGAGCCGAGAGCTGATGATGAAGCTTCAGTTGCTTCCTGCGAAAGTAAGTTTGGAGGCACTCCTTATGCAGAGGTAGGTGATTCCTGGCCGTCGTGTCCGACCTGTAAAAAGGAGCTGACATTCGTCAATCAAATTCATGATGAGTTAGAGCAACATCTTTTCGTTTTTTATTATTGCAATGAATGCTCTCCTTGGGGGCTTGGTGATGAGCAAAAAGGGCAATGGGAAGTAAAGCTATATAACGAACCGAAGACTGAAAGAATAGCCGAAATAGGTCGAAACTCTCATGACGAGTATTCACCTACACCTTGTAAGGTAACAGCTTCATTTGTTGATGTTCATCCTGATTGGGAAGGTCTTGATTCTGCATCAAGAGAGCTAAGCGACCTATGTTGCAAAATAAATGACGATTCTCCTTGGGAGGAATATGAGGAAGCTGTCGAAAGAGCTGGGTGTCTAAATGATTATGCGACGCTTTTGGGAGGGTACCCACGTTTCGTTCAAAGTGAATCAATTCCAACATGTCCTAAGTGCAATACTGACATGAAATTTTACGCCCAAGTTGATTCTGAAGATGAGGCTAACATCATGTGGGGAGATGTCGGGCTAGTATATTTCTTTCGTTGTTCAGAACATAAAAATGAGTTCAAGATGGAGTTGCAATGCCACTAATGGTCAACAAAGCTCTGCTAGGGACAGGCCGGCGCTATGTCTTAAACCATAATAAATGACACTCTCTGTTGGCCATTATTTGAAAATCTATCAGACTCGGAAGGCGATGATGGACTCGGGTGTGATTAGTCCTACTGCGATAGGGCGTGAGCTGATTTCTCGTTTGAGCTCACGACTCGCTGAACTTGACCCTGTGCTGCCTTGTGAAGTTTCAAGATTGACGGATTCAGTGGCGGTGTGTACTACACGTTTATTGTGAACGACGAAGAAATCGTACGTTTTATGGCTGAACCAGATGTCCAATAGAAAAATTCTTCCTATCTTAGATGGGTTTAACAAATCGTTCAAGTCGGATGCCTTCGGCTTCGCTTGGCTAAGGCGATGGAAAACATGAATGTAACTGCTAAACCACGCCTAGACACTGCAATTCGCGCGCACCTTGTTCCTTGCTTGCGCGCTGACGGTTTTGCTGGTTCAGGCTCGAAGTTTTGGCGCGTCATTGCCGGCTGGGTGCAAGTGGTAAGTGTGCAAGGCAGGAGAGACGGCGGCTCATTCGCAATTAACTTAGCTGTGCACCCGCTCGCCGTGCCAGACCGACTGGGAAACCAACCTGACCCTAAGAAAATTACCGAAGGGCTTTGCGAGTTTCGACGCCGACTCTCCGAAACGGATTCAGACCAGTGGTGGAATCATGATGGGACTGAAGACAGCATGAATGTTGCAGCGTCGGCCGCGAGTTTAGTCTACATTGAGGTTGGACGTCCTCTTCTAGAACATGTTTCAGGGCCTGGTGCTCCTTTGAATGTGGTCACCGCTGAGGAGTTCGATAAGGATTCTTTTGATTTTTCTGGGTTTAGTTCAACCAAGATACGAATGGCACTTACCTTGGCGCGATTCCGTCTAAGCCAGGGTTTGGCAAATGACTCTGCAGCATTTGCACGCATTGGCCTTGCAAACTTGGGTAGCGCTTCAGCTCTCCGTCAGGACCTCGAGCAGCTGGCAGTGGCACCGTTATGTTGAACTGGTAAAGTGGACTGGATTTAATGCAGCACTCAATACAAAATCAGCGCATTCGGCTTTTCGAGCATATGATTTTAATAACCATTTGCTCACCAATTGAGATGTTCAGTTTCGTTCAGATACGCGATAGATGCCGCATGGTGACAATTTCCTCATTTACTAGCGTTTTGATAATCGTTTTCGGGTTTGCCTTGGGTTTACCTGCGGTCGCTAGTGGATTAGACCCGTATAGAACTGCGCAAGCAGAGCTTCATTATTTCAAGCAGGCCCTTGCGAATCCCGAGAGCATGGCCCGAGCACGTGTAATGATTGAGCTTCGAGAAGACCAGAAGACAGAGATATTCTGGCTTGGCCAAGTGCATCTAGACGGCGAAGAGTTTGTTGGGAAATTAGAGACCATCCCAAGACATTTATTAGGTGTCCAGCTTGGGCAGGAAATACGGATACAAGCGAAAGATGTGCTTGATTGGAACTACCAAGACCGAAAGAGCCGCATTGTTTATGGAAATTACAACGTATGTGCTGAATTAAACTCTCTGCCTAAAAGAGAGGCAAAAGAGCAGATGGCCTACTGGGGAGCCGCATGTAAGCCAAAGCCATGAGTTCCACATATAGGGTCGCTTTTGAAATTTCGAGAGCGAGAGCATTTATAAACAAGACAGTCGCTGCAGTTCATGGCAAGCGTTAAGTGTATGGGAGCCGAACACGTGACCACGTTGGAGAAATTTAGAGTGCGCCCAGGATACAAATCCCGAGAACTTCTTGTTGAGTTCTGCGGCGACCATCGCTCATCGTCCTATCCAAACATCGCGAACCTCTTACAAGATGCTTTGAATGCGAAACTAAAGAAGCACCCAGTCTACGATACTGTTCGCATCGGACTCGCTACAGACGAATTCATTACCTTATGGGAATATTCAAACGGCGAATTCCAGCTTAACGACGATACTTGGGGATATTTTGCATTCGCTCCAAATAACAATGCGCTGGTCATCGAAGATATAGAAAGAGTTCTTTTGCAAAGCGGTCGGTTTGTTAAAGAGGGAGTTGATTTTGCAGATTACGCCTAGCATAAGTGATTCGGGCGCTGCGCATACTAGTGTTTTGACATTCCGCGAGCATTCATTTCTCTATTTTTCGGATACTTTGGGTTGCCAGAGGCACATTCTGCTAGTCGTTATGCATGATTAGTTGAGACTAATCGACAAAGTGCTGACCATCGGAAATGCAACGCTCGAAGTTTCTGCGTTGAGCATTGTGCTAACTATTTGAGTGCGTCACCACAGGAATATCATAATTTGGTAACAATGTTGTACCTTCTTGCCAAAATTTTAACGCATCAGGTAAAACAACGTTGTTGCCCCTTTTTGCTACGCTAAGTTTCTTAATTTGCCGATTTAGGCGTGAAGAGAAGCTGGTTATCTTTTTAAAGTCCCAGGCTTCGACACTTTGCATATCGTTGAAAGTAGGTGCCCAGGCAATTGCTCTCTTTTGGCTATTGTGATTGCTATGTGAATTTTTCAGTCCATGAACTGTAACTCCGCTAAGGTATAGTTGGACTAAACCCCATCCCTCGGCCGCATATCTAAAAGTCGCTCCCCCACATTTCTCCGGATTAAGGTTTACACGTACAGGGATGAATGGCGGACTCGCTCCAATGACATAGAGTTGCAAATGAACTGTATGCCATTTCTCTCCCGTACTGTAGGTGCGGTCAAACTGAGCGAGTACCTCTTTAGCAGTCTTGAATTCCTTAAGGGGTTGTTCGAATTCAGAAGAGAGTTCATATACTCTGCAGGTACCTTCATTAAACAGCCAATTTAATAGCTGTTCATGGTCGTGAGGCGTTCCGTAAAAGTCGCAGTTTGGCATTTGAGATGTTTAACTACCTATTTTATGTGATAATTTAAATTGTTGAAAAAAATTAAATAGGCTTTGCTGAAACAACCTATTTGATTATTAACATCTTATATCGCTTTATGGCGTCTTTGTGCTACTTCAAATTTTCATAAAAGCAATGTTATATTTTGTAGTAATTTAAATTAAAAAATCAATATGTGTAAGCATATTTCAAATCAAGGCTGGTTCCAAATGTTTAGACTATTTTTTTGCTCTCTAATTTTAATCCTTACAGGATGTGCCTCGACCAGCTCGTCAATTCGAGATACGGATACGAAAATAGCATTGAATTTTGAAAAAGGGCCAGGGCCACATAATTTTGAATGTGATGCTTCCGCTGGCAAATATCTGCAAACCAACATAGCAACCTCAAAAGGTTCATTTCACGCCACTGGTATGCTGCGTTTTTTCGTAACCCGTGTTCATCCGAGCTGGTCAGCTTCGGCATCAGTAACGTTTGTTGGAACCAATGAGAAATTTGTAGGATTGCAGGCTATTGTGATGCCAGACGTACCAGCCAATTTGCAGTTTGCAATCACGGGTCAAGGTGGACCTCAAGACCGGACCACGTTTGGAGTGACTCCCTTAACAGATGGGTTGATTCCATTTGACATCACGATTATGGCGGACGGTGAATTGAATGTCTCTATTGCAGGTAAGTCGACGAATTTCAATGTCGGTAAATTTGAACCGGCGCGATTGAGTTTATTCTGCTCAACAGCATTTGTTCAATTTTCTAAAGTGGCAGTAACACAAATTAATTAATAAAAGCATTTAATGGCGCAGCATCACATAAAGACTGTGACTAATAAGGAAATGCTATAAAAATGAAGGTCTAATTGTTTTGTTAAAAATAAAATTAATTTTTAGAGGTGTGGGGAAAAGTTGTTGAATTGCAGTAGTCATTGGATATCATCTTGAAAATGGAACACCCCTTGCTCAGTTAAAACTATAATAAATTCAACATTGCCATAACTTCATTTTGCACTTTGACTTCACTCAATCCTAATCTGTCCTGAGTAAGCACAAGCTTATCGCGGCAGTGAGCTGGCCATCTTTCGTTATCATTGTCTATTGCAAACCAAGAAGTCGGATTTCGCCGTTGAACATCATTCCAAATCTGCACTCCTCTAGCAGTTAAATCGAATTCGATTTTGTGCATTTCTCTACGATGGAAAGTGGCTCCGATGACTTTTTCACGCAGTGGAGCCGACAATTGTGACTTAGCATACTCAAAACTTTTTGCTCTAACCCAAGATGTTGATAAAACTATTCCCACATCAGGATGGGGGCTTAATAGGTTTTCCAGAATATACATCCACTCAAACAGGGTGCGGCCAGGGGTTTTGAGGTATATGCCGTGTTTTGGATGCCAATAAACGGCATCGTCATGTAATACACCGTCGTAGTCAAGGTAGAGAACTTTTGTCATTTTTGACTTTCATTAACCATGAAGAACACAAAAAAGCATATTTGATTTGATGCTGAGTTAGATAGTTTGACCAGCTTGAACTAATGCCGTATTGACAGAAAAAACGCTGATGAAGCAATGACAAACTTTCTATGGCTTCAGCAAGAAACAACTGTTGCCAGAAATCTTTGTCAATTGTCGTCCAGTCATTCTGAAGAGCGTCATAAACTGTGATTCCAGTGAAGCTTGGGTCAATCGCGATAACATCGTCAATGTCCAAAAAGATAATCGGTCTCATAGTTTTGTTTCGCATTGGACTTCAAGGTATTGAGCCTAATAAATATGTTAACTGCAATAAAAAACTACGGCTGAAACTTGCTACTGTCACGTCAATATAGTGACATTTATGAGGTTGGTCAACAGAAATATTATTAAAAAAAAATGCACAGATACTACTAGTTTACTTCAAGATAGCAAACCAAAACATCAGCTATTTCTAGCCCTAAATTGCTCGACCTTAAATCCCTAAATTAGTAGTTCTTTAGCACTATATCGGCCACTTCGATATCGGCCATAATCTATGGTTTGACCTGCGTTGTTGACTCAATAAATTCATTCACAAGTCGCATCGCATCTGGGTGTCTATCAAAGACCTTGCGACTTATCCCTGCAGCTTTGGCTATTCCTTGTTTGTTTATTCGCCCGCTACTTGTAAGAAGTAGTTGCACTTGTTCTTTTTTTAATGAATCAAGAAATTTATTTAGGCCCTCAATATCAGTTAAGGGCCTTGTAGATGTTTGGTCTTGATGGCGAGCTATGAATGATTCAAGCAGATTTTTGACAGCTTCATTCTTGTAAAAAACATCACGATGAAATCCACATGTTTCTGCGATTGCTGCTTTATTAGGGGCGCCAGCCAAGCAAGGAAGATACTCGTTGGATTCGTCTAGCGCGAAGAGATAATTTTGGAAGATGGTTTCGTAGGATGGACATTCCTTGGCCTTCGGTGCCTGCTCGTTCACTTTTTGGTTGTAAATCTCAATTAGATTTTGCTCATCGCGTTTACTGAGGATTGGCTGTTTGCCAAGACCATTTTTATATTGAAGTGAGATGATTTCGATGTGGTTAGTGCGACATGTTCTCCAGAGATGTTGAGCCAATGAACCTAATTTTTCTGCTATTTTTGATAATGGAATGTAACTTTGATTAAATAGCTCGACTGAGATGACGGGAACTCGAATATTTCCGTCGTATGTATTGCCGATTAGAAGCCCAGCATCAACGGCACTTTCGACCGCCATCATGTAAATTCCCGTCAGTTGGGAAACTTGTTCTAAGGTGTAGGTGTTTCCATTTAGTGCGCTTCGTTTTTTTAGAGCGAAATCTTCTAGCTGTACTTTATCAACTAACAGACTACCCAGCTTACTGCCGAGCCGGCCAACCGGGGTTAAGCGACCATCGAAAATTGCTGTAACGATATCTGCCTTGGTTTTCGCATCTTTAAATTTGAAACGCATTGCTGCTTCTAATGTCGTCAAATTGGTATCTAGTTCACCAATGCTTGCCAGACTGATACCTCGTTCAAGAAAGAGTTCTACATCATCAATGTGCCACGATGACTCATAGCCACGCCTAAAGCGCGTGTGGAAGACTTTCGTTTCTCTTAAGTGTTGTAGGACACTTAATGGTAATCCCAATTGCGAAGCTGCTTGTCGACCTGATAGCAAACCTTTAGACTCGGACGGAGACTGGGTTTTTTGAGTGTCAATAATCCGCATCGTTCTTGCGCCAATTTTTAATTCTCTCTGTACCAGTATTCCATCCTCAATCATTTTCTCTATTTTGGGATGTGTTAGGCGATATAGACGCGCATATTCCGCTTTTGAGATGAAGCGCTTTTCATCAGCAAGTAGCCCCTTTGCATCCTTAAATCCAATGGTACTTTGCCCCCATTTGGTGTTTCCAAAACGAATGAATTCTTCACGTAAAAAGGAAATCTCTTTTGAGAATTTTCTTCCCTTAAACATGCTTTCGTAAAAGTCCGAAAACTGGTTTCGAAGCCCTGCGGATTTAATTCCATTGAGTGTCAATAATCCGCATCGTTCTTGCGCCAATTTTTAATTCTCTCTGTACCAGTATTCCATCCTCAATCATTTTCTCTATTTTGGGATGTGTTAGGCGATATAGACGCGCATATTCCGCTTTTG
>NZ_JACOFU010000002.1:0-294523 GCF_014284275.1 Affinundibacterium amnicola | reverse complement strand
TGGTGTTTCCAAAACGAATGAATTCTTCACGTAAAAAGGAAATCTCTTTTGAGAATTTTCTTCCCTTAAACATGCTTTCGTAAAAGTCCGAAAACTGGTTTCGAAGCCCTGCGGATTTAATTCCATTTTTTGTTGAGATAGTCCCGACTTTGTCGAGGAAATTGTAGTAACCGGTTGGCCAGTTTTTCAATACATCTAAACCCGCCTTTACGCGTTCTTCAGCAGAAGGTTCATCAGAGTTCGATAGCGCAAAATTTTTGTGCCCTAAACTGGTAATCATGTATAAGAAGGCGGGTAATGAGAGTGCCGCGAGACTTTTAGTTGGAAAATTGGAAGTGTTTGCCTTTGTTAAAATATCCTGTTCATATAATTTCGAATGCGCAATTTCCATGAATTCGTATGTGTCATTCCCGATAGACTCAAATGGAGAATCTCGGAGGTCTGCACCACATTTGCATGTCAAAAGCCCTGGTCTGAAAAGTCTAAGGTTATTGCCGCATTGATGACATTTATGAACAACTGTTCGCTTGTGTTTCGGACACGCAATTGCAATACTCAGGTCGAAAAATGCGTCGATATACCCATGTTCCTCTACGCACTGCGGACAAATTGCTAGCTCTTGCATTCGTAACGGTGCATTTTTAACGCTAGCACCTAAAGAGCGTTCAACAATTTTGAACTCTCTTTTTTTGCTGTTGGATATACTCTTTTCATACGAGACTTTTTTCAGTGCTTCAGTCTTGTTCCCGAGTATTTCGACGAATTTGTGAATTGGAAAACCAGCTGTCACTTGGTCATGATTGATGTTTGCTAGACGTAGTATGTGGTATGGTGTTTCATATCCATTTAATTCGGAGACGCGAAGGATAAAGCCTAGCAAGCTTTCATTTTTGTGAGGTGATGGTGTTCGGACTAGACGCATGAGATATTAACTCGCACTGAGCACGTGGCGAGAACTGCTTGAAATCGCTTTTGCTTTACGCTTTCTCGGCGGTTCAAATGGCTCTACAGGAACACCTATCGTGGCGATTTTATCTAGCAATGCAGTGGTAGGTACACACATGAAATCTCGGCTAAAGGGGCTGCTGATATCTGAGAGACTATCTTTCGACCACACTGATTCCATGTGAGCAAAAGCAAGGTCTTCGATTGAAATAGACCTTCTGTTATTGTCTATCGCATTCAATACTAACTGGCGTAGAAATTTACTCAGGTAGCCAACGAGTCCACCAGTTCCACAATAGAAGCGGAACGCCATATCCGCCGAGTCAAAGTCTGGGATATCAAAAGTTGAGCCTATTGAATCTTGAAATGCTCCTAAAATTCCGATAAATTCTTCCCGGTGTTCGACATTCTCCCATTTAAATCTAGGCATAATGATTGGCGATAAAAATCGACCAGCGAGCTGTTCATTTTGATTTATGACGACGCTGCATTTCTCTAGTCCAGCCACCACAAGTGCAACGTGACAATCATCAACGAGAATTTTCAGCCAATCAGCGACATGATGCATAATTTTGTGCGAGCCCATGTCATAGAAATGCTGAAACTCATCAAGCATGACCATCTTTGTTCCCGAACTTTGCATCAGAATTTGGAGACGATTTGTTTTTGCGTTTTCGGTTCCGGAATCAAATTTTGGGTCTTTCATTGCCTTGAGCATCAGCTCGGCGAGACTTTTGACAGTCGGCTTTGAGGGTGTTTTGACACGCAATATAGGTACCGTCAGACCATCCTCGTTCCGTATCTGTGGATGTTTTGTAGAGCATTCTTCTAAAGCTCGACTTTTTCCTGTTCTTGATTCGCCCAATATGGCAACGCAAATCGGTTCTGATGCCCCACATGCGTAGTTGTAGCATTGTTCGAGCCGCGACACAGCTTTTTCAAATGCAGTATGTGGAACAAGCGTATTTTCAACTATATATCTCGCATCAATCATTTGTAGAGTCCTCGTTCAATTCGTTATGGATAGATTGGGGACTACGGTCTCGATGCTGAAAAATGAATCTTTTTTTCTTTATAGGAACTTCAAGTTGAGTATCCGCTGGCAAAGGTTCTAATAGACTCTCATTGCTTTGATTCAGTGTGATTGGGGCTGGCGTGTGTTCGATTGAGGTGGTAGTGGTTGCCATCTCTTTTTTGTTCGCTAATGCGTCGCCTTTATATCGGGCTACTTTTGTTCGTGTTTTTTGTTTTTTGTGCATAAATTCTTCATCGATTAATTTTGCTATTTGATACTTCGCTTCCAACCATGAGTCTGGTGTGAATTTTTGTAACTCAATCGCAGCAAATCGCTTGCAAACATCATGCTGCCATTTAGATAGGTTTTTCGCGTACGCGGCATCCAGCGCGGATGCTTTGTAGATTTCATTGCCAAATGGAGACAAGACAATAATTTGCCCGAGGTCTGAAGTATCGATGCGAATTTCTACACTCAGCTTGTCACCATGTTTGCGACGAAGTGAAGTAAGCTCTGCTGAGTTATAAAATAGACCGTAAAGCTCAATACCTTTATGCGTCAATTGACGTTGTTCACTACGTCCTAATATTGCATCGAGCATTGCAATATCGTCAGGAACTAAAATATCTTCGGGCGCTATACTGTTTTGCCACATTGCGGCTGGTGGCATCTTTGTTATTCCGTGTGGCTTTTGGTGGTAGACATCCACAATCCATGTGTGCACAATTTCTTTCAAAATGCTGTAGCTGATGACAGCATGTTTCGACGGATTGTAATCATCCTTTTCAAAAATATTGCTAAACGTTGTTCCAGGATTGCCGTGTGAAATTGCTCGATTTAACGAACCCTGAAATCGCTCGATTTTCCCTTTGAACCATGCTACTTTTCGTGGTGCGTAATGTATCTCCATACCTAAGGAGTAGCAGGCATTCTCTAAACTGTTGCTGTGAAATTCCAAGCCGTTATCGACTACGAGTTGACCCATTACGCCGTGAGCATTCCAGGCATTTTTTATGTTTGGAAAATCGGCATTTAAATTTGCCTTTGGCAGGAACGCTTGGCGAAGGCATTTCGACACGGTGAGGTAGCTTGGTGGCTCAAAACCAATGTGTATGCCAAGTATGCATCGTGTGTAGTCGTCGATACACACAGTAAGCCATGGGCGACCAAGCGGTAGCCGTGTCTTATCATCGACTACAAATAAATCTAATGGAGTGTGGTCAATCTCAGCACGTTCGAGCGGTGCGTTCGTTGTTCTGTGGCCTAACACAGTGCGGAATTTTTTTGTTGCAGCGGTTCTGCCATGGCGAGCGCAATATGAGTCGAAGGCGTCTATTTTTTCAATGGAATGTTTTACCAATGAGCGAGAAGGCATTCGTAGTTGCAACTCCTTTGGACGAAGCTTGTTCTCGTGAATGACTAATATTTTTGCGAAATCTAGCGTACTTTCGATTGTGCCGCGCTCTAAGGAGAGATACTTTTTTTCAATAGCCTTCGTCACAAAATTGATAGTTTCGGCATCATATCTTGGGATGGAATTTCCCTTGAGTTGGTTTCTATCGATTAAAGAACGGATATCTTTGCCAGATTGTAGATACCGATTTTTCCATCTAATGACAGCTGTGCTACCAGGCGCTTTAGCTGGTTGCTTTATTTTTTCCCAAGTCGCCTGCGTAATAGATTTGACGAGTTCACGATTGCTAGGCAAGTCAATTATTTTTAGAACGTATATTCTGCGTAGCTTCGCTATTTCCCATTCTTGTAGAGAGTAATGCACGTGAAATTGGGGAGTCACGTTTGGTGTAGATTCGATTGTCGTGAATTTAAGCTGTTCAGATGCATAAAGTTCGAGCAGCGATTGAATACTAAATTCATGAACGCGTTTTGTTTTTAGTTCTTCCGCTTGCCAGATTTCATCTTCTATTTTGCGCATGAGTTCGTAAGTGGTTTTATCAATTGTGAACCGTACCCCTGATTGGAATGCAGATGTGCTCATGGTGTCACCTTTAGCTCGTTGCCTGGGCTATCGAGAACATTGCACCAGCAATTGGCTCATCAACATTGCAAGTGAGTTCTCCTTTGAGAAAAAGGTGAGCGAGTACATGGCGACCGCGAACGCCTAAATCACCTCTTGCTGCAGAGTTCCAACTGATTGTGTTAGTGCGCTTTAGAATTTGTCGTACTAGTTCACGTTCTGCACTTGAGATGTCCGCTCTTCCAAATTTTAAGATTTCTTGAATATTTCTCAGACGAGGTTGCTTGGCTAATTCTTCACCAAGAACCACTCGGTATGCAAAGCCCAGGTGTGGCAAGTGTTCAGTTAGAAATTTTGTTCTTTGCGCTACTGTTCGTGCTTCGCTCGCAGGCTTAATTTCCCATAGTTCTCGTCCATTAGCGGTTGTCACGAGAATATCCGGGTGGTGACGATGCGTCTCGCCGTTAAGCCTAAAGTAGATTGTTAGGGGTTGTTCTTGGAAGCTTGTAATGGATGCGTTCGCATCAATCAACCTGAATGCATTAAGCTCGTTATGAGACTCCCATTGCATCATTCGGCCCATCTTCCAGCTTGGATACTTGCCCGTTGGTCTGGCGCGGGAGCGTGTAACAATCTTCCGAGAACGACCGCTATCGTTTTCAGGGAATTCAAGTTTTAAAATTACATCTCCGGTCATATCTATCACCGTCTTTCGATGTGATTCTTTTTTAATAACTTCAAGATGCTTATTCAAGTCTTCCATTAACATTTCCTAAATTGAACCAGCCGTGTGGCTATTGTTCGTATAGGACTTGTTTTCGATGGAAATCGATGAATTATCATTTAAGTCTCATATGTGAGACTTTAATCTATTTTTGTGAGATGTAAATCGCTTTCTTATCGTCTAGGTGATAAGTTCTCTATATGGATTGGGAAAACGAAGCTCGTCGAATTGTTAAGGCGGAGCTCGCGCGTCGTGGAATGACTTACGAGCGCTTGGCAAAACGCCTAAAAACGATTGGAATCAATGAAACGGAAAGGTCTATCGCGAACAAGATGTCGCGAGGTACCTTTTCGTTCATATTTTTTTTGCAATGTATGAAGGCTATAGGTAACAATGATGTTGCGTTCAATATAGCAGTTAATAGAACGGTAAGTTCTGAGTCCGTATTAGAACCGAGAGATTCTGAAAAGAATTAGCTAGGTAACGTTTGATTAGTAGTTTTTGATATTTTTTAACTTAAAGACGCTTTAAATGACGGAATCAAACGAATATCGGCCCGCCAAAATTATTCAAGACGCTGCCAAGCATGGTGAGCTAGTAGTTTTTGTTGGAGCTGGCGCCTCAAAGCTGTGTGGTAGTCCAGATTGGCGGGGTTTTGCCGACCAGGTAGTTGGAAGGCTTGAAGGTGCTGGTGCATTGGATTTCTTAGAAGCAGAGCAGCTGCGCGGACTTGGAGACTCACGGCGGACACTTTCAATCGCAATGGAAATTGCCAAAAAGAAAAATATAGGCGTCGACTTTGACAGCATTTTGCATCCATCGAAGCCGCAGGATGCTGGTCTCGAACTATACAAACTGCTAGCAAGGTTGAGACCTGTTTTCGTTACAACTAACTATGATAAGTGGCTTGATGAGGCAAGCTTGGAAAATCTCTCGCATGAGATAAAGAGCGGGAGTGAGGCCGAACCAGCGAACCGACCAACCCCACGGTCCAAATACTATATGCGTGAACAGTTGTCATCGGCTCTTTTAGCCGAACGCGGCGCTGTTATTCACCTTCACGGCTCTTACTTGGAACCAAGGTCAATGGTGGTTTCTCTGAAAGACTACATAGAACATTATGCGGACGAAAAAGTAAAAGAATTCTTAACTACTATGTTTAAGAATTACATAGTTCTTTTCGTTGGCTATGGTCTCTCTGAGCTTGAAATACTCGAGTACATAATACGGTCAAATGAAGCACCGCACGCCGCTTCGGCAGAACCAAGGCATTTTTTACTTTATCCACATAGGTCCATAGAATTAGTGCAAACAGGATTTATCGAGCAGTTTTTTCGAGACCAATGTGGTGTGGGGGTTATCAAATATTGCATTGATAGTAAAGGCTACCAGGAGGTTGTACAAGTCTTCAAAGACTGGAGCTTAGAGCTAGATGTTCGCGACCCAACAATACTAAACCTACAAAGGTATCTTGATGAGTATAGCGCATCACCAACACCTGCTAATCAAGACGCAGCGTTCAGCCTTGTGAGCAATCGTCCAGAGCTTTTATCCTATTTTGTAAGTTCGCTGAAGGGGCCCGTTTGGTTTGACGCACTTGATAGGGCAGAGTACTTTTCAGTAACCTACAGCCCGGGAGTGAGAACCCTAAATGATGGTGATGGCGCATCTTACATGTCAGATGGCTGGCCAGCATTGCAGTATATCGAATCGAATATTTCCCTTTTGAATAACGAGCAGGCAAAAAGAGTTGTAGAGATTGCGCGCGCAGTTACATTAGATATTGAAAAAAGAGGTCTGGCAAATTGGAGGACCTTGTGGACACTTGCCAATATTTTATCGGAGTTACCTCTGCCATTAATTCTCGAGTCGGATATTGACCTTGTGAAAATCTGGGTTTCTGGTCGCATTAACTCGGACATGGTTGGTCATGAGTTAGGTACAAAATTATTACCAAGACTATTAGACAGCCAAGAGCAACTTGACTTGGAAAAAGCATTAAAGTTGGTTGATATTTTAACTATGCTTCTCCCTGAGGGAGATTTACATGATTAAGAAAAAAGGAGTGTTAAAAAGTTATCAACTTGGTGAAGTGCTTAAATTGTCATCCAGAAAAATCGGTGAAAGGTGCGGGTACTCTGGTTTGGAACTCTTGACACGTCGGTTAGCAGAGTATATTGGAACAGTCGAAGAAGATAAATACTCATATGCCTGGCGGTCGGCAATCGAAGACCATGAACAAGATTCACATATTGATGATTATCGTTCAGCGCTCGTGAATGCGGTAAGGGATGCAGCGTTGGGTGCAACCGTGATAGATACCGATGATTCAAGAATGATAGTGAAGACATTGTTACTTTCTCCGTATCAGACTCTGATTCGTATTGGCATATTTGTTTGTGGAGAAAACTATCGAACTGTTGGAGGTAGTTTTTGGGATTATGCTAAAGATGGGTGGTTTTATGAACATCCTTACTGGCATGAAATATATGGGTTTATTAAGAAATCATTTGCGAAATTTTCGGCGACAGAAAGGGATAAGTTTCTTTGTATTATAGATAATTTTAGAGGTGATTGGACTGATGATTCGAGGCAAGTTGAACGCGATGAAAGCTTTAAGCGAGACCTTTTGTATGCAGCCTCTGGATTAGGAGATTCTGAGCTTGACGAAAAGTATCAACGTCTAGTTGAGCAATATGGGCCAGTTCGCGAGCATCCTGATTTTCATTTCTATTCAAATAGTGGATGGGTCGGAGAGCGAAGCCCATTAGCTTCTGACGAACTGATTGCAATGTCTAAAGAGGAATTAATTCGTTTCCTTAGTAATTTTTCGCCTGCGCCCGAAGATTTAGATGGCCCAAGTTATAGAGGACTAGCTTCATCTTTAACAACAGCAGTGAGAGCTAGTCACGATGGATTCGGTGAATCCATAGAATTGTTCGTTGATTTGGCGCGTCCCTATCAGCATGGCCTGCTTCGTGGGCTGAAAGAGCGGTGGGCGGATGATAAACAAGATATTAATTGGGATGCAACGGTTAAGGCAATAAGTGAAATTGTTTCAAAAACCGAATTCATATATGAACTCAACAATCAAAACACTGAAGGTTGGGAACCATCGGTGAGTTGGGTCGTCTCAGACATTGCTGAATTAGTGAAGAGTGCGACTAGTGCTGAGAGGCACCTTCCAATTCAACTATATGATTCATTTGTCGAGGTACTTAGTAGAATTCTTGGCGCACAAGTCCCAAGTCCTGCAGAAGTATCAAATGACGCTGTTACTCGGGCAATTAACTCGGCGAGGGGGCGTATTCTCGAAGCTCTTATTTATCTGGCGTTGGCAGTTCGTCGTGAGGAATTGGCATCTGGTTCCTTGAATAATGATTCTTGGAGTATTTTCGGACCAATATTTGATTCTGAGCTGTCTAGCAGCGAGCAAGGACAGAACGTAGAATTTGCAACCCTAGCAGGATTGTATTGCGTAAACTTACACTATATCAATTCTCAATGGACAGAATCAAACTTCCATCGTCTTTTTGCTTCCTCGAACGAGGTCGCGTGGCGATGTTCTGCTCAGGGTTTTTCCTATCAGAGATATCTCTATGACTGGTTCTATAAAAAGTTAGTTGAAGGTGGGCACCTGCGCAAAATGCTCTTCGCTGACGGATTACCTGACCAAGTATCAGATAGAGCGATTCAGTTTCTGGGACTTGCTTATCTTCAAGGAATGGAGAGTTTAGATAATGGACTATTCGCAGAGCTGATTATAGAACTCAAACTAAAAGAGTTGCGGCGCCTTTGTTGGTTCTTCTGGACACTTAGAAGTGAAGGATACTCAGCCCATGCGCCGAAAATTATAGCATTCTGGCTTCGTGTATCAGAACAAATGCGTGAAAGTAACACGCACTCGCCAGAATTACAGTCAGCGTTAACCCAACTTGTCGCATTTGTTCAAGAATTTGATTCTGAGCTTTTGACTGCTCTCGTTGAGGTTGCACCAAACGCTCAGGTTGAACATCACGGGTATATATTGATTGAACATCTAGCCCGTCTTGCAAGCAGTTATCCTTCGGAAGTGGCAAAGGTGTTTAAAGCCGCTTTGCTCGGTTTCTTGCCGGACTTTGATAGGGCAGACATTATTAATTGTGTAATGTGTTTGGCTGATGCAGGTGCGGTCGATGATGCTGAATTTATTTGTAATGCCTATGCACATCAGGGGTCGATTTTGCTTAAAGAAACCTATGAGAATATAAGGGCTAAACAGCGCGCGACGGCCACCGGAGTAGGCAATTCGAATTAGAGAAGGTTCTACAGTGCGTTTGCCTGAACTGCTCGATAACAACAATGTTATGCCTGCTTTTCAAAGATTGTCGAGATATCAAAGCTACCAAAAAAACAATGCCAGTGAGTTTCACTGGCATTATTCATTTAATCATTAAAAAAGTAGTTCCGCTTTATGGTGTCCCCCACAGTCGTCCATAGCAGACGTTGTAAGAGAGGTGACTACTTGAATAAAGCTGCGTCACGAAGTTATATCACTTCGAGTTGTAAAACCTAAGGGATTGTACACTCTGCCTGAAAAACACCTGAATTTAGTTTTTTGTAGACGATTTTTCCGCCGTTACGGTACACAGTGGTAACCACTCTCGTCCACGAATCCCCATATACATAAATCTGAGCTGCTTCTTGGGGTTCATGAATTATAGAAGATGGACGAAGCTCAAAACCAGTATGTAAGTAAGGTTTAATGAGCGAGAAGTTTTCGAATGCGTTGTCGGGCGAGATGTCGTTGGCATCAATCGTGAATGTCAACGTGCCACCGTTCGTGAGAAAGTCTTTGTATTGTTGTTGTGTTGCTCCAGTGACAGCCATAAAAACTCCTTTAAGTTTTTGCTTTTTAATTCTTAAGATGATAATGTAAAAAATACTAAAGACTAACTTGTCTGCTTTCTTTATCACCAAATACGTATGAAATTTGCATTAAACTGGGTGCGCTTTGAAGACAATGATATAACAAAATCGATAAGGAATAGCTGAGACTGCTTTTCATCTACTTACTTATTTACTGCATCTTTAATTGAAAAGAAGCAAATATTAAGGTTTTGTACTTACTCAAAATAATGCCAGTGAATTTCGCTGGCATTATTCATTTAATCATAAAAAAGAAGTTCCGCTTTATGGTGTCCGTTAGTTCCGCTTTATGGTGTCCGTTAGTTCCGCTTTATGGTGGCCAAGTTCCGCTTTATGGTGTCCCCCACACAAGCTTTGCAGTCTTGATTGTCTACAATCAACCACATGCACCAACATAGCCGCATGAAATGCAGCGCGAACAACCATCGATTTTTTGTAAAGCATATGCTCCGCAGTCGGGGCATTTTTTACCTGTTGCGGTATAGGTCATCGGTGTAGATTCAACTTCATAGGCCAGATCATCCATGCTGTAAGCCAGCTGTTTGTTTTTGAATTTTTCTGCCAGAACGACGATAGGAACTTGATTGCCACTCGCATCAAGGAAACCCCGTTTCATCAATATTCTTTGTAATGAGTAGCCAATTGCAGCGACTTCTGATTCGTGAAACAGCGGTGCTTGTGAACCATCATCTTTGGTGATCATACCGCAGCGTACGGTACCTTTATCCCACACTACTTCGCGCATATCGGCAAGTGCTTTTGCAATCGAACCACCTGATCGCGCAGCCATAGACAGCAGACGCATGCTGGCAGAAATCCATTGCTGGCCATCGTTCTTCTGTCCTGCTGGCATGAAGAACTCAAATGGGCGTTCTATCGTTGCTGGCTCGCCGCCCACGGTGCCTTGTACATGAATGAAGCTCACTGTCAGATAGACCGTTTTTTTACCCTCATAGGTCATGTATTGAACTTTTGAAGTGACGGATTCTAAATCACCGAATGGACGCCCATCAAATTGCTTGCGTAGTAAGTCGTCGTCTGGGATCAATTTTGTTGTGGGTGTTGTAGCCTCTGTGCTTACCGATAATACGCTACCGAGAATATTGTTTGGTCTATAGGTTGCCAATCCTTTAAGGCCAGCTCGCCATGCATCTAGATACAGATTTTGGAAATCTTCATAGGGATAATCCGCTGGCACGTTGACGGTCTTGGAAATCGCAGAGTCGACATAAGGTTGCACCGCTTGCAGCATCATCATGTGATCGTTGGCAGACATATTGAGTGCAGTGACAAAAGCTGCAGGCAATTTACTATCATCAGAAACATCATTGCCGAGATGGCGATATAGGCGCCAGGCATGATCTGCCACCTCATAAATTTTACTGTCACCAACTGCCATGCGTTTTTTGCGGTTATACACCCAAGAAAATGCTGGTTCGATACCATTTGACGCATTGTCTGCGAAAGCCAATGTGATGGTACCAGTTGGAGCAATCGATAATAAATGTGAATTGCGCAGGCCATGCTGAGCTATTTGTTGACGCAGTGCGTCGGGTAAGCGTTGGGCAAATGCACCTTGTAAATAGCGTTCACTGTCAAATAGTGGGAATGCGCCTTTTTCTTTGGCAAGCTCGACGGATGATAAATAGGCGGTATCGCGCATAACTTCAGCAACATTTTGTGCGAAAGCACGTCCTGCTGCGGAGTCGTAACGTAAGCCTAGCATCACCATGACACTACCTAAACCTAAAAAGCCCAGTCCAACGCGGCGTTTTGACATCGCTTCATCTTGTTGCTGTTGAAGTGGCCATGCGGTTGCATCCAGCACATTGTCTAACATACGAGTAGCAACTGCGACGACGGCTTGAAATGCCTCAAAGTCAAAGCTCGCTTGTTCAGTGAAAGCTGATTTTGCAAATCGTGTGAGATTGATCGATCCGAGGCAGCAGCAACCATAATCTGGTAGTGGTTGTTCGCCACAAGGATTGGTCGCTTCAATTGTTTCGCAGTAGTACAAATTATTTTCTGCATTAATGCGAGATAAAAATAAAATCCCAGGTTCCGCATGATCGTAGGTCGATTTCATGACGGCATCCCACAGATCACGCGCTTTCACGGTTTGATAAATCCACAAGCCAGATTCACCCTGATAAGCACCTGCATCCTTTTTATCTTTGCTAGGTTCTGCTTTATGTGTCAGGGTAAAGTCGGTGTCATTAGCGACGGCGTTCATGAATTCGTCGGTTACACCAATGGAAATATTAAAATTAGTCAGGCCACCTTGATCTTTTGCGTGAATGAACTCAAGAATATCTGGGTGGTCGCAACGAAGCACACCCATCTGCGCGCCGCGACGCGCACCCGCTGATTCTACGGTTGAACAAGATGCATTGAATACTTGCATGAAAGATACTGGGCCAGAAGCGCGTGAGCGGGTACCTCTTACCAGCGCATCTTTCGGGCGTATGGTCGAAAAATCGTAGCCAACACCGCCACCGCGACGCATGGTTTCAGCAGCATCTGAAAGTGCGGTGTAGATACCTGGTTTACCATTCGTCGTGCTGGAAACTGAGTCTCCAACTGGTTGCACGAAGCAATTGATCAGGGTTGCGTGTAAATCCATGCCCGCAGCGGAATTAATGCGACCAGCTGGCACGAAGCCATTTTTTTGTGCCCATAAGAATTTTTCTTCGTAATAGGCTTGGTAGTCAGGCGCCTCGACGGTCGCTAATGCTTTTGCAACGCGTGCTTGTACATCGTGAATGCTTGATTCATCGCCTTTTGCATACTTTTCAAGAAGTACGTCTAGAGAGATTTCTTGTGGGGACATATCAGTAATTCCTAGCATTTTTTCGTTGGCATTCATGGGGTTTTTTTCTTAGAAGAGGAGAGGCTTTGCAGCAGAAAGGAATGCTTCATTATAGACCTCTATCATGTTTTTTCCTTGATTGGACTCAATTTAGGATCGCTAGAAATTTTCTAATGAATTGAGCAAGTTCTGGATATCGAGATTATTGGTTCGGAGAGGTTTTTCATTGGTCCCTATAATCACTCACCAGCATTTTCGTGTTTGTCGTAAATATTTTATAAACTATTGATCTTGCGTAAGAAATTTGACCTTACGAGAAGCTCGTCTTTGATTTACATAAGAATGATTCTCGTTTATAGTTTTGCTTCGAGAGAAACTTCTTTAAGAGCGCAAGACCATGAACTCAGCAAATATCAAGATAGCAATGCATACAGATATCGATGCCCAAACGCAGGCAGCATCTGTTCGTACTTCGCATGTGGGCTCCGAACGTATCAAAAGTCTGTCTGAAATTATGATTGGTGAGAAATGTGTTGTTCGTCAATTGGTCGCGCCAACTGATATGCCAGAGTGGCAAACGCAGTTAGAAGATATTGGTTTTATCGCAGGCGAGCCCGTGACATTGATGGCACGAGGTGCATTAGGTGGTGATCCATTGGTCATTCGAATAGGTTTATCGACTTTTGCCCTACGTAAAGCAGAAGCAGCTTGTGTGTTAGTGAATGTTTTACAAGATAAGGTTGCTGCATGAAACAAGTAAAGCCTTCGGTAGTCCATTTTCATGCGAGTGGTCCATTAGTTGCCTTAGTTGGAAACCCAAATTGCGGTAAAACAGCATTATTTAATCTGCTGACTGACAGTAAACAGAAGGTGGCGAACTACGCGGGTGTTACTGTTGAGAGAAAAGAAGGGCGGTTTAAAACAGCGTCCGATAAAACCATACGCGTATTGGATTTGCCAGGTACATATAGTTTGCACCCACGTTCGCCAGATGAACGGGTAACGCATGATGTATTGTATGGGAATGCGGTAGGTGAGAAGCGTCCAGATTATGTTGTTTGTGTTGTCGATGCGACTAACTTGCGTCGTAGTTTGCGTTTGGTGATTGCCGTTCAGCGACTTGGAATTCCTTGCATGGTGGCGCTGAACATGACCGACATGGCTGAGCAGCGCGGTGTACATGTTGATGAACAAGCCTTGGCGCAAGAACTCGGCGTTCCTGTCGTGCGTACTGTTGGTATCCGGCAGGGCGGTGAAGCTGAGTTGAAGGCGATGTTGGGAAATGTAGGATCACTAAATCAAGCAAGTAGTCAGGCACATCTGACTGATACAGATCCGACCGTGCAATCGCACACCGATCTTGACCACGAACGTGTGCGTCAGATTTTATCCAAGCTGGGCTTGGATGACATTATTCCCCATACGGCCAGCGATAAAATTGATCGCGTCGTTTTGCATCCGTTTGCTGGACCATTTTTATTGGCACTTATTTTGTTCTTGGTGTTTCAGGCCGTATTTGCCTGGGCAAATGTACCGATGGACATGATTAAAGATGCGACTGAATGGTTGGGTGAAACCGTTTCTGGCTTGTTGCCGGAGGGCTGGTTGCAAAGTCTGATTGTGAACGGAATTATTGCTGGTGCTGGCGGTGTAATCGTTTTCTTGCCACAGATTTTGATCTTGTTTTTCTTTATTTTGATCTTGGAAGAATCGGGTTACTTACCTCGAGCCGCATTTTTGCTTGACCGTTTAATGGGTGGCGTCGGTTTGTCTGGACGCTCTTTTATCCCGCTGCTTTCAAGTTTTGCCTGCGCAATTCCAGGCATTATGGCCGCGCGTACGATCGCTAATCCACGTGATCGCATGGTGACTATTTTGATCGCACCATTGATGACTTGCTCAGCACGTTTGCCTGTGTATGCCTTGTTGATTGGAGCATTTGTTCCTCAGCGCGAAGTCTGGGGATTTTTTGAGTTACAGGGATTAGTATTGTTCGCTTTATATGGCGCAGGCATCATTGGTGCATTGGCCGTCGCATGGGTATTAAAACGCTTCACCGCAAAAAGTCAGATCCGTACATTGATGATGGAATTGCCCAGCTATCACTTGCCAACAGTGAGAAATGTCTTAATTGGTCTGAAGCAGCGTGTGGTCATTTTTATGAGCAGGGTGGGTGGCATTATCATGATTATGACGATTGCCCTATGGTTCCTCGCTAGTTATCCAGGTGCCCCAGATGGTGCAACTGGCGCTGCAATTGAGTACAGTTTTGCG
Organism: Affinundibacterium amnicola; assembly: GCF_014284275.1. Classification (GTDB taxonomy): domain Bacteria; phylum Pseudomonadota; class Gammaproteobacteria; order Burkholderiales; family Burkholderiaceae_D; genus Undibacterium; species Undibacterium amnicola. The sequence goes on along the minus strand of NZ_JACOFU010000002.1, from coordinate 279,873 downwards.
GGTTACATAGGTAAGGCATTGGCGGTGGTATTTGAACCTATTGGCTTCAACTGGCAAATTAGTATCGCATTGGTGCCAGGTATGGCTGCACGTGAAGTTGCAGTGAGTTCTTTGGGAACGGTTTACGCATTGGCTGCCGCAAGCAGTGACACGGCGGAAGCATTGGCACCATTGATTGCGCAACAATGGAGCTTAGCGACAGCACTATCTTTATTGGCTTGGTATGTATTTGCGCCACAGTGCCTGTCCACACTAGCAACGGTTAAGCGCGAAACTGGCGGCTGGAAAATGCCTATTATCATGGCGACTTATTTGTTTGCATTGGCCTATCTGGCGTCTTTTATAACCTATCGAATTGCGCTTGCTTGTGGTTTGGGTTAGTTGAAGTACGCATGATCAATCTAAACAAGCTGGGCGAGATTTTCTAAAATACTCGTCCAACCTTGGATCACGCTGGCTTCATACTCAATCCAAACCTCTTCATGTGTCAGATGTAAAACGCAGCCAGATTCTGTTTTGCTAATGTTTAGTGTGACATTGGTCGTCGGAAATGGATCACCGCCAAAACTAAATCTCAGGCAAGTTGGGCGTTCGATTGCTAGATAGATTCCGACGTGATCGACATCGACGCCATCGCGTGTTTCTATGATGCTGAATCTCCCGCCAAGTTTTGCATCGATCTCGACTTTTTTCATGATACCTGCCGGAGTGGCAAATAAAAATTTGCCCGCTTTTTGTGGGTCTAGCCAAGCATCAAAAACGGTTTCTTCAGAGGCTGAAAATTCACGTGATACTTCGATAGTGCAGGTGGTTAGCGTCATGTCGGGTCTCCTTTTTAAGCTTTTTGGATAATAGCGAGCGCTTCTAGTAAAGCACTAAAACGAACATGTTCTTGTTCCAAACGCAAATGATCTTGCAGATGATTCTCTTGCGGGCGCTTGAATAATTGCTCTTCTTTAACATGCCTTTCGCGCCGTCCCATAAGGTTATATGCTCATGCACCCGTCGATCTAAGCATCGGAAATTTTGCTCCACTTCACGAAAATCACTTAGTAATTCACGTGCTAGTTGGTTAAATTGTAGCAAGCGATCTTTCACTGCTGTATCGTCGAGTACCAGGATATCGCCGCTCTTGATGCGCGTCATCTACGCATCAATCTCATCGCGTTTTCTTTGTAGATCCAACAGGCGTTTGTCAGGGCCTGTTTCGCTGCCTTCTTGCATTTGTTTGAGTAGATCAAACAAGGTGAGCAGATGTGATTCCGTCCCAACAAAGCTGCGCTCCTGCAAACTCGCCAGCCAGTTAATCGATTTTTTCACTAGCAGAGCTAAGATTAAACTGCGCTTCATCCGAACCCGTCAAATAGAATTTGCGTAACCAGGCTTTATCATTACCCGTCCAATCATTTAAATACTCCAAGCCACGCTTAGGAAAAGCCTGTTCACCCAGTTGTTCACGTAAAACATAGAGATCATCTTCCAACATTTCGGCAAGATCGATGGCAGCAATCATGCGCACATTGGGAATAATAAAAACGCGCTGCAAGAAACTGGCAATCAAAGGCGCATGCGGTGAATTGAGTAAGCGCCAGGCGGGGTGATGAGTACGCAGGGTTTCTAGCGTGTGGTAGTCGAGCATGGTGCGAGTCAGGTCAAATAGGCATGAATGTAAGAACAAAAGAATACTAGCATTTGCCTTTGCTGAGAATGTCAATGAAGATACAGATTGATTGCGCTTCTGATACCCAACATGCCTTAAATTCAAGCGTATTTTTTATTGTGATCAGAACCACAAAATGGTGTTTATGGAAATTGTAAATTGACTTTTATGCATTGCAAATTTAAGATTTGATTTTATTTATTTTCTACCTGATCAATTGTTTGGTCGGGTGTGCAAATAGACACCTTCCTAATCGATTATTTGCACACATGACGACTTCAAATACGGCATTTCCCTCACTGTCAGAGAGCTTCGAACAAATCGTCGAAGCAGCTCAAGCTTCCGGTAACTTTAAGCCTTTGTGGTCGCGTTTTGTTAAGACGCGATTTTATGTTTCTATCGTCAGACATGCGGCAGAGTCGGCCACTGGCTTCGATTTATGGTTAAGCCATCATCCAGACAAAGCAGATAAATCAGTGCAGGTCGCTGAACAGAGGGATAGATTGCAAGTTGCCGGATCGTTTGAAATTATTAGTTTGTCGGGTGCTGATATCGTTAAGCGTGTTCCCGCTGGTGCTGCTATTTCTTTGGTATTGAATGGGCGCACTTTAGAAGTCGCAGCGACTAGGGTAGAGTGGCTTAGAAAAAGTTTACAAGCTTCTTTAGAGGCCGCCCAGAAAAAACAGATGAGTGTCGAGGTGCAGAAGGCGCAGGCCAACGTCAGTGAGAAAAACACGCCAAGCACCCAAGATTCTGTGAGCCGCAATGCTGGTTTGGCTGCATCTACACACGTAGCGTCAGCGTCATCAAGTAGGCAATTTCAGTTATCCGAGCCTGATTTGGGTAAGGCGCAGGCGGCAATGGAAATTAGGAGTTCAGGTTCTGCGATATCCAATGTAGAGCGAAAATCTGGGTTGTCTCTGGAAAATCAAAACGTGACTCCAGCGGCGGCTCGTACTACGAGCATTCCCGATATCGCTGAATTGAAGCCGCGCGAAGTGTTGCTGGAGGCATTAGGTTTAGAGATGTATGTGCCGACCAAATGGCGTGAAGTAAAAAACAAAAAGTCATTGAAGCTGACCGATGCTGAGACAAAAACTATCGTCGAGGTGAGTGGACTGTTAAGAGACAATACCTCCTTAGAAACATGGATGGCACAACGATTACCTCATGTTACGCAAGAGATGCCCTATTTGAAGCAAATGGGTGAGAGTTATGCAGTAAGTGGCACCAGTTGGCGTGGCAAAATTCAAGCGATGGCGACGGAGTTTCGCGGTCGTTTTTCTGGGGATGACGAAGACAGTATTTATTTGATTTGCTGTTACCGCACTGCTAGTAGTGTTATTGCGATTTGCATACGCGCTAAAGCTCAGGCTTTTGAGAAACAGCGTAGTGTGTTTCGTTGGTTGTTAGAGAAAGTCGATCTCAATGAGCCATTGCCAGAGTTTGATAATAATGGCGCGACAAAAAACTTTACACGTAGCGGTACTGTTGATTATGAAAGCTCGCTTGACTCGGCACCTGCAATGTTTTCTTTGTCGTTTTCTGGTCGCCTAGGTCGCTTGCGGTTTATTGTGTATTCATTTATGGCGATCTTGCCGCTGATGGTGTTGATGATCGGTATGGCGGTTGCCGGAGTCGAGTCGCTCGAAAACAAAATTGTCTTGCTGGTGATGGTGGGCGTTGTCATCTTTGTGATGCAATTACGACCTTTAGTGCTGCGCTTACATGATTTAAATTTAAGTGGAAAATGGATATTGCTGCCTTGTCTGTTTCCGTTTTTGGCGGGTGTGCTTGGTCGACCTGAATTGATAATTTTTAGCTCGATCACTTGGATAATTGGCTTTTTGGCTTTATGGTTTTTGCCAGGTAGTTCAGATAACAATGCCTACGGTTCGCCTTGCCCACCCAATTCGAAAGCGATCACGATCAGTGCGGTGTTACTTATTATTTTGACGGTGTTTGGAAACGCTAGTTACTATAAGGCGTACAAAGCAAAAAATGCAGAATTTTCGGCTGGTTCTACTAACTTAAATCAAAGCGGATATGGATTTACGCCAAAAGATCAGAGCTTTTCGATTAATTTTCCTAAAGCGCCGCAAGAAGATAATTTAACAAATTTGGGTAAGAATAGTGGCTTGAGTGGCGTTCAAATTTATAGCGTAGATAGTTTCACGCATAAATATGTGGTGCAGCGCATGAGTTTTCAGACTATACCCGCAGATAAATCTCAAGTGCTGGATAGATTTAGTGATGCCACGATGCAAAGCAATGGGGTGCAGCTCATTTCAGAGAACAAACTGAGAGTCAATGGTGTAGCTGCACGCGAGCTTCGCGTCAAGATATCGAATGGATCGTATCAAAATTATCGCTTCCTGTTTGCCAAAGCCGATTTGTTTATGTTGATGGTAGAAAGTACGCCGGGCAATGAAAATGCAACAGAGATCGAGGCTTTTTTAAATTCATTTGAAGCAAATTAGTATGCAAGCAAAAAGCCACCCGATGAATTGGTTGGTTTTTTAATGTGCGCCCAGCATGCGTGCACGCTTGAAGATGTAAGCCCTTCCGCAAGTTAACTTTTTTAGAGAAAATGTCAGTGCGAATATTGAAGGAATTTTTATCAATTGCTGCGTAGGGTTTGGCCTGTAGCTTACAAATCCTCAATATTGAATTCGCTATAACCTTCGTAGTAATAGCTAATATCAATACCTTTCATAAACACGGCGCGATCATCGATTCGGTCGGTGAGGGCGGGTTGTAGAAGGTGTTTTATCTCGACATCTTTCACCACACTGCGCTCCATTGCGGATAGGTAATCAGATTTGTCCACCGCATTCCAGTCAATGACGCGTTTGATCTCTTTTTTTAGGATCAAATCTAACCATATTCTTGTGGCGCGACCATTGCCTTCACGAAAAGGGTGGGCGATATTCATTTCGACGTATTTCTCAATGATTCGGTCGAAGCTGCTTTGCGGCATTTTGCTGATGTGCACTAAAGATGTTTCCAGATACATCAGTGGCGCAAAGCGAAAATTTCCTTTGGCGATATTGACGTCGCGTAATTTCCCAGCAAAATCATAAATCTCGCTAAACAAATAAGCGTGAATCTGAGCCAATCCATTGAAGGTGCCAACTTCTATGCGGTTGATGTCCCCGCTTTCAAATAATTGTTTGGCTTTTTGTTTGCTGATCTTTTCTTCGATTTTATTGAGTTCAAGCTGATTGGTGATGTGCAACTTATTGGGCAAAATCATCGTTTGCTCCTTCTATAGATACAGCCCTTGCGCTGTTTTTTACTTGTTTTTTTACTCTATACACTGTCAACAGCGATGTGTCATATCAGAAAGCGAAAGAATTTTTGAGCGGTTCTTATTAAAAAGCATTTTCAAGTGCTTAGCAAGAATATTCAGCGCATAAAAAATCCCAACCGATGATGGTTGGGATTTTAATCTTGGTGGAGTCGGCGGGAATCGAACCCGCGTTGTGGTCAATGTTTGTGCGGGTTTCAAGAGGGATGCTGTCATTTTGCTGTCATTCCAATTGTGTAACCCCTTACATTTAACCGATGATTGTTTGCGATCTGCGTGTAAAAATGCGATCATTCAAAGTCAATTGTTATGGGTTTGCGATATGAGTAAATTAGTTTTCGCCGTACTGTTGGTGGTATCCACTTCGGCCAGTGCACAGCTTTATAAATGTGAGAAGGACGGTAAGATTACAGTCGGTGATCAACCTTGTCCGAAAAGCTCAGTTGACCTTAATCCTCAAAAATTAATTATACCACCGCCCCCGAAACCCGTTACACAGGCCTCGTCGTCGCCAGAATCAAGACTTAAATTTTATAATTGCTCTTACAACGATAAATCTTTGAAACCGTGCTTACCCGACAATCCTGTCAAAGTTTCCGTCAAGAACGCCGCTATTTTGCAATGTGTAGCGAGTCTAAAGTCGGGATTGAAAGACCCGCATAGCGCAAAGATATTGAAAGCCGTTCGGGGTGCGCCCGACACGATCAAAGGTGAGTTGGTTCGTTATTATTGGGTTGATATCAATGCGAAAAACTCTTTTGGAGCATTCGCCGGACCGACCGCTTACGCCTGTTTGATGAATGCCGACGAGTCAAAGCTTCTCTTTGCGGGTACCGACATTGAAGCGGCCAAGATGACCGACCCTATACCAAATTTACCTTAAAATTAGACGCCAATCTAAATTCTGATGTGGATCCTTCGTTTTCCTGTTCATATAAGCGTCTTCGATTGTCGTTTCGAATTGTCCCCAAAATTCACCGTTCCAACACTGGTAACCCGTCTCGTATTGGATTGTCGGGTGCCGCACGTTGTAAATTGCCTGTTCGCCTGGCACGGTGACTTTGCCGCTAAACCATTTTGAGAAGCTTAGAATTTCTTTTGTTTTGGTTAGAACTAGATTTGTCATTTTCAATACCTCTATCCTGAATTTTTAATTATATCGCCGGTGGTATTGTTTCCAAAAATCGCCTCGGCTTTACTACCTGCCGATTTGTCCGCGTCGGGCATCCATTTACCATAGATGCGCGCAATCATGGTCCAGTCGCGGTGTCCCATTTGTTTAGCGACCCACATCGGGTGTTCACCTGCTGAGAGCATCATTGACGCGTAAGTGTGGCGAGTTTGGTAGGGGTTTCGATATCGAACTTTGGTGCGTTTAAGCACAGGTTGGAACATCGTTTTGCGGATCGATTGATCACCTGTCCACCGTTCGCCCGTCACCGTGTTTTGAAATACTTCTTTATTTTTTAAATATGTATATTGCTTCTGATTTAGTAGTGCATCACGCGCCATATCGAGCAACTTGACTTCCCGAGTACCGGCGATGGTCTTCGTCGTCTCGGCTTAACGTGTCGTTGCCCTCGGTGAGACAACAAATTTCGATCACATCATATGAGTAATCTGTACGCAATTTTCAAAGACCTGCTGCCGAAAACGCCTTTGCTCGTCGGCGTAGTGGTTTCGACGCAGGTTGGAGGATGCACGATTCAATTGCCAACAGGCGGTTTCATTTTCGCGCGTGGCAATGCTTCGCAAGGATCAAGTGTGTTTGTCAGAGATAACGTGATCGAGGGGGCTGCACCGGCTCTATCGGTCGAAATAATCGACGTTTAAGGACAAGCCGATGCAAGACGACTACGGAAATCAGATACCCACGCTTCCCCAAATGTGGGATCGAATGAATGAATTTCAAAAGGAGTTAAAGATCAATTCCGAAGCAACTTCGCGGATTGAGAACAACACCGCAGAGCTAATTCAAACTTTTCACGATTTTAAAGGTGCGTTTCGAGTCCTATCGTGGATCGGTAAGCTCGCAATTCCGTTCACCGCCATTATTGCTTTGTACATCACGATCAAATCGGGGATAACTCCAAAATGAGCGACGGTTCGACATATAAAGAACAGCTTATAAAAAAGATTGGCGCCACCGCCGTAGCGATGCTAGTCCCTATGGTGATGATGTTGGAGGGTGGTGTTTTCCGCACGTATAAGGACCCCATCGGCATTTTGACTTCCTGCTACGGCCACACCGGACCAGAACTGAAACTAGGGCAGAAGTTCACCAAGGCGCAATGTGAAGATCAGCTATATGCAGACTTACTAAAACATGCGGACGACATCGATTGTGTCAAAGTCCCTATGAGTTTGGGGCAAACAGTCGCTTACATATCGTTCTCGTACAACGTCGGTAAAAAGAAATTTTGCGAATCTACGTTGGTCAAATTGGCGAACACCGGTGACAAAGTCGGTTCGTGTAATCAAATGTCACGTTGGATTTACGCCGCCGGTAAAGCACTCGCGGGGTTGGTGGAACGGCGAAGAATTGAAAGGGCGGTATGTCTAAGTTGAATGAATTAGTCACAAATGTGATCTGCGTGTCTGTTGCCGTCGTACTCGGCTATTTCGCTGGCGAGTATCACGCAGGAAAAGCGTTCGAATTTGAAAAAATAAAACTCAATAACGCGGCCACTGAAAAATACAACAAACTTGTCGCAGATACCAACAAAGCACAGTCCGATTCAAAAGAGCGGATCAAGGAATTAGAAACCGACGCCGAAAGGGTGGAATTAAATGCAAAAATCAATATCGCTAATATGCGTTCTGATGTGCGCAATCGCGTTGTCAGGGTGTTCGTCCCAGTCTCTTCGTGTAGTGCAAACCCCATTTCCGGAGATTTCACCCTTGTCCCCGACAATGGTCAAGCGCGAGCCGAACTATTGCCGGAGACTGTTCTCGATCTTATCGACATCGCAGCCGATGCTAACAAAGAAGTGCGACGAACCAACCTCTGTATCGACCAATACAACGAAGTAAAGTCGATGCTTGATAAGTTACGCAACAACAAAGTCGAGTGATTTACCTAGTTGTTTGAATGCACTATCGAGGGTGTCGATTTTTGTCGCATGGTCAAGTTTCATGATCCGGTTCACGTTTTGGGGCGATGACTCCAACCGGCGCGCAAGTTCTGCTGCCGACACGCCTTGTGCAATCATTTCATTAAGCAACGCAACTTTCACTGAAATTGAGAACGGCAAGGGAATTAAAACTTCGCCGGTGCACCTACCGGATGGGGTAGGGACCGACCGTCGATCCTCAAAATAAAACTCCATTGCTGTGATTAACGCGTCCTGGGCGTTCTCTTTTGCCTCGATCTCGTCGCGTCCTTGCGTCAACGCCTCCGGTATATCGCGGAAAGTTACAGTAATTAAGCCCAATTCATCGCGGGTAAATAAAGCAGGATATTGCATTTTCAGTTCCTTTACATAGGGAATTGTGGGGTAAGGCTCTAACCCCCTTTCGGGGGCGCTCCTATTTAAGCCCAAGTTGTTTTTTAATCGCTTCCACCAATCCGGTTCCTAACTCTTCTGATGGATGCCTGTTTAGGGTTGACTGCTTACCGTTTGCGTAGAGTTTTAAGTGTTTGGTTCCATTCTTAATTTCTACACCTTGTTTTCGCAGCCACCTTACAAACTCACTTTGTTTCACCGTACCCCCTTGTGTTGTTTACGATGAAGACAGTATAAACATTTTTGTTTATGTTTGCAAGCTTTTTCTAAACTTTTTTGTTTATATTTTTAAGTGGGTTATTTTGGACGACGAAAATAAAAAACCGCAGAGTGAATAGTTCACCGTGCGGTTTTTAAATGCTGTCATTATGTTGTCATTCCAAGCCCTAAACAGCCCCAAAACACCCCATTTTAATGACAACCGTAATTTCTAACTCATTGATTTTAAATAAAAAATTGGTGGAGTCGGCGGGAATCGAACCCGCGTCCAAGAGCACTCTACAGACAGTTCTACATACTTAGTGCTGCCATTTAATTTAATCTTGACGACGCGGACGCACACGCTGCGGCAAAACGAGTTACCTATTATTTAGTCCAAAGCTAAGTAACCCAACTTGAGACGATTCCCTATAAATGACTCTAAGCTGTTACCAGCCCGCCCTAGGGAAGAAGCGGTTAAGAGCTAGCGAGCAATTAAGCTGCTAATGCGTACGAGTTATCGTTTGCAGTTATATATTTCAGATTGTATTTACGAGGTAGTCTGGCCTCGGTATGCCCTGCTCTGCTTTGCAACCCCTGTCGAAACCAGGTCGACCCCAAAGCGGTACTAAGTATACTCTAAATGAGGCAGCTGCTCCAAGTTTCAAGCCCTTAATTCCCCATATAATTTCAAGAGGTCACTTAGGCTGCTTGAGTTTGTAATATTTTGCCTCGGACAAGTTCTAATAATTCCAAGGGCGAATCTAGTATGGCGTCGGCTTTCCAGTGTGTTGGTTCCATTGCGCCACAATAGCCCCAAGCTGCCGCGATACTCGTCATATTTGCTGCTTGTGCCGCTTGGATGTCACGCAAATCATCGCCTACGTACCAACATTCAGACGGTGAAATCTGAATTCTTCTTGCTGCTTCTAAGAGTGGCTCCGGATGTGGTTTTGCGTGTGCAGTTGTATCGCCAGAAATAACGCAGGCAGCATTCTCTAGGCCGATCTGTGGAATCAGAGGCGTGGTGAAGCGTTCTGCTTTATTGGTAATAATGCCCCAGGTGACGTGTAATTGATCAAGTCCATGCAGCAATTCTTTAACTCCGGAAAATAATTTGCTGTGAACCGCAATTGCCGATTCATAGTTAGCAAGGAACTCCAAGCGCATATCTTCATATTCTGGATGTTCAGGCGGAATTTGAAATCCTGCGCCAATCAGTCCGCGCGCGCCAGCCGAGGCAAATGGACGTAAGCTAAGATAAGGGGCGGCATCTAAGTTCCGCTTGATACGCATTAAGTTAACGGCTGCGGCTAAATCGGGTGCGGTATCGGCCAGAGTACCATCGAGATCGAATAAAACTGCTTTTGGAGTAATCATAATGGACGAGTGCAAGCGACTAAGTAATTGACGCTGGTATCTTGATTCAGCGAGTAAATTTTGGTTAAAGGGTTGTAACTCATGCCCTTCATCGCATCGACGATGAGTCCGGCATTGCGGATGTCCTGGGTTAATTCCGCAGGGGTGATGAATTTTTCGTAATCATGCGTTCCCTTGGGCAGCATTTGTAATACATATTCGGCGCCAATAATGGCGAATAAATAAGCTTTCGGATTGCGATTGATGGTGGAGAAAAACACTTTTCCACCGGGCTTGACCAATTTTGTACATGCGCGGATTACGGATGCGGGATCGGGGACATGTTCTAGCATTTCCATGCAAGTCACGATATCGTATTGTCCAGCCTCTCGTTCTGCCATGTCTTCAGCGGCAATTTTTTCATAGCGCACTTGAATACCTGATTCTAGGCTATGCAGATCCGCGACTTTGAGTGCTTTATCCGATAAATCGATACCAGTCACATCGGCTTTTTTCTTTGCCATTGACTCGGCTAAAATCCCGCCGCCGCAACCTATGTCGATCACTTTCTTGCCGGATAAAGGTGCTAAATTGTTAATCCATTCAAGTCTTAAAGGATTGATTTCGTGTAAAGGTTTAAATTCTGAACTTGGATCCCACCAGCGATGTGCCAAATCGCTGAATTTTTGAATTTCAGAGGGATCGACATTGGTACTTTCAGTTTTTGACGAGATGATGGACATGAGAATTCTTCGTGGTATTTTGAGTTGCTAAAATTAAGCGTCATTCTAGATTAAATATGGATAGAAGTTGATTTCACCAGTGTTTGCTGCAAAAGAAATTTGTACTTTTTTAAAATCCATAAAAAAACCCGCCGAAGCGGGTTTTAATTTAAGTAGTACTTAATTTACTTAAGAATTACTTGTTGATTGTACGTGTGCCAACGACTTCGATTTCAACGCGACGGTTTTTAGCGCGACCGTCTTTAGTCTTGTTATCAGCAACTGGTTGTTTTTCGCCTTTGCCTTCAGAGAAAACACGCTTTGCATCGATGCCGCGACTAATGATGTAAGCCTTCACTGCTTCAGAACGACGGATAGACAATTTTTGATTGTATTCGTCAGTACCTACAGAATCAGTGTGACCAACAGCAACGATCACTTCCAAGTTGACGTCTTTTAATTTAGAAGCCATATCATCTAATTTCACTTTAGCTTCTGGTTTCAAGATTGCTTTGTCGAAATCAAAGAAGGCATCAGCAGCAAAAGTAACTTTTTCAGATGTTGGAACTGGTGCCGGCGCTGGTGGCGCTGGTGGTGGCGGCGGCGGAGCAACTGGTGCAGGTGGCGCTGGAGGTGCTGGTGGCGCAGGTGGAACTAAAGGTAAATCACATCCTGCTACTGCATCAGCAGGTGTGTAGTATCCAGTGCGCCAGCACAAACCAAACGGATCGCGAACGATAATGCCACGTGCATCCTGCACATATGCGCTATATGGTGTATTTGCTTTGATATCAGTAATCGTTTGAGCAGATGCCGAAAATGAGGCAACGGCCGATGCTGCAATCGCGAGCTTAACTAAAAGTTTCATATATTTTTCCTCGGTTGAGAATAATCGCAGGTGAACTGCGTTAAAAGATGCAAAAGTGCAAGATACAAAATCTGTAACAGTAGAATTTTATCACGTGCTCGATGACAACAGTATGACTGTCATAGCAGAAATCTTCTAAATTGAAGAACAGTCTTGTGCAATGCGACAGGAAGAGTTTGCCACAAGTCCACTTTATCGGATTGATTTAGCTTAGTCGCTGATCGGACTCTATCGTTTTTATGTCTTATTTTGGCAACAGGGCATGAGCTTTGCATTTTAACGACAAAACCGTAGTTTTTTACGACAGATTTATGAAGGATAGGTTTGAATTTATTCGACAGCTTTCAAGTGTCTATTTCACCCATATTTTTCGAACTATAAAAACGCTGATCGCATATGGTAGCCGTGCTAAAATGAGCAGTTGAATACTAAATCGCGCAAAAAACAGGTTTCATGTTTGCCAAAATTTAGTTAACAGATGCAGGACTTCCGCCAGCCTAGTGCTGGCTTGTTATTTTAACCAAGCTTGCTGCTGTATTTTTAAGCACCTAATTAGGCATTTAGTAAGCACTTAGACAAGTCTGACCGCCAATGGATCAATTCGCAAAAGAAACACTCCCGATTTCCCTTGAAGAAGAAATGCGCAAGAGCTATCTCGATTACGCCATGAGCGTTATCGTAGGCCGTGCTTTGCCGGACGTGCGTGATGGTTTAAAGCCTGTGCATAGACGCGTTTTGTTCGCAATGCACGAAATGAATAACGTCTACAACCGCCCATTCGTGAAATGTGCGCGTGTGGTCGGTGAAGTCATGGGTAAGTATCACCCGCATGGTGATGCCTCGATTTATGACACACTAGTGCGTATGGCGCAGGACTTTTCTTTGCGTTACACACTGGTTGATGGTCAGGGTAACTTCGGTTCTGTCGATGGCGATAATGCGGCGGCGATGCGTTATACCGAGTGCCGCTTGGATAAGATCGCGAATGAAATTCTGGCGGATATCGACAAAGAAACCGTCGATTTCGTGCCTAATTACGACGGTAAAGAAAAAGAACCATCTGTATTGCCAACGCGTATTCCGAATCTGTTGATTAACGGTTCGTCTGGTATTGCGGTCGGTATGGCGACGAATATCCCGCCACACAATATTACTGAAATCATCAATGGTGCTCTGCATGTTTTGCGGAATCCAGAATGTACGATTGATGAGTTGATCGAAATCATTCCTGCACCCGATTTTCCAACCGCTGGTTTGATCTACGGCGTATCCGGTGTGCGTGATGGTTATCGCACAGGTCGTGGTCGCGTAGTAATGCGCGCTAAGACGCACTTTGAAGAGTTTGGTAAAGAAGGTCGTACCGCGATCATCGTGGATGAGTTGCCATACCAAGTCAATAAAAAATCCTTGCTAGAGCGTATCGCGGAAAACGTACGTGATAAAAAGCTCGAAGGTATTTCTGATATTCGCGATGAATCCGATAAATCGGGTATGCGCGTTGTGATCGAATTGAAGCGTGGTGAAGTGCCAGAAGTGGTCTTGAATAATTTGTACAAACAAACGCAATTGCAAGATACGTTTGGTATGAATATGGTCGCGCTGGTCAACGGCCAGCCGAAGTTGTTGAATCTGAAGCAAATGCTGGAATGCTTCTTGTCGCATCGTCGCGAAGTGGTCACACGCCGTACGGTGTTTGAATTGCGCAAAGCCCGTGACCGTGGTCACGTGTTAGAAGGTCTGGCTGTTGCCTTGGCGAACATCGACGATTTTATCGCGATTATTAAAGCTGCACCAACGCCACCGTTAGCTAAAGTTGAATTGATGAACCGCGCTTGGGATAGCTCCATGGTACGCGAGATGTTGACGCGTACGGCTGCGGATAATCCGGGCGGTATCGAAGCATTCCGTCCAGAGAGCTTGCCTAAGCATTACGGTATTCAAACTGACGGCCTGTATAAGTTGTCTGACGATCAGGCGCAAGAAATTTTGCAAATGCGTTTGCAACGTTTGACCGGTCTGGAACAAGATAAGATTGTTAATGAATATAAAGACGTCATGGCAGAGATCGCTGATCTCTTGGATATTTTGTCCAAGCCAGAGCGCGTCACTGTCATCATTACAGACGAAATGACAGCATGCATGAACGAATACGGCATCGGCAATAAAGATGCACGTCGTTCAGAAATCGTCTTGAATGCGACGGATTTGGAAACAGAAGATTTGATTACACCGGTCGATATGGTCGTGACCTTATCGCATACCGGTTATATGAAATCACAGCCTTTGTCCGAATACCGTGCGCAAAAACGCGGCGGTCGCGGTAAGCAAGCGACAGCGACTAAAGATGATGACTGGATCGAACAATTGTTTGTCGCGAATACCCACGATTACATCTTGTGCTTCTCGAATCGTGGCCGTTTGTATTGGTTGAAAGTCTGGGAAGTGCCACAAGGTTCACGCAATTCACGCGGCAAGCCGATTGTGAATATGTTCCCATTGCAAGATGGTGAAAAAATTACGGTGATCTTGCCATTGTCTGGCGACAACCGTACTTTCCCTGAAGATCATTACATCTTCATGGCGACTAGTTTAGGTACGGTCAAGAAAACCGCATTGAATGATTTCAGTAATCCACGTAAGGCCGGCATTATTGCGGTTGATTTGGATGACGGTGACTTCCTGATCGGTGCAGCGCTGACCGATGGTAAGCACGATGTGATGTTGTTCTCCGACTCTGGTAAAGCAGTGCGCTTTGATGAAAACGATGTGCGTCCTATGGGTCGTACAGCACGCGGTGTACGCGGTATGAATCTGGAAGAAGGTCAACAGGTTATTGCCTTGCTGGTCGCAGAAAATGAACAGCAATCTGTGTTGACCGCAACTGAAAACGGCTTCGGTAAGCGTACCCCGATTACTGAGTACACACGTCATGGTCGCGGCACTAAAGGCATGATCGCGATTCAGACTTCTGAACGTAACGGCAAAGTCGTTGCCGCAACGCTGGTCGAGCCAACCGATGAAATTATGTTGATCACGACTGGTGGCGTATTAATCCGTACTCGTGTTTCTGAAATACGCGAGATGGGTCGTGCGACACAAGGCGTGACTTTGATCGCGGTGGAAGATGGTACTAAGCTCTCTGGTCTGCAACGTATTGTTGAAACCGATGCCGATCCAGAAGCTATAGATGGTGGTGACGCAAGCGGTGGCGAAGCAAGCGGTGATGCAGCTGTAGAAGAATAATCGTAGGGAGGGCACGCTTTATGTGCCCACGCATTACGGTTAATTATTTCGGAAAATATTTATGTAAGATGTCCGACCCTGATCGGACGCGTGGGCACGAAAACCGTGCCCACCCTAGGTTTTAATACAACGGTTTGAAGACCATGACTACGATCTACAATTTCTCTGCCGGCCCAGCCGTGTTACCAAAAGAAGTCTTGCAACAAGCAGCAAGTGAGATGTTGGATTGGCATGGTAGCGGTATGTCGGTGATGGAAATGAGTCATCGTGGCCCGGAATTCATGTCGATATTAGCGCAAGCACAAGCCGATTTGCGTGAATTGCTGAACGTACCTGCTAACTACAAAATCTTGTTTTTGCAAGGTGGTGGCCTAGGTGAAAACGCAATCGTTCCTTTGAATCTGGTAGGGCGGAAAGCGCAGTCAGCGACCATTGATTTTATCCACACAGGTTCATGGAGTGGTAAGTCGATCAAGGAAGCGAAAAAGTACGCGAATGTGAACGTTGCCGCTTCCAGTGAAAGCGCTGGTTTCAACGGTGTGCCAGATCCTTCTACCTGGAATTTAAGCAAAGACGCCGCTTACGTGCATCTCTGCACGAATGAAACTATCGACGGCGTTGAATACCATTTTGTGCCCGATGTGGCGCAGCAAACCAATGGCGCATCCTTGGTGGCGGATATGTCCTCGCACATTTTGTCGCGCGTGATTGATGTATCGAAATATGGCGTGATTTTTGGCGGCGCTCAGAAAAATATTGGCCCCGCAGGTTTGACCTTGGTCATTGTGCGTGAAGATTTACTCGGTTTGGCTTTACCAATTTGTCCTTCGGCATTTGACTGGAAAATCATTGCAGACAATGATTCCATGTACAACACGCCACCAACGTATTCCATTTACATCGCAGGTTTAGTTTTCCAGTGGCTGAAACGTCAAGGCGGCGTGGCTGCGATGGAGCAAAAGAATATTGCCAAAGCAGATTTGCTTTACGATTATTTAGACAGCACAGATTTTTATGTCACCCGTGTAGCAAAAGAATTTCGTTCGCGCATGAATGTGCCGTTTTATCTGAAAGACGAATCCTTAAATGCAACATTTTTGGCAACGGCAAAAGAGCGTGGTTTATTGCAGCTGAAAGGGCATAAGTCAGTCGGTGGTATGCGCGCCTCGATTTATAATGCAATGCCGATTGAAGGTGTGCAGGCCTTGGTGGCGTTTATGGCAGATTTTGCAGGTGCAAATGGTCGATGAGATTCGTCCAATAAAATAATCGAAATCATCAGCCCTTTCTTCGCATGGTATCCACCATCACCTAGAAACCGTGGTGCTGATGAATCAAGTCACAAGCTTGAATAAGATTGAGCATATTATTTAAATTTTTCAATTGCACGTGGCGTGTGGTTGATCTAAAAACGGTTTTTAGGTTTTCAAATGAACGACAATAAATTACTCCCACTCAGAGAAAAAATTGATGCGATTGATGCAGCGATTTTGGAATTGCTGAATCAGCGCGCTAGTGTTGCGCAAGAAGTTGGTCACGTTAAGGCGGAAACTAATGCACCGGTTTTTCGACCTGAGCGCGAAGCGCAAGTTTTGCGTAATATGGCCGCGAAAAATACGGGGCCTCTGCTTAACGACGATATCCAATTGATTTTTCGTGAAGTGATGTCAGCTTGCCGCGCTTTAGAGCGCCGTGTCGTGGTGGCATTTCTCGGTCCTGTTGGTACATTCAGCGAACAAGCTGTCTACAAACAATTCGGTCACGCGATCGAAGCTTTGCCATGTATTTCTATTGATGAAGTGTTTCGTGCGACCGAAGCTGGCACTGCTGATTTTGGTGTTGTTCCTATCGAAAATTCTTCCGAAGGTGCGATTAATCGCACTTTGGATTTGCTGTTGCAAACAAGCTTGGCAATCAGTGGCGAAGTGGCAATTCCAGTTCAGCATAGTTTGATGAGTAAGTCCGGCACTATGGAAGGTGTGACCCGCATTTGTGCGCACTCACAAGCCTTGGCGCAATGTCAGGCTTGGCTCAATCAACATTTTCCGCATGTCGAACGTCAGGCAGTCGCATCGAATGCAGAAGCGGCGCGTATGGCAAGTGCTGATTACAGCGTCGCTGCCATTGCGAGTGAGATCGCTGGTCATCAATATAATCTCGGTATCGTTAGTGCGCATATTCAGGATGATCCGCATAACCGTACGCGTTTTGCTGTGGTCGGGCGCTTGAATACGACGCCAAGCGGTAAAGACCAGACTTCCATTGTTTTAGCGACGCCAAATAAGGCGGGAGCCGTGTATAACTTGCTTGCACCATTGTCTAAGCATGGCGTTTCCATGACGCGTTTTGAATCACGCCCGGCGCGCACTGGTAATTGGGAATATTATTTCTATGTCGATGTCGAGGGACATGCGATGGATGCCAAGGTGAAAGCTGCTATGGATGAGCTGAATCAGGATGCGGCGTTTTTTAAGATCTTGGGATCGTATCCTTGTACTGTCTGAGTGCTGATTCTGTCATTCCCGCGCAGGCGGGAATCTAGTGGCGTTCGCTGATCAAGCAAAGACACTGGGCTCCTGCCTTCGCAGGAGCGACAAAAAAATAGTTTATCGTTTCAAAAGCATTTGAATTGACACAATGATGGAAAACCAAGCGACTCCAGTGACTCATGCGCGTCCACTTTTTAATAAACTTGTCTTGATCGGCGTTGGTCTGATCGGTGGCTCTTTTGCTTTGTCTTTGAAAAAAGCGAAAGCAGTGACACATATTGTTGGCTTAGATCGACATTTGACTTCTTTGGAAACCGCAAAGCGACTCGGACTCATCGACAGTTTTACCGACGATATCGCATCTGCTGTCATCGATGCGGATTTGATCGTGATCGCCACACCAGTTGCGCAGACTACGAAAATACTCAGTGCGATTTATTCGCATTTGCAAGCGCACACCATCGTGACCGATGTTGGAAGCACGAAAGCCGATGTGGTGCTTGCTGCGCGAAATTCATTGCGAGAAAAAATCTCGCAATTTGTACCAGCTCATCCGATTGCGGGACGTGAAAAAAATGGTCCGGAAGCGGCGATTGATGATTTGTATATTGGCAAAAAAGTCGTGATCACACGCCTCGCAGAAAATACTGATCGAGTCGTCGAGTTGCTTGCTCAGGCGTGGAGTACATGCGGTGCGATCATTCATCATCTGAGTCCTAAGGAACACGATCAAGTCTTTGCCTCAGTTAGTCATTTACCGCATTTGTTGGCGTATGCGCTAGTCGACGACATCGCTGCGAAGCCACACGCTGATCGCTTGTTTCAATATGCGGCAAGCGGGTTCCGCGACTTCACACGAATTGCGGGATCTTCGCCAGAAATGTGGCGAGATATTAGTCTGGCGAATCGCGATGCGATTTTGGAGGAGTTAGATTCCTATAGCGTCAAGTTAAATCAATTGCGAACGAGTTTAGTAGCGAGTGATAGCGCGGCTTTAGAAGCGATCTATAGTCGTGCACAAACAGCGCGGGTGAACTGGATCTCGGCAATTGAAGCGGCAGAGGCGCAGAATAAAGACGGCGGTGATTAAGCGGATTTGAGTAGGGTGCGCCATGCGCACCAAACCTATGAGAAAACGGTGCGCATGGCGCACCCTACCTAGATAAAATTAGTTAGTAAATTATTGAGAAAGAGCATGAAAGATCACAGCAAGCAATACCCACATCACCTCGATTTACATCCAGTCATGAAAGTGCAAGGCACAGTGCGCTTGCCCGGCTCCAAAAGTATTTCAAATCGCATTCTATTACTAGCTGCCTTATCCAAAGGCACAACACAGATCCACGATTTGCTGGCATCTGATGACACGATGGTGATGTTGAATGCTTTGCAAAAACTCGGTGTACATTGGACGCAAGAGGGTGACTCGCATAATTACACTGTGACTGGTGCAAACGGTGCTTTTCCAAATCATCATGCCGATTTGTTTATGGGGAATGCGGGTACCGCAATTCGTCCCTTAGTCGCGGCACTGGCAGTTTTAGGTGGTGATTACACCGTGCATGGCGTGGCGCGTATGCATGAACGTCCGATTGGTGATTTGGTCGATGCGTTAAATGCTGTTGGTGCACAGATTGATTACACCGGCAATCCCGGTTATCCGCCTTTGCATATCAAGCGCGGTCATATTCATGCGCAACAGATGCAAGTAAAGGGCAATGTTTCCAGTCAATTTTTAACTGCCTTGCTCATGGCGTCACCGCTCGCCGCGCATCATAGTGATGTTGTGATTGAGGTCGTTGGTGATTTGATTTCTAAACCTTATATCGAAATCACCTTGAATTTGATGGCGCGTTTTGGGGTAGAAGTTGTGCGAGATGGTTGGCAGCGATTTACGATCAAAGCTGGTCAGCATTATGTGTCGCCGGGTGTCGTGTATGTGGAAGGGGATGCCTCGTCTGCTTCTTATTTCTTAGCAGCTGGTGCGATTGCAGGCGGTTCGATTCGGGTCGAGGGCGTTGGTAAAAATAGCATACAAGGCGATGTTCGTTTTGCGGAAGCTTTGGAAAAAATGGGCGCTAAAATCACCATGGGTGATAACTGGATAGAAGCAGAAACGCAGGGCGCACTGCAAGCTATTGATATGGATTTTAACCACATTCCCGATGCCGCCATGACAATCGCAATCGCTGCTTTGTATGCGAACGGCACGACAACTTTGCGCAATATTGAAAGCTGGCGTGTTAAAGAGACAGACCGTATTGTGGCAATGGCAACGGAATTGCGCAAACTTGGTGCAATCGTTGAGGAAGGTCAAGACTTTATGAGCGTCACGCCACCCGCAGAACTTGCGCCAGCGACGATAGATACTTATGATGATCACAGAATGGCGATGTGCTTTTCTTTGGCGACCTTGGATGGCGTTGCGCGCCGTGGTGCTTCAATGAGGATTAATGATCCTAAGTGTGTTGCCAAGACTTTTCCTGATTTCTTCGAAGCTTTTGTTAAGATCAAACACGAGGATTTATTTTGAACGGTTCCAATCAATTTCCCGTCATTAGCATTGATGGTCCGACCGCTTCCGGTAAAGGGACCGTAGCGCATCGTGTCGCCAAACAATTGGGATTTCATTACCTCGATTCTGGCGCGCTCTATCGTTTAACCGCCTTGTCGGCGATACGCCACGGCATCGACTTGTGGGAGGAGCAACAAATTGCCGATCTGGCACGTGTGTTGCCATGTCGTTTTGAAAAAGGCCATGTTTTCCTCGCTGGTGACGATGTCACGGATGCAGTGAGGCAAGAAGTGATAGGCGTGGCGGCTTCAAAAATTGCGGTTTTGCCATTGGTGCGCAAAGCTTTAGTGGAGTTGCAAGTATCATTTCGTCAAGCCCCAGGTTTAGTCGCAGATGGTCGCGATATGGGCACGGTAATCTTCCCCGATGCTATTCAAAAGGTTTTTTTGACAGCAAGTGTGGAAGCGCGTGCAAATCGTCGCTATAAGCAATTGATTGAAAAGGGTTTTCCTGCTAATATGGAAGACTTGGTAAAAGATTTGGCAGAACGTGATGCTCGCGACATGGCTCGCACAGAAGCGCCTCTCAAACCCGCACCAGGCGCGTTCTTACTCGATACGTCTCATATCACTGCGAATGAAGCAGTGCATCAGATACTCAGTCTCTACGCTAGTGTATTAAGGGAAGCTCGATAAATCCAATTGTGGGGCGCATTGCGTTGTCGCTTTTCCTCGCAGTACTTTAGTACTGCTCCGGGAAGCGCCTAGCACTGCATCCCCAAAATTGAATTTCTAGAGTTCCCTAGAGAACTTCGCAAATTTAGATCGTCTGCTAGCTTTGTTGAAGTTTCTTGTTTCGTTCCCATTGCGATGCAAATCAAAAATGGGGTTGTTTAACCCAACCCGGTAAATAGACCTTTTGTCCTATTCCGGCTAACCCGTAAATATTATGTCTACTGTATTCATGACTCAAGATTTCGCAACTGGTGCTGACAGCTTTGCAGCATTGTTCGAAGAATCTTTATCCCGCCAAGATATGCGCTCTGGCGAAGTGATTTCTGCTGAAGTCGTTCGCATCGACCACAACTTCGTGATCGTTAATGCTGGCCTCAAATCAGAAGCCTTCATCCCTGTTGAAGAATTCAAAAACGACCAAGGTGAATTGGAAGTTAACATCGGTGATTTCGTATCCGTAGCGATCGAATCATTGGAAAATGGTTTCGGCGACACAATCTTGTCCCGCGACAAAGCAAAACGTTTGGCATCATGGCTCGCGCTCGAAAAAGCGCTGGAGTCTGGCGAAATGGTGGTTGGTACAGTTAATGGTAAAGTTAAAGGTGGTTTGACTGTTCTCACGAACGGCATCCGCGCTTTCTTGCCAGGTTCTTTGGTTGATACACGCCCAGTTAAGGATACAACTCCTTACGAAGGCAAGACTATGGAATTTAAAGTTATCAAGCTCGACCGTAAGCGTAACAACGTTGTGTTGTCACGTCGTGCAGTTGTTGAAGCTTCTATGGGTGAAGAACGTCAGAAATTGATGGAAAACCTGAAAGAAGGCACAGTGGTTACTGGCTTGGTTAAAAACATCACTGACTACGGTGCGTTCGTTGATTTGGGCGGCATCGATGGTTTGTTGCACATCACTGATTTGGCATGGCGTCGTGTGCGTCACCCATCTGAAGTTCTTACAGTTGGTCAAGAAATCACTGCGAAGATCCTCAAATTTGATCAAGAGAAAAACCGTGTGTCCCTGGGCGTTAAGCAATTGGGCGACGATCCTTGGACAGGTTTGGCACGTCGTTACCCAGCAAACACACGTTTGTTCGGTAAAGTAACGAACCTCACTGACTACGGTGCGTTCGTTGAAGTCGAGCAAGGTATCGAAGGTTTGGTCCACGTTTCAGAAATGGATTGGACAAACAAAAACGTTGCGCCAAACAAAGTTGTTCAATTGGGCGACGAAGTTGAAGTTATGGTTCTGGAAATCGACGAAGAACGTCGTCGTATCAGCTTGGGCATGAAACAATGCAAAGCAAATCCATGGGATGACTTCTCCTTGAACTTCAAAAAAGGCGACAAAGTTAAAGGCGCGATCAAGTCTATCACTGACTTCGGCGTGTTCATTGGCTTGACAGGCAACATCGATGGTTTGGTGCATTTGTCTGATTTGTCTTGGAACGAAACAGGCGAAGAAGCAGTTCGTCGCTTCAAGAAAGGTGACGAGTTGGAAGCCATCGTATTGGCGATCGACGTTGAGCGTGAGCGCGTTTCCTTAGGCGTTAAACAATTGGAAGGCGACCCATTCAACAACTACTGCGCAATGAACGACAAAGGCGCATTGGTCACTGGTACAGTGAAGTCTGTTGAAGCTAAAGGTGCAGTAATCCAATTGGCTGACGAAGTTGAAGGCTATTTGCGTGCATCAGAAATTTCCCGCGATCGCGTGGAAGATGCTGGTACACACTTGAAAGTTGGCGACACAGTTGAGGCTTTGGTATTGAATATCGACCGCAAAGCACGTGGTATCCAATTGTCTATCAAGGCAAAAGATTCCGCTGATACACAAGAAGCAATGCAAAAAATGTCATCAGCTGTTGACTCCAATGCAGCTTCTGGCACAACAAGCCTCGGTGCTTTGTTGAAAGCTAAGCTCGATAACAAAAACTAAGCAACGACTAGGCCTTATCTATGACCAAGTCAGAGCTAATTGCTCGTCTGGCTGAGCGGTATCCACAACTAGTAGCTAAAGATGTGGATATCGCCGTCAAAACTATTTTGGACGCGATGTCGGATGCATTGGCTACTGGTCAACGCATAGAAATTCGCGGCTTTGGTAGTTTCGCTTTAAATAGCCGTCCACCACGGATTGGTCGTAATCCTAAATCTGGTGACAAAGTGATGGTGCCCGAAAAACGGGTACCGCATTTCAAACCAGGTAAAGAATTGCGCGAACGGGTAGATGCGACAGTCGGCCAGCCCATACTGCATGATTAGTATGCGTAGTGTGGAAAAAAGTGAGTAATTTGCACTAAGAAAACAAAACGGCATAAGGGATTTCCCGATATGCCGTTTTTTTTCACGTACAATTTCATTTGTTGAATCATTGTTTTGCGTATCTTGATGAATCAGTATTGATAGATAAACTGATTTGTAAGAATGTACCGCTTTGATTGCTATTTATAATTTAGGCAAATTAGGCGAATTAGGTTAACTATGAAAATTATTTCTAAATTTATTTGGCTGCTGGTATTTATCGCCTTTTTAGGCTTTGCGCTGAAAAACGATAAAATCGTGACACTCGAGTATTTCTGGGGCTATCAACAATCGGCACCTTTGGTGATTCTGTTGCTGTGTTTTTTTGTTGCTGGTGCCGTATTCTGCCTGCTGGCGATGGCACCGATGGTGTTCCGTCATCGTCGTGATATTTCACGTCATAAAAAGACGATTGCAGAGATCGAAAAAGAACGTCAGATTGAACAGGCGACAGCAAATCAGGCGCCGACGCCAGATGCGATTCCTAATGTCATTCGCAATTCTTAAATCTTAATCTTTAATCCTCCCCCACTGAGACCCGTCACTATGGAATTTGAAATCTGGTGGTTACTAGGTATTCCTCTCTTTTTTAGCTTAGGTTGGATCGCTGCACGGGTTGATATTCGTCAGTTAATTTCCGAATCGAGCAGCCTGCCGAAAGGCTATTTTAAAGGTTTAAATTTTTTGCTCAACGAGCAACCCGATAAAGCGATTGATGCTTTTATCGAAATTTTGAAGCTTAATCCTGAGACCGTCGAATTGCATTTTGCGCTTGGTAATTTATTCCGTCGTCGTGGCGAAACCGAACGCGCAATTCGTGTCCATCAAAATTTATTGTCGCGTCCGGACTTGCCGATAGAGCAGCAAACGCAGGCGATGTTTGAATTGGGGCAGGATTATCTGAAAGCCGGTTTATTAGACCGTGCTGAAGAAACTTTTAATCAACTCGTCGCAGGACAATATGCGATTCCAGCACGTAAGGCTTTGTTGGAAATCTATCAAAAGGAAAAAGAATGGCTGCGCGCGATTGATGCTGCTCATGCTTTGCAAGAGTCGGGCGCAGGTGGTCGGCAAAAAGAGATCGCTCAGTTTTACTGTGAGATCGCGCAGGATGAATTAGTGCATACGCATCCAGAAGCTGCGATGACGATGTTGGATAAAGCGATTGCCACTGACCGCCATAACGTGCGTGCAGCGATTTTGACAGGTGATATTCACTTGGCAAAAGGTGATGTGGAGCAAGCGGTATTGGCTTGGCGCAGAGTCGAGCAGCAAAGCGTGCCGCATGTGGCTTTGGTGGCGCAACGCTTGATGGATGGTTATCGCAAACTAGAGCGCCCGCATGAAGGTTTGAACTTGTTGAAATCCTACATGGCAGAAACCCCCTCGATTGATTTGCTGGAGGTGGTGTTTAAGGCGACGCTAGAGTTGGAAACGGCGGCTGACGCCAATCAATTAGTGGGTAATGAATTGCGCCGTACCCCGACCTTACTTGGCTTGGATAAGTTGCTCGATGCGCGCATGTTGGTCGCGCCGCCAGAGGTATTGCCGGAGTTGTCCATCGTCAAAACGCTAGTGAGTGGTTATGCCCAAAAATTTACGCGTTACCAATGCACGCATTGCGGCTTTAAAGCGCGGCAATTCTATTGGCAATGTCCGGGTTGCAGCAAGTGGGAAACTTACCCACCGCGCCGGACTGAAGAACTGAATGTAATGAATTAAGTGTGACGAATTGAGCTTATGTATGGCGACAAGATAAAAACTTAGCCGCAGAGGCGCAGAGGACGCAGAGGGGATTTCGATTTTATCGCCTTTCTCCGCGTGCTCTGCGCCTCTGCGGTTTGGCTTTTCGCATGTAAGGCTCATACTCTTTTTAAAGGAATTGTTCGAGAAATGAAAATTACTATCGTTGGTACAGGTTACGTAGGTTTGGTCACAGGCGCATGTCTGGCTGAAGTTGGTCACGATGTATTTTGTTTGGATGTGGATCAGCGCAAGATCGATATTTTAAATGGCGGTGGTATTCCCATTCATGAACCGGGTTTGGATGTGGTTGTTGCGCGTAATGTCGCAGCGGGACGTTTGCGTTTTTCTACTGATGTCGCCGCTAGTGTTGCGCATGGTGATGTGCAGTTTATCGCGGTGGGTACACCTCCAGATGAAGATGGTTCCGCGGATTTGAAATATGTGGTGGCTGCCGCACGAAATATCGGTAAGCACATGACGAGTTTTAAAGTTATCGTCGATAAATCAACCGTTCCAGTCGGTACAGCAGATCGTGTCTCTGCGGCGATTGCTGAGGAGTTGAAGGCGCGTCATTCTGATTTGGATTATGCAGTGACTTCAAATCCTGAATTCTTGAAAGAGGGCGCAGCTGTCGTCGATTTCATGAAGCCAGATCGACTCGTAATTGGTCATGCGAATGACGCTCAAGGTCAGCGTGCGCAACAAGTGATGCGTGAGGTGTATGCAAGCTTCGAAGCGGCTGGTCATAAAATCTATTGGATGGATGTGCGTTCGGCTGAATTCACGAAATACGCCGCAAACGCCATGTTGGCGACGCGTATTTCATTCATGAATGAATTGGCAAACTTGGCAGACAAAGTCGGTGTGGATATTGATGCAGTACGTCAGGGCATAGGTTCTGATCCGCGTATTGGTCCAGGTTTCTTGATGGCTGGTTGTGGCTACGGTGGTTCTTGTTTTCCGAAAGACGTGCAAGCACTTGTGCGCACTTCACAAGAATATGGCCATGAACTGAAAATCTTGCAAGCAGTTGAAGACGTGAATGAAAACCAAAAGCATGTGTTGGGATCAAAGATTTTCGCGAAGTACGGTAAGGATTTACACGGTTTGAAATTTGCTCTGTGGGGCTTGGCGTTCAAACCGGATACCGACGATATGCGTGCGGCCTCTTCAAGAGTATTGATACAAGAGTTACTGCACGCTGGCGCAGATATTGTGGCTTTTGATCCAGTTGCAATCGAAGAAGCGCAACGTGTGTTGGCTTTAGATTTCGCAGATGCGCCTGAATTGTTAAAGCAAATTAGCTTTGCAGCAGATCCACAAGCCGCATTGCCCGAAGCGGATGCTTTGGTAATCGTCACAGAATGGAAAACCTTCCGCACCGCAGATCTGAATCAAGTCAAAGCTAGCTTAAAACATGCCGTCATTTTCGACGGACGTAATTTATACGATCCACGCTCAGTCAAATCCTTAGGCATCGAATATCACGCAATTGGTCGTGCGGTACTGACGCAAGATTAAGTCGAAACGAATTCAAAACTCAGCCAAAAAATTTAGCCTAAAAATCAAGCCAATAAAAACTATGACAAGTACACAAAAGCGTATTTTGGTAGCAGGTGACGTGATGCTAGACCGTTATTGGTTTGGCGAAGTCAATCGTATTTCACCCGAAGCCCCTGTTCCTATCGTGCGTGTTGAACGACGCGAGGAACGTCTTGGCGGTGCTGCCAATGTGGCGCGTAATGCTGTGGCGCTAGGTGTAGAGACCAGCTTGCTAGGCGTAATTGGTGAAGACGAAGCGGGGCATAATGTTGAAACATTGTTGAGTGAAGTCGGAATTCGTAGTTATCTGAATCACGACCCTAGTATCTCGACGATTATCAAATTGCGCGTGATAGGCCGCCAACAACAATTAATCCGCATTGATTTTGAAGAGAAGCCGACAGAGCAGATTCTGCAGGATAAATTGTCGCGCTTTAATAGCTTAATTGCTGAGCATGATGTGATCGTTTTGTCCGACTACGCCAAAGGTAGTCTGGTGAATGTCGCCACCATGATAGCGCATGCAAAAAGCCTAGGAAAATACGTGTTGGTCGATCCTAAGGGCAGTGATTATTCCATCTACCAAGGTGCCAGCTTGTTGACGCCAAATAAGTCAGAGTTGCGTCAAGTGATAGGTAGTTGGAAAGATGAAGCTGATTTAACCAAGAAGGCGCAGATGCTGCGTAAAGAGCTGGATATCGCAGCGTTATTACTCACCCGCTCTGAAGAAGGCATGACTTTATTTACCGATGAAGAAATCTTGCATGTACCTGCCATGGCACGTGAAGTTTTCGACGTCTCTGGTGCTGGTGACACTGTTATTGCAACCGTGGCGGCGATGTTGGCTGAAGGAAAGAATCTGCATGACGCAGTCTTAATCGCGAATCAGGCAGGTGGCATTGTTGTTGGTAAATTGGGAACCGCAACCGTCACCAGAGAAGAATTATTTCAAAAAATATAGTATTTTAATAAATTTAATGTAATATGTATTTGCAATAATAAATTTACACCTTTATTGCAAGCAGATTACTTTTTTATTGAATTCATTTTTTGGGAGCTTACGATGTTGAAAAAAATCATATTTGCGCTTGCTGCTTTGTTCGCAGCGATCAGTTTTGCGTTTGCCGATGTGGATGTAAATAAGGCTGATCAAGCAGCTTTGGACGGCGTAAAAGGAATAGGTCCAGCAAAATCAAAAGCGATTTTGGCTGAACGCGCCAAAGGTGGAAATTTTAAGGACTGGGCTGATTTTGAAAGTCGCATTAAGGGCATCGGTGAAAAAAACGCCTTGAAATTATCTGATGCTGGGCTGACGGTAAATGGACAAGCTAAAGTATCTGCAAAAAAAGAAGATGTGTCTGACAAGCAAATGCCAGCAGCAAAAGCTAAGGCCACTAAGTAGCTAATGAGATAGCGCGAAGCGGGCAGTGAAAGTCATTGACCGCGTTCGCTCTATTTCATTGTGTTATTTATATTTGATCAGTAGTCTAAGAAAATCCTTACTTCTACAATTGACCTGAGCCCTAATAGTTGCACATCAATAATTGGGCTTCAGATCGTTAGTAAGGATTTTTTTTGTATATTTTTTGCACAGTGTTTTGTTAAATATTTAATTGTCGAATATTTAGGATTTGCGACTAATTTTTCTCACGGGACGATGAAACGTATTTGTTTTCTGCAGAAATCATTGGCAAGGTTTAGAATATGATTTTGCATTTCTATCACGCCTTATTACTATGAGTTATATAACTATTGAAGACACCATAGGCAATACCCCTTTGGTTCGATTACAGCGTTTGCCCGGTGAAGCTGCGCAGCGTCGGAATAATATTATTTTGGGTAAGTTGGAGGGGAATAATCCTGCAGGATCGGTGAAAGATCGACCCGCACTTTCCATGATCAAGCGAGCCGAAGAGAGAGGACAAATTAAACCTGGTGACACCTTGATTGAGGCGACCAGTGGAAACACAGGTATTGCACTGGCAATGGCAGCCGCAATGCGAGGTTATAAAATGGTGTTGTTGATGCCTGAGCATTTGAGTATTGAACGTCGTCAAAGTATGGCCGCTTATGGTGCGCAAATTGTTTTGACACCGCAGGCAGGAGGTATGGAAACTGCGCGTGACTTGGCAGAGCAAATGCAAAAAGAAGGCAAAGGTATTATTTTGGATCAATTTGCGAATTCGGATAATCCGTTGGCGCATTACGAAACGACTGGTCCAGAAATATGGAAGGATACAGCTGGACAAATTACCCATTTTGTTAGCGCGATGGGGACAACTGGCACCATTATGGGAGTATCTAAATTCCTAAAAGAACAGAATTCCAATGTGCAAATTATTGGGGTGCAGCCAGAAGATGGTTCGCAAATTCCGGGTATTCGCAAATGGCCCGAAGCCTACTTACCGCAAATTTATCGACATGAACAAGTTGATCGATTGGAGTCAGTTAGTCAGGCAAGTGCCGAAGCCATGGCGCGAAGATTGGCCGTTGAAGAGGGGATTTTTTGTGGTATTTCTGCCGCAGGTGCTTGTGAGGTGGCATTGAGAATCGCCGAAACCGTTGAAAATGCAACGATTGTTTTCATCGTCTGCGACCGCGGTGACCGATATTTATCGACCGGCGTATTTCCCGCTTAGTAAGGTCGCCTATTATAAATATTCGTTGTAGATGAACAACATAAAATAAAAAAATCGAAGCTAAGAATCGTTAAAATTCTTTAATGCTTCGATTTTTGTTTCATTCTTCGCAAAAAACTAGCCAAAATTAGCTGTTGTTGGCAGCATCTTTTGGTTTGAATTGTTTGTCGCTAATACGGAATTTCGCGCGTCGATCACCCATTAAAGCACGCAAATCTTTGATGCTGACATCGCTGATTTCATGCATACGGATCAATAAAGATGCGCCAACTGGCAGGCGACGATGACGAATTTTACTGATAACCGGTGGGGCTACCTCTAAAGCTCTGGACAGCGCAGCGTCATTTTTCAAATGCAATTGTTTAATCAATGTATCCAACAAGTTGTTTGGATCGTAGTCGATTTCATCTGATTCTAATTGTGTCAAGTTTGGCATCATTACCTCATTATTGATGATTATTGATAGTGCAGGAGGGTGCTGTATTAAATTATTTAAACAGTAATACTATATCTTTGAGATGAATTTATCTACTTAATACGAAAAAATTAAGTGGGAAAATTGTTAAATCTATTGACACTTTCCTGTAAATCATCATAAATGTATCATTAGATAACATTACTTTAGACCAAAAAATTCTTATTTGCAATATTTTTTATTGAGAAATTTAGATTTTGCAACTGATTGTTCGGAATGCATGTTTTATTGCTCTTTTTGTCTCGCAAGTGCAATGACATTGCCGAGGTCTATGACCGACATCGCGTAGAAGTAACTGCGGTTATATTTGGTGATAGCAAAAAAGTTGTCTGTCGCAAACCAGTATTCAGTTGGGTCTTCACCATTCTGTAAGTCGATTAGCCCATATTTTAAATGGCGAGGCGCTTTATCATCTGCGGTACTGACGACGGATTTTAAGTCGTCAATGGAGTAACTTGTTTTTAGCCCTTGGTTAAGTGCCTCTTTAAGTGGGATCGACGCTGGATCTTGATCTAGCAACGTAGCTGCGAATGCATATGGCTGATCTTTTTTCCAACCATGCTTGGCGAGATAGTTCGCCACACTGCCTATGGCATCCGCTTCGGATTCTTTGAGATCGATTTTGTTATCAGCATCAAAATCTACTGCAAATTGCCTTAGGCTGCTAGGCATAAACTGAGCTAGGCCAATCGCCCCCGCGTAGGACGATTTGATTGAGTAAATATCCGAGCCGCTTTCACGCACATGTAACAGCAACTGCGCTAATTCGTTTTTAAAGAAGTTTGTCCTTGCTTCTCGCGTCGGTGTTTCGGGATAAGAAAATGCGAGTGTCGTTAATGCATCTATGGCGCGGAAGCTACCCGTATTCTTTCCGTAAATTGTTTCTACTCCAATCAATCCAACAATAATGTCGGCTGGTACGCCATACACGTTTTCTGCTCGTTTTAGTGCATCTTGATTGCGTTCCCAAAATGCGACACCAGCAGCGATACGTCCATTTTCTACAAAACGCGCACGATATGCCTTCCAATTTTTGGGTTTGCCTGGAGGTGCAGGTTTAACTAATTGCACGGCAGATTCCATGTGCCGTGCATTTTCAAAAATCTGCTGAAGTTGAACCGCCGAGAATTGATGTTGCGTCTGCATTTGCGCAATGAAGGTTTGGACTTCTTGCCACTCTAAATAATGGACATCTTGGGGTTTGTTGGCGCTCGGCTTTTGTGTCGTCTGTGTTTTTTTTTTGTTGGAGATAGCGGCATATGCATGATCGCTAAACAGAAATGCGCTAGCTGCACCGGCATTGATTAAGAATGCGCTGGAGACGACGGCGGATAAGATTCGGGGAAGTAATTTCAAGATGTTTTTCTGCCTGATTGCGAAAGTTAACTACGCTGATATGTTTTGAAGTAATTGCTGCATGCGCTTGATTATCAAACGTCGTTGCTCTTGTTTATCTGATTGTGTTGATTCTGAAGTTTTACCATATTTTATGCTGACATAGTGCTGTATGAACTCCTGCAATTGCAGATATTGTGTATCCTTGACCGCTACTTGTAAGCGATGAAGGTAAATGATTGGCCCCTCATGTGGCGCTTTTTCTAAACCTTGCTTGGCTAATTTTCTGCACAAACGAATGTATAGCTTCTCATGTAATGCGCGTTTCACAGGTTTTGGAAGTAATGGAATCGCCAATAAGCTAACGATGATCAGGCCAATGCCGAAAATCCACGCGAGCGTTGTTGCCCAATTTAATTGATTCAGCCCGAGTCGATCTAATAATTTGGATTGTTGGGTTTGGTTGTAATTCAATACCCATTGATTCCATGAATTATTCAGCGCATTCCACTGCATACGAAGTTCTCGGCTCCAAGCATTTTCTTTTATGAAATTAGTGACGATGCTAGTTAAACCCGAGTTGTTTTGTGTTGCTTGTAGATTTTGTAAGATTCTGTTTGGTGCAACTGCTGCGGTGGGATCAACCCGAACCCAACCTTTTTCTTTTAGCCAGACTTCAGCCCACGCATGCGCATCTGATTGACGCACTTCGTAGAAATTGCCCTGTGTATTGAGTGTGCCGCCCTGATATCCGGTGACAACACGTGCTGGTATTCCCATGGCGCGCATTAGGATGACGAATGCACTAGCATAGTGTTCGCAAAAGCCAGCACGCGTATTAAATAAAAACTCATCAGCACTATGTCGCCCGAGCTGTGGCGGTTCCAGAGTATAAAAAAACTGTTCTGTTCGGAAGTGTTCAAGTACCGCATTAATTCGTGACAATGGGTCATTATGTCGTTGTTGAATTTCTTGGGCGAAGCGAATACTTTGCGGATTAAAGTTGTTGGGCAGTCTTAGATTTAAACGCAGCTCTATTGGGTGGCCTTCTGCGTTCAGACGATAGTTTGTGTAAGAACTGAGCTGATAGCGGATTCTTTGATTAATTTGTTCGCGATGCTGGATCTCATTTTCAAAGTTGATCAATGCGGGCTGTCCATTAAGCACCGGAGGAGTCGCAACACTATCAATGCCAAATAAATAGTGGGAATTACTTGGCTCAAGTGTGATTTCTTGAGGAATAGCTAAACCACTTACTTCTAATTGGCGCTCCTCATGAATTTTTCTGCTCGCGCTTTGTGACCAGCGTCGGCCATCGAAATCTGTCAATACTAAAGCTCGCCAATAGAAGGCGGATTTCTCTGGAGTTTTATCAAGAAATTTGACACGAAATACAAGTTCTTCGGACATCGCCAATTTGCTGATGTTTCCAGGCGCCATAGAATCAGATAAGCCACTTCTGGCGACGTTGGCGTCGCTGGGCAGGCCCCATAGTGGTCCTTGAATACGAGGAAACAAGAAAAATGCCAAGATTGTTAATGGCATCGCAATGCTCAGCATGCTGGCAATTAGCTTTGCTTGGGGCCATAAGCGTATAGATTTATTGTCGAATTGAAAGCTCAGCTGTGCCAACAGTAAAACAAATGCTGATAACGCGACTTGCAGGGCAGCGGCGATGCTCTGTGATTCAAAAAAACGGGTAAGTAGTAAGA
Organism: Affinundibacterium amnicola; assembly: GCF_014284275.1. GTDB lineage: Bacteria > Pseudomonadota > Gammaproteobacteria > Burkholderiales > Burkholderiaceae_D > Undibacterium > Undibacterium amnicola. The sequence goes on along the minus strand of NZ_JACOFU010000002.1, from coordinate 247,519 downwards.
AAAAGCTTAAAAATAAAATGACAAACAAATCGCGCTTGGCATGCATCTCTAACATTTTGCAAGACAAGAGTAGGACCAACATGGCGACTCCGGTTTCGCGGCCAAAAAAGCTGCGGAATTGCCAAAAAATGCCTGCCATCAGACCCACTGCGATGGGTAATAAAATCCAGCGTGATGGTAGTTGCTTGCCACGTAAAGTAAGCCAAGCACGCCATGACATCACACCGATAGAACTAATGCTAATCCATGTAAAAAGACTTTCGACATGATTCAGTATCACCAAAAAACAAGCGAATACTAAAAGCAAAGTATCGCGTTTATCGCGGCTCAATTCGGATGTTGTCGCAGATAAGGCTGATATGAATTTATTCATGCGCATTATCCAACTCAAATGTCGCGAGGGCTTCTAAACAAGCGGCGCGATGAACTTCACCTTGCGATGCGGATAAAACGATATGCCTTAATTTAAAAGCATAATCAAGTTGCTGGCGTTCTGCTTCGAGTATCCAACTACACATTCTGGATAGACGTAACTCCAGATCAAGCTGTGGTGGCAGTGTGGAGAAGTCTAGGAAAATTGTCCCACCACTCGTGCCTGCAAACTGTTTGGAAATAAGATTGCCACCAGCGTCCAGATCGATTCTGGCAATGTGTTTCCACGACAGATGTTTTAATGGATCACCCGATTGATAGCTACGGACACCAGAAAAGTCTTCATTGCCGAGGTGTGACAGTGCGCTGCCTTGTCCTTCCGTTCCAAACGGTAGTGGTGGTGGCGATGCTTCTGGCGCTGGATAAACCAGAATTTTACTAGCGGGCATCCAGGTGCTCCAGGCGCGTAATAAGCCTAATGGAAACCAAGTTTGCAGCTTGATTCTTGGGCAGGCTAGATAGCCGCGTTGGGTGCCGACGATATGTATTTTGACGGTTTGCGTTTCGTTGCGCTTGAGGTCAATTACCTGTGTTACTGCATCTTTCTGCATTAGGCCGATGTGTAAAGCGTAGCGATCAAGATTTTTGGGATTGCTGATCTGGAATGGAAATTCAGCGACGTCTCCCACAAAAATCGGGTTACCTTGCCCAGCATTCAATCGAAGATAAGCAAGATTGCGGAAAGTGAAAAGGGCATTGACTGCGGCCAAACCTGCCAGTAGATAGGTCATGCCAAAGCCAAGGTTGAGATTGTAGTTGGTCGAGGTGAGAAATAATGTGAGCAATAGAACGATAAACATCAAGCCAGCTTTACTTGGCAATGTGAAGACGCGTCTTTGTTTTAAAATGACTTCGCCTGTTTCAGCTGTTTTTTCCAGTAAAACGATATGCTTGAATTTTGTTATGAGGTCTTGGAAAAAGCGCATCGTCTAATTGTTGAAATCGTTGAAATGTTTGTTGTCTGTTATAAATGCAGCTAAAGTGTTGTCGACTTTGCGCGCGATCATGTGCTCACTTCTTAGCAAATTTAAGTGCTCAATCAACCTGATTGTATTAGCGAGCATTTTTCTTCATCTTTAGTCTGACTAAACATAATTTAAACCGCGATCTTTAGCATTAGTTGCGTGAGTAAATCGGCGCTGGCATGAGTTTTATTACTGACCGCTTTGAGTGGACGCAAGCGATGGGCGATAACGGGAATTAATACTGCTTGAACATCTTCCGGCAAAACATGATCGCGACCTTCGATAGCGGCCCATGCTCTCGACGCTTGAAGTAACGCAATCGCTGCACGCGGACTCATCCCTTCAGCAAAAATTCCTGCTTCCCGGGTACTTTGTGCTAGTTTTTGAATATAGTCGATCAGAGAACTTGACGCATGAATCCGACGTATTTCGGTTTGCGTTGCCTGCAATTCTTCTGCATGCATGATGGCTTTTAAACTCTTGAGCAGTGTGCGGCGATCTTCGCCCAATAGCAAAGCACGTTCTGCAGCAGCATCCGGATAGCCTAATGAAACGCACATCAGGAAACGATCTAATTGTGATTCGGGTAAGGCAAAAGTGCCAACTTGGTGGGTTGGATTTTGTGTCGCGATCACAAAGAACGGTTGTGGTAGCTGACGGGTTTGGCCTTCCGCGCTAACTTGTTGTTCTTCCATTGCCTCCAATAAAGCAGACTGCGTTTTTGGTGTCGCGCGATTAATTTCATCGGCGAGTAAAACTTGCGTAAAGATAGGTCCTGGATGGAAAACAAACTGACTTTTTTCGCGCTCGAAAATAGAGACTCCAATGACATCAGTCGGCAATAAATCAGAGGTAAACTGCAAACGATTGAACTGTAGACCCAGTGAAATTGCTAACGCATGTGCGAGCGTTGTTTTACCAACGCCGGGAACGTCTTCGATAAGTAAGTGTCCACCACCTAATAAACAGACTAGTGCCTGCTGAATTTGCCGTTCTTTACCGATTATCACTTGGTTGAGTTGTTTTGCTACCTCATGGACTTTTGAAAACATGTGCTTTTCCCATAGAATCACTGAATACGATATCGCAGATACCACGAATTGTGCAAGACTAGCACAGACAGACGCATCTCAACACCCCAGATCATGGTACAAGGTGTCAGGTACAGATTGAGCATGCAGCGCGGGTTGAATTGATGAATTCGACTAACGCGATGCGTTGGAACATGAATGTCAATATCATCTCTGCATAGCGATGATTGTTAGGCAAGCAGACTTACAGAGGAAAAAGCATGGCAAGGCCAGAGAAAATTCGTTTGGGTGAAATTTTGTTGCAGCAAAATCTGATGACAGAAGAGCAGCTGCAATTTGCATTGGCTGAACAAAAACGCACCGGACGTAAATTGGGTCGGCTTTTTGTAGAGAATCGTTTTGTCACTGAAGATCAGATTTCAGAGGCGATGGCGAAACAGTTGAACATTAGTTTCGTCAATTTAAAACACTACAACATTAAACCTGATGTAGTGAAAAAACTTCCTGAGCTTCAGGCCAGACGTTTTCGTGCGATTGTGTTGGAACTGCGTGACAATGGTTACTTGGTCGCGATGGTAGATCCTACGGATTTATTTGCCTATGACGAAATTAGCCGAATTCTGAAAGCCAACATTTATCTGGCCGTGGTGAATGAAAATGATCTGTTAGCGGCTATTGATAATTTGTATCGGCATACCGAGGCGATTACTGATCTGGCGCGCGAGTTAGAACAAGAGCTGGGTGATGCAAATGTGGATTTTGGCAATCTGGTAACAACCGCCAGCTCTGAAGATGCCCCCGTCGTGAAGTTGCTGCAATCGGTGTTTGATGATGCTACACAAGTACGCGCTTCAGATATTCATATTGAGCCTCAAGAAAAACGATTGCAGATTCGTTTCCGAATTGATGGTTCCTTGCATTTGCAAACAGAGGCAGATATGCGAATTGCAGGTGCTTTGGCGCTGCGTTTAAAGCTGATTTCAGAATTAGATATTTCGGAAAAACGTTTGCCGCAAGACGGTCGATTTATTATTAAAGTACGTCAACAACAAATTGACGTGCGTATCTCGACGATGCCAACCCAATATGGCGAATCGATCGTGATGCGTTTGCTTAATCAAAGTGGTGGTATTTTAAATCTCGACAGAATCGGTATGCCAGCAGACATGTTGGAGCGGTTTCGTTCAATTATTCAACGGCCAAATGGTCTGGTGCTGGTGACAGGTCCAACTGGGAGCGGTAAAACCACCACCTTGTATGGTGCATTAGCAGAATTGAACCGTGAAGACCGTAAATTAATTACCGTGGAAGATCCTGTCGAGTATCGCTTACCTGGCATTAATCAAGTTCAAGTGAATGAGAAAATTGAGTTGAGTTTTGCTAAAGTCCTGCGGGCATCGTTACGACAAGATCCTGACATTCTTTTGCTTGGTGAAATGCGCGATCAAGAAACTGCGCAAATTGGTATGCGTGCGGCAATGACAGGTCACTTAGTGTTATCAACTTTGCATACGAATGATGCCATCAGTACGCCGATACGATTATTGGATATGGGTGTCCCTCGTTATATGATGGGAAGTTCTTTGCAGGCAGTTTTAGCGCAACGTCTAGTCAGAGTTATTTGCGAAAGTTGCCGCGCTCCGCACGTACTTTCGCCAGCCGAACAGGAATGGATTAGCGTCGATCTTCAACAAGATACGATAAATCAAACACAGTTTCACGCCGGTCGAGGTTGCGGCCATTGTAATGGTACCGGGTACCGTGGTCGTATGGGTGTGTACGAACTGCTTGAAATGACGAAAGCGGTTGTTGATGCAGCACATAGCGAAGACAATGCCTACTTTATCGAGGTCGCGAAACGTCAAATGGGTGGTAAAACTTTACGTAAGAACGCTATTGATTTGGTACTGAATGGCGTTACAACCGTCAGTGAAGCGATGCGTATCAGTAATCAAATTGATGAATAGGGCAAGGTATGCCATTTTATGCTTATAAAGCGAGAAATCCGCGTGGCGAATTAGTCGAAGGCGTGATGGAAAGTGCGGATGCCGATGGTGTTGCCAAACAATTGTTTGGGATAGGCGTGTCTCCAACGCAGATTGAATTAACCACGCATACCTCTGGCAATCAAGAACTTAATTGGTGGCAGCGTTTTTGGGAGAAAAAGGTTCAAGCCTTAGATGTTCAATTATTTAGCCGACAGTTGCACACCTTGATACGTGCTGGCGTTCCGATTATGCGTGGCTTGGCTGGATTGCAAGAGTCCGCAGTCAGTCGTGCATTTCGTAGTGTTATTAAAGACTTGAGAGAGTCTTTAGATGCAGGCCGCGAATTATCTGCAGCGATGCGCCGACATCCTAAGGTTTTTTCCATGTTTTTTATCAGCATGGTGCGCGTCGGAGAAATGACTGGCCGCTTGGATATGATATTTCTACGCTTATCTGAGCATATGGAATTTGAGCGTGACATGCGAAATCGCGTGAAGACCGCTCTGCGTTATCCGATGTTTGTGATGATTGTGATGCTAGTGGCTATCGTCATCGTGAATATTTTTGTGATTCCCGCTTTCGCCAAAGTGTTCGCCAGTTTTAATGCAGAATTGCCGATCATGACTCGTTTTTTGCTCGGCATGTCAGAGTTTTTTGTGGATTATTGGGTGGTTCTTTTTGGCATTAGTTTGGCAGCCGTTGTCGCATTTAAAAATTTTATTGGCACAGTTGCCGGGCGTTTTTGGTGGGATAGGCAGATTTTGCAGTTTCCAATTTTTGGACGCATCGTTTTAAAAGCGACACTGGCGCGCTTTGCGCGCAGTTTTGCACTATCTAGTAAAAGCGGAGTACCAATTGTGCAGGCACTGACGGTCGTTTCTAGTACCGTTGATAATACTTATATCGCCAGTCATGTCGATCAAATGCGAGAGGGAGTAGAGCGCGGCGAGAGTATTCTGCGTACAGCTTCTGCGAGCGGGGTATTCACACCTGTAGTTTTGCAAATGATCGCTGTTGGTGAAGAAACGGGTGCTCTAGACGAGTTAATGGATGAAATTGCTTTGATGTATGAAGGCGAAGTTGAATATGAATTGAAAAACTTGTCGGCAAACATCGAACCAATTTTGATTGTTTCTTTGGGTGTGATGGTCTTGATTCTGGCACTAGGAATCTTTTTGCCGATTTGGGATCTTGGTCGGGTCGCCTTGCAAAAATAGTCGTTAATGTGTTTTTTCGGCAGGTTTGCGGTATATCGCAAGGCTTGCGTCTGAATATTTGTTATGATGCAAATTAGTAAGTGCTTTATCGATGCAAAGAGATGCAAAGAGATGTGAAGATAACTACAATGCTAATAGATGCGCTTCGTTGTGAAATTTAAATGTGTAACTTAATTGATTGGAATTGTGATGAAACAGAAACAAGCTGGTTTTACTTTAATTGAATTGATCGTCGTGATCACTATTTTGGCCTTGCTTTCAGCCTACGCGTTACCTCGATTTGCGGCACTTCAAACGGAAGCGCGTATCGCTAAAATGAATGGCGCTTTAGCATCTTTGAAATCAGGTGCTGCCTTAGCCCATTCCATTCAATTAACACAGCAATTAGCAGCTAATACTTCTGTGATCATGGAAGGCGCTACCGTGCCGATGGTTAATGGATATCCAACAACTGCGTTAACTGGAATTCCTGTCGCAGCAGGATTAGCTACACCAGACTTCGTGTTGACAGTGACTTCAGCAACTGTATTTCGAGTTTCATCAGATGCGAATCATCCTAACTGCGCGGTCACTTACACAGTACCTGCTGCGGCCGGTTCGCCTCCAACTTATAACGGTACAGGCTTAACAGCGGTAAACTGCGCTTAATAGTTAGGCTGTTTTAGGTCTGGTTCTGTGTATCGTCATTCCCGCGTAGGCCGGAATTCAGTGGCGTAAAGCCTAAAGACACTGGATACCTGCTTACATAGGGATGACACTTTGATTTTTTGAGCTTAAATGAATGGTATAAGGGCTTGATAGATTTTTTAGACTTTTTACTTGAATTTTATGATGTTTGAATATGCCGATAGCGAATGAAAAATTCGCTATCGCAATTTGCTTGAACTTAAAAAGCACAAATCAAGTTTTTTGATGTGTTCTTCTTGTTTTTCTCTTCTTTATTCGCTTGAATTGATTGTCTTCTTATGCGAACACCCATGCCATTTGCTAAGCGCCGTGCGATTCAAGGCTTCACCATGGTTGAGTTAATCTTGGTATTAGTGGTGTTTGGTATTTTGTCGGCAATTGCGCTTCCTCGTTTTTCTGACCGGGTTGATTTCGATGCCCGCGGTTTTTTTGATCAAACGCAGAACATGATTCGCTATGCGCAAAAGACCGCGATTGCCCAGCGTCGTCCAGTTTGGGTGCAGCTTAGCCAGGCAGATGGCGTCATTTGTTTGACATATGTGCAGGTGAATGTGAATTGCCAGAGCGATGCTGGTGCACCTGTCTTGGTTCCCGGTGAGCAGATCTGGTATCGCCGAGCGGTGCCCGCCGATGTGAATTTTGGCATCACAACTCTTTTCTCTTTTAACGCACTTGGACAACCTAATCCAAATACTGCGAAGGAGTTGACGCTTTTTCAAAATGGAACGATAGCGGTTGGCACAATTCGTGTTGAGGCGGAAACTGGCTATGTACACTAGTCTACGAATTTTCCATTTGCGAAGCTCTGGTTCCAGACAAGCTGGCGTGACTTTGGTCGAGCTGATTTTATTTATTTTAATTGTTAGTGTGGCTGTGATTGGCGTGACGCGCATCATGAACTTAACCAGTGTTGCCAGCACTGATCCTCTGCGAGAAAAACAAGCGCTCGCATTAGCAGAATCTCTTTTAGAAGAGGTGCAGTTGCAGGCATTTACGTATTGTGATCCTGATGATGCGAATGCGATGACGGCAAATAGTCCAGCTGGATGTGCAAGTGGTGCGCAGGGTTTGACACCTACTGCAGGTGAAACACGCTATGGTTCGCCTCGATTTGATAATGTGGGCGATTATCACAACTTTGAAATGAATCCCGCAGATGCGATAAAAGATATTCAAGGGCAAGCCATAGTTGGCCTAGAAACTTATACGGCGAAAATATTTGAAACCGAAGAATTGGGTGGTGATCGCATTCGTATTGATGTCACTGTGAGTGTTGACGGTTTGAGTGTGAGTTTAACTGGCTATCGTTACCGTTATGCGCCCAGAGCGATTCCATAATATGACTAATACTCAATTGATCTTTCAGCGTGGTTTTACCTTGGTTGAGGCCGTGATCGTAATTGTGATCACGGGTATTTTGGCTGTGGTAGCGGCAAGCTTCATCAGTCGCCCAATTGAGCAATATCGCGACTTGAGCCGACGTGCAGAGTTGACTGAAAGTGCAAATTCCGCAATCCGGCGGATGTCTCGTGACTTACATTTAGCGCTGCCAAATAGTGTACGTCAAGCTAGCACGACTAATTGTATTGAATTCTTGATGACCAAGGACGGTGGACGTTATCGGTCGGACGAACCTGGCAATATAATGCAATTCGATAGCACATCAGGGAGCTTATTTGATGTGATAGGACCGCTGAGTTCTGTTCCGCAAAAAGATGACTTTATTGTGGTTTATAACTTAGGAATTCCCGGGGCAAATGCTTATGATCCCAGTTATCGCGGTATTGTTGATGCTGGGTCGACAGCAAGTACAATTCGCTTGAGTTCTCCAATCCAAAATCCAATTGAGTCACCCGCTAAACGGTTTTTTGTTTTGTCAGGAAGCAGTCCTGCTGTGACCTTTGTTTGCCAAGGTGCGGGAACCGATCCCAATGGCAATGGAACTGGTCGCTTGTATCGTGTGTCAAACTACGCAATTACGCCAGCGCTAGCGACTTGCCCAGTCTTAGCACCGGGCACCACCGAACCTTTGTTGGCGGAAAATATAGCAAGCTGTAGTTTTAATTATGCCAGCGGCGTGACAGAACGTAGTGCGGTTTTGTCGATTAGACTAGGATTGATAAGAGCAGGTGAGTCGGTCAATCTTTATCAGGATGTGAACATTAGTAATGTGCCATAAATCTGTCATCAATTCGCCTAGAGCGTCCCCAGTACATGATTCGGCTGCGCGAGGATTTTCTTTGGTGTCTGCCATTTTTTTGTTGCTGATTTTGGCGGCCTTGGGAATTTTTATGCTGTCGATTTACACTACACAACGTACGATTGCGAATCAAGATGTGCGTGGTGTACTCGCATATCAGGCGGCCAAGGCCGGAATAGAGGCCGCAACTTTTGCGATATTGACGCCAGAGAATGCGGCGGTAGTGAACACTATTTTTAATGGCTGCACAGCGGGTATGGCAGTACCAACATTTGGTGGCGCTTTGAGTGGATTTAATGTGACTGTCGATTGCCAATTGACAACGCAAACGGAAGGCGAAAATACGATACGCGTGTATCAAATTACATCAACAGGAAGCTCGGGTACAGCTCCCTCAAGTGATTTTGTTGAACGCCAGATTTCAGCCAGTATTAGTACGTGTCGAGTCGGCCTTACGGGTTTGGCGACAGATCCTCCATGCTAGTAAGTCGTTTTGGTTACAGGCTGGTCTGTATTTATTTTGAATGATAGCGAATTATTTTTATTAGGTTTGAAAATGAGTAAGCACGTGCAAGATCAATTACTGAAGCTGGATTTTAGGTGCGGTTACGCCTTGTTTTTGACATTGCTGCTTGCGTTTTGCGGTTTCCCTTTTCAGGTGGTGAATGCACAAACAACCATAGAATTTAATAGCACGGGTGGTACTAGTGCGACTAATGGGTTGCATTTCTACATAGACAGATCAAGCAAAATCCAAGTTCGGCGCCTAAATAATACCGGGCAAGTGTATAGCCCGACTGCCTTACCGCAAACGAATCTCAATAGCTTGGATAACGGTGTTTTTATTCGTGCGAATGGGCGGCTATATGGACCGTCACATACCGTCAGCACATTTAATCCAAGTGGCGGCATGTACAACAGCTATAGTATTTCAGCCGCGCTTCCCGCAAATCCGGCAGTTCCGGGCATACAACAACGAGCAACGAATTTGTTGGGAATTACAAATGGTCCGCAAGTATCTATTCTGTGGAAGTACACGACGCCATTTGATTTCTTAACTGCGGAAGTGACCTTGACTATTCCCGCGACGTACGCGGTCAGTGCATCAAATCCAGTTCGTTATTATCATGTGTTCGATACCTATCTAGGTGGTAGCGATAGTGGCTGTGGTGTGAATGTGGCTGGCACATATAGAATCGTTGGAACCTACTCCAGTTTGGGTGGTGGCAATCCTTGCCCTACAAGTACGGCCTTGCCATCGTCTGGGACCATTGTTGAATCGTTTCGTGAGCGAGCACCGCCCACTCCACCACCAGGTGGTAGTTCTGTGAGCACATTTAGCAGTTACTGCGCAGCAGGTTGGAGTACATTTTTCGCCAATGGCTCTCCGAATTGCTCCGTTCAACAAACTGGCGCATTGAGCAATACGATTACGACGACTTTGCAAGATACAGGGATAGGCATAGCCTATGATTTTACCGCGCCTGGTGTGTACACCTTTAGCTATGACTTTGTGATTGGATCAACTGTCGTACCAGAATACGATCACATTGAGATCAGGCATGATGGGAATGCAACTTTATGCCCTGAACCTATTGAAGTGCTGGCCTGTACTTCGGCAATCGTACCGTGTCCCGCGCTGAACATTGTCAATACCGGTACGCTGACAGGTGGGATTTCTTTTTCTCCAGCAGCGGCGGGTACAAGCTGGACACCAGCCAGCTTCACCTTGGGGTCTGCCAATAGCATCGCCAATTTAGTCTTGCAAGCGAATGCAGCATCGGCAGGAACATATACGATGTTTGCCAGCGGGTTGAGCAAACTTCCTCTTAATGGAACCCGTTGCGTTGTTGGGGGCGTACTACAGGCGAGCTGCCAGATCGTCATCGCGAATACACCTTGTGTTGCTGACTTTGAATGTATGGAAACCGGTGCGACCTATCAAAATCCAGTGACTGCGACGAACCGCAATCCACTTTATACGAAGTTGGTAAATACAGGATTTCGATTTGATGTATTAGCTTTGCAGTCGTCTGGAGCACTTGCTAGTTCGTATGCAGGTAATGTTGTGGTTGAACTGTATGATAAATCTGCCGCTGCGTCATGTGCGGCTGCAACGCCGATTATTTCGCAGAATTTAAGTTTTGTCGCCGGAGATAGCGGCAGAAAAACCATAGCTGCGAATATGTTGCTACCCGATGCATACAAAAATTTAGCATGTCGCGTCAGAGAGAGTGGCGGTTCCGCTCCGGTAAGTGGCTGTTCGTCCGATAGTTTTTCGGTGCGTCCTACACAGTTTAACAGCGTTACATCGAACGCCAATGCGGACAATGCAGGAAATAGTACGACCAGTACCCCTGTCATCGCCGCTGGTGCTAATTTTGTTTTGACTGCAAATACAGGAGTCAAAGGCTATGATGGGATTCCAAAGATTGATCCAAGCTTGCTGCAATGGCCCAACGTTCCTTCGGTGCTTAACGGTGGTCGACCAGCGCCTGGTACGGGCAACTTATCTGGTGTATTTACTGAAGCGGCAGATCCATCAACTGGAAATGATGCAACCGGCAACGCATTTCAATATGATGAAGTGGGTTATTTCAGACTGAGACCGCAGGCGGTCTATGACGATACTTTTGTCAGCACTTCAGGCTCTGCTGATGTCGCAAACAGTGATTGTACTGACGACACCTCTAACACTCTTGTCGGTGGTAAGTACGGTTGTAAGTTTTCGAACTCTGCTGCGACCAATCACTTTGGTCGATTTATGCCAGATCACTTTTTGATCAGCAGCAATACCGTGGTTGAAGCATGTACTTTGTCAATGCCGTTCAGTTATTTTGGACAAGATGGATTTTTCACCAACTTCACGATGACGGCACAAAATAGTTCGAATGCGACCACGCAGAATTACACCAGCACTTATGCTAAATTTAATCCAGCAGTGTATGCAAATTATTCATTCAGTATTGGTGGTGTACCTGTTGGCCCACCCCTTGGGGCTGAGCTTAGCGCAAGTGCTACTGCGCCGACTGGCACATGGCTGAGTGGCGTCGTCGCAGTAACGGCAAAACATCAAATATCTCGGCCAACGGCATTGGCAAATGAAACTTTGATCAATATTTCTGCAGCGCCTAGTGATGGTGAAGTCAGTGCCGGAGCCGCGACATTGCTTGGCAGTAGCAGGCAACGCTATGGTCGATTGAAATTGCAGAGTGCCTATGGTTCTGAAATGTTGGATTTGCCCGTGCCTTTTTTTGCTGAGTATCGAATTGGTGATCAGTGGAGAAGAAATAGTGATGATAGTTGCACCACCGTAATAGCACCGACTTCTGGTAGCGGCCTGATTTTTTATAGTCCAGAAACGGCAACTAACAAATTAAGTGCGGGCGAAACTTTGGCGACTGTGAGCGCGACCGGAAAACTGGTTGCTGGTCAGAGTCAATTAAAATTTTCTAAACCAGGATTAGGTAATAGTGGATTTCTGGATATGGACATTCCCGTAAGTAATTGGTTGAAATTTCCATGGCGAGGCGGGGCGACCGCGGTTAATCCAACAGGGAAAGTGAAATTTGGGGCTTATAAAAAGTCAAATCAATTTATTTATACAAGAGAAGTGCATTGAGAATTGGTGTGATCTGGTAGCGATAACAGGGCAGTAAAAATCGGTATGTCAAGAATACGCAGTTCGAATCGGACAGAAACGCCAGACATCATCAATCCGGCAACAAAACAAGGGGCAATGATTGACAACAAGCTCATATTATCTTAACGTCAAGCAATATTGCTGAACTGGGCTCAAGCATGGGATTATTCTCAAAAAACAAGAAAAACGCCGATGTCATGGCGATTCGTTTAGGTAACGACGGTCTTTATGCCGCCTCTGTGCGTTTTCAGACCGGCGGCTTACCTGCCGTGGAATTTTTATCGTTTTATCCAAAGTCAGATCAAGCGTGGCCAGTGTTATTGGAGCGTCTTGCACGTGAAACACCCGCGAAGCAAAAGCAATGTTTATTGCAATTAAATTCCAATGAATATCAATGGTTCGCCATTGATGCCTTAAACGTTCCTGCAGATGAATTGAAAAATGCCTTGATTTGGCGTTTAAAAGAATTAATTGACTATCCAATCGAATCAGCCAGTTTCGACGTATTGACCGTTCCTGGTGATATTCATAATGGTGGACGAAATCAGTCATTGATCGTTATTGTCGCCGCAAATCAACAGTTAATTGCCAATCAAAATTTATTTGTGAATGCAAAACTGCCATTGCGTTTAATTGATGTTCCAGAGATGGCACAACGAAATATTTCTGCGCGCTTAGAAATCGAAGGACGTGGTTTGGCGATGTTGTCGTTTGATGCGCAGGGTGGTTTGTTAACGGTGACTTATGGTGGTGAGCTATATCTGTCTCGTCGCCTTGATATCAGCACGAAAGATTTAGACTCTCAAAATTTACAAGAGCGAGATGCGAGTTTCGAACGTATTTCGCTAGAGCTGCAAAGATCCTTAGATCATTTTGATCGGCAACATAATTACATCACAACCGCAAAGCTCGTCGTTGCGCCATTAGGTGAGGCCGCGACTTTTTTGCAGCAATATTTGTCGAGTAATATGTACTTGCCAGTGGAGATACTCGACCTGGCCCAATTGGTCAATATCGATAAAATTCCAGAATTAAAATCGGCTGAACGTCAGCGGGTATTTTTGTCTGTGATTGGTGCGGCTTTACGTCAAGAGGCAGGCACAGCATGAGCCAGCAGATTAATCTTTTTAACCCCGCCTTATTAAAGCGAAAAGACCATTTTTCGGCTGTTAATTTGTTGATTTTATTCGCGTTCAGTTTGTGTGTGATTGCGATCAGTTTTGTCTATTTACGTTCGCAGGTGACACAAGCGAGAAGTGCCTCCGAACAAGCGTCCTTAAAGCTGACTTCAATCACAAATCAAGTGAATGCATTGCGCGAAGCTCGTGCCGCTAAAATTCAAAATCCAGCTTTAGCCCAAGAATTAACATTAATAGAAGCGTCCTTACTCCGACGTCATCAAATTGCACAGATTTTGCAAAACAGTCAGTTTGGTAACACAGATGGCTATTCGACCTACTTAAGTGCTTTTGCACGTCAGGTTCCGGCTAATTTATGGTTGACCGGCTTGACCTTGGAAGGTGCGGGATACGATTTAATTTTGCATGGACGCACCTTGCAAGCTGAATTAGTGCCGCTGTATGTCACGCAATTAAAGCGTGAGCCAATTATGCGAGGTAAGACTTTTTCGACCTTACACATGGAGAGACCGCTATTGCCTGTCCCAGCAGCAATCAGCGCGGCAGATCCGAAAAAAATGCCAGAGCCAGCACCGTATTTAGAGTTTCAGTTGCATTCATCAGGCATGGCTGACAAAGCTGATAAAGAAAAAACCGCAGGAGCAAAACCACAATGAAAAAAATATGGTTAAGTTTTTTGCGCAAAATAGATATTTTGTCGATGCGAGAGCGCGCGATTTTATTCGTGCTATGCAGTGTCGGTGTTCTGATGATTGGTTTTACTTTTTTGATTGAACCGCAACTAAAGTTGCAGAAGACATTGAAGACTCAGCAGCATACACATCAAATGCAGATGGGTGTTTTGCAAGAGGAGCTCGCGCAACTTTCTGGTGCTATGCGAGGCGATCCAGATGCAGAAATAAAAGCCAGATTAAATGAGGCAAAGGCTCGCTTGCGATTAATGGACAGCGATCTATCGAACTTGCAAAAGAACTTGGTTGCGCCAGATAAAATGGACACGCTATTGCAAAATATTTTGAAGCGGAACAAACGCTTGCAATTAATTTCGCTAAAGAGTTTTCCAGTTGTGAACTTATTCGATGTTGCAAAAACTTCAGATAGCGCAGCGAATGCTAGCGCTAGTGCAATCGAGGCGGCTACGAATACAGTTTCAACGGCTAATCAAGTTTTGCCTTCAAGTTCAGGCAGCAAAATTGGCACGCTTAATACAGATGAACTTAGTATTTATAAGCATGAAGTTGAATTGGTATTAGAAGGGAATTACCTCGACATGTTGGCTTATATAAAAGAACTGGAAGCGATGCCTGAACAAGTTTATTGGAGCCGTGGGAGCTTGAATGTGCTTGAATATCCAAAAGCAAGTTTGAGTCTGCAAATATTTACTTTGAGTCTGGAGAAAAAATGGCTCAATTTGTAATCGCTCCGATGTTCGGATTATGTCTATTGTTCGCTAGCATCAATTTATATGCTGGGGCAGAGCCGCAAATTTCGCAAAATTTGCCTGATCCTACCAGACCGCCAGCAAGTATCTTGAATCCGGGTGGAGGTACAGAGCAGGAAGTTGGCCCGGTATTGCAGTCAATCTTGATTTCGGCAAATCGTAAAATAGCGATTATTGATGGACAAGCGGTGAAGTTGAACGCCAAATTTGGGGATCAGACATTAATCAGAATGACCGAGTCGGAAGTTGTATTGAGACGAGGTAAGCAATTACAGACTTTAAGTTTGCATCCTGACTTGCGAAAAAAACCAAGTCAAGGAAGCGCGAAGTTGAAGTAAGTGGTGAGTTCGAGACTGGCTAATTATGAGCTCGTCTTCAATAACATCATCAAATGAGAAGAAACACCAAAATTAAGTTGGACCAAGAAGGCTTAAACATGAAAAAAATAGGGCTATCAATTTTGCTATTAGGTTTGCTCGCTGCTTGTGCGATGCCACCTTCACGTCAAGAAACCTATGACTTGATCAAAAGTGAAATGAGTAAGGCGACAGCAGCCAATGTGAAAGCGGCAGAGCCAGATGCCGTGGCCGCATCTTTGTTGCCGCCACTGAATGTTGATTTACCCCCAGTGCGGAAACCTTTAGAGGAGCGTTTTAATCTCAGCTTTAGCAATGCACCAGCATCTCAATTTTTCATGGGCATCGTCGCAGGCACGCCCTACAATATGTTGGTGCATCCTGAAGTGACAGGCAATATTTCTGCCAACTTGAAAGATGTGACTTTGTTTGAAGCGCTTGATGCGATTCGTGAATTATATGGTTACGAATATAAAGTTGAGGGTAGTCGTATTTACGTTAAACCGTTGACTTTGCAGACTAGGGTTTTTCAAATCAACTATTTAGCGTCAGTACGAAAAGGTAGTTCTGATATTCGTGTGACCTCTGGTTCGGTGGCCGATGCGGTATTGACTGGAAATTCGACAGGTAGTTCATCGACAGGGCAAGCAAATACACCAGGTGGTGCGCCGACTGGTGGCAGTAGCCAGTCAGTCACCTCCAGCAAGATTAATACGACATCGAATAATGATTTTTGGTCAGAGTTGAAAGCTTCCTTAGATATTTTGGCTGGAAGCGGACAGGACGGTCGCCAAGTAGTGATCAATCCACAATCCGGCGTGGTGGTGGTGCGGGCGATGTCTGACGAGATTCGGAACATCGCTGCTTATTTAAAGGCGACACAGTTATCGGTTGATCGACAAGTGATTTTGGAAGCAAAGATTTTGGAAGTTGAATTGAACGATCAATATCAAACTGGGATCAATTGGGCGTCGTTTGCTTCGCTTAAATCTTCACCAAATAGTGCAGCGTCGATTGGTTTCTTGACGCCGGGTACGACCTTGAGCACGACGCGATTGACGACTGACGGAACTGGAATCGACACGATTACTGGTTTGAATTTAGGTGCAGCGTCTCGCGCAGCGGGATCGCTCTTTGGATTAGCATTTCAGACTGCCAATTTTTCAGCCTTACTATCATTTTTAGAATCGCAAGGTAGCGTACATGTGCTGTCCAGTCCGCGTATTGCCACATTGAATAATCAGAAAGCCGTACTGAAAGTTGGTAAAGATGAGTTTTTTGTCACCAGTTTAAAGACCACACCAGGCGTCGTTAGCACAGGTGGCAATACGGCTCCAACAGTCAGTGTCGAAGTGCAACCATTTTTCTCTGGTGTGGCGCTTGATGTGACACCGCAGATTGATGATGAGGGCAATATTATTTTGCACGTTCATCCGTCGGTGAGCAAAGTGACGACCATTGAAAAAACGGTGAACGCTGGTAGCGCGGGATCTGTCGTTTTACCATTGGCTTCCAGTGTGGTATCGGAAACAGATAGTATTGTGCGTGGACAAAATGGGCGCATCGTCGCAATTGGTGGTTTGATGCGCCAATCAAATTCCGATGACCGTTCTCAAATTCCTGGTGCTGGTGAAGTACCTTTACTAGGTGGCTTATTCAGAAACACCAATCAAATTTCTCAAAAGCGTGAATTAGTGATTTTGATTCGTCCAACGATTGTGGAAAGCGATGCCGCTTGGGAAAAAGATTTATTGGAGAGTCAGAAAAGAATTGAAGAAATGACCCCGCGCACGCGTTTAGAAAAGAAAATCCAGTGAACACTGCTGATCGATTCAAGCATGAGATTCGATGGCTGCTTATTATGCGTGCAAGCAATATCATGCAATCAGCTCAGCTCATCTCTATGGAGAGGTTTTCATGGTCAGAATGAGTACCTACAAATCGCATTTCGGTTTGCACGAAACGCCATTCGGAATCACGCCTGATACCAGTTTTTTCTTTTCTTTTGGTAGCCATTTAGAAGCGCTTAATACCTTATTGGTCGCAGCACAAAATGGCGAAGGTTTTATAAAAATCACAGGCGAAGTCGGCACCGGTAAGACTTTGTTATGCCGGCAGTTTCTAAAAACCTTAGGTGGCGATTTTGTGACGGCATATATTCCTAATCCTTTTTTGGAACCCCGAACTCTATTGCTGGTGTTAGCTGACGACTTGGGAATTCCGCAAGAAAAGGAATGCGAACAACATCAAGTATTAAAAGCAATCAACTTACATTTGTTGGAGCTTGCAAAAAATGGTAAGCGGGTTCTGCTATGCATAGATGAAGCGCAAGCACTGCCAATGGAAACTTTGGAGGCGATTCGTTTGCTCAGCAATTTAGAAACTGAAAAGCGAAAATTGCTGCAAATTGTTTTATTTGGTCAGCCTGAATTAGATAAGCGACTGGCTCGCAATGAGATTCGTCAATTGGCACAAAGGATTAGCTTTCACTATCGTCTACGGCCACTAAATCTCGATGAAACGAGTTTTTATATACAACATCGGCTAAGGATTGCCGGCTTTAGTCAAATACGCTTGTTTTCGCGCACGGCCATCTTTGCACTGTGGGTCGCGAGTGCCGGTGTTCCGCGTATGTTGAACATCTTAGCGAACAAAGCAATGATGCTTAGTTATGGTGAAGGACGTCCAGATGTGGGCGTTCAGCAAGTCATTGCCGCAATTCGTGATACCGAAGCTGCGCCAGGATTTAAACGTCTGTCTTCTCGTCTAACCTTCGCTAGCCTCATGATACTCGTCGGTGTTTCATTGATTGCAGGCTTCGGTCGAACACTTTGGACATTTTGGACACTAGGGGTATGAGTTTGATATGAGTCTTATCAATCAAATGTTGCAAGATTTGGAAAAACGCGGCGAAGCTGAAACTGCACAGTCAGGCGCGCGTTATGCACAATTCGGTAGCCATGTACCCGTACGAAACAACAGCAAATATTGGCGCCTGATTTTTTTAGGGCTTGGTTTTTTATTGATTGCATTTCTTATCTACGATAAGTTTTTTTCTAAAACCATTTTTCAACCTAATCCCTTGCCGGCGGTGAGCAAAGAGCATGCCTTGCTCGTTGCTCCTATATCGACAGCGTCGCCCGCAGCCTCGATTCCAGTAAAGGTGCAAGATGCTCAGAGTCCTGTCATGAATGAATTAGGACTGAATTTGAAATTGACTACGCAAGTTGATTCTGCACAATTAGCTGCGATTGACGACATCAGCATGCGTGGCGATCAAGGTAAAAGAACCAATCAAGCTAGTAACGCAGCTTTGAACGATACACCATTGCAGACCTCCTCAACGCAGTTGAACAAGGCGCCAATAGCAGCAAAAAACTCTGAGCTTGATCAGCAAAAAACACTGAAGCAATCAACATCCGCTGCGACCAATAAATCATTGGAGGACGCAGTAAAGTCGACAACACCGATCGCCACTTCAAATGTGATGGTGAAAGAAGTGTCAGCCCAGCAGCGTGCGGAGGGGGAATATCGACAAGCAACCGTGTATCAACAGCAAGGTCGCGTTAACGAAGCAATTCAGGTTTTGGATAACGCATTAAAATCTGATCCTATGCACAACGCAGCACGACAACTAAAAATCTCATTGTTGTTGGAAGCAAAACGACATGACGATGCGATTCGCGAGTTAAAACTGGGATTAGTGAATGAACCTGGGCAATTAAATTTTTCTATGATTTTGGCGAGACTATTGGTTGAGCGTGCCAAGCTCAATGAAGCCATTGAGGTTTTACAAAAAAATCAGGGGCTCGCGCAGGATCGAGCTGATTATCTGGCTTTTTTAGCGGCACTTCAGCAAAAAACTGGACATCATAAAGAGGCGATACAGTTATATCGTCAAGCGCTGAAAAAGCATAGTCAAAATGCTGTTTGGTGGATGGGCTTGGGTATCTCGTTGCAAGCCGATGGCGCGAACCAAGATGCTGTTGATGCCTATAAACAAGCTAAATTACAATCCGGTTTAAGCTCGGAGTTACAAGCATTTGTTGACCAAAAAATTGAACAATTGCAAAAATAATTATTTAAATCATTAGCTTAAATATTGTGGATGTGCTCAGCGTTTCACTAAGTATTTCAGTGAATTCAGATCAAAAGAAGATATTTTGGCGAGAAACGCGTGGAAATTGATCGAAAACTGCAAACTAATTCGATGCGCATGTCTGCAAGTCCGTAAAATAGCGCTTTAAGTTATTTTCGCAAAAGAAGAAAAAGTATGTCTATACAATGGTTCCCCGGTCATATGAATGCGGCACGCAAAAAAGCGGCCGAGACTATGGAAAACACCGATCTGGTGATCGAAGTTTTGGATGCCCGTATCCCACAAGCAAGCTGCAACCCAATGGTTGAGCAATTACGGACCTTTCGTCAGCGTCCTTGTCTGAAAATTTTAAACAAAAGTGATCTCGCTGATCCCCATGCGACGAAAGCATGGTTGGAATTTTATAATGCACAAAAAGGCGTGAAAGCAGTTGCAATGAGTTGCAAAAAGCCTGCTGATGTCGCCAAGGTTCCCGGTTATGCTTTGGAAATGGCGCCACATCGTGGTGTGCCGACTAAGCCTTTGCGCATGATGATTATGGGGATTCCTAACGTCGGTAAATCGACTTTGATGAATGCTCTGTTGAAAAAACGTGTTGCGAATGTGGGTGATGAGCCTGCTGTGACGAAAGTTCAGCAACGCTTATATCTCGGTAAAAATATGATTTTGACCGATACGCCAGGTATGTTGTGGCCGAAGATCCAGCATCCGACAGATGGTTTGATGTTGGCGGCAAGCCATGCGATTGGTGTGAATGCCTTGATCGAGGAAGAGGTTGCAACATTTCTGGCTGAGCTTTTACTACAACGCTATCCACAGTTTTTATCGACCCGTTATGGTTTCTCAACCGAAGGTATCGATGCCGTAAGTGTGATTGAAGCGGTCGCAAAAAAACGCGCCTACCGTTTAAAAGGTGGCGATTGGGATTTTGAAAAAGCCGCACACACTTTGCTGCTCGATTATCGCAGTGGTGCTTTAGGCCGCGTCAGCTTAGAAACACCAGCAAGTCGCGAGCATTTATTGGCGACTTATGTTCCTCCTGTTTTGTTGGGGCAAGGTAAGAGCGTTGATACTGGCATGATGGAAGATGCGCTTGAGGACGAAGAAGAATAAGTTTATAGATTTCAGTGACTCTGCATCAGCACAATTCGCATCATTTCGCTTCATTTTCCGCGTTTTTACTTTCATTTCTGATGACCACTCATGGAAGAAAATAGATTTTTGCGATTTCTGTCTAAAGTAATCTTTAGCGTCGGTATTTCTTATCTCGCATGGCATGGATTCGAAAGAATGAGATCCGGCTATGGTCCCATCGGTTTGCTACTGGTTAGCATGATTTGGGGCCGATTGTTTCCACGAGAAATCATTAGTTTGTTTTCGTTCATCAAACGTGAAGCCTATAGCTCAGCGCTGATGCATTGGCATGGCAAGTATTATAGTTTTGATGGACGGCAAATTCGTTTTTATCTAATTGCGCGCACAGTTTGGATTCCGATCACCGACATCGAGCGTATTGTCGAGCCCAAATTAGAAAAACATGAAATTGAGGCGCTTGGTTTTCAGTATGGGAAAATTCCAGAGCAACGTGCAATGGGAGTTACTGAGGGTGGTCTTTTACAGCTATTAAAGCCACGAACTGAAGGCGGACATACTAATTACAAAATGATTCGCTTTAAGCGTTGGCTTTTGGCCAGCGCTCTCGTCAATGTAAAACGTTTGCCGAAGTCGGCGATAAAAAATATTCACTAAATATAAATAAAAATGAGGGATGGTTTATGCGTGTGTTGATTGGGTTGTTGTTAGCTTCATTTGTATGTTCTGCACAGGCGCAAGTTCTGCAAGCGCCTGTCGTCAAAGAACCCGTATTACGTGCCCATTTGGCATTCTTAGCTGATGATTTACTAGAAGGACGCGGCACTGGTCAACGAGGTGGTGATCTGACCGTCGCCTATCTCGAAACGCAGGCAAAACTGATTGGTTTGCAGCCGATGTACCCTCAGCAAAAGTCTCCCTACCGACAAGCGGTTAATTTGGTCGGTTCTCAGACCTTGCCTTCCAGTCAGGTTCAACTTTCTGTTGCAGGACAAACGATTTCGCCAGAGCTTGGTGCCGACGTTTTGCTTAGTGCAACCAACGGAAAGACAGAGAACAGTGTGAATGCCGCGCTGGTATTTGTTGGTTATGGTGTACGTGCACCAGAAGAACAATGGGATGACTACAAAGGACAAGATTTACGCGGTAAATTCTTGATCATGTTGGCTAACGATCCACAGCCAACAAAAGAAGAACCACATCGTTTTGCAGGCAAAGCAATGACTTATTATGGTCGTTGGACATATAAGTTTGAAGAGGCGAAACGTCAAGGTGCAGCGGGCATTTTAATTTTGCATACAACGGAATCTGCTGCATATGGATGGAATGTGCCACAAACCAGTTTTAGTCATGAGCGATTCAATTTAGCTGGCGCAGGTAATGCAGTTGAGGGCTGGTGGCGAGAGGACAGCGCCAGAGCATTCTTTAAAGTTGCAGGATTCGAGTTAGATGCTTTGAAAGCAGCGGCTGAGCGCTGCGATTTTAGCCCCATTGCATTGCAGGCGCAGATTCAGGTCAATGTGCAGAGCAAGGTGCGTCGTGTTGAACAATTTAATGTCATGGGTATGGTGCCAGGTAGCGATCCAAGTTTGAAGCATGAAGCCGTCATTTATTCCTCACACTGGGATCACTTGGGGATGGTGGAAGAACCGGGAAAACCAGCACAGATTTGGAACGGTGCGATTGATAATGCGAGCGGAACTGCGGCTTTATTGGCGATGGCACAAGAGGCAGTGAAGCGACCAGCTAAGCGAACTCAGATATTTTTATGGCCAGCTGCAGAAGAGCAGTATTTGCTGGGGAGTTTAGCTTATGTGCGTGAACCTGCATGGCCGTTGGCGAATACCATCGCGGATTTGAATTTAGACAGCATGAACTTTGTTGGCAAAACGAAGGACATAGGAATTGCCGGCAGCGAGCGCAGTACACTCTATGATAGCGCTGTGAAAGTCGCGAAAAAAATGGGTTTGGCAATTGCCCCCCCTGTGCTGGATTTAGGTGGAGCATTTTATCGTGCCGATCATTTCAGTTTTGCGCGGGTCGGCATCCCAGCATTTAATGTGGGGTCAGCGGTGTTTTCTGGCGACGGTCATTTTCATTATCAGCACGAGCCTGATCAATCCGCAAAAAAGATGAAGCACTTTAAAAATGATTACCATACGCCGCGTGATCGTTATGATGCCAGTTGGGATTTGAGCGGAATGCAACAGCAAACGCAATTTACCTTTGAACTTGGCTACGAAATCGCGAATGCGAAAGAGAAACCAACATGGCGTAAGGGTGATCCATTGGCAAAGCTGCGCCCTTAAATATGTTCGAGAAAATTTCTCTCCCGTTTAAAGATATTAAGAGATTCTTTTTAAGAGATTTTTTCAGATAATTTTTCACTCAATAAAATTTTGTTCAATAAAAAAGCTGCACAAGATAAAAACTTGTGCAGCTTTTTTGTTTTTAGATTTGTGTCTTGCCGGTGTCAGTTCAGCTCAGCTCAGCACAACACGACATAACATAACATAACACAAGGAACTTAACCATTAATCACTTTGCGTGTGTACGATTCCAAGTAATCCATTAAGTTATCTGCGCCTTTTGCAGCAGCTTCTTCGTTACCATCGGCGATGCCTTGTGCTAATAACATGTGACAGCGCGCCGCTTCGTGCATATCACCTTCGTGTTGATAAGCGTACCAGAATCGACGGCATTTAATAATTAAAGGAATGACTGCTGCAACTGCGGAAGGGTTGCGACAGGCTTCATGTACAACATGATCTAAAGCCATATCTGCGGCCATAAACTCATCCAATTTACCATTGTGAGCCGCAACCACCATTTGCGCTCCACACGCCAAAATACTTTCACGCAATTGGGGTGTGGCGCGTCTGGCAGCGCTGCTGGCGATGAGTTTTTCTATGACTCGGCGCGTTTCAATCAAAGTGACATGTTCAGCTGCTTCAATATCTTTGACGATCAATCCACGTCGAGGCAACTGTACGATTAATCCATTCGACGACATACGCATTAAAGCTTCACGTAATGGTGTTCGTCCTAATCCGGTGATATCAATTAATTCTGATTCGACGATCGGTGCACCTGGTTTGAGTTGCAGGGTCACGATCATGTTTTCAATCGCAACATAAGCGATATCGGCAGCACGCATTTTGGCAGGTGTTGAGACTTTAGTTGATTGCATACAATGACTGTTGTGAAATTTATCATTGGATTATAAGTTATTAGCCCAATTTTCCTCAATTTTCTTTTGAATTTTGGCCTTTTTTTCATACAAAAAAAGCGACAGTGCTTTTTTTATGCTTTGTCGGATATTCAAATTGACGGTTTTTGATCTTGATTGCGCACAACAACAGTGCAACATTCACCTAATATATTTATAAAATGTCGAAATGATTTTTTTGAGATAATCTCTGTCTTGTTCGCTTTGTTAAGTCTATGTTGACTAAGTTTTAATCATTTAGTGATGCATTTAGTCATGAGATATCTGCACAAGCTAAAGCATGGCCGAAGTTTGAATCTGCGAATTTGACTATGCGTCGCTGCGCTCCAGCACGGTTACGCTTCTCGATCTAAACTTCAACCGCTCGCGACGGTTGTGTAGAGGTCTCGTCATCATAAATATGTGCAGAATTGTTTCAATTCGGAGAATTTTGTTGCAAACAAGCTACTCAATTGGATTTATTTAGGATAATATAAGTTGAAATTTAAATAATTATTTGGTTTGCGATATTCTTTTATTAAAGCTGATATATGTTCTATATGCAGCATTTATATTAATTTGGTTTTTACTTATGTTACAAAATACTATGCGAACTAAATTGAGTTTGATTGAGAACTCTGGCAAACAGCTTCTAGCCAACAGCATCGCTGACGCGTTCTTTGTGGAGCCGCTATTTGATGCGATGCCAGATCTGGTGTTCTTTGTGAAAGACATACAAGGACGTTATGTGGTGGTAAATCAAACTTTGGTCACGCGTTGCGGCTTTAAAGACAAGGAACAATTGATTGGGCGAACAGCTGACGAGGTATTTCCTGCCTCTTTGGCAGAAACTTATCGCGAACAAGATGAGTTGGTTTTACACAAGGGCTACGATGTAAAGGATCAGCTTGAATTGCATCTGTATCCCGATCGTGATCCGGGCTGGTGTCTAAGCAATAAAATCGCATTGCGCGACAAAGATCATCAGATCATTGGGTTGTGTGGCACTTCTCGCGATTTAGGAATGCCTGATCAACGGCATCCTGTGTATCACCGAATTGCCGCGGCGGTTCGACATATTCACACGCACTTCGGCGAAACTGTGCCGATGGTCGAGTTGGAGCAAATTACCAATTTATCAGTGGCGCAAATTGAACGCTATTTCCATAAAATTTTCTCGCTGACACCGCGCCAATTTATGATTAAAGTAAAGTTGGATGCAGCAACGGGAATGCTGGTTGATCGCCAACGTAGTATTACCGATATTGCTGCGACCTGTGGCTATCAAGACCACAGTGCTTTTTCAAGAATGTTTAAGTCCACCGTTGGAATGACACCTTCCGAGTACCGCGAAGTATTGTTGTCAACGACTAAGTGCGAGTGATGTTGTATTTTGTCAGTTAGCTCGTTTGACAGTTCCTGCCGCTGCATTGCCAGCATACAATCAGACCAATTTTCTACGTGATGTATGTTGAAAACAGGGAATTTATTCCCTGTTTTCATGTCCAAAGCCACTTCGTGATCATTTCTTACGTAGAGAAAATCAAAGTGGATCGGTGCCTTTGTTCTTTAATCCACTCCAGCAAGAAATTTTCATTAATGATTTATAACATGATGTGCCCATCATTGCACTGAGCTTGATGGACGCGGTGATTTTGCTTCCATTTGAGGAGACGATATGCAAGTTTGTTGGCGACTAAAGCCTGTTTCAGCTGTAATTTTTAGTGCACTCAGTTTGGCATCGGTTTGTGCCAGTGCACAGATCGCAACCGCCAGAGTAGAAGGACTACGCGAAAGTAATCCTCGTTGGCATGCCTTGACCGGAGCGCGATTGGTCGTTGCACCTGGAAAAGTGATTGAGAACGGAACTCTGGTGTTGCGCGATGGTGTGATTGTTGCGGCTGGCGCAAATCTTCCTGTTCCAACAGGTGCAAAGGTTTGGAAATTAGACGGACGTACGGTATACCCAGGTTTTATTGATATGGCGAGTACAGTGGGTGTGCCAGCAGGTTTATTGCCGGCCCCTGTTTTGTCTGGACCTGGCGCCGCTGCACGCCCTCCAGCACAACGCGTGTTAAACAGCCGCGCTTTAGCGAGTGAAAATTTTCGGGTTCGACCCGAGCAAGATGTGGCTAATCAATTAGAACTGCGTGCTGATGAGATTAAGGCTGTACGCGAATTAGGTTTTACCACTGTTTTAGCGGCGCCCGGCGCGGGTATTTTTCGCGGTCAAAGTGCTTTGCTAAACTTGAATGGCAGCGACAATGCAAAATCCGTGGTGCTGAATGCACGCGTTGCACAACATTTGGCAAACGAACTTGAGTTCGGACGTGGTGTTGGTTATCCCGGTTCACTGATGGGGGTGATCGCCCAAGTAAGACAAACTTTTTATGACGCACAATGGTATCAACGTGCGACAGACAGCAAATTAAAACAAGAGCGTCCGCAACTGAATGAATCTTTAGACGCGTTGAAGCCTGTTCTCGCTGGTCGTCAGCCGATCATTTATGCGACAGATAATGAGCAAGCTTATCAACGCGTGGCGAAAATTCGTGATGAATTTAAATTGCGCGTGATTTTGCAAGGCAATGGCTATGAATATCGTCGTACTCAGCATTTAAAAACCGGTGGTATGCCAGTCATCGTTCCACTGCTGTTTCCAAACGCACCTGAGGTTGATAACCCAGATATGTTGCTGGATACCTCCTTAGAGGCAATGCAGCATTGGGAACAAGCTCCGGCAAATTTGGCGATGTTAGATAAAGCTGGTGTCGAGTTTGCGATTACGTCGGCAGGCTTAAAAGATCCGAAGAAAGATTTCTGGAATCGTCTGCGTCAGGCAATTCGTCGAGGTTTAAGTGTAGAGCAAGCCTTAGCAGGTTTGACGACCACGCCCGCGAAATTATTGGGTGAACAAAAACGACTCGGTAGCTTAACACCAGGTCATCTCGCTAATATTGTGGTGACCAGTGGTGATATGTTTAGCGATGACAAAGCGAATATTGAGATTACCTTTGTTGATGGCAAGCCTTTTGTGACGGAACACTATAATCGTTTCGAGTTACGCGGTAGCTGGAATGTCAACGCCGGCGGCAAGGCCCAAGTTTGGAACATCACAGGCGTCGCTGCGAAACCGATGCTGAATATCGATGGCGTGAATGTTGACCTTAATTTGCGTGATAATCAGCTATTAGCGCGTTATGCAGATACGGCGATTATTGCTGAAGGACGTGGCGATAGTTTGACGGGTACTATTCAGCAAGGGCAGGGCAAGGCAGTCAGCTGGAGCGCAACACGGGCAAAAGCTGTCGCCGCCGATACCACGCCAGCAAAAGTAGAAAAGCCAGCAGCGGTATGGAACCAACTTTATCCAGCAGGTCCTTATGCGATAAACGCACCTGAACGTCCAGCTGCGATTTTGCTCAAAAATGCAACCATCTGGACCAGTGGAAAAGCTGGCAAATTGGAGCAAAGCGATATGCTAGTCCTTAACGGCAAAATCAGTGCAATTGGTAAGGATTTGAAAGCCCCTGCAAATGCAGAAATCATTGATGCAAGCGGCAAGCATATTAGTCCAGGCATTATTGATGCACATTCTCATACTGCGATGATGCAAGGTGTTAATGAAGGTAGTAGCTCGATTACCGCAGAAGTTCGAGTTGGCGATGTCATCGACGCAAGTAGCATCAATATTTATCGTCAATTAGCTGGTGGTGTGACCACTGCGAATGTCTTACATGGCTCTGCCAATACGATTGGCGGACAAAATCAAGTGATCAAAATGCGTTGGGGATCTGATGCCGAAGGATTGAAATTGGACGGCGCTTTCCCCGGGATTAAATTTGCGCTTGGCGAAAATGTTAAACAATCGAACTGGGGTAATGATGCGACTGGACGTTATCCGCAAACACGTATGGGCGTTGAGCAAATATTGCGTAGCGGATTCTTAGCCGCACGTGAATACGAAGCGGAACGTGAGGCATGGCGTAAATCACCATCAACGATGGTGGAGCCTCGTCGCGATTTGCAAATGGATACTTTGGTTGAATTGCTGGATCGTAAACGCATGATCCATATTCATTCCTATCGTCAAGATGAAATTTTGATGTTTGCACGTGTGGCGAAAGAATTTAACTTATTGGTCGGTACTTTCCAGCATGTGATGGAAGGCTATAAAGTTGCTGATGAAA
Organism: Affinundibacterium amnicola; assembly: GCF_014284275.1. Taxonomy (GTDB): domain Bacteria; phylum Pseudomonadota; class Gammaproteobacteria; order Burkholderiales; family Burkholderiaceae_D; genus Undibacterium; species Undibacterium amnicola. The sequence continues at coordinate 219,831 of NZ_JACOFU010000002.1, read as the reverse complement.
TCGCTGCACTTGGCGCTGGCGGTTCCACATTTTCTGATTGGTGGGGCTACAAAATGGAAGTGAGTGATTCAGTGCCATTTAATGGTGCATTGATGCATAAAGCGGGTGTCGTCACGAGTTTTAATTCTGATAGCGATGAGTTAGCGCGTCACCTCAATACCGAAGCTGCAAAAGCAGTCAAGTATGGTGGTTTGTCTGAAACAGAAGCCTTGAAATTCGTGACCTTAAATCCTGCAAAACAATTGCAGATTGATGATAGAACTGGGTCATTAGAGATTGGTAAAGATGCTGACTTTGTGATTTGGAATACCAGTCCCTTGTCGACGTTTAGTCGGGCTGAGCAAACTTGGATTGATGGTCGCCGGTACTTTGACTTGTCAAGTGATGCACGCTTGCGTCAACAAACGCAAGAAGAGCGTCAACGTATTGCTGCGAGTGTGATTGCTTCACGTACGCCGCAGGCAGCGCCTACGAACCGTGCAAAAGATGCTGTTTCAGAAAAAGTCAGTGCGCCGAAAACTGCGGCTGAAATGCTTGAAGCAAATCGCGCCTATTTGGAATTGCAACATTGGATGCACATGCTTAGCAAGCACCGTACGGGTTATTGGGTGGGTGCTGAAGAGCATGAATGTACAGGAGCAGAGTAATGAATCACTTAGAAAAAATATACTCTTCCAAATTAACTCTACAAACAAAAAATATGATGAAGAAAACTTCACTGACTCGTCGTTTGACCAAAGTTTTTGGCGCTAGTGTTTTTTTATTCTTGAGCGCTGGCGGAGCTGCGCAAGCCTCAGATAATGTTCCGGCTGCGGCCCAGAAAACGCCTCTGCTATTTAAGGGCGCGACATTGCATACGGTAAGTGGGGAATCCATCGCCAATGGCAATATGTTGGTTGATAAAGGACGCATTGTGGCTTTAGGATCGCAGTTCGCGATTCCGGCAAATGCGAAAGTAATTGATGTCAGTGGTAAGCATATCTACCCAGGAATGATTGCTGCGAACACCGTGATGGGTTTGGCTGAAGTGCAATCCGTTCGTGCCACGTTGGATTATGCGGAAGCCGGTGCAATTAATCCTAATGCACGTGCATTAGTTGCGGTTAATCCTGATTCTGAATTAATCACGACGGCAAGAGCAAATGGGGTATTGGCGACTTTGTCTGTGCCTAATTCGCCAGCGGGATTAATTAACGGCACTTCAGCATTGATTCAGCTAGATGGTTGGACGTGGGAAGAAATGTCGGTGCAATCAGAGGTGGGTTTGCATATCAGCTTACCCAATTTACGCTTCAATCCTGAGTTATTTCCCGCACCATTTGATGCGCGCTTAGAAGAAATCCGCAAAGCGAGCGCGCAGCGTCTAAAAATGCTGGAAGAGGCATTTGATTCTGCAATCGCTTATCGTGAAGCGCGTGCGCAAAATGATGGTACGAAGATTGATGTGCGTTGGGAAGCGATGTTGCCTGCAATTGCAGGAAAACGTCTGGTATTTTTTCATGCGCAGGATGTGAATCAGATTCGCTTCGCTTTAAATTTCGCTAAACGCTATCAATTGAAAGCCGTCATCGTTGGCGGTGCTGATGCCCCAGTGTTAGGGGATCTCTTAAAGCAGCAGCAGGTGCCAGTGATTGTGACCGGCATTCATAAATTGCCAATGCGTCGCGGGGCTGATTACGATGCTTATTACACCGTAGCAGCCAAACTAGCACAGGCAGGCGTGCAATTTTGCATCGCCCGTGCTGGTACCGATGACGATGCTCCCAACGAGCGTAATTTGCCGTACGAGGCCGCTGTCGCAGCAACGTTTGGTTTGGATGCAAAAGAAGCCTTAAAGGCAATTACTTTGTACCCGGCCCAAATACTTGGTGTTGCCGATAAACTGGGTTCATTGGAATCAGGGAAGTTGGCGAATTTCTTTATCACCAATGGCGATCCCTTGGAGACCACAACACAAGTTGAGCAAGTGTATATTCAAGGAAGGGCAGTTGATACCAGTACCAAGCAATCACGTTTGACTGAGAAATATCAGCAAAAATATTTACAAAAAGCACAGCCTTAATTTTATCAAGGCAAGTCGTTATAGCCTGAATAAAAAAACTTGAAGCGTCTGGATAGATGCTTCAAGTTTTTTTTATGTCTTTTACCTTTGAATTGTCTCATTCGGGTATGTTGTATAGCATCCTTCCCTTGTCTGTGAGAAACTATTGCAAACATTGGTAAGCAATTAACCCTATATCCTCGAACGTTTTTTTCATGTAGTGATCGGTCTCAATAGGACAAGATAAGACAAAAAATAACGATGCCAAATCTACTCTCTAATCTGACTAAGATCATCAATGATACTAGCTTGCATCATGTTTTCTCAGAGTGCTTGAAGCTAATATCCTTAGACGGTCGATTAATGCAAATGAATACGGCTGGCTTGGCCTTGGTCGAGGCTGATCGATTTGAACAGATTCACAATGTCAGTGTTGATAGTTTGGTCGATGAAGCGTATCGGCCCGCATTTGTTGATATGCATCGTCGTGTCTGTAACGGTGAGCAGCTTAGTTTGAGCTTCAAAATTACAGGTTTAAGAGGGCGTTCAACCTGGATGGAAATGCGCGCCAGTCCGGTGCGTGCAGAATCTGGTGAAATTGTTGCTGTGTTTGGTATTAGCCGAAATATTACAGCTAGAAAAAACATCGAGCAGGCTTTACAAGATAGTGAACAACGCTTTCGCACGTTGATAGAAACGATTCCTCAACAAGTCTGGACCGCCAATCCTGAAGGTGGTATTACCTACGTCAATCAGCGTACGCTGGAATATTTTGCCGTTCCGTCTGAGCATATTTTTGGATCAGGCTGGGAGCACCTGATTCATTCTGATGATTTGCCAGAAGCGCGCAGACGATGGCATCTGGCGGTATCCGATGTTAGTCCTTACGAAGTTGAGTTTCGTTTACGTCGACATGATGGCGAATATCGTTGGCACTTAGCTTCTGCATTACCGCTGCGTAATCAGGCTGGTGCGGTATTGCAATGGTTTGGTACGAATACCGATATTTCCCTCAGTAAGCAACATGCAGCTGCACTACGTGATAGCGAACGTAACTTAATTGCAGCGCAGGCGCGTGCAAAGATTGGTAGTTGGCGACGAGATCTGCAAACGAATTCTTCGGTCTGGTCAGCGGAGATGTATCGGATTTTTGGCTTTGATGCAGATGCTACTCCGCCTGCAATTGAACAATTGATAGCGAAGGTACACCTTGAAGATCAAGCCCAATTTATCGCGGTATACGAAACTTACTTAGATGGGCAGCGTGCATGTCAGCTAGATTTTCGATATTTCTCGCAAGATGGTGCAATGTTATGGATAGAAGCAAAGAGTGAACCCTTATTCGATTCTGCTGGAACTTTGATTGCTTTAACTGGCACAGCACAAGACATTAGCGAACGTAAACGCATAGAACAAGATTTAGAGGTTTCAAGACAATTTCTCGCGGAATGCCAATCAATTGCGCAGATTGGTGGTTGGGAAATCGATCTACAAACAAGAAAACTGACATGGACTGAGGAAACCTATCGGATTCATGATACAAGTCCAGCAGAATTTACACCGACCGTAGATGCAGGAATCAGTTATTTTTTACCTGAGTCGAGAACTAGGTTGCAGGCAGCGTTAGCCCATGCAACTGAGCGTGGTGAAGCATATGATTTAGAGCTTGAGAAATTTACCTTAAAGGGGCGCAAGATCATTGTTCGGACAACTTGCCATGTCACTATGCAAGATGGAAAAGCAATTCGCCTGACGGGTATTTTTCAAGATATCACTGAGCAAAAAATGTCGCAGCTGGCTTTAAATAATGCCTACCTTGAGTTGGAGCGTTCAAACGGTATGCTGGAGCATATTGCTCACTACGATCCCTTAACGCATCTGCCTAATCGGGTCTTGCTTGCAGATCGCATGCAACAAGCGATGCTTCAATGTCAGCGTCGAGGTAATTCTCTGGCAGTGGCATTTTTGGATCTGGATGGATTTAAAACGGTCAATGATTTGCATGGTCATAGTATGGGGGACGAACTCTTGATTGCGGTTGCAGGGCGTTTACGAACGGCCTTGCGTGAAGGCGATACGTTGGCGCGCATCGGTGGCGACGAGTTTGTGGCGATTTTGACTGATCTTGAGAATAGCAAAGATTGTGAACCAATTTTAAGTCGTTTACTCAGTGCTGCCGCGGAGCCACTCACTTTGCATCACGTTGATTTACAAGTGAGTGCAAGTATCGGTGTCACCATTTATCCGCAAGATGGTGTTGATGCGGAACAGTTACTCAGGCATGCAGATCAGGCGATGTATTTATCTAAGCAAGCCGGGAAAAACTGTTTCCATCTGTTCGATGTGGCGCAAGACACGGCGATCAAAGTGCAAAGAGATGACCTGACGCAAATTCAGCGCGCCTTGATGCATCGTGAGTTTGTTTTGTATTATCAACCTAAAGTGAATATGCGGTCGGGTCAGGTGTTTGGCGCTGAAGCTTTAATTCGCTGGCAGCATCCGGTGAAAGGCTTATTAACTCCAGCCAATTTTTTACCCGCTGTTGAAAATCATTTATTTAGTATTGAACTAGGTGAATGGGTCATTGCGACAGCGCTGGCGCAACTTCAGCAATGGCATGCTCAAGGGATAGAGATTTCAGTCAGCGTGAATGTGGGAGCTTTGCAATTGCAGCAGCCAGATTTTACGCAACGTTTGGAAAGTCTTTTATCACCGTATCCAAGATCGCTATATGCCAAATTAGAATTAGAAATCTTAGAGAGTAGTGCACTTGATGATATTGAGAAGGTGTCAAAAGTTATACATCTTTGCCAGGCAATGGGGATACGATTTGCACTGGATGACTTTGGAACCGGATATTCATCATTACGTTATTTAAAACGCTTACCAGCCGAAGTACTGAAAATTGATCAAAGTTTCGTGCGTGACATGCTTGATGATGAGGGGGATTTGGCGATCATTCATGGCGTGATAGGTTTGGCTTCGGCATTTAATCGAAGTGTCATTGCCGAAGGCGTTGAAAGTATTGAATCTGGCGAGAAATTACTGGCGATAGGCTGTGATAGTGCGCAGGGATATGGCATTGCGCGACCAATGCCTGCAGAAGCATTCCCAGCTTGGATTCGTCAATGGCAGTCGCCGTTTAAGTTGCCACAGAACTCAACGCTGAAGGCGTCACACCAGTCACTGGTTTAGTTTGTGAATTTATCCTGAAGTGCATCACACATTTCAAATATTGAATCGAATCAAATATCGAAGCGCACCAAATATCGAATCGAATAAATTCGTATAAAAAAACAGGTAGACACAATTCTGTGCTACCTGTCCAAAGTCCAAATCTGAATTTGTTGGATGCGTTATTTAATCGCCCAAGTAAAGCTGATTAAGCGAGATGCTTTGTTTTCTGGTGAATTTGCCGCATTGCTTGTATTGATGTTCTCGTTATTACTCGCTGCAGTGAAGCGACAGTTTTTGAGTGCCGCCATCGACGCACGATCTAATTTGGCGTAGCCACTAGATTCTTCGATTTTTGCATCAACAACATTACCAATGCTGTCAGTAACAAAGCGTAATTTAACGATCCCTTTTTCTTCGCCGCGCAGCATGCTGCTGTCATACTCCGGCGCACTGCAGGCATTGTTAATCCAAGGATTACTTGTTTCATTTGCGCTGGCAGCGATGGACGTTAAGCTCAAAAACAAAGCAATTAAAGTACGAGAGACGAGTGTTGAGTTTTTCATGGCAGCTCCATTTAGGTTAAGAAATAGGACGACTTCGCGCTAACTTTTGGTTAAACCCAGATGCTCTAGTAGTGCATCTGCGGTGTTCATTGCGAGGTCGATGGAGTCAATATACTTGCGGATTTTCGTTTGACGAAATTGCGATTTCGTATGTGGATTATTCGCGAATCGTATAATGTGCAGACGCAGTTATGCGCTGCATTTATCTGGTGCAAAAAAATATTTTGCGAACCTGAGATTCCCAGAACTGGTGCAAAATGGTGAAGTTACTACTTGTCAATTTGCGGGGATGTTATTTTCTGGTGCAAATTATTTTTTTGCCTGATGTTCAAAAATATGTGTTTTTTCGGTACATTTTCTCGCTAGCGATTACATTTGCTTATCGAAACTCAGTTAATACAACATCTTTAACTAGTAATTGCCGAGATATCGAAGATAATCTGACTTTGGAAAGTAAGGCAGCACAATGAGAATAATGAGAACAATTAGTATAACGAGAATGTGAATTGCAAAAGTTTAAAATTTCTTGGAAAGTGGTGATTGCCGAAATAGTGGTGGTGATGTTTGTCATTTTATTGGTGGCTATCAAATCATACAAAATTGTGAATGATGAGACGCGCTTACGGCTGACGGGCGAGTTGAATTTGACAAGTATTGCGCAAGTTCAAGCGGTATTGGACACGTCTCAAATCACGGTGAACACTTTGCAGTTTGAAGACTCTCCTGGCGCTGGCGCGGCCGCGACGATTATCTTGGATAAGCTTGAGGTGCTAATTCATCGTCATCAGTTGCGTACCGAAGCCCTTGGCTATTGTGCATCTGCTTGTGCAGCTGCATTCTTATTAGGCAATGGTCGTAGTTTATTGCCTAGCGGTGATGGCAAACCGACATATTTGATGCTGCATGCTGTACGGAATCAACGTACACGTGAAGTGAATTACGGCAAGACCGAAGCGATTAATAAGAAGATCTCGCAAAAGAGTGGGGCTAAATTTCCTTTGAAATTGTTGAACCGTATTTTTGATGATGTGCGCGGTAATGGTGATGGTGAGATTTTTATTTTCCGTGAAGCGCAGCGCACCCCGCAAGGTAAGCATCATGTGTTTGTCTGTGACGGACAGCCACATGTATTGATTAGTGAGTGCGAAGCTATTCCGAATGTCACACCACAGAGTTTGGGAATCCAAGTAAGCAAATAAAAAATCTCGATGCAAACTTGGCTTGCATCGAGATTTTAGTTTCGGCAGGAACTGAATTCCTGCCAAGATTCTGTTTAATTATTTTCTGAGCTTATTTCTTCAAGCATTTTTCCAAGAATTGATCTTGTTCCCACAGTAGATGCAAGATGTTTTCTTTCGCAGCATAGCCATGACTTTCTTTCGGTAAAATCACCATACGAGCAGGCGCACCTAAGCCTTTTAACGCTTGGAAGTAACGCTCCGTTTGCAGCGTGAAAGTACCAGGGTTGTTGTCTGCCTCACCATGCACCAACAAGATAGGTGTTTTCATCTTATCTGCATTCATGAACGGTGACATCTTTGTATAAACTTCCGGTACTTCCCAATAGTTACGTTGTTCGCGTTGGAATCCAAATGGTGTCAAGGTACGGTTGTAAGCGCCACTGCGCGCAATGCCGCATGCAAACAACTTTGAGTAAGTCAACAGATTGGCGGTCATGAATGCGCCATAGGAATGACCACCTACCGCAACTCGTTTGCGATCAATGTAGCCGAGCGCATCGACAGCATCAATTGCAGCTTCTGCATTGTCCACTAACTGGGGTACAAAATTGTCATTTGGTTCGGTATTGCCTTCACCAACGATAGGGAATGCGGCATCGTCTAGCACAGCATAACCACGCGTCGCCCAATAGATGAATGAGCCATAACTTGGCGCAGTAAACGCATTCGGATTATGTGTGCTTTGACCAGCAGAATCTTTGTCTTTAAATTCCGCAGGATATGCCCAGATTAAGAGTGGTAATTTTTCCTTTTTGCTCTTGTCGTAGCCCGCTGGTAAGTACAAAGTGCCAGACAGTTGAACGCCATCTTTACGTGTGTATTTGATGACTTCTTTCGAAACATCTTTTAATCCTTCATACGGATTTTTGAACTGGGTAATCGCGTTTAACTGATTATTTTTAATATTACGGAAGAAGAAGTTAGGGTATTCATTCTTTGACTGAACCTGTACCAGCACGTCGCCTTTTGCAAAGTCTTCTATGGATTGAATATTTTCAATCTTATCTGTGTAAGTTGATTGGTATAGACGCGTTTTTTCTAAACTATCGATATTCATCGCATCGATAAATGGAAATTGGCCTTTCTTACTGTGACCAGCGCCAATCAAATAGGCCTTGTTATCGTCAATTGCCAGAACGCGGCGATCATATTGATTGCGCTTGGTTTCAAAGCGACCTGGATTTGAATAGATATCTTGTGAGTTGCGATCAAAGACTAAACGTGCTTTTTCTGCTGGATTCGACGGATTAAAGAAGTAAGTTTTTTCATTGCGCGTGTCATACCAAGAATCCGTAATCACTGCCAATTTCTCATTACCCCAGACGATGTTCGTGAATCGCTGCACAGTTTTAATCAGTGATTTTGGCGCCTGATCAAATGGCGCATCCCAACTAAAAACTTCATCGCGAAAATCTACCTTTTTTGCAGGATCACCACCATCGAGTGCCACCACATACGTCAAGCTTGCTGGTTTATCCGCGCGCCAATTCATGTTGCGTTTGCCTTCGCGTGTTGCACTGAATCCTTTTGGCATTGTTTCTGTCAGCGGGACTTCATTGACTGTTCTGATTGGCTTGCCAGCGATATCAGTAATGATTGTTTTGCTAGGGAAGCGATTGATAGGAACGATGTAGGAAAACGGTTTTTGAATCGTCGTCAACATCAGTAACTTACCGTCAGGAGAAAAACTTTCGCCTGCGTACATATCCGCTTTTTTCCATAAAGTGCTGGTTCCACTGACATGTACCTTATGTAATTCAGAGCTGGCAATGTTCTCGAAATTGATTTCGTCATTGCGATTCTTTAATAAATCTGGATAAGTGCGATTCTGTGACACGCTACCATCAGCATTAGAAATAATTGCACCCGTTGGTAAATCCTTGCTTGCGTCAAGAAGGGCAGGGCGATTTTTTGGTAATACTTTGACTAAGAGATTTTCACTGTCTTTGAACCAGACGAAAGGGTTGTCCAAATTCGCATTGAGTTTAGCAGTGCTTAAACGTTTTGCTTGCGCACTGGCGACATCAATCACCCACAGCTCTACCGCGTTGCTGGTGGTATGTGTGAAGGCGATTTTTTTCTCGTTTGGTGACCACATTAAATTGCTAATTAGTGCGTCTTTAGGCAAACCTTTGACTTGTTGTTCTACGCTATCACTGACTTTGCGTAACTTGACATTATTGATGTAATTAACTGAACTCGAGATGTTGGTTACAGGATTAATCCGCAAACCGCCCAGACGCATTTCGGATTGATTTAATTCATTCAAAGTTTTGAAGGTGCTGCGATAAGTCAACAACATCATATTTTTCTTTGAGTCCATGCTCACTGCAGGGGCACGCTCGACATCCGCTAAGGCAAGAATAGATTGTGGTGGTTTTTGGTATGGCAGATTCTCTTGTGCGCATGCTGTGGCGCTAATTCCGATACTGGCGATACTGCTTGCCAAAATCAACATGTTCAATTTTGTTTTCATCGTGTTCTGCCCCAGAGATGTTTTAAATGAAGAGTAATATTGCGAAAATTATTTATCACTAATGAGAACGATCAGAGTTCCAATTGTAATAATAGTTCCAAAAAACAGTGGAATCTTCGCGTATTGTTTGTTTTTAACTACGGTAATAGGGTGTCTTTGAATGAGGTTGTAGTTGGTTTGCTATTCATAAAGACATCTCTTTGGGCGATGAAACCACAAGCTAGATTCTTCGACCTCCGCTTTGGTCGGAAACCAGTTAACGTCGATTTTTATGGATCAGAAAATTCACTAAGTAACGGACGAAAGAGCCTGATTCAGCCGCAATAAAAACTCTTTCGCATTCGCTAAACTAAACACCATAGGTGGTTTCAGTTTTAAGACATTGTCGTAAGGTCCATCGGTTGATAACAAGATGCGATGTGCTTTTAAGAATTCAATTACTGTGTTGGCTTCGGTAGTCGCTGGTTCCAAACTGTTGCGATCTTTAACTAGTTCTACGCCTATGAATAATCCGATTCCCCTGACATCGCCAATCAAGTCGTAGCGTTGTTTTAAGTCGTTCAATCCTTGCAAAAGGAAATCGCCAACCTGTTTGGCATGTGCTTGTAAGTGCTCTTGCTGAATCACATCTAGTACCGCGAGCCCAATCGCACAAGACACCGGATTGCCGGCAAAGGTGTTGAAGTATTCCATGCCGGTGATAAAGGCTTGTGCAATTTCGGGACGAGTGACTACCGCGCCCATAGGATGTCCATTGCCTATAGGTTTGCCCATGGTCACAATATCCGGAACAACGCGTTGCGCTTCAAATGCCCAGAAATAATCACCTGCGCGGCCAAAGCCGACTTGCACTTCATCCGCAATACAAACTGCGCCAGCGGCGCGTGCATGGGCGTAGGCTGCTGGTAAATAGCCTTTGGGGAGGACAACTTGACCGCCACAACCTAAGACTGATTCACAATAAAAAGCGGCGGGCTTTTCACCGCGAGCGTGGATCGCTGTAATTGCGCGTTGCAGGTCTTCTGCATAATGTGCGCCAGCTTCAGGATCGTCTTTGCGAAAACGTCCACGATAATCGTCAGGAATCTCGGCAACTTGAATATGCGCGGGACGACCGCGCCCACCTTTGCCGTCAAATTTATACGGACTAAGTTCTATCATGGTCGGTGAATTACCGTGATAGGCATGATCGACCACGATGATGTCATTCGCTTGGGTATAGGTTTTGGCGATGCGTAAAGCGAGATCATTCGCTTCGGTGCCGGAATTAGTCAGAAATACGACGGACAATTCGGATGGAAAAGTCGCGCTTAGTCGCTTGGCGTATTCAACAATATTGTCATGCAGGTAGCGTGTATTGGTATTGAGTTGTGCCATTTGCGTCTGACCAGCGGCGACGACCGCCGGATGGCAATGCCCAACGTGGCAGACATTGTTCACCATGTCGAGATACGCGTTTCCATCTTGATCATATAAATAAGCACCTGCACCGCGCAGCATTTTTAACGGTTGTTTGTACGACATACTTAAAGTGGGATTTAAGTGCTGGCGACGCAGTGCGATGATGTCTTCTGGGCTGCGATTGGGAATAGGGGCGACAGTTGTGGGCATGATGATCTATCGGTGAATTTAAAGTACGCTTAAAAATAAGTGCTGTAATTCTTGGTAATTCATAGCATCGAGTTGACGTATCAGGCGACGCACGCCTTTTTGCGAAACCAAAATGTAATCATTGGCGGGATTGTGGCGATAAGCACGGGTTGCCATCAAGATGCTTTGACTCAATCTGGCCATGATTACGTGATACATAATCTGGATTTCTTGCTTACTCAAAGAGTATTGCGATTGATAGCCTTGTAGTATCGCCAGCATGCAATCTCGCACTGCTTGATCCTCATCCACATGCTGCAAGGCATACACGATAGTGATCGCGAGATCGACGATGCGCAGGTGACGGCACATGTCGCCAAAATCGATAATTGCGTTCACATGCGGTTTTGGATCTGTCACATTGGCGGCGACGATCACATTAAAATCATTGGCATCATTGTGGATCACCGACATTGGCAAAGTCCGTTTCCAAGTCGCTTCATGTTCGGCAAAATAATTGGTATGGCGCGTTACTAATTCGCGTAAATCGTCTTCCGCTACATGTGCTATTTCATCGCGCAAATCGGGCAAATTACTAATGCTCCAATCCACATATCTGTCCATGCTCGCGTGTTGAAAATCTTGTAAGCCACGATCTAATTTGCCAATTGCGATACCCAAACTGGTTTGCAGGTAAGTTTGATCGATATCTTCACGAATCGCCACATTCGCATAAATATTCCCTTCAACAAAGCTAAGTAAGCGCATGTGACAAGCCTGACCGCTGGCCGTGGAGTACGGCAAAATGTGCTGACCAGATCCGGTTAACATCACTTGTGGCAAAGCTAGATCGGGACAAGTTTTGGCGAGATGCAGTAGAGCTGCGTTTTCAATATCCAGATCGGCATACGACCAGTTGGGATTGGCAATTTTGAAGACGTAATTACCTTGTGGCGTATGGATTTTGAAATTGCGGTCAGCGTAAGAGGGAAGTTCTTTGGCAGTGCCGCTGAGGTGCCAGTGTTGCTCGACTAAGGTTAATGCTTGCGCTGGGGTGATGGTTTGCATTGTTGGTTTACTTTTGGTGTTACTTGAAATGTTCGCACTTCGTAGAACTAAGCCGGGGGTGGCCCGGCAGCCACTTCCTTTTCTTTGCTTCGCCAAAGAAAAGGAAGCAAAAGAAAGGCGACCGCAGACTTGCCCTTCGGGTGCTTACGCTACGCTTCAGCATAATTTGTGCATGTCAAAAAATGGGGAATTGCGAAAACTCGCTTCGCTCAGACATTCGCAATTCTTATCCCATTTTCTGCCACACACAAATTACATCGTCCCCAGCGGAAGAAGGGCGCCACCCAACGATTACACAAATTCCAAACGCTTACTTGAAATCGAAAACAAGATCTCCTGCGTACTCTGTGCCTCTGCGGTTCAAGCTTTTAAAAAACTTCTCTATCAAATATTAAATATCAAAACTAATCCCCTGAGCCAAAGGCAAAGAATGGCTGTAGTTGACTGTATTTGTAGAACGACGCATATACGCTTTCCATGCATCCGATCCAGATTCACGACCGCCGCCGGTATCTTTTTCACCGCCAAACGCACCGCCGATTTCTGCGCCTGATGGGCCGATGTTGACGTTGGCGATACCGCAGTCGCTGCCGACGTCAGACATAAATAATTCCGCTTCACGCATATCGGTAGTGAATATGCTGGAGGACAAACCTTGAGGTACTTCGTTGTTCCAGTCTATTGCCTGCTGTAAATCGGTGTAGCGGACGACATACATAATCGGTGCAAATACTTCGTGATGCATATGCGCTGTTTGGCTAGACATTTCGACGATAGAAGGACGTACATAGTAGCCAGACTCAGCGCCCGCAACGACTACGCGCTCACCACCAAAGACCTTGCCTTGCTCTGCTTTTGCTGCAGTTAATGCAGTTTGCATTGCCTCGTAAGCGGCTTGATCAACCAGTGGGCCGATCAGTGTAGATTTTTCTAAAGGATTGCCGATAGGTAGCGCTTTGTAGATTTTCTTTAAACGTGGTACGAGCGTATCGTAAATACTGTCATGGACAAATAAGCGGCGCAAGGTCGTGCAGCGCTGACCTGCTGTACCGACGGCAGAGAAGGTAATCGCACGTACTGCCATTTCCAGATCAGCACTTGGTGCGACGATCATGGCGTTGTTGCCGCCTAATTCTAAGATGGTACGTGTCAAACGCTTGGCACATACTTCGGCTACCTGACGTCCCATACGTGTACTGCCGGTGGCAGATACTAGGGCGACACGTTTGTCTTCTACCATTTGTGCTCCGGTATCGCGGGCGCCAATGATCAATTCAGCTAAACCTTCTGGTGCATCATTTCCAGTAGCACTAGTCGAATTAAAGCGTGCGACGGCTTTCATGAATAAGGCATGGGTAGCAACTGCGGTTAAAGGTGTTTTTTCGGAAGGCTTCCAAGTCACACTATTGCCGCAGACGAAGGCGAGTGCGGCATTCCAAGCCCACACAGCGACCGGGAAGTTGAACGCGGAAATCACACCCACTACGCCGATTGGATGCCAGACTTCCATCATGCGATGTCCTGGACGCTCAGAAGCGATCGTCAAACCATATAATTGACGCGACAGTCCCACTGCGAAGTCGCAGATGTCGATCATCTCTTGCACTTCACCCAAACCTTCTTGCAAAATCTTGCCCGCTTCTAAGGTCACGATTTGACCTAAGGCGGCTTTGTGCGTGCGTAATTCTTCACCGAATAAACGGATCAATTCACCACGACGAGGTGCCGGCACTTTACGCCATTCCAGAAAAGCGGCGTGTGCGCGGTCGATTTTTTGCTTTACTTGTTCTTCGGTGTCGGCGCGCAAACTAGCCAGTAGTAAACCATTGATCGGTGACGTACTAGGAATATCATTTCCTTGGTAGTCAGCCAGATTAACGCCGAGTTCAGTTAATAATTTGTGGATGTTGCTTGTCATAGCGTTCTATTATTTTTGATGGTGAAGTGAAAATACAAGGAGCAGCTTGATTGTAGTGTAGCCAATTCAGACAGAGTCAACAAAGGACATAAAGTTATGACTTGGTGAAAAAAAGGAATAATTCCACCATATTGAAATTCTGCATCGTTACTTTGTTTAATGTTCCTTGATGTAATGACCTTCAAGTCCTGGCGCATGTTCTTTGATCGCCTGATTAAAATGGTGTCTCAACTTTGCCATGGTCTTTACTTCATCCCAGTCATGGCTTTGTTTGAAGCCATGGGCGATGTGTTGGGCGATGTCACTCAAAATATTGCCCCAGACTTCTAGCTCATCAATCTCGCAATCTTCTGCATCTTCGTACATGCCGAGCAGAAGTGAAATACTGCAGGAGCCATTGCCCAGCCAGACACGGATCATTTCTGTTGCGTCTGGATCGCCGGCGTTCTCAATTGGTATAACTAGTTCACGCATTGCTAATCCTTTATTGTTTATAAGGCACACGACCTGTTGGCACGACGCTAGACGCATGCATGCAATGTCCGTGCTGATCGTCAAAAAACATATGCGGCTTAAATGCCGCCAGCACCGCAGATTTATTCACGCCACCCATGAAGAAGGTTTCATCAATCGCGATATTCCAGGCGCGCAAAGTGCGTATCACGCGTTCGTGCGCCGGTGAGGAGCGGGCAGTTACCAGAGCAGTTCGCAGAGGTAAAGCACGACCATCGGGCGCTTTGAAATTATTCTGAATATACGATAAGGCAACTAACAAACGCGCGAATGGACCTTCGGGTAAAGGTTTTTTTGCATTCTCGCGCTCGTGTTGTTCAAAGGCTTCTATGCCTTGTGATTGATAGATTTTTTCTGCTTCGTCCGAAAAAATCACGGCATCGCCGTCAAAGGCAATGCGAATTTGATCGAGGTCGGCGACGTTTTCTGCTAACTGATACAGCAGTGCGGATGCTACCCCAGCATTGATCGCAGCTTGCACATCGTCTTCGTGCAAGGATAAAAATAGGCTGACATTAAACGCCTGCAAATAAGAAGAAAGTGACGCACCACCCGCCAACACTGCGCGGCTGATATCTAAGCCGTAATGGGCAATTGAGTTAAATATACGCAAAGACGTTTCAGACGAATTGCGCGACATGATGACGACTTCGACTAATCTTTGTCCGGGCGTTAGCTGATTGAGTTTTAACAAAGCTTTGACAAGGACGAAGCCAGCGCCAGGCTTGAGAATTTCGTTTTCATGCGCTAATTGATGCTGGCGATAAGCGTCTAATCCTTGCTGCTGGAAAATGGCTTCCTCCGCTTCCAAGTTAAACAGGGCACGCGATGAAATCCCGATAACCAATAATTTGTCGAGTGAATAGGGCATGGCTGGAATATCTTTACATTAAGGAATAATCGTGTTCAGGTGCGATATCAATAGCGCGATTTCTTCTACCGTATTGTAATGCGCAATCGATACCCGCACGACTCCACCGTACTGTTGCAGATCTAAGGCCTCGATCAAATGTCGCGCATAAAAATCGCCAAAGCGTATGCCGATATTAAATTGATCGATGTGTTTTACGATCGTTTCCGATTGCGTATTTTCTACGATAAAACTGATCGTCGGTACACGACTAGCGTCGCCTTCATGAACTTGCCGCATCCCGATGATGCGCACACTGGATTTCGAATTTAAGAAATCCAGTAATCGTTGTGCCAAATAATTTTCGTGCGCTTCAAATTTATCAAACGCGTATTGCATTAATTGACGGCGCTCGCCGCTTCCGCCAAATTGCTCACCCATCGCTACCAGATAATCGGCGATTCCTTGGCAGCCGTACGACAATTCAAAATTCACATTGCCCGGTTGTAGTTTGTACGGCAGATTGTCTTCGGCGATAAAGAAATGATTTAAATTCGCGAGACTCTGCAAGAGCTCGAACCGACCCCACAACACCGCATAGTGCGGACCAAATACCTTATAAAAACTAAAGACCAACACATCAGCGCCGCTGGCTTGTACATCGACTAGACGATGCGGCGCATACGCTACCGCATCGACGCAGACACGACCGCCAACTGCATGCACACGACGGGCAACTTCAGCAATTGGATTAATTGTGCCGAGTACATTCGATGCATAAGTCATCGCCAGCCATTTGGTGTTGGTGCTCAGTAATTTTTCTAAAACGTTTAAGTCGAGTTGCAAAGTTTCTGGATTCACCTGCCAGATTTTGATGACGGCGCCAGCTTGTTGCAGGCGCTTCCAGGCACCGATATTCGCTTCGTGATCAGTGTTTGTGAGGATGATTTCATCACCTGCATGGATATTGGGCAGGATAGCCTGTATCAGTTGAAACATCAGGCCCGTGGTCGAACCACCCATCACCACTTCACGATCATCCGGGGTATTGATGAGCTCAGCAATGGCACGCCTGGCTTCTGTCACGCGTGTGCTTGCGATGGTGGAAGTTGCATACGTCGCACCTAGTTGTACGCTAGAGTTCAACAAATAATCATGAATGCGATCTGCGACACGCTTCAAGACCTGAGAGCCGCCAGCATTATCGAGAAAGATACATTGATTGGGAATTTGTAGGGCGGGAAATTCAGCACGAACCGCGCTGATTTCTTTGGAGGATAAAGCTTGCATGAGTAAGTAAATGCCAGAGTGGTAACGAGCATAAACATAACATGATTCCGGTGCGCATTGATGTTGAATATCAAGCAGCTATGACACCACCGCTATGACACCACCGCTATGACACCGGATATTTCTGATTGAAGGCAGTGATTTTAACCGGGGTGGCCATCCGCGCGGGCATTCACATAAATCGGCAGCATCAAGCCCACCCAAGTCAGTAACAATACTAGCCAGACACTAGCGGATAGCGTCATCATCTGTGGGGTCGCCGTCACGCTGGCAGCAACGCGCAATAAAGCTGCAACATGCAAGGCCAGATAAATCGCCCATAACAAATTGTTGACCTGCAAAGGACGGCCACTATGACCAAAACTCACACGGCTGACAAAGCCAACCAGCATGGTTCCCATAAAACCCAAAGCTAATGCATGCACCATCGCAGAACCAATTTGCGCGCCAAATGCACTTGCTGCTTGCAACGCGAACACAATCGCCAGCCAAGCAAACGACAAATGCAACATCGCCAACAAACGATTCTGCAAGCTGCGGAACAGACCCCAGCGCCATGAAGTATTTGCAAAACTTAAACTGAGTAAGCTGGCGATCAATGCTTCAATAACATGCGCGCCCAAAATGCCTGCGATCGCGAGTCCCCAACAAGCAGCGATCCAGGTAGCCAACAGCCAGTAAGGACGCCACATCGTATACGGCTTGATCACATTGCTGCTAAAGAACGGGAGCATACGATGACAGACAGTCAAAAACACCGGCAAGAGGAAGGCAAAAAAGGCGAACTGACGTGCTGCAATCCAGGCATCACTCAAACCCGCGCTCCATAAAAATGCAGAGAATATCGCCAACACGCCACCCGTCATTGCCAGTAGCAAAGCTTGTGGATGACGTTTATCTTTGACCTGACTCTGGATCACCAGCCGCGCCCAACGCAAAGTCACCGCACACCACGCCGCCAACATCAGCGCAAAGCCCGACATACGCAGAGGTGGCAATTCCAAAGTCGAGGCGACTAAGACCAGCATCAAACCACCAAAATACGTACCACCATGCAGTAAGAAATTATGCGGAGGCTCATCCACTGCCAACCACTTTGGTCCAGCGGTAAAAGTGAAGCCCAAAATAAACAGGGGAAATACGCCTAAAGGCATCAACAAAGCATGCAAAGGCACAGCCAAGCTGCGACCACTCTGCACATGCAACCACCACCATGAAAATAAAATCAATACAGCAATGGCACCAAGAAAAAAATACAGGCGGTGAGGGGAGAGGGCTAGGCGTTTCATGACAGTGGTTTAGCAATTAAATTATGACTAGCTTAATCTCAAACACTCAGTTGTGTATTGACCGAGAACAAGATATACACACAAGAGCGCAGAATCTGGAGATCGTTATCAGAATCCAAGGATGCTATCCGTAGGGTGCGCCGCGCGCACCAAGTCTCAGTAGCGACTGGTGTCGGTGATTGCGATGATGTTTTGGTGCGCACGGCGCACCCTACAAAGTAAAATTGCTAATACTAATTGACTAAAACTTAATATTAAAGCACTCTTCATATTTTTTTGCCATTAAGCCATGTCCCACTATCGACGCGCCTATACTCCCGGTGCGAGCTATTTTTTTACTGTCGTCAGCCATGCCCGCAAACCTATCTTTTTAGACGAACAAATTCGCCGAGCATTGCGCGAGGCAATTACGTCAACGCGAATTCATTACCCATTTGTTATCGATGCATTGGTCCTATTACATGATCACATGCATTGCATCTGGACCTTGCCAAACAATGATCATTGCTACTCAAATCGTTGGAGCATGATCAAACGGCAGGTTTCTCAAGCATGTGCTGAGAATGTTCCACTTCCTCATTTATCCAGTTCCCGCAACAAGCGCGGGGAAAGCGATTTATGGCAAAGAAGATTTTGGGAACACCAAATCCGTGATGAAGATGATTTTCAACGTCATGTTGATTATATTCATTGGAACCCTTTGAAACATCAATACGTGGACAAAGTCGTTGATTGGCCTTATTCAAGTTTTCATCGCTATGTCAAAGCTGGACTATTGCCCCACAACTGGGGAACCGCTTCTGACGAAAACGGAAAAATTAATTTCGGCGAGTAGGGTGCGCCATGCGCACCAATGATTGAGCAAGGATCGACGTTGGGGAATGAGATAAATATCTGGTGCGCACGGCGCACCCTACGGGCTCAAGGCCGCCTGTAGTAGGTCGGAGACTTAAAGATTTCTAGTAGGGTGCGCCGTGCGCACCGTGTTGTAGTTGTAACTGGCCTTGATGATAGGGAAAAAGGTTTGGTGTGCAAGGCGCACCCTACGGTTGACGTGATTTTTACACTACTTGTGCACCTATTTTTTCCGCAAGCCGATTCAACCAAGCCGGACGTTCACTCGCATCGATCCAGTATTTCACCGCAATCCCCAATTCCGTATCGCCTTCGATTTTTAAGCGGCGGCGGAAGAATAAAGTATCGGCATCTTCCAAGGCAGTTGCTAGCTTTAAAAAATCCATTGCACAGGCGCTGAGGCTGACGTCGGTGGCTTGTTGTTGGATAGCTTTAAAGCGGCCATTCCCGCAACGAAAGCACAGGCGTAAGCCAAGATCTTCGACGTGGATTTGAAACGTTCTGTCATAGAGATTTTCTGGAGCTATCAGCCAGCTGCGCTGTCGCGCCAGCTCTAACATCAACATTAAGGGTGCGCCCGCCACAGGTGAGGGCAGGCGTTGGCCGATTTTTCCAAATACGACGGGAAAGCGGAAATCAGTGAAGTTCATCATAGAATAAATTTAAATTGCTTGAATTGGTATTGTTTGCCATTGCATGCCGGAACTGCCGTTCCAATAGCCATTGCAGCGTTCCGATTGCGGCGGTAGGAATGTTGCTTCAATCACCGCCGCTTGTTCACGTCGCCGTGCGGTATCGAAGGCATGGACGATTTGTTCCATGTTGTTGGATTGAACTTGCAGACGCAAGATATCGACCTGCAAATTCTTCAGGGTAGGGATTTGTGGACTTAAATCCAGGCAATTTGCGCTTTGAGTTTGTATGCCATTAATGGTTAAGAAATCGCTGTGCTCGCGGGTTTGTAACGCCAATCCATCGGGGTAATGTTCACAGCGAAACTCGCAATTATCTTTGCGCAATCTGTGATGGCGGGCAGTGAAACAACGGGAAGAGAAGGCAAGTGCCATGCGTCCCCATACTTGGACTTCGGTTTCTAAACCTTCTGGACGTTGTGCCTGTAAGGCAGCCAGATCGGCACCGCTTAATTCTATTGGGGGCGTAAAGCGCATCGCACCTAAGTCACGCAACCAATTTAAGGTGCCGGTGTGATAGACATTTAAATGCGGGCCAGCGACAAAGGGGCGTCCTTGCATTGCGCGCACAGCACTAAAATCATTCGCTTCGATCAGAAAATTTTCAGCGAGTGCCGCATCAATTAATTTATGCATGGCACGTCGATCAGCTTCGTTATCGATCAAGGTTAAGCTTGAAAGCACCACCTGCTTACCCGCATCACGACAAGCTTTCGCCAGGCTAATCCAATCCGGCAAACGCATCACATGCCTGCGCGAACAAACGACTTCACCCAGATAAATAATATCCACAGGCCAGTGCATCGCTTCCACATAAAAGCGCATCGTGGCTTCTTTAGACCAGTAATAAGACAGTGGCGCGAGTGAGAGTTTCATAGGTTCTTTAGGTTTATATTTTCAAACAAATGGGAGAGCGATTAGCAGCGTTGTGAGTTGGTGTATCTCGATACATTTATATTTTCTGAACTTCCCTCACCCTAGCCCTCTCCCGCTTGCGGGAGAGGGGATTTGGTTCGAGGAATTTTTGTGAGTTCAATGAACCTTAATCGTGCTCAGAAATAGAGTTATCCTCCACACCAAGAGTAGTTTAGAAATTCAATGTCAGGGATGCAGTACAAGGCGCCAAGCACAGCAATACGTCGGTATTGCGAGCATTGGCAACGCCGTAATGCGCCCTGAGATTGGATTTACAAACTACTCTTACTTCCAGGGCCGCTCGAATGCCCCTTGCGTCACCTGCGCTCCTTCAGCATGTTTCGCCAAAGTCGCATTCCAATCTGGCCTCGCCGTATATCGCTCAGGATCACGTTCTGCGGAATCCAATGCCGCGCGCAAAGTACCCACCACTTGCGATACATAATTGGGACTGCGCTGACGACCTTCAATCTTGATCGCTTTCACGCCCATTTTGAGCAACTGCGGTAATAAGCCGATTGCATTCAAACTGGTCGGTTCTTCCAATGCATAGTCAACTTGCCCTTCCACTTCAAAGCGGCCTTTGCATAGAGTTGGATAACCCGCAGCTTCGTTGGGCGCATAGCGGTCGATCAGAGTGCCGCTCAATCGTGCAGATAAGACTTTGTCTTTTTCTTCCCAACTAACAGCATGACCGGGTGAGCAGACCCCTTTATTGTTTGGTGAATCCCCAGTGACATAGCTCGATAACAAGCAGCGTCCTTCGGCCATCACACACAAGCTGCCAAAACCAAATACTTCAATTTCAACATCCGTCTGACGAATAATTTTTTCGATTTCAGTCAGAGTTAATACGCGTGGCAAAACGGCGCGGCGTATGCCAAATTGTTCGCGCATTAATTCAATTGCATCTACCGTGGTGGATGAACTTTGTACTGATAAATGCAAACGCACATCAGGATAACGATGACGTGCATAAGCCATTAAACCTGGATCGGCCAAAATGATCGCATCGGCACCCAGCAGTACCGCAGTGTCGATGGCGGCGCGCCATTCGTGCGCCATTTGTGCTTGCGGATAAGTATTGATGGCGAACAGCACTTGCTTGCCACGTTGATGAGCGTATTCGACGCCAAGCCGGATATCGGCATCGGTGAAGTTTAAGCCACCAAAATTACGTGCATTGGTGGCATTGCGTAAACCTAAATAGACGGCATCCGCGCCTTTGTCGACTGCTGCTTTTAGTGCAACCAGGCTACCAGCAGGCGCTACGAGATCGAGTGTTTTCATGCGCAAGATGGTAGCGACAGGCGCGCACCACGTCTTTGTCTTAGGTCAATGAAATGGCGGATGCATTTTGGTTCTCACATGCAAAGTGCCGCATTAGCCACAGTTAGCAGGAGTGCTTTTGACGAGTTGCCTATTTTTTGAGCTATGATGAAGTGCTTAGAAATGTGAATGTCAACTTGCTTTCCTGATTGCTTAATTGAATAGGAGTCAACAATGAAAACTCGTCGTTCTGTCCGTACTATCCCTCAGCATACTTCCACTATCGGTTTGTTATTCATTGCGGCAGGTTTATCTAGCTTGCCAGCAGTCGCTGTTGCGCAAACTAAGAATAAGGCCGCAGCACCAACAAAGACCGTTGCATCCAACAAAGAAATCGTGCAAGTCGTCAAAGCGCCGATTGCTTTAGCCTACATCGATGTGGCGACCAGTGGCAGTGATATGCCGGGCGGGAATTTAATGGCGGGAGCGGCGCAAGGTGCGCAATCGGGCGGTGGATTTTTAGGAGCCTTGTCTGGCATGGCGAAAGGGGCGATGGGGGGAGCCAGTGATCGTGGTAATGTCTTTGGAAACACACACAGCCTAGGATTCGCCAGTGGTAAGTATGTTGATGTCTCGGTCTACACCAGCAAAAATCCGGGCTTGAACGAAGCCAAACAATTCATCCCTAGCGTAATGAGTTTAGGCGAGAGTCTGCAACTGAACGCACCTGTGCCAGAAAAACCTGTGCATGTGCCGGTCGATGAAACTCCGGTAGAACCTACTTATGAAAAACCTAAAGGGAAAATTTCTGTGTACTGGGGCTGTGGTGAAACCATACGCCCGGGACAACCGCGCACGCTGGATGTGGCGACGGCTTCGATGGATGACTATGCCAAATTCTTTGTGATGCGCGGCAAAACCACCAAAGGCGCACGCTCGCAACCCGGACATCCAGCTTGGCCAAACAAAGTCGATGATAGAAAAGTGCCTGACACCGCTTCGCTGATAGGGCAACATAATTTTGTCGGTAATGGGATACCCGAAAGCTTTAAGGTCAGTCTAGCTGAACCGCAGGATTTGATGCCCCCCATAGAACTCAAACAAAGCAAAAAAGACGGCGCAATCGCCCTAGACTGGAAAACGATCCCTCATGCGCGTGGCTATTTTGTGACGGTAATGGGTGGCAAGGCCGATGGCAATTCTGGCGAGAATGCGAGCGGCGAAATGATCGTCTGGACATCCAGTGAGCTGGCGGATTTTGGTTTTGGTTTGATTGATTATCAGTCGAATCAAGATATCGATAAATGGATCAAAGAAAAAGTTATCCTGCCAGCCAGCGCAACCCAATGCGCGGTGCCTAAGGGCATCTTCCCCGATGGCGGTGCAGGTATGTTGCGCATGATTGCTTATGGTTCGGATGCGTATTTTGCCTATCCGCCACGCCCCGAAGATCCTAAAATCGCGTGGGAGCCAGATTGGCAAACTAAAGTACGAGTGAAGTCAGTTTTCAGTTCTATTTTAGGTGGCATGGGCGACATGGGAGAAAAAACCGCACCGAAAAAAGACGAGAAGAAAAATAAGGCGACAGATTTATTGAAAAGTCTATTTGGAAATTAGCAAGGACTTACGCAAAACACACACTAGCGTCATTGCAGTTGCCTCGTCGTAAAAATGTACTGTCTTCGGCGACGTGCCCCCGACTAAGGCATTCGAGGGCAGGCTCTAACGAGCGCAATTTTGTGTAAGACCTATTAGTTTTCTTTAATCGTGAACCGTTTCATGCTCAGCAAGGTTTTGTAAATGTCGTCATAATCAACAGGCTTAGATTTTGAACTAAAGCTAAATCTCTTCGTTAGAAAGGTGCTAGCTTTATTATTGTATTTTTAATTTAACATGGGGAGCAATCTATGAAATTTCGTTTATCCAGTATCGCTTTAGCGGCAGCATCATTGACTGCGGTCACAAGCATTGCGAGCGTTCCAGCCTATGCCGATGCGCCAATGACGAAGTCGGCGGCACCTGGTTATTATCGTGTGATGCTAGGTGATTTTGAAGTAACAGCGCTGTCCGATGGCGTCGTCGCATTACCTGTCGATAAATTGTTAACCAATACAAAACCAGAAAAAACACTCAAAGCTCTGCAGAAGCATCATTTGAGTACGCCAACGGCAACTTCGGTCAATGCTTACTTGATTAACACCGGAAGTAAACTGGTGCTGATTGATACAGGTGCTGCGACACTGTTTGGCCCAACACTTGGACGTTTAGCAAGCAGTTTAAAAGCTGCAGGTTATTCGCCCGAGCAAGTGGATGAGGTCTATATCACACACATGCATGGCGATCATGTTGGTGGATTGATGAACGGCGATCAGCTTGCGTTTCCCAATGCAATCGTGCGCGCAGATCAACATGATGCGGATTTCTGGTTAAGCCAGTCCAATATGGATAAAGCGCCGGCAGATGCGAAGGGCGCGTTTCAAGGCGCGATGGCTTCCATCAATCCTTATCTCAAAGCGGGGAAGTTCAAAAGTTTTAACGGTGATACTGAATTAGTTCCTGGAGTAAAAGCGCTTGCTGCACGTGGTCACACGCCGGGTCACAGCGTTTATCTGGTTGAAAGCAAGGGGCAAAAACTGATGCTCTGGGGTGATTTAATGCATGTCGCCGCAGTCCAATTTGAAAACCCAACGGTGACAATTTCTTTTGATAGCGACAGCAAAGCGGCAATGGCGCAACGACTGAAAGCCTACGCAGATGCCGCTAAACAAGGCTATATGGTAGGCGCGACACATCTTTCATTTCCCGGCTTGGGCTATCTGCGCAGCGAAGGCAAGGGCTATGCTTGGGTGCCCGTCAATTACGTGCCAGTGAAATAATTCTAGCGATTGCAGTTTGGCATAGTAATTTCGTATTTCAAAAAATAGGAGCGACAGATATCATGCATATCTGTCGTTTTTTTTGTCGACACTGCGGCCAAACTTTTTTGATGGTGTTCCGTTCATGAATCTTGCTTCAAGTACTTTAACCAAAAATTTTCCCCTCATTCGTGAAATCCAAGAACAAGATAACGCTGCAATCGCAAGTGTGATTCGTACAGTTTTGATCGAAATGGAAGTGCCGAAAGTGGGCTCCGCTTATGCCGATCCTTCCTTAGACTACATGTACCAACATTATCAGCAAGATCAAGGTAAGTATTATGTTGTTGAGCTTAATGGGGAGCTTGTTGCAGGCGGTGGATTTGGTAGCTTGCCTGGCGCCCCCGCTGAGGTTTGCGAGTTACAGAAAATGTATATGCTGCCACAAGCACGAGGCTTGGGATTAGGTCAGCAATTGATTCAGCGTTGCATTGCAGATGCCAAGACGATGGCTTATTCCCAATGTTATCTAGAAACCCTGCCCAACATGCGAGCAGCACAAAGTCTGTATCAAAAAATGGGATTTACTTACATTGATCAGCCTATGGGAAATACTGGGCACAATGCTTGTCCAGTTTGGATGCTTTTGAAATTCTAAAACCGGAATAAGATAAGGCAAAACCGGATTGCTTGGGGGACTCAAGGCAATCGTAATTGAAATCTTGCACCGTGATGATTCGATAGAATAATTTCACCCGCGCGCCCATTATTTGTATGCAAGGCAACGATGCGATGGGCCAGACGCAGACCTAAACCGGTGCCGCCAGAGCTCACTGGGACGTGCTCTATTTGCGTCTCTAACATCGTTGTTGGATAACCGTTGCCATCGTCTTGAATGCAAATCTCAAGATAATCAGTTTGCGCAGTCACACTGATGATAATTTTTTTCTGCGCAAAACGTAAGGCATTTTGTAAAGCATTTGCAAGTACCATTTGAATTAAGTTTGCATCGTAAAACCACAGTTCTGGCGCTTGCGCGAGTTGTATCTCAACCAGGCGTCCGGCGGGCAGACGACTTGAATTTGCATAAACATTGACGATATCAGTAATCAACTCATGCGGATTTTGTGCTTCGATTTGCACGTGCAGATTATGCGTTTCAGAGCGATAAAAACACAGTAATTGCGTGAGCGTTTCTGATGAACGCAGCGCGAGATCCTGGTTTCTGATATCACCACGCGCTTCGGCTTCTGCCGCAAGTTGCGCGAGATTATTTTTAACATCATGAATATGTAAGGCGGCGATTTCGGAAAAGATGTCATTTGTTTTCATTCGCCGATTTCCTGTCGATATTTACCTTGAATCTTAATTTGAAAAGCATTAATTTCGGCGAGTTTGGGATACTGATCATTCTGTTTAACCACCGCATCTTGAAACTGCTTGGCGCGAATAAACTTGCTTGCATCAAAGCCATTGGTAAAGATGTCCATCAAAATTGACAGCGCAGCATTTGATAAAATCTGTAAATTATTCGGTAGGCGTAAAGCCGCTTCAGTCAACATGGTCGCCGCCTCAGCGTATTGGCCAGCACGGGCTTTTTGTACCGCATCGTTGTTAAGATTAATGACTTCTTTTACCGAACTTTCGATGAATTGTTTCGCAACGTCGGCACCTCCATGGTCTTTAAAAATAATACCGATGTCGTCTTGTAATTTGCTTGAATCGGGATTGTTTTGTACTGCCGATTTGAGAATGCTGAACGCCAGGTCTTTTTTGTTTTGTGCTAGGCAAGCCTTTGCCAATGCTAGACTGGTTGCTTCGGTGGGAATGCTGCCATCATCGGTCAGCGCCAGCTCAAGGGCTTTTTCTGCGAGATCTTTATTCCCTAATTTGCTTTGTGCCACGGCTTCATATGCGGCCAAAAATTTCATTTCGGCGGTTTCTTTAAAATGATCTTTTGCTTCTTTGATGACGCTGACGGCTCTTTCTAATTCGCCCGTTTCTGTTAGTGCATTTGTTAGTTTGGCATAATCTTTGGGATCTCGTAATGGAGAATTTTTGGTCTGTTTAACGACCACGCTGAGTGCTTTATCTACTTTGCTATAGTCGCCAGTTGACTCTGCCAGATTGGCGATAGAACGTTGGCGAGCAAGCGAGTGGGGCGCAATTTTGCAAGCATTATCGAGCACATTTAAGGCTTTCTCTGCATCGCCAGATTCGCTGTGAATTTTTCCTAATAGATCATAAGCAGCGAGCAGACGTGGATTTTCTGTAATCAGACCTTCTAATAATTGACCAGCTTGTTCTCCATCGCCTTTGAACTTGAGTGCGCGCGCTAAACCTAATTTCGCCCACGGCATATCGCGCATCTTTAAAGCATTTTGATAAAAGTTAATTGCAGCATCGGTTTGATGCAGCATCAACAGGGCATTGCCCTTAATTCGCATTGCGTCAACAATGTACTTATCTTTGCAGGCGATAATCTCGTCGCAGGCTTTTATGATTTCTGGCCAAGCGCCTTTGTCTTGTAACTTATCGATTGCGGCAAGTCGTGCTTTACGTTCGAGTAAGCGTTCGAGCCGTAGTTTTAGCGTTTCACCCGTGAATGGTTTGAGCAAATAATCATCTGGCATACATTCAGCTGCCGTGATCACGCTATTAAAACCAGTCTCTGCAGTGATCATGATGAATAAGGTGGCGCGACTAATGGCATTGTTCGTGCGCAGATATTCTAAAAACTGCTGACCATCGGTCGCTTCGCCAAGATAGTAGTCACACAAAACAATATCGAAGTTTTTTTGCTGAATTTGATTAAGCGCTTCTTTGACGTTCGAGGCCAAGCTTACGTTACTGACTCCCAGCGACTGAACTTGATTGCGCATGGTGGTGCGCATATCGGGCATGTCATCGAGTATCAGTACCTTTTTGTCTGAAAAAGAAACTACCGGGGCTTGATTGGCTGTAGTGGTTAGCATTTTGCTTCGTTTCGCCTTTACTATCTAAATCGATTTACCGAA
Source organism: Affinundibacterium amnicola (assembly GCF_014284275.1). Classification (GTDB taxonomy): domain Bacteria; phylum Pseudomonadota; class Gammaproteobacteria; order Burkholderiales; family Burkholderiaceae_D; genus Undibacterium; species Undibacterium amnicola. The sequence goes on along the minus strand of NZ_JACOFU010000002.1, from coordinate 192,212 downwards.
AATGGCATCGACAATATTTCAATTAGAACTCGAACAAGATCCTTAATCATGCTGAAAACTAGCGTCATATCTGCGAGACATACTAGTCTGCATATCGCGTACGCGTTTTTATTAAAGTGTATTGAAGACGTTAGCATATAAACTGAATAGGTCAAACTACAAGCATTATTTGTATGTTGGATACATGTAGTAACTTCAGCCCAAATCAGTCTGCTGTTGGTTTAACTTGATAAATTGTTCAGTATCTTGTGCCATCAGAGGCCGGCTAAATAAATAGCCTTGTAATTCATCGCAACCTTGTTTTAGTAGAAATTCTCGCTGTGCTTCCGTTTCCACACCCTCTGCAATCGTAATGAAACCAAGGCTATGCGCTAGTTGAATAATCGCACTGACAATCGCACTGTCATCGGCATCTGTAGCAATATCCCGGACGAAGGACTGATCAATCTTAAGCTTATAGATATTGAATTTTTTGAGATAGCTGAGCGATGAATAACCTGTGCCAAAATCATCAATCGACATTCTGACGCCACGAGAATGAAGGTCGTCCATAATCCCTATCGCATGCACTGGATCACCCATGGCCACACCTTCGGTGAGCTCCAGTTCCAGATATTCAGGCGCCAGTTGGGCTTGCTCGAGAATGCTTGATACCAGACCCGGCAAATCAGGGTGTTTGAATTGAATTGCTGATAAATTGACTGCCATCACCATCGGTGGCAGCCCGCTGTCGAGCCAACGTTTAAGCTGATTGACCGCGGTACGTATTACCCATGTACCGATGGCGATAATTTGTCCGCTGTTTTCAGCCAGTGGGATAAATTCCGCTGGTGAAATCATGCCGAGTTCAGGATGCTTCCAACGCAATAAGGCTTCAACACCAATCACACGATGATCTTTAATCGACAGTTGCGGCTGATACTGTAGATAGAATTCGTTTCTCTCTAAAGCTTGGTGCATCGCGTTCTCAAGTGCCAATACGCGCGCGGTACGTAATTGCATATCATGATTAAAAAAGCGGTAGTCATTGCGTCCATCATGCTTCGCGTTATACATCGCGATATCGGCATGTTGATAAAGGGTTTCAAAATCTTCGCCATCGCGTGGAAAGCTCGCAATCCCGATGGATGCAGTGACTGTCAGATTGTGTTTTTCTAGGTGATAGGGTTTGGAAACCTTATTCAGTAATCGTTCGGCAATTCGACTCAGTTCCTGATCATCACATTGATTGATGATGACCACAAACTCATCGCCACCCATGCGTGAGATGACGTTTTCCTTCAATAAATTATCGCGCAATCGTCGGCTAATTTCTATGAGTAGCTCATCACCGGTTCGGTGGCCTAAGGTATCGTTCACATTCTTAAAATGATCGATATCCAAAAATAACAAACCCAGTTGTGCCTTGTCTTGTTGCGCCTGAAGAATTGCATTTTGTACGGTCTCTTGCAGCAGGTGGCGGTTCGGCAGACCTGTTAGTGAATCGAAGTAAATGAGCTGGCGTATTTTGCGTTCTGATTGAATTCGGCTAGTAATATCAACGATCGATGCCAAAATGTAGCGGCCTTCCTCCTTGAATATAGGTGTTAAACCGATCTCTACGCGGAATTCGTAGCCGTCTCTATGTAGCGCAAATAATTCTTTGCCTTCGCCAACGCGTCGTTCGCTGGCCATTTTCAAATAAGATTGGAAATGTAAGGCATGCTGTGCGCGCAATCTGGTGGGAATTAATTCAGCAATTGATTTTCCAAGTAAGCTGGTATTGGTATAGCCAAATAATGTATCAGCCTCGGTATTCGTTAATACGATCGTACCGCTTTCGTCCGTCATAATCATCGCGTTAGGTGATGCTTGAAGCGCACTGCGAAATCGATCTTCCGCACGTTTAAACTCTGTCAGATCGGTATGTGAACCGACAAGGCGCTGCAATCGACCTTTGTGATCGCATTCTTTTTCGCCGCGCGAAAGTATCCAATGATAGCTTCCATCTTTATGGCGAAGGCGAAATTCACTTTCGTAGATCTGCATTTGGTCAGACGCTAAAAAATCCTGAACCCGCTGCAAAGCTTGCGATTTGTCATCTGGATGCAGCAGCGATTCCCAAGTATTGAAATTATTTTCCAGTTCCGCATCGGTATAGCCTAATTGTGCTTTCCATACTGGTGAATAAATTGCGTGGCCGTTTTGTATGTTCCAATCCCACAAACCGGTATTGGAGGCACGCACTGCCAATTCCAAATTTTGTTGTGCGACTTCTAGTTTTAAATACGGCTGTTCGATGGCTTCGACCACAACCGCGCGATAGATGAAGTAGTAGCTAATAACTTTATAAATGTGACCGAGCACATTGTATGCGCCAGTTAAAGTTGCATAGAGAGTGAAAAAGAATTCACTCATCGCCATCGTACAAACTGCAGCGAACAATAATGATGCCTTGAAAGATTGTGGTTGCCGCATCTTTATCCACAAAACAACGGCAGTGCCGATGTTCATCAAGATAAACACATACTCTAAGAATTTCTTTAATGGCGTTAAACCTTGGCCTGGTATAAACCAATTCGGAAATAAATCTTGGCGATAGACCACCAGCACAGTGAACAGAGCAGTGGTGGTACAGGTTAGAGAAAACAGCACATATTGAAATTTCTTTGAGACGCTGGTTTCCCAAGGGCAGATGCTGACTAATAACAAAGCCAAGGCAGCCAGAAAGCGCGCCGACAGCCAGAAATTCAGGTGCTTATCAGTATCGTTCTGGCTCAAGAACTCAGGCATGCCCGCGTACGACACCATATGCAAAGAATCTAATACGCCAACAGCAAAAAACAAGCAGGCAAGCAAAGCCAAATTCTGTGTATTACGCGATTGTCGATAATTCCAACCCACTGCAACGACCATCATAGCAACGGTAATTGATAAGGTCTCCATCAAAGTATGCAGCGATAAATAGTATGAAATGCCTTGGTGATTAGGCGCGCTGGGGATTAACCAAGACAGAAATTGAATAAAAGCGAGGAGAGCGAGGAAGAGGACTAATTTGTAAGTGGTGACTTCGTGAGAGGGATGTAATCGCCACCAATGATCTTTATGAAAAGACTGAGACGGTTCGAGCTTGTTCATTCAATACCAAATCCTGTTGATTGGTTCGCAAATTGGCCCACTAGTTGGCTTATTAAAAAGGCCTATTAGTTGACAATAAATTTCCATTTGGAAACATTTTATCATTGCTTGGTCGTGTTGTAACAATCTTTAACGAATACAAATTTAACTGATTTTCTATGGAGAAGGCTAAAAACTTAGTGGCTAAACTGTCATGAATGGCTGGAGAGATAAGCCTGATAAGAGATCGGCTAAAAGTTGACTATACAATAGGGAATCGGAGTTTGTTGTTTTTTGAGGAAAGTGGTATTAGGCCAGCAATGAGATCGTTCAATAGCGATTAGCAAAAATCCGAAATGCTAATAACGCAGAAACACTACTAAGTCGGCGTGATTAGTATGAAGAAATCAGGGAAGCATGCATAAGTTTTGGCTTTTTGTACGGTTTTAACTTCTTTCCAAGTAAGATTGGCATTCTGTTCATTTCGCTAATCTTTACTCATGCGCTTCATCCACACCTCCGACTGGCATCTCGGCCAAACTCTGCACAATTTTGATCGCAGCTACGAACACCAAGCGTTCTTAGATTGGCTGATTGTCAGCTTGGTTAAGGAAGAGGCCGAGGCCTTGCTGATTTCAGGCGACGTCTTCGACACTGCTAATCCTTCAGCGCTAGCGCAAAAACAATTCTATCGATTCTTGCAGCAAGCCAAGCAGCAGCTACCGCATTTGAATATCGTCATCATCGCAGGCAATCATGATTCACCAGGTCGCTTAGAAGCGCCTGCGCCTCTGCTGGAAGAAATGGATGTCGCGGTGATCGGCTTCGTGCCGCGTTTACCGGATGGTAGTATCGATTTGGATCGCTTAGTTTTGCCTTTGAAAAATGCCGTAGGCGAGATCAAAGCATGGTGCTTAGCAATACCATTCCTGCGCCCTAGCGATGTGCCTAAATGTGAAGGCGAGGTCAAAGACCCCTACATGCAAGGCATCACGCTCTTGTATCAACAATGTTTGCAACACGCATTGACTCAGCGTCAGCCCGATCAAGCCATCATCGCGCTCGGTCACTGCCACATGGTCGGTGGCGAGATCTCCGAAGAATCAGAACGCCGTATCGTGATCGGCGGCACCGAAGCTTTGTCTGCAAGTATGTTCGATGCGAATGTCGCGTATGCCGCGCTAGGGCATTTACATCTAGCGCAAAAAGTCGGTAAGCAAGATCACCTGCGTTATTGCGGCAGTCCATTGCCGATGTCTTTCGCTGAGGTCGATTATCAACATCAAGTGCTGCGTGTGGATTTGGCTCAGGATAAAGTCAGTGACATTACAGCCATCTTCGTTCCACGTGCAGTCGATTTACTACGCATTCCTAAACATCCCGCACCGCTAGCGCAAGTTTTGGTGGCATTAACCGCATTGGATTTGCCCAGCGACACGCCACTAGAACGTCAGCCTTATCTTGAGGTACGCGTCAGACTAGACGCCCCCGAACCAGGCTTGCGAGCCGCGATAGAAAACGCGATTGAAGGCAAGGCGCTGCGACTCGCCAAAATCGAAACCAGCTTCGCCACGAAAAAGATTAACGAATTAGAAACTGTGACACTCACCGAACTAGAAAACCTGCAACCCGAAGATATCTTCCAGCGTTTGTACCAAAACAAATACCAGAACGAAGCTCCAGCCGAATTGCGCAGCGCTTTCACCGAACTCATGCTAGCCAACGATCGTGGTGACCTCGGCGACGAGGTGCAGTCATGAGAATCTTAGCCCTACGCGGAAAAAATCTCGCCTCACTCGCCGGCGAATTCGAAGTCGATTTTGAACAAGAGCCACTCAAATCGGCTGGCCTATTCGCCATCAGCGGCGCAACAGGTGCAGGCAAAAGCACCTTGCTCGATGCGCTATGTATGGCCTTGTATGAAAATACGCCACGCCTGATCAAAGCCGGCGGCAGCAAGACACTACCCGATGGTAACGAACTTATTTCGCAACAAGACACCGGCAATCTATTACGTCGCGGCACCGGGGAAGGTTATGCCGAAGTCGATTTCGTCGGTTGTGATCAAGTCAGTTATCGCGCCCGTTGGAGTGTGCGCCGTTCACGCAATAAAGCCACGGGCGGTTTGCAGCCAACAGCCATGACGCTGCATCAGTTGCCAGAGCTGACGCCCATAGGCGGTAAAAAAACGGAAGTCAAAGCCGAAATAGAAAAACGCATAGGACTCAAGTTCGAACAATTTACCCGCGCCGTCCTGCTCGCGCAAAATGAATTCTCCAGCTTCTTAAAAGCCGAAGACAACGAACGTGGCGAATTATTAGAAACCCTGACAGGCAGCGCGATCTATAGCGAATTATCTAAACGCGCTTTCGAACGCGCCAAGCGCGAGCAACAAGACCTGCAACGCATACTTGATCGCTTAGACGATCAAAAGCCCTTATCCGAAGAAGAGCGCACACAGCTCGACAGCGATCAACAAAACGCACAAGCACAACTGCAAAAATTAGAAGAACGCAAACTCGGCTTAGAACAAGCCATGCGTTGGTTTGAACAAGACCAAAAGCTGCAACATGATAGCCAAATCGCACGAGAACAAGTCGAGCAAACGCAGCAAGCATGGGCGCAATCCGCAGCAAGACAAGCACAGCTACAGCAAATCGAAGAGGTGCAAGTCGCTCGTCCATTACTAACTGAAACTGATCGCCTAAAAACCAGCGTAGAGCAATGTCAGCAACAAATCATCAAAGCCCAAGCGCAACTCCAAAGCGCGCAGAGCAATAGCCAACAACAAGAACAACAGCAGCAAGCCGCCAAGCAGCAGCTACAAAAAGCTGAGCAAATTCAAGCGCAAGCCGCACCGCAATTAGACGCCGCCAAAGCGCTAGAAGCAGCTATCGCTACCATGCAACCCGCGCACGAAGCGATGCAAGAAGCGCACGCCAAGTTGCAAGAAAAATGCAGTCAAACCCAAGAACAGCAGCAAGCAAAGCAAGTCGACATCAACACCAACCAAAGCCAATTGCAAGCCTGCACTACATGGCTAAGCGAACACAGAGCCTTGCAAGTCTTGGCAGACGATTGGACAAAATGGGAAGTCTTGCTGCGCCAAGCCAAACAAGCACAAGACGAACTTCAGCACTTAACACAAAAGCACGCGCAACATGCGAGTGAGCAGCAAACACAACAAGCGCAAATCGCAGACCTTAGCGAGCAACTAAGTCTCAGCCAAACGCAATTAGAAAAAGCCGAACAAGCACGCCAACAAAGCGCAGCGGCATATCTGGAATCCAGCACCAAATTAAACGCCCAGCTGCAACAAAAGCCAGCATTAGAAAAACGTCGCGAACACTTAAGCAGCCTAGAACAATTGGCGAACAACCGTGAAGATGAGAAAGCACGCCTGCATAAAACGCAGCAACAAATTCACTCGTTGCAAAGCAGTCTCAACCAAACTAAGAACGAAGCCAAACAAGCACAAGACAAATTACCGGCATTAATCGCAGCGCAAGAGCAAGCCGAACGTTCGTTCAAAATTGCTGAAAGCGCTTTCCTAAAATCTGCCGAAGATCTACGCGCCACCTTAGCGCCGGATCAAGCTTGCCCAGTCTGTGGTTCGCACGAACATCCATACCGTAGCGATCAGCCGCATGTGCCGGAGTTACCGCAGTTGCACGTAATGCTGGAGCAATTGCAAGCGCAGGTACAACAATGCCGCCTAAGCACTCAAGAGTCGCAACAAGTATTCAGCAGCAAAGAGGCGTTGGTTACGAGCTTACAAACACAGCTTCAACAAGCCCAGCAAGAAGAGGCGCAACAACAAGCGCAGGTCGCACAAACGCAAAGCGCATGGCAAACGCATCCGCTGGCGCAAGAGATCTCCGATCTCTCGCAAGCACAAAATGCACTGAGCACATGGTTAGTCGAACAAACCACCCAAGTGCAACAAGCACTGGTGAATATCGCTAACTTAGAAAATGCCAACCGCACCGCCTTACAAAGCAAAGACGGCGCACAAGCCCACTATGAACAAGCCACGCGCACGCACAACACCAATAAAGAAGCCCAACAAAATGCTCTCAACGCCGTAGAGCGCAGCAAAGCAGAACAAGCACATACGCAAGAACAATGCACACAAAGTAAAGCCAGACTCAACAGCTATTTAGAAGAACTCACACCAGCACTGCATGACCTAGGCGACGGTGCAAGCAACTGGAAAGAGCAATGGCAAAACGCGCCCGAGCAATTCACCCAACAATGCGCAGCACACGCCAAAGAATGGCACAAACAAAGCAAGCAACGCGAAGCCTGCAACCATCGCGCGAGCAGTTTGACCCTAGAGTTGAATAACTTCAGCGCTATCCTGCAACAAGCAGAGCAAGAACAGCAAAACAGCGCAAAAAGCCTAGCAGCCAGCGCGCAAGCACTTCAACAAAAGCAAAGCGAAAGAAGCGCCTTATTGCGCACTCTCATCGACTTATTCGCCGACCTAATTCAGCACACTACACCGCAAGCACAAAGACCAGAACTCAGCTTAAAACAAATCGAAGTCCAATTCACACAAGCGATTAATGCTGCCAAACAAGCGGTAGATCTAGCCACCCAAAACCACAATGCCGCAGTGCTAGCCCACAGCCGCTGCACCGAAGCATTAGCACAAGCAACAGCACGTCAAGCTACGGAACAAAGCCTGCAAGCAAACGCCGCAGCCGCATTAGCAAGCTGGTTAGCAGAGCACGGCACAAGCCTAATGAGTGGAGAAAATTCTGCAGAAAATCCAGAAACTCAACTACGTCAATTACTAAGCTACGACGCCGCGTGGATCACCAGCGAACGCAATGCCTTACTCGCCATTGCCAACGCCAGCCAACAAGCACAAACGCTCAGCCAAGAACGACAACGTTTGTGCGCAGAACACCAAGCGCAACGCCCTGATGTACACACAATCTTGGCACAAGACGAGTCAAAGAGAGATGACAATGCAGATGACAACGCAGACGCGAATGTGAATGAAAATGTAGATGAAGATGGTGAGCCAGACAGTGATGCGATTGCAGAAGAAAACGCAACAGCATCATTTAGCACGCAACTAAGCCAAGCACTACAAATCCTGACAAAACAACGCAGCCAAGCACAAGCGCAAGTCAGCCAATTACAAACCGCCATCGCCCAAGACCAAGCCCGCCGCACGCAAGCTGCCGACATCCTAAAACAGCTAAGCAACCAAGAAGCCAAAAGCAAAATCTGGGAAACCCTAAACCAACTAATCGGTGCAGCCGACGGCAAAAAATTCCGCAACTACGCCCAGCAATACACGCTCGATGTCCTAATCGGCTACGCCAACCGCCACCTACACGAACTCGCCCGCCGCTACCGCCTGCAACGCATCAACGACAGCCTAGCGCTCATGGTGATAGACCAAGACATGGGCGACGAAGCCCGCTCAGTCCACTCACTCTCAGGCGGCGAATCCTTCCTAGTCTCACTAGCCCTAGCACTAGGCCTGGCATCACTCTCCAGCAAACGCGTACGCGTCGAATCCCTCTTCATAGACGAAGGCTTCGGCAGCCTAGATGCCGACACACTACGCGTAGCGATGGACGCCCTAGACGGCCTACAAGCCATGGGCAGAAAAGTCGGCGTGATCTCGCATGTGCAGGAGATGACGGAGAGGATTGCGACTAAGGTGATGGTGGTGCGAGGGGCTGGGGGGAGGAGTTTAGTTAGTGTCGGATAGATATTGAAGCCGCCGTAGGTTGGTGCTGAGCAAAGCGAAGCTCTACAACCAACATTGACTAAGTTTTTTGCTTGCCGAAAACATTTTCAATATGAAAAAGCTGATTGCCAAGTACAGCATAATTTGCTCTTAAGTATGATGAACAATGTCATTGGAGCTTGTGACAACGTATTTGATATGAAATACTTCGTCCCTGCTATGAGTATCTTGATTCTGGTGAACAAACTAGGCGGGAAATTTTTGCAACGAATTAATTGATGAATGTAAATTATGTGATAACTTGTTTAAAAGTGAATTTAAAAAGTCGTTTTTATTAATCAACTGCAAACTTGAAATCATATGAATCGATCATCGTATTGGAATCTTTGTGAAGAGAAATTATCAATTCTTTGTACTCGTGTGGAACTTCGTGGAAAGTTAAATATTCTCGATTTTCACTTACATGCCGAGGATTTCTATTCGAATTTCTTAAATGTTCTTTTTGGCTATTCGTTAAAAAATATAAATCAAATAGCGCAAAATGCAGCAGGAATAGACTTAGTTGATTCTCAAAATTTATTGATACTTCAAGTGTCTTCCACTGCGACAAAAAGTAAAATTGAATCTGCTTTGGGAAAAGATTTGGCAGCTTATGCTGGATATAATTTTAAGTTTATATCGATCTCAAAAGATGCTTCTGACTTGAGAAAACAGACATTCCTAAATCCACATGGATTAATTTTCTCACCGGCAAATGATATATACGATGTGAAAACTATCCTGAGTTATATATTACATTTGAAAATTGAAAAGCAGCGCGAAATTTATGACTTTCTTAAGCAAGAACTAAAGTCTGATCAGGATCTACCTTTAGTAGAAACGAATTTGGCTGAAATAATAAATATTCTTGCAAAAGAAAATCTTGTTGATTGTAAGAATGACTCATTTTCAAAGGCGTTTGAGGTCGATCAAAAAATCACCTTTAATAATTTGGCTGCAGCTGCAACACTCATTGAAGATTATAAATTGCTGCACCCTAAAATCGATAAAATCTATTCTATTTTTGATACATCTGGGCAAAACAAGAGTAATTCTGTTTTGAATTGGCTACGTCAAAGTTATATAAAGTTGAGTATGCAAATCTCTGGGGATGAACTTTTCTTTGAAATAGTTGAGCAAGCCATTAAAACAATCAAAGGTAGTTCAAATTATGCTGATATACCACTCGAAGAATTGACAATGTGTGTCAATGCATTGGCTGTAGATGCTTTTATTCGTTGTAAGATTTTTAAAGTGCCACAAGGATTGTCAGATGCTATTGCCTGAAAATATTCATCCAGCAAATAGTTTGTATTTTAATGGCGGATTTGTGCTTGAAGCATTGAGACTGCATGGTGAAACTAGTCCGATGAATTTATATATCGAATCGCGTAAATTACACGAAATGCAACTGCCCGTTTTTGTCCTAGCACTTGATTGGCTGTTTTTGGCAGGTTTGGTTTCATACAATGACAATGGAAGTATTGAGCTATGTTCTTAAAATTGCTTAGAATCGAAAATATTCATGGGATGATTCGAGACATCAAGTTTCATGCTGGGCTTAATCTGATCGTTGATGAAACAAACGCAAACCTTGCTGAGGCTACCGGGAATAACGTTGGTAAAACGACTGTCTTAATGCTGATTGATTTTTGCCTAGGAGCTAGCGCTAAGGGAATTTATACCGATCCAGAAAACAAAAAAACAGAGTACAAACTCGTTAAGAATTTCCTAATCGATACTCATACGATCATTACTTTGGTTATGAGCGATGACTTAGCTAATCCTCTAGCTAATGAATTGGTGATTGAGAGAAATTTTTTATCCAGAAACAAAATGATCCGAAAGATTAATGGAAAACAGATGACTGAAGAGGAGTTTGAGGAGACTCTTACAAACCAGTTGTTTTCAGATCACTACGGAAAGAAACCAACATTCCCACAGATTATCTCTCACAATATTAGATACAAAGAGCTTGGTGTTACGAATACCCTTCGTACACTTAATCAATATACTCGTGAAGATGAATATGAAACACTACATTTGTTTCTATTAGGATGTGGTTTTGAGCAAGGCGATGCGAAGCAAAATATTCTGGCTGAGATTCGAGTCGAGACTTCGTTTAAGTCGCGACTTGAGTCAGCTCAAACTAGATCTGCGTATGAGACATCGCTAGCACTTCTTTTGGTAGATATCGAAAAACTAAATGAAAAAAAATCCTCTTTGCAGGTCAATCCAAATTTTGAGTTGGATTTGCAAAAATTGGATGAAATTAAATACAAAGTTAGTTTAATCAGTTCTTCAATTAGTAGATCAAAATTGCGTCAAAATCTTGTAGTTGAAGCGATGAATGATATTAAGTTAAATCATTTTCAAATTGACATCTCTCAACTGAAGTCATTGTATAACGATGCAACTGGTAAGTTGGATCGAGTTCAAAAAACTTTTGAGGAGCTAGTCGAATTCCACAATAAGATGGTTGAGGAAAAAGCTAGGTATATTTCTAAAGAGTTGCCCTTACTCGGTGAAAAAATTCAGAACGAAGAAAGGGAGTTAAGGAAATATCTTGAGGAGGAGAAAGTACTTGCTGAACGTATTGCAAAAAGTGACTCTTTCGAAGAGCTTGAGAGCTTAGTTATTTCTCTAAATGAAAAATACCGACGTAAAGGTGAATTTGAAATAATTATTCAGCAGATAGCATCAACTGAATTAAATCTTAAAAATCTTAATCTTGAATTGACGCAGATTGATGAAACAATTTTTTCCACTGATTTTGAATCACTAATACAAACTCAGTTAAATAAACTCAATAAACACTTTTCGGAAATTTCTGACGAATTATATGGGGAACAGTACGCTTTAAAATATGACATTATTACGAGTCGAACTGGGCAGCGGATTTATAAGTTTAGTTCGTTCAACACGAATTTTAGCTCTGGAAAGAAACAAGGGGAAATTACTTGCTTTGATATCGCATATACATTATTTGCGGACGAGGAAAATATTCCTTGTTATCACTTCCTCTTAAATGACAAAAAAGAATTGATGCACGACAATCAGTTATCAAAAATCGCAAAATTCGTCGGACGTGAAAAGAATCACGTTCAGTTCGTTGCCTCTATTCTTAGAGATAAACTTCCCTCAGATTTGAATAAAGAGGAGTACTTTATTGTTAAGTTGTCCCAAGAAGATAAGTTGTTCAGAATCGAATCGCACAGTTAAACGATCAACTAAACATTAGCTTCGTAGATTCGAATCACAAACCTAATAGACCTGCTGCGGCAGGGGGTAAGTATGACGCTATGCGTTCAAAGTTCGTGGCGCTCCAAGAATCGTGCACATCATTTTTGATTGCTGCGTAACTAGTGAATATGAAATGGGAAAAACCATGACTCAACAATACAAAACCCCAGGCGTCTACATCAACGAAGTCAACGCCTTCCCCAATTCGGTAGTCCCAGTCGCCACCGCGATCCCAGCCTTCATCGGCTACACGCCCAAAGCAGAATATCAAGGCAAGTCTTACCTCAATACGCCGCAGGTGATTTCTTCTTATGCTGAATTTGCGGCGATGTATTTGTTGGATGATCCTGCGCCGCCAGCTGATCCGGCGAAGCAGTATCAGCCTGAGTATTATTTGGTGGCGCAAGCGCCGCATTCGTCGCCACCGAGTGTTGGGCATTATGTGAATATTGGCGGTGTGGATTATGCGATCTTGCCTGATCCGAATACGCTTTATTACATGGTCAACAGCCTGCGCTTGTTTTTTCAAAATGGTGGCGGACCTGCCTACGTTGTTTCTGTCGGCACATATGGCGCGCCGAGTAAGAAATCTTTGCCCGATTCTACTGTACGGCCTGTCAATGCGAATGTATCGCTTAATGATTTGATGGCCGGCTTGGCGGTCTTGACAAGCCGACAGGAACCGACCATGTACGTGATTCCTGAGGCGACTTTGTTGTCCTTGGCGGACAATGTGACCTTAATGCAAACGGCTTTGCTGCAGGCTTCAGAAATGCAAACTGCGGTGTGTATTTTTGACGTGATCGGTGGCGATACGCCTGATCCCGTTTTGTACACCAATGACATAGAGAATTTCCGTGGCGCGACTGGTAGTCATGGTTTGAATTATGGGGTTTGCTATTACCCATTCATCGGCACCACGATTATGCAAAGTGCCGACATTGATTTTACGAATTTGTTTGGTGGTGATGTCGCGCCACTGGCTGCGCTCCTAAATCCCACGAGCAATCCTAATCCCGCTGCGGCAGCTATTTTGAATGCGATACAAAATCCTCCTGCGAATCCTTTGTCGAATAGCCAGTTGCAAGCGGCGCTATTGATCGCTAGTCCTAGCTATCAGCAAATCATGAATCAAGTGTTGGACTATGCAAACATCTTGCCAGCGAGTGGGGCGATGGCGGGTGTGTATGCCGTGAACGATAGTCAAAATGGTGTGTGGAATGCGCCAGCCAATACCAGCATCGTAGGTGCGGTGTCATTGCCGATTCGTTTAAGCGATGCACAGCAGGGGAATTTAAATGTGGATGCTGTAACGGGTAAATCCATTAATGCGATACGGTTTTTTAATGGGCTAGGTATCTTAGTCTGGGGTGCCCGTACACTTGATGGAAATAGCGATGATTGGCGCTATATTCAGGTGCGTCGCACGATCATTTACATTGAGCAATCGATTAAAGATACATTAAGAAATTATATGTTTTCGCCTAACGATGCGAATACTTGGGCAGCCGTGACTAGCATGATTAGCAGTTTTTTGACCTCGATTTGGCAAGCAGGCGGCTTGCAAGGATCTAGCCCGTCAGATGCTTTTTCTGTCGCTTGTGGTTTGGGTGCGACGATGACGGCAGCTGACATACTTAACGGATTTATGAACATCACTATAAAAGTCGCGGTGGTGCATCCTGCTGAGTTTATCGTTTTGAGTCTGCAACAGCAGATGGTGACAAGCCAATAGCCGAAAAGAGTTAGGGCGGGTTGAATTGAATGATTTCGCCACAAAGCAAAAAGCCTCTTGATTTCTCAAGAGGCTTGAATACTTTTGGTGCCGAGAGCCGGAATCGAACCGGCACGCCTTGCGGCGCTGGATTTTGAGTCCAGTGCGTCTACCAGTTCCGCCATCTCGGCAACGCATGAACAGAATTATGACAGGGTGATCCGATTTTTGCAAGCACCTGGGCTAAATTGCTGTTATATTTTATGGTTTCGTTCTTCAAAAACGCTGATTTGCTTAATTCTTCAGCATATGTTGTTTTTGATATTTTAGTCTTCTGATTCTTTCGCGATCTGCGGTTTGTCGACTTTTCTGTATAGCGTGAAGAACTCGTCTTTGTCAGCTGCGCGTTGGCCTTCCCAAATCATTTCCCAGTTGCCCGGAAAATCTTTATCGACTGGTTCTTTCGATTTTCCCTGAAAGCGGCGATTGCCTTGGGTCAGTAAGAGATCACAATTTTGCTCGTCAAAGCCTGCGAAATGAACTTTGCTGAAATAAGCAAAAGATGCGCGTTGTGATGCGCCAAGTTTGCTATCGATGCAGCGATATGGTGTAGGAATTTTTTCTGTCATCTCTTTGGCGACCGTTGCATAGCTGACGCGATGATTGACGAGTGGCAGCCACAGTGACATTAACAAGAACCAGCATAAGATGACGCCGCCACTGGAAAGCACGACTGCACGCCAGAGTACCGATGGCTGACGTGAAATGCGCCAGTACACAATGCGGAACCAAATGATGGTGATACCTAAACCGATGATGAAGGTGAATGCATTAAATTCAGGAATGTAACCAGGCGCCCAGCTTAAAACTTTTTTGCTGGTGCGTGCAGGCCAACCAGTTTGCAAGGCAATCCAGCCTAGCCAAAATAAGCCAGCTGCGCCTGTCATGACCATGACTGCAAACCAATCCACTGCATTGATGGCGCTACGCTTCATGGTTGGTAAACCAAATGCGGCAAGGATAGCGAGTGGTGGCAGCAGCGGTAGCAAATAGCCTTCTTCGTGGCTATGATTTAGTAAGGCCAGTAAGGAAAAGCAAATCAAAAAACACAGTGGCAAGGAGATATGCAGGGTACGTTCCTGCTTGCGCCAGGCATAAATTGCCCATGCGGCGAACGGCCATGCTGGCCATGCGAACCAGATTCCGTAGCGGAAGAAATAAAAGATATTGTCAATGATAGGGAAACCGATTTGACGATAATTCCATTCCATCCAACCTTGATAGGGCGAACTTGAATAGGGCTGAATTGTTTGTATAGAAAAAATCCACAAGCCTGTAACGAGCATAGCCACAGGCAAACTAATCGATAGTAATTGTGTTGTGAGTTTTTGTTGGCGATAAATGCACAAGGCGATTAGCGATAATACTATGCCAATGGGTATCACCCAGCCACGGGTTAACACTAAGAGACCGAGCACCAGACCAATCTTGAAGGCCGCAATTTTGCTCGGCGCATCGAAAAATCGTACGCAGACATATAAGCAGTAGGCGATTAAGGCAATATGCAAGGGACCGCTGCTTGAGGTGTGACTTGGGAGTAGTAAACCCAAGCAGCCAAGATAAATGAGTAGGGCACCGTCCGCTAAAGTGCGACCAAAATCGCGAGGTTCTGGTTGTCCGCCAAAAGCCAATTTTAGCGGCTGTGCTTCTGCGCGACGACCTAATAAGTAAGTGGTGTACCAAACAGAAATCGAGCTAAGAAGAAATGCCAAGCCAGTTGAGATACGCGCTGCCATTGGATCGCCAATGATGCCGCCAAATAATTTGATGCACAGTGCGCCCAACCAAAATGTCAGTGGGCCTTCTTCAGGGACAGGTAAGCCGACCACATGTGGCCACAACCAGTCATTGAGAGTGCCGTGCGCCATCGTCCACATCACACCAAATCCAGCGGCATCAGCGCCTTTCCATGGATCTCGCCCAATCAAACCTGGCAATATATAAAGTAAGCAGAGCGCGATAATGCTCCAGCGAGGAAGGGCAATTGTTGCAGCGGCAGGCAGGCGGACTGGCTTCATAGTTTTTTATTTGATAAAACTTGATAAAACTCGATGATACAAAAAAGGCAGCCGTAGCTGCCTTTTTTCTTACTGCGAATGCGAATAAATCGATTATTGATTCGAGATAGCTGTCTTGGAACCAACAGTACCGAATTTCTTACGGAATTTATCAACGCGACCTGCAGTATCAACAATTTTGTGTTTACCAGTGTAGAAAGGATGGGATTCCGCAGAAACCTCGATCTTTACTAATGGGTAAGTTGTACCTTCGAATTCGATCGTGTCACGTGTATTGATTGTAGAACGTGTGATGAATTTGAAATCGTTAGATACATCGTGGAACAAAACTTCACGATAATTTGGGTGGATACCGTCTCTCATGCTTGCCTCAAAAATTAGTTTGGTAGCCAATACGCACTTCGGCGGTCGTCTTGCTTCTTGACCCGATTGCTTATCACTTGCCAGGGTTTAAATCATATAAAAAGTTTCTTAGCGTTAAGCTAAGCGCGCAATTATACAATAAAATCATGAGATTGCACGATTTTGACCACGCTGGCTGGTCGCTAAAGGAAAGTATGTCAACGAATATTCAGACGGGAATGAGCACAGTATTGCATGTCGTTGAGGTAATCGGTGTGTTTGTCTTTGCTAGCTCTGGCTTGGTTGAGGCCAGGCGCAAGAAAATGGATTTAGTTGGCGTCTTCACAGTGGCTTTTATCACGGCGTTTGGTGGCGGAACGGTACGAGACATCTTGTTAGATAGACGGCCTTTATTTTGGATAGAAAATTATGAATATCCGACTTTGGTGTTTATTTTTTGTATTCTGGTTTCACCATTTTTTCGACAATTACGTCTGGTGGTGACAGAGCGCGTGATTTTATATGCGGATGCTTTGGGGCTGGGATTGTTTAGTGTCGGCGGTGCTTCTTTAGCATATGGTATGAAGATGCCCTTGTTTGTATGCGTGATGATGGGTGTGATCACCGGAATTTTTGGTGGCGTCTTGCGCGATATTATTTGTAATGAAATTCCTATGGTATTTCGCCGTGGTCAGCTGTACGCGACTTGCGCCTTTTTAGGGTGCTGGGCGTATCTGGGTTTGACCTTGTTGGGGAATACAGAATTGCTGGCGGTGGTGTGTGGAATCGCCGTGACTGTATTGTTGCGTTTGATGGCAGTGCGTTACGACTGGAAGTTACCGGGCTGATGCCCGGTTAGGTCTTGGTATTACGTGTTTAAACTTATATCTTTTTGAGCGGTGGTCTGTTCATCAAACCAAATAGCACAGCGTCAATCATGACCTCTGCTTGTGCCGCTAGGTTGTAGGCGCTTGGATCGATCAGCCACTCATGGACTAATCCAATCAAGAACGCATGGTTAATCTGTACTATGATCTGAATATCGGTATTGGCCGGAAGCATTCCTTTCGCCACAGCGGCGCGGAAGATATCACCAATCTTGTCCATGCATTCATTGCGACTTTCGCGCTCTTGTATAAACGATTGCATTTCTGCGGTCTTTTCGCAGCGATGAAAAATAATATCAAAGACTTTTGTTTGTCTTGAATTTGCGGTAACTTGCGCTATAAAGTGTAAGTTCAGCTCGCGTATGGCGGCAATGGGATCTTCTATCGTGCTGCTGGTAATCTCATTCAGTAAAATCTCAATCGGCATAAAAGCACGATCACAGAGTGCATGAAATAATTCTTTTTTGTCTTTGAAATGCCAATAAATCGCGCCGCGCGTCATTCCGGCTGCGATGGCAACATCGTTTAAAGTAGATTTAGACACACCTTTTTCGCAAAACACTTGCTCGGCCGCATTGAGCAGGGCTTCATAAGTTTGCTGGGTATCTTCTTTGGTTTTTCTGACCATGGTGGAGCTCCTCGATGTCGTGGTCAATGCGCCATAACTAGGCGATCTACCTGATATTTTATTTTTAGGACTTACGCAAAACAGACACTGGCGTTGTTGGTTCGCCTCGCCGTACAACCGTACTGTCTTCGGCTTCCCGCCTAGCCAGCGCAATTTTGCGTAAGTACTAATTTTAAATATTTGACGGATTTTACAATTTTAAACTATACAAACATTCGTGTATGTATATAATAGCACACTACAATCATCATTTAAAGAGGGAATTCATGAGCAAGACTTTTAATCATCATCAGAAAAGTAGCCAAAATTCGATGGCTTTTTCATTTAAATTCAATAAGTTAGCAATGGTGCTTGCCTTGGCTTTGCCGATTCTTGGTTTAACAGCATGTAATAAACAAGGCGCTTCCGGTGCGCCAGCAGGTGCAGGAATGCCACCACCAGAAGTCAATGTAGTGACTTTGCAAGGCCGTGACTTACCAGTCGATTTTGAATTTGTTGGACAAACAGCTGGCATACGCGAAACTGAAGTGCGTGCGCGTATCAGCGGTATTTTGGAACAGCGTGTCTATGAAGAGGGCGCGAAGGTCAAAGCAGGCCAAGTGTTATTTCAAATTGATCCGGGTTCTTATCAAACCCAATTGGCATCGGCCGAAGCTGCTTTGGGTGTAAGCGAAGCAAAACTCAATCAAGCAAAGCGTGAATATGCGCGTTTGACACCATTAGCCAATGAAAAAGCGATCAGTCAGCGTGAATATGACGATGCCAAATCTGCTTTGGAAATGGCTGAGGCGAGTTACAAGCAAGTGCGTGCGCAAGTGAATGAAGCGAAGTTGAATTTGAGTTATACCAAAGTAGTCGCCCCAATTTCTGGCGTCACAGGTGTTGCGGTCAAGCCGAATGGTAGCTTAGTTACACCTGCAGATAGTTTGTTGACGACCATCGTGCAGACCGATCCTATCTATGTCAATTTCAGTGTGAGTGAAGCAGATTATCTGAAACTGAACGCCGATTTGAACAACGGTAAATTGCATTTACCTGGCAAGCGCGCTAGCAATGGTGGCTTGGATTTCAATGTGAAATTGAAAATGGCGAATGGTGAAGTTTTCCCGACTGCGGGCAAGATGAATTTCTTGAGCGAGAAAGTGAACACGACAACAGGCGGTTTTGATGCGCGTGCGCAGATTGCTAATCCAGACGGTGCTTTACGTCCAGGTCAATTCGTGCGTGTGATGTTGCAAGGTGCAACGCGCCAAGCGGCAATCGCCGTTCCTCAACGTGCAGTGATTGATAGTCCTATGGGCAAGATGGTATTCGGCGTATCTCCAGATAATAAATTGGTGCCGCGTCCGGTGGAGTTAGATGGTTGGTCGCGTGGCGAATGGATCGTGACTAAAGGTTTGCAAGCGGGTGAGCGTGTTTTGGTGGACGGTTTTATCAAAGCGCATGATCCTGGCATGACAGTGAAACCTGTCGCCATTGATGCAAAAACAGCCGCAAGCACAACACCTGCTGCACCAGCAGTCCCTGCAGCTTCTGCTTCCGCAAGCGCGAAAGGTGCGCACTAAGTCCGTAAAGGATGAGTGTGCATCGCTATCGATTTTAAGGACTCACTATGTTTTCTAAATTTTTTATTAATCGACCGATTTTCGCGACAGTAGTGTCGTTGATCATCGTGATCGCAGGATTGGCCGCCTTGCGCGTCTTGCCAATCGAACGTTATCCCGAAATTTCACCACCGGTGGTGAATGTGGTTGCTTTCTATCCTGGCGCTTCTGCTGAAGTGTTGGAGCGTACGGTTGCCGCACCGATTGAAGAACAAATCAATGGTGTTGAAAATATGTTGTACATGGATTCTGTGTCGGCAGCTGATGGTCGCGTTTCGATTAACGTGACTTTTGATGTTGGTACGGATCTGGATATTGCCGCAGTTAACGTGAATAACCGTGTTCGTCAGGCTGAAGCGAAACTACCGCAAGAAGTGAGACGTCAAGGTGTGACCGTATCGAAGAGTTCGTCGAATTTCTTAGTGGTTGCGGCGTTCTATTCTAAAGACAATCGCTACGATAGTTTGTATTTGTCAAACTACGTAACGCAAAACGTGTTGGATGCAATTAAACGTATTCCTGGTACGACTAATGTACAAGTGTTTGGTGCCAAAGATTATGCGATGCGGATTTGGATGCGTCCTGATCGTATGGCGCAACTCGGCGTTACAGTTGCTGATATCGCCAGTGCAGTGGGTGAACAGAATGCGCAATATGCTGCCGGTAAGATTGGCGCACCACCGAATAATTCCGAAGAGTTGACGATGACGGTCACGGCGAAAGGACGATTATTAGAGCCGTCCGAGTTTGCCAATATCATTATTAAAGCAGGTAAAGGCGGTAGCACGGTTCGCCTAAGTGATGTCGCACGTGTTGAATTGGGATCGAAAGATTACAACTTGTATGGACGTATCAATGGTCATCCATCCGCGAATGTCGGTATTTTCTTGCAGACTGGCGCGAATGCATTAGATACACGCGAAGCGGTAGAAAAAACTTTACAAGAATTGAAGGCGAAATTCCCAGAGGGAATGACCTACGAAACGCCTTACGACACAACGCCGTTCGTGACGGAATCAATTTATGAAGTGTTAAAAACCTTAGCCGAAGCGATGGTTTTGGTCTTTATCGTGGTGTACTTATTCCTGCAAAGCTGGCGCGCGACCATCATTCCAACTTTGGCGGTTCCAGTGTCACTGATCGGTACCATGGCAGGTTTGCATATGCTCGGTTACAGCATTAACACCTTGACCTTGTTCGGTATGGTGCTGGCAATTGGTATCGTGGTCGATGATGCGATTGTGGTGTTGGAAAACGTCGAACGTTTGATGAATGAAGAAGGCATGTCGCCAAAAGAAGCGGCGATCGAAGCGATGCAAGAAGTGACGGGGCCGGTCATTGCGATTGTCTTGGTATTGGTTGCTGCGTTTGGTCCGATTGCATTCTTGGGTGGTTTGGCTGGTGAGTTGTATCGTCAATTCTCTGTCACGATTTCGATTGCGGTGATTTTGTCAGGTATCGTTGCTTTGACTTTGACACCAGCCTTGTGCGCGATTTTGTTGAAGCCAGGTGCGGAAAATCATAATCGTTTCTTTGATTGGTTTAACCATGCGTTTGCGCATTTGACCAGACGCTATACCGCTGGTGTGACTTTCTTCTTGAAGCGCGCGGTATTAGGTGTGAGCTTGTTCGTTGGCATGATCGCTTTGGCTGGTTTGCTGTGGAAAACCGTGCCAGGTGGTTTGGTGCCAGATGAAGATCAAGGTTATTTCATCGGCGCGGCAATCTTGCCAGAAGGTGCATCTTTAGAGCGCACGAATATGATGGTTAAGCAAATGGAAACGGCGCTGGAATCGAGCAAAGATATCAATACCCGTTTTTCATTGATCGGTTTGGATTTCTTAGGCGGTGGCGGTTTGAAGTCTTCGTCTGCGACCATGTTCTTCCCATTGCGTTCGTGGGATGAGCGCGATAAATCGGCCAAAGAATTAGTTGGTGAGGCATTCATGAAAACAGGTGGCATCAAAGAAGGCTTGCCCTTGTTCTTCAGTCCACCTGCCATTCAAGGTTTGGGACAAACCGGTGGTTTTGAATTCTATTTGCAAAATAAAGGCGAGGGCGGTGTAAAGCGCTTGGCAGAATTGTTGCCAGCCTTGATCGCCGAAGCAAATAAGCAACCAGAGTTGGCCGGTGTTAAAACTTTGTGGCAAGCGAATTCTCCGCAATTGTTTGTGGATGTTGATAATGAAAAAGCACGTTCTATGGGCGTAGTTTTATCCGATGTCTACAATACTTTAGCCGCGACTTTGGGTAGCTACTATGTGAACGACTTTAATAAAAATGGTCGTGTCTACACAGTGCAATTGCAAGCCGAAGGTCAATATCGCGCTAAGCCAGAAGATATTGGTAATTTGTATGTGCGCTCGACGACTGGTCAGATGATTCCTATCCGTGCCTTTACAACGACGAAGTTCATTACTGGTCCTGATTCGGTACAGCGCTTTAATGCTTTGCCTGCGATTAAATTACTCGGTGATGCGAAACCTGGTTTTAGTTCTGGTCAGGCGATTGCCGCGATGGAACGTGCCGCTAAAAATGTTTTGCCAGCGGATGTGACCTATGACTGGGGCGGTGCATCTTTCCAAGAAAAACGTAGCAGCAGTGCTGGTGGCTTGGCCTTGGGTGCTGGTGTATTGATGATTTTCTTGATCCTTGCAGCGCAATATGAAAAATGGTCTTTGCCGTTCTCCGTTTTGTTGGCAATGCCATTTGGTATTTTTGGTGCTCTGTTAGCCGTGTATCTGCGTCAATTTAATAATGACGTGTACTTCCAGATTGGTCTGGTCACCTTGCTAGGTTTGTCTGCGAAGAATGCGATTTTGATTGTGGAGTTTGCGGTAATGAAAGTGCATGAAGGTTACGCGCCAGTTGCGGCGGCAGTCGAAGCAGCACGTTTGCGTTTCCGTCCAATCTTGATGACTTCCTTGGCATTTATTTTGGGTGTGGTACCGTTGGCATTCTCCAGTGGTGCTGGTGCGGCAGCACGTCAATCCTTGGGTACGGGCGTATTGGGTGGCATGATCGCGGCAACTTTCTTAGCGATTTTCTTGGTGCCATTGTTCTTTAAATTGATCTATGACCGTCGTTTCAAAACTTTAGATACTGACTTTGATCATCCTGAACATAAATACGCAAACGACCCATTTGAAAATCCGTTTAGAAAAGTGGAAAAGGATGTGGAAAGTACAGATGCAGCTAAAGAAAATAATGAGGTGAAATCATGAGATTAGGGAAGATTTTTCCTCAAAGATCCGGCTTGAAAATGTTGCCGCTGGTGTTGAGTTTAACTTTGGCTGGATGTATTTCAGTCGGGCCTGATTATCAACGTCCGCAATTGGATTTGCCGCAATCAACATCAACCTCTAATGTGCAAAATGCGGCATTAAAGAATTGGTGGAAGGGTTTACAAGATCCCGTGTTGAATCAACTGATCGACGATGCACTGAAACAAAATCAAGATTTGTTGATTGCGACAGCCCGTATGGATGAAGCGAAAGCGACAGCCGGAATTGCGCTAGCAAATCGGTTTCCGACCGTCGATGCAAATTTGGCAGTGAGCCGTTCCCGCACTAGTGAAAACTCTGGCAAGTTACCCGCCAATGCCAAGCTGGTTGCCGAGAATTACCAATTCGGTTTGAGTGCAGCGTATGAGTTGGATTTGTTCGGCAAACTCAGTCGCGCCGATGAAGCTGCGAAAGCACGTTTGTTGGCGCAGCAATCCACACGCGATGCAGTGCAAATTAGTTTGGTCGCGAATGTGGCACAAACTTATTTCTCTCTGCGCGCTTTCGACGCCCAGTTAGCATTTGCTGAAACGACGTTAAAGAGCCGTCAAGAAAATTTAAGCTTACAGCGCAAACGTCATGCAGCAGGTGCGATTGGTGATATCGATTTACATTACGCTGAATCTGAACTTGCTGCGGGCGAAATCGCATTCACGCAAGCTAAGCAGGCATTGCGCAATGTTGAGTCGGCATTGGCAGTGTTAGTCGGACGCACACCAAAGCAGGTGATGAATCCCGAGATTCCACGTGGTTTGACGATACAACAATTGGTACAAAATTTGCCGACAGCCGCAGAATTGCCATCTGATTTGTTGGCGCGTCGCCCCGATCTTGTCGCTGCTGAACAAGCTTTGGTGGCCGCTAACGCCGATGTCGGTCAAGCCAAGTCAGCTTATTTCCCAAGTTTGCGTTTAACCACTTCGCTTGGACGTGAATCGCGTATGTTGGAAGATTTGTTCAGCCCAGCATCATTGTTGTGGAATGTCGCATCGAGCTTGGTGCAACCAGTCTTCCGCGCTGGTGCAGTCGGTGCAGTAGTTGATGGTGCCGAAGCACGTAAGCGTCAAGCCTTGGGGCAGTATGTACAGACCGTGCAAAACGCTTTCCGCGATGTACATGATAGTTTAAACAATGCGTCGAGTAATGCCGAGATTGATGTTTCAACCCAGTCTCGTTTAACTGCCGTCCGTGAAACTTATCGTTTGTCGAACTTGCGTTACCAAAGCGGTTATAGCGCTTATGTGGAAGTCTTGAATGCACAAAGAGATTTGATGCAGGCGGAGATTGCTGCGATTGATAGTCAACGTGCGAAGCTGAGTGCTGGTGTGGCTTTGTATAAGGCTGTTGGGGGTGGTTGGGGGCAGTAGTCGTTTTTGTTGTTGGTAGTATTTGGAAAGCCGGACTGTAAAAGGTTCGGCTTTTTCGTTTCTGATTTACTTTTTTTCGTTAATTCATCGTGTACAGGTCGGGTGTGGCCCGACAGCCACTCCCTTTCTTTGCTTCGCCAAAGAAAGGAAGCAAAGAAAGGCGACCACGCTGCCACTGCCCTTCGGGTTCCCAATTGTGCGGGACAAAAAATGGGAAAGTGTCGAAACTCGCTTCGCTCAGACAACGACACTTTCTTTATCCATTTTCTGTCCCGCACAATTGGCAGTGTCAGAAGTGGGTGAAAGTCAAAAGCAAAGTCAAAAGCAAAGTCAAAAGCAAATGCCTACGAAAGCCAATAGAAAAACGAATGGTCGTCGAAATTGGTTGTTTTGATGTTGCAGTTGTTTTTGACTTGCCCCCGTTTGAGACGATGTAATTTGTGCGTCACAGAAAATGGATAAGAAAGTGTTGTTGTTTGAGCGCAGCGAGTTTCAACACTTTCCCATTTTTTGTGATGCACAAATTATGCTGAAGCGAAGCGTAAGCACCCGAAGGGTGAGTCTACGGTCGCCTTTTTTGGATTACCTTTTTTGGCGAAGCAAAAAAGGTAATTGGCTGTCGGGCCACACCCGACCTGCGAACGATGAGCAAGCGTAGAAATACGTTTAATGAATTAACGTTAATCGTACATGCATATTCCCAAAGGCTCATATACAGCGTCAAAGACAAAACCCAAAAACAAAAAAGCCGAACATAAAGTCCGGCTTTCTCGCCTAAAGCAAACCAATCGCGAATAATTCAATTACCCACCACGACGCATCATCTCAAAAAACTCTGCGTTGTTCTTAGTTGCCTTCATCTTATCCAAGATGAATTCCATCGCCTCGATCTCGTCCATGCCGTATAAGAGCTTACGCAAGATCCAGATTTTTTGGAGTTGATCAGGTTTGATCAACAACTCTTCACGACGAGTGCCAGACTTGTTGAGGTTAATCGCTGGATAAGTACGTTTCTCTGCCAAACGACGTTCCAAATGCACTTCCATATTGCCTGTGCCTTTGAATTCCTCGTAAATCACGTCATCCATACGGCTACCAGTTTCGATCAAAGCTGTTGCGATGATGGTCAATGAGCCGCCTTCTTCCACATTACGTGCTGCGCCGAAGAAGCGTTTTGGGCGTTGTAATGCGTTGGCATCTACACCACCAGTCAAGACTTTGCCGGATGCTGGAATGACTGTGTTATAGGCACGGGCTAAACGCGTGATGGAGTCTAACAAGATCACCACGTCTTTTTTCATTTCAACTAAACGTTTGGCTTTTTCTAAAACCATTTCAGCGACTTGTACGTGACGTGTTGCTGGTTCATCAAACGTGGATGCAACCACTTCACCGCGCACGGAGCGCTGCATTTCAGTTACTTCTTCTGGGCGTTCGTCAATCAGCAAAACGATCATCGTCACATCTGGATGGTTGGTTGTAATCGCATGAGCGATGTGTTGCAACATCACGGACTTACCAGATTTTGGTGAAGCGACTAACAAGCCGCGTTGGCCCTTACCGATTGGAGCGATCAAGTCGATGATACGACCTGTAGTGTTCTCTTCGCCGCGCATGTCGCGTTCTAATTGCAAGAGTTTGTTCGGGTGCAGCGGTGTTAAGTTTTCAAACAAGATGCGGTGCTTGGACATCTCTGGCGCTTCGCCATTGACCTTGTCCACTTTCACCAAGGCGAAATAGCGTTCGCCATCTTTTGGTGTTCTGACTTCCCCTTCGATTGAATCGCCAGTATGCAAATTGAAACGGCGGATCTGTGAAGGAGAAATATAAATATCGTCGGTGGATGCCATATAGCTGGCATCGGGCGAGCGCAAAAAGCCAAAGCCGTCAGGCAAGACTTCGAGTGCACCATCGCCAAAAATTTGTTCGCCGCCTTTGGCGCGCTTTTTCAAAATCGCGAACATCAATTCTTGCTTACGCATACGCGCAGCGTTATCGATATCGAGACCGATGGCCATTTCTAACAGTGCGGAGACGTGTAAGGCCTTTAGTTCAGATAAATGCATGTTGTGAGTGTCCCGAGATGGGAATATGAGGTGGGGGAGTGAACAGAAGTGAAAAAACGAACTACTGGATGATTAAAAACTGCAGAGCGGGTTTGATTCCGGTCGCTACTTGTATAACTCTGGTACTTCAATTTCAGCGTATTGTAAGACTTAATTCAGACGATGTAAAAACTTTCTTGTAACACCGTCTGAAATGAATACCGTTTAACTGTAATTTTGCTTATTTTTAGCTTATTTCTGGCTTAATTTAAGCTTAATTCGTTCAGATATTGCTATCGATAAAGCTGGTCAATTGACCTTTTGCCAGCGCGCCAACTTTTTGTGCTGCGGCTGCACCGTTCTTAAACAAGATTAAAGTTGGGATGCCGCGGATACCAAATTGTGCTGGTACTGCCTGATTTGCATCAACGTCCATTTTGGCGATAGTGATTTTGCCATCATATTCTTTGGCAACTTCTTCTAAGATCGGCGCAATCATCTTACATGGACCACACCATTCAGCCCAAAAGTCTACCAAGACTGGTTTGTCAGATTTCAATACATCGGCTTCAAAAGATGCATCGCTTACATAAATGATATTTGCGCTCATAGAATTCTCGTTATTCTGGTTGGTCTCTAAAAGAGGGATAGTTTAATAAATCAAAGCAGGAATGGTGATTTTGGGATGCTTTTGCGTATTTCAAGTGCCTTCGTCGCTTTTGTGCGGGCATCCATATTGGAAAAACAGCGGTAAATAATACCCTATTTTTTAAAAAGTGGCTTATTTACTGATTTTTGTGAATTTTTGTCCGAATTTACTGCTTGGGTTTCTATTTTATTGTCGCACTCGCATAAAATGCCAGCTCACTTTGATTTTGATTGAAACCATGCCATGGCGCGAACAACTCACTTGATTCCAGCATCTGCACAATTTTGGTCACAAGTCGCACAACAGTTTTTGGCGATGCAGAAAAAAGCTGGCATGCCTAAGGATTTGTTTGCTGAGCCAGATCCTGTTTCAGACAAAGATTTCTCGCACCTTCGCGTCATCGTGCCGACATTCGAACATGCGCATTTATTCACGCGTGCTTTAAGCGTGGAACTCGGTGCAGAAATCGGCGGGCATTTTATTCCACCGAAGATTCAAACCATGTTTGCCTGGCTGGGCATGCAGCAGCCTCTGCCTGTATCCGTTTCTGCTAACAGCCAACGCTTGATGAGCTTGTATGCAGAATTACGTCAGCATGCTTGGTTGAAAAGCTTATTTGGTGCGCAGCGTAATACCGATTTGTTACCGCTGGCGCAAACTTTGTTGAACTTAGCTGATGAATTGACTCAGGTTTGGTTGCCACAGGCTGTCAATGGGAAAAAATTGGATCCGCAAAAAATGGAATCCACTTGGCATGAAGCTTTAGCGCAATTGCCTTTGCCCGTACAAAAAATGGTGTCGGATGAAACGCAATTGGTCTGGACTTTGTGGCAAGGGCAGCTTGATCAGCACGATAAAACGGTACAAGAATTTCAGCAAATGATGCGTCTGGCGGATAACGCTGAGATGGAGTTATTTTGGATTGCACCAACCATGCCAGATGCGATAGCAAGTGCATTCTTACAAGCCTATCAGCAGCGTCAGCCTGTGCATGTGATCAGCATCGATTGGCGTGACACCGCTTTACCAGACGCGATGCAACAGGCTTGGCCGAGTTTGTCGGCGGAATTAGTGTCAGCCTCAGCTTCAACTTCAGCACCAATGATGCAGCAAAATAGTATTGCAATATCAGATCAATTTGGTTGGTCTCGACTGCATTTATGTGAAGTCAGTAGTTTGGAAGAAGAGGCCGAGCAAGCCGCGCAATGCATTATTGAATGGTTGCAAGCAGGTAAACAAAAAATCGCTGTGATCGCACAAGACCGCGTCATTTCTCGCCGATTGCGTGCATTGCTGGAACGTGCGCAAGTCTATGTGGCGGATGAAACAGGTTGGAAATTATCAACCACGCGCGCCGCCGCTTGTCTGGCGGCTTGGTTTGAAGTGGTGGTAACGCGGGCAGATACGATGGCTTTGCTGGATTTTTTGAAATCACCATTTTTGCCGCTGGGTGTTAAGGGTTTAGATGCATCTGAGCTAGCAGAAGCTGTCGATAAGGCTGATTTGGTGATGGAGATTGAGTTAGCTTTGCGTAGAAATAATGTGGTGGGTAATTGGGATGCCGTGTTATATACCTTAGAACGTCAACCGCAAGCTAGAGTGTGGCTTGCGCAGATCGCTCGCTTAGCGCATCAATATGGCAATAGCGCAGGCGCATCACGCCGCAGTTTGAAAGATTGGACGCAAATTAGCATCCAAACCTTGACCGATCTGGGCATGTTCGATCCACTGCAAGAAGACCTAGCTGGCGCGCAAGTCGTACAAATGTTACAGGCTTTGAATAGTGATTGTCATGGCTTGGAAATGCACTTTAGTTTTTCTGAATGGCGAGCCTTTATTAATTTGCAGATGGAGGCAACGCCATTTAAACAAGAGCAAATCGATCAGCGAGTTGTGATGCTGCCCTTGAATGGCGCACGCTTGCGGTGTTTTGATGCGGTGTATTTGATTGGTGGTGACGCCAAACATTTACCTTCAAAACCGCAAGAAACTTTGTTCTTCACCAATGCCGTGCGACGTGAATGTGGTTTGGTGACGCGTGAGCAAAGGCAGCTACAACAGTTGCGTGATTTTGCTGAACTGATTCTTTCGAACGGTGAAGTTGTATTGTCTTGGCAATCGCAAATTAACGGCGAATTAAACGCCTTGAGCCCATGGATAGAGCAAGTGAAATTGGTCATGGCGCGTCAAGGAAAATCCGCATTAATGAGCAGATTAATGAGCAGTAAACGCGTACTGGCAGAACATCATTTAAACACCATCATCGCGACACAACCAAGACCAGATGCTGCGGTTTTGATGCCAAGCACGCTCTCGGCCAGCGGATTATCTAGCCTGATTGCTTGCCCATATCAATTTTTTGCCGGACGCATGCTCAGACTCTCCGCCATTGATGAATTATCGGATATGCCGGAAAAACGCGACTATGGTGATTGGTTACACGCGATTTTAAAAACCTATCATGATCGTTTGCTAGCAGATCAATTGGGTTTGAATGATGATCGTATAGGTTTATTGCATGCGATTTCAGATACCTGGTTTGCGCGCGTATTGAAGCAGAGCCCAGCTGCTTTAGGCTATAGCATACGCTGGCGTAAAGTGATTCCTGCCTATGTCGCCTGGGCGAATGAACGCGAAGCCGATGGCTGGCAGTTTGCTTTCGGTGAAGTCTGGGCGGAAGCACAGTTGGCATGGGATGATGGTGCGATCACCTTGCGAGGTCGGGTCGATAGAATTGATGAGCGTCATTTAGACAATGGTGAAGTCGAGCGCGCTGTATTGGACTACAAAACCAAAAATAAGACCGCTCTGAAAGCTAGATTGAAAAACTTTGAAGACCATCAACTCGCTTTTTATGGTTTGTTACAAGCGAAGATTCCGCATAGCGACGATGCGAATGATCTCGATATGACATTATTAGACCCTGTCGATACCGCTTATTACGTTGCTCTGGAAACCGAACGTGACAAGACTGGCGATGTTGAAGCATCAGACTACGGCAAATGGAAAAGCGAATTGGAAACAGCCATCCGACAAAATATGTGTGCGATACAACATGGTGCAGGCCTGCCTGCGCAAGGTGTGGAAAGCGTATGTGCTTATTGCGATGTGCGTGGCTTGTGTCGTAAAGGAGCTTGGTGATGCATCAAACTAATCAAGCGAATCAAGCGCAGGCCTATGCATTGAATGGACAAGTGGTGGATGCGATGCAGTTTACGGCGGCCGCTTGTGATCCTCATCGTTCGGTTGTAGTGGAAGCCTGCGCGGGCAGTGGAAAGACCTGGCTACTGGTGGCTCGCATGTTGCGCCTGTTACTCGATGGTGCGGAGCCGGCCGAGTTGTTAGCGATTACCTTTACTCGTAAAGCAGCACAAGAAATGCAGCATCGCTTGATGGAATTGCTGCAGCAATTGGCCTTGGCAGATGAAGCACTGGCCAGCACCATTTTGCTTGAACGTGGCGTTCCGGTATCGCAATTGGCAAGTAGTTTGCCGCGGGCACGGCAACTCTATGAAAACCTTTTGAGCAATCCACAAGGTTTGTCTATGGATACCTTCCATAGCTGGTTCGGACGCTTATTGAAATTAGCCCCTTTAGCTTCTGGTGTGCCGCATGGTTTCAATTTGTTGGAATCGACTAGCAGCATACAGCGTGAAGCGTGGGGTCAGTTGATGCAACTGGCTGAAAGTAAAGATGTAGATGCCGACGCAGATGCTAGCAGCGAAGAGCATTCGCTTAAACAAGAATTACTTTATCTGTATGAAGAATTGGGCGATTTCAGTACACAATTAATGCTGGATGCTTTTTTAGATAAACGCGCCGAATGGTGGGCGATCAGCGAGAATGCCGCTACGCCTGATGCCGCCTTGCAGCAACTGCGTAGCTTGATGGGCGAAGATGCTATCAGTGATGCCCGCCTGCGTGTTTGGCAAGATGACGCTTTGCTGGAGCGAATACAAAACATCGGTATTTGCTTGGGTAAGGGCAGTCCAGAAAACCAAAAGCGCGGTGTTGCGATAGAGACGGCCTTAACTAATGCAAAACAAGCAAACAGTCTCGTCGGCGTAGAACATTTTTCCGCTTTAGCGAATGAGTTCTATAGCAGCGAGGGCGTCAATCGTAAAAATCGTAAGACCAAGAACTTGAGCGCCGCGATTGAAGCTTGGCTAGGGGCAGATAACGAATCCGCGTTTCACGATGAATGTAATGCGATTGCAGAGACCTTAAAGGTGTTTGAACGACGCAGTAAGGAAGCGTCGGTATTACGCCTTAACCAAGCCTTGTTCGTGGTTGGGCAGGCCTACGTTCAATGTTATCAAGCGCTGAAGTCTGAACAGCGTATGTTGGATTTTGCCGATCTGGAATGGCAGGCTTATCGTCTCTTAGCGAATGAGGCATTTGCCGCCTACTTGCATGGAAGGTTGGACGCCAGATATAAACATATTTTGTTGGACGAATTTCAGGATACCAATCCTTTGCAATGGAATATTGTCAGCGCCTGGCTGGATGCTTACGGTGCAGACACTGATCGGCCTACCGTGTTTATTGTGGGCGATCCTAAGCAATCTATTTATCGTTTTCGTCGTGCTGATCCGCGCGTGTTTATTGCGGCACGCGATATGTTGGCACAACAAGGTGCGGTGGTTTTGCGTACCAATCAAACTCGTAGAAATGCGCCAGCAATCGTGGAAGTTTTAAATCAAGCTATGATAGGTAACGCAATTTATACTGCGCAAACCACTGCTGCCGATACCGATGGACAGGTCTTACGTTTGCCTTTGATTCGCGCCGAGGTTCTAAGTTCTTCTGAAGACTATCCCTCATTCCCATTACGTGATCCACTAAGCACACCAGCCATCGAGCAAGATGACCAACGTCGTTATCAAGAAGGGCAGCAAATTGCACAGCAACTTTTGCAATTGCAAAAAGACGCGGCGGGCGCTTTTCTCTGGTCGGATGTGATGTTGTTGGTCAGGCGACGCACCAATCTGGCGTCCTATGAAAAAGCTTTGCGCGAGGCAGGAATTCCCTTTGTGTCGAATCGTCGCGGTGGCTTATTGCAGACCTTGGAAATCGCCGATTTGATCGCCTTATTGAATTTCTTGATGACGCCAGGTGATAATCGTGCACTCGCGCATGTGTTGAAATCACCGATGTTTGCAGCCACCGATCAAGATCTCATCAAGCTTGCACAGCGCGAAGAAAACGCTTGGTGGAAACGCTTATTAGCAATCGACAAGCAAGCATTACCGCATTTGCAAAGAGCGGTGCAGTTATTAACAGATTGGATGCAAGCCGCGCATGACTTGCCGGTGCATGATTTGCTTGACCGGATTTTGCATCATGGTGAATTAGTGAGTCGTTACGCACAAAACGCATCGGTGACGAATCGCCAACAAATCATCGGCAATATCACCGCATTTACCGAATTGGCGCTGAATATGGATGGTGGCCGCTATCCTAGTTTGCCAAAATTTATTGCGGCACTCAAAGAATTTGATCGCGGTGCAGAGACCGATTCGCCGGATGAATCCAGCGTTGCCAGTGGTTTAGATGCAGTGCGAATTTTGACGATCCACAGTGCAAAAGGTTTGGAAGCGAAGATTGTGGTGATGTTAGATAGTAATCACAGCGATGCCGCAAAAGACAATATCGGCGTGCTTTGTGCTTGGCCTTTACAAGCGGGTGGGCAAAAACATTTTTCTGTGTTTGGTAAAAAAGATGCGCGTGGCGCAGCTCGGGATGCCTTGTTTGCAGCAGAAGAAGAACAAGCCAAACAAGAAAACTGGAATATGTTGTATGTGGCGGTGACACGAGCGAAACAAGTCCTCATCGTTAGTGGTATCGCCAGTGACAAAGCGGCGGATGAAACCGGTGTGCAAACGGCAAGTTGGTATCAACGCTTTATGTCGGTAGATGAGGTCGAGGTCATTCTGCAGGATGCAGAGGCTGATTCAGCCATCAATGCTTCGGCAAATCATGCCGCACAACAGCAATTTGTTTTGCACACCTTTAGCCCTCCCAATTTGGCATTGCCAGAACTAAAATTGGCAGCTGTGATGTCAGCCGAACAAATCGAAGGCGTGGCCTTGCACGCCTTGATGGAAAGACTGACCAACGAGATTCGAGAATGGCCGATAAAAATTCCATCAGTGGAAGTGATTGCAGCTTGGTTACCATGTGCGCCCAGTGTTGCCAAAGTGGTGCGCGAACAAGCTCAGGCGATTTTGAATGCGCCAGCTTTAGAACATTTCTTTCATCCTAAGAAGCTTAGTTTTGCTCGTAATGAAATGGATGTCGTATATCAAGAGCAATTAATGCGAATTGATAGATTAGTGATTTTGGATGAAGAGCTGTGGATTTTGGATTACAAACGGCAGTTATTGGATTCGGAAAAAATCGCTTATCAACAACAGTTAAGCATTTATGCCGAAGCCCTAGCGAGTATTTATCCAGCGAAAAAGCTAAGACTAGCCTTGATCTTGGCAGATGGACAGTTTATTCCTATGAATTAATCTTCGGGCTGTGTGCAATTGATGGCAAATGAAAGAAAAATCCCTTTATAATTAATGAGTTTCTCTTTAAAGTTCAAGTTAGGACTTACGCAAAACAGACGCTAGCGTCGTTGCAGTCGCCTCGTCCCCTGCCTTCGCAGGGGCAGGCCAAGCAAATGTACTGTCTTCGGCGACGCGCCCCCGATTTAGGCATTCGAGGGCAGGCTCTAGCTAGCGCAATTTTGCATAAGTCCTGTTTCGCTTGATACTCGATTGTAAACTCAACCACTTGAAGTTCTATAGATAGCCAAGATGATTTCCGAATTTGAATTATTAGCTGAAAAGCTCAATCGCCTCGCAGAGATGACGCAAACCTTGCGCTTGGAAAATGCTGCATTACGCCGGACTGCAGTCGATCTGGCGTCGGAAAATAAAGATCTGCGTGAGCGTGTAGTTGAAGCACACAGCCGGGTTGAAGCAATTTTGGCGCAACTACCCAACGATGATGAGAAGGATGCAGCATGAGCGAGCCAAAATCAATTCAGATTGATGTCAACATCATGGGCTTATCCTACAAACTCGCTTGCAAAGAAGGTGAAGACCGTGCGCTGCGCGAAGCAGCTTCGTATCTCAACGAGAAAATGTGTGCAATTCGTGATGCATCTAAAGTCAAAGGCACAGACAGAATTGCGGTGATGGCAGCACTTGGTATGGCAGCAGACTTGCTCTCCACCAAAGCGCATGACGGTCCTTTGTCGGGTATGAGCATAGGTGAAGTAAAACAAAAAATCCAAAGCATGAATGACACCATTGATCAGGTGTTAACCCCGCAAGAAAATCTATTTTAAGTTTGCCCCTTATTGTTTAAAACAATCAAAAAAATTCATAAAAATTGATGTGATTTTTTTGCGGAAGGAGTAAACTACGAACTCCTACCGTGTTCGCCAGTGCCATATATTCCTTGAACCATTTATGTGCATAGGCTTTGGAAATTGTTCAATGGTGTGAGCGTCGCTTATGTCCGATGAACCCGATTTGAACTGACCTTGGCCGACTTGAACCGCCGGGTTCAGGATGCCGGCATAGCGGCACTGGTGGGAACTAATTCTTTAAAAAGCACTGACCGTATTTTGCGATCAGTGCTTTTTTGTTGGGCTTTTAAATTTAATTTTTAAGTTTAATTTTTTTGTTTAATCTTGTAGCTTAGAGAAAAGGCATATATCAAGTTAATTGTTTATATGTTTGCTTTTTATCTTGCGTGACTGTTTTAGATGCTCTATTGGTATTGAAAATGTTGGCCGATACAAAGTTGTCGGATAGCTTAAAAATAGAGAGTGCTTTGACTAGCGTATCTGTTTGAAGTTCTAAACTCATTGCGGCGGCGGCAGCTTCTTCAACTAAGGCCGCATTTTGCTGAGTCACTTCATCCATGTGGGTAATTGCATCATTGACTTGGTGTATGCCCTGGCTTTGTTCGCGAGAAGCGGAAGCGATGTCGCCAATAATGCCGCTAACTTTCTGATTTGAGCTAATAATCTCTTGCATGGCAGAGCCAGCCTGGCTAGTTAATTGGCTGCCCGCATGTATCTTAATCAGCGTTACGTCGATTAGTTCTTTAATTTCTTTTGCGGCAGCTGCACTTCGTTGCGCCAAGTTTCTCACTTCAGATGCCACGACCGCGAAGCCTCGCCCTTGCTCGCCCGCACGTGCAGCTTCAACAGCAGCATTGAGTGCGAGGATATTTGTTTGAAATGCGATGCCTTCGATTAATCCGGTAATGTCGATCATTCGTTTTGATGACTGACTGATCTCATCCATCGTATTAACCATTTGACCAGTGATTTTGCCACCGTGTTCTGCGATTTTCATAGCCTCATTTGCCATTTGATTGGCTAGTACTGTGTTATCTGAATTTTGCGCAACGGTGGACGAGAACTCTTCCATACTTGCGGCGGTTTCTTCCAGTGAAGATGCTTGTGATTCTGTTCGTCCAGACAAGTCCATATTCCCAGTCGCGATTTCTTTTGTCGCCGAACGAATATGTTCAGAATTTTTACGAACATCACCGACGATTGAATTGAGATTGATTTGCAATTGCCTGAGCATTCGAATTAACTGTCCGAGATCGTCTGTTCGTTCAGTGTCGATACGTGCGCTTAAATCGCCACCAGCCATAATTTTGCTGGCTGCCAGTGCTTGTTTGCTTGGAATGGTAATTGTTCTGTGAAAGTGAAACCAAAGATGAATTGCATTTGCTGCACATATAGCTAGAAGAGCAGCAATCCATTGTGTGGAAATCCATTGGCTGCTGATAGCCAGCAAGAAACTAGCGGCCAGTAAGACAAAATTAATCGCCAGTCTTTGTGTCATTGTTAGGCGAAACTTCTCTGATAACTGCGCGAGCTTTGTTTTTTTGTAAGCTCGACCTTGTTTGAGTTCGAGATTTTCTGGATTGCCCTTGTTAATGGAGGAATATAGTCGCGATGCTTCCTGAATTTGTGAAACACTTGGTTTAGTTCTGACTGATACGTAGCCCACAGCTTTGCCATTCTCAATCACAGGCGTGACGTTTGCAAACACCCAATAAAAATCACCGTTTTTGCAGCGGTTTTTTACCACACCTGACCACGGCAAGCCTGATTGTATGGTACTCCACAAGTCGGCAAATGCCTGCGTCGGCATATCAGGATGACGTACGATATTTTGTGGCGCGCCAATTAATTCATCCTCAGTGAAACCGCTAACTTCAATAAAATACGGATTCGCATAAGTGATATTTCCTTGCAAATCGGTTGTTGAAACAATTGAATCAGTGTCACTTATGTGATGTTCAATCTGCGTCACTGGCATATTTAGTTTCATAGAAAATCCGATTTGATAAGTCGCAAATGGCTGACGGCATTTGCGATGAATGTGAGGTACAAAATACGTTCAGTATAATTGATTTAGATCAATAAATATGTTGCCTTGAGGAATTTATTTGGTGAGTTTCTTGTGGATGCTGCCCTAAAAAAAATGATCGCGAGATAAGACTATTTCTCTTGTTTAGAAATTTGTTGGGCGTCAAGAAAGCTGAAATTTTTTTGATTTGATTTTGATGTCTACTGTTCTTTGATGTTAATTCTGTTTTTAAACTGTTAAAATAGCCAAGTTGGTGCTCGCGAGATGGTTCACATTTCGCAGTTCAACGGGAAGCAGGAGGTGTTTTTGTGGTTAAAAAATGCTCACCTGCGCTGCCCCCGCAACGGTCAAGCGGACGAGTCTTCACCGACTCCGCTTCTGTCACACAAGCCACTGGTCGCCTTGAACAAGCGACTGGGAAGGCGACAGAGGTAGTCTCCGCCAGCCCGGATACCGGCCAACAAGGTTGCGATGCGTCTAGTATTTATTATTTATGGGCATCGCGTGTTTTGCTTTCTTACTGTCGGGGATGACAGAGAGAGCTGATCGAAATCTTTTATTTCACATCTGATCTGTTAGTAATTTGCTGAAGTTTTGAGCGATGTTTCGGCATATGGACGAGGCTTGCTAACGTGCTTTGGCGCGCATTTTTATTGCGGATTTTCTGCATGTGCGCTTACGTCTGATCATGTCGAGATATCAGATTTTTCATTAATGATATTTCATGAAAAATTCTGCTTCATTTTCACCTCTATTCTTAACTTCGCGTGCAGGAATCTGGTTTGCCTGTGTGACCTCGTCTGCAGGCTTGATGCTCAATTCTGCGCAAGCACAAACTTCAGTAACGCCAGCATTGCAAGATGTGGTAATTACCGCCAATCGGATTCCTACTAAGCTGACGGATGTGTTGGCGGATGTGACGGTGATTGATCGTGCCGAATTGGATCTTGTCGGACAGGGTTCTTTAATCGATGTGTTGGCGAATTTGCCCGGCGTGCAAATTTCTCGCAATGGCAGCTACCGTTCTGCTAGTAGCGTTTTTTTGCGGGGTGCGACATCCTCGCAAACGGTGATCTTGGTGGATGGCATACGCATAGGTTCCGCGACATCGGGAACGCCGGCTTTGGAAAATATTCCACTAGATCGTATCGAGCGTATTGAAGTGTTACGTGGCGCAGCATCTGCCTTGTATGGTTCGGATGCGGTCGGTGGTGTGATCCACATTATTACGCGTGATCCTGGTATCAAACCAGTGTTTACCGCTAACGTTGGTGTGGGTGGAGATGGCCAGCAACAAGCTGGTTTGTCGGTGCGAGGTAGTGTTGGCGAGCTTGGCTATAGTTTAGGTTGGTCTCGTGAAAAAGCCGACGGTATTTCTGTATTAGAGAATCCACTTTCGTCAGCATTTAATCCTGATCGCGATGGCTTTCAAGCGAGTAGTGTGGATGCGAAATTGCGTTATCAAGTAACACCTTTACATCAATTAAGTTTGGGCTTATTGCATAGCGATACCGATTATCAATTTGATGGTTCAGCCTCACCGAACCCACTAAAACTGACCAAAGCGAATACCGATGCCCGTGCCTATTCCACTTTGAATAATTTGTCCGCACAGTGGCAAGCGCAATGGTTACCGAACTGGAAGTCCACGCTGGCGTTTGGCATTGCTGAAGACCAATCGGTGACAAAGTATTTCCGTAGTACTGATGGAGCGTTTGGTGGCAGCGGTAAATTCAATACACGCCGCAATCAAGCTAGTTGGCAGAACGATGTGAATTTTGGCAGTGACGTACTTTCATTTGCCATCGAACAGCGTCGTGAAGAAGTCGATAGTAGTATGAATTATTCGGTCAAGGCGCGCGATTTAATGGGCGCGATGCTGTCTTATGCCTTGCGGACTGGTGATTGGAGTGCGCTGGCGGTGCTGCGTACTGATCATAACTCTCAATTTGGTTCGCATACCAACTGGTCTTTGTCTGGCGGATATCAATTTACACCTGATTGGCGTGCGGTACTGAGCTCAGGCACGAGTTTTCAGGCGCCGAGTTTTAATCAATTGTATTACCCAGGTTTTGGTAACGCGGCCTTAACGCCACAGCAAAATCAGTCAAATGAAATTGGTCTGAAATACCGTCATGGTAATGTCAATGTCGAGGCAACGGTATATCAAAACGATGTGCGCGGCTTTATTAATCCTTCCACCAATGTGCAAAGTGCATTGGCGATTTTGCGTGGCTTGAGCTTGAGCGGTACTTGGCAAATTGGTGCTAGCCAAATGAGTGCTTCTTACGATTATGCTGATCCGCGCACACAGCCAAATAATTTGCGCTTACTGAGAATTGCACGTCATGTCACAAACTTCCGCATTCAACATCAATTTTCAGATGTTTCAGTGTTTTCTGAGTTGAAATGGTCGAGCGACCGTGAAGATAATAATCTGAGTTTTACAGGTCGCGACAAATTAGCTGCTTATCGTTTATTGAACGTCGGTGCCAATTGGCAAATTAGTCCGCAATGGGCATTGTTAGTGCGCATCAATAATCTGAGTAATACGCATTACGTGTTGGCGAATAATTATTCGACACCCGGCCGAAATGCCTTTGCTTCGCTGTCTTGGAAATACTAGAAGTCGATGAGTAAGCATCTTTCGATTGCCCGTAGCGAGTTAATCTTGGGCGGGCAGAAAAGTGGCAAATCTGCTCGCGCCGAAAGTTTGGCGCAGAGCTGGTTGCACACGCATGCGAATCATCAAGCGATTTTTATCGCAACTGCACAAGCTTGGGATGATGAAATGCAAGCACGGATTGCCCGTCATCAGGTCGATCGCGCTTTACGTTTGCCAAGCATGCGCACGATAGAGGAGCCGCTCGCCGTGGCGGCGACGATTCGTGCGCATAGTCAGCCAGATACCTTGATTGTGCTTGATTGCCTGACCTTGTGGCTTACCAATTGGCTGATGCCAAACACTCCAGAACCTCAGGATTTGCAATTGAATGTGGTCGAGCAAGCGATTGCAGATTTACGTGATGCTGTCAGCAATGCGCGTGGTCCTGTCGTGATCGTGAGTAATGAAATTGGCTTGGGCGTGATTCCTATGGGAAGAGAAGTACGTGCTTATGTCGATCATTTGGGGCTGCTGAATCAAGCTTTGGCAGCGACGGTAGAGCGGGTTAGTTTGATGGTGGCGGGTATGCAGTTGAGCATAAATGACAAATGAGAGATAAAACAGAGACAACGAGAAATACGGAGCGAGGTAGTCTATGAAATCGAATGGTTTTTCAAGTAAATTTTCCAAGCATCATGCCAATAGCGATCCCAATGGGCGTGAAATTTTGCGCTCAGTGATGAGGCTGATGATGACGCTGGTGTTCGCTCTGGTCGCGAATCCCGCACACGCCATTGATATCACCGATGATCGACAAATCACCGTCAATTTTAAACAATCACCACAACGCATCGTCAGCGTATTGCCCTCGCTGACCGAATCAGTTTGTGCTCTTGGACATTGCGCCCGCTTAGTCGGTGTAGATCGATACTCAAATTTTCCGGCGAGTGTACGTGCTTTACCCCAAGTCGGCGGTAGTTTGGATCCTGGTATTGAAGCCATCGCTGCGCTAAAACCCGACGTGGTGTTGATGTCAACCTCAACGCGTGCAGCAGAACGACTGCAAGCCTTGGGTATTAAAGTCTTAGCGATGAATCCTGATAGCCAGGCCGATGTCCATAGGATTTTGCTCAAGTTAGGACAATTGCTGGAAGTGCCTGATGTAGCACGCATTTGGCGCGAGATGGATGATGGCATTACGGCGGCAGCGAAAACCTTGCCTGCTTCAGTTAAAAATGTGAAAGTCTATTTCGAAGTGAGTAATGCGCCCCATGCGGCGGGGGAAAGTAGTTTTATCGGCGAAACCTTGACGCGATTGGGTGCTGGAAATATTGTGCCAGCTAGTCAGGGACCTTTTCCCAAATTAAATCCAGAATTCATCGTGCGTGCAAATCCTGATTTGATTATGGTTAGCGAACGTGGTTATGCCTCTTTACCTACACGCCCGGGCTGGTCGAGTATCCGCGCTTTACGTGAAAATCGTGTGTGCGTGTACACGCCCGCAGAATCTGATGTGTTGGTACGCCCAGGGCCTCGCATGGCGGAAGCGGCAGCGATTATGGCGAAGTGTTTATTGAGTAAATCAGCGAGTAAGTCAACGAGTCGAGCGCCATGACACCAATGAGCGGAAGCGCGATGGTGACAGGATATGATATTCAGGCCACGCACGAATCACATGCCAGTCCAGTGCCACGCCAGCGTGGCAAGTTATTGTTCATGCTCATGGCTTTGTTGTTACTCAGTGCCGCTTTGATTGTGCTCGGCTTGGGGGTTGGCAGCAATGGCTGGGAAAGTCTGCTGAGCATGTGGCAACAATCTTTGTCCATGCAAATAGTGTGGGATATCCGCTTGCCACGCACCTTGGGAGCTTGGGCGGCGGGCGCTTTACTTGGTTTATCCGGTGCAGTGGCGCAAGGCTTGTTCCGCAATCCTTTGGCCGATCCGTATTTATTGGGTAGCGCATCTGGTGCTTCACTTGGGGTGGCGACGGCCTTGGTCGCATTTGGTGGCTCACCTTTTGCGACAGCCTGGGTGGTGCGCATGGGGCTGACTGGTGCGGCTTTTTGTGGCGCAGTGTTGGCAGTATTTTTGACATTGCTATTGGCTCGTGGGGTGCAACATACTTTGCGTTTGTTATTGGCTGGTGTAATCGTCGGTGTGGTATTGGGTGCACTTGGATCTTTGGTCACGATGATGCGCCCTGATATCGTCCAAGCTATGCAGGCATTTATGTTGGGAAGCACAGGCTATGTGGGATGGTCTAGTTGCGGTTTGATGTTGCTGGTTTGTTTAATTTGCTTGGTGATTAGCCTCGCTTTAAGTCAGGTATTAGATGGCTTATCGCTGGGGGAGGCAACTGCCACTAGTTTAGGCTTGCCTTTGCCGCAAATGCGCATGGCGCTCGTATTCATTATTGCATTGAGTGCAGGAACAGCGGTGGCACAAACGGGATTGATTGTATTTGTGGGATTGGCTGCACCGCATTTGGTGCGCTCTATGCTAAAGACCACGCATGCAGGTTTGATCGCCTTATCAAGTTTAGCGGGAGGCGTTTTGTTGAGCGCTGCAGATATTCTAAGTCGCTGGATGATCGCACCACAAGAATTGCCAGTCGGTGTCGTAACGGCAATTTTGGGTGGTGCTTATTTATTGCGATTGATGCACAAACAGCGTCGTATGGAAGGGCATTGATGATGCAATTGGATGCTAACAATGCCAACACAGTGGCGGTTCAAACCGAACAACTTCACGCTGTCCTCGATGGTGCGCACATTTTGCGTGAGGTTTGTTTGCAAATTCCTCGCGGTGCCTGGACTAGCATCGTCGGGCCAAACGGTGCAGGTAAATCTAGCTTGCTCAAAGCCTTAGCGGGTCTATTGGATTGTGATGGTCAGGTGCAATTGCTGGGGCGCTGTGTGACCGACATCTCAAGACGTGAAAAAGCTTGTTATCTATCTTGGTTGGGGCAAAGTCAAAGTGCAGCAGAAGATATGCGTGTATGGGATGTCGTCATGCTAGGGCGCTTACCGCATCAAGCTTGGCTGGCCGCACCGAGTGTGGCGGATTATGCAGCGGTAGAACAAGCACTACGCGATACGCAAGCCTGGCAATGGAGAGAACGCAGCCTTGGGCAATTATCCGGCGGTGAGCGACAACGCGTGTTATTGGCAAGAGCTTTAGCCGTACATGCCGAAATTTTATTGATGGATGAACCCTTAGCCAATCTCGATCCTCCGCATCAGGCAGATTGGATGGCGCTGGTCAGGCAGTTAGTCGCGCAAGGAAAAACCGTGATCAGCGTCTTGCATGAGATTTCGTTTGCCTTGCAAGCCGATCACTTATTGATCATGCAGCAAGGACAGCTAATTCATCAAGGGGCGTGTAATGACTCTGCTAGTCATCAGGCATTGCGTGAAGTATTTGAACAGCGCATATCGATCCATTCGGTAGCGGGGCAGTGGGTGGCTTTGCCGAATTGAAATCTAGTATGGCTGATGTAATGTCGTTGTAATGTAGGGTGCGCCATGCGCACCAAGGTCGTGGTTAATCTGTGTGGCACGCACGACCAATCCTACGCAAGTCGGCTCTAATCGGTGCAATTTTGCGTAAGCACTGGGTTGAAGTAAATATAGAAATAAGTGTAGAAAAAAATGGAGAATTAAGATGCAAATTGAAACACCACCAGCAGAAAAACCATATGAAAAACCACAAGGCGAACGCCGTGGTTTAGTGATCATCAATACCGGTGATGGCAAAGGTAAAAGTACGGCCGCTTTTGGTTTGGCTTTGCGCGCCCATGGGCGTGGTAAAGCGGTGAAAATTTTTCAGTTCATGAAAGTACCGACAGCTCGCTTTGGCGAACACCGTATGTTTGAACAATTAGGTCTGCCAGTGGTCGGCTTGGGCGATGGTTTTAGTTGGAAGAGTCAGGATTTAGATCACTCTGCGCAGTTGGCGCGTGATGGTTGGGAAAAAGCCAAAGTCGCGATCATGAGTGGGGAATTTTTCATGGTGACTTTGGATGAAATCACCTATCCCTTGATTTACGGTTGGTTGCCGCTAGACGACGTTTTAGCAACTTTGCGCGCCCGTCCAGTGGATGTGCATGTGGTCTTGACCGGGCGCCGTTGTCCACCTGAATTGATTGAACTGGCTGACACGGTGACTGAGATGACTTTGGTGAAGCATGCGTTTCGGGCTGGAATACCAGCGCAACGTGGCATTGAAGACTGAGGATTGATTTGTTTGACGTGACTTTCGAAAAGTGCATCCTTCGTCATCACAAATCCTTATGGGAAATCTGGGTTAAATCTAAAAAATGCTGTTTAACTTTGTCTATTTCACACCTGAGTACACGCAAATACTCGTACTCGCCATGCTGGTGGGCTGGCTGATCGATCGCTATCTTGGCGAACCCAAGCCTGCTTGGCATCCGGTAGTGTGGATAGGTTATTACTTGGATTATTACGGTAAGCGCATTGCACCTAAAGTTGCTGATGCTGAAGTTTTAGATGAAAAACATGCGACAAAAGAATTCTTGCTTGGTGCATTTTTTTGGTTGCTCGCCGCGCTCGTCTTGCTTGGTGTTGCTTTGAAATTTCAGCAAGCAATCAGCGTATTAGCATGGTATTGGCAAGGACTTATTTTTGGCATCCTACTCAAGCCTTTGTTTAGCTGGTGTATGTTGCGAGACGAAGTGGTAGCGGTTGAGTTTGCTCTAGAAAATTCTCTGAATACTGGTCGTCAACAATTGTCGCGTTTGGTCAGTCGTGACGTCAGTCAATTGCAAGCACGTGAAGTGCGCGAGAGTGCGATAGAAACCTTGGCAGAGAATTTGAACGACTCTGTTATTTCGCCTTTGTTCTGGTTTGTGCTTACTGGTTTGCCTGGCGTTTTATTGTATCGATTCGCGAATACAGCGGATGCGATGTGGGGCTATCGTGGTGAGCGCGGCGGGCGAGTGTGGACTTGGGCAGGTAAGTGGGCAGCACGTGCAGACGATGTCTTGTCATGGCCGGGCGCACGAATCACCGCTTTGTTGATGTATTTGGCTGTGGCGCGGATGCCGACTGTTAGCTTATGGCGTGAAGCTGGCGTCACAAGCTCACCAAATGGTGGTTGGACTATGGGAGCGATGGCTTTGATCTTGGATGTACGACTGTCGAAGCCGGGCGTTTATGTATTGCATGCGCAGGGTGCAGAAGTTGATAGCAGCCATATTAGATTGGCAGTCAAGCTGTGCGAGCGTGCAATTTGGCTTTGGTTTGTCGTTGCCAGTTTGTGCTTGTTTTGTTTCTGAATAAGTTTTTTGAAAAAATTAATCTATGCTGATTGTCAATCGCTTATCTCCACAAGGTCTGAACCAAGCTTACGCATTAGACGGGCAAGTAGGTGCGCAAATAAGTACGCAAATAAGTACCCAGGTAAGTACGCAAATAAGCGGAAAAGTCAGTCTGCCAGTAGCAACGCGCATGCATGGTGGCACAGATACTTTGGGCAAGCCGACTTACGATTTTTCTACTAATAGCAATGCGCTCGGCCCCTGTCCAGAAGTGCTGACGCAAATTCGTTTAAGTGATTGTGCCAGCTATCCTGATCCAGACTATCACAGCTTGCGTAATGCACTAGCTGCATGGCATCAAGTGTCAGCACAACGCATTATGTTGGCTGCCAGTGCGAGTGAGTTTATCTTTCGGATTTCTATGTTGGTGGGGCAGCGCAATCAAGATAAGCAAGATAATCAAAGTAAACGATTCGCGCATTCTCAAAAAACGGTGTGGGTGCCGCCCCATAGTTATGGTGACTATGTGTTGGCAGGACGCGCTGCTGGTCTAGATGTCGTTGAAAATTGTCGTTCAGCGGATTTGATCTGGGCGTGTGAGCCGGGCAGCCCTTTAGGACAAAATCAAATAGGCTTGGCCGAAATGATTACGGCGAAATCTGGCAATGCGCAAGTCGTGCTTGATTGCGCTTATCAGGCATTGCGATTATCTGGGTGTTCCAGTTTGAGTCCAGAACAACGCG
This sequence comes from Affinundibacterium amnicola, assembly GCF_014284275.1. Lineage (GTDB taxonomy): Bacteria > Pseudomonadota > Gammaproteobacteria > Burkholderiales > Burkholderiaceae_D > Undibacterium > Undibacterium amnicola. The sequence continues at coordinate 147,499 of NZ_JACOFU010000002.1, read as the reverse complement.
ATGCTTGCTGGCAGCTATTTACGCCCAATAAGGCTTTGGGCTTGACTGGTGTTCGTGGTGCCTATGTGATTGCGCCTTTGCATGCAGAAACTTGGCAGCAGCGTTTGGAACAAATGGCAGCATCTTGGCCTTTGGGTAGTCATGCCGTCACGATGTTAAGTGCCTGGACTTTGCCATCGGTACAAGAATGGTTATTGAAAAGTTTGGAAACTTTGCGCCAATGGAAGCAAAGGCAAATCGCTTTGTGTACAGATCTGGGATGGCAGATTGAACCAAGTGATACGAATTTTTTCTGCGTGACACCCAACAGAAAAATTCAAGAACACCGTACCGATTTTTTACATGCCATGCGAGCACAAGGGATTAAGTTGCGACATGCAGGTTCATTCGGCCTCGACGATAGTTTTCGAATGCGAGTCTTGTCTCCGCCTATGCAAGATGCTTTTCATCGCGCGGTGAAACAATATTCGCCGAATTTTTAATGAAGTTTTCTTGTTTAGAGTAGAGGTAAAGATATGAACGCAGTCAATGAAGCATGGTTTGCAATGGATGATTTACATCAGCCAGAATTACTAGCGCGCTTACAGCATAAGATCGATAACAAAACTAAACCACTTGGTTCGCTTGGGCGAATAGAACAACTCGCGATACAACTAGGTTTGATCCTAGGCACCGAATCACCTCGTTTGTCACAAGCGCAAATGTTGGTGTGCGCTGGTGACCATGGAATAGTCAAACATGGGGTATCGGCTTTTCCTAGTGACGTAACATGGCAGATGGTCGAGAATTTTCTGGCAGGAGGCGCCGCGGTGAGTGTGTTGGCGCGTCAACATGGCATCGCATTGAACGTGATTGATTGTGGAGTGAACCACGATTTCACACCGCGCCCGGGTTTGCTGATCCGCAAAGTCGCATACGGCACGGCAGATAGTTTGCAAGTTCCAGCGATGAGCTCAGAGCAATGCCAGCAAGCGATTGACCAAGGACGTGACATTGTCAAAAATTTGCCTGGTAATGCTGTTTTGTTGGGCGAGATGGGTATTGGTAATACGTCTGCTGCCGCGCTATTGTTGGCACGCTTAGGCGACTTGGATATTGCGGATTGCACAGGTGCGGGAACGGGTCTCGATCATTTTGCGATTGCCAGAAAGGTAGAGACTTTACGTTTGGTGTTAAAGCGCCATGCGAGCGCGACCGCGCCGCTTGATGCCTTAGCCTGTTTAGGTGGCTTTGAAATCGCCACGCTGGTCGGTATTGTCTTGCAAGCGGCAATCGACAATCGTGTGATTATGGTTGATGGATTTATCGCCAGTTCTGCGGTGTTAGTGGCGACGCGTTTGGCACCAAGAGTACAGCAGCGTTGTGTATATGCACATCGCTCCGCGGAGAGTGGACATCGCTTGATGCTGGAAACATTGCAAGCGACGGCGTTATTGGATTTAGGATTGCGCTTAGGTGAAGGTTCTGGCGCGGCTTTGGCATGGCCTTTGTTGCAATCGGCGAGTGATATCTTGTGCGATATGGCGAGCTTTGAGAGTGCTGGTGTAGCGCGCAGTGATTAAGCGCAGTGATTAAGCGCAATGATTAAGCGCAACTATTAGGGATAAGTAAATGATGATTCGCCACTACCTGTTAGCCTTGCAGTTTTTTACCCGCATTCCAGTCACCGGAAGATTAGCGACATGGGTGGGATATAGTCCCGCGATGTTGCGTGCCAGTGCTGGACATTTTCCGGGGATAGGCTGGCTGGTGGGCGGCTTGACCGCGCTGTTTTTTTGGGGTGCGCATACGTTACTACCACAACAAGCAGCGACTGTTTTTGTTGCTGTTGTGTTGAGTACGGTTTTTAGTGTGATGTTGACTGGTGCTTTTCATGAAGATGGTTTGGCAGATCTGGCAGATGGATTAGGCGGCCATGTCAGTCGGGAAAAATCTTTAGAGATTATGAAAGATTCTCGCATCGGCACTTATGGTGCGGTGGCCTTGATATTGGCTTTGAGTACTAAGTTTGCTTTGCTCAGTTTATTGGGACAAGTCAATTTATTAGCGACCTTCATGGCGATATTTTTAGCGCATGTAACATCACGCATGATGCCGCTTTTGATCATCAAAAGTTTGCCGCATGTTGGCGATACGCCGCAGTCAAAATCTAAACCATTGGCGGATGCGATTGATTATCCAACTTTAGTGGTCGCCGCAATATGGTGTGTATCTGCATTTGCGCTGATCGCTTATGTTTATCCTTCATGGGTTTGGATCGCTGGATTGTTGGCAGCCCTGTGCGCTTGTTGGTGGATGCGTCGATTTTTATCACATCGCATTCAAGGATTTACCGGCGATGCTTTGGGTGCGACTCAGCAAGTGAGCGAATTGGCCTTCTATCTAGGCATCTTATTGGCATGGAATTGATTGATGTCACATCAACTTTGGCTAGTTCGGCATGCACAACCCTTAATTGAAAAAGGCATTTGTTACGGTCAGCTCGATGTTGCTGCCGATGCACAAGCGAACCTGCAAGCCGCGACGGCATTGGCGCAAGTGCTGAAGCAAAATGCTGAAAGAAATTACTTAGTCTATTTCTCCGGGCTGCAAAGAACGCAGCAATTAGCCACTGCTTTACAGCAGCATTTTCCTCATTGGAATAGCACGGTCGATGTACGCTTGCAGGAAATGCACTTTGGGCAGTGGGAAGGATATGCCTGGAAAAACATTGCCAAAGCCGACATCGATGCTTGGATTAGTGATTTTGGACGCTATCAATTTGGTGGTATCGAGAGCTGCCAAGATGTGTTGACGCGGGTAATTGCTGCTTATCAAGATAGTGTGCAATTGTCTCGATTGCATCATGCCGATGTCGTTTGGATTACCCATGCGGGCGTGATTCGTGCACTTCAATACCATCTACATCAGGGACGCGTCACGATAGAACGTGCCGATCAGTGGCCGTTAGAAGCGCCTGATTTTGGCGCTTGGATTTGTCTAAATCTTTAAGTTACCATGATATGTTAAACCTTGAAGGCGCACTTCATACGCGAAGTGCTTAGATTCGCTACAATCCTGATCTTATGGAGCACACTCGTCGGTACTAATAATACATATCATGAATTACCTCGCCCACATTTATCTCGCGCGTCATAGTCATGATGCGATGCTGGGTGCGCTATTAGGTGATTTTGTCAAGATGAACGGTGCTTCAGAATATCCCATCACAATCGCTCAAGAAATTATCTTGCACAGAAAGATTGATAGCTATACAGATCAGCATCCATTGATTCAAGATGCACGCAGTTTGTTTGCACCAAATCGGCGTCGCTACGCTGGGATCGCGCTTGATATCTTTTATGATCATGTATTAGCCAAGCACTGGCAGCACTACTCAGACCTCGATTTGAGTGTCTTTATTCAAGAATTTTATCAAGCATTATTGGCGCGCAAAAATCTGTTTACCGAAACTTTGGCCTATGCAGCACCACGTATGGTGGCGCAAGATTGGTTGGGTTCCTACATGGCATTTGATGGTGTCGATATCGCGATTCAACGGGTTTCTACGCGGCTGTCGCGCAATGGGCATTTATTGCGAGAATCAGTCGTCGATTTAGAACAAAATTATGCGGATTTGAGCCAAGGTTTTCTAGATTTTTTTCCGCAACTACAGTCGTTTGTGTTGGAGCAGCGTGATTTGTTAGCGCATGAGCCAGCAAATTAGTTAGCGCTTAAGAGCTTCCTTCTCTCGCTTGCGAGAGAAGAGTAGGGAATGAGATTGGTTCCGTATGTAAGCAATTTCTGATATCAGCATTGACTTCGCGCCGTAAAAACAGGCAAAGCAAAATTCAGCTAAACTGCGAGTTCTCCAGCCAAATCGGGCTTTATACCTGCTTACTCAGCAGGACCATTAAAAAGATTGTAATGATGAGTGCTATTTCTACCCCACGTCGCCAACCAGATTTAGTCACTGTACTAGTCGCCACCGGTTTTGTTTTAACGCTGTCGATGGGCGTACGTCACGGCTTTGGTTTTTGGCTGCAACCGATTTCATTAGAACATCAGTGGACCCGCGAAACCTTTTCGATGGCGATCGCGATTCAAAATCTAATGTGGGGTGTATTTGGGCCATTTGCGGGCATGGCGGCTGACAAATTGGGTACGGCAAAAGTGATTGTGTTGGGCGCAATCTTGTTCGCACTTGGTTTAGTTTGGATGGCACTGGTGAATCATCCGCTTGCTTTCATCGCTGGCTCAGGTTTATTGATCGGTGCGGCGTTAGCGTGCACAACATTTGGTGCTGTCAGTGGCCTCATTGGTCGCACCGCACCAGAGGCTAAGCGCTCTTGGGCATTTGGTATGTCCTCGGCAGCGAGTTCTTTTGGACAGTTTTTTATGATGCCAGTTGATCAGCAATTGATCCAACACGCTGGCTGGCAAAACGCCCTATATGTGTTGGCGGCTTTGATGCTGATCGTGATGCTACCGATGGCTTGGAAATTACGTGAACCACCGCGCGAAGTCGATACAGGGCCACAACAAAGCACCATGGAAGCGGTACGTGAAGCCTTTGCCCATAAACCGTTTTTGCTTTTGTTAGCAGGTTACTTTGTGTGCGGCTTTCAATTGGTATTTATTGGTATGAATATGCCAGCGTATTTGAAAGATAAGGGCATTGTTGATCCAAGCGTGGCGGTAATCGCTTTGTCGCTGATCGGTCTGTTCAATATTTTTGGCTCTTATGGCGCGGGTAAATTAGGTGGTTTATTTCCTAAGCGTTACCTGCTTTCTAGTATTTATCTGAGTCGCAGTATTGTGATTGCCTTGTTTGTTCTTGCGCCATTGAGTACTTATAGCGTTTATGTTTTTTCAGCAGCGATGGGTTTGCTGTGGTTGTCCACAGTACCATTGACCAACGGGGTGATCGCCGGGATTTTTGGTTTGAAATATTTGTCTATGCTATCGGGCTTTGTTTTCTTCTCGCACCAGCTAGGCAGCTTCATCGGCGCGTGGCTCGGTGGTTATATGTACACCAAGAATGGTAATTATGATGCGGTTTGGATGATCGTGATTGCGCTGGGAATTTTTGCAACGCTGATTAATTTGCCGATTAACGAGGCAGCGATAGAGCGCGACACGAAACTGCCGCTTGCAGCTTAAGAAGTTCACGATGAAACCTAATTCCAGAACCAGCCAAGTGTTGATTGTGCTTGCCATTGCTGCGATTTTTGCGCTGGTTTTTCTGGCGTATTTGCAACCCAGTTTTATCGTTGATTTGGCTAATCGTTATGTGCTTTGTTAGACCAAATTGCGGCAGCTTATGAATAAGTTAAACTTGATTTGATAGTTGAAGAAGTAGGTGTAAATTGTAATTTTTTAGGCAATCTGCTATCTTTTTATTCCTCTCAACTATATTAAGATGACAGAATCGCTTTGATACGGCATCGCTCATCTGCTCACAAATCATGAAATTACCTTTACCTGCTTCTCTTGCTTCAGCTTCTGCCCGAAGCACATTTGCTTGGTTAATCCTTCGTGTTTTATTATCGGCCTTGGTTGCCGCACATGGTTGGGCGCGATTGATCGCTGGTGGTGTTCCTCCTTTTGGAGAATTTTTGAATGCGCAAGGTTTTCCTGCTGGATTTTATTTCGCAGCCTTGGTCACAGGGATAGAAATTATTGGATCAATTTTTCTACTTCTAGGAAGATTTGCCGCACCTGTGTGTGCTGTTCTTGCATTTATTTACGCAATGGGCATCGCACTGGTTCATGCACAAGAAGGATGGTTTGTGGTGGGACTCGGACGCAACGGTTCTGAGTACAGTGTACTGCTCATAGTTTGCTTATTGCTGACTGGTTTGCAGCATGTTAAATCAAGCAAAGAGGAATAGCTTGAAGGAGATGTGCTTTATATAAACTGATCATCCACGATTAAACTCTGAAATTGATCGTGGATGAGTTGTCCTAGTAGAAAAAGCATAATGACGACATAGCTGTTGGTTTGGGATTGTTCGAAAATATTGTTTTTTGAAATTTGAAGTCACCTTGGATTCCTGCGTTTAATTACGTCAATGGCGTGAAACAAGCGCAACGCTTCTCTGCCAGTGTCACCACCGCAGCGTTATTGAACGAAGTGTTAACCATGTTTGTCTGGCTGTTCTCAGCGCAGCACACGGTCATCAATGACGGTGCTTACAATCAAGCAGCCTTCGTTCCAAACGCATCCACCCTGATGTATGCACCACCAGCAAATAAAACATCCAGCCAGTGGACACCAGCCGACCTACTCGCCTGCCTGCCATCGCAAACTTACACCTATCCAGAAGTAGGAGGAATGAATTTCTTAGACATACAACTCAACGCTTCAGTCACAGGCCAAGGCCCTTACCCAGAGACCGTATTCGGCCGCGGCGTATTAGAACCCTCCAGCGATTTCTTACAAGACACCTACGGCTTTACAGACAACGCCTTGCGCAATGTGGTCGATCAGTATTACCAAGACGTACGCAAGATCGCACAGGCAATTCAACTACGTCAGGCAAAAGACATCGCCAAATACTTTTCTTTGTATCCGAATAGTGATGCGGTGCCTAGGACGGTGGTGTTTAATTTGATTACGCCGATTAATGTTATGAATACTATTCAGACTTAAGGGGGGATTTGACGTTTGTTTGTGATGAGGTTTTAATGAAGGTCTTTGCCAGTGAAAAGGCAAAGACCTCTTTGCAGTTAACTAGAAAGGTAATTCGTAGCTTCAACGGATTATATTTATTTTCGATGCCAATATTAGTTTGGTTTTACATTCTACGACGTAGTAGTGAAGCATTATTCAATGCGGATGTCGTGTGTTCAATTAATTGAAAAACAGGGGTAATTGTTGCAAAGGATCATTCTGACTATGTGAGAGTTTTGGAATGAATTGTGTTTCTTTGAGCAATCGGTTACCTTTCAATATTGTTCAATTGAAACAAATTGATACTGCCGCTTATTTTTTATTGATATGAAATTTTAAAAATTAGCTGTTACAGGCAAGGAACTATAAATGGCTACAAAAAGAGATAAATATAGCGATACTGAGCATAGTGTTCTTTATGCGGAAACAGGAGGATGCTGTCCTTTATGTACACTGCCAATTCTTTTTCAAAAAGCAAATTCAAAAAAACCTAGCAAAGGTTATGAAGTAGCTCACATTTATCCTTTAAATCCTACGCAGCCCCAAGCATTGGCGCTAGGTGCATTTCCCGTCCCTATTGATATTAATGCTCTGGAAAATGTCATTGCTTTGTGTCCGACTTGCCATACTAAATATGATAAAGATTTTAAGCTCGATGAGCTTATAGTTCTGAGAAAAATTAAGGATGGATATCTAAGCAATGCAAAAGCAAAGCTCACCGCCTCACAGCACGCGATTCAAGAAGAAGTCAATGAAATACTTGATGCAATTGCGGCATTTGAATTTGAAGACATAACACTGTCACCAACAAAATTTGATATTTCGACTGTGGATAAAAAGCTGAAAGTTGGAATGAGTCCACTTCAGAAACATGAAATTAAAAGTGATGCAATTAGTTTCTATGTACGGATAAGAGATCACATTCGTAAATTGGAGCAACAAGATCAAGCATCGGTCAAAATCTTACTGAATCAAATTAACTCATACTACCTTGCAATGAATAAGCAAAATCCTGCGAACAAAGATTTAGTATTCAATTATGTTGCACAATGGATCAGTATAAAAACAAATAAATCTATCTTAGCTGCGAAGGTACTAACTTCGTTTTTTGTCCAAAATTGTGAGGTCTTCGATGTTGGTACCGAGTAAATTCACGAGACTTGAAGAATCTACAATTTTCAAGATGAGATGTATTTTGTCTGATAGAAAAGAAAATGAAAGCGTTCTAGATGTATATGTCAGAACTAAAGATTTTTTCTATGATGCCAGCGAATTTCTACATGCACTCGACATTTTGTATGTTTTGGGAGCAGTCAATATAAATGAAGACTCGGAGTTGATTAAGTATGCTTAAAGAAATACGGTGTCCTTTTTTCAAACATGAAAAAATTTCTTTTCATTCAGGACTTAACATTATATTGGGCGATGATGATGCCAAGAATTCTATTGGTAAGTCTACGGCGTTGATGGTCATAGATTTCGTGCATGGAGGTGACAGCTTTATTAAGGATGAAGCAGGGGCAATTAAGGCGCTGGGTCACCATCATTACAATTTTTTCTTTGTTTTTAATGGGCGACCCTATTATTTTTCCCGATCAACGGATGTTTCAGATGTGGTATTTGAATGTGATGAGGACTATAAAAGGTTTAGTGAGATATCTGTAGACGTTTTTCGTAAGACCCTGAAAGATTTTTATGGATTAGTAAAGATAGAAAGTTCGTTTCGGTCTACTATGAATCCTTTTGCTCGTATTTGGAAAAAAGGTGGGTTAGAGCCAGATCAACCTTTTATTTCCGCACTCAAAGAATCAAGTGGAACGGCAATAGCCCGATTAATAGACCTCTTTGATCGAAGTGAGGATATCGCAGCAGAGAGAAGAGTTATTGACGAACAAAAAGACCGAAAAAAACTCATCACTGATTCGATGAATGCGAACATCATTCCCAGCATAAATAAGACTAAACATGGGGAAAACCTCAAAATTATTAATGAGAATGTTATGCAGATTGAACGCCTTAAAGCGGGATTCGGTGGCGCACTAAATGCATATGAAGCGTTATTTACTGAAGATTTGCGGCGTTTAGCACAGCGAAAGAATGAGCTTATTAATTTAAGAGATGAGCTTCAGAGCAAAGCGAAAAGATTGCAACGAGAGATTTCCGGTATAACTCCACGCATTGTCACCAACATCGCTTTGGTATCTGAGTTTTTTCCAACCGTTGATGTGACGAGGCTTGAGCAAGTAGAAACGTTTCATCAAAAAATAGGAAGTATCGTTAAAAAAGAGCTAAAGAGTGAACTAGATGTAGTTCAGTTAGAAGAATCTACTCTCACGATTGAAATAGTAACTTTAGAGTCGCAAATTCAAACTACGTTGCGGTCTAAAGGTATGCCGGATGATCTATTTAGGCGAGTTTTTGAATTAAAAGAAATCACAGATAACGCAACTGAAGAAAACAAATATTTCGAACAGAAAGAGCAGCTTAAAGAGGTTATAAAAATATCTGGTCAGCGATTAGACGTAATCTATGAAAAAATATTTCTTGATATAGAGGCAAAAATTAATTTGAAATTGAAAGCCTTCAATAAGGTTGTTTACGGGCCTACCAGAAATAGCTCTGAATTGCGAATAAAAAATGCCAACTCCTACAACTTCTCATCTCCTGATGATACTGGAACAGGAAAATCATATGCTGGCTTGATCGGATTTGATTTGGCGATGCTTTCTTTGACTAGCTTGCCGTTTGTTATACACGATTCTGTTATCTATAAAAATATTGAAGTTGCCGCTACAAAGCGAATTCTCAAAATTTTGGCTGCACCAAAAACAAAGCAAATTTTTTTGTCTTTTGATGAAGCAAAAAAATTTGGATCTGAAGCAGAACAACTAATTAAGAAGTTCACGATTCTGAAGTTGAGTTATAACGATCTTCTTTATAGCAAAGATTGGCGTGATAAAAAATAAGTTAAGTGCTTGATACGAATGAGAGGTCGCCCTCGCAAGTATAATCTTCGTTTGAGCAGTATCGATTTTTGGCATCACTGTATCGTAATGGTTAGTCGTCCTCTCAGCGAGTAACGGTCGTCATTTCTGTGTGTTTAGCAGGAAATCAGTGATTTCTGTGAATTAACGAACGCTGCTGGACTCCTGCCTGCGCAGGAGTGACGGTTAATTGATGTTGCTGTTCATTAAAATTTTAGATATTCATGACTAAGCTAAGGGATTTCGTTTGTACGTTGTTTCTAACTTAAGACCCTTGAGATCGCATCGAGGTGACGACATGAGTAAGTGTTTTGTATCATTGTCAAAGCTATTGAGGTAGCTATATTCAATCACAAACCAGAAACCGAAATACTCATCCAAGCCGACCCAAGCTGTTTTTCAACATGAATTTTATCGCCATCAACACGATAAGATAATTGACAGCAGTGTCGCGGATCGGATAATACAGCTGGATTCAAAATCACATAGCAATGACCGGATGGATTGCGCACTGAGTGTGTGATTAAACCTGGGTGACCTTCGCGGTGTAAGCGAGTACCTATCGCTTGTGTGTAACTATAGTCAGTCTTGTGCATCAGACCCGCTTGGCTTTTATGGAAAGGACGTAGATCGAGTAGTGCTGCGTCGCAAGCGACGGTGTACACCTTGCGTTCAATCCTCACATTTTTTTCTTGAAAACCGGCATCCGCCAATAAGCCGTAATACCAATGGTAAGCGGTTTCGTATGCCGTGGTTTCAACCGACTCTGCACCGTACCAGACACCAAATTGACCATCGGAATAACGACTCGCTTGCCAATGTTGAAAAGGCCAAGTGATTGCATTGAACCAATGGGCATCTTCAAATGGGCGGTGGATGATCGGTGTTGTGGATATAAAGGTCGGTGGTTTTACTTCATCTTCCACTTGTTGCGCCAAGGCCCAATCTTCCGGTGCATCGCTTAAGTCATCAAAAAGATCTTGTGAGATTTGTAGCGAGACGATATTCCGAAAAACGTTTTCATGAACATCATGGAGTTTTACTTTAGAAAATAGAGATTGCATGCGAGTGCTATGCTAAAAGAAAAATGACGAGTGAGATTCGGTGGTGCTGAATGAAATTGAAACCTAAACACCACGAGCGCGATCAAGGTAGGAGCGCACCATCAATAGTCCGGTAAATCCCCATTCCCGTACAACCTGCACTGGCGACAGATTATCGAATGCGCGGTTGCGGGTCGTCATCCAACAATAAGCCAGCTCACGGTTTTGTGGGAACAAGAGTCTCAAATTTTTGTGAATGCCGAGTAGATGGCCGACTCGTTCATATTGATCGCGATTCGTGCCTATCGCCTCGCCTTTGCGATAACGCGTCAAAGTCGCGCGATTACTGGCAGCAATGCCCAATAAAGCCGCTTGATCTTCCGTAGACAATTGCCAGTGATCCATCAGCGTCATCACCATCTTCGCCAAGGCACCACGATCTTCTGATGCGGGAATATGCGGTTCTGGATGACGTAGTAGGGTAGACATAGGCGTGCTCCTGACTTGGAAATAGACTAAGATCAAAAAAGAAACTGATGCAGAACTATAGCATTCTGTTTTTATGAAAACAAATTTTGTTTTAAAAAGCACAAAAATACTGGAAATTTTTTGTTATATATGCATGTTATTTGTTCGTGTTGGATACTGTGAGGTGAGCCATATCGTTTTATTTGATGCCGCTGAACTAGCTATAATTCTGCTTTGAGAAATCTTGACGTTTAGTGACGTTTGCTTGCCGTCTGCGTATTTTTATTGACCTTATTGGGAGTACCTAATGAAATACTGGCTAATGAAATCAGAACCCAGCGAAGTGAGTATCGATGATGCTTTGCGCATTGGTGCTGCACCGTGGTTCGGCGTGCGTAATTATCAGGCGCGTAATTTTATGCGCGATCAGATGCAAGTCGGTGATGGGGTTTTGTTTTACCACTCTAGCTGCGATGAGCCCGGTGTGGTCGGGATTGCGGAAGTCGCTAGTACGCCCTATCCTGATGCAACACAGTTTGATGCGAAGAGTCACTATTTCGATCCGAAAGCAACACCAGAAAATCCGCGCTGGATTTTGGTGGATGTGAAAGCGATTCGTAAAACGCGTGTATTGAGCCTAGCGGAAATGCGAGCGAATGAAGATTTGGCGAGTATGGTGGTGTTGCAGAAAGGGAGTCGTTTGTCGATTACTCCCGTGACCGCCGCAGAATGGAAGGTGGTATTGAAACTGTTGGATAAGAAGTAAGAGTCCGCGACAAAGGTGGGTGCCGTATTGGCATCAAGAATAGACGAGCTAAAGTAGGGTGCGCCGTGCGCACCGAAGGCAGCACAGCCTATGAATATGGTGCGCACGGCGCACCCTACGCAATGAAGTTCTCGTTAGTGCAAGATTGTGTCAACCTAGACTTCAATTTTGAAACTGCTGCCTGAGTAAATTTTTCTGCACTTTTCCCATCGTGTTTCTCGGTAATTCGCTGACGAAGAAGACTTGCTTCGGTACTTTGAAGTTAGCGATTTGCGATTTTAAACGTGTGATGACTGTTGCTGCATCTAATGTTGTCTTGGCTCTTAATACAATCACTGCACATACAGCTTCGCCAAAATCTGCATGCGCTAGGCCGATAACAGCTGACTCGGCAACTTCTGGCATGTCATCAATCACACTTTCGATTTCTTTCGGGTAGACGTTGTAGCCACCAGAGATAATTAAATCTTTACTGCGCCCAACGATGCTTAAATAGCCGTCCTGATCCAACTTACCAACATCACCGGTGCGGAAGTAAGCATCTTCGGTAAATTCTTCTGCAGTCTTGTCAGGCATGCGCCAATAGCCTTGGAAAATATTGGGGCCTTGGACTTGGATATCACCGATTTCGTCAATGCTGCATATCTCTTCTTGTGCGTTCACCACGCGTACTGTTACACCTGGAAGCGCTAAACCTACCGTGCCACCTTTGCGTTCACCAGCGTAGGGATTGGAGGTCAGCATGGTGGTTTCACTCATGCCGTAGCGTTCTAAGATCGTGTGGCCAGTGCGTTGTTGAAAGTTGTCGAAGGTTTCCCTAAGTAAAGGCGCAGAGCCGGAGATAAACAAGCGCATCGAGTTGCACCTTGCCTGATTCAGTCGCTCATCTTGTAGCAGCCTGACATAATAGGTTGGCACGCCCATCATCACCGTTGATTGCGGCAGATAATGTAAGACTTGATCGGCATCGAACTTCGGCAGAAAAATCATTTTGCTGCCATTTAATAGTGCACCGTGCGATGCGACGAATAAACCATGCACATGAAATAAGGGCAGGGCATGTAGCAATACATCTCCCTCGCACCATCCCCATGCTTCTTTCAAAACGAGCGCATTCGAAGACAAATTTTCATGCGTGAGCATCGCGCCTTTACTGCGCCCCGTAGTTCCCGATGTGTATAAAATCGCGGCTAAATCATAGTCTTGACTTTGCACTGTCATAAATTGATCGGACATGCTGCTAGCTCTGTTCAATAAACTGCCACGATTATTTCCCTGAGCTGGTGCATCTAAGGTGAAGACATGCTGGCTGCCAGCTTGAAATGCGATTTGTGAAACCCAGCCAAAATTTTGCGGCGAACACACGACGACTTCGGGGGCAGCATCTTGGATAAAATACGAAATCTCTGTGTGTTGATAGGCGGTATTTAATGGCAAGAAAACATAGCCAGCGCGTAGTGTCGCCAGATATAGAATCAAGGCCTCAGGCGATTTTTCAACCTGCACCGCGATGCGTGCACCCTCACTTAGTTTTAAGCTACATAAGAGATTTGCCAGCATCGCGCTGGCGCGTTCTATGTCCGACCAGCTGTAATAACGAGCATCGTGCGTCTCTATACAGCAAGCTGATTGATCGTGTGGAAAATGACTTGCAAATAAAGCGTAGAGATTGGCATTCATATCAAGAACTTCGTTACTATTTACCCGTAAAAACGGGGACCTTTTTAGCTAGGAAACCAAGCACACCTTCTTGATAGTCTTCGGTTTGCAAGAAGGAAAAAGCCTCCAATTGTTCTTCGTCGCTGAGTCTTTCAGGTACAAAGCTTAATCGGCGAATAAACTTTTTATTCAGGCGTGCCGCCAGTGGTGCGCCTAGAGCGATCCTTTGCGCAGTCTCCAATGCTTCAGTTGGTACATCATCGGAAAGTCGTTGTACCAAGCCTTTTTGTTTAGCTTCGATCGCATTGAGTATGCGACCTTCTAACAAGATTTCAGAAGCCACAGCTTTACCTACTAAACCCAAAAGACTTTGCAATTCCTTTGGTGCCAAAGGAAAACCAAGTTTGTTAATTGGAATGCCGAAGCGCGCACCAGGAGAGGCAACCCGAATATCGCAAGAAATCGCAATTTCTAAGCCGCCGCCAACGCACACACCTTCAATTGCGGCAATGACTGGGTGCTGACATTCACTAATGGCTTTCAACGATGCGGCAATCACTTGATTGTGATAACGCATGCCGTCTGCCAAGGTATTGCGCACGGTGGCGAATTCTTGTACATCAGCACCCGCTGCAAAATTGCCACCTGCGCCGCGTATGATAATGCAACGCAAATCTTCATTCTGATGCAACGTCGTGAAGTGCGTAGTCAGTGCATTCCACATCGCCATGTTTAAAGCATTCAGTCGATCTGGATTGGATATCGTGATAAAGGCAATATTGCCTTCAATTTCACAGCGAATATTGTCCATCTTGGGTCTCCTCCTGAGGGATTTATTTTTTTTGTTTTTTAGTTTTTGTGTTTGGTGATTTTACGTTGCTCGCTGGGGCAGGTGAGTGTTGCACTGGTGTGAATTTGCCTGCATAAGCTAAGCCTAATAGCAAGGCACCAACTAAAATCATGGGCAAGGACAGCATTTGCCCTGCTGAAATCGTCATACCAATAAAACTCACTTCATAATCTGGTGTACGGAAATATTCCGTAAAGAAGCGTGCGCAGCCATATAACATGACGAATACCGCGCCAACTGCTAGTGCTGGACGTGCTTTGCGGGAAAACAGCCAGACAATCACAAACAGTAAGAGGCCATCTACTAGCATTTGGTACAACGGAGATGGATGAACTGGATAGGCGACGCCAGGCCAATTCATCGCCCATGGCAGGTCACTTGATGCCATGCGACCAGGTAATTCGTGATTGATGAAATTGCCGAAGCGACCTGCTGCGTAACCTAGGGGTACCAAGGGCGCGATAAAGTCATACACATGCACCAGTGGCATTTTTGCGTGGCGAGCCCATAAGGACATTGCAATTAATACGCCGAGAAATCCACCGTGAAAAGACATGCCGCCTTTCCACACCATAAAAATTTCTAAAGGATTTTGTAGAAAGTGTAGCGGCTGATAAAAAATCACCTCGCCCAAGCGTCCTCCAATGATGACACCGAGTACGCCATAAAACAGCATATCGTCGATGTGTTCCTTAGTCCAACCAAGCGCAGCGATGTGCGGCATGCGTAAGCGCAAACGACCCAATAAAATGAATTGTGCGAACGCGACCAGATACATGATGCCGTACCAATGGATTTTGAAGAAACCGAGATCGAGCGCGACAGGGTTGAAATTAGGATGATCCAACATGAGTTTATTTTTCTAAAAGGTCTAAAAAAGCCTGAGTGACTGGCGAAATTGAATCACGACGCCATGCGATTCCTAGCTCCACGCTATCGCGCGTGGCGTTTGATGAATCTAATATTTGATAATGCACGCCAATACGCTGTAAGTTGGCAACAGATTCTGGTACCAGCGCCATCCCCATTCCTGCGGAAACCAGAGCAATGATGGTTTGCATCTGTATTGCTTCTTGTGCGATCACTGGTGTCATACCAGCTTCTCGGAAACAGCCCAAAATTGTGTCGTGTAAAGCAGGCGCAATTGTGCGCGGAAAAAGAATTAATGGCAAATCTTTATAGCTAGATAATTTTGTCGGAAATGCGCGCTTTTCTGCGCCATCTGGTAATGCCAGAATTAAATTTTCACGGCGTAGTTTTTGATAGTGAAGTACATCTTTTAAGCGATCTGGAATGGGGGGGATTAACAGCCCCAAGTCAATTTCAGCATTTTCTAAGAGTGCTAGCTGGCGATCACTTGTCGCTTCATGCAATACAATTTTGACCTTGTCGTAATGTTGGCGAAAGTGACGTAATGCAGGGGGTAAAATGCTGTAATCAGCAATGGAAATAAACGCGAGTCGTAATTCTCCAATCGCACCAGCCGCCGCTCTTTGTGCGATTGCTGGTAAAAGTCCAGCTTGTGCCAGTAAACGTTTTGCTTCTGGGAGTAAAACGAGGCCCGCCGCACTCAACTGAATTTGACGGGTTGTCCGATGAAATAATGCTGCTCCTAATTCCGCTTCCAATCCTTGTATCGCTTGCGATAACGGAGGTTGGGTCATATGCAGTTTTTTTGCAGCACGTCCAAAATGTAACTCTTCTGCAACTGCGACAAAATATCTCAGCTGGCGCAGTTCAATTTGCATGGGATGGAATCAAAATTGAGTCGATGGATGATTAAGTCAGGCGACAGATTATACGGTAGTGATTATTTCTTTTTCTTGTCGGTAAAGCTGCGTTTGAGTCTTTCTTTGCGCATTTTTTCGTGCAACATCTCATCTTTACGCTTATCTAGGCCAAGCATACGCTCAAAAAATTCAAACCAGAGAAATGCGAATAAACCTAGGCCATTAATCCACCACCATGAGATGTTTTCCATGAAGCTGAGATCTAATAGTTTAAGTATGTATAACAGAACAACTGGGAGAAGGATTTTCATAATGAATGTAGGCTTAATGGGATGGACTTGGTAAATGATGTGTGACTTAAAAGACGCCAGCAAAGCCGTGCTCAATAGCTTTTAAAGACGGACTTTATCATAGGGGCTATTCTGAGCAAGGTCAACCAATCGAATGTAATCACGTTACTTGCTTCAGTATCTGATAAAAGGCGGTAAAATACGCGCATTCGATTTTTAACTGGAGATTTTCATGAAAACAGCTTTAATGTTTGCAGCAAGTGTAATGATGTTGGTATCTGGTTCTGCGATGGCAAATGCGGATTTGGCGAAGTCCAAAAACTGTATGAGTTGCCATAGTGTAGAT
Source organism: Affinundibacterium amnicola (assembly GCF_014284275.1). GTDB lineage: Bacteria > Pseudomonadota > Gammaproteobacteria > Burkholderiales > Burkholderiaceae_D > Undibacterium > Undibacterium amnicola. The sequence continues at coordinate 130,708 of NZ_JACOFU010000002.1, read as the reverse complement.
GCAAAGATTCTCGGACCTTCATTTAAAGATATCGCAAAAAAATATGCTGGGGATAAAACTGCAGAAGCCAAGTTGGCAACTAAAGTGATGAAGGGTGGTAGCGGTGTGTGGGGTGCTATTCCTATGCCAGCAAATGCACAAGTAAATGACGCAGAAGCCAAGACTTTAGTTAAATGGATTTTGAGTGTGAAGTAATACTTTGTTTATCTGAAAAAGGCTCGGTCTGATCCGAGCCTTTTTCTTATCTTGAAACAATACATCGCTAAATTTATGGCTAAATTTCATACCCTCGACAAAGTTGATCGTAAGTTGCTTAACATGCTGCAAAAGGACAATCAAACGCCTACCAGAGTGCTAGCTGAAAAATTACATATTTCGCAGCCAACTTGTTTGCGTCGGATTAAGACTTTGCGTGATGCGGGTGTGATTAGCGCAGATGTCGCGATGGTAGATCCATTCTCAATCGGCTATGGAATGTTGGCATTTCTTGAAATTTCATTGCAAAATCAGTCAGATGAACACATGCGCGATTTTGAAGCATGCATGAATCATGAACCAGAAGTCATGCAATGTTATTTTGTTTCAGGCGAGATCGATTATTTCTTAGTGATCCATGTCGTCGACATGGAAGCCTATTATCAGTTTGTGCGGCGTGCGATTTCTGGTTCGGGTAATGTGCGCCATTTCCATTCACGCTTTCCGATGAAGCGCGCCAAGTTTTCTACCCGAATTGCGTTTGATGAAAAGATGCCAGAATTGAGTGTACGTGTTTCGAGGTAGTGCCCTGTTCAAGGCTTGCGATGACTACCTTTAATTTTACTTAACTCTTGTGTCAGCGCACGCGTCACCACTTCTTCTATGCTGTTGCGCAGTCCCACCCGAATCTCATCTGCCAGTTTATCTACCGCCGTTTGAAGCACCTCTGCCAGGCTGTCGCTGACGCGGTGCTCAAGCACAAAGTCAACACGAGATAACACTTGACGTAACACATTCTCTCGAACGCTCAGTTCGAGTTCCTTCCAGTCTTCAGCACTGATGTTATTGGTGTGTTCGACTGCAACATCAAGCGCTATTTCAGATTCTGTCTCGGATTGAAACAGTGTTGGTTGCGCTAAAACTTCCTGGGCTGCCGCAATTGCCGCGTTAATAGGCTTGCTTGAATTGCTTACCGGAGTATTGTTTACGGCGGGAGATGAATTACCTGTCACGAAAGGAAAGTGCGCCTCCGTTGCTTTGGATTTGCTACTGACAGATTTGTTATCTGAAGTTGGAATGACTTCAGTTAACACCGGAATGCTTTCATCAATTTGTTCGTTCATGATGCCGCCACGATATGAGAAGGTTTGATGCCTTGTTGTTGATATAAACGAAAACGCTGCCGTGCAGAGTCTGCGTCATCTTCATGTTGTGAAACCACTTCAATCACACGCGCAAATTGCGTAAAATTTTCAGGCAGCCGTTGACTCAGATTAATCAAGACATTGTGATGAGGTAAGGCACGATCAAACGCAGTCGTGATGATAATCGGTGTCTGTGTTGACAGAGGATCTGCCAGCATCACGTGCGGCAAAAAATCGCTGGCCGAAAAACTCCATAGCGCTCGATTCAATTGGCTCGCTTGCTCTGCATCTTCGCTAAGCACAAGAATCTCGCAATTCGCTGCACGTGCTTTACGTATTAAGCGGCAGCTGTAAAGAATCTTGTCTTGCACTTTACTGTGAAAATCAACTCTGGTCATAAGTTCGTATCAGCTAATATTAAAAACGGATACCAGTAGGTGAAGTAGATTTCGGACGTGGCACCTCTTTGGGAGAACCGTCCGCTTGTTTTGCTGGCGCTGCCGTCGCTGGCGCGGCGGGTTCTGCCTCAGGATAACGGTAATCCTTTGGTAAAACGCTGGTTTCTGGGTAACCAGCTGAGCTCAATGCAGTACGCCATTCGACTGCTTCAAAGCCAGAAAACTTAGTTTTGTTGATGAGCATGAATGGGAGCTGCGTATCGCCACTGACTTGTTTGAGCTTATCCACGTCTTCACTTGATTTGACGGTTTTCTCAATAAAAGGGATACCGTTTTGTTTTAACATACTGCGTGCTTCGTTACATGCACCGCAATTTGGCGCAGAGTAAAACGTCACAGGATTTTTTGCCACCGCGGCAGCCAGTTCGTTAGGCAATTTGACATTCGAAATATTTGCAGAGCTATCGAGTGCTTTCGTGCCTAATTTTTTTGCATTCGCCGGTGGAGGTGTATCGCTGTAGACAATTTTACCGTTTGCATCGACCCATTTAAACATCTGCGCCTGCGCTGTTTGCGTGGTTGCGAACAGTGCGCCTGTAACGAGTAGGCACGCTAGAGCAGATAGTGAAAAGCGATTGGTGAATGGTGTTGCAAACATATTCGAAATCTCCACGATAGTGACTTTATTGAACCATGCCATTATGGCGTAATAAGGCATCAATTGAGGGCTTTCTGCCGCGAAATGCAACAAAGGATTCGAGCGCAGGGCGGGAGCCGCCCATTTCCAAAATCTCGGCCTGGAAAGCTTGCCCCACTTTGCGCGACAGGCTGCTGCCGTCGGTTTTAGCGACTTCTTCGAAGGCTGCATAGGCATCGGCTGACAAGACTTCTGCCCACTTATAACTAAAGTAGCCTGCGGAATAACCACCCGAAAAAATATGTCCGAATGAATGCTGAAAGCGATTAAAAGCGGGCGGCTGCATCACTGCAACTTGATCTCTGACCTTTTGCAGAACTTGCGCCACGCTGAGTTGTGCAGCGTTCGCACTACCATCATGCAGGCGCATATCAAACAAGGCGAATTCAACCTGACGTAGGGTTTGTAAGCCTGATTGGAAATTCTTCGCAGCGATCATTTTGTCGTACAGGCTGCGAGGCAAATGTTCCCCTGTGTCAGTATGCGCTGTCATTTGCTGTAAGACATCCCATTCCCAGCAGAAGTTTTCCATGAACTGCGATGGCAATTCCACCGCATCCCATTCCACTCCAGAGATCCCAGAAACCGAAATATCATCCACCTTGGTCAACAATTGATGCAGGCCATGTCCAAATTCGTGGAACAAGGTAATGACTTCATCGTGCGTAAAGGTGGCTGGTTTGGTCACGCCATCCACCACGACTGGTGCATTGAAATTGCAAGTCAGGTAGACCACAGGCGTTTGTACACCATTCGTTTTGAGGCAGCGTGCACGAGCGTCATCCATCCAGGCGCCACCTTGTTTGGCCGCACGTGCGTATAGATCGACATAAAATTGTCCAACCAGTTCACCAGCGCGCTCGACGCGGTAAAACTTGACATCTGGATGCCAGGTCGCTGCGCTGTCGGTTTTGATATTCACCGCGAACAGGGTTTGGATGACATTGAATAATCCAGCGACCACCTTATGTTCAGGGAAGTATTGTTTCACTTCTTGTTCGGAAAACGCATAGCGCTGCTCGCGCAATTTTTCTGAAACAAAGGTGGTATCCCAAGCTTGCATGTCGGCTATACCAAACTGCTCTTTGGCGAATTGACGTAGCTCGATCAAATCTTTTTCGGCATAAGGTTTGGCTTTATTTGCCAGATCCAATAAGAAGCCTTCGACTTGCGTTGCGCTTTCTGCCATTTTCGGTAATAGGGAAATTTCCGCGAAGTTTTGATAGCCGAGCAATTCTGCTTCCTCTTGGCGCAGGCTGAGCAATTCGTCGATGATGGCAGTGTTATCCCATTCAGGATGACCGCCTAATTCAGAAGCCTTGGTGGCATTTGCGCGATAAATGGTTTCGCGCAGGCTGCGGTTTTCTGCATATTGCAAGACTGGAAAATAAGACGGAAAGTGCAAACTGAATTGATAACCTGTTTTGCCGTCTTGTTCTGCCGCATGTTGAGCAGCTTGCAAAACTTCTTCTGGTAGACCTTTGAGTTCCGCAACATCGGTAATCAATAGTTTGTAATCATTGGTCGCATCTAAAACATTTTCAGAAAATTTAGTCGACAGTGCAGCGAGCTTTTCTTGAACTTCGGCGTAGCGTTTCTTTTTATCGTCCGCTAGCTCAGCACCACCAAGTTTGAAGTCGCGCAGGGCGTTGCTAATGATTTTCTTACGAGCTGGGCTTAATGCCGCATAGCCTGCGCTTGCATTTAAGGCTTTGTAGTGTTGGAATAAATGGAGGTTTTGACCAAGCTCAGTCCAGAATTCTGTGATTTTGGGCTGATTTTCATTATAGACCGCACGCAGTTCTGGCGTGTCGCGTACCGAATTAAGATGACTAACGATGCCCCAAGCACGTCCCAGTTTTTCAGTCACCGTTTCTAGCGGTGTGACAAAATTATCCCAGTGGATGTTCTCGATGGGATTTTCCAATTGCGTCACAACTGCACGACATTCAACTAATAAGGTATCTATCGCTGGGCTGACATGTTCAGGCGTGATGTCGTCAAAACGTGGCAGGTCGCTAAAGTCGAGCAGGGGATTTGTTGAGGTCATCAATTGGGTGGTCATTTCAGTCATCTTATTTAAGTTCTTTCAGCCGCTTCTATCGTGTTGACTAATAACATCGTGATCGTCATTGGGCCGACGCCGCCTGGTACCGGTGTAATGTAACTGGCAACTTCCTTGACGTTAGCGTAATCAACATCGCCACACAATTTGCCTTCATCATCACGATTCATGCCGACGTCGAGAACCACTGCGCCAGGTTTGACCATATCAGCAGTGACGATATTTCGTTTGCCGGTCGCTACGACCAAAATGTCGGCATTGCGAGTATGCGCACCCAGATCACGGGTCTTAGAGTTACATATGGTGACGGTTGCGCCTGCTTGCAAGAGCAACATCGCTTGCGGCTTGCCTACAATATTCGAAGCGCCGACAACTACTGCATTGGCACCACGTACTGGATAGTCAATTGACTCCAGCATCTTCATGACGCCATAGGGAGTGCAAGGACGGAATAAAGGCTGACCTGTCATCAGTAAGCCAGCGTTGCTGATATGGAAACCGTCAACGTCTTTTTCAGCTGCAATCGCTTCGATCACTTTATTCGCGTTGATGTGTGCTGGCAAAGGCAATTGCACCAAGATGCCGTTGATCTTGGGATCATTGTTTAGGCGTTCTATGTGCGCTAACAGAGTCGCTTCACTCAAATCAGCATCATATTTTTCCAGCACGGAGTAAAAACCGCAATCTTCACAAGCTTTGACTTTGTTGCGAACGTAGACTTGTGAAGCGGGATTCTCACCAACCAAAATCACTGCCAGACCAGGTTGTTTGCCTTGCGCAGTGAGCGCGGCTGCGCGTTTAGTCACGTCTTCACGAATTTGTTGAGAAAGCTGGGTGCCGCTGATGATTTGTGCCGTCATGATGGTGGACTCGGAAAGGTGGCTGATGTGGAAGTTAGTAGATTCCTTAACTTCTATTTAGCCAAGATTGCAAAGAAAGGATAAGCCATGATTATAAAGGATGACGGGCTTTTTCATTTCAATTGACGCTCAAAAACCAAGTGTTTAGTAGGAAAAATCAGTTCAAATCAACTTAAATCAGCTTTGACTTAATGGTTTTTGACTTGTGACGATAGATTACTGAATCTGTGTTTGGAGCTTTTGAAAAGATGGGGGGTAAAAAACGACGAACAAAATTGTTTTACAAATACCACTTTTTTGAATGGGTGCGACACAAGGCAATCTAATATTCGTTGATGTTGAATTCGAGAAAACCCCTTCAACGCTGAGACGCAGAGGCACCGAGTTGCGCAGAGGAGTGCCGAGAATTTATTGGCCTTTTTCTTTAGGATTTACGCAAAATTGCACTGGTTAAAGCTTTATTACCTTGGGTGCGCAGTGCGCACCACATTCATTGGCTGCCACGGTGCGCATGGCGCACCCTAGCTTACGTCAGCTATTTTTGAGGTCAGTGCGGCTTTCATCTTTAGCCAGTGTCTGTTTTGCGTAAGTCCTATTCTCTTTATCTCTTGCATTGGAGTTAAGTCGTTTTGAGAGAGTCACAAAAACATGGTTTTCTCTCCTTTCACTTTCCCTCGGAGTCTCTGCGTCTCGGCGTTGAGGGGTTTTGGTTTTTGGCTGATTGTCACAAAAAATATCAAAACACCAGCAAATGCGTATGTTGCGCTGCATCACAAATATCATAATATGAAATCACATATCGCAATTTGAAATTTGCAAAAACTGCTGTTAGAATGCCTCAGTTCTAAAAATCTGTTCCGAAATTTATTCAGCTGCATTGCGCTTTTTGGGTAATTCAGACAAGCTGGAAATTCTGGATAAAGTAATTTATTTAAATTTTCTGAAAGGGTTTGTTTGAGGCCATTTGAGATGAAATTTATAAGGTAAAAGCATTCGCAATCGCAGATAAATTGGAAACGCAGGTAAATTCCGCAAATTTAAGATTGATCAACGAGGAGACCGTATGTCACAAATAGACCAAATTTTGGCGCAAGCCGTGAATGACCCAGATGTGATCGAGACCAATGAATGGCTCGATGCTTTGGAATCGGTGATTGATACAGAAGGTCCGGATCGCGCGCATTATTTGATGGAACGCATGATGGATTTGGCGCGTCGTCGTGGTGCGAATATTCCGTTCTCCAGCAATACGGCGTATGTGAATACGATTCCTGCAGACAAGGGTGCACATTGCCCGGGTAATCTGGAAATCGAAGAGCGCCTGCGTTCTTACATGCGTTGGAATGCGATGGCGATGGTGGTGAAAGCGAATCGCGTTGACGGCGACCTTGGTGGTCACTTATCCAGCTTTGCGTCTTTGGCGAACATGTTGGGCATAGGTTTCAATCACTTTTGGCATGCGCCAACCGCTGATCACGGTGGCGATCTTTTGTACATTCAAGGTCACTCATCTCCAGGTATTTATGCTCGCGCCTTCCTTGAAGGCCGCTTGAGCGAAGAACAATTGATACACTTCCGTCGCGAAGTTGATGGCAAAGGTCTGTCTTCTTACCCACATCCAAAACTGATGCCAGACTTCTGGCAATTCCCAACCGTGTCTATGGGCTTGGGTCCATTGATGGCGATTTACCAAGCACGGTTTTTGAAATACCTACATGCACGTGGTATCGCTGATACTGAAAAGCGCAAAGTGTGGGCCTTCTGCGGCGATGGCGAAATGGACGAACCAGAATCCATGGGCGCGATTGGTATGGCGGGTCGTGAGAAGTTGAATAACCTGGTGATCGTGGTGAACTGTAACTTGCAACGTCTGGACGGCCCAGTGCGCGGCAATGGCAAGATCATTCAAGAACTCGAATCCGATTTCCGTGGTGCAGGTTGGAACGTCGTCAAAGTGATTTGGGGTTCAGGCTGGGATGAGTTGCTGGCCAAAGACAAAGAAGGTGCTTTGCGTAAGATCATGATGGAAACCGTTGATGGTGAATATCAGAACTACAAAGCCAAAGACGGTGCTTACGTTCGCGCCAATTTCTTTGCTAAAGATCCACGCACTTTGGCCATGGTTGCACATATGTCGGATGATGATATCTGGCGCTTGACTCGTGGTGGTCATGATCCACATAAAATTTACGCAGCATTTAAAGTCGCACAAGAAAGCGTTGATCAACCAACCGTGATCTTGGCGAAAAGTATTAAAGGTTTTGGTTTCGGTAAATCTGGTGAAGCGCGTAACACAGCGCACAACACGAAGAAGCTCGATGATGAAGCCATTAAGGCATTGCGCGATCGTTTCCAATTACCGATTGCGGACGAACATCTGCCAGAGATTCCATTCTTCAAACCGGCTGACGACACGCCAGAAATGAAGTACCTGCAAGAGCGCCGTGCGGCACTCGGTGGTTATTTGCCGCAGCGCCGTCAACAAGCGGATGAAATGCTGACAGTGCCGCCATTGTCTGCATTCCAAGCGATGTTGGAACCAACAGCTGAAGGTCGTGAAATCTCCACGACAGCTTCTTATGTGCGCGTATTGACATCCTTGTTGCGCGATAGCAGTCTCGGTCAGCGCGTGGTTCCAATTATGGTCGACGAATCCCGTACATTCGGTATGGAAGGTTTGTTCCGTCAAATTGGTATTTTCAGCCAGGTTGGTCAGTTGTACGAGCCAGTCGATAAAGATCAGGTGATGTACTACCGCGAAGATAAAGCGGGTCAGATTTTACAAGAAGGTATCAATGAAGCCGGTGGTATGAGTTCATGGATCGCTGCGGCGACTTCTTACTCCACCAATAACCGCGTGATGATTCCTTTCTACACGTACTACTCGATGTTCGGTCTGCAACGTATCGGCGATTTGGCGTGGGCAGCAGCGGATATGCGCGCACGTGGTTTCCTGATCGGCGGTACCGCGGGTCGTACCACATTGAACGGCGAAGGTTTGCAGCATGAAGATGGTCATAGCCATGTGATGGCGTCGACAATTCCGAATTGCGTTCCTTATGATCCAACCTTTGCACATGAAGTCGCCGTGATCATTCACGATGGTTTGCGTCGTATGGTCTCGAATCAGGAAGACGTGTTCTACTACATCACGGTGATGAATGAGAACTACGCGCATCCGGGTCTGGTTGCTGGTCAGGAAGAAGGCATTATCAAAGGTCTGTACTCCTTCAAAAAATCCGAAGCACAAACTAAGCATCGCGTGCAGTTGTTAGGCTCAGGCACGATCTTGCGTGAAGTGATTGCTGCTGCCGATTTGTTGATGAATGACTGGGGCATTGCATCGGATATCTGGTCTGCACCGTCTTTCACTTTATTGGCGCGTGATGGTCAGGATGCAGAACGTTGGAATATGTTGCATCCAACCGAAACACCACGTGTTCCTTACATTGCTGAATGCTTGAAAGACACGGCTGGTCCTATCGTCGTTTCTACGGATTACATGCGTACTTATGCGGAACAAGTGCGTGCGTTTATTCCTAAAGATCGTAGCTATAAAGTTTTGGGGACCGATGGTTTTGGTCGCTCCGATAGCCGCGCTAAATTGCGTGAATTCTTCGAGGTGAATCGTTATTTCGTGACGATCGCCGCTTTGAAAACTTTGGCTGATGAAGGTGCAATTTCTGCTTCTGTGGTGGCGCAAGCGATTGAGAAATATGGCATTAATCCGAATAAGCCTAATCCGGTGACTGTGTAATTATTGTTGATGCGATTTTAAAGAATAGCAAAGTAGGGTGCGCCGTGCGCACCAAACCGAGGTGCGCACGGCGCACCCTACCTGAAATAGTGGAGCAAACATTATGAGTACAGTAGAAGTCAAAGTCCCGGATATCGGCGATTTCAAAGAAGTTGAAGTGATTGAGTTGATGGTCAAAGTCGGCGATACGATTAAAGTCGATCAGTCCTTGATCACCGTAGAATCCGACAAGGCGAGTATGGAAATTCCATCTAGTCATGCTGGCGTGGTGAAAGAAATTAAAGTGAAGGTGGGCGATAAAGTTGCCTTAGGTTCTTTGGTGGTGATTGTGGATGCAGACGGCACCGCCACTCCTGCAACTGCGCCAGTGGCGGCAGCACCATCATCAGCACCAGCACATGTGGCAGCACCAGCCGTAGTTGTTCCATCCGTTGCTCCAATCGCCGCTCCGATAGCAGCTCCAGTAGCGAGTGCGCCAGCCGTTGCAACTGCCGCAGCAGGCAAATCACACGCGTCTCCATCCATCCGTAAATTTGCACGTGAACTCGGTGTCGATTTAAGTAAAGTTCCAGGTACCGCACCAAAAGGTCGCATTACCCAACAAGACGTACAAAACTATGTGAAGGGTGTAGTTGCTGGCGCTGCGAACGCACCAGTAGCTGCGGCAAATACCAATGGTAGTGGTTCCGGCATGAATCTCTTACCATGGCCTTCTTTGGATTTCAGTAAATTCGGCACGACAGAATTATTGCCATTGTCACGCATCAAAAAACTCAGTGGCCCAAATTTGCATCGCAACTGGGTCATGATCCCGCACGTAACGCAATTTGACGAAGCCGATATCACCGGTCTCGAAGACTTCCGTAAATCATCGAATGATGCTTTGGCAAAATCAGGCGTGAAATTGACGATGTTGGCGTTTGTGATCAAAGCTAGCGTAGCAGCATTGAAGAAATTCAAAGCCTTCAACGCATCGCTCGATGCGACTGGTGAAAACCTGATTTTGAAGCAGTACTACAACATTGGTTTCGCAGCCGATACGCCAAATGGTTTGGTGGTTCCTGTCATCAAAAACGCGGATCAAAAAACGCTGTCACAAATCGCTACAGAAATGGGTGAATTGTCGGCGCAGGCACGTGATGGCAAATTGAAACCAGCCGATATGCAAGGTGCAACCTTCACCATCTCTTCTTTGGGCGGCATCGGTGGCACCGCATTTACGCCGATTATCAATGCGCCTGAAGTCGCGATTCTTGGTTTGTCCAAGTCTTCGATGAAGCCAGTTTGGGATGGCAAACAATTTGTGCCACGTTTAATGTTGCCATTGTCCTTGTCTTATGACCACCGTGTGATTGACGGCGCGATGGCGGCGAAGTTCACAGCTTATCTGGCAGATGTGCTTGCTGATTTGCGTAAGACGATGCTTTAAAAAAAACCTAGGGTGGGCAAGTGCCCACCCTACGAAGAATAAAATTGGAGCAAAAAATATGAGCACAATTGAAGTCAAAGTCCCAGATATCGGCGATTTTAAAGAAGTCGAAATTATTGAAGTCATGGTTAAAGTTGGCGACACGATTAAAGTCGATCAATCTTTAATCACCGTTGAATCCGACAAAGCCAGTATGGAAATTCCATCCAGTCATGCTGGTGTCGTTAAGGAAATCAAAGTTAAAGTCGGCGATAAAGTGGCTGAAGGTAGCTTGATGATTATCGTGGAAGCCGCTGGAGCAGTAGCGTCTGCGGCACCTGCAGCGGTAGTTGTGCCAGCCGCTGCAGCCGCAGTGTCAGCGCCAGCACAAGCCGTCGCTCCTGCATCCGTCGGCATTATCGAAGTCAAAGTTCCCGACATAGGCGATTTCAAAGAAGTAGAAGTGATTGAGCTGATGGTGAAAGTTGGTGATACGGTCAAAGTCGATCAGTCTTTGATCACAGTTGAATCCGACAAAGCCAGTATGGAAATTCCGTCCAGTCATGCAGGTGTCGTCAAAGAAATCAAAGTTAAAGTTGGCGACAAAGTTGCTGAAGGTAGTTTGTTGGTCTTAGTTGAAGGCGCCGGTGTTTCTGCACCTGTAGAAGCCGCACCAGTTTCAGCGCCTGCGGTAGTCGCCGCGTCTACATCAGCGCCTGCACCAATTGCATCAAATTACAGCGGCAAAGTCGATATCGAATGCGACATGATGGTTTTGGGCGCAGGGCCGGGCGGTTATTCAGCCGCTTTCCGTGCCGCTGATCTCGGTATGAATGTGGTTCTGATTGAACGCTATGCGACCTTGGGCGGTGTGTGCTTGAACGTGGGTTGTATCCCATCGAAAGCTTTATTGCACGTTGCAGCAGTGATCGATGAAACAGCAGCGATGTCAGGACATGGCGTAACTTTTGCAAAACCGCAAATTGATCTTGATGCCTTGCGCGCACATAAAGATGGCGTGATCAAGCAAATGACCGGTGGCTTAGCTGGCATGGCGAAAGCGCGTAAGGTCAATGTGGTACAAGGTAACGGTCAATTCGTCAGTCCTTATCATATCGAGGTAACGGCCGCTGATGGCAGTAAGAAAACCATACAGTTCAAACAAGCGATTATCGCAGCGGGTTCTTCTGTGGTGAAATTACCGTTCGTGCCAGAAGATCCACGCATCGTTGATAGCACGGGTGCACTTGAATTACGTCAAATTCCTAAGCGTATGCTGGTCATCGGCGGTGGCATTATCGGTCTCGAAATGGCAACAGTGTATTCCACGTTAGGCGCACGTATTGACGTGGTAGAAATGATGGACGGCTTGATGCAAGGCGCTGATCGCGACATGGTCAAAGTCTGGCAAAAGCATAATCAGCATCGCTTCGACAATGTAATGACGAAGACTAAAACAGTCGGCGTAGAAGCACTGACCGAAGGAATTAAAGTCACGTTTGAAGCAGCAGAAGCAGGTGCTGCTGCTCCGGCACCTCAAGTCTATGATTTGGTTTTGGTCGCGGTCGGACGTAGCCCGAATGGTAAAAAAATTGCGGCTGACAAAGCCGGCGTGACAGTCACGGATCGTGGCTTTATCAATGTCGATAAGCAAATGCGCACCAATGTGCCACACATCTTTGCGATTGGCGATCTGGTCGGTCAGCCGATGTTGGCGCATAAAGCGGTGCATGAAGCGCATGTCGCGGCAGAGGCTGCCGCAGGTCATAAGGCTTATTTTGACGCGACAGTGATTCCTTCAGTTGCTTACACTGATCCTGAAGTGGCGTGGGTAGGTGTGACCGAAGATGAAGCCAAAGCCAAAGGTTTGGCGGTTGAGAAGGGCGTGTTCCCTTGGGCAGCATCGGGTCGCGCGGTCGCCAATGGTCGTGCTGAAGGCTTTACGAAGTTGATTTTTGATGCGGAAAGCAAACGCATTATTGGCGGCGCTATTGTCGGTACGCATGCTGGTGACATGATAGGTGAGTTAGCTGTGGCAATCGAAATGGGCGCAGATGCAGTTGACATCGGCAAAACTATTCATCCACATCCAACCTTGGGTGAGTCTATGGGCATGGCTGCTGAAGTGTACAAAGGTGTTTGTACTGATTTGCCACCGCAGCGCAAAAAATAGACGACATAAATTTGCACAAGAAAATTAGCCCGAGTAAAAAAAAGTAAGTTGAGCTAAAGTTTTTGTCGTAGTATTCATTCAGTTAAGAAATCCCTGATGCTTTTCATACGCATTGGGGATTTTTTTTGGCGCAATGTAAAGACAGATTGTACAATCTCGCCTTATTGGTAAATTGAATATCAATGTGATTGATGATTCATTATTCAAATATGGTGAGTAGGAATGCTCATTCATTCTTGCAGCCTGAAAACCGCGACTGGAAAGCGAATATGATTAAAAATTTTTATACTACGGCTGATTACGGTTACAAAAAGCAGTTAGTAAAATATGCTGGCAAGATTTACGAACTTGATGCTTTTAATAAAGACCCCCACTTGGCGAATGCGATTTCTGATGCGGAGTTTGTGAATCAGGGTGTGGTTGATGAGCGCGCAGTCAGGGCATCTGCGGGATTGACGATGATGGCGGCAATTTGGGTATTTTGTCTCGCTTTCTTCTATGGCCTATTTTTACCGATTACTTTATTTGTGACCTATTCTTTTTTTGATTTTGTGTTGCGGGTTTTTGTTGGTGTGCAGTATTCACCAACGATGTTGATCTCTGCATGGATTAGTCAGCGCGTTTTGAATATGCAAGCTGAATGGGTTTCTGCGATGCCGAAACGATTTGCATGGACGATAGGCGTGATACTTTCTGGGATTGTCGCCTTCCTTTTTTGGACTGGCAATAACGGTTTAAATACGCAGTTAATCTGTGCCGTGTGCGTATTGTTTACTTGGATGGAGTCTGCTTTTGCTTACTGCGCTGGTTGCCACATCTATCAATTACTTAACTTGAAATCAGAAGTATGTAATGGCGCTAGTTGTGAGGTTGTTAGGAAGTAGAGCTGATTGATTTCTCAAAAGGCGGAGGGCTTCTCTGCCTTAACTTCTTTATCGTCTATGCCGCTGGAATTTAATATTGTCCATGACGATGTCAGTGTATTGATGAATCCACATTGTTCAAGCGCCCGAACAAAACTTCCATCATCAAGATAGCATTTTAGTTCAGCAAAAATTGCTTTCGCCAAGGCTGTCGCTTGTGGGCTTTTGCCACATGCGAAATGGCGTGATCCTGTTAAACCAATTCTTAATCCCGGTACTGGAATCAATTGGCAATCATCGAGTTCTATTGTTAATTCATGGTGAGTAGCGAACGGTGCGAGTAAGGCATCGACTTCGTTACTACTAACCATGTAGACCATCTGCCGCCATGTTTTTACATCCAGACAATTGTCGATTCCTAATTGCTTTAATGTGTTCCAGTCGGCACTCCAATCACGATTAGAAACCAAACGTAACTGTTGAAAATCGTCCAGTGATTTGCAATTGAGTGCATGCTGATTATGTGCTGCGGTATAAATTCCGACGATAGAAAGTCCATCAGCAATCATAGGTGGCGAAATACAAATCTCTTCTGCATAAGCGATTAAATCAGACTCCCAACAAGTCGTCGCCAAGCAGGTGATGGTCGATTGGCGTAGTTGCTCTATGCCATTCGCATAGCTATCAATCGCAATTAATTTATAGTCTGAATTAGGCCTTACGGTTTCTAATGCTCGGATAAAAAATGCCAGCTCAACGACGTCGCGACGACTGTACATACCTCCAAATTCATTCACATCTTTATTTTTGCGTGAGTTTAAAAACAATTGATAATCTTCAAGTACATCTTTCGGTACACCTAATCGAATTAGATTCAAATCGATTTGCGGCGCGATTAAAGGTAAGAGCATGCGGATACTAGTACCTTCACCGGGTAAGGATTCAATTTCAATTTTTCCACCAAATAACTGATTAACCACAGTATGCGCTAAGTGCATACCTAAGCCGCTGCCACCTTTTCCTAATTTGGTGGTGAAGAATGGCTCGAAAACGCGCCGTAGGATGGTCGCTGAAATACCATTTCCATCATCGCTGAAGATAATTTCAACTCTATCTTGATCTTGTAATTTTGCTGTCAAAAACATGTGTCCATGTTCGATATTGTCAAATGCGTGGAGTAGCGCGTTGTTAATGAGATTGATGAAAATCTGGCTCAGTGGGCCGGGGTAGGCATCCATCATGATGTCAGGTGCGACATCGATATTCAGTTGATGTGGCGTTTGCTTAATACATGGAAGCATGGCTAATTGCGTTTCTTCGACCACATCAATTAAACGAAATTGCCGTCTTTGTTCCGAATGTTGATCCGCGGAGAGTTGTTTAAAGCTGGAAATTAAAGTCGCTGCCCGTTCCAAATTTTGTTGCAAAATTGTGGTGCCGTGGGTCGCCTCAGTAAAGAAATCTTTGAGGGCTTTGCGTGTGAATCTGGTTTCGCTAATGATTTCCAGTTCTTTGATTTTATCGCCCAAGGTACTGCTAACTAACAAAGCATTGCCAATAGGGGTGTTGAGTTCATGCGCAATGCCTGACACCAATGAACCAAGTGCAGCATTTTTTTCATTTTGTACTAATTCGGAACGGGTGCCTTCCAGATTTTGTAAGGTGTCGATTAATTGCGCGTTGCTCGCGGCCAAAGCACGGGTGCGCTCATCCACTCGTGTTTCCAATACTTGGTTGCTCAATTCTAGTTCACGTTTTAGGCGCACAGATTCGCGTAACTCTCGTCTTGATTGTCGGGAATCCCAAATCAGATAAGCGACAATTCCTGTTAGCCAAAGAAAGATAATACCTAGTCGAAAATGTTCTGTTGGTATCCATTGCCCAGTTAGTTCGACTGACTCTAAGCTGATGCTGTGCTTACCGGGAATGACATTACCTCCAGTGATAAAACTGATCGCAACAACTTGGTCTAACTGAGGCCCCAGATGTTCAATGCTAGTGGGATGGGATTGTGTCCACCAAGACGCCACCATAAATTGACTTAATCTAAACTCCACAGATTCAGCAACCAGATTTGGGTCATAGACGACTTCATGGGGCTTGAGCGAGCCAGCTGTGTCGTTTGAATATGCAGGATTGAAATTGCGCAAGAAGACGCGGACAGGATTATGTTGTTCAGGACCAGTGCTGCGAATTTGTAATCGTAAGGTATCAAACTGATGAAGATTAATTCCAGAATTGTCGTCTTTTAATTTGATCGCTAGTTCGCAAAATGGCCATTGATAGGTGGCGGCAATTTCGCATTCCATTGTCAATGCGCGCTCACTTTTGATTAATTTTGCGACGCTATTTCCACCTTCCGGACGGTCATCTATGGCAGATACTTTGCCTTCAGACATGAAGTCAACTTGTAGGCGGCGCTTTATCCAATGCTCATTGGCATACAGTGCCAGCAAGCTGAGCACAACCAAGCCTAAAATGAATCGACGAAAAAAGTGATTCATTGATTGATGTTGAACTGACTGATTCACAATCTTCCACGAATAGCAGTAAATGATTTTTTATTCTACTCGTTTTTTACCTTACTTATTATCGAAAATCTCAAGTGAATGTGGTGAATTTGTCTAATTGATTTAATCCGCTAAAAATGCTTGCCTTACTCTCCTTATCACTAGATACTTGCACATATTTTTTAAATATATTAGCAGTGTGTATCGGTAGCTTTTTGTGTATTTAGTTCTGTTTTTAGTTCAAATTTTGGTCAATTTGGATCTAGGTTTGGATCAATTTTATTTAATGGTGGATCAATGATGAAAAGTTTTTTCTTAGTTGTGATGACGCTGCTGCTATCTGCATGTACTTTGCAAAGTAAGGAGCTTAGCGCAGGTTTGCTGCTGTGCTTCGCCTCGCTCGCCATTCTCTTTATCGGAATTTGGGCTAAGAATTTATACGCGATGCGTATTGCTGGGATTCAATGGCGATGGCCTCGACCAGTGGAAATTCTGATTGGCGCCATTACTGATTTTTTTGATACATTGGGAATCGGTTCCTTTGCACCAAGCACAGCATTTTTTCGCTTGGGGAAAATAGTTCCAGATGAATTGATTCCGGGAACCTTAAATGTTGGACACACTTTAGGAACCATCACGCAGGCGCTCATATTCATTCAAATTGTTGATGTTGCTCCTACGACTTTGTTGCCGATGATCTTGACGGCTGGCGCTGGCGCTTGGCTGGGAACGGCGATCGTTGGGAGCTTACCGCGCTTTCATATCCGCTTAGGTATGGGTGCCGCGCTCTTACTTGCAGCATTGATTATGCTGATGTCTTTGCTAGGATTGTTGCCGGCAGGATTGGATGCACTGGAGCTGACTGGTTGGAAGTGGTGGGTTGGCGTCATTGGAAATTTCGTGCTAGGGCTATTAATGCCGCTAGGAATTGGACTCTATGCGCCTTGCATGATTATGGTTAGCTTGCTTGGGATGAGCCCTTTGGCTGCATTCCCGATCATGATGGGATCTTGTGCTTTCTTGATGCCTATCAGTAGCATAGGATTTATTCGCAATCAAAAATATTTGCCATCAGCCGCACTCGGTGTCGCAATTGGTGGCGTGCCTGCCGTACTGCTCGCTGCCTTTATCGTGAAATCTTTACCGCTTGATTACGTGCGTTGGATTGTGGTGTTGGTGGTATTCATTGTTGCGATCACTTTATTGAGTTCTGCGTATCGCGAGCGGAGACTGTCAAAGGTCGCTACTTGACTGCATGAAGTTATTCGACATTTCAAAGTGATTCAATGGCTATCCTGTCACCACTAGGGACAAAACCCGGGATAAAACTAGTGATAAAAAATCGTCGCCTGCTACATATTTAGTTCAAACAAACGTTTGATTTATATGCTAGCATGCGCCTCATGAAAAAAATTGGATCACATGCAGAAGGTAAGACAAGTCCTTCCGGTAATTGTCTCGGATCAGAATCGACCGATTCTGGCTTTCGCACACCAGCAGTTGAAAAAAATGCTGCGGATAAAAATCTCCGTGCTGATGGGCAAGAGGCGCGCGAACGGTTGTTTAGTTGCGCTATGCGCTTGTTTGCTGAAAAAGGGTATGCGCGTACTTCAACGCGTGAAATCGCCATGACGGCGAAGGTGAATATTTCTGCGATTAGCTACTATTTTGGCGATAAAGCAAATCTCTATCGCACGATTTTTAATGATCCTGTAGGTAATCCTACGATACATCCAACGCAATTTTTGCAGCCCGGCCTGACTTTACGTGCAGGCTTGGAACTATTAATGCAAACATTTGTCGATAGCTTTAAGCAAAGTGAGCGTGCCCAAAATTGCATGAAATTGCATATCCGCGAAATGCTTGAGCCAACTGGATTGTGGTTAGAAGAGATTGACCACCAAATTAAACCGGCACATCAAGCCTTCGTCAGCTTTCTGGCAAAGCAACTCGGTATTCAACGCATCGATGATGATTTACATCGGCTTGCATTTGCCCTCTCTGGATTGGCTTTGACTTTAATGGTCAGCAGTGACGTGATCTTGGCGATACGACCAGGATTAATCAGTAAAGAAAAATCGATCGATGATTACGCAGAACGGCTGGTTGACTACGGCATGAGTATGTGCGAGCAGGAGCGACTGCGTCGACAGTCCAAGCGATCTGGTAAGTGATCTGGCAAGTGAGCCGACAGCCGTTGATGCTGTATGCATTTCGAAGCGATGAATAAAGTTAGATAGTGAACACAGATTTGATGAATTAACCAGATGAAGGATGTGACAATGAAGAACACCATGATGCCATTGAAGTTGTTAGTAGTAGTCTTGCTTAGTGTAGTGATTCCGGCGTATGCGCAAAGTTCTGCGAGCGCGAAAGCTAGTTCAGCAAGTGTCACAGGTGGCACAAAACCATCGCTAACGGTGACGGCAACGCAGGTCGGGCAATCACAAATGTCGACTAAGCTTGTTGCGAATGGCAGTGTAGCTGCATGGCAAGAAGCGATCATTGGATCTGAATCAAATGGTCTGCGGATCTCGGAAGTGCTGGTGAATATTGGCGATGTAGTGAGTCGTGGCCAAGTGCTGGCGCGTTTCGCGAATGAGGCGGTGAGTGCCGACGTAGCGCAAGCAAAAGCTGCGCTCGCCGAAGCAGAAGCAACTGCCGTTGAGGCGACAGTCAACGCTGATCGTGCGCGAGGCTTGCAAGCAAGTGGTGCCATCAGTAAACAGCAGATTGGACAATACCTAACCGCCGAGCAAACTGCGAAAGCGCGTGTTGCTGCGGCAAAAGCGAGTTTGGACGTGCAACAACTACGTTTGAAATACACGCAAGTATTGGCGCCGGACTCCGGTGTGATCTCCGCACGTACAGCGACGGTTGGTGCGGTTGTTGGCAATGGTGCTGAATTATTTCGCATGATCAGACAAGGGCGTTTGGAATGGCGCGCTGAAGTAACTTCTGCAGATTTGAGCAAGATTTCAAATGGTGCGCAAGCGATTGTGATCGCACCAAACGGCGAGCAAATTCAGGGCAAAGTACGGATGGTTGCACCAACAGTCGACGTCAGTAATCGTACCGGTTTAGTTTATGTTGATTTGTTGCAGCCCAAAGATAAAAAGCAAATGCACTCCTTTAAACCTGGCATGTTTGCTCGTGGAGAATTTGTTTTTGGTAGCTCACAGGCGATGACCGTACCACAGCAAGCCGTGGTGGTTCGCGATGGTTTTAGTTATGTATTTAAACTGAACGCAGATCAACGCGTAACACAAGTCAAAGTGCAGACTGGCCGTCGTATGCAGATCAATGGTAGCGAAATGATTGAGATCTTGAGTGGTGTTAATGCCGGAACTCAAATTGCTGCGAGTGGTGTTGGTTTCTTAAATGACGGCGATTTAGTCAAATTGGTGACCGCTTCATCGAGTGCTGCGGCACCGGTAAAGAAATAGAGGCGCACTATGAATTTTTCTACGCTTTCTATTCGAAACCCTATTCCGGCGATTATGCTGTTCGCATTGTTGTCACTGGCGGGTATTCTGTCTTTCCGCAGTACGATAGTACAAGATTTTCCCGATATTGAATTGCCATTGGTAACGGTCAACGCGAGTTTGCCTGGCGCCGCACCAGCACAGTTAGAGACCGAAGTCGCGCGTAAAATTGAAGACGCTGTCGCTAGTTTGCAAGGTGTTAAAAACGTTTATACCAAAGTGCTGGATGGTAATGTCTCTATTACCGTTGAGTTCATTTTAGAGAAAGTTTTATCTGAAGCGGTGAATGAGGTACGCGATGCGGTTGCCACTGTGCGTGCTGATTTGCCGAGTGAAATGCGTGATCCGACCGTGACGAAAATGTCGACAGCCGGACGTGTGATTTTGACCTACACCATCGAAGCTGCGCCACCTGCTAAAGATAATCCTAGCGTTGCTGGAGATAGCACCACACCAGATGAGCAAGATCTGAGCTGGTTTGTCGATAATACTGTCTCTAAACGTTTGCGAACTGTGCCTGGCGTCGGCGCGGTTAAACGTATGGGCGGCGTCAGTCGCGAAGTACGAATCGAATTAGATGCGAATAAGATGGCAGCCTTGAATGTTTCTGCCGTTGATGTTTCTCGTCGATTAAAAATCGTACAAAAAGAAGCACCAGGTGGAAGGGGTGATGTCAGTGGTGCAGAGCAAGCGGTACGTACAATCGCTACCGTCAAAAATGCAGAAGAGTTAGCTGCAATGGAAATTCCATTGCCAGACGGGCGTCACATCAGACTTGATCAAGTTGCGCAGGTGATGGATACCATCAGCGAGCCGCGTTCACGTGCTACATACAATGGTAAGTCGGTAGTCGGGTTTGAAGTGTTTCGTACTAAAGGCGCTTCTGAAGTCGACGTAGCAAATGGCACACGTGATGCAGTGAACGAACTGCAAAAAGCACATCCAAAATACTTGTTTAAGCATGCGATTGATAATGCCCAACCGGTCGAAGAAAACTTCGAAGGCTCGATGGAGTTATTGTATGAAGGCGCTTTGCTAGCAGTGTTAGTTGTGTGGTGGTTTTTGCGCGATTGGCGTTCTACTTTGGTAGCTGCTGCTGCCTTGCCTTTGTCCGTGATTCCTACTTTCTTAGGCCTGCAGTATTTTGGCTACACATTAAATACCGTGACCCTGTTGTCTTTAGCTTTGGTAGTTGGTGTGTTGGTTGATGATGCGATTGTCGAAATTGAGAATATCGCCCGGCACTTGCAAATGGGTAAAACACCGATGGAAGCAGCAACCGAGGCAGCTGATGAAATTGGTATGGCGGTGATCGCAACCACGTTTGCGCTGGTAGCGGTATTTTTGCCAACGGCATTTATGGGTGGTGTACCAGGTTTGTTTTTTAAACAGTTTGGCTGGACTGCGGTCATCGCGATTCTCGCCTCGCTCGTTGTGGCGCGATTGCTGACACCAATGATGGCGGCTTATATTTTGAAAGCGCCGAAGAAAGATGCCGAAGGAAATATTCATGAAAAGCCAGATAGCTGGATGATGAAACGCTATATGGCAACCATGCAATGGTGCTTGCGACATCGTCTTGTGACGATCATTTCTGCGGCAGCATTTTTCGTAGGATCGATTGCGCTTGTGGGTTTATTACCCACTGGTTTTGTGCCGCCATCGGATCGTGCACAAACACAGGTGAATATTGAATTGCCTCCTGGAAGTACTTTGTCTGAAACCAGTGAAATTTCTGAACAGGCCAGGGTTGCGATTATGTCCGTTAAGGGCATCACTGGGGTATTTAGTTCAATTGGTGGCGGTTCCAGTGGTGATGCGTTTGCGCCAGGTGCTGCGGCAGAGGCGCGTCGTGCGGTCTTGACGGTGACGGCCGTGCATAGAAATGATCGTAAAGAATCCATGTCAGATTTAGACAATGTGATTCGCAGCAAAATGAATGACATTTCTGGTGCGAAATTTTCAGTTGGGCCATTAGACACAGGCGTTAAATTGCAGTTAGTTTTGAAGAGCGAAGATCCGGTAGCTTTGTTGGAAACGGCTCGTCAGGTGGAACGAGAACTGCGCACTTTAAAAGGAATAGGGAACGTCAGTTCTAGCGCATCTTTGGTTCGTCCAGAAATTATTGTGAAACCTGATTCTGCCAAAGCAGCGGATCTTGGCGTTACTGCCGAGAGTATTGGTGAAACCGTACGCGTTGCGACAGCTGGTGATTATGATATGGCTTTGTCGAAAATGAATCTGGCGCAGCGACAAGTGCCGATTCGCGTCAAATTGCCTGACTACGTCAGGGCTGATTTGGCGGCGATTGAGCGCCTAACAGTTCCAGGAAAGTCTGGACCAGTGATGATAGGAAGTGTCGCCACCGTGACGATGGATTCTGGACCCGCTCAGATTGATCGCTTGAATCGCAGCCGTAACGTGACGCTTGATGTGGAGTTAGGTGGTCGTCAATTAGGTGAAGTTAACGAAGAGGCGCGCGCTTTACCAACGATGAAAAACTTGCCTCCTTCTGTCAGTATTGCGGAGTTGGGGGATGCGCAAGAAATGGCTGCCTTATTCGCTAGTTTTGGCATCGCCATGTTAATCGGCGTCTTGTGTATTTATGGTGTGTTGGTATTGTTGTTCAAAGATTTCTTACAACCAGTAACGATTCTTGCTGCCTTACCCTTGAGTATTGGTGGTGCGTTTGTCGCCTTATTGATCACCGGCAGAGCACTATCCATGCCGTCGATGATTGGTTTGATTATGTTGATGGGCATCGTGACTAAGAATTCGATTTTGCTGGTTGACTATGCAATTCTTGCCCGCAATGCTGGTATGGACAGATTTGCGGCATTGGTTGACGCCTGCCATAAACGTAGTCGTCCTATTATTATGACGACGATTGCAATGGGGGCAGGCATGATGCCACTAGCATTAGGGTGGGGTGCCGATCCTAGTTTCCGTTCACCGATGGCAATTGCGGTGATTGGTGGATTGATTACCTCGACTTTATTAAGTTTGTTGGTCGTTCCAGCAGTATTTACTTATGTCGATGATTTTGAGCACTGGATGAAACGCATGCTGGCGCGGGTTAAATCCTAGTTCTTTGACATGACGCTTTATATTACGTGTTTGTTTTAGGATTAAATGTAGAAGAACGCCGCGACAATGAACAAGGGCAAACTTAGTTTGCCCTTGTTCGTTTGGTTCATTTTGTTTAGTACTGCCTTCGTTAGCACGCCTAGCGGGAACAATTTTGCGTAAGCTGTATTAAGTTTGGATGATCGATTTTCAACTGACCGCTATTTGCTGAAAACCACCATAAATCAAACGTTTTCCATCAAACGGCATAGGCATATTTTCTGGTGACATGCGAGGATCTGCCATCATTTTTTCCCATCCCGCGTCACGTGCTTCTTTTGATGCCCACGTCATCCAAGAAAAGACCACAGTTTCATCCTCTTTGCACATCACAGCTTGCGGGAATGATGTGAGCTTGCCTGGCGGAACATCATCACCCCAGCAGTCAATAACGCTTAGTACGCCATATTCTTTAAATAAAACTGCCGATTGTTCTGCATAGGCTTTATATGCTTCTTTATTTGCTGTCGGTACTGCTGCAATGAATCCATCTACATAGAGCATGATCGTATTCCTTTGAGGTAAGCTTATTCGGTGTTGTAAAGTGAATTTTGCAACTGAAAGTACAGACTTCAATAGCAATTCAGAAGTGTAGAAAGCGATGCGTCGAATCGCAAGCTATATATAAAACGATAAAGCAAAACTTTTACCAAACATTGACCGAAATTTATTTTGAACTCTGGAAAAACACTGAAAAAATCCTGGTTGCACGGCTTTTCGCTTTGATAATGTGTCAAAATATCGGCTTATCGAACTTCCGCGTGATTCGTTTCTTTTTGCTGCATTAGCTCACAAGATGAGCATAAATTCTTGGAAAACATCCATTTTCCCACAGCATCGAAATGGCAATGGCAGCATACCCATGTTGCTCAGCTTGAGCCTTCACAAGTTGACTTGTTTGAAGTTGATCGGCTTGAACCATTTGCTTATGAAGAATTGAATTGTGGAATATAGGTCACATTTATTGGCAAGTAAGTTTTATTGTCAACGGATTGAGTTGCCTTCTCGTTTGATTTAGTTTTTCTTGTTCTATTAATTTTTGTAATGTCGATTTTTCTCATATTGGAGTTTTAACATGTTTCAGCACGTCGAAGCCTATGCAGGCGATCCTATCCTCTCCTTGAATGAAGCGTTCGGTAAAGATACCCGCCCAAACAAGATTAATTTGTCGATTGGGATTTATTTTGACGATAATGGCAAGATTCCGATGTTGCCTTCTGTTCGCGCTGCAGAATTAAAAGTGGTCGAAGCTGCTGGTGCACGTCCTTATTTGCCAATGGAAGGTGCTGCAAATTTCCGCACAGCGGTTCAGCATTTGTTGTTTGGTGCTGATCGTCCTGCTGTTAAAGAAGGCCGCGTCGTGACATTACAAACGGTGGGATCTAGCGGTGGTTTGAAAGTTGGTGCAGATTTCGTTAAGCGTTATTTCCCAAACACGACGATGTTAGTCAGCGATCCAACTTGGGACAATCATCGTGCGGTATTTGAAGGTTCAGGATTACCAGTCAAAACCTATCCTTACTATAACTCTGAAACAGGTGGTTTGCGTTTTGACGAAATGTTGGCGAGTCTGAAACAAGCCGAAGAAAAATCAGTGGTCTTGTTGCATGCTTGCTGCCATAACCCAACTGGTGTGGATTTAACGAAAGCGCAGTGGGAACAATTAGTACCGGTCTTGAAAGAGCGCAACCTGATTCCATTTTTGGATTTGGCCTATCAAGGTTATGGCGATGGTATTGAAGAAGATGCGTTTGCAATTCGTTTGTTGGCTGATCAAGGCTTAAGTTTCTTTGTGGCGAATTCATTCTCCAAGAGTATGAGTTTGTATGGCGAGCGTTGTGGTGCATTGAGTGTGGTTTGTCCAGATGCTGCACAGGCCGTCAATGTCTTAGGACAAATGAAAGCCATCATTCGTCGTAATTACTCTAATCCGCCTATGCACGGCGGCCAGTTGGTGGCAACAGTATTGACCGATCCAACTTTGCGCCCAATGTGGGAAGCAGAAGTGGTGGCGATGCGTGATCGTATTCAAGCAATGCGTAAAGCATTGCACGACGTATTGGTAGCGAAAGTACCTGGTCGTGATTTCAGCTATTTCTTAACGCAGCGCGGCATGTTTAGCTACACTGGTTTGACGGCAGCGCAGTGTGATCGCCTGAAAGAAGAATTTGGCGTGTATGTAGTGCGCTCAGGCCGTATGTGCGTGGCGGGTTTGAATACCCGTAATGTGGAAGCAACGGCAGCAGCGATGGCGGCGGTATTGGCTTAATTCGTTTAGTTGCTCAAAATAAAAAAGGACAGAGTTTTCTGTCCTTTTTTATTGCCGGTTGGCGGCGCAGCGGTGTGGTGCTGTGCTTGCACAGTGTTTGAAATTTTAGATATCTAATGTCCGTGCGACAGGGCTTGTTTCGCCTTGTGTGATAAATCCTAAAGCCATTTGTAAAGTGCTGGCGTCACCTGTTGTCCATGCCTGAAAAGATTGTGGTGTTTGATGACTAGCATTGCGTAAATGTTGCTTTTCCAAAAGATCAGATAAGCGTCGCGCAACTGCATCGCCGGTGTCGATGATGTGAATTGGCTTGATCTTATCTATCTGATGTTCGCGAATGACCTGGAGTATTTGCGGTTCGACGAAAGGATAGTGGGTGCAACCCAGTACCAATGTATCCACGCCCTGATCCAGCAAGGGGGAAACGTAGCGTCGCAGCAAATTCAAAATGGCGGCAGAGCTCAGATCGCCTTGTTCGATTTCATTCACCAAGCCGACACAGGCTTGCGGAATAAATTGCGTCTGGGTTTCTCGTCCTAGTTGTTCACTTAGTCGATTAAATTTTTCGCTTTGCAAAGTACTGCGGGTCGCTAATACACCGACAATTTTACTGGCACTTCTTGCCGCTGCAGGTTTGATGCCTGGCTCCATGCCGATGATAATTAAATTAGGGTAGCGTTCACGTAAGGTGGCGACGGCTGCCGCGGTGGCGGTATTGCAGGCAATAACCAAGGCCTTAATACCTTGCGCTAAAAAGAATTCGGTAATCTTGATACTACGGTTGATTAATTCTTCGTTGCTGCGTTCGCCGTATGGCGCATACGCTGTATCTGCAACATACAAAAATTTTTCAAGCGGTAGTTGTTTGCGCAAATGCTTGAGCACTGACAAACCACCGATGCCAGAGTCAAACACGCCGACAGGCGCATTGCTGTCGGCGTGTTTGTTTTCTGCTTGAGTCTCTACAATATTAAGCAACTGGAATAATCCCGATTTTTGCTTGCCATTCTTTTGGACCTGTATTGTGCACAGAGGTACCAGTGGAATCGACTGCGACCGTTACTGGCATATCGACGACATCAAATTCGTAGATGGCTTCCATGCCCAAATCGGCGAAGCCAACGACTTTCGCCGTTTTGATCGCTTTGGAAACCAAATAGGCAGCGCCACCGACAGCCATCAAATACGCTGATTTGTGATTTTTGATGGATTCAATCGCAGCAGGGCCACGTTCTGCTTTACCGATCATCGAGATCAAGCCAGTTTTTTCCAACATCATGTCGGTGAATTTATCCATCCGTGTTGCAGTAGTCGGACCTGCTGGACCAACTGCTTCATCACGCACTGGATCAACTGGACCAACGTAGTAAATCACGCGATTGGTGAAGTCAACTGGCAAAGTTTCGCCTTTTGCCAGCATGTCTTGAATGCGCTTATGTGCGGCATCACGACCCGTCAACATTTTGCCGTTTAACAGCAAAGTTTGACCTGGTGTCCAGGAGGCGACTTCTTCTTTGGTCAAAGTATTCAAATCAATGCGTTTGGATTTTTCCGTATCCGCAACCCAATGCACATCAGGCCAGTTAGAGAGTGATGGTGGCTCCATATAAGTCGGACCTGAACCATCCAACACGAAATGCGCGTGACGGGTCGCTGCGCAGTTAGGAATCATTGCAACTGGTTTAGATGCTGCATGGGTTGGATACATATTAATCTTCACGTCGAGTACGGTGGTTAAACCACCCAGGCCTTGCGCGCCTATGCCGAGTGCATTGATCTTGTCGCAGAGTTCGATACGTAATTCTTCTGTCTTATTTTGTGGCCCACGCAATTTGAGTTCATGCATGTCGATGTCTTCCATCAAGGATTCTTTCGCCATTAACATGGCTTTTTCTGCGGTACCGCCGATACCGATGCCGAGCATGCCCGGTGGACACCAGCCTGCACCCATGGTTGGTACGGTTTTCATAACCCAGTCAATCAAAGAGTCGGATGGGTTAAGCATGACGAACTTAGATTTGTTTTCTGAACCGCCACCTTTTGCTGCCAGTTGCACGTCAACGGTATCGCCAGGCACGAGTTCCATGTGCACGACTGCTGGCGTATTGTCTTTGGTATTTTTGCGATCAAATAATGGATCGGCAACGATGGATGCGCGCAATACATTGTCTGAAAAAGCATAACCACGACGCACACCTTCGTTCACGGCGTCAATAATCGAACCAGAGAAGCCTTCAAAGCGCACGCCCATGCCGATTTTTAAGAATACATTGACGATACCAGTATCTTGGCAGATCGGGCGTTTGCCTTCTGCGCACATACGTGAATTCGTCAAAATTTGCGCAATCGCATCTTTCGCTGCCGGACTTTGTTCGATCTCGTAAGCACGTGCTAAATGCGCGATGTAATCAGCAGGGTGGTAGTAGCTGATGTATTGCAAAGCAGCTGCAACGGATTCGATGAGGTCATCTTGTTTAATAATGGTTGTCATTGTTGGCTCTTGGCTAAGGAATGAAAAAGGAAATTTAGTGTTTTTGTGTCTGTTGATGTGTCTTGGACATGAGTTGATCGCAGTAGGCGATTGCTAATGCAGATAAAAGAAACACTACGTGAATTACGGTTTGCGCGATCAATTCTTGGGCGTCGTAAGACTTTACATTGATAAAAGTTTTGAGTAAGTGAATCGATGAAATACCGATAATTGCCATCGCTAATTTAACTTTTAAAACGGTTGCATTCACATGTGACAGCCATTCAGGCTGATCAGGATGGTTTTGCAAACCTAATCGAGACACAAAAGTTTCATATCCACCAACGATGACCATAATTAGTAAGTTAGAAATCATGACGACGTCGATTAGTCCCAAAACGACGAGCATGATAGTCGTCTCATTCAGTTTTGTTGGGCGTACCGTTTCAGCACCAGCAACCGAAACGGCATCCAATAAATGTTTTAATGCAACTTCATTTCCCATTGCTGCGCGAATTAGGTCAACTAATTCAACCCAAAAATGGAATACATAGACGCACTGCGCCAAAATCAATCCAAGATAAAGTGGTAACTGCAACCAGCGACTAGCAAAAATAAATTTGGATAATGCCGAGAGTTTTTGTGGAGGAAGTGCGGAAGATGATTGTGACATTCGAGGCCTTTTTTTAACCAATAAATAAACTCTTAGCCCAGTTAAATTTCTAAGAACAGAAGTTTTAGGCTAAGTGAGAAACCAATATAGAAACAGATATAAAAACAGAAGCAAAATTTGCCCGCATTTTACACCGATGAAGGTGCAATGTCTGCGGCTAACATTAATTGCGGTTTTATTGTGTTAAATCAAGTTAAACCTGTAGTAGATGCCCCTAATACCACTCACTAAAAAATAGCTTTTTTGGGCTGCTAGCCTTAGAATCAACGTCAAAACATAGTAAGTGGTGAATATCAAAAAGGCTTGAAGGCGAATTAGCGAATTTTCGTCGAGTGTGATGTTGAACTTGTCTATACATGTTACTGGCATCATCAATCCGAGTTTTTCTGATATTCACAACAGCATGGAGACAAAATGTCGGACTTCGAAATTAAGACTGAATCACGCATATTCCCCCCACCAGCGGATTTTGTAGCTAACGCCGCGATTTCAGGTATGGATGCGTACAACGCACTTTGTGCTGAAGCCGCTGATGACTATGAAGGTTTTTGGGCAAAGCTCGCTCGCGAACATCTGCATTGGCATAAGCCCTTTACAAAAACTCTGGATGAATCTGAGGCACCATTGTATAAGTGGTTTGACGATGGACTACTTAATGTTTCCTACAATTGCTTAGATGTAAATTTGCAAAAAGGCTTGGGTGACAAAGTCGCTGTCATATTCGAAGCTGATGGTGGCGATGTCATCAAAGTTACCTACACAGAATTACATGCCAAAGTGTGTCAATTCGCAAACGGCTTGCGCTCCCTAGGTGTAAAAAAGGGTGATCGCGTCGTTATTTACATGCCGATGTCGGTCGAAGGTGTGGTTGCCATGCAAGCATGTGCTCGTATCGGCGCTACACATTCTGTCGTGTTCGGCGGCTTCTCCGCTAAATCCTTGCAAGAACGTATCGTTGACGTTGGTGCTACATTGGTGATCACGGCGGATGAACAAGTACGTGGCGGTAAACATTTGCCATTGAAATCCATTGTTGATGAAGCTCTAGCTCTCGGTGATTGCGAAAAAGTTTCTAAAGTTGTGGTCTATAAACGTACAGGTGGCAATGCACCGTTTAATCCAGCACGTGATTTATGGATGCATGAATTGGTTGCGAATCAAGCGACAGAATGTGAACCTGAGTGGGTGAATGCAGATCATCCGCTATTCATTCTTTATACCTCTGGTTCGACTGGTAAACCGAAAGGTGTACAGCATTCTTCAGGCGGTTATTTATTGTGGGCGATGCTCACGATGAAGTGGACTTTCGACATTAAGCCTAGTGACGTGTTCTGGTGTACAGCGGATATCGGTTGGGTCACTGGCCATACTTACATCACGTATGGCCCACTAGCGATGGGAACGACGGAAATCGTTTTCGAAGGTATTCCAACGTATCCAAACGCAGGCCGTTTCTGGGACATGATACAGAAGCACAAAGCGACGATTTTTTACACTGCACCGACCGCGATTCGTTCTTTGATTAAAGCAGCCGATGGCGATGCGGCAATTCATCCGAATAAATATGATCTAACTTCTTTGCGCTTACTTGGCTCAGTCGGTGAACCGATCAATCCTGAAGCCTGGATGTGGTACTACCGCAATATCGGTGGTGAAAAATGTCCTATCGTCGATACCTTCTGGCAAACAGAAACAGGCGGCCATATGATCACGCCGTTGCCTGGTGCCACGCCTTTAGTTCCAGGTTCTTGCACCTTACCTTTGCCTGGAATTATGGCGGCGATTGTCGATGAAACGGGTGCCGATTTACCAAACGGGCAGGGCGGTATTTTGGTGGTGAAACGTCCATGGCCTTCGATGATCCGTAATATCTGGGGTGACACTGAGCGCTTTAAGAAAAGTTACTTCCCGGAAGAATTGGGCGGTAAAACTTATTTGGCGGGTGATGGCGCGATTCGTAATAAAGATACGGGATACTTCACCATTACCGGTCGTATCGATGACGTGTTGAATGTCTCAGGTCATCGCATGGGGACGATGGAAATCGAATCGGCTTTGGTTGCCAATCCATTGGTGGCGGAAGCGGCGGTCGTTGGTAAGCCTGACGATACGACGGGTGAAGCGATTTGCGCTTTTGTAGTCCTGAAACGCAGTCGTCCAACGGGCGAAGAGGCGAAGCAAATTGCTTTGGAGTTGCGTAATTGGGTAGCCAAAGAAATTGGTCCAATCGCGAAACCAAAAGAAATTCGTTTTGGCGATAATTTGCCGAAAACACGCTCCGGAAAAATCATGCGTCGTTTATTGCGTGTTTTAGCAAAAGGTGAGGAGATTACGCAAGATATTTCTACATTGGAAAATCCAGCGATTCTTGAGCAATTGAAGCAAGCACAATAAGTTGATTTGCTTGAATGAAAAAAGGCTTTGTCGTTTGGCAAAGCCTTTTGTTTTTAGCTGCGTCGAAATTGGAGGTTTTTGCTTGGTTATTTTGCAATTTTGTTATTGGGCGTTTGATTTAAATTTCGTTTTGGATTAGCCCAAAGGAAAGGCGAAGGCATGGGCGTATAGAGTTGTCTAATTTGTGAAACTGTTTTCTGAACAGCATTTCACGGTTATACTTACTCGCATCCTTCACAGGTCTGGATCCTTGCCGACTTGGGAGGTCATCGCCGCATAGTTAAATGCGTGTTGTTATTCGCCAGATATTTTTCCATTTCTTAATTATTCAGCATGAGTTCAGTTAAAAATCGCAAACCTAAAGGTAGTTTTAAGTTGTTTCCTCGTGGCGCGAGAAAAAATAATGGAGAACCACTTGGCGTTCCACGTAAGCCGTCACGCGGCATTTATCTGCTGCCGAACGCATTCACGACGGCAGCATTGTTTTGCGGTTTCTACGCCATCGTCATGGCAATGAATCAAAAGTTTGAACATTCTGGTTTAGCGATTTTTGCGGCGATGGTCTTGGATAGCCTAGATGGTCGCGTTGCCCGTATGACTAATACACAAAGTGAATTTGGCGCGCAATATGACAGTTTGTCAGATATGGTGTCGTTCGGCGTTGCGCCAGCTTTGATTGCCTATGAATGGGCCTTAAAAGGTATGGGTAAATTGGGTTGGTTGGCTGCATTCGTGTATTGCGCTGGTGCGGCTTTGCGCTTGGCACGATTTAACGCAAACATTACCGTGGTAGACAAACGTTACTTCCAAGGTTTACCAAGTCCCGCTGCTGCAGCTTTAGTCGCAGGATTTATCTTGTTGATGGATGATTTGGCGATTCCTGGTGTTGAAGTGCGCTGGTTTGCTTGGGCAGTCGCCTTGTTTGCTGGTTTAACGATGGTGACGAACGTGCCATTTTATAGCTTTAAAGATGTGAACTTGAAGCGCTCAGTGCCTTTCATTGCGCCATTTTTGATTGTGTTAGCTTACGTCGCGGTGGTGAGTGATCCGCCAAAAGTCTTATTCGCTTTGTTTGTTATTTACGCTTTGTCTGGCTATGTGTTGCTGCTGTGGCGTTGGCGCAAAGGCCGCCCTGTGAGCTTGGTGCAGTTGACACCAGAGGCACACCATGACGAAGCCGAGGACATTAAGAAATAATTGAGGGCGAGCTCTTGCGCTTTTGTGGAATCCCGCTTATAGTCTTTTCCATGAAATTCCCATCCACGACATCATATGCTCAAAAAGCATTCATTAAAGCAGATCGCTCCGGTCTGCTTTTGTCGTTGGCATTACCAGTTGCCGCTATCCTGGCATCTCTACTAGCATTGTCTCTAGCGAACACGCTACTAGCGCTCGCGCGCTAAATCCCATTACCCCACAACTTGAGTAGTCTCTCACCCGTGTGCGTCTTGCAAGGGGCGGGAAAGATCTATTCAAGTCATCGAGTTTTACTCAATTTTTTTAATCAATTGCATTTATTTTTATTATTTTATTTTGGTACTTATTTGTGTACCTTTCGGAGGCAAACATGGCAGACAAACTCATCATATTCGACACGACTTTGCGTGACGGCGAACAATCCCCTGGCGCATCAATGACTAAGGATGAAAAGGTGCGTATTGCTCGCCAACTAGAGCGTTTGAAAGTCGACGTGATCGAAGCGGGTTTTGCTGCCGCTTCTCCTGGTGATTTTGAATCGATTAAAGCAATTGCCGCTGCTGTACGTGAACCAATTATCTGTTCTTTGTCGCGTGCGAATGACAGAGATATTTCACGCGCCGCCGAGGCTTTGCAAAAAGCGCAGCGCAAACGTATTCATACTTTCATCGCGACGTCACCTTTGCACATGGAAATGAAGTTGCGTATGAGCCCTGATCAAGTGTTGGAGCAAGCGATTCAAGCAGTTCGTTTCGCACGACAATTTACTGACGATGTGGAATTTAGCCCGGAAGATGCAAGTCGCTCTGATTTTGATTTCCTTTGCCGTGTGATTGAGGCGGTGATTAAAGAAGGCGCAACGACCATTAATTTTGCGGATACGGTTGGTTACGGCGTTCCAGAGTTGTACGGTAGTACATTGAAGCGTTTGCGTGAAACCATTCCTAATTCCGATAAGGCAATTTGGTCGGTGCACTGCCATAATGATTTAGGCATGGCGGTAGCGAATTCCTTGGCGGGCGTGATGATCGGTGGTGCGCGCCAAGTCGAATGCACGATCAACGGCCTCGGTGAACGTGCAGGGAATACCGCATTGGAAGAAATCGTGATGGCGGTACGTACACGTAAAGATCACTTCAATTTGGATATTGGAATCGATACTACGCAAATTGTGGCGACTTCGAAAATGGTTTCGCAAATTACAGGCTTTGCTGTGCAGCCGAATAAAGCGATCGTCGGTGCCAATGCTTTTGCTCATGCCTCCGGTATTCATCAAGACGGCATTTTGAAAGCGCGCAACACCTACGAAATCATGCGTGCGGAAGATGTAGGTTGGAGTGCCAATAAAATCGTTCTCGGCAAACTTTCAGGGCGTAACGCTTTCAAGCAGCGCTTGCAAGAGCTCGGGATTGCCTTGGAATCGGAAACTGAAATCAACGCCGCCTTCGCACGTTTTAAAGAACTTGCCGATAAAAAATCTGAAATATTCGACGAAGACATTATGTCGGTTGTTGCGGATGAAGAGCATTCACACGATGCCGATCACTATCGTCTGGTGTCCATTAGTCAGCATTCAGAAACGGGTGAGCGCTCCTCGGCGGTCGTAGTGATGACGATAGGCGACAAAGAAAAATCCTGCATCGCGCAAGGTAATGGCGCGGTCGATGCTATCGTTGGTGCAATTGAATCCGAAGTAAAGAGTGAAGCAGAGCTGTTACTGTTCTCAATTAACGCGATCACAGCTGGCACGCAATCGCAAGGTGAGGTAACTATACGATTAAGTAAAGCTGGCCGTATCGTCAATGGTGTGGGTGCGGATCCTGATATCGTGGTGGCTTCTGCGAAGGCTTACATTTCGGCTTTGAATAAATTGCACTCTAAGGTTGAGAAGTTGAATCCTCAGATTTAGTATTTCTTTGTATTTTTGAAAAGCTTCTTGCAACAGAATTCGTATTGCGAGAGGCATTTCATGTTTTGCCTTGAGTTTTCGCTATTTTTCATGCTATAGTCGCGGTCTCATCAAATTCTGATGGGATTTATTTAATGGTATTTCACGATATCGAAGGTGTTGGTTCAAAAACCTAACTCTTGGTATCGCATGTAAAGGAAATAAGATGTCTATCGAAAAAAGTGCAAAAGCCGCTATCGTTGCGGATAATGCCCGTGGTCAAAACGACACAGGTTCTCCAGAAGTGCAAGTTGCTTTGTTGACTGCACGTATCAATGACTTGAACGGTCATTTCAAATCTCACTCTAAAGATCATCACTCACGTCGTGGTTTGATCATGATGGTTAACCGTCGTAAGAGTTTGTTGTCTTACCTGAAAGGTAAAGATTTGAACCGTTATCGTTCATTGATCGAAAAACTCGGCTTGCGTAAGTAATCTACTCATCAGAGTATTTTGCTAAACACAGCAAAGAATTAAAGTAAAAAGCCTGCGTCAGTTTGACTGATGCAGGCTTTTTGCCTTTGTGGTGCTGAATTAGCGCTGAAATTTGCTTAAATTTTGGGCGCTCTGAGTGGTAAAAGTAGTGAAAATGTTGGAAATAGTAAGGGTGATTCGAGGTTGAATTACTTGTGGTGAGGTGAACGACAGCCCCTGGAAATCTGTCGGAAAATAGTGAAAGGACACATCGTGTTTAATAAAGTTACAAAATCATTCCAATACGGTCAACATACAGTGACCTTGGAAACAGGTGAAATCGCACGTCAGGCTTCTGGCGCAGTAATGGTGTCGATTGAAGATACCGTCGTATTGGCAACCGTTGTTGCGAAAAAAGATGCCAAGCCAGGTCAGGATTTCTTCCCATTGACTGTGGACTATTTGGAAAAAACTTACGCGGCTGGTCGTATTCCAGGTGGTTTCTTCAAGCGTGAAGGTCGTCCATCAGAAAAAGAAACATTGACGTCGCGTTTGATTGATCGCCCGATTCGTCCATTGTTCCCAGAAGGTTATTTGAACGAAGTGCAAGTCATTGTGCATGTGTTGTCTGTGAACCCAGAAATCGATCCAGATATCGCAGCGATGATCGGTGCGTCTGCAGCGATTTGCGTATCCGGTATTCCATTTAGCGGTCCAGTAGGTGCGGCACGTGTTGGTTATATCGATGGTCAATATGTATTGAACCCGACTGCAACGCAATTGAAAACTTCGGCGATGGACTTGGTTGTTGCTGGTACAGAATCTGCCGTGTTGATGGTGGAATCTGAAGCGCAACAATTGTCTGAAGAAGTGATGTTGGGCGCGGTTGTGTATGGTCACACGCAAATGAAAGCAGTGATTGATGCGATTCATGATTTGGTACGTGATGGCGGCAAGCCGGAGGTGCAATGGGCGCCAGCAGCTAAGAACGAGCCTTTGATTGCGGCAGTTACTGCAGTAGCTGAGCCATTGTTGCGCGCTGCGTATCAAACTAAAGAAAAACAAGCACGTACTGAGCAGTTAAAAGCAGCAAGTGCAGCGGTCAGCGCGGCTTTGGCTGAACAGGCGGCAGCGGCTGGTACTGCGGCGCCAGATTCTGGCGATGTTGGTAACATCATGTTTGACTTGGAATCCAAAATCGTTCGCTCCCAAATTTTGGATGGTGAGCCACGTATCGATGGTCGTGACACACGCACAGTGCGTCCAATCACGATCCGTACTGGCGTATTGCCACGTACGCACGGTACAGCCTTGTTCACACGCGGTGAAACGCAAGCTTTGGTGATTGCGACTTTGGGTACTTCCCGTGATGAGCAAAAAATTGATGCTTTGATGGGCGAATACTCTGACCGCTTCATGCTGCATTACAACATGCCTCCGTTTGCTACTGGTGAAACAGGTCGCGTTGGTACACCTAAGCGTCGTGAAATTGGTCATGGCCGTTTGGCAAAGCGCGCATTGCAAGCTGCATTGCCAGCACCAGAAGATTTTAGCTACTCAGTGCGTTTGGTGTCTGAAATTACAGAATCCAACGGTTCTTCTTCCATGGCATCCGTTTGCGGTGGTTGTTTGGCATTGATGGATGCGGGTGTGCCGATGAAAGCGCATGTGGCTGGTATCGCGATGGGCTTGATTAAAGATGGCAATAAATTTGCTGTTTTAACGGACATTTTGGGTGATGAAGATCACCTCGGCGATATGGACTTTAAAGTTGCTGGTACTGCAGAAGGTATCACTGCTTTGCAGATGGATATCAAGATTCAAGGTATTACGAAAGAAATCATGCAAGTCGCTTTGGCGCAAGCTAAAGAAGGCCGTGATCATATCTTGGGCGAAATGCAAAAAGCAGTTCCAGTCGGTAAAGTGGAATTGTCTGATTTTGCGCCACGCTTGATTACTGTGAAAATCAATCCGGAAAAAATCCGTGATGTGATCGGTAAGGGCGGTGCGGTCATCCGTGCATTGACGGAAGAAACTGGTACGCAAATCGATATCAGCGATGAAGGCGTAGTAACGATCGCTTCTGTTGATGCAGCTGCGGGCCAAGAAGCAAAACGCCGTATCGAAGAATTGACGGCAGAAGTTGAAGTCGGCAAGATCTACGAAGGCACAGTATTGAAGTTGTTGGACTTCGGTGCGATTGTACAAATCATGCCAGGTAAAGACGGCTTGTTGCACATCAGCCAAATCGCTAATGA
This sequence comes from Affinundibacterium amnicola, assembly GCF_014284275.1. Taxonomy (GTDB): domain Bacteria; phylum Pseudomonadota; class Gammaproteobacteria; order Burkholderiales; family Burkholderiaceae_D; genus Undibacterium; species Undibacterium amnicola. The sequence goes on along the minus strand of NZ_JACOFU010000002.1, from coordinate 94,402 downwards.
GCGCGTGAATGCAGTTGCTGACTACCTCAAAGAAGGTCAGCAAGTGCGCGTGAAAGTCTTGGAAACAGATGATCGCGGTCGCTTTAAATTATCGATGAAGGCTGCTGCTGAAGCTGCTGCGCCAACGGCAGATGTTGCTCCAGCAGAGTCTGCGCCGGAAGCATAAAAATTTGGTTTTGTTAGCCGACAATCGATGTATTGTCGAAAACAAATCAGCGTAAAATAAAAACCGTTCGTGGGAAGCTGCGAACGGTTTTTTATTTGGAAATTAATGTCCTTGTGGCTTGAGAATGTTGGAGTAAATTAATGCGAGCAATAGAAATTACGCAATATGGTAAGCCTGAGGTTCTGCAGTTATGTGAGCGACCGATGCCTGTTTTTGCTGCAGGTGAGGTATTGATACGTGTTCGAGCTGCTGGCGTGAATCGACCTGACGTGTTGCAGCGTATGGGGCATTATCCTGTGCCTGCTGGTGCTTCCGATTTGCCTGGCTTGGAGGTGGCGGGTGAAATTGTTGATGGTGATTTGTCCGGAAGTGGATTCTCGATTGGGGATTTGGTCTGTGCTTTGGTGCAGGGTGGTGGGTATGCTGAATTTTGTGTGGCGCCCGTGGTGCAGTGTTTGCCAGTGCCAAAGGGGTTGAGTTTGCTAGAGGCGGCTTCACTGCCGGAAACTTTTTTTACGGTGTGGTCGAATGTGTTTGATCGCGGTAGATTGTCTGTCGGCGAAACTTTGTTGGTGCATGGTGGTACGTCGGGTATTGGTGTCGCAGCGATACAGCTCGCGACAGCCATGGGGGTGAAGGTCATTGCTACGGTGGGTTCCGATGAGAAATGTCGTGCGGTAGAAAAGTTGGGTGTAGTTCGCGCGATCAATTATCGCGTCGAAGATTTTCTTGATGTTGTGCGAGCGGAAACGGTCGGCAGGGGTGTGGATGTAATTCTTGATATGGTGGCTGGAACGTATTTATCTAAAAATATTGACAGTTTGGCTGATGATGGGCGATTGGTCGTGATTGCCTTGCTGGGTGGTGCAAAGGCTGAATTGGATCTGTCGCAAGTGTTGCGTCGCCGTTTGCATGTGACCGGATCGACTTTGCGTCCACGCTCAACTGAATTCAAGGCGGAGATCGCAAATGCTTTATTAAAAAAAGTTTGGCCTTTGTTGGCGCGAGGTGAGATTAAGCCAGTTATTCATCGTGTCTTTTCGTTGAAGGATGCCAGTAAGGCGCATGAAATGATGGAGTCCAGTCAACATATTGGAAAGCTTATACTTGAGCTGTGATTTGATAAGTTGCACTGACTTTGTTTGGAGGATGTTCGTGACTGGCTAATTGCTTGGTAAGGTATTTTGTTGTTGTGGCATGTAAACCATTGTTTTCCATTATTAAACTTTTGGCTGGAAAATTGACCCCCATAGCTCTGGCGCGATACAATAGCCAGTTAATTAAATTTTGAATCCTATGGCACAACAGCGACGAACACTAATAGCCGGAAATTGGAAGATGAATGGCAGTCTTTCTGCGAACTCTGCTTTACTGGGAGAGTTGTCAGGCGCATCTATTGCCTCTGCTTGCGAGGTCCTAGTTTGCGTACCGTTTGTTTATATTCCGCAATGTGAAGTATTCTTGGCGAAAACGCAAATCGCATTTGGCGCTCAAGATGTTTCTCCGCATCAGTCTGGTGCCTATACTGGTGAAATTTCGCCAGCAATGTTGGCAGATTTTTCATGTAAATATGCGATAGTCGGCCATTCCGAGCGTCGTGCGTACCATCATGAATCGAATGAGTTGGTCGCGCAAAAGGCTCTGCAGTCCTTGCGTTCAAATATTTACCCGATTGTTTGTGTGGGCGAGACTTTGGAGCAGCGTGAGGCTGGTAAAACAAATGAGGTGGTAGTCGCTCAACTGCAAGCGGTGATGGATGTGCTTGATGAAGGCGCATTGGCGCGAATTGTTGTGGCTTATGAACCTGTTTGGGCAATTGGTACAGGCAAGACGGCAACGCCAGAGATGGCGCAAGACGTACATGCGGTGTTGCGTAAAACTTTAGCCGTGCGTAGTGATTTTGCGGCCGAAAAAGTGCGTATTCTTTATGGTGGAAGTATGAAGCCTGAGAATGCAAAAGAATTGTTGGCGATGCCAGATATTGATGGTGGTTTGATTGGTGGTGCATCGTTGAAGGCTGTTGACTTTTTGTCGATTGTGGCGGCGGCCTGATTTGAGTTGGTGTAAAAGTTTTGAGGAGCTGTATTGGTTTCTCTGTTCGTGTTTTATAAAAGATTAAATTGGATTGGATGTTTTAAATGAATACTTCTTTAGCTACGTTGGTGATGATCGTTCAGGTAATTTCGGCATTGATAATTGTTGGTTTGGTTTTGCTGCAACATGGCAAGGGCGCGGACATGGGCGCGTCGTTTGGTTCGGGTGCGTCAGGTAGCTTGTTTGGTGCAACTGGATCATCTAATTTCTTATCCAAATCAACGGCTGTTGCAGTGGCAGTGTTTTTTGTTGCGACGCTTATTTTGACTTCGTTCGGTGCAAATAAAGCGCCATCTGTTGGTGTGATGGATAATTTGCCTGCCGCGAAAACTGTTCCAGTAACTGCTCCAGCATCGAATGCGGTGCCTGCTCCTGCATCATCAACTTCGGCATCTGGTCAAGCGGCAGAAATTCCAAAATAACTTAATGTAGATCAGTTCGTCCGGCAAAAAAATCTTGAATTGCTGCAATTGTGCGTTGAACAATTGAGCTGAACCGAGTACAATGCTGGGCTTATGCCGACGTGGTGAAATTGGTAGACACGCTATCTTGAGGGGGTAGTGGCGAAAGCTGTACGAGTTCGAGTCTCGTCGTCGGCACCAAAGAATAAGTCAAGTTTTTCTACATATGACTTGATCGAGGAAGTGGTTGCGAATTAAGTTTGAATTGAGCAATCACTCAATCATGCAATTAACATCTCAATGTTGCGTTTTTATACGGATAAGCTAACGTGAACCTCGAAAATTATTTCCCAGTTCTTCTCTTTATTTTGGTCGGTATTGCGGTGGGTATTGTGCCGCAAGTTCTTGGGCGTGTTCTTGCGCCGCATCGGCCTGATAATCAAAAAACTTCCGCTTATGAGTGTGGCTTTGAAGCCTTTGAAGATGCACGTATGAAGTTTGACGTGCGTTACTATCTCATTGCAATTCTTTTTATTTTGTTCGACTTGGAAACTGCTTTCTTCTTCCCATGGGCTGTGTCTGTGAAAGAGTTAGGGTGGACTGGTTTCTTGGTGATGCTAGGTTTCATCTTGGAATTTGCGGTCGGTTTTTGGTACATCTGGAAAAAGGGCGCCCTGGATTGGGAGTGACCTAATAGGAAAAGCTTATGTCAATTGAAGGCGTGTTAAGCGAAGGCTTTGTTACCACTAGTTTGGACAAGCTGATTAACTGGACGCAAACAGGTTCAATGTGGCCGATGACGTTTGGTCTGGCTTGTTGTGCGGTTGAGATGATGCATGCTGGTTGTTCTCGTTACGATCTGGATCGTTTTGGTGTGGTGTTTCGTCCGTCACCGCGTCAGTCAGATGTGATGATTGTTGCCGGAACCTTGTGTAATAAAATGGCGCCAGCTTTGCGTAAGGTCTATGATCAGATGGCAGAGCCGCGTTGGGTTATTTCCATGGGTTCTTGTGCCAATGGTGGTGGCTATTATCATTACTCTTACTCTGTTGTGCGTGGATGTGATCGCATTGTTCCTGTTGATATTTATGTGCCAGGATGTCCTCCGACAGCCGAAGCCTTAATTTACGGCATTATCCAATTGCAGAATAAGATTAAGCGCACCAATACTATTGCTCGCTAATTGGTCTGATAGAGAAATTTACAAATTAAAGCAAAATGACTACCAAACTAGAAAATCTCGAGTCGGCAGTAAAGGCTGTTATTGGCGAGCGGCTCATGCAGTCGCATTTGGCGCTTGGAGAGCTTACTATTGTTGTCTCTGCTAAAGATTACCTGCAAGTGATGTTTGATTTGCGTGATAGCGCAGAAACTTACTTTGAGCAGTTGATTGATCTTTGTGGTGTTGACTACTCAACCTACGGTGATGGTGTTTGGGATGGTAAGCGCTTTGCTGTCGTGTCACATTTGACTTCGGTTAAGCATAATTGGCGTCTTCGAGTTCGCGTGTTTGCAGAAGATGATGAATTTCCGATCGTCGCTTCTTTGGTGGACGTGTGGAGTACTGCGAATTGGTACGAGCGTGAAGCTTTTGACTTCTTTGGTATTTTGTTTGATGGTCATAATGACTTGCGTCGCATCCTGACAGACTACGGATTTATTGGTCATCCTTTCCGTAAAGATTTCCCAGTTTCTGGCTACGTCGAGATGCGCTATGACGCTGATCAAAAACGTGTGATTTATCAACCGGTGACGATAGAGCCGCGTGAAAATACCCCGCGAATTATTCGCGAAGAGAACTATGGGATTAAGGGTTAAGGACGGATCATGGCAGAAATTAAAAATTACACCTTAAACTTTGGTCCTCAGCATCCGGCAGCCCACGGCGTTTTGCGTTTGGTGCTCGAATTGGATGGCGAAGTTATTCAACGTGCGGATCCGCATATCGGCTTGTTGCATCGTGCAACTGAAAAATTAGCTGAACAAAAAACATTCTTGCAATCAGTTCCTTACATGGATCGCTTGGATTATGTGTCCATGATGTCCAATGAGCATGCCTATGTCATGGCGATTGAGAAAATGCTTGGTTTGGAAGTGCCTTTGCGTGCGCAGTATATTCGTGTGATGTTTGATGAAATTACACGTATTTTGAATCACTTGTTGTGGATTGGTGCACATGGTCTCGACGTTGGTGCGATGGCGGTGATGTTGTACGCCTTCCGTGAACGTGAAGATTTGATGGATTGCTACGAAGCAGTTTCTGGTGCGCGTATGCATGCTGCTTACTATCGTCCAGGTGGCGTATATCGCGACTTACCAGATGAAATGCCTAAGCACAAGGCATCGATTCTGAAAAATGAAAAAGCTATTCGTTTATTAAATGAAAATCGTCAAGGATCTTTGCTCGATTTTATCGAAGACTTTACCAATCGTTTCCCGAAATACGTTGATGAGTACGAGACTTTGTTGACAGATAATCGTATCTGGAAACAGCGTTTGGTCGGTATCGGCGTTGTTTCTCCTGAGCGTGCTTTGGCGATGGGCTTCACTGGTCCTATGTTGCGTGGTTCTGGCATCGAATGGGATTTGCGCAAGAAACAGCCTTATGAAGTTTATGATTTGCTGGATTTCGATATTCCAGTTGGTGTGAATGGTGATAGTTACGATCGTTATCTGGTTCGCGTTGAAGAAATGCGCCAGTCAAATCGCATCATCAAACAGTGTGTGGAATGGTTGCGTAATAATGCCGGTCCTGTGATGTCAACGAATCATAAAGTTGCGCCGCCAAGCCGCGTGAATATGAAGTCGAATATGGAAGAGTTGATCCATCACTTCAAATTATTTACTGAAGGCTTTCACGTTCCTGCTGGCGAAGCTTATGCCGCAGTCGAGCATCCTAAAGGCGAATTTGGTATTTACCTGATGTCGGATGGTGCGAACAAGCCGTATCGTATGAAAATCCGCGCACCTGGTTTTCCGCATCTGCAAGGTTTAGATGAAATGGCCAAAGGTCATATGATTGCTGATGCGGTCACGATTATTGGTACGCAAGATATCGTATTCGGCGAAATCGATCGTTGATTGATTGTTGGTAGAAATAAATATTGATAGATGATCGGCTCTTTTTGAGAGTCGATATTTGAGGCAAAAGCGATGGTCTTATCAGAGCAAGCATTAAAAAAAATTGATCGCGAATTGGCGAAATTCCCTGCGGATCAGCGTCAGTCTGCGGTGATGGCGGCCTTGGCGATTGCCCAGGATGAAACTAGTTGGTTATCTCCTGAAGTATTGCAGTTCGTTGCTGATTACATCGGCATGCCTGCCGTTGCGGTGCAAGAAGTGGCGACCTTCTACAATATGTATAACACCAAACCAGTCGGTAAACATAAAATTACAGTTTGTACAAATTTGCCGTGCGCCTTGTCTGGTGGCGAACGTGCTGCGCATCACTTGAAGCAAAAACTCGGCCTCGACTATAAAAAAACCAGTGCTGACGGTAAATTCACCTTGATGGAAGGTGAATGCATGGGCGCTTGTGGTGATGCGCCAGTCATGTTGGTGAACAATAAGCGTATGTGCAGCTTTATGTCGAATGACAAAATTGATGCATTAGTGATTGAATTAAGCCAAACAACAGAAGCAGGTAAATAATGACGAGTCTACATAATCGCCATATCAAGCCACTGATTCTAGCTGGCTTAGACGGAAAAAACTGGCACCTGCAAGACTATATCGCGCGCGGTGGCTATCAATCTTTAAAACGTATTCTGGATGAAAAAATCCCGCCAGAGCAAGTGATTGCGGAGCTGAAAGCTTCCTCCTTGCGCGGTCGTGGTGGCGCAGGTTTTCCAACGGGTTTGAAGTGGAGTTTCATGCCACGTCAATTCCCAGGTCAAAAATATCTGGTTTGTAATACAGATGAAGGCGAGCCAGGCACATTTAAAGATCGCGACATTATTCGTTACAATCCACATGCTTTGATCGAAGGTATGGCGATTGGTGCGTATGCAATGGGCATCACCGTTGGTTACAACTATATTCACGGCGAAATTTTTGCTGACTATGACCGTTTCGAAGAAGCTTTAGAAGAAGCACGCGCAGCCAACATGTTGGGTGATCGCATTCATGGTTCCGATTTTTCATTCCAGTTGCATGCTTTCCACGGTTACGGTGCTTACATCTGTGGCGAGGAAACAGCCTTGTTGGAATCCTTAGAAGGTAAAAAAGGTCAGCCGCGTTTCAAACCGCCATTTCCCGCAAGTTTTGGTTTGTACGGTAAGCCGACGACCATCAATAACACGGAAACCTTTGCTGCTGTGCCATTTGTCTTGGCGATGGGCGGCGAGGCTTATGCTGCACTTGGTAAACCGAATAATGGTGGAACCAAGATTTTCTCTATGTCAGGTGACGTGGCTAAGCCAGGTAATTACGAAGTTCCGATGGGAACGCCGTTTGCGACCTTGTTAGAGTTGGCTGGCGGTATGCGCGATGGTAAAAAAATCAAAGCGGTTATTCCAGGTGGTTCCTCCATGCCAGTCTTGACTGGTGACGTGATGATGGCGACGGATATGGATTATGACTCTATCGCTAAGGCTGGTTCTATGCTTGGTTCTGGCGCGGTCATCGTGATGGACGAAACGCGTTGTATGGTCAAGTCTTTGTTGCGTTTGTCTTACTTCTATTTCGAAGAATCTTGCGGTCAATGCACGCCATGCCGTGAAGGTACAGGCTGGTTGTATCGCATGGTGCATCGCATCGAAAACGGTCAAGGTCGCCCAGATGATTTAGATATGTTAAATGCAGTAGCTGACGGTATTCAAGGTCGCACGATTTGCGCCTTAGGTGATGCCGCAGCAATGCCAGTTCGTGCATTTATCAAGAATTTCCGTGAAGAGTTTGAATACCATATCGAGCATAAGCACTGCTTGGTTCCGACTTATTTATAAACAAGGCTGTAGTTTGTTCTTGAATTGAGAATTCATTCAAGTCTGAATATTTATTCGCTTAGCGTACCCAGAGCACACCATGGTTGAAATTGAAATAGACGGCAAGAAAGTAGAAGTCCCTGCGGGCAGCATGGTGATGGACGCTGCCAATAAACTTGGCACCTACATTCCTCATTTTTGCTATCACAAAAAATTGTCGATTGCTGCAAACTGCCGCATGTGTTTGGTTGAGGTTGAAAAAGCGCCTAAACCTTTGCCTGCTTGCGCCACACCAGTGACACAAGGCATGATCGTTCGTTCCAATAGCGATAAGGCGGTCAAGGCACAAAAAGACGTGATGGAATTTTTGTTGATTAACCATCCGCTTGATTGCCCGATTTGTGATCAAGGTGGTGAATGTCAATTGCAAGATCTGGCAGTCGGTTACGGTAAAACCAGTTCACGTTACGAAGAAGAAAAACGTGTAGTGTTCCATAAAAATGTTGGCCCTTTGATCTCGATGGAAGAGATGAGCCGCTGCATTCATTGCACACGTTGCGTACGTTTTGGTCAAGAAGTTGCCGGCGTGATGGAACTCGGTATGCTTGGTCGTGGCGAGCACTCAGAAATTACCTCTTTCGTTGGCAAGACAGTTGATTCTGAATTATCTGGAAACATGATTGACTTGTGTCCAGTCGGTGCCCTGACTTCGAAACCTTTCCGTTACTCAGCACGTACTTGGGAATTGTCTCGTCGTAAATCTGTCAGTGCGCATGATGGCTTGGGTGCTAATCTGATCGTTCAGGTCAAAAATAATAAAGTGATGCGTGTCGTTCCTTTGGAAAATGATGCGGTGAATGAATGCTGGATTTCCGATAAAGATCGTTTCGCCTACGAAGGTTTAAATAGCGAAGATCGTTTGACTAAACCAATGTTGAAGCAGGGCGGTCAATGGCAAGAAACTGACTGGCAAACTGCGCTGGAATATGTGGCACATGGTTTGAAAAATGTGAAGCATGAGCATGGTGCAAACTCTATTGCTGGTTTGGCTTCTGCACATTCCACATTAGAAGAATTGAGCTTGTTGTCACGTGTCGTGCGTGGCTTGGGTTCGGATAATATCGAAACGCGTTTGCGTCAATCTGATTTTGCTTTAACTGGCAAAATCAAACCATGGTTGGGCATGTCAATCGCCGCATTTGCGCAATTAAAGCAAGTCTTTGTGGTTGGTTCTTTCCTGCGTAAAGACCATCCACTGTTAGCGGCTCGCCTGCGCCAAGCGGTCAAGTCTGGCACGAAATTAAGTGTCTTGCATGCGACAGATGATGAGCTCTTGATGAAGGTCGCAAACAAAGCGGTTCTTGCGCCATCCGCATGGTTGTCTTTCTTGGCTGAAGTCGCAACAGCGGTTGCCAGCGCTAAACAAATTACTAAACCAACTGGTTTGGCCGACGTCGCAGTATCGGATGCAGCCCAAGCGATCGCAACAAGTTTGTTGTCAGGTACTGATGCGCAATCAGCTGGCGTATTCTTAGGTAACACAGCGGCGCAACATCCAGATGCTTCTAAGATCCACGCATTAGCACAATGGATTGCACAAAATACCGGTGCTGGTTTCGGTTACTTAACTGAAGCGGCAAATACCGTTGGTGCTTATCTTGCGGATGCGGTTCCTACCAATGCAGATACAGCCGCGAATGTATTAAGCGATGCGCGTAAAGCGGTGGTGCTGTTGAATGCTGAACCAACATTTGATTTTGCGAATGCCAATCAGGCCCAAGCAGTATTATCACAAGCTGATATGGTGGTTGTCATGTCCGCGTTTAAACATGGTATGGAATACGCGGATGTCTTGTTGCCGATTTCTCCATTTACAGAAACAGCCGGTACTTTCGTCAATTGCGAAGGTCGTGCGCAAAGCTTCCACGGCGTGGTGAAACCATTAGGCGATACGCGTCCAGCTTGGAAAGTATTGCGTGTACTAGGCAATTTGTTAGGTTTGGATAACTTTGAGTTCGAAACGGCTGAAGCGATTCGTGACGCCGTTTTAGGTCAAGGACAAACTGACTTATCCGCTAAGCTCAATAATATTGCCGACGTAGCTGTGACTAGTGGCGTTGCGACTTCTGGTTTGGAACGTGTTTCTGATGTGCCTATCTATAGTACCGATGCCATCGTGCGTCGTTCTGAATCCTTGCAGCGTACCGCAGATGCAAAAGTTGCCGCCATTAGCTTGAGTGCCGCAGAGTTTGCACGCCTAGGTCTTGCCGATGGTGATTTTGTGAAATTGACGCAAGCAGGTAGCTCGGTGTTAGGTGCGGCTAAGCTTGATAAAACCTTGCCTGCGACTGTAGTACGCGTGGCTGCCGGTGTTTTGGCAACGCATCAACTGGGTGCGATGTTCGGCCCAATTAATGTGGAGCGTGCATAATGAATTTCTTAGATACGGTTCAATCTTACGGTGTGGAGTACCTTGGTGGTTTATGGCCGTTGGTATGGACATTGGTCAAGATCGTCTGCATCACCTTGCCAGTCATGGGCTGTGTCGCCTATCTGACTTTGTGGGAACGTAAAATGATAGGCTGGATGCACGTTCGTCTCGGCCCAAATCGTGTTGGCCCTGCTGGTTTGCTGCAACCAATTGCTGATGCTTTAAAATTACTGCTTAAAGAAATCATCATTCCAGCAAAAGCGAATAAGGTTTTGTTTGTGATTGCGCCGATCATGACGATTATGCCAGCCTTGGCTGCCTGGTCAGTGATTCCGTTTGGCCCCGATGTGGTATTGGCCAATGTAAACGCCGGTTTGTTATTGGTCATGGCAATCACGTCCATGGAAGTTTACGGCATCATCATTGCTGGTTGGGCGTCTAACTCGAAGTATGCTTTCTTAGGTGCGATGCGTGCTTCTGCGCAAATGGTTTCTTATGAAATTGCGATGGGTTTCGTATTGGTGATCGTCTTGATGGTCTCTGGTAGCTTGAATTTAATTGATATTGTGAATGGCCAGACTAAAGGCTATTTTGCTGAGCATGGCTGGAATTTCCTTTCTTGGAATTGGCTGCCATTGCTACCTATGTTTGTGATCTACATTATTTCTGGTATCGCCGAAACGAATCGCCATCCGTTTGACGTGGTTGAGGGGGAATCTGAAATCGTTGCAGGTCATATGGTTGAATATTCTGGTATGTCGTTTGCGATGTTCTTCCTCGCAGAGTATGCCAATATGATTTTGATTTCTGCATTGGCTTCCTTGATGTTCCTCGGTGGTTGGAACTCACCAATTGGTCATGCGGTTCCTGTATTAGGTTTGTTGGCTTACTTGCCTGGTTGGATTTGGTTGGGTGTGAAGACTTTCTTCGTGGTGTCTTTGTTTATCTGGGCACGTGCTTCTTTCCCACGTTATCGTTACGATCAAATTATGCGTTTGGGTTGGAAAGTGTTTATTCCTCTCACCTTGGTCTACTTGGTTATCGTCGCTGCATGGATGCAAACCTCCTGGAATATTTGGAAGTAATCGGCTAAAGCAAAATGCCAGCAAATAATGGAAGCAAATAATGGAAGCAATTAAGGATTTCTTTGGCAGTTTAATGCTGCGCGAGTTGATCAAAGGTTTAGCTTTGACAGGTCGTTATATGTTTGCGCGCAAAATTACGGTGCAATTTCCTGAGGAAAAAACACCGCAGTCACCACGTTTTCGTGGTTTGCATGCATTGCGACGCTACCCAAATGGTGAAGAGCGTTGTATCGCTTGTAAATTATGCGAAGCAGTTTGCCCAGCAATGGCGATCACGATTGAATCTGATCAACGTGAAGATGGTTCACGTCGTACCACGCGTTACGATATTGATTTGACCAAGTGTATTTTCTGTGGTTTTTGCGAAGAGTCTTGCCCTGTTGATTCAATCGTAGAAACCCATGTGCTTGAATATCACGGTGAAAAACGTGGTGATTTGTATTTCACGAAAGAGATGTTGCTCGCAGTGGGTGATCGTTACGAGCCAGAAATCGCGGCAGCACGTCAAGCTGACGCTAAATACCGCTAAGACTGGAAGAGCTGAACTATGGATTTTGTTACTGCCTTATTTTATGCATTCTCAGCGATTTTAATTCTCGCTGCGACTCAAGTGATTACTGCACGTAATCCGGTGCATGCTGCTTTGTTTTTGGTCTTGTCGTTTTTTACTGCGGCCGGTATTTGGTTGTTATTGAAAGCGGAATTTTTAGCGATCGTATTGGTGCTGGTGTATGTCGGCGCGGTAATGGTTTTATTCTTGTTCGTAGTCATGATGTTAGACATCAACATGGATAAGTTGCGTGAAGGCTTCTGGGGGCGTTTGCCATTGGCGGCTATCGTCGGTGTGATTGTTGCATTGGAAATGTCTGCGGTATTGTTAAAAGGTTTCCTGCGTCCGGACAATACAGTTCCTGCAGCTGCTTCAGAGATCGGCTCGACGAAAGCTTTAGGTATTGAGATTTTCACTAACTATATTTTTGCGTTTGAAGTTGCCGCAGTGATTCTGTTGTTGGCAATCGTTGCAGCAGTTGCTTTGACCTTGCGTCGCCGTAAAGATAGTAAATATTTTGATCCAGCTGCGGCAGTAAAAGTGAAACGCGCTGATCGTATTCGTATCGTTAGTATGAAAGCAGAGTCTGAGCGCGCAAATACGCAGGCAAATGCAGAAAACACAGGTGCATAAATGACTTTGACACTGACTCACTTCTTGATTTTGGGTGCGATCTTATTCGCCATTTCAATCGTCGGTATCTTCATGAATCGTAAAAACATCATCGTGTTGTTGATGTCGATTGAATTGATGTTGTTGGCAGTAAATATGAATTTTGTCGCATTCTCACATTATCTTGGGGATGCAGCAGGACAGATATTTGTGTTCTTTATTTTGACGGTGGCGGCAGCAGAATCTGCAATTGGTTTGGCGATTTTAGTTGTTATGTTCCGTAATCTGGACACGATTAATGTAGATGACTTGGGTACACTCAAAGGCTAATTAGTAATAGTCTTCCTGGTTTGAAAACATTTCGAGAATTTAAAAGAATCAAGATAACAAAGGGTCATTATGGCGGGGCAACTTAACCCACATTTATTGCTGGCAGTGCCGTTAGCACCACTTGCTGGTGCAGCAATCGCAGGTCTGTTAGGTACGAAATTTTTCGGCAATCTGGTCGGACGCAAGGTTTCGCATACGGCGACGATACTTGGTGTTTTGGTCGCTTTCGTTTTGTCCTGTATGACTTTGTCTGAAGTCTTGGACGGCGCAAAATACAATGCGACTTTGTATCATTGGATGACCGTTGGTAGTTTGAAATTGGAAGTTGGTTTTCTGGTCGATAGCTTGACTGCAATGATGATGTGCGTAGTGACTTTTGTGTCGCTGATGGTGCACATCTACACGGTAGGCTACATGGCAGAAGACGAAGGTTACAACCGTTTCTTCGCTTATATTTCCCTTTTCACCTTCTCGATGTTGATGCTCGTTATGAGCAATAACTTCCTGCAATTGTTCTTTGGTTGGGAAGCAGTTGGTTTGGTTTCTTATTTATTGATCGGTTTTTGGTACACAAAGCCAACCGCAATTTATGCGAACATGAAAGCCTTTTTGGTGAATCGCGTTGGTGATTTTGGTTTTATCTTAGGCATTGGTTTGTTGGTTGCTTACGCTGGTTCCATGGACTACGCGGAAGTGTTCGCGAAGAAAGATGAACTGGCACCACTAATGTTGCCTGGTACAGATTGGATGTTGATCACGGTTGCGTGTATCTGTTTGTTTATTGGCGCCATGGGTAAATCAGCGCAATTTCCATTGCACGTTTGGTTGCCAGACTCGATGGAAGGTCCAACACCAATTTCAGCTCTGATTCACGCTGCGACGATGGTTACTGCAGGGATTTTCATGGTGGCGCGTATGTCGCCACTGTTCGAGATGTCCGAAACGGCTTTGAGTTTCATCATGATCATCGGCGCTATTACCGCCTTGTTCATGGGTTTCTTAGGCATCATTCAAAATGATATTAAACGTGTGGTTGCTTATTCGACCTTGTCACAGTTGGGTTATATGACTGTTGCGCTGGGCGCGTCTGCCTATTCCGTTGCAGTATTTCATTTGATGACGCACGCCTTCTTTAAAGCCTTGTTGTTCTTAGCGGCTGGCTCGGTGATTATCGGTATGCATCATGACCAAGACATCCGCAATATGGGTGGCTTGCGCAAATACATGAAAATTACATGGATTACTTCATTGCTCGGTTCTTTAGCGTTGATCGGTACGCCATTTTTCTCCGGCTTCTATTCGAAAGATTCGATTATTGAAGCAGTGATGTTGTCGCACTTGCCTGGTTCTGGCTTTGCAAAATTCGCTGTATTGGCAGGTGTTTTTGTAACCGCTTTTTATTCTTTCCGTATGTATTTCCTCGTATTCCACGGTAAGGAAAACTTTGGGCATGCTCACGACGCACATGGTCACGATGATCATCATGATGACCACCATCATGGTTTGGCGCCAGGACAAAAACCGCATGAGTCTCCAGCGGTGGTTTGGGTTCCTTTGGTTCTATTAGCAATTCCATCTGTATTGATTGGTTTATATGCGGTTGAGCCGATGTTATACGGTGATTTCTTTAAAGATGTCATTTTCATTGATGCTGCTGCGCATCCGGCAATGAGTGAGTTGAAAGAGCACTTCCATGGTTGGCAGGCAATGGGAATCCATTCTCTGCAGACGGCACCATTTTGGTTAGCGGTAGCTGGTGTTGCTTTGTCTTACTACTTCTACATGGTGAAACCTTCGATTCCAACCATGATTAAACAGAAATTTAGTGCTGTATTTACTTTGCTCGACAATAAATACTACATGGACAAATTCAATGAAGTGGTGTTTGCTGGTGGTGCACGCTTATTGGGTGGTGGTTTGTGGAATATCGGTGACAAAGGTTTGATTGATGGCTTGGTCGTGAATGGTAGTGCGAAGTTGGTTGGTTTATTCTCCAAATTAATTCGCCTGTTCCAGACTGGTTTCATCTATCACTATGCGCTGGTGATGATTTTGGGTGTATTAGGCTTCTTGATTTATTTCATGCCTCTCCCGTTTGCTAAATAAGTGACCATAATAAGATAATCATGATGCTGTCAAACTCTCCATTATTAAGCCTGTCGATCTGGTTACCAATCGCATTTGGCGTTTTCGTATTAGCTTTTGGTCGTGATAAGAACCCTGGTTTGGTTCGTCTGATTGCCTTGGTTGGCTCGCTAATTAGTTTTGCTGTCACTATCCCTGTAATTCAAGGATTTGATAACGCCGCACATGGCATGCAGTTTGTTGAACGCATGAATTGGATCGAACGTTTCAATGCTTTCTATGCTTTGGGCGTTGATGGTATTTCTATGTGGTTGGTGCCATTGACGGCATTCATTACGGTGATTGTGGTGATTGCTGCATGGGAAGTGATAGAGAAAAACGTCGCTCAGTACATGGGTGCTTTCCTGATTTTGTCCGGCCTCATGATTGGCGTTTTTTGCGCTACTGATGGCCTGTTGTTCTATGTATTCTTTGAGGCGACTTTGATCCCTATGTACATCATTGTCGGTGTCTGGGGTGGTCCGAATCGGGTTTATGCAGCGTTTAAGTTTTTCCTCTACACCTTGTTGGGTTCTTTGTTGACCTTGGTCGCGATTATTTATCTCTACTTCAAATCGAATCAGTCTTTCGATATCTTGGCTTGGCATCAGTTACCGTTGACTTTGCATGAGCAAATTTTCTTGTTCATCGCTTTCTTGATGGCATTTGCGGTCAAAGTCCCGATGTGGCCTGTACATACTTGGTTGCCAGATGCCCACGTTGAAGCGCCTACCGGTGGTTCTGTTGTATTGGCAGCGATTATGTTGAAACTTGGTGCTTATGGTTTCTTACGTTTCTCTTTACCAATCGCGCCAGATGCTGGTCATTACTTGTCTGGCATGATGATTACTTTGTCTTTGATCGCAGTGATTTATATCGGTTTAGTCGCCTTGGTGCAAAAAGATATGAAGAAATTGGTGGCATATTCTTCGATTGCGCACATGGGTTTCGTCACGCTTGGCTTCTTCATGTTTAATGAATTGGCAGTGCAGGGCGCAATCGTACAAATGATTTCTCACGGCTTTATTTCTGCTGCGATGTTCTTGTGTATCGGTGTTTTGTATGACCGCGTGCATTCACGTGAGATTGCTGATTACGGTGGCGTTGTCAATACGATGCCAAAGTTCGCAGCCTTATTTGTTTTGTTCTCAATGGCAAATTGTGGCTTACCAGCGACTTCAGGTTTTGTTGGTGAATTCATGGTCATCATCGGTGCGGTTAAGTTTAATTTCTGGATTGGTTTGTTGGCTGCAACAGCCTTAATTTTCGGTGCAGCATATTCTTTGTGGATGGTAAAACGTGTCGTGTTCGGTGCGATCACCCACGATCATGTCGCAAAATTGACCGATTTGAATACGCGTGAATTCTTTATGTTGGGTGTGCTGGCGATTGCAGTGATTGCGATGGGTGTATATCCAGCGCCGTTCACCGATGCTATGCAAGTCTCCGTGGCTGATTTGTTGAAGCATGTCGCCACATCCAAAATTGCACCATAGTCGTCATTAGAAATTAGAAATCAATAATATGAACCTGATTCCACCATCACTTTATCCAGAAGTATTTTTGCTACTGTCGATTTGCGCGATCTTGCTGATCGATATGTTTCTTCCTGACGATAAGCGAAATGTGACATACGCCCTGAGCTTAGTGGCTCTGGGTGTTTGCGGCGTGTTGACAATGAATGCAACAGCACCGAGCTCGGTCTATTTGAGCAATAACATGTTCGTGTCTGATGCGATGTCGAATTTGCTGAAGATGTTTAGTTATATTGCGGTGGGTGTGACGTTTATCTATGGCCGCCAATATGCGACCGACCGCGCTATGACAAATGGCCTGCTCGGTGGTGAATATTATGTACTGGCATTATTCGCATTGCTTGGTCAAATGGTGATGATCTCTGGTAATAATCTTTTGATTATCTACCTCGGTTTGGAATTGATGTCCTTGGCTTTATATGCCTTGGTTGCACTGCGTCGCGATCATACGGTATCTACCGAGGCTGCGATGAAGTATTTTGTCTTAGGCGCTTTGGCTTCAGGATTTCTGTTGTACGGCATTTCCATGTTGTACGGTGCGACAGGTACTTTGAATCTCAATGAAATGTCAAAAATTGCGGCGTCTGCAACGGCAAATAAGACTATCTTGGTGTTCGGCATTGTTTTCCTAGTCGCTGGTTTGGCGTTTAAGTTAGGTGTTGTGCCATTCCATATGTGGGTACCAGACGTGTATCAAGGTTCTCCGACGGTTGTGACTTTGCTGCTGGGTGGAGCACCAAAATTGGCGGCGTTTGCCATTACCTTCCGTTTATTAGTAGAAGGCTTGTTCCCACAAGTGATCGATTGGCAGCAAATGTTGATGGTACTTGCTGTGATGTCAATGGCAATAGGTAACATCACTGCGATTGCACAAACCAATTTGAAGCGTATGTTGGCGTATTCGACCATTTCACAAATGGGCTTTATGTTGTTGGGCTTCTTGTCCGGTGTGTCGAATGGCAACATCACATTAGCTGGCGAGGCATATAGCGCTTCGATGTTCTATGCAATCACCTATGTGATGACAACTTTGGGTACGTTCGGCATTATCTTACTGTTGTCCCGTGCAGGTTTTGAAGCTGAAAATATTGCAGATCTTAAAGGTCTGAATAAGCGTAGCAAATGGTTCGCCTTTATCATGTTGCTGTTGATGTTCTCACTGGCAGGTATTCCGCCATTGATGGGTTTCTATGCAAAGTTATCCGTCTTGAGTTCAGTCGTTGCAGCTGGTCAGGTCTGGTTGGCAGTATTAGCAGTGCTGTTTTCTTTGATTGGCGCTTTCTACTACTTACGCATTGTTAAAGTAATGTACTTTGACGAGCCAGTTGATACGACACCTATTGTTGCGCACATGGATCTCAAAATTGTTTTGAGTGCTAATGGTTTGGCTGTGTTAGCTTTGGGCATCATGCCGGGTTCTTTATTGCAAAGCTGTGTTGATGCAATTAAGAGCACTTTAGCTTCCTAAGTTTTATCTTCTACATAAAAGAGAAGTGCTTTGAATACATCACTATCAAGTTGGCTTGTGATTATTGTGGCACTTCTTGCCGCAAGTCTCCCATTTTTCACTGAACGCGTATTTGGTGTTCTTCGATTGAATAGCAAGAAAACGGTTTGGTTGCGATTATTAGAATTGATCGTCTTGTATTTTGTCGTTGGTAGCTTGGGATTTTTGCTTGAATCGAATGCTGGCAATCGCTTTGATCAGCGTTGGGAATTTTTCGCGATCACTGCATGTTTGTTTATCGTGTTCGCGTTCCCAGGTTTCGTGTATCGCTATTTACGTAAAAATTCTGACTAAAGAATTGACTCAGCATGAATATTCTTGATCTGGGTTCGGATCAAAACCCCCAACTAGCAGAAATAAAGGTTGATAGCCAGCGTGTTTATCAAGGTAATTTCTTGCACGTTGAAAAAGATACCGTCAGGCTTCCAGACGGGAATTTGGTTACGCGTGAGTACATCAGACATCCGGGCGCAGTAGTGATACTTCCCTTGTTCGATGATGGCACTGTCTTGATGGAACGCCAGTTCCGTTATCCACTTCATCAAGTCTTTCTCGAATTCCCAGCTGGTAAAATTGATCCAAATGAAGACTCTTTAGTTTGCGCAAAACGTGAACTAAAAGAAGAAACGGGATACACCGCCAGCGACTGGCAATTTCTCTGTACCATCCATAACGCGATCGCTTATGCCGATGAACATCTGGATATCTATCTGGCACGTGGCTTAGTTGCCGGTGATGCCAAACTCGATGAAGAAGAGTTTCTGGAAACTTTTACTGCACCAGTCTCTGAAGTATTGGAATGGGTCAAATCAGGAAAAATCACCGATGTGAAAACCGTCATCGGTGCGTTTTGGTTGGACAAAATTCTTAAGCAAGAATGGACTTTGTGATTGAGAAATAATCTCTCGAATAGATGTAGACATTAGTCTAGAGTTCAGTTTTATAGTTGACACTGTTAAGCTTTGGTCAAAATACGTTTTTCTTAAATTGTATATATCAGATAGCGTTTTATGTCGGCTATCTTATTGTTATCAAATAATTAAGTCCTGTTCTTGTTAGCTAGATAGACAAACAATCTTTGGAGATTACATTTCAGACCTGCAAATGCAATTGGAATGAATATATTAAGTATTTAAATGATTTTTTATTTTTAATATCTAAGTGGTTTTTAAATCGATAATGATCTCTCTGTAAGTGTCAATTTGTTTGAGTGGTGGCCGCTCAGGTGCTAATAAAGTATTTTATTTGTATAAACGTATTTTTTTGAATTGAATCGTAGTTGGTTGACAATGAAGCATCAAATAGAATACATATTACTGCGCTAGCACCTTGCTTAATACATCAATAAGTTGAATATGTACTTTAATATTGGAAATAGTAAGTGTATATAACTCTTTATCATTTTCAGAGGTTGCTTTTTGTAAGTTTCGATGAGCATCGTCTAGAGCAAGTTCGCCAATTTTTTTTGAAATCCTTAATGATTCTTTAGCTTCAACCTTTTTGCCAAGAGCAATGAGTGCACGAGATTTCTCAATGTGACATCCATAGTTTGCATAATATACTGCTGTACAAGTATTAGATACTAACAGTGCATCTTTAAATTTACTTTGAGCGTAATAAGCATTTGCGAGATCTTGATGTATTTCGGATGTGAATTTGTCATCGAATATATTTTTACACTCCAAGCTGGCGAGCTTTGATAAGCGGATAACTGAGTCCCAATCTTCCGCAACCTTTGCTGTGACTTTTTCCTTGTAGCGAGAAATGCATTGTTTTCCCTTCTTTATTTTTTCTTCATCATTGTTATAGTGTTGTTCTTTTAGTTTTTCCACCGCAAGAATTTTTGTGGTTGTAGCGAAAGTAATAATTAGAGAAAAGAAAATCACTTGAATTGATTGATTAAATTTCATTCGAGAACCTTTGATGGATCATTTTATAAAAACGATTCATGAATTTTGCAATTAAGAATAACGATTTAGGTTTAAACGACGCATTGTTGTTAAATTTCAGAATTGAGATAACTAATTTAGCAGAGCTCAATGGATTTAATTTATTGCGTTGTATGAGCCACGATTATTTATTGAAATCCAATTTGGCGCACTCCAAAAATCACATACTCGGATAATTCGGTCCACCACCACCTTCAGGTGTCACCCACACGATATTCTGTGTCGGATCTTTGATATCGCAAGTTTTACAGTGCACGCAATTCTGTGCGTTGATTTGCAGGCGATCTGCGCCTTCATCTGTTTTTACAAATTCATATACGCCAGCAGGGCAGTAGCGACTTTCTGGTCCAGCATATTTCGCCAAATTAATATTGACTGGCACGCTGGCGTCTTTTAAGGTCAGATGGATGGGTTGATCTTCAGCGTGATTCGTGTTGGAGATAAATACGGAAGATAAGCGATCAAAAGTCAGTTTACCGTCTGGTTTAGGATAATTGATAGGCGTGAATTCGGAAGCTGGACGCAAGCAAGCGTGATCTGGCTTGGAGTGACGCAAAGTCCATGGCGCTTTGCCGCGCAATAACACCTGATCCAACCAGACGAATGGTGAACCGTAGGCACCTTTCTTCAAGAGATTTTTGACGTTACGGGCGACGTGCAATTCTTCATGTAACCAGGATGCTTCAAATGCTGTTGTGTACGCGGTCAACTCATCGTGTTGACGTTCTGCACCTAAGGCCTCAAACGCCGCCGTGGCTGCCAGCATGCCAGTCTTAATCGCAGCATGGCTACCTTTAATGCGGCTCATATTTAAGAAGCCGGCATCACAGCCGATTAAAGCACCGCCTGGGAAAGTCAATTTAGGCAGAGATTGCAAACCGCCCGCAGTGATCGCCCGTGCGCCGTAAGAAATACGTTTTGCCCCTTCGAAGAAATCACGAATTGTTGGATGGGTTTTAAAGCGTTGGAATTCTTCAAATGGTGAGATGTAAGGATTTTCGTAAGCGAGGCCGACGACAAAGCCCACTGCGACTTGATTGTTCTCTAGGTGATATAGGAAAGAACCCGCGTATTCACTCATCATCGGCCAGCCTGTCGTATGTACGACTAGACCTTCTTGATGTTTGGATGGATCAATTTCCCACAATTCTTTAATGCCGATACCGTAAGACTGAGGATCTTTGCCTTTGTCGAGTTCGTACTTTGCAATCATTTGTTTGCCAAGATGGCCGCGCGCACCTTCTGCGAACAAGGTGTACTTAGCATGCAGCTCCATGCCGATCTGAAATGACGGGGAAGCTTCACCTTCGCGGTTCACACCCATATTGCCAGTCGCTACACCTTTGACCGAGCCATCTTCATTGAACAAGACTTCGGCAGCCGTGAAGCCTGGGAAAACTTCTACACCCAGTGCTTCGGCTTGTTGCGCTAACCAACGTGTGACATTGGCTAATGAGACGATGTAGTTGCCTTCATTATGAAAACATTTTGGAACCAACCAATTCGGTGTCTTGAAAGCGCTATTTTCTGTCAAAACATAGATGCGGTCTTCCGTGACTGGTGTATTTAGCGGTGCGCCGAGTTCTTTCCAATTCGGAAAAAGTTCGGTCAAGGCAATCGGATCCATAATCGCGCCCGATAAGATATGCGCACCCGGTTCGCCGCCTTTTTCCAATACGACGACAGACACTTCCTTACCGCTTGCTGCTGCCAATTGTTTGAGTTTGATTGCGGCAGATAAACCAGCTGGGCCGCCGCCGACGATGACGACGTCGTATTCCATTGCGTCACGTGGACCGTATTCTTCTAGTAATTGTTGTGAAGTAGTCATAGTAATAAGGGCTTTCTAATGGGAATGCAATCGCTAGCAAAAGTTGATGCACGATCTTATGGGCACTTGTGCAAATGTGCAAGGTGATCGACTAGTGGTGGATTTCTAATGCGGCATTGTTGTTGTAATTTGAATTCGTGATGTGCCGTTTGCGTTATCGGTCTGAATTATCCCAGATTTTCGTCAAAATGCCTGTATATCAGCACCGGTAACGCCATGAATCGCCATCAAAAGTAGAATTTTTTTGATAAGACATTGATTTATGCCTGATTTCGGCTGTGGCAATTTCCCATCATGATGTTGATTGCGAGTATGATTCGGAAAAAGTTGTGGAGTGAAATAGGTGGCTGTGTAGCTCGGCAAAATTTTGCGGTGAATGAAACTTAGATCGATAAATTGTTGGAGATGATGATGGGAATAGAAGTTAATTTTGAGGGTAAAGTAGCCCTCATTACAGGTGCATCAAGTGGCTTAGGCGCGCGTTTTGCCAAAGTATTAGCCATGGCGGGCGCACAAGTTGTGCTGGCATCGCGCCGTATAGATCGACTAAAAGAGTTGCGCGCGGAGATAGAGGCCGATGGTGGCGCAGCGCATGTGGTCGCTCTGGATGTGACGGATTATGCGAGCATTAAATCAGCAATTGCCCACGCAGAAACCGAAGCTGGTCCTATCGACATTTTGATCAATAATTCTGGTGTGTCGACACAACAGAAGTTGGTCGACGTGACTCCAGAAGATTACGCTTTCGTGATGGATACCAATCAGCGCGGTGCTTTTTTCGTGGCGCAAGAAACCGCAAAACGCATGATCACTCGCTATAAAGGCGATCACAAAAAACAACACCGGATTATCAATATCGCCTCAGTGGCAGGTCTGCGCGTGATTCCGCAATTAGGCATTTACTGCATGAGCAAAGCCGCTGTGGTGCAAATGACGAAAGCGATGGCGGTGGAGTGGGGTAAGTTTGGTATTAATGTGAATGCGATTTGCCCCGGCTATATCGAAACTGAAATTAACGAAGATCATTTCAGAACCGAACAAGGTCAGAAATTAATTGATATGTTGCCACGCAAACGCGTTGGTACGCCGGAGGATTTAGATGGCTTGTTGTTGCTGTTGGCGGCAGAAGAGTCACGCTTTATTAATGGTGCAATTGTGTCTGCAGATGATGGTTTGAGCGCTTCGTAAATCCTTAAAGTCGTCAAAATCGTCAACTAGCCGAAACCTAGAATCCCCATGCTGTGAGAGGTATGGGGATTTTTTCATTTTGGTGCAAGTCAGTTGAAGGTGGTTGCAAATTAGTTGATCCGTAATAATTTATTAATCAATTCGCTCGATGTCGATGCATTGAGTTTTTTCATTAATTTGGCTCTATGCATTTCTACCGTGCGTGGGCTGAGATTGAGATTGCGGGCGATTAATTTGCTGGTCTGCCCATCGGCCAACAAGGCTGCGATTTCGCGTTCACGTGTTGATAGCTCCTGCGAGACTTGACGTTTCGCGCTCAGATCATCAAAAGTCCAGATGCCAGCGGCATGCACATCTTCAGGATGTAAAGAACGGCCTGTTACATGACACCAAAACAGGTCTTGATTCGCGCGTTTCATGATACGTTCGTCTGAATAGCTACCAACCGCGTTGATGATAGGCACAATGCGCGCACCCGTCCGTTCAAATTCATCTGAGCTTGGATACAACATCAAAAATGACTGCCCGATCAGTTCGTCTTGACGATAGCCAAACATCGTTGCTAAAGCCTGATTACAGGCAGCGATACGACGATTTTGCGAGACACACATGCCTATCGGCGCTAATTCAAAAATGCTTGCAAAGTCGATAGGCAGGGCTGTGGACATAAATGGGGCAGGAAGGGATCAGAAAATTAGTGGCTAGTACGAATTACACGCTGCGAGGCCTCTGCACAACCGTAGCGAGCGGTCGAAGTTTGGATCGAGAAGCGCACCTGTGCTGTGGCACAGCGAGCATCGGAGATTCAAAATTCGGTCGCGCAGTAGGTTGTGCAGAGGTCTCCTGCATAGAATACAACGAAGTAGTTGTTCTGGCGAGGGGCAACAAACTGGTTTGTGCATCACTGCATATCCGCTGTGCGATTTTCATGTAGTAGTTCTACGGTATTGCATTGTCCTCAATTGCACTCTATCCTAGATTTTTTTGGTACACCTAGAAAAGGGAGACGTATGAATAAGCTCTATCCTGATGCCGCAACGGCACTGGCAGATATAGTCCAAGATGGTCAAACCATTGCGGTTGGTGGATTTGGTTTGTGTGGTATTCCTGAAGCCCTGATCGGTGCTTTGCGCGATAGTGGTAAGAGAAATTTGACCGCGATTTCTAATAATGCAGGTGTCGATGGTTTCGGCCTGGGTCAATTATTAACGACCCGTCAAATTACCAAAATGATTTCATCTTATGTTGGTGAAAACAAGGAATTCGAACGCCAATATTTGGCTGGTGAATTGCAATTAGAGTTTACACCACAAGGCACTTTGGCTGAAAAATTGCGTGCTGGCGGTGCAGGCATCCCAGCATTCTTTACTAAAACTGGCGTCGGTACGATAGTCGCAGAAGGTAAAGAAGTGCGCGAATTTGATGGCGAACAATATGTGATGGAGCGCGCTCTGGTTGCTGACGTGTCTTTGGTCAAAGCTTACAAGGCAGATAAGGCTGGCAATTTGGTCTATCGAAAAACAGCACGCAACTTCAATCCGAATGTAGCGATGGCTGGCAAGATTACGATTGTGGAAGTGGAACACCTGGTGGAAATTGGCGAGATCGATCCGGATGAAGTGCATACTCCCGGCATCTACGTACATCGTATCGTTGTGAATGCGAATCCAGAAAAGCGCATCGAACAACGCACTGTAACGCCTAGCTAATCACACAGAAAAAGAGGACATCATCATGGCATGGAATCGTGACGAAATGGCTGCGCGTGCGGCCCAAGAATTACAAGATGGTTTTTACGTGAATTTGGGAATCGGTCTGCCAACTTTAGTGGCAAATCATGTACCAAGTCATATGGAAGTTTGGTTGCAATCAGAAAATGGCTTGCTCGGTATTGGACCGTTTCCAACGGAGGATCAGGTTGATCCCGATTTGATTAATGCGGGTAAGCAAACAGTAACGACTTTGGCTGGCTCATCAATTTTTAGCTCCGCAGATTCATTTGCCATGATTCGTGGCGGCAAAATCAACGTAGCGATTTTGGGTGCGATGCAAGTATCCGAAAAAGGTGATCTGGCAAATTGGATGATCCCAGGTAAAATGGTTAAGGGTATGGGCGGCGCTATGGATTTGGTCGCTGGTGTAGGTCGCGTAGTTGTCTTGATGGAGCATGTCGCCAAAGGCGATGCACACAAAATTCTAAAAGCCTGTAATTTGCCATTGACCGGTGTCGGCGTAGTCGATCGCATTATTACTGATTTAGGCGTGATTGATATTACGGCGAATGGTTTGAAATTGGTGGAATTGGCACCAGGTGTTACGAAAGAAGAAATTCAAGCGAAGACAGAAGCTGTCCTTGATATGAACGCTATCTAAAATTCGTGTTTTAAAAATAAAAAAACCTGAGGCAAACAAAGCCTCAGGTTTTTTTATTTAAAGGTAATGTTTAAGCTAGTGAAGTAGGGTGCGCTGTGCGCACCGCTTTGAACTTCAAATCGATCCTTAGTGCTGATGATCATGGTGCGCACGGCGCACCCTACCAGTAAATTTCGCGTTATTCATAAATGAATCGCGTAACACAAAATTTGATATTCCCGCGATCAATATCGTGAGTGAGTTACTGCGCAACCCAGCCACCATCCATATTCCAAGCAACACCGCGGATTTGTGTCGCAGCGTCGCTGCAGAAAAATACGGCTAAAGCACCTAACTGCTCCGGGGTGACAAATTCGCCTGAGGGTTGTTTCTCAGAAAGTAGAGATTTCTTTGCTTCTTCATTGCTAATCCCATCGCGCTCTGCACGCGCATCGACTTGTTTTTGTACTAAAGGTGTTAACACAAATCCTGGGCAGATCGCATTGCAGGTGATGGCGCTATCGGCTGTTTCTAAAGCGGTGGTTTTGGTGAATCCAACTAAGCCATGTTTAGCGGCGACATAGGCGGATTTTTGTGCGGAGGCGACCAAGCCATGTACCGACGTGACATTGATGATACGTCCCCAATTTTTTGCGCGCATTGATGGTAAAGCCAGACGGGTTGTGTGGAAGGCTGAGGTTAAGTTGATCGCAATGATCGCATCCCATTTCTCAACAGGGAAATCTTCAATCGCAGCCACATGCTGAATGCCCGCGTTGTTCACCAGAATATCGACACCACCGAAATCGCTTTGTGCCTGCGCCATCATGTCGGCAATTTGATTTGCTTGTGTCATGTCTGCATTGGAGTAACTGGTTTTGACCTGGAATTCTTGCTCAATGGCTGTGCGTAAATTCGCAATTTCTTGCGTATCACCAAATCCATTTAAGCAAATGTTTGCTCCTTCGGCAGCAAGTGACCGCGCGATTCCCAAGCCAATACCTGAGGTGGATCCAGTGACTAAGGCAGTTTTTCCGACGAGTGATCGAGATTGCATGCTGTTTCCTATAGAAAAATCAAAAATAGTGAGAGAAAAAAGATGTTCACAAGGATTTTATGCTAAACCCTCGGTAAAATGGCAGCTTACTTTCCTAATCTAACAAAGAATTTTGCTATGACAGTTAGCCGTCAATTTGTGCAGTGTATTTCTCCCGCAGGCCTCCATAAGATGTCATATAAAGAATGGGGTGATCCGCAAAATTCTAAAGTGCTTATTTGTGTCCACGGCATAACCCGGGTGGGAGATGATTTTGATGCATTAGCAGCGTCTTTGCAGGATGAGTATCGTGTGATTTGCCCAGATGTGGTTGGGCGCGGACAATCAGAATCTTTACCCAATCCACAGCTATATCAAATTCCTCAGTACGTGAGTGATATGGTGACTTTGCTGGCGCGATTAAAGCCACAAACAGTGGATTGGTTTGGTACGTCGATGGGGGGCTTAATCGGTTTGATTCTGGCGTCAATGAAAAATAATCCTATACGCAAATTGATTTTAAATGATGTTGGGCCGAGTTTGAATTTTGATGGATTAAAACGCATCGGTGATTTGATCAGTCAAGATGTTCGTTTCGATACCTTCGCGCAAGGTGTTCAATTTATTCGTGAGGTTTCTAATTCCTTTGGCCCACACACGGAGGCCCAATGGGAAAAGTTGGCACGCGACGTGTTAAAGCAAAATGCGGATGGTAAATGGATACGTCATTACGATTTAGGCCTGGCGGTTCCCGTGCAGGCAACGACTGCAGAAACAGCTGCTATTGGCGAAAAAATGTTGTGGGCAGCTTATGATGCAATAAGCTGCGATACTTTATTAGTGCGCGGTAGTGAGTCCGATTTACTGAGTACGGCGACAGCACAAGAAATGCAGAGACGTGGGCCACATGCCAAATTGGTGGAGATCGCTGGCGTTGGACATGCGCCGACCTTTGTCAGTGAAGATCAAATCGCTATCGCAAAAGAATTTTTACTGAGCTAATTGATTCAGTGGATGTATCGTTTGAAATTGAAATATTTTTGGAGTTAGATCACTATGCAACGTTTTCATGTCGGACCACGTTTGTCTGAGTTTGCTATATTCAATAAAACAATTTATCTAGCTGGACAAGTGCCAGAAGATACTAGTCAAGATATCATTGGGCAAACCAATAATGTACTCATGCAAATTGATCGCTTGCTGGAAGAAGCTGGGAGTGATAAATCTCGTATCTTGATGTGCCAGATTTTTATCACGGATATGGCGAACATGGCAGGCATGAATCAAGCTTGGGATGCCTGGGTTGCAGCAGGGAATACGCCACCGCGTGCGACTGTACAAGCGGCTTTGGCCAATTCCGAATGGTTAATTGAAATCGTCGTTACTGCAGCACAAAAATAATACCTGAATAATATGGTCTCTCTCTCTGCTACGCTTTCTGAAGCACAATTGGTCGAAGGCTTGTCGCTTGCTGATGCTGCACGTATAGCGCAGGCATTAGAATTCGTTACGCCATTCTTTGAAGATAGAACTATCGTTACTGAGCAAAATACTTTGCAATTTGCGATTGGTGTGGCATCGACTTTAGCGATGTTGAAAACCGATGCCGATACGCGTATTGCAGGAATATTGTTTGAGCTGTCGGAAATGAATCCTCTGGCGGCAGAAAAAATCGAAGCGAAATTTGGCAACGAAATAGCTGAGTTGGTTGCTGGTGTCAGACGTTTAATGCGCTTACGAGAAGCCACTTTGACGCAACACGATGTTGGGCGTGGTAAAGATGAAGCGGAGCGCACGGCGTCGCAAATGGAAGTGCTGCGCAAAATGGTGTTGGCGATGGCGAATGACATGCGCGTTGTACTTGTGCGCTTGGCATCTCGCGTCACGACTCTACGTTATTTTGCAGAATGTAAGCGTGATGACGGTGCGGTTCAGCAGTATGCCAGTGAGACCATGGATTTATATGCGCCGCTGGCAAACCGTTTGGGTGTGTGGCAATTAAAGTGGGAATTGGAAGATTTATCATTCCGCTTTTTAGAGCCTGAACAATACAAACGCATCGCTAAAATGCTGGAAGAAAAACGGGTAGAGCGCGAAAGTTTTGTGGTGTCTGCGATCGCACGCTTGGAAAAAGAATTGGCGGCGGTTGATGTGAAAGCTGAGGTCAGTGGACGGCCTAAGCACATCTTCAGTATCTGGAAAAAAATGAAGGGCAAGAAGGTCGACTTCGATGAACTTTATGATGTGCGGGCTTTTCGTGTCATCGTTGATGACATTAAAGATTGTTATACGGTGTTGGGCATCTTAAATAATTTGTGGACGCCTATTCCCAAGGAATTCGACGATTACATTTCACGTCCAAAACCAAATGGCTATAAATCACTGCATACAGTTGTGATTGTTGATGACGGTCGTCCTTTAGAAGTGCAAATTCGCACCAAGGAAATGCATCAGTTTTCTGAATTCGGTGTGGCAGCGCATTGGCGTTATAAAGAAACTGGTGGCTCGAATTTTTCTGCACAAGAATATGACGAGAAAATTGCTTGGCTGCGTCAATTATTAGCTTGGAAAAATGAAGTTTCTGATGTGGTTGTTGATCATGAACAATTGCAGCGCGAATGGGTAGAGAAAGTAAAGGCGGCGACGCTGGACGATAGGATTTATGTCTTGACTCCACAAGCACGCGTCATTGAATTGCCAACCGGCGCAACGCCAGTAGATTTTGCTTACCAACTGCACACCGATGTCGGTCATCGTTGCCGTGGTGCGCGCGTCGATGGCGTGATGGTGCCGCTCAATACTAAATTGAAAAATGGTCAGACAGTTGAAATCATTACGCTTAAAATTGGCTCGATTCAAACGGGCCCTTCACGTGATTGGTTGACGCCTGAATATACCGTTGGTACACGTACACGCAGCAAAATTCGCGCATGGTTTAATGCGATTGACCAAGAAATTACTTTGTCGACAGGTCGTGGTTTGATCGAAAAGACCTTGCAGCGCGAAGGTAAAACCTCGGTGAATTTGGAAGAGCTGGCACGTAAGCTCAGTTTTGCTAGTCTCGATGATTTATTTTTGGCGGTTGGCAAAGAAGAATTTAGTTTACGTCAGGTTGAGACAGCGTTGCGCGATGATCCTGTTGTCGAGGAAAGCCCTGAATTTGTTATCTCTCATAAAATTCGCGCATCCAGTGTTGTTCATGGCGCGAAGTCTGGCGTATTGGTTGTTGGTACGGATGGTTTGATGACGCAGTTAGCACGTTGTTGTAAGCCTGCGCCACCAGACGATATAGTCGGGTTTGTCACGCGTGGCAAAGGCGTTTCAATTCATCGTTTAAGTTGTAAAAATTTTGCCGAGATGCGTAATAAGGCACCGGAGCGAGTGATTCAGACGACGTGGGGCGACGGTGGAAAAGATACGGTCTATCCGGTTGATATTTTTGTCATGGCACAAGACAGACAGGGCTTACTGCGGGATATTTCCGAAGTGTTTTCTCGCGAAAAGATCAATGTGATTGGTGTGAATACGCAAAGCGCGAAAGGGCAGGCGAAGATGTCTTTCACTGCTGAAATTAATGGAACCAGCCAGTTGCAAAAAGCCATGACGGTTATCCGTGAAGTCGGCGGCGTGCAGGAAGTGCGTCGTGCATAATTGTTTAGATGTGTGCAATTTTTTTGATCACGTGTGAATCTAATGTGAATCTGTTGGAACTTATTCGCTATTTTTAGTTCTGAAGGCTGTGTAGTAAAACTGATAAAAATGAAGTGTTATCTTGATTGGTAACGCGTACTAACAAATTGAAGAGTGGAAAAATGAATAAAAAGATGACCGTGAACATAAAAGCGCTGTGCTCCTTGGCATTGATTTCTCAATGTCTGATTTTGTCTGGTACTGCTTATGCTCAGACTAATAACATCGCTGCGGCTAAAACAGCTCCAGCCTTGCCAGCGGCTATGCAGGCAACTGTGGAACGTATTTCGGCGGATTCCATGCGTGGGCATTTGAGCTTTTTGGCTTCTGATTTGTTAGAAGGACGTGATACGCCATCGCGTGGTTTGGATTTGGCGGCGGAATACATCGCGGCGCAATTTCGTGCAATTGGTTTAGAACCAGCAGGTGGTGATGGTTATTTTCAAAATGCCGATTGGAATATTTTAAAGAAAGAAATTCGTCGTCGTCCAGGTGCGCCAGTGCCACCGGCAGAGGCGGAACCGACTTCTCCAACCATCGTTAGAAATGTGATCGGTGTGCTGCGCGGATCAGATCCTGTGTTGCGTGATAGTTATGTGTTGGTGACAGCGCATTACGATCACGTCGGTATCAAGGCGAATGCAGAAGGCGATAAGATTTTTAATGGTGCGAATGACGATGCTAGTGGAACCGTATCTGTGATCGAATTAGCCAAAGCTTTCGCTGGTATGAAAGAACGTCCAAAACGCAGTATCGTGTTCATGACTTTCTTTGGTGAAGAAAAAGGCTTGGTCGGTTCGCGTTACTACGGTAAGAACCCGGTTTTCCCTATCGAAAAAACGATAGCTGGTATCAATATTGAACAAGTTGGTCGTACTGATGATTCCGAAGGCCCGCAAGTTGCTTCAGTTGGTGTCACCGGATTTGATTTCTCGGAAGTTGGTGCCATTATCAAACAGGCTGGTGATAAAACCGGCATCAATGTTTGGAAGCATCCTGTGAATAGTGATAAATATTTTGGTGCCAGCGATAATCAAGCGCTTGCAGATCAAGGAATTCCGGCGCATACCATCAGCGTTGCCTATGGCTTCCCTGACTATCATGGCCTTGGCGATGAAGCGCACAAAATTGATTACGATAATATGGCAAAGGTAAATCGTGCGGTTGCGGTTGCGGTTGAACAGATTGCCAATAGCAAAACGATTCCTAAATGGGATGAGAAAAATCCTAAAGCATCGAAATATCTGAATGCTTGGAAACAGCGTCAATCTGCTCAGTAATTCACGGAGCCCTCGCTTATCTTTGCAAAAAAACGACTTGAGTAAACTTTTACTCAGGTCGTTTTTTTTATGTTCAGTCAGAATCGATTTGACACCTAATTTTCTAGTTTTAAGCTCAAAAAATAAAAATGAAATCTAACAATCAATCCATATTAGCGCTCAGCCTAGTTGCTTGTTTGAGTAGCATGTCTGCGTCCAGTTTTGCGCAAAAATCCTCTCAAGCAAAGGCTCAGGACTGGCCGCAAGCACGTTTCGAACAAAATAATTATCAGAGTACAAGCACCGTTGCCGATGTAGCGCAGTTTATGGCGGCTTTGCAAAAGAAGGATAAATCGCTGACAACCTATCAGCCGAAAACTGCGCCACGCAATACCGAAACGGGGCAGGCATTAAATGCTTGGCGTTTGGCTGCAACGGGAAAAGATCCCCTGCGCGTGTATATCAATGCAGGTATTCATGCTGGTGAAGTTGAGGGAAAAGATGCGATGCAAATTATCTTGCGCGAATTAGTGCAAGGTAAATATCCCGAGATACGTCAAGCGATAGAAATCGTCACCTTGCCGACCTACAATGCAGATGGCGCTGATGCGCAAGATCCTTTAAATCGCCGCCATCAACCGAATCCAGATCATGGTGTTGGGCCACGTGAAAATGTCTTTGGGATAGATTTGAATCGCGACATGATGAAAGCTGCGGCGGCAAATACACGCTGGATGCTGGCGATGTATCAAGACTTTCAACCAGCGGCGGTCTTTGATTTACATACGACCAATGGTAGCTATCACGGCTTTCATATTACCTATGAACCTGCATGGGCGACAGGTGGTGATGCACCTTTGCAGGCACTGAATCGCAAAATGCTGACGGATGTGCGAGCCACGATGCTGCCGCGTGGTATGCCCACTTATGATTATGGGAATTTCCGCTTTAACAAAGATAAGCAGATTGTTGCTTGGGAATCGGCATTTTCTTCGCCCAATTTGGTGAGTAATTATCCGACCCTGCAATATGCGCTGGGCATTTTGGTGGAATCCTATGTGTACCGTAGTTTTAAAGACCGAATTGAAGATAATCGACTCTACGTGGTGGAGTTGTTGCGTTGGTTAGCTGCGAATAAAGAGCAAGTTAAGCGCGAACAATTCGCCGCAAAAGCACGCTGGGCAGATCAGTGGAAAAACAATGATGCACGTCTGCCTTTGCGCACAGAAATGAGTTTGGCGGAGACCTATAGTTTTGAGGTGGTAGATCCGGTTAAAGACGCCAACGGTCAAATTATCGGTGAAAAATCACGCACAAAGATGGACTTGCCCGCTTATGTCGCCTTCAAAGCGGTCGATGAAATCCGCGTACCACAAGGCTATCTGGTCGATCCAGCCTATGCCGAAAAATTACGACCAATATTGGAAGCGCATGGCTTGAAAGTTTTGCCAGGATCAGCGCGTCCTAAAGATCAGGCTTTGATGTATTTCCATGAAACGGAACGAAATATTGCGAAAGATACTTTCCAAGGGATTTTTACCTCGCAAATCAAGGGACAGTGGAAAGAACAAGTTCCAGAAAAGCGGGCTGGCTATTCCTGGACAAAAGAGACTTTGGATAAAGCGCTATACGTGCCTTTGAATCAGCCCTTAGGTCGCTTGGGATTCTATTTGCTCGATCCGCGCAGTGCTGATGGTTTGGTGTATTGGGGCTATTTGCATGCTTACTATGCGCGTGGAAAAGGCATGTGGGGTGAGCCACCTCGTCAACCAATATTGGCGGTGGGTAGCGCAGCGGCAAATCATACTGCTGATAGTGTTGTAGTAAAGCCCGAGCGAGTGCAAGAATAATGATTGATGGATGAAAGCAATCAAGTAGGGTGCGCCATGCGCACCAATGTCCGAACAAGGATAGCTGTCTGCACAATACTAATACCTGGTGCGCACGGCGCACCCTACTATCCGTAATGTGTTGCCGTCTATCTATGCTTCAATTTGTGTTTGTTTAGTGCTTATTTGCATAAGACAATTGACACTTTATTACTCAATAAAATGTGAAAAAAAGTGCTGCGATAGGAAATCACCCAGATGTTTCGGGTTATAATCGCGGCACTTGATCGGGAGAGAGCTGTGACTCACAGAGTGCACCGCCGCCGAAGGGGCTAATACCCAACAAACTCTCAGGCAAAAGGACCGATCAGCGGGGTTGTGTGAAAACTCCCCTACTCTGGAGAGCGGTAGCAGTGTGCTGAACTATCAGACATTGAACTACCCACCGAAGGTGCGACGAGAATCAGTTTAGGGGCAGTTTAAACTCAATTCTCGTAATCTCTCAGGTACCAGGACAGAGGGGTAACGATTTTATTGGTCACCTCTATAATCCGATTATGAGGCGCACTGCGTTGTCGGTTTTGCAAATGCGATCCTCGCAAAACCAATGTATAGCAGCATTTGCGCCTAGCATTGCATCCTCAAAATCGAATTCTAGAGATAACCAATTACATACGAAGAAGTCACAAAATCGTATGTTTTTTTTCGTCCCTTTTTTTGTCCATTATCGGTACTGAGGCTCTCACATGACGCAAGCAACTCTTAAAGTAACTCCCTTGAACGCAGCACATCGTGCAGCCGGCGCGAAGATGGTTGATTTCGGTGGCTGGGATATGCCAGTTAACTATGGTTCTCAAATTGAAGAACATCACGCTGTGCGTACCGATGTCGGTATGTTCGACGTTTCCCACATGTGCGTGGTTGATATCAAAGGCGAGAATGTCCGCAGCTTCTTGCGTGGTCTGGTTGCGAACAATGTCGATAAATTACAAGTTTCTGGTAAAGCCCTGTATTCAGCGATGTTAAATCCTGAAGGCACAGTGATCGATGATTTGATCATCTACTTCATGAACGAAAGCTGGTTCCGCCTGGTGGTGAATGCTGGCACAGCAGAAAAAGACGTCGCTTGGATGAATGCGCACAATGCCGCTACCAAAGCTGGTGTCACGATTACTCAACGTCGCGACGGTGCAAATTCTTACGGCTTGATCGCAGTACAAGGCCCGAACGCGCGCGCTAAAGCATGGGAAGTACTGCCAGAAACTAAAGCAGTCAGTGCGGAAATGAAACCATTTAATGCTGTGATCGTTGATGGCACAGCCTTCGGCGAGGTCATGGTGGCACGCACTGGTTACACTGGTGAAGACGGTTTTGAAATTGCAGTTTCTGCAGAACGCATCACGGACTTGTGGAATGCCTTGGCGGCAGTTGGCGTCAAACCAGCAGGTTTGGGCGCACGCGACACTTTGCGTTTAGAAGCGGGTATGAATTTGTATGGTCAGGATATGGATGAAACTGTTAATCCATTAAATGCTGGTTTGGCGTGGACGATTGATCTGGTGGCAGAACGTGATTTCGTCGGCAAAAAAGCTTTGCAGGAACAAGGTCAAACCCAACAATTTCTAGGCTTGATTTTGCGTGAAAAAGGCGGCATTTTGCGTGCCCATCAAAAAGTTGTTACACCGCATGGCGATGGCGAAATCACTAGTGGTACTTTCAGCCCAAGTATGCAAGAAGCAATCGCCTTGGCACGTTTGCCTATGGGTGTAGCGATTGGCGACACAGTACACGTACAGATTCGCGATAAACAATTAGCAGCAACTGTAGTGAAATTGCCGTTTGTGCGTAATGGTAAGGTTTTAGTAGCTTAGGGAGTCACCACAAATCCAATTCTAGAGCGCATTCCGGCGTTGTAAATCCTCGCAATACCGACGTATTGTTCCGGTTTACGTCTTAGACTGCATCTCTATAATTGAATTTTTGGCGATCCCTGATTATTCAGAAGTACAAGAAGAAATTATTTCGAATTATTTTTAAATTTTTTTGGAGAACAACATGACAGTTCCAGCAGATCGTAAATACACAGAATCCCACGAATGGGTACGCGTTGAAGCCGACGGTACAGTGTCCGTTGGTATTACTGATTTCGCACAAGATGCATTGGGCGATATCGTTTTCGTTGAAGTACCAAAAGTCGGTACGGTATTGGCTGCGGGTAAAGATTGCTGCGTGATTGAATCTGTGAAAGCAGCGGGCGATGTGTACGCACCAGTCGCTGGTGAAGTTGTTGCAGTGAATGACGCAGTTGTTGATGCACCAGATTCTATCAATGCAGGTGCATTTGATGCATGGTTGTTCAAATTGAAGCCAGCAAATGCAGCGGATGTTGATGCACTCATGAGTGCAGAAGCATACCAAAAAAATATCGGCTAAATTTTTGATGCCCCGATAAACTCAATTCTCGGGCGCATTACGGCGTTGCAAATGCGCGCAATATCGACATATTGCTGTGCGAGTTTTTTGCTCCTTGCCTTGTACTGCATCCCGATAATTGACTTTCTCGGGGCATCAAATAGATCCGGAGATTTCGAACCATCCGTGATTTGCCAAAATCTGTTCTAACCAGTTTTCACCCCCACAAATACCATGACACGTACTAGCCTTTCCCAACTTGAGGCACATGATGCCTTTATCGCCCGTCATATCGGCCCATCAGAAGCAGAACAAGCTGCTATGCTCAAAGTGTTGGGCTATGCGAATCGTACCGCGTTAATTGACGCGATTGTTCCGGCGAATATCCGTCGTCACGACGTTTTGCCTTTAGCGGATTTCACTGAAGCAAAATCTGAAACAGAAGCTTTGGCAACATTGAAAGCCTTGGCGAGCAAAAATAAAGTGCTCAAGTCTTTCATCGGTCAAGGCTATTACAACACGCACACGCCAGGCGTGATTTTGCGTAATATTTTTGAAAATCCAGCTTGGTATACGGCATACACGCCATATCAGCCAGAAATTTCTCAAGGTCGCTTGGAAGCGATTTTGAATTTCCAACAAGTCATCATGGATATGACTGGCATGGACATCGCGAACGCGTCTATGCTGGACGAAGGTACAGCCGCTGCAGAAGCGATGACCTTGATCCAACGCGTTGGCAAATCTAATTCCAATGTGTTTTACGTCGCTGACGACGTTTTGCCACAGACACGTGAAATCATCGAAACACGTGCTAAACCTTTGGGTATAGAAGTGCGTACCTGCACAGGTAATGAAGCAATCGAAAACGACTGTTTCGGCGTACTCTTGCAATATCCAAGCGTAGACGGTGAAATCCGTGATTACCGTGAATTTGCAACGGCGATTCACGCAAAAGGAGCAATGGTCATTGCAGCAGCAGATTTGTTGGCATTGACTTTAATTGAAGCGCCAGGCACTTGGGGTGCAGACGTCGTGGTTGGTAACAGCCAACGCTTTGGTGTACCGCTTGGCTTCGGCGGTCCACACGCTGGTTTCATGGGTACGAAAGATGCGTTCAAGCGCTCTATGCCTGGCCGCTTGGTTGGTGTGACAGTGGATGCACAAGGCAAACAAGCTTATCGCTTGGCACTGCAAACACGTGAACAACATATCCGCCGCGAAAAAGCGACTTCGAATATTTGTACAGCACAAGTGTTGTTGGCAGTGATCGCGTCTATGTATGCGGTGTATCACGGCCCAGCAGGTTTGAAACAAATCGCGCAACGCACACATCGTTTGACTGGCACATTGGCTGCTGGTTTGAAACAAATGGGTGTAGCAATTGCCAACAGCAGTTTCTTCGACACATTGACCATCAATGTTACTGATGCATCCGCGGTTCACGCGGTAGCACAGGCAGCGGGTTTTAACTTGCGCCAAATCAGTGCGACTCAAGTAGGTGTTTCTTTGGATGAAACAGCGACACGTGCCGATATCGAAGCTTTGTGGGCTGTATTTGCTCAAGGTAAAGCAACGCCAAATTTCGACGCAACTGAAGCGACAGTAGCGGATGCTTTCCCAGCAGCTTTGGCACGTACTACAGCGTACTTGGCGCATCCAACCTTCAATCGCTATCACGCTGAACATGAAATGCTGCGTTATTTGCGTAGTTTGGCGGACAAAGATTTGGCTTTGGATCGCACCATGATCCCGCTGGGTTCTTGCACGATGAAGTTGAATGCAACGTCCGAAATGATTCCAGTGACATGGCCAGAATTTTCTAATATCCATCCATTCGCACCGAATGACCAAACTATTGGCTACCGCGAAATGATTGATCAGTTAGAAGCGATGTTGTGCGCAGCGACTGGTTACGATGCCGTCTCCTTGCAACCGAACGCCGGCTCTCAAGGTGAGTACGCAGGTTTGTTAGTGATTCAGGCTTACCACCAATCTCGCGGTGAAGCGCATCGTAATATTTGTCTGATTCCATCTTCAGCACACGGTACGAATCCAGCTTCTGCTTCTATGGTCGGCATGGAAGTTGTGGTTGTTGCATGTGATGACAACGGTAACGTTGATTTGGTCGACTTGAAAGCCAAAGCAGAAAAACATAGCGCCAATCTGGCAGCGGCGATGGTGACTTATCCATCCACGCATGGTGTGTTTGAAGAGGGCATTCAAACTCTGTGCGAAATCGTTCATGCACACGGCGGTCAGGTGTACGTTGACGGCGCGAATATGAATGCACTGGTTGGTGTTGCTGCACCGGGTAAATTCGGTGGTGACGTCAGTCATTTGAACTTGCACAAAACTTTCTGTATCCCTCACGGTGGCGGCGGCCCAGGTGTTGGTCCAGTTGCAGTGGGTGCGCATTTGGCAAAATTCTTGCCGAACCAAAAGTCCACTGGCTACGTACGTGGTGAAGATGGTATCTCCGCAGTGAGCGCAGCACCATTCGGTTCAGCTTCAATCTTGCCAATCTCTTGGATGTACATCGCAATGATGGGTTCTGAGGGCTTGAAAGCGGCTACCGAAACAGCAATTCTGGCAGCAAACTACATCGCTAAGCGTCTGGCACCTCATTACCCAGTGCTTTACTCAGGTCATGATGGCTTGGTCGCGCATGAATGTATTTTGGACTTGCGCCCATTGACGGATGCGACAGGTATTTCGAATGAAGACGTTGCCAAACGTTTGATCGACTTTGGTTTCCACGCACCAACCATGAGCTTCCCAGTTCCTGGTACCTTGATGATAGAACCGACAGAAAGCGAATCACAAGCGGAGTTGGATCGTTTCATCGATGCGATGATCGTTATCCGTGAAGAAATCGCCAAAGTCGCCAGCGGTGAATTTGACGCTAAAGACAATCCACTCAAAAACGCACCACATACGGCAGAAGTATTGGTTGCGAATGAATGGAGTCATGCCTATGGTCGTGAAGTTGCAGCCTATCCAGTACCCGCTTTACGCAAGCAGAAATACTGGGCACCAGTAGGCCGTGCGGACAACGTTTACGGCGATCGTAACTTGTTCTGTGCTTGTGTACCGATGAGCGATTACGAGTAATAAAACTTTTAAACGAGTACTCTCGCATGACGCAAAACGCCATGCGAGTTTGCAAAAAACGGACATGCAAATCGCATGTCCGTTTTTTTATATCTACGCTGGTTGTAAATGACTGAGTCCGGAAACGCTTGACCGGTAAGGGTTTCCGGGAACCACATCTGCATCACCTTGTAATTCAAGCCTCAACACAGTATGCGACGCAATGTTGCTTTAAACAGTTATTTACCTAATCAAAATTGCTGTTTGGAATTAATTCATTTTTACACCACACAATTCAAAACTAAATTCACCGCGTAAATTTTAGATATATCTAAAATTTGGCTTTTCGCTAAGACATTTGAATTTTCTTTTCTTTTTCATCAGGCCTCTTAAATCTACGGCTATTTTCCAAGTATATGATTGATATTTATTAAATATATTTATAATATGGGTTGGCCTTAGGGACATTTTGTTGATTTCTTCGGGAGGGGAGATTGGTTTGATGTTCTGCAGTATGAGTAAGTTTCTTGAAGTTACGCATACGAAAAAAGGCAGGCTTTTAAATTCGATGCATGCAAAAGCATGCACAGTATTAGGAGTCGAAAGTTGGGTTTGATGGTATGCCTTACTTGCCATTGAACCACCCATAATTAAAAAATGAAGGAGTCAATCATGTCTTTTCCACGAGTATCTTTTCTTGTCGCCGGCCTACTTGCTGTTGGCTTTAATAGTGCTAGCTATGCCACTGCTCAAGACCATCAACACGATCATAAACCGCGAAAGCAAGCCCCTAGACCAGCGCAACAATCTGAGTTGCCGCCAAGCGCTGAGCAAACGAAGTTTAATTTGCCTATCAGTAAAAGTGATAAGCAAAAATTGCTAACGAACACAAACCGTCAAACTAGATTGCAGGCGCGATCTGATGGTGTCGCGATGGCTTTGGCGACACCTGATTGCAAAGATATGAATAAGCTGGCGACTTATAGTGGTACGGCGTTGGCAGATTATGTCGCGAATCTGCCAGATTATGAATGTACTTATGGCCTGTTTTCATTGACCGCCACGCAAGCTACAACGGTGTATTCCGCTTCGAATATGAACGCGATCCTTAGCCGTTTTGCGCAAGAGGCAAGTGCGTATAACGCGACGAATATTCGCTTGGTGAACTTGGCGCTATATCTGCGTGCAGGTTTCTATTTGGCAAGCGGCAACGTCATGCCAAAACCTGCAAGTACAGTGGCGACAAGTTTGCGCGCGCCGATTCAGCAATTGGTAAATGGTAGTGTGCTATATCAGAATAATACTGCTGGTTCCACCACTGCAGGCGAGGTCATGAAGCTAATTACCAATTTGAATGACGAAGTCTTCTATTTGCCAAGTATGAAGAATGTGCTTGAACGATTTACAAACTCCCCATCCAATCCAAATGCTGCTAACGCTTTATTACAAGACTCTGCGGCAGGAGCATTGACAGGCGCACTGACCGTTTTCTTCTATGCCCATTCACGTCCGGATGTTGGGACAGCGATGTTGAATCTTGCTTATCCAAGTGCATTGAATAATTTTGTTGTGAATAATAAATCTGTCTTATTGAATTCTTCTGCGGCTTATCAGTTAAAGGATACGGAAAATGAAGCGTTCCGCTTTATGCAGTATCCCTCGCTGTTGCCGAGTATTAAGCCGATGGTGAAATATCAATTATCGACTTCGTCAATGACTGGGGTTGATAGTGATCTATGGCTGAATGCTGCGACAGCGGTTGATTTTTACGATAGCGCGAATTGTGCCGAATATAGCACTTGTGGCTACAAGACTCAGTTGGCTAATACAGTGCTAAAAACTAGTCATACCTGTAGCCCAACGATCAAGATTCGAGCACAGGATATGACAACGACACAGTTACAAGACTCTTGCAACATCTTGGCAGCTGAGGAAACTTACTTCCACAATATGTTGGTGACTAATCGTACGCCAGTAGCAAACGACAATAATAAAGTCTTGGAGTTAGTGGTATTTGATGATTACGCCAGTTACAACAAGTATGCAGGTGCGATTTATGACATTGCTACCGATAACGGCGGTATGTACTTGGAGGGCGATCCATCTGATATCAATAATCAAGCACGATTTATAGCGCACGAGGCATCTTGGCTGCGTCCAACTTTCACTGTGTGGAATCTCGAACATGAATATGTGCATTATCTCGATGGACGATTTAATTTGTACGGTGATTTTGGTGAGAGTATTGCTAAACCAACAGTCTGGTGGTTAGAGGGATTGGGAGAATATCTCTCTTACAAGAACAACTATCAGGCTGCCATTGACGCAGCAAAAACCGGTAGCTATAAGTTGAGTACCATTTTGGGCAATACTTATTCTATGTCCGATTACGTGACGCGCGCTTACCGCTGGGGTTATATGGCGGTGCGTTTTATGAATGAGCGACATCGTAGTGATATCGATGCCATTTTGCCGAAATTCCGTAGCGGTGATTATGTCGGCTATCAGAACTATATTAATGCGATAGGCACTCGTTATGACGCTGAATTCGCTGCATGGGTGCAAACAGCAACCGTGAATGGTGAGCCACCAATGCCAATTCCACCGGTTGTGACCTTGCCTGTGTGTTCCTCAAGTTCTCAATTGGGTAAGAACTGTTCTATCAGAAATCTGTCTTCCAGTACGCAAGCTTACATTTACATCATGTTGCCTGCTGGCGCTAAAAACTTAAAACTATTCACCAATGGCGGCACGGGAGATGTTGATTTGTACGTGAAAAAAGCTGCGTATCCGACGACAAGTTCCTATGATGCAGCCTCGTTAAAAGCGGGGAATAACGAGAGCGTATTTCTAGCGACTCCAAGTTCAGGGACCTGGTATTACATTGTGCTGAAGGCAAAGCAAGCTTTTACGGGTGTGAATATTAATGCCAGTTACGAATAATGGTTTAATCTACTCATCGCTACGCTTCCCTAGTGCGTGATGATTTTGCCGGACTGGTTGAATGACTTGTCCGGTTTTTTTATTAGTGTTAAGACATTGAACAAGAGAATATATTTACAGAACACCCTAAAAACTGATGAAATTTTGTGCAAGGCTATTGCTCTGTGGAAAAACTTTCTTTAAAATGACGTCTGTTTCCATGTGGCAATCATTCTGATTTCTTGATTCAGTCTTCATGGGTTTATCTCAATCTCTTTCCGGTGATCCGACTATGAAAAAAATCGTATTGGCAGTTGCTTTGTTCAGTTCTGTATTCGCGGTAAATGCTGCAGAAGTTCCTATGGTAGAAAAACAGACTTGTGAAAAAGCTGTTTACCCTAAATCTTCTTTGATGAATGAAGAAACTGGTACGGTGATGTTGTCTGTGTTGGTTGGTACAGATGGCAACGTAGTCGACTCTAAAGTAGATCAGTCCAGCGGTTCCAAGACTTTGGATAAAGCAGCGGTAAAAATCTATGCTTCTTGCAAATTCAAGCCAGCGACAAAAGACGGAAAAGCACAACAAGCTTGGGCAAAGTTAGAGCACGTTTGGAGCTTGTCTTAATTAAACTTGAACTAGCGTAGCAATTGCAAAAGCTAGATTCGCTTAATTTCTAGATTCAAAAAAAAACCGCATTAATTTTAATGCGGTTTTTTTTCGCCTATTTGATTTTCTGATGCCTAATAAGGAAGTTTCCAACGTCGATAGAGAAAGCTGATGACAAACAAGGGGCCGATTAACAGAAAGCGTAGATCTTCAAAAAAAGATGGTTTTTTCCCTTCAATTTTGTGGCCGATAAATTGAAAAACCCATGCAATAACAAAAGCAATTAGCGCTACTTGCAGAATCATATGCTGCGGCAAAGCCCACAAAATTACCAGCATGGCGGCGGCCATCAAACTCATGCCGATCGCAAATCCGATTGACAGGCTAAAGTAGTACAGCAGTGCGATGACAGTCATCGCTAAAGCGAGCGTTGGATGTACGCTCCACAATAAGGCTAGGACTGTCCACATAATGACTGGCACACAAATGAAATGAATCATCTCATTTTTTGGATGGCGATGACTTTCTGCATAGCGCGTAAGCATTTGATCGACTTTTCTCTGCGTCTCATTTGTTTGTGTTGCTTGTTTTGATCCCATGATTTTCCCCATGAACAAATGAAGTTAGCGTAAATCAAATTTACAAAGAACGATATTTTCATTCGCTGCAATTTCATGAAAAACAACAGAGTGATGACTCTAATTTTTATCCATTTTATGCGTATTCTTTTGTATGTCTAAGGCGTGGTAAAGTGGCTTTGCCATTTGTACCGGTTGGATATCTAAACCTAGATTGATTAAAGTAAGCGCTTCAGCACCAGAGCTGCTAGAGAAGTAAGCGCGACTGTCTGCCTTTTTTGTCAATACGAATTCGTAGCCGAGTTGTCCCTTGTCGCCGCCAGGATCGCCAAATGCTAATCCTTTCGCATAGCTTTGTCTGCTTTCCATGAGTTGTGACATAGCTTCCACAATAGCCGTGTTAGCTAACATATTTGGATGAAATGCTGGTGCTTGATCTGCATCATCTGACTGCGGTGTCGTGATTAATTGCTTATCGCTCGCTGGAGATATTTTTTTTGTTGCGATATTAAATTGATCGCCGTGGGATAAGTAGGAGATCCGCGCATCTTGCAGATTAAATTCTACCTGGCTCGAATCAGTTTTTGCAGAACTTAAATCCCAAAGAATCGCCCCTTTATACCCGACGACCTCGACTGTATTTTGTTGCGTGACGAGGAGAGCGGTGTTTTCATCAATTCCAAGCCCGAGCACATAAGACTTCTTCAGCATAGCTGGTAACATGCGAGCAAATCGCCCACGAATAATTAAGTGCTGGTCGATGAAAACTTGGTTGCCGATAAAGCCCAAGCCATTCGCAATTTCATTTTCCTCCGTAACGCCTTGTTTTAAAGTACTGAGTACACTTTTTGCATTACTGAACATCGTCGTACTCATAATCGCCGCACCAGCACTAGTCCCAGCGATTACGCCACCTTGACGATAAATCGACCAGATTGCTTCTAACATAGGGCTCGGCTTGCCATTTGTATCTAGTAATGCCTTTGTTATTTTCGCTTGGTCACCACCGGTAAAATACACAGCCTGAGCTTGCTGGATTTGCGCTACCCAATAGGGATTTTTTTGAATTTGATCGGGCGTATTGCTTGCGTCTGTTTCAGCATAGCGTGTCGAGA
Organism: Affinundibacterium amnicola; assembly: GCF_014284275.1. Taxonomy (GTDB): domain Bacteria; phylum Pseudomonadota; class Gammaproteobacteria; order Burkholderiales; family Burkholderiaceae_D; genus Undibacterium; species Undibacterium amnicola. Next base: position 50,781 of record NZ_JACOFU010000002.1, on the reverse strand, counting down.
GTGGCACAATGAAGCTAACGGCACCGTGTGAATTGAGTGCAGATGCGGCGAATTCTGCTGCACGCTGCGGGTTGCCAGATGCCGCAGGAATAATCGCAATTCGGCCGTCTTTGCCACCAGCTTGTTTGACAATGGTTTCCCAAACGACAGCATTATCTGCGCGTAATGCCCCACCAATAATGACGAGGGAACCTTTTACGTCTCGTGCTGAAGAACTCGTGTGTTGAGTGTTGCTCGCATGGGTTGGGCTGGCAAAAAGAAGTGCATGGATAACAAACGCATACACAGTGAGTGTAACGTGAGAGAAATGAGTTCGCTTAGATAGTTTGAGCATTGTCATAAATTAGAAAGGAGTGATGCTGCTTCTTGCTATAGGTGGAAAAGTCGATAAAAAAAGGGGTAGCGATCCTAAAATGCTACCCCAAATGCGGGAGAATTGCCGCACAAGAAATCAATGTTTTTTCCTCATTGAAAGACCGATGAGAATGGGTCTTTCATTTGAACGGAAATTTACTTAAACGCGTAATTTAAACGGATGTAGTAAGCCCGACCGCGTGGATCGACATAGGTAGAATCAAAGCCGGCAAAATATGTCAGAGTCTGGTTAGAAAATGGTGGTTTAGTATTCAAGACATTCAAAATACCACCTGTAATTTTCAAATCTTTGAAACCGTAGTAAGCAGTTTGCAAATCCCACAAACTATAGGATGCAACAGTTGGGCGTTGACCATTCGGATCTAATTGTTGATCTTCATGATGTAACTGGAAGCTGTTGGCAACAGTGAAGCCCCAATTGCCGATATCCCAGTCGGCGCTCAAACGATGACGCCATTTTGGTGTCACATATTCAAAGCCCCATTTACCCAAGTTATCAAACACTTTGGAGTTGGCGGAGAATTGTTGTTCGCTCTTTGTCATCAAGGTGCCAGACAAACGTGTCGTCAATTTACCCATGCCGTCGAACTTGGTGCGATATGCAAAATTCAAATCGATACCGCTCTTGGTTTCTTTACCTTGATTTTGTGCCGTCAACGCCCAGTTCGTGATGTAGCCATCGCTATCGCGCGTGATGGATTTTTCGACGAATTCCGGATCGGTATCAATTAAAGTTTCAGGAGCAAACTTGATGACATCCGTTGTACGTACGCTCCAGAAATCGACAGCAGCAGAGAAGGCGGCCAATGGTTCCCAGACAAAACCCATAGAGAATTGCTCGGATTTTTCTGGTTTGAGATTAGGATTGCCAGCCTCTGTGGTTGGAATCTGATCGCTAAAACATTGCGAGTTGTACTTTGCGCAGCCTATGCTGTCGAAGTACAAACCACCGGTGGAAGTTTCGACTGCGGATGGATCTAAGTCCTTCATCGTTGGTGCACGGAAGCCAGTACCGAAAGAAACACGGAATAAGAAATCTTTACTCGGCTGGTAACGCAAAGCCAATTTTGGATTGGTTGAACTACCAATATTGCCGCCGTAAGAATCATGACGCACAGCCAACTGCGCATTTAAGTCTTTGGTTAGTGGAACATCGAATTCTGCGAAGATCGCCTTTACATCGCGTGATTCAGAAACGCGACGTGATTTAGATGTGGAATAAATTGTTCCGGCCAGAATTTCATCAGAAGAATTGTCTTCCAGCTTCTCGCGGCGGAATTCGATACCAGTCGCCATGCCAACTGCGCCAGCTTCAAGTTGTGCGATTTCACGTGTGAAGCGTGCATCAAACACATCTGTAGTTGATTTGCCTTTGCGCCCATCGATGTTACGTTCTGCTGAATCTAATAACGCCTGCCCCTCTGCACTTTGTGCGCCAAACGGATTGATCTTGCCGGTTTTGAATGCAGCTAACAGCAGTGCTCTATCGTAGTAACCGTTGGTGAGTGTTTGTGTATTTTCTGAAAGAGATTGGGCGTAAGCTGTGTTGTAATCCCAACCTGCGATGACGCCTTCTGCGCCTAATAATAAACGTTGTTGTTCTGATTCTTGACCATTCGTGCGTGCACCACCTGGTGTCAAGCGTATGCGGACATTGAAAGGCTTGCCGTCAGTCGCCACGGTTTGTCCTGCAGAGTTGACGTAGGTCTTCGGATAGAATGGGCCGCCAGCAGGATAAGTCCACGCGCTGCTGCGGGTTCCTTGAGCGCCATTAACGCCAGTTGGAGACAAGCGATATTTGGCATCGTTTTTGGAGGCAGTAAATTCGGCGATCAGGGTGTGGTCCGCATTAATTGCGAAAGTTCCACGTGTGATTAAATTCGTTTTCTGTGATTCAGGATAAACGTCAGCCGCCGCTTGATAATCGAAACGGCAAGCGCCAGCAATCAAGATGCTTGATGGTGCTGCGCAATCTGGCGCACTTGGATTGCCCAAATAACGGCTAGGGGATACTGAGTAGATGCCAGCTGGGAATGTATTTGCTGAAGTGAAGTTGTCAGGATAGCCGCGAGCTTCTAATGGTCGCCAGGCGCTGACCGCGAAGTCGCGTTGTGAGGTGTGCAATTGATCATTTTTTTTATGCTGCAAACTAGCGAAGATGTTGTAACCGTCATTCGCAAGATTGCCGAAGCCGCCGAGCAAGCTAACTGATTTATCGCCACCACCGCCTTCATGCGTGCGCATGCCGCTGACACTCGCTTCCAAACCTGTGAAATCTTTACGAGTGATGAAGTTGATTACACCACCGACTGCATCCGCTCCATACACCGCAGACGCACCATCTTTCAAGACTTCGACGCGGTCGATCGCTGACAAGGGAATCGAATTTAAATCTGTTCCTTCACCACCGAAAGCAAAAGCGGCCATGCGACGACCATTGAGTAAGACCAAGGTCGAAGAAACGCCAAGTCCACGCAAATTCGCGCCAGATAAACCGCTCGATCCTGGTTTGTCGCTGATACTCGCGGACTCTTGCGTATAGCCAGTATTGGCAGTGAGCGTACTGAGTAATTGCTCTGCCGTAGTGGCGCCCGTTTTGGCAATCTCTAAGCGGCTAATGACCTGCACTGGCAAGGCAGTTTCTGCGTTGATGCGTTTGATTGAAGAACCAGTGATTTCCACCTTTTGTACGGCGACTTCTGTCGTCTGATTTTGCGCCATCGCGCTGCCATTCGCCACACTCAAGATCGCCATGACACCTAATGCTGACCAAGTTGCAGCGGTGAGTTTTTTGGGTACGGCATGCCAGTTTTGCTGTTGATGTTTCATTTCTTTGTACTCCTCAGTTTTTTAAAAAAGTGTGCCTAAAAAATTGGCGAAAAAGTGCCCCCTATCGAGCACTGTTTCAAATGCTCGTTAGCTGTTGAAGTTAGGGGAGGGGAGCTACTTTTTCGTCTTGCGACTTTCCAGTTGCGTGGTTCTTGAGGTGTTATCGTTATTGTGTAAATAGCCTGAGAGCGCTTCTGTTAAACGGATCGCTTTCTCGACATTTTTCTTGTTGGATACCATCATGCTGCTAACCAATGCTTCGATGACGGCGGTTGCTGCGCTGGAACTACTTGCCAACACAGCGTGGTTACTAGGTGCTAATAATAAATAGTCGCCAAGTTGCGCGATTGGTGATGCAGATGAATCGGTGATTGCGACAATACAAGTAGAATGTTTACGTGCGAATTCGGTGAGACGTATCACATCTAAGGCATAGCGTGGAAATGAAATGACGATCAAAACATCTTTGTCGGTAATGTTTGCCAAATTGCCTGCGGCGACTTCGGTTCCACCATAGGCGACGACTTCAACGACACGGTTGCAATAAGGCTGCAGATGCAATGCTAAGATGCCAGCCAAATGAGAGCTGATACCAAAACCCATAATGTAGACGGTAGCTGCTTTGGCTAAGCGTGTGATGACCTGATCAATTTGCTCGTCGTTGATGCCTTGACTCGCCGCATTAATATTCGCCAGTGCCGATTGCAAACTGGCTGCCATCGGTGACGATGCGTTCTTTCGACCTTCTATGGTGTTACGCAGTTTTTCTACCGGTGAGAAGATTTCTTGCACAGTCTCAGCGATCTTATTTTTGAGCGCCGCATAGTTGGCAAAATTAAGATCGCGAGCAAAACGACTGATGGTCGCGGTCGAGACTTCGCATTGTTCGGCCATGTCTTCAATACCCAGCGCAGTCACTTTAACTTGGTTACGTAATAGGTAGTCAGCAATCCGTTTATATGAAGACGAGCCTTCTTTTAACTGCGCCATCAACGCTTCACCCAGACTTGATTTCGCAAAAGCCAGATCGGGTGAGTTTGATTCGGTTGGTGTAAGGTTTTTTTTCATTTTCTTAATTTTGAAAAATTCTGAACAATCTCGATGACGAACTTTAGAACGAATCAAAATAAATTTCAATAGTTATTGTCAGATTTTTTTCATAAAGATAGAATGTGTAAAAAATCAGACATAAAATTGTTGTTTAGTTTATTTGGCGTTTGATTTGTTGCAGATGCCTGCTTTGAAAAACCTTGCGGATTACATTTTCATCAAGCGACGAGGAATTTAGGATAATAGTGCGAGCGATGTGGCAGGGGAGGCGTGAAATTGGGCAAGTGCATGCGATTAAATCAGCATCGCAGTTAGCATGAGCGTCATCATCAGAATTTTGTAGTGATTGAAAAAAGAGAGAGTACCGAACTATGCGAATAGAAAACCATCCCTTGCCAGCGATTAGTGCAGGCACTACGCGGCAAATTACGAGCCTGCATTTTGGTCGTGCCAGCAACAATCAGGATGCTAAGAAAGTGTATATCCAGTCTTCCTTGCATGCGGACGAAATTCCAGGCATGTTGGTCAGTCATTATTTGCGACAGCGCTTGCAGGCTTTAGAACAAGCGGATGCGATTGTGGGGGAAATTGTATTGGTTCCAGTTGCGAATCCGATAGGCTTGGCACAAGACATACAGGGAAGCGCATTTGGACGATTTGATCTGGCAACGGGAATTAATTTTAATCGTGGATATCAGTATTTGACTCCAGCACTAGTAGAGAAATTAACTAGTCGCTTGGGTGCGGATGCGGCTGAAAATATTGCGTTAATCCGCCACGAAGCTCTCGCCATATTGGCGCAGTGGCAGCCAGCAAATGAAGCCGCAGCGCTCAAAAAGACGCTACAAACTTTAGCTATTGATGCCGACATTGTGCTCGATCTGCATTGCGACAATCAAGCAGTGATGCATCTTTACACTGGCACGCCCTTGGCCGATGCCACCATCCCTTTAGCGCGCTATTTGGGCGCGCAAGCCCTGTTGGTGTCGGTACTTTCTGGTGATGATCCCTTTGATGAATCTTGCTCGCGTCATTGGTGGGAATTGGCGCAGCATTTTGGTGTGGAAACACCAATTGCTTTGGGCTGTCAGGCTGTCACCATTGAACTGCGTGGTGAGAGTGATTTGGCACATAGTTTCGCCCAGCAAGATGCCGATGCCATTCTCCAATTTTTGATACAAGCAGGTCACATCAAAGGTGTAGCCGCACCGATGCCAGCAGCGATTTGCCAAGCAACGCCACTGGAAGGTTCAGAACCTATTGCCGCACCTCACGCGGGAGCTTTGGTGTTCACCAAAAACACTGGTGACATGATTGCCGCTGGCGAATCAATTGGTGACGTGATTGATCCGATTAGTGGCACTGTAACGCCTATGATTTCTAGCGTCGCGGGCGTTCTGTATGCGAGAGTCGCCCGACGTTATGCGCAACATGGGATGCGTGTGGCGAAAGTTGCCGGCGCGTTTGCCTATCGCAGCGGCAATTTGCTGTCGATGTAAATTGCTAGAAACCAAGCTTCAAAACGAAATTCGGAGACTTAGTATGTTAAAAAAAATCAGAATGCCCAATACCTTCGTGCTGCTGTTTGCACTGTTGGCGATACTCGCAATTTCCACTTGGTTTGTACCCGGCGGCAAATATGAAACCCAAGTGATCAACGGCAAAACTGTTATTGATCCAAGTTCATTTCACTATGTCGCCAGTAATCCGCAAGGATTTGTTGATTTGATGATGTCGCCAATTAAAGGCTTTGTAGAAGCCGCTTTAATTATCGGCTTTGTCTTGATTGTTGGCGGTGCTTTTGCTGTTTTGCAGAAAACGCAGGCGATCGATTCTATGATCAAATCAGTAGCGCAAGCACATACGCGCTCAGCTCTGGTGAGAGTCATGATTATTCCGGTATTTGTGACTTTGTTTTCACTGGGCGGCGCCAGTTTTGGTATGGCTGAGGAGGCGATTCCTTTCGTGATGATTTTTATTCCCTTAGCTTTGGCTTTAGGGTATGACTCCATCGTCGGTGTATCGATCCCATTTGTCGGCTCCCAAGTTGGGTTTGCCGCTGCATTTTTAAATCCATTTAATGTGGGTATTGCACAGGGTATCGCTGGAGTGCCCGTATTTTCCGGTATTGGCTTTCGTCTGATCGTGTGGGCTTTGGCGACTGCGTTGACGATTGTATTTTTGATGTGGTACGCAGCAAGAATTAAAAAAAATCCACAATTATCACCGACCTATGCGATTGATCAAGAGCGTCGTTCGCAAAAGCAAGACGATGAACTAACCACCTTTGAAGGTGTGACTGTCACTCATAAAGCTGTGTTGTTGATGTTTGTTGCGACTTTGGGTGTAATGGTTTTCGGCGTGGTGAAATATGAGTGGTTCATCAATGAAATTGCTGCTTTATTTTTGGTGATGGCCATCTTGGTTGGCATTGTCGGGCGTTTGAGCACGGATGAATTTGTCGATGCTTTTATTCAGGGTGCCAAAGATTTAATTACAACCGCCTTGGTGATCGCATTGGCGCGTGGCACCATGATTTTGGCGCGTGATGCGCATATTATCGACACTATGTTGTTTCATTTGACGCCCTTAGTGCAATCTGCGAATCCCGTGTTTGCGGCTCACAAAATGTTTGTGATTCAGTCCGTGATTAACTTTTTTATTCATTCTGGTAGCGGGCAGGCGGCCTTGACGATGCCTATCATGGCACCCTTGTCGGACCTGGTTGGTGTCTCACGTCAAACTGCGGTGTTGGCTTTTCAATTCGGAGAATTCACCACGCCTATGATTCCCACTTCAGGCATTACCGTTGGTGTTCTGGCTTTAGCGCGTATCCCTTGGGTGACTTGGGCAAAGTGGATGATTCCTTTGCAGGTAATTTACTTTATATTGGCTTTAATTATGCTGACAATTGCCTGTCAATTAAATTGGTGAGTAGAGTTCTGAAATGATTGCCGTTCTGATGCTGTGGGTTTGATTTATTAACGCAGCTCGATTCAGCGCAATAAGCGAACTCAAGAAATGATTTTTAACGATAATGGATTATGTACAAGTGCCGAATTTCAAACTATTTTGAAATTCGGCACTTGCTATTTTCTGCTGGTGAGAAAAGTTACTTTGACGAGCGGCAATTGAACGCAATTGCCGCTGACAGAAAAGAATGAATCAAAACGATCTTTAGCGATTACCAACTACGCATTAAACCAACAGCCAAACCTTCAAGAGCGAAGTCTTGTTCGCTTTCATTGACGATAATCGGTGAGAATTCTGAATTCTCTGGATGTAATTCTATTCCTGTCGCTGTTTTAACGTATCGCTTTACAGTGACATCATCTCCAATGCGTGCTACAACGATTTGTCCATTACGCGCACTATCTGTTTTCTTTACTGCTAGTAAATCACCATCCATGATTCCAATGTCACGCATGGATAAGCCGCGAACTCTGAGGAGAAAATCTGGCTTTGCGGAGAATAAAGATGGATCAACATGGTAAGTTGATTCAACGTGCTCGGTCGCCAATATTGGTGAGCCTGCAGCAACTCGACCAACCAAGGGCAAACTTAATTGCATTAAGGCGGGGTGCGGCAGAGCCATTTGCTGGCTTGGCATCGTTCCAGATAACTCCGAGTCAAGTAGTCGTATGCCGCGTGATGTCCCTGCCGCGATTTCGATTACACCTTTACGAGCAAGAGCCTGTAAGTGTTCTTCCGCAGCGTTCGTTGAGCGAAATCCTAATTCGTTGGCAATTTCCGCACGAGTAGGGGGGAAGCCTGTGTTTTGAATGGCATCTTTAATCAAATTCAGAATTTGTTCTTGGCGTGCAGTCAGTTTGAGCATATGAATTCCAATTCAGCTGTATATATAAGCAGACTGTATTTTTATACAGTAAATGATTGAATGCAAGTTATTTTGTACTTATTTAGAGTTAAATATGCGAATTGAAAGCGAGATTGTGAAATTTCGATAGAGATAAAGGCTTGATGAGTGTGTTTTGAGGTGGTTTGTAATATACAAGATGTGCTAGGCGCTTGATTGTGGATGAAAAGTGCGTTATCATCGTGGGCTGTCCTCTTCCTGCACTCGTCTTGACGCCGAGGCAGGCTTTATTTTTGTCCACAAGGAGAAATTATGCGTCATTATGAAATCGTATTTATCGTACATCCCGATCAAAGCGAGCAAGTTCCTGCAATGATCGAACGCTACAAAGCTAGCGTAACTACACGCGGCGGTCAAGTGCACCGCGTTGAAGATTGGGGCCGTCGTCAATTGGCTTACATGATTCAAAAATTAGCTAAAGCTCACTATGTTTGCATGAACATTGAGTGCGACGCTGAAACTTTGCTTGAGTTGGAAACAGCATTCAAATTTAATGATGCCGTTTTGCGTCACCTCACAGTGAAAATGAAAAAAGCAGAAACAGCGCCTTCTCCAATGATGAAGTCTGTGCAGAAAGAAGATTCTGCTAAGGCACAACGCGTTGAAGCGCCAGCAGCTTAATAGTTTTGACTAAGAGCGTGTAAGAACTGTAAAAAAACAAATTTGTGAATCAACTTAAAGTCGTCGCCACAGTTGTAGAAAAATCGGTGTTGCGTTATACCCCAGCGGGAATACCCATCGCCACTGCAACTTTGATGCACGATTCTAAGCAAGAGCAAGCAGGTAGCCAGCGCCAAGTTGAATTTGAAGTTCCTGCAATTGCTGCAGGCGAAATTTCAAAACGATTCTTGGATATTGAACTGGGTGTCGCTATGATTTTTACAGGTTTCTTAGCACGCAAGAACCGCAACAGCAAAAGTCTCGTTTTTCATGTTACTGACTTTCAGAAATCTGAAATCAACATAGAAAACGACACAAATTTACTAGATTAGGAGCCAAAAATGGCATTCGGTAAAAAATTTGATAAAAGCAAATTAAAACAAAAGCGTCAGCAACAAAATCCTTTGTTCAAGCGTAAAAAATTCTGCCGCTTCTCAGCGGGTCATGTAGCTGCAGTTGACTACAAAGACATCGATACATTGAAAGATTTCATCCAAGAAAACGGCAAAATTATGCCTGCACGTTTGACTGGTACTAAAGCTTTGTATCAACGTCAAGTTGACACAGCAGTTAAGCGCGCACGCTACTTAGCGTTGTTGCCTTACACTGATCTGCACACAGCGTAATTCATTGAATAACGCAGACCGTAATTAGGAGAAAAATATGCAAGTTATTTTGATGGATAAAGTCGTTAATCTCGGCAACTTGGGTGATGTAGTTCGTGTTAAAGATGGTTACGCTCGTAACTTCTTAATCCCACAACGTATCGCTCGTCGTGCAACAGCAGCTGCAATCGCTGAATTCGAAGCGAAACGCGCTGAGTTAGAAAAAGCAGCAGCAGCAAAATTGGCGCAAGCGCAAGCGCAAGGCGAAAAATTGAACGGTTTGACAGTTCAAATTTCCCAAAAAGCAGGTGTTGATGGTCGTTTGTTCGGTTCAGTAACAAACTTCGACATCGCTGAAGCGTTGACAAAGCAAGGTTTTGCAGTTGAGAAGGCGCAAGTGCGTCTGCCAGCTGGTCCTTTGAAATCAACAGGCGATCACTCTGTTTCAGTGGCTTTGCACACTGATGTAGTCGTTGACGTTATCGTTGCAGTATTGGGCGAGCAAGCGTAAGTTTTAGTTCTTTCGAGAGCAAAAAGAAGCCGGGTTTTCCCGGCTTTTTTTATGGGTGAAATGATGTTGCAAAAATAACTTATGTAAGCGTTATCAGCCTAAAAAATTCGTAACTTTGAATGTGCTGATTGCCACACTTCTTCTTTTTTTGGATTCGAATAAAAAGGTATAATGCGCACCATGAAACATGCACCTGATCCTCAGTTAGATTCACTCCGCGTTCCTCCACATTCCATCGAAGCAGAACAATCGGTTCTGGGTGGTTTGCTGTTGGATAACGCAGCATGGGATAGGATTGCTGACTTTATTGGGGAAGAAGATTTTTATCGCTTTGACCATCGTGTGATTTTTCAAGCGATTGTCAAACTGATTAACTCATCACGACCAGCGGACGTAATCACTGTATTTGATTATTTGAATGCGGCGGGTAAGGCAGACGATGTTGGTGGCCTGACATATTTGAATGCTTTGGCGCAAAATACGCCGTCAGCTGCCAATATCCGTCGATATGCAGAAATTGTTCGAGATCGTGGCGTACTACGAAAACTGATAACTGCTGCTGATGAGATCGCTGGACAAGCACTTAATCCGCAAGGCAAAGAAGTTAAGCAAATGCTGGACGAGGCAGAGGCGAAGATTTTTGCCATTGCGGAAGAGGGCTCTCGTGGCGCGCAAGGCTTTCAGGCGATTCAACCTCTTCTTACGCAAGTTGTTGAGCGCATTGATGAATTGTATAACCGTGATCACACCAGCGATATTACCGGTGTTCCGACCGGTTTTGTCGATTTAGATCGTATGACATCGGGCTTGCAACCTGGCGATTTGATTATTGTTGCTGGCCGCCCATCTATGGGTAAAACTGCGTTCTCTATTAACATTGGTGAGAATGTGGCGATTGATAGTGGTCTGCCAGTTGCGGTTTTCTCTATGGAGATGGGTGGGGCGCAGTTGGCGATGCGTATGCTTGGTTCTGTAGGCAAGTTAGATCAGCATCGTTTGCGTACAGGTCGATTGATTGATGAAGATTGGCCACGTTTAACCTATGCCATTCAAAAGATGAACGAAGCGCAGTTTTATATTGATGAAACGCCAGCTTTGAGTTCAATTGAATTACGTGCGCGTTCACGTCGTCTATCGCGCCAGTGCGGTAAATTAGGCTTGATTATTATCGATTACTTACAACTTATGTCAGGGAATTCTGGTGGTGAAAATCGTGCCACCGAGATTTCTGAAATCTCTCGAAGTATGAAAGGTCTGGCGAAGGAGTTGGGATGTCCGGTGATTGCTTTGTCTCAGTTAAATCGTTCACTTGAACAGCGTCCGAATAAGCGTCCTGTGATGTCCGATTTGCGTGAATCGGGCGCGATTGAGCAGGATGCGGACGTTATTTTGTTTATTTATCGCGATCAGGTTTATAACCCTGATTCGCCGGATAAAGGTACGGCTGAAATCATTATCGGTAAACAACGTAACGGACCAATTGGTAGTGTTCGTTTGAGTTTCTTAGGTGAATACACGAAGTTTGATAATTATATTGGTTCATTGTCGATTTACAGTGACAACGAATAATTGTTTTTGTAGTTCTTTTTTGCAGTAACCACTAAGTCAGATGATCTCCGCAATCCGGCACACGGCAAGCAGAGACTTATTATAAAAATTTTCTATTTTCAGGGAAATAAAAATGTTTGGACGATTAATGCCCACGGAGGGCAAATTTTTTGATCTCTTCAATCAACACGCGGAATTGTGCGTAAAAGGTTCGAAAGAGATGGTCGCATTGATGACCAATTTTGATGATTTGGAAATTCGCGTTCATGCGATCGAGAGTATCGAAAAGCAAGCGGATACAGTGACTTATACAGCGATTGAGTTGCTGCATAAAACTTTTATCACGCCAATTGATCGTGATGACATCCATAAATTAATTACCAAAATGGATGATATTTTGGATTTGTTGGAAGATGCGGCACAAACAATTTCCTTATACGATATTCGTGAAATTACACCAGAGGCGAAGCGCTTGGCCGAGTTGTGCTTAGCATGTGCGTTGAAGGTCAAAGAAGCCGTAGCGCTGTTGCACAACATGGATAATTCTCGTCAAATTCTGACAATTTGCGAAGAAATTGACCGTCTTGAATCTGATGCAGATCACGTGATGCGTGCTGCGATGTCGAAGTTGTTCCGTGACGAACCAGACGTACGTAATTTGATTAAGCTGAAAGCGATCTACGAAATATTAGAGACCGTGACAGATCGTTGTGAAGATGTGGCGAACATTATTGAAGGCATTATTGTTGAAAACGCATAAATTGCTTGCCCTTTAATTTGTTTGTCTTTTGCATTGTCTGCATGACGATGCATGAAAAGAAAGTTCACATCTATGGAAACTTTATCTCCAATTCTTACGGTCATTATTCTTTTAGTGATCTTAGCTTTACTTTTTGATTTTATGAATGGTTTTCATGACGCGGCAAATGCGATTGCCACGGTCGTGTCTACCGGTGTATTAAAACCAGGTCAAGCAGTCGCGATGGCTGCTTTGTTTAATGTTTTAGCATTCTTCGTATTTAGTTTGTCTGTTGCAAAAACGATCGGCAAAGGAACGATCGAGCCATCGGTCATTGATCACTATGTGATTTTTGGTGCATTAATCGGTGCTTTGTTTTGGAACTTGGTGACTTGGTATTTTGGTATACCATCATCGTCGTCACATGCTTTGATCGGTGGTTTGATTGGTGCCGCAGTAGCGAAAGGTGGCACTGACACACTGATTGCAGGTGGTTTGTATAAAATCATCTCATTTATTGTGTTATCTCCTTTAATAGGATTTTTACTTGGCTCGCTCATGATGTTGATTGTGTCATGGCTGTTTGTAAAATCTACGCCAAGTAAAGTCGATAAATGGTTTAGGCGATTGCAGTTGGTTTCTGCCTCTGTGTTTAGTTTGGGGCATGGCGGTAACGACGCGCAAAAAACGATGGCGATTATCTGGATGTTATTGATCGCTACTGGTTATTCAAAAGCATCAGATGCTGCGCCACCAATGTGGGTCGTCTACTCATGTTATGCCGCAATAGGCTTTGGAACACTGTTTGGTGGCTGGCGTATTGTTAAGACCATGGGACAGAAAATCACTAAATTGAAGCCTGTGGGTGGATTTTGTGCAGAAACGGGTGGTGCTGCTACTTTGATTTTTGCAACCATTTTCGGGATTCCTGTCTCCACCACGCACACAATTACCGGTGCTATTGTTGGTGTCGGTTCATCTCAGAAAATGTCTGCTGTTCGCTGGGGTGTTGCCGGTAACATTGTCTGGGCATGGGTCTTGACGATCCCAGCTTCGGCTTTCGTTGCGGCGATTGCTTGGTGGGTAGGGACGAAAGTGCTGTAGTTGAATATTTAAGTGCTTGACATAAAAAACCGGAGTATGAACTCCGGTTTTTTTATTGGTGAACATATTATCGAAAGCGAGATCCAAATTCACTTTGAATTGCACCTAGGCAGGCCCAAGACAGCTTGTCGAGATTCTCGTCAGAATCTAGTTCATTTTGTTGAATTTGTACTTTCGCAAATTCGGATTTGATCAATGGTCGCCATATCTCGTCAATTTCATTATCAAGTGCGCGCTTTGACGAATTTTTTGCTGCGTAAATTGGTTTACCTGCGAATCGTTTTTCCATTAAGTCTTTTACTATGTTTTCGATCTTAAGCAAACTTTCTCTGTATATGTTCACATGCTGCATTTCATGCTCGAGTATCGTATTGTAAATGCAGCTTCCTTCAGTGAATTCACTCCCTATATAAACTTTGATTGGTTGATAGATTAACCGAATTCGTATTTTTGCTGCAAAACATTCACCTTCTTTCGATTTATCTTGCCACGTTGGGCCTTCAATATCGATTGTAGTCTTTGATTCTAATGAGGTTAGACCCGCTACAAAGTCGCCTGAAAATGAATTTAAACTTTTTGTATTTAAGTTTTTTGTTGTGTATTGATTGCTTACTTTAAAGCCTTGATCAGTCGATTTGATGGATATTTCGGTTTTCTCACCTGTTGCATCACAACGGTTCAATGTCGTTTTCGTATTTTCCGCATGTGCAGAAGAAACTGACAAATAAAGAAAGATCGCGCTACAGATTAATATTCTGATTAACATCAACTAACACCCCCATTTTGGTTGCATTATGATCGCAATATGTTTGATTACATTTGCTTAAATAAATGAACAAAGCTACGGCTAACTTCAAGTTTTTCAGTTAAGCCTTTAATCTGCACTAGATGCCGACCACGCATATCGCGAACCACACCAGAGATTGCTTTTGAGTTGACTAGGGTGGAGCGGTGAATCTGCCAAAATAAATGAGGGTCCAGTTCATCCGCTAAATCTCGTACTGGCTTTCGTATTAGTGCTTCGTAACTGGCCGTTTGCACGCGTGTGTATTTTTCATCGGATTGAAAAAATAAAATATCTTCAACCGGTATCAAACGTAGTTCTTGCCCAATCGATGCCTGTATCCATTGCAGATAATTTGGTTTGGGGGCGATGCCGAGTTGCTTTGCTAGCTGCGCAAGCATATTACTCATATCATTTGGTTCTGTTGCGGTGTTTAATCGAGCTTTCAGGCGCTCCACGGTCTTGCTCAGACGTTCGGCATCGGCTGGTTTCAAAACGTAATCCACTGCGCCTTGATCAAATGCTTCCACCGCATATTGATCGTATGCTGTAATAAAAACGATATGGGCTTTTGTGCCGATTTCTTTTGCGGCTTCTAAGCCAGTTTTTGCTGGCATGCGGATATCTAAAAAGGCGAGGTCTGGCTTAAGTGTTTCAACTAACTGGATTGCTTCTTCACCATTTTTCGCCTCATCTAAAATTTCTAGTTCTGGCCAAACTTGCTGCAGGCGTAGACGTAATTGATCACGCATGAGTCTTTCGTCATCGGCAATAATTGCGGTAGGCATACTTTACTCTTCCTTAGTTTGTCGTCTTGTAGTCAGTTATTTTGCAACTTCGTACGGAATCTCTATGGTAACGCAGACACCGCTTGGCTTGTTAGGAGAAATAATCATTTGTGCTTTATCTTTATAAATGAGTTTGAGTCGTTCTCGAATATTTTGTAACCCCAGCCCAGTGCCATTACTTGGAACGGCGCCAAATCCTAAGCCATCATCGCTAACTGTCACACGTAATTTGTCTTGATGTAATTCTGCACGGAACTGTAAGGTTCCTCCTTCTGCTTTAACTTCTAATCCATGCTTGATTGAATTTTCTACCAAGGACTGTAGCATCATTGGTGGGAAGCTCGATTTGCGTAAATTTTCTGGCATGATGAAGTCGATGTTAAGGCGTTCTTCCATTCGCATCTTGAGCAATTCTAGATAAGATTTCACCATGTCGGCTTCGCGACCCAAATTCGTTTTTGCAGCGTTTTCCCGCATTTGGGGAAGTACGGCGCGCAAGTAAGCAATCAAGCTTCGTTGCATTTTTGCTGCACGAGGCGGATCGGTTTCGATTAAAAATTCTACCGATGCGAGCGTATTAAACAGGAAATGTGGTTCCACCTGCGCTTGCATCATTTGCATTTGTGCCTCACTTACTTGGCGCAATAATGATTCTCTTTCTGCGGTCGCATTTGCTTCTTTGGCTTTTTCTTCGGCGCGGACTTTGCCCCCGAGCAGTGCTTTCATCCCGAATAAGCCAAAAACAAGAAGTAGTACAAAATTTTGAAACCAACGCGAAGATTTGGTTTTTTCTTCATCGGTTGCTTCCGCAGCGGCATCGGCTGCGGCGCGTTCCATTTCGGCACGAATTTCACGCGCTAACTCTTTTGGTAGTTTGATGTGAACGTCATCTTTGCCAAAGGTAATGCCCGGCAACTCCGAATTTTTGCTTGTTTCAGGTAAGCTACTGACAGCGGATTCGAGTTTTGAAGCCGCTTTCTCCTGATTTTCATCAATGATTTGCCAACCAGATCCATCAATTTCGACGCGTTTACTTTGACCAGCTTTTTCTGGCGCTTTTATCCGGATACCTGTGTTGTCTATCTCAATCTTTTTGTCGTCAATGACTATGCTATTGGATGCTGCAGGATTATTTTTCTTGGTATTTTTCTGTACCTGTTTGACTTGTTTTGTTTCTTCTGTCGAGAAAAAAGTATTCTGAATAATATCGGCCGAGGCCAATAATAAAACGGCGAAAAGAAAAAACTTCCACCACGATAATTTACTAACCCAAGTTGCAGTTTTGTCGAAGGCAATATTGAGCCAAGTCAAGGTGTTGCGTATGACTAACTTGATGGTTTCTAGTGTTCTGGGATCCATATTGGCTAACGATATTTGATTGATCACGGCAAAGTGCGCGTGCTTAGTGGTAAGCGCACTTTGCTCCATAGTTTTACTGTAAAGGAATCCGCAATTTTTGTGGGGCTAATTGCGATGATCCGACAATTTGCAGGTATAGACTGAAAATTCGGATCGCTTTGATAGAAATATCTTATGACTCTTTGCTCATGCCTTCGCATTGATGAGATATCGATGAAGCCTTCAAAATGCAACATTCTGCGCGACACATAAGGGTAGACCTTTAGATGATTTTTACCCTTATTTTTTTGCCAGCCAAGAACGTAAATCTTCTTTAGTCAGCGGGCGCGCATATAAGTAGCCCTGCGCTAAATGGCAGCCAAATGACATTAAAGTGTCAGCTTGATGTTCAGTTTCAACACCTTCCGCAATTACCTTGATGTTTAAACTTTGACTAAGCTGGACGATCATTTTCGCGATACTGCCTTCTCCTGATTTATCACTGATTTCATTGACAAAAGCGCGATCAATTTTGAGTTTGTCGACATTGAGTTTTTGCAAATGGCTAAGAGAGGAAAATCCTGTACCAAAGTCGTCAATCGATACTTGCGCACCAAGCTGTTTGATCTGAAATAAAGTTTGAATCAAGAGTTCTGGATCGGTCATCGCCATCGATTCAGTGATTTCTAACTCGACACAATGTGCGGGTGCTTTGGTGTCATGTAAAGCACGTTTTAAGCTCTCAAGGAATAGTGGGTGAGAGAATTGTGCCTGCGAGACATTGACTGCCATCTTAAAGTCAGTGAAACCAAGTTGATGTAACTCTATTAATTCAAAGCAGGCACTGCGCAGCACCCATTCGCCGATGTCTACGATCAAACCAGAATATTCGGCAATTGGAATAAACTGATCCGGCGGGACAAATTGCCCATCTTCGGTTTTCCAACGTAGCAAGGCCTCAGCGCCGACCGCACGTTCAGTACGCATATCGATTTGAGGTTGGTAGACGACGAATAATCTTTCATTTTCAAACGCTGCACGTAATGCATGCATCATGCGTACTCGCTCGCGAATCTCGACACCCATATCTACAGTGAAGTAGCTAAACGATGAGCGTTGATGCGATTTTGCACGTTTTAAAGCGATATTCGTGTCTTTAAGCGCATCTGAACTGCCGCCCTCGTAGTTCCCAAGGCGCACTAAACCAATTGTTGAAGATAACTGAACTTCTTGTTTGTCAACATTGAACGGCAGTTGAAATACGTTAGAAATATGTTCTGGACAGACTAGGTTCTCGTGCCCGAGTAAGGCAAAAGTATCACCACCGACTCGTGCTAAGTGGCATGCTGCTCCAAAATGATCAAGAAGGCGCCTCGCTACCGCACACAACAGCATGTCGCCGAATTGATGCCCTAATGCGTCGTTGGTTTCGGCAAAATGATCAATATCGATCAAAGATAAAACGCTTTTTTCTTTGTTGCTTGCGCTGATAGTTTCGTTGAGTGTTTGTAGTAATTTGAGTCGATTGGCTAGGCCAGTGAGCGGATCAAAATAGGCAAATTTATGTAATCTGGATGTCAACATGACGTTGTTCAGACCCACTGTTACATTGCTGCAGAAAACATCTAGTAAGCGTTTTTCCTGTTCATTAATTGATGTTTGTAAGAAAACACAAATAGTACGTTGTCCAACGTTTTCAAAAAATAACACCGAGGCAAGCGTAGAGAAGACGTTTCTTTTCGAGTCGACACTTTCTTGAAGAAATTGTTTTACCTCCAAGTTGTCGGTTCGTTCTACTTTCTGCTCCACTTGATGAGTAAAACCGTGGCTACCCGCAATAATATCAAAGGAATTGACATCGTTTATGTTGTCATTTTCTTCTGAATTGCAGATAAATCCTTCAACTTTTCGACCAAATAAAATGTTAATTTGCTGCAAAACTCCAGCCGCGAAATTCTGCAAACCCTTTTGAGACATGAGTTCCGTACTTGCGTTGACGATCAGTTCAAGCCCGCGCTGATTTGCTGTGATTGCACAAATTTGTTCGTAAGAACGAATTGCTGAAGTAACGGTTGTGTAAAGTTTGGTTCTGGTTAGTTCAGATTTTGTCTTGTAATCATTAATATCATAATCGCGAATTGCATCGATTTCCGGTGCATAGCCAGGTTGGCCCGTACGCAATATGATACGAACGTCATGTAGTCCCAAAGTTTTGCGAACATAATTGACTAAGGTGAGTCCCGCATCTTCTTGTTCCATTACCACATCGAGCAAAATTACCGCGATATTGGATTCTCGTTCAAGAATTTGCCTCGCTTCCGTTGCGGAGTAGGCGTGTAAAAAACTTAAAGATCGATGTTGAATTTCAAGATTGCCAAGTGCGAACATGGTCGCAGAGTGAACATCTGGATCGTCGTCAATGATCATGACACGCCAACTTGGGAGTGGCGTGTTTGCGTCGGTTAAGTGTTCTCCACTTAATTCGTCCATGAAGACTAGCGCATCGTCATTAGCATGCATTTCGCTCATCTTTGTTTATGCTCCGTGGAGGTGGCAAATTGTTATTTTAATTTTGGGCTGCAATTTCATCGTTTAATCATGATGCGTGTTGCTCCAGTATAAAACAACTAGTAGGAAATAAACTGTTGGTTTGGTGCAAATGTTCAGTTTAAATAGGATTTTCTTTGTCCAGCTTTTGAATATGAGGGGCAGATCACTGAAGAATTGATTTAAGACTGCTAAAATGCGCTTAATTTCTACACTTTTATAGCGAAAAGATATGTCAGGAAATACCTTTGGTACCTTATTTACGGTGACCACTTTTGGAGAGTCCCACGGTCCAGCGATTGGTTGTGTTGTTGATGGATGTCCTCCAGGTTTGGAATTATCAGTGGCTGATATTCAGCCTGAATTGGATAGGCGGCGACCCGGTACATCGCGTCACGTGACACAACGTCAAGAACCAGACACCGTTGAGATTTTGTCTGGTGTATATGAAGGAAAAACGACGGGAACACCAATTGCTTTATTGATTCGTAATGAGGATCAGCGCAGTAAAGATTACGGCAATATTGTGGAAACATTTCGTCCTGGTCATGCAGATTTTACCTATTGGAATAAGTACGGTATTCGTGATCCTAGGGGGGGAGGACGGTCTTCTGCACGATTGACAGCACCTGTGGTCGGTGCCGCTGCGATTGCTAAAAAATGGTTGTTTCAGAAATTTGGCACGACATTTCACGGCGGGATGACACAATTAGGTGATATCACAATCCCGTTTGAATCTTGGTCATTTAGTTCCCAAAATCCTTTTTTTGCCCCGACGGGTAGTTCTGAAGTGATTGCTTCATTAGAAGAATTTATGGATCAGTTGCGTCGTGATGGTGATTCGATAGGCGCGCGGATTGATGTTGTCGCGAATAATGTTCCGGTTGGCTTGGGTGAGCCTATCTACGACAAATTAGATGCAGAAATTGCCTACGCAATGATGGGAATTAATGCGGTTAAAGGGGTGGAGATCGGTGCTGGATTTGCTTCAGTTTCTCAAAAGGGATCTGAGCATGGTGATGAAATTGGTGCTGCAGGATTTGCGACAAATAATTCAGGTGGCATTTTGGGCGGGATTTCGACCGGACAGGAAATTCGTGTATCCATGGCGATTAAGCCAACTTCTTCCATTCGTGTTCCAAAGCAATCAATCGACAAGCAGGGCAATCCCGTTACCGTTGAAACTTTTGGTCGGCATGATCCCTGCGTGGGAATACGAGCAACACCTATCGCAGAAGCAATGCTCGCTTTGGTCTTGATGGATCATGCGTTGCGGCACCGTGCTCAATGTGGCGATGTGGTCGTTGGTGGCTAGGTCAACACGCCCTAGTATTAGCATCAAGATAGTGAACTAAATTTACATAATTGCTCGTTGTTTGATACTTTTGTTTCAAAATAAAAATTGGTGATTTGTCTGGATTTTGGGAATTCTTGGATTTAAATTCTGAAATTAGATAAATCATCAAATTTTATTTTGATAAAAGTCCTGTTAAAAAGATCTTTTCATCGGTTTTGCATTGCACAATTGTGGCATAATCAAAAGCTGTTTTTTAGCTTTATGAATTCTTTAATTTCAGACACCGATTATGGCCAAGACGCTTTACGATAAACTTTGGGAATCTCACGTTGTTCATACTGAGGATGATGGAACATCGATACTCTATATTGATCGTCATCTACTACATGAAGTTACCAGCCCTCAAGCCTTTGATGGGCTAAAGCTAGCGGGTCGTCAACCGTGGCGCATATCCGCCAATCTGGTTGTTGCAGATCACAATGTGCCAACCACAAATCGTCAAGGTGGCATAGCCGATCCCATCTCTCGTTTGCAAGTCGAAACGCTCGATGCCAACGCCAAACAATATGGTTTAACTTATTTCGCGATGAACGATCTGCGTCAGGGGATTGTGCATGTGATCGGTCCTGAGCAAGGGGCGACCTTGCCGGGAATGACGGTTGTTTGTGGTGACTCACATACCTCCACGCATGGCGCTTTCGCTTGTTTGGCGCATGGTATTGGCACTTCGGAAGTCGAACATGTGCTTGCTACGCAAACCTTGCTAGCAAAAAAATCGAAATCGATGTTGATTCGGGTTGATGGTGATACGCCGTCAGGTATCACGGCAAAAGATATTGTATTGGCGATTATTGGCAAGATCGGCACTGCTGGCGGTACGGGTTATGCGATCGAATTTGCGGGTGCTGCCATTGAACGCCTGTCTATGGAAGGCCGTATGACCGTCTGTAATATGGCGATTGAAGCAGGTGCCCGGGCAGGTATGATTGCCGTCGATCAAACGACGATTGACTATGTAAAGGGAAGGCCGTTTAGTCCTGCTGCTAACGATTGGGATAATGCGGTCGCCTATTGGAATACTTTGCATTCAGATGATGGCGCACAGTTTGATACAGTTGTGACTTTGAATGTCGCGGATATCCAACCACAAGTTACTTGGGGTACTTCGCCAGAGATGGTGGTTTCTATCGACGGACAAACGCCTGATCCCCAAAATGAAACTGATGCAGTCAAGCGTGATGCTATTGAAAAGGCACTCGTTTACATGAATTTACGACCGAATATGGCGATCAGTTCAATTCAAATTGATAAAGTGTTTATCGGTTCTTGCACCAACTCCCGCATTGAGGATTTGCGAGCGGCAGCGAAAGTGGTTGCAGGTAAAACTCGCGCTGCTAATGTTAAATTGGCGATGGTAGTGCCGGGTTCTGGTCTAGTGAAAAAACAGGCTGAACAAGAAGGCTTGGATAAGATTTTTACTGCGGCTGGTTTTGAATGGCGCGAACCTGGTTGTTCTATGTGTTTAGCGATGAACGCTGACCGCCTAGAGCCAGGTGAACGTTGTGCTTCAACTTCGAATCGTAATTTCGAAGGTCGTCAAGGGCAGGGTGGGCGTACGCATTTGGTATCGCCAGAAATGGCCGCTGCTGCAGGTATTGCAGGTCACTTTGTTGATGTTCGTAATTTTGCTTAATTAATTGAAGGGAATCGAAAAATGAAAAAAATTACACTTCTTTTTACTTTGATGGCGATGATCAGTCTGCTTGGATGTAATACAGTACAAGGCTTTGGTAAAGACGTAAAAAAAGCGGGTGAAGTAGTCGAGAATGCAGGAAAAAAATAGTCATGGAAAAATTTACTTTGTTAGATGGATTGGTTGCGCCTTTGGATCGTGCTAACGTCGACACGGATGCCATCATTCCTAAACAATTCTTGAAGTCGATTCAGCGTACAGGTTTTGGTCCGAATCTATTTGATGAATGGCGTTATCT
This sequence comes from Affinundibacterium amnicola, assembly GCF_014284275.1. Classification (GTDB taxonomy): domain Bacteria; phylum Pseudomonadota; class Gammaproteobacteria; order Burkholderiales; family Burkholderiaceae_D; genus Undibacterium; species Undibacterium amnicola. The sequence goes on along the minus strand of NZ_JACOFU010000002.1, from coordinate 28,738 downwards.
TGATCATGGCGAACCTGGTATGGATAACAGCCTGCGTCCTTTGAATCCCGATTTCGTATTGAATCAGGCGCGTTATCAGGGCGCTTCCATCTTGTTGACACGCAAAAATTTTGGTTGTGGTTCCTCGCGCGAACATGCACCTTGGGCGCTAGATCAGTTTGGTTTTCGTGTCGTGATCGCGCCAAGTTTTGCCGATATTTTCTTCAATAATTGCTTTAAGAATGGCTTGTTGCCTATCGTGCTAAGTGAAGATAATGTTGATTATTTGTTTAACCAAGTGCGTGATCATGAAGGCTTGCATTTGCAAGTTGATTTAAATTCGCAAACGCTTAGTTTAAAAACGACAGGTGAAACTTTTTCGTTCGAAGTCGATGCATTCCGTAAATATTGTTTGCTCAATGGCTTGGATGATATAGGTTTGACCTTGGTGCATGCAGAAAAAATTCGCGCATTTGAACAGAAGCATATTGCGGCTCGCCCCTGGTTGGCAGCGGTTATCTGATCGAACTAAATTTTTAATCCAACTATTCTCATTTACATATCAGCATGAAAATTGCCATTTTGCCGGGTGACGGCATTGGTCCTGAAATCGTTGATCAGGCCGTTAAAGTTTTAAAAGTTTTGGGTGAATCCTTTGAAATGGAATTTGCGCCTGTAGGTGGTGCGGGCTATGAAGCTGCAGGACATCCTCTGCCAGAAGCAACACTGAAACTAGCACAAGATGCGGATGCCGTATTGTTCGGCGCTGTCGGTGATTGGAAATACGATACGCTTGATCGACCACTTCGACCTGAGCAGGCAATTTTGGGCTTACGTAAAAACCTGAATTTATTTGCAAATTTGCGTCCTGCGATTTTGTATCCTGAGTTAGCTGGCGCGTCGACTTTGAAACCTGAAGTAGTTTCTGGTTTGGATATTTTGATTATCCGTGAATTAACTGGCGATATTTATTTTGGTCAACCACGTGGTGTGCGCGAATGTCCGGATGGGCCATTCAAAGGTCAGCGCGAAGGATTTGATACTATGCGCTATGCGGAAGGCGAGATTCGTCGCATCGCACATGTCGCATTTCAAGCGGCACGTAAACGTGACAAGCGTCTGACCAGTGTAGATAAAGCGAACGTGTTAGAGACTTTCCAGTTTTGGAAAGACATCATGATTGATGTGCATAAAGAATATCCTGACGTGGCTTTGGATCATATGTACGTGGACAATGCAGCGATGCAATTGGTGCGCGCACCAAAGAAATTTGATGTGATGGTGACGGGAAATATGTTTGGTGATATTTTATCGGATGCTGCCGCGATGTTGACTGGCTCTATCGGTATGTTGCCTTCGGCTTCGCTCGATGCCAACAACAAAGGTTTGTATGAGCCTTCACATGGATCGGCACCGGATATCGCTGGAAAAGGTATCGCGAATCCTCTGGCAACGATCTTGTCGGCCGCCATGATGCTGCGTTATTCCTTAGGAAAAGCGGAACATGCGGATCGTATTGAAGCAGCCGTAAAAGCAGTGTTAACACAAGGTTTGCGCACGCCAGATATTTTTGAAGATGGCTGCACCAAAGTTGGCACGTCTGAAATGGGTGATGCTGTGGTGAAGGCTTTAGTTTAGTTTTTTATGTAAACAGGGAGACCTGTAATTTTTAGGGAAAGATGATGAAACTAGTTGGTTTGGTCGGTTGGCGTGGAATGGTTGGTTCAGTCCTCATGCAGCGTATGCAGGAAGAGGGAGATTTTACTCATATAGAACCAGTGTTTTTTTCAACTTCTAACACCGGTGGCGCAGCGCCAACGATGGCAAAGAATGAAAAGACGTTGAAAGACGCAAATGATATTGATGCATTGAAGAAGTGCGACATTATTATTACCTGCCAAGGCGGCGACTATACCTCTGAAATTTTCCCTAAATTGCGTGCCGCAGGTTGGAATGGTTTTTGGATTGATGCAGCATCCACACTGCGTATGGAAAACGATGCAGTGATCGTGCTCGACCCGGTCAATTTAGATGTGATTAAGAGCGCATTAAGCCGTGGCGTGAAAAATTATGTCGGCGGTAATTGCACAGTTTCTTGTATGTTGATGGGCTTGGGAGGTTTGTTCCAGCATGGCTTGGTGGAGTGGATGTCTTCCATGACCTACCAAGCAGCATCTGGCGGCGGTGCGCAGCACATGCGTGAATTGCTAACCCAGTTTGGTTCGATTAATGCGGAAGTAAAAGCTTTGCTAGACGATCCGGCTGCAGCAATCTTGGAAATTGACCGTAAGGTTTTGGCGAAACAGCATAACTTCAGTGCCGACGAGACCAAACAATTTGGTGTGCCTTTGGCTGGCAATTTGATTCCTTGGATTGACAAGGATTTACACAATGGCGTTTCCAAAGAAGAATGGAAAGCTGGCGTGGAGACTAATAAGATACTTGGTCTGGGCGAGGCATTTGGTTCTAAAGCAATTCCAGTTGATGGCTTATGTGTGCGTATTGGCGCGATGCGTTGTCACTCACAGGCTTTGACAATCAAGCTGACCAAAGATGTGCCGCTAGATGAAATCACCGATATGCTTGCGCAAAATAATCCGTGGGCGAAAGTCGTTCCAAACACACGTGAAGATTCCATGCGTGATTTGACACCTGCTGCGGTTACTGGTGGTTTGACGATTCCGGTTGGGCGTTTGCGTAAGATGCAAATGGGCGGTGATTACTTGTCCGCTTTTACTGTGGGCGATCAATTGCTTTGGGGTGCAGCGGAGCCTCTTCGCCGCATGCTCCGGATTTTGATTGAGAAGTAATTTGAAGAATTTATAGTTTGAAGAATGAAAAAAGGAATGAATTTCATTCCTTTTTTTTATTTGTTTATTTCATTATCGATAAAAATTGTCTAGTGGTAACAACGAAATGTCTATGAAATTGGTATTTCAGCTCTTAATGTATTTACCATATCTAGAATTCACGTTAAGCTTGCGCGACAAGTTGGGTAATGTTATCTTGAGTTAATATACCTTTCGTTTGTGCAATTTTGCTTGTTTAAGTGGCAAATATTGTGTTGACTAAATTTCCCAGGAAATGTTCTAAAAATGCATAATTACAAACGCTTACCGATAAGTTTTTTGGGAAGTAAGGCGCTTAAAGCAGCGGCCTTAACTTCATTGCTTGTCTTCTCAAATGCATATGCCACTGGGTTAGGAAAGTTAACAGTGCTATCGTCTCTTGGTCAACCACTAAGAGCAGAAATTGAGTTGACCTCACCCAATAAAGAAGAAATCAATTCTTTGGTGCCGAAGATTGCATCAATTGAAGCATTCAGACAGGCAAATATCGAGTTTAATCCTGCATTGTTGTCATTAAGATTTGCAGTTGAGCAACGAGGTAATTCTTACATCATTCGTGTGACATCTACTCAGGCGATGAATGAACCTTGGGTTGATTTTTTGTTGGAAATGAATGCCAGTAACGGTAAGTTGGTTCGCGAGTACACCTTTTTGCTAGATCCTGCAGATTTAGCATCTGGACAGTCCGCTCAAGTGGTTAATCCTGCTGCGTCTGCTGTGAGATCGCCAGCGACAAGCCAAGTAGCTAACGCCGAACCTAAAGCAAAAGTTGCAAACGTTAACGAAGCGTCGGATAACATTAAGCGTACTCCAATAAAGAGTGTTCAGCCAAGTTCTTCAGTTAATTCTGACAGCCACCAATATCGTGTAAAGCAGGGCGATACTTTGATGCGAATTGCCTCATCAAATTTAAATGGTGTTTCGTTGGATCAAATGTTGGTGAGCATCTATCGTGCGAATCCACAAGCTTTTGTCGGCGATAATATGAATCGTCTCAAGGCAGGGCAAATTTTGACGATTCCAGACGCAGAAACCGTGCGCAGCAATTCAAATGCTGATGCTCGTTTGGTGGTGCAGACGCATTCGGCAAACTTTAATGCTTATAGAAATAAGCTGGCGGGACAAGTACTCGTCGCTCCTGCAGAATCTGTCGCCCAGAAAAAACAAGCTGCAAGTGGTGCAATCACTGCAAAAGTGAAGGAAGTGCCAACTGCTGCAAACGAGTCCTTGGATAAGTTGAAGTTGTCGAAAGTTGCAGATGCTAATGTAAAAAATGCTCCTGTAAAAGGAATGACTGAAGAGGATAGAATAGCAAAAGATAAGGCACTTGCTGAGGCTAATGCTAGAGTTAAAGAGTTGGAAAAGAATGTTGGAGAGCTAAATAAGTTACTGGCTGTACCATCAAAGTCGGCTGCACCTCAAGTTGCTAGTGCTGTAAGTTCTTCAAAGGCGGCTGAGGCCGCATCTGCATCTAAGCCAGCGATGAGTGCATCAGCTGCTTCTGTTGCCTCTGTCGCTTCAGTACCTGCCTCTGCTGCGGTGACAAAAACGGATGCAAGTCCCGCATCTAATGTTCAGGTGGCTAGTGCTGCTAGTGCGGCGAGTGTAGTTAAACCTAAACGTACACCTCCACCACCGCCTGCGCCAGTTGAAGAGGAATCTTCTTGGTTTGATTCAAAATACTTAATCGCTGCGGGTCTTCTTGCGGCACTCGGTGGGGCAATCGGCGTATATTCTTCTCGTAAGAAGAAAGTATCTCATCAGTTTGAAGATAGCATATTGACTGGTTCGAGTTTAAAAGCAAATTCCATGTTTGGCTCTACTGGTGGTCAAAGTGTTGATACCAATAACAGTGTATTTAATTCAAATTTTGCTCCGTCAGCAAGTCAGTTGGATGCGAATGAGGTGGATCCTGTGGCGGAAGCAGATGTCTATATTGCTTACGGTCGAGATTCTCAGGCGGAAGAGATATTGAAGGAAGCATTGAAAACTCAGCCTGATCGTCATGCAGTGCGCCTAAAGCTTCTTGAGATTTATTTTGGACGTAAGGATTTACGTTCGTTTGAATTGTTTGCTGGCGAGTTGTATGGAATGACAAGGGGCGAGGGGGAAGATTGGAGTCAAGCTGCGTCTATGGGAATTTCGCTTGATCCAAATAATCCACTATATGCTGGCGCTAGTGCGCAAGTTGAGGCCTACGCAGGTAGCAGTTTGGGGCAACCCACGCAGCCACTGGAAGATTTGGATCCGGAAGCTTTGCTAGAAAATTCATTGTCTGAAGATATGCTCGATTCGATCAGTATTATTGATACTGCTTCTGCACTGTCTGAAGAGCCATTCGGAAACGCTGGTAGAGACGAATTAGGGAAGATTGACAATGCAGACCTGCCCCTAGATCTTGACAGTGGTCTTGATTTTGATTTGGATATCTCTGAAAAGCAAGAGCAAGAAGAACAGGAAGAGTTTCTTGTAACACTTCCAGAAATTGAGGTGGTAGATCCTACCCCCGTGATTCAGGAAGAGATGCCGGTGATTGATTTTGGTTCTATCGACTTTGATCTTGGAAATGAGGAAGAAAAGTTAGAAGAGTCTAATGCTGTTAATGAAGACGAAAGTCAGATTCCTTCTGAAAATGAAGATCTAAGTATTGATTCTTTGGATTTTGAGGTCTCGAACGATGATATGTTGGTCGAAGAAACTCCTTTAATTGCAGAGGAAGAGATAAAGTTGGATTTTGGGTCTGAGCATATTAGTCTACATGATGAATCGTCTCAGGTAGATATTGAGTTAGATGAATCTCCATACAACGCAGAGATGGCAACCAAGCTTGATCTAGCGGTCGCCTATCAAGAAATTGGCGATAAAGAAGGTGCGCGTGAACTGCTCGATGAGGTCATTAAGGGCGGATCAAGTGAGCAGGTAGATAAAGCGCGTAAAATGTTGGATCAACTAAGCTAAGGTCTCTTTGTTTCCACTAAAACGGGCGCTGTCTTTTGTCAGCGCCCATTTTTATTTCTAAGTGTAGTGATTGATGACGTTGAATAGAATTATTTTGGGTGTGGAGTATCACGGCGGCGCTTATCAGGGATGGCAAACGCAGCCTAATGGCAATACGGTGCAAGATGTTTTGGAATCGGCATTGCAGAAGTTCTCAAAAAATACAATAAACACCATGTGCGCTGGACGAACGGATGCTGGAGTGCATGCGGTAGAGCAGGTTGTACATTTTGATACTGGACTTCAGCGCGAAATGTATTCTTGGGTCAACGGGGTGAATGCATTTTTGCCGCCGGATATTGCCGTACGTTGGGCAAGACAAATTCTTGTTGATGAGGGCGATCAGAGTGCATTTCATGCTCGCTTCAGTGCTTATTCGCGCACCTATCATTACCTATTGCATAACGCAAGTGTGCGATCTCCAATTTGGTCCGGTCGTGCTGGTTGGTTTTTTAGACCATTGGCATTGGAGTCTATGACGCGGGCAGCCAGTTATTTGATTGGAGAGCAAGATTTCACGGTATTTCGGGCATCTGGTTGTCAGGCGAAATCGCCAGTAAAACATATGTATGAGGTGAAGATTCGTCAGCAAGGTGATTTGATTGTGTTTAGTTTGCGGGCGAATGCATTCTTGCATCATATGGTCAGAAATATTGTTGGCTCATTGATTTTTGTTGGGATGGGGAAGCGAGAGCCAGAATGGATTCGTGAATTACTCGATTCAAAAGATAGAAGTCTGTCTGCTCCAACCTTTATGCCTGATGGGCTTTACCTTGCGAAAATTGATTATGATCAGATGTGGGATTTGCCGCCTGCAAGATCGGAAAATCTTCCTTATAGTTTGTCACTCTAAGCGTTTTTTTAACTTATGTTGGCGTTTTAAGTGCATCAATCAATTTGGATGTGTATGTTTTGATATTGCTTGAAGGAATTTGAGACAGGCATAGGTGAAATCCGGTAAAATGTCGTTTTTGCATAATCTAAACTTTAGGCGCTCGCCTGGGGACGCTACCCAGTTTTGGCGCCTTTTTTGTAATCGGTTTTTTTGTCTATCTAATGAATAATATTCGTAATTTTTCTATCATTGCCCATATTGACCATGGTAAGTCCACTTTGGCAGATCGGATTATCCAATTGTGTGGTGGTCTTTCAGATCGCGAAATGGAAGCACAAGTTCTTGATTCCATGGACATCGAACGGGAGCGTGGAATTACAATTAAAGCGCAAACTGCAGCGCTACACTACAAAGCCTTAGATGGTCAAATTTACAATTTGAATCTTATTGACACGCCTGGTCACGTGGATTTTAGTTATGAGGTTAGTCGTTCACTATCCGCATGTGAAGGTGCGTTACTTGTTGTGGATGCATCGCAAGGGGTTGAGGCACAGACCGTTGCGAACTGTTATACCGCGATTGAATTGGGTGTTGAGGTTGTTCCTGTTTTGAATAAAATTGATCTACCGTCTGCAGATCCAGACAATGCGATTAATGAAATTGAGGAAGTAATTGGAATTGATGCGAGTGATGCTGTGCATTGCTCTGCAAAAACAGGCTTGGGCGTGCGAGATATTTTAGAATCCTTGATTGTTAAGGTGCCAGCGCCAAAAGGCGATCCAGATGCACCTCTGCAGGCTTTGATTATTGATTCTTGGTTCGATAATTACGTTGGTGTTGTGATGTTGGTTCGTATCGTAAACGGTACCTTGCGCCCTAAAGATAAAATTCTTTTTATGGCAACTGAAGCACAGCACTTGGTGGAAAGTGTGGGTGTGTTCACGCCAAAATCATTAAGTCGACCTGAATTATCTGCTGGTCAGGTTGGTTTTATTATCGCCGGAATTAAAGAGTTGAAAGCCGCTAAAGTCGGTGACACGATTACGACAGTTGGCCGAGTGGCAGCAGAACCATTGCCGGGTTTTAAAGAAGTACAGCCGCAAGTGTTCGCTGGCTTGTTTCCTGTTGAGGCGAATCAATATGATGCATTGCGTGATTCATTAGAGAAGTTGAAGCTGAATGATGCTGCCTTGATGTATGAACCTGAAGTCTCTCAAGCCTTGGGCTTTGGCTTTCGCTGCGGTTTCCTTGGTTTGTTGCACATGGAAATTGTGCAGGAGCGATTAGAGCGCGAATTTGACATGGATCTCATTACGACTGCACCAACAGTTGTTTATGAAGTTGTGATGGGGGATGGAAGTATTTTGATGGTTGATAATCCATCAAAAATGCCAGAGCCGTCAAAGATTGAAGAGATTCGTGAGCCTATCGTAACGGTCAATTTGTATATGCCGCAGGAGTATGTTGGTTCTGTGATTACCTTGTGTACCTCTAAGCGTGGCGTACAGATGGATATGAATTACCATGGGCGTCAAGTCAAGCTTACCTATGAAATGCCGATGGCCGAAATCGTCTTGGATTTCTTTGATCGATTAAAATCGACTTCGCGTGGGTATGCGTCGATGGACTATGAGTTCAAAGAATATCGGGCGTCTGATGTGGTTAAAGTTGATATGTTGATTAACAGTGAGAAGGTCGATGCATTGGCAATTATTGTGCATCGCGCTAACGCACATTATCGTGGCCGTGCAGTTGCCGCAAAAATGCGTGAGTTGATTCCTCGTCAAATGTTTGATGTCGCAATTCAAGCGGCAATTGGTGCCAATATTATTTCTCGCGAAAATGTAAAAGCTTTACGTAAGAATGTGTTAGCAAAGTGCTATGGTGGTGATATTAGCCGCAAACGTAAATTGCTTGAGAAACAAAAAGCTGGTAAGAAACGGATGAAGCAAGTTGGCTCTGTAGAAATTCCACAAGAGGCATTTTTGGCAATTTTACAAGTGGAAGAAAAATGAGTTTGCAATCTTTAATTGGCAACTTTGCCTTAATTCTTTTTGTTCTTTTAGTCGTTACGGGTTTTATTTGGGCTTTGGATAGATTTGTCCTTCTGCCAAAGCGCAAGGCGAAAGCTATTATTGCTTTGCAAGAGTTTGACCAGAAAGCGAATGCCGATCAAGCGACGAGATCTAGTTTTGAGGCTAGTTTATTGAAGCAGCCAGTCTGGGTAGAATATTCAGGAAGTTTTTTTCCCGTCATCGCGCTTGTTTTTGTGCTGCGTTCCTTTTTATTTGAGCCATTTAAAATCCCATCCGGATCGATGTTGCCAACTTTGTTCGTCGGTGATTTTATTCTGGTTAATAAATTCACCTATGGAATCAGACTTCCTGTTTTAGATAAAAAGATTATTTCCATCAATGAGCCTCAACGTGGCGATGTCATGGTTTTTAAATTTCCTAAAGATCCGACACAAAATTACATTAAACGAATTGTTGGATTGCCTGGTGATACTATCACCTATAAAAATAAGAAGTTAAGCGTTAATGGTGTCGTAAATCAATATGAAACTCAGCCAGATTTTTTACATGAAGGCACGCAATTAAGTTATTCCAAGCAGTTTAACGAAAAGTCTGGCAAGGCGATTCATAAGATTTTGAATGACGATGATCGTCCTGCTGGCATCGTGATGTTTGGTGAGGCGGACTTCCCTTATGCTGACCGTTGTATTTATGATGTCGAAGGCGTTACATGTACCGTGCCGCAGGGACATTATTTTATGATGGGCGATAATCGTGATAACAGTCAGGATAGTCGTTACTGGGGATTTGTTCCTGATCAGAATGTTGTAGGCAAAGCTTTTTTTATTTGGATGAACTTCGGCGATTTAAAGAGAATTGGTAGTTTTCAATAGAAATGGAGAGACACTATGCATCAATATCAATATTTAACTAAAACAAAAAATCGAGGAATGTCCTTGGTCGGCTTGATATTTGTTTTAGGTATTCTTGCTGTGTTAGTCGTTTTGGCGTCTAAAATTGCACCGACTGTTATTGAGTATATGTCAATTAAGCGTGCGATCAGTGCTGTGAAATTAACGAATGCAGGTTCAGCATCAGAGATCCAAATGGCATTTAATAAACAAGCTGATGTTGGATATATCACGTCGATTACTGGTCGAGACTTAATTATTGAAAAAACTGAGACTGGCTTGGAAATTGGTTTTTTCTATACAAAGAAAATTCCACTCGTTGGACCTGCAAGTTTATTGCTTGAATATGAAGGAACCACTGCAAAAAATGCAACGGTTCAAAAGAAATAGGATTAAGTTGTATTTATGAACGAACAGTTGCTGCAGAAGCGTTTGGGGCACCAATTTAATGATGTTGCACTTTTGCAGCAAGCATTGACGCACCGAAGTCATAGCGTCACACACAATGAGCGCCTAGAATTTCTTGGCGACTCAATACTTAATTGTGTCGTTGCATCGATACTTTTCGATACTTTTGCAAGTATTGATGAAGGTGATCTATCACGAGTACGTGCGAATTTGGTGAAGCAGCAGTCCTTGTTTGAAATCGCACAGAAAATGGAGCTCTCTCAGTTTTTACGATTGGGTGAGGGTGAGTTGAAGTCTGGCGGCTTTCGGCGGCCATCAATTCTGGCTGATACTTTGGAAGCCTTATTTGGTGCTATTTATCTTGATGCCGGTTTCGAGGCCGCGCGAAAAGTAATTCAATCCTTATATGAGCCTATTTTAAGTTCTGTTGACCCAACAACTTTAGGCAAAGATGCCAAAACTTTGTTGCAGGAGTTCTTGCAGAGTAAGAAGATTGCCTTACCTCAATATAATGTTGTCGCAACCCATGGTGCTGCACATAATCAAGAGTTCGAAATTGAATGTTTGGTTCCTAAATTAGAGGTTCAAGTATTTGGTACTGGTGGAAGTCGCCGTGCTGGCGAGCAAGCTGCTGCTAAACTGGCTTTAGAGACCGTTGTGAAATTATTGTCTAAGACGCCAAGCAATAAAAAGGCTAAACCACGCGCTTCTCAAATGAAGTTGGCGGGAATTGCGACTATCCAATCAACAGCCCAGACGAACAATGAAAAGAGTTCATCACCCGAGCTTAGCCTTGTTAATGAAGAGCAGCTTTCTTTGGATGTATCCGTTCCAGAGATTTCACAAAAAGTAAAATAAAGATGAGTGTCATGCTAGAAAATTCTGAGTATCGTTGTGGTTATATTGCCATCGTAGGCCGTCCGAATGTTGGTAAGTCGACTTTGATGAATGCCCTGATTGGCGCCAAAGTGAGTATCACTTCACGTAAGGCACAAACAACGAGGCATCGCATTACGGGCATCCAAACGAAGGAGCAGACGCAGTATATTTACGTTGATACGCCAGGATTTCAGACGCGTCATTCGAATCCGCTAAATCGTACTTTGAACCGTACGGTGACCAATACCTTGATGGCCTCAGACGTCATTTTGTACATTATTGAGGCAGGCACTTTTGGTCAGGCCGATCAGCAAGTGATTGATTTACTCCCTAAAAATGTGCCGTGTATTCTGGTGATTAACAAGTCTGATCGAGTGAAAGACAAAGCGATTTTAATGCCGTTTGCGCAAAAGGTGATGTCCCTGTTCCCGTTTGCTGCGGTGGTACCGGTGTCTGCAACATTGAGATTTCAACTCGATAGCTTGGAGCGCGAGACGCGTAAGTATTTACCTTTGAATCCTCCAGTTTTTGGTGAGGATGATATTACTGATCGTAGCGAAAAATTTCTCGCAACGGAAATTGTTCGTGAAAAATTATTCCGATTTGTCGGCGATGAACTACCTTATACCAGCACGGTGTTGATTGAAAAATTTGAGCAAGAAGGAAATTTGCGTCGTGTATTCGTTGTCATTCTGGTTGATCGTGATGGACATAAGTCTATGGTGATTGGGAATAAAGGTGCACGTCTCAAAGATATCTCAACTCAGTCACGCCAAGATATGGAGAAGTTGTTTGGCGGACCGGTGTATTTGGAAATTTGGGTGAAAGTGAAATCTGGTTGGGCCGATAACGAGGCTGGTCTGCGTGCCTATGGTTACGAGTAAAATCTGCACATCTGTGAGAATGTGATTGGATAAAGAATCAAATGCAGCGCTTGTGATTCCTAGACGTAGGGCACGCACTCATGAGCTCAGCGCAAGTTCCCCCCTTGCATTAACGTCTCCTAAAAGGGCGTCTAAAGAGATACGCATTCTGCATCAACCTGGTTTCGTACTTCATTCCTATCCATATAAAGAAACTAGCCTGATTGTTGACGTTTTTAGCCGAGATCACGGACGAGTGTCCTTGGTTGCGAAAGGTGCCAAACGCCCAACCTCCGCTCTGCGTAGCGTGCTGCAGACTTTTCAACCGCTAAATATTTCATGGACCGGTAAATCTGAGATCCGTACATTAACGACCGCCGAGTGGGTTGGTGGTATGCTTCCATTAGAGAAGTCGGCACTGTTGTGTGGCTTTTATTTAAATGAGTTGCTAGTTAAATTCTTGTTGCGGGACGAAGTAAATACGATACTTTTTGATGCGTATGTTTCCAGTTTGAATCAACTAGCACATAATGAATCTGCCGCGATAGTCCTGCGTAAATTTGAGCTTAAACTTTTGCAGCAAGCTGGTTTGATTGGTGACTTAACCTACTGCGTCAGTTCACGCACACGTATTTTTGCTGAAGAGCTGTATGTCTTGGAGCCAGGTGTTGGTGTGCGGCTTACAAGTTTAGCCGAAAATCTTCCGCAAGTTAGTGGTAAAACATTATTGGATATGTCAGTAGAGAATTATTCAGATCCGCTAACGCAAGTGCAAAGCAAGCAGTTGATGCGGTTTTTATTGAGTTTTCATTTGCATGGTACCCCATTAAATACTCGTCAAATTTTAATTGATTTACACAAGCTATGAACATACACGGACAAACACAAAGCATTGATTTGGGCATTAATATTGATCATGTAGCGACATTGAGAAATGCGCGCGGCACGATTTATCCCGAACCACTAAAAGCAGCTTTGTTGGCGGAAGAGGCGGGTGCTGATTGTATTACTTTGCATCTGCGTGAAGATCGTCGACACATTAAAGATAAAGATGTGGAAGAGATACGCCAGCGTTTATTAACGCGTATGAATCTGGAAGCCGCAGTGACGCAAGAGATGATTGATTTCGCTTGCCGTATTCGGCCTCAAGACGTGTGCTTGGTGCCTGAGCGTCGTGAAGAGGTCACCACAGAAGGTGGATTAGACGCCATCCGTTATTATAAACAAGTCGAGGCAGCGACCAAGCAATTGCAGCAAGAAGGTATTCGCGTCAGTTTATTTATTGATGCTGACCGTCAGCAAATTCAAGCCGCGCGTGATTTGGGTGCTCCGGTTATTGAGTTGCATACAGGTCGTTATGCCGATGCGCATGACGCACTTGATCAAGCAAAGGAATTGACCAGAATTGCGGAGGGTGTCGATTTTGCTCAGAGCCTAGGACTTAAGGTCAATGCAGGCCATGGTCTACACTATACCAATACGCAAGCGATTGCCGCAATTCGCGGCATTTCAGAGTTAAATATTGGACATGCGATTGTTGCACAGGCAGTCTTTGTTGGCTGGCAAAAAGCCATTGCCGATATGAAAGCGCTGATGGTGAAGGCGAGACTGGATGCCAAATGATTTTTGGTATTGGTACAGACATCATTAAAATCTCGCGTATTCAAGCGACAATGGAGCGCCATCCTCAGCGCTTCGTAGAGAAAATCTTAGGCAAAGACGAGCAATTGATTTATCACCAGCGTGCGGCGCAATCTCAACGCCGTGCGCTTCTGTTTTTGGCTACCCGATTTGCAGCAAAAGAGGCCTTTTCAAAAGCCATAGGATTGGGTGTTCGCCATCCGATGAACTGGCATTCGTTGCAAGTTCTAAGTGCTGATTTGGGACGCCCGCAATTGTATTGGTATGGTGAATTGGCAGCATGGATGTCGTCGAAAAATTTATCCGCGCATTTATCGGTGTCAGACGAAGATGAGTTCGCCATTGCCTATGTCGTCGTAGAACAGCATACATCTGTGAACGATGCATGCATGTCCTCAAGTGTTGGTAAATCAGGTGGTCATCATGAGTAAGGACACGGCCAACGCTCCTGAGGTCGTATTAGAGTTGGTTGCAGCGCTTCCGAATTTGCCTGGTGTCTATCGTTATTTTGATAGTAATGAGCAAGTGCTTTATGTCGGTAAAGCACGCGATTTGAAAAAACGTGTGTCCAGTTATTTTCAAAAAAATCTAAGTAGCCCGCGGATCGCCATGATGGTGGCAAAGATTGCTCGCCTCGAAACCACGGTCACACGCAGCGAAGCTGAAGCTTTGATCTTGGAAAATAATTTGATCAAGGCTCTAAAGCCGCGATATAACATTTTGTTTCGTGACGATAAGTCTTATCCCTATCTAAAAATTACCCAAGAAAAAACACCGCGCATGACTTACTTTCGCGGTGCGATCGATAAAAAACATCAATATTTTGGTCCTTTTCCATCAGCTTGGGCGGTGAAAGAATCGATGCAGTTATTGCAGAAGATTTTCTTATTGCGCAGTTGTGAAGACAGTGTTTTTGCCAATCGCACAAGACCATGTTTGCTGCATCAAATTCATCGTTGTAGTGCGCCTTGTGTCGATTTTATTTCCGCGCAGGATTATCAAGCCGATGTGGAAAATGCGGCAAATTTTTTGCGCGGGCGGCAGTCGGAAGTATTGGATAAGCTAGAACATAAAATGCTCAATTACGCACAAGAGTTAGCGTTTGAAAAAGCAGCAGTTGTGCGTAACCAAATGTCCGCACTGTCTAAAGTTTTGCATCAGCAAAGTATGGAACTGGCTGGTGATGCCGATATCGATATTATCGCCGTCGCGGTTGACGGTGGTCGTGCGTGTGTGAATTTAGCCATGGTGCGAGGTGGACGCCATCTCGGTGATCGCTCATATTTTCCTAGTCATCTTGAGTTGGCACAGGCCGCGTTGAATGAGACGATTGATGTTGAAGTGATGATTGCGTTTATTGCGCAGCACTATATTGATCAGTTCATACCGAGCCAAATTATTTTGAATGTGGAAATTGATGTTCCTGAATTGCTCCTGGCTTTGATGGAGCAGTGTGGACATCGCATTCACCTTAGCTTTCAACCGCAAGAACAAAAACGTGCTTGGTTGGAAATGGCTGAAAAAGGTGCGCGTTTAGCGTTAGCGCGCGCGTTATCCGAGCAGGGCGCGCAGCAATTGCGAACCAAGGCCTTGCTCGATGCGTTGGACATGGAAGTGCCTGACATCGATCAATTTCGTATCGAATGTTTTGATATTAGTCATACTCATGGAGAAGCCACGCAAGCCTCTTGTGTCGTGTTTCATCATCACGCCATGCAAAATGCCGAGTATCGACGATTTAATATTAAAGACATTACGCCAGGTGATGATTATGCGGCGATGCGTCAGGTGATTTATCGCCGTTTTGAAAAATTTGGAATTGCGAACGAGGATCTCGCTGACATTAGCGCAATCATGCCAGACATCGTTTTGATTGACGGTGGTAAAGGACAAGTAGAAGTCGCACGACAAGTGTTTGAAGAATTAGGCTTGGATACGAGCTTGATTGTCGGTGTTGCCAAAGGGGAAGGTCGTAAAGTTGGCCTTGAAACTTTGGTCTTTGTCGATGGCAGAGAATCGAAAGAGTTGGGTAAAGAATCTGCTGCTCTCATGTTGATTGCACAGGTGCGCGATGAAGCGCATCGTTTTGCGATCACGGGCATGCGAGCTAAACGGGCGAAGGCGAGACAAAGCTCTAAGCTTGAAGACATCGATGGTGTTGGCCCTAAGCGTCGTCAACGTTTATTGACACGCTTTGGCGGTATCAAAGGTGTAGAAGATGCCAGTGTTGAAGACCTGATGGCGGTAGAGGGTATTTCGCGAGCTTTAGCTGAAGAAATTTATCAGCGCTTGAGATAAATGGCATCTCTGGTAATCTCAAGCTTGAATTAAAACTTGCTGGTGACGTGTTGTGGCAAGAATCGATTTATTTTCTAGATAGCTTGTTTAGGCGGCGAATATACATTTTTCTCATAGCTGGTCTGATTTGGTATTTTTCATTTTTAGAGATTGCTTAAAGTATTTTTCGTTGCTTTCTTTCATGATCATTTAAATTAAATGACTTTATAAGCGTCAGGCAAAATATAATGTAATGAACTTCTATTCGATTTTAAAAAATGCCTTTTAATTTTCCTATCTTGTTGACCTGGTTGCGTGTAGCACTGATTCCTTTGGTGGTCGGAGTTTTTTATTTGCCAGACACCATGCTCAGTCCATTTGAAAAAAATCTTGCTGCGACTGTGATTTTTATCGTCGCTGCGGTGACAGATTGGTTGGATGGTTTTTTAGCGCGTCGTTGGGAACAAACTTCGGCATTCGGTGCTTTCTTAGATCCTGTCGCTGATAAGTTAATGGTTGCAGGTGCCTTGCTTGTTTTAGTGCAGTGGAATCGAGTCAATGCAGTCATTGCATTTATCATTATTGGTCGCGAAATTACGATTTCCGCGTTGCGTGAATGGATGGCACAGATTGGTGCTTCGAAGTCAGTTGCAGTCAGTTCTTTGGGGAAAATCAAAACGGTGGCGCAGATGGTCGCGATTCCCATGCTACTTTTTTATGGCGATTTGTTTGGTGTGATCGATACGATTTTGTGGGGGCAGATCTTGTTGTTGGTGGCAGCAGTGTTAACTGTCTGGTCGATGTTTTATTATTTGCAGAAGGCTTGGCCACTGATTAAAGAAAAAGCAGAGCAACTTATGGATCATAAATCTTGACAACTTTTTCTGGTGCTATATAATGCACGGCTGTTGTCGCAATGCGGGAGTAGCTCAGTTGGTAGAGCGCAACCTTGCCAAGGTTGAGGTCGAGAGTTCGAGACTCTTCTCCCGCTCCAAGTTTTTTTGGGGATGGCGATGTAGTATTAAGTAGTGATATGCGGGAGTAGCTCAGTTGGTAGAGCGCAACCTTGCCAAGGTTGAGGTCGAGAGTTCGAGACTCTTCTCCCGCTCCAAGTTTTTTTGGAATGGCGATGTAGTATTAAGTAGTGATATGCGGGAGTAGCTCAGTTGGTAGAGCGCAACCTTGCCAAGGTTGAGGTCGAGAGTTCGAGACTCTTCTCCCGCTCCAAATTCCGAAGGGGAGCACAGCTTCCCTTTTTTGTTCGATAGTTGTTCCGCGTTTTATTTGAGTTGTTTTGAAAATAGTTCAAATAAATAGCAGCCCTTGGCGGGGTAGCAAAGTGGTTATGCAGCGGCCTGCAAAGCCGTAGACGCCGGTTCGATCCCGACCCCCGCCTCCAAGAATTTTGATAGTTAAGTTTCGAATTATCATTAAGTAACAAGCTAGCAAATCGCTAGATGCAAGTTGAGTGCCCGAGTGGTGAAACTGGTAGACACATCGGACTTAAAATCCGCCGCTTTCCGTAAAAGGGGCGTGCCGGTTCAATTCCGGCCTCGGGCACCATTAGTACGTTTCAGGCAGTACCAAGAAGTATTCAAACCCGCGTTACTCACTATGAGAACGCGGGTTTTTTGTTTCAGGACGTGCCAAGCCGTTTCTTGACAGCCCAAGTTTTTGACGGTACTTTTGACGGTACTTCGGAAAAATACAGATACCGCCAAAAAAAAGTACCGTCAAAACTCCACATTTTTGACGGTATCTCAAGCATCTTCATAGAGAGATTGCCCACCATGCCTAAACTTGCTACTGCACTGACTGACACCACCCTAAGAAATGCCAAAGGCAAAGATAAGCCTTATAAATTATCCGATGGTGGTGGCTTGTTTCTTCTGGTGAATGAAAATGGTGCTAAGTATTGGCGCATGGATTATCGATTCAATGGCAAGCGGCTGCGTCTAGCTTTCGGTAAATACCCTGATGTATCGCTAGTAGTCGCTAGAAGCAAACGGGCAGATGCAAATGAATTGCTTGCTTCTGGTATTGACCCCAGCGAAACGAAGCGCACTGAACGCATAGAGCAAACCCAACATAAAGAAACCATTCAACGTGAGGCAAGCGGCCTGCCTTTGTCCGGTTCCTTTGAAGAGGTCGCGCTAGAGTGGTTTGAAACTAAGATTAAGCCGCTATCTGCAAGCCATAGCAACCGCACAATGGCGTATTTGAAAAACGACCTGATACCGTATCTGGGTAAGTTGCCTATGATTGACATAAAGGCACCTGCCTTACTGGAATGCTTGCGCCGTGTTGAGTCCAGAAAAAACAAACAAGGTAAATCCGTTACCGAGACCGCTAACCGAGTGCGTGAACAGATGGGGCAGCTATGGCGCTATGCAATCGCCACAGGCAGGGCTGAGCGTGACATAGCGACTGATTTGCGCGGTGCTCTTGAGGTGCATGTGCAAAAGAATTTCTCACACATCACAGACCCTAAGCTACTCGGTCAGCTCATGCGCGATGTCGAGACCTACAGCGGCGCACCTGTTACGGTGGCAGCCTTACGCATATTGCCTTTAGTCTTCACTCGACCAATGGAGCTAAGAACCGCACGATGGGCAGACATCAACCTTGAAACAAAAGAGTGGCGCTATTTCAGCACCAAGACCAAGATTGACCACATCGTACCGTTAGCCACGCAAGTCGTAGAATTGCTAAAAGCTTTGCAGCCGCTTACTGGCATGGGTGAGTATGTGTTCGGTGTCCGGTCAGGGCAAAGGCCACTATCAGAGATTACGATCAATCAGGCTTTGAAATCGTTGGGCTACGGTGGTGACGTGATTCATCCGCACGGCTTTAGGCACACGGCGGCGACCATGTTGGCAGAGCTTGGCTGGGACGAAAACACCATAGACCGTCAATTGTCGCACCTAGCGCAAGGTGTTAAAGGCGTATACCAGAAAGCCAAGTACATCGAGGACAGGCGCAAGATGATGCAAGCGTGGGCTGACTATTTGTGCAAGTTGAAAAATGGCGCTGCTATTATTCCAATTAAGGTCGCTTGAATTTGGCAGACCATGCTTGCGACTTAACTGAATAATTTAGCGGTCCATCAATGCACCTCAAATCAAGCGGGTGTGCAAGAACCACACAAGTTTGCAGTCTGCACCCCGAAACTTGATCGCTGTTAGCGCTGCTTCGTAAATAACTTTGCACTGCTGGTATCCTCGTCAATACTATCGACCCAAATTCGTAAATATAAAAAATTGAAAGCGTTTTACGAAGATTTCCT
Organism: Affinundibacterium amnicola; assembly: GCF_014284275.1. Taxonomy (GTDB): domain Bacteria; phylum Pseudomonadota; class Gammaproteobacteria; order Burkholderiales; family Burkholderiaceae_D; genus Undibacterium; species Undibacterium amnicola. Next base: position 9,798 of record NZ_JACOFU010000002.1, on the reverse strand, counting down.
TTGCCCATATATGTTAGTTTAAGCTGCGTTAGAGTGAACATTAGCTCCATTTTTTAATCCATCGATAATTGCTCATGTCAATGCGACGGAGCCTGATTGATGTAATTAGGAAATAGTTGGCTGTCGTATTTAACTTGCAATTAATTGCACTTAAGATTACGTGACTAGGTTAGAATAATTCTTTCGGCAGGCTTGAATTTATGGTCCTTCTCAAGTCAGATGTGGACACACGCTGAATGTCCCTCCCGTCTCGAACTCAGGTTGCAGACTAGCTACAAGAAACATAAAATTCGCGGTTATAACTTGAAAGGCAGATTTTCAAGAAGTGTCGCATTTCGAGAAAGGTAGATGTAGATGCAGTCACTCGAATTACTTGAGACGGATGAAATCGAGCTTGATAGGCTCCCTAAGCTACTTTTTGATGATTGGGTTCGGGACTTTTTTCCCGCCTTTCAACGTCAGAATCGGGTGAACTTGAATGCAAAGGTGCGAATTAGTTTTGCGAATTGTGAATGGGTTTCACCATTGCCGATCCTAGCAATAGCAACAGAGCTAATGTCGTTTTCCGAGGTCGGCCGGATAGTTGAAATTGACTTGGGCGAGGGTGCTAGTACCCATGATGCTGCAATGCGGCGGAGGCGCACTTTGAAGTTTCTATCATTCCACGGTTTTTTGTCAGCTTTTTGTTGTCGCCAAGACCTTATTGTTCGGTTTCAATTTGACAAGGATGGCGATAAAGGAAATCTAGGCCTTTGGCATGTGGGTGCAGCAGGATTGAAAAGACTTCGGGAATCAATTAATCGTTCCCGTGTTGAAATGATTTACGGAGATGCCGTCGTATTGCCTGTGACTATTTGGAAGCTTCCAGTACCGTCTTCCCCAAATTTGACTTCTTTAGTAAGGGAAAAAGTTCGAGAATTGCTGAAGATGGCGGATACGTCACTGTTTAAGTTCAAAACCGATTCGCGTAAGTACCGGGATGTAACACTGCAACGACTAAATCAAATATTGCTTGAGCTGGTGGAAAACGCAGCAGAGCATGCATATTCCGAATCAATTCCAGGGTATGTTGGTCTTTATGCGAGGGTGCGACAGACTCAAAGCGATGAAGCGAGAGCTGCTCGAGTGTTGGAAATTTCCAAGTCACGTCTGCTTGGAAAAGTACTTTTGAACGAAAAGCAGCTACAAATTGAGATTTTTGTACTCGATGTTGGAAAGGGACTTTTTGCTGATCTCGATGCTTGGAAAAACGAAGATTTGCAATCTTTAAGGGCTAAGAATTCATCCCATCATCCCCTACAGTTAACAGCTTCTCTACTTTTTCAAAAACCACTTTCGAGACATGATAGAGGCGAACGTGAAGTCTCGCGCTTACGAGGTAGCTCAACCGGTTTGATGCATTTGCATAAAATCCTGAGTCATGGTGGCGGAAATGACCGGTCCATGATTATCACAGGTAGAGAGTGGCTGGCAGGTCCGCATCCAAGACCCCCAGGCTTTACTGATAATGTCGTCTCCTCGGGGGGGCACATACAAACCAGTGACGCTTTAACTGGTACGATCTTTCATTTAGGCATTAGCCCGGCGGTGATTCCTGATCTCAATAGTCAATGGTTTAGCTCAGATAAGCCTGCAAATTTTAAAATTCGTCAATCAATTATCAAGAAATTGGCTGACTCGAAGCCTCCGAGAATCTTGTCATCAAAGGTCATCGATATTCGAAGTGGTGAGGGTTTGGAAAGCGTTGAAAGGCGGGTGCGTGAGCATACGAGTCGGTCACTTGGCGCCACTGTTATAAGAGTTAATAGAGTTGCCGAAAAAATCTTGTTAATAAGATAATTGTATCCTGGCTAATTGGCACTTCGAATTCGCGACGTAAAAATTCATTGCTTTATCTGTGTGACTTGGGTCGATACCAAGCAGTGGACACCGTTTGGGTTATCGAAAATCTGTTCCCTAAGCGCGAACGTTTTGAGCTTGGTTTATGGACGGGAGATGCATCAATTTTTCTAGTCACTGAGGATCTTTGTTGTACAGAATTGAAATTAAATTTCAAACCACGTCATGACGGCATGACGCAGGTGAGCGTTGAGCGTGCTACCTCAAATATTTCGAAACTTGACAATCGTTTGGTATTTTTGCTTGAGGAATTAAGGGTATGTGATTCAGCCGCCGTGTGGCGGCGCGTTCATGAACTAAGTGATTCCGCAGTCCATAATCCGATTTTGCTTAGAGATGTCCTTTGGCCTACGGCAGGTGGCCAAGATATATTGCCATACTACTTAAATTTTGCACAGCTTATACAAGACGGCGAAGCCGCACGATGTATTCGTCGCTCCCTTAGACGCATTCTCGCTTTATTTCCACAGGCTAGTCACCATGCGCTTGATGGGCTAGTTGGTGCCTCTTTGCATGATGCAAAAAAATGGTTGATAGACCCACCGATCGATTCTACTGAAATTGTACTTGTTGGGAGCCTATCTGTTTCTGGTAGCACACTAAAGCGCTTTCGCTTGCCACCGAGGACGTCGTTGGAGGGGGTTGTTGATAGCATAAAAACACCGTATTTAAATATTACGCCTCGGGTTCTTAGTACATCGCATTTAGCTGCGTTGTTGTGGGATCCATCACTTTCAACAAAAAGGACTAACACAGCAAGTTTTCGTCGTGTCGGTCGCTCAGCTTATATAGAAAGAATTGGAGCTGAAAGTGCGGCAGTTGCATATGACGAGGAGCTTTACACTGAGCTTGAGTCAGCGCATTTGATAAAGGTCGGGCATTGGGCTCACGGGGATAGACATAGCTTACTTGAATTAAATGCTGAAATCGCCATAGATCAATCTGGGGCAAGTGAATCCGGCGCCATCCATTTTTTGGTCGAGCAACTTGTCGAGCTATGCAAAAAAAGTCAGGTTGTTCTAGCTTTTCCTATCGATAAGATTGCATATCGCTTGGCACATCACGTCAAGTCCAGGTTAAATGAAATGGATGCCGACGCAAGTCTGGCGCTAACGCTATTGCCGTTGTCCTTTATGCCTCGGTTTGCAGGAGGATTGACGCGATTTTCGCCACTGGTTGCTGATTCTGCACGTAGTCTTGCTGAAGTCAATGGTGAAGCACGGTCAATTGCAGTGTTTCTTGATTTTGGTTTCATAACAAATCGAACTGTTCGTCATGTCGCGCGACAGTTAACTGAACTTGGATTTAACGATATACGAGCTCTAGGCTTAATAAATCGTTCGTCGGCACCCGAGTTACCCTCAGAAATTGAGCGAACAGCGCCGAGCTCTAATATCTTTCCTCAAACCTTTTGGAGATGGAATGTTCCGGTCCTTGGCACGGGCGCTCACTGTCCTATGTGCAGTGCACTTCCGGCAATTGGACGTCTCCGAAGAATTGTCGATGATGCACACTCTGACTTGGTGCAGCCCTTAGAGGAACTAGAAAGAACTTGGCGAGCACGGGAAATTACTGACTTCTGGGAAGAGTTTGGATTGAATCCTTTACCTATTGTGGATTCCCTCCGCAACGATATCGAGGCAACGACAAGACAGATATCAAGTACCCCTGCGTATTCTTCAAGTACGTTGGCTGCCAGAGTAATTGAGTATTTGCGTGCGACCGGTGATGTTGAAACGCCACTTAGGCTTGCTCGGCTCTTGCTAGACCTTAAGGGCGCAGATTATGCTGCTGAACTACTTTGCGTTATGCTTTTGCTGGCTGGTGGAAGCATTGCGGCCACCGATCGAGACGATGCTATATCTCTATTGGCAGAAATCACTATAAGTTTAAATAGTTCATCGCATATGTCTTTGAGTGAAGTCGAGCGGAAAAATTGTCTGTTAGGTCTTACTGCAATTGTGTTTGCCGCTCAACCAGCATCTTGTAAATTTGCTGTCTTGTGCGACCTTGCAGACCAACTTGATACAGCTGATGTGACCAATTCGCCTTATGTTCGGCTTGCACTTATGGCATTGACCACCGACTCGGATGTGTCCGTAGGTGTTCAGGACGAGTTTGAAAAGCTCTGCAAGGACAAGCCTTCAAATGGATTGCTGTATCGCAACTACCATTCGCTTCGGCCAAGGAAAGGGACAATACCAGAGACTTGGTACATGTTGGACAAAGCTTTTGGGCGCTCAAGTAGTCATAGCCAGCAGTCTGAGCTTGGTAGTTTGAAAATGGAGTTGGCGAAGACTGCGGATTTCACCAGTACTTTGTCACGCTTAAATCGCTTGGCTAGTCTCTTGGCACGTTGTGATGCTCGATTTGTGGGTGATACGCTGGGTCGAACCACAAATGAAATTATTTTGAAGATTGAAGAATTAAGGAAATTTGCCGTGTCCGAAGAAGTTTCTGCTGGCACGTATTTGTTGAAAGTTAATGAAACGTTTGGCGCTTTTGTGGATTTATTACACAAGACGCTAGTTCGGTATGGGGACAGAGCTGATTCGCCTTTGGTGTATGACGCTTTTTTAGAAATTGTTCAAAAAGGAGTTGAAGACAATAAATTAGTCTTTTTGAAAGATGTAGTACCGACGATGATGGCTCGTACCCTTGTTTGGCCTGAAGGAGTGGGTGACTATTTTCCGCTAGGGGATCAATTGGCAAAATTGTTTAGCGAAGTCTTCTCAAACATTAAAGGGAAGAGCGTAGAGCGCTCTCCGCCAGATTGTCTCGAATTTAGAGGTTTAGTTGAAGTGGCTAAAGCTTGGATATGGTTTGATTTAAATGTCGAACCAGTCAGATTAGGAATTACTGTTGTTGTTGTTACTGGTTTAGCATCGAGTGAGGCAGTATCAGTATACAAGCCAAAGGTTGCAGGGTTGGACAGTTTTGGTGTTCAAGTGGAGTCAACTATATTCAAAGAAAATTATTTCGAAATTCGTATTCGTATTCCATCATTAGGTTCAATTCTGGAGATGACATGAAAGATAATCAGATCGGTACAGTACTTGTAATGGTCGTTGACGACCAATTGGACGGTGAACGTAAAGATGACGGACGTAAAGAAATATATAAGAAGTGGTTCGCCCAGGTTTCGGAATTTCACCTCGGTAAGTGGGCGTTCGATGTTCAATATTGCTCCACTCTTGATGCAGTGGCGAAGGTAGTAACTTCGGTTGGACAACCGTTTCTAGCTGTTGTCGATATGGTTCTTGATAGCGCAGTTTGGTCACCAAAATCTGTTAGTCAGCTTGATCAAAAATTGATTGATGAAAGGTGGCCTCTATTGTTGGTCAGCGCTCGGTTTGATTCCAATGAGGCTATTGAGCGTGCCAATCGATTAGTCGGAAAGGGCAGCGACCTTGCACCATTTCAATTTCTGACTTGGTCATCGATTAGTCGAGCCGTTGAAGGTGTTGAGCAATCGGAGGTTGCGTTTATTGTGGGTGCGTTGTTGGCTCGTGCACGTGGACAGGACCTACGCTTCGTGAAAAATTCTGATGATCCTATTGAGATTCTACATATCACAGACCCACATTTTGGCAAGGCCAGTTGGGATGTCGGCTCATTAATCTCTCTAAGGTTGGCTCGTCGAAGTTGTGGGCTACAGATGGCTGACTTCCTTGCCATTACCGGAGATATAGCTGATCGAGGAAATCCAAGCCAATATCAGTTGGCTAAGGAATACTTCGAGGCATTGTTCAACAATCGAGTAATAGAAGGTGTGGAAACGGGGATTGCAAGAGATCGTGTATTCGTTTGCCCAGGTAATCATGATTTCTCTCGCCCAGTTGCATTGGCTGCAAATATTTCAACTTCTGTTCCCTATAAAGTTGAATCAATTACGGTGAAAGAAAACGAGTGGATTCGAAACTTGGCTTGGAAACCTTATTATGATTTTGAGGCAGATGTCACAGAACACTCTGAAGATTGGATACTTAGTCCTGGCTATCGATTAAATACGCGTTTTTTAAGTTCTGGCATTGTGGTATTGGAGCTAAACGTAGAGCGCTATGCAATTGATGACCATCAAGCCGGGGTGGGCGAGGACGACTTGCGCAAAACAATAAATGCGGCGGTTACAGCCGTTTCTGCAGTGCGAAAAAATTCGGAGTGTCTACTTGTCTTGGCGCATAGGCACGAGTCCAATATTTGGGATGGGCTTTCGAAGATGGTTCAGAGCAATCTTCAGGGCTTGGCTGGCGAGGGGCCACTATTGTTTATGTGCGGCCATGAACACTCTCCGGACGTAGTACCAGGCCTCAAAGACAAAGCACTTTTTGTGAGAGGTGTGCCACCTAGTGTTGGACCTACATTACCGACACAGATTTTGCCTATGGTTAACTGCATTCGATTCAATCGAAGCGGAGGCGTCGTGATAGGTGTGGAGGTTCATCAATTTCACCAGCATGCAAACGGATGGCAAATTGATGTTGATGGACCTCGGGGCTACGAATATAACAATGGGAAGTGGAGAGCAAAGGCGGACTAGTGTGTGTATAAAGCTTTGCGATTATGTTTTAGCCTATAGCTCTGCGATCTTAAGGTAAGTTAATAATCGTCGCCATTGATTTGTCATTGGAGAGTCACCCGATCAATGAGGTCATTGGCTTGAAGTGTAGACTCCGCACAATGAATTGAAATTGACAACTGTTGTGTTTACTCCATTTCGGAGCCGGTGCACTATCTGAAGATTTGAAAGAAAGCATAAACCTCTTTAATTATTCTTTGTCGGTTGGAATCTCGGATTAACTTTTGATTATCAATGTACGGTATATTTATCGAGATAGACCAGTGTGGCTTTATTCGCATAAAGTTACTAAATATTTAGTCCCTGCCACACCAGTGAATTATCGTTATTTGGAATTTAAGGATGCAAGGATTCGACTTTTAATTGGTAGTCTGAGTTTTGATGTTGCTTATACTTGGCGTGTTGGCTAACCGCTAGCTTTGACTGTTTCAGTGACGATGCTTGCATTATGTGGAAAAACAGTATCGTTAATCCTTTAGCTTTTTTAGCCTATTTTGATTCGAGTGTCACCTCTAGTCGTGATTGTTTGAAAATAAGAAAATTGAAAACCTGTCCTGCATGCAAGACGCGGGTTTTTTTATTGCTGTTAAACTAGCGGTTTTCACTTTGAGACTTGAAATGGAAGCGACCAAAGTTATTGAATTTGAGCGTCCTCAGATGGATGTTGGTAGTAGTTGTACTGCGTCGGCGTGGGCGCGTGTGCCGGATGCGCCGAGCTTGGATGAAAAGATCCAGTTAAAAAAACGTATTGCTGATCTGCTAAAAGAAAAGCAAGCTGTGTTGGTAGCGCATTATTATGTTGATTCTGATTTGCAGGATTTGGCGGAAGAGACTGGTGGTTGCGTTTCTGATTCTTTAGAGATGGCGCGTTTTGGGCGCGATCATGCAGCGAAGACTTTGATTGTTGCTGGTGTTAAGTTTATGGGGGAGACTGCGAAAATACTCAGTCCTGAAAAGACGATCTTGATGCCAGATTTGGACGCGACTTGCTCTTTGGATCTTGGTTGTGATCCAGAAGAATTTGCGGCTTTTTGTGATGCTCATCCTGATCGTACTGTGGTCGTTTATGCGAATACTAGTGCGGCAGTGAAGGCACGTGCTGATTGGATGGTGACCTCTAGTGTGGGTTTGGATATCGTGGCGCATCTGCATGCGCAGGGCAAGAAAATTCTTTGGGCGCCGGATAAGCACTTAGGTGGCTATATTCAAAAACAAACTGGCGCTGACATGTTGTTGTGGCAGGGTTCGTGTCTTGTGCATGACGAATTTAAAGGAATTGAATTAGAAATTCTGAAAGAGTCTCATCCTGACGCTAAAATTTTGGTGCATCCAGAATCGCCTGCGGCGGTCGTGGCTTTGGCGGATGTAGTTGGGTCTACATCGCAATTGATTAATGCCGCGAAAACGATGGATGCGCAAGAATTCATTGTTGCGACCGATAACGGTATTCTGCATAAAATGCAAATTGCTGCGCCTAGCAAAAAATTTATTGTGGCACCAACGGCTGGTAATAGTGCAACTTGTAAGAGTTGTGCGCACTGTCCTTGGATGGCAATGAATGGTCTGCGTAATCTGTTGCATGTGCTTGAGACTGGTGAGAATCAAATTCAAGTTGACCCTGTTGTTGGGAGGGAGGCGAAGCGCTCAATCGATAGGATGCTTGATTTTGCTGCGGCTCGTAAGGCTAATGTAAAAGCGAGTGGCGATTTGGCGCAAGATGGAAAACTATTTTCTGGTGTTGGCCCAGCTTAAGGATGGCTATGAGTTTTCAAAATACGAATTTGCAAAATAATTTTGCTCCATTTGATTTGGATTTGTCGAATGCTTTGAATGCTAGCGTCAAACTTGCTTTGCTTGAGGATGTTGGTAGTGGTGACTTGACGGGCGAGTTGGTGCCATCTGATGCGAGGGTTATTGCGCATGTTGTGGTGCGTGAAGAAGCTGTGCTTTGTGGTGCGCCTTGGTTTGATGCTGTGATGTTTGCACTTGATAGCTCTATTGTGGTTGATTGGCAATATGCTGAAGGTGCTCTGATGAGTGTCGATACTGTTGTATGCAAAATCCAGGCGCCGGCGCGTAGCTTGTTAACTGCTGAACGTAGTGCGCTTAATTTTATGCAGCTTTTGTCGGGTGTTGCCACTGCGACGCGTCGTTATGTAGAGTTAATTGAAGGAACGCCTGCTTCGATTTTGGATACCCGCAAGACTTTGCCTGGAATGCGTTTGGCTCAAAAATATGCTGTGCGTGTTGGCGGTGGAAAAAATCAACGTTTGGCTTTGTATGACGGCATTCTGATTAAAGAGAATCATATTGCCGCCGCCGGTGGTGTCGTTCCAGCATTGAAGAATGCTAGTGAGGTTATTGCAAAATACGACCGGCAAATTAGTGTGCAAATTGAAGTTGAATCATTGGGTCAATTGCGGTTGGCATTGGATTCTGGTGCGAGTTCAATTTTATTGGATAACTTTAATACTTCTATGATGCGTGAAGCGGTAGTGATTAATAATGGCCGCGCTTTGCTGGAGGCTTCTGGTGGGGTGGACTTGAGCACGGTTCGTGCGATTGCTGAGACTGGCGTTGATCGAATTTCTATTGGTGCTCTCACTAAGGATGTTAGGGCAGTGGATTTTTCACTGCGGGTTCAAGGGTAATTTGTATTTTTTGGTAGATGTTAGAGCGCCCCACATTTGGGGCGTTTTTCTTTTGTGCTTAGACTTTCATTCATGTAAGTAAACACTGATAAGTAGTCATTGTTGGGCGATTTATATGATTTATTCAGTTTATCCAAATAAACCTTGCCAAAGGGGAGCGATGCTTGCTATAGTTCGCCTCCCGCAGAAATGCGGGTGTGAAATAAGTAAGTATGCAAGTAGCTGGTCGTTAAGTTCCTGATGTTTGAATTAAGTTGAAGAAACTCAAATTTAAACGGTAGTAAAAACAGGGGGTTGACGAAAATAAAGAAGTGCTGCATAATCTCATTTCTCTGCTGCTGACGAACACAACGCTTCGTAGCAAAAACAAAATCCTTCGGGTGAGTTTAAGTGGAAAAGAATAAGATCTTTAACAATTAACAGTCAATAAATGTGGGCACTTGATAAAGAGGCGATTAGTTACTTCGGTAGCTAAGAAACTTAAAAAATATCAAATGTTCACAAGAAGTAAAGATAAGACGCGATAGTGAGCAATCATTGTCGCAACTGTCAGTATTTTGAGTGAGCGACTCGTTCGAAAGAACGAATTCCAGAAATGGAAACAAGTAACAGAGATTAAACTGAAGAGTTTGATCCTGGCTCAGATTGAACGCTGGCGGCATGCCTTAC
>NZ_JACOFU010000019.1 GCF_014284275.1 Affinundibacterium amnicola | reverse complement strand
AGTACGTTTTACTACCAACGCAAACAATCGCTTCTCGACGATAAGTATGCTGCGATCAAGCAACGCATTCGCACCATCTATGACAAGCATCATGGTCGCTACGGCTATCGTCGCGTGACGGCGACAATACGACAATTGGGAGAATTGATTAACCATAAAACGGTGCAACGATTGATGAAGCTGTTGGGATTAAAATCTTTGGTTCGCCCAAAGAAATATCGTTCATTCCAAGGCAATGTTGGCTTGGCAGCAGCCAATCTATTGCAACGAGATTTTAAAGCTACCGAAGCAAATCAGAAGTGGGCAACCGATGTGACGGAGTTTAATGTCGCGGGAGAGAAGCTTTATTTATCACCGATTTTAGATCTGTTTAATGGCGAAATCATTGCCTTTGAAACGGCAAGAAGACCCGTTTATAAAATGATTGATGCGATGCTTACTAAAGCTTTCGACCGACTCTCGCCAAAGGATAGACCGATCTTACATTCTGACCAAGGCTGGCAATACCGCATGCCCGCTTACCAAGCTTCATTGCAGTCAAAGGGCCTTGCACAAAGCATGTCACGCAAAGGAAATTGCCTCGATAATGCCGCGATGGAAAGTTTCTTCGCTGTCTTGAAGACAGAATTCTTCTATTTAAATAAATTCGCCAGCGTTGAACAACTTGAGCGTGGCATTAAAGAATACATTCACTACTATAATCACGATAGGATCAAACTGAAACTAAAAGGGCTGAGTCCTGTGCAATACAGAAATCAGCCCTTGCATGCCTAGCCAACAAACTGTCCAACTTTCTGGGGTCAGTTCA
>NZ_JACOFU010000018.1 GCF_014284275.1 Affinundibacterium amnicola | reverse complement strand
CAACGACAGCATCATTGATCGTGGCGACGGTGACTGTGAAGCTAGAAACACCGGCTGGAACAATCAGATTGCCACCAACCAAAGTGACACCATTGTTGAATGTCGCTGTGCTGTTGTAATCACTACCAGCAGTTGCTGTACCACCACCTAAGTTGTAGGCATAAGTCGACGCAATCGTTGTCGCTGCTGACAAGGATACCGTGTAGACCAAGCTCGTACCTTCAACCACATTGTCACCAGCAACACCTGGTGCACCTGGTTCGACTGTCGTGATCGTTGGTTGATCATCATCGATGATGCCACCGTTACCTGTCACACCACCGATCACTAACGGTAAGGATTCTGGGGAAGCACTGTCGACGACTGCATCGTTAATTGTGGCGACTGTGACTGTGAAACTGCTAACACCGGCTGGAACGATTAAGTTACCACCGACTAAAGTGACACCATTGTTGAATGTCGCTGTGCTGTTGTAATCACTACCCGCAGTTGCTGTGCCACCACCTAAGTTGTAGGCATAGGTCGAAGCGATGGTTGTCGCTGCGGACAAAGAAACTGTATAGACCAGATCATTGCCTTCAACCACATTGTCACCAGCAACACCTGGTGCACCTGGCTCGACTGTCGTGATCGTTGGTTGATCATCATCGATGATGCCGCCATTACCTGTCACGCCACCAATCACTAATGGTAAAGATTCTGGAGAGGCACTATCAACGACAGCATCATTGATCGTGGCGACGGTGACTGTGAAGCTAGAAACACCGGCTGGAACAATCAGATTGCCACCAACCAAAGTGACACCATTGTTGAATGTCGCTGTGCTGTTGTAATCACTACCCGCAGTTGCTGTACCACCACCTAAGTTGTAGGCATAAGTCGACGCAATCGTTGTCGCTGCGCTTAAGCTGACTGTGTAGACCAGATCATTACCTTCGATGACCGTGTCACCTGCAACACCTGGTGCACCTGGTTCGACTGTCGTGATCGTTGGTTGATCATCAT
>NZ_JACOFU010000017.1 GCF_014284275.1 Affinundibacterium amnicola | reverse complement strand
AATTAACCAGCGATAATTTTAGCAACAACACCTGCACCAACAGTACGACCACCTTCACGAATCGCGAAACGGAGACCTTCTTCCATCGCGATCGGGTTGATCAATTTTACTGTGATAGAAACGTTATCACCTGGCATGACCATTTCTTTGTCTTTCGGCAACTCGATTGAACCAGTTACGTCCGTTGTACGGAAGTAGAACTGTGGACGGTAGTTGTTGAAGAATGGTGTATGACGACCACCTTCATCTTTAGACAAAACGTAGATCTCGCCTGTGAAATGATCATGCGGCTTGATGGAACCTGGTTTTGCCAAAACTTGACCACGTTGAATATCTTCACGCTTAGTACCGCGCAACAAGACACCAACGTTGTCACCAGCTTGACCTTGATCCAGCAATTTGCGGAACATTTCAACACCAGTACATGTCGTTTTAACTGTGTCTTTAATACCAACGATTTCGATCTCTTCACCGACTTTAACGATACCGCGCTCGATACGGCCAGTTACAACAGTACCACGACCAGAAATAGAGAATACATCTTCTACTGGCAACAAGAATGCGCCGTCAACAGCACGTTCTGGTGTTGGAATATAAGAATCCAAAGCATCAGCTAATTTCATGATCGCTTCTTCGCCCAATGGACCTTTGTCGCCTTCAAGCGCCAATTTTGCAGAACCTTGAACGATAGGCAAGTCGTCACCTGGGAATTCGTATTTAGATAATAATTCACGAACTTCCATTTCAACCAATTCCAACAACTCAGCGTCATCAACCATGTCGCATTTGTTCAGGAAAACGATGATGTATGGAACACCAACTTGACGTGCCAACAAGATGTGCTCACGTGTTTGTGGCATTGGACCGTCAGCTGCGGAGCAAACCAAAATCGCGCCGTCCATCTGAGCAGCACCAGTAATCATGTTTTTAACATAATCAGCATGGCCTGGGCAGTCAACGTGTGCGTAGTGACGTGTTGCTGTTTCGTATTCTACGTGCGCTGTATTAATAGTAATACCGCGTGCTTTTTCTTCTGGAGCCGCATCGATTTGATCGTATGCTTTAGCTTCGCCGCCAAATTTCTTAGACAATACTGTCGCAATCGCTGCTGTCAATGTCGTTTTACCGTGATCCACGTGACCAATTGTACCGACGTTAACGTGCGGCTTGGTGCGTTCGAACTTACCTTTTGCCATTTTA
>NZ_JACOFU010000016.1 GCF_014284275.1 Affinundibacterium amnicola | reverse complement strand
CTGATAATCATCTAGCCGCCTCCCTCCAATAGCGTATGTCGTTGGAGTAAAGTTGAGTTGCGAAACGAAACTTTAACGGGGAGGACGGTATGTTATTTTGCGGCATAGACCTACATTCGAACAATAGTGTTGTGGTTATTTTGGATGAATCAGACAAAGTCATTTATAGCAGAAGGCATCCAAATAATTTGGAAGAAATATGTGGCGCGTTGATGCCGTATCAATCGCAATTGGTGGGTGTCGTGGTGGAGTCAACCTTCAATTGGTATTGGTTGGTCGATGGCTTGCAAGCACAAGGTTTTCAAGTGCACTTGGCAAATACAACGGCTATCAAGCAATATGACGGGTTAAAGCATCGTGGCGATGAATCCGATGCACGTCATTTGGCGCATGTGTTTCGTTTAGGCCTATTGCCAACTGGGCACATTATGCCGAAAGAACAGCGTGCAGTTCGTGATTTGGCACGTAAGCGTATGCAATTAGTACAGCAACGATCGACACATATCTTGTCAATCGAAACGCAAATGGATCAACAACGAGGCGCGCATTTGTCGAGCAATCTCATTAAGAAATTGTCCTGTAATGATATTGATGCAATGGGTCTGGAGGCAATGGCGTCATTGGCGATGAAAGCCAATGTAAGTTTGATGCAATCGACAGATCAACAAATCGATCTGATTGAGAAGGCGCTGGCAAGCCATTGTCGACATCACCCAGGCTTTCCATTACTCAAGAGTGTGGCAGGAATTGGTGATGTACTGGCAACCGTAATTCTGTTGGAAACGGGCTCGATAGAACGATTTAAAGATGTCGGGAATTATGTGTCGTATTGCCGTTGTGTTGGTAGCATACATACGTCCAACGGCAAGAAGAAAGGCGAAGGCAATACCAAGAATGGTAATCGCTTCTTGGCGTGGGCGTATGTCGAGGCAGCTAACTTTGCAATACGCTACAGCGAAGCTGCGAAGAAATTTTATCAGCGCAAGAAAGCCAAACGTAACGGCATTGTGGCGATTAAAGCAGTGGCGCATAAATTAGCAAGAGCCTGTTTTCATATGCTTAAAACAGGTGAAGTATTTTCGGTGGAGCGATGCTTCACTTAAGGTTTGGCAATGCTACGTGAGCCAGCAAACGGGGTTGGATGACAAGCCATTAGGCCTGATTGGACGCGTAGTTTTGCCATCACAACAGTTTTTTAAAATGAGTCGTCTGCAATGTGAGCCACAAGGGGTTGGAACCGAAAGGTAGCCACAGATCTGCCCATCAATTGGACACAAAGCGGTACTGAGATGCTTCTGGAGTAGCAGTGCTACTTGGGCGAAAACAGCAACACCATTTTCGCTAGAACCACATGGGTGACTGGTGCGATTCACGCAACCACACATTGAAGCAAAAGGCACGATGGCATTTTGAAACAGACGTGTGGTGGTGTATTAAAAATTATCGCGGTAATTTGCGAGTATTTGGTTCGACTACTTGACTACTGGGGGCTAATGGGTGACC
>NZ_JACOFU010000015.1 GCF_014284275.1 Affinundibacterium amnicola | reverse complement strand
GCAACTGTCAGTATTTTGAGTGAGCGACTCGTTCGAAAGAACGAATTCCAGAAATGGAAACAAGTAACAGAGATTAAACTGAAGAGTTTGATCCTGGCTCAGATTGAACGCTGGCGGCATGCCTTACACATGCAAGTCGAACGGCAGCACGGACTTCGGTCTGGTGGCGAGTGGCGAACGGGTGAGTAATATATCGGAACATACCCTAGAGTGGGGGATAACGTAGCGAAAGTTACGCTAATACCGCATACGCACTAAGGTGGAAAGTGGGGGATCGCAAGACCTCATGCTCATGGAGTGGCCGATATCTGATTAGCTAGTTGGTGAGGTAAAGGCTCACCAAGGCGACGATCAGTAGCTGGTTTGAGAGAACGACCAGCCACACTGGAACTGAGACACGGTCCAGACTCCTACGGGAGGCAGCAGTGGGGAATTTTGGACAATGGGCGCAAGCCTGATCCAGCAATGCCGCGTGAGTGAAGAAGGCCTTCGGGTTGTAAAGCTCTTTTGTCAGGGAAGAAACGGTAGTCTCTAATACAGATTGCTAATGACGGTACCTGAAGAATAAGCACCGGCTAACTACGTGCCAGCAGCCGCGGTAATACGTAGGGTGCAAGCGTTAATCGGAATTACTGGGCGTAAAGCGTGCGCAGGCGGTTATATAAGTCAGATGTGAAATCCCCGGGCTCAACCTGGGAACTGCATTTGAGACTGTATGGCTAGAGTGTGTCAGAGGGGGGTAGAATTCCACGTGTAGCAGTGAAATGCGTAGATATGTGGAGGAATACCGATGGCGAAGGCAGCCCCCTGGGATAACACTGACGCTCATGCACGAAAGCGTGGGGAGCAAACAGGATTAGATACCCTGGTAGTCCACGCCCTAAACGATGTCTACTAGTTGTCGGGACTTAATTGTCTTGGTAACGCAGCTAACGCGTGAAGTAGACCGCCTGGGGAGTACGGTCGCAAGATTAAAACTCAAAGGAATTGACGGGGACCCGCACAAGCGGTGGATGATGTGGATTAATTCGATGCAACGCGAAAAACCTTACCTACCCTTGACATGGTTGGAATCCCGAAGAGATTTGGGAGTGCTCGCAAGAGAACCAATACACAGGTGCTGCATGGCTGTCGTCAGCTCGTGTCGTGAGATGTTGGGTTAAGTCCCGCAACGAGCGCAACCCTTGTCATTAGTTGCTACATTAAGTTGAGCACTCTAATGAGACTGCCGGTGACAAACCGGAGGAAGGTGGGGATGACGTCAAGTCCTCATGGCCCTTATGGGTAGGGCTTCACACGTCATACAATGGTACATACAGAGGGCTGCCAAACCGCGAGGTGGAGCTAATCCCAGAAAGTGTATCGTAGTCCGGATTGTAGTCTGCAACTCGACTACATGAAGTTGGAATCGCTAGTAATCGCGGATCAGCATGTCGCGGTGAATACGTTCCCGGGTCTTGTACACACCGCCCGTCACACCATGGGAGCGGGTTTCGCCAGAAGTAGGTAGCTTAACCGTAAGGAGGGCGCTTACCACGGCGGGGTTCGTGACTGGGGTGAAGTCGTAACAAGGTAGCCGTATCGGAAGGTGCGGCTGGATCACCTCCTTTCTAGAGTGCGCTAAATGTTGAGTGTCCACACTTATTGACTGTTAATGATAAAGAACGCAGAAGAAGCGCTAGTGATAGTGGCTTGTTCGAGATTTGCCCGGTTAAGTTGTAAAACGAATGGGGGTTTAGCTCATCTGGTAGAGCACCTGCTTTGCAAGCAGGGGGTGATCGGTTCGAGCCCGGTAACCTCCACCAAGTTAAGTAAGACTAGTGGTAATTGACTGGGGCTGTAGCTCAGCTGGTTAGAGCACCGTGTTGATAACGCGGGGGTCGTTGGTTCGAGCCCAACCAGCCCTACCAAATCGATCGAGAGATCAAGAAATAACAAATGTGAGTAGCGCGAGCGCTATTGAGATTTGTTCTTTCAAATCGAAAGCAAAGTAATTGAGAAGTATCGTTCTTTAACAATTGAGAAGAAGTAAAGTAGAAATAATCAAAATTTATTTCGTAAAGGAGTTTATCACGGAAGTGATGAATGAAATTTATGGAAGGGTTGTGATTGTATCAAACAAACAAAGTAGTAAAAGTAATCCAAGTAGCGATGATTTAGCAATAGAGAGTCGCAATTAAAATACAAAGATACTTGAGCTACGGCAAACGCTAAAGTAATACTCATATAGTAGTAAAGAACTATAACTACTTTTTAGTGATGAACCTGAAATGAGCAATCAAATCAGACACTAGAAATCAAAGTTATAGGGACAAGTGACTAAGTGCACATGGTGGATGCCTTGGCGATATCAGGCGATGAAGGACGTAGTAGCTTGCGATAAGCTGCGGGGAGTGAGCAAACACACTTTGATCCGCAGATTTCCGAATGGGGAAACCCGGCCGTAAGGTCATTGCAACCTGAATACATAGGGTTGCAAAGCGAACGTGGCGAACTGAAACATCTAAGTAGCTACAGGAAAAGAAATCAACCGAGATTCCCAAAGTAGTGGCGAGCGAAATGGGAAGAGCCTGCATGATTTAGCAGATTTCATAGTGGAACGGATTGGAAACTCCGGCCATAGAGGGTGATAGCCCCTTACACGAAATGATCTTTGTGGAACTAAGTATGCGACAAGTAGGGCGGGACACGTGAAATCCTGTCTGAACATGGGGGGACCATCCTCCAAGGCTAAATACTCGATATCGACCGATAGTGAACCAGTACCGTGAGGGAAAGGCGAAAAGAACCCCGGAAGGGGAGTGAAATAGAACCTGAAACCGTGTGCATACAAACAGTAGGAGCGGACTTGTTCCGTGACTGCGTACCTTTTGTATAATGGGTCAGCGACTTACATTCAGTGGCAAGGTTAACCGTATAGGGAAGCCGTAGAGAAATCGAGTCCGAATAGGGCGACAGTCGCTGGGTGTAGACCCGAAACCAAGTGATCTACTCATGGCCAGGATGAAGGTGCCGTAACAGGTACTGGAGGTCCGAACCCACTAATGTTGAAAAATTAGGGGATGAGCTGTGGGTAGGGGTGAAAGGCTAAACAAACTTGGAAATAGCTGGTTCTCTCCGAAAACTATTTAGGTAGTGCCTCAAGTATCACCAACGGGGGTAGAGCACTGTTATGGCTAGGGGGTCATCGCGACTTACCAAACCATTGCAAACTCCGAATACCGTTGAGTGCGAGCTTGGGAGACAGACATCGGGTGCTAACGTCCGGTGTCAAGAGGGAAACAACCCAGACCGCCAGCTAAGGTCCCAAAGTATAGCTAAGTGGAAAACGAAGTGGGAAGGCTAAAACAGTCAGGAGGTTGGCTTAGAAGCAGCCACCCTTTAAAGAAAGCGTAATAGCTCACTGATCGAGTCGTCCTGCGCGGAAGATGTAACGGGGCTAAGCTATACACCGAAGCTGCGGATATCCGTAAGGATATGGTAGGAGAGCGTTCTGTAAGCCTGCGAAGGTGTCTGGTAACGGATGCTGGAGGTATCAGAAGTGCGAATGCTGACATGAGTAGCGATAATGGGAGTGAAAAGCTCCCACGCCGTAAGCCCAAGGTTTCCTGTTCAACGTTCATCGGAGCAGGGTGAGTCGGCCCCTAAGGCGAGGCAGAGATGCGTAGCTGATGGGAAGCAGGTTAATATTCCTGCACCGTCGTATGATGCGATGGGGGGACGGATCGCGGAAGGTTGTCAGGCGGTTGGAAGAGCCTGTTCTTGACTTGTAGAAGGTACTTAGGCAAATCCGGGTACATAATTCAAGGGGTTGAGACGAGTGAACTTGTTCACGAAGCAATCGGAAGTGGTTCCAAGAAAAGCCTCTAAGCTTCAGTCATACGAGACCGTACCGCAAACCGACACAGGTGGGCGAGATGAGTATTCTAAGGCGCTTGAGAGAACTCGGGAGAAGGAACTCGGCAAATTGGTACCGTAACTTCGGGATAAGGTACGCCCTGGTAGTTTGACCCCCCTGCGGGGGAAGGATGAAAGGGTTGCAATAAACTGGTGGCTGCAACTGTTTAATAAAAACACAGCACTCTGCAAACACGAAAGTGGACGTATAGGGTGTGACTCCTGCCCGGTGCTGGAAGATTAAATGATGGGGTGCAAGCTCTTGATTGAAGTCCCAGTAAACGGCGGCCGTAACTATAACGGTCCTAAGGTAGCGAAATTCCTTGTCGGGTAAGTTCCGACCTGCACGAATGGAGTAATGATGGCCACACTGTCTCCTCCCGAGACTCAGCGAAGTTGAAATGTTTGTGATGATGCAATCTACCCGCGGCTAGACGGAAAGACCCCATGAACCTTTACTGTAGCTTTGCATTGGACTTTGAACCAATCTGTGTAGGATAGGTGGGAGGCTTTGAAGCGGGGACGCCAGTTCTCGTGGAGCCATCCTTGAAATACCACCCTGGTTTGTTTGAGGTTCTAACCTTGGCCCATTATCTGGGTCGGGGACAGTGCATGGTAGGCAGTTTGACTGGGGCGGTCTCCTCCCAAAGTGTAACGGAGGAGTTCGAAGGTACGCTAGTTACGGTCGGACATCGTGACGATAGTGCAATGGCATAAGCGTGCTTAACTGCGAGACTGACAAGTCGAGCAGGTACGAAAGTAGGACATAGTGATCCGGTGGTTCTGTATGGAAGGGCCATCGCTCAACGGATAAAAGGTACTCTGGGGATAACAGGCTGATTCCTCCCAAGAGTTCATATCGACGGGGGAGTTTGGCACCTCGATGTCGGCTCATCACATCCTGGGGCTGTAGCCGGTCCCAAGGGTATGGCTGTTCGCCATTTAAAGTGGTACGTGAGCTGGGTTTAAAACGTCGTGAGACAGTTTGGTCCCTATCTGCCGTGGGCGTTGGAAGTTTGAAGGGGGCTGCTCCTAGTACGAGAGGACCGGAGTGGACGAACCTCTGGTGTATCGGTTGTCACGCCAGTGGCATTGCCGAGTAGCTATGTTCGGAAGAGATAACCGCTGAAAGCATCTAAGCGGGAAACTCGCCTTAAGATGAGACTTCCCAGAGACTTGATCTCTTTAAAGGGTCGTTCGAGACCAGGACGTTGATAGGCTGGGTGTGGAAGTGCAGTAATGCATTAAGCTAACCAGTACTAATTGCCCGTAAGGCTTGTCCCTATAACTTTGGTCAGTTATAGATCTGATGAAAATCAGTAACTACGACAAGTATTACAATAGTGTGTGCTAAACGTAAGTTTGAGCGATCACAACCGATTATTTCTGACGGTAACACCGTCATACTTCTTCCCAATTGGATTTGTTGCGATTCACAAAACAACGTGAGCCACAACAAATCAACAAGTTATGCCTGATGACTATAGCAAGTTGGTACCACACCTTCCCATCCCGAACAGGACCGTGAAACGACTTTGCGCCGATGATAGTGCTGCAACCAGTGTGAAAGTAGGTCATCGTCAGGCTCTTATTCCGCATCGCCCCTGATTCA
>NZ_JACOFU010000014.1 GCF_014284275.1 Affinundibacterium amnicola | reverse complement strand
ACCACACATTGAAGCAAAAGGCACGATGGCATTTTGAAACAGACGTGTGGTGGTGTATTAAAAATTATCGCGGTAATTTGCGAGTATTTGGTTCGACTACTTGACTACTGGGGGCTAATGGGTGACCTCGTGCTCTTAAGATCGCAAATAGATTAGCACTCAAGGATATTTTCGACGTGCATGGAGTACGCGCAATATCTCTATTTGTTCTTTTTTGATGCGATAGTAAATCACGTAATTCTCATGAATCACTAATTCACGAGTTGAGGGAACCAGCCCCGCACGCCCGAGTGCCGGATACTCTTTTAGGTTTGAAATTTGTTGAAGCGTATCGAGAAGAAATTTTTTGGCAGCACTAGAATTATCCGCCGAGATATGGGCAAGAATATTCTCAAGATTTTGCGATGCTCTTTTAGTCCACTTAACTTGCATACTTTGCGAAGATAGCGTTCATGTCAGCATCCGTGGCAAACTCTCCACTATCAGCTTCAACTATCCCAGCTTTGACTTCTGCAATCTGCCAAAGCTGTTGCTCGATATAAGCCTCAAGCGCCTCCACAGTTAAAAAACTTTTTGTCCGCCCCGTTGCCTTTGTGAGCGCATCAAGTTGGGCAGCCAGCTCCGTCGGTAGTCGTACGTTTAGTGGTTTTTCAGCGCTTGTTGTGCTCATATTTGCCTCAGATGGTAAAAATCTGGTTCTGCTAGATTTGTATTACAGAAGCATTCTATGTGTTATGGGGGCTCTGTCAAGCTGAATGTATTGAATGGCGATAATCACCTGTCCTGTGGCGAAACAAGTTTAAATATCTACAATCTTTTACAGTCAAACCCGCAATCCCACCAAAATACCAAACCTCAGCATTCAACAAGGCCGCAGCGAGGTTGGCGATGGTTTCGCAGCCTTGATCGACGACCCAATATTGCTGCCATGCGCGTTTGATTGCGACTTCTTGGCTGCGTGGTGGATTTTTGACGATGCACTCGATCGTGTCACCCGAGACGCCGACGATTTCAGCGCCGAATTCTTTTTGCCAATAATGATGCGCCGCGCAGTGCACTACAGAGTAGAAATCTCGAATCAGGGCAATCATTCCAGTCGCCATACTTCAAGGCCGCAGGCAGACGCCAAGGCTGCGCAATTTTTGCTGAGCCTAAGTAGACCTCAGGTCTCAACTCGCTAGTCGAGATATCGCGATGCAGTGGAATCGCGCCTTTCTGAGCAATGTTGCCAGGCCACTCACCAAGCTGCGAATACCATGTCTTTACGATCAAAAGTGAGTCATGCGGAGGTCTTAGAGCTTGAATTATTTCCGTTCAAAAATTTCCCCAGCAAACGCCCACGCACAAGCAGGTGATAAGTGAGAAATGCGATGCTCAAGGTTGCACCAACTGAAAGGCTGAGTTTTACACTCCAATGTAAATTCACATCCATTAAGGGAATTTGAATGGCAAAAATTAATGGCAAGTGAATCAGATATACCCAGTAAGAAGCATCAGCGATATAGCGCAAAAAACCATGATGCACGTCGAGCCAGCGTTGGCCGAAGATGATGCACACTAGTGTCATCCAATACCCGGTATAGGCTTGTAAAAGTACGAAAGTCGCTTGCAAGATGAACTCAGGTTTGGTCGTGTCCTTGGTTTGTAGAAGGTAAAAAAACAGCGCATACGCCAGTAACGATAACAGCAGTAGTCTAGGCGCATACGGGCGCAGGTGATCTACCGAACGAGCTTGATGAAATAGACGAAATCCGATCAGGAAATAGGTTCCGTAAAAGAGCAGCGCCCACCATTGTGGGAAGAAACTTTCCGGTGCTGGAAAAGGTGCGGGTACGGCAAACAGTGCCGGCATGAGAGCCAGCGGTACGAGACAAGCCTTCATCATTGGCGTCAACGCATCTAGCCAAGCTATTAGCCCGCTAAGATGTTGATGCCATTCCAATGTCGATGCCACCCAAACCAGAATGCAAAAGCACATCACATAAGGTAAAAACCAAAGGTGTACGAGGGTGGGCGGTGCGGTGGGCGCTTGTGGATTAGCCAACCACGGCTTAATCATTTGCAGTAATGGAGATAGATTCTGCACATCGGCAATCGCGTAGCGAATAAGCCAACCCATCGAAAAATACACAAGCGGCCAAAACACAATCAAGGGCATGATGATGCGCATGAAGCGGTTATTCAGCATGCCTCCCATGCCACGCTTTTGTACGAGCAAAGCGGCAAAGAAACCCGCCACCACAAAGAACAAGGGCATGCGAAATAGATGAAAGAACCAGGCGAATGCGTCTATGAGCAGCGAGTACCCCCTGTCAGCGGTCGGCCAAAGTGGATGTGCCAAGACGCTATAGGCCAGTGCGGCATGAAACACCACACCCGTCAACATCGCTAAGGCGCGCAGATTGTCCATGTAATGAAAACGTGCATTCGCTTCTGACATCTGCGCGGCGGTGTTCATAAGAAGGAATCCTTGCGGCGATACACGCTACGCGCAAATGCAAGCGCCAATAACATGATGGTCAACTCCAAAGCAAAAATGCCCAAGGCTTCTTGACTTAACACGACCTCGTTGCTTTGAATCTTTTTGCCGATGGCATCAATGGTGCCGAGAAGGACCATAAATGGGCCAACGAAAGTCGAGACCGCAATTTGCACGAAGATATTCCAACCCTCAGATTCCAGCACCAAAGCCGCACTCAGCGAAATGAAATAATTGGTTGCCAAAAACCCGTAGATCAAGAACGACCAAATCAAAATACCGTCTGGCAAAGGCGTAAACAGAACCAAAAACGCCGTCCCCGCCAACACCATCAAAAAAGGTACAAGATAAAGCACCAGATTGGCTAAAACTTTGCTCCAAAAGAAAGTCATCGGCGTCAGCGGTAGACTCATCATGAAGGTCAAAGTGTGTTCCCTGCGTTCATTGAGCAGTGAACTCTGAATCGCAAACCCACCAACACAAATCAAGAGCACGAGCAAGATCATGCCGCCTGCATAAAACGCCCAGGTCTTAGCCATGCCGATCAGCGTCAAACCAATGAGTAGCCCGATCACGTAGGCCGCAAATTGTTTTTGATAGATGTGAAACTCTTTGACAATGAGCCTTTTGATCATCTGTCTTGTTTGCTGCGTTTCGCTCGCTTGGTTTTGAGTTTGTGTGCTCATCATTTGTCTCCCGCGCGAACACTCGTCACGAAAATATCTTCTAAGTTCATCGGTTCTACAGCCTTCACCGTCAGATTCATCTGCGCAAGGCGCGTCTCGAACACATCACCTGCGTTGCGCACCTTGAGTTCAATGATGGAGCCGTTATTGCGCGCACTGATTACTTCGGGTATGTCTTTGAGCCCGTCTTGCCATGGTCCGTTGCAAATAATGCGGCGCCAACTCGATAAGAAAGTTTCCTTATCTTCTGATGCCACGAGCTTGCCTTTGTGAATAAAACTAATGGAATCGGAAAGTTGTTCCACATCGACCGTGTTATGCGATGAGAAGAGGACACTACGCGACTCGTCCCGCAACACATCAGCCAAAGCTTCAAGCACTTCAGCCCGTGCGACCGGGTCTAGACCTGTGGTTGGTTCATCGAGTAGCAAGAGTTTAGGGCGGCGGGCAAGAATTAACAGCAAGGCTGCTTTCACCCTTTGTCCGTGCGAGAATCCACCTAACTTCTGTTGCGATTTGAGATCAAAACGTTTGAGCAATTGCCCAGCGTACGCTTCATCCCACTCGGGGAAAATCCCCTGAATAAAATCCATATGCCAACGAAGCGTCTGCGTTTTATATAAGCGCATGTCTTCCGAGGCATAACCAACATCGCGTTTCGCTGCCACCTGCGCTTCTGGTAAGCGATGACCACAAACGTCGACCTCACCCGCATCGGCGCGAATCAAGCCCATGAGAATACGCATAATGGTGGATTTACCCGCACCATTAGCGCCCACCAAGCCCATAATTTGCCCCGTAGGCAATTCCAGATCGAGTGGGTGCAGCACAAAGTCTGCGTAGGTTTTCTCAACCGCGCGCAATGAAATGGCAAGATCGGTTTGCAAATTCATTTGATGGTCCTCGTCGAAGAAGGGTTTGTACTTAATTTTGTGCTGGTATTTGCGTTTGCTGCTGTGCTAGATGATGAAGCAGGGGCAGTTGCGATCATGGCGGCACTCACATGCTCGACCACCTCATTCCCACCCATCCCCAATTTGTGCGCGGCACCCACCATGCCCATGAGATGCGCGTCGAATTCGTCCCGAACAAGTTGTTTGGCCAGATCCTGAGTCTCGGCAACGAAGGAGCCTTTGCCTTGCCGCGTGACGATCACGCCCGCCCGTTCTAATTCGAGATAGGCGCGTTTAACGGTGATCACACTCACGCTACTCGCGCTGGCTAATTCACGTATCGAAGGCAGGGATTGGCCCGGACGCCAATCACCCGCCATTACCTTGGTGGTAATCTGCTCCATGATCTGTTCGTACATAGGCGTACTATCGTGATTGGAGAGAAAAAGTTTATCTGTGGTCATTATCTGAAGCCTTTTGAAGTTCCTGAAGTTCCGTGCTTAACTGAGCATATTAAGTATATACAGATAAATACGGGAGTCAAGTCTTCATTGCAGTTGGCTGATTTTGTGGGGCGGGGTGCTATGTAAGAAATGAGAAATGAAAAGTTCGAAGCTAGCTAGAAATTTCTACACCAACTTAACAATAACGACAAAAATCATGCCTACTCCAGCATTCTCAATGTGCCTGCTTATTGCAATATTTCACATCTCTTAAGGAGTTATAGGTTTAAGATAAGATGTATTCATTAAGCAGATCCTCATTCTTTAACTAAATAAAGGCCTTAATCAACTATCTTGAATTTTTCACCCGTGGTGAGATGAATTTCAAGATACGGTTTTGTAGTTCGTGCGCTTGAATTTCATAGTCAAAAATGAACAAGGATACGCAGTCTGGAGATGTATGAACAAACAAATGCTCTCGCTGGCGAATTTTACAGAAGATAATCTGCGCGCCATACTTCAAGCACTGCCCGCACTGATTTGGCTGAAAGATGCCGATGGTGTTTATCTTGCCTGTAACGAGCGTTTCGAACAATTTTTTGGTGCATTGGAAAAGGACATTATTGGTCGTACTGACTATGATTTTGTCAGCAAAGAACTCGCCGATTCCTTCCGCGCCCACGACCTGTTAGCCATGCAAAAAGGCGGCCTGAACATCAACGAAGAATGGATCAGCTTTGCTAATGACGGACACCGCGAGCTAGTCGAAACCAGTAAAACACCTTTACACAATGCCGATGGCAAACTCATCGGCATTTTAGGTATTTCGCACGACATCACCAAACGCAAACAATTAGAGAAATACGAAAAATTTCGCAGCTCCACCTTGGAATTGCTGGCCAAAAATATCCCTTTACCCAGCGTTTTAGAGGCCATCGTGCGCGGTGTTGAACAACTGCATACCAACATCATGTGTAGCATTTTATTGCTCGATAAAGAAGGCAAACATCTGGTGGATTGCGTTGCCCCCAGTTTGCCTAGCTTTTACAACCAAGCTATCAATGGCATAGCAATAGGCTTAGGCGTTGGCTCATGTGGAACGGCTGCATTTTTGGGTCAGCGTGTGGTGGTGGACGATATCGCTAGCCATGCTTATTGGGTGCCGTATGCCGAACTAGCAGCACAAGCAGGTTTGGGCGCGTGTTGGTCGCAACCCATACTTTCATCTGAGTTGCGAGTATTGGGCACCTTCGCCATCTACCACCCAGAAAAAAATGCACTCGCTGATTTGGATGTCTACATCATTGAACAATCGGCACAGCTTGCCAGCATCGCCATCGAACGCAAACGCATAGAATTAAAAGTGCAGCACATGGCTTTCCATGATGCGCTCACTGGCCTGCCCAATCGTAGTCTGCTGTACGACAGGCTAGAACAAACCAAGGCCGCTTGCAAACGTCATCATCGTTTTGCCGCCGTGTTGTTCATCGATCTCGATAATTTCAAACCACTCAATGATGAATATGGTCACAGCGCGGGCGATCTACTGCTGCAAGAAGTAGCGCAACGCCTCAGTCTCTGCGTACGCGAAGTCGATACCGTAGCGCGCTTCGGTGGTGATGAATTTGTGGTGATCCTGAGCGATTTAGATGCCGAGCCAGCGCAAGCCGAGCAGCTAGCTTGCAGCATCGCTGAAAAAATACGCGCCTCCTTATCCGCGCCCTATCAAATCAACATTCCAAACGCGCACGAAAAAACCAGCATACAACACCACTGCACCGCCAGCATCGGCGTCGTCCTCCTGCGCCACCTGCAAAACCATGACATCGACATCGTCAAACTAGCCGATCAAGCGATGTACCAAGCCAAAGCGACTGGCCGCAATAAAATCTACTTCCTAGACAGCAAACCATAAATTCTTGGTTGTCGCAATCGAGGGTCGGGTCTGACATTGGATATTTGATAGTCAGTCAACTCGACTTTCCTTCAATTTCACAGCACGACTCACCGTTGCGTAACTTAAATGTTAGAGCTAGTGGATGAATTTCGAATGTAAGACCAGACCCCGTTTGCGTTTGTTGTTTGAATGAATTGATTGAGTAATTGCGTCAAAAGAGAGTATTAGTTTGATCAAGCGTGGATTGTGATTTGCAGAAATGACAAGCTTAGACTTGTTTTATTTTTATGGCTTTTTGGATTAGATGTCTTCAAATTTTTTTATTGGGTTGAACTTGCACTTACGATCAGGAGATTTGGGTAGGATATTTCAGCTATATGAGTTAATATATTAACGGTATACTTAGAACAGGTCAGTTGTGTTGGTTGAATTTCCTATCCTTCTTGATGAAAGGAAATATGATGAATGGGTTTCTGTTGTGCCGGTTGTTCTGATACAAAAGTTCAAAGTGCGATCTCGATAGCAAAAACTTCAGCGGTAGGGTAATTGAATATCCGAAGTCAAAAGAAAAATGGTGCACTCAGGGATCAACCGATGTTTAGCATGTTTTGGGATGTGAGCAGCTTTGAATGTTAACTCCAGCTTTTTGATACCGTAACCCAATTGACCTCCAGTTGTTCCAATACTGGTTTAACTGTGACGACCTGTTTGGTACGATTTATACGAGAACGTTTTTAAATTAGGACTTACGCAAAATTGCGCTGGCTAGGGGGAAGCCGAAGACAGTACGGTTGCTTCGCCTGCCCCTGCGAAGGCAGGGGGCGAGACGAACCAACAACGCCAGTGTCTGTTTTGCGTAAGTTCTATAAATAATAGGGAAATATGATGGAAACAACTAGTAAAGATTGGCGATATACGGTAATGCCAGCGGTGTTCACATGGCTAAAAGAATCAGAATCCGGCGCACTCGAAATTGACTTTGATGAAACAAAAAGACAGGCCGCATCAGTGTTAAAGGCGCAGGGTAAGGGCGGTAGCAGATTTGGTGGACTGGTCGCTTCTGGTACGCTAGGTGAAAATAGTTATCTGAGTCCCGAACAGCGACTCGCCTTACTTAAATCCCTCTCTGATGTTGCTAAAGAAGCCGAGGTTCCTTTGATCAGTGGCGCTGCAGCTGAAACGAAAGAAGAGCTTGCGAAAATCATCGAAGGACTTGCAGCTGTTGGTGTTGATACCGTCATGGTCATGCCGCCAAAAACAAAAGCAGCACCTTCTGATGAAGAAATGTATGCCTACTATGCGCTTGCTGCAGCCACTGCAAAAAAAGTAGGCGTAACAATTATGCCGTATAACAATCCTGATGCAGCCGGCTATCATGCACTGTCGACAGATCTGCTGAGAAAACTGTCTGCACTACCAGAAGTAGTCGCTCTTAAGATTTCGACTCTCGATGTTTCAATTATCGAAACGCTGATTGTAGAGAATAAAGATTTAAAAATTTTGGCTGGTGTTGACTCCGTCACTGTGCATGCAGGACTTGCTGGCGCGTGCGGTGGAATTACAGGTGTAGGTACGATCTTCCCAAAAGCAAGTATCACCATGCAAGAGCATGTTTTAAAAGGGGAATGGGCTGAGGCAAACAAAATTTCTCAAGCTCTCAATTCCATTTCTTATCTAGATGCGCAGCCTTTGCTGTTGGAATATCTCAAGCTTGCAATGGGCATTCATCATAACGATACCGAAGGTGGGCTTCGTACCTATGGTAAGAAACTAACGCAACAGCAAATTGATGATGTCCGCGCAAGATATTTTCTTGCAAAAGAAAGACTGGAACTTCTCGATTTGGCAGACTGATTCTTTCAAATAGAGGACTTACGCAAAATTGCGCTAGCTAAAGCCTGCCCTCGAATGCTTGAACCGGGGGCGCGTCGCCGAAGACAGGCCACTTGTACGTCGAGGGTGTAGTGGGGAATTCAAGCAGTAAGCTGCTTGACCACGAAACAGATAGCACATGCCTGTGCTATCGCGCCCTGCAAGGGACTGCAACGACGCTAGCGTCTGTTTTGCTTAAGTCCTAAAATATTCAAAAAGTGAGCGTAACGAAAGTCATGCGCAGAATGGGGCCGAGCCTTATTTGACACTCGACATTCAGTACAGCCTGCCCCTATTCCTCTTCCCTCTATCTACATTGACATGTCTAAATTTAGACTTTAAACTGACTTCCAGTTATTTATTTAAGGGAGTTTTTCATGCGCCTTTCAGAACAAGTCAAACCTATCAGCTATTTCAAAGATAACGCAGCCAAGGCGATTACTGAGATGACTGAGACGCATGAACCACTCATCATTACCCAAAATGGCGAAGCGACCTGTGTCATACAAGATATCAAAAGCTATGAGGACACCAAAAATACGATGGCCTTGCTGAAAATATTAGCGCTTGGTCGAAAGCAAATTGAAGAAGGGCAATTTAAACCTGCTCGCAAAGTCTTCGCAAAAATGGACAAGGAAATACTCAAGTGAGTTACACCGTGTACATGTTGGACGATGCGGAAGAAGACTTATGGAACATCCATTCCTACATTAAAAACCAATTCTCAAAACCATTGGCAGATAAAATTTATGTCGGTATTCGAGACAGCATTTTAATGCTAGAAACAAACCCACTACTGGGAACAACAATCCCGCAACTAGCCGCACTAGGAATGACACACTGGCGACAAATGGTGGTCATGGATAAAAATAGAGTGGTCTATGAAGTTGAACAGAATCGCAAGCATATATATGTCTATTTGATCTGCACAGAACGGCAAGATTACGATACTTTTCTTCAACAAAGAATTTTTAAAAGATAATGCAGAGCGCTTGTTCGTGGCGAAATTTCAGCAGAAAATTGCCTATAGTTCATTTGGTTAACATTGCGTTTCACCGCTCAAATTACTACAAGGCCGACACTGTTGAGTGGAGGCGGCTAGATGATTATCAGTTCTAACTTTCAAGCATGGTCGTTGGTCATGCTTGAATGTTGGAACTGACCTCAGGTTTACATTTGACATTGGGATAATCGCCAGATTGAAGAGTCCATAGAAATTTTATGAAGACTTAGCCCGACGCCACATTCGCTCGACTTGGTCAGTCATATGAACGGGTAGCAAAGCAACTTTAGGATTGCTATTGCCATAAACTCTAAAAAGCTCATCAGCGAATGCTTGGCCGATTTCTTGAATCTCACTAAAGTCTAAGATCACGGTGCGAAAACGATCAAATCTCGCAATAAGGCGCTTAGCCTGAGAACGTGAGATCAATTGCTCTTCACCAAATCGTGCCAGGCGCATTGGGACTATCGTCTTTGAAAAATCATAGTCCTCTGGTGCCTCGGTAAACTGGGCATAGATTTCCGCTGTAGTTCTAGTGCTATCCAATGCAATTCTCATAAAGACCGAAGTCCCTTTTTCAAACACATCCTTCTCCTCTCGAAGCAGGTCATGAGCTTGATTAGCATTATGGTTAAACTGTAGTCCATTTGCTGAAATATCGAACGCGTCAAACATCCTCGAAGTGAAAAACACACCTTCTCCCGTATGTTTACTGGGATCTGTAGTCAGTTTCCCCTTGGATAGCTCAAACAGCGCTTGACGCATATCTGGCAGATTGAGTGCCTTAGTGATTTTCTCAAAAATCCCTACCCCGTCATCTGCAATAACGATACTCAACACACTTTCATTTTGTGTCGCATAGACGAACACGGATTCACCTGAGGAATGATCAATCGCGTTATTAAGCATTTCTGTAAAGCCATGGCTAACGATACTTTGCACATTCGACGATAAAGTTAAATAGGGCTTGAAATCTTTCTCCCAAGCGATGTGCTCCTCAAGTCCCGCCAGACTATAGAGTTGCGAAATACGGCGCTTATAGCCCGGACTAAAAACAGGATGCGTTGGGGGGCCACTACGTGCTATCCAACCCTCGGTTTCAAGACGTTGAATATACTTATTCGCGGCAACACGCGTAATCCCAAAGCGTTCAGCGTAGTGGCGTGTCAGATCACGCGGATGTTCAACTACATCTCTAGTGATAGTTCTGACAATAAGATCGAAACGAGATGGTTTAGCCATAATTAAATGCTCCTGCTATTAACTTAAACGAAGTCAATTGTAAACATTAATATGGTCTGCTGCAAACTTTTTAAACCATACATACGAAATGCCAGTTACTCATAGCATCATCGCTCACAATGCACAATTCGGCTCACCGTCGAATAATGTAAATTTAAAAAGCGACCTATCTCGGCTAAGCTATAGCCAAACCTAAGATGCGCTTCTCGGATTTTTTCATCTCGACGCTCTTTTATAAGCTCGACTTTGTTTGCAAATAAAACAGCCAATGCAGGGCGATCTAATAGGCGTTGCGCACGCGGGACTTCAACTAATTTCTCAGCGTCTTGTATATATGGCCGCAGCAACTCTACAAATCCCTCGCTCCCCATGAGTACCTGTCCTTTTAGTTGATCCCAAGGTGAGGCTTGTCCAACTCCTTCCAAAACAAACTGGCGATAGCGCGCCCTTGCTATAGATTTTCTACTAGAAAATTGACTCAATATCCAATCCACATTGAGCCACGAAGAGGTTTGGTTCGCGTGCGCTGTCGCGGCGTAACTAGACCAAACATATTGTTCAGCCTGCTCGACCATATTTGCACGCACAGGGTTGAGCACAATATAACGACAGAGCTCCAATAAATAGCTCTCTTTATCAACCAAAATTGCCTTATAGCGCCCTTGAAAGACATGCCCTACTCTGCCGTAAACACGATTTAATTGCTGGGTATATACGCCATTAAGTTGTCGCATCCCTGCTTGCAAATTCGCATCAGGGGTTTCGATCAACAGATGATAGTGATTGTTCATCAAACAGTAAGCGTGACAAATCCAATTAAATTTTTCTATACAACTTGCCAGCAAAGCGAGGAACCGCTGCTTGTCTTCATCATCAAGATAAATAGCCGCCCGCGCGTTACCACGCGACGTTATGTGGTAAATCGCACCAGGGAATGATAAGCGTAATGGTCTTGACATGGGGGTAGTCTAGTTCAAAAATGTGTCATGTCAAGACCTGACCCTGCTGTTTTGTGTGCAAAAATGTGTCATGTCAAGACCTGACCCTGCTGTTTTGTGTGACCCTGCTGTTTTGTGACCCCGCTGTTTTGCCCCCTGGAACTGCTTGATTTGGCTGACTGATTCTTTCAAACAGAGGACTTACGCAAAATTGCGCTAGCTAGAGCCTGCCCTCGAATGCTTGAATCGGTGGCGCGTCGCCCAAGACAGACCACTTGTACGGCGAGGGTGTAGTGGGGAATTCAAGCAGTAAGCTGCTTGACCACGAAACAGATAGCACATGCCTGTGCTATCGCGCCCTGCAAGGGACTGCAACGACGCTAGCGTCTGTTTTGCGCGGAATGGTGGAAGCCTTACATTTGACATGCAACAATCAATCAACACCACGTTCTTTCTGTTTCACAGCCCAACTAACCGTCGCGTAACTTACCCCAAAATGGCTATCTACTTGCTCAAGTGTGTAGTGCCCGCTCAAGTATGCCAGTGCCATATTTTCATTTCGCGTGTTTTCCAAATTGACAAAGTAATCCAATGGTTTGATGGGCGCTTGTTAACATTCTTTTGACTTTAAGAATAAATCAGATTGCTTCTCGTTCTGATAATTATTAGAATCTCCATAACAAAATTATAAGCAGCTGTAGACGCGCCGTGCAAAGAGCATTGGTAACGGACACCGCTACGCGGTTCCCCCTTCGGGGTGCCACATAAAAAAACGTTTGAGTGGAGACACGATGAAAAAAATATTCGTTAATATTGGTTTTGGCATTCTTGGGCTTATCCTCGTTCTTCTCATCGTCGGCGTCATCTATGAGAACTTGGGTAGACGAAATGCTGCACAGAACTTTCCACCACCTGGCAAATTAGTCGATATTGGTGGTCGTCATATTCAATTGGATTGCCGAGGTTCGGGCAGCCCCACTGTCGTATTTCAATCGGGACTGGATTGGGCGGGATCGCTAAGCTGGTCGGCAGTTCATGACGAAATTGCGAAGACAACTCGGGCTTGTGCCTATAGTCGTGCTGGCATCATGTGGAGTGACTCCCATGAGGCTCCGCAGCTTGCAAAATCGATTGCCGAGGACTTGCATGCTGCCTTGAAAAATGCCAACGAAAAAGGCCCTTTAGTCCTTGTAGGGCACTCTGCTGGCGGCCCTTACAACATGATCTACACGAAATACTTCGGTGCCGATGTAACGGGCTTGGTATTTGTTGATACCTCTCACCCTGATCAGATATCGCGCTTTAAAGCATTGAAAGCTTTAGAATCGGATTCTACACAATTGAGCCGGGAGTTAGAGTGGAACTGGTCGGTTTTTCTATATAAATCGGCGGCTGCATTAAATTGGACCGGTATCGTTCGGCTTGTTGCAGCGATGGATGAAGACGGAGATCAGACTGACCCCAATGATCAAGCCGTGAACGCTTACTCGTCGACTACAATTAGTTCCGTTCTAAAAGAAAATGATGCGTTTGAGCAAACGTTGAATGAGGCGGGAACATTTCGGCATCTTGGAGACCGCCCAATAGTGGTCTTGACAGCAGTGCCGCCTGTACCTAAACAAGAACTCCCCAAGATCGAGAAAGCATCAAGAGAAAATTTTTTGGTGATGCAGGAAGATCAAGCCAAGTGGTCATCACAAAGTCAGCATCAGCTGGTACATGATACGGGTCACTATATCCAATCTGATCAGCCTGCGGTTGTCATTGATGCGGTGCGGTCTGTGATCTCAAAAGTGCGCGAAAAATAGCCAGGGCAAATGTAAGGCCGGATATTCATCTCGACGTTCACGGAACGCGAAGAATGTGGTCAAGCCTTACATTTGACACTCATCAATCAACACCACGCTCTTTCTGTTTCACAGCCCGACTAACCGTCGCGTAACTTACTCCGAAATGGGCACCAACTTGCTCAAGCGTGTAGTGCCCACTTAAGTATGCCAGTGCCATATTTTCATTTCGCGTGTTTCCCAAATTGACAAAGTAATCCAATGGTTTGATGGGGGCCTGTTTTTGTTTTTTGGGGATGTCTTTGAGTGATTGTTCGGGATCGAGCTTGCATTGCATAGTAAGTACAAAATCGTCGTCACCGAGATAGATTTGGTTCTTCAGGCTCTGCCAAGGAGAAGGCTGTCCTTTGCCTTGCTGTACAAATTCACGATAGCGCTGCTGTGCAATATTCTTGGTCTTGGCAAATCCACCCAGAACGAAATCGGTGGTCAGACACGCCGCGCCTTCTGCCAATCCGGCAGTAGCACGATAGCTACTCCAAGGCCAGTCTTTGGCACTGCGCACCATGCCAGCACGTACTGGATTTAAGGCGATGTAGCGCGCCAATTCGAGCAGGTAGGATTCTTTCTGCACCAAAATCGCTTTAAATCGCCCCTGAAAAACATGGCCAACGCGTTGATACTGCCGATTGACATACTGGGTATAAGAACCATTGAGCAATTTCATGCCGTCAGACAAACTTGCGCGATTGGTTTCAATCAAAAGGTGATAGTGATTGTCCATCAGACAGTAAGCGTGGCAATACCAATCATAGCGATCCACCACGATTTTCAACAGCGATAAAAACCGCTGTCGATCATCGTCATTGGCATAAATATTCGCTCGTGCATTCCCGCGGGCGGTGACGTGGTACAAAGCACCTGCATACTCTATGCGCAATGGTCTCGCCATTTCAAGCTCCCGTCTGTGTGGTTACGGTAGAGTCTAGGATCGCGAAAGAGAAGTGTCAAATGTAAGGCATGACCCCGTGTTTATGTCTGACCCCGTGTTTACACGTGTTTACAATAATCGTTTCGCCACAACAACGTAGCGACCGCGATACTCCAAATTCCCTCAACGCCGATAATGGTTCGAATCGCAAAAAGTGGATTGGCACTCTTCCAAAACAGAGCAGCCAGCGCTATGCCGACAACGAAAAATCCAATTATTGCCACGGTGGTGGATTGGCCGCCTTTGCGAATAAGACAGAGGGAAAATGCAAGTGTGGCCAATGCCTGCACGAGCCAACTAAAGTTAGCGACGGATGTGATTGCGATAGCTAACAGTATGAAAAAATTAAATGCCAGCTTGGCCTCCTCAATTGGCGAGTCGGCAAACACAGTGGAAATACTTACCGCAACAAAGCCGTCAATAAATGAGGCAATCATGGAGGAGAAACAGCCAATCAGGAATAGGGTAAGACCAAACTGCACGAGGATACGGTGCAAACCAAGCATGACTGCAAAGCTGATGAAGCCAACAATACTTATGACAAACGATACAATCGCGGCACCAAACACAAACGCTTTCATATTGTGAACGGCGGCAAACGATTTCAAATATTCCTTTGGCCCAGGCCCACCAGTTACTGGATCAAATACAAAGGGAATAATGGATAAGATCACGGCTATTACTAACAAAATACTTGCCTGGCGTGACTCATGTGTAATGCCGATGGATTTCATATGCATGACCTCATAATAGATTGTTGTTTTGGGTTGTTTATAAGTTCATTTGCAGAATTCAAAACCCGATTTTGTATTTGCCATGATTCATAGACAGCCAGGCCTCACACAATTGATGGAAATTTTTATCCTCTACTGACTCTACCAACTTCCTCAATGCGACCCTGGCATCGGCAAAAAATCAACCGTTGGAATTCAAGGTAAAGCAGAGAACGGAGCCTTACATTTGACACTACCCCCATCCAAGAACAGCGTCAATTCTAAAATCCAACCATTTTACGACCGATGTTGGAAGGTTAAAAACTGGCCCCTTTTTGGTGAATGAATGTCAAATGGGAGAGTAGCGGCAAGAATCCTGATTTCTCAGTACGTCTCACCGCCCTCGCAGAACCGGACTTGGAGCGTTACACCATCCGGCTCCCAGTTTGAGTCATCCACAACGGCTTGAATACAGGTTATGCATGATACGGATTGGTGGTAGCCATCTTTTGAGCACTTCACTAAAGCGATCCCAATTGAAGGATTTGCGTTGACTGCGGCGGTTGAGCCATTTGTAAAGCAACCGGCTTACGTTATACACATACGTCCTTAGGCTGCGGCTGTTCCCGCTGACACCAAAGTAGGCGATGTGTCCTTGTAAGTGTCGCTTTGCGTATCCCATCATGGCATGGCCGCCGCGTACTCGCAGACTCGCGAGTCGATCCCCTACTTCTTTGAGCTTCTTGCTGAACCGCTCTTTCTGGGTCTTACGCCCCAATACAAACCGCTTGGCGCGGCTTAAGGTGACATAGTGCGTGAAGCCTAAGAAATTGAAAGTCGCTACCCGGCCTTCGTTCAATTGGGCGCAGTGCCGCTTTGCATAACATCCAAAACGATGCAGTGCTGTCTTAGTCGGCTCGAGCTCCAATGCAAATTGCGCCAGTCGTTCCGCTAAGGTAAGTTGGAAGCGTTTTGCATCTTCTTCGTGCGTGAAACACGCCACAAAATCATCAGCATAGCGCACCAGTTTTGCCACGCCTTTACAACTTTTAGCGAAGCGCTTTTCAAACCACAAATCTAATACATAGTGCAGATAAATATTGGCAAGAACAGGAGAAACCAGACCGCCTTGCGGCGTACCAGCTTCACTGACTTGAAACACGCCTTGTATCTGCACCCCTGCCTTGAGAAACCGTTGTATCACCCGTAGCAGTATCGGATCGGCGATGCGATGGGCGAGAAATTTCATCAGCCACGCATGATCAACATGGTCGAAGAAGCCTTTAATATCGGCTTCCACTAACCATTGCGTCTTGTCGTTGGTGATGATTTCACCTAGCCGTTTTAAGGCTTGGTGCGCGTTTCTCCCTGGGCGAAAGCCGTAGGAACAGTCACGAAATTCAGGCTCCCATATCGCTTGTAAAATCCCCGACATCCGGTCTTGTACGATACGGTCTTCAAAGCAGGGTATCCCCAGTGGACGCATCTTGCCATTGCTTTTAGGAATAAAGACGCGACGGGCAGGACGGGGATGCCAAGAGAGCTTGCGCAAATCCGTGCTGAGCACGGCTAGCCGTGCCTCCACTTCTTGTGCGTACTCGGCTTTGCTTACCCCATCAATGCCCGCCGCTTTATTGCCCGCTTGCCTTTGGAAACTGTCATGCAGCCCGTCTGGGTTACTGAGCATGCCCATCAGCGCGTTGTAACGTGGCTGCGGGGCAAGTCTAGCCCATTGTGTGAAATCACTTAGTTGTGTGCTCATGTGTTTTATCCGCTCGGTGTCGGAACATGTTTCCTTAAGTGATTATCTCAAACTGCCTCTCCTTGGCTCCCGCAGCATTACCCGCGTTCATCGCTACTATGAGAGGCTCCGACTTCCCGGTCATTCTGCCCTTTTCCTCGTGGTTTAGACTTGTTAAAGGGTGCGCGTTATTTTGCGCCACGGCTGGGATCTCTTTGGTTACCACACTCTCTTTATGTCAGGCTCGATACGACCTACAACCCCGGGAAAGACAAACATGACTTACCTCCTTGCGCCATGTTTGTTGTTGTCTGCTGGCGCCTAAAAACCATCGACCTATTCCGATGCGGTCATTTCGGGGCTACAGTCTTCACGGTCGGCTTCACCCGTTACCATTGCGCCTCGCCTGCTTTCTTGCCTACGCATCAAGCGACCCATTACTGGGCAACCTGCAAGGCTAGATACTTGGCCTGTGGCTAGCAGTTACCAAGACGGGACTCTCACCCGCTAGATTGTGCGACATTGCCAAACCGCAACTAAGGCCTGATAATCATCTAGCCGCCTCCCTCCAATAGCGTATGTCGTTGGAGTAAAGTTGAGTTGCGAAACGAAACTTTAACGGGGAGGACGGTATGTTATTTTGCGGCATAGACCTACATTCGAACAAT
>NZ_JACOFU010000013.1 GCF_014284275.1 Affinundibacterium amnicola | reverse complement strand
AGCAAGTTGGTACCACACCTTCCCATCCCGAACAGGACCGTGAAACGACTTTGCGCCGATGATAGTGCTGCAACCAGTGTGAAAGTAGGTCATCGTCAGGCTCTTATTCCGCATCGCCCCTGATTCACTCGAATCAGGGGCTTTTGCTTTTTTAAATCCTTCTACACTTCATTCCCCACTGTGCACCTCAGCCAGATCTGTTTAGATTTGCTTGTGCTCTCCTGTTCTTCAGGCCTGCGTTTCCCTTAGTCTGTCACTGACTGACTCATTTCTTCTTTAGCCTGCTATCTATTCCTGCTCTCGTCACTAAGTCTTCCTCTCTCTGCTCCAATTACACCTCTTTAACTTTTGTATCGCTTAGTGACTACAGTGCGTTGTATTACCTCTTCACGTGCTTTTCTAAAAATGAACCAGCTTCTCTCTAGCTTCCTAATTTACTCCTGCTTTTATAATTCTTACTTCACATGAATAATTTGTCTTTAATTAACAACTATTGTTTTGTCTTAATGCATAAAACTATTTTTTATGAATTTATTATAATAATATAGCTATTATTTTAAACTATTAATGGCTAACTTTATTAAGGTGGAAAATGTGTAGACTACATATTGATAAAAAAAGTGGGGTAACAATTGTGGAGCTGCTAATTGTACTAACAATTATAGGCGTACTTTCACAGTTGGCAATTGGGTCGTATTCTAAGCTTGTAACTAGAACTCGAATTTACATTGCTACTAGTGAGCTTCACGCCAGTCTTCTGTATGCCAGATCAGAGGCTATCAAGCATGGTGGTAGTGTAATAATCTGTCGAAGTTCTAATGCAGACTCAGCTACTCCAAGCTGCGACTCAGATATGAGCGACGGTAATTTGAATTCGGGATGGGGTGCTGGCTGGATTATCTATAAGGATCGCGATCAAGACGGAACGTTATCGACTGAGGATACCATTCTGCGTGTTCGTGGAAAATTGTTTTCATCTTCGGATCAAGGTTCGATTATTCCAAGTCCTAAACGTAAACAAATAAAATTTAATGAATTTGGTCAGGTTTATGGAACTTTTTTACAATTCAAGATTAGTCAAGCTAAGTCACCTGAGAGTATTGCTGATGCTAAGTATATCTGTATCGCATCTGGAGGGCGAGCCCGAGTCGATAAGATCGCGTGTAGTGCAAAGTAAATTTAATCGAGTTTCTCGCTGACTTGATTTGAATGCCAATGCCTAATATCTACACATCTTTGCCGCTTATCTGAAATTAATTGCATCTAGGAACCTCTTCTATATAATTCAAAACATAATAGGAGTGGACGATGCGTAGTTTAAATCACAAAAAATATTTTCAAGTTGGCGTTACTCTAGTGGAGCTAATTGTAGTTATTGCGATAACTGGAGTGCTTGCTGGTATTGCGCTACCATCATATAGAAATATGATTATTTCAAACCGAATTTCTAGCGTTACTTCGGACTTTCATGGAAGTTTATTGCTGGCAAGATCCGAAGCATTAAAACGCAGCGTGACTGTTTCTATGTGTAAGAGTTCCAACGCGGATTCTGATGGAGCGTCTTGCGATGGCTCTCAAAGTGTCGCCGGAACTAATGTTGGATGGGGTAGTGGTTGGATAATGTTTATTGATACGAACCGAGATGGCATTCTTAATGACGACGATGTAGCAATTAGAGCGCAAGGGCGTTTAATCGCAAATCCGGAAGATGGTGCAATTGTGCCAAGTAATGCGGTTGAATTTATCAGTTTTGGCTTAACAGGGCAAACCTTTACTGCCGTTAATTTTCAAATAACTGCTCCTTCAGGTTACGCAAACCTAGAACGGGCGGTATGCGTTGTCATTGGTGGTCGGGCAAGAGTCGGCAAGGCACCAGATTGCCTGTAGATAGGAGTTAGGTATGCGAATTAAAGAGAAGCAAAGTGGTACAACCTTAATCGAAATTATGGTGTCCATTTTGGTAATGGCTATTGGATTGTTAGGATTAGCCAGCTTACAGATTAATGCTATGAAATTTCAGAAGACGGCTAGTCAGCGTTCTGAAGCGACACAAGCATCGTATGACATTGCTGAACGTATGCGTAGCAATTGGCTTATGCCTAAAAGCATCGATAATCTGGCTTTATTTAGAGCAGCTAATGAGCTTAAATACACCTTTAATGATGAGTATTCAGTAAGTTACAGCGCGACACATAATCCTCCACATAACTGCAAAGCGAGTATATGTGATACGGGAAAAATTGCTGCCAATGATGTACAAGAGTGGCTGCGCTCTCTGCAGCAAAGATTAGTGGATGGTACAGGCATGATAGTGCCGGTGCCTGGAAGTGCGAGTTCAACATTCGATGTAACGGTGATGTGGAAGGAGCAAACTTTAACTGCGCTTGACGCGAATTGCCCTCCTGCTGCTCGTGCGCCAATTGGTGTGAGATGTTTTAATTTGAGGTTTTCTATATGACTGCCGTATTTTATATGAAGAAGCCAAATGCGCGAGGGCGTTCGTTAGTTGAAATTATGATCGCGCTTACTATCGGTATGGTGATATTGATAGCTGTTTCTTCATTGTTTATTGGAAATCGGCAAACGTTTCGGGCGAATGATGATAAGACTCGATTGGACGAAGAAGGTCGTTTGGCTTTAAACATGATGGCGCTTCATATTCGTATGGCTGGCTATGGGGCCATGTTGAAGCCTTTAGAGTCATCTTCAGGTCCCGGGAACGTACCGGAACCAGCACTGTATACGACGTATGCAAATCTTGGATCTGGAATTGCTGAAAATGCGATTCGTGGGTGTGCAAATGGATTTATTGATACGGGGGCAAGTATAATGGGGATAGGGTGTCAACCAGGTACGACATCGGATTCTTTTTTAGTTCGGTACGATGTAGATCAGAATATCGTGGCACTCAATGGGGCGTTGCCAATTGATTGTTTAGGGGCAAACATCATACTTTCTCCTCCTATTCCGGCTATACCGGGTCGTAGTGGTAGCCTAGGTTTTTTTAGGGTCGAAAATCGTTTCTTTGTGCAAAATAATCCCAACACAGGTAACCCAGAGTTGTATTGTCGTGGCAATGGAAATACGCCCCCAGATGCGCCTTTTGTGAACGCAGCACAACCTGTAGCCGAGAATGTCGAAAGTATGAAAATTACTTATGGGTTGCATCCGGATGCACTTGAAATGGAAACAAATCCGGATGCTAATTCGCAAACTATTAATCAGTTTTTGACTGCTGATTTGATGGTAGATCCGGCCATGTGGAATCGAGTTGTGTCTGTTCGTTTATGCATTGTCGTTCGATCTGCTAATGATAATTTGACCACCGCAAAACAAGCTTATCGCGACTGTACTGGCAACCAAGTTGTTGCGACAGATCGTCGGTTAAGAGGCGTATTTTCTACAACGGTAGCGATTCGTAATCGATCAGTGGGGGCTACATGAATATGGTTAAAAGGCGTAAACAAGCGGGCTTTGTGCTTGCAATTAGTATGATTTTCTTGATCGTTATGACGATGTTGGCCGTGACCGCGATCAAGAAAGCGACAATGGATGAAAAGGTTTCAGGCAATTTAAGAGCACAAAATTTAGCATTTGATGCTGCGGAGAAAGCTTTACGTTTTTGTGAAAGTAATATTGAATTGGCTGCAGGCGATACTGAAATATGTAAAATGAAGCTCGGCGCGACGGTTTTGGTTATTCCTCCCACTAGGCCATATAGAGATGACGATGTTAATGCTAATTTTCCAATTGAGTGGTCGAATATGGACAATTGGAATGAACGGGGGCCGAATAATGCCGTAAGGTTAAATGGGATTAATGCAGTGCCAAATGTCGCGACGCAACCGCAGTGCATGATTGAACGATGGGAAATCCCTAGTAACCGAGGAGAATATCCAGGGGACCAGTTTTATCCTTATGTCATTACAGCCCGTGGAATTGGTAGTACTGGTACTGCAGTCGTTTGGCTACAAGAAGTTATTCGTTGTGGCAATTATTAATTGAGGTAGATCATGTTCACTAGAAAATCACGAATGTCGACATTTTTGGTGCAATTGCTTGTGTTAGCACAAGTAATGCTGCCATTCCCGACTTGGGCGGCGATCTCAAATTTGCCTCCGTTGGTCAAGGCGAATGTGCCTCCAAATGTCTTTTACACCTTAGATGACTCTGGTTCGATGATGTTCGAGGTGATGCCAGACTCCTTGACGCCAACTGGGAATAGTTCGTTAGATGGCTCTCGTACTGATAACACCAAGTATTGCGGATCATCTTGCTGGGTAGTGCGTGTGTTTCCAGCGCCAGACAATGTGTATAACATTAATGGAGATGGAAATTACGGGACAACAAATGAGACTGTTGTTGGGTTTTCTGACAATATAACAGTAGCACGTTGGCGCTCTGCGGAAACCAATAAAGTTTATTACGACCCTAACGTTAGATATGATCCATGGATAGATATCGCCTCTATCACGTTGACAAATCCATATGGTAATCCTATGCCGAATGCTAATCCCGCGGCAGCAAAATACAATCCTGTCCCAACTGCTGGCATGGCTACAGATACGCTAAATCTTACATTGGATCAATCGCGTGGAATACATTCAAATGCGTGGCTTAACGATGCCGCGAATGGCACAACGACTTCTCCTACATGGACAATCAATAGCACTTCAAAGACGTCATTTTATCCAGCAACTTATTTTCAATATAATCCAGATCAGTTGCCAAGTTGCACAACAAGTCAGCTTAGTTGTTTTAAACGAGTTGAAATTAAATCGGGAATGTCGTTGGCGGCGAAAGCCGCAACTCGATCAGATTGTGCGGCTAACATTTGTACATTTAATGAAGAAATTCAAAATTTTGCAAATTGGTTTCAATATTATCGGTCACGTATGTTAACTGCACGTGCAGGCAGTGGTCGTGCATTTGCGAATCAAGCATCGACTTTACGTGTTGGTTTTGGCACGATCAACACTTCAGGAACCAAAGTTTCCAATGTGTCCGATGATTTTGGTGTAACAAATAAAAAGAATTTTTTAACCACCTTGTATCAAAGAAAAGTTCCTGCTGCAGGTACTCCACTAAGAAAAGCCGTTGATGACATTGGTCAGTATTTTATGAATCGCACCATTACAGGCCCATGGCAGACAAAATATAACGTTGGACCAACCTCAGATCAGTTGAGTTGCAGACAAAATTATAATATTTTGATGACGGATGGCTATTGGAATGGTAGTGCAGCTGGTTCAGGACGGACTGGTGATTGGGATGGTAAAGACGGATCAACACACACAAGCTCAAGCGGAGCAACTTATCGGTATGTCGCAGCTAATCCGTATAAGGATGGCGAAGGTGATACCTTGGCTGATATCGCTATGTATTACTGGGTTAACGATTTGCGATCTGACTGGCCTCAGGCTAAGAAAAATGTTCCACCTTCTAGGGACGGAACGAATCCTGCATTTTGGCAGCATTTAGTTCAATACACAGTCGGTCTTGGTGTTAGTGGGTCTTTGGATCCAGCCACCGATTTGCCTGCATTGACTGCTGGAACGAAAAGTTGGCCGACTGCTGCCTCAAATCAGGTTGATGATTTATGGCATGCGGCATTAAATTCGAGAGGTAGGTATTTTAAC
The DNA here is from genome assembly GCF_014284275.1 of Affinundibacterium amnicola. Taxonomy (GTDB): domain Bacteria; phylum Pseudomonadota; class Gammaproteobacteria; order Burkholderiales; family Burkholderiaceae_D; genus Undibacterium; species Undibacterium amnicola. The sequence continues at coordinate 30,090 of NZ_JACOFU010000013.1, read as the reverse complement.
GCTGGTAATCCGCAGGCTTTTTCTGATGCACTGAATGATGCATTAAATGAGATTGCAGCTCGATCTGGTGATGCTGCCGCAGTTGCAACCTCTAAAAATACTTTAGATGTTGGTTTGAAACTATATACATCGACTTATCAGACAGCAGATTGGTCTGGAAGGTTGGAGCAGAAGTCTGTTAATGAGACAACAGGAAACATTATTACACCTAATGATTGGGATACAGATAATAAAATACCAGTACCTGCATCACGTAAAATTGTGACTGTGAATTCGAATGGTAAAGGTGGTACCGAGTTTAACTATGGCAATTTGACCTCCACAGAACAGGGAATATTGAATACTGCTGCGGCGGCTTATGCACCTGCGTATACTGTCTCAGGGAGTGACATTGTTAATTACATCCGCGGTGAGAAGTCAAAAGAGACCATTCCGTTCCGTGCTCGTAAGGTGCTGTTAGGAGACTTGGTGAATTCTGATCCGCAGTATGTTAAAGAAGGCAGGGATGGGGGATATATCTTTTTACCGACAGATATTAATGGAAAGACTTCTTATACCCAATTTTTGAATGTGAAAAAGTCCCGTGTGCCAACTGTATATGTTGGTAGTAATGACGGCATGTTGCATGCATTCGATGCAACTAAGTCCTTATCTGGAGGTACGGAGAGGTTTGCTTATGTGCCTAGGGCTGTAGTACCAAACTTACATGAGTTGGCAAAACCTAATTATGTGCATCGCTTTTATGTGGACGGAACGCCTATGATTGCCGACGCAGCGATTGGTTCAGGTTCCACACCCTGGCGGACGGTATTAGTTGGAACAACAGGTGCTGGTGGTAAATCTGTATTTGCACTAGACGTCACAAATCCAACCACATTTGAAAAAGAAAATGTTCTGTGGGAATTGAATTCATCAACGCCAAGCGTTGATAATGATCTAGGCTATACGATAGGTGTTGCGCAAATTGGCGTGATGCGTGATGGTCGATGGGTGGCCATTTTTGGAAATGGCTTTGAAAGCACCAATCAAAAAGCGGTCTTGTATGTAGTTGACTTAAAGACTGGAAATATTATCGAAAAAATCGATACAGGTATTGGTGGAGCAGGTACGCCAAATGGCCTTTCAACGCCTAAATTGTTATTGAACGCAGACTCGACAATAAAGGCTGCTTATGCTGGAGACAGGCAAGGTAATATGTGGAAGTTCGATTTCGTCACGACTGGTACCGTTCCGTCTTTGGTTACTGATCCTGGATTAGCATTTGGTAGTGCTACGCCTTTGTTTGCCGCTGTAGATTCAGGTCGAAATCAACCAATTACAACACAACCACAATTATTTCCACATCCAGATGGTGGGTTTATGGTGGTGTTTGGGACTGGAAAGATTTTTGAAGACACAGACTCTTCTACAACGGATAAGGAAACCTTGTATGGTATCTGGGATAAGACTACGCCGACTGTCGTCACTCAAGCGCAATTGGTCGAGCAAACACTTACCCAAACAGGAATTTACTATAAAGTCTCTAAAAATTCTGTGAGTTGGGCGACTAAACGAGGATGGTTCATCACATTGAAAGTCAGAAACGGTGAGCGGATAGTAACTGATCCAATTGTGCTTGAAGATCAAATATTTTTTACAAGTTTAATTCCTGGCAATAGTGCTGATTTATGTGTTGTTGATGCGCTATCAACAACTCTACAGATTAGTCCACTCAATGGTGGTGCTTTAGGTTATAAGTCGATAGATACAAATGGTGACGGGGTAGTTAATAGTTCAGATACGATGGTTAGCGGTAGACAAACCAGCGCAACATTCGGCACTACAATTGTTCGGCTTGGTAATCGTAAAGTAAAAGTTTTTCAAGCCGATGCTAGGACTGGAACAGTGCCCTCAGGTGGGGCTGGTTCAGATTTACAATTGTCTGATGCAATTCCAACGACACGTTTATGGCGACAGTTGATTGGTAGGCAATAAATGCCGTTTATAAAATTTAATATGTAAGGATTTTTATGATGAAGTCTGGCAAAAAAAAGATGCGAGGTTTCACCTTAGTCGAATTAATGATCGTGATTGCAATTATTTCGATTATTAGCGCAATTGCTTATCCGAGCTATCGTGAAAATGTACGTAGAAGTAATCGATCTGAAGTTCGTGCTTTGATGTTAGAAAACGCCCAGTATATGGAACGTTTTTTTACGGAGAATAGTTCTTATTTGCAAACTGCTGGTGCAACTCCAACGGCACCAGTTTTGCCGAATCTGGTTTCTCCGAGAGGAGCAGTAGGTACCAAGGTTAATTATAATATTGCTTTTAGAGCGTTGCCTGCACGATCGGTGACAACTTATGCGATTGAGGCAATTCCGACTAATTTAATGGCTGGTGATTCATGTGCAACTTTAACTTATAATCATTTAGGGCAACGAGGCACAGATGGTACTTTGAGTGACGGAATGACAAGCGACACTTGTTGGTCGAAATAGATCTTTATAAAAATAAGCTTTGTTTCTCTGAGGTAGAAATGAAGCTTATTTTTTTGTGTTTGTATAAGTTGTATTTCTGTAGTTAGTGGTTTCTTAAGTTTTACTATTTCTTTTTTATTTCCTGTATCGCTTCAACAAACTCCGACACATCTTCAAAACTCTTATAAACTGAAGCGAAACGGATGTACGCAATTTTGTCCAAGCGCTTCAATTCACGCATTACCAGTTCACCGAGCTGGCCTGAAATAATTTCTCGCTCACCACTTGCAAGTAATTTCTCCTCAATATGCTGAATTGCCGTATCGACCGCTTCCGCAGATACCGGTCGTTTTCGCAATGCCAACATCAGGCTAGCGCGTAATTTTGACGATTCGTATTCCGATCTACTGCCATTTTTCTTGACGATGACAGGCATCGCTAATTCTATTCGTTCATAGGTCGTGAAGCGTTTGTCGCAGCTCGCGCAACGACGACGACGACGTATGCTATCGCCTTCTTCAGATATTCTGGTGTCGATCACTTGCGTGTCAACATGATGACAGTAAGGACACTTCATAAAATTTCTCTTGTCCGCATTTGATTTGTCTCGTTATACATAGGATAGCGTTACTATTTTAATTCTTGCTTTAGGGGGACGGCTTTTTCGTATGATCAAATTTCGATGCTAATTATGCTTGATTGAGTCCAATTTGGTACGATATTTGTTGGAATAGGCATAAAAAAAGCCACTTCGGAAAGTGGCTTTTCGTTTTATGCGGCTTAATTAGTTGCCATAAACTGGGAAGGCAGAGGTTAGTTTCTTTACTTCTGCTTTCACACGTTCAATTGTCGCAGCATCGTTAGGATTATCTAAAACATCCGCTACCAAGTGACCGATCTTGATCGCTTCTGCTTCTTTGAAGCCACGCGTGGTCAATGCTGGGCTACCTAAACGGATACCAGAGGTGACGAATGGTTTTTCTGGATCATTTGGAATAGAGTTCTTATTGCATGTGATATGTGCAGAACCCAATACCGCTTCAGCGGCTTTACCTGTGATATTTTTGGAACGTAAATCGACCAGCATGACATGGGATTCTGTACGTCCAGAGATAATACGTAAACCGCGTTCGATCAAGGTTTTTGCCAACGCATCGGCATTTTTTACTACTTGTTCTTGGTAGGATTTGAATTCTGGATTCAAAGCTTCTTTGAACGCTACCGCTTTACCGGCAATCACGTGCATCAAAGGACCACCTTGTAAGCCTGGGAAGATTGCAGAGTTGATGATCTTCTCATGTTCGGCTTTCATCAAAATGATACCGCCACGTGGGCCGCGCAATGATTTGTGCGTCGTTGATGTGACGAAATCAGCAAAGGGTACTGGATTCGGATAAACGCCAGCGGCGATCAGGCCAGCATAATGTGCCATGTCGACCATGAAATAAGCGCCAACTTCTTTAGCGATTTTAGAGAAGCGTTCGAAATCAATACGCAAAGAGTAGGCGGATGCTCCAGCGATAATCAATTTTGGTTTGCTTTCACGTGCCAGACGTTCCATGGCTTCGTAGTCGATTTCTTCTTTGTCGTTCAAGCCATAAGACACCACGTTGAACCATTTGCCCGACATGTTCAAAGGCATACCATGCGTCAAGTGACCGCCTTCTGCCAAGGACATACCCATGATGGTATCGCCTGGTTTTAAGACTGCGAAGAATACGCCTTGATTCGCTTGTGAACCAGAATTTGGCTGTACGTTAGCAGCTTCTGCGCCGAAGATTTGTTTCAGGCGATCGATCGCTAATTGCTCAACGACATCCACGTGCTCACAGCCACCGTAGTAACGTTTGCCTGGATAGCCTTCAGCATACTTGTTAGTCAGTTGGGAGCCTTGTGCTTCCATCACGGCTGGTGATGTATAGTTTTCAGAGGCGATCAACTCGATATGTTCTTGTTGACGAACGTTTTCGGCTTGAATCGCGGCGAGCAATTCTGGATCGATATTAGCGAGAGTATGATTCTTGGAGAACATGGGTTTCCTGTAGAAAAAAGCGTAAAAAATGAAAAATTGGATTGGGACTGATCTGTAAAAATGCGCCAACTTGTGGATACAAGTCTCAATCACTTTTACCATCGGGATACCCAGGCGTGCGGCCAGAATCGACATCTTTGACTCTGCAAATCTCACGCTTCATGATGGAACTCCATCTTCTGCAAACAATCTTTGGATAAAAAATTGCTACATTTTCGCCAGTCGCGTGAGACAAAATGGTGCCCGAATTTTACGTCAATAGGGGTGTTTCAGCAAGTTACCTAAAGGTAAATACAGCTTTCAGATCGAGTATAAATGGCAAGATTTGTGAGCGCTAACTTTGTTTTGTTTTAGTGCTAAGAACCAGTACAGTTCGAGGTTTCCTGACTAATTTGTTTGTTCAGGTGTCGACATAGGAGTTCAAATTCAACAATCGGTTAAAAGTGAAATGATAAGAAAAGTGCTACAAGTACAGGAGAAATGATTGAAGGGCGTTGAGTAAACCAATTTTAAAAACGCCGTCCTGCCATACGACAAAGCTGAGCTACTTAAAAAGCTTTAAAATGCGGTTTTATCGTTGAATGCTAAAGGCAATAAATATGTTGGTACTGATTACAGGCGCAAGTTCAGGATTTGGTGAAGCAATGGCGCGTAAGTTTGTGCAACAAGGGCATCGCGTGATTGCAGCCGCACGCCGTTTGGAACGCCTGCAACAATTACAGTTGGAGTTGGGGCAGGCTTTGTTGGCAACCCAACTAGATGTTACCGATAAAGCCTCAATTGCAGCGATGTTGCAAAATTTGCCAGATGAATGGCGGGACATTGATGTGCTAATCAATAACGCAGGCTTAGCATTGGGTCTAGCTTCAGCGCAAACAGCCAGTCTCGACGATTGGGAAACCATGATAGATACCAATAATAAGGGATTAGTGCGAATGACGCATGCGCTACTCCCGCATTTTGTCGCGCGTAAAAATGGCGTGATTTTAAATATTGGATCAATAGCCGGATCAACTGCCTATCCGGGGGGAAATGTTTATGGCGCGACGAAAGCCTTTGTTGATCAATTTACGTTGAATTTGCGGGCGGATTTAATCGGTACTGGCGTACGAGCGACGAATATCGCGCCAGGCCTATGTGGCGGTACTGAATTTTCAAATGTACGTTTGAAAGGCGACGATGCCGCCGCAGCGAAGGTATATCAGGGTACACAACCATTAACCGCAACAGATATCGCGGAAACTGCTTATTGGATTGCGGCGCTACCGGCGCATGTGAATATCAATTACATTGAAATGATGCCGATGTGTCAGGGTTTTGGCCCTTTGTCCATTCAGCGTAGTTGATAGCCTTAGCACGACAAAAAGCGAATGATTCGATTCACCACAGAAAATCAAGAATGATTAATACATTTAATTGGCCTGTACGGGTTTACTACGAAGATACCGATGCAGGTGGGATCGTGTTCTACGCAAATTATCTCAAGTTTTTCGAGCGAGCCAGAACCGAATGGCTGCGCGATATCGGCATTAACCAAAATAGTATGAAAGATGAATATAACGCGGTCTTTGTCGTCAAAGCGACTGCAGTCGAGTATTATGCGTCCGCACGACTGGATGATGAACTTCGTGTTACTGTCGTAGTCGAAAAGACTGGTCGCGCTTCTATTGTATTTTCGCAAGAAGTTTGGTGCGGTGAACGTCGGCTGACGAGTGCGAAGGTAACGATTTGTTGTGTCAATATGGCACAATGGCGCTCAATGCCGATTCCAGAGCCTGTGCTTACATTGATTAATCCTGCGTTATTTACAAAGCTTGATTAATTTCATTGGTAGGTAAGGCAAAAAAAGCAGTTCGCCAATTCAGTAAGTCAATTGTGCGCATTTTCAGATTTTTAGTGTTCTTCATAAAATAACTATGACCGTTACTCACGACCTTTCTTTTTCCGCGCTAATTTTAAATGCGTCGCCACTAGTGCAAATTGTTATGGCGATTCTATTACTAGTTTCTGTGATGAGCTGGAATTACATCTTCAGCAAAATGTTTGCCATTAAAAAAGCCAGAGCACAAACTGAACAGTTCGAAAAACAGTTTTGGGCTGGCGGTAATTTGGTGGAACTGTATCAACAAGCGACGGCTAATCATCGCGGTAGTCGCGATAAAACAGGTGCGTTAGAGCGCATTTTTGAATCCGGCATGAATGAATATCATAAGGTGAAAACCGCAAACAAGGCGAATCTTGACGCAAGTGCGATGCTGGACGGTGCCCGACGTGCGATGCGGGCTTCATATCAAAGAGAAATGGATCATCTGGAATCCCATTTATCTTTCTTGGCATCGGTCGGCTCGGTCTCTCCTTATATCGGTTTGTTAGGCACGGTCTGGGGAATTATGAATTCATTTCGTGGCTTGGCAAATGTGCAGCAAGCTACTTTGAGTGCAGTTGCACCAGGGATTGCAGAGGCATTGATTGCGACAGCGATTGGTTTGTTTGCAGCGATTCCTGCGGTATTAGCCTATAACCGTTATTCGCACGATATTGATCGTTTGGCGATTCGTTTCGAAACTTTTATTGAAGAGTTCTCGAATATTTTGCAGAGACAATCGCGTTAAGCAAGCTTGAGATCATTGATGAGTTCTCTTCGTGGCGAACGTAAACGCAAATTTAAGGCAGAGATCAACGTAGTGCCGTACATCGACGTTATGTTGGTGCTGTTAGTCATTTTTATGGTTGCGGCACCGATGACCAATCCGAATGTGATTAATTTGCCGACGGCAGGGCAATCCACCAAGCCGCCTGCGGATTTTATTGAGATTACGCTCAGTCCAGATGCATCGGCAACGATTGGCATTACGACGCGCGGAAGTAGCAATGGCAATAGTAAACAAGAAGCGAAAGAGGCTGGATTGGATCGCAAGCAATTACTGAAAAAATTGCGCGAATATCACGAAGCTAAGCCGGAATTATCCGTATTAGTATCGGGTGATAAAGATATCAAATACGATGAGGTCATCCAAGTGATCTCAGAAGCGAAGAAGTTAGGCATACAACGTGTGGGGCTCGCTACTAAGTAGTGTGTTGGCATGAATCATAATTTAGAGCGAGAATTTAAACACGTTGCACATGCCGCGATGTTGCTATTATTGTCGCTTGGTGTAGGCGCCACAGTGCAGGCGCAATCTGCAGCACAAACTCAGCCACAGTCGGTTGTGTTGAATCCAACTTCAACACAAGAACCATCTCCTCCCGCGCCCTTAGTCAAAGCCGAAGGTATCTTCGCCCGGTATTATTTGGGAGAATTACGATCATCGCTGGCAGATCTTTTAGAAGAACATGTACCGGTGTTGTCTGCGAATGCTGAACCACAGATTCCAACACCGAGTTTCTTGCGCAAATTGCAGCGTGATATTACTGAAATTTTGGCTACCGAGGGTTATTTTTCTCCCCTTATCCATTTCGATAAAAATGCCGATGGTAGTCGTGTTGATATCCGTGTCGATACTGGTTTGCGTACTACGATTAAGTCAGTAACGATCCATTTTACTGGCGCTTTATTACTAGCTGCGGAAGCTGGAGATAAAGAAGCGATCGAGCGACGTGAAAAGCTGTTGAAGGAATGGGGCTTAGTCCAAGGCAAGGCTTTTCGCCAAGATGATTGGAGTAGCGCAAAAACCAAGCTGATAGAAAACCTGCGTTCTTATCGTTATGCTGGCGCAAGCTTGGTCGACAGTCGCGCGAACATTGATACCGAAACGTATTCAGCAAATCTGGAACTTGATGTTGATAGTGGTGCTGCTTTTGTGATTGGTGATTTGATGGTCACGGGTTTAGAGCGCTATCCATTGTGGTTGATTGACCGATTCAATCCGCCAAAGAAGGGCGATGTTTACTCTAGCGCGCAATTACTGGAATTTCAGCGGGCATTACAAAATTCGGCGTATTTTTCAACGGTCGCCTTTAATATCGATACTGATAGCACCAAAGCAGATGCGCTGCCGGTTGAGGTCTCATTAACAGAACGAAAGACCAGAGATATTGGTTTCGGAACTGGTTATAGTTCGAGTACAGGTTTCCGAACTGAGATCAGTTATCGAGATAGAAATTTACTTGGGCGTGTTTGGGATTTACGCTCAGCACTGCGTCTTGAACAGAAGCGTCAATTGTCTTATGCCGATGTTTATTTGCCGCCCAATGATAATAATCGCCTTGATTCTTTTGGCGTGTTATTTGATCGTTCAAATTTGGAAGGCGTTCTGCAGACACGATCTGCGCTTGGCGTGAAACGTAGCATTACGCATGGCATGGTCGAACAAAGGCTGGGGTTAAATTATACGCAGGAAAAAGTGGTGCAAAATGAAAACAGCGCGATTGAATTGGAGCGTAAAAGTCGGGCTCTGGTTGCTAGTGTAGGTTGGACTTGGCGTGATGTTGATGATGTATTTGCGCCACGTAAAGGGCAACGCGCACAACTAGATTTGGCGGTATCAGATAAGGCGATTATTTCAGATCAACGATTTGTTCGTGTGATTGGTAAGTACCAATACTGGTGGCCAGTCGCGCAGCGTGACAGCATTTTGTTGCGAACAGAGTTCGGTAAAGTTTTTAGCACCAGTGTGGCCGGTATTCCTGAAGATTATTTATTCCGTACTGGTGGCAGCACCTCGGTACGTGGTTATGCATATCAGAGTTTGGGAGTGGTCGATGGTGATGCGGTGATCGGTGGGCGTGTGATGGCGGCGTCGAGTATCGAGTATGTTCATTGGCGTACAGATACATTAGGTGTCGCAGCATTTGTCGATGTTGGTGATGCAGCTAGAAACTGGCGAGAATTTAAAGTCAAACAAGGGTGGGGGCTGGGAGCCAGAATCAAAACACCCGCAGGCCCGATTGCTTTAGATTTTGCGTATGGAAAACAGGTGAAAAAATTTCGTTTAGATTTTTCTATTGCGATCGCGTTTTGATTCTTTACTTGATTCAATGTTTTGTTTAACCGTAATTTATGTGATGCATCATTGAGAATGTCTAATCAAGATCAATCAACTCAGCAACAAGATGAAGCTTCAGCTAGGGAGGTCGTGAGTGAGACTGCCTTTGTCAAAGCACGCAAGCCTAAGCGGAAGTTTTTAATCGGATTTGGCGTACTGATTTTGATATTTGTGTTGGCGCTTTTTTTCGTAGTGCAAACACAGATAGGCAGTCGCTTTTTTTTAAACAGTGTGGAAAGTCTGAGTGGTGGTCGCGTCGCATTTGGCGAAGTCAATGGGCGTCTAGCTGATCAGTTGCGTATTGATGAGTTTGTTTATCAGGATGTGCAACAAAAAATTCGCATAAGTGGTTTGAATGTCGAGTGGAAGGCGTGGACGCTTTTGCTGGGGCGCGTTGACATCACGAATGTATCAATTTCCACCTTGCGCATTGCTAGTGTGCCGAGTAAAAATGTGCTTACCATGCCGCTGAGTTTGCAATTGCCAGCACGTATCGTCATCAGGCAGGCGGCGATTGGTCGCCTGGTATTGACCGAGTTAGGCGCTGATGGACAGGAAGTAAAACCGCTGGAATTGAAGGCGATCATCGGTAGTCTGGATAGCAGTGACTTAGTGCATCAACTAACTGCGCAAGTTGACTCAGCTTGGGGTGGATTGCATCTGAAAGGGCAAGTGCAAACTAATACGCCGTTTCAAGTTCAAGGCGAATTTACCTATCGCGGACAACCTAATCAGGATTTGCCGAAAGTTTTAATTCAAGGAAATCTAAGTGGTTCATTGCAAGATTTGCGAATGCAAGCGCAATCAGTTGCTAAAACTAAAGACGGAGTGATCGCTAACCCAGAGCAGCAGGCAAGTGCGGATATGCAATTGCATCTGGCGCCATTTTCTGGCACGCCTTTGCGTTCGGCTCGATTAAAGATTATTGATTTAAATCCGCAATGGATTAATCAACACGCACCATCTGCGATGTTGGACATAGACCTTGATTTGCAGCCACCCAAGGTCCAAGTGCCTGCGAAAATTATGCCAACTCCGGTGGTACAAACTACCGCTTTGAACGGTGAGATTCGTATCCGAAATCGTGCGCCACAAACAATCGACAAACAAGGTTTGCCTTTGAAGTCGTTCACCTCTGCACTTGAGTGGCAAGCAGACCAGCTTACACTTCGTAAAACGGTGCTTGAATTATTGTCTGGAACAGTTGCAGCAGAAAGCAAATTGCAATTTCGCCCTGCACAGTTACCATTACTAGACGCTAGCTTGATATTGAAAGATATTAATCTGGCACAAATCGATAGTCGTTTACGTCAAAGCAGTATTCAGGGCAATGTACAACTACAGGCAAAAGAACATCATCGCATCGATTTTCAAGCGCAGTTACGTGAACCTAGAGCGAGCCTGAATGCCGATGCGAGTTTCCTATTGAATGCAGCGGGAGACAACGGACTATTGCAATTGAAACGTTTTGAGTTGCAAGCAGAACAGGCATCTTTGGTCGGTAGTGGTGAAATCAATTTTGAAGGTAAGCAGGTATTTAAGTTGCAAGCGAAGATGACGCAATTTAATCCAGCACATTGGTGGTTGGCACCACAGGGTAAGCTCGACGGTGAAGTTAATGTGCAAGGTAGTCTGGCAGCAAAGGCCATCGTTAAATTGCAATTGCCTGGTGTGTCCGGCGAGCTATCTGGGCACAAATTTTCTGCCAGTGGCCGTGTCGATTGGCAACAGTCGACTTCAGTGATGTTCGAGCAACTTGAAATGCAATGGGGGGCGAATACCTTATCCGCCAATGGTGCTATCGGCAATTCGCAAAGCCAGTTGCAATTACATGTGCGCGCCGACGAATTGGCCTTGTTCGAATCATTGACTGGATTTTCGTTGACTGGCGTGGCGCGTGCAGATGCCGTAGTGAGTGGTAGCTTAGATGCATTGTCCGCAACCGTGAAATTGCATGCGGAAGATTTGCGTTCAGCCAGTGGTTTCGCTTTAGCGCAATTGGATGGGGATTTACAACTGGGTACTAATCCCCAAGATCCGTTGAAGCTGCAATTGATCGCTAAGGATATAAAAAGTGCGGGCATCTCTTTGCAAGCTGAGCAAAAAAATACACAAGGTTTAACGCTTGAAAAGCGTCGAAATTTGCTGGAACAATTACAAATCTCGGTCAACGGTAGTTTACGTCAGCACACGATAGAAGCTCGGGCGCAATTTGATCAAGGCCAAGGACGGCTATTATCGATGCAGGCGCAAGGTGGTATGTTAGCGTTAGCTGAAGTGAATAACTCGAGCAAAAGAAGTTCTAAAGCAAGCATACAAGAAAATCTTGATGTCGCGAACACCTGGCTTGGTCAGCTGTTGCAATTTAAATTGAGCGGATTTGGCGCACAGTCAGGGTCTTCCATGCCAGCGGAAGATATGGTCTTGCAAGCTGCAATGAATCTGCGTTTAAGCCCAAGCAAATTAAGCTTAGGGGCGGCTCAATTTGCAGGTGGTTTTGGTAAGCTGAATTTGGATCACCTGGAATGGACACCGAAATCTTTAAGCACGAAGGCGAAATGGGATGCGCTCCCTGTGATGGCGATTGCGCACCTGATCAAGCCGCAGGATAGTTTGCATGGCGATATACGTTTGGGCGTGAATTGGGATTTGCAATTGAAAGACCTTGTGCGTGGTGAGTTACAAGTGCAAAGGCAAAGTGGTGATTTATATGTGCCCGATGCCGATGGAACTGGTCAACCTATGAGTTTGGGTTTGAGTGAGTTGAGTGCACAATTACAGGCCGGTGGTTTGGTCGCGGGTAGTGGTGCCGAACGGGTGCGTATTCAGTTCAGTGGATTAGGGAGTCGCTTAGGAAATTGGCGTGCTAATGTAGAGACACAAATTCAAAATCAGAATGACAAATGGACTTTTCATTCAGATGCACCGATGAAGGGGGAGCTACATGCCGCTATCCCAGAATTGCAATGGTTGGCAGGACAATTGAGTGCCGATTTTGCGGTCAAAGGTGCCCTCAATTTGGATGCCAACTTTGGTGGCACATTTTCGCATCCAGTTTATCGGGCCAGCATGGATGGTCGCAATCTTGAGTTAGCTTTTGCATCGGAAGGTTTGCTGTTTCCAAATGGCGAATTACGGGCACAGTTGAATCAAGATATTCTTACGATCGAACGATTACGCTTCACAAATAAAGTGAACTTTGTGCCTAAATTTGAGCAGTTACAGGACTTGAATTGGGCTGGTCGAGAGGGCGAGTTTGTTGCCGCTGGTGAGGTCAATTGGCGCGAGCAAACTGGATCGATACAAGCTGATTGGAAAAACTTTCCTCTGTTGCAGCGTAAAGATCGTTGGTTAGTGGTGAGTGGTCAGGCAAAAATTGAACAGCTTGATAATGCCTGGGCCCTTATTGGTAAATTGCGTGCGGATGCAGCGTATTTCAAGTTACCTAAATTACCTCCACCAAGCTTGTCGGGAGATGTGTTGGTATCAAAAGGTGTGAAGTTGGTTGACGAAGATGTTGAACTTGATGGGGACAAAAAAGTCTTCAAGACCAAACTCGATTTGCAGATTGATATGGGACCACGCTTCGTATTTGTCGGACGAGGTTTAGATACTGCCCTTACCGGCACGATACGTTTGCGTAGCACTGATAATTCCCCGGTGCATGCGAGTGGATCAATCATTACCAATGGCGGTCAATATGAGGGCTATGGCCAACAACTGGAAATTGAACGCGGCATATTGAATTTTCAAGGTTCCCCTGGTAATCCATCCTTAAATATCCGAGCGCTTCGTAAAGGTTTGGCGGTGGAAGCCGGTGTTGATGTGACTGGAACTGTCGCCAACCCGCAAGTGAGATTGGTATCAGAACCCAATGTGCCAGACAGTGAAAAAATTTCCTGGCTGGTATTAGGACGTGAGTCTGAACAGGTTGGTACTGCGGATGCTTCTTTGCTGCTATCCGCCGCGGGCGCCATTTTTGGTGGGGATGGCAGTCGCAATATCCCACGCGAATTGGTTCAGGGTTTGGGCTTTGATGAGTTTTCGATTGGGCCTGCTGAGAGTGCTGGCTCTTCAAAATTACCGAATCAGACTATTGCAGGCGCGACTTCGATTGGTGCATCGTCCAATGATAAGGTAGTCAATATCGGTAAACGCTTGAAGCCAGGTCTGGTCTTATCAGTTGAACGTGGAGTTTCTGATGCTAGCGGTGCTTTGAAACTAAGTTGGCAATTAAGTAAACGTATACGCTTTATTGGCCGTTCAGGAACTGATAATTCAGCAGATGTGAAATATAGCTTTTCATTTAATTAGCTGAGATTCGTCAATGAATGAAACATTCCTCCATTGGATTTCAATAAATCAAAACACTATTTTGAGAAATTTGCACTTTCATCAAATCATGGAAGTTCAAGGCAAGCGATTTCGCTGTGACGATTCTCTTGGAAGACAGTTTATAATCACGCGCTGAAAGATTGAAAATTACTTATGTCGTTAGAAATTAATGAATGATTTTACCTACAACGCTGCAGCAAGTATGCGCTCAGGCGATGGCTTACAATGGCAATCACTGACCTTAGCGGGTCTGGTGCATTTGTTGCTATTTGCATTTCTAGTCATTGGCGTGCAATGGCAAAGTAGTGAGACGGTCGCTGTTGAGGCTGAAATTTGGGATCTGACGACGCGCGAGGCAGCACCGCTTCCGGTTGCGCCTGAATTGCCAGTTGAGGAGCTAAAGCCGGTCGTTGAAGTACCTAAAGAAATAGAAAAAGTTGTTGAAAAAGAAGATCCTGAAATTGCGATAGCACAGGAAAAGAAACGTAAGCAGCTGGAAAAAGAAAAAGAGCGTGAGAAGCAGGCGGAGTTAGATAAGCTTGAGTTGAAAAAAGCAGAACTTGAACTGGCGAAGAAGAAAGCGGCTGAAGAGAAAAAACGTTTAGCGAAAGAAAAAGCCGCGCAAGATAAAATCTTCGAAGAAAATATGCGCCGCTTAGATGGCCAAGTGGTGAAGCCTGGGTCGGGCGGTCTGGGTGATGCCTTGAAATCGACAGGCAATAATCGAGGCGATCCTAGTTACAATGCAAAAGTTGCGGCGAAAATTAAATCCAATACGATTTATGTGGTCAGTGATAATTCATCGAGTAACCCAACGGTAGAATTTATTATTCAGTTGTTTCCCGACGGTTCCTTAAAAGGGCCGATTAAGAAAACTAAATCATCAGGAATCTTAGCGTTTGATGACGCGGTAGCAAAAGCCATTGAAAAGTCCCAACCTTTTCCACGTGATAAGTCTGGTGAAGTTCCAAGCAGTCTTAATTTAGTTCATAGAATGAAAGATTAAAATTTGATGAAAAATTCTTCGATATTCAAAGCCCTGATTGCGGGCGTGATCACACTAGCTTGCAGTTTTTCTCAGGCGCAAATGCGGGTAGAAATTTCGGGCGTGGGTTCCAATCAGATTCCGATTGCCGTGGCGGCTTTTGCGAACGAAGAACTGTCTCCACAACTGGTTTCTACCATTATTCGTGATGATTTGAATCGTAGTGGTTATTTCCGACTAATCGAAGTTGGTGCTGCGATCTCTGAAACAGCAACGATCGATTTTGAAAGCTGGAAAGCACGCGGCGCCACTGCCTTGGTAGTTGGGAGCGTACAGAAAAAAGGCGAAGGCCGTTTCGATGTGCGTTACAAGTTATTCGATGTGCTCAAAAATGAAATGCTGTCAGGCTTTTCTATGGATACGCCAAATCCTAAGATTCGCTTAACTGCACATAAAATTGCCGACGATATTTATGAAAAGTTGACAGGAATTCCTGGTGTATTCTCGACCCGTATCGCCTATGTTACGAAGGCAGGCAATCAATATCGTTTAGAAATTTCCGACGCAGATGGTGAGGGCGTACAAGTTGCTTTGACCTCGAAAGAGCCGATTATTTCGCCGATTTGGTCACCAGACGGAATGAAGGTCGCCTACGTTTCTATGGAATTAAAGAAGCCTATCGTCTATATTCAGAATTTAATGACAGGTCAGCGTAGTACCGTTGCAAATTTTAAGGGTAATAATTCTTCACCTTCATGGTCACCCGATGGGAATAAATTGTTGGTCACTTTGTCCAAGGGCGCGATTGCACAAATTTATTCCATTAATGCCGATGGTTCGGACGCTCAACGCTTGAGTAATTCGAACGGTATCGACACCGAAGGTCGTTATTCACCGGATGGTCGCTATATCTATTTCGTCAGTGATCGCGGTGGCAATCCTCAAATTTATCGTATGAATGCCGATGGTAACGATGTGAAACGGATTACTTTCAAAGGGACTTACAATATTTCCCCCCGTATCTCGCCAGACGGAAATACCCTAGTGTTTATTTCGCGTCGTGATGGTGGTGATTACGTTTATGCAATGGATTTGGCGAATAGCAATCAAGAATTAAAACTTTCAGACACCAAATCTGACGAATCACCAAGTTTTGCACCGAATGGACGTTATGTTTTGTATGCGACACAAACCGGACGTCGCGGTACACTTGGTATTGTTTCAACAGATGCAAAAGTGAAGCAAAAACTGACGATTCAAGCAGGTGAAATACGTGAGCCAACTTGGGGCCCATTTATGAAATAGTGGAATTTTGCTGTTTTTAGGGTACAATTTCGCGTTTTGTATTGTTTTAGCTTTTAAATTTCTAACAGGAGAGTTTCATGCGTTTTACATCAGCATCTAAAACCGTTGCGGTTTTGTTGGCGAGTATCGCCTTAATCAGTGCTTGCAGCACACCAGTAAAATTGGAAGAGCCAGCGAAAATCGTTGAAGCTAAACCAGAGCCAGTTAAACCAGCTGATACACGTGAAGTTAAGCCTGTCGTTGCTGCTGAAGTTGATCCATTGACACAAGGCGCATTGGCTAAACGTAGTATCTATTTCGACTATGACAGCTATGTTGTAAAAGAAGAGTTCAAAGCAACAGTTGAAGCACACGCGAAATATTTGGTTGCAAACAAAGGCCGTAAGATCTTGGTTCAAGGTAATACAGATGAACGCGGTGGTCGTGAATACAATATCGCTTTGGGTCAAAAACGTGCAGAAGCAGTGCGTAAAGCATTGGCATTGTTAGGCGTTTCTGAAGCGCAAGTTGAAGCAGTTTCTTTGGGCGAAGAGAAGCCAAAAGCAACTGGTAGCGATGAAGCGTCATGGGCAGAAAATCGTCGTTCTGACATCGTTTATCAATAATTCATAAAAAATAATTTTAAAAATTATTTTTTATTGCGGTAAGTAAAAACGGACTTTGCAGTGTCATACTGCAAAGTCCGTTTTTTATGGTTCTATCGTATTGATAAATATTTGATGGTACTTGGTTATATTTCTACTGTATTTTGATTGAGGTAGCAAAATGAATGTATCTGTTTTGAGTAAAAAAATGCAGGCGCTGGTGTTTGCCTGCTTGTTAATGCCTGCAGTTGCTTCTGCTGGATTGTTTGACGATGAAGAGGCGCGTAAAGCGATCCTTGACCTGCGTGCAAAAATTACTGCCCTCACCGCGAAAATGGAAGCGCGCTTGGATGATAAGGCGGATAAGACTAGTGTGCTGGAGTTGAATAATCAAAATGAACAACTCAAAGCGGAGATATCGACTTTGCGTGGACAAATTGAGGTCTTACTCAATGATCTGGCTAATCTGCAGAAACGTCAGCAAGATTTCTACGTTGATTTAGATAAGCGCCTACGTGCTTTAGAACCAAAGACCTTAACTGTGGACGGCCGCCAGGTCACCATCGAGCAGAGCGAGCAGCGTAGTTTTGATGCGGCGATGAGCTTGTATAAAGCCGGTCAATACGCAAACGCTGCTTCTGCATTTACTGCTTTTACTTTAAATTATGCCGATTCAGTATTTGCAAGTCAGGCGCAATATTGGTTAGGGAATTCGCATTATGCGCAAAGAGATTGCAAGAATACGATCGTAGCACTGGATAAGCTATTAAAAACCTATCCAGATAATGCCAAAGCGCCAGACGCGATGTTGAATATTGCAGCTTGTCAGTTAGAGTTAAAAGACAAGAAGGAAAGTCGTAAAACTTTGCAGGCCGTGATCGCCAAGTTCCCAGGAACTGAAGCTGCGCAAGCCGCGAAGAGCCGTTTGGCTTCCACAAAATAATCCCGTGCTGCAATTGACAGGATGACGGAATCGCCCTATAATCTCGTTCTTTCGGGTCGTTAGCTCAGCTGGTAGAGCAGCGGACTTTTAATCCGTTGGTCGCAGGTTCGAATCCCGCACGGCCTACCACGAATACAGTGAAGGACTTAGGTGTAAATCTAAGTCCTTTTCATTTACCGGATATTTCGTGTCGTAGTTTGGAAAATTTCGGTAAAACGCAGCAAGTTTTGGGTCGTTAGCTCAGCTGGTAGAGCAGCGGACTTTTAATCCGTTGGTCGCAGGTTCGAATCCCGCACGGCCTACCAAAACAAAAAAAGACTCAGCTTAGGCTGGGTCTTTTTTTTGCCTATTTTTCTGTTCCGTGTCCTAGCCTCTCGCGTGATTGCTATCAGACGTGCTGTATGCTGATTGTTTTTCATAGCGGTGATGATGAATTCTGTGATACTTTTGACGAATTCTTAATTCAAGCAATCAGTCAATGAGCAAGTCGCCGGTTTCAACTACTTCAGCCCCTTCCCAAACTGTGTCAGCTTCTGAGCAAAAACGCCTGCAAATGGCGGATATTGCGCGCTTGGCAGGTGTATCGACTTCGACCGTGTCGCGTGCTTTAAATAAAAGTCCGTTGATCAACGAAGAAACCAGAAATCGCATCGAACAGTTGGCTAAGTCTTTGAATTATTCGATCAATGTCGGTGCGCAAAATCTGCGTTTGAAACAAAATCGTACGGTGGCGGTGGTGGTGCCTTTTGATAGCACTTCGCGTCAGCATTTGTCTGATCCTTTCTTCCTGAGTATCTTAGGCAGTATTGCCGATGCTTTGACAGCGAAAGGCTTTGATATGCTCTTGACCCGCGTTGATGCAGAAGAGTTGGACGCGGCGGCGCAGTTATTTGATACTGGGCGCGCTATTGGGGTGATTTTGATCGGTCAATGGCGGCACCATGATCAACTCAATCAAATGGCCGCAAGGCGTGTGCCCATTGTCGTGTGGGGTGCACAAATTCCTCAGCAACTGTATGTGACAGTGGGTAGTGATAATGTTGCTGGTGGATTTTTAGCGACCGAACATCTCTTGAGGAATCAGCGTCGGCGCATCGCTTTTTTTGGTGATACCCAGTTGCCTGAAGTCGCTGATCGTTTTCAAGGCTACCAGAAGGCGTTACAACAGTACCAAATTCCCTTCGATCCAGACTTGGTATTGCCTGCAGTTTTTACAGAGGAGGGGGGGCGTGCGGCGGTTGCGGAACTACTGGCACGTGATTTGCGTTTTGATGCCTTGTTTGCCTGTAGTGATTTATTGGCGATGACGGCAATTAATTCTTTCCGTGAACGAGGCTTCGTGACACCGCATGATGTCGCAGTGGTTGGTTACGACGATATTGAGTTGGCGCGTTATTTTCACCCTCCTTTAAGCACCATTCGTCAGCCCTTGGTTGCTGCTGGTGAAGCATTGGTTTCTACCGTATTGGCGATGGCCGAAGGGCAGGTGCTTCCGCCAGTGTTACTGTCGACTGAACTCGTCGCTCGTCAATCTAGCGCAATCTAAATTCCTCTGAGTTCCTCTATTTGCGCTCAAGAAGTTGCGCTAAAGAAGTTACCGCCTTTTTTTTGCAGATTAAAGAAAACTTAGGTTTATTTGCAATCGTTTGCATCAAATTTGCAACATGAATTTTCTCAAAGCATTTTGCACGAAGCTATTTTTATTGCGTTGCATCATAGTAGTGCGTATTCAAAATCTAGAGATGCCACCTTTTTTTCTTATGTTGATGATTTTTAAGGAAGAAATTCTCATTTAATCGTCAATTTTTTGATGATTTAAGCGAGCAGTCCACCTATTTCTTATTGTTGCTTTGCACAATAAATAGTTTATGCAATCGATTGCATAAACTATTTTTGCGACACATAATTCGACCATCGGTAAAGAAAAACTGTAATCGTCTTTCAATTGCACCACGATCTGAAATTACGATGCCATACCTGAGCTAAGCCTGAGTTAAACCTGAGCTGACATAGCTGGATGGTCAAGTGCCAAAAGTGCTTGCAAACGAGTTCTTACTGACACGAATATCGCTTCATGTATTGAGCATGAAGCGTTCAATTGAACACCAAGGAGACTAAGATGCGCGCTTTAACACAAGAAATGACCAGTAAATTGAATCAGATGACCATTGCCGTATCGTTGGCAGTGACCGCGATGGCGATGGCAAGCGCACAGGCGCAGACAGCTGCGCCAGTAAAAGACAAAGATGGTTTAAATTTGGAAACGGTGGTGGTTACCGGAACGCCTATCGGTAAATCCAAAATGAAGGCCAGTGTGTCGGTGAGTACATTGGAATCTGATCAGATCATGCAATCATCGCCAACCAATGCGGCAGAAATCTTACGTTCTATTCCAGGTGTACGCGCTGAATCTTCCGGGGGGGAGGGCAACGCAAACTTGACCGTACGTGGTGTGCCAGTGTCGGCTGGTGGTGCGCGTTATGTGCAGTTTCAGGAAGATGGTTTGCCAGTATTGCAGTTCGGCGATATCGCTTTCGTTACGCCTGATATGTATTTGCGCGCCGATGGTGGCTTGAGTCATTT
The DNA here is from genome assembly GCF_014284275.1 of Affinundibacterium amnicola. Taxonomy (GTDB): domain Bacteria; phylum Pseudomonadota; class Gammaproteobacteria; order Burkholderiales; family Burkholderiaceae_D; genus Undibacterium; species Undibacterium amnicola. Next base: position 9,879 of record NZ_JACOFU010000013.1, on the reverse strand, counting down.
GGAAGTTGTTCGCGGCGGTTCTGCATCGACTCTGGCGACCAATGCGCCTGGTGGCATCATCAATTTCATTACACGTAACGGTAAAGAAAAAGGCGGCAGCATTGGCCTCACCAAAGGATTGGATTTTAATCAAACGCGCTATGACTTCGACTATGGTGCTGCGATCTCTGAAAAAACCCGTTTCTTCATCGGTGGACATTATCGTATTGGTGATAGTTCTCGCCCAGCAGGTGTGACCGCAGAAGATGGCGGACAATTGCGCGCAAATATTACCCACGAGTTAGATCAAGGTTATGTGCGTTTGAGCTTTAAACATCTGGATGATAAAACGCCGATGAATATGCCGGTGCCAGTGAAAACCACGAATGGTGTGATTAGCGAATTACCAGGCATTGATCCACGTACTGCTAGTTTCTATTCGCCATACTGGGTCAAAGATATTGTCCTCGACAAAAATAATCAACGTATCGCTACCAACATCAATGATGGTTTGCAGGTCAAAAATAATGCTTTCGGCGCCGAAGCATCATTCAATATAGGCCAAGGTTGGAAGCTGGATGAAAAATTCCGTAAGTCGAGCAATAGCGGACGCTTCATTTCCATCTTCCCCGCTGATAATGGTAATCTACAAAAGAACATGAGCTACGCTACCGGGCCAAATACTGGTAAAGCATACACGGGTGCTGCGGTGACTGCTGCGGTCTTCAATACGTCGATCGACGATTTGGGAAGTACAGCCAATGATCTGCGTGTGTCAAATAGTTTTCAAATGGGTGATGGTAAGCTGGCGTTCACGGGCGGCTTGTTCACCTCTTTGCAAAATGTTTCACTCACATGGAACTTCAATCATTACTTGCTGCAAGCGAGCGGTGACAAGCCTGCTTTGTTAAATTCGGCAGCGACGATTGCTGGTACATCTGGTTTGTTAGCACAGGGTACGGATGTCTGGGGTGGTTGCTGTAACCGTGCAATTGATGCGCAATACAAAACGACTTCACCGTATGCAACACTAGGATATGAAAGCGGCGATTGGAATGTGGACGCTAGCATCCGACGTGATAGCCAAGATGCCTCTGGTACTTACAATCAAGCGGTCAACCAAAGCTATCAGCAAAAGAATTCTAAGACCATCGATTACTCAGTGAATCACACATCGTACTCAGCCGGCGTGAATTACAGCTTCGATAAAAATCTGGCGTTCTTCGCTCGCACTAGTGAGGGTATCGCATTCAATGCAGATCGCATCATGTTTGGCAATCCGCTCGATGGCTCTGTGCCGATTAGCACGAATATTGTGAAGCAGACTGAGGCTGGCTTTAAATGGAAATCCGGTGGATTCAATAGCTTTGTCACATTCTTCCAAGCGAAAACCGACGAGTCGAATTTCGAAGCAACCACACAGAAATTCACTGCCAATAGCTACGACGCGAAGGGCACTGAAATTGAAGCAAGCTATCGCATGGGTGCATTTAGTTTGAGTGGTGGCGCGACGTTTACCAATGCAGAAATTGTGAATGCCAATGACAAATCCGTAATCGGCAAAACACCGCGCCGTCAGGCACGTACGGTTTATCAATTGACGCCAACTTGGACTGCTGGTGATCTGGTGCTTGGTGCGAGTGTGATCGGTACCTCCAAATCATGGGGCGATGATAACAACACGATTACGATGCCGGGATTTAAGGTCGTGAACGCTTTTGTTAATTATCAAATCAATGAGCGTTTGAAGGCGTCTCTGAATGCGAATAATCTGTTCAACGCAATCGGCTATACCGAAGTGGAAGGCGATGGTCACGCAGCACGATCAGTCAATGGCAGATCGGTACGCGCTACTCTGACGTATAGCTTCTAATCGATCTAGTCAATCTAATCGAACTTCTTACTATTTGCTTCTTCAGTTGTTATGTTGAAGTGCAAGCAAAGTGCTCATCTCGCTTTGCTTGCGATAACCTTGCGTTTTCTTTGAGTCTTTTGCCATGAGTCTTACACCTTCCTTAAACCAGTCGAACACATCGCAGGCCGCACTGTTGCAACAACGATTGCTGCGGTTCTCACCGGCTTTGCGTCAAAAGCTGGCGCAGGTTTATGGTCAACACGAAAACTTCGACGCTTGGATCACGCAGTTGATCGGAGAAATCAGTAAATTAGCACAGCAACGTAGCGTCGATTTAATTGCGTTAGATACTGCGCGTTTGCAAAATCCAGATTGGTTTCTGCAGCAAGATATGCTTGGGTATTGCACCTATGTAGATCGTTTCGCTGGAGACTTGCAAGGAGTCAAAAAACAGATTCCTCATTTGGTGAAATTAGGCGTGCGCTATTTGCATTTGCTACCTTTTTTTCAGGCGCGGCGCGGCGAAAACGACGGTGGCTTTGCGGTTTCTAGCTTTGATGAGATTCAAGAAGGTTTGGGGAGTATCGATGACTTGCGCGAGCTCACGTTGGCATTACGTGCTCAAAGAATCTCTCTGTGTGCCGATTTTGTTTTAAATCACATCGCCGATGATCATCCGTGGGCGTTGGCCGCAAAGCGTGGTGATGCTCGCTATCAAGCCTATTTTCACACTTTTGCCGACCGCGATTTACCGGATCAGTATGAGCAAACGGTAGGGCAAATTTTTCCGCAAGCTGCGCCCGGTAATTTTACTTTCAATCTTGAATTACAAAAATGGGTATGGACCACGTTTTATCCTTATCAATGGGATTTGAATTACAGTAATCCCGAGGTGTTTGCACAGATAGCGCTGGCGATGTTGCGTATGGCGAATTTGGGAATTGAAGCTTTTCGTTTAGATTCGACCGCCTTTTTGTGGAAGCGGCTCGGCACTAATTGCATGAATCAAGCTGAGGCGCATCTTTTATTGCAAGCGCTGCGCGATATCATCGAGATCGCTGCACCGGGCGTGCTCCTGAAAGCAGAGGCGATCGTTGCAACCGCTGACTTACCCGCCTATCTGGGGAGCGAAGCTCAAGGAATCAAAGAGTGCCATATCGCTTACCACAGTAGCTTAATGGCTTCATCTTGGGTTGCATTGGTTGAGCAAAAAGTTGATTTAATCGAAGCCGTGATTGCCGCGACACCAAATTTACCAGCGCAGGCGAGCTGGCTCAATTATGTGCGCTGTCATGATGATATCGGGTGGAATGTATTACGTGCCGAGGCCGCTGGCGACAACGGCGACACACAGTTAGCAAAACAACGTTTGAAACATGCCGCGCATTTTTTCTCTGATGAGAGCAATAGCTATGCCGATGGCTTGCGGTTCCAAGCGAGTGATCCTGATGCGGTGCATGGCACTGTGGGTATGGCTGCTTCGCTTTGCGGCCTAGCACATTCGTCAGAAGGACAAGATCAGATCGCTGCCCAACTGGCGATCCGCCGTGTTCTGCTGATGTATGGCTTGAGCTTGAGTTTTGGTGGTATTCCCTTGATTTATATGGGCGATGAACTTGCGCAGACCAATGATCGTTCTTACCTAGCGGATCCTGCTCGCTGCATGGATGGTCGCTGGTTGCAGCGCCCATACTTTGATCAAGATGCACAGACGAATTTGCCTGATATGTCACGCCATTCGAGTCAAGTGTTTACACAACTTTGTGAGCTGATCAAACAGCGACAACAATTACCCGCTTTGGCGGCAAATACAGCACGTCGAATATTGAAGACAGATTGTGCGCAAGTCTTGGGTTTTGTTCGGGGTGATGTACATAGCGATGAGCATCTGATTTATTTATCGAACTTTAGTGAATTACCGCAAACCTTGTCGAGTACGGAAGTAGCTGAACAAATTCCATATGCGACGTCCAACGATATCCAATATGTGGATGTGTTGAGTGGAGAAATTATGGGATCACACATTAATTTGGCTGCGTATTCCCAGCGTTGGTTGCGCGTGATTGGGGGATAATGGCAGACTGTTGCGATTGCAGACTATTTACCTTAAACGCTAGTTTGCTAATTTCAAATTAACTTCTGCATATCCCATGAAAGTGAAACGGCAATGAACCACACAACGATAGATAAAAAGCCTAACTTGTTGATTTACGGCGAGGCTTTAATTGACGAATTCCCACAAGAAAAAGTGATCGGTGGCGCACCGTTTAATGTTGCGCGTAGCTTATCCTTGTTGGGGGCTAGGCCATTGATGTTGAGTCGGCTCGGGCAAGATGCAAATGCGGACTTGATCCGTGCCGAGGCTGCGCGTACTGAATTACTTTTAGATGGTTTGCAGCTTGATGAAAAACATCCTACTGGTCGCGTTGTCGTGCATATGGATGAGCAAGGGAATAACAGCTCGCATCGATTTGAGATTTTGTTAGATCAAGCCTATGACTATATTGATGCCTCATTAGTTGATGAGGTATTGCGCAAGGTTTTTCAAGAGACGCCGCCGGATTTGATTTATTACGGTTCTCTAATTCAAAGAACAGCGGTTTCGCAACAGACATTGATCACGATCTTAGAATCGGATTTGACGGAAGGTGCGAGTAAGTTTTTGGATTTGAATTTGCGAGATGGGCAAGCCACCGTTGAGACCATCAGTTCTTCTCTGAACTATTGCGATATGGTGAAGTTGAATGAAGATGAGCTGCAATTTGTGATTCAACATTGTTGTCCAGCAGCCTCAGACATGAAGATTGAGCACGAGCCAGTCAGTCTACGACAAGCATGTGAAGTGCTGATGGCGGAGTTTTATATGCAGGCCGTGATCGTTACTTTAGGTGAGAAAGGCTATTTCTATCTGGATGCGAATGACGAGTGCTTGCATAGCCTTGAACAAATGCCAGCTGCAGTGCAGGTGGTCGATACTGTCGGTGCTGGTGATGCCTTTACCGCGATGTTCATCTATGGTTGGCAAAGTAATTGGCCGATAGAAAAAACTTTAGCCATGGCAAATCATTTTGCTGCGGCGATTTGTACTGTGCGCGGCGCCGTTGCTGAGCATCTTGATTTTTACAAAGACATTCTGGCGCATTCTGCGCGCTAAATTTAGCGCGCGACGGAATGACAATCATTGGAGACAAAGAAATGCAAATAAAAAAGCCACATCTGTCCTTCTGGCAGATCGTGAATATGAATTTTGGATTTTTTGGTATCCAATTTAGTTTTGGCTTGCAGCAAAGCAGCATGAGTCCGATTTATAGTTATCTCGGTGCTGATGAAGCAAGCTTGCCTTACTTGTGGTTGGCTGGCCCAGTGACGGGTTTGCTGGTGCAGCCAATAGTCGGCGCGATGAGCGACCGTACTACGAGCCGTTGGGGCAGACGCACGCCGTATTTTTTGATCGGCGCGATACTTTGTAGTCTCGGCTTATTGGCGATGCCATTTAGCCCAACGCTGTGGATGGCGGCGAGTTTGTTGTGGATTTTAGATGCGGCAAACAATGTCACGATGGAACCCTACCGTGCTTATGTCAGCGATCGATTGGATAAAAGCCAGCATTCGATAGGTTTTCTCACGCAAAGCGCGTTCACCGGTTTGGGGCAAACACTGGCTTATCTCACGCCATCGATTTTAGTTTTTGCGGGCATGAATAAAAATGCCGTCAATTCCAGCAACATACCGCATATTGTGATTGCCGCATTTTTGATTGGTGCAGTGTTTTCTTTGGGCTCAGTATTGTGGACTTTGAAAACTACACCAGAGTTACCGATGACAGAAGAGGAAGTCGCCGTCATTCGCAGTCAGCCACATGGCTTTCAACACACTTTGGGTGAAATTTTTTCGGCGATCAACGACATGCCGACGACCATGAAGCAGTTGGCTTGGATGAAGTTGTTTCAATGGTATGCGATGTTTTGCTATTGGCAGTACATAATGCTGTGCCTAGCGAAGACAATATTCGCCACCAATGATCCGGCTTCTGAGGGCTTTCGTGATGCTGGATTATTGAATGGACAGCTTGGCGCTTTCTATAACTTTATCGCTTTTATTGCGGCCTTTGCTTTGGTGCCGTTCGCAAAACGCCTAGGGCCAAAAATTGTGCATAGTGTTTGCTTGGTGTTGGCTGGCATAGGCATGTTATTGATTCCCGAAATTCAGAACAAACAATGGCTGTGGCTGCCCATGTTGGGCATTGGTCTGGCGTGGGCAAGTATGATGGGGAATCCTTACATCATGTTGGCGGGCAGTATTCCGAAAGAGCGTACTGGTGTGTATATGGGAATCTTCAATATGTTTATTGTGATCCCGATGATTATTCAGATTTTCACGCTGCCCCTGTTTTATCGTAGTCTGCTTGGTGGCAATCCAGAGAATGTGATCCGTCTCGCTGGCATACTTTTATTGTTTGCTGCGGCGAGTGTTGGGTTTGTGAAATTGCAAAAATCGAACGCTAACGACCATTAATTTTCTGATGGTGAAGTATCGAGGCGATGAAGTGAATTCATCGCCTTTTTTGTTTTGTGCACACGCATCAAGTAAAATAGCGGCTTACGCAAGATCAGCGCAGTCTCCGCCGCATAAGGTTCCCGCATGAAATCCACATCCCCGAAAAAAAATATCGACAGCAACGACAAACATGAAATTCGTCCGGGGCAATCATTGGAGTTGCTGAAAGAATTACACATTTTGACGCGTGATGGCAAAATGAATCAGGATAGCCGTCGTAAGCTCAAGCAGGTTTACCATCTATATCAATTTATTGAACCATTGATGCAGCAAGTTTTGGAGCAAAAAGGTCAGGTTAGCTTAGTAGATCACGGGGCAGGTAAATCGTATTTGGGATTTATCTTGTACGACTTGTTTTTTAAGGCTTTGGGTAAAGACAATGCTTCGTGCATTTATGGCATAGAGACACGTGATGAGTTGGTTGCCAAGTCGACAGCATTGGCGCAGCGACTTGGGTTTGGCGGAATGCAGTTTTTGAATTTGTCCGTCGCCGAATCGACGAAATCGACAGCCTTGCCAGATCAAATTGATATTGTGACGGCGCTGCATGCCTGTAATACTGCGACCGACGATGCGATTGATTTTGCCTTAAAAAAGAAAGCAAAATTTATGGTCTTAGTGCCATGCTGTCAGGCAGAAGTTGCGGCTGAATTACGCAAGACCAAAGGCGACGCAGTCAAAGATAATCCTTTATCAGAAATGTGGCGTCATCCTATACATACGCGCGAATTTGGCAGCCAAATTACCAATGTTTTGCGTTGTCTGCAATTAGAATCTCATGGCTATCAAGTGCGCGTGACGGAATTGGTTGGTTGGGAGCATTCGATGAAAAACGAGCTCATCATTGCTGAATATAAGGGGGGGCGCAACAGCAAGTCTGCTCAACGATTGAGCGAGATTCTGAATTCCACCGGCTTGGATAATTTACGTCCACGCTTCTTTTTGCCCGTGATGTAAAGTCAGCTTGTTCGCCCGGAATCTGTCACATCCGCGTCACAATTAATCATTAATATCATTTATCCGATTGCTCGGATGCTCGTTGGTATCCAGCTCTGCGATATGATGATTTCATTTCGTCGTCAGTGAGTCACTGACGTCATCGTATTCACTGTATGAAGGAAAATGCGCATGTTTGCAGCGGTTGATCTTGGCTCTAATAGTTTTCGCTTACACATAGGTAGTTATGAAGGTTCAGCGATTCGCGTGATCCGTAGCGCGCGCGACCCCATCCGATTGGCTGCAGGACTTGATGCAAATGGTAATTTGACGCCGGAAGCGATGCAGCGCGCGATCACTTGCTTAGCACGCTTCAAGGAAATATTGGCAGACTATGCGATTGACTCTGTGCGCGTGGTGGCAACTAACACCATACGTATCGCAAAAAATGCAGCGGATTTTTTGCCCGCAGCAGAAGCTGCAATAGGATTGCCGATCGAAGTGATTTCCGGTGAAGAAGAGGGGCGCTTAATTTATTTGGGCGTATCGAATTCCTTGGCGATTCCTGCCGAGCGTCGCTTGGTGATCGATATTGGTGGTGGCTCGACTGAAATCATTTTAGGGCGTGGCCATGAAATTTTGAAGGTGGAATCCTTCGCAATGGGAACGGTCAAGCACAGTTCCAATTTCTTTCCACAAGGTGTTATCACCGAAGACGGCTTTGATGCTGCGGTCTTGACTGTGCGATCTTTGTTAGAAGATGCCACACCAGCTTATCAACCAGAATTTTGGCGCAATGCCTATGGTTCTTCGGGTACGGTCAGAGCGATTTCTGATGCCTTGTATAAAAATGGTTTTGGCGATGCAGAAGTCACTTTGGAAAAATTGCAAGCCTTACGTGCTTATTGCATACAACGTGGTCAAATCGATCAACTCAATTTACAAGGAATCAAACCAGAACGTGTGGCGATGGTGATTGGCGGCTTGGCCATTTTGATTGGTTTGTTTCAAGAATTGAATATCAAGGTCTTGCACCCGATTGAAGCGGGTTTGCGTATGGGCGTGATGTGGGACTTGTATTTGCGCTCGACCAAGCGCGATCGTCGTGAGCAAGCAGTGCACGATGTCTTGAGTTTGTTTCGCGCCGATCTGGGTAGGGCTAAGCTAGTGGCGGATATGTCGCGCTCTCTGTTCACTCAGCTGAAACCAGTCAATGAAGATCTGAGTAACTACGTTTACTGGAGTGCTTTGTTGCACGAAGTTGGCATGGTGGTTTCGCATACGGGTTATCACAAACACGGTAGTTACTTGGTTGAGAATGCGGATATTCCTGGCTTTACAACGCGTGAACAAAAGTTGATGAGTCGCTTGGTATTGAGTCAAAAGGGGAACTTGCGCAAAGTTGGCGACGCCTTTGCCGATCTCGATTTTGCGAAAGCGGTATTAGCGCTGCGACTGGCGGTGAGTTTTATGCATTCGCGTGTTGAGCTTGATTACATGGATTTCAGTCTCAAAATGAAAAGTAAGATCGAGTTGGAATTGAAGCCAGATTGGGTTAGCTTGCATCCAACGGTGGCGTTTTGGTTGCGCAAGGAAATTGAATGTTGGCGTGAGATCGGTGTCGATTTCGTGGTGCGGGCACGAGTCTGATATTCATCTTGAATAAATTGCCTTTTTCTAATTATTGATGTAAATTGTTTATATTATTTATTTTGTTTTAAATTGAATCGCCATTTAATTTGATTGATATTTTCAGTAATGATAGAGAAGGAGTTCAAGATGGTAACTACAGCCAAGAAAAAAGCCCCGGTGGCAGTGAAGGCGAAAGCCCCAGTTGTTCCCGCCAAGACGATCGCAAATACAGCCGCAAAAGCCGTGGCAATACGAACAGCTGAAGAACTAAAGGCACCTGTTGCAGTTGCAAAAGCAAGTAAGCCTGCGGTGAAGCCTGTACCTAAAGTTCCAGCTAAGTTGGCAACTAAGTTGGCAACTAAGGCGGAGAATAAGGCAGAAGCTAAAACGCCTGCAAAAGTCCCAGTAAAACCAGTAGCCAAAGTGAAGGCGAAGGCGCCAGTTAGCGCAGTTGCTAAGTCTGTATCGAAGAAACCGGTGGTCATTAGTAAGCCAATAGTCGCTGCTCCGGTGAAAGAAAAGGCTAAGAAGCCAAAATTGGTTCGCGATAGCTTTACGATGCCTGAAGCTGAATATGCGGTGCTGAGTGAAGTGAAAAAAGCCTGTATCGCGGCTGGTATTGAAGTGAAGAAAAGCCAGTTGCTGCGCGTTGGCTTGGTATTACTAAAGAAAACGCCGGTTAGTGCGCTTAAAACTTTGGTGGAAGAATTGCCAGCTTTGAAAGCTGGGCGTCCTAAATTGGGATAAAACCTGTTGAGTGTTTTGTATCTCTCTGAAAACCGCGACGAAAGTTTGAACTGAACCCCAAAAGTTGGACGCCAACTTTTGGGGTTTTTTAATGACTAAAAATACAGATGAGTTCAAATACAAAGTAGTGCAAGAGTACTTGGATGGGGCGATGGGGTACGCTTCATTGGGTA
>NZ_JACOFU010000012.1 GCF_014284275.1 Affinundibacterium amnicola | reverse complement strand
ACAACTTCACAGAAACCTGGAACGTCGTCATCACCGATGCCAACAATGTGAGCAGCAATGCCAATGTGATCGTCAACTTCAAAGTGACGACATCGGGAGTGGCAGTGGTGCGCTATATCCATACCGACGGTTTAGGTAGCCCGGTTGCAAAGAGTGATGCGAATGGGAATTTGATAGCCAACAGCAGAACCCGTTATGAACCGTATGGGATGACGGTAGCAGGGACGTCGATTCCGACGATAGGGTTCACTGGTCATGTCAATGATGCCGATACTGGTTTGACTTATATGCAGCAGCGGTACTATGATCCTGTCGCGGGACGGTTTCTGAGTGAAGATCCTGTGCTGACTGACAGTAATAGCGGAGCATCGTTTAACCGGTACGTCTACGCTAATAACAATCCTTATAAGTATATTGATCCTGATGGTAGACAAAGTTTAGGTAGTAATAATGCACCTGTGTATTCTCCGATGGGTGAATTGGGAAAAGGTGTGCGTGTTTGGCTTGGACAGTTGATAAAGCAAACAACTAATGTTGCAACTCTTGCTTTAACAACAGCAGGTGGTCCAGAAGCTGCCTTTGCTAAAAAGAGCATTGTCGTAACGGAAGAGTCAATCAAAGCGGTGTTGAAGGGTTCTGAGATGAAAACTCTTCAAGAATCAATTTCTTTACCGATGGTTAAAGATTATGTTGCAAAAATAGAAGCTGGAAGTGTCGCACCACCGATAAAAGTCGACGGTAAAATTATCGTTGACGGAAACCATACATATGTTGCGGGTCTTTTAACAGGGAAGCCTGCGGCGACTACTGAAGGAACAGCGGCAATGTCACAAGTGGCAAAAGCCAAACCGATTGAGGAGCTTAAAATTTCAAAAACAGATTTTCGAGACCCGCCAAAATGATTAAAATATTTTTCCAGACAGGGCATGAGATGCTTGTAGATGCCCCGAATTTAACTGCGTTAGATTTTAAGTCGAAAGATATGCATCGGGCGTTACTTGAAAAAGTGGATTTATCTTTCTCTGATTTTGAATTAGCTAATTTAAGGGCAGCATTGCTAACAAACTCAACACTTGTGAAATGTAATTTCAATAAAGCAAATTTAATTAATGCTTCTCTCGAATTAAGTTTATCAAGTTTCTCGACCTTCGTTGAATCTCGATTAATTGGTAGTCGTTTTGATGGTGCAGATCTTAAGCATTGTGATTTTTCTGGTGCAGACGTTGAGTTTGCTAGTTTTGTAGGAGCTGATTTGCGAGGTGCAAAATTTAATTGTAATAATATTGATTCGGCAAATCTAGATATGTGTTTATGGGATGAGGAAACCGAGTTTCCAATTGGTTTCAAGCTGAGAACCACATAAGAGAGAACCACATAAGGCCGTAAGGCGTAAGGAATTGGTAAGGTGCAATGGGCTTCATCTATTGCACCATTCCAGCCGTTGAGTTAGTTGGCAGATAAAGAAGAAGTTAAGCGTATCAAACCGCTTGTCACGCGCCTTGCGAGCCGTGCAGAATAGTTGATCAGGCGCACGGAGCAAGGCGTGCGCCAAGCTAGCGCTAATCGTTCTCGGTGTTCGCGGCTTCGACGATCAGCAAAGCTTAGTCAGATGAAACAAAGTTCGCTCCTTTGTCGTTCACCACCGCACTGCGTCGGCAGTCAGAAAAGAGCCACGCAAGGTCAAAGTCAAAGGCACAGCCGTTGCGGGGGAAATCGCTACGCGATGTTCACATAACACCCGCTATGCGAAATTGCCCAGTCGTTACACTTGGTGGTGCAATCACGCATAACGGGCTTTATGTCTTACGCCCCTCCACGTCGCCAAGCTACATGTGTGCGCTTCGATGCGCAAGGTATTAGTCAGCCCTACAGGTTCCGCGCCAAGACCGTAAGGGGTAAGGAATTGGTAAGGTGCAATGGGCTTTATCTACTGCACCATTCCAGCCATTGAACTACTCGGCAAATAAAGAAGAAGCTAAGCATATCAAGATCGTAAGATGCAAGGAATTTGTAAGGTGAAGGAATCCATGTATGCAAAGTAGTCTGTTTGTGCAGATGATTTGAAAGGTACTCGTTATCGTAGGTAGATTCGTTTGACTCGGCATGTTCATGTGAACGTATAATCAGAGTTCGATAACAATTCAATAGCAGTTGAATATTTCTGAACTTAGCTTGACCAACTGCCACCTAGCAACTACTTGGCTTTTAAATGAATATTGTCCGCGATTTCAAATCTATTTTTCAGCAGCATCAAGTCGGTCAATTGCAGGACGCGTTAGCGGGGTATTTGCAACTGCTTGAAACAGAACCTCAGCATGTCGATGCTCTAGTGTCTTTAGCAACTTTGTATCTGCAACTCGGTAAACTCAGTGACAGCGCGCAGTATTTTGAACGCTCCTTGGTGCTACAGCCGCGCAAACTGTTGGCCTTGCACAATTATGCACTTTGTTTAAAACAACAAAAATTGTACGAGCGCGCATTGGCTCAGTTTGATTTAGCTATTGCTGTTAATCCGCAATATGAACTTGCGTACAAGAACAAGTTCGCTTTATTAGCGAGCCTCGGGCGGCATGTTGAATGTGTTGCGGGCTTGCAGCAAGCGTTGCGGTATGTACCGCATTCGACAGATTTGAACCTATTATTAGCGGCAAGTTTGCGAGCGGATAAACAAGATGTGCAAGCATTGGCAGTGGTTGAACATCTGTTAGATGTCAATCCAAGATTGGCGGCGGCACACAACACACGTGGAAACATCTTGCTCGATTTGGGACGTGCACAAGATGCGGTTGCCGCCTATACGCAGGCGATTCAATTGCAGACCGATTATGCAAACGCTGAAGGGAATCTGGCGATTGCCTATTTGTCTCTGGCAGAATATGACAAAGCTTTGGCAGGATTTGATCGGGCTTTACAGCTTGATCCGCGTTTACCTGGAATGCGAAATAATCGTGCTAACGCGCTGCAAAATTTGCATCGCTTTGATGAAGCGATGTGCGCCTATGATGACATCTTGCGGCACGACCCACGTGATCATATCGCGGCAGCGAATAAGGGGATGCTGTGTTTGTTAATGGGGCAGTTTGCGGAAGGCTGGTCTTTGTATGAGGCGCGCTGGAAAAATGTGGCGATGTCGATTCATAGTGAATTGCTAGCTTATCCCATCTGGAATGGGCAAGACTCATTACAAGGCAAAACGATCATCATGCATCCTGAGCAGGGATATGGTGACACGATACAATTTTGTCGCTATGCGCGAGTGCTAGCGCAACAGGCAGAGAAAGTGTATCTGGTGGTGAATGAACCGCTGCTTCGTTTGGTGTCAAACAGTGCTGCGCATTGGCCAGAAGCTCAACAAATTGAAGTCATCAGTACTGGTGCAAGCATTCCTGCTTTTCATTATCAATTGCCCTTACTCAGCGCACCCAGAGTTCTCGACACGGATCTGAATAGTATTCCTGATTTTGGCACGTATCTGTATGCTGACGCCCAAGATTTGGCACATTGGAAACAGGTGTTGGGAGCAAAAAATAAAAGAAGAATTGGTCTGGTTTGGTCAGGCTCAGAAAAGCACAGTAACGACAAAAATCGTAGTTTGCTGTTGCGTGAATTGGTGCATATTCTTGACGCTGAACTATCTACTGAGTTCGAATTTCATTCGTTGCAAAAAGAAATTAAACAGGGCGATTTGACATATCTGTCGGTGCTACCTGTGCATGACCATGCGCAGAACTTACACAATTTTAGTGATACCGCTGCTTTAATCATGCAGATGGATTTAGTGATTAGTGTGGATACTTCAGTTGCCCATTTGGCCGCAGCTTTGGGCGTAGAAACTTGGATTTTATTGTCCCATGTTCCTGACTTTAGGTGGTTACTCAAACGTGATGATAGTCCATGGTATCGCAATGTGCGCTTATTCAGACAGACGCAGCCACGTGATTGGCACACCGTATTGAAGCAGGTGGCGTGTGAGTGCAAACAGCGATTCCAGAGTTCAACCACAGCAGTCACATTGCCAGCAAGTCGTATGAATTTCGCGAACGAATTACTGCAACAAGGTGAATGGCAAGCTGCAGAGAACATCTATCGACAAGAGTTCGCCATCCACGGTGGCAATGCCCGGCTTCATAATAACTGGGGTGTCGCATTACAAAAACTGCGTCGCTTCGAGGAAGCGCTTGATTCCTTTTCGTTGGCTATGCAGTTAGATCCTGACTATGTCAGTCCGCATTTGAATAAAGCAATTTGCTTGCTTAGCTTAGGGCGTTTTGAGGAAGGTTGGCGTCTGTATGAATGGCGCTGGAAGAACGTGCAATGGGATAGTTCGCGCCGAATATTCTCACAGCCCTTATGGCTGGGGAAAGAGAGTCTTGCAGGTAAAAAAATTCTGATCTATGCCGAACAAGGTTTGGGTGATACCTTGCAATTTTGCCGCTTATTAGAACTGCTGCAACAGCGTGGTGCGGAAGTTGTGTTTGAGGTGCCGGTTGCGTTGCTTGCATTGTTACGTTGTTTACCTGTCACTGTTTGTGCGATAGGGTCCGCGCCTGTTGATTTTGATTTTCAGTCACCGCTGTTGAGTTTGCCGTTAGCGTTAACAATCGGACCTGAAGTTTTTCCTCAGCATATTCCTTATTTGTCTGTTGAGTCGAGTTTACAAAAAGCTTGGCAAGAAAAAATTTCGACGCATTCTATCGGCGACAAAAATCCATCCAGAAAGAAAATCGGTGTGGTTTGGGCGGGTTCCTCGCAACACAATAATGACGCACAGCGTAGTTTGCCATTTTCTATGGCTAGTAAATTATTGCAAGCCGATGCAGATTTTTATATCTTGCAGAAAGATATAAAACGATCTGATCGTATTGGACTGGAAATGATGCAAAGATTTGGTAAGCGAATCTTTATTCTTGATACGCAATTGCATGATTTTGCAGACACCGCTGCTGTCATCAATTGCTTAGATTTGGTGATATCTGTCGATACTTCCGTCGCGCATTTAGCGGGAGCTTTGGGGAAGCCACTTTATCTGCTCTTGCCTTACGAGCCAGATTTCCGTTGGTTGCAAGAGCGTCGGGATAGTCCTTGGTATCCAACCGCGCAGTTGTTTCGTCAACAGCAAGTCGGAGATTGGCGTGTGCCATTGGAGGCAGTGATCAAGCAGATTAGCTGATGATTTTTCTCAGTCGAAATAAGTGCCGTTGAATTTGATCGGCATTTGTTTTACTTAGGTTTTCCTGCATTGCTGATATTGTTTAAACTGTTTAACTTTGACAGCGTTTGGTTAATTTTCTTCATAGTCGTAGCAGGAATGTCTTTGCTACACACGATGTAACGGTCTAAGCCCGCAGGCATACCGTCTATATCAACTTGTGTCAGTTCCATCAATTGTTCTTCTTTACTACTTAGGTAGTTCCAATCTTCTCGGTCAATGAGCATCATGGATGCACGATTGGCATTGACCATTCTTGCCATGATCATCGGTGCTGCGCTGCTGCGGATGATTTTATTCTGGCTGGTCAAGAATAATTGATCCAACTTTTCACCGTAAGAGACGCCATCGACGATTGCTAAACTAAGTTGTGGATCTGCGAGCAGAGCTTGCAAATTTTTATGTTTGTTGACACTTGCTAGTGCCGCATTGGCGACCAAAAGGATATGTGGAGGATCTTTGTAAAGACTCGTGCTAAATTGAACAAGCGCCTCTCTTTCCGGAATTTTGTACCAGCCAAACGAGCAGTAATTGGGTGTTTTATTGCTGAAGTTTTGCCAGATACGTTTAGCCGGTTCTTCTACAAATCGTGTTGGGATTTGGCTATCCTTAAAAACACGCTTACTGAGTTCCAATAAGATACCTTGTTCTTTCCCATTTTCTATATATTGATGAGGCGGCTTTTCACGCCACGCGACGGTGATTGTTTGCGCATGCAAATAATCTGAACCCAGATTCCCGATGAGGCAAAGCGCAAGTAGGAGTGTGGATTTGATCGACATTTGAATTGGCATTTAATGTAGGGGCGTCGTCTTGCGAATCAAATGGTAGTTAAGGTTTAACTAGGAGAAATCAAGAGAAAAAAGCGTGCAATCGCTTGCACGCTTTCAAATGAATGAGCTTGATCGATGTGATGTCGTCTTAAGGTGTGAAAATACTGCATTGACGAAGTTCACAACGGGCTTTGATTTCACGTCCATCACTACATTCAACGCGATACACTTCAACAGGGCCTTTTTTATACAGAAGCCCAGCACCTTGTTTGGACTCGCAACTATTTTGCTTAGCAATGCGTTCAACGGTCGCGGATGACGTACCAATTTCAAAAGGGACTTTTTCGATTTTGACCGGATAGCTTGATGCTTCCGCTTGTTTGGCTGGTGTTGTTGTGGCACTTGTATCGACGCTTGGATTCACCGGCTTAGTTTGTGTGTTGGTAGTCGTGTTTGAGCTCGAATTTGTACCTGCACCTGCATTTACATTTGCGCTCGGACTTGTATTGCTGATGTTGGCGCTACTATTTCCATCCATTTCGAGTAATTGTGATTCTCTGACGCCAGCTTTTCCTTGCGCTTCATCGACCAATTGCAATTTGGAGCGTGCTAACAAGAATCCCATTTTGACTTCTTGCCAGATGAAATAATTTTTACCAGCTTCAGCCATTACCTCTAAGCTCGTATCATTTTCCGCTTTTGATACGATGTTATGTTTGCCAGGCGCGACGTCGACCGCGAAGTAAGATTTCGGTCCCGTCTTACCAATTTCTTTACCGTTCAACTCAACCGCCATACGAAGTGCTGCCCCCATAAACTCATTGCGATAAATATAGAGTTTGGCTTGATTCGGATTTGTGACAAATGTTTTTGCTTTCGCATCTGCACTTGTGCTTGCGGTTTTTACTGATGCACATCCGGACAGAATGGCTGCACTGGAAATAGCAATAATAGTAAATAGTTTATGTAAACGCACCATGGTTTTCCTGTTAAGTAATTACTCTAACGAATTGGCAAATATTGAATTCTTAGAGTCAGCAGCTATTTAAGCAAATTCTTGCCATGAAGAGAAGGGAAAAGTGCTGTAATCATGATGAAACATGCACAAATGGTGGTTTTATGTGAATGTCATTTGGCTTGTTGCTATCGTTTGCCTCCTTGCGTAAATGGAGAATACAAAAAAGCGCGCAAATTTCTGCGCGCTTTTTGCTAAGTCATGGCCTTCATCTTATTTAGGCCAACTTGCTATTTAGGCCAACTTACGGGCCGGCAATAAGCGGCCTTCGACTTCACCAAAACCGATACGTGGTGCACCATCTTTTTGTGCCCAACCACGCATGATGATGCTGTCGCCATCTTCGATAAAAATACGTTGTTCACCATTGCTAAACACAATCGGTTTTTTACCACCTTCAGTTAATTCTAATAGCGAACCTGCCTCTTCTGCAGCGGGGCCAGATTGCGTACCAGAACCAAGGAAATCGCCAGCGCGCAGGTTACAACCATTGACCGTATGATGCGTGACCATTTGCGATACGGTCCAATAGGAATGACTAAAATTCGACAAAGATAAGCGTTGTGCAGGTGTGCCGTCTTGACGCATTTTTTCGGTTTGTAATAAGACTTCGAGTTGAATATCGAAGGCGCCAGTGCTACGCAGATCCGCATTATCCAAATACGGCAATGGTTGTGGATCAGCCGCATCGCGCGTCCAGCCTTTGCGATACGGCGCTAAAGCTTCTAAGCTCACAACCCATGGTGAAATAGTTGAAGCAAAATTCTTCGCTAAGAATGGGCCTAGCGGTTGATATTCCCAACCCTGCACATCGCGTGCCGACCAATCATTCAACAAGCACATCCCGAACACATGTTGTTCTGCATGATCGATATCAATCACTTCACCCAAGTCATTACCTTGACCGATAAAGACGCCAACTTCGCATTCATAATCCATACGCTTGGCGGGGCCAAATGAAGGGGTGGTCGCATTCGGCGGCATGGTTTGGCCAATTGGGCGACGGAATTGCTGGCCTGATACCCCAATTGAAGACGAGCGACCGTGATAGCCTATCGGTACCCACTTATAGTTAGGCAGTAATGGATTATCTGGACGGAATAACTTACCGACTGAAGTGGCGTGATGTACCGAGGTATAAAAATCGGTGTAGTCACCAATCTGTGCAGGTAAAGCATATTCCGCATCAGCTTGCGCCACCAGTGTACCGACCAATTGTTTTTGCGCGACCGCGT
The DNA here is from genome assembly GCF_014284275.1 of Affinundibacterium amnicola. Taxonomy (GTDB): domain Bacteria; phylum Pseudomonadota; class Gammaproteobacteria; order Burkholderiales; family Burkholderiaceae_D; genus Undibacterium; species Undibacterium amnicola. The sequence goes on along the minus strand of NZ_JACOFU010000012.1, from coordinate 57,966 downwards.
TTTCACGCAGCGCTTTGGATAAGGCTAAACGTACTTGCGAGGACGTGTTATTTCCCAAATCCATCAAGGCATTCAGGTTAGTTGCGGTTAAAGCATGGGCTAAAGCGGCATTACTGATATCGGCGAAAACCCCAGCATGCAAGGCAATGCTCAGATCCAAAATCTGATCGCCAATCGCCACGCCTATGCGAAATTGTTCATTACTACCTGCACGACGAAATACACCAAACGGTAAATTTTGAATCGGAAAATCGGTGTTGCCATCGTTGGCAGAAACAACCCAGCTACGCAGTGCTGGATTGTGAGTTTCATTTAGTTGAACGCTCATAGGTGATTTGCTTTCTTTAGACTTGAATTGGGTGTGTCGTTATTCCGCTTGAATATTAAGCTTGATTAGGATTGAAGTTTTTCTTAATCCCTTGCCAGCATTGGAAATAATCTGGCTGTAACTGCGGCGAGTTCATCGCGGCGCGGGTTGGCTTGATGATGGTACAGGTTTCTATCATGAAGGCCATGGTGTTATCAACTTTTTGCGGTGTGCTGGTGTCGATGTTACTGGCTTTTTCGAAGGTCGGTGCATCAGGGCCGTGACCGCTCATACAGTTATGCAAACTGGCACCACCAGGGCGGAAGCCGCCAGATTTTGCATCGTACTGACCGTGTATCAAGCCCATAAACTCACTCGCAATATTGCGGTGGAACCAAGGTGGGCGAAAGGTGTTTTCGGCAGCTAACCAGCGTGGTGGAAAAATCACGAAATCGATCGTATCCACACCGGGGGTATTGCTCGGCGATTGTAATACCAAAAAGATCGACGGGTCTGGATGATCATAACTGATCGATCCTATGGTGTTGAAATGTCGCAAATCATATTTGTAGGGTGCCATATTGCCATGCCAAGCCACCACATCAAGTGGTGAATGACCTATTTTTGCGCTCCACAAATTGCCACTGAATTTCGCGACCAATTCGAAGTCACCTTCACGATCTTCATACCACGCAGTTGGAGTTAAAAAATCACGTGGATTCGCCAAACCATTGGAGCCGATCACGCCCAAATCTGGCAGCTTCAACATCACACCAAAGTTTTCACAGACATAGCCACGCGCTTCGCTATCGGGAAGTGTGACTTGAAAGCGCACACCACGTGGAATCACCGCGATTTCTTGCGGCTCGATATCGACTAAACCCATCTCTGTTTTAAGATGCAATCGCCCTTGCTGAGGAATGATCAACAGCTCGGCATCTGCATTGTAGAAAAACTTATCGGTCATATCGCGATTGGCTGCATATAAATGAATTGCACAGCCCGTTTGCGAATCGGCTGAGCCATTGCCCGCCATCGTTAACCAGCCTTCGACAAAATCCGTTGGCGTGCTGGGCGGCGGTTGTGGATCCCAACGCAATTGATTCGGCGTACTCGGTACTTGCGCGAAATCATTTGTTATATTGCCGTTATCGATTTGCACGAAAGGCTGATGCATAGCGGCTGGGCGAATCCGATAAGTCCAAGAGCGGCGATTCGAATGACGTGGTGCGGTAAAGGCTGTGCCAGAGATTTGCTCCGCATACAAGCCGTACGCGCATTTTTGCGGCGAATTTTGATTGGCAGGCAAAGCACCGGCTAAGGCCTCTGTTGCAAATTCATTGGCGAAACCACTCATGTAGTTTGTTGTCATGATTTTATCCAAATAGAGAAATAGGACCTACGCAAAACAGACGCTAGTGTCGTTGTTGTTGCCTCGCCGTACAATTGTACTGTCTTCGGCGACACGCCTAGCTAGCGCAATTTTGCGTAAAACCTTGAAAAACACGAGAATCCGCTAATGTAGTGCAATCCCCCCTTTTTTGCGATATAAATACTAAAATGTAGAGCATTCACAAAATCAATAATGGGGTGAAGTTTGATCGAAGCCAAAGACATCGATCTGAATCTTCTGGTTGTGTTTCAGGAAGTATTTCAGGAGCGCCAGATTTCCAGCGTCGCACGTAAGTTGAATTTATCTCAACCCGCAGTCAGCAATGCCCTGGCACGCCTGCGCAAAACATTTAATGACGAATTATTTGTCCGCACTTCGCTAGGCATGCAGCCAACACCATTGGCGCAACAATTGGCCGATCCGGTCGCAGCGGCTTTGGCCAACATTACCAAAGCCTTAAACCAGCATGATGCTTTTGATGTGCCAAGTAGCCAGCGCCATTTCACGATTGCCATGACGGACGTGGGGGAAATGTATTTTATGCCCGTGTTGGTGGAACAGTGTCGCTTACATGCTCCGCAGTTGAAAATTTCTACCGTGCGCGCAAGCAGCGTTGATTTAATGGCGGAGATGGAAACTGGTCGTATCGATTTGGCGTTGGGCGCCTTTGACGAGGTATCGGGTGCGCTCTATCACCGTCGCTTATTTCAACAGGATTACGTTTGTATGTATCGCCAACACCATCCCTTGATGAAGGCAGGCATGTCGAGCCGTGATTTTCTCAATGTCGAGCATCTGATCGTTTCGACTCAAGAAAGTCCCTACGATAAAATTAATCAAAGCTTAGAGAAAGCAGGCATTAAGGCAAACGCAAGTTTTACGGTGCCGCATTTTTCTGCCGTGCCCTACATTGTCAGTACCACCAATTTGGTAGTGATCGTACCGCAGAAGCTAGCTCTCAGCGCCGCAACCCCATTTCGCCTCGCCTATAGTAAACCGCCGATTAAATTGCCCACTTTACAGACAAATATTTTCTGGCATCGTCGTTTTGCACAGGATGAGGGCAATCAATGGTTGCGTGGATTGTTGGTGGAATGCTTTGCTGATACGTGAGAATTAGTTAGTTTTTGACGTATTCTGGTTGTAGGCGTTACTTTGAGTACAAATCAATAATCGCAGAAATTCCGTCCTGACAAACCCGGCAGAACTGTTCGCTACGATCAAACATAAGGCATTGCATTTGTGAGCGGTAGTAGCCTTTTGCTTCGTAGTTCGCGCCTTCAAATGCACCTATGGTTCGGAAGTTGGGATCTTTGCTAAACAGCAGGCTAGATTCGTGCAGATCTTTTTTGAATAAAGCACTCATTTCTGATTCTGGACGATTATTTTTTCTGAGATCTGCGCGCACTTTTTGGAACTGACGTGCCGCTTCTTCATAAGACTGTTTTGGCCATGCGCTTGGTAATGCTGTGTCTGCTTTAACATGCTGTTGCCACTTTAATTGGGCCTTATCTTTTAAGGCGGTGACATTCGGTTCCCATGGTTCTGTTTGAATGTCGTTTCCCGTCTGATAGGCAACTGGTGAGGTGTAATACTCATCAGCTAAACCTGCAAAGTGATGACCAAATTCATGCACGAATAAATAGTTTGCCCAATCGTTTCCAGCCGCGGCGGTAGAAAATTGACCAAAAATACCACCGCCACCATAGGTGTCGTTATTCACCAGAATTTCGATAAACTCGTACGCAGAATGCTGCGCGATTTCACGTAAGGCGCGGTTGTCTAATGTGAGTACATAACGTTCACTTCCAAAGATGTCATAACTTGCTCCGGTGCTAGAGGCTTGATATTTGCCAGTTGAAGGACGAGATATGCCTGATTCTTTGGTCGCTACAGCTAAAGCCCACACATTGAAATCTTTTGCGCGTTCCTTGAATGGAGAAACTGAAAATAAGAAATCGCTGAGTCGTTTTGCGTCTGTCTTAAATTTCGTCATTTCCTTTTGGGTGTAGCCGTCGCCAATAATGAGCAAGTCAACTTTTTCAGAAGAGGCGCCATTGATCTGAATGGGAATGGGTTTGCGCACAGAACCGGCTTGTTTTCTCACGACATCTTGCGCATCGGTGTCGATGTCGACACTCCATACGGTTTGGAATTGATTTTGTGTATCGCGTTTTAGAATTTTGATGTTGACTGGTTTAGTTGGTTTCGGAAAACGGATAGATTCCTGAAAGCCTCGTTCAAGTTTGCTTGCCTCAGCAGTGCTTTGCCATTCAGCAAAAATTGTCGAGAAACCGCGCGAATAAAGTAAGTTGCCAGTTGCTTTATCTCGGACTTCGAATAAGTTCACACCGCGATTCGTGTGATCGATATTTTTGTTGAGATTGCCAGGCCAAGGCAGCGGTTCGATGAGTACGCGGTCTAAAGCAAAGTGTTCGGTTTTAGCGTTCCCGCTGTGGTGATAATCTACACGAACGGTGGCGACTTGTTGTGCATGGCTGATATTGGCAATCCATAGCAAACCAATACCGATTATCGTGATCAAACTGCGCATAATTTCTCCGTGAAGGTTTTGAATAAAATTCATAAAATCTTAACAGATGAATGTGCCGCGGCCTTACTCAAGAATGTAAAAAAGGCGTGACTGTTGCCAGACACGCCAGGAGGGGATGTCAACGAATGTCGAGCTTTTGAAGCTTATGCTGCCTGCAACTGATCAGGTGAGTTGAGGTTATTGATGCTGTTAGCATTGTTAACATTGCGCAATGGCTCGCCATCGATCAAGATACGACGAGGTTTATAAGCCTCTGGGATTTCGCGTTGCAATTCGATATTGAGTAAACCATTATCCAAGCGAGCACCAACTACTTTGACGTGATCCGCCAAACGGAAACTGTGCTCGAAATCACGAGAGGCAATACCACGATGCAAGTAGGTGCCTTGTGTCTCTGGCTTGGTTTTTCGACCGACAACCTTCAGTACATCACGCTCTGTTTCGATTTCGATTTCGCTACGGTCAAAGCCGGCGATGGCCATGCTGATTCGATATTGATCTTCATTGACCAATTCAATGTTATACGGTGGATAGCTTGGTGTCGCCTCCGCTCGTTGTGCCTCGTTAAAGAGGTGCGCTAAACGATCAAAACCGATTGCGGAACGATAGAGTGGAGAGAAGTCAAAATTACGCATGATATATATCCTTATAAGTTGAAGCGATATGAGTTAATTTAATTTGCAGACCTCACTTGAGCATCTGCTGATACCGATATGTAGATGGCAAAAAGGCTTTTCAAGAGAAAATAATTTAAATTTTTGAGGCACTTGAAAGCACTAAATCTGGCCCCATTTCTGCGTGTTTTTTTGATCATCCTAAAGATGTAGGGGAACAAGTTATTTCTGGATTTGCAATGCGCCAGCAGGAATCGAAATGGACTTCACCATAGACAAAGTTGATAGTGAAAATTTGGTGGCCAGAATTTTTTCGAAAAATATTTCAAATTCGTGTCAACACAAAAAAACCTGAGCCCGTTATGGGAGTACGCAGCGAATACTGCGCAACAGCAAGACAAAATAAAGTTGTACCGGAATACAAAACTCACATTTATTCATTTGATCTACATAGGAATTCATCATGAAAAAAATCGCATTGACTATCATCGCAACGACATTGTCTATGAGTGCTGCATTCGCTAGTACAGAACAAGCGCCAGCTGCCAGCGCGACAGCAAAAGCTGCTTCAGCTGTGGCTCAAGTAGCGGCTCCTAAAGCAGCAGCTGCAGCAAGTTCTGCTTCTAGCACTATGGCAAGTGCGGCAGCGAAGGCTGCTAGCGTTCCGGCTACAGCGCCAGCAGCAAGTGCAGCTAGTGTCCCTGCGGCAGCAAAAGCAGCAGCCAGTGCCGATGTCAAAGGCGCACCAGCGAAGCATGCAGATAAAGCCGTCAAGAAGATGGAAAAATCGGTAGAGAAAGCAACTGAAAAAGCAGCAGCTTCTGTACCAGCAGCAAGTAAATAAATTGGTTAGTTCTCTGTATGTTCAGCTGCATAAAATGTAGCCTGGAAAGAACTAAAAAAGTGTAAAAACAAAACGGCGCTTCTGGCGCCGTTTTGCATTATTAGATTTGCTTAAGAGTCGTTTGACAACTGGTGGCAATTGATAGGCTGAAAAGATCTTGCAGTTGATCCGGTTTTTTTGCATTCTGCTCCTAAGATCTGACACTTCATCTTTTTTCGCAGACAATGTCCCAAAATGCTGGCAAACTAGCTTCACTCGATGTAGATCATCGCTTATTCATTAAGGACGGAGTTCATCATGCGCAAATTAGTCGTTTCATGTTTCACAGTTGGTTTAGTGCTAGCCAGTTCTATCGCTGCAGCGGGTGAACAAGTACGTAAAGTTTCCCCATTTAGCACCATTCGAACACAGGGTGCTTTATCTGTTGAAGTGGTCGTCGGTAGCTCGCATTCAATTACCGTGAAGGGTGACGATAAATACATGGATAAAATCATTACCGACATCGCTGGTGATGAGCTCTTAATCAGCTACAAAGAAAAGAAAAATATTCGTATTTCTGATGATTTAAAAGTAGTCGTAACGATGCCTGCTTTGACCAAGTTTAAAATGGAAGGTGCAGGTTTGACGACAGTCAGCAAAATTGCTGGTGACCGATTTGAATTGAATTATGAAGGTGTGGGTCTGTTAAAAATGAGTGGCAAGGTGCGTGATTTTAAATTGCGCGCGCAAGGCGTGGGCTTTGTCGATGCAAAGGGCTTGGTTGCCGAGAATGTTGATGCGACCGTAGAAGGTATCGGTTCGGTTGAAGTTACTGCAACGGAAAAACTCAAGGCGAATGTGCAGGGCATCGGTTCATTAAATTATTTCGGCAATCCTAAATCTATTAGTAAAACGGTCGACGGCATAGGCGGCGTGAGTGCGGGAAAATAATTCTCTAAGCGCTATTTTTGCTTTCTGCTAGGTCAACAGACCCTAAAATATAAAAGCCAGCTAGAATAAAAATTCTCGCTGGCTTTTATGCATCAGTCCCAATTATCTGGAAGCAATTAATTCAATACACTGTCTGCAGTTACATGTTGATAGCCTAGGTCGTGCGCAACAGCTGCGTAAGTCACTTTTCCTTCACAAACATTCAAGCCATTGCGCAGATGTATGTCGTCACGTAGGGCTTGCTTCCAGCCTTTGCTTGCTAAGGCAACTGCGTGCCCAACCGTGGCATTATTTAGCGCAAACGTGGAAGTGCGTGCGACCGCACCAGGCATATTCGCTACGCAGTAATGAATGACCCCATCAACGACATAAGTCGGTTCAGCGTGTGTGGTGGCATGCGAGGTTTCAAAACAACCACCTTGATCAATCGCCACATCGACGACGACAGCACCTTTTTTCATGCGAGAGATTAAACTACGGCTTACCAGCTTCGGTGCAGCTGCGCCAGGGACTAATACGCCACCGATCACCAGATCAGCAGACAATACCGCCTCTTCAATTGATTGTGCGTTGGAATAAACCGTCGAAATACGATTCCCATACACCAAGTCTAATTGGCGCAAACGATCAATACTCTTATCCAGCACTGTTACTCGTGCACCCGTGCCAACAGCCATTTGCATCGCATTGGTACCAACAACACCAGCACCGATAATCACAATATGGGCTGGTGCTACACCCGGGACGCCACCAAGTAATAAACCCATGCCGCCTTTGGATTTTTCCAGATGTGCTGCACCTGCTTGGATCGACATACGACCTGCGACTTCGCTCATCGGTGCTAGTAGCGGTAAGCCACCGTTTGCGCCAGTGATGGTTTCATAAGCGATACAGATGGCGCCAGATTTCACGAGCGCTGCGGTTTGTTCTGGATCGGGTGCCAGATGTAAGTAGGTGTACAAGATTTGACCAGAACGCAGCATCGCACATTCGACTGGCTGAGGTTCTTTGACTTTGACGATCATCTCCGCACGTTCAAAAATCTCTTTTGCTGTATCAACTAGCTCAGCACCTACCGCCAGATACTGTTCATCGCTTAATCCGATTTCGGTGCCTGCATTTTTTTGTACTAATACTTTGTGGCCACGTGAAGTCAACTCACGCACTGAAGACGGAGTCATGCCCACGCGGTATTCGTGGTTTTTAATTTCTTTGGGTACGCCTACGATCATGATGTCTCTTTCTTTATTTCGGAAACTTCGTTTGAAGGTTTTGTGGAAATAAAAGCGTCGGGAAAATAATCCCGACGCTTCTTTTTTTGTTGTTGTATTGGACTAGATGGGTAATCAGCCGAGATTGATTATGACACTAGAAAAACCTAGCAATTCATTAACACAAATCAAAATTTGCTTTTGCTGACCTGGGGCAATTGTGCATTCGCACAATGTATGGAAAATGTTACAGATCGATCTGCATTGTATTGAAAACGAAACAGGAGATGATCAAGTAAGCTTTGGAGAAGGTTTGCGTGAACTGTCGCCTGCTCAGGTCTTCCACGTCTTAACTGCGCTTAGGTCGTCAATAAAGAATGTTGAAATTGAATAGAGATTGAGTTGCTATTCCATACAAGCTAGCATTCCTTCTCTTCTATTTTTATCATGTAATTTGAAGTTTTAGAATAGTTGAATACTGAAAGGGCTTTCCGCTTGATATTGCGAGTTCGCCGAGTAAGTCACAATTGCTGTCTTTTTTATTGAGGAAAAATATGCACGCCATTCAATGCCAATGCGGTCAGCTTCGAGCACACGTCGAAGGCGAAGGTGTTCACAATCATATCGTTTGCTATTGCAGTGATTGCCGTGCTTTCGCACATTTTCTTGGACGAGCCGAGCAAGTGTTAGATGCGCAAGGAGGGACAGAAATTGTCCAAATCAGTCAAGCGCGTTTGCGCTTTGTTCAAGGCCAAGAGCATCTAGCTACGGTACGTTTGAGCGACAAGGGCATGGTACGTTGGTATGCCGCGTGTTGCAAAACACCTTTAGGCAATATCATGCCAGATCCTAAGATGGCCTTTATTGGATTAATTCATAGTGCATTGGACCGTAAAAATATTGAAAAAGATTTTGGCCCGGTGACTGCTTGGATGGAGACGCAAGCAGCAATTGGTGAGCCGAAACCAGTGCAGAAAGGTGTGCTCCCAGTGGTCTTGCGTTTTATTCGGATGAGCTTGGGTGCGCGGCTGAGCGGTAGTTATAAACAATCGCCTTTGTTTAATGCCGAAGGCCAAACAATTGTGCAAGCAGAAATTATGACACCGACGCAGCTCAATGATCTTAAAAAACGATAGCGCATTGAGCGGAGAGAGTTATTTTGTTCGAAGCTCAGCCTAGATGTAGAAATAAGGAAAAATCATGTCAACAAATACTGTCAAGTTCCACCGAGTGATACGCACCAACCCAATTAAACTTTACCGCGCATTTGTCGAAGCCGACGTGATGGCGAGGTGAATTCCACTTTTTGGCTTTACCTGCAAGGTACATCATATGGATCCGAAAAATGGTGGCACGCTTACAATGTCCTCCCGCAATTTCTCGACTGGCAATGACCACTCTTTTGGCGGCGAATATTTGGAAATGATGCCGGAAGCTTGTTGCGTGACCGAGACTAACTTGATGATCCGGCTATGCCAGAAGTGATGGCGGTGACGGTCAACTTCAGACAGGTGATTTGTGGCACTGAGTTGAGTGTTACACAGGAAGGGATTCCGGAAATGATTCCAGTGGAAATGTGCTATTTAGGCTGACAAGAATCTTTGATGTAGTTGGCGAATTTGGTTCAGCCTGACATTCCGGGTTGACTTTATTTAGGTAGAAGCGAAATTAGTGCAGAATTACTAGGCAGTAAAAACTGCATTTTTTTCAGTAGTTTGAATTTTTTCATAGGTTTAATGTCGTTAATATTCCGGTAGGTATTGGGATTCGCGGTGCTCAGCACCCACCTACTCACCTATCACGATTGTTTATCGTATCACTCTGGCCTATCCAACTTAGTCGACAACAAAATCGTCGAAAACGTATCCACCACGCCTTTAATCAAACGTATCTTATCAATCACCGCATCGAGTTCGTGGGTTGATTCTGTCGATAGCATGGCACACAAATCGTAGCGACCGCTGACCGTATAGAGCTTGATGATTTCATGGCGCTTGGTCAGTGCGCGCATGATTTCTGGTTCGTGTTGCGACTCTATTGAGATCAAGACCATCGCGCGTATGCTGGGGCGGCTGCGGCTGACTGAGATGTCCACTGTGTAGCCGCTAATGATGCCGCGATCTTCTAAGGATTTTAAACGTAACTGGGCTGTGCTGCGGGCACAGCCTAGGGCTTTTGCCATCGCGACAATGGGCAAGCGTGCATTCACTTTGAGTAGGTCAATGATTTGCTGGTCGAGCGGGTCTATCTTGTTGGGCATGGCGAATTTCGGCTAGCTTTCAGGCATTTTGTTTGAGTGTCATGCATTATGACTGATTTTTGTCTGTTGTTTAAGTCATTTTGTGCGTTTGTGGCGGCACAACTCGTCTTTACACTGTCTCCCTGTCACCCACATGGGTATTCACCTTATTTTGCCGCTTACTGGCTTTGATTAGCTATATAAAGAGAGAGACATCATGGATCAAAAAGTCGAATTCAATCCTATCAAAAAATTACTGACACGCGAAGAATTAGACGCATACGATCCAGAGTCTGAATCTTGGCAGAAACAGTTCACGCGTCGTTATTCTCATCATTCTGAATTGATGGGCGTATTGAATAATGTGGAAGACGTGGATAACACAGTCTACAAAAAATTCGCGGTGGCGATTACACCGTACATGGCGCAATTGATGGACAAAGATGATCCAAATTGCCCAATCCGTTTGCAATACATGCCTTCCCATCATGAACAAACCATTCCAGGTTTCGCTACTTCTTTGGATCAATTAGGTGAAGAAGGCGATACGATTCCTGGTACTAGCGTGGTGCATCGTTATCCACGTCGTGTGTTGTTCTTGGTCTCCAATACTTGCGCAACTTTGTGCCGTTTCTGTACACGTAAGCGTATGGTGTCGCAACCTGATGGCTCCGTCGCTAAAGACGAAATCGAAGCTTCTATCGATTACATCGCGAGCAACCCACAGATTGACGACGTGCTCTTGTCTGGCGGTGATCCGCTGACATTTACTGACGAACGTTTGGATTACATACTCGGCGAATTACGTCGTCGCGCGCCGCATGTACGTTTCTTGCGCATGGGTTCACGTATGGTCGTGCAATTGCCAACACGCGTCACGCCAGAGTTGTGTGCGGTATTGGAAAAGCATCGCGTACAGATGATCAATATCCATATTGGTCACCCAAAAGAAATCACACCTTTGCTGCGTCAACGTGTGAAGATGATACAAAAAGCCGGCATCATGATGGGCTTGCAAACTGTCTGCTTGAAAGGCGTGAATGATGACGTCGAAGTGATGCGTGATTTGTTTATGCAAACGATAGAAATGGGCGTGCGCCCTTACTACGTGTATTCCACAGATATGGTCGAAGGCGCCGCGCATTTCATCGTGCCACATCACCGTATGATCGAATTGTATGAAGGCTTGCGTGGTTGGATCAGTGGTCCAGCGGTGCCAACCTTCGTGGTTGATGGCTTGGGTGGTTTGGGTAAATTGCCTATTATTCCTACCTATGTACGTGAAGAAGAATTACCTGATGGTAGCGGTACGACGGTGAAGTGCCGTAACTACAAAGGCATGACGATTGATATGCCTGGCTTGGGTCATAACTTTAGTTTGCCTACGCGTAGTAATTAATTGAATATCTCGCTTTAAAAGCCCTTCTCCCGTAAGCGGGAGAAGGGATAATTGCGGCGCTCATCCACCAAATTTCTTCATTCTGCTCATCATGACATTCACAACCCCAAGCTCTCCATACGGTATCCATCGCGTCGTTGAACCCCTAGGCGTCCTGCCGCAAGGCGCATGGAAAATCGATAACACGATGGAGATCACTGATAATGAAATCTTGATCGATGTTTCTGCTCTGAATATCGATGCTGCCAGCTTTACCCAAATCAAACAAGAAGCAAATGGCGATGTAGCCAAAGTCGCTGAGATCGTGAAGGGCATAGTCGAGAAACGTGGCAAGCATCACAACCCTGTGACAGGCTCCGGCGGTATGTTGATCGGTACGATCTTAGAAATTGGTTCTGCACTCGCAGATAAAATAGATCTGAAAGTCGGCGACAAGATTGCCACGCTGGTCTCTTTGTCTTTGACGCCTTTGCGCATCGACGAAATCGTTAAGATCCATATGCAAAAAGATCAGATCGAAATCAAAGGAAAGGCGATTTTGTTTGAAACTGGTTTGTACGCCAAACTCCCAGATGACATTGACGAAAAGATGGCGCTCGCGATTTTGGACGTGGCGGGTGCGCCTGCACAAACAGCACGTTTGGTGAAAGAAGGCGACACAGTTGTCGTCATTGGTGGTGGTGGGAAATCCGGCACTTTATGTGTTTATGAAGCGAAAAAACGTGCTGGTAAAAATGGCTGCGTGATTGGCGTTTCACCATTTGAAAAAGATTGCCAACGCATGCAAGAATTGGGTTGGGCAGATCATACTCTGCAAGTCGATGCGACCAATGCTTTGGCTTTGATGGAAGCCGTAGCGAAAGTGACCAATGGCGCGATGGCAGATCTCGTCATCAATTGCGTGAATATTCAAAACACTGAAATGGGCAGCATCCTGTCGACCAAACAGCACGGCAAAATCTATTTCTTCTCGATGGCAACTAGCTTCACCGCTGCAGCACTCGGCGCGGAAGGCGTTGGTAAAGATGTGGAAATGATCGTCGGTAATGGTTATGCGACTGGTCATGCAGAACACTCATTAGCTTTATTGCGCGAGAGTGAAAAACTGCGCCAGTTGTTCACGGAACTCTACGTTTAATCACATAGAAAGTCACTGACGATGGAGTTCAAAAATCCCACTTTAAGTAATATACAAACCAGCCCGTTATGGCAACGCATACACGACAGTGGCATGCAAACTTTAGCGGTCATGGGTATGACAAAAAATACCGGTAAGACCGTGGCGATGAATCATGTGCTGGCGCAAGCAGCGGCGGCACAAGTCGATATTGGCTTGACCTCGATAGGTCGCGATGGTGAAGATAGAGACCAAGTATTTTTCAATCCTAAACCACCGATTATGGTGTGGCCGGGCAATCTGGTCGCTACTGCACGTGAGACTTTGCAGCGCGCTAAGGTTCGTTGGAAATTAATTGATTCGACTCAAATCGACAGCCCTATGGGTGAGATTTTGGTCGTAAAAGTTTTGGAATACGGCGAGATGGAAGTCGCTGGTGCATCGCGTGGTAGTGATCAGTTAAAAGTGATTGCACGTCTACGGCAATGCGGCGCTAGTTTAGTGATTTTAGACGGTGCTTTAGGACGCAGTCATCATGCTTCACCGGCGATTGCGGATGGCGTGATTTTGGCGACCGGTGCGGCTATCGGTGGCGGCATACAAGATGTGATTCGCAAGACTCGCGATCGTCTCGGCATTCTCGGTATCAAACAAGCGGATGCTAGCGTCAAAGCGCAATGTGAAGCGGTATTCACACAAGGCGGCGTTGGCGTTTGGGATGCAAACGGTAAGACGCTTTTCTTGGAAGAAATTGCAACCCTGAATGCGGGTGCAAAACTGATGGAATACATCGATGCAGATGTAGGCACAATCGCTGTTAGTGGCGCAGTCGGGCGCAATCTATGGCGTGCTTTGAGCAGCTTGGCGGAACGGCATCCCGCATTGACCGTGGTGGTTGCCGATGGCACAAAATTATTTATAGAAAATACCGATTTATTGATCTTTCAAAAACTCGGTGCGAAATTGGTCGGGTATCGTGGCATCAATTTGACCGGGATTACCTTGAATCCATTCTCGCCCATGGGTGGCAGCTTTGAGGCTGCTGAGTTTTTGGATGTGGCGAGAGGTGCGTTTGTCGGCTATGACGTGTGTGATGTTGTGCTAGAAGCGACATCGGACGAAAAAATTAAATAACGCCTGCGCAAAACCGCCTCAGCGTTGTTGTGTCACCTTGTCGTACAAATGTACTGCCTTCGGTGACACGCCTAGCTGAGACAATTTTGCGCAAGCACTATTACAGAAACAGGAGAAGCAGCATGAGCCATTTACAATTAGATCAGGCACAAATCGATCGCGCACGTGATTCCGCCCGCCGCATCGCGCGTCAGGTCTTCGATGAAATGTCGCAGTACACAACGACGACAGTAGAGCGCGCGACTTTGCGTTTGCTCGGTATCGATGGTATTGATGAAAATTATGTGCCTTTGCCGAATGTGGTTGTTGATCATTTGCAAGCGCAAAACATCTTGCAACATGGTGCCGCACCGATCGTGGTCGCTGCCATGCAGGAACAGAATATGAGCGCGCAAGAAGTTGCTGAAGCCGTGTCTAAAGGCACACTGACTTTGACTTTGCCAAAAGATGCAGATACTGCGCGCAAGGCAACGGAAGCACAAGCCGCATTGATGTGCGAACACATTGCGAATCAACGTACATTCCGTGCCAAGCAAATCGAAACTATGGGCGAAGCACCAACCCCGTGGCTGTATTTAATCGTCGCCACTGGTAATATTTATGAAGACGTGGTGCAAGCACGTGCGGCGGCAGAGCAGGGCGCGGACATTATCGCGGTGATCCGTTCTACTGGCCAGAGTTTGCTCGACTACGTACCTTATGGTGCAACCACAGAAGGCTTTGGCGGCACTTACGCGACGCAAGAAAACTTCAAATTAATGCGCGCTGCTTTGGATGAAGTTGGCGAAAAACTCGGTCGTTATATTCGCCTGACGAACTATTGCTCAGGCCTATGTATGCCAGAGATCGCTGCGATGGGCGCGATTGAACGTCTCGATATGATGCTCAATGATTCTATGTACGGCATTATTTTCCGTGACATCAATATGAAGCGTACCTTCATCGATCAATTTTTCTCACGTATGGTGAATGCTTACGCGGGCATTATCATCAACACTGGTGAAGATAACTATCTGACGACTGCCGATGCTTATGAAGCTGCACACACGGTTTTGGCATCGCAACTGATTAACGAACAGTTCGCGTATTTGTCCGGTTTGCAGCCAGATCAAATGGGCCTCGGTCATGCATTTGAAATTCACCCAGAATTAGAAAACGGCTTCTTATGGGAAATGGCGCATGCGCAGTTAGTGCGTCAGGTTTTCCCAGACGCCGCATTGAAATACATGCCACCGACCAAACACATGACGGGTAATATTTTCAAAGGCCAGGTACAGGACACCTTGTTCAATATCGTCAGTACCGTGACCAATCAAAACATTCACTTGCTCGGCATGATGACAGAAGCGATTCATACGCCATTTATACAAGATCGTTTCCTTGCTATTCAAAATGCCAAGTACGTGTTTGGCACCATGAAAGATCTGCATTCTGAAATCGAATTTAAATCTGGCGGTTTGATAGAAACGCGTGCGCAAGAAGTGTTGGCAGAAACCGAAAGTATCTTGGCAGATATTGAAAAAATGGGTCTGTCGGCAGCGATTGGTAAAGGTACTTTTGCAGAAATCTCACGCACACCAACTGGCGGCAAAGGTTTAGCTGGCGTGATTACTAAAGCAGCGGATTACTACAATCCTTTCCCACAATTGATGTTGCCAACACAGACAGCGTAAGGAGAAAAACATGACAACAATGGCTGATATCAAAAAACCAGAGCAATGGGTTAAGCCTTATGGCGACACCATGAACGATGGTCGTGTACAGGTCTCTTTCACTTTACCGGTTGCACTCGATGAAACCTCCAAAGAAGGCGCGAAACGTCTGGCTTTGTTGATGGGCTTGGAAGAGCCAGCGGTCGTGCATTGTGAAGACATGGGTAAGGGCTTTAGTTTTTATGTGGTGTATGGTCAGTGCAAACATCAGGTCGATTTATCGAGCTTCCAGGTCGTGAAACCAGAATACGAAACTTTGGACAAAGACGGTATTAATGCTCTGATCGCCGAAAAAATGGGACGTCGTATGGTGGTGATCGGTGCTTGTATTGAGACCGATGCGCATACCGTCGGCATTGATGCGATCATGAACATGAAAGGTTACAACGGCCATAAAGGTTTAGAGAGCTATCACGAAGTGCGTGCCATCAATATGGGCGCGCAGGTCGATTCAGAAGAATTGATTGCCCGTGCAATTGAAGAAAAAGCGGATGTGATTTTGGTTTCGCAAGTGGTGACGCAGAAAAATATTCACCTCGATAATTTGACCAAACTGTCTGATTTGCTAGAGGCAGAAGGTTTGCGTGATAAAGTGATCTTGGTTGTTGGTGGTCCGCGTATCAGTCACGAATTGGCGAAAGAGCTCGGTTACGATGCTGGCTTTGGTACTAAGTCGTATGCTGAAGATGTGGCGTCGTTTGCGATTCACGAATGGATCAAACGCAAGGCGGCTTAATCGAATATGTACCCTCTCCCGCAAGCGGGAGAGGGGTAGGGTGAGGGTGGTTCAGAAACGATGAAATCCTTGGCGCTCAAAAGACAGCGGTGAAGGCCGGTCTCTTGTTCAAAATAATTTTATCCGAATTAGAACCACCGTCAAAGCATGCTTTGACTCCCCAACTCTTCTCCCGCCTGCGGGAGAAGGGAGTGTTGATCACAATTCAAAAGAGGTAATGATGGAAGATTTATCCAAATACACGAGCCTGATTCGTCTGCGTATGGGATCGCATGATGCGCACTATGCGGGCGATCTGGTCGATGGCGCGAAGATGTTGAATTTGTTTGGCGATGTCGCTACGGAACTCTTGATTCGTAGCGATGGCGATGAAGGTTTGTTTGTGGCTTACGACAATGTGCAATTTATGGCACCGGTGTTTGCAGGTGATTATATTGAAGCGACAGGTCGTATTGTTTCTATGGGTAAGACGTCGCGTAAGATGGAATTCGAAGCGCGTAAGGTGATTTCGCCTGCGAAGATTGCTGGGCAGGTTTCTGCTGCTGATGTGTTGGCAGAGCCTGTTGTGGTTTGTAAGGCTTCTGGGACTTGTGTGGTGCCGGCGGATTTTCAGCGGATTAAACGTTGATTGTTTTTTGTTGAGCATTTGCTGATGTAGGATATGGCGACATTATAGGTGCTAATCAAAAATGGAGTTTTGCTCGCAACGACTAGTGTGCTCGTCTTACTCCTTCCCCTTCAAGGGGAAGGTCGGGATGGGGATGGGGTGTCGCTGGGAAAATAGAGTTAATATTTTCAGTAAGGTTGATTGTTTTTTTGATCGTATTTGTTTTTGTCGTTGATCTGCGGCCTGTAGGTCGGGGGTAGCCCGACAGCTAGTTACCTTTTTTGCTTCGCCAAAAAAGGTAACCCAAAAAAGGCGACCACGCTGCCACTGGCCTTCGGCTTCCCAATTGAGCAAGACAAAAAATGGGAAAGCCTTGAAACTCGCTATGCTCAGACAACAAGGCTTTCTTTATCCATTTTCCGTCCTACACAATTGGCAGTGCCAGAAGTGGATGAAAGTCAAAATCAAAATCAAAAGCAACGACACATAACAGCTAGTAGAAAAATGAATGGCTATCGATATTGATTGTTTTGATGTTGGGGTTGGGTTTGAATTTGACCTTCCCCCGTTTGAGACGATGTAATTTGCGCTTCACAGAAAATGGATAAGAAAGTGTTGTTGTCTGAGCGTAGCGAGTTTCAACACTTTCCCATTTTTTGTGATGCGCAAATTATGCGGAAGCGAAGCGTAAGCACCCCGAAGGGGCGAGTCTACGGTCGCCTTTTTTGGATTACCTTTTTTGGCGAAGCAAAAAAGGTAATTGGCTGTCGGGCCACACCCGACCTGTGAACGTTGAGCAAACGCGAACGTTAGAACGCAGTACAAAAGAAAAAACAGCGCGGGTTGCACCCGCCCTACAAATGAGTAAATTGATTAGTATGAGAATTGAAGTAGAAAAGAAAATAAAAAACATTTCAAACAATAAGAATTAGTCAGCGTAACATCGCGCAAAAAAACGAGGCGAAAAATGGAAAAACTCATCATCACAGCCGCCCTAACAGGCGCAGAAGTCACCCGCGAACAACAACCCAATCTCCCCATCACCCCAGACGAAATCGCCGATGCTGCATTTGAATGCGCCAAAGCAGGCGCGTCCATCGTCCACGTACACGGACGTTACGATGATGGCACCCCAACCCAAGACAAAGAAGTCTATCGCCAAATCATCACAAAAGTCCGCGAACGTTGCGACGTGATCGTGCAAGTGTCGACTGGCGGTGCAGTCGGTATGACCGCACAGGAACGCCTCGCACCAGTCACACTCAAACCAGAAATGGCAACCCTGTCGATGGGATCAGTCAATTTCGGTAACGACGTGTTCGTGAATCACCCCGACGACATGGATATCTTCGCGACGACCATGAAAGACTTGGGCGTAAAAATTGAGTATGAAGTATTCGATACTGGCATGATCACCACCGTGAATCGCTGGTTGAAAAAAGGCTTAATCACTGCGCCATTACACGTCGATTTCGTGCTCGGCATTCCTGGTGCGATGTCTGGTACACCAGAGGCATTGATGTATATGCGTTCGCAATTGCCAGCAGATGCAAGTTGGACGGTCGCTGGTATCGGCGCAGCACAACTGCCATTGGCAACCATGGCGATCATACTTGGTGGTCACGTGCGTGTTGGATTTGAAGATAATGTGTACTACCGCAAAGGTGAACTCGCTAGCAGCAACGCACAATTAGTAGAACGTGTGGCACGCATCAGTCGTGAGCATGATAGGGCGGTTGCAACGCCGGATGAAGCACGTAAGATTTTGGGTATGCCAGCGCGAGCTTAAATAAGTTTTAGACGTAAAACAAAAGCCAACTTAGATGCATACTCTAAGTTGGCTTTTTTGCGTGCTTTACAAATGACGAATGTGATCTATTTCTTTAACACTAACTCTGGTTCTGGAAAGTCACCGACAGTTTTGATGTGACTAAAGTCTTCTGATAACAATTTTGGGAGAGCAGCATTGCTTTCAGGATAGGGATAGTCGAGTATCCCTTGTACGCCGATTTCCTGGAGAAACTTGAGAGACGGAAAATACATTGCGTCAGCATAGGGATTGCTAATAACAAAAGAAATTTTTGAGTTCTTTTTTAGTGACTTTCGAAGTCTTTTTTCCATAAGCTTCTGGCCTCGATCATCCCAATCGAAAGTGTATCTTTTGCCGTCTATGGTAAGTACCAATATTCGTTTTGCCTTCGGTGCGATCGGCATTTTTTTGTAAAACTGTGCATTTATCGTGCTTAGCGTATCTAAATTTAGATCGACTTTTTTGAGCAATTCCCATTCTGAAATCTGTAATCGCTTTAGCCCCTCTTTGCCGGTGTAGTCGTCTTTGTTTAAGTTTCCAAGTTCAAATTGAGCTCTCAGATCCTCACTATTTTTTAATGAAACCGCACCGTGGAATCCCAAAACGCTATCGACTAGCAAACTTTTCTTCCGTGCCGCCAAGAATAAATAGTTTGCGCAAGACGACATACAATAACCATCAACAACGAGGCTAAGATTTTGATCGATGATCTGATTGCCGATTAACATAGCTTCTTCGCCATCTCCGCCCGAAGAGCGAACACGAAGAGTCGTGGTTTCTGGTGTGAGATGGGCAAGTAGTGCTTGAAAACTTCCTTTGACGATTTCTCCTTGATATGAGACGGTCGCTGTATCCAAGCGTTTGATTTCGTAATCTTCAGCGTTTGCAACAATTGACGTGAAGATGGTGAACGCGAACGCAGTCGTTTTGCAGAGCTTCATTAGATGATGTTTGTGCATGGTTGAAAAAAACGTGAAAGAAAATCAATTATAGCCATGTGTTGATTTTTTGAAAATGCTCAATCTAGCTTGAGCTCTTGGCTATTTGGTCTGCTGAGGTTTGAGCGGGGCATGAGTTAGTACGCAGAATGATGGATATAAAAAAGCGCAGATAGGTTTTCGAAACCCTATCTGCGCTCAAATTCATTTATTCAAATGATGTCAATCGAACTTAATCATCCCCCAAACTAGCCAACAACTCAGCCTGATGCTCAGCCACCAGCGCATTGGTCAGTTCGGTCAAATCTCCATCCATCATGAAATCGAGTTTGTACAAGGTCAGATTGATACGATGATCCGTCATGCGGCCTTGTGGGTAGTTGTAGGCGCATATTTTATTCGCGCTGAAGCGTTCGCAGGTGAATTTTTTTGAAGCCTAGATGTACTTGGGGCTTGTATTATTGAAACGATGTGAACAATGTCTTTCAGTTCTGTTTGCTTTGGTCGATCTATATGGCAGAGCATATAGGTACTCAAACCTAAAATCTCTCGAACAGTTGAAAGCGTAACACCCTATTGATAATAGGCTGGTGCATTTCGATCAACGACGCATTCTGACGTATCTACAGTCTATTCTAGCGCTGCGGACAAAAGCCGCATGACTAAAGGATAGATCTATGATTAGTAAGGCGTCTCACGACAGATTCTTTTCTCTCCAATCTCAACGTGCTTTTCGGCACTTTTGTGCATGGATTTTCGGAGTCCAGGATTTCGGTAATGAACCTAATTCGTCTGGAGAAAACCATGTACATGCCTGATGTAGAGTTTATAAAATTCAGTTGCCCAGAATGCGGATGGACGATTGTTGTACCGCAAAGTAGCGATGTGATCATCATGCACGACCAATGTGAAAATGTTTGCCAGAAGCCCTTGCAAAGTCAAAAAATCTCCATTTTAGAAGCGATGCTAAGTAGCCCGATGACCGCACTTAGCGCAATTAAAAGGCGAGTCGGTAGGTAAGGGTCGTCACTTGAAAAAAGTAGTTCACTTATTAACGTAACATTAGAAGGATTTAAAGCATGAAGAAAATATTTATGGCAGCACTCGTTTTTTCCACTATCACCTCAATAGCCCATGGTGCTGAAGGCAAATGGACAGAAGGCTACGGTCAAGGCAATTTGGAGTATTTCATCGACTTTAGCGGTAAACGTTTGCTGATCAGTTGTCCTACGCAAGAGGGGAGTGCGGATGTGATGTCTAGTGTAACAATCTACACCATTCTGAATAATAAGGAAGAGCGTCAATTCACCATCAATGCTGGCGGCACTTCCTTTGATGGGCCATTTAATGCAGACAGTCGCGCAAGCGAATCCAATTTTCATGGACTAATCAATGCTTTGCGCAAGGGCGATGCGGTGCTCAAAGTGGGCAAGCAAACGTACAAGCTGCCAATATCGAACGCGGTGAAAGTTTTACCTGCACCAGGATCTAAGAGTTTTGTTTGTAATACGATTTTTAGTAACTAAAAATAATGAGGAGGCAACCTCGGTTGGTCTCCTCATTTTCATATTTTCGCAAAATTAATGGAAGTTGATTATTTTGCCGAAATTGTTGCTGCATCTAGCACTGAAAAGTGCATCTCTACTCGTCGATTTCTGGCATCTCCAGGTTGGATACCATTGATTGGTTGAGAGTCACCATAACCAGCCACAACAATTCTTTTAGCCGTATCAGTGTCGATTCCACCAATTAGCAAACGACGTGCTTCACGAGCGCGAGCTGCCGAGAGCGTAAAATTATCATCATAAACAGTGCAAAATCTCACGTAGTCAGTGACAGGTTTTGATACAGGAAGATTATCAGTGTGTCCCTCGATAAAAACCTGACTTTTGATTGACGCATTCAGAAATTCAGCGACTTTGTCCTGAAAAAAAGCCACGGATTTTCTCGTTTCAGGTGAAATGCAAGCACTACCGCGTTCAAATACATTGTCGCGCAGTGTGACTTTACCTGATGGTACATCCACGGAAACTAATTGGTCTGCGCCATTTTTTTCCACTAGATTTTTGAGCTCATTTAAAGTATCTGAAATTCGATTTTTTTTCAGTGAGGCAATTTCATTCATTTCCTTTTGATGTTGGAGCTCAGACTGTTTTTTCTGTAATACAGATAAAACTAGAAGTAACATAACAACGGCCAATAACCCAGCCATCAAATCAGAGATTGATACCCACTCGTTTGGTTTATCTTTCATTTAATTACCCACCTTGTAGATTGGTATTCTCGTGATTCTTTTGAACAATGAGTTTTAATTGCTGCTCGATTTCGTGTAGCGATTTGATCACATTCGGCATAGCATTACCTGTATCGTATTTCGCAAATTCTCGTTTTACCTCGTCAACTAAGTTTTCGATTGATTTCGCTGTATCTTCAGCGCTCTGTGTCATCGCTTCATAGCGGCTGTTTAGTGACATGACATTTCGATTGCTGCCTGAGATTGCACTTAAACCAGAAGTAATATCCCCGGACAACTTATTCACCAATCCCGCCATCGCACTGACGTTGACATTCAAGGTATCACTCGTAGTAATGAATTCAATCTGTGCTTTCTTTTGTATATCCATCGATTCCTTAATGGCAGATTCAACAGAGTTCATTGTGGCATCAACACTTGCTGCCAAATCGCTCACAGCGGTAGATATGCCACTTGTGGCTGATTCTAAATTTTTTGACATTCCTTTCATGTTTTCGCCAAAATTTTCGCTCATCAAATCAATTGTCTGACCTAAGTCTTTCTTCAGTGTTGCGAGTACGTCTGCGACGCCGGATTGAAAATCACCAATCGCTAGTTTCAACTCACCAGCAGATTCGCCAACGCGGCCTGCCGCTGTTGCCATTTGCTCAGACGATGCTTGCATGGCGGTCAAATTACTTGAATTAGAATCGACAAACGAAGTTAGGATTTCACGTGTTAAACGTGTATCGGCAACTAGTATTTTGCTTTCTTCTAGTTGTAGTTTTAATGATGCCAATACTCCCAAAATTCCAGCTTTATTTTGCGTCGCAATTTCATTTTGTTGCATTAAAAGTTCATGACCTGTATTGAAGGAAATGCGGTTTTCGGAAAATTCAGATTTCAAGGTCGAGCATAAATTTTCATTTAAAAATTGAATCGAGCTAATGAATTCTGAATGTTCTTTTATCCGTTGTTGGGTGACTATTGTTCGGTTTTTATCTAGTTCTGCCTTTACTTTATGAATACACCAGCGCAAGCGAATTTCTTCGAAACGATCATATGACATCCAAATTTTCAAGCCAAGAAATGCAATGATTCCCCAAGTTGATGTCTTAAATTTTGTGCCTAATCCCTGCATCATAGACATCAAATTATTCATAGAGTCATCCATGCCGACGCCTGCAGATAGTATCGTCGATGCTTTGTTTAGCGCTATTCCTAGGCCAAGGAATGTTCCTAATAAACCTAAAATAAGGAGTATTCCTGGCATGGCTTCAGCTAATTTTTCCCATGTGGTCGCGACGGCGCTACTTAAGTCGGTCACGGAACCATGTTCTGCATCAAGATCATCTGAGGTGTCATTTAATGTGCCTCCATTCCACTTTAGTTCCCAATTTTCCGGCGTTGCTGATTTTTTTACTTTAAAGATCGTAAAGAATGCGGTGCCAAACATCAAAATAAAGAATACTACTTGGATAGATTCATTTAAATTTGGAATTAGAAAACTAAAAATATCGCTATTCATACTTATGCTCCTACTTCAATTTCAATTAATTTTTTTAATCGTTGTTTGCAATCTGCTTCGAAGATATTGGCGTAGTCGATGATCAAAGATTGCTGTTCTGGTGTTAAGTCTTCCCAACGCTTGCCATTTTGGGCGCAATCGATAATAATCATCCCTGCAGCAGCACTTTCCTCTGCTAAATATTCTTTGCCTTCCGCAATTAGTTGTTCTGGATCTTTTTCAAGTACCTGCAGAAATCCTTCGGCAGCAGAAACGTAATTTTTCATTTCTCGATTATGTTTTTCTAACGCCGACAATTTTTCTTGTGTTTCTGGCGAACGAGCCATTAAGCCGGAAAGCAAAATTTGGTCTTGCTCGGATAGTTCAGAAAGTCGCTCGGTGGTCTTCAGTCTGCGCATCAAAACAGTCTCTTTCGCGAAATCTGCGTTGAGTTCTTGCCATTCTGCACGCTTACTTTCTAGATTTTGTTCCCATGCCATGATCATTTCCTCGAAAACGAAAGGTAACAACTTGGAATTAAACCGGTTGAAGATTATTTCGTCTATCCGTAGCGCATCCGCATCGGACAGTGTTGGATTCTTTTTGATTAACTTGGCGCCAACTTCTAACATAAACATATCGTCGGAGCTGATCTCCTCAATACTGCTAGCTGAAGTTAAGGCTTGTTCAACATTGGCAAGTAGCTTTTGGGTTGCCCGTAAACGTAAGTAATGGTCAAAATTGTCGACAGCATTTTCTTCAAAAATAATCTTAATTACAGATTGAATCTTGACATAATCATTGATCATTGAAGCCAAGGCCATTGCGTGCTTAGCATCGCCTGTTACTTGTGTTGCCGCCTGTTCGAAAACTTCTTTTCGCTTATTCGCTTCTTCAATTTCTTTCGGATCTAGATAGGTTTCCTTCAATTTCTTTGCGGTCGAGATCGTCCAATTAATCGCCGCCTCGATTTTTTTTAATACTGGAGAATCTTCAAGCTTCAATAAAGTCTGCAAAGCATGATCAAAAATCGTGATTGCCGTTGAAAGCCAAGGCCAAGGGGCTAACTTTGCCGCTTGTTTTAGAAAGGGCGAAATAGCTGCGACATAGGGCTTTACTTTAGACCAAACTTCTTTCACCCCATCCACGAAGTTCTCTGCTTTGTCTGCCATCCAACTCACTGCTTTGCCTGCAATCTCTCTAGCACCTTCCCAAGCTCTACTAGCTACGTTGCTTACTGCACTACCAATAGAGGAAACAGCGCTACCAACGCTCGAACAGAAATTTGAAAACCATCCCATTTTGTGGCTCCTTAAGTTATGTTATAAAGAAATACCGAGTAAATTTTTAGCTGCTGCAATGTCAAGAGGTCGTTCGCGTTTTGCAGTTGCATTGACCGCGACCTCTGTATGTGCGGTTCGTATTTGCGAGATCGCTGAAAGAATATGTTCAGATGTTAAATTGGCAGGTGATGTGAGCCGCTCAGATTCGAGCAGCACTTTAGGTAGCGCTAATCGCATGCACGTACGGATTTCTCGACCAGAAAAACCCTCTGACATTTCGGCACAAAGTGATATCAGCGTTTTTCGATCCTGAGCAAGAGGAATATTAGGAACTAGCATGCGATCCCACAACAGGGTACGCGCATTTAGATCCGGTAAGGCAAAGTGAATATGATGCCCTATACGACTTCGGAATGCCTCATCGTAGTTTTTTGCAAAATTTGTTGCGAAAATTACGATGCCATCGAATCGCTCCAATTCAATCAGTAATGTGGAACGCATTGCATTGACTTCATTATCGACACCTTGTGTGACGGACGATAGTCGTTTTCCCAGCAATGTGTCTGCTTCATCAAAAAATAGTATGGCGCCAGCCAGTCGTGCCGATTGAAAGGCAGCTTGAATATTTTTTGAGGAATCGCCCATCATTTTGCTCTCAATTTCCGCGATACCAATTTGGATAATTGGTAGGCTTAATGTTCCCGCGAGCGCTTGAGCAGCTAGGGTTTTACCTGTCCCAGGTGGGCCGTAGAAATTTAGAATGGTACTCATGCCTAGGGGGTCAACTGCTGCAAATCCCCAATCTAAGTAAATTGTTTTATGGTGTCGTAACTTCGCCATGCATTCATCTAGTTGCAGTCGCGTTTCGTCGGCTAGTATTACATCGCTATTTAAAGTCAACTTACTTTCGACTTCTTTGAATACACTGTGTTTTGAATGACTTTTCGTAGCATCTAAAGGCGGTATTTCCATTTCAGGCGCTGGCGGTACATTTTTTTTTGTGTTCATTCTTTTGCTTTCAGAAAATTAATTACTTAGACTAAATTGAATTCTATTTCGAACGTATGAAATCACAATAGCGCGACACAATGTGTCGCTAACCATCCACCATCACAACAAGGATGCTCGCACAACATTCCGCACTTGGGTACCAAAACCACGTAGCCACCATTCTAGTTGCGCGGTATCGACGACCGTTGCACAAATCTGGTATTCCTCGCCTTGGTCAATAACTGTTTGATCCAGCGCAAGTGGTGATTCGAGAAGATGGCGTCCGGCGATCTTGGTGATCACAAATGTCAAGCGCACTTTGACACCTTCACCAAATCCAAAGCGGCCATCGGCATCATATTGTTCAAGGTCGAATTGGGGGCGTTCAAATTCAAATGGTGTTGCCTTTGCTTTCGCAATGCGATGCAGAGCGAGGCTGCGTTCGTTGTCGTGGCCGTCAAAGCGGCATGCGAGATAAAGCCTAGGACCTTGTTGCGCCAGACCTAGTGGCATGACTTTTGAGTTAGTGACTTTGTCGTTGGCGTTGCGATATTCAATTTCTAGCCATTTATTGGCGTAGAGAGCATTGCTGACCTCTTCCAGTACAGTCGCATCCACTTGTGGTGGCAACAGCGGTTGGGTCGTGCTGACAACGCGTACTTTTTGTAGCCATTCGCGCTCTTTCTTTGCCTTGCTATAGGGGTTTAAATTGCTCTGTGCTTGCGAAAAAAATCCTTCCATCGATTTGAATAAATTTTGTGGCAATAGATGACGCAGGTGTTCTTGTGCCAATGCGAGAAGCAAGGATTCTTGTTCACTTAAGACAGGTAAATTCAAGCCATTTGATCGCTCTTTCCACCGATATCCATAGGGTTTGTTTCGTGTATCACATTCGATCTCCAAGTCCTCACTGAGGGTCGAGAGTAAGCGTTGGATCGAGCGAAGGTTTCGAACATGGCCTGCTGCTGCGAGTTGATCACGTAGTTCTGTAGCAGTGATTTTTGTATGACGAGGAATGCGCTTAAGAAGTTCGATGGCAAGTAGCACGCTCTCTTGGGTGCTTGATCTTTTGTGCATGGGAATCGGGCGAAAGATTATAAAGGGCTGATTTTTTAATTTTAAACAAGCGCTAAGCATGATTGCGGTTCGAGCTTGGTGCGATCTATGGCAAGCGCGATTTTGCGTCACAATGGAATGATGAATGTGAAGCAGTGCAAGAATGATTTTCTGTCGATTGAATTTTGTTTTGGCGTTATGTTGTGAAAAATAGAGGAGTTAGAATGTTTTGAAACGATGAGCTTATTGTTTTCGAACTGGACATGCAAGAAATTTCGCATGTTCTTTTGGATTAAGATGCGGCGATTTTTTTGACGTGTAAAAAAGGTGCTGGGACCTTTACGTGTAAGGATGATCCTTGATTGGAATCAGCATAGGCATAAGCTTGATCGGACATCCAGCATTTTCCTTTGCGCTTGTAAGACTGGATTAAGTCCGGAATGACAATTCCAGTGTTTTCATTTGACTTATATTACTCTTGTCGCTAGAACTGAATAGTCACAAACAATTCAAATCAAGATGATTTGTTATCCGAGGAACTAGCACTAATCAGTTCAGCAAAACCGGCTTCTTTGACTAGTGAGAGTAAATGGCTTCGCATTCTCCAATTTTCGTCTGCTTCTTCGTAGCATCTCTGTAACTGTCGCTACCATCGAATCTAGAACGCTTATATTCGTCGTATGCACGCTCTGCTAAAAAAGAGATGGTGATTAGCTTGTTCGATTAACTTCAAGGCTTCTTCATGCGTCATGGGATTTCCTTCATTCGTTAATACAATCATTTGGAACAATGCTCATTGACTTCTCTTAGTCAATCAATTTTGCGAGTATGCGCGGAGTCGGAGGTGAGCTACAATTTTTAGATTGCTACAGCATTGATTTTCTCAAACCCATGATAGTCGGCATTGACGGAAATCACAATAAAGAAACCACTATGCGATGGATGCAAACGCTTGAAGTGTTGGGGGGAAACGTGCATCCAAACTCATGCATTGCATGACAGTCGTGCAGACGCTTTATGTGCTCTGTGTTATCGAACTTGAAGACCGTCAATTGAAATTCTTTATCTCAGTTCAAGCAATGTAGCGAAATTAATCATCCCCCAAACTAGCCAACAACTCCGCCTGATGTTCCGCCACCAGCGCATTGGTCAGTTCAGTCAAATCCCCATCCATAATGAAATCGAGCTTGTACAAGGTCAGATTGATACGGTGATCGGTCATGCGGCCTTGTGGGTAGTTGTAAGTGCGTATGCGTTCGCTGCGATCACCAGAACCGATCAAGCTCTTACGGGTCGCCGCTTCTTCCGCTTGCTTCTTGCGCAATTGACCATCCATGATGCGGGTTGCTAATACGCGCATGGCTTGTGCTTTATTTTGGTGTTGACTACGACCATCTTGGCATTCAACTACGATGCCGGTTGGGATGTGCGTCAAACGTACTGCGGAATCTGTTTTGTTAATATGCTGACCACCGGCACCTGAGGCGCGGAAGGTATCGATGCGCAGATCGGCATTGTTGATGACAACGTCGGTCAATTCATCCGCTTCTGGCATGACTGCGACGGTACAAGCGGAGGTGTGAATGCGGCCTTGCGTTTCTGTTGCTGGAACACGTTGAACGCGATGTCCACCGGATTCAAATTTGAGTTTGGAATACGCACCAAAACCAGCGATACGGATGATGACCTCTTTATAGCCGCCGAGTTCGGAAGGTGATTCTGACATCACTTCAACTTGCCAGCGATTGCGTTCGGCAAAGCGGGTGTACATGCGCAATAAATCACCAGCAAACAAACCTGCTTCGTCGCCGCCTGTACCGGCACGTATCTCTAATAGAATATTGCGTTCGTCGTTAGGATCTTTCGGTAACAACATGGTTTGCAGTTCACGTTGCAAGGCTTCGATGCGATCTTTGCCTGCTTGAATTTCTTCTTGCGCAAAGTCCTTCATGTCAGGATCGTTCAACATCTCTTGCGCTTCGACGATATCGCTCTGCGCTTGTTGATAGTTGTGATACAGCGCAACCAAAGGTTCTAATTCCGCATGTTCGCGATTGAGTTTGCGATAGGTGTCTATATCATTGGTGACGCCTTCTTGTACCAGTAATTGACCCACTTCGACCAAGCGTTCAGAGAGTTGATCGAGTTTATGTAGCATGGATGGTTTCATGATTTTGTTTCGCTTTATGCTGTAGTGGCTCTCGATATTCTTGAATGTCGTTGAGCCATGAATAATTAAATCGGGGTGAGGTCGTCGTGACGACGCTGCAGGCGTAGCGCATGCACAAAGCATGCTCAGATAGCTGGTAGCAGCTAACGCTTAGTGCGGAATAATTGTGGCAGCAGGCGCACCAGATGTGCGCGTTCTTCGCCTTGCGCTTGATGCAAAGCTTGTTGCGGGCCGTGCAAAAACTTGGCGGTGATACCTTTGGATAAGGCTTCCAAAACGGCTTCAATATCATCGCCACGTGCTAGCATTTTGCGAGCGCGTTCTAGCTCGTGTTGACGAAACTGCTCGCTGCTTTCGTGTAGATCTTGGATAACTGGAACCACATGACGACCATCCACCCAATGCATAAAGGATTGCACGCGGGTTTCGATAATTGCTTCGGCTTGTGCCACAGCAGCGTGACGATTTTCTAAGCCACTTTGTACCACACTGGCTAAATCATCCACGGTGTACAAAAACACGTCGTCGAGTTGCGCGACTTCGGATTCGATATCACGTGGTACAGCTAGGTCGACCATAAAGATTGGACGATGTTTGCGTGCCTTAATTGCGCGTTCGACTAAGCCTAGACCGATGATGGGTAAAGATGAGGCTGTGCAAGAAATGATGATGTCGAATTCATGCAAGCAATTTGGTAATTCGGCTAGGCGAATGGCTTTGCCGCCAAAACGATTGGCGAGTGTCTCACCACGTTCTAAGGTGCGATTGGCAATCGTGATGTTCTTAGGATTCTGCGCAGCGAAGTGGGTTGCGCACAGTTCTATCATTTCACCTGCGCCGATAAACAGCACTTTTTGATCAGCAATTTTGTCGAAAATACGTTGAGATAAACGCACCGCCGCTGCCGCCATAGACACACTGTGCGCACCGATTTCTGTGGTTGATCGAACTTCTTTCGCCACCGCGAAAGTGCGTTGAAACAATTGATGCAAATAAGTACCAAGTCCACCCGCTTCATCAGCTTGACGAACAGCTTCTTTCATTTGTCCGAGAATCTGCGGCTCACCTAAGACCATAGAATCTAAACCCGATGCCACACGAAAGGCGTGACGCACCGCATTGTCTTGCGGCAGGGTGTACAGATGATGACGCAAATCCGCATAAGGTAGCTTATGAAAATCTGCCAAAAAATGCGCAGTCATGTCGATAGGATTATCTACATCGGCAACCGCGTAAAGCTCGGTACGATTACAAGTCGATAAGACGGCCGTCTCTGATGCCTGAGTCGATCCATTACGTGCAAACCACGTGCGCGCACCCACCACCGCCTGAGAAATTTGCTCAGGAGAGAACGCCACTTTTTCTCGTAAAGAGACTGGGGCAGTCGTGTGATTGAGGCCGACGGCGAGTAGTTGCATAGGATTATTTGGTTCGAGGGCGCCATTATAGCGCGACTCGCTTCGTGTTTCATGGCTGGCTTATGCTTCTTGCGCAAAATCAATTGCTATTTAGATATTGTGAGCTGGGATGGTAATCGTAAAACAAGTACCTTCACCCGGCACGCTGGTAAAACTGATATGTGCAAAATGGCGATCGATGACTGTTTTGACAAAGACCATGCCGAGACCAATACCGTCATTTTTGATCTGATCCGCTGGCTTGCCATGTCCTAAGCGTTGAAAACGTTGGAACAAGCGGCTTTGATCGGCGCGGGCGATGCCATAGCCCTGGTCTTGTATGTGACAGACGACGCTATCATTGAGGCTCTTGGTTTCAAATGCTAGCGTACATGTTACGGTGGTGTCGCAAGGGCTGTACTTGATCGCATTCGAGAGTAGATTGGTGAGTACGCGCGTCATTAAGCTGCGATCAACCCTTACTGGATAGTCGCCTTCTGGGATGTCAGTGACGATACGGATACGTTTCGCTTTCGCGAGCGTCCACATTTCCTCGGTGGCGTCGATTAACATATCTTGAAAGTCGATTTCGCTGTATCGATACTCATTCGATTCAGCATGGGCTAGTTGTACAAAACTATCGGCCAGACCGAGTGTCGTGTTTGATGCTTTTTCTATGCGGCTTAAAAATTCTTCGTGTTCGATTGCGGTCTTCGGACTTTTCTGTAATTCAATCAATGCCAGTATCGACGCCTGTGGCGCGCGCATATCGTGTGAAATGAAGTGCAGCGTCTCATCGCGACGGCGTTCTGCTTGCCGGATCTCTGAAATATCGAGAATGCTGATGATCCAACCGATTAACACTTTTTGACCTGAGTAGCAGGGTGCACTTTTAATGATTAGGTCACGATTTTTTGGATCGACGACTTCGACGCCTTTGATCAAGATATCACTTTGATTCAAATCGAGTATATGCCACCAACTAAAGCTATCGCGTTCATTGGCATATAGCGTGTGAGGGTGGCTCATGTTGGCGAACAGATAGGGCACCAGCGTGTCGATCACATGTGGCATGCCTATGCTATTGAAGTAGTCGACTGCCGCTGGATTGGTCAGGACTACATTGCCATCGGTGGTGGTGACCATGGTCGCATCGGGCAAGCTAGTTAGGCTATCGGTGACAAATTGGCGTAAATCGCGAACCCGTCGAGCGGCTGCTTGCATGGCGCTGAAATGGCGCTCTAACTTGTCTTGAATTAGCCGCTTTACCGGTGTCTGCGAGCCATTGGCAAGTGTGAGATCTGGGTTGAATTCGGGTAGCAAGTGTGGCTCTTGATCGAGCAAAATAAATTCTTCACCCAGAAAATCAATCGCCGCTTCAAGGCGTCGCCAGCTCCACAACGGATAGGCAAGCAGTAAAATCAGGACGCTGACCGCTGGTGGGAACCAGAATCCAAGTCTGAGTAGTGCCACGCTGGTGATGAGGGTCGTCAGTATCAGCCCTAAAACCGTGAATAAGGCTGTGCGTGGAGAAAAGAACCAAAAGCTGAGCAAGGCTGTGGCGATAATGAGGCAGGTGATGCCAAGAATTTGCCAATTCTGCGCTTGAACAATCGAGCGACCATCTAGCAGGCTAGCGAGTATATTGGCATTAAATTCTATCCCCGAAAGTGCGCCTTCATTGGATGTCACCGGAGTGGGGAATGCATCTGCCATGCCTTGTGCGGTGGTACCGACCAGCACATATTTATCCTTGAAAAAAGCGTCGGGGACTTCGCCCCGTAATACCGATACATAAGGGATAGAAGTGAAGTGTCCGCCACTGCCGTAATAAGGAATATGCATCTGATGATTGCGATGCCAAATACCTGCTTGGGTCGTGGTAATTTGTTGGTGTAAAGTGGAAACGGGTAGTGGTTTTTGGCTGGTCTTTGCCGAATTGGTTTCTTGATCAAGTTGTCCTATCTGATAGAGTGCCAGCGAAAAATGCGGCCACCATTGACCTTGGGTTCCTTCGTACAAAAACACGCTGCGCGCTACGCCATCTTCGTCGAGTTCGAGATGGATGTGGCCAAGTGCGGCAGCTACATCATTTAGCACAGGTGTTGGCTGCACTGCTTGCAAACCTTGGCCCGCATTGACAGATACTAATGGCAATACGACTTTCGCACTTTGTGCGATTGCGCTTGCTAACGCTTGATCGCCAATCGAATTGACTTGTTGATTTTGCTTCTCGGCACTTGGTAATTCTGCTTCGGTAAATACCACGTCGATCCCAATCGCACGTGGTTTTGCGGCCTGAATTTTTTGAATCA
Source organism: Affinundibacterium amnicola (assembly GCF_014284275.1). GTDB lineage: Bacteria > Pseudomonadota > Gammaproteobacteria > Burkholderiales > Burkholderiaceae_D > Undibacterium > Undibacterium amnicola. The sequence continues at coordinate 25,470 of NZ_JACOFU010000012.1, read as the reverse complement.
GTTCGGCATGACGAGTGCGTGGCCATGGCCACTTGCCTAATTCTGCCAAGCTATAATCATCGATCGCGACAATAATGATATCTTCGCGCGCACTTTGCGTTTGCCAGCGTAATAGTTGGTCATAAGCGGTTTGATCCAGACGTTGCAAACCATGGAACAAACTTAAAACACACGCCAAACAGAAAAGAAAAAGACTGAGTATTAGCCACTCATGTAAGGCGATTGATTGGCTTGGTTTGAATCGACGGCCGGAGTTCTTGTTCGCGCTACGAACCGCATTAGTATGTTTGCTGTTCAGCATGAACTCAGCCGTTTCTTCGTTGTTTCGTCATTCAAGGTTTTTGTGGTCGCACTGTTCCGCTCGCTGAATCTAAAGGATCACCGCTACCCGTAGTCCAGCGTAAAAAGATCTCGAATTTTTGTGGTTTAGAAAAATTGCCAACAAAGCGATCAGGATCTGTCGCCCGGACGCGAATATAGTAAGTACCAGCCTCTGGACGAGGAATGCGCAGATTTGCCTGATCGAGTTCTTTGCTCAAGTAAAGTTTTTTGAAATCGGCATCCTCGGCAATTTGCACCAGAAAACTTTGTCCTGGTTCTGCCGGCCAAGTAAATTCCATTTGGTTTTGACCAGTGTCTTTCACCTCATTCATTGCTTGTGGTGCCAATAACTGAAAACCCTGTGCAGGAGAGAAAGGTCCTTGGTCGATGGTCTGATTTTTTTCAATGATGGAAGCAACTCGCCAGAAATACGAACCAAGTGCGAGTTTGTCGGTGCTAAATTCCACAGCTGTGATATCGCTTTGATCAAGAACGATATGCTTGAATTGCACATCGCTTGCTACCTGCAGGCGATAGGCTTTAGCCTCGCCCGATTGTGTCCAGTTGAAACTAACACTTTCAGCGCGTACTTTGTGTTTGGGGCTCATCAAAAAAGGTGGTTCTGGGCGCGCTTTTAGTTTGAACGCATGCGTGCTTGGCATTCCTTCTAAACCGTTGGCGTCGATAGCAGTGATTCGGATAAAGTAGTTGCCATCATCCAGTCCTTCAAATTTGAATTGCAAATTCTTGTCATGCGCTTCTGCGACCAGATTTTGACTTTCTGCATCTTTAGAAATTTGCGCATGATATGAAACAGCCTGATTGGTCGCTTGCACTGAAAATTGCAAAGTTGGGCGTTCTTGTAATTGATAAGCATCGACTAAAATTGGTGCGGGTAAAAGGGCAATCGCTTTGCCTACGCCTGCTTTGCTGACGATATTCCCTTGCCCAGCAGGAAGCACCAGTGCTTGCGGCTTGTCTTTATTGCCGACGGCCACTCCACCTTCGAGCACTTCATTCGCTATACCGTTCTCGTTCACGCCAACACGGAAATGGGTGCCACGGACACCCGCAATTGCCAGCGGTGAACTGACTTCGAAACGACCTTTGTTTTGACTGAGTGGAGTGACTTTAGATTCCACCTTGCCTTGTACCAATTTAATTTGCGTACGCGGACTTTTGACATATTGCGTCATCCGTAATTTGGCCAAATTCACTTGACTGTTGGATGGCACAGAAATACGGGAATCGTCTGGCAATCCGAAAGTGACGAAACTGTTTTTATCGGTGCTGATTTGACTACCTTCATACACAATACTGCCAACCGCAAGGCTTGATTCTATGCCTTTAGCGTTGATTTCCTTCACATTGCCCGCGATAGCAAGTACGCGAGCCTGACTGGCTTCTTCAGGCAATAAATCGGCAGGGATGATAATTCCTGAACCGATCGGAATCGCTCTATCGTTGCGGACTTGGTTTAGCTTTCCTAATGCTTCCCAGTTATTCGGTGTTGTCGTAAAGCGTTTCGCGATGCTAGTTAAGGTGTCGCGTTCTAATGCAAAGTAGGTAATCCCAGCAGTATCGATTTTCATCGTGCCAGGCTGCCCTTTCAATTTTTCCGCCAAGCTGTTAGCGCTGCTCGTTAGAAAACAAATTATCAGCGCGATGTTAGCTAATAATTTGGCGGATGAGTTGCAGGCAGTACGGTCTAACATAGGATGCTCCAGCATAAGGTCATTCACAAGCTTGTATTTGATGTCTGTGGCCTTGCCTTAATCGTCCTGGCAAGGCGTTTGTGAATAGGCAGCAGTAATGATTCAATTAAGGTGTGACAATAAAAAAGAGTGAAGCGATTGGCTTCACTCTTCAAATTTACTTTTTATTCGCTAGTCATTGTTTATCGACGACGCTAGTTATTCTTTAGAGATTTGTTCCAGTCGATAACCATAGCTATAAACTGGCGCTAATCGATATCCATTTTCTGGGCGTAAATCAAGTTTGCTGCGCACGCGTGAAATATGGGTATCCATCGTGCGAGACGGAATTTCAATGTCACGTGACCAGACCGCTTCTAAAATGTACGCGCGTGATAATGGGCGTCCGAGGTTTTGGAATAACACCAAGGCCAGATCGAATTCTTTTTGAGTTAATTCTATGGGTTCATTATTTAACTTCGCGCGGCTGGCGCGTACATCAAATTCATAACATCCAAAAGTAATTAATTCGTTGGCGGTTTGCGTTGGATAGGCACGTCTGAGCAAAGCATTCACGCGAGCGATGAGTTCTGCACGGCGAATCGGTTTAATCATGTAATCGTCGGCGCCAGCTGCTAACCCTGCCACGATATCATCTTCACCTGAGCGACTAGTCATGAATAAAACTGGCAAGCTCTTAGATAATTTTTCACGCACCCAATGCAAAATTTCTGTCCCGCTTAAATCAGGCACTTGCCAGTCGAGAACCAGCAGATCGTAGCTTTCACGATGTAACTGGTGCAACATCGCTTTACCGCTGGAGAACGGATGGCACACATGACCGGCATCCGTTAAGGTTGCTACGGTCAAGTCGAGTAGATTTTGGTCATCATCCAGTATGGCAATTCGCATATTTTCTTGGGTAAAAAAGCTAGGTTACGAACAAAAAACAAAAAACTTGAGAGCACTAATTGTGAACACTAGAATACCGCTCTCAAGTTCTGGCGATTGTTAAATGCGTGAATCTGCGTCAGGCAGGATGACGTTCACGTCTAATACTTCTAAATTACCTTGTTTATCCAGTGATACCTTAATATCGTCGGGATTGACTTTGGTGTATTTAGAAATGACTGCGATCAGTTCTTCACGCAAAGCCGGCAGAAAATCATAGCCCTCGCGTCCGCCATTGCGTTCACGCGCAATGATAATTTGCAAGCGTTCCTTTGCTGCACTGGCGCTCTTCGGCTGTGATTTAAACAGAAAATCAAGCAAAGCCATCTTACTTACCTCCGAAAATACGTTGCAGCAAACCTGGCTTTTCATAATCGACAAAGCGTAGCGGTGGTTGCTCACCTAAGAAACGTGCGACAACGTCAGTGTAGGCTTCAGAGACATCGCTACCTTTGACATGAATCGCTGGGTTACCATGATTTGACGCATGCAAGACCGCTTCTGATTCTGGAATTACGCCAATTAATGGTATCCGCAGAATTTCTTGAACGTCAGTGTAAGACAACATTTCGCCCGCTTCGACACGTTTTGGTGAGTAACGAGTAATCAGCAAATGTTCTTTGACCGGCTCACCGCCCGCTTGAGCACGTTTGGACTTGGCCTGAATAATGCCGAGAATACGATCAGAATCGCGTACAGAAGATACTTCAGGATTAGTCACTACCACCGCCTCATCGGCAAACGTTAATGCCATCACAGCGCCACGTTCGATACCAGCTGGCGAGTCGCAGACGATGTATTCGAAATCCATTTTGATCAAATCGTTTAATACACGCTCGACACCTTCTTCGGTGAGGGCATCTTTGTCACGGGTTTGCGAAGCGGGCAAAATGAATAAATTGTCGCAATGTTTATCTTTGATCAGTGCCTGATTCAAAGTTGCCTCGCCACTAATCACATTGACCAAGTCGTACACCACGCGGCGTTCGCAGCCCATAATTAAATCGAGATTACGCAGACCGACGTCAAAATCGAGAACGGCAGTTTTATGCCCACGTAGCGCCAGACCAGAAGCGAAACTTGCGCTGGAAGTGGTCTTGCCTACACCGCCTTTACCGGATGTTACAACGATGATTCTTGCCACAGGGTACTCCTTTGTTAAACTTGATAATAACTAAGACGAAAATGAAGCGATAGTTGAAGTTGATTTCTGTTAAGCCGATTTCAGTGATGATACTTCAATACTGTCACCGACCAATTTGATTTGTACAGGCTGGTTTGCCGCTAGTTTTGGGAAGCCTGCATCAAAAGTTTGGTAGATGCCAGCGATAGAGACTAATTCGGCCTCCATCGCGGTTGCAAAAATACGTGCGTTGGTATTGCCACGGGCACCAGCTAGAGCGCGTCCTCGCAACGGTGCATAAATATGAATGCTGCCGTCCGCAATGACTTCGGCGCCATTATTTACAGAGGCAGTAACAATTAAGTCGCAGCCACGTGCATAAATTCTTTGTCCTGCTCGCACTGGTGTATCGATAATCATCGCAGGAATATGCTCAACCGCAGCGGGCATTGTTGCAGCTGTGGGTAATGCTTGTGGTTCTGGTTTTACAGAAATCGTCACTGGCGCAGGTGCTATTGCATCGGCAACTGCACCTACATCCTTAGGTAATTCAGGTTTTGCTTTGCTAACGACATCAATACTCAGCCCGTGAGAACGAATTTTTGCATGCTGCTCCTCTGCCGCATTACGTACCGCAACAGCGTTCAGTCCGCATGATTTGAACAAGGCGATAATTGCTTCCCAATCCAAAGTTTCATTTGCGATACTTTCCACATCAATGATTGCGAATTCATCATCGAAGAAATCAGGTGTTCCGCCAGTCATTTCTTTCAGGGCGACTTCAAGCGTGGTGAGCACAGCTTCATTCAGCATGACGGCAATTGCCACAACCGTGGATATTTTTATTTCTATAGGTTTGCGGGTCAGGCTATTTTGCATATTGCAGATCAATCAGAAATGAAAAAAATAAAGTGAGCTTAATGCATTGATTAGATAGTTTATTATGAAATTTATAAACCACCATTTTCTGTGTTAGACGGCTTTGTTCAAACGCGAAAACCCAGAAAAAACAATCATTTTTGCACAGGCTCCATCCTACCAATTGATTGCCCACTTAGCAAAAAAACTGCGCAAAAAACGCGCAAAAGCAGTAGATTCCCTGAATTTGTCGGTGCAATCGCGACGAAGAAGTCACAATGCTTAAATTGCATGGGGTTTTTATGCACATCCTTGAATTATTGAGGATGTATTGAAAATGCGATCTAGATATGTAAAAGAAGTAAGTCTTTAGTTTTGGTCCCCAACGAAGTCATCAATATTTATTCGACATCAGTTTAAAAAATGCTCAAAACGGCAATCCTGAGGCCTGATCGCTGACACGTCGACCAAAACTACGACGCCTGCCATTATTTTTTCTGGTATCGATATAGGGCTGACAATTTACCGTACGTCTTTCTTGTTGGCGTCGGTCTACACTTACTCTTCGCTCTATTTGTGGCCAAGTTTTTGTGCGTGACTGTGCTGTCTCGGTAGGCTGATATTGCCCAGACAATATCGAGCCAGAAGAGATCGTTTTCTTAGGTGCAGAAATGTTCTCAAAGATAGTAAAAATTCGCATGAAACTCATGCCGACCTCCCAAATGCTGACATACATGAATGCTGAGTGCGTGGCTCTAAAAGCAGATTCTGTGCCTGTTGTGCGACGCACTTCTTGAGAGAAGAATTATAGGAAGCTTGTGCACTATCGTGGGGCACCGACTGTGAACGATGTATAAATCTGTAGAGATATCCGCTGTAAAGTGCCGTTTTTTACATGTAAAAAATTAGCGTCCGCTCTATTGGTGCTTGTTCAGACTTTTTTTGCTGTTTTAGAAGCTGGGACTTTATCCCTTCATCCTTTTAGCGAAATAGGGCGATAAGTGTTTTGGGCATCGTTCGCCCTACGTCCAGCTGAGCGTCTTCGGCCTTGCATTTTTCGGGTGTTGAGAAACGTAGCTTGCTGTTTTTCGCGTCTTTCCAACGCACGCCTGTCCGTTTGTTGACGGCGCTCTTCGATGATCTCGGTCGCTGCACCTGTTTGTGATGACCCGTCAGCAGCGTTCACCCGCGATGAATCGCTCCGATACATGTCTGTAGCCGGTTGTTGATAGTCAAAGATGCGCGTAAGTTGAAGCGGTAACATGGTCAGCGATGTTAAAAAACGAAACATCGTGCTGTAACGGCAGAAAATGGCGGAAACTTTAGGAAAGTCCTTAATAAACAATAACTTGCATTATGGCAATGTGTATCGATATCGTGTAAAAGTTGAACTCATAATGAAAAAAACGGCATACCTTGCGAGTGGTATGCCGCTTCTGTTGGACTCTATTTCGATCACTCTATTTATTTATAGGCTGAAATAGCTTTCATTTTTCTTAGGTTCCCACCCCATGCGCCTGTTGATCCGCATGGTAGGAAGACCTAACCATGGCGCCAACTGCTGCATGGGCGAAGCCCATTTTGTAGGCTTCTTCTTCAAACATTTTGAATACGTCAGGATGCACGTAACGGCGCACTGGTAAGTGATGACCGCTTGGTGCTAAGTATTGGCCGATGGTCAGCATGTCGACATTGTGCGCACGCATGTCGCGCATCACTTGCAGGATTTCTTCGTCGGTTTCACCCAAGCCAACCATGATGCCGGATTTGGTTGGTACGTTTGGATGTTGTTCTTTGAAACGCTTTAACAAATTCAACGAGTATTCGTAGTCTGAACCTGGACGTGCTTCTTTGTAAAGGCGTGGAGCGGTTTCCAGATTGTGATTCATGACATCTGGCGGTGCCATGTTGAGAATTTCTAAAGCTCTATCCATGCGACCACGGAAATCTGGTGTCAGAATTTCTATGCGTGTCATTGGTGATAGTTCGCGGATTTTGCTGATGCACTCAGCAAAGTGCGCTGCGCCGCCATCGCGTAAATCGTCGCGATCAACGGAAGTGATGACGACATAACTCAAGCGTAATTCGGCAATGGTTTTTGCCAGATTCAAGGGTTCGTTGACATCAAGCGGATCTGGGCGGCCATGACCGACATCGCAGAACGGGCAGCGACGTGTGCATTTGTCGCCCATGATCATGAAGGTCGCGGTGCCTTTACCGAAGCATTCGCCGATATTCGGGCAACTCGCTTCTTCGCAGACGGTGACTAATTTATTCGCGCGCAGAATATCTTTAATTTCGTAGAAACGTGTCGTTGGTGAACCAGCTTTGACGCGTATCCAATCAGGCTTAGGCAATCTTTCTGCTGGCACGATTTTGATAGGAATACGGGAAGTCTTACTCGCACCCTTTTGTTTTTCTGTTGGGTCGTAGTTGGTATTGTCGGTGGCGAGTGGGGTATTTTCGGTAGTCATAGCTCAGTTCATTGCTCAGTTGGTCGTTTAATTCGTAGCTAATCAGTAGCTCTATTAGGCGACGGTCAATAAATGTTGTAAACGCTTTGCTAAGGCAGTTTGTACTTGCTCCAGCGGGACTTGTACTTGCAGCGTTCGCATGTCAATGGTGGCAAGTCCTTCGTAGCCACAAGGATTAATCCAAGAAAACGGCTGCAAATCCATCGTCACATTCAGCGATACACCATGATAAGTACAGCCATTCGCGCGTACTTTTAATCCTAGTGCGGCAATTTTTGCACCTTGCCATTCACCATCTTTCAGGTAAATTCCGGGCGCTCCGGCAATGCGTTCACCGGCGATATTATACGCTGCCAAGGTGTCGATCACCGCTTGTTCGATTTGATGGACGAATTCGCGCGCGAATAAACGGCCTTTAGTGTGACGACGTTTGAGATCAATCAAGAGATAAATCACTACCTGGCCCGGGCCATGAAAAGTGACTTCACCACCGCGATCAGTTTGAATCACGGGAATATCATGCGGGGCTAGTACATGCGATTGATCTGCGCCAAGCCCCAGTGTAAATACCGGTGGGTGCTCGACTATCCAGAGTTCATCTGGCGTATCGGCAGTGCGTGCGTCGGTGAAAGCGCGCATTGCAGAGAAGCTGGTTTGATAGTCTTCTTGTCCACGCTGACGGATGGTAATTGCCAGCGGATCGATGCTCGCGTCAATCATCTTTGTTCCGCCAGACGTTTGACTGTGACTCTTTGGATGAAAAATTGTCCATCTACGACTTTGCGAAACGGAATGCCATCTAAGACAAAACCAGGTCCACCTGTTGCGATCCAAGATTGCGCAAGGCGATCAAAAGCAACGGGATCTAATCCCAGCATTGGCGCCGAAATAACGAAGCGGGCACCGACTTTTTGTTTGTCTACGATGGATTGTAAGGCTTGCATGAAGATGAAATGTTTCTATGTGAAGTGCTGGTAAGACTAAGTGCGAATTGCAGCGAATCGTAAAAAGCCAAGAAAAGCCGGATTTCAGCGTATTCAGTGCAAAACGCCCTGAAAAATTGAATTAACTTACAGCACCATCTTGACCATAGGATGAGCCGATAAATCGCGATACAAATTGTCGAGTTGCTCACGATGAATCGCACGGATAGTCACGGTCAATGCCAGATAATTGCCCTTGCTAGACGGACGCATTTCTAATTTGCCTGCATGAAAAGTCGGGTCGTGAATCATCACCACTTCGACGATGGTTTGGGCAAAGGAATCCTGCATCACACCCATCACTTTGATGGGGAAGTCGCAAGGATATTCAATAAGGCTGTCTTCAGGTTTGATTTCGTGCATGATAAAACTTCTTTAAAAGGCAATTTGAGTGGGGTATTGACAGGTTTTTTGTGAAAAATCGCTAAAATTTGCGATTTTTACCTGTTTCTCAAGCCTAAATGGGGGCAATTCCACCAAAACCAATAGTTTGAACCCCTATCTGGCAGACTGCAAGCCTTGTTTATCTAAGCGGCTGTAAAACACTTGTGACTTTCATTTGGGGGCGCAGATTTTGCGCCTAAATGCGGTATGGCTTGCCACTTTAGGATTTTTGCTAGACGTCTTTACGGTGGTGGGTGTTACTATTGTTGCACTGTTTTCTTTTGTTGGGAGATAAGATGGAGTCGTCAAACATAGTACTAGATTGGATCGCGCAAGGGCGGGTGAAAGCTGGTCACGAAGTCATTGCGCTGGACTTGGCAGGCATACAACCGAAAGCCGCGCAGTGGCGACGTTTTATCGACCAGATGCTTTTGTGGTGTGGCGTGATTGCGCTCGGTGCCGCATTGATTTTCTTTTTAGCCTACAACTGGCAAACGATGGGGCGCTTCGCTAAATTCGGTCTAGCAGAAGCCGCGATTGTTTGTGCATTAATCGCTTGTTGGAAGCTTGGTTTAGAGAGTACCGCAGGTAAAGCCAGTTTGTTATTAGCTAGTTTATTTACCGGTGCTTTATTAGCCTTGGTTGGACAGACCTATCAAACTGGTGCAGATACTTATGAATTGTTCCTCGTGTGGGCGATCGCGATCACGGCATGGGTATTGCTCGCGCAATTAGGTGCGATGGTTTTATTTTGGCTGGGTCTGGTGAATCTTAGTGTGCTTCTATATTTTCATACTTTTGGTGGATTTTTTGGCTTACTGTTTAGTTCAAGCAATCAGTTATGGGCGATGTTGATATTGAATGCAGTGGCATTATTGATGTGGGAATGGCTGCGCTGGCGTGGTGTGCGCTACTTACAAGCGCGCTGGTCGGTGCGGGTTGTCGCGACCTTGGTGGGAGTGTTGGCAACGACGTTAATGCTAGAGGCAATTCTTAGTGACGGTGATCGGTATCGTCAAATAGGCCAGTCAGCTAACTTGCTTGCAATCCTCACCTACCTCGTTTGGGCACCGCTGACTTTATGGGTGTATCGCCGCAAAGTGAAAGACTTGTTTGTGTTGGCGGGTCTAGTCTTGAGCTTAATTATCACGTTCAACGCGTGGTTAGCACGCGAAGTGCTCAGCCACAGCGAAGCCGCAGGGTTCTTACTAGTCGGATTGATGATCATCGGTTCGTCCGCTTTGGGCGGTATCTGGCTAAAGAAAATGGTGAAGGAGATCCAGTCATGAATACCTCACAACATGAGTTGCTCACGCCAGTGTCGATCTGGACACGCTTACTGCAAGCAAAAATAGTCGATGGCGATATGCCTGCGCTTGATCATGCGCAAACTGCGACCCAGCCTTGGTATATACGCGTGATGCTGGGGTTTTCTGGTTGGCTTGGTGCCTTATTTTTGATGGGCTTTGTCGGCATTTTGTTCAGTCTTGCCAGAGATAATGGCATCGTTACGATTTGTATCGGTGGTGGCTTATGCAGCCTTGCTTATCTGTTGTTCCGCATACCTGGAAACAATGATTTCTTGTTGCAGTTTGCGCTAGCGGTCAGTCTGGCTGGACAAGGTTTTTTTGTATTTGGTTTGTTTCAAGAATTTCGTAGCGATGGTGCTGGAGTGTATCTGGCGATCCTATTGTTTGAAGTCTTGTTGACGGTGACTGTTTCGAACTGGATTCATCGTTTCTTGACGACTTTGGGTGCGGTGTTCGCCGCCTATTTTTTCTTCCAACAATCAGCAATTTTTGGACTCATGCATGGCTTGGTGGCATTGGCCGCTTGTGGCTTGTGGTGGTCGCCAATTTTGTTGCGTAGACCAGAATTGCTACGCCCGATTGCTTATGCGCTAGCTTTTGCTTTGTTGTGCACGGAAGGTGGGCGATTTGTCAGCAGATTGGCATTTGATCCCAACCACGGCTGGTGGCTATTACACGGTTGGCGTGTTGGTACTAGTTTGGCGAATTTGGCACTTCTTACCGCTACCGTCATCGTATTGCAAAGGCAGCAGTTCACGTTGAACTCCTTACCTGCAATATTAAGTTTAGTGGCCGCGATTATTCTATGTGGATTTTCTTATGTTGCGCCTGGCTTAAGTAGCGCGCTTTTATTAATTCTGATTGCGTATAGTTTTTCTGACCGGGTTTTGCTTGGCGTGGGATTAATCGCACTGCTGAGTTTTGTGTCGCATTATTACTATCAATTACAAGTGACTTTATTGTACAAATCAATCGTGTTATTGGGATTGGCAGGCTTACTGTTGACTAGTCGTTTTTTGTTGAAACGTCTTTTCCCCATCGCTGACTCGACAACATCAGCGACAGATAACTTGGAACAGGAGTCAGAGCATGTTTAAGTCTTCATGGAAGTTAAGTGCCAGATTGAGAATGTGGCTGGCGATACTCGCGGGCGTCCTGATTTTGGGCGCGGTTAATTTTTCGATTTATCAGCGCGAACAATTACTCAAGCATGGTCGTTTTGTATTGCTTGAACTAGCACCAGTAGATCCGCGTTCTTTAATGCAAGGCGATTACATGGCTTTGCGTTTTCAAGTGGCGAATCAGGCTTTTCCAAATTTTCAATGGGGAAGCCAACGCGCGACCGATGAGGCCAGTGCGATTGCTCCTGATGGTGCCTTAGTCGTCAGTGTCGATCAACACCAGCGTGCGCATTTTCAAAGGATTGCAAAGCGCGGGGAAGTGCTTGCCCCAAATGAACTCTTGATGCGCTATCGGATTCGCAATGCTCAGATGAAGTTTGCGACCAATGCATTTTTCTTTGAAGAAGGGCAGGCGCATCTTTACGAGAAGGCGCGTTATGGAGGATTCCGTGTGGCAGACAATGGTGAAATGTTATTAAGCTCTATGCATGCGGCTGATTACATGCTTTTGCAAAAGCAATCGGACCAATAAGAAACATATAGCTTGGACTTTTGGACGAAATCAAAATGCGTCGACAAATTCTTGTATGATGGCGAAGATTTCACTTAAGGAAAAATGATGCCTAAAAATTTGCAAAGACAATGGTGGTTTATGTTTCCCATCACTTTCATCTCTGGATATGCCGCTTATTTATTGGTGAGTGCTGCTGGAATCGGTGGATTAGAAACCTTGGCGCAAATGTTGGTGTTCGCATTGTGTTTCGCAGCACTGCGCACGGGTTTGCAATTTATCTCATGGCTGGGGATCGTGGCCTTTTTGCCTAAGTTAGCAAAGTCGGTGTTGGATCAGGAAGCGGCTTTAAAGTAAGCACAAGATCAGCAGCAAGAAGTAAAAAGCCCGCGATGACTTGATGTGATCGCGGGCTTTTGATTTTTCTCGTCGAGAGAAATTACTTGAACAAAAGACGAAGAGAATCCCAGGCACGCCCAAAGATACTCGCTTGCGGCACTTCTTCTAACGCTAATACTGGAAATTCGGCAACAGCTCTACCATCCAACATCATCTTCATGGTACCGATTCGGCTGTTCGCAGCGATAGGCGCGACTAGTGGATCTTTGCGTTCCAAGGCTGGTTTCAAACGTGCGGCACTGCCTTTGGGTAAGGTGACATACAGATCTTGATTGAAGCCGACCTTGATTTTGCCTTGACTACCTTTCCACACATCTAAAGTCTCGATGGCTTGTGCTTTATCGTAGAGTTTGACGGTGTCAAAGTTTAAGTAACCCCAGTTCAATAATTTCAAACTTTCTTGTGCGCGGATTTGGTCACTTTTGGTGCCTGTCACAATGGAAATCAAGCGACGTTGGCCAGTCCCATTAGGACGATTTGCCGATGAAATTAAGCAATAGCCAGCCGCTTCCGTATGGCCGGTTTTCATACCATCGACAGTTGGGTCTAACCACAACAAGCGATTGCGATTCGCTTGGGTGATTTTGTTATAGGTATAACTCTTGGTGGAGTAATAGGTTTTGTAATACTCAGGGTGATCAGCGATTAAACGTGATGCCAAAATGCCCAGATCATATGCAGTTGAAAAATTATCTGGGCTAGGCAGGCCATGTGAATTCGCATAACGTGTTGCTTTCATGCCGAGACGCGCAGCTTCGCGATTCATTTGCACCACGAAGGCGTCTTCACTACCAGCAACGGCTTCCGCTAGGGCGACGGAAGCATCGTTACCAGATTGAACGATCAAACCGAACAACAGGTCGTTGATGCTCACTGGTGTCGCTGGATCGATAAACATTTTGGAGCTACTTGCATCGACTTTCCAAGCGCGTGTCGATACTGTAATTTGTTGATTGATGTCTAAGCGCTTTTCTTTGAGCGCGTTAAATACCAAGTAGGCTGTCATGATTTTGGTCAGTGAAGCTGGCTCGATTTGTAAAGTCGCATTATCAGAGTTAATAACTTGATTGCTAGTCGCATCTAACAGCACCCAAGATTTCGCATCAATCAGTGGCTTAGGCAGGGTTTGCGCTTGGGCGAGAGACACATTGGTTAGCGTCACTGCGATAAGCGCGAGTGAAGAGAGCAGGGAAGACAAAGTTTTTTTCATTGGAGATTAAGCAAAATAGAAAAGAAAGTAAATAATCGGGTTAGGTCCACAAATCACTGATAATTTTTTTGATATGCGGCAAACGACGATGAAAGAAATGATCGGCTCCGGGAATCACCACCACCGGAATGTCTTGTGGCCGCAGCCACTCAAACACCGCTTGCAATGGAATCGTATCGTCTAGTTCGCCATGAATCAAAATCGTATCGGCTGGAATATCTGGCATAGCCCATTTGCCCGCAGCGGCGCCGACTAAAACCAGTCTTTGCACAGGAATACCCGCGGTCGACAAACGTTGGTGTAAGCGCGATTGCACGAAAGTACCAAAAGAAAAACCACTCAATACCAAGGGCAGATCAGGGTAACGTTGACGCATGTGCTGCAACAGCGTTTCCATGTCGTCAGTCTCACCAATGCCAGCGTCGTGTACGCCTTCGGATTGCCCAACGCCACGAAAATTCATGCGGACAGTAACGTAACCAAGCGAGATAAAAGTGCGCGCCAGCGTTTGCGCGACTTTGTTTTCCATCGTGCCGCCAAAGAGCGGATGCGGATGTGCTACCAGCGCCAAACCTGTTGGTGCAGGAAATAATTCAGGATCGGGATGATTCACAGCACATTGCAGTTGACCTGCTTTGCCTGGAATAAGAAATTGCTCGGTGTGGATATTCATAAATCTTTATACTTTGAGACGTTCAACCACGCCACCACCGATCAAATCGACATCAATAATTTCGTCGATATCACTTTGATCTACATAGGTGTACCAAGTGCCTTGTGGATAGACCACCAGCACCGGACCTTGTTCACAGCGATCTAGGCAACCGGCTTTATTGATGCGAATTTTGCCTGCGCCATTCATGTCGAGTTGCTTGATACGACGTTTAGCATGCTCTTGTGCAGCTTGCGCGCCACTTTTGGCGCAGCATTGGCGCCCATCATCGCGGTCATTCAAACAAAAGAACACGTGTTTTTGAAAATAGAGATTGTCAGACATGAGATTTTTTCATTTCTGCGAATTAGTGAATTTCGCGTGGCAGATGAACAGAAGGCGCTATGATACATCGAATTGAAATCGTGAATGCGGCGATCGCTGAACATGATCAGCGAATTTTCCCCTGTTATAAACGTATTTTTTGGAAGTGGAAATATCATGCTAAAGCTAAATTGGATTGTCACCACTGTTGTCGCCGTTGCGCTATGTAGCGCTTGTGGCAAACAAGCGAAGCCTATCGAGGCGTCGGCGCCTTCATCTGCTAGCGCCATAGACGAGCCTGCTTTCAAGATTGCGGAGGAACAGCGAAGGGCGTTGGAGGCAGCGAAACAAGTAGAACAAGATTTGCAGAAGGCGGCAGATCAGCAAAAGCGGGCAATTGAAGTAGCAACTGAGGCAGCAACTGAGGCAGCAACTGAGGCAGCAACTGAGACGGCAACTGAGACTGCAAGCCAAGTTGGAACACGATGAAATCGAAATCGGGGTAACTAGGTCAACACGTCCTAAGTCGTTTGCGCCTTTTGAGTAGATGGTTGATATTTAAGTAAATACCAAATCGCAATGAAAGGCCAGGTTACCGATAGAAATTGCGCGGCACCGTAAAAATTCAGCATTTTCCCCTGCACCATGGTTTGTAAGGTATTTAAAAAGTAGGGGTTGCTGGGGATTAAATTGACCATCAGCAGGCTGATGCCCAGTAACAGCACGGCAAGTCGTCGTTGCGCATGACTGGGCGCGAAGGAAAATCCATACAGCATGATGGTACTAATGAATATGCCACCTTTAGCGCCGGGTGCCAGCCATAGAAATGCATTTTCTGGTTGAAACATCAATGCAGTTGATAAGGCTTTGACCGCGAGGCCTGCGATCAGTAGCAGACAAGCGAGCGCAAATTTTGGCGCATGTCGGTTAAGTAAAGACAGGCAAATCAAAATGGCGCCAGTGCAGGCGCTGGCGGTTATGATGGTTTCTGACAGTAAATAGGTTTCTGGGCTCAACTCGATACCATGTCTGAGATAGGCGCTCAGATCGATGTTCACATCCAAATATTCCTCACACCATAGCGATAGCACTGGCAATATTTGACCGTGACCAAATAAAAAAGCTTGCGGGAAAATCTGCGCAAGAGGCCACAAGCCAAGCACGACTAATTCTGGTGACGATTCACGTTGTAGCCACTTAGTTCGCAAGGACTGTAAGCGACCACTCTCTAAAATAAGCGGTATCAGTAGTACACCACACAAAGCTCCCAAGATGCCGCCTGCCGCATTGGTGATTAAATCTAACAGCGAGGTGACGCGATTGGGCAGAAAAAATTGAATACTCTCCATCAACAAACTCATGCCGCAGACACTCAGACTTGCGAGTAAAAAAGACCAGCGTGATCGAAGTAGTGGATATAAAGAGAAAACCAGCAAAACGCCAAATGGAATATATCCAATCACATTCACGATGGCATCGAACTTTGACCAATAACGAGGCCATTGCGAAAGTTGCGCTGTGAAGGCGGCAAGGTTTTCAAAATGCCAGTCTGAGAAAGGATACAAACTGGCGTACACAATCAACACCGCATAAGCTACCAAGCTGGCGCGAGATAAAGGTGATGCGCTGAGCTCTTGATTCGATGCCATGCGTTTGCGTGAATAAGTTTAGTTGCGAACTGGATTAGAAACAGTGTTTGATGTGACTTGAGTCTGTAACCAGGCAATAAGTTCCCCAATCGCTAGGTCAGTTGCTTGCGGCATCGCTTGCGCACCACCTTTGGCATCGGCACTTTCGCATCGTGTTTGTGTCTGAAAAACCTTCTGTGCGATTAACTGATTATTGTTGATCAAGCTGGCACGCCAGCGTAGTTGAACCTGACTTTGCGTAGGGCTGGAAAAATGTTGGGAAAATTCTTCGAGTTCTAATTTCAATAGCGGCAAATTTTTCACGCCATCGCTGGCTGCGAGCACCGCGCCACCTGCTTGATTGATATGCGTCTTGATTCTTTGTTTCAATAGTTGCGCCGGAGGCATGCTCCAGCGACTTTGCGCATAAGGACGCAACTCTTGCGCATTTTCATATTGCAATCGGTATAGCATTGCAGAGCCTTCTAAACTAGCGGGAACTTGTATTTCAGCCAGCAGGATTTTTAGTTTGTTACTTGCGCTGTTGTTGGTTGTGATCGACGTACTGCCAAAGTCAAACTGCTGATGTGTCACCGGTGTTGCACAGGCAAATAATAGGCTGGCGATTACTAGTGCGAAGGACGCGCGAGTTACCGTCGTGATGGTCAATCTTGAAGAGTTCATAAAATATCCTGCGCAAAAATCTGATGGAGTACATGCATGGAAATGGCGATTTAGGGAGTGGCCTGAGTTAAGCTAAGCGGAGCTAAGTTGATGTAAAAACGTCGCCTCATTGCTTTTTGAAACCAACTTCACCAGGCCCTGGTGGAATCGATTTTGGACCAAACAACAGGCTTTGTGGACGCTCATTAAAATTGTCGGTGCTGCGTTGCATGCTACGTAGTGTGCCACCTGCATCCAACACCAGGCTGTTAATCGCCGGCAGGGTTTCGTACTGCAGGCGATGACTTAATTGTTCAACATTGTTGCTAAGGCGGGTGATGCTGCCATTTTCGCCTTGTAAATTGTTGATCAGCTGGTTCAGGTTGCTACTGGTGTTTTTTGCATTATCTGAAAACTGTTTAAACGCCAAAGCACTTTCCCGTGCTTGCGCAATGGTTTGCGGCAAGCTGGTGAGAACGGGATCTAGTTTTGCCGGCAATGTTTCCCACGCAGCGGCAGTCTTACCGATTTGTTTGACGGTATTGGCAAGCGATGCGCGATTATCTTCGTCAAGCAAAGCATTGAGGCGTTTACTGAGTTCTTCCGTTTGACTCAAAATGACCAAGCCGCGTTTTTCAACTTCTTGTAGTAAGCCCGGACGCAAGGGAATGCGCATTCCCAACTGTGAATCAGGCACAAGTGCAGCGGGTTTGCTGCCATCGTCATCCAGTTCAATAAACGCGATGCCAGTTACGCCTTGATAGCCCAGTGTGGCGTAGGTGGATTGGGTGATTGGCGTGTCGGAAACAATATCTAAATTTAATAATAATTGTCCCGGCACCTTTTTGTCGAAATCGATATCGGTTACTTTGCCGACTTTGATGCCTTTATAGCGCACTGCGGCCTGTATATTTAAACCAGATACTTTTAATGATGTGGCGATGGTATAGGGAGTACGCTGAATTTCATCTTTGCCCAGCCACAATGCAAACACGCTGGCCAAAATAGCGAGGCCAATTGCGAACACGCCAGCGATCAGCGCGTGAGATTTACTTTCCATGAGGTGCTCCTGATGCTAGTTCAATGGCATGTTGCTGGATATTTGCTTGAGGTAAAACTTCCATCGCGCGGATACCGCGACCACCACGGAAGTAAGTTTGAATGAATGGATGTTGTACTTGCGTGACTTCTCTGGCTGTTCCAACCGCAATCATTTTTTTATCGGCAATCACACCTATGCGTGAGGATAAGGCAAACAAAGTATCGAGATCGTGTGTGACCATAACAACGGTGAGTTTGAGTAACTGATGTAATGATTGGATGAGGTTGACGAAACTGTCTGAGCTATCAGGATCTAAGCCAGCTGTTGGTTCATCTAAAAATAATAATTCAGGATCAAGCGCAATCGCACGTGCTAAAGCAATGCGTTTGATCATACCGCCCGATAA
The DNA here is from genome assembly GCF_014284275.1 of Affinundibacterium amnicola. Classification (GTDB taxonomy): domain Bacteria; phylum Pseudomonadota; class Gammaproteobacteria; order Burkholderiales; family Burkholderiaceae_D; genus Undibacterium; species Undibacterium amnicola. Next base: position 7,416 of record NZ_JACOFU010000012.1, on the reverse strand, counting down.
ATCAGAAGGCATTTTTTTGGCATGCTCAAAACCAATGCCCGACATATGTAACTTCAGATAAGCGATATCCATAATAAGTGACTCGGGCAAATTTCCCAGCTCACGTAGCGGTTGCGCCACATTTTCGACGACATTTAATGCCGAGTACAAAGCGCCGTGCTGAAATAACATGCCAGAACGACGGCGCAAATGTTCAAGATGCTGCTGTTTTGGCGCATGAATATTATCGCCAAACACTTCGATGACGCCGGCTTTTGGAATCTCTAAACCCAAAATCTGGCGCATTAAAACGGTTTTGCCTGAACCTGATCCGCCAACGATGGAAAAGATCTCCCCACGCTGAATTTGCAGATTCAGATCATCATGAATCACAGTGCGACCGAATTGCGTGCGCAAATGTTGTATGTCTATGATGGTTTCGCTGCGGATTGGGGCGGTTTGGTTTTGCATAATATTTTCGTCAAATTAATACGCAACGTGACGGAACAAGACCGCGAAAAACGCATCGGCAATAATCACTGAGGTAATCGAAACGACCACTGAACTAGTTGTGCCTTGCCCTAGACTTTCTGTATTGGGTTTAATTCTGAGTCCATAATGGCAAGCGATCACGGCGATCAATATCCCAAACACGACACCCTTTCCTAATCCTATCCAATAATTACTCAGACTAACGACATCTGGCAATTTATGTAAAAAGAATCCTGGTGACATATCAAGGATGAATTGGGCGGAAATAGCGCCACCGATTAAGGCCATCACATCGGTCCAAATGACGATCAACGGCATGGTGATAGCCAATGCAATGACTTTAGGCATGATCAAACGGAAGCCTATCGGAATTCCCATGACCCGCATTGCATCAAGTTCTTCGGTGACTTTCATCACGCCCAATTGGGCGGTAATCGCTGAGCCAGAACGTCCTGCAATGAGAATCGCGGCTAACATAGGGCCGAGTTCGCGAATAATACTGATGCCCAATAAATTGACGATGAATAAATCGCCGCCATAACTTCTCAATTGTTGACCGGACAAATATGAGAGCACAACGCCAATTAAGAGTCCGACCAGCGCAGTGATCGCCATTGCCTGAAACCCGGTACGATATATATTTGCGGAAATTTCTTTCCATGGTCCACGCATGGGGTGTCGTGCGAATCTTGCCAAATCCAATACGAGTTGACCAAGCAATTCCGTCACGCCAATCACGTGTAAAGCAAAGTTGAGTGAGAGGCGACCGAGTTTGCCAAAAGGCGGAACTAAGGGTTTTTGTGGTGCTAACAGAGGAATCGCCTGGACTTCAGCCAAACGATCAAACAAAGCCTGATGTTGTTCGCTGACTTCAAGATGTTGAGGGAAACGTTTTCCCCAGCTCAGCCATAAAAGCTGCGCACCAATATGATCTAAGGCGCTGAGCTCGCTTAAATCCCAATGTAATTCCGTTCTGCGCTTCGCAGTTTCTAGGCCAGCATTAATGGTCTGCATTAAGCTTGGTTCGACCAGCATATCTGTCAGCCATGCTCCCTGTACCTGGACGGTAGTGTGCTCAGATTCGAGAAAAAGCAAAGTGGGAGTTGTATCGCGGCGCATAGCTGAAGTGTAAGTCACAAATTCTCTGTGAGCAATTGATATAAAAAAGCTGCTTTTGAATTATTTTTCTTGCGTCAGCGGGGTCTTGTTGTCGATCACTTCTTTACAATCGCCTTTCAAGTACGCATCGTCATAGTGTGTCCAGCCGTAACTATCCACATAGCGAGTATGGTATCGCCACTGCGGACTAAAAACACTGCGCTCCAATTTTTCGTCGGGGTAGCGGATATCAACCATATCAACTAAAGAGTGAAAGACATTTTCTGTTGATAGCTTTGCGTTTTGATGTTCTTTCAATTGAGTGATTTTATGCGGATGTTGTGCTGCGTATTGATTGGAATACCAAACAAACGCTGGAATGTGAAATTCATATTTTGTATTGTGCCCATGAAAGGCGAGATTACAAGAGCCGTCATAAAGTGTCTGGCCGTGATCAGAGACATACCAAAGTGCGGTCATGTGTGGCATTGCTTTGAGTTGCGTAATCATTTTCGACAGTACCCAATCGTTGTATAAAATCGAATTGTCGTAGCTATTATTTAATGCCTCTTTATTTTTTAAATTGGTATAGGCTGGATTGGGAATTCCAAACAGCGATGGTTTCCACTGATCGTATTCTTGTGGATAGCGGTGGCTGTAGTTCCAATGGTTGCCGAGACTATGAATCACAATTAATTTATTGGGGGCACTATCGTCTAGCGCATGTTGTAGTGGTGCGAATAAAATTTGATCGTAACTGGAATTATTAGTAAATCCGCCTAAATTCAGAAACTGCACAACATCCGCCTCTTTTGCGATGACGGAGCTTGGTGTGTCAAATTGACCGAAGCTCATTTGATTGGAAATCCAAAAGGTTTTAAAGCCTGCTTCTTTGTAAGCGCTTAAAAAAGATTTTTCATTAAAGCCCGCCTTTAAACTCTGCGTCGCAGGTTTGCGTGTCGTGATAATCGGAACGGACAAGCGGGTCGCAGCAACAGCAGTGATCATGTCATGGAAGCTTACTAAATTTTCTTCTTGCGCTAAGTGGGGATTGGTATTGCGCTGATAACCATTCAAACTCCAGCGATCGTAGCGAGAAGACTCACCGATGACGACAACAATTGTTTGTTGAAAATCATTGCCAGGCGCTTGTGTCGCGTGAAAGCGAAAAAGGCGACTTTTTTCGTTTAAATTTCCGAGGTAGGTTCGCTCTTGATAAAAATCGACAATGCGAGCCCAAATTCCTAGCGGCCAGCTTCGGGAGAAGCTTTCTAGGTCATAAAATTCTTCTGCCCAGCTAGGAAGTGGGGCTTGTTGATCGAGGTATTCCTCCAGACCCGCCCATGAACGTATTTGTGAGAGCCTGATTTCTGTTGATGTCGTGCTGGAGGGTTGACTGCTTGATGCGCTGGCGACCCCAACTCGAGCGCCATAGCTCCAACAAATAAAGACGCTACAAATGATGGCAAGGCTAATCCAGCGAGACCGATGATGCCAGTCAAGTTCGCGTATTGTCTTGGCTGCAGGTAGCAAGGACCACCACCAAGCGAATGTCGCTAAGAAAATGATTATTAGAAGCCAGACTTTGTTGCCAAGAAATTCCAAGGCTTCTTTAGGGCTGGTCTCGGCGATGATGCCAAGATGATGCGTGGAAATTCCTTGTCCGAAGTAAAGGCGCAAGTAGATTTCAATCGGAATTGCCAGAAAAGCGGGTATCAATGCATAGTGAAACCAGCGCGGCCCCTTAAAGACACTCCAAAGAACTAGCCAACATAGTGTTTCATAGAAAAGTAGTCGCCCAGGCTGCTCAACGGTTTTACCTAATATGTAATTGAAAAAAGGCAGACAACTGATCAAAAAATAACTTGCAATTAAGTAATATTTGGATGAGATGATAAATTTAGGCATTCAGCAAGGCTACGGTAAACTAGATTGGATTGCGCAATTTGGAAGGCGGTGCGGGCGGTTTCGCGATCAATCGCTGATCACAGTCTTAGGATTGTGGGGTATTTTTGCTACGAAAGAAAGTAGCCCATTAGGTAAAAAGTGCTGCGACGTAATACAAATCCGTTTTTAGATGCTGATGCCAAGCTTCAACGTGGAGCTAAGTCGTTGTTTTCATTGTTTTTCATTGACTTTGTCCAAATTAAAGGTGTACACTCGCGAGTTCTCGATTTTATATGGTTTATTCTTACGCACTGCTAATTTGTATTTAAGCATGTGTATGAGCGTGAATGGTCGAGGGCTTGCAGACTTTGTTTGCGAGTGAATATATAGATTTTAAGTGCCCGGGCAACCGTTTCCGGGCGTGTGTTTAACGTTGTATTTTGTTGGATTAAAAACGATGCCAACCATCAATCAACTGATTCGCCAACCACGTGTTTCTGCAGTGGTTAAGAGCAAATCTCCGGCGCTGGAAAACAGCCCGCAAAAACGCGGCGTATGTACTCGCGTTTATACGACAACTCCAAAAAAGCCTAACTCGGCTTTGCGTAAAGTTGCCAAAGTACGCTTGACCAACGGTTTCGAAGTTATTTCGTATATCGGCGGTGAAGGCCATAACTTGCAAGAACATAGCGTAGTTTTGTTGCGCGGTGGTCGTGTAAAAGATTTGCCGGGTGTGCGTTACCATATGGTTCGTGGTGCTTTGGATACTCAAGGTGTTAAAGACCGTAAGCAAGCTCGTTCCAAATATGGTTCTAAGCGCGCTAAGGCTGTTAAGAAGTAATCTTCTAATTCATTGGAATTTTATTTTACAGTCAACTTGTAATTTTTCTGTAACTAAGCCTCAGTAAAATCTCCGTAGTTCGGAGAGGTGTCGGTCTCGAATGAGCCGAGTAAGTGGTGGCTATGATGGCTCACCGCGAGCGTTGATAAATCTGTTGTCGACCGCTCAACTGAAGATTGAAAGGAATTGAAATGCCACGTCGTCGTGAAGTCCCGAAACGGGATATTTTGCCGGATCCAAAATTCGGTAATGTTGAAGTATCAAAATTTGTTAACGTGTTGATGTTGTCTGGCAAGAAGTCTGTTGCTGAAGGCATTATCTATGGCGCGTTTGATCACATCCAAACTAAATCTGGTAAAGATCCTTTGGAAGTGTTCGCAACTGCAATCAACAATGCTAAGCCATTGGTTGAAGTTAAATCCCGCCGCGTTGGTGGTGCTAACTATCAAGTTCCAGTTGAAGTTCGTCCAGTTCGCCGTTTGGCTTTGTCTATGCGTTGGTTGCGTGAAGCAGCGAACAAGCGTAGCGAAAAATCTATGCCACAACGTTTGGCTGGTGAATTGTTGGAAGCTGCTGAAGGTCGCGGCGGCGCAATGAAGAAACGTGATGAAGTGCATCGTATGGCTGAAGCCAACAAAGCCTTCTCCCACTTCCGCTTCTAATTTATTTAGTCGTTGCGTTAAAAGTGAGAGGCCATTGTATGAAATTTTTACAGTGGTTTTTCCAGGTATATTGAATCAGGCCGGGCGTGATTTCTTCTTGAAAATTACGCTCGGTTTTGTCCATTAAAAGATTTAGGAATAGCTATGGCCCGTAAGACCCCCATTGAGCGCTACCGTAATATCGGTATTTCGGCTCACATTGATGCTGGTAAAACCACGACAACCGAACGTGTTTTGTTCTACACCGGTGTAAATCACAAAATCGGTGAAGTGCATGATGGCGCGGCTACCATGGACTGGATGGAGCAAGAGCAAGAGCGCGGTATTACTATTACTTCCGCTGCGACAACTTGCTTCTGGAGTGGTATGGCGAACAATTTCGCACCACACCATATCAATATTATTGATACCCCAGGCCACGTTGACTTCACAATTGAAGTTGAGCGTTCTATGCGTGTTTTGGACGGTGCTTGCATGGTTTACTGTGCAGTCGGCGGCGTTCAGCCACAATCTGAAACAGTTTGGCGTCAAGCTAACAAGTACAAAGTCCCACGTTTGGCATTCGTCAACAAGATGGATCGTACTGGCGCGAACTTCTTCAAAGTATATGATCAAATGCGTGCGCGTTTGAAAGCAAATCCAGTGCCTTTGCAAGTACCTATCGGCGCTGAAGATTTGTTCGAAGGCGTGATCGATTTGGTTAAGATGAAAGCGATCATCTGGGATGTTGCATCTCAAGGTATGAAGTTTGAATACGGCGAAATTCCTGAGAATTTGTTGGCTGACGCGAAAAAATGGCGCGAAAACATGGTAGAAGCAGCTGCTGAAGCCAGTGAAGAATTGATGAACAAATACCTTGAAGAAGGCGATTTGTCTGAAGCTGAAATCAAAACTGCTTTGCGTCAACGTACGATCGCTTCTGAAATCGTTCCAATGTTGTGCGGTACTGCGTTTAAAAACAAAGGCGTTCAGGCGATGTTGGATGCGGTTGTTGAGTACTTGCCATCTCCAGTAGATATTCCACCAGTTCCTGGTACGAATGAAGATGATGAGCCAGTCGTTCGTGAAGCTAAAGATACAGAGAAATTCTCTGGTTTGGCGTTCAAGATTGCAACTGATCCGTTCGTTGGTCAATTGTGCTTCGTGCGTTGCTACTCAGGTACTTTGAATTCTGGTGATACGGTTTATAACTCTGTTAAAGAGAAAAAAGAGCGTATTGGTCGTTTGGTTCAGATGCATGCAAACCAACGTGAAGAAATCAAGGAAATGTTGGCGGGTGATATTGCTGCGGTGGTTGGTCTGAAAGATACAACAACTGGTGATACATTGTGCGACGAAAAAGCGATCGTTGTCTTGGAACGTATGGTGTTCCCAGAGCCAGTTATTTCTCAAGCGGTTGAGCCAAAGACTAAGCAAGATCAAGAGAAAATGGGCTTGGCATTGAACCGTTTGGCGGCTGAAGATCCATCTTTCCGCGTACGTACTGATGAAGAATCTGGTCAGACAATTATCGCTGGTATGGGTGAATTGCATCTGGATATTATCGTTGACCGTATGAAGCGTGAATTCAACGTGGAAGCAACTGTTGGTAAGCCACAAGTTGCGTACCGCGAAACAATTCGCAAAACTTGCGAAGAAATCGAAGGTAAGTTCGTTAAGCAATCTGGTGGTCGTGGTCAATACGGTCACGTTGTATTGAAGATCGAACCGCAAGAACCAGGTAAAGGTTTCGAATTCGTTGACGCGATCAAAGGCGGTACAGTTCCACGCGAATACATCCCAGCAGTTGAAAAAGGTGTTCGTGAAACATTGACTTCTGGTGTGTTGGCTGGTTACCCAGTGGTTGACGTTAAAGTAACATTGTTCTTCGGTTCATACCATGACGTCGATTCCAATGAAAACGCGTTCCGTATGGCGGGTTCTATGGCGTTTAAAGATGGTTGTCGTAAAGCAAGTCCAGTTATTCTGGAGCCGATGATGGCCGTTGAAGTAGAAACACCTGAAGACTACGCTGGTACAGTGATGGGTGATTTGTCCTCACGTCGCGGTATGGTTCAAGGTATGGATGAGATTGCTGGTGGTGGCGGTAAGATCATTAAAGCTGAAGTGCCATTGTCTGAGATGTTTGGTTACTCAACTTCTTTGCGTTCAGCTACTCAAGGTCGTGCGACTTATTCTATGGAATTCAAGCACTACTCTGAAGCACCGAAGAATGTTATCGATGCAATCGTTACATCTAAAGCTAAGTAATTTAAATCGGAAATCCTGTCTCGCAAACGTGATGTGAGTGAGGCAGGTAATTAATCTAATCGTTCTTTTTGAAGGAAGAATAAAATGGCAAAAGGTAAGTTCGAACGCACCAAGCCGCACGTTAACGTCGGTACAATTGGTCACGTGGATCACGGTAAAACGACATTGACAGCAGCGATTGCGACAGTATTGTCTAAGAAATTTGGC
>NZ_JACOFU010000011.1 GCF_014284275.1 Affinundibacterium amnicola | reverse complement strand
CCTGTTTTATATTTCATTTAAATCGCTTCTTACTCTCTCGATTTAAACACCAGGAAAATCAACGCATTACCGCTTGCACTTCTCTTTGTTTCAGCACCGCATTTCTGCGGGAGGCGAACTATAGCAAGCATCGCTTCTCTTTGGCAAGTCTTATTTGGATAAATTGAATAAATCGTTTCACTCTCGATATCTACTAAAGAAAAAAAGCGCTCGATGACTGAGCGCTTCTCTTCTGTTACTGGCATTTCTTCCACTATGGTGCGCGCGGCGCGCCATACATCTTTATCAGCGACTAATTATTTATTCTGGAAATTCGCTGGACGTTTTTCTAGGAAAGCCCGCATCCCTTCGCGCTGATCATGCGTGCCGAAGCTCGCATGGAATAAGCGGCGCTCGTAATGAACGCCTTCTGTTAAACCCGATTCAAATGAACGGTTCACTGCATCTTTGATCATCATCACGACAGGCAAAGACATAGAAGCGATAGTCGTCGCAGCGGCCAAGGTCTCTTCCATTAATTTATCCAAAGGTACAACGCGCGACACCAAGCCTGCACGCTCCGCTTCATTTGCATCCATTAAGCGAGCAGTCAAACACAGATCCATCGCCTTGGATTTGGAAATCGCACGAGGTAGGCGCTGCGTGCCACCACAACCAGGCAGCGTCGCCAGTTTGATTTCTGGTTGTCCAAATTTTGCATTATCTGCGGCGATAATGAAATCACACATCATAGTCAATTCACAACCACCACCTAAGGCGTAGCCAGCCACCGCTGCAATCACTGGTTTGCGCACGCGTAAAATATGTTCCCAGTTCTTCGTAACATAATTACCGTTGTAAGCGTCCATATAGTTATAGTCGACCATGGCAGCAATATCCGCGCCCGCAGCAAAAGCCTTTTCGCTACCAGTGATCACCATACAGCCAATGTTCTCATCTTGGTCGAAAGCGAATAAAGCATGGCCTAATTCATCCATCAACTGATCATTTAAGGCGTTCAAAGCTTTTGGGCGATTTAAAGTAATTACGCCGACTTTATCTTTAGTCTCTACAAGTATGTTCTGGTATTCCATGTTGTTTACTCCAATAAATGAATTTAATTATTTTTAATTTCGAAAGCCTTAGGCAATAACAGCCACATCGCGCCACGCTGCTTCATGCGCCCTGCCAATTCACCTGGTTCACGTCCAAACCCCCAGAAGAAATCAGCACGCACCGCGCCACGAATTGCGCCGCCGGTATCTTGCGCCATCATTAATCTTTGCAGTGGATTACTGCTAAGTGGCATTGTAGTCGACAAAAATACGGGTGCGCCAAGTGGCAATTGCGTTGGATCAACTGCAATTGATCTTTGCGGCACCAATGGCACACCCAATGCACCTTTCGGGCCTATGCTGGGATCTAGCAATTTTTCTTCTTTAAAAAACACGACACTAGGATTGGCGTTTAACAGCTCTTCCTGACGTGAAGGATTTTTAGCAATCCAGCCTTTAATACCTTGGGCTGAAGCCTGATCCAAGGTCAATTCACCTTTATCAACCAAATAGCGCCCGATAGATTTATACGGATGTCCATTTTGATCAGCATAAGCAACACGTACCGTTTCGCCCGTATCATTCAACTGCACGCGACCTGAACCTTGTATTTGCAAGAAAAAAGCATCGACAGGATCATCGACCCAGACCAATTCCTTCCCTGCGAGGAAAGGCAAGATTTCAGCACGTGAAGCGTATGGAACAACTTTATTACCGACCAAGCGTCCACGCAAACGCATATTTTTTAGATCGGGATAAACACTACCCAGATCAATCGTCAGCAAATCATTCGGCACTGCATAGAGAGCAGTTTGATACGCGCCACCTTTGGTACGTGAACCTTTCAATAAAGGCTCGTAATAGCCGGTAACCATACCGTCTGTGCCACCATCAAGATGCTGCACTTGATAAGGAGAAAAATTCATTTCAAAAAATCCACGAACTGAAGTGGCATCTTTCGCATCGACATTTTTAAGCGCACTACAAACTTCTTTCCATTCGGCCTTATTCCGAAGCGCAACACAGGAATTAACGAAGGCCGGCCATGCCTCGCGCAAATCATCATTGCCCCAACCCGGCATTTCCGCATACGAGCTTAATTTATACGCCTGTGTGTAATTCGTGATTGGCACTAACTTAGGAGGGACTGTTGGGGGTACCGTTGGCGGCACAGTCGTCGTCACAGGGGGTGTTGATGGCTTTGATTCTACTGGCAGTTGCTTTGGGGGCGTCGTACATGCCACTAAAGTCAACATCAGCGATGCTGCTAAAATACGTTTTTGTTCGAACAAAGAATTCATAAAGGATTAATTATGTGGTTATTGGCCGTTGAAGCATTAGGTGCGTTCTTGCTCTTTGCCTTTATCGTATGGTGGACGATGTTTTCAGGGAAAAAGCCGTCAAATAAAAGCACCAAAAAATCTGATCAAACAAAGCAAGAATAAAGCGCTACTAAGCTAGCAAAATTAATGCAAAGTGCGCGGCAACGATAAGACGAATTCAGGAATCAGCGCATCAAATTTATGCCCATCTTCTGCGACACAGAAATAAGTCCCCTGCATCGTGCCATGCGGCGTTTCCAAAGAACTACCGCTGGTGTACTCAAAAGCCTCACCCGGCTTGAGTAAAGGTTGATGTCCCACCACGCCTAAGCCCTGTACTTCATGCACTTTATTGTTCGCATCGGTAATGATCCAGTGACGTGAAATCAATTGCGCAGGAATGTCGCCAGTGTTCTTAATCGTAATCGTGTAGGCGAAAACAAAATGCGCTTTATCTGGATTCGATTGTTCTTCCAGATACTGCGTCACGACCGACACTTTAAATTCATATTTAGTCATAAAACCTCGCCTCAATTAAATGGCAAATAATGGCAAATGCAGAGAAACTGGCAAAACACTCGCTGAATGCTTACTTGTATGTTTCCAGAAAGCGCTCAAAACGAGCATCTTACAAGAGCACGGCAATCTTCGCAGGAGTAAAATAGAGGATTAGCTGACATTTTGCTGTCAAATCTTTCATTTTGCGTACTTATTTTGCACACTTAGCCGAGATTTTAATATGACAACCTACCGCATCGCTCCCAGCATTCTCTCCGCCGACTTCGCACGCCTTGGCGAAGAAGTTCGTAACGTCGTCGCCGCTGGCGCGGATATGATCCACTTTGACGTGATGGATAACCATTATGTGCCGAATTTAACTATAGGGCCTTTGGTCTGCGAAGCCATTCGTCCACATGTACAAGTACCGATTGATGTGCATCTGATGGTAAAACCGGTAGATCGCATCATTCCCGATTTTGCCAAAGCCGGTGCGAATATCATCAGTTTCCATCCTGAAGGCTCAGAACATATCGATCGCAGCCTGCAATTAATTCGTGATCACGGTTGCAAAGCCGGTCTGGTATTTAATCCAGCGACACCATTGCATGTTTTAGAAAATGTGATGGATAAACTGGATCTGATCTTATTGATGTCAGTCAATCCTGGCTTCGGTGGACAGTCTTTTATTCCACATACTTTGAAAAAAATCGCTGCTGTGCGCAAGATGATCGACGAATCTGGTCGCGACATTATGTTGCAAGTCGATGGCGGCGTGAAAGTAGACAATATTCGTGAAATCGCTGCTGCAGGCGCGGATACTTTTGTGGCTGGCTCGGCGATTTTTGGTAAGCCTGACTATAAGGGCGTGATTGATGCTATGCGGGGTGAGTTGGCTTTGGTGGCTTAAACTTCGGTTGCACCACAGATCGCTCTTCGTAAGGCAACTGACACTGGATTCCCGCTAAAAGCACGCGGGAATGACAGTCTCGCCTATTTGCCACATCCACATCGTGTCAACATTAAGATCGCCACTGAGACGATAAGTTCTTTTCCAAATATGCCTAAATTCCAGAACATCCAAGCCGCCATCGTCGACCTAGATGGCACCATGCTAGACACAGCACCCGATTTTCTGGTCGCCATCAATCGCATGCGCGCCGAATTTTCACTGTCCGATTTAGATATCCTCACCATCACCAACTTCGTCGGCAAAGGTTCAGAAAATCTCATTCATCGCGTGCTATCGACAGACTTCGAACCAACGCTAGTCGAGCAAAATTTTGAACAAGCGATGGCAAGCTATCAAAAACACTATTTGGCGATCAATGGTGACTACAGCACTTTGTACCCGGAAGTAATAGAAGGATTGCAGGCGCTGAAAGCACAAGGCTTGCGTCTAGCTTGCGTGACGAATAAGCCAATTGCATTTACAAGGCCTTTATTAGCAAAGAAAGATTTACAAGGATTTTTCGACGTCGTGTACGGTGGCGACTCTCTTGCTCGCAAAAAACCTGATCCTTTACCGCTATTACAGGTTTGCCTCGATTTTCACCTGGCACCTGCACAGGTGGTCGCGATTGGCGACTCGTCGAATGACGCCAAAGCCGCACGCGCTGCTGGTTGCCCGGTGCTGACAGTGCCGTATGGCTACAATCACGGCGAGGCTGTACAAACTATTGAAAGTGATGGTATAGTCGAAACCTTACTGAGTGCTGCACAATTATTACTCAGTAAGAAAATATCAACCAATTCATCAAGCTTCTAACAAAATTAGAATGTTCCTCGATAAGAAACGTCCATCAACTACTCCAGGCACTTTTGAGGCCTGGCTATGGCGACGCTGGCAATCTACCTGACCAGCGTGGGCGCTTTCGTCTGTGTGTCTGAGTTTTATCCAAACCCTGATTCGCGCCAACGACGTTTTTTCATCTCTCGTCATCTTTGACAAGTTTCTGTAAGTTTTCGCTGTACCGTTTCGACCTTTTGATTTCACATTTTGGAGCTAGCCTCGTCTGCATTGCTGACGTCTGGCGCTGATCGAATGTGGTCTTTTCGGTCAAACACATTTAACGCACATACATCATGACTGAACTCGAATTTAAATCCTTGGCCACACAAGGCTACAATCGTATCCCGATGATCGCTGAAGCTTTTGCCGATCTGGAAACGCCACTCACGCTCTACCTGAAACTCGCGCAAGCCACCAATGGCGGCAAAAATAGCTTTTTATTGGAATCCGTCAAAGGCGGCGAACGCTTTGGTCGTTATTCCTTTATCGGCTTGCCCGCATCGACCGTGGTGCGCTCGACCGGCTTTCACACCGAAGTGATTAAGAACGCGCAAGTGATAGAAACGCATGAAGGCAATCCTCTCGATTTCATCGCTGAATATCAATCCCGTTTTCGCGTTGCCTTGCGTCCTGGCTTGCCACGTTTTTGTGGTGGTCTGGCTGGCTACTTTGGCTACGACGCTGTACGTTACGTGGAAAAACGCTTAGAAAAAACGGCACCTAAAGATGATCTAGGCTTGCCGGATATCCAGCTCTTGCTGACTGAAGAACTTGCCGTGATCGACAATGTCTCTGGCAAATTATATCTAATCGTGTACGCCGACCCAACGCAGTCGGAAGCATGGAGCAAAGCACGTCAGCGCTTAAAAGATTTGCGTGCGATGTTACGCCGCAGCGTCGATGTACCCATTACGTCTGCTTCAGTCCGCACAGAGGCAATCCGCGATTTCGCCAAAGAAGATTATTTGAAAGCCGTGCTCAAAGCCAAGGAATACATCATGGCTGGCGATTTGATGCAGGTGCAGATCGGTCAACGTATCAAGAAACCTTACGTCGATTCCCCTTTATCTTTGTACCGCGCACTGCGCTCAATTAATCCTTCGCCGTATATGTATTTCTACAATTTCGGTGACATGCACATCATCGGCGCGTCACCAGAAATTTTAGTCCGCAACGAACAGCTCAGCGATGGCAATAAAAAAGTCACGATACGCCCATTGGCGGGAACCCGTCCACGTGGCGCAACACCAGAGCGTGATGAAGAACTCGCTGTTGAATTACTAGCCGATCCAAAAGAGATCGCGGAACATGTGATGCTGATCGATCTTGCCCGCAACGACATCGGTCGCATTGCGCAAACTGGCAGCGTCAAACTCACTGAAAAAATGGTGATCGAGAAGTACTCCCACGTGCAACACATCGTCTCGAATGTTGAAGGTTTGTTGCAACCGAATATGTCTAATCTCGATGTACTGAAAGCGACCTTCCCTGCGGGCACTTTATCTGGCGCACCGAAAGTACGTGCGATGGAATTGATCGACGAACTCGAGCCAGTAAAACGCGGCATCTACGGCGGCGCTTGCGGTTATTTATCCTTTGGTGGCGAAATGGATTTAGCGATTGCAATTCGCACTGGCGTATTGAAAGACGGCATGTTGTACGTGCAAGCCGCAGCTGGCGTGGTAGCCGACTCGGTTCCTGAAATGGAATGGCAAGAGACTGAAAACAAAGCACGCGCTATGCTCAGAGCAGCGGAACAAGTACAAGATGGATTAGATGGGGAGATTTGACGTGGATGACGTTAAAATCAAAACCCCTCAACGCCGAGACGCAGAGACGCTGAGTGACACCTTAACAGAGAGAGTTATTGGAGCGGCTATTGAAGTTCATCGTGTACTTGGGCCGGGATTATTAGAAAGTGCGTATGAACATTGTTTATGCCATGAGCTTTCACTCAGAGATATTCGTTTCACACGTCAAATTACACTCCCGGTGCATTACAAAGGAGTGGAAATTGAAGCAGCCTATCGATTAGATTTGTTAATTGAAAACAGCCTTCTCATTGAACTCAAATCATTAGAGAAATTGCAGGAAATTCACAAAGCACAAGTGCTCACTTATTTACGTCTAACCGGATATGAAACTGCACTTCTCATCAATTTTATGGTTCCAGTATTAAAGGACGGCATCAAACGAATTTCTCTGCGCCGCTCTGCGTCTCAGCGCCTCGGCGTTGAGGGGTTTTCTCGCTAAACAAGGACACTAAAAATGCTACTAATGATAGATGATCAACATCAATATCTACGATTATCCCTCAGCATCTATTTAACTATAGCAAACAACAACTTACGCTAAAAATTCATCTTAAAATAACCATACCTATCCATGAATATGGTGGTAAATTGGTGGTAATAATCCAATCTCTCCACCATTAAATGAAACCATCAAAAAATCTAACGCATTCAGCCATTCAAGCAGCAAAAGCCAAGGGGAAGCCATACAAGCTATCTGATTCAGATAGGCTATATGTTCTGGTTACCCAAACCGGAAAAAAATATTGGAAATGGAATTATCGTCTAGATGGGAAAGACAACACTTACACGCTCGGAACTTTCCCAGATATAGGACTAGCTGAAGCACGAGAGCTGCGCATTGATGCCGAAAAAAAAGTAAAGCAAGGAATCCATCCCGCAGACTTCGACAAGGATCAAATTTTAAGCTCTAAACTCAACAAGGCAACCACCCTATGGTCTGTTGCCGAGGAGTGGATAGAAAATCCAACTATAAAGCGATCAAGCTACTATCTAAAACAAATCCGATCCTGCATGCAGAGGTATGTTAGAGACACGCCAATTGGAAACCGACCAATAAAGGAAGTTACCACCCAAGAGATGTACAACCTCATCAGCGGCATAGCAATTCGCACCAAACGAACCGGACTCGAACGTAAAACGACTGGTGCTCCACAAGTAGCCATTAATATGCGAACTTGGTGTAATGCCGTATTCAGACTAGCAAAGGTATCCGGTCGATTGACACAGAATCCTATTGCAGATCTTAAAATTAGCGACATAATTTCAAAACCTACAGTAAAAAATAACCGAGCTTTATCCAAAACTGAACTAAAGAAATTGCTAGCAGCCCTAAATGAATTCACGGGACGGCAGAAGACGAAAATAGCAATAGAACTGCTTATGCTTACGTTTGTCCGCACAGGTGAACTACGGTGCGCAACATGGGGTGAATTCGATCTCGAAAATGCATTGTGGACTATTCCAAGTGCAAGGATGAAAATCAAAACTTCTGGAGACCATCTAGTTCCTCTCGCACCGCAAACAATTGCACTATTAAAGCAATTAAAGAAATCCACTGAACTACCGATCTCTAACTCAAGCCTCCTATTCCCGAACGAACGAAATCACCTTGAACCAATGACACCAACAACAATAAATCGAGCGCTGGAGAGAATGAATTTTAATGGGAAAGGAACAATAGGTTTTTCTGCGCATGGCTTCCGAGGAACAGCCTCCACAATGTTGCATGAACTCGGATCTCGTTCCGACGTTATAGAACTTCAATTAGCACACCAAGAGCGAAATTCTGTGAAAGCAGCATACAACAAAGCTCAATATCTGGTAGAGCGAAAAGAACTAATGGAACGTTGGGCGAACCATATTGACGCAACAAGACCAAATCAAAAATAAGATAACCGCCAGCATTTGACAAACAAACTGTTGTGTAACTTAGTACTTGACCCTCTGTTTCGTTTAGATAACAATAGGGACTCTTCACCTCGTCAGCAATGGAGTGCGTGGATTACGAAATTTATTTCTAGTCCAACGAGGTAGCGTGCAACGCGCTACTAGGCACTCCGACGCACAGACAATCCAAAGGATTTATCTAGTCGGAATTTCATTAAATGCGCTCACGATAAGCGCCGTTAATTAGGAATTCTTTCATGGCAATCACTTATATAAATACGCCCAAGCACATATCAAACAATGCCACTCAGGCAGCTATCAAACCTACAAAAATTGGGCATAGCAAAGCATTACCCGTAACAATAGATTTGCAAAACATCGGCAGGTTACGTATTGGGCATCTGATGACTCTATTTAGCATAAGTCACTCTACACTTTACAACAGAATTAAAACGGGACTAATTCCAAAACCGGATGGAACGGATGGTTCTCGCCCATTTTGGAATACAAGCACTATCAAAGCTGCGCTTGAAAAATAGCTTCATGACTTCCTTCAACAATCGAGATTCAAATCGACCAATAAACCTAAGCCTGCTTCTTCTACTAGTAAGCAGGTTTAAGGAAACGCAAGGAGTGCGAAGTTATGGGTATAAATTTATGGAGACCTCTTATGATTGACAGAATTCATCTAAATGTAAAAATTCCTTCGAACGAACTCTACAGCTTTGCGTTGGGACAATTGGAAGGAATCAGAGAACTCAAACACCGCCTTGTTCCAAAAGGCAATATCAGTATTTCGAAAGGAAAGTACTTAACGAGACTTAACTACTACCCGACAAAAAAGAACTTAGCCGCTAACATCATAGTTGCGACCACAAAGAAAAAACATCGGTACTTTCAGCTTTGCCTCTATCCGTCAAAATTTAAAATCGGTGAGTTTAAAAAATTTAGCGAGTCCTTGGCGATGTTCTTTGATATTTTCACATACGAGAACCTATTTACAAACAGCCGCATTTCCTATGTTGAATTTGCAATTGACTCTCTTACACACACGGCTCACGATTTTATTCCATATCGGCGACGATGCAACATGTCGGAAATATTCGTAGAACACGACGGCACTATGGGATCTACGTATCTAGGAAGCACCAAGAGTGACACGCGCTTTTGCATCTACGACAAAAAAAAGCAATTGGAAAAATCCAGTCCGGTTCCAGAAAAAACTCGCACCAGAATAGAAGCGCGACTACGAAATGTTTCCATGCCGCCTTGCGAACTTATTTCAAAGATGAAAAATCCATTTCTTACATTACAAATTGCAGATTTAAAAAAAGCGAAGCAATTAACTGAAGAAATAGAATGGCAATCTTTCTTATTGAGATGCCTAGAAACTGGATCAGCAAAAGCTCTTTCCGAGCTTAAAAAAGCCCAACGAAAAGCATTTAATTCAAGGTTAGATTCCGTTCGCGCCTCTTGGTGGAATCCAAATTACGTATGGAAATATTTTGAAAATGCACTTCTTAGAATCGCTCCCTGCAAAGATTAGTATTGCAATCAATTGCAATAAATTATCCAAGACAGCGACGTAATCAATGCATCAAAAAGTCTAATTTATCACGCGATCTTTTCGGGTGGGCTTTTACTGCGCCTTTGGTGAAAAATCAGAAAGAAGCAATTAAATGCAAACGAATCTAAACGCAAAACAAAAAATAGCTGCACAAAATCTCGCTATAGGCTGCACAGGACGACAAGCATCACAAATCGTTAAGGTAAATCCTGCGACATTGTCAGCATGGAGGCAACTCCCGCAATTTCAAACTTATCTCTCCCATTTGATCATTCAAACAGAGAGGAACTCAATAGAAACACTGTATGGCCTGCGATACCGCGCTATTGAAAAACTAGGCGAATTACTCGATGCAAACCCAGCTTTAGCATTACGTGCAGCTATCGCAATTTTACAAACAACCCAACAGCAATATATCCCGAAAAATCCAACCATGCCTAGTGTGGATCAAGCAACTTGGCAGGAAATGCTAAAAGTGATTGAAACAGTAGGCGGTAACGAAATTAAAGACAAGGAGATACAAAATGAGCCATGAAAATTATTCGCCACTAAATTTCAGAGACAAGGATAGTTTGTGGTGTGTATGGTGCGCAGAGGTTCGAGCCGCTCTCGTTGATTGCATCGCCAATAAGTTAGGAAAACCAGCGACTTCCTTGCCTATGCTCTCAGATCAGCAATTATGGGATGGATTTTGCGCCGAAGTAGCCGAATGTAGACGGAAACTAGCCAACAATGAATAAGCGGACAAATCCAAAACTTAACGCTCGTTTTGACACCGCACTAAACAGTGCGTGGAACGCAGAAGTCCGAGCCGCCCTTGCAGAAGTGATTGCAGCGTCTATAGGAGTTCCCGTGACATCAATGCCTATGCTCTCCGATGAACAGCTCTGGGAAGGATTTAAAGCGTCCATAGGAAGTAAGAAAGTATCGTTTTGTCGTGACCTCTGCGTGAATTTAACTTTAGGCGAACTGTTCGCAATTGTCCTTGGAGTTAACTTAGATTTGCATCATCTCCCGACTGGGGAGTGCATTGGGGAAATCACCGACTCTGCTGGTGTTGATATGTACAATTTTGATGCTGCTATGGCATTCCGAATGACAAAGCATATCAAGGCTCCACCAGACTTAAGACCCGACCATATAATCTTGGATGAGGCTCTAGATACAATGATAAAGGCTAATCGTGAGCTTGCCGAAAGTATGCCTATTTCGAAAGAAGAAAAAGCGCGTATTTGGGAGGGCTTTATTTGTCTAAGCTGGAAAATCTAGTTCAAGCAAACTTCATCCATCACTATTTATCACATTTCTCGCAATGAAATAATAGGGTAAATGTCGCGCAATTCATTATGCATCATTTACAATTAGGCTCACTGAAAATTTATCAAATAAAGCACTAACTCATCATTCATAAAGGAATTCCAATGAAAAATTGTTTGAAGTGTGGGCACCAAAGACTACCATCAGACCAAGGCTCGGAACTTGAATGCCCAAAATGTGGAGCGATTTACGCAAAAGTAGAGGCGGCATTAGCTGAAAAACGTCGAGTTGAGTTAAATCAAGCACACACACAAAAAAACACATCCGCGTCAAAAACGAAAACAACTACTTCAAGCAAGAAAAAAATATTTTTGATTGCATTCCTACTTATAGCAGGAAGCGCACTTTTTGCTTGGAGCACCAACCCAGACTACATAGAAAACAAATTAGCTGAAAGGCGACTACTATCAGTCGCAAAAGAAAATCTGTTAGACCCAGAGTCAGCAAATTTTCGAAATTTGAAAGTTGCAAAACTCAAATACGGCAACGATGGAACGACAAAAAACTATGCCCTTTGTGGTGAGATGAATGCCAAGAATAAATTTGGTGCCTATACAGGGTTTGAAAAATTTGCTGTAGGCAATAATAGTGCTGGCAAGCCAGAACTTTATACGCAGAAAAGCGAAAAGACGGACGTTGAATGGCTTATTTACGCAGGCCTTGTTGGCTGTGAAACCTAGAAAAAAATCTCAAAACAGTATCTTTCAAACGAAAGATTACCAATCTTTTTATTGAAGTACTTCAACTTTCAGAAACCCATACAAATGGAATAACCTCGCAAAAATCGCAAGGTTAAACTTTTCGGGAGACTTACGGGCAAGAGTCTAAACAGCGCTCGAATTTTATTTGATTTTACTAAACAACAGTTAAGCATATATTTTCGAGGGCGAGCTTTCCAACGAAATCAACGCAGAATCTTAAAAAGACCAGCAGTCTAGATGCATAGATTCTTTCATGAGATAAGGTAATTTATCTATTAATCTATGTGCCACATGTGTCTGATTGGTGTAATATTGCCGCATGAAGATCAATCATACATCTCGTTGGCATTCCTCCCCAAGTTGGCATTGGCGTCAAGCCTAGTCATATCTATTCCAACTGCCAGCACTTTTGCTGGCAGCAAATCAAAATGGTGGTAAAACGGTGGTAATTCTCAAGCACCGTCCACCAACAACACAATTTAACTCAATAAATTCAACTAGTTAGGCACAATCATGCTACTGATGATAGACAACTACGATTCCTTCACTTACAACCTCGTGCAGTATTTTGCTGAGTTGGGTGAGGAAGTTCGCACGTATCGTAATGATGAAATTACGCTGGAAGAAATTGAGGCGATGAAGCCTGATCGCATTTGTATTTCTCCTGGACCATGCACACCTTTGGAAGCGGGAATTTCCGTGCCTGTGCTCAAACGCTTTGCGGGTGAGGTTCCAATTCTGGGCGTATGCTTGGGACATCAAAGTATCGCCGAAGCTTTTGGCGGCAAGGTGATTCGCGCCAAGGAAGTCATGCATGGGAAGACTTCACCAATTGCGCATACTGGCGTTGGTGTGTTCAGCGATTTGCCTAGCCCTTACACAATTACACGCTATCACTCGCTAGCCATTGAGCGCTCTAGTTTGCCGGATTGCTTAGAAGTGACAGCGTGGACTGAAGATGGCGAGATCATGGGTGTACGTCACAAGACATTTGATTTGCAGGGTGTGCAATTTCACCCTGAATCAATCTTGTCGGAACACGGTCACGCATTGTTGAAGAATTTTTTATTGGGGAAATAAGATGACGATCTCACAGCAAGAAGCTTTAACCCGCCTCATTGAACATCGCGAAATTTTCCACGATGAGATGTTGTCGCTGTTCCGCACAATCATGGGTGGCGAAATGTCGCCGATCATGATTGCGGCGCTTACCATGGGTTTACGCGTAAAAAAAGAAAGCATAGGAGAAATCACTGCTGCTGCGCAGGTGATGCGCGAGTTTTCGACCAAGGTGCCGATGGCAAACACCAAGAACTTGATCGACATCGTCGGCACAGGTGGCGATGGTGCCCATACCTTTAATATTTCTACCGCATCCATGTTTGTTACCGCTGCCGCAGGTGCCCGTGTCGCTAAGCACGGTGGTCGCAGCGTTTCCTCTTCATCTGGCAGTGCCGATGTACTTGAATCACTGGGCGTGAATATCAACTTGCAACCTGAACAAATTGCGCAATCGATCGCGCAAACCAATATTGGTTTCATGTTCGCACCAAATCATCACGCGGCAATGAAACATGCGTCACCAGTTCGACGTGAATTAGGTGTGCGTACGATTTTCAATATTCTTGGCCCACTCACTAATCCAGCGGGTGCACCAAATATTCTGATGGGGGTATTTCACCCTGATCTGGTTGGTATTCAAGTACGCGTCCTACAACGTCTCGGCGCACAACATGCGATCGTTGTTTGGGGACGCGATAATATGGATGAAGTCTCACTCGGCGCACCGACCATGGTCGGCGAATTAGTGAACGGTGAAATTCGCGAGTACGATATTCATCCTGAAGATTTTGGTTTGCAAATGGTGTCGAATCGCAGCTTGAAAGTATCGGGCGCAGAAGAATCCAAAGCACGTATTCTCGATGTATTAAATAATATACCGGGACCAGCGACCGATATCGTCAGCTTGAATGCCGGTGCAGCTTTATATGGCGCAGGCATCGCCGATTCCATTGCCGATGGCGTGAAAAAAGCACAAGCTGCTATCGCCTCCGGTGCCGCGCTGAACAAACTGCATCAGCTAGTCGAAGTCACGCATCAGTTAGGTAAGTAACTTAGGTAAATAAGCATGTCAGACATACTCAATAAAATTCTCGAGGTCAAAGTAGAAGAAGTCGCGCGCGATAAGAAAGTACAAAGCTATTCCAGCTTACGTGCCGACGTTGAAAGTAACAAAGAAGCGCAACAAACATTGCGTGGATTTGAAGCTAGCCTGCGCAATAAAATGGCGCTAGGCAAGGCTGCCGTGATTGCAGAAATCAAAAAAGCTTCGCCCTCAAAAGGCGTGATCCGTGAAAATTTTCAACCTGCGGAGATCGCTGCAAGCTACGCGCAACATGGCGCTGCTTGTTTGTCGGTGTTGACCGATGAAGTGTTTTTTCAAGGCGCTCCCGTCTATTTGCAACAAGCCCGCGCCGCTTGTTCTTTGCCAGTATTACGTAAAGATTTTATGATCGATCCGTATCAAGTGTATCAAGCCAGAAGCTGGGGTGCGGATTGTATTTTGCTGATCGTCGCAGCACTCGATCATGGCCTGATGGCAGAACTCGAAGCCTGCGCGCATGAACTCGGCATGGGTGTTTTGGTTGAAGTACATAATGATGAAGAACTCGACGCAGCATTGAAGCTCAAGACCAATCTGCTTGGCATCAACAATCGTAATCTGCGTACATTCGACGTCACTCTCGATACCACGCTTGGCTTGCTACCACGCATTCCCGAAGACAAACTCGTCATCACTGAATCGGGCATTATGAATCGAGATGATGTGCAACGCATGCGTGAGGCAAATGTACATGGCTTCTTGGTAGGTGAGGCTTTTATGCGTGCAGATGAGCCGGGTGTCGAACTTGAGAAATTATTTTTCTAAGTCTCTGGCGAAATTTCACTAAAAAAAACCACGATAAGTATCGTGGTTTTTTTACTCATACCTAATCTAAAAAATTAAACTAATCTATTCCAGATCGCCGTAGTCGCCGCAGCCTGATTCAAAGAATAGAAATGCAAACCCGGAGCGCCGCCAGCGAGCAGACGTTCACACATTTGCGTGACGACATCTAAACCAAAGGCTTTGATCGATGCGCTGTCGTCACCGTAGCTCGCCAACTTCAAACGTACCCAACGTGGAATTTCTGCGCCGCACATTTCTGAGAAACGCATAAGCTGACTACTGTTAGTGATCGGCATGATGCCCGCAACGATAGGTACATTCACACCGGCTTTTTGCGCATTCTCTACGAATTGAAAATAGGCATCTGCATTGTAGAAATACTGGGTAATTGCGGCATTCGCACCGGCTTGTATCTTGCGCACGAAATTCTGTAAATCATCTTGCGGCGATTTTGCTTGTGGATGCATTTCTGGATAAGCTGCAACTTCAATCTGAAACCAATCACCCGTTTCGGAACGAATAAATTCGACCAATTCATTCGCATAACGGAACTCACCGCCCATACCATAACCGCTCGGCAAGTCACCACGCAAAGCAACTAAGCGATGAATATTATGGTCTTTGTAGGTTTGTAAAATTTGGCGAATTGAATCACGCGTACCGCCGACACAAGACAAATGTGGCGCGGCATCAAAACCTTCTTTGCGGATCTCAACAACCGTATCCAAAGTCCCCTGTTGCGTCGTACCACCCGCACCAAAAGTCACCGAAAAATACTTAGGATTAAGTTCCGCCAGTTTGGCACGTGTCACCCGTAATTTTTCGGTTCCTTCTTCCGTTTTTGGCGGGAAGAATTCAATACTAAAATTATGTGGATTCATTTTTTGTTAGGAGTAAGGTGGAGAGTGTCCATGAAATTACGCTGTATAACAAAGCACCGAAGACCGCTGACCAAAAACCTGCGACATGAAAGCCATCAAACATACTAGCGACTGCCCAGAACATCAATCCATTAATCACAAAAATAAACAATCCCAGACTCAAGACAGTCACAGGTAAAGTGAGGATTAATAAGATTGGACGAATTACGGTGTTCACGAAACCTAAAACTACAGCAACCAACAGAGCTGTCGTGAAACTATCTATCGTAATCGAGCTGAGTAAATATGGCAGCGCCAATAGCGCCAGTGCGTTGATTAACCAGGTAGCAAGTAAGCGCATGGAATCTCCAAAGTTTTTACAAATTTGAAAAGCTAAGATCGACAGAAATTCAATTACTGGGATGCAGACCGCGAAGTGAAACGCAGCAATATGTTTATATTGCGAGTATTCACGACAAAGGTATGCACCCAATAATTGGATCTATGGCGAGTCTTAGTAGCGATAGTGCTCTGGTTTATACGGACCTTCTTTTTTCACACCGATATAGTTCGCTTGTTCGTCCGTCAAAACACTCAGTTGCGCATTGAGTTTTTTCAATTGCAAACGTGCGACTTTTTCGTCGAGATGTTTCGGCAAAGTGTAAACGCCGACTGGGTATTGCGCCGTATTGCAGAACAATTCGATTTGCGCGATGGTTTGATTCGCAAATGAAGAGCTCATCACATAAGAAGGGTGGCCAGTACCGCAACCGAGATTCACCAAACGACCTTCAGCCAACAAAATAATACGGCGACCACTAGGGAAAATCACGTGATCAACTTGTGGCTTAATGTTTTCCCACTTGTATTGTTTGAGTGCGGCGACGTCGATTTCATTATCGAAGTGACCGATGTTGCAAACGATGGCTTGATCCTTCATCTTCAACATGTGTTCATGTGAAATCACATGGTAGTTACCGGTCGTCGTCACGAAGATATCACCGTGTTCACAAGCGTAATCCATGGTCACAACACGATAACCTTCCATCGCTGCTTGCAAAGCGCAGATAGGATCGATTTCTGTAACCCACACTTGTGCGGACAGAGCACGCATCGCTTGTGCAGAACCTTTACCTACATCACCATAACCAGCGATGACAGCGACTTTACCTGCGATCATTACATCGGTTGCACGCTTGATGCCATCAACTAAAGATTCGCGGCAGCCATACAAGTTATCGAACTTGGATTTGGTGACGGAATCATTGACGTTGATTGCTGGGAAAGCGAGCTTGCCTTCTTTATGCATTTGGTACAAACGATGTACGCCAGTAGTCGTTTCCTCTGTTACACCTTTGATGGCGGCGAGACGTTTAGAGTACCAGGTTGCATCAACCGCTAAATGTTTTTTGATAGAATTGAATAAACAAGTTTCTTCTTCTGAACCTGGGTTGTTCAATACGGAAATATCTGTTTCTGCACGTGTACCGAGGTGCAGCAATAAAGTGGCATCGCCGCCGTCATCCAAGATCATGTTGGAGTAGCCGCCATCTTTCCAGTCGAAAATACGGTGTGTGAATTCCCAGTATTCATCCAGATTTTCACCTTTGAATGCGAACACTGGTGTACCGCCAGCCGCAATTGCGGCAGCAGCATGATCTTGTGTTGAGTAAATATTGCAAGATGCCCAACGCACTTGTGCGCCGAGTGCGTTCAGGGTTTCGATCAGCACGGCGGTTTGAATCGTCATGTGCAAAGAACCTGTGATACGCGCGCCTTTTAAAGGTTGGCTAGCTGCGAATTCTTCACGAATTGCCATCAAGCCTGGCATTTCTGTTTCTGCGATTTGAATTTCTTTGCGACCCCAGTCGGCCAAGCTTAAGTCAGCGACGTGGAAATCTTGTGTGGTTTGAGATGTCATGATGGTGGCGTTCTCACGCCCTCCTTTCCAAGAATGTTCAAGAAAAAAGTAACGTGAGCGCAGTTGCTGTGAGTGTGATTTTTAGGATTCCCTAACAATCCACTCGTCTAATCCAAGCCTGGCAGTTGAGTTTAACGATTGCATGTTAAGCAAAACTTGTCGCAGCGCTCCTTGGAGAGGACGAAGTATAACGCAATTTATTTGAAATTGTGATGGCACTTAAAATTTTATGCTTAAATTTTAATCAACCCTCAACCAGAGAAAGATTAATGCCCTGAGAAATCACACACTTTAAATAGCGTCAATCCAGTGTCTTCGACCAATTTCGATCCACCCAATTCTGGCAAATCGACAATCACTGCCCCCTCGACAACGACTGCGCCGAGGCGTTCCAATAATTTCTTTCCCGCCATCATTGTGCCGCCTGTTGCGATCAAATCATCTATCAGCAAAACACGGTCGCCAGCTTTGCAAGCATCGGTATGTAACTCCACCGTCGCGCTACCGTACTC
This sequence comes from Affinundibacterium amnicola, assembly GCF_014284275.1. Lineage (GTDB taxonomy): Bacteria > Pseudomonadota > Gammaproteobacteria > Burkholderiales > Burkholderiaceae_D > Undibacterium > Undibacterium amnicola. The sequence goes on along the minus strand of NZ_JACOFU010000011.1, from coordinate 53,084 downwards.
AAGCTCATAGCTTTCGGAAACTGTTGTGAACGGCAACTTACCTTTTTTACGAATCGGGACAAAACCAATATTCAATTCATACGCCACTACCGAACCGAGAATAAAACCACGTGCATCCATACCAGCCACTAAATCGAGCTTCGCATCTGCGTAACGCGCTAGAAAAATATCGATCAATACGCGAAATACCTTTGGGTCTTGTAACAGCGTTGTGATATCGCGAAACTGCACACCCGCTTGCGGCCAATCTGGCACTGTACGGATGTGCTGTTTTATAAATTCGCTTGAGTTAATCATCTGTTTTCCTATTTTAATAATCTCTGTTCTGCACGTGCGACGCCCTCTGCACTGCCTCGCAATACAATCACATCACCTGCTTGTAGTACCAACTCATTTTCAGCTTGCAATCTGTTTTTACCACGCCGAACCGCAGTCACATCAACAGCTAACTCTGCGAGTGCTAAAGCTTCTATGGTTTTACCAATAATTTTACTGCGTTCATTCAGAACTACCGTATGCAAACGCAATTGTAAATTTTCTGCATCATCAGCGGCATCACTAGCGCCATGAAAAAATCCGCGTAAAGATTCATATCGTGCATCTCGTGCCATTTGCACAGTGTGTACCACGCGTCTTAATGGAACCCCCAATAACACCAAGGCATGTGAAGCGAGCATCAAGCTACCTTCCATTAAATCAGGAACCACCTCAGTCGCGCCAGCAGCTCGCAATTTTTCAAGGTCGGTATCATCATGACTGCGCACAACCACTGGCAAACTCGGATTGAGCTCATGCACCAAGTGCAAAATTTTTAATGCCGACTGTGTATTTGTATAAGTAATTACCAAAGCAGCAGCGCGATTAATCCCCGCAGCCGTTAAACTTTCGCGACGACCAGCATCTCCGTAAGAGACATTCGCCCCCGCGTTTTGCGCTTCGCTGATACGGTCGGGATCTAGATCTAAGGCGTGATAATCAATATTTTCATCTGCCAACAACTTAGCCAAGCTTTGCCCACTACGACCAAAGCCCGCGATAATCACATGCTTCTTCACCTTCATTGTACGTGCCGCAATTTGCGTTAGCGCCAAGGATTGCATCATCCATTCATTCGACGACAATTTCAGCACGATCCAATCAGATTTCGCCAAGATAAAGGGCGAGATCAACATCGATAACACCATAGAAGCCAAGATCAATTGCAACAACAATGGGTCGATTAAATTCAATCCTCCAGCCTGATTCAATAGGACAAAACCAAATTCACCAGCCTGTGCTAAGCCTAGACCTGTACGAAGAGCGACGCTGGTCGGACAGGAAAATAGTCGGGCGAGTAAAAAAATCAGTCCAAATTTAAACACCACAGGACCAACCAATAGCAATAAAATCAGCCATCCATAGTCCAACACCAACTGCAAATTAAGCAGCATGCCGACAGTAATAAAGAACAAACCTAACAACACATCACGGAAGGATTTGATGTCTTCTTCAACTTGATGTTTGTACTCAGTCTCAGAAATCAACATCCCCGCCACAAATGCACCCAGTGCCAAAGACAGACCAGCTTTTTCGGTAAGCCATGCTGCGCCCAAGGTGAACAACAGCAGATTCAACATAAATAATTCTTGCGAGCGACGTCGCACGACAATCGCGAACCATTCTCGCACGACTCTTTTTCCGACAAAAAAAAGTAGAAACAAAACCACGGTTGCTTTACCCACTGCGGTCAACAAACTCATACTTAAGTTATCAGAATCTGCCGCTAAAGCTGGTACTAATATCAGCAAAGGCACGACTGCCAAATCTTGAAACAATAAGATACTAATAATCTGCCTGCCATGCGGACTTTCTAGCTCCAATTTTTCCGTCAACATTTTGGATACAATCGCCGTCGACGACATCGCCAGAGCACCGCCAATCGCAAACGCAGCTTCCCAACTAATCGCAAAATATTCGGGCAGAATCATCGCTGCACCAAAACACATCAACATAGCCAAAGCAATCGTACTAACTACCTGCGCCATTCCCAAGCCAAATACTGCACGACGCATAGAAATCAATTTGGGCAATGAAAATTCGAGTCCAATTGAAAACATCAAAAACACCACGCCAAACTCAGCTAATAAATGCGTTGTCGAGCTTTCTTGCGCCCAGCCTAAAGCATGCGGCCCAATCAAAATTCCAACGGCCAGATAACCCAACATCGGCGGCAAATTCAACAGCCGCAAGGCAACTACGCCTAACACGGCGCTGCTCAACAAAAGTAAAGTGGTATCGAGTGCATTCATGTTGCGTATTATTACCGATTATTTGTCACTCAAACATCTTCGCTTAAGAGAAAACGACGAAAGCACATTATTAATCTCAATATGAAAAGGAAGCGCACAGAAAAAAACGCGGAACGAAATCGTTTCCGCGTTTTCCATGTAGATCACTCTGAGTATGAATGATCGATTCTTCTACCTGTTAATTTTTCACTTGTTCGACCAATTAACTAAGAAAGATATCGCGATAAGCTGCGTAAATGGCACCAATTAATACCGGACCCAACACCAGCCAACCAAGCGCGAAAGGAATCGACGCCAAAATAGCAAAAACGATATACAGCACAAAAAACAGCAAAAACGCTGCCCAATTCTTCAAGCTAGCTTTTAGGCTCAAAATCAATGCATCAATTGGCTGTACATTATGAAATACCACCAAAGCAGGTGCAAACCAAATTGCCATTGCTAAAGGTATAGCAATTAACATAGCGAGTACAACAAAGCCAAGCAGCGCACTAAATCCCAATCCCATCAAACCCGCACTACCAAACGCTGCACCAGTGGCAATTGCGCCTCCGAAAACCGCCACGGCAAAGAAGCCGGCGACAATCGAGACGACAAAGACGCCAATCATCCAAATCAAGCCTAGCAAAGCCAATGCGCCAAACTTATCTTTGAATCCAGCAAACAAGAACTCAAATATCACAGGTTTTGATTCACGATGTGCCTGGCACGCTAACATCAATCCACCGAAAAACGCTGGCATCAGCAAATTAAAAATAAAAGTGCCAATCCCAGGAATGATATTAAGCGCAAGCATGATAACAAACAGCACGACCACCATGCCGATCCAAACTCCGGCATTTGCCTTAAACTGATCAAAGCCATAGCCATACCAAGAAGTCGCCTTACCCGCGTCAATCAAATTACCTTCGGGGTTATATTGTGGTTGCTGCGGGATCTCCGATACCAAGTTGCTCATGTTCGGAAAATTGTTTTCTGGTTGATCAGGGTTCACATTCATATCCAGGCTTTCTCAAAGTAGTTGGAAGAAAATAATACATTTAGGCGAGTTCATAGCAACAAAAGTATCCTTGAATAAAAATTAATTGACAAGCTTTCGCATAATTTATGAATCGACAAACTTCTATTTCTAGTTCTTTTCTACATCTTTGCTACGTTTAACCAACAGTTTCCAGCCATGTACTGCGTTTCTACGATAACAAATTCGCATCTGGCAGAGTTCTTGCTTATTCATATTTAGTTTATACTCCACGCATGAGCACATTAAATACTACTCCCGCATCAAATCTTAACTCCACAGAAGACGCAAAAGCGAGTCACGCTTTGCAACTCGCTTGCGAAACTTTGCAGATTGAGGCTGATGCCATTCTCAGCTTAAAACAACGCTTAAGCGGTGGCGACTCATCAGCATTTATTGACGCGATCCATCTGGTGTTACATTGCAAAGGCCGCTTAGTCATTTCCGGCATAGGAAAGTCTGGCCATATAGCGCGGAAGATTGCTGCTACTTTCGCGTCTACGGGCACGCCTTCTTTCTTTTTACACCCAGCCGAAGCTGCGCATGGTGATCTTGGGATGGTGACGTCACAAGATGTTTTCATCGCGATTTCTTACTCTGGTGAAGCAGGTGAATTAGTCGCTATCTTGCCTATCCTGAAGCGACTCGGCGTCAAGCTCATTGCACTAACTGGTAACCCTAATTCCACTTTAGCGAAACTGGCGGATCTGCACTTGAGCGTACATGTAGATAAAGAAGCCTGTCCTCTCAATCTCGCACCAACTGCCAGCACCACCGTCACATTGGCACTCGGCGATGCACTTGCAGTCGCAGTCCTTGATGCCCGAGGATTTAAAGAAGAAGACTTCGCCCGTTCTCATCCAGGTGGCGCGCTTGGTCGCCGCTTGCTTACGCACGTCAAGGACGTGATGCGAACAGGCAATGCGATCCCACAAGTCAAGCCTGACACAAAACTCAGCAGCGCTTTATTAGAAATTACGCAAAAAGGTATGGCGATGACGGCCATTGTTGATCATGACAATACCATCGTTGGCGTTTTCACAGACGGTGATTTACGCCGTTTGATGGACAAACCACTCAATTTTTCCGAGTTAATCATCGCAGACATCATGCGCAAAAATCCACATCGTATCGGCCCTGAACAATTGGCGGTAGAAGCAGTAGAAATTATGGAGCAACATCGAATCAATCAATTATTAGTTGCCGACGCAGAAGGCAAGTTAGTCGGTGCTTTGCACATCCATGATTTGACACGTGCCAAGGTGATTTGATGACACAACATACAGCAGACAATTTGCATAGAACTGCGACACAACAGGCGGCACAAGTGCGCCTAATGATCTTTGACGTTGACGGCATATTGACTGACGGCAGTTTACATTTTGGCCCTGAAGGCGAAATGATGAAGACCTTCAACGTACTTGATGGCCAGGGTATCAAGTTATTGCAAAACGCTGGTATCGCCACTGCCATCATCAGTGCGCGTCAATCAGCAATCGTCAGCAAGCGCGCCAGTGATCTTGGCATCACTCATGTGATGCAAGGCATCCATGATAAAAAGTCTGCGTTTTTAGCACTGACAAAAGAACTCAATATCCCGCATGAAGCCTGCGGTTTCATTGGCGATGATGTGATCGATTTGCCGATCTTGTTACGCGTTGGTTTTGCCGCGAGCGTTCCGAATGGACACGAGGAAGTACGTAGTCGAGTTTCTTATGTCACGCAAGCTCAAGGTGGTCGAGGTGCTGCGCGCGAAATCAGTGATTTTATTTTACGAGCGCAAGACAAATATGCCACTGCCTTAGCGCCCTTTTTGGATGTGAGTAACGATGACCGCTGATCGTATCCGCGTCTGGCTTGGTGTTGCGCTGCTGGGCTTAGTCATGCTGGGGAGTTTTTGGATTTATGAAGTGATGCGACGTCAAAGCGAAGACGAAGCCGCCAATGCAAAAAATCGCAGTGAGCCAGATTACTATGTCGAACATTTTAATTTTGTACGTTTATCACAGTCGAAACAAACCAACTATAGAGTCACCGGCGAAAAATTGATTCACTTTCCACTCGAAGATGAATTTGAAATTATTCAACCAAGAATCGTTGGAATTGATCAAGAAAAAACACCCATGACGATACGTGCTGATCGCGCAATTGTTAAACAAAAGGTGCAAGAAAAATTACAAAACAAACCGGAAGATCAGATTCACATGCATGGCAATGTATTGGTTGAGCGAAGTAAAAGTGATCAGGGCAGCTATTTGAAAATGGCAACCGACAGCCTTATTCTTTTTCCAGATAGCGAAAGAATGAGAACGGCTGAAGCGATTACTATGACGACGCCACGGGCGAACATTACAGCGATCGGCATGGAAGCAGAAAACAATCGCCAGAAAATTCGCTTATTGAGTAAGGTACAAATTAGTATCGCACCTCCATCCGCAAAATAAGGTCACAAAATGAATCATTTTTTACTGTGATCGCTGAAAAAAGATATTAAGTTTTATCATCAACAGATAAAAGAAATTGAAAGAAAAAAGGAAATTGCATGACGATGCCTACAAAACAAATGACCCACTTTAACTCAGTGAAACGCCTTACTAGTATTGTTAGCATGAGTATCGCTTGCATACTATCTTTTAGTGCCCATGCAGAAAAAGCCGATAGCCAGAAGCGTACCAACATCTCTGCCGAATACACGGAATTTGATGGGAAAACGAATACCAAAACTTTAAAAGGTAAAGTTGAATTGACCCGTGGAACTCTATTAATTCGCGCTGAGAATGGTGTGGAAACAGAAACCCCTGACGGTGGTGGTGCTGTGACCTTGTCAGGTCACGCGGGGAGCCAAGTATTCTTCCGTCAAAAACGCGATGGTGGTGAAGATCTCTGGATAGAAGGATTGGCCGATCGAGTTGAGTACGACAAAAAAACTGAAGTCGTACGATTTATCAGCAAGGCACAAGTTCGTTATTTGAGCCAACAAAAAGTCACTCAAGAACAGAATGGTGAATTCTTATCTTATGACAGCGTAAATGATGTGTTCACTGCGACCAACTCAACGAGTGGCAAACGTGTTCCCGGCGGTGGTCGTGTCACCATCACATCTGAGCCGAAAGGGAAGAAGTCTGACGCTAAGCCAGACAACAAATAAAAATAAGCAAATCCTATGACAAGTACATTAGTAATCGAAGGTTTACAAAAACGCTATGGCATGCGCCAAGTGGTGCATGACGTTTCCTTGCAAGTCAAAAGTGGCGAGGTTGTTGGTTTGCTCGGCCCGAACGGTGCAGGCAAAACCACGTCCTTCTATATGATTGTTGGTTTGGTACCTTCTGATGCTGGGAAAATTGATGTTGATGGTGTCGATATTTCAAACTTTCCGATTCATCAACGTGCACAGTTAGGTCTTTCCTATCTTCCACAAGAAGCCTCAGTGTTTCGAAAGTTGTCGGTTGAAGACAATGTTCGTGCGGTCTTAGAATTACAAAAAAATGAAAACGGGAAACCACTCAGTAAAGCTGAGATCGACCAACGTTTAAATACTTTACTTGAAGAGCTGCAGATTGACGGCTTACGTGAAAGTCCAGCGCGCGCATTATCTGGGGGTGAACGACGCCGGGTAGAAATTGCCCGTGCGCTAGCCACCAATCCTCGTTTCGTACTGCTCGATGAACCCTTTGCGGGTGTTGATCCGATTGCGGTTATTGAAATCCAACGCATTGTGCGCTTTCTCAAAGAACGCGATATCGGCGTCTTAATTACGGATCACAATGTACGCGAAACTTTAGGTATTTGCGATCATGCATACATCATCAATCAAGGTTCAGTGTTAGCGAGTGGACGTCCCGATGAAATCATCACCAATGAGACCGTAAGACGGGTCTATTTGGGTGAACATTTCCGCATGTAATCGAGCCCAATTATGACGTCCGAATCATGAAGCAAAGCTTACAGCTACGCACTTCACAGCATTTAGCGCTAACCCCGCAGTTACAGCAATCAATACGCTTGCTGCAGTTATCCACATTAGAACTTCATCAAGAACTTGAAAGCTTGTTAATCGAAAACCCGATGTTAGAAAGGGTCGACGACGCTTTAGATAATGCTGTGCGTTTACTAGCCGACGGCTGCATCAATAATACAAGTGCGCAAAACGAAACTGAATTTAAATCGCTTGAGAACTCACCATCAGAGAAGGCCGAAAATAGCACGGCAAGTGAGGTCAATGAAAACAATGCTGAAGCCGATGCGCAAGGTAGTAGCGATGATTGGAGCTTTGATGAAACTCCGGTATCTGGATCAAAAAATAGCCACGATGATGAAGACGGCAGGCCACAGTTAGAAGCAGCGCAAACAACGCTACGTGAGCACTTGTTAGAGCAAATGCGCATCTCAATTCGAGAACCGCGTGATCGTGCACTCATCGAATTAGTGATTGATGCGATTGATGAGAATGGCTATTTATGTGAATCCTTAGAAGAGATTCACGCCAGCTTACCTATCGATTTATGTGTAGAGCCAGAAGAACTGCAGTTTGCTTTAAACATGCTGCAAAGCTTTGAGCCCGAGGGTGTCGGTGCAAGAACGACAGCGGAATGTTTGGCAATTCAGATCAAACGCTTTCCGAAAATTCCCTTCGTCACCAGGCGCCTTGCACTGCAAATCGTACAAGAATACTTGCCTTTATTTGCACAGCGAGACTTCACCAAATTACGCAAGTTCTTGCATTGCGATGATGAAGATTTACGCGAAGCGCAAGTCGTGATTCGTCAATGCAATCCTAAGCCGGGACTCGCTTTCGCGGCGGCAAAATCTGATTATGTCGTGCCCGATGTCGTCGTGAAAAAAATTGGTGACGAATGGCAAGTCATGCTAAATCGTGATGTCATGCCACGCTTACGGATTAATCACATGTACGCGAACTTAATGAAGCAACAACGTGGAGATGTCAATCTTAGTCCTCAGCTTCAAGAGGCACGCTGGCTGATCAAAAACATGCGGCAGCGCTTCGACACGATTCTACGCGTAGCGCAAGCCATAGTTGAAAGACAATATAATTTTTTCACGCATGGTGCTGTTGCGATGAGACCCCTTGTTTTGCGCGAAATAGCTGATACACTAGGATTACACGAGAGCACTATTTCACGTGTAACAACTCAAAAGTTTATGCTGACACCACACGGCATGTTTGAGTTGAAGTATTTTTTCGGTAGTCACGTCGCAACGGAAACAGGTGGTGAAGCATCTTCCACCGCGATACGGGCTCTGATTAAACAATTAATAGGAGAAGAAGACCAGAAGAAACCCCTCTCGGATAGTAAGATCGCCGACATATTGGGAGAACAAGGCATGGTCATCGCGCGGCGCACCGTTGCCAAGTATCGCGAAGCTCTGAAAATCCCCCCAGTCAGTTTGCGAAAATCTTTATAAACCAGTTCTTGAAATATTGTTTTCTATCGTTATATATGATTTAGCTCAAAACAATTTTCTGCCAATGAGCGATCGTAATGACTGGCAGTACAGAAGGCAATAAAAGCAATATCACCATAGGAGCGTAGTATGAATCTCACCATCAGTGGACACCACGTCGAAGTTACTCCTGCAATTCGTGAATATGTACAAACCAAGTTAGAGCGGGTAAGACGACACTTCGATCAAGTCATTGATATCGCCGTTATTTTGACGGTTGATAAGCTCCGCGAAAAGGATAAACGTCACAAAGCCGATATTAATTTACATCTGAGTGGAAAGGACATCCACGTTGAAAGTCTGGCGCATGATTTGTATGCAGCCATAGATGCTTTAGTCGATAAACTTGACCGTCAAGTGATTAAACATAAGGACAAAATTCAAGACCATCAACATGATGCGATCAAGCATATTCCTGATCCAACATCTGCACAATTAGATTAAATGACATAGTCGATTCACTTTCAGTGATGATCCCAGGGCGCTTTTCAGCGCCCTTTTATTTTGAGGCTATTTTTGGTTTATTTAGGCAATCGCTCTGAGTTAAAATCCAATTCTACAAATCTTATGGCAATCTTATGAGCTCTCACGTCTTAAGCGAAATCAAAAATCATATTGGCATCATCACCTTAGATCGTCCCAAGGCACTTAACTCATTGTCGCTAGAAATGGTGCGTGCGATTACAGCAGCCTTATTAACGTGGCGCAATGATCCAGAAGTCACTGCTGTGTTTATTCAAAGTAGTAGTGAGAAGGCATTCTGTGCTGGCGGTGATATTCGTTTCTTCTATGATGTCGGCACAAAAACGCCGATGCAAGACAGCGCCTTGCTGGAAGACTTCTTCACTGAAGAATATGCCCTAAATCATTTAATCCATTTTTATCCAAAACCCTATATCGCCCTACTTAATGGGGTAGTGATGGGCGGCGGCATGGGCATCGCCCAATCAGGCGTTGCTAGTCGTCTACGCATCGTGACTGAACGTACTAAAATGGCGATGCCAGAAGTTAACATCGGCTTGTTTCCAGACGTTGGTGGCGGCTACTTCTTAAATCAAACGCCGGGACAAATTGGACGCTATTTAGGCTTAACTGGAGAAGTCATTCAAGGGATGGATGCGATTTATGCCAACTTGGCCGATGTCTATATTCCGACGTCCGCCATTCCAGATTTGTTACAGGTAATTACGCAATCAACATCGCCAGACATTCGCATCGCTATTCGTGATTTTTCCTTACAGTTTCATCCAGCATCTTCTATTGAAAACTGTATGCTAGTGCAACACCGATCAGCGATTGATCATCATTTCAAAACACATCGCGTTGATGAAGTCATGGCATCGCTCGCAAAAGACGATTCATCCTTTGCGATAAGCACCTTAGCCACAATGAACAAACGATCGCCTCTGATGATGGCGGTTACCTCTGAACAGTTACAGCGCTGCCAACAGAGGTCCGTCGCCGAGTGTCTGCGTATTGAGCGCACCATGGTCAGACATTGTTTCAAGCACGGTGAGGTATTAGAGGGAGTGCGGGCATTAGTGGTCGATAAAGACAATGCGCCGCGATGGTCGCCTGCAAGTATGGCGGAAGTTGATGACGCAATGATCGCGAGTTTTTTTGCCGAGGTTTGGCCGGGCTACGCACATCCTTTGGCGCATCTACAATAAGGCTTACAAATACGCCTGCACTTTTAAATTAGTGCAGGTGTATTCTCAACAGGGATCTCTGCACAAGCGCAGCGAACGGCATAAGTTTGGATCGAGAAGCGCACCTGTGCTAGAGCACAGCGATGCATTTCTCAATAACAGATTCAATATTCGGTCACGCGGTAGCTTGTGCGAAGGCCTCAAAAATAAAGATTAGTTTTTTATTTAAGTAAGCCAAAAACCTTACCAATAATCTTGCTGCCAGTGCCGATAGGATCTTGCCGTATTTTTTTCTCTTCTTCCGCAATCAAGGTATACAGCGCGTCAACCGCTTTACCAGAAACATAGGATTCGACTGTCGCTTCTTTTTCTGGCACAGCGCCCATTTTCTGCGCCTTCGCCATAACTGCATTGTATTTACCAGCTAAGCCAACTTTATCTGTCACCGTTTTTACTGTTGGTGTAAATTTAGTCGTTAATGTCGTTGCGGTTTTTTGCCTAAAAAAATCTGTCACTGAAGTCTCGCCACCGATCAAAATATTTTTTGCATCCGTAACGGACATGGTTTTCACTGCATCCAATAACAAGGGCTTAGCCATAGGCACAGCTGTTTCAGCGGCACGATTCATCGCCACCACTAACTCATCAAGATGTTTGCCCTGCCCGCTCAATTTCAATATCGGCTTCGCTTTTTCCAAAATGGATGGTAATGGAATCTTCACCTTCTCATTATTTAAGAATCCATCGGTCACACCTAGCTTCGATATCGCGGCATTGGCCCCCTGCTCCAACGCGGCCTTCAATCCACTATTTGCATCCTTGGAACTGAGTTGACTCAAATCTACTGCGTTAGCCGAACAACACAGCAATAGCAGTGAAGTGATCAAAGAATTCTTTATTGTTTGCGTAGTTTGCATCGTTTTTCCTTTTCGAGATTTATCGTCGCTTACACTTCTTCTATCAGGTACAAACGTCTATGCTCGCGGATCGCAAATCGGTCAGTCATACCCGCAATATAATCAGCAATTCTACGCGCCTGCAGAAGCTGTGTTTGTTGTAAATCGCTTTGTATTGCAACGCGGTAGTCAGGTGGCACTAAACCAGGTTCTGCGATCATCAAAGTAAATAATTCGCGCACCGTATTTTTGGCCTTATTACTCATGCGATTGACTAAATAATGCCGATACAAATTTTCATATAAAAACTGCTTCAATACCTTTGCTTCCTGATACATCACATCAGAAAATGCAATCATGGCAGGCATTGCGCGTACATCCTCTATCGTCTTTGGTGCGTAATCAGCGATTCGCTTTTCCGAAGTTTGAATAAGATCGGTAATCAGCAAATTGATCATACGGCGTATCGTTTCTGAAATCGCTCGTCGCCCAGTGATACTAGGATAGGTGTGATCAACTTCTCGACGAAATCGCGCATAACAATCAACTTCCATTAATTGCGATTCATTCAGCAAACCTGAGCGCAAACCGTCATCAATATCGTGGTTGTTATAGGCAATTTCATCTGCCAAGTTGGTTAGTTGTGCTTCAAGACTGGGCTGGGTCTTTTTAATAAATCGTTGACCTACATCACCAAGCATACGAGCATTATTCAAAGAGCAGTGCTTAAGTATTCCTTCGCGAGATTCAAAGCTTAAATTCAAGCCTTCAAAACTAGCGTAACGCTCCTCTAAAACATCCACTACACGCAAACTTTGCAGATTATGTTCAAAGCCACCATAATCTTTCATGCAGGCGTTGAGCGCATCTTGCCCAGCATGACCAAAAGGTGTGTGGCCGAGGTCATGGGCGAGTGAAATGGCTTCAACCAGATCTTCATTCAAACGCAAGTTACGCGCGATCGAGCGGGCGATTTGCGCGACTTCAATGCTGTGCGTTAGGCGTGTGCGGAACAGATCGCCTTCATGGTTGACGAAGACTTGTGTTTTATATTCGAGACGACGAAAAGCCGTGCTGTGTATGATGCGATCCCGGTCTCGTTGAAATTCAGAGCGGGAGCTTGGCGCTGGTTCCGAAAATCGTCGCCCCTTAGTTTGTGCAGATTGTGCAGCATAAGGAGCGAGTTGATGATCGGAAAACATAAAGTTTCTTTCAAGCGTTGAGAAATCTACTAAATACTGGCTCGTAAAGTCGCTAGTAACAACTCCTTCGGAACCTCGGTAATGAGACAGCTTCCTAAAGGTTTAAGCAAAATAAACTTGATTTGCCCCCCCTCATTTTTCTTATCTACTTCCATCAAATCCAGCCAAGTTTGTTCGCCTAAATCTGGCGCAATAATGGGCAGTCCCGCCGCCTCAACTAATTTTGTAATCCGGGTTTTACTGACAAAATCAATATTACCTAGCCGATAGGATAGATCTGCAGCCATCACCATGCCACAGCCAACGGCTTCACCATGTAGCCAGTTTCCATAACCGAGACCTGATTCAATCGCATGACCAAAAGTGTGGCCGAAGTTTAATATTGCACGTAGGCCACCTTCGCGTTCATCTTGTCGAACCACATTCGCTTTGATTTCACATGAACGCAACACCGCGTAAGACAATGCTTCTACATCTTTCGCGCGCAACTTTTCGATATTATTTTCTATCCAGGTGAAAAAACCTGAGTCAATAATCGCACCGTGTTTAATCACCTCGGCTAAACCTGCGGACAATTCTCGATCTGGCAAGGTGTTTAATGTGCTCACATCAGCAATCACGGCTTGCGGTTGGTAAAACGCGCCGATCATATTTTTGCCTAAAGGATGATTAATACCCGTCTTGCCACCAACCGATGAATCCACTTGCGCTAGCAGCGTCGTCGGAATCTGCACGAAAGGAATGCCACGCATATAAGCTGAAGCGGCAAACCCGGTCATATCGCCAATCACACCGCCACCCAAGGCTAGCAAAGTGGTCTTACGATCACATTTTTTTGCTAACAATCCGTCGAATACCAACATTAGGTTTTCCCAATTTTTGTATTCTTCACCGTCAGGCAAAATAATTGCCTCAGTTTGCTTACCAATCGCATTCAGTTGTTTTGTTAAATTCTCCAAGTACAGAGGTGCTACCACTGTATTCGTCACAATCACAACACGCTGCCCTTTAATCCGACTTTGTAGCAATGCGGGATTTGATAATAAGCCCTCGCCAATGGTGATTGGATAAGCACGCTCACCAAGATCGACTTGCAACGTACGTGCCTGATGTATTTCCTGTTCCATAATCACTTTATTCTGATTCGCAGTGGGTACTTGCTTAATGATTTTCTGTGCAGTCTGATCAAGTTCATTCACAGCACCGGGCAATTTCTCAACGATAGTTTGCACCAATGTTTGTAACTGAGGCTGACCAGTCTCAATGACCACGTGGGCAACTTCACGATAGAGAGGATCACGCTGCTGCTCTAACTCTTCGAGTTTCTTGCGCGGATCTGGGGTGCGTAGCAAAGGACGCTTTTTGTCATGCCGAGTACGATGCAAAATATTACTAATGCTCGCCTTCAAATACACGACAGTACCGCGTGTATGAAGTAACTCTCGACTTTGGGGATTCAATACAGCGCCCCCACCAGTGGCGAGGACGATGTCTTGTTGTTGGCAAAGGTCACGAATCACATCAGCTTCACGTTGACGAAAACTCGCTTCCCCTTCAATTTCAAAAATCACTGAAATAGCAACGCCAGTACGCGCCTCTATTTCATGATCAGAATCAATAAAACGCTTGTTCAGTTTTTTGGCGAGGGCTCTGCCAACGGTTGTTTTGCCAGAGCCCATCAGACCTACTAAAAATATATTACTTGTCACTAAATATACTCATTACAAAGGTGTACAACCACCGATTCCAGGAGGCGTTCCAGCAGCGTTACCCATACCATTATCTTGAATATTGAACTGAGCTGTAGCTGACGCACCCAAGCTATCTAATACTGTTAAGGTAATTGTTCCGATACCGAGCGGTTTATACGTGCCAGAAGAATCTACGGGAATAAAGCATCGGTTTCCTGTAGAGCCAAGACCCACACGTAAAGTAGAAGTCCCCACGATAGAAACGGATGTCAATCCAAGATCACTAGTAAATGCTCGGTATGGTGGAGTACCTCCATAAATTGACAAATCAACCGTATTTCTTGATTCCTCCGCAACCAAAATAACGTTAGGAGAGATTCTCAAAAATGAACTTGCAGCTGTTGCAGTGATTGTAATTCTCTTGACTTGACCTTGCGCATCAACAACCGTTACAGATGTAGATCCAACATTTAACAACTGCGCAGTAAATGTGCCGCCAGTACTTGTGATTGACGTCGGAGATACATTTGCTATGCTTGGATTATTATTTGTTACTGTATAGGCTGGAGATCCACCGGAGATTCTAAATGTCAAAGTATCTCCAACGGCACCCGTTGAATCACCAGGCAAAATATCAACAGGAGTATTTGCCACTGAAGAAATCGTGACGCCAATATCAACCACGCCACCTAAAGAGTCGCGAATCACAATTTGTGCTGAGCCAGCAGACACGCCAGTGACAGTAAAGCTGTTAGCTGATGAGGTCACGGAAGCAACTCCAATGCTACTAGAAGTAACTGAATATGGTGCTGTGCCACCACCTATTGTATAGGTTGCTGTTGATCCGGACGTCAAGGTAATAGAAGATGGTGCGGTGCTAAACAAAGGAACAGAAGTACCAGTTCCAACAACGACATTGATCGAAACAATCGCACCGGCAGAATCAACCACATTCACTTTTGCGGTACCGACAACCAAACCATTTAAAGTCATTGTACTGCCGGAGATAGAGGTAGTTAGGACGCTAATATTACTACTTGTGACTTGATAGGGTGCACGACCACCACCAATAGTGAATGTTGGCGAAGTACCTGGTCCGACAACAATGTCACTAGCTGCAGTAGTAAATAATGGTAGAGGTGTACCTGTACCTACAGTCACATTGATAGTTAAACTTCCAGTGGTAGAGTCTCGAACAATCACGGTCGCCTTGCCCGTGGCAACACCGGTAATCACGAGGTCGTTGCCGGTCAATGTTGCCCGAGCAACACCTACATTACTACTTCCAACGGAGTAAATTGTTGTTCCGCCACCTACTTTATAGCTATTAGCACCACCTACTTCAACAGTAATCTCACTAGCGGCTGTTGAATAAAGTGCATCAACTGTTCCAACCACGACGTCAATCTTTATCTCTTTACCCAAAGAATCTTTAACAGTCACGACAGCCTTACCGCCTGTTTGGCCTGTAATAATAAATTCTTTTCCTGCGGTCTGTCCAACCGTTGCAATCCGACTGTCACTACTCGAAACAGCGTAAATCTGACTCCCCCCGCCAATGGTATAGATGGCAGATGAGGTTCCCACACCTACTGAAACCAAACTTGGGGCTGTTGTGAATAAATCGACTAAGGTACCAACTACAACATTAACTTGAACAGATTTCCCAAATGAATCGGTAACCGTCACTACCGCACGCCCACCTGATTGACCTATAACTGAAAAAGACCTTGGTGTTGTTTGTATGATTGAAGCCACGCTACGATCACTGCTTGCAAGCGAATATACTTCGCTTCCACCACCAATTTGATAGCTTGCGGAAGTTGCGCCGACAGAAACGACAATTGTGGTTGGCGCTGTGGTGTACAAGTCAACTCCTGAACCTACTGTTACTTTGACTTGTTTACTTCCACCTAGCGAGTCAGTAATCGTTACTGTCGCGACGCCTACTGAAACTCCCGTCAAATTAAACTCAGAGCCACTTTGCGTTACAGAGACGATTTGTCGATTACCACTTGCGACGGTGTATATACGACTGCCACCTCCAATAGTGAAGGTCGATGAGACCTGACCAATTCCTAAAGTCACCTCTTCAGGCGCACTTGTAAAAATATCAACACCACTTCCAACCGTAACTTCAATAATTACTTTTGCACCAGACGCGTCATTAACGGTAATGACTGCTGACCCACCACTTACGCCAGAAATCTTCATTTCTTTACCAGTAACTTTGACACTAGCTGAGGTGGAGCTGGTGGTAGCGATGTAGTTTGGAATACCACCACCAATGTTATAAGTAAGTGTTTCCCCAGGTGCTACAGTGACTTTCTCTGGAGCGGTTGTAAATAAAGCGACTCCACTAGTATTACCAGCAGATCCACCACCACCACCACAAGCCGAAAGCAATGAGATAACAGTCATTGCAAAAAAAGCGCGAATTAACTTCGTCATGTAACACCTATTAAATATAAATGGATGCAGAAATATTCTGCACCTGAATCAAAAATCTTACTGGCAATGTCTCTACTGATTTGCAAACGTTCCCGTGAGCTGAACTTTAGGCGTAATGAAAATCAACAATTCGGTTTTATTATTTGTTTTACCAGTCGACTTAAATAAATTTCCAAACAAGGGAATATCTCCAAGGAAAGGAACTTTAGTGACGTCGGCACGCTCCTCTTGTGTGTAAATGCCCCCCAGAACAACCGTACCACCATTTTCCACCAAGACATTAGTTTTGACTTGCTTGGTGTTAATTACTGGTCCGCCACGCGTTTCTTCCCCTCGACTATCTTTGTGTACATCTACCGCCAGAATAATCGTCCCATCAGGAGTAATCTGAGGCGTAACGTCTAAACTCAATGTCGCCTTTCTGAAATAGATAGCAGTCGCTCCACTCAAAGTCGCAATCTGATATGGAATTTCTTGCCCTTGCTCAATGTGTGCAGGAGTTTGATCTGCCGTTACGACTCGAGGGCTTGAAATA
Organism: Affinundibacterium amnicola; assembly: GCF_014284275.1. GTDB lineage: Bacteria > Pseudomonadota > Gammaproteobacteria > Burkholderiales > Burkholderiaceae_D > Undibacterium > Undibacterium amnicola. The sequence continues at coordinate 35,888 of NZ_JACOFU010000011.1, read as the reverse complement.
ATTTTACCATCACCGTCAGCTTCTAATGCTGACAATTCTAGATTTAGGAAACGATTTGCAGCCGCAGAAAATAGGCTCACAGCGAGACTACCTGCATCCAAACCACCGATACCCGCCGCTGGCAAGTTGACAAACTGCGTGTTTGGTATATAGCTCTTCTCAGTAATCTTGGCTTGACCAGTCTGTTCACCTACACCTAGATAGTTTCCGGTAATTGCAGCACGTTGATTTCCTGAAATTTGAAAGCCAGTATCGCCACCGCTAAGTCCACGCAAATCTGCGAAACCCAATTTTGCGCCAAGGTTACGACTAAATTTGTTATCTGCCTCAACAATCCTAGCCTCAATAACAACTTGCTTAGTAGCAATGTCCGTTTTCTGAATTAATTTGCGTACTTCCTCAATCTTCGCAGCAATATCTGTAACGAATAGCTGGTTTGTTCGTGGCTCAGTCATCACACTACCGCGTTTAGACAAAATTCGATTTGTTGTCGTATCTTCGGCACCAAATAACTTCTTGAAAGTATCCGCTTTTTGATACTTCAATTGAAATGACTCTGTCTTCAATGGCTCAAGTTCCGCAATAGCAGCTTTTTGCTCTAACTCGAGCTTCTCTTTAGTAAGCAACTCGTCTTTTGGACCAATCAGAATGACGTTACCATTCTTACGCATATCGAGTCCCTTCATTTGCATAACGATATCGAGCGCCTGATCCCAAGGAGTATCGATCAATCGGATCGTAATATTTCCACTAACTGAATCGTTTGCAATGATGTTGACGTTACCTTGCTCGGCCAAAATCTGCAATACAGCACGAACATCAACGTCTTGGAAGTTCATGCCAAATCGATCTCCCTTGTATCCTTGTGTTCCTTGCGTCAGTTTATTTGGATCTTCCTTAATCGGTTTAACTTCGATCACTAACTGACTATCACTCTGATAAATACTGTGTTCCCATAGGCCTTTCGGCTCAATCAACATTCGTACATTCTCGCCTTGACGAATGGTTGTTACTTTTTGAACAGGGGAACCATAATCTGAAACATCTAAAGTTCTGCGCAAGACATCAGGAATACCGACTTTCATAAAATCTACAACAATCGCTTGGCCTTGCAGCTTTGCATCAATTGCCACTTGATTGCTCGGAAGGTCAACTACAACACGACCATCACCTGCAACACCCAATCGAAAATCGATATCACGCAATAGCTGCTTAACTGGCTGAACGACTTCTTTTGTATTCACTGGTAAACCACTCGCATTTACTGGCGTAGCCAAACCACCAGAACCATCAATGGTGACAATTAAGGCATTTCCCTCAATAAAAGTAGCATAGTTCAAAGATCGATTAAGATTAAACACCATACGGGAACGCTCTGGCACTTCAATCAAATTGATGCTACGCACTTCGCCCAAACCGATATCGACAGTGTTTTTCCCGGTACCGTTACTGGTATTAGCAAAATCCAAAGAGATACGCGCTGGATTGGTAATAGAGAACGCCACTGGAGGTTTCACCAAGGGGCTTTTGAAATTTATCTTAACGATAATATTTGCTCCCTGTTGATTGGCGGTAATCGATTCAATCGTATTTGCTGACTGCGCATGAACGAACGAGCTCAAAAACATTAATCCCAGAAAAAAATACTTAATGCTCATGACGCTCCTCTTAACCGCATTTAACAATCTATTCATTTTTTCGCCTCTTGCAACTCTAAGCTTGCTTTTCTCTCGGTCCACTCGCCTGACGCATCCTGTACAACTTCTACAAGATCAATGCGAACATCATTGATGCTGATAACCTTACCAAAGTTCTGCCCAATATAACCACCAACAACGACTGGAAAAACTGCCTTACCAATTTGAATCAGCCCTTGCAAAGTTTTACGGTTATCAAAGGTGCCGACCATTTTCATCGTTTCCAATGCATATCCCTCTAATGCCTCTTTAGGGCGATCAAAGTCTGGCTTCAAACCATTGTCATTGGCAGCCTTCATCCTAGCGAAAACAACCAGTAACTTACTCGAATCAAAAGGATCAATTAACTCTCCCCCGTCATATACGACTGGTATGAAAACTTTCGGTTCTGCAATTGGACTTACTTTCACATGTGTTTCTTTCTTAACCTGCTCCATCCATCCCTTTAACTCACCCATGCCATTTTCACCACACGCAGACAGGGAAATTGCAACAAAAATCAATCCAAATTTAGAAAAAATTTTCATTTTTTCACCTCTTTGCTTTTCTTACGCTCAGCAGCTTGTTCAGCAATTTCCTCAGGATCTAAATAACGATAGGTCTTAGCAATACCATCCATCACAATTCCAGGTTTTTTTGCATCTTTACTGACCGAAAAACTCAGATTATTTAATGTCACAATTCGCGGCAATTTCGCGATGTCTGCAACAAATTGACCCATGTCATGATAATTAGCCACCATTTGAATTTCGATCGGCAACTCAGCATAGTAATCTTTGATTGTCGCGGCAGCAGGCTTAAAAATATCCATACTTAAACCACGCCCATTTGCTGCGGAGTTAATATCGGCCAACACAGCAGCATATTCAGCCGTACTTGGAAGCTGCTTCTCCATTCTTGATACATACTGCAAAACAAGCTTGCGCTGCTCTTTCAAGGCTTCAAGACTAATCGACTGTTGGACTTTAATTTTAAAGGTATCTTTTAATTTTTGCTCTTCTTGCTGGCCGAGATCAATTTCCTCTAACTGCGTACTCCAATAGAACCACCACCCGACAAACAACACAAACACGCACAAACCAATCGCAGTCAGTAGTCTCGGTACGAGCGGCCACAAACCTGGGTGCAAGCCATTAAGATCACGAAATTGGCTCGCAATCGAATCGAATTTTTCCTGAATATTTGACATAGTCTTCTCTTCTCTAAGGCGACTTTACGTCAGTTGACTTCTTCTTCGTTGAGCCAGCAGCATCAGCACTCGCAGCAGCCTCGAGCTCACGTGGACGTCGAATTCCAACGTTCAAATCAAATTCAATGACACGCTTTGCGTCTCGCCCTTGCCCCAAGCCAACCGCTTTATTTTGAATAATCTCTGGCTTACTCATCCATTCGGATGCATTCAATTCGGTTACAAAGAGACCGACCACAGCATGTGACTGCGCGTAACCTTTAATAGCAATACGTTGCCCCTCTTGCTTGATGAGCGTTAAATATAGACCTTCTGGTGCGAGTCGCACTAACTCATTCATCATAAATACTGGTTGATTTCGATCGCCCTGTAAGTCTTCAACAGCCTGCTGTCTGGCCTTTAATGCATCGATTTCTTGTTTTAGATTTGCAACTTCCTTGATTTTTTTATCTAACTCAGTGTTCTCCTGAGTAATAAATGCATTGCGTTCGGTTTGAGCTGATAGTTGGGATGAAAATACAAAACCAACCAAAATAACGATGCCTGCACCAAACAATCCAGCTAGCGTCATTAAAGAATAAAACTGGCTTTTCAGTTCTTTACGCTTAGCTTCACGATGCGGAAGTAAATTAATTTTGATCATTATCCATACCTCCGCATGGCCAAACCACAAGCGACCAAGTAGGCAGGAGCATCACTTCGCAATGATTTCTCATTCACATTCGATCCTAATTCCATTCCTTTAAATGGGCTAATTACTGATGTGGACAACTTTGTTCTCTCAGCAACAATGTCGACCAAGCCAGGCAACATCGCACAACCACCACCTAAGTAAATTTGGTCTATGCGTGTGTAGGGTGTAGAGGTAAAGAAGAATTGAATCGCTCGAGTCACTTCTAAGGCAGCATTTTCTAAAAATGGCTCCAACAGCTCCATTTCATAACTATCTGGTAAATCTCCTTGACGCTTCTTGCTTTCGGCTTCCTCGAAGGACAATCCATAATTTCTTACGATATCTTGCGTTAATTGATTGCCACCAAACTGTTGATCGCGCTCATAAATTACTTCGCCGTTCAGCAATATCGAAATATAGGTAACCTTAGAACCAATTTGAAACAAGGCATAAATCTGATCTTGGCCGCCATTAGGCTGCTGTTCAATTAATCGTTCAACAGCCGCACGTGCTGCAAATGATTCAATATCCATTACTTTTGCCTGCAGTCCAGCGGCTTGGGCTGCGGCGACACGGTCTTCAATTTTTTCTTTACGAGACGCTGCCAGCAAAACATCAATGTCTTCTTCAGAATTTGCGGTCAAGCCCATGACACAGAAGTCAATACTGACTTCATCCATCGAGAAGGGAATATATTGACTGGCCTCTGATTCAACCTGAAACTCCAAAGCTTGTTCAGTCAAACTTCCTGGCAAGATCATTTTTTTTGTAATCACAGAAGCAGCAGGCATTGCCAAAGCAACGTTACGTGTGCCGGTACCACTACGCTTTAAAACACGCAAAATTGCGTCAGACACTTGTTCGAGATTTTCGATATTCCCATCAACAACCGCGCCTTTTGGCAATGCTTCAAAAGCACAGCGTTCCAATTTAAAGTCTTTTTCGCCAGAACGTGAGAGTTCTACCAGCTTGACGTCAGACGTGCTGATATCCAAGCCCACTAGGGGTGGATTCTTTTGTCCGAGCAATGATGCGAGATCTAAAGCCAAGGATATCCCCTCAATTAAATATTTTTTTCATGCTAAATACACCAAAAAACTGCCACTTATCTTGCTGTAAAAAAATAATCTCAGCGACCACAAATTTCAATTTTTCTTTTAAAAACCGCGATTTAGCTGACACTCATACTAGCTTACGTTAAATCCTAGCAATAAGGGGAGTGTAATGTAAAGCATTTTCAAGGCAAATTGGCGCTTTTACGTTGTCAATTCTCCACTTAGCGCTTAAAAACGCTGAAATGCAATTTTTATAGTTGATTCGGCACGGCTATAATGGCAGCTATCTGCTTCAATCAAATTCACCATGACTCCCACATCGCCGACTGAACCATCCATTGAAATTCAAGCGTCCAATAAAAAGGCGCCGAACTTTGTTACGCGCTTTATTTTGCTTTTTTGTCTAGCCATCTTCGGATTATTTCTGACAGGAATTTTAATACTGGTTTTTGCCGTCACAATGGCATACCCAAATTTGCCAGAAATTGACGCCATCACCAGTTACCGCCCCAAAATGCCCATGCGTGTTTTTTCAGCTGACAATGTGCTAATCGCAGAATTTGGCGAGGAACGACGAAATGTCGTGCATTTCGCTGAAATTCCCGACGTCATGAAAAAAGCCGTCTTAGCGATTGAAGATGACCGCTTCTACGAGCACGGGGGAGTGGATTATATCGGCATCGCACGTGCGGCAATCAATAATGTTACGACCAGTAACAAACAAGGTGCATCAACCATTACCCAACAGGTAGCCAGAAATTTCTTCCTATCAACAGAGCAAACTATTAAACGCAAACTTTACGAAATTCTGCTTGCCTGGAAAATTGAACAAAATCTGACAAAAGATGAAATTCTAGAAGTCTATATGAATCAAATTTATCTGGGACAAAGAGCATATGGCTTCTCGTCAGCAGCACAAATTTATTTTGGGAAAAATTTGAAAGAAGTCACCGTGGCAGAAGCCGCGATGCTAGCAGGCTTACCAAAAGCACCTTCTGCTTACAATCCGGTGGCGAATCCTAAACGAGCGACAGTGCGCCAACAATATATTTTGCAACGTATGAAACAATTGGGCTACATCACAGAAGCACAATTTGAAACTGCGAAAATCGAAAAATTACAAATTAAGACCAACAGCGCACAATTTGCTATTCATGCTGAATATGTCGCTGAAATGGCTCGCCAATTGGTATATGAACAGTTTAAAGAAGAAACTTACACACATGGCTTTAATGTCTACACCACAATTACCAAAGAAGAACAAGAGACAGCCTATGCGGCATTGCGAAAAGGGGTACTCGACTATGAGCGCCGTCATGGCTATCGTGGACCGGAAGCCATTGTAGAGTTACCTAGGAACAAAGAGCTTGCAGATGAAATTATTGAAAAAGAATTAGCTGAACATCCAGATAGTGACGATATTTTGTCAGCAATGGTCACAGAAGCAAGCCCAAGCGCAGTCAAGGCGACCTTGTTAAATGGCGAGGAAATTCAAATAACTGGCCCTGGCTTAAGTTTTGCCGCTTCAGGATTGAAAGCAAATGCACCACCGAATAAGCGGATTCAACGAGGGGCGGTGATTCGTGTGATTTTGGAAGGAAAGAACTGGTCGATTATTCAAATGCCAGAGGTGCAATCTGCATTCGTTGCAGCGGATACCCATGACGGTGCAATTCGCGCGTTGGTTGGTGGCTTCGATTACAACCTCAACAAGTTTAACCACGTTACCCAAGCGTGGCGCCAACCTGGATCTAGTTTCAAGCCTTTTATTTATTCGTCTTCATTAGAAAGAGGTCTGTCACCACAAACCATCATTAATGATTCTCCAATCAGTTTTGACGCTGGACAGACAGGTGGTCAAGCATGGGAACCGAAGAACTATGACGGCAAATATGAAGGTCCGATGTCGATGCGAAAAGGCTTAACCAAATCAAAAAATATGGTTTCAATTCGCATATTGCAAAAAGTGGGCGCGAAGTACGGACAAGAGTACACCAGTCGTTTTGGGTTCTTGCCTGAGAAGAATCCACCTTATTTGACTTTGGCTTTGGGTGCCGGAGCAGTAACCCCTTTACAAATGGCTGGTGCCTACGCAGTGTTTGCAAATGGTGGCTACAAAGTGAACCCTTACCTTATTTCAAAGATTACTGATTCAGAAGGCAAGGTTATCGCGCAAGCGAAACCCGATACAGCAGCAGATGAAGCAAACCGTGTCATCGATGAACGTAATGCATTTTTAATGGATAGTATGCTGAGAGATGTGGTGCGGTTTGGCACGGCAACAAAGGCTTTATCATTAAAACGCCCTGACATCGCTGGAAAAACGGGTACAACGAATGACTCAATCGATGCTTGGTTCGCCGGCTACCAATCGAAAATTGTCGGCGTCGCTTGGATGGGATATGACCAACCTCGCAATCTTGGCAATCGCGAAACTGGTGGTGGTCTTGCGTTACCTATCTGGATTAGCTACATGCAACGTGCATTACGCGATATACCAATTATGGAACGCCCTATTCCAAACGGCATTATTCAAGCGGAAGGTGACTACTTCTATGTAGAGAATCCGCCAGGCTCAGTGCCGCGAGCGTTGAATGCAGATGAAGTAATCATCGAGTAAAAAAATGGCGAGAAATTTTTCTCGCCATTTTTTTATCTAGAGAATTCACTATAAAGCCTACAGTTTCAGCGCATCAATTTTGTGCCTCTGCGATTTCACGTAACACAGCAAATAGCTCTGATTGATCACGCGTATTACGCCAAAATTCCCCATCATATTTGTAATGGAATCCACCTGATCGTGCCGCCACCCACATTTCTTGCATAGGCGCCTGGCTATTCACAATAATCTTCGAACCATTGCCTACAAATTCAATTTCTAAAACGTTGCCGCTACGTTTAGTATCAACATCCCATTCATCTGTTTCAAATGCCAGCTCAAACATCTCCTGCACTTGTTGCAAGCAGGTATCTGCCAGCACTAAAAATTCCGATTCCGTCATGTTACACTCCTGCTTTGATTTAAATTCTGCATCACCATGCGGCATTCTATACGGGTTACGAAATTTTGAATAAGCACACGCACATTTCACCACGCATTGCCGGGTTAATTCTCTTTAGCACTTTGTTATTGAGTGCCTGCGGCCAAAAAGGTCCTTTGTATATGCCGGAAAAAAAGCTTGCCTCGCCAACGCCCAGTGCCGTGCAATCAACGCCAACACAGATGGACGGCAGCCAGCAAAAGTGATCGCTAGCGCTTGATGCCTGATTGAAAACGCCAGTACAAACGTAATCCCAGCAACAAACTAATCAGAGCGGCAAATAATAAAGGTTGCAGCAGTAAATTTTTGCCCGCCTTCATCCAGAAATAGTGCAAGACGCCTAAGGGTGCGATCAAGTATACCAAACGGTGAAGCAGTTGCCATTGCTTACCACCAAGTTGCCTGATCATCCATTGATTGCTAGTCATCGCCAACGGGATCAACAAAACGAATGCGACAAATCCCACCGTAATAAACGGACGCTTAACAACGTCACGCCACATATCACTTACATCAAAAAAGTGATCGAACCATAAAAAAGTTAAGAAATGCAATGTCGCATAAAAGAAGGCATACAAGCCTAACATGCGGCGCAATCGAATCAACCAATGCCATTCTAAAAGCTTGCGTAGAGGTGTAACTGCTAAGCTGATGCAGAGGAAATATAGTGCCCAATCACCAGTATTACGCGTGATAAATTCCAATGGATTTGCACCAAGCGCATCAACATAGACTGCATAAATCAAACGCAAAAATGGTAGTGCCGCTAACACAAAAACAATGATTCTAAACCATTGAAGTTGACGTGAGCTCAAAGACTTCAATGCTGTCATCAATAGAATTTCCTCAGATCCATGCCAGCGTACAAACTCGCCACTTCACTGTAGCCGTTAAACATCAAGGTCTTGCGCTTACGCGATAAAAAACCATCTTCGCCAATACGTCGTTCACTCGCTTGCGACCAGCGCGGGTGATCAACTTCAGGATTCACATTGGAATAAAACCCATACTCGTCGGGAGCAGATAAATTCCAAGAAGTGCGAGGCTGATCCTTGGTCAAACGAATTTTGACTATCGATTTAGCAGACTTAAAACCGTACTTCCACGGTAACACCAAACGCACAGGCGCACCGTTCTGCTTTGGTAAGGCTTCCCCGTACATACCCAGTGCGAGCAAGCTCAGCGGATGCATTGCCTCATCCATTCTTAATCCTTCGGTATAAGGCCATTGCAACACACGGCTATTCACGCCCGGCATTTGGCGCTTGTCTGCTAGAGAAATAAATTCCACATAGCGTGCGTTCCCAGTCGGTTCTACTTTCTTCAACAATTGAGATAAAGAGTAACCTATCCAAGGGATCACCATCGACCAACCTTCAACACATCGCAAGCGATACACACGCTCTTCCAAAGGGGCGAGTTTCAACAAGCTATCCAAATCAAGCGTGATTGGCTTTTTCACTTCACCTTCGATCGTCACGGTCCACGGACGCGTCTTTAAACTTTCCGCGTTCTCAGCAGGATCTGCCTTATCGGTTCCGAACTCGTAAAAATTGTTATACGTCGTCGCATCTTTATACGAAGTCTTTTTGTCTAAAATCACATAGTTAGCATTAGCAACAACTGCCAGTCTTTGTGCGCTTGGATTTTGTGCGAACGCTTCACGCTGCGCCATTTCAATCACCGCAGCACTGGCGACAGAACCGACGGCGAGTTGCCGTATAAAATCACGCCGTGATTCGACAATTTCTCGCGGGGTAATTTCTGATGCCGCGGGAGGTTGATCGCCATATTGCTGAAAAGGCATACGCATAATTACTCCTGTTATAAAAGTCACGGCAAATTAATTTGCCTAGTGTCTCATAAGTCGAGAAATTGGTTTGAACCTTACAGAAACCAGAAAGTTTCTTAACTTGCGGTTCAAGATGTCCAACTCAAGGCTTATTGCCGCGATAAGCCTAAACAAAAACGGCACAAACGAACTCGTTTGTGCCGCTTCATGATGATTAAATTAAATCAGAGTGCTCCGTAAGAATGCAATCCAGATAAAAACATGTTCACGCCGAGGAACGCAAAAGTGGTCACCAACAAACCTATAATTGCCCACCACGCAGCAACTTGACCACGCAATCCTTTCATCAGGCGCATATGCAACCATGCAGCATAATTAAGCCAAACGATTAAGGCCCAAGTCTCTTTCGGATCCCAAGACCAATAGCCGCCCCAAGCTTCCGCCGCCCACAATGCTCCCAAAATGGTAGCGATAGTAAAGAAAGCAAAACCAACTGCAATTGCCTTGTACATCACATCATCTAAAACTTCCAGACTAGGCAAACGGTCTTGCAACAAACCTTTTGATTTAAAAAGATAGGCAACGCCAACCATTGCAGCAAGAGAGAAGGTGCCGTACCCAATAAAGTTCGCTGGAACATGTATTTTCATCCACCAACTTTGCAACGCTGGCACCAAAGGCTGAATCTCTGCGGCATCTCGGCTAACGGTGTACCACAGCAAAAAAGCGACTGCGGCAGAGATGACCAATAAGACGAAAGCGCCTAACTGACGTGTTCCGTAACTTTCTTCGTAATACAGATAAAACAAGGCTGTGATCATAGAAAATAAGATGAACACTTCATACAAATTCGATACCGGAATATGGCCAACATCTGGGCCGATTAAATAAGACTCATACCAACGCACCAGTAAACCTGTGAAGCCCATGACCACGGCCGCCCAACATAAACCAGAGCCAACCGACGCACCAAAGTCCGAACGCAAAATCAAGCCACCCCAGTAAAACAAAGTTGAGAGCACAAAGAAAGTACTCATCCACAAAATGGCAGATTGACTCGACAATAAATACTTTAAGAAAAATTTCTTATTTGCCAGATCTAAAGAGCCGGCATACTGGGAAATCGCGAACAAAGACAACACGGCTAAAACAATCATTAATGCACGCATCGGCTTCCAATTCCATCCTAGCCATGCAAAAGTTGGTGCACTCAATAGCAGAATCACCTCTTCATAAATATCCATGTGCTCGCCGTAGCGGTCAAAGGCGAAAAATGCGCCTGCGCACAGCAACACCGCATAAACCCAATCAAAAGCGCTGAGACGCTGAAAATAATTTTGGTAGGTCAGACTAGTTTCCATACAAATCCTGTGAGAATAATGTTTAATTCTTTGCTGTTCCAAGTACTGGCATTGATGCACATACTAGTTTGCTGCATTTGCAGCACCAGTAGGTTCTTCAGGAACACCGAGCTGTTTTTTTAGTTGCTCAAATTCTTTTTCGAAATCTAAAGTTTTGCGCTGCGAACTCAAGGCCATCAATGCCTGAGTTTCATTGCCATCGTGCTTAATCCAAACCCATAGACGACGTTCACGAATGTAAAACATCGAAAACACACCAATGACTAAAAACAAGCAGCCAAGATACACCACATTTTGTCCAGGTGCTCGCGCCACTTGAAATACCGAAGCTTTGATTTCTTCAAAGCCAGTCATTTGCAAATACACCGGTGCACCGTAGAAGAATGCATCCGAAAGCGCTGAGGTTGCTAGTTGCAAAAATTGTGCGTGTTTTTCGGTTAACTCCAAAGCTGGCAAGCCATCTTTCAAACGCGCTAATTGCCACAAATCCCACATGCTGCCATTGAGAATTTTCATGAAAACATCGGCAGCCTTGGCTTGCTCCTCGGCTGGAATATTTTCTAAGAAACCAGCAATAGCCGTAAAACCTGCCAATTTAGGTGCCTCGCCTTCGCCAGCAAAAATACTCAGTCCTTTTTTCGCTGAATTAGCTAATTGCACTTGCATTGCGTCCGCGCCGGCATTTGGCAAGGCGCGCTTGGCATAGATCTCCGCAGCCTTCGATCTTAACTCGGGATTCGCCAAGGCCGCACGCAAGCGCATCCATTCATCCAGTTTATCGTTCTCGTCGGCGGGAATTCTTAAAAATCGAAATTGTTCATTCGGGGAATCACGTGCGCCAGCCAAGAAAACCCAGCTACCGTCCAATAAAACTGGTTGCATGTAATTATGAAATTCGCGCGCTTGCCCTGTTTTATCACGCAATTTGTATTGCATGCTGGGGCCGACATTTTTTAAATCCTTATTATTCACGTTCTTCGCAGCAGAGCCAGAATGTTTATCGAGATCTGCTGTCAGTTTTTGTGTGAAATTCAGATTAGGATTCACCGCCCGTAAGTCCTGCCCATCGCGCGCCAAGTTCTCGACGTTAAATGGCCTGAACGCGGTCCATTCTATGGTGTAATCACCACGTCCATTTGACTGTTCTGCGGTCAAGCGATTCTCACCGCCCATTTTCGCATTCATCGCAAACTTACTCGGATTTGCGCCCGACATCGCGTGCGCCTGAATTTGCAATAAACTGCCGCCATCGTCAAAGCTCGATTGAAAAACTGCAATTCCTTTATAAATTAAGGGATGGTTGACTTTGATGGTCGAATCAAAGGTTTTGCCTGTTTCGTGATCAACAATCGTCACATCACTGGCAAACAACTTCGGCATGCCCGTGGAATAAAAGTCGATATGAAATTTCTTTAGCTGAATCGTGAATGGCAACTCTTGCAATAGCACCCCCTTAGTTTGGGGAATGACTGCGGTATCGCCACTTTTACCTTCAGGAATGGCGATATTGCCGCGAAAAGTCGGGTTCGCCAACGATAACTTGTGCTGAGCAGGAATTTGTGAAATCAGTACCCCACTACCCTCAAAAGGAACTTTGCCGCCAAACCAGGTTTGAAATCGAATCGCCAAATCAGAATCCAATAGCCCACCAACACAGATCACCACAATTGCCGCATGCGCAAAAATATAGCCCCATTTATTCGCTGCACCTTTTTTTGCAGCAATCAGGGTTGCGCTATCTTTTTCCACTAGCTTAAATTGGTACCCCAGGTTCTTCATCTGGGTCGTCATCTGCATCGTAAATACCTCTCTTGATGCAGTGCTGCGCCATTCCGCCTTATGATGGAAATTACGTAAGGATTGTTCGCGCACATTTTCACGCCAGCTACGCATATCCTTCAGCATTTTTGGGGAATTGCGAATCAGACAAAGACTGGTAGATAAAACCAAGAATCCCATAATGGTCAAAAACCACCATGCCGAGTACAACGAATACAAACTCAGATGTTGAAACACCTCAAACCAAAAGGGTCCAAACTGATTCACATAGTTGGGCAATGGCTCATTTTGCTTTAACACTGTGCCGATCACTGAGGATATCGCAATGATAGTTAGCAGACTAATCGCGAAACGCATCGACGATAACAATTCGACGCTATTCGCTAGCCAAGCTCGTTGCGTTTTGATTTCCAGACCAGAGGTATTGGTTTCAAGTTCCATACAATTCCAAAAACAAAAAGGGGATGGCATTTGCCACCCCCTCCGTTAATCATTTTACTTGTAGCTGTTGATGATGCGATGTGTTTACTTTAAACCAGCAACATAATCTGCAACTGCTTTCATTTCTTCATCAGACATACGCTTCGCGATGGTTGTCATTTGCGCGCTATTTTTACGAACACCTGTGCGGAAGGCCGTTAATTGAGCAACGGTATAATCCTGATGCTGGCCAGCAATGCGCGGAAATTGCGCTGGAATACCAGCACCATTTGGGCTGTGACAACCTGCACATGCAGCAATATTTTTCTCAGCGATACCAGCACGGTAGATCGTTTGACCTAAATTGACGATATCTTTATTTTTTGCCGCGCCTGCTTTTGGCTTTTGTACAGCCAAGTAAGCAGAAACATTTTTCATGTCATCTGCAGTCATCAATTTAGAGAATGTCGTCATCACTGCATTATTACGTGCTGGTGTTGTGAAATCCATTAATTGTTTCACAAGATAGGCATCATGCTGACCAGACAACTTCGGATTGATACTAATAGTCGAATTGCCTGAAGCGCCATGACATGAAACGCAAGCCACGATGCCACGAGCTGCATCACCATTGGTATACAAAGCTTCGCCTTTTGCCAGATCGGCCTTGGCAGGTTTCGCAGCAGGCTCACTAGCAAATGCAACAGAAACGAGCGAAGATGCCGCTAAAGCAACGATGCTGAGGGACTTGGAAAATGATAAAAAAGCACGGTTCATTCAAACACCTTGAGACTAAAAATTGGAAATCGGTTCTATTGACGCATCTGAAAAGCAGAAACTGACGTGAAGGACATTGATGTCATGAAGCCCACGTAGCTAACCCCTTATTGTACAATAGCTTTCGTGGAAATGTTGAGCTATTCCAAGTCAATTGACGCTAAGAAACCTCACATTTCAGGATGAAACTGATCGTTTTGTCCCATTTTTTGCATTTTTGCTCCCTCCTTTTAGATTGGCCCCGATTTATGTCTATCCTCTGGCAAGCCCGATTCTTCACCACCGTCAACCATTTGCGAGATCTGCCGACCTTACCAGTGCCAGAGGTTGCATTTGCAGGTCGGTCGAATGCAGGAAAATCGACTGCAATCAATATTTTGTGCAACCAAAAGAAACTATGTTTTGCATCAAAGACACCTGGACGGACGCAACATATTAATTTTTTCTCAATTGGCGGTGCCCATGTAGGCCAACATCGTAAAGATGAAACTCGCCAAGATGAAATCCGAGCACTCTTAGTTGACTTGCCTGGCTACGGCTATGCCGAAGTTCCGGGCGCAGCAAAAAATCATTGGAATATTTTGTTGGGCAACTATGTGCAAAAGCGTGATCAATTAGCCGCTTTGATTTTGATCATGGATTCACGTCGGCCATTCACCGATTTAGATAAACAAATGCTAGAGTGGTTTGCGCCCACTGGACGCCCAATTCATTGTTTGTTGACCAAAGCGGATAAGCTCAACCGCAACGATGCGACCAATGCATTGCGCTTAGCGCAAAATATTTTGGCTAGTTATGTCGATGCAAATGGCACACCCTATCCATTTACTGCACAATTATTTTCAGCATTGAATCGCACAGGCATTGAAGAAGCCGACGCAAAAATTCGCGAACTAACAGGTTTAAACAATTTGCCAGCGATAGAAGACTTAGACAAACCAGACAATTTTTCAGATCAAGCATAAAAAAACCTCGGCACTTTGCGGTGCCGAGGAAAAAAAACGCCAATCGAATGGGAACAAATGGCGCCCGCTTAGGGAGGACCAGCGGTAAGCATAATGCCTAATCATAAGAGCTAAATTCGTAAGAAAAGTTTCATTAACCTCGATAATTTTTTTATTCACTATGTCTAATACACTTTCCGCTCAGTTCCCACATATTCGTATGCGTCGTATGCGCCGCGATACTTTCTCTCGCAACTTAATGCGCGAAAACCATATCAGCGCCAGCGATCTTATCTATCCTGTTTTTTTAATTGATGGTGACAATAAAATAGAAGCCGTTGCTTCGATGCCCGGCGTTGAACGAATGACTTTAGACAAGTTACTCGAAGTTGCCGACGACTGCGTTGCCTTGGGGATTCCAGTTTTGGCTTTATTTCCATCCATTGATAATCGTTTGAAGACAGAAGATGGTATCGAAGCCTGCAATCCTGATGGCTTGATTCCGCGAGCAATCCGAGCTTTAAAAGCCCGCTGTCCAGAACTGGGTATTTTGACGGACATCGCTCTTGATCCTTACACTAGCCACGGGCAAGATGGTTTGATTAACGAAGATGGTTATGTCTTAAATGATGAAACAACCGCGATCCTAGTTAAACAGGCCTTAACACATGCTGCTGCTGGTGCCGACATCGTTGCGCCGAGCGATATGATGGATGGTCGCATAGGTGCGATTCGCTCAGCGTTGGAAGAAAATGGTTTTATCTACACACGCATCATGGCCTACTCAGCAAAATATGCCTCCGCGTTCTATGGCCCGTTCCGGGATGCTGTTGGTTCCGCAACGAACTTAGGCAAAAGCAATAAAGCAAATTATCAAATGGATTCAGCGAACAGCAACGAAGCCTTACGTGAAGTCGCGCTCGATCTGGCTGAAGGCGCTGACATGGTCATGGTTAAGCCTGGCATGCCTTACCTAGACATCGTGCGCCGCGTTAAAGATGAATTTAAAGTACCAACGTTTGCTTATCAAGTCAGTGGCGAATATGCGATGATTAAAGCGGCTGCACAAAACGGATGGCTCAATCATGATAAAACCATGATGGAAGCCATGATGGCATTTAAACGTGCTGGCGCCGATGGCGTTTTAACTTACTTTGCACGCGATATTGCACGTCTGTTAAAACAAGCCCAGTAATATTTGGCTTTACCACTTCGATTTGATGACTGAGTTTGCGATTCATGGATATTTTCTACATTAGCGATACGCAGGTGATTCTCAATCCTATGACTGCGAATCATGCCGTCGATTTGATTGGTGATGGTGAGAACGATGTGAGCGGTGACGCTTATCGGTTTATGTGGATCGATATCACTCATGATGAAGTTGAAAAAGATGCGGAAGCTTGGCGCGATCAAGTTGAAAAATTGACTGGCGTACGCATCTTTGATCTACATCTTAAAGACATTTGCAACCGCAGTCACCCTTCCAATTTTGATGCTACACAAGATTACGAATTAGTGGTTTTTCAAAAATTGGCCTTAAATGGCGAAGGTGAAGAGTCGAGTGCCATCAATCCAGAAAACAGTAGTGTTAAGAAAAAAATGCCAGCGGTGCTGCATCGATTGCAAACACAGCCTGTTTCATTTCTCTTAATCGGCAATGCGCTCATTACGGTACGCGCAAACTATAGCCGTACAATCGAAACCATGCGTTCACGCTTACTGAGCTTCAAGCCAAAAGACAGCAATAACCTCAGCAGTAAATTGCCAGCATCACCTGAAGATTTAATGCTGCGCTTATTGAATGCGATGGTTGATCAGTATCTGGATTTACGACAACCACTGACCAATCAACTAGATCGATGGCAACATGCCTTACTTGATCCACGTAAGCCTTTCAATAATTGGGTCGCATTGCTGGATTCTCGGGTTGAGCTGCGCAAGTTAGAACATTTATGCGAAGAACAATATGACGCTTTGCAAGAACTACGCGATCACTTTGTCGATACTTATGATGGTTCTGGTGGCAAACAAAGTCGCGCTAAAGATCTATTACTGGTTCGCACCAACGACGTGATGGAACACATTAATCGCGTGCTCAATCATACGCGTCGCTTGGAAGCCTCATTAGAATCATCCGTCCAGATTCACTTCGCGGCGGTATCACACAAAACCAGTGAGATCATGCGCATCTTGACGGTCATTACCGCCTTATTCATGCCCTTAACTTTGATCACTGGAATTTTTGGTATGAATTTCGCGAAGATGCCGTGGATTAATGAAGACATGGGTTTCAAACTCGTGTTGGGATTGATGGGATTTACCGTGGTGATATTTTTACTGGCGATGCGACTTCAAGGTTACTTAGAAGGACGAGGTCAACGCAATGAATAATCTACCTTAATCGATATAACCACCAATCTCACGATGACTACACACAGCTTTCTTTGGCACGACTACGAAACTTTTGGGGCGCAAGCTCGTCGTGATCGACCAGCACAATTTGCTGCAATTCGTACAGATGCAAACTTGAATGAGATCGGCGAGCCAATAAATTTGTTTTGTCGACCAGCGAATGATTTTCTACCTGATCCGCAATCCTGTCTCATCACGCACATCACGCCGCAACAATGTCTAGAGCAAGGTTTGGCCGAACACGAATTTGCAGCGCGCATAGAAAATGCACTCGCGATGTCCGGCACTATCGGCGTGGGTTATAACACCATACGCTTCGATGACGAAATTACGCGCTTTATGTTTTGGCGCAATCTAATCGATCCTTATGCACGTGAATGGCAAAATCAATGCGGACGTTGGGATATTATGGATATGGTGCGCACCACCTACGCACTGCGTCCAGACGGCATTAATTGGCCATTGAATGATGAAGGAAAGCCTAGTTTTAGACTGGAACATTTGACCGCGGCAAATGGCATTAGTCATACCGCTGCGCACGATGCCTTATCCGACGTGCGTGCCACCATTGCGCTAGCAAAGCTCATCAAAGAAAAACATCCTAAGCTCTTTGATTTTTGTTTTTCTCTGCATAAAAAAGACCGCGTTGCTAGCGAGATTGGGCTGTCTTTTCTTGGCAAACCATTTTTGCATATATCAGGCATGTTTGGTACCGAACGTGGTTGCCTTGCAGTGATGTGGCCTCTAGCAATACACCCGACAAATAAGAATGAGGTGATTGCTTGGGACTTGCAATTCGACCCCACAGAATTGCAGCACTTAGATATCGCCACAATACAGCAACGGATGTTTAGCAAGACGGATGCCTTACCCGAAGGCGTCTCACGTTTATCGGTTAAAAGCATTCACCTAAATAAATCGCCTATCGTCATCGGCAATCTCAAAACGCTGAACGATGAAATGGCCGCGCGCTGGAATATCGATATGCAGCAAGTCATGGTCAATGCAGATTTGGCACGTGACATGCAATCGGTGCTCCATCCTCAACTTTGGGAACAAGTATATGCCCGCCCGAGTTTTGAAGCGGTCGATGTGGACGAAGATTTGTACGGCGGATTTATTAGCAGTGCGGACCGTAAGGTATTGAATGATTTGCGTCATATGACACCGCCGCAGTTGGCAAGTGCATCACCGCATTTTAACGATCAACGCTTAGGCGAATTACTCTTCCGCTATCGTGCTCGTAATTTCCCTAACAGTTTGAGTTCAGACGAACAAGCGATCTGGGAAGAGCACCGATGTGCACGCTTACTTGATGGCCAAGCAAATGCTCGCACAGTAGAAATGTATTTCAATGAAATCGACCAATTGTCTGAAAACGCCAGTGAAGAAGATGAGCACATCTTAGGAGCACTGTATGACTATGCTGAATTGGTAGTACCAGTTCGATAAAAAATGAAAAGCTAGAATGAATCTAGCTTTTCGTTTTTTATGAAATCAAATTTTCCAAGCTCAGACTACTGTTTAAGACTTTCCACGCTTCGTAATGAGCCTAAGAACTTGTCAGCATTCTGATAACCAATAACACGCTTACCTGGTATTTCACGCCCCTCGCGATCAAAGAAAATAATCCCCGGCGGCCCAAACAAACCAAAGCGCTTGAGCATCGCTTTATCATCTGCATTATTTGCAGTCACATCAACCTGTAACAACAGCATCTGATCTAGCATTGCTTTTACGCGTGGCTCAACAAAAGTGAGTTTTTCCATCTCTTTGCATGACACGCACCAATCCGCATAGAAATCCAACATGACTATTTTTTCTTTCGACTGCGCTAGCACCGCATCCAATTCGGCGGTCGTTCGTACTCGCTGGAACTTTACATGCACCACTTCACCGATCAAGTGAGCAACTGGCGAAAGTGCATCACGTCCGCCAGTTAATGCCCCTATCAATTGCGCAGAACCAGCCAGAACAAACAGTATCGCGACGAGCTTTGAAAATACGCGCCCCCGATATACAAATAGTTGATAGGCACCATACAACAGCAACAAAATTGCCCATGCAATCATTTGAAACAGCGCTGGAATAACGGGCGATACCATCCAGATTGCCATCGCCAACATAAGCACACCGAAGAAACGTTTAATTTGCTCCATCCAAACCCCGGCGCGTGGCAACACACTGCCAGCGGAAATGCCAACCAATAGTAATGGCACACCCATCCCCATCGCCATCGCAAATAAGGCAGTGCCACCCACCACCACATCTTTGGTTTGACTGATATACACCAAAGCACCAGCGAGCGGCGCGGCAACACATGGCCCCACAATCAAAGCTGATACAGCGCCCATCAGGAACACACCAGCCATCTTACCGTTACGCTGTCCCTCAGAAAAATAGGTCAACTTAGTTTGAATCGCAACGGGCATTTGCAACTGATAAATACCAAACATGGAGAAAGACAGCACGACCATCAGCGCAGCAAAAGCTGACAATACCCATGGATTCTGCAAACTCGCCGAAAGGCCTTCCCCGAGCAACCCAGCGGCGACACCCAAAGCGGTGTACACCAAAGCCATACCAAGTACATAGCTCAACGACAGGAAAAATGCGCGACTGCGCTTAATGCCAGCACCTTCGCCCACAATAATATAGGACAGAATAGGCACCATAGGCAGCACACACGGCGTCAATGACAAGCCTAGTCCCAACAAAATAAATAGGGGAATGATCAAACCCAAACGACCACTCTTGAGCGCTTCCGCGATAGTAGACTGCTCACCGGCTTGCATGTCAACACTTACTGATGGCACTTTTTGTGTTGGCATGTCCGCGACTGCCTTCAAGCTAACCGGAAGTGTCAGTTCCATTGGCGGATAACATAAGCCCGCATCAGCGCAACCCTGCAGTCGAATCAAAGCCTGAAAATCGCCCTTGGCTGTGACCGGAATGAGTACAGTCAACTCGCGATAATAGCTCTCAACATCTTTCTGAAATGTTTCATCGAATTTCACTTTTCCGGGCGGAATTTGAAATGCACCTAACTCTGCACCTTGCGCAGCAAACTTGAACTGATCACGATACAAGTAATAGCCGTCTGCAATATCAAATCGAATCGCTAATTGATTCTCAGACACCATCTGCACTTTTACTTTAAAAGCAACTTCAGGGGCTAAAAAATCATCGGCTTTTGCGGCTCCAGCTATCAACAACATGAGTACCGCACACGCGCCCACCAGCCGACGTAAATTCAAAGCAAATGCTAAGTGCAGGAAGTGAATAATGCTACGAGTTAATTTCATAATTCTTTTAAAGATGAGATGACGCAGTTCAGATTCGATAAAGCTGTCAAGGTTCCAAGATCAGACCACAAACAGACCAAAGGATCATTTCGCCATCTTAACGGAATATGCTCGTTGATGCTGAGAGGTTCATGCATACTGCGCTCCGAAATGCACTTGGCGGAGAACAGGCTCTCAAAAAGAAAAAGCCGTTCATTTTACTGAACGGCTTCTTATTTCAGAACTGCTAATGACAACTTAGCTTATTCGTCAACTGTTGGTGCATCTGCAGCGTCAGAGACTTCTGGACGATCCAACAATTCTACATAGGCCATAGGCGCATTGTCGCCAACGCGGAAACCCATTTTCAAAATACGCAGGTAACCACCATTGCGATTTGCAAAACGTGGACCCAATTCAGCGAACAATTTTTGAACGATTTCACGATCGCGCAAACGGTTGAATGCCAAACGCTTGTTTGCCAATGTGTCTGTTTTACCCAAAGTCAAGATTGGCTCAACAACGCGGCGCAATTCTTTTGCTTTTGGCAAAGTTGTTTTGATTGCTTCGTGGCGCAACAGAGAAACTGTCATATTGCGCAACATTGCTAAACGGTGGGATGATGTACGATTCAGCTTACGTAAGCCGTGACGATGACGCATGGTACTTCCTTTCGATATGTTTAAAAATTCCAGTTCTTCTATCGTCAAACCATTTGACGCGGACCGGTAATGTTCTTACTACACACTACAAATAAAACATCGGGTCAAACAAGTCGACCCGACATCAAAATTACTTCTCTAAACCAGCTGGTGGCCAGTTTTCTAACTTCATGCCCAAAGACAAACCACGGGAAGCCAATACTTCTTTGATTTCGTTCAAAGATTTGCGACCCAAGTTTGGTGTCTTCAACAATTCGTTTTCGCTACGTTGGATCAAATCACCAATGTAGTAAATATTTTCTGCTTTCAGGCAGTTTGCTGAACGTACTGTCAATTCCAAATCATCGACTGGACGCAACAAGACTGGATCAACAGCAGGTGCACGTGATGGTGCTTCTGCAGCTGCTTCTGTGCCTTCCAATGCTGCAAATACGTGCAATTGATCGACTAATACGCGAGCAGATTGGCGAATCGCTTCTTCTGGCGTGATCACACCATTTGTTTCGATGTTGATGATCAACTTGTCCAAATCTGTACGTTGTTCAACGCGCGCAGATTCAACAGAGTAAGAAACACGACGCACTGGAGAGAAAGACGCATCCAAAATGATACGACCAATAGTTTTGTTCGCATCTTCAGACAAACGACGTACGTTACCAGGAACGTAGCCACGACCTTTTTCTACTTTGATTTGCATATCCAATTTGCCGCCAGCGGTCAAATTAGCAATCACGTGATCTGGATTAATCAGTTCTACGTTATGTGGCAAATCGATGTCGGAAGCCAATACTGCGCCTTCGCCTTCTTTTTTCAAAGTCAAAGTAACTTCGTCACGTTCGTGCAACTTGAAGACTACGCCTTTCAAGTTCAACAAAATATCCACAACGTCTTCTTGCACGCCGTCGAGAGTTGAGTATTCATGCACAACACCGGCGATCGTCACTTCAGTTGGCGCGTAACCAACCATAGAGGACAATAAAACGCGGCGTAAAGAGTTACCGAGTGTATGACCGAAACCACGTTCAAATGGCTCCATCACTACTTTTGCTGAGCCAGGGCCCAACATTTCAACGTCGATAATACGAGGTTTAAACAGATTGTTTTGCATTATTTGTCCTTTTCAATACCCTCGGCTCGTTACACCGATAAGGCTGATGGCAAAAAGAAAAAAGCCTGCCCATCGTAAAATGGGCAGGCGGTGAAACTTAATATTAACGTGAGTACAATTCAACGATCAAAGATTCGTTGACATCGTGAGCGATATCGCTACGATCAGGCATAGCCTTGAAAGTACCTTCCATTTTCTTGGAGTCTACAGACACCCAAGATGGCATACCGATTTGTTCAGCCAAGGCCAAAGCTTCAACGATACGAACTTGTTTTTTGGATTTTTCACGAACAGCAACAACGTCACCAGCTTTAACTTGGTAAGAAGCGATATTGACTACGCCGCCATTGACTGTGAATGCTTTGTGGCTAACCAACTGACGCGCTTCAGCACGTGTGGAGCCGAAACCCATACGGTATGCAACGTTGTCCAAACGGGATTCCAATAATTTCAACAAAGTTTCGCCAGTGTTACCTTTTTGACGATCAGCTTCTGCGAAATAACGACGGAATTGACGCTCTAACACGCCGTACATACGTTTAACTTTTTGTTTTTCACGCAATTGATTACCGAAGTCAGAAGTACGTGCGCCAGATTTCGCGCCGTGTTGGCCTGGTTTTACATCTAATTTGCATTTTGAATCTAAAGAGCGACGTGCGCTTTTCAGGAACAGATCCGTGCCTTCGCGACGGGATAATTTTGCTTTAGGTCCGATATAACGTGCCACAATAATTTCCTTTAAAAATGACGTAAGTGCCGTGTGACAACCTACGCTAGTCTGATCTACTTGCAATCAGACAGTGGTCTTATTAAATAAAAAATCGAATAAGAAAAATAAAATCGTATCAAAAATACGAAAGACAAAACCCACCAAATGAATTGGCGGGCTGCATTCTAACATAATTGTTAGAATTATCCAAAGCTTAGCCTAAGCTAAGCAATGAATTAGATACGGCGACGCTTTGGAGGGCGGCAGCCGTTGTGTGGTACTGGCGTAACGTCTTGGATCAAGGAGATCTTGATACCCAAATTATTCAAAGCACGCACAGAAGATTCACGGCCTGGACCTGGACCTTTGATGCGAACTTCGAGGTTTTTGATACCGCACTCAACCGCAACTTTACCTGCTGCTTCCGCTGCAACCTGAGCCGCGAAAGGAGTAGATTTACGTGAGCCTTTAAAACCTTGACCACCAGCTGTTGCCCAAGACAATGCATTGCCTTGACGATCAGTGATCGTGATGATGGTGTTGTTGAAAGATGCGTGAACGTGTGCGATACCTTCAGCAACATTTTTCTTAACTTTTTTACGAGCGCGTGCTGCCGCTGCGTTATTTTGTGCTTTTGCCATAATTGGTTCCTTGAATCCAGTTGTTCAACTACGCTGGATTATTTTTTCAATGATTGCGCTGCTTTACGTGGGCCCTTACGTGTACGTGCATTCGTACGTGTACGTTGACCACGAACAGGCAAACCTTTGCGATGACGCAGACCGCGGTAGCAGCCTAAGTCCATCAAACGCTTGATGTTCATCGAGATTTCACGACGAAGATCACCTTCAACAACGTATTTTGCAATACTGTCGCGAAGCTTTTCTAACTCGTTGTCGTCCAGATCTTTGACCTTTTTAGTTGTCAATACACCCGTTGCTGCACAGATATCTGCTGCGCGTGGGCCGCCAATACCATAGATTGCTTGTAAGCCAATTACGGTATGCTGATGATTTGGGATATTAACCCCTGCTATACGTGCCATTCGTTATTCCTCGTTCAATAACGTTAATTAACCTTGGCGCTGTTTATGGCGTGGTTCTGTGCAAATTACACGAACAACACCTTTGCGCTTGATGATCTTGCAGTTGCGGCAAATCCGCTTAACTGATGCGAGAACTTTCATTTTTGCCCTCTTCCCTTCTAGTTCAATTTAATTTACTTGGTCCTGAACACAATACGTGCTCGGCTCAAATCATAAGGCGTCAATTCTACTGTCACCTTATCACCAGGAAGGATGCGGATATAGTTCATTCGCATTTTTCCTGAAATATGGCCAAGCACAACATGCCCATTTTCCAACTTAACTCGAAATGTTGCATTCGGAAGATTCTCTAGAATCTCTCCCTGCATCTGTATAACGTCGTCTTTTGCCATTCGATCTGCTGTTCCTTTGGTGTGCTTACCGTGAAGGTATGCCGCCCTTGAAATTTGCTTTACGAAGAAGCGATTCGTATTGCTGTGACATTACGTAATTCTGCACTTGAGCCATAAAGTCCATGGTCACTACCACAATAATCAACAGCGATGTGCCGCCGAAATAGAATGGTACTTTCCAATGAGCAATCAGCAATTCCGGTAACAAGCAAACTAATGCAATGTAGACCGCGCCAATCAAAGTCAAACGCATCAAAATCTTGTCGATGTAACGAGCTGTTTGATCACCAGGACGAATCCCTGGAACAAATGCACCACTCTTCTTCAAATTATCTGCTGTCTCTTTGCTGTTAAATACCAGCGCAGTGTAGAAGAAGCAGAAGAAGATAATTGTTACAGCATACAATAATGCATGAACAGGTTCACCGGTAGTCAGAGAACTTGCTAAATCTTGCAAGAACCGAACAAATCCAGAATCCTGATCTTCAGCCCCTTTTGCAAACATGCCAGTAATCGTGGCAGGCAGCATAATAATAGAAGAAGCAAAGATCGGAGGAATTACACCTGCCATATTCAACTTGAGTGGCAAATGACTGCTTTGACCACCATAAACTTTATTGCCAACCTGACGCTTCGCATAGTTGACCAGAATCTTACGTTGGCCGCGTTCTACGAACACCACCAGATAAGTAACTGCAGCAACCATCACGCAAATAATCAACGCGGAAAACGCTTGCATAGAACCGGTACGAACTAATTCGAACAAACCTGCTAATGCACCTGGCAAGCCAGCGACGATACCTGCAAAAATGATGATAGAAATACCGTTACCTAAACCGCGTTCAGTGATTTGCTCACCTAACCACATCAGGAACATCGTGCCGGTTACCAAAGTAACGACAGTAGTAAATCTAAACGCCATTCCAGGATCTAACACCAAACCTGCTTGCGTTTCCAAGCCAAAAGCAATGAAGAAAGCTTGCACCACACCGAGTACCAAAGTACCGTAACGTGTGTATTGAGTAATCTTACGACGACCCGACTCGCCTTCTTTCTTCAGAGCTTCCAGCTGCGGGGACACAACTGACATCAACTGCATAATAATAGAGGCAGAAATGTAAGGCGTAATTCCCAGCGCCAAAATTGTGAAGCGAGACAAAGCACCACCAGAGAACATGTTAAACATACCCAAAATACCATTTTGGTTTTGCTTAAACAAATCTTCTAATACCTTTGGATCAATTCCAGGAACAGGTATATGTGCGCCTATCCTATATACAACCAGTGCTGCTAGTAAAAACCAGAGTCTTCCCCAAGGAAAACCACTTGCAGCACTTTTAGTTTGTTGAGGAGATGTTGCCAATGTTTGCTCCTGTTATGACTTAATTAAGCAGATGCTTTAGCTTTAGCAGGTAATTTCTTAACCACTGGTGCAATCACTAATTCAGTCACTGTTCCGCCAGCAGCTTCGATCGCAGCTTTAGCACCTTTGGTGACGATTAAGCCATTCAAAGTTACTTTTTTAGTGATCTCGCCTGACAAAATCACGCGAACAACACGTGCCAATTCAGAAACGACACCAGCTTGCTTCAATGCCAAAACGTCGATTTCTGTAACTGGCAAACTTTCCAGGTCAGACAAACGAACTTCTGCTTTGTAAGGTGTTGCCAAAGATTTGAAACCACGCTTAGGCAAACGGCGTTGCAAAGGCATTTGACCGCCTTCGAAACCGACTTTATGAAAGCCGCCTGTACGAGATTTCTGACCTTTATGACCACGACCCGCTGTTTTACCGATACCAGAACCGATACCACGACCAACACGACGTTTGTAGTGTTTAGCGCCATCAGCTGGTTGGATTGTATTTAATTCCATAATTTGCTCCGATCGTAACCCCAAGGGCTTACGATACAACCTTCACAAGATACGAGACTTTATTGATCATACCGCGCACTGCTGGTGTGTCTTGCAATTCAGAAACTGAATTTACGCGACGCAGACCTAAGCCGCGCACAGTAGCACGATGTGACTCGCGCGTACCGATCAAACCCTTGACCAATTGTACTTTAACTGTAGTTGTCATTTCGCTCACCTTAGCCCAAAATTTCTTCAACGGACTTACCGCGCTTTGCAGCGATATCGGAAGGCGTACTCATTTTCGACAAACCGTTCAAAGTTGCACGAACCATGTTGTATGGATTAGTAGAGCCATTTGACTTAGCAACTACATTAACCACACCCAACACTTCGAAAATCGCGCGCATTGGACCACCAGCAATAACGCCAGTACCTTCTTTAGCAGGCATCATCATGACTGATGAGGCGCCGTGCTTACCAGTCACTGCATGTTGCAATGTACCGTTTTTCAAAGTTACTTTAATCATTTTGCGGCGGGCTTCTTCCATCGCTTTTTGTACGGCTACTGGAACTTCTTTCGATTTCCCTTTACCCATACCGATGCGACCGTCACCATCACCAACGACTGTCAGTGCTGCGAAACCCATGATACGACCACCCTTAACCACTTTGGTTACACGGTTGATCGCGATCATTTTTTCGCGCATGCCATCATCCGGCTTGTCGGCTGCTGTTTTTGCTTGCATTTTTGCCATGACAATATTCCTTAGAACTTCAAGCCGGCTTCACGCGCGGCTTCTGCCAACGCCTTCACACGACCGTGGTAACGAAAACCGGAGCGATCAAACGCGACTTCGGTAACTCCTGCTTTCAATGCTTTTTCCGCAACGCGCTTACCAATCAAAGTGGCTGCCGCAGCATTACCACCGTGCTTAGATGCCGCTGCCAATTCTGCACGCACTTCAGCTTCCACTGTAGAAGCAGATGCCAATACTTTGGAATCTGCATCAATGATGCTGGCGTAGATATGCAGGTTCGTACGGTGCACAGATAAACGTGTGACCTTGAGCTCTGCGATCTTGGCACGGGTTTGAGTCGCGCGGCGCAGACGTGATTGTTTCTTATCCATCGTCTAACCCCTATTACTTCTTCTTGGTTTCTTTAATCACAACCACTTCGTCCGCGTAGCGGACACCCTTGCCTTTATAAGGCTCTGGGCTGCGGTATGCACGAACTTCTGCTGCGACCTGACCAACTTGCTGCTTATTCACACCTTTGATGAGAATTTCAGTTGGAGTTGGTGTTGCACATGTCACGCCAGCTGGCATGTCATGAACGACAGGATGAGAAAAACCCAAGGAGAGATTCAACTTGTCGCCTTGCGCTTGCGCTTTATAACCAACGCCGACGAGGTTCAACTTCTTCTCAAAACCTTTAGTAACACCGTTCACCATGTTATTAACCAAGGCACGCAAGGTACCAGTCATAGCATTAGCTTCACGGCTGTCATTTGCCGGTTTGAAATTCAGGACACCACTTTCGTTAGCGATAGACACTAAGCCGTTTAAGCTTTGTGTCAACACGCCCATTGGACCTTTTACTGTAATCGCCGCTGCTGAGATTGCAACTTCTGCACCTGCTGGCAACGCGATTGGCATTTTACCTACTCGAGACATCTTGCACTCCTTAGGCGACGTAGCAAATAACTTCGCCACCGACACCGGTTGCGCGCGCTTTGCGGTCAGTCATAACGCCCTTAGGTGTGGACACGATGGCCACGCCCAAACCGTTCATCACACTTGGGATCTCGTCTTTACCTTTGTAAATACGGAGACCTGGACGTGAAACACGTTCCAAGCGTTCGATAACAGGACGTCCTGCATAATATTTCAAACCGATTTTCAATTCAGATTTACCAGCAGCGTCAACTACTGCGAAATCCTCAATGTAGCCTTCGTCCTTCAGTACGTTTGCAATTGCAACTTTTACCTTAGAGGACGGCATCGCGACGGCAGTCTTTTGAACAACTTGCGCGTTACGGATGCGGGTCAGCATATCGGCGATAGGATCGCTCATACTCATTGCTTATTCTCCTATTACCAGCTAGCTTTAGTCATACCCGGGATTTCACCACGCATGGCGAATTCACGGACTTTAATACGGCCCAAACCGAACTTACGGAATGTGCCACGTGGACGACCTGTCAAAGCGCAGCGATTGCGCTGACGAGTCGGATTAGAATTACGTGGCAATGCCTGCAACTTCAAACGAGCTAAATATTGCTCTTCTGGAGTTTTTGATTGGTCATCAATGATGGCCTTCAATTCGGCGCGTTTGCCAGCGAATTTCTTCACCAAATCTGCACGCTTTTGCTCACGATTAATCAGTGCCAATTTTGCCATGGCGACCTCAGTTTCTGAACGGAAATTTAAATGCGGCGAGAAGCGCTTTTGCTTCTTCGTCGGTCTTAGCTGTCGTAGTAATACTGATATTCATACCACGCAACGCGTCAATCTTGTCGTACTCGATCTCAGGGAAAATGATCTGTTCCTTAACACCGATATTGTAGTTACCACGACCGTCAAATGCGCGGCCAGATACACCACGGAAGTCACGAACGCGTGGCAAAGCCACAGTCACGAAACGATCCAAGAATTCGTACATATGATTACCACGCAGGGTGACCATACAACCGATTGGATAGCCTTCGCGGATTTTGAAACCAGCGATCGCTTTACGTGCCTTAGTTACGACAGGTTTTTGACCTGCAATCTTCGTCAAATCACCAACTGCATGCTCGATAATTTTCTTATCAGCAATCGCTTCGGACAAACCCATATTCAGGGTGATCTTCAAGATGCGAGGAACTTCCATTGGTGATTTGTAAGAGAATTTCTCAGTCAAATCAGCAACGATTTTTTCTTTATATAATGCTTGTAGACGGGCCATGACTTTATGCCTTCACAACTTCGCCAGTAGATTTATAAACGCGGACTTTTTTGCCATCCACATCTTTAAAACCTACACGGTCTGCTTTACCAGATGCAGCATTAAATAACGCAACATTGGAAACATGAATCGGCATCAATTTATCAACGATGCCACCAACTGCTCCAGTCATTGGGTTAGGCTTAGTCGCTTTTTTAGCAACATTAACGCCCGCAACAACAACGTAATTCGCATCAACGCATTGCTGCACTTGACCACGTTTACCTTTGTCTTTACCCGTCAAGACGATGACTTCGTCGTTTTTACGAATCTTATTCATCACGACTCCTTACAGCACTTCTGGAGCAAGCGAAACGATCTTCATGAAACGCTCAGTACGCAATTCGCGCGTTACTGGGCCGAAAATACGAGTTCCGATAGGCTCAAGTTTTGCATTTAACAACACTGCAGCATTGCCGTCGAACTTTACCAAAGAGCCATCTTGACGACGAACACCTTTAGCAGTGCGAACTACAACTGCATTGTAAATTTCACCTTTTTTTACGCGACCGCGTGGAGCAGCAGACTTGACTGTTACCTTAATAACATCACCGATCCCTGCATAACGACGCTTAGAGCCACCCAATACTTTAATGCACAAAACTTCACGCGCACCAGTATTGTCAGCCACTTCTAGCCGGCTTTCTGTTTGAATCATATTGTTCTCTTTCCCAACTTAATCCACACAATCCGCACATTGCAAATCTGTAGTCAGTCTTGGCCCCGCCAGCCAACTCTTTTATTGTCAGACGCCTTAGAAGCACAAATAACAATGCACGAGTCAACCGATTAGGTGGACGATTTTTTAACCACTCTCAAATTACTAGCCTGAGAGACATTTAAGCTGTCATTTGCAAGCTTTGCAAATGACAGCCCATCATTATTACATCAAAAAACGATTACTGCAACAACTATTATAAAACTGGCGCAACTTGTACAACGCGAGTCAGTGTCCAAGCTTTAGTTTTAGAGATTGGACGACCTTCTTGAATCTCGACTGTATCACCGGCTTTTGCTTGGTTAGCTTCATCGTGTGCATGGTATTTCGCAGTACGCACAATGATCTTACCGTACAAAGGATGTTTAACGTGACGCTCAACTAATACTGTCACTGTCTTGTCCATCTTGTCGGAGACAACTTTGCCAATCAATGTGCGCTTCAGTGCAACTTTAACTTGATCGTTCATTATTTGGCATCCTTCTGATTCATGACTGTTTTAACTCTGGCGATGTCACGACGAACTTTTTTGAGTTGCGAAGTGTTATTCAACTGTTGCGTAGCGATTTGCATACGCAGGCTGAATTGTGCCTTCAACAAATCATTCAATTCTTTCGTCAAAGCTGCGGAGTCTTTGCCTTGGAGTTCAGATACTTTCATTTACAACTCCCTATTAAGTGCCGACTTGACGTACGACAAACGTTGTCAACAATGGTAATTTAGCAGCTGCTAAGCGGAAAGCTTCGCGTGCCAGCGCTTCATCAACGCCATCCATTTCGTACAACATTTTGCCTGGTTGAATCTCGGCTACGTAGTACTCTGGATTACCTTTACCATTACCCATACGAACTTCAGCTGGTTTCTGAGAAATTGGCTTATCTGGGAAAATACGGATCCAGATACGGCCACCACGTTTGATATGACGAGTCATAGCGCGACGTGCCGCCTCAATTTGACGTGCTGTAATACGGCCACGTGCAATTGATTTCAAACCAAATTCACCGAAAGAAACTGCTGTACCACGGTCATGGGATATACCCTTGTTGCGGCCTTTTTGTTCCTTACGATATTTTCTGCGTGCTGGTTGCAGCATGATTATTCTCCTGCTTTCTCAGCTGGTGCCGCTGCGCCGTCAGCTGCTTTCGTGCGAACACGTTTAGCTGCTGGAGCTGCTGCTGTACCAGTTGGAGTTTGACCTTCAGGGCGCTTTGCACGTGGACGGCTATTTGGCTTGCCATCTTCGCGACGTGGGCCACGACGTTTTTTGTCGTCTTCTGGTGTGGATTCGATTACAGGAGCGTCGCCATTAGCTAAACGATCACCTTTGTAAACCCAAACTTTAACGCCAATAATACCGTATGTCGTAGATGCTTCACTTGTACCGTAATCGATATCAGCGCGCAAAGTATGCAGAGGCACGCGGCCTTCGCGATACCATTCTTTACGAGCAATTTCGATACCATTCAAACGACCACTAGACATGATCTTGATACCCTTAGCACCCAGACGCATTGCGTTTTGCATCGCACGTTTCATCGCGCGGCGGAACATAATACGTTTTTCGAGCTGCTGAGAGATAGAATCAGCGATCAATTGAGCATCGATTTCTGGCTTACGAATTTCTTCGATATTTACGTGCACAGGCACGCCCATGATCTTTGCCAAATCCGCTTTCAAGGATTCGATATCTTCGCCTTTTTTACCAATCACAACGCCTGGACGAGAGCTGTAAATAGTAATACGTGCATTTTTTGCTGGACGCTCAATAGTGATACGACCTACTGATGCATTTTTCAGTTTCTTTTTCAGGTATTCACGTACTTTGATATCTTCATTGAGCATAGTGGCAAAGTTACCATTGCCAGCATACCAACGTGAAGACCAATTACGTGTTACCGCTAAACGGAAACCGGTTGGATGTATCTTCTGTCCCATCGTGACTCCTTAGTTACCAACAGTCACATAAATGTGACAGGATTGTTTAGAGATACGATCACCACGACCTTTTGCGCGCGCTGTAAAGCGTTTGAGAATTGGTCCTTTTTCGACATAAATCGTCGTAACTTTCAATTCATCGATATCGGCACCATCATTGTGCTCGGCATTAGCAATTGCTGATTCCAAGACTTTCTTAATGATAGTCGCGCCTTTTTTCGGACTGAAGGCTAAGATGTTTAATGCTTGATCGACTTTCTTACCACGGATCAAATCTGCTACCAAGCGACCTTTTTGCTCGGACAGACGTACACCCTTCAATATTGCTTTGGTTTCCATATTATCTCTTCGCTTTCTTATCCGCGATATGACCTTTAAATGTGCGAGTCAATGCGAATTCGCCCAATTTATGGCCTACCATGTTTTCAGAAACGTACACTGGTACGTGCTGCTTACCATTATGTACAGCGATAGTCAGACCGATGAAATCAGGCATGATTGTCGAACGACGTGACCAAGTCTTAATTGGCTTTTTGTCTTTATTTGCTTGCGCAGCTTCGACTTTCTTTACCAAATGGGCGTCGCAAAACGGCCCTTTTTTAGCTGAACGTGTCATGTGTTACCCCTTATTTCTTGCCACGGCGTGAAACGATCATGGAAGTCGTACGCTTGTTGCGACGTGTCTTCTTACCCTTAGTTTGCTGACCCCATGGAGAAACTGGATGACGTCCTGCTGCTGTCTTACCTTCACCACCACCGTGTGGGTGATCGATAGGATTCATGACAACACCGCGAACTGTCGGGCGTACACCGCGCCAACGCATCGCACCAGCTTTACCAATTTTACGGAGGTTATGCTCACCGTTACCGACTTCACCGATAGTTGCACGGCATTCGATATGGATACGACGAACTTCACCAGAGCGCAAACGCACTTGAGCGTATGTACCTTCGCGAGCCATCAACACCACACCAGCACCAGCAGTACGAGCGATCTGCGCACCCTTGCCTGGCAACATTTCTACGCAATGCATAGTTGTACCGACTGGGATATTGCGGATTGGCAAGCAGTTACCAGATTTGATCGGCGCTTGTGAGCCGTTCATGACCTGGTCACCAGCAGCCATACCTTTGGATGCAATGATGTATGCACGTTCACCATCCGCGTAGCACAACAAAGCAATGTGCGCTGTACGGTTAGGATCGTATTCAATGCGTTCAACTTTCGCAGGAATACCATCTTTAGAACGTTTAAAATCGACTAAACGATAGTGCTGCTTATGACCACCGCCGATATGGCGTGTAGTGATATGACCATTGTTGTTACGGCCAGCAGTTTTATTTTTCTTTTCCAACAAAGCAGCAAACGGACGACCTTTATGCAGGCCTTCAGTTACCACTTTAACCATACCACGACGGCCTGGTGAGGTTGGCTTCATCTTAACGAGTGCCATGCTTATGCCCCCTCGGTAAAGTTAATTTCTTGACCTGGTTTCAAGCATACAAAAGCGCGTTTTGTATGATTGCGACGGCCATTAAATTTACCAGTACGTTTTTGTTTGCCCAAGCGGTTAGCTACTTGCACAGATTCAACCTGAACCTTAAACAGCAACTCAACAGCAGCCTTGATTTCTGGCTTAGTTGCATCTGGCATCACCAGGAATACAACTTGCTCGTTTTTCTCTGCAACCATAGTTGCTTTTTCAGAGATCACCGGAGCCAGCAACACCTTCATCAGGCGTTCTTCACTATGCTTGATTACGCTCATGCCAGCATCTCCTCAATCTTTGTCAAGGCCGCTTTTGTGATCAACACTTTCTTGTAGAACACCAAAGAAACTGGATCAGCATAACGTGGCTCAACAACCAAAACGTTAACCAGATTGCGAGCAGCCAACATCAAGTTTTCGTTGAAGTCTTCAGTAATAATCAATACTGAATCCAAGCAACCCATAGTCTTCAATTTTTCAGACAACAACTTAGTTTTTGGCGCATCAACAGTCAGACTGTCAACAACATTCAAACGACCTTCACGAGCCAACTGAGACAAAATCGAGCAGATACCTGCGCGATACATCTTCTTGTTAACTTTGTGAGAGAAGTTCTCATCAGGAGAATTAGGGAAAGCGCGACCACCTCCACGCCACAATGGGGAAGATGACATACCAGCACGAGCACGACCCGTACCTTTTTGACGCCACGGCTTCTTAGTTGTGTGGTGAACTTCGTCACGACCCAATTGTTTGCGGTTACCACTGCGAGCATTCGCTTGGTAAGCAACAACTACTTGATGAATCAAAGCTTCATTGTAGTCACGACCAAAAATAGTATCTGGTGCAGCAACATTAGAAGCAGATTGACCATCTGCATTTAGGAGCTTCAGTTCCATAGATTAAGCCCCCTTCTTTGCTTTAACTTTAACAGCTGGCGATACAATCACCTGACCGTTTTTCGCGCCTGGAATAGCACCTTTCACCAACAACAATTGGCGATCAGCATCTACACGAGCGATAACAAGATTTTGCACTGTACGCGTAACATCACCCAAGTGACCAGTCATGCGCTTACCTGGGAAAACGCGACCAGGATCCTGCGCCATACCGATAGAACCAGGAACATTATGTGAACGTGAGTTACCGTGAGTAGCACGACCAGATGCGAAGTGGTGACGCTTAATAGTACCGGCATAGCCTTTACCAATTGTCACACCTTGCACGTCGACTTTTTGACCAGCTTCGAACAAGCCAACAGGCACAACATCGCCCGCTTTCAGTTCAGCAGCTTTAGCAGCGTCAACACGGAATTCTTTTAAGACAGTACCAGCTTCCACGCCCGCTTTTGCGAGGTGACCTGCAGCCGCTTTAGTTACACGGGATGCACGGCGCTGACCGAATGTTACCTGAACAGCGGAGTAACCGTCTGTTTCAGGAGTTTTGATTTGTGTCACGCGGTTGTTGGACACATCTAATACTGTGACTGGAATTGAATCACCATCATCAGTAAAAATGCGCATCATACCA
Source organism: Affinundibacterium amnicola (assembly GCF_014284275.1). GTDB lineage: Bacteria > Pseudomonadota > Gammaproteobacteria > Burkholderiales > Burkholderiaceae_D > Undibacterium > Undibacterium amnicola. The sequence goes on along the minus strand of NZ_JACOFU010000011.1, from coordinate 1,028 downwards.
ACCTTGCGACCAACTAGGCCCAAGCTCATTGTTTTCTCCATTCTCACCTACGATTGGGTGAGGCTGATGTTTAGAAACTTACTTTTTAAAACTTAAAAAATAGACAGGCGCAAGCCTATCCAAATCTAAGCCTTCGATTGTAACCCGAAAATTTTCCACTTACAAGATAAATTTATTTGAAAATAGAAAAAATTATGGTATGTCAGTTTTTTACTAGCACAATTCAAATTCAATATTTTGAATATCAACCACACCAATAAACCTGACAGCACTTAATAATGCGAGAAATTTCATTTCAGGGATGCAGAACTAGGCGCTTCCCACAGCAATACTTAAGTATTGCGAGGACAAGCAACGACGGTCTGTGCCCTGCAATGACATTTATCGCTTTATTAATTATTGCAATTTGATTTCTACGTCGACACCAGCTGGCAAGTCGAGTTTCATCAATGCGTCAACAGTTTTGTCCGTTGGATCAACGATGTCCATCAAACGCTGATGCGTGCGGATTTCGAATTGATCACGGGAAGTTTTGTTAACGTGCGGGGAACGCAATACGTCGAAACGTTGGATACGTGTTGGCAAAGGAACTGGACCTTTAACAACAGCGCCGGTACGCTTAGCTGTTTCTACGATTTCGAGAGCTGATTGATCGATCAACTTGTAATCGAAAGCTTTCAAGCGAATACGGATTTTTTGATTTGCTGTAGACATGATATTTCCTGTAAAGAACGAGCCACAATGCTGGAAAGTGGCATTTTTAACAAAGAGCGATTACTACTTAGACTAAAAAACTACGGCTGTCGAGCTTAAAAAGCACGACAGCCGACTAGTGTACACCAAATTTCGAATTATTCTAAATTTTATCGATGAAACTAGCGAGCTTCACCGACAAACTTTAAATTAACCAGCGATAATTTTAGCAACAACACCTGCACCAACAGTACGACCACCTTCACGAATCGCGAAACGGAGACCTTCTTCCATCGCGATCGGGTTGATCAATTTTACTGTGATAGAAACGTTAT
>NZ_JACOFU010000010.1 GCF_014284275.1 Affinundibacterium amnicola | reverse complement strand
TCCCGAACAGGACCGTGAAACGACTTTGCGCCGATGATAGTGCTGCAACCAGTGTGAAAGTAGGTCATCGTCAGGCTCTTATTCCGCATCGCCCCTGATTCAAATCGAATCAGGGGCTTTTGCTTTTATGACTCCTTCTACACTTGTGTCCTCTCCTATTCTTCTGATCCTCGCTTCCTTTCGTATCTCACTTACTAACTAATTTCCTCTTTATCATTAAGAGCACTCATTGCATTTGCTACTTGATCGCTATAATCCTTGTATGTAAATAATCCAGAGCAAAGAAGATCATTTAATGCTCGCTTTTGCTAGCTAAACTGAACCCCTTCAACATATATGCGTAGTGATGATCATCAAATAGTGGCAATTATTGGTGCCGGCCCAGCTGGACTGATGGCGGCTGAGCAAGTTGCACGTGCTGGTTTTGAAGTTCACGTTTATGATGCGATGCCGTCAGCTGGAAGAAAATTTTTGCTGGCGGGAAAAAGCGGAATGAATTTGTCACACGCAGAGGAATTTGATCAATTTAAGTCACGCTATCGACAGAACGCTGACATCTTGGCGCCAAGTTTACGTCAATTTGATGCGAACAAGATTCGTGAATGGGCTGGTAAATTGGGAGTCGAAACCTTTATCGGTACTTCCGGCCGTATCTTTCCCATCGATATGAAAGCTGCCCCATTACTTAGGGCTTGGCTTCATCGATTAAAAGCGGATGGCGTAAGATTTCATATGCGACATAAATGGGTTGGTGTTGAGCATCAGCAATTACGCTTTTCTACACCAGAAGGGATCGTCAATCAGACATTTAAAGCAATTATATTTGCATTGGGTGGTGCAAGCTGGCAACGGCTTGGTTCTGATGGCAAATGGGCGGAGATTTTCGCGAGTGAGAAAATTGCTACCATGCCTTTTCAGCCAAGTAACTGTGGCTTCGTTGTTGGATGGTCTGATTATTTCAAGCAGAAATTCGCAGGTACGCCGCTCACGAATGTCAACGTCAGTTTGAAAAACATTCACAAGGAAACTTTTTCTAAAACAGGACAGTTTGTAATCACGGAAAGAGGCGTTGAGGGAAGTCTGATTTATGCGTTTTCCGCTGACATACGTGAAACGATTCAAGCATCCGGATGTGCTGAATTAGCGCTAGATTTATTGCCAGGAAAATCGCAAGAGCGGGTCATCGAAGAGCTAAGCAGTCCGCGTGGGTCACGTTCCTTATCTAGTCATTTACGTAGTAAGCTTGGCCTGCATCCAGTGCATTGTGCCTTACTACATGAAAATTTACCCGTTTCTGTTATTCAGGATAATGTTGCGCTAGCAAAAAGTATTAAAGCGCTACCCTTGCGTTTGCAAAGCCCATTTCCAATTGACGAGGCAATCAGTAGCGCTGGAGGTGTCGCTTTTGCCGAAGTAAATGAGGATTTTATGCTGATCTCGAAGCCTGGTTGGTTTTGCGCTGGCGAAATGCTGGATTGGGAAGCGCCAACAGGAGGTTATCTGTTAAGTGCGTGTTTTGCGACGGGAGTCACCGCTGGACAAGGTGTAGTAAATTGGTTGAGGCAAAAAGAATTAGTCGTTGGAGAAAAAGAAAATGATCGGTAACGTTGTCACTCAAGTCGAAGTAGCTTCACCTTGTATCAAACAATGCAAAATTGATAGTAACACTAGTTTATGCCAAGGCTGTTTGCGTACGCTCGAAGAGATTACATTGTGGAGTAAAGCAAGTAATGAAACCAAGCGCGCTATTTGGGTAAAAATTGAGAGTCGAAAATCAACGATGGCTGAGAACTAGCGGTATGTCGAATATCTCGACGGGTTCAAGTTTTTCGCGAAAATTGCCGTAAAGCACATAAGACCAACCGGAAATTCTATTATGCGCCCACCTAGCTTGATTTTATCTTTATTGTTTATGGCATTGCCTGCTTATGCTAGCGACACAGTAACAAAGCCAATCAAACAAGCCTCGGCAAAAGAAGAGGCATCAGTTCCTTTAAAAGACGAAATCAAACAGCTCAAGGAAACGCCAATCAAGGAGTCAAAAGCAGAGGCTGCCGCGCGAAAGAAAGAGGCACAGGCAGCCGATGAGTTGGCACTGAAAATAGCAGAACGTTTAGCTGAAATCCGAAAAGACAAAGACGATGTCAGCAAGCCTGCTGCTCGTCCTTTCGTCAGACCATATGTGATCCCTGCGAAGAAAACGGTCAGTGCCGATGATAAGTCAAAGAAGGCTGCGAAACATTGGTCTTATGAGGGTGAAGAAGGGCCGCTAGCCTGGGGCAAGTTAAACCCTTCAAACATCAAGTGTGATCTTGGTGAGCGTCAGTCGCCAATTGATATTCGTGATGGTATTAAGGTCGAACTCGATACACTGAATTTTGACTATAAACCAAGTCAATTTCAAGTTATTGATACAGGTCACACCATACAAGTTAATTTGGGTGCGGGGAATTACCTGAATGTGTCAGGAAAAAATTTCGAGTTGAATCAATTGCATTTTCATCGTCCCTCTGAAGAAAGAGTAAATGGTAAAGGCTTTGAAATGGTTGCGCATCTTGTACATAAGGATCGTGATGCGAAGTTGGCTGTAGTCGCCGTTTTGCTGGAACTAGGAGAGCCGCACCCTGTGATACAAAGCGTGTGGAACAATTTACCTTTGGAAAAGAATGAGATTGTTAAAGCCTTAAAGAATCTCGATGTGACACAGTTGCTGCCGAAGCGCCATGAATACTATACTTACATGGGCTCATTAACGACGCCTCCATGCAGTGAGGGCGTTCTGTGGATGGTCATGAAAGAACCCGTGCAAATATCACCGGAACAGTCAGCAATCTTCGCGCGGCTATATCCGCACAATGCCCGACCCATACAAAAAACTAGTGGCCGAATTATCAAAGAATCCTTATAAAGTGAATGATGTGAACTTCTCTTACGAGGGTAATTCCTCAGTATGCTAAATTTCAGCGTGATCGGCACCGGACGCGTCGGCAAGACGCTTGGGCGTTTATTCGCACAGCATAAGGTCTTTGCGATTTCACAGCTTTTTAGTACGAGCTTAGAAGGTAGCCAACGCGCATTGGCATTTATTGGACAAGGTCAGCCGGTCACAGAATTGACTAAGATGGTTCCGGCGGACATCACTTTGCTCTCTGTGCCAGATGATACTTTCGCGTCAGTCACGCAATCTTTGATTGATGCGAATCAATTAAAGCCTGGCAGTATTCTATTTCATTGCAGTGGCGCGAAATCTTCCCGGGACCTTGTTAGCTTATGCCCGGCATTAGCCCAGCTTTCTCTGCAATTAGCGAGTGTTCATCCGGTACGTAGTTTTGCAGAACCTGCTTTAGCAGTGAGTGATTTTTCGGGAACAATTTGTAGCGTCGAAGGTAGTCCTCAAGCCTTAGATGTCCTCATTCCTGCCTTCCAAAAGATTGGAGCAGAAACAGTGATCATCAATCCCGAGCATAAACTGCTTTATCATGCTGGATCTGTATTTGCGAGTAACTATCTGGTGAGCTTGTTGGACACCGCGATAGCCGCTTATTGTGCGGCGGGAATTGCGCCCGATTTGGCAAAAAAAATGGCGCAGTCTTTGGCGCAAAATTCCTTAGCAAATATTTCCACGCTTGGTACCCGTGATGCGTTGACGGGGCCCATTAAGCGTGGTGACCTGGCAACGGTAACGGCACAGGCTGCTCAGGTTGCCGCATGGAATACGGAGTTGGGTGACTTGTATCAAGCGTTTATTAAGCCAACCATGCATCTTGCAAAGCGTACTTCTGAACGCTAAGGTTTGATGAGACTTTGTTGTCTGCCAAATTACTCTGCAAAGTAAACACTGTTTCTGCCGTTTTCTTTAGCTTGGTACAGGGCGACATCCGCGCGTTCGAAAACGCTATCTTCACTTTCTTGCGCCTTGCATTCAGCCACACCCATACTAACAGTTAAAGATAAACGACCTTTGGTCAAATCGGTGGTGCGAGAAAAATCGTTCGCCGCAATTGTACTGCGCAGATTTTCCGCTATGGATGTCGCTTTCTCTAACGAGCAATTTTTCAATAATAGAAGAAATTCTTCGCCACCCCAGCGGCATATCACATCACTCTCACGTAATGACCGACGCGATATTGCAGCAATTTCTCTCAACACATGATCACCAACCAAGTGACCGTGTTTATCATTAATCTTTTTGAAGTGATCAATATCCATTAAGGCGACACACAAGGTTTGACGTGAACGCTCACTATCTAAGATCGCTTGTTGAAAAACGAAATCAAATGCCTGTCTGTTCAATAGTTTGGTTAGCGGATCGGTCGCAGCGGATTTCTCTATTCGATTTTGGTAGCGACGCACTGAAAACAACACGATCAGTAAAACTGCAATGGTGATGCCAAAGCCAATCGCTGCATTGACCAGCAATAGTTTTTGCAAAGGTTTTAATTCCGACTCCAGATTTTGTTCAACCAAAAGATGCCAGCCAAGCTCAGGGATGAAACGAGAATTCAAATAGATAGATTCATTGTCTAAGGAATATTCTAGATGTAATGATTCATTTTTAGTGTTGGCCAAAATTTGTTTAGCAATTTGATCAAGACCTGGCAGCGTCGAAATATTCACTTTCTTTTGTTTAAATGAACTTCCCGATAGAACCAGATTCCCCTTTTTGTCGACGAAGTAAATTTTTCTTTGAAAGCGTGATTGATAAGTATCAATCAAATGCTTCATCGTATTGAGCGTCAGTCCAATCCCGACTACACCCAGAAATTTTCCGTTGTAATCGAGTACCCGATAATTGGTAAAAATGGTCATGCTATCTTGGTTCGCCATGTCAATATCGACATTGGTTTCATATGCAGCCTTTAGATTTTTGACACGGAAGAACCATTGATCACGTACTTCGGTTTCGCTCACACTTTTGAGTAAGCCATCTGGGTAGTAATAATTTCTCGTTACATCACTCACAAAGAAGCTAGAAATCGCATTGTTCTTGAGTTTGATTTCCTTTAAGTATCTTGAAATTTGCGCGCCATCTTGTTCACCATCAAGAATCCAGTCGCGTACAAACGTATCGTTCGCCATCTGAGCCGAGACAAAAACAGGACGGAGAATATCCTTCTGAATTTCCGAGTAAATATTGTCGCCAGTAATCGGTAGCATGTTTTCAGACAAGCCACGACGCAAGGCATCTTTTGAAACCAAATAGCTGGTCGCTAACACCGCCATAAAACCGAGAATGAGAATTAATGAAATCCAGATCAGTAGACTGTATTGTTTTAGTGATTTACTCATAGACCGATTGCGGAACGAAGGTGGTTGGGTAAGAGGTGAAGGTGGCGTCGAATATGCACAAATTGCGTGTCAAGATCATACTATAAACCACTAATTGTATTGGTTGAATTGGCGATAGTAGCTGTAATTTATAGATGCGTGGAAAGATTTTTTGCGTAAAAAGAAACAGCTTATTCTCGTGATAACAATGCTTTTCAAGTCAAATGCCGTTAGCATGTCATGACTTTATTTATTGCGAAACTTTGAAATGATTTTTGGACATCTCAAAGTGAATCTCGAAACTCCTCGAATTGGAAAAACTATGCATGTCGCGAATAAATTATCTACCCCCATTATTGCCTCTTATCTTTGCGCAGGATTGGCTTTATTGCTGGTATTGAAAGCGGGATTACTGGTCGCTTTGTTTTCTGGCTTATTACTGTATTCGCTAGTGCGGCTGTTAGTGCCTACAATCCAACATAAGTTCAGTAATCAACAAGCGAGAATGATTGCCGTTGTGTTTTTATCGGTGCTGATTATTTTCATGATTAGCATGGGGATCTGGGGTGTCGTTATCTTTTTGCGCAGCGATTCTGGAAATTTGCAGTCTTTGCTACAAAGACTTGCTGAGCTGCTTGAAACATCAAGGCAGCAGTTGCCGATTTGGGTCAGCACCTATTTGCCAGAAGATATTGATGCATTAAAGCGGATGTTAACGACTGCTTTGCGCGAACATGCTGGCGAAGCGAAGATACTTGGACAAGAAGCTGGGCACTTGATTATTCATCTTTTACTTGGCATGGTCATTGGTAGTATGGTTGCTTTGCAAGACGTGACACGGGTTCATCAATATCGCCCGTTTGCTGCGGCTCTACATCAAAGAACCGCGTATTTAGCGGATATGTTTCATCGGGTAGTTTTTGCACAGGTACGTATTTCACTCATTAACACCGTATTTACGGGGATCTTTTTGGCGCTTATTTTGCCAATCGCTGGTGTTCATTTGCCATTAGTGAAAAGCATGATAGCGGTGACTTTCATTGCAGGATTAATCCCAGTGGTTGGCAATATCATTTCAAACACGGTGATTGTGATTGTTAGTCTGTCTCATTCTTTATATATGGCAGCAATATCGCTGACATTTATGGTGGTCATTCATAAGTTAGAATATTTTCTCAATGCAAAAATTATCGGGTCTCAAGTCAATGCAAAAGCGTGGGAATTATTGACTGCGATTTTAGTCATGGAAGCATTGTTTGGTTTACCCGGCGTGGTGGCCGCACCCGTGTTTTATTCTTATGTAAAAAAAGAATTAAGTGAATATGGCTTGGTTTGAGTTTGATTGCTTCATTTAGCATTGAATACAATGAAGCCGCTAAGAAATTGATAATGAATCGATAATGAAAAGGAGCTTGAAAGATGATTTTGGAATTAGCCGATATACGTATCCACTCCGGTCAACAAGTCGCATTTGATGTCGCGATTCAACAAGGCTTGAATCAAGTCATTGTGCACGCGAAAGGATTTCGTGGTTTTAAAGTAAATAAGGGCATTGAGTCTCCTGAACGTTATGTACTGATGATTTTTTGGGATACTTTAGAAAATCATACGATTGATTTTCGCGAATCTGCTGCATTTACTGAGTGGCGTAGCATCGTTGGGCCATTTTTCTCTGCGCCACCAATGGTCGAACATTTCAATTTATTGGCGAAGTCTGCATAGAAATCGAAATGCGTGAATAATTCCGTTAGAAATTTGAGTTTGAAGGCTGGTTGCTCGAGATCTTGAGAATTGTTAAACCGCCCCAAGTTGTAAAGATTAACGCACGTGCTTTTTGAATACCTGATGGGTTTCTTGAAAGTCGCAGTGTCCCATTGTTTGTAAAGGTCATTATGGTTCCCCATCTCGCCACCGCTTTAAACGGTCCCTTACTCGATTTTGAGAAAAAAATTCTTGAGGCGACGCCCTCAATTGAGCGTTGGTTTCGCTTGGAGTGGCAGGAGCACACGCCACCTTTCTATTGTTCAGTTGACATGCGCAACTCAGGTTTCAAGTTGGCACCAGTTGATACGAATTTATTTCCGGGCGGTTTTAATCATCTTGGTTCAGAAATGCTGCCGTTAGCAGTACAAGCATCGATGGCGGCGATTGAGAAATATTGTCCAGATGCGCGTAATTTGTTGTTAATTCCTGAAGACCGGCCATGCAATGCTTCATATTGGCAAAACATTGCACGCCAAATGCAGATTTATCGTCAAACTGGCTTAAATGTTCGCTTGGGTAACTTGGATGAGAGTTGTCTTGAAACGAAGAGCATCGTGTTGCCTGACGGTGGAGAATTATTGTTGGAACCCTTGCAGCGGTCTGCCAATGGACGTCGATTAGGCTTAAAAAACTTTGATCCTTGTACGATCTTGTTAAACAATGATTTGTCGACACGCATCCCAGCGATTTTAGAAAACATTCATGAGCAGACCTTACTCCCGCCCTTGCATGCCGGCTGGGCGATGCGGCGTAAAACGAATCATTTCGCCAGCTATGACGAGGTCGTGAAAAAGTTTGCGAAAATGGTGGAAATTGATCCTTGGTTGATTAATCCATTTTTTGCTAAATGTGGCGATGTCGATTTTGAAGCGGGTACAGGTCTTGATGGCTTGATGGCGACGGTTGACACGATCTTGGCAAAGGTCCGTAAAAAGTACAAAGAATACGGCATTAAGGATAAGCCTTTCGTTATTGTAAAAGCGGATGCGGGTACCTGCGGCATGGGGATTATGACCGTGCGCGATTCACGCGAGGTTCGTGATCTAAACTCGAAACAGCGAAACAAGATGACGGTGGTCAAAGATGGTCGTGAAGTTCATGATTACATCGTGCAAGAAGGTGTCTACACATTCGAGCAGATAGAAGAAAGTGTCGCTGAGCCTGTGGTTTACATGATAGATCGCTATGTCGTCGGTGGCTTTTACCGCGTACATCAAGATCGCGGCGTCGACGAAAATCTGAATGCGCCGGGAATGGAGTTCGTGCCATTGGCATTCGCGCAGCAACATGCTGTGCCAGATATGCGCGCGAAACCAGGTACCGCTGCCCCGAACCGTTTTTACATGTATGGAGTGGTGGCGCGACTCGCTTTATTAGCCGCATCCTTAGAGTTGGAAAAGACAGATCCAAATCCGGAAATTTACTGAGCCCAGATAAACTATGAAAATCGCATTTCTTACCGACCCGTTGTCGCAATTTAAAATCTACAAGGATTCTACCTACGCGATGATGGTTGAGGCCGTCGCCCGTGGTCATCAGATCTATGCATTTGAACCAGCCGATTTGGCGCTCATCTCGGGTTCTGTAGTCGCGTCCGTGCAAGAGGTTCATTTAACGCAAGATGCGCAGAATTGGTATCGTTTAGGCGAGGTATGTGAAAGTAGCTTGGCGGAATTTGACGCAGTTTTGCAGCGCAAGGATCCACCATTCGATATGGAGTACATCTACGCCACCTATCTGCTGGACTTGGCAGAGCAGCAAGGTGCTTTGGTTTTGAATAAACCGTCGGCCATTCGGGATCATAATGAAAAATTGAGTATTGCCCAGTTTCCGCAATTTACGACTCCGACCTTAGTTACTCGTAATGAGCAAAAAATACGCGCTTTTTTTGCACAGCATCGCGACATTATTCTCAAGCCATTAGATGGCATGGGTGGTGCGGGAATTTTTCGGGTACGTGAAGACGGTATGAATTTGGGGGCGATTATCGAAACCTTGACCGACAATCAGGCCCGTACCATTATGGTACAGAAATATATCCCTGAGATTGTGCATGGAGATAAACGTATTTTGTTGATTGGTGGTGAGGTCGTTCCCTACGCGTTAGCACGAATTCCACAAAATGGTGAGGTGCGTGGTAATTTAGCGGCAGGTGGAGTCGGTGTGGCGCAACAATTGACTGCACGCGATCTCGAAATTGCACAGACATTGGCGCCAATACTGTTAGAACGCGGCTTGTTACTGGTAGGATTAGATGTGATTGGTCAGTTTCTGACGGAAGTGAATGTGACTAGTCCAACCTGTTTCCAAGAAATTACAGAACAAACCGGCATTAAAGTCGCCGCGATGTTTATTGATGCGCTTGAGAGACAAGTGATGGCAACTAATAGAAGAGTAGCCAAGCAATAAATGTTATTAAAGAATTGTGATTTAACTAGGAAGACGGCATGGTAGGTTTACTTTTATTGACGCATGCGCCTTTGGGAAGTGCATTCATTGAGGCGGCGTCACACGTATTTCGCAGTAAGCCAGAACGTCTTGAGGCGCTTGATGTGGTTGCAGATCAGAATGTAGATGATGTTCGTCGTTTAGCGCGTGAGGCGATCATGCGTTTGGATGATGGCTCTGGCGTATTGATCATGACAGATATTATTGGAGGTACACCATCTAATTGCTGCCCTCAAATGGGTGAAGCAAATCAAGTGGCGATTATTGCTGGGATTAGTTTGCCCATGCTGTTGCGTGCGATTACTTATCGACAGGATCAATTAGATGTCGTAGTTGAGATGGCGTTGGCGGGTGGCCAAAATGGCGCAACTAAGATTGAGAATCGTATTCGTATCGGGCAGAGTTGACGTACACAGAAGTAGTTTTTTTAATCAGGTTCGCACGACGTAAAGTGAATAAAAAATGATTCAACAAGAAATTGAAATTATTAATAAACTAGGCCTGCATGCACGTGCTTCCGCTAAATTGACCCAGCTAGGTGGAAAGTTTAAATGTGAAGTATGGCTGACGCGAAATAATCGTCGTGTTAATGGCAAGTCGATTATGGGTGTCATGATGCTGGCCGCTGGTAAAGGCACCAAAGTCTTATTAGAAACAAATGGTGAAGATGAACAAGCGTGCTTTGATGCGATTGCAGCGCTAATCAATGATCGCTTTGGCGAAAATGAATGAAGCCGTGATTGTGCATTTTATTTTGTTGAATCACCACACTACATAACGAGGTCACGTGGCATCCTTCACTTTACAAGGTATTCCTGTATCGCGCGGTATCACGATCGGCCGTGCGCATTTATTGCGCCCTGCCGCGATGGACGTCAAACATTATTTGGTCGCGCAGGAGCAAGTTGAAGCTGAAGTAGAACGTTTGCAACAAGCGATCGCAAAGGTGCAAATCGATTTGCAATCAATTTGGGCCGAGTTGCCAACAGATGCACCAACTGAATTGGGCGCTTTCTTAGACGTTCACGCTTTAATTTTGTCCGACCCCATGGTCTCGGAAGCCCCGCTCGATATTATTCGCAGTCGGCACTACAACGCTGAATGGGCATTGGTCACCCAAGTGGACGTTCTGTCCGCCCAATTTGATGAAATTGAAGATGCATATTTACGTGAGCGAAAAGCCGATATTCAACAGGTCGCAGAACGTGTTCTGAAAGTGTTGACAGGTAGTGCTTATCAGCTGCCGCGTGCCCTAGGGGTAGACGAGCAAAATGCCAACATGATTGTGGTGGCAAAAGACATTTCCCCAGCCGATATGATGCAATTTCGTGATGTCGCGTTTACTGGCTTTGTCACCGATGAGGGCGGTACCAATTCGCACACGGCGATTGTCTCGCGTAGTTTAGGTATCCCTGCTGTGGTTGGGTTAGGCAACGCCTCACATTTGATCATGCAAGATGATTGGTTGATCATTGATAGTGATGCAGGTGTTGTGATTGTGGCGCCTTCACCGTTGCTGATTGCGCAGTATAGAAATCAGCAAGCAGTTTTATTAAAAGAAAAGAAAAAACTAGGTAAGCTTAAAAAGACCCCAGCAATTAGTCTGGATGGAATTGAAATTACTTTGTTAGCGAATATCGAATTGCCTGAAGATGCCCAGGCAGCTTTGGATGCTGGCGCTAGTGGTGTTGGTTTATTTCGTTCTGAATTTCTATTTATGGGACGTACAGGCGCAGAACAACATCTGCCAACGGAAGAAGAGCAATTTCTTGCCTATAAACGGGCGGTTCAGACCATGAAAGGTAAGCCTGTTACCATTCGTACTTTGGATGTCGGTGCGGATAAACCTTTAGATCATCACGAACATAATATTTTAAATCCAGCCTTAGGTTTACGCGCCATCCGTTATTGCCTAAAAGAGCCACAGATTTTTTTGACACAGCTTAGGGCTATTTTGCGTGCATCCGCTTTTGGTACTGTGCATATTTTAATTCCCATGATTGCACATGCATTCGAGATCGACCAGTCCTTGTCCATGATCAGTCAGGCTAAGGAAGAATTGCGTAGTGAAGGGATTGCGTTTGATGAGCAGGTACAAGTTGGCGCCATGATTGAAATTCCTGCTGCCGCTTTGAGTTTGCCTATGTTTGTGAAAAAGCTCGATTTCTTATCAATAGGCACGAATGACTTGATTCAATATACCTTAGCAATTGATCGCGCTGATCATGAAGTCGCCCACCTTTACAATGATACACATCCAGCAATTCTGCAGCTCTTGCATATGACGGTAACTGCCGGGGAAAAGGCTGAAATTCCTGTGGCTATTTGCGGTGGAATGGCCGGTGATATTAAATTAACGCGCTTGTTAATTGGCATGGGTTTTCGAGAACTCTCGATGCCGGCAGCTTTGTTGCCTGAGATTAAACAAGAAATTCTTAGCACCGATATTTCAGAATTAGAGGCTAGCGTAAAGAAAATTCTTAGAACTTATGATCCTCAAACAATTCAAGAACTTCTGGTGGCCGTACGCGAACAAAATTTCGTCCATTAAGTTTTCGGATGTCATTGATTTGTAAAGAGAAAACTTTGTTGAGTGAGGTCTTACTTCGGTGTAAAATTACCTTGCGGAAATTTTTCTTTGCGAAGTGATTTCTTTTTACTCGGAAAAATGCAGTGGTTTTTTGCCACTAGATGACTTGCCAACAGGCAAAAATGGAGTATATTCTAACCAAGAAGTCGACTTGTCTTTTCCGACAAATTGGCATTTTTTGCGAGAATGAATTTTTTCCTCATTGCTTAATAAATATAAGACTCGAATTGATCGCTGATCTTCAAGACGGCATTAATATCGGAATTTTTAAACTTCCTTACTTGGTTGAATCGACATGAACTTAACTACAATGAAAGTGGGCAAACGCCTTGGGCTTGGATTTGCGCTAGTTTTGATTCTGCTGATCGCAGTGACAAGCTTGGGCATTTCCAGAATGGCGTTGATTCAGGATCGACTCGAAGACATTGTCAATGTGAGCAATGTAAAAAGCCGCTTGATCATTGATATGCGCGCTATCGTGTACGACCGTCAAGTGTCTTTACGTAATTTGACTTTGCTGACCGACATTGATGATATGTCCAAAGATCTTAAGCGGATCGACGAGCAAACAAAATCGTATAACGAGAAGGAAACCAAGCTTGCAGAGATGCTGAAAGACGACGCTACTTCTTCCCCAGAAGAGCGTACTTTATTGACGAAGCTGAAAGAGAAAGAAAAAGCAGCTGCACCTTTGCCAAATTTGGCGCGTGATTTGGGTATCGCTAATGATCCAGAAAGTGCAACGATTGGCTTGATCAAGAAAATTCGTCCGGTTCAAGATGATTGGTTTAAAACATTGGATGAGTTTGTTGATCTGGAAGACAAGAAAAATGCAGCTGTAGCAGAGGGTGCGAAGTCTGCATTTAGTAACGCCCGAAACGTTTTATTAATGCTCGGCGGCCTCGCCTTGGTTTTAGGCATTATTGCTGCGGTGTTTATCACACGCAGTTTGCTGAAGCAGTTAGGTGGTGAACCAGATTATGCAGCCGACATCGCTAGTCAAATTGCGGCAGGTGATTTGTCAGGTGTAATTGATACAGAAAAAGGTGATTCGGAAAGTTTGATCGCAGAAATGAAAACGATGCGTGATAGCTTAGTGAATATTGTAGGTCAGGTTCGTGTTGGTACCGATACGATTGCTACGGCATCACGTGAAATTGCTACGGGTAATTTAGATTTATCTTCTCGTACTGAACAGCAAGCAAGTTCCTTGGAAAAAACCACGGCTTCGATGAAAGAACTCACAACGACCGTTAAACAAAATGCCGACAATGCACGTGAGGCGAATAAATTGGCCGCATCAGCGTCTGACGTTGCTCGTCAAGGCGGCGTGGTGGTCGCTGAAGTGGTTGATACCATGAGCTCTATTAACGAATCCGCTAAGAAGATCGTTGATATTATTAGTGTGATTGATGGTATCGCTTTCCAAACCAATATTCTTGCATTGAATGCCGCGGTTGAGGCTGCACGTGCCGGTGAACAAGGCCGTGGTTTCGCTGTCGTGGCATCTGAAGTTCGTAGCTTGGCGCAACGTAGTGCTGCAGCGGCAAAAGAAATTAAAACATTGATCGGTGACTCGGTAGAGAAGGTTGAGATTGGTAGTAAGTTGGTCGGCCAAGCTGGTGCAACGATAGATGAAGTTGTTTCTAGTGTTCGCCACGTTACCGATATCATTGCTGAGATCAGTGCTGCTAGCCAAGAACAAAGTTCTGGAATCGAAGCGGTGAACTTAGCCATTATTGAGATGGACGGAATGACACAGCAAAATGCTGCCTTGGTTGAGGAAGCTGCCGCCGCCGCACAAAGTTTGCAGGATCAAGCAGGTGAATTGGCTAAGGTCGTTAGCATCTTTAAACTCAATGCCAATGAACAGAATGCATTTGCAAATCGCCCAGCTAGCCCACCACCAGCACGTCGTGTTGAGCCAGTCGCCGTGGCGAAAAAGCCTAATTCATCAATTAAATCTCTGCCTGCTGCTAAACCAGCACCTAAGTCGGCAACTAAGTCAGCACCTAAGCGAGATGCACCAGCGAAAGCGAACGATGATGATTGGGAAGAGTTTTAAATACTGAGTATAGTATCCAGTAGCACTAAGGTGATTTGATAACGGTTAATGCTTTGTTGATCAAAGGTGGACATATGCGAATCTTATCTGTACTTCTGAGTTTTTATGTTAGTTTGTTTTTGTATTCAAATGCTAGTGCTGCAGTCATTTCACCGGCTATGGATACCAAATCATGCGAATTACCCAAGTACCCCAAAGCATCACTGATTAACGAAGAAACTGGTACCGTCACGATGGCGTTTTTAATTGGAACTGATGGTAAGGTGATGGAGTCCAAGATTGACACGTCCAGCGGCTCCAAGAGTTTGGATAAAGCGGCTTTGAGTGCCTTTGCTCTATGTAAATTTAAAGCTGGGTCAAAAGATGGTAAGCTAGAGCAAATGTGGGTCAAGGTAGATTATGTTTGGAAGTTTTAATATTTCTAAATACCGACTTTTAATTAATTAATTTGAATGAGTTTGTCTATGAACGCTAAATTATCCCTGATTGCAATTGGTTTGTTGATGGCGATGTCCGGATTTAGCCATGCAGCAGATGTCGCGCCTGTTATGGATAGTAAATCATGTGATTCACCGAAATACCCTAAAGCCGCATTGATGAACGAAGAAACTGGAACTGTCACGATGGGTTTTTTGATTTCTCCAGACGGCAAGGTTGTTGAGTCCAAAGTTGAAAAATCTAGCGGCTCTAAAAGCTTAGATAAAGCCGCGTTGTCAGCACTAAGTTTGTGCAAATTCAAAGCTGGCACGAAAGATGGTAAAGCAGACCAGATGTGGGCAAAGATTGATTTCGTCTGGAAGCTTGAGTAGTGTAGTCGTGCTTGAGTTATACAAAACCCGTCCATCGCCGACGGGTTTTATTTTATCTAAAATGAGCAAACAAACGTTGAATATAGCGATTAGCGTGTTCAAGGCAGGCTGATTTGATTTTAGAATAGGGTGTCAACATGTATTTAACATTCACGAACGGTGTGTGGTCAGAGGGAAATGTCCCGGTGATGGGCGCGATGGATCATGGTGTTTGGCTAGGTTCGTCGGTTTTTGACGGCGCGCGAGCAATTCGTGGACACTTACCAGATTTGCGTTTGCATCTTGCTCGAGCGATCCGTTCGGCAGAATATTTAGGCCTAACTTGCCCTTATTCTCTGGAAGAATTAGAGAATCTCTGTCGCATTGGTGTCGGGAAGTTTCCTGAGGATGCTGAGTTGTATATTCGGCCTTTGATTTTTGGAACCGAAGGCTTACTAATTCCTAGTCAGTCTGGTTTTGCGCTGAGCTTGTTTGATGCCCCTTTGCCACCGTTCACGGGCTTCTCTGCATGCCTGGCTAGTCAGCAACGGCCAAGTCCCTTGATGGCACCGACTGATGCCAAGGCGTCCTGCCTCTATCCAAATACAACAAGGGCTTTGCTCGATGCAAAAAACCGTGGTTTTGAGAACGCCGTGGTATGTGATGCACAAGGATATGTTGCAGAATTTGCGACTGCAAATTTGTTTTTTGTGACTGCAGAAGGTCGCTTGGTAACGCCAATTCCAAATGGGACTTTCTTATCCGGGATCACACGTGCCAGGGTCATTGATTTACTCGCAACGCAAGGCGTTCAAGTGGAACAGCGATCTGTTCGAGTTGAAGAGCTCCTGACCGCTCGCGAAATTTTTAACACTGGCAATTTCGCTAAAGTGATGCCGTGCACGCGATTTGAATCGCATCAAATGCCAGTGGGTGAAATCGCCAGTTTAGCCCGACGTTTATATTTGGATTTTATGGCGACGAGCTGATACTCAGCTTTTCAATAAGCTACAACCCAATTATTGAGAGCAACAAGAATACTATCTGCTTGCGAGATAGTATTCGCAGTATCAATATTTATGAAAGTTGACCTGCAAATAACTGATCCAACTTAGCGGCCAAAGTTCTGGCGAGTTCTGCACTTTTTGCTTTTTCAACCGCTTCGAGATAAGGCTCTCTTAACTGTAGAAAATCATCCAGCGTTTCGGCACGCTCTACTTTTAGTTGCATGCCAAATCCGCGCAAACCTAAATTGCTTTTAACGGTTTCATTAAAAAAAGTACGGATCGCCATCAACCGTGCAGCGCTTTGTTCAGGCGTCAGTGCGATTGGATTCGCGATTACTGTTGGTTGGGCTACAGCTGCTTTCATCTCTGCTACTGGAGTCACGGCGGTGGTTTCGCCACTTTCTGTGCGTCGAACGATAAATCCTTCTGATTCTAAGGTGTCGAGATGTGCCTGTGACAGACCAAGTCCTTGTACACTTTTGAGTAATTCTTCAAGCGTATGCTTGCCATCCACGATCACAAGCAAGGGACGAAACTTTGCACTTAACTGATAAGTACGGTTGGTGATTTCTACTCGGCCCTTGTCGGTTTTATCGAAATAGATTTTGCTCATAGTTCGTCCTTAATTAAATTACGCGAGGCAATTGCTATGCGTTATGACTGCGAATAGTTTATATAGGAAGTCGGACGCATGCTCATAGTATCGAACATTTTATATAATTTGTATTTTTATATAAAAAAAAGCATTGTTGGGGCGCAAAAAAAGCCCGATCATTTCTGATCGAGCTTTCATTTACTTCATTGCGACAATTTGCAATGTTTGTGATTTAGTCGTTGGCATAGATATCAACGTCTTTTGTTTCTTTAACAAACAGCATACCAATGACAAAAGTTGCGGCAGCGACAATGATCGGATACCACAAGCCATTGTACATATTGCCAGTTTGAGCAACGATCGCAACGCCTGTTGCTGGTAACAATCCACCGAACCAGCCATTACCAATGTGGTATGGCAGAGACATCGAGGTGTAGCGGATACGTGTAGGGAACATCTCTACCAGCATCGCTGCGATTGGACCATAAACCATGGTTACGTAGATCACCAAAATAGACAAGATCAAAATGATCATCGGTTTATTCACACCCGCTGGATCTGCTTTAGCTGGATAGCCTGCAGTGCGCAACGCGTCAGTGACAGATTTTTTGAATGCAGCATCTTTTGCTTTTGCATCTGCAGCTTCTAAACCAGTCGAACTATAGGATTGAATAACCGTTGTACCAATCGCGATCGTTGCTGGGCCTTGTCCTTCTACAGTTTCGTAGCTGGCAGAGTTGGCAGCCAAAACTTGCTTTGCAATATCGCATGAACTTGTGAATTTCTTCGTGCCTGTTGGATTAAACTGGAACGAACATTCGGTCGGATCAGCAGTTACTACAATCTTGTTTGCCGCTTGTGCTGCCGCAAGTGCTGGGTTAGCCGCTTCGGTCAATGCTTTAAACAGAGGGAAGTAAGTCAATGCAGCAATTAAGCAGCCCGCCATAATGATAGGCTTACGACCAATCTTGTCAGACAACGCACCGAAGATAACGAAGAACGGTGTGCCGATAATCAAAGACGCTGCGATCATCAAATTCGCAGTCGCGTTGTCAACCTTGAGTGTATTGGTCAGGAAGAACAATGCATAGAATTGGCCTGTGTACCAAACAACCGCTTGACCTGCTGTTAAACCAACTAAGGCCAGAATAACGATCTTCAAGTTACTCCATTTACCAAATGATTCAGTCAACGGTGCTTTTGATACCTTGCCTTCTGATTTCATTTTTGCGAATGCTGGAGATTCATTCATCGACATACGAATCCAGACCGAGATAATCAACAATAATGCTGATACCCAGAATGGAATACGCCAGCCCCAGTCGGCAAATTGCTCTTCACCCACGGCTGTTCTCGCACCTAAGATCACTAACAAGGATAAGAACAGTCCAAGCGTGGCCGTGGTCTGAATCCACGAAGTAAAGAATCCGCGCTTATTGGCAGGAGAATGCTCAGCAACATAAGTTGCAGCACCACCGTATTCGCCACCTAAAGCCAGACCTTGCAACATACGAAGAATAATTAACAAAATCGGTGCTGCAATACCGATCATTTCATATCCCGGCAGACAGCCTACGATAAAAGTAGAGCCACCCATGAGCACGATGGTGACTAGGAATGTATATTTACGGCCGATCATGTCGCCTAAACGACCAAACACTAACGCACCGAAAGGACGAACGATAAATCCAGCGGCAAAAGCCAGCAAAGAGAAGATCATTTGTGAGTTTGGATCAAGCGCGGTAAAGAATTTTTTACCAATGACGGCGGCTAGCGTACCGTAAAGATAAAAGTCATACCATTCAAAAACTGTTCCTAGTGACGAGGCGAAAATGACTTTTCGCTCTTCTTTTGTCATACCTTCTGATGCAATGGCTGGGTTACCCATGTAGTGTCTCCTCTTGCGGTTGTTGTAATGTTACTAAGTTGTCGTGCTATAAATCCTCATATATTTATCTGATCGCCTAATAAACTATCAATTTTGCAGGGAAATGACAATCAATATTTTCCCTAATTTGTGAAAAAACATTACATAATTTGTTGACGTTGTAGTTGAACAAATTATGCTTGCTTTTGGGCATATAATATATTTCAAATAATCAAGGTCGCGCTAGTAGAAAATATACCCATGAAATTAGGGGAAATAGACGCGATTTCCCAAATATTGATATAAATCAATAAAAATAATCTGATGATGCCAACGGAAACAACTCAACAACGCTGTGATCTCTTAATAGTTGGTGGAGGCGTCAATGGAGCCGGCATTGCACGTGATGCCGCTGGGCGTGGTTTATCTGTCATCTTGTGCGAGAAAGATGATTTGGCATCACACACCTCGTCCGCATCATCCAAGTTGATCCATGGTGGCTTGCGCTATCTTGAGCATTACGAATTTTCCTTGGTCCGTAAGGCTTTGATAGAACGTGAGAATTTGATGCGGATCGCACCGAATTTGATCGCCCCAATTCGTTTCGTCATGCCCCATGTTAAGGGTTTGCGACCATATTACTTACTGCGTGCCGGTCTTTTTCTCTATGATCATTTAGCACGTCGTGAATTATTACCCGCGACGAAAAGTATTCGTTTTTCTGAACATGAGAGTGGTGTGTGCTTGCAAAGCCACCTGCAACGCGGTTTTGAATATGCGGATGGCTGGGTTGATGATGCCCGACTAGTGGTGCTCAATGCGCTTGACGCGAAGGAGCGTGGTGCGCAGATTTTGACCCATACCATTTGCGACAAAATTCAGCCCTGTCAGGGGCGTTGGAAGGCACAGCTGAGCCAATTTATTGGTACGGATCGGGCGCAAACCTTGGAAATTGACGCCGGAATGATTGTTAATGCGACGGGTGCATGGGCAGCACAGTTCCAGTCGCAGCTCGATGTCATTGGTTCGCGTAAGAAGCTGCGATTGATTAAGGGCAGCCACATCATCGTTAAACGTCTTTTCACGCACCAACACGCCTATCTTTTTCAACATCCTGATGGCCGGATTGTATTCGCGATTCCCTATGAATCTGAATTCACATTAATTGGAACGACAGATTTTGAATATCAGGGCGATTTGAATCACCTGACAATTTCCGCGCAAGAAGTTGAATATTTATGCGAGCTTTGTAATCACTATTTTCAACAGCAAATATCGGCTGCGGACGTAGTACATAGCTATTCTGGCGTCAGGCCACTAGTGGATGATGGTCGTACCGATGCTCAATCGATCACGCGTGATTATCGTTTAGAGTTTTTGCAAGATCCAGCACCTGCTTTGCACGTATTTGGTGGAAAAATCACAACGTATCGGCGGCTCGCTGAAGAGGCAGTGAATCAGATTGCTGCACATTTAAATTGTCAGGCCTTGGCATGGACTAAGAATGCTTGCCTGCCAGGCGGAGATATTGTTTCTGCATTGCCCTCTAATCAGAATGTCTTTGGCTTTAGCCAATTTGTTGATCAGTGTCGCCAACAATATCATTGCTTACCCGCAGAACTTGTCAACAGGATGGCGCGTGCCTATGGAACACGGATTCACCGTGTTTTGGCTGACTGCAAAGATGTCGCTTCAATGGGGGAGCAAGTCGTACCTGGTTTGTATGCATGTGAGCTAGCCTATTTACTTGACACAGAGTTTGCTCACAGTGCGCAAGATATCTTGTGGCGCCGAACTAAGCTTGGTTTGCACCTGCCAGTTACCGCGGTAGAAATCGTGGATGCCTGGATCAAACGCCGGCAAGCTTGACCTATGATGGCGCCAAACCCGTCGTAAAACGACATACTGAACCTGTTTTGAACAGAGTTCTGTGTTTAGTCATGCACAAAGTTTTATACATGAGACTAAACAGTCAATCCGCACGCACTTTTTAACCCAGAATTTCCATGGGGATTTGAGACGATGGTGGATGCACTTTTCGAGGGAGTTTTTACGTGAATGAGGCGCAAATAACTAGCTACTTGCAACGAAGAACGAAAAAAATGACCGAAAATGCGCCGCCAGCGCTCAAATAGCGTCGACGACGCGCCTAATGGAAAATCTGGGTTGATTGCCCGTATTTTCGTTTATCGCTCAAATTTACCCTTTATTCCCATAGATTTGCAATGCATCGCGATCTGATATCGCCTTAAATGAGTTCACTTTATAGTCTTGTCATCGATTGATAGAAATGACTTCGAACCAGGTAGATAGGGAGAACAAAGTGAACAAGACCGAATACATGAATACGCTGCAACAAGAATTGCAAGGCTTGCCTGAGGGCGTGCAAACAGAGACGATTAGTCATTACGAAAAATTGTTTGCAGATGGATTGGCTGCAGGTAAAACAGAAGCTGAATTGATTGAAAAGTTACCAAACCCACGTTTGGTCGCGGCACAAAAGCGTGCAAATGTCAGATTCCAAAATTTAAAGAGTGATTTTAGAATCGGCAATATTTTCGTCTTATTCATTGCCATGCTTGGTGTGGTGGTCTTCAACTTCTTTATGTTGATTCCGGCATTTGTATATGGTGCATTTTTATTCGCTGCTTATATAAGTTCTTTGGCCATTTACGCTGCTGGTATTTTGACTTTTGCGGCAAGTATTTCCGGCGTTCCGCAGATGGAATTTAAGCTGCCTCATCACCAACATCGTGCGCATGTTCATCAATCCGATAATCAGTACCAACATCGTTCAGGCGTCTTGACTGTCAATCTCAGCGAGTCTGGTTTGACTGTCGACAAAGGAGTGCATAGGATGAATACGGATGATCTGGAAAATAGTTTGGAATTGACACGCATAGAAAGGCACGCAAGCACGTTGACGATCAAAAATAAGATGCAGACCAAACATATATTTTTAGGATTTGGCTTGCTCTTGATTGGTACTGTCTTGCTGTTACTGTGTATTTGGATGACACGTTGGACTGTGATTGGATTCGGGAAGTATTTAATGTGGAATCTGCGACTTGTCCGTTCCGCAGTTCGATCAGAAAGTTAAAACCTGATTTGAATAGACACCATGGCGTTGAATGTTGTCTTAATTCAGCACGATGATACGAATTGGAGTTGACGCCTTAGATGGTTAATGACGTATGAATGGAGAATGAGATGAAAGCATTATTGAAAATGGGCGCTGTGTTAATGGTTTTTGGTTTGGTCTTGAGTGCTGTCAGCACGATGGTGATTCGAGCGCATGCGGTTCCTGATGTCGTTGCAAAGACCACTCAGGGCACAGAAAGTCCGGCAACTACTCCCGCAAAGTAATACCAGTTAGTTCAGTGAGCGTAAATGAGCCCAGATGACAAGTCTGGGCTTTTTCATGGGTAAAATCGATTTGTCGCTTGAGCTTGGTGCTTTCAGTTTCGAAATTTCTATGTGGTTGCGGTTAATTGTGCACAGTTGCCACACACAAACATCGACTTTTGGTCGTCCTAATTGCACTTGCGTGCGTTCTGCGATAATCTTTGAGCGTTTGCACATTTTCATCTATTCAATTTGCCATGGAAATTGTGCTATTGATTGTTTACCCTGACTGATCTGGATTTATGACTATTTCCCAAAGTAAAAGCTTACTTGTAATGTTGTTTTTGTCTTGCTTCATTTCTGGGGCACAAGCACAACAAAATTCCATGCAATTTATGAGCGCAGCGAATGCCAAAGTGGCGAAAGCTTCCGCTTTAAAGTCGAAATGGGATGGCCCAACTTCCGGGCCGCAATTGCAGAAGGATAAAAAAATTGTTTTTATCGCGCATGATTTGAGTGATGCAGGAACCTTTGGTGTCTTTACGGGGATGCGAGAAGCAGTTGCTGGAACTGGCTGGCAGGTCTTGCCCTTAGATTGCCGTGGGCAATGTAACTTAGGTGCTGGAGTAGTCAAGCAAGCATTAGAGATGAAACCGCAAGGTATCGTCTTGGCGGGGGTTGATGCCGCCAGTCAAACTAAAGGCTTGACGGCTGCGGCGGAGGCGAAAGTGCCAGTGGTTGGATGGCACGCTAGTTTTAAGTCGGGAGCCGTACCAGGATTGTTCACGAACGTCACCACTGACCCAAAAGAGGCCGCCCAGATCGCCGCTTTGTTCGGTGCGGCGGAGGCCAGCAATAAAGCAGGTATTGTTGTTTTTACCGATACCTCAACACCTTTTATGGCCACCAAATCAGGTGCGATTGTTGAGGCTTTACGTCAATGCGAAGCTTGCCGTATCTTGAGTACAGAGGACTTACCTTTAACTGAGTCGCGTAAAAAGTTTCCGGCGACAATTGATGGACTGGTCAAACGTCATGGTACGAAATGGACACATGTGATTGCGGTCAACGATGTTTACTTCGATATGATGGATAAACCAGAGATTGAGAAAGTAATTGCTGGCAATAATTTACGTGGTATTTCTGCCGGTGACGGGTCGCCAACGGCATTTAAGCGCATCCGTAAAGGTGATTTACAAATTGGTAGTGTGCCTGAACCGCTGTTTTTACATGGCTGGCAATTGGTCGATGAATTGAATCGTGCGATGTCGAAAGTGGCTCCAAGCGGTTACAATGCGCCTTTGCACTTAGTGACATTGCAAAACATTACCTATGATGGTGGGCCAAAAGACGTGTTTGATCCATCAAACGACTTCCGTGCGAAATACCTCTCCTATTGGGGAAAGTAAGCAACTAAGCGTGTTACCAAAAAGGGCGAATGATTCGCCCTTTTTTATTTGAGATTTTAAGAAATGAATAAAGCTGAAGCGATACAAATTGCCAACGAATCACTACGAGGGAATGCTCTGCATGAGGGAAATACACAGTTCTCTCAATTGGTTCGTTACGTGAGCGATGAGGGGTGGTGGTTAAATATACCGCTTGCTAATTTTCGCAAAGAAAATCATTTTTTGTTGTGTAGCGAAAAAGCCAAAATAATTCGACACATCATGCTCAAGCCAAATTGTATCTTGAGTCCCGCAACCAAATTCCGAGTGAAAGATGGTGTTGCTGATGTGTTTATTTCTGCTGCGAACCCGAGAAAATTAGTCGATGTTTTGCAAGGTGGGACGAAATACAGTTTCAATAAACATCTGATTGATGAGCATCGTTTCTAATTTCTCCTATCAGACTTGTTTTGTCTGAAAGCCTCGATTGCCTTGCAAACCACCGGTATGAATCGCCAGCACGCGCTCACCTTGTTTGAATTGTCCAGACAAACATAATTGACGCAAGGCATAGAACATCTTGCCCGTGTAGATTGGTTCGATGGGAATCTGGGTTTCTTCGACAAATTGCGTACAAAACTGGCGCAACTCGGAAGAGCTCTTGGCGAAACCACCATGGGTATAGTCGTGCAAAATATTAAAATTCTCAAAAGCGGGATAGGTCGCCTCGAGTAACATTTTTGTCACATCAGATCTTATGTATTCGGCGTTCTGAACAGCGACAATGCCGATGACGCGTCCGCGATTTTGCATTCCCGCGACGATGCCTGCGAGGGTGGTGCCAGTTCCGCAGGCAACGACGACACTTTCTGGAATCCACGGCAATTCTTCGATTAGCTCTGCCACGCCTCGAACGGCAGCGACACTACTGCCTCCTTCCGGCAGCCATAAATACTGCGCAGGATCTGAATCTATCCACTGTTGCCATTGCGTTGGATGTTCACGCAATCCTCGATAGCCGGATCGAGATACAAAATGCAATTGCATGCCCCAGTCACGGCAGTCTTGTAAAGTTGCGCTTACGGTTTGCTCTGAATCTGTTAAGCCACGGACTAATCCTATGGTGTTAAATCCCATAGCATGGCCGGCATAGGCCAGTGCATGTAAGTGATTTGACCAAGCGCCACCCATCGAGATCAAAGTTCGACCTTCTGGCAGCGTCGTTAATAATGGGTACTTTAATTTGCGGAATTTATTTCCTGAAACCTGTGGGTGCAATAGATCATCACGTTTAATCCACAATTCGATACCGGGGAAGAGTTGGCTGTGAATTGCTTGCAGCGGTGAGGAATACGACAGAAAATTCATACAGACTTGCTGAACGCCTTTAAAGTAGCTATTGTAAGCTCAATTATCCGATGGCTGCATTTCTATCATTAGCTTCTGATCAACCCTTTTTTGAGTGCGACCTGCATGCCAAGAAATACCAAACAAACGATCCCTTTCGCCCAGCAACAGTTGTTGGAGGCCATTGCGCAAATTAAAGAAGGTTATAGTCGTGACGATGTAGTGCCGAAGTTAGAGGCGGTGATGGCGCAGCTACAAACTTTGGTTACTCACGATCATTTGACTGGCGCATTGAACCGAAATACGCTCATCGAGCGTTTGGATGCGGAGCTGCAAAGATCACAAAGAACAGGGCATACCTTCACGGTAGCGATTATAGGAATTGATCGTTTGCTTGAGATTATGGAACTGCATGGTCAAGATGTCACGAAACGCATATTGCAGGTGCTGACGACTGAGGCTTCACAGGTGCTGCGTAGTCTTGATTCGTTTGGTCGCATCGGCGCAACTGAATTTGCGATTGTGATGCCAACGACTTGGTTAGATCAAAGTGGTAAGGCGATGGCACGTTTGAAGGATCGATTGCAAGCGTTTGATTGGCAGGAGGTCGCTCCTGATCTGCAGATTAGTTTCTGTACCGGTTTAACGGCAAACTCTCCTGGTGATAGTTCTGAACAAGTATTATCGCGTGCCGATCAGGCTTTGCGGCAAGCGCGCCAGCAAGGGGTGAATTCGATTGTGCAAATTGAGGCCGATTTGCCAGACTTTACCGCAGAGTGAGATGACTACTTCGAGAAGCGCATTGCGCTTATTCTGGTAACCACGACAGTCGGGCTCAACATCGCATCAAGCCCAGTGCATTTGCTGAACTTATTTCGCCTCAACGCGGTCAGACATCCTCAGTCATACTTTTGCCGCCCTTATTTTCTATTCTGAGAGGTTCTTCGATGAGATTTCGCGTCCCTAGCTATTTGTTTGCCGCCTTATTTTGCGGTGCGGTAGGCATACAATTGTTTGCCTTGCCAAGCGCCGTTGCTGCCAATGCCAGTCACTCAGTTGTCGTTGATGAAAAAGACAGTCCGGCACAAAGAGCCGAATATATACGCAAGAACTACACAAAATATGAGTACCGAATCCCCGCTCGGGACGGTAAATTATTGTTCACTTCAGTCTATGTACCAAACGATGCAAGTGCCAATAAACGTTATCCGATTTTGTTGGTGCGTACGCCTTACGCCGTCGCACCTTATGGCACAGATAAATATAAAGCGCGCCTGGGGCCAACATTTGACTATGAAAAAGAAGGATTTATTTTCGCTTTCCAAGATGTACGTGGAAAGAATATGTCAGAAGGTGAGTTCGTTAACATGCGTCCGCACATTAGTAAAAAAATGGGCAAAAATGATGTCGATGAAAGCAGCGACACTTATGACAGTATTGATTGGATGATCAAAAATTTGCCCGCGAATAATGGTAAGGTTGGACAATGGGGCATTTCATATCCTGGTTTTTACACTTCAGCAGGGGCAATTGACTCACATCCAGCGTTAAAGGCAGCGTCGCCCCAAGCGCCGATTGCTGATTGGTTCCGCGGCGATGATATGCATAGAAATGGTGCATTTAATGTGCAATTGGCGTTCAGTTTCTTCAGCGGCTTCGGTAAGCCACGGCCCGTTCCTACCGATGTGAATAGTGATCGCGGATTTGATTGGGGCGTGCCCGATGCGTATCAATTTTTCTTGGAAATGGGTTCTCTGGCGAATGCCAACACCAAGTATTTCAAAGGGGCGATTCCGTTTTGGAATGAGCTGATGGAACATCCTAACTACGATAGCTATTGGCAAGCTAAGAACTTATTACCTCACCTGAAAAATATCAAAGCTGCGGTAATGACGGTTGGTGGTTGGTATGACACTGAAGATTTATATGGACCATTGCAAACGTATAAGGCTATAGAAAAAAACAATCCAGGTATCAACAATACGCTGGTGATAGGTCCGTGGGTTCATGGCGGTTGGACTAGTACCACTGGCGAAAAAATTGGTGATGCGAATTTTGGTTTTAAAACTTCTTACAGTTACCAGCCGATTGAATTCGCTTTCTTTAAACATCATCTGAAAGGTGGTGACAAACCAGCTTTGCCCGAGGCTTGGATTTTTGAAACTGGTGCAAACCGCTGGCGTAGTTTTGATAGTTGGCCGCCAGCGAATACCCAGACCAAATCACTCTATTTTCAAGCGGACGGCAAGCTTGGTTTTAGTATGCCGCAAGATACCGCGCTGAGCTTTGATGAATATGTTAGTGATCCGGCGAAGCCAGTGCCATATACCACCGAGATCGGTAATCGCTGGAGTAACCAATACGTGGCAATGGATCAGCGTTTTGCGAGTAGTCGTCCTGATGTGCTGACTTATCAAACCGAGGTGTTGGAACGTGATGTCACTTTTGCAGGCCCATTGGAAGCCGCCTTGTTTGTCAGTACAACAGGTAGTGATGCGGATTTTGTGGTGAAATTGATAGATGTGAATCCAAACAAAATGGATAGCGCAGTGGGGGAGCCTAATCGTGGCGCACAGCAGACTTTAGTGCGCGGTGAACCTTTCCGAGCGCGTTTCCGCGATAGCCTAGAACAGCCCAAAGCGATGCAGCCAAACGAAGTGCATTCGGTCAAATTTGCAATCAATGATGTGATGCATACGTTTAAGCGAGGTCACCGCATCATGATACAAGTGCAATCCTCGTGGTTCCCATTCATTGATCGTAACCCACAGAAATATGTGGAGAATATTTATCAGGCTAAGGACAGTGATTTTATAAAAGCCAATCATCGACTGTATCGAGGCGCAGGCAAATTAAGTCGTTTACAGGTTCAAATCTTGCCAGCCTTAGATGAAAGTCTCAACGCCAAATAATTGTTTGATTGGACTTACGCAAACCGCTAATGCCACAGGCCTTGGCCTTCACTAGGCCTCAATAAGCTATTGGACTTGTTGAGGTTCGAGATGAAGTCCGAGGTCAGCTCCAAGCTCGTCTTGCTTGGGCACTCTTTTCGTCGGCAAGCCCGGCGGGAACAATTTTACGTAAGTCCTCATTTATTTGTGTAGGAAAAAACCCGCAATTGATTATTAATTTGCGGGTTTTTTTTCGTCGATCACCCGCCTGATTAGATAAACTCGTTATGATTAGGGCTATACGCAAAATGATGATCAGTTGTGTTGTGTAAGATTTATTCCATTTTAAAAAGTGATTTACTTGTGACCAATAAAGCGTATCAATTATGTGAGGCATTACGCATCCGCATTGATGACCTACGTTTGGGCATGTTTATTACAGAACTAGATCGTCCATGGACGCAAACCCCATTCATGCTGCAAGGATTTTTGCTGAGCGATGCCTTAGATCTCACAACCTTGCAAGGTTTGGTCAAAGAATTGGTGATCGATCCTCGCCGCAGCAATGAACACGCATTAGTGCATTTGCCTTTTGATCTCTTGCATGAAATGAAGCCGCATGAGCAGTTACATGCGAATGCTAGGAATGCCTTAGGACATCGTGTCGAGATCGACGCACAGCAAGGTCAATTAGATAGAGTGGTTGGATGGTTGCATAGAAAATTCACCAAATCGGATTACGCAGTAGCACGTCGTCTGCGTCACCACCAGCAAGCACATCAACATAAGAAGACGCTGCATCATCGCAAAGTGATCGCTCATCCACCTGTTGAATTTGCCCAGATTGAACCAGACGATCATACCGATGAAACTCCGGCGCATGCATTGGCGCGTACGCATACAGGTGTGACCAAACAATTTGCAGCGATGATGCAGGGAATGGAACCGCGTGATGCCAGCCTTGCTGACTTAAATTGGTGGGAGCGCTGGTTGCGTTGGAGTCAGTATGGCCGACACTTGCATCGTTCTTTATGGACACGTCCAAAACATCACAAGCATCGATTGCATCGCCCTGAGTATATTCCCGAAGAAATCCATCTGGTGCATTATCGAGACCAAGTGAGTATGACCGAGGAATTGATCCGTGCGCGTGAGGTGGTGGAAAAAGCGGATGGCTTGATCAACAAGTTGCACCAAGATTTAAAGAATATGCAGTCACTAGAGCTGAAAGAAGTTCTGCCGACAGTGCAAATCTTGGCCGACAGTGTGATTTCAAATCCCTCCGCGATGATGTGGTTATTGCGCATGCGTTCCGAGAATATGAATGTAGTTTCTCACGCATTGAAGGTATCCGTTTACATGCTGACCTTAGGGCGGCATATCGGCTTTTCCAAACAACAGTTAGTCGAGTTGGGGTTTATTGGTTTGTTGTTGGATATCGGAAAATTAGAAATGCCGGAAGCTTTACTTGCGAAGCCAAGTAGATTATCGCCGGATGAAGCCACCATTATTCAAACCCATGTCGATGCCAGCATTTCTTTATTGGAAGCGCAAGAACCATTAAGTCCAAATGTGAAAATGGGAATTAATCAGCATCACGAACGTATGGATGGCAGTGGCTACCCACGTGGTTTGGTGGGGGCGGAAATCAGTATTTTTGGACGTATGGCGGCGATCGCCGATAGCTTTGCCGCGATGACATCGGCGCGACCTTACGGTGAAACTCGTTCGTCTTTTGAGGCAATGAAAGAATTGTTTCGCATGGCTGAAGGCCAATTACACGCGCCTTTGGTCGAAGAATTTGTGCAAGCGATCGGCATATTTCCGGTGGGAAGCTTGATTCAATTAACCACTGGTGAAATAGCGATTGTGTTGGAACACAATAAGGTACGCAGACTTGATCCTAAAGTATTAATTTTGACGCGGGCGGATAAGAGCTTGTTAGAGAAACCCTTGATGTTTGATTTGATGCGACAGGATTTGGTTGGCGATGCTGAACGCATCAGCATATTACGGGGTTTGCCTGATGGGGCTTATGGATTAGTGTGTCATGACTTTTATCGTGCTTGAAGAAAGAACCAATAAACCATGACACTCAGACAAAAGCACGCATTGATCGATCATCTTGATGAGTTCATGTCGATGTTAGATACCGAGATTCAGAATCTCGACGAACATCATATGGTGGCCGTATTGGTGTTGTCCTTACAGCGTAGTGATCGCTTGCAAGCTTTGTTAAGTCCGCAGTATGCTCAGATAGTACAAGAACACTTTTACGATCACTTAAACCCTAGCTTGCGCGTCAAAGATCGCTTTGTTTTTGCGACTGAAAATGAATGCTGGTTTATCTTACCGCATTTATCTTCGGAAGCTTTGGCCGTGCTAGCTGGCCACCGTCTATTAAATGCCTTAAGTGCACCATTGAAGATTGAGTCGCAGACGATATTCTTCCATCCCAGTATTGGTATTGCTTGCGCACCTTTGCATGCGCAGTCTGCGGTAGAAGTGTTACGTGTCGCAGATTTAGCATTGAAGAATGCGCAATCAAATAATTTGCGAATCGAATTAGCAAGTGCCAAGCGTGATCAACGACATAGCCCAGATGATTTGCCGCGCGCGATTAAGCAAGTTTTGGATGAAAATGCTTTAGAGGTGCGTTATCAACCAAAAGTTGATTTGCGTTCTAAGAGTATTAAGTCGGTCGAGGCACTGGTGCGTTGGCCCACTGAACATGCGCAAAGCGTAACAACGAATTTATTGATTGATACGGCAGAGCAATTTGGCTTGATTGAGCAATTAACGATCCAGGTTTTCAATAAGGTTTTGCAAGAAGCCGCAGACTGGGAAAAGCAGGGTTTGCATGTGGTGGTCTGGATTAATTTATCGGCACGACTGTTAGCGCTAGAGCAGTTGCCCAAAGTCTTGGAGCGGCTTTTGCAGGTCTGGAATCTCCCAGCTTCCGCGATTGGTTTAGAGGTGACGGAAAGTGCATTTATTCATGACATTGAACATACCACCGCCTTATTATTTGAGTTGAAGAATTTGGGATTTCGTTTATCCATCGATGACTTCGGCACAGGTTATTCGTCGCTTGCCTATTTGCGCCGTTTTCCGATAGATGAATTGAAAATCGACCGCGTCTTTGTGCAGGGCATGTTCAGTTCGCAACAAGATAAACAAATCGTACAAAGTATCATCGGCTTGGCGCACAATTTTGGATTGTCTGTCGTCGCCGAAGGTGTTGAGCATGAATCTACATTAAACGCTTTGCGATTAATGGGCTGCGATGAAATTCAAGGTTTTTATTTTGCTCAGGCGATGCCAGGCAAAGATTTAATCAGTTGGTGTGAAGAGTTTCATCGTCACAGTATGGAACGCCTGTAGTTATTTTTTCTCAAAGTATGGATAGCAGAAGCACATGATGACGAATGATTCTTTGACTGTTGATAAGCCACGTTTGCGTATTGGATTGATCGCTAATCGTGCCCACCAAGATGCGCCAGATTCCGCACTGGTAAAGCTATTTCAACGGGCCGCGAAATCGATCCAAGCGCTGGAGATTGAATGGGTGGTGGTGGGACGCACCTTGGATGCCATTCAGGCGCACGGTTTGCTCGAACAATGTAGCCCACATGTGCGCTTTCCCTATGGTCGTGATGGCGGATTGATGAAGTTGGTTGCGCATGTGGTGAATAGCGATCCGCATAATTCGATTGATGCAGTTATTTATCTGATTGATCCGGTTGATCACTCATCGATTTTCCCCGAGGCATTAGCGCTCAAGCGTCAATGTGTGATTCATCGCAAACCTTTTTTATCCACCTTGGCAGCGGCTTGTGAGTGGTTGGAACTGGAAGCGCTCGCCATCGGTAGCCGTACCCATTTTACTGACACGCTTGGTTTGGATTTGCAGCAGGAGAGCATTGCTTTGATCGCCCATGATGCATTGAAACCTAATATGCTGCAGATCGCAGAAAAGCATTTTGCATTATTGGATCAATTCGCGCATCGTTACGCGACCGGTACAACTGGATCATTATTGAATCAACTAGCGCAAAAGCGTAAAGGTGAAGAGACTGGCCGCCATTGGGTGCAGCCATTTTTATCAGGCCCCATGGGTGGCGATGCGCAAATTGCGGAATTGGTGCTGGAAAGAAAAATACGCCGCATTGTTTTTCTGGAAGACCCGCATGTTGCGCGCCAGCACGAAGCCGATATTCAGTTATTGGAACGTGCGGCCAGAACGGTGACAGACTTCGCTTTGGTGGTCAGCGATGGCGAGGGAAGTGATCGCTGGTTGCGGTTGTTGAGCGAACGATTATCTTGATTGTGGCAAATGGTACATAGTTATTTCGATATTGATTCGGTACAATGTCAATTTGCTTCAACTCGCTGCTTTGCTTGGGATTGTGAAGATCACAAGACGCAGCCCATGTATCTCGAAAGAAATTAAATTATGACACGCCGCTATTCCGACATGAATCAACACGACGCATTGTATAAAGTTGCCCGCGCTTATCCAGGTGGTTTGGATGCATTGGCGGCACGTATGCAGATGTCGGTGAATGTTTTACGGAATAAATTAGCGCCGGGTATTGAAACGCATTACCCTTCTTTTGAAGAAACCTCGGTGATTATTAGTCTTTGCCATGAAGCTGGTGTAAAAGATGCCTTATTGCCTTTGCATGCGATGTTGGCGCGACACGGTATGGCAGGTTTTATTGTGCCAGAGCCTCAGGAATTTACCGACGATGATTTATCGCAAACGGTTTGCCGTGTCATGAGTCAAGTGGGGAATGCAGCAGAAGCGGTTTCAGAAGCCATGATGGATAGAGTGATTACCAGCATGGAAGCCGACTTGATTGAACGTGAATTTCAGGCCGCATTGGCCGCGATTGGTGAATGGCGCGCACGAATCCGGCAACATCACAAAACAAACTAAACTAGAGGCCGCTGGGCTTTTTCGCTGATGGAGCAGCAGATACTGCTCCTGTCTTTTTCGTGATTGTGTTGCTCTCTGCAGTCACGCCTCCATGATGATGTCATCGCTCTTCTTTAGACAATGTCAGACCTACACATAACCCCCGTCGCTTCACAGCCGCGCTCATTTGCGGATCTGTTTTGGTCATTCACTATCTTAGCTTTGCAAGGATTTGGTGGGGTGGTGGCGATCGTGCAGCGTGAGTTGGTTGATAAAAAACGTTGGATGACACGTGAAGAATTTGTGGAAGAATGGGCCGTCGCGCAAGTGATGCCCGGACCGAATGTGGTGAATCTGGCGATGATCATCGGTAACCGTTTCTTTGGTTTGGCCGGCGCCATGAGCGCTTTAGCGGGCATGTTGTGCTTCCCTTTAATGTTGTTATTGCTAGTGGTGCTTTTGTACGCGCAAATTGCGCAGCACCCTGGCGTAGCGGGTGCGCTACGCGGTATGAGTGCGGTCGCGGCAGGTATGATCATCGCCGCAGGCTTGCGCTTATTGCCCGCATTAAAAACGCATCCATTAGGCGCAGTGTTCGCAGCATTGATTGCATGCTTGAGTTTTATCGCAATTGCTATTTTTCGTGTCCCCTTAGCCTATGTGCTACTGCCGCTAGGAACGCTTTCTATGGGCATGGTGTATCGCCGGCTGAAACAAATTGCGGAGCGTCAATCGTGAGCGTGATGTCAGCGATTCCCCTGATTAGTATGGATTGGCTAGATTGGCTGAATTTCTTTTTGCATTTTATGCTGCTGTCATTGTTGTCAGTTGGTGGTGCCGTTTCGACTCTGCCCGACATGCATCGTTATCTGGTCGATCAACAACATTGGATGAGTGATGCGCAATTTAATGCTTCAGTTGCCTTAGCGCAGGCGGCGCCTGGCCCGAATGTTTTATTTGTTGCCTTGATGGGCTGGCATGTAGGCGCAAACACAGGGAGTTTATGGGCAGCTTTATTGGGGGTGTTAATTGCAATGGTCGGCATTATTTTGCCAAGTGCAACACTCACTTTTACCTTTGCTAATTGGAGTCATAAAAATCGCGATTTGATTCTCGTTCGCAGTTTTAAATTGGGAATGGCGCCAATTGTGATTGGCCTATTGATTGCGACCGGATGGATTATGGCAAGCGCTTCGCACGACACAGCACGGCAGTGGGCGATGTATCTGCTCGCTGCTGTGTCCGCGATCTTAGTTTGGCGTACACAAATTCATTTATTGTGGCTATTGGGCGCTGGTGCTTTATTGGGTTGGTTGGGCTTCATTTAAAGCTTGGATCTACAAACTAAGCACCTTGCGTCAATGCTTAATAGGCAAACTTAAACGGACTTCCAAGCCACCTTCTGGCAGGTTCGATAAACTCAATTTGCCATTGTGCTGTCTGGCGATGTTCATCGCGATAGTTAATCCTAAGCCTGTGCCGCCAGTTTCACGTGAGCGGGAAGTTTCGATACGATAAAAGGGTTCGAACACACGGTTCTGCTGATCGGGTGGAATCCCGGTACCGCCGTCTCGCACACAAATATGTAGCCATTTCTGTTTTTCTTCCATCGTTTGCATTAAGTGAATTTGCGCACGATGACCATACTTGATCGCATTATCCAGCAAATTATTCAAGCAACGCCGTAACGCCTGTGGACGCGCCATCACAGTCACTTTTGATTTGTCGATTAAGCTGACATCATGTCCTGCATCGCTCGCGTCTGTACATATACTATCGAGTAAAGAATCGATATCGAGCGCCTGTAAGTTTTCGTTACTATCCATGCTGCGCGCTAAATCCAAACCTTCTTTTACCATCATTTGCATCGTTGACAGATCACCGACAAGTTTGTCGTGTAGTTCATTGTCGTTGACCTTCTCCAGACGCAAACGCAAACGTGTCAATGGTGTTTGTAAATCATGGGTAATCGCCGCCAACATTTGTGTGCGCTGTTGAATGTGATCTCGAATCCGTAATTGCATAAAGTTGAACGCGCTGATCGCTTGGCGAATTTCTTTTGCGCCCACTTCTTTTAAGGCCGGGCGATTAATATCTTGTCCCAGATCGGTTGCCGCCTGCGCCAATTGTTGTAAGGGGCGAATCGTCATGCGGGAAACGAGTAGCGCGAGTCCGGCGATACAGGCAAGGAACAGGCCGAGGTAATAGTAGGTTTCTGCTTGAATTGGATTCGATGGCGGTTTCGACGGGAAGATGGTTTGATGCAATCCTGAACCATCACTCAATACGAAAATTAAGGCCTCGCAGGCATCGACCGGGCCGCGATCATCTGGACGCATCAGGCAATTTTCTGGCGCAGGTGGCAGTGGAATAATTTTAAAAGATTTGCTCAGACGTTCACTTAAAACGATGCCGTACGGTGTGCTGGCCTGATAGGCCGGGACGTTGGTTGGAACTGGCACAACTTTTAAACCAAAGCGATGAATTGCTTTGAGCAGACCTTCGCGGTTGGCAGCAGGCAGATCGTCGATCGCTTGGATTAATTGCTCTGCATGTTTTGCGCGATCAGCGCGATAGGAACTACGTTCATTGCTGATACTTGTTTGACGCTCACCAAACGCTAGCCACCAAGTCAGTGCAGCAGAGCACAGAATACCAAATAGCAAGACAGAAAAAATCCGGGCAGAAATCGTATCGAAGCGTTTCATGTGCGATCTTAAGTTTCAGAATGAACGTTAACGGTGAGTACGTAGCCACCATTACGCACCGTTTTAATAATCTGTGGCGAGCGTGCGTCTTCACCGAGCTTTTGACGCAAGCGGCTGATTTGAATGTCAATCGAGCGATCAAACGGGTCGGCATCACGCCCTTGCGTCATATTTAATAATTGATCGCGGTTGAGTACGGTATTCGGTTGATCCAAAAAAATATTCAGTAAGCGATATTCAGAACCTGATAAAGCAATCACCCTGTTATCTGGGCTAATCAAATGCCGTGCCACCAGATCGACCGTCCAATCCCCGAATTTTAATTTCTGCGGTTTATTGAGATCACTATGTTCACCGTTCGCTTGTGAGCGCCGTAACACGCTACGAATGCGGGCTAATAATTCCCGTGGTTCGAATGGTTTTGGCAGGTAGTCGTCGGCGCCCATTTCTAAACCTAAAATACGATCTAAAGGTTCACTACGAGCGGTTAACATGATAACGGGCACCGTAGATTTTGCCCGTAAATTGCGGCATAAAGTCAGGCCGTCTTCACCTGGCAAGTTGAGATCTAGCACGATCAGATCAACCGATTGCTTTTCTAAGTTGGCCCACATGCCTTGACCATCGCCCGCCGTTAAGGTGGTGTAACCATGGGTTTCCAGATAATCCGCCAGTAAGCTGCGGATTTCACGATCGTCATCGACAATTAAAAGAGTGTTTAGCGTATCCATAGGCATATTATTGACCAAGCTTTCTTGCTGCGCACAGATTTAGACCTAAAGTTTTGTATCGACTTGTTATCGGCAGCATAAATTGAAACAAACTGAAACATGCGCACTGTGATTATCGTCTGCCGTTACATCGAGATACACTGTTTGTACACACCGACATTTACTTCTTATAAATACAGCGCACTATGTGTTCCATGTGCACTGCGGATTGAAATCGGAACAGACACAGATGATCCGAACGCGCGGCAGCCATAGGTTTTTAATCCTTAGGTGTTCTGTGAAATCTTATTGGAAAAAGGAAATATCATCATGAAATTTTTAAAAAATACGCTTGTGCTCAGCTTAACGACAGCAAGCTTCGCTATTGCTGCAGGTGTTTTTGCACAACAAGCTCCGACATCGGCTCCGGCACAAGCTTCAGCGCGCTCTGCCGAGCATGCTAAGAGGATGGAGCAAAGACAGCAAAGAATGCAAGCAGGCATGGAAAAACATCGCCATCAATTACATGACAAATTGAAATTAACGCCACAGCAAGAACCTGCGTGGAAAGCATTTACTGAGGCGACCAAGCCTCAGCATGATCAAAAACTGATGCAATCTAGAGCAGATCATCAGGCGATGGCAGCGATGCCAGCTCCAGCTCGCATGGAAAAAATGCTGGAACGTTCTAAGGAGCGTCTGGCACGTATGCAACAACACTTGGATGCCTTGAAAAGTTTTTATGCTGTGTTGACACCTGAACAGCAAAAGATTTTTGATGCTAGCCATCAAGGAATGCATGATCGTATGAAGAAGCGTATGCATGATGGCATGAAAAAACGTATGCAGCATCCTATGCATGATGGAAAGCCAATGCGGATGCATGAAGGACAGACGCCAGCACCGACTACGAAATAATCAAACTTATGTGAAATTCTTGGGCAATTTTACGATGGTCGTAGGACTATCCGATAAAATGGAGGCTTGGGCGACCAGCCTCCATTTTCTTTTAGGTTCTCCTTCTTGCACCGAGCGGAGGCCAGATGTAATTACATGACTATTGTTGATCCATTGATTGCTGACGTTCCAGTTGTCGCCTTACCAAATAGCGCAATCGCTACTGCCGCGCATCATTTGCGTGATGTTGTACAGATTTGTTTTTCTCATACAGACGCGCATAAAGCGATCGTGGTGTTTGATTTGCGCAGTGATTTGGCAATGGCGCTCGCCAGCGCATATCGGCAATGTTTGCCGAATGCACAGTTTATCGACTTTGATACGCATAGCGCCGAGCAAGTGATGGCTAACTTGAATGCTTTGCAAGCCGGTGATCTGGTTGTGTTGGTGCAGACCACAAATTTCCGCATGGATGCCTATCGCGTGCGGGTGGAGTTGTTCAAGCGTGATTTGAAAGTAATTGAGCATCCGCATTTGGGACGCATGCCTGCAGAGCAAGCACTTATTTATATTGATTCGCTTGCGTATGATGAACAGTATTATCGCGGCGTCGGCCGTGGTCTTAAGCAATTGATTGATCAAGCGCCGTTCGGCGTTTTAGATAGCGGCGAGGGTGCGGAACTGATTTATGCCAGCCCGTTTGAAGATGCTAAATTGAATATTGGCGACTATAGCGGTATGAAAAATTGGGGCGGGCAATTTCCGATTGGAGAAGTGTTCACTGAGGCCAAAGATTTAGAGGCTGTGAATGGCAAGGTGCGTATTTTTGTATTTGGTGATACGTCTTTTTCCGTCAATAAACCAGCAAGCCCTATCACTTTAATCATTGAACGTGGGCAGGTTGTTGATGTGCAGGATTCAACGCCAGAATTTGATGAAGTGATTGCTAAGATCAAAGAAGATGAGCAAGTGGTGTGGGTGCGTGAGTTAGGATTTGGTTTGAACCGCAGTTTTAATCGCGACCGCACCGTGAGTGACATCGGCACCTATGAACGCATGTGCGGAATTCATTTATCTTTGGGGGCAAAACATGGCATTTACGGCAAGCCAAATTTCAAACGTGGCGATGGCAAATATCATGTCGATGTCTTTGCCGTCACTGAATCTGTACGTTTGGGCGATCGGGTCGTCTATAAAGAAGGTTCTTGGATCGTTTAAGTTTTTTATTTAAAACTGATAGTCGATTTAACCCAGATTTTCCATTAGGATTTGTGATGATGGCGGATGCACTTTTTGAGGCAGTTTTGTTGCGAATGAGGCATCAATAGCTAGCTATTGATAACGAAGAGCGGCAAAAATGGCCCAAAATGCGCCGTCAGCACACAAATAGCACCGCAGGTGCGCCGAATGGAAAAATTGGGTTTAATAATGTGGTGGGCGTTCATCTACGGGCATTTGACGTTGGCTCGCTGCCACAGCCACTTCACGTAAGCGCCCAGCTAGCGCCAGACATAATTTTTCCAGTTCATCGATTTTTTTCTGTTGTTGATACACCTGAGTATTGAGGGTGTCGACTAAGTCATCTTGTCGGCTCAAGCGAATTTCTAAATCGATTAAACGTTCTTCTACGCTCATAGTTTGCCTTAAAAAGGGAGTGCCAAATTACAGGAATGCCAAATCTGGCGTGAGCTGTCATTTTAGCGTATTCATCGAGAAGATTTAGTCTGAGTGCATGGGCAGGTATAATTTGCTTTCGTTTCGAGCGCTCTTACGCCAGCTTCTCGCATACTCTTCCATTACTATTTTCCTAGACTGTACCGATGAATCAACTGTTCAATAATCCTGCGTTACGCCAATTTCTGCAATTTGCTGCAGTCGGTTTATCTGGTACGGCAGTACAGTATTTGAGTTTGCATGTGGCGGTCCTGTTCAACTTTAGCTTACTGGGTAATTCTGCTGCCGTGACTGGTTCGTCAATCGGCTATTTGCTCGGCTCGGTGGTCAATTATGTGTTGAATTATTTTCTGACTTTTGGAAGTGGCAAGTCGCATATAGAAGCTGCGTCGAAATACTCGAGCGTGCTTGCTGTCGGCTGGATGATTAACTATGGATTGATTAC
The DNA here is from genome assembly GCF_014284275.1 of Affinundibacterium amnicola. Lineage (GTDB taxonomy): Bacteria > Pseudomonadota > Gammaproteobacteria > Burkholderiales > Burkholderiaceae_D > Undibacterium > Undibacterium amnicola. Next base: position 110,077 of record NZ_JACOFU010000010.1, on the reverse strand, counting down.
TTTATTAGTCGATCATTGGCATATCTGGCATTGGTATGCACAAGTGTTCTCTACTGGCTTAGTTTTATGCTGGAATTTCGCTGGTAGTAAGCTTTGGGCATTTAAAGATCACTAGCTGGATTCTTATCGCTCACGTCATAAATGCAACGAAATTGATGTGCTTAATTCTTCGCTCTTCGACTATCAGGTAAAATCAAAGTGCTCACAACACATTTCAAAATGTTTGCGAAAGCATGCCAGTTTGTAGCTGTATGATTGCGCGCTCTGGAGTCTCGTGAAGGAAGTGAGAATGCAAGGTATCGCCATTGTGTAGGCCAAGTTAAAGCGCGCGGGAGTTTTGGTGTTAAAAAGAATTTTCAATAAAATGTTCCCCTTATCCACCCCCGCGGTCGCAGATCATCCATTTCCGGTTGCAGCTACTTTAGTTGCTGGTGATACTGAACAGCAAGCTCAGCAAGATCAGCTGTATGCGGTTAAGCGGGGCGGCAAGGAAATCGCCTCTAAGCTGTTTATGGCAATGTCAACCGAAAAAGGTATTCATCTAGAGTCTTTGTTAAGTGCGCTTGGTGCTCTCGCTGGTTATGCCTGCCAGATTAGTGTGCGCGAAATTTACGTTGAACAACAAGGCAGGCCGATTAAAGAAATTTTTATCGTTGTGCATAGCAAGCAAAATGCCACTACTTATTATTTTGGTGATTTGCTCAACCGACCTTTGGTTGAGAGCCGTTATTCGGTTTGGTCTTTGGCATCGGGCGCCATGCAAAAACTCGGCTTACAACAGTTGATTGACCTTCACGATATTTTTAAGCATGTGACAGATACTCTGGGTAGTAAAGATTTTGGTATTCCCAGAATTGATCCCGAGCATCAAGCCAAAGAAACGCCATGGAATTATGTCTGTTTTTTGTGGCCACAATTGTTCCCATTGGCACAGAGTTTTTGTAAAAATCCGACAGATTGGCCAATCGTATTTGGTGTCGCTGTTCAAGAAATATTATTCGCTAGCAAAGATCTGATTGCCCCAGAACTCGCCTTACGTATTGTGATGGAAAGCGCCATTCCGATGTCAAAAATATATATGCCGGATCAACAAGGTGTCGACCCGAATCAATTGATGTCGTAAGAATCTACAAGGATTTTATGAGTGATCTATGTTTGCCCAAAAACAATGTTAAGATAAAGCAACTTCATATCCACGTTTTGCGGTCGCCTCATCCTTTATTTGCTGAATAAATTATTTAATTTAAGGCATTTCTATGGCTCACCAGCGCAATCACATTCTGCCCAAGCTGATACTAACTTTCTTTTTGGGGATAACTTCTTTAGCGCATGCTGATCTTAAATCGGATATGGCTAGATTAGAGACCATGCAGCTCTTGCTTGAAAAAGACAATCAAGCTGCATTGCTTCAGCTCAAAGAGTTCTATTCCCAATTAAATGCTCAGACAGATTATCAAGTTCGAATCGATACACTGCGAGAACTTTCTTACGCCTATTATGACGCTGGCGATATCCCCGCAAGTGAGCAAAGTCGTGCCGAAATTTTGCGTTTAGCAAAACTGCAAAATGACAAAGAAACCATCGCTTTAATGCAAATCGACGAAGTGTTCAAATTGCGAGACACCGGGCAATTTGATGCCGCAATTGCGAAACTCGATGATGTTGCAGCGGCGATTAAAGGAAGCACTAAACCAGAACACCTCATACGTTTGGAAATTTCTTATGGTGCGATTTATCAATCTGCTAGTAAGTTTGAACAAGCGCTCAGCCATTCTTTAGAAGCCTTGCGGCTGACGGATCAATTAACGCAGAGAAAATCGCTTTCCAAAATTCGTCGTTTAGCGACTTTAGCCAGTTTGTATTTGACAATGCAAAATCCTGAACAGACTTTGATTGTCACAAATGACGCGCTAGCCTTGGCGGGCGAAGTTGATTCGCCACGACTAATTGCCACGCTAAGACAAAATCAGGCGATGGCATTAGGTGATTTGAAGCGCTATCCAGAAGCCTTGGTTGCTTATGAACGTGCACTGAAGGCGTCTCAAGATGCGAATATTCCCAAAATGGAGGCACTGATTCTTAGTAATATTGCCGATCTTCATTTGCGCACACATAGCTTTGTTCTCGCTGAAAACGTAGCGCGACAAGCCTTAAAGAAGGCAGAATTTATTCAAGATGAGTTCTCCATCTTTAATGCAAAAGCCAATATCGGATTTGCATTAGGTGGACAAGGAAAGATCTCGCAAGCGATGGAGTACCTGACGCCAGTTTTAAAGCAATCTCGAGATCAGGGCGATAAGGCGGACGTTGAAGCCACCGTTGGTGAAATTAGCCGCATGTATGAGAATGCGAAAATGTATAAAGAAGCCTTGGAATATACGCGTGAGCAGCAAAAGCTCAGCAATGAATTGTTCAGGGCGGATCGATCAAAAACTGTCGCCGCATTGCAAGAACAGTTCGATGCAGATCAGCGTAAAAAACAAATAGAATTATTGGCGCGTGAAAATCAAATCAAAGATGCCGATATCAAAAATAGTCGCCTACAACAAATCGTGACTTTGCTTGGCGCAATGCTGACCATTATGGGCGGTATTTTTATCTACATGCTCTATCGTAAGGTCAAGCAAACGAACCAACGTTTGGAAGAGGTTAATCAACAGTTGGAGTTTCATTCTGTGCGCGATCCTTTGACTGGCTTGTATAACCGCCGGTCATTTTTGGAAATGATGAAAGAGCGAGGGGAAGATGTTTCTCCTGAGCGTCGTGAAGCTGATACCGATAGCCCTGATTGTTTGATTATTATGGATATCGATCATTTCAAGCATATCAATGATACCTGGGGACACTCTGCAGGTGATGCGGTATTGATTGAAGTGGCGAATCGATTACGTAGCGCTGTGCGAGATAGTGATATGACTTTGCGGTGGGGCGGCGAGGAGTTCTTGATTTATGCACCGAAAACGAAACCGGCTTTATTGGCGCCCTTGGTTGAGCGTGTACTGAAGGCAATTGGCACAACGCCGGTGTTAGTAGGGAATAATGCGATCCCCGTGACGGTCAGTGCTGGTTATATTTCACTTCCGTTTTCTGGCGTGCCAGAGTCTGCTTGCAATTGGGAGAAAGCAATGCAGCTAGCTGACATGGCTTTGTATATGGGGAAAGTGAATGGACGCAATCGTGCATACGGTCTTTTGAGTCTGCTGGTTCCGTATGAACAAGCCTTGCCTGAGCTGGAACGAGACTTCTCTGCTGCGATTAAGCAAGGAATGATAGAAATTGCCATTATTCCAGGTCCGCCAGTGGCCTCAAGCTAATTCGAATAAAAATATGCAGACCCCCTAGACAGAATTTAGAAATGTGCCTATAATCTTGTTTCTGTCGTTGCTGATGACACAGCAAGCAGTTATTTGAACTAAGCAAGTTGTCAATTTTGGCAATATGGGTGCTTAGCTCAGTTGGTAGAGCGGCGCCCTTACAAGGCGTAGGTCGGGAGTTCGAGCCTCTCAGCACCCACCATCAAATAATTGAAGAACAGATACGTTTCTAAAACGGAGTGGTAGTTCAGTTGGTTAGAATACCGGCCTGTCACGCCGGGGGTCGCGGGTTCGAGCCCCGTCCGCTCCGCCAAGTTGTAAGAAAAAACGCGCTAAGGCGCGTTTTTTTTCGTCTATACAAAACTGATGTGTCAGATGCATCTGATGCTACAACCAGTAGTTTGGTGACAATAGCTATATAAAATGTTTTGTATTCTCAAATGTGCGGGCAAAAAAATGCCAGCATAAGCTGGCAGTTAGGACGTTTAGTGAGCGGCTTTCGTTCTATGCAGCCAAAGGATCGGCTAGCTGTCCTCCTAATGAAAACACAATATCATCAATCATTTTGGCTAATTCAGAAGCCATTAACAAGAAATCGGCATCGAAACGTTCATTTTCATCCGCAGTACGCTGATCTTTATCTTCATTCAAAATATCCAAAGGCTTGATACGCTTGATTGCCAGATTCTCGGAGAGAACAAAGGAAATCTTGTCATCCCAAGTCATGGCTAATTTTGTGCATTGTTTGCCCGCAGCAATATGACGTTGCACATCGTCCGGATCAATTGAGTGACGTACATAGCGGACGGTGGCTTTATCTTCAGTGTGCGCGCGTAACTCAGTGTCTTGGTCTATCGTGAAGCCCTTTGGTGCTTCATTACCAGCTAACCAATCGGTCATCGCTGTTTGCGGGGAAATCTTAGTGCGCAAACTTTCCATCGGGATTTTGTCGCACTTCAAGAGTAGCTTGATCACTTCATCGGCTTTGCTAGGGCTAGAACTATCGATCACTAACCAACCATTGACCGGATCGATCCAAACCCATGTTTGCCGCGTGATAGAAAAGGCGCGTGGTAATAACTCATCAGTGACGCGCTCTTTCAAGTCCTTCATGGCTTTGCGACCCGGAGCGAAACCCTGTTGCTCTTCCAGTTCTTTGGCGCGCGCTTTGGTGACCTGGTTTACGACGGACGAAGGCAATAGTTTCTTTTCTGTTTGCAATAAAAGTAACAACTGTTGGTTGACGCTGTGTACCAGTTGCTCATTGCCGCGAGGTGATGCCCAGCCTTCGCTTTGCATATCGCCAGAGCCCGTGTTGGAAAAGGACTGTGATGCCAATTGCATATTCAATTGTTCAACATCGACTTTCCAAGGCGCAGGAAGACGGAAAACTTGTAAATTCTTAAACCACATGTGCAATCCAGAGAAGAGGAAAAGCGACTGATTTTACACCTTCGTTGCTTGCTTGTAGACGCTTCTGTGCAGAAAACTTACTTCAATTGAATGAGGAATAGGCGTTTGCTATGCGGGTCAGGAGGAAGGTCGGTACGATATTCCGATGTTTTTACCTAGCTTGGGATCGTTTGCCGTAAATTAGCTGTCGGACAAAGGTTATAATGCAGACTAATTTTCTCTAAAATATTTGCTTGTGTCGTGATTTTCGCGCGCAGCAAAAAACTATCTAAACACCATGTTAGCTCAGCAAAAACAAGACATACTCGAAGCATTAAAAAGCGTAGTCGCGCCGATCATCGCTGGAACTGAACTCAATCCTACGATCGCACTTGAGCGTCCGCGCGACCCTTCACACGGTGACATTGCTTGTAATATTGCAATGCAAATTGCGAAGCCTTTGAAGAAAAATCCACGCGAATTAGCGCAACAGATTGTCGATGCTTTGTTAGCGCAAAACAATCCTTTGATCGCCAGCGCAGAACTTGCCGGTCCAGGCTTTATTAATCTACGTGTTACGGCGGCGGCAAAACAAGCTGTCGTGAAAACGATTTTGCAGCAGCAAGACCAGTTTGGCAAAGGTGCTAAAGGCGCTGGTAAGAAAGTGATTGTCGAATTTGTTTCCGCGAATCCTACGGGTCCTCTGCATGTAGGTCACGGTCGCCAAGGTGCGCTTGGAGATGCCTTGTCGGCACTGCTAGAAGCGCAAAGCTATCAGGTGACGCGTGAGTTTTACTATAACGATGCGGGTGTGCAGATCGGTAATCTTGCTTTGTCAGTGCAAGCACGTGCCAAGGGTTTTAAGCCCGGCGAAGCTGGGTGGCCAGAATCTGCTTATAACGGCGAATATATCGCCGAGATTGCTCAGGATTTCTTAGCCAAGAAAACGGTTTCTGCCAGTAACGGTGAGCCTGTTACCGCTAATGGTGATGTCAATGATCTCGATTCTATCCGTCAATTTGGCGTGACATATCTGCGAAACGAACAAGATATTGATTTGTTAGCATTCGGTGTGAAGTTCGATAATTATTATCTTGAGTCTTCGCTCTATACAGATGGAAAAGTTGAAGCGGCTGTTGCGGCCTTGATTGCTGCTGGTAAAACCTATGAGCAAGATGGCGCCTTGTGGTTGCGTACGACAGAATACGGTGATGATAAAGATCGCGTCATGAAAAAGTCGGACGGCACTTACACCTACTTCGTGCCGGATGTGGCTTATCACGTGGTCAAATGGCAGCGTGGATTTAGTCAAGCGATTAACGTACAAGGTAGTGATCATCACGGTACGATTGCGCGGGTGCGCGCTGGTTTGCAGGCGGTCAATCAGGGGATACCACAAGGTTATCCAGATTATGTTTTGCACAAAATGGTCACCGTCATGAAAGATGGTGAGGAAGTGAAAATTTCCAAGCGTGCTGGTTCCTACGTGACGGTGCGTGATTTGATCGAATGGTCGGGTGGCGGCGATGTGCAAAAAGGTCGTGACGCAGTACGTTTTTTCCTGATTTCACGCAAAGCAGACACTGAATTTGTGTTTGACGTTGATGTCGCGTTGGCTAAGTCTGATGAAAATCCAGTGTACTACGTGCATTATGCACATGCGCGTATTTGCCGTATGTTAGCGCAGTACAGTGAATCTGACGCCGATTTGGCCGCATTGAAAGAGGTTGATTTATCGCCATTGACGGCCCCGCGTGAAGCATCTTTATTGCAAAAGCTGGCCGAATATCCAGAAATGTTGGAAAAAGCCTTAGAAGAGTTGGGACCGCATCAAGTTGCATTCTACTTGCGTGATTTGGCAGGCGAATTGCATAGTTATTACAATGCCGAACGTGTATTAGTCGATGATGAGCCAACCAAGTTGGCGCGCTTAGCGTTAATTCTGGCAACGCGTCAGGTTTTACGTAATGGCCTCAGTTTGATTGGGGTTTCTGCACCAAATCAAATGTAAGCAGTTCGTTGGCATAACAATCAAGCACTGTAGATTTAGGGGAAATATGCATTTCGTTAATAGTAAAAGCACAAAGAAGAACTCCGTACAATGTCGTCGTCAGTCTGGTAATACTTTAATGGGAATTATCATTGGTCTGGTCATCGGTCTGGGAATTGCGGTAATCGTTGCCTTGGTGATTAACAAAGCGTCGACGCCTTTTACCAATAAAAATGGTAAAACGGATAAAGCAGATTTGCCATTGGCGCAGATGCAGGATCCTAACAAACCATTGTATGGCAATAAAGACGCGGTCAGTCTGGCAGCGAAGGAAGTGGCGGCGAGTAAAGCTGTGGAAGCGGCTAAGCCAGCAGACGCCTTAAGTGCCGCAGCCAATGCTGCAGCGGCTGCACCTGCTTCAGTTGCAGCACAGGCGGCACCGACTGCAGCTTCCAAGCCAGACGTAGCAGACGATAAATACATTTATTTCCTGCAGATTGGTGCGTTTAAAGAAGTTGCAGATGCTGAAAGTGCGCGCGCTAAATTGGCGATGGTGGGTGTTGAGGCTGCGGTCTCTGAGAAGGCTGGCGACAATGGCGTTTTGCACAGAGTGAGAGTCGGGCCGTTTGAAAGTTTCGATGCGATGAACAAAATGCGCGCCAAGTTGTCAGAGAACAGTGTAGAGACGGCTATCGTACGATCTGCCAAGTAAATATTGCCATATTATTTTGAATTCACACATTAAGAGGAAACCATGCGTTTATTTCGTCAGTTACTGTTAGTCAGTATTGCCTTCCTATCTTTCTCTGCGGCAGCGCAAGAACCGCGTCTAGGTCAGGAATACACTGTTTTGGATCGCCCACAGCCAACCGATGCAGGTAAAAAAGTAGAAGTCACAGAATTCTTTGGCTATTATTGTCCAGCGTGTAATGCATTCGAGCCTTACCTCGAAGCTTGGATTAAAAAGCAAGGTGATCGCATCGTGGTGAAGCGTGTGCATGTGAAGTTCAGTGATTTGATGGCCTCGCAACAAAAGTTGTATTTCACTTTAGAAGCGATGGGTAAGGTGGATGAATATCAATTGAAAACTTTTAACGCTTATCATATCGACCGTAATCGATTGTCAAGTGATGCAGACGTGTTTAGATATGTAGAGAAAGTTGGTTTGGATAAAAAGAAATTCACCGACATCTATGGTTCTTTCGCGATTCAATCGAAAGTCAATCGTGCAGTTCAATTGATGGGTGATTACAAGATTAATGGCGTTCCGATGGTTGCAATTGATGGTCGCTTCATCGTTTCTCCTGCAGATTTGTTTGCGAAGTCGAAAGTACGTGATGGTTCACATGCTGGTTTAGTTGTGATGGATTGGCTGGTTGATAAAGCGTACAAAGAAAAAAATCCTGCCGGTGCCGCACCGGTTGTGAATAAAAAGAAGTAAGCTAAGGCGTTTTTCAGCCGCAAAAGAAATCCGTCGATATGACGGATTTTTTTTGTCTGGCACAGAGTGCGCAGCGCAAATATTGGCAAACTGAATCGAGGACAATCTTTATGCAAGCAGTTTTTATTACAGGCGCATCATCTGGTTTGGGACTCGCGATTGCGCGCGAATATGCGGAGCAAGGTGCGCGCTTAGCATTAGTAGGTCGTCGTCACGACGCTTTGCAAGCTTTGCGTGATACCTTGCCAAATGCAGAATTGCATCAGATATATGCGCTGGATGTGAACGACCATGCATCCTTATATTCGGCGGCAGAACATTTTATTCAACTGGCTGGTGTGGTTAATGTGGTTGTCGCCAGTGCAGGAATTTCGGTTGGTACTTTGACTGAACTAAGTGAAGATTTGGCCGTCTTTCGGCGTGTCATGGATACCAATGTTCTCGCCACAGTCGCAACGTTCTCACCATTTATTGAGCATATGAAAATGCATGCCGATACCAGTAACTGTCGATTGGTTGGTATCGCCAGTGTTGCCGGTATTCGTGGTTTGCCAGGTGCTAGTGCTTATAGTGCCTCGAAGGCGGCGGTGATCAGTTATTGCGAATCTTTACGCGTGGAATTGCGTTCGAGTGGAATTAAGGTTGTTACCATCGCACCGGGTTACATCGATACGCCAATGACGCAAATTAATACTTATGCGATGCCCTTTTTGATGCCAGCACATCAATTCGCCAAGCGTGCAATCACCTGTATTCAGCGTGGAATAAGTTATCGCGTCATCCCGTGGCAGATGGGAGTGGTCTCCAAGGTATTACGTACTTTGCCAAATTTTCTTTATGACTTCTTGTTTGCAAATGCCCCTCGCAAGTCACGCTCATCTTCAGATCAATAAAGAGCCGCAATATGCAATTGAATACACCTTGGTTGACCGATGCAATAGGAACCCAACATACACCTGTCGGACTGAGTGATCACCCTAGGATCGCTTGTCTCGTTCCTTCGATCACAGAGTTATTATGTGATTTAGGGTTGGCAAAATTTTTGGTGGCACGAACTGGCTTCTGCATACATCCTAAAGAACTTGTTCGTGATATTCCTAAAATTGGTGGCACCAAAGACGTTAATTTGGAAAAGCTGAAAAAGTTAGCTCCGACACATTTGATCGTTAATATTGATGAAAATGAAAAGCCAACTGTGGACCTGTTGGCGCAGTTTATTCCGCATATTGTTGTGACGCATCCAGTGAAGCCTGCAGATAATTTGAGCATGTTTCGCTTACTTGGCGCGGTCTTTGGCGTCTTGCCACGCGCTGAGCAATTGTGTGCAGAATTTGAAAAAAATCTGCTGCAAATACCTGTAGATTCAATACCAAAAAATGTGCTCTACTGCATCTGGAAAGATCCGTGGATGACAGTCAGTCGCGATACCTATATCGCACAGAATCTTGCGTTACGTGGATGGCAGCAGTGGCAAACGACACAAATCACAGAAATTGAAAAACGTTATCCCGTGTTTGATTGGGATGATGCATCTCTGCACACAATTGATGTCGTGCTTTTGTCAACGGAACCGTATAGTTTTACGCAGTTGCATGCAGAGCAGCTACAACAGCAAATTCAGAAGCCCGTGAAACTGGTTGATGGAGAAATGCTGTCTTGGTATGGTAGTCGTGCGATTGCTGGTTTGTCGTATTTGGCGCAGCTTGAATTGTCAACGTAGTTCTTGTCTTAGTCTGAACACAAAAAAAGACCACGAATAATTCGTGGTCTTTTTGTTTGTCGAAACGATGTCAGTTTCGATCTGCTTTAATCCAAATGGAATTAGAAGCGGTAGTTCAGAGACAGATTGTAAATACGACCTAATTGGCTGAAATGCGAACCATCATAAGTGACCATGGAATAACGTTGGTCAAATGTGATGTTATCAGACTGAATTTGCGTTGGCGTACGGCCAGTGTAGTCCACTGTCTTGCTATCGAGAATAGCCTGACCTTTAGCTTTGTCTCCAGCTGCTTCCAATTTCCATGATGGTGTCACATTAAACATATTGTTAATCGCAAACGCCAAGGTCATGTTTTTGTTGATTTGGTAGTTAACTGAAAAGTCTGTCAAAGTTTTGGTTTTGAAGACGACCGCTAAGTTTTGATCGAGATCTGCGTTTCTGAACTTGGTTGGACCAAACACCGTATTGTTGACGGAGAAGTTAAAGTCGCTGATATCGTAGTCGAAACCAATGATGGATTTGTACTTCGGACGTGAAGTGAACATCAAGGCTTCTTGCGTAATATCCAAAACAGATTGGCCAGCTTTTGCAATCGCAGCAGGATTATTGACTGCGCCATCACGCTCATTTTTCAATGAGTAGTTACCAGACCAGTTGAAGTGTAATTTGCCATCACCTAATTGCATGTTACGGTGGTTAAACACGTAATCGATACCAGATGTTTGGCTATCCAATGCATTGGCAAAGAAGCTCAAAGATACGATGTTTGCTGCTTTCAGAATCTTATCGAGTTCTGCAGTTGCGTCACCACTTGGTTTAATTTCTTTACCCAAAATGATGCGATCTTTGAGAGAGATATTGTAGTAGTCCAGTGTCATGCTGGTGTCTTTGTTTGGCTTATAGCCTAACCCCAAAGTGATGCTGGTAGATTTTTCAGCTTTTAACTTCGGAACACCCAGTGCTGCAGCTTCTTTTGATACATTGCTCGCCAAGCCGGAAACTTGGATTGATCCACCTGAGAAAGAGTACTGCGCTTTCTGAGTGTAGATTTGATGTAGCGATGGCGCGCGGAAGCCTGTGGACAATGAACTACGCAATGTAAATTGGTCATTGAATTGGTACTTAGCACTCAGTTTGCCGATCATCGCATTGCCGAAATCGCTGTATTTTTCATAGCGACCGATTGCATCAATAATCAGTTTATCCGTTGTGTTAAATGTGGCTCCGCCATAGATACCATAGTTGGAACGTTTGGAACTGAAGGAGTTGTCTGGTGTGTTGCCAGCATATGAATCTGCGCCAGAATACAAATACGAAGCTTCTTCCCCAGCGATCAAAGTGTATTTCTCTGAGCGAATTTCACTACCAAAGTAAGCATTAATGCCCTTACTTAACTCTTTTGAAAAGTCAGCATTCCAGACTGTATGTGTAAACTTTGAGCCACCAGCTTCGAAGCGTGTTTGTCCATGTTTTGGCAACGGCGTTTTATCCGCTACTGCTTTCAGATAGGCATCTTCCATGCCGCGGTTAACTGAATTAGTAACAGTATACTTTTGCTCGTTGCCACCGATAGTCAAGCTCACATCAGCAGACCATCCAGCAACATCGAATTTTGTACCAATCGTTGCGTTATAGTCCTTTAGCGCACCTAAAAATCCAGGAACATATCCTTCATATGGTGTGCCAGCTGGGTGTAACAAACCGTAGTCTGTCGGGCGCCAGTATGGCGTACGATAATTGGCATAACTATCAATTTTCTTGTCTATATATGCTGCGTTACCATACACGCTCACCTCGCCAGTGACGTCATATCGTGAATTAACTAAGAACTTCCCCGTACGCGACTCAGGTGAACCATTGATATTGCCTGCGTCAGGCTTCTTTGCCAGGAAGGCGTTGACTGCGGCAAGGTCTGCCGCAAATGTTTCAGGCCCGCCGCCAAACGTTGCCGCTTCACCGCGCGCACTGACAATGCCCGAACGAGAGGCTAAGCCATTTTTGGAAATTTCACCGGTCAAATTGACAAAGCCACTATCTCCCAACGCCAGACCATGGTTGAGACTGATCGATTGCATCTTGCCATCACCTTCGTGGGTTACACCCGCACGACCTGTAATCGATGTTCCCTCTGGATTGTCTTTCAAAATAATATTGACGACACCAGAAATCGCATCTGAACCATACTGTGCGGAAGCGCCATCACGTAAAACTTCAATACGCTTGATTGCGTCTTGAGGAATGGCTGAAATATCTGCGCCACTTTCACCGCGCCCAGGTGATGTCTGGGTGTACACCAGTGAGCTAGCATTTTTACGCTTGCCGTTAATTAAGATTAGTGAACGGCTTGGACCCATATTACGAATCTCGTAAGGATCTAGCAGGGAGGTTGCATCATTGACTGGGGTTTGTACGGTATTGAAGGAGGGGACGCGGAAGGCTAGGGCTTTATCAAGTGATGCTTGAGCGGTCTTGGTTAGTTCTGAAGCCGCTAAAATATCAATTGGCACTGGAGTATCAATCACCGTTCGGTTTGAGCCACGAGTACCGGTGGAGGTGACGACAACCTGCTGAACTTCCTGTGTTGCCGCTGCTTTTTCATCTGCTTTGGCCGGGGTGGCGGTTTGTGCGTTGGCAATTCCACCTGCTGCTAATAATACGATTGCGACTTGAATCGCACTCTTCACAAAAATTTCTTTATTCGGCGAACGGCCGAAATTTGTAGTCTTATTTTTCAATTCTTGCTCCCATTTGTTTGTAAATATGATCCATCAACAATCGAGTGTTGATTGGTTTTTTTGTATAACTGGTATGCCCCGCTTGCGTTCAAGAATTAGGCCAATTCATACTACATGAGCGAATTGGTACGTGCAATATGATCAAAAACCTTGTTGTTTTTTGGGGGTATTATTGGCAAATTCAAATTGCATTTTCATGCTCATTAATGTATTTGCATGATTTTTAAGTGTGCAAAATCATCAATTAAATAAGCATTTCTTTTGACAAATACTTGTGTGTAATCTGGCATTTAAGTGTTTTCTGTCTGCCAAGATGTTATATTGGCATCATCAAAAAATAGGGAAACTGATATGGCGCAATTTTCTAAAAAAAGTATAGGCATCGCTTTGCTAAGTGCGGCATTGGTGGCAGGTGGTACTGGTTTATGGTGGGCGAAAAAGCACAAGACTGTGCCGCCAGTGAGCGGCGATGCGGTGTTGGCGAATCCCGATGCGCCGTTCACCATGGGATCATGTCTGGCACGATTACACGACGACAAACCAGCTTTGGCGGTGATGTTTTCGCAAAGCGTCGATGCCGATCAAGCGCTAGATAAGTTAATTGAAGTTTCTGATCTTGGTGATAGCAAGGCAGATAAAAATAAAGTGAAATCTGGCGATGCTTCGGCAACTGCTGCCTCCAAACCCAGTGACTTGGTGAAGGGCGGGTGGATCGTTTCAGACAATCCCCATGTTTTGCTATTTCCATTTGTGAAAGCGGGTCATAAATACAGTGTCAAACTGAGTGGTATGCTCGCTTCCAGTTCGGGCAAGAAGTTGGAGAATGCGGCAAGTTGCGAAGTCATCAGCGATGAAATGGCGCCATCCTATTTCTTTGCGAGTAAGGGGACGGTGCTGCCCGCAGGTTTGAATGGCGGTTTGCCAGTCGTTACCGTCAATATTCCCGAGGTCGATGTAGAGTTTTTACGCATTTCGCCAGAAAAATTGCCGAAGTTCATCGACATGGTGATCGGCAAAAACCGACACAATCAAAATACTGATGACGAGGGAGAAGGGGACAGCGAAGGCGGCGACGAAGATTATTATGACTATTATGGTAACCGCAACAAACTCAAAGGCTTGACTTCAGGCTGGCAATTAAATGCCTTGCAAGGAATTGCGCAGAGTGTTTATCAAAATCGTTTCGTCACGAATGAAGTGCCTAATAGTCGTAAAGTGAGTTTCCTGCCCGTTGAAAAAATAACGGAACTCAAAGAACCCGGCATCTATGTTGCGGTGATGCGTCGCCCCGGACATTATGACTACGATTATCAAGTCACGTATTTCTATGTCAGTGATATTGGTTTGCATGTACGTCGTCAAATAAAGCAAACCGATGTGTTTACCACTTCACTTAAAGATGGCACAGCACAGGGTAGCGTCGATCTGGAAGTGTTGGGCGATGAGGGTAAAGTTTTATTGCGCGGCAAAACGGATGGCGATGGTCACGGCGTATTGCCGGGTTTGCCGAATGGTGCCAAATTGTTGTTAGCCAAACGAGGTAAGGAAACTTCGATTATCGCTCTGCAAGAGCCGGGACTGGATTTAGCTGAATTTGATATCGGTGGACATTTACCGCGAGATGCCAAATTGTTCGCATGGTCTGGGCGTGATCTGTATCGCCCGGGGGAAAAATTCACCGCATCTTTAATGGCGCGCACTGCCGAAGGTGTTGCCTTACCGCCCGCACCAATTAAAGTCGATTTGAAAAAACCAAGTGGCGATGTCGTCAGCTCTAGCATTTGGCAACCTAATTCTAAGACACCGGGCTATTTGCAAAACACAATCGATTTACCACCTGATGCTGCAACGGGTAAATGGAGTTTAGAGTTCCGCGCTGATCCGACGGCGAAACGACCGGATTCTATTTACACTTTCCAAGTGGAAGAATTTTTGCCAGAGCGCATGAAGCTGAGTTTGACATCGGAAACCACGCCATTGGCTGATACCACTAGTTTCAGTGTAGCTGTGCAAGGCGATTATTTGTACGGCGCGCCAGCGGCTGGTAATCGCTTGCTCGGCAGCGTGGCACAAGAGCGTTTCAAAAATCCTGTGGCTAAAGAATGGCCGGGCTTTATCTTCGGTGATTTTGCCGATGATACGAATAAGAGCCGCTCTGAATTAGAAGAAACTAGTCTGGATGATAGTGGTAAAGCCGAGATCGATGTGCCTTTCGTGGCCAATGCAAAATCACCTTTGAAAGTACGTGCTGCTTTCAGTCTATTAGAGTCTGGCGGTCGTCCAGTCGTGCGTTCGATAGAACGCGTCTGGTGGCCAGCTCAAAATATGGTAGGCATACGCCCCTTGTTCGAAAAAGATGTGGCACGCGAAGGCAGCATGGCGGAGTTTGAAATTATTCGCGTGAATACCGCAGGTAAATTTTCTGTGCTGAAACAAGCACCATTCAAATTGGTGCGTGAAGATCGTGAATACTATTGGCGTTTTGAAGCAGGTCGCGGTTGGCACTCTGGTTATACCGAAGGTGAAGAAACCATCCATGCGGGCGCTTTGGAATTAAAGAACCGCGCCAAACTTACAGTGCCTGTGAAGTGGGGACGCTATCGTTTAGAAGTCACTGATCCTGAAACCAATTTAGTTGCACGTTACTTTTTCTACGCTGGCTGGAATGCGCAAGACAGTGAAAGCGTAGGCAATCGACCTGATCGTGTTCGCCTGCAATTGGAGGGTGCGCCAGCCAAACCGGGCAACGATGTCAAACTCAAAATTATTCCACCGCATGATGGTGAAGCCTTGGTTTTAGTCGAGGCCGATAAAGTCTTATGGAGTAAGCGTGTCTCCGTCAGCACAGACGGTACGACAGTCAGTATCCCCATTGATAAAGCCTGGAATCGTTCCGACATGTATATCTCGACAGTCGTATTCCGCCCAGGTAGTCAAGGCGATAAAGTCACGCCTGCACGCGCCGTAGGTTTGACTTGGTTGCCGCTGGCACGTGAAGCCCGCAAGTTGAAAGTGAGTGTGACCACACCAGCCCAAGTCGAACCAGAAAAACGCATGATCGCCAAAGTCAAAGTCGAGAATGCTGCTGGTAAAAAGGCGATGGTCACGGTATCTGCTGTCGATGTCGGCATTCTGAATATCACCAGTTTTAAAACGCCCGATCCGTTTGATTTCTTCTTCGGCAAGCATCGCTTCAGCGCCGAGTTGACCGATATTTACGGCAAATTAATTGAGCGTATGGATGGTACGCCCGGCAAAATCAAATGGGGTGGTGACGCAGGTAAACGCGATACGAAGAGCATGCCCAAAAAGGTCAAGCTGGTTGATATTTTTTCAGGCCCCGTGCAGCTCAATGATAAAGGCGAAGCTGATGTTCCTTTAAATATCCCTGACTTCAATGGTACCTTGCGCGTGATGGTAGTCGCATCGACCGATGACGCATATGGCAGCACTGATAAAGAAGTCGTGGTCAGCGCACCTATCGTCGCCGAGATCGCCACACCGCGCTTTATCGGCCCTGGTGATACGTCGACATTCGCATTGGATGTGACCAATATGATGCAAGGCGAGCAGAGCATTAACATCAAACTCTCTGCTGATAAATTATTGAAAATCGCTGAGGGTGAACGCAATGTCAAGCTGTCGCCTAAGCAAAGAACGATCTTGCGTTTTAATGTAGAGCCGACCGAACCATTTGGTTTGTCACGCATCAGTCTCGATGTCAAAACGGCAGGTGCAAAACCTGTCGTGATTCATAGAGAATTCGCACTACAAATTCAACCGCCCGTACCACGTGAACAAGATGCGCGTCGACTGCGTATAGAACCCGGCGCGACGCAAAAACTCGATGCCAATATGGTGGAACGTTTCTACCGTGGCTCGGCAACTTTGAGTGTTGCGATGTCGAATCGCCCACCATTGAATGTACGCAGCATCGTCAAGGGTTTGCTCGACTATCCGTATGGCTGTTTAGAGCAAACCACCAGTGCGGCGTATCCACATGTCTACATCGATGAAGAAGGCGCAAAAGCGGTCGGACTAGTACCGCATACGCGTGAACAACGCGCTAAGTTTATCGAAGGCGCGATCAGCCGCATCGCCGGCATGCAAGGCGCAGAAGGTGGCTTCCGTTTGTGGAATGGCAATGATGGTTCCTATGAAATGTGGCTGACACCTTACGTCACCAGCTTCTTAGCCGACGCACGTGAAGCCGGTTTTAACGTGCCCGAAGAAATGAGTAAACGTGCGCAAAAATGGATGACCGAAAAACTCAATGGCGCAGCCAATCAATTCTCACCATTACCTGCAGCCGTCAAACCAAACGCCAACGGTCAATATGATTGGCGCGACTACGATTTGATCCGCAATAGTCACCAACGCTTTGCAGAATTAGCGCATATTGGCTACATGTTGGCACGTGATCAAAAGGCGTCGTTAGCATCGCTACGTTTGCTGCACGACAGCTACCGTGATCGTGCCAAATCACCACTCGCCTTGGTACATCTGGGTTTAGCATTGCAATTGATGGGCGATCAAAAACGTGCTGATGTCGCCTTCAATGATGCTATGACGAAACCGTATGGCATACGTACTGACTGGGACTGGGATTACCTCGGTGATTATGGTACGGCTGTGCGTGATCAAGCGATGTCTTACGCCTTAATGTTGCGCCATAAAGTCGCGCACCCACAACGCGAAACCATGCTGACCAATTTGGCAGATCGTCTCGGCAAACCACGCGGCTATTTCTCTACGCAAGAACGTATCGCCTTATTTTTAGCGGCACGTGCAGCAGGTGGCACCGTCACCGATCCGTGGGAAGTGGTTCTCAAAACCGCCGATGGCAGTAGCACCATCAGCTCAAAAAACAGCGAAAGCCGCAGCTTCGATCCAGCCTTAGCAATCAAAGGCATCACTCTGGAAAACAAAGGGTCGAATCCACTGTGGATAGAACTGGAAGCCAGCGGTTATCCACTGAAATTGCCAATTCCAAGCACAGAAAAAATCAGCTTAGAGCGTAAATGGTTTACCGTCGCAGGTAAACCATGGAGTGGCGGCAATCTCAAAGTTGGCGACATGTTGATCGTACGCGTCACAGCCAAGTCGAAGCAAGTGATAGAAGACGCAATGGTGATCGACCACATCCCAGCTGGCTTAGAGGTAGAAAATCTCAATATCTCACAAGGCCCTCAAGCTGGTGAATTCAGTATCGATGGCGTGAACCTCGCAGCCGCGATGGCAGATGAACGCATCAAGCATAAAGAATACAGAGACGATAGATTCGTTGCCGCGGTCAGACTCAATGGCAATCCGATCAATCTGTTTTACATGCTACGCGTCGTCACACCAGGCCGTTTCCATGTACCAGGGACTTATGCTGAGGATATGTATCGACCAGATATCCGCGCTTATGGACCTTCGCCTGAGGCGGTGAATGTGGTTGATCCGCGGGGTGGGAAGTAATTATCTTTTTGACGGGAATACCTCAAGGATGCGTGGGAGATTAAAGTCCTTGAGGTTTTCATAAGTAGCCGCAAACTACGTCATTCCCGCGTGCCTTTGGCGGGAATCCAGCGGCTTTCGTTGACAAAGCAAGATGTCTATTTTATGTTTTAGCTAGATGCGCAAAAACAAGGTGGTCACAAGTTGTGAACACCTTAAAAATCTAAAATTTCCGAATCTTTACCATTTGTCGTCACCGAGCATGGCATAACACAAGCCGTCAATGTACTTAATTTAGATAGAGTGGTAGGTGAGTATGATGAAATATTCTTTATGTTGAGATCGTTCTCAACGATAGTAAAAAACAATTTCTATGTGGAAGTATTATGGCGTATTTATTTCAACTGAAACTCTGGAAATTTGAACTCGTTTTACAGATAGGCAATCAGCCTTTTCTGGATTGAAAAGCGCAGTATTCATTCCATTTCCAACTGAACTTTTATAGATAACTCCATCATAGCCACATTGTTTTATGTATTCACATAAATATTGGCTTGGAATATAGTCATATGCAGCAGACTTCGG
Organism: Affinundibacterium amnicola; assembly: GCF_014284275.1. Taxonomy (GTDB): domain Bacteria; phylum Pseudomonadota; class Gammaproteobacteria; order Burkholderiales; family Burkholderiaceae_D; genus Undibacterium; species Undibacterium amnicola. The sequence goes on along the minus strand of NZ_JACOFU010000010.1, from coordinate 91,455 downwards.
AATGATTGGTCTGGTGAGTTCATTTCCTAACTGCTCTAGAAAATCAATGTCAATAAGTAAGCTATGAATATCTGCTTCATCCTCAAGTTGGAACGGCGATACGGTACGACGAGGGTGTCGCAAGTCCGCTAGCTTTAGTCCATTTATGATCGAATATTCCGCAACGCTTACGTCTTCACCAGTATGCGGTCTGACTTCAGAAATTGCGGTCAGCTCATTTGAGGCTAAATAGAGATAAGGAATACCAGCTGGGTTTGCGCGCCCATGTGATGCTAATGTTTTTGGAGGTGCACCCATTTCGTTTATAGCGTATGGGGCGCTTCCTTGCTGAATACGAGCGCGATACCAAATTTTAGGTATATTCTCTTCTTTGATCAAAACATGTCCAAACAACTCTTCTAAACGGTCAAAGTTGATTTTCGTTTGTGGAAAAAATCGGTTGATATGTTTGAGTTCATTGTGGAGAGTTTTCCATTTTAAAAGAGAGTCGGAATTGTTCGACGTTGGTAGCTCAAATTTTTGCCTTACAATTTCTCCATCATCTAGAATTTCTGAAAGAAGGTCTTTTACGACTGAGCGAACTAGACGATCTGCTGGGAAAAGTGCCCAGTTTGTCTGCAATAGCTCAACAAGGGATAGCCCATTTTCAGCTGGTGAATATATGCTTAGCAGTAATTCAAAATGAGTTTTTAGTGCTCTTGGAGAGAGGAGTTTCGAATTATCCGTATTGCAGTAGGAGCAGCGTCCAACAATATTAGATCCAGCGAAAAATTCGACACGAAAGAATTCATCCGCAATGCAATTAGCGCAGCACAGCATTTATTATCTCTTAGTAGAAAAGAAATCTGCAATTGTCTCAAGATGATGTTGCATTGACAGTTTTTTTACGTATCCGAGACCAGGAAAATGTCCTCGTGACTTTAAGTCTAAAAATTCCAAAATTGCGTCTGTTTTTTTAACTTTTGATATCCCTGAATTCACTTCTCGATCCAGTTTGGCAAGTGCTTCCGCAAATTTTCCTGCGGGGTCCGTTGGTGTGTCAAATCGATCTGACTTGAAATGATGGATATGCATTACGTCGTCGTCGTCGGTGTCGATAAATGTAATGTGAATCGCAACCGCGTATGCTGGTCCGCCAGATTCTGAAAATTCATCGCTAACAATTAGAAAATCCCCAAATCCATCCATACCCTCGTCTTGATAGGTAAGGTGAAGTTCTGAGAATCGCTCAGTATCTTCGTATGCCCGATTTGCACGCTTTTCAAAACTATCTCTGACCAATATTCGGGTAGTATCTTTGAATTTTCCCCGATACAGTTTGCCGCCGTTTTTTTCGATAAATATATGAAGAAAATTTTGTATCCTTGAATGAATATATGTATTTAAATCGCTTGTGTTCGTAAATCCGTTATGAATAAAAGCGATTCGTCGAGAGTTTTTGTGGAGGTCGCAGATTGATTGAATGTCTGTGATGGTAGTGGTTTGGCTCAATAGAATTCCGACGAGAATATTACTGTTACTTTTGAAGGTATCCAGTAAAAGATCGTTTAACGCTTTGCAGTCGCCGACATGATCTCCATAGGTAGGGTTTACTATCAAAATCATCTCACCTTGGACAGTGTTTATAGCTTCGATAGTTTTTGTTAGCCCATTAAGCGTTTGTTTTACCGGCTCAACAATTGGAATAAAGTTATTGGTTGCCAACAATTCTGCATTTTCTCGAATGGTTATTAAATCGTATAGTTTTCCACGGAAGTAGGGATAGTACATAATTCACCTTATGTCCAAAGCAGGGCTTCTTTTTTGGGTGTATTTATCGCACCAATTAGTCGTTCATGATCTTGCTTTTTAATTGGAGTAGACAATATAGCAGCCTTTAGTGAAGTTGGGATTTGATCTAACAGATCAGTTAGCGGTATTAGTGTTCTCGTTTCTTTTAGTACTGCTACCATCGCTTCGTGGGTTTCGGCGGGATCGCAATTTGTAAAGATGCGCCGTAAAACGCTATAGATCTGTGTATTGGGTGCTGTTGGTAAAGCTATATTCAAGTGATTTAAAATCGCGAATGCTTCATTTCTTGTGACCGAATCTAAAATACTCACTGGATCAGTTCGTTCTGGCAGTTCTGCAGATTTACGAACGACACTAATATTACTTCTATTATTAAGAAGTAAAATCCCAACATCATCAGGAAGAATTTTATTTAGAGATTCAATGTGATTGATGCCAGTTATTACATTTACTCTCGCAAATACTTTGCGATATGCACTTATTTGAGTTTCTAATCTACGCAAGTTGTCCCGTTCGGACTTTATCTCATAAACTGTTGATGTTCCATTTAAAATTACCAAATCTGCCTTGCTCGTTCCGATGCGAAACTCGCTAAGCATTGAAGCGGTTTTTAATGAATGAATTCCAAGTAATTGTTTGTTTGCAATTAAGTTCTTGTAGGAATATTCGTGTCGATAATCGGATCTTTGAAGTACATTAAATACTTGGTCGAAAAAATGACTAATTGGGGTAGATCTCGATATTAAATCAATCATTCCTGATTGAGTCGCTAGTCGGGAAAATGTTTCTGATTTGCCTGTTCTAGCCATCTCTTGAATAACTTTGGAGGAAAATATTCCCGCCGCAGCTGCTAGTTGCGATGCTGATAATGAATTGTGGTTTTTTGCAAAGTGCTTCATCGAAAGAATCGCTAAAATTTATTGAAGCCAAGTAGGCTAACTCATTGGTTTTTGACATTGTAATATAAGGTTCTGCAGCATAAAAAATAAATAACTCAATAAGTTGATCGTTGATATCTGTTGACCGAAAATTGTATGTATTTTCTTCGAAGCTCCCAGTCAACCCACCCCACGCAAATCCAAATGCCAACCCTCAACATCAATCGCATACTTAGTCGCCTTACCAACACCATAAGACAGCAACGCGCCTTGGCGCAATAAATCACTGAGGTCGCGGGTGGCGGTCGCTTTGGATGCTCCGGTGATTTTGCTGTGTTTTTCGGCGCTCATGCCGCCCGCAAAACCGCCGTCACCAGCGTCTAGTAGTTTTTGTAGTGTTTTGCGTTGACGTGGATTGAAATTGCTGTGTGCATGCTTGATCCAAAATTGGGATTTGCGTAAAGCTTGTTGTATGGTGTCTTCACTCCCCGCGCAGGCAGCGATGAATTGTTGCAAGAACCATTCTACCCATGGCGTGATATCCAGACCGCCCGTTTGTGCTGCGTTCAGTGCATCGTAATAGGCTTTTCGTTGATGCAGTAGTGTGCGTGACATCGCGGTAAAGCCCGCGATGCCTAGGCTGCGGATGTGGGAGTCTTGCGCCAAGGCGCGGTCTATGATGGCTCGGCCTAGGCGTCCATTGCCATCTTCAAAGGGGTGTATGGTTTCAAACCAGAGGTGAGCGATGGCGGCGCGTAGGATGCCGTCGATGTGATGAGTCTGTTCAGGTGGGGCATTAAACCATGCCAAAAAATTGTCCATCAGTGCCGCCACATGGGCAGAATCAGGAGCGCGATAGTGCACGATTTCTTTACCGATTTTGCCGCTGACGATTTGCATGGCATCCTCGAAGCTACGGAATTGCCCAGTCTGTATCCGCTGCATGCCAGATATGCCGTGTGGGAACAACGCTGCTTGCCAGCGACACAGTTGCTCTGCATGAAGTTGTGTGTCGAGATCATGACTGGCATCAAACATGACTTCGACCAAGCCATCAATATGTCTGGCGCTGATGCCTGCGTTGGCTAATCCAAGTTTGCGCATGACAGATGAACGTACCTGATCGGTGTCGAGTTGTTGACCTTCAATCGCAGCAGTTGCTAGCGCTTCTTGCACCCAAATATCTCTCGCCATTGCATCGGCATCACCTTGAACTAAACCAATTGCTCGCAGTTTAATTTCTAGTTGTTCCAACTTGTGTCGGGCTTGTGCCAGCGAGGTCGCTAATGCTTGAACGTCATAATGATAGCGAGGCCATTCTGGGTTTTGCCATGTATAACGAGGTTTTTGAGCCGTATTCATAGAAAATACCAATCATAATATGAGCCGTATTTTATGGATTTACGGCTCATTTGTCTATTTTCTTGTGTTGGTGGAGAATTTTCGACCGCGAATTTCAAAGTGCTTTCTTCGTCAAAGCAATCACCGGCACCACCGCAATAAACGCGAATAAAACCATACCTGTAATTTACTAGTAAGAATAAGGGCGTTCGCCTTGAATTTCATCGGTTGTCTGATTCGACTGAAGTGCCGCGAATTTTCTCGATCAAATAAAGCGCTATCATTTTTGAGAAAAAATATGGATGCGCTTTATTCTTTTGCTGGACGATAGGGGTACTCCATCTGTAGCGCTACAAAACTGGCGGACCTCTCGTCATAACGCAGTGCAATTTGCTGCAAAATCCAGTCTAAACTGTGACCAGGTGCTAAATTGGGTGGTAAAAAAAGTAGTGGTGAATTTGTTGCTGGCTCTGAGTGTTCAGGCACAATTTGCAGTCCGCGTAAGCTGGTGATGGAATCTTTTGCGAAGCTAAATACAGTAGAACGATAGGTACGAGAGTAAGCGTCCGCGAGCAGTGCCAGTGATAGTTCATCGACGCCGTTTGAGATCGGTACCATGAATCTATCTTTGCCCCAAAATCTTAGCCAATTGATTGACGCTGTCCATATGTGTTTCGCCGACAATGTGAAGTCAGCGCTACGGTGTTCGTCATCCCACTTCGGTATTCCTAGTTCATTTGCTAGCGCTTTCGTTTTCACCTCGCCAGCAATGGCGTCTACCAAAGCCAGAGAAACGGGGATGGATGCGCTGATGCCTGTACTAGTCACAATATTGCCATCCGCTAAATAGCGCTTGTTCTTGATAAACTGAGTACGAGGAAATTGCTTGGCAAGATCATCAAACGAATACCAATGCCCGACCGCTCGTTTGTTTTCCAATAATCCGGCATTTGCCAGTACCCATACGCCATCGCAGATTCCAATTATGGTTGCACCTTTTTTTGCTTGAGATTGAATCCACGATATCAATTCTGGATCTTCGCTGTAATGCACGGCAGGTACGATCACATAATCGGCGCCTGCTGGATGTAGGTTATCAAATTGCGCCGCACTAAATTGTGCTCGCAGGCGTAAGGTGGGGAACATTTGTATTATTCCCTCCTGCATTCCTAGAGCATAGACTTCTGCAATGTCTGCATGCTTGAGTATCGAATATGGAATGACATAATCGGTTAGCTCGGTAAAGCGATTCTCAGCAATGACGGCGATAGTAGGGCGAGTACGACCATCGCGCGCTTGAAATGTTGGTATGCCTGAAGTATGTTTGGGCATCGTATGTGATGCTTGTGCATAGGATTGTGTGGCTATCACGACATTTAAAAATAGACTAAATGCTCCGAGCATAATGAAGAGAATTTGCAGCGATGTGCGTTTGTTTTGAGCTTGGTTTTTTTGAATAAGATGTTTGACTGATTTGATATCGTTTTGCATAGAACGCTCCTTATAAGCATGTCACTCGCTGAAGTAAAAAAAGTGACACTGAATCTAAAAAAGCCTTACTTTAGAATCACTAAATAGGATCACAAATGCCATTGTGATTAACGGTAAGAATCTTGGCTTGTATGAGCGTTTTACGGCGATGAATGGTGGTGAGGTTGCAAATAAGGGGAGATATTCACTATGCTGTAAAGCGGTGGATTGTAGAGAAAAAGCAGTGGAAATAGTGCTTTTAAATTTGAAATCGAAACGACTACTTCCTATTGCTTATATGACGTATTGATGCTCCAGTACACCGTTCTTAGAAAATCAATGTATTGCCTTGGGTCCGAATCCATTTAGCGCCAAGTACATAAGCTAGTCATATCTTCGAATACTAGGCATTGCTTAACTGCAGGCAGTGGCAAATCGCATCATTTTTATGTTTTTGCTACATTTACACATTTTTATTGCATAAATATGCGTTAATTTGCATATATTGCTGATAGTATTCTGTGCATATGAATATCTTGACCTGTACATTACAGTTGTTTATCGATGGCGCTTGGCGCGATGCGGCTGCGCTTGATTTGACTGGCGACCCCGTGCTGGGGATGGCTGCGTCTACCTATTTGATCTACTTGCCTGAATATACGCTGCCTTATTGGGAGAGATCAGACGCTGCCGCAGTGTCGGTGAATATCCCGGTTGATTTGCGTAGTTATCCGGGCGAGGCTTGGCCTGCTTTTTTGGTTGACTTGCTGCCGCAAGGCTACGGACGGGCCGAGTTGTTGAAGCAATTGGCGCGGAGCGAAACAGCAGGGCCTGCGGCAGACTGGGCTTTGCTCTGTGCAGGTGCTGGTAATCCTATTGGAAATATCCGGATCAAGGAGGCGCATGAGTGGATTGCTGCGCGTAGTGGTCAAAACGTCGATGCCAACACCCGTGGCTTTACGATGGCAGAGATCGCATCGAGGGCTGGTGATTTTAATGAATACCTCGCCCAGCACGGACTATTTTTAGCGGGATCTTCTGGCATACAAGGTGAGTGGCCAAAGATCCTGCTCACTCGTGCGCATGATGGGCTGTACTACCTTGATCATACTTTGCCCGACGAGTTGGCCGAGGCGCATTTTATCGTGAAGTTTGGTCGCGGCCGTGACCTTGCTTTAGCGAATATTTTGCGTTTGGAAGCGCCGTATATGCAATTGGCAAAGCGATTGGGATTGCATGTTCACGCCGAGTTGAGTTTGCGTGAGCGTGCTTTGTTCATTCCTCGTTTTGATCGGGAGGTGCGGGATGGAAAAGTGTTACGGTACGCTCAAGAGAGCATAGCGTCAATGTGTGGTGTCAACGGATTTGGTAAGCTGCCTTCGCATAATGAAGTGTGTTGTCAGTTAGCTAAAGTCAGCAGTGATCCTATGCGCGATATCGTTGAGTATATCAAGCGTGATATCGCGAATATTGCATTGGGCAATAAAGATAATCATGCGCGTAATACGGCAATACAACGCCGACATGATGGCACGATATCCCTAACGCCTTTATTTGATTTCGCGCCGATGCATTTACATCCCGATGGCATCGCAAGGCGTATTCGTTGGCAACAAGATGATGATGGTTTGCCCAAATGGGCGAGTGTCATTCGTCAGGCTTGTGATGCGGCGGCATTGGAATTTGATGCAGTGAAAACTAGCGTTCAGATAATGGCTGAACCCTTGGCAACGCTGGTCGCAGACGCGCAGTCATTGGGGATAGAGGAAGAATTTATCAGACCATTTGAAAAGACGATAGCGCATGTTCGATCGCAATTGGAGGGTTTGTAGATGGATAAACGTTTTATTCCACTGTCGCCCGCCGAGGCAATACAGGCGCGGCGTGCTTTGACCGAAGAACTTGCCGCAGATCCCGGTATGCCCATCCCCGCAGTCATCAAAAAGATACGCACCAGCTTACGTTTTACTATCGCCGAGTATGCAAAATTATGTGGCGTGTCGGCACGTACATTGCAAGACATTGAACGCGAAGTATCAAGTCCGAGCTTAGCCACAGTGGAAAAACTTTTGCGTCCTATGGGCATGGTGCTTAGCGCCGTGCCTAAGCCGAGTTCGCGCTGAGATTATCTGAAAACAAGCTGTATGTGATGCAAGCGTCGGTCTTTTATTTCATACGCCAAGTTCAAATTCACGCTACTTTTTCGTCAAAGCAATCACTACCATCACAGCAACAAACGCTAACAAAATCGCCCCCGCGATTTTCCAATACGAGTATGGTCGCTCGCCCTGTACTTCACCGGTTTGTCCATTCACCAAAAAGCGATATGTCTTTTCGCCGTACTTGTAGGACGATAGCCAGATTGGTAGCAAGATATGTTTGAAACTGATGTTGGAATAGCGTGGCTGCATAGACGTAATGCGTTGATGGTCGCCGCCTATGTCGCGACAGATGGCGTTGCGTATGCTGTCTTCCATGATGGTTCTGGCATCGACGAAGCCTGGTTCTAGCGCGACTTGATAGGCTTCTACCGTGAAGCCGGAGACGTAGTCATCGCGATAGGCTTGTAGTTTGTCTAGGTGCCAGGGCGCGAGGTTGTCAGCGTATTGTTTGGGTAATGTTTTGGAGGCGATGACCACGACATCGTCGAAACTGACTTGTACTTCACCGGCGGCTGGATACCAATTGGTTTTGGTGACCTGACGTGTTTTAGTTTCACCATCTTGTACATAACTTTCGGTGACGGTGTAATCGACGCCACGCTGTCCTTGATAGGGCGTGTCGGAATCGGCGTCATAAGTCCAATAGGGTGTGTAAATTCCTTTCAAACCGCGTTCTGCACGATACGCGCGTTTGAGGGCATTGGGGGCGAACCATAGGCCGCCGACCCAGTCGCTGAATTTTTTGCGGGCATCGCTTTCTTTAATGTCGAAAGGCGCGATGGCCTTGGGTTGAATCTGGCGTTTCGCGTAAGCGTTGGCGGCGATCATCGGCGCGGCACAAAATGGGCAACGATCCGAGACGATGTTTTGTGCAAATTGCGATTGCGCGCCGCAGCCTGTGCATTTGACCGTTTGCTGTTCTATCACCGCTTCGTTGCCAGCTTGCTTGCTTAAGAAAGCTTCGTAATCTAACTCTTCGTAAGCAATCGTTTGCTCGGACTCATCGGCTTCGATTTGATTTTGATTGCCGCAGTACGGACATTTGAGTGCCAATTGGCCGGGTGCGAATTCAAGTTTGGCACCGCATTGAGTGCAGGGGTAAGTTTTGGTTGTCACAAGCTAGTCCAAAAAACGATGGCGGTTATGGCGAAATTAATGCTGAAACTACGGTTGAAACTGCGGCTGACCTCACATCGGACGAGATTCATTCGATGTGAGATCGGCGCTGCAAATAATTTATTGTGGCGGTAGTGGTGGTGGCAAAGCGGCAAACAGATCTATCAAATCTGCTTGTTCACTAGCTTTCGCCCAAGCTGCCATGCCTTGACGCCAAACCAGACTGTCGCGTGTCAATGTGCCATTGACGACTTGTGCTTGTAAAGCCGCACGTTCGAAAGGGCCGGCTTGTGCGCCGTTGACAGCGACAAAATAAGGCGTTGCGCCCGGTAGTGGTGGCGGCACCGCGCCAGCGGTAGCAGCAGGCGCTGTATTGTTCGCAGTAAACAGGTTCCCCATGCTTTGATTTAACATACCACCCACGCCAACGCCCATCATTGCGCCAGCCATGCCAGGATTTTGCGCCGCATCACGCAGTGCTTGTGCGCCTTGATATTGGGCGAACTGTTGCATATTACCGATGGCGCGCATCGCACCTTGTTGGTCTATGGCTTTTTCAACTTCTTCTGGCAGGCCGATATCTTGTACCTGCACCTCGCACAGCTCTAAGCCGTACTGCTCAAAATCGCCTGCGATTTTTTCTTGTATGCGCTGACCGACGACGCTGACTTTACTTTCTAAGTCGATTACCGGTACGCCGATTTCCGGCATCACTTCTTTAATCCGCAAGCCAATTTTGCCGCGCAGATTTTCTTCGATATCTTGAATCGTGAAATCTGCCTGAGTGCCAACTAATTCCAGCAACACCGTTTTCGCATCACGAATGCGCAGGCCGTAGATACCAAATGCGGTCACACGCACCACACCAAATTCAGGATCTCGCATGGTCGCCGGACCCGCAGTGCCCCATTTTAAATTGGTGAAGCGTGTGGTTTTGAAGAAGTAAACTTCGGCTTTGAATGGGCTATTAAAACCATATTTCCAACCCTTGATCGTGCTGAGAATCGGCATGTTTTCAGTGCTGAGATCGTACATCCCAGGCATGAACACATCGGCTACTTGTCCCTTACCCATCTGGCCTTCGTTGACCATGACAGCGACCTGGCCTTCGCGCACGGTCAATTTCGCACCCATCTTGATTTCGTTCTGGTAGCGCTCAAAGCGATGCACCATCACATTGGGATTGTCGTCTAACCATTCGACGATATCGATGAATTCATTACTTAGTTTATTCCACAGTCCCATCGTGTTCTCCTACCTCTCATCGTGAGAAAAATTACGCCAAATTTACAATCAAATTGATGCGGTGTTCATCGCCAGACCTCAGGTGATGAAGTCGTTCTCCGCATTTTGCTAGCGAGCTAGTATTGCCTATTTGGTACAGTATCACAAGTAGTTTTCAGATCAGATGCTAAGTTCCAGATGCTCCTGATTTGTATGAAGTCTAAATGTTCCTGTAGTTGAAATGATATGATGCCGCATGCTTAAAATTTAAGCCTTCTTACTTACAATTTAAATTAATCATTAAATGGTAATTTAACCAAATTCCTCATCATGAAAAAGTCTAATACACCTGATTCAAATGCTACGAATCTTAAAACGTACTGCAAAACGCATTGGCAGGTTTGCTTGATGTTACTTTTGACTGTCTCGATTCCGATGAACTCGGGATATGCACAAGGCGTCTATAAATGGACCGATGCAAATGGTAAAGTACATTATGGTGATGCACGTACCGCACCGATGAATGGCAAAAAAATCGCTGGCACTGAGGCAGTAGTTGAAGCGGCGCCAGCGAGCAGCGTAAGTGGTGATAATTCAAAAAACAATAAAAAGTCTAATCCTGAAGGATCTGCTACCGCGAAAACTTTAGCACAGGCATTTCAAGGAATTTCTGCTGAGCGAATTCAGAAATGTAGTGGGTTTGCCAAAGAAACTTTGCTGCTCAGCTTTGGCTCCAAGGATTTTGCCAAGGAAATCGAGAAGCAGCGTAATTTACTCGATCAGATTCGAGCTAATTGTACTGGTACTGGCTTTCAGTGCACGCTTAGCAGAAAAAATCCGGCGAATGACCATTGCGAACCTTTTTCCTGGAAGGGCACGGGTGAAATGTTAAGAGCAGATGTCGATGGTGCTAAGGTCAAGGCAAGACCGGGTAAATTCTGAACATTCTTAAGCTAAAACATCCTCTATGCTGTTTTCTAAGCTAGCGTGAGCTTCTAAAAATGAGATCTCATGCATATGAATGTGCGTCGTTAATGTTTGCAAGTGACATCAGTTGTAGATGCATGACGAGGGATTCATTTGGCAGTTTATTCCACAGTCCCATTGTGTTCTCCTGCTTCTCAAAGAGAGGCCAGACCTCGGATGATGAAGTCGTTCTCCGTATTTTGCTAGCGAGCTAGTATTGCCTGTTTAGTACAGTATCACGAGTGTTGTCTTGGGTTGAATTCAGATTACATTTTCTGGCTACCGTTTCTGTCTGCGGCTTATGTATTTTGAATGTGTATATAAATTCGTTTATGAATTTGGGAACTTTTGTATTCAAGACGTAGTCCTATATCCGAATTTTTGCATAGCTTTAGCCAAAAGAAAATTAGCACTCTTGTTTGTCATGCAAAGCTCGTTTATTGGTGTTTTCCTTGTGATTTTTGGAGATTAAAGATGAAATGGATATTCGCAATATTGATGCTCAGTTTCTCGTTTATGGTATCTGCACAAGAGAAGCAGGAAGCCAATGGGAGTCAAGTTGAGGCTTTGATCGACAAAGTGAATCTGGCACAAAACAAGGTAATGATGCGCAATTCAACACCGCAGGATGTTGAGGCACTTTTTGCGATGTACTCTGATGATTTTACTTATGTGCATGCTGCTTATGGCGGCATTTACTCGCGTGAGACATTGTTGGGCAATACCCTCAGAATACAAAAAGCTGGTCGATACAATTTAGAGGAAGGCCGCTACAAAATTCTGCGTGTCATTGCGGGGCTAAATGGTGCCGCGATTGAGCGTATGGAGAATAAGTCGGGAAAGATTCATCTTTCTGTATTTGAATTCAAGGATGAAAAAGTTTCAAAAATCACAGAGTACTGGAAGTAATATAAGCTCAAAATCTGTCGTTTCCACGAAGGCGGAAATGGCAGTTCTTCTTGCAGAGTTTAACCGAACACTATTTCATAGGACTTACGCAAAATAGACGCTGGCGTCCTTGTGTTTCCTTGTAGTGCTCGATAACGGAGAAAGCCGTATTGACCTCAAGAATAAAGGGAGCAAGTAGGGTGCGCCGTGCGCACCGAAGCAGGCAATGAGCTTCAACTAGCGCAATTTTGCATAAGTCCTGCTACAGGCAAAGCCCGCCTAAAAAATTCCCCAAGTTGATCCAGTAATAATGCATAAGCTGACTACGTGCATACGAATAAGTTTATACTCGCCAATTCTATTCGTTCCTATTCCGCTAGCATTCGTTAATGATCGCAGGTCAATTCTTATTCTTATTCAGCGCCTTGGGTGCGATGAACGGTATTTTCTTAGCGATCTATTTCTTTAGTCGCCGTCCGCATCGCTTGGCAAATAGTATGTTGGGAGCCTTATTGCTAGCGATCTCAGTACGTACGGCCAAATCAACCTTCTATTTTTTCAACCCAAATCTTGCGGTTGAATTTTTACAGTTTGGTTTATCAGCATGTTTGTTGATCGGACCTTTGACCTATCTTTATGTGCACTATCATCTGAGCGCTTTACGACAAGATGTTGCGGGGCGCGAATGGTGCTGGCATCTCGGCTTGTCTTTTTTTGTGATCGCTCTTGGTCTGCTCTTTCCCTATTCTGAGTATCGTTACATCTGGCGTCATTGCACGTATGGCATACATGCCTTTTGGTTCTTATATTTATTGGCGGCTGGTTGGCAGTTGTGGCAATCGCGTGTGATTTTGTTCGACGGGGCAGCGCGTATTTCCCGTCATACTTTGCTTCTTCTGAGCGTTTATGGCAGTAGTGGCTTGATTTTGATTGCTTATCTGAGCACCCCATTTACCTCGTATATTGTCGGCGCTTTATCCTTTACCTTTTCTGTACACATCACGGTTGTCGTATTGATGTTGCGTAAAGAAGCTGTCGTTGAGACGGAAAAGAAAGAAAAGTATCAAAATCGTAAATTGGCTGAAGACGATGCACTCAGCTTATTGATCTCGTTGAATCAAGTCATGCATGAGCAGCAATTACATTTAAATCCGAATTTGACGCTAGCCTTACTAGCCAAGAAAACGGGTAGCTTGCAAACCACCGTTTCCCAAGTCTTAAACGACAAGCTGAATAAAAGTTTTAATCTTTATGTGAACGAGTTTCGTATTGATGAAGCCAAAAAACTTTTGCTCAATGAGCCACATTTGAACATGGAATTAGTCGCCGAACGTTGTGGCTTCAATTCCAATTCCACCTTCTTCGCCGCGTTCAAAAAAATCACAGGACAGACCCCTGCCAGTTATCGCGCAGCTTCTAGCGCTACGACTTCCCCATAGCGCATTGTTCTCTGAAATTATGATTCTGGAGTCCTGAATCATGGTTTGGAGCAGCAAATATCCTTATTTAGCTTACATTGAACATCTGCAAAACAGGTGTTCATAGCCGTGCGCGCTTTTGACGTTTTCGAATTTCAGTTCGCTCTGAACGCCGATTTGTATTTGAATAATGAATATCTATTTTTCGGATTAAGGTGAAGCGATGAATCAAGGTTTCTTAGTACGTATTATTTTTCTTCTTTGCTGTTGGCTAGGCATGGCAATTCACGGTGTTGCCGCTGTGTCTGCGGCGACTAATAATATCAATGTTAGTGACGACGAAAAAGGTATTAAACAAGCGATACACTGGTATTTGAATGGCACCAGTTATAACGATCAAAGTCAGATCAACAAAGCCTTTTATGTTAATGCACGTTTATATTTACCGGGCAAGGACGATGCCATGCGTGAAATGGGTGCATTGGAGTATGCGCAACTTTTCCCTGAGGATAAAAAAGGGCAATTTAATGGCCGACTTGGTCGTTTAATTAGCATGGATGTCACTGGCGACGTCGCTACCGCAAAAGCAGAGATTTTATTGCTTAATCCAGGCATACGCTTTGTCGATGTATTTTTGCTCAAAAAAATCCAAGGCACCTGGCAAATTATTAGTAAGACTGCGATTCGAGAAAATGCACCGCAGCATGGTCGCAAGATTCTGTTTGTGGTGTCGAATGCGCAGCACTATCCCGGCACATCGGTGAGTACAGGGAATAATTTTCCTGAATTAGCGTATGCATATCAGACCTTTATCAAAGCCGGTTATGCAGTGGATTTCGTGAGCCAGCAGGGCGGTTCTGTGCCTTTGGAAATGATCAATACCTCAGATACGGTGCAGAGGCAGCATCTTTATAGTCCTGATTTTATGTGGGCGCTGGCGCATACCAAACATCCAGCTGAGATCGCGGCGAAGGATTATGCCGCTATCAATTACATAGGTGGTGGCTCGGCAATTATCGAGATTGCGGATAACCGGGCGATACAAGCAATCGCTATGCAAATCTATGAGCAGCAAGGCGGCGTGCTTGCAGCAATTTGCCAGGGTACGCAAGGGATTAGCAATTTAAAGCAAAGTAATGGGACATACGTGATGAGCGATAAAGTGCTGACCAGTTTTCCAGATCGTTACTTGAATCAGCAATCGCCAGTTTTCAAAGCCTATCCTTTTTCTCTGGAAAACACGATTAAGCAACGCAAAGGAAAATTCACCTCTGGCGCGAATGGTAGCAGTCATATTGAAGTTGATGGTCGTCTGGTGACAGGAATGAATTGGGAATCTTCGGTCGCTGTAGCAGAAGCTGTGATTCGCTTACTCGATGGGAAGAAATGATGTTGGTTTGTGTGGCGCGAGTTTGCTTTTTTTGTCTATTGTTGTTCATTGTGCCTCAATCTCGTGCTCGAACCGAGAACGAGATTGATCGTTATGTGAAACAGATACAGCAATCACATCGAATCCCGGGTCTCGTGCTGGCGATAGTCAGAGATGGCAAGCTGATACACCGAGCTAATTATGGGCTGGCAAATATCGAATTCTCCGTGCCTGTTACCGATGACACCGTATTTCCTTTATTTTCCAGTACCAAGATTTTTTCGGTAGTCGCGGTTCATCGATTGATAGAGCAAGGCAAATTATCGCTTGATAGTAAGTTAGTGAATTTTTTGACGGATTTACCTGAGGCGTGGCGTGAAGTAAAAATTGAAAATTTACTGAGTCACTCTTCGGGGCTCCCCGATATTGTTGCGTATGAAAACTTACCTGAAGCAGAAGCACAACAAGCGGTGTATGCGAAGGCGATTCTATTTAAACCCGGCACTCAGTTTGATTACAACCAAACGAATTACTGGCTACTCAATCGTATTTTTCAAAAGATACTTGGGAAAAGCCTGAGCGCGTACATAATGGAAACCCAGTTTGCAGGGACACATTCTTCCGCATTTTTTGAAGGGAATCACCTTGCGGTCATGCCAAATTTTAGTACAGGTTATAACAATACGAGCGACAAACTCACTAAGCGGAATTGGCATTTTCCTCAATATAATTATGGTGCGGCGGGTTTGAATTTGAGTATGAATACTTTTCTCGAATGGAATAAAAAACTGGAAGAGGGAGCCTTAATTTCAGCAGCCAGTTTGACTAAATTACGTCAGCCCTTTGTGTATGAAAAGCCCAGAAATTTTACGTATGGTTGGGATTTAATTGAATTGAATGGTGTTGCGACTTATGGATTTACCGGTGGTATGGCGACCGCCTATCGACAAGTACCACAGAAGAAAATGACACTGATTTTGTTGGCAAACGCCATGTTCATTCCTACTGCGCAACGACCAGGTTTGGATGCAATCGTTAATCGACTGCTGATGATGGCAGAGACGATTCCATAATACGGATAGGTGTAATTGCATGTCCGAATCTGGCGATCACGATTGAGTCTGATGTTTGACAATGGAGGCTCTTCAACATCCATTTGAATAGCCCGAATCATGGAACAAAAAGTAGAACAAAAAGTAGAACAAAAAGCGCAATTTGATTTATGTTACAAAATCATTCCTATTAAATCGACGTTCTTACAACGTGCTCGTGTTGTCGGCATAGACGACCAAGCTCAATTGGTGGAACGATTGATCGCCAGCGGCGGTGAACCGTGCAGAGACAGTTTGCGTAGAGCGGTAAAAGGCGAAGAGTTGATATTGGCAAGTTATTGCCCGTTTGAGATGGCGGGTCCGTACAAAGAATACGGACCTGTCTTTATTCACGCAAAAGCGTCCACTGAGATATTTCCGTCGCACCTGACTGAGTTAGTCAAAGCTGAGTATCTCGGCCAGCAATTTGTTTTGCGTGCTTATTCCATGCAGGAACGCATAGTCGATGCCTGTCTGACTTCACCTGTGCAATGTGAGATGGACGTCAGAAGATTATTCGAGCGCGAGGATGTTCAGTTTATCTTGGTCAGGTTTCCGACTTATGGTTGTTATGCTTGCCGAATTGAACGTCGTTAGCCGCCTTCGATCTCACTTCTTGGGTTTGCTATACCAAAGTGCGTTCACAATAATCCATCGATCTCCAAAGCGCCCCATGTGGAAATAATCGACAAACCATGGTGTTTCCAGACGCACGGATGCTGCATTATCAGTGACATCGAGAATCTTACAACTTCTGTCCCACTGTTCTTTTGGTGTTTTTAAGGCGCCTTGTTTGGTCAAGCTGACCAGCTCTTCTTTCGACATACGACGTAAGCCAAGGCGTTCGTCCGGCGTGTCACCAATCGCTGCGCGTTTTGCCAGATCAGGATGCAATGATCTGGCAACGCGTTGCGGATTGCCTTCTAATTGGCCGTCAATATAATCAAAACATGTCGCTTCAATGGCTGCGATGGTCGCTTTATCAGGTTCGGCAGTTGGCAAGCTTGAAAGTGCCAATAAAGTGAAAAAATTTGCGATACTCATAGCGATCCCAATAAGATTTTGTCGATACTTTTTTATGACAGTGCAGGTCTGATTTAGTTCATGACTGTTAAAAACGAACGGATATCAATCTGCATGTAGAAAGCGCGTCTGAAAATGACTGGGCATGCAAACACCGAGGCAGCATTGGTTTATTGAATATCTTGCAATCAATCTAAATGCTAACAGGCTCTAGTCTTTAGTCAAAAACTTGGGCGCAGTAAGCGTTTGGAGTAATATCTGGCGACGACAGTCATTTAACCCAGATTTTTCATTAGGCGCATTTTCGGTCATTTTTTTTCGTTCTTCGTTGCAAATAGCTCGCTATTTGCGCCTCATTCACGTAAAAACTGCCTCGAAAAGTGCATCCACCATCGTCTCAAATCCTAATAGAAATTCTGGGTTTAAGCTTTGTTGCGGCCTTGAACACGCTGCTATTTATTTCAAGCTGTCAGCGCATATTAAAAAGGATGTACGATGTTTTCAGGTGTATTTCTGTTGACGGTGCTATTAATGAGCCCTTTGAGCCCTGTGGACCCTGTGAGCCAGACATGCAGTTGTCCGACGACTTTAAGCACGGATCAGCAAACGGTGGACGCTATGATGCACAATGCGGTGATGGTTTTTGTTGGTAAAGTCACTGCTGCAAACTTACCAGGGCTAAATACACCTGGCCGGAGTTTTCGGTTTTCTGTACAAGAGAATTTTAAAGGCGCGCCTAAGAATTCGGTGGTCGTTTTCTCTGCATTACGCAGCGCCGAATGTGGAACGACGGTTGCGGTTGGTAAAACTTATTTGGTTGCCGCTTATGGTAATGCGAATGCGCCGATCATACAATCTTGTGATCGACCTGAAGAGATTGATTTTGTCGCTCAGCGACTAGCACTATTACGCCGAAAATAATCATGAGCTTCCCTGATGAAGAATGTTTATGATGTTCATTCACCTAATTTGTTAAGTTTTTTGAGTTAATGTAATGACCGAGTTTATCGTACGCCCGATGCAGCCAGAAGATATGGACGAGATTTTACTCGTGCAGGCGGCTTGCTATAGTGGCGATATTCCTGAGTCTGCGATTTCATTACATGCAAAGTTAAACGCCTCACCTTTGAGTTGTTTTGTTGCGACGATGAATGATGAATTGATCGCCTATCTCATTTCTTTGCCCTGGACTTCATCAGCTCCGCCTGCGCTGAATGTGCAAGTTTGTGAAATTCCATCACAGCCTGATTGCCTATATCTGCATGATTTATCCGTGCACCCATATGCGCGTGGCACAGGCGTTGCGAGAGCACTCATTGATTGTTTTTTTGCTCGTTGCGCACAGTGGCAAATGCGACGTACATGCTTGGTTGCTGTTCAAAATTCGGCACCCTATTGGCGACGATTTGGATTTCAAACAGTGCCATTGACGCCCATCCTACAGAGTAAGCTAGCCAGCTATCCAGATGAGGCAGAATTTCTAGTTCGAGAAATATGGACGCAATCAAGTTGATATAATCTCACCTACCAGCAGGACGACCTGCTGGCTTTGTATTTCTTGGGGACGACCCCTTCAATACTGAAGGAATAAAGATGAACTCAATAACGATGAACTCCATAACCATTAATTGGTTGATCCTGTTGTGTGCTGGTCTATTTGAAATTGTGTGGGCAATTGGTTTGAAGTACACCGATGGATTTACACGTTTATGGCCAAGCGTCATCACTGCTTTTGCGATGTTAATTAGCGTGACTTTGCTGGGTATTTCTATGAAGACGCTACCAGTTGGCACCGCTTACGCCGTGTGGGTGGGTGTCGGTGCGATTGGTACCGCGATTCTTGGCATCGTCTTGTTTAACGAGCCAGCAAGCCTTGCTCGAATACTCAGTTTATCGCTGATTTTACTTGGCATTATCGGGTTAAAATTAAGCACTCCACATTAAGTGTCATCGTCTCTGCTGCCACTATTCTGCCTCGCATTTTTTTAATTTCCCTATGATATGAATCTGACTTATTCACTATTGCTGTCCTCTTTGCGAGGCAGATCTTCCTTCGTTGCCAAAGCTCTTTTTTTGTTATCGATGTTTGGTTGTAGCCCAATATTCGCACAGAGTAATACCCAATCGAGTGAATATGGGCGACGCTTAGATCTGGAAATCCAGGTCAGCGCGGAAGACATCGCAAGGCTTGCCAACTTCCAGCCACCGGAAGAAAATAAAAAAATTTCCGGCCCGATGGAATCAGTTACAGCAGCATCTGAGCGTTGGCTGGGTGAATCGATCAATGCTGGCAAAGATAGTGGTCCCTATACCATGCTTGTTATCTTAAAAGGTAAAGCAAAAGCTGCTGGTGATGTCAGCACTTTGTGGAATTCAGGTTGGGATTTTAATGATGGAAGCGCTCGCACTTCGGCTTTTCCAGGGCTCTCTAAAATTGGCGTCAAGGCGGGTGAGAAAGTGGTGATGAGTAAGGCGACCTCGCCTATTCGCTTTAAAGAATCACGTGCAGTGCGACCATTATTGGAATTAGTCAGAGCTGATAATTTTGAATTGGAATCAATGACTGTACAGGTTTGGTCTGGCGTTGGCGAAAGCTCTTGGAAAGATATTTTGCTGTCATTTCGCTGGCTGTTAGGCGGCCTGGTTTTTCTTTTATTGCGATGGTGGTGGGTGAAGCGTTAAGTTGAGATGCCATCTTCAGTTTTGCCAAGGTGCAGGGTTCAAGCTTCGTTTCAATTCATCTAAAAATTGCATGGTTCGTGCTGAGCGTTGCGCTTCTTTGCTACCTAACAAGGCGACAATATCTGCATTTGGCAATTTGTATCGCGGTAGAATTTTGACTAGCTGACCTGTGTTGATTTCGGCCGCCACATCCCATTCTGAGCGCAACATAATGCCATAGCCATCGAGCGCCCATTGTTTAACGACGCGCCCATCATTGCTGGCGAGTTGTGGACTGATACGTAGAGTTTCATCTTTTTGCTTGCCATTCAGTCGCAGACGCCACAGTGTGACATCTTCTGCATTTTCTCGTAATGCCAAGCAATGATGTTGACGTAATTCTTGCAAAGTTTTTGGTTGGCCGAATTTTTCCAAATAACTAGGCGCTGCGCATAAAAATCGCTGATTCTTCGCCAGTACCGATTTGATCATCGTGGAATCATGCAGCTCACCGATGTGAATGATCAGATCCCAGGCTTGCGATGGTTGATGTTTGGGGTTGTCTGATAGCTCTAATTCCACCGACAAATTCCGATGCTGTGCTTGAAATTGTGCTGCCAGCGGTGCGACGTACTGATTGCCAAATCCAAATGGCGCTAAAATTTTTAAGCGACCCACCAAACTATGTTTCTGTTGGCTCAAAGTCTGATGCAGGTCCTCCATTTCCGCCAGTATCAAAATCGCCCGTTCTGATAATAATTGACCTTCGTCTGTCAAGCTGGTGTGCTTACCTTGGCGATGTAGCAATTTGATTTGCAACTTTTCTTCTAGTAGCTGCAGCCTTTGCGTGACGGAAGGCGGCGTAACATGTAATGCACGTGCCGTTGCTGCCAAGGATGTGTGGCTGGCTAATAAGGCAAAAAAGCGTAGATCATCGCTGCTTATCATTAGGTTTGACCTTAATGTTAAATTTAGAAAGTGTTAATTTTACTCTTTATGTAAAAGGCTTACACTCTGGCTTAATTAATGACGAAGAATAGGATTCTTATGTTGAAGTTATATCGCTGGGTTTCGATTTGTACGATTGTGCTGTTTTCTCAAAGTGGATTGGTCTTTGCGCAAAGTTTGCTGACGCCTGCGCAGTTGCAAGAAGATTTGCAATTCATCAAAAAAGCGATAGCGACGATCCATCCAGATTTAGGATTTAGTGCGGATTTACCGCAATTGAACGTGCGCTTTGCGCGTATAGAGCAAGAGATAAAACAGCCTATGACACGGGATCAAGCTTGGCGTAGTTTTTCGCAATTGAATCCGTATTTTTATGATGCTCATGTGACGGTGACTTTTCCTAGTATTGCCGATGAGGTTGCAACACATTTGCGGCATGGTGGCGCTTTCTTCCCGTTTGAAGTGCAAGTCGAGACCGATGGTAGCGCCCGTATTCGTAGTGATTTAATGGGCGATACAACTTGGGCTGGTGCGCGTATTTTACAAATTAATTCAGTACCGATGACGCAAATCGTCAAGGACATCCTAGTGCATGCAAGTGGCGATTCGCCCGGCTTACAAGCGAATTTGGTGTCAAGACGATTTTGGTTTTTTTATTGGAAGCTCTTTGGCGATTCCAGTCATTTCGATATGCAGATTGCGACCACAAGGGGTGAACAACATTTGCGCTTGCAGGCAATGCCGATAGAGCCAACCTCGGTAAAAAACAATCAGGACTTTAAGCAGCAATTTCAGTTTGAAATATTAGATAACCATACTGCCTTGTTGACCGTGAATACGTTCTATTCGAAAGAGCACAAAGCTTATCTGGCATTGATGCAAGACGCTTTTAGTAAAATTCGCCAGGCGGGTATCAAAACCTTGTTGATCGATATACGTCAAAATACGGGAGGTGATGATGTGATGTGGAAGGAAGGTTTGCTGCGCTATATTGCCAATCAAGCTTATCGCAACGGTTCTTCGTATACCAAAAAAGTCTTGGCTGGACGTGCCAGTGCAACAGAAAAAGTGGGTGACATCGTTCACGGGCAGGTCGATACTTGGGTGCAGCCGGAGCCGGATCATCCTGAGCATTTCGGCGGTAAAGTTTATGTACTAGTAGGACGTTTAACGTATTCCTCTGCCGTGTTGTTCAGTAATGTTGTGCAAGATTTTGGATTTGCTAGCTTGGTTGGTGAAACTGGTTATGCCCGCACGCGACAAAGTGGCGGTACCAATCTCGAACACATTTTGCCGAATAGCCGACTAGAAATTACACTGCCACGCTTCATTTTGGATAGACCATCCGGCAAGAGAGAGCCGGCGCTCATTCATCCTGATATCGTGCTTCCTGATAACCCGCTTGATGCCAGAGAGATGATTCGACTTCTGATGCAAAAATTAAGTGCGGGAAAAAATTAAGGCTTTACGAAGTTTGAATAAGCTTGCTACAATAAAAAACGAATCGCCTTGTCGGTTCGTTTTTTTCAATCTCTAACAATAATAAAAAAAAGGAGCTCATCATGAATTCAATCAACCTGCACTCTCAACACGCTTTTATTTTTAGCGGGTTGCGTCAGGCATAATCGTATTTCTAATATCGGACTTACGCAAAATTGTGCTGGCTAGGCGGGAAGCCGAAGACAGTACGGTTGTACGGCGAGGCGAACCAACAACGCCAGCGTCTGTTTTGCGTAAGCCCTATAATATTTGCTTGAACCAATTTATCGGATTCAATTCATAATATGATGTACAGCTTTAGTTGATAACTACAGCAGCCTGGCGACGACCTGCATTTTTCACAGGTTGAAACGCAATGGGCAATTCCTCATTACAAATCATCGCAGATAATATTTCTGTGATCGCCTCACCAACAACATGGATTGAAGGAGGCGCAATCCAGCAATTACAAACGACAGCAAAATTACCCGGCATGCGTCGGGTGGCAGGCATGCCTGATTTACATCCGGGGCGCGGCTACCCGGTGGGCGCAGCATTCTTCTCTGTTGACCGGTTTTATCCCGCCTTAATCGGTGGCGATATCGGTTGCGGTATGCGTCTCTTAAAAACCGATTTATCGACCGCTAAATTATCTCTCGATAAACTTGTTAAACGTTTAGGCAATCTTGATGCGCCTCTAATTGATCAAAGTGATTTCTGGCAAGAGCGGGTGAACTCTTGCCAGATGCAAGACACGGGTTTTGAACACAGTTTGGGTAGCATAGGCGGCGGTAATCATTTCGCCGAGTTGCAGCAGTTTGATGCAATTTTCGATCAAACTTTATTCGCAAGTTATGCGTTAGATCGCAAACAAATGATGCTCTTGGTACACAGCGGTTCACGTGGCTTTGGTGGACAGATCTTACGTCAACATATCGATCAATTTGGACATGAGGGCCTGCTTGCTGAGTCGGCTTCCGCTGCTGCATATTGGGCGCAACATGCGAGAGCTTTGCAGTATGCGCAAGCAAATCGCAGTCTGATTGCCGAGCGCATTTGTGCGAATTTGTCGAGTGCTGCCGAAACGGTATTGGATATCCATCATAATTTTTTGAGCGAAATCAGTATCAATGGTGAGCATGGTTTTTTGCATAGAAAAGGCGCCACACCAGCCGATCCGGGCTTACTGATTATTCCTGGTTCACGAGGTGATTATTCTTACTTAGTGCAAGCACTCGACGCGGAATTGTCTTGCCTCAGTTTATTTTCTCTCGCACATGGCGCGGGCAGAAAATGGATGCGGAGCGAATGTGAAGCACGTTTGAGCAAACGCTATACCGCCGCACAGTTGAGTAGAACGGCTTTAGATAGTCGCGTCATCTGCCACGACAAAGGTTTGATTTTTGAAGAAGCGCCTGAAGCATATAAGTCGATTGATAGTGTGATTTTTTCCTTGCAAGAAGCGGGATTGATTCATTTGGTCGCTAAGCTCAAACCACTCGTGAGTTACAAAACTTCGGGAGCTTGCTGCGTATGATATTAGTGCAAATCACAGCAGGACAAGGTCCCGCGGAATGCTGTTTGGCCGTGGCAAAAACCTGGCAAGTATTGCAGGTCGAGGCTGAGCAACATCACTGTCGCTTAGACTTGATCGAAGCAGTAATTGCTGAGCATCCAATGACTTATAAATCATTATTACTTAGCCTTGAATCTCAACATAGTGAGCAAAATTTGGACTGGATTCAAGACTGGCAAGGTAGTTTGCTATGGATTTGTGAAAGCCCTTATCGCTTGCGTCATCCACGTAAAAACTGGTTCATCGGTGTGCGCTTGTTTCAAGCTGAGGCAAGCGCTATGGATCACAGCATACGCTACGAAGCTTGTCGTGCCAGCGGCCCTGGCGGGCAACATGTGAACAAGACGGATAGTGCGATCCGCGCCACCCATATTGCCAGCGGAATCAGTGTTAAAGTGCAGACCGAACGCAGTCAATACGCGAATAAGAAATTAGCAAATCTCTTGATCGCGCAAAAATTGGCGGCATTGGATGCGCAACAAGCACGACAACAACGCGGTCAACGTCGCTTGGCGCATTATGATCTGGAACGAGGCGCAGCACAGATGGTGTTTAAAGGTTTGAATTTTAAACGATGCTGAAATATTTGAATGAAAGTAAAAAAGACAAAATGCAACCAAGATTAAAACAGAAAATTCTCGACGTTTGTGAACGCAAGATTGCGCAAAAAGGGGGCGATGTTGGCTTATCTTTTTACGCCTTCTTTGCGAATAAAAATGATGATCCAGAACTCTTGATGGAAGCTGCTACCTGGTGGATCATGACGCACAAGTTTGATCATTTTGAAAAAGCTGAAAAGATTAAAAGAATTGTCGAATCCATGTAGTTTTTTATCGCTGTTGTTTATACATAAAGGAGTCATAAGGCTATGAGACCATTTTCAGAAGATATTAAGAAATTTAACGGTATTTATAAACTGCCTGTCAGTGTCACGCCCACACTCGATGTCGGCGTCCCTGCTGCAGAGCGGATGGCGGCGTTTAAAGATATCTTGATGGAAGAAGTGCATGAGATGGATGACATCATTGCCGCGCAAAATGCAGGGAAAGATCCACTTGAAGTCTTGACTATGTTGGCAGATTTGCTCGGCGATATTCAAGTTTACTGCGCATCAGAAATGGCTAAATTTGGTTTGCCTTTAGATCAGGTATTGTCGATTATTATGCAATCGAACTTTTCTAAGCTTGGTGCGGATGGTTTGCCGATTTACGATGAGCGCGGCAAGGTCATGAAAGGCCCAAATTACTGGAAACCAGAGCCAAAACTGCAAGCGATGTTAACCGAGTTGGCAGCGAAAAATTCTTCATCGGAATGACTCTATGCATAAGAAAATCCTGTATGGCCTGATGCTGGTATTAAGTCTTGGTGTAGCGGCTTACGCCACGATTGCCTATGCCGCGTTTCCTTTGGGAAGTTTGGTGCATCCCGATATGAAAACCAATTTTGAAAATCATCGAGTTGCTGTTTACCTGCATATCTTTGCTTCTAGTTTGGCTTTATTGATAGGTCCATTTCAATTCTCAAAACGCTTGCGTGCGAGTCGACCGCAATTACACCGATGGCTGGGTAAGATTTATTTGGGCTTGGGTGTGCTATTAGGTGGTTTAGCTGGCTTGTTGATGGCAGCTTTTGCTTATGGCGGTTTAGGTTCCAACTTGGGTTTTGGGCTTTTAGCATTACTGTGGTTGTTCACTGGTGCTCGGGCGTATTGGGCAATCCGACAAGGCGATATTGTCAGTCATCAGCAATGGATGATACGCAATTTTTCACTGACTTTAGCAGCGGTCACTTTGCGCATTTATTTGCCTTTGTCTATGGTGCTCGGGCTACCGTTTGAACTGTGTTATCCGATTATCTCGTGGCTGTGTTGGGTCCCCAATTTGCTCATTGCAGAATGGAAGTTTAATCGACCTATGTCGGTTTAAGATTTTTAAATTTTTTGTCCTGAATTGAAGTAGAAAAGAAGGGAAATTGATGCAGCGATTACATCAAAAAGTCGCTTTAATCACCGGCGCGGCGCGCGGCATTGGCGAAGCTATCGCGCGCGCTTTTGTCGATGAAGGCGCGATCGTGATTGTTACCGATATTGATCATCAATTAGGAACTGCAGTAGCTAATTCCTTAGGAGACCGCGCCATTTATCTGCCACTAGATGTGCGTGATGAATCTGCATGGCAAGCCGCGACGGCCGAGGTTTTGCAGCGCTTCGGAATGCTCCATGTACTGGTGAATAATGCGGGCATTACTGGTTTCGAAAATGGCTTCGAAAATGGCTTTGTTGCTCATGATCCTGAACATGCTAGCTTATCGGATTGGCGTGCAGTGCTGGCGACCAATCTTGATGGCGTATTCTTGGGATGTAAATATGCGATTCAAACCATGCGAAAAACCGCTGTTCGGGGATCGATTGTTAATATTTCGTCCCGTTCTGGTTTGGTTGGCATTCCTGCTGCAACTGCTTATGCAGCATCTAAAGCGGCAGTGCGTAATCACACCAAATCCGTAGCGCTCTACTGCGCGGAACAAGGCTTGCCGATACGCTGTAATTCTATCCACCCAGCGGCGATATTGACGCCGATGTGGGAGCCTATGTTAGGGCAAGGCGATGATCGAGATGCACGTATGCGAGATCTAGTGCGTGAATGTCCGATGAAACGATTTGGTATGCCGCAAGAGGTAGCGACGGTTGCAGTTTTGTTGGCGAGTGATGAAGCTGCTTACATGAACGGGAGCGAACTCAATATCGATGGCGGAATGTTAGCTGGCTCAGTTGTGCGACCGGTCAGTTAAAAACGATTTACTATTTATAGGATTTACGCAAAACAGACGCTGACCTCGTTGGATTCACCTAGTCAGTGCAATTTTGCGTAAGTTCTATTTATTTTCTTAAGATGTATATTTGGAGTGTTAATTTTTAAGATTTACGATCGCGGCCAAAAAAATAGTTAATAACGCCCGATAAATTTCAAGACGCGTTTTGCCTAAGTAATCGACAATCTCGTTGATTATCCCGCCAACTTCTTCTTCAACAATTCATTCACTTGCGCAGGATTCCCTTTACCCTTGGTGGCTTTCATCGCTTGACCAACTAAGGCGTTAAACGCCTTTTCTTTGCCCGCGCGATATTCATCGACTGATTGCTGATTTGCCGCCATCACTTCATCAATAATTTTTTCTAAAGCGCCGACATCCGAAATTTGTTTAAGACCTTTCGCATCGATGACTTTGTCCGCCAGATCGACATCGCTTAATGGTGCTTGCCACATTGCTGCAAATACTTCTTTGGCGATTTTGTTGGAAATTGTACCGTCGGCGATGCGTTGTAATAACAATGCGAGTTGAGCTGCATTGACTGGGATTGCAGTGATGTCTATGCCTTCACGATTGAGAGTGGAGGATACATCGCCCATCAACCAGTTCGCAATTTGCTTTGCTTGTGCGGCCTTATCGCCATCTGGAGAGGCGGCAATGGCGGCTTCAAAATAGGCTGCCATCGCTTTTGATTGCGTGACGATCATCGCGTCGTAATCGGATAAACCGAATTGCGTGATGAAGCGTTCACGCATTGCTGTCGGCAGTTCTGGCATGGTGCTGCGAACTTGCTCTACCCATTCACGACTAATGCGTAATGGTGGCAAATCTGGATCAGGGAAATAGCGATAATCTTGCGAATCCTCTTTGCTGCGCATAGAACGTGTTTCTTTACGATCAGGATCGTAGAGGCGAGTTTCTTGCACCACGGTGCCGCCGTCTTCGATCAATTCGATTTGACGACGTACTTCGATATTGATCGCTTCTTCGAGGAAGCGGAAAGAGTTCAAATTTTTGATTTCGCAGCGCGTGCCGAATTCTTTTTGACCAACTGGACGCACGGAGACATTGGCGTCGCAACGGAACGAGCCTTCTTGCATATTGCCATCGCAAATATCTAACCAAACAACTAGCGAGTGTAAGGCTTTGGCATAGGCGACTGCTTCGGCAGCGCTGCGCATCACTGGTTCAGTCACGATTTCTAATAGTGGTGTGCCAGCGCGATTGAGATCAATGCCGGTCATGCCTTGATAATCTTCGTGTAGCGATTTGCCCGCATCTTCTTCCAGATGTGCGCGGGTTAATTCAATTACCTTCACTTCCGATTTGCCATCTTTCTCAACGACGCAAGTGACCGTGCCACCTTGCACTACGGGGATTTCAAATTGACTAATTTGATAGCCTTTTGGCAGATCCGGATAGAAGTAATTTTTACGCGCAAAGATCGATTCCGGTGCGATGGTGGCGCCAACGGCTAAGCCAAATTGGATGGCTTTTTCTACCGCGCCTTTATTCATCACCGGCAAGACGCCGGGTAAGGCCAGATCAACTGGGCTGGCTTGCGTGTTTGGTTCTGCGCCAAATTGTATGGATGAACCGCTGAAAATTTTGGAGTTGGTTTTGAGCTGTGCATGTGTCTCAAATCCGATAACGACTTCCCATTGCATAATGAATCCTTCAATAATACCTTCGTGGTGTATCTATGTTTTTAAGCTACTCTCTCGCCAGAGGGTTAGGGGCACTGCAATTCAGTTGAGCTATCTCGTAGGGCGGGTGAAACCCGCGCTGCTTAGGTGCTCGATGTTCTGACGGCGCGGGTTTCACCCGCCCTACAAATTTACATCCTTAACTTAATCGACATGAGGGCCTTATTATTTGCTTCTATTCTGGCGTCTTCGTATGCCAATCGGTCGCTTGCTGATACTGATGCGCGACATTCAACAATTTCGCTTCTGCAAAATAATTGCCGATGATCTGCAAGCCGACCGGACGTTTGCCGTTCTTTTCACCCTGACCAAAACCACATGGAATAGACATGCCAGGTAAACCCGCTAAGCTAGTCGATAAGGTGAAAATGTCGGCTAAATAATTCGCCACCGGATCGTCTGATTTATCACCAAGATCCCAAGCAACTGTCGGCGCAACTGGGCCCATAATCACATCGCATTGTTCAAATGCAGCTTGGAAATCCTGCGCAATTAAGCGGCGGATTTTTTGTGCTTGCAAGTAGTAAGCGTCGTAATAACCATGTGATAAAACATAAGCGCCAGTCAAAATGCGGCGTTTGACTTCTTCACCAAAACCTTCAGTGCGGGTCTTACGATACATGTCGTTCAAATCTTTGTACTCAGCTGCGCGATGACCATAACGCACGCCATCGAAGCGACTCAAATTTGATGAGGCTTCGGCTGGGGCGATGATGTAATACACGGGGATCGATAACTCAGTTTTTGGCAAAGAAATATCGACCAGAATTGCACCCATTTTTTCGTATTCTGTTAAGGCGGCGCGCACTGCTTGTTCTACATCTTTGGCGAGACCTTCACCGAAAAATTCACGTGGTACGCCGATGCGTAAACCTTTGATGTCTTGATTTAAATTTCGTGAAAAATCTTCTTTGTCGCGTTGCACGCTGGTTGAATCTTTTTCGTCGAATCCCGTCATCGCATTGAGCAGCCAACTGCAATCTTCTGCGGTCTGCGCAATCGGGCCGCCCTGATCGAGCGAGGATGCAAATGCGATCATGCCGAAACGTGAGACGCTGCCGTAAGTGGGCTTGATGCCTGTTACGCCGCAGAATGCAGCCGGTTGGCGAATCGAGCCACCAGTGTCGGTGCCAGTTGCTGCTGGTGCGAGGCGTGCAGCAATTGCTGCGGCAGAGCCACCAGACGAGCCACCTGGAACTGCGCTGAGATCCCACGGATTTTTTACTGGCCCAAAATAAGAGTTTTCATTGCCCGAACCCATAGCAAATTCATCGCAATTGAGCTTGCCCAAGGTGACTGTGCCAGCTTGATTAAAGAGTTCAATGACGGTTGCATTAAACGGGCTGACGTAATTTTCCAGCATGCGTGAACCTGCTGTGGAGCGCCAGTCGCGTGTGACGAAAATATCTTTGTGCGCGATCGGAATGCCCGTCAATGCGGTGGTGTTGCCTTGGGCCAAACGCAGGTCGGCAGCGGCGGCTTGTGCCAATGTCAAAGCGCGATCAACATGGGTAAAGGCATTGAGATTGCTGGTTTCGATGCGGCTTAGATAATGTGCCGCTAATTCACTTGCGGAGACTTGTTTACTCTGCAGCATGGCAGAGAGTTGTTTCAATGAGTGCGTGTGCATGGATTTTCTCAGCGTATTCTTTGATTCGTAGCTTCATGCCAGCATTGTTTGCTTACTGTGCTGGCATGCTTAAAATGACTGAATGAGGGCGTTCTATTCTATGACTTTTGGTACGAGATAGAGGCCATCTTGAGTCGCGGGTGCGACTTGTTGATATTCTTCGCGATGATTACTTTCGGTAACTTGATCTTCACGCAAACGCAAGCAAATCTCCGGCATCAGCGCTGCAATCGGGTGGCTTAATGGCGCGACGCCCGTGGTATCGACAGCCTTTAACTGCTCGGCGATAGAAAAAAAGCCATTGAGCTTCTCTAAGCTGCTGTTGGCTTGTGCCTCGGTTAATTCGAGTCGTGCCAGATTGGCGATACGTTTTACATCGTTCAATTCTAAAGACATGGTTTACCACGCCGCTTGGCGCGCCAAAATGATGTTAATAACAATAAATAGTTGCGTGAAACTTGTGCTTTCAACCATCCGCGATGATGCTGGATTATGAATTTTTTATGCTTTTCAAGCCTTGTAAAAAGCGCCAAAAAAAGTGCAAATTCTATTTGGTTGATTGCCTATGATTTCTAGGATTATAAGGTAGAATGTCGGGTTAATACTCTTAAAATCGCCGAAGATATCGAGTTTGATGATGAAATTTGCGGTTTTGATGTTGAGATGCGAGAGGTGCTTGATGAAGGCCTTAATGCAAATGAGTTTGGTGATTTGCGCTCTTTTGTTGTTAAGTTCATTGAAAACATCTTATTTTCATTCCGGTAGGACGTGGTTTTTACCGTGCTTTTTGTGAAAATTTGAACTTATTTGGCATTTGTTCGGCATTTAAGCAGCGTAAAGAGTGAACAAGTTTTCGTACCGCTAAGTAGCGGTACATGCTGGCATGAAGTGTGACATTCCGTTGCGCAACACTGGCACCACATCGACAATACAGAATACACAGGAATTTACATGTTTGGTTTTTTTCGTAGTAATGATTTGGCAATCGACCTAGGTACTGCCAATACGCTGATTTATGTACGCGGCCAAGGCATCGTTTTGGATGAACCTTCGGTAGTTGCGATTCGCCAAGAAGGCGGTCCAAATGGTAAGAAAACTATCCAGGCCGTAGGTAAAGAAGCGAAGCAAATGTTGGGTAAAGTGCCTGGCAATATTGAAGCGATTCGTCCGATGAAAGATGGCGTCATTGCCGACTTCACGGTCACTGAGCAAATGCTCAAGCAGTTTATTCGTATGGTGCATGACACCAAGTTCTTCAAACCTTCCCCGCGCATCATTATTTGCGTGCCTTGTGGTTCCACGCAAGTTGAGCGTCGTGCGATTCGTGAATCTGCATTAGGCGCAGGTGCGTCACAAGTGTATTTGATCGAGGAACCAATGGCTGCAGCGATTGGCGCTGGTTTGCCAGTGTCTGATGCGACCGGTTCTATGGTCGTTGATATCGGTGGCGGCACAACCGAAGTCGGCGTGATTTCACTCGGCGGTATGGTGTATAAAGGTTCTGTGCGCGTCGGTGGTGATAAATTTGATGAAGCGATTGTCAATTACATTCGCCGTAACTATGGCATGTTGATCGGTGAGCAAACTGCTGAGGCGATTAAGAAAACCATAGGTTCCGCTTTCCCTGGTTCTGAAATCAAGGAAATGGAAGTGAAAGGTCGCAATTTGTCAGAAGGTATTCCACGTTCATTCACTATCTCTAGTAACGAGATTTTGGAAGCGTTGACCGATCCTCTGAATAACATCGTTTCTGCAGTAAAAAATGCCTTGGAACAGACGCCGCCAGAACTCGGTGCAGACATTGCCGAAAAAGGCATGATGTTGACAGGTGGCGGAGCTTTATTGCGCGATCTGGATCGTTTGTTAATGGAAGAAACGGGTTTGCCTGTGTTGGTCGCAGAAGAGCCTTTGACTTGTGTGGTACGCGGTTCTGGAATGGCATTAGAACGTATGGATAAATTAGGTTCTTTGTTCTCTTACGAATAATCTGTGCGCAGATTTTGCGCGGAATCAGCGTCGAAGTACACATCGTCATTCACGTTGATTTTGAGTGAAGTGCCAGATCCAGTTTTGGTCTGGCGGTACTCACAAATATTTTAAAGTCAGATCTGGCAGATGTAGAATGCCAGATCTTTTTTTAAGTTTTTATTGCTTGTTCGCTGGCGCTCATCTATGCAACATAGTCCACCACCACTTTTTAAACAGGGCGCATCAGCGCGCGTTAAAGTGGTGTTCTTCGCAGTTTTCGCAATCGCCCTCTTGGTGGTTGATTCGCGCTTGAATTCGTTGGTGCGAGTACGTCAGGTCGTGGCGACCGCACTCTATCCTTTGCAAATGCTCGTGTTAATGCCGCGCGATGCGGTTAAATCCCTCGGCGAGTATTTTGCTTCTACCACCCGTTTGCAGAGTGAGCTTGGGGCTTTAAAACAGCAGCAGATCTTGCAAGCACAAACCCTGCAAAAGAGCACTTTGTTAGAAAGTGAAAACGCGCACTTGCGTCGTTTATTGGAATTGAAAGAACGCACTCCAAGCAAATCGCTGTTGGCAGAAATGTTATATGACGCGCGCGATGAGTATGCGCGCAAAATTATTTTGAATAAAGGTTCGCAGCAAGGTGTTGCGATCGGGCAGCCAGTGATTGATGAGCGCGGTGTGATTGGTCAGGTGACGCGAGTTTTTCCACTGACCGCGGAAGTAACTTTGTTGACGGATAAAAATCAGGCCATACCCGTGCAGGTCGAGCGCAGCGGAATGCGCAGTGTGATTAACGGGCGAGGTCGTTCCGCGCATCTAGAAATGCGTGTCACTAGTAATGCGGACGTGAAGCTCGGAGATATTTTGATTACCTCGGGTTTGGATGGTGTATATCCCGCAGGTTTGCAAGTCGCTAAAGTGACCCAGGTGGAGAGCAAGGCGAGTACGACATTTGAAGTCGTTTTGTGTACACCAGTGGCTGGTATTGAACAGCATAAGCAATTATTGATTTTGTTAGTCGATACCAGTCAGTTAGCACCACCAGAATCAGAAGAAGAGCGGACGAAGAAAGAAAAGATTAATCGTCGTGTTACGCGCGATTCGGTAAAAGACGATGACAAGACGTTGCCTAAGGAAGCGATTCCGTTGAGCGCCGATGTCGTACCTGCGAGTCCTATAGTTTCAACGCCTGTCACGCAAAATCCAAACCCGCCAAAAACCGAGGTGCGTGGTGTGACAGCAAGTGCCGCCAAAGAGGATAAAAAATGAGCCATCCTCATTACATTTTATTGCCCGCAAATTCATTTTTCATCGCGATCAGTTTGATAGCTGCGTTCATGTTGAACTTGTTTCCTTGGGGCGTGCATGTCGGTATGCCAGATTTCGTCGCACTGGTGCTGGTGTTTTGGAGTATCCATCAACCACGTAAAGTGGGAATCGGCGTGGCTTTCGTGATGGGCTTGCTGATGGATGTACATGACGCTGTTTATCTGGGCGAGAATGCTTTGGCGTTCACCTTATTATCTTACTTTGCGATTTCTATTCATCGCCGTGTTTTGTGGTTTCCTCCGGTCGCTCAGAGCTTGCATGTCTTCCCATTATTTCTTGGCGTTCAATTAGTTCAGTTGACCGTGCGACTACTGTCTTCTGATTCGCATTTTCCTGGCTGGCTATTTTTCTTAGAATGCGCAGTGACCACCGCATTGTGGCCTGTCGCTTCCTGGCTACTTCTCGCTCCGCAGCGTCGCGCAGTCAACAAAGACAATACGCGTCCGATTTAAGTCAATCTCAGTCTGGAGTGAAGTAAGTATGACGGAACTAAAAAATACTGAGCGTGAGCTATATTTATTTCGGGTGCGCCTGCTGGTGATTGGTGTGCTGGCTTTCGTTTGTTTTAGTATTTTATTGGGGCGTTATGTTTGGCTGCAGATTATCAAACATGAAGCCTATGCAACCAAAGCAAATGAAAACCGGATCTCGGTGGTGCCTATCGTACCGAATCGTGGCTTGATTTTGGACAGAAATGGCGTCATTTTGGCGCGTAATTATTCTGCCTACACTTTAGAAATTACCCCTTCCAAGATTACCCAAGATCTCGATAGCTTGATTGATGAGCTCTCAGCATTAGTCGATATTCAGCCGAAACATCGCAAGCGCTTACGCAAACTGATGGAAGAGTCGAAAAGTTTTGGAAGCCTGCCAATCCGCACCCGATTATCGGATGAAGAAGTCGCACGCTTTACGGCGCAGCGTTTCCGATTCCCTGGGGTGGATGTACAGGCGCGCTTATTTCGCCAATATCCTTTGGGGGATGTCGCGTCGCATGTGATTGGCTACATTGGTCGGATCAATAAACGTGATGCTGATTTGATTGAGGGCAGCGAAGACGCGCCAAATTACAAAGGCACCAGTTATATCGGCAAAGAAGGACTGGAAAAAAGCTACGAAAAAATCTTGCATGGCACGACCGGATTTGAAGAGGTTGAGGTATCTGCTGGTGGTCGTCCGGTACGCACCTTGTCACGCAATTTGCCCACCTCTGGTAAAAATCTGATTTTGTCAGTGGACATCGAATTGCAAAAAGTGGTGGAAGAGGCTTTCGGTGATCGCCGTGGTGCATTTGTGGCGATCGAGCCAGAAACAGGCGATGTCTTGTCTTTTGTCTCTATGCCGACTTTTGATCCCAATTTGTTCGTCGAAGGAATTGATCAACAAAGTTGGAATGAGCTAAATACTTCAGAAGACATTCCCTTGCTAAACCGCCCACTGACTGGTGCTTATCCACCGGGTTCCACTTTCAAACCATTCATGGCCTTGGCTGCTTTGGAGTTAGGCAAACGCACCATGACGCAGGCGATTTCTGATCCTGGTTATTTCGCTTTTGGGAATAAAATTTTCCGTGATGATAAACCGGGTGGGCATGGATTAGTCGATATGTACCGCGCAGTTGCCTTGTCTTGCGATACCTATTTTTATCAATTGGCGAATGAAATGGGCGTCGATACTATGCACGATTTCATGGCGCAATTTGGTATGGGACAAATTACCGGCATCGATTTGGATAATGAACGTAAAGGATTATTGCCATCGACGGCGTGGAAGCGCGCGGCATTCAAGAAACCAGCGAATCAACGTTGGATTCCCGGCGATACCATTTCTCTTGGGATTGGTCAGGGGCAAAATACGTTCACCCCTTTACAAATGGCACATGCCACCGCCACCTTGGTGAACAATGGCATCGTGATGAAACCACATCTGGTGAAGCAAGTTGAAGATCCGCAATCAAAGCAACGCAGCCTAACCGTTCCAAAAGAGAGTTATCGGATTCCATTAAAAATCGAGAATATCGAATTTATTAAAAATGCGATGGGCGGCGTGGTTCGTGAAGGTACAGGTATGCGCGCGTTTTCTGGTGCAGCCTACACATCGGGTGGTAAAACAGGTACAGCGCAAGTAATCGCGATGAAGAAAACCGAAAAGCATGGCACCAAGCATGCAGTAGAACGCTTCCGTGATCATTCATGGTACATCGCTTTTGCGCCAATTGATAAACCTAGAATTGCCGTCGCTATTATTGTTGAGAATGGCGGTTATGGTTCTGAGTCTGCTGCACCTATTGTGCGTAAAGCCTTTGATTATTATTTGCTAGGTAAACGACCTACAGAAAAGGCGGTGCCTGTGCAGCCAGCAGTTGGCGACGAGGTTGAAGATCTTGCGCATATCCATGAAGAAGAAAATGCGGCGACTGTCGCACCCACCGCTGCACCTGCACCTGCAATCGTCAAGCAGCCAGCTGTTCCTGCCACGACTTCGGTAACGCCTCCTGTCACATCACCGGCAAGCCCGAAAGTGCCAACAGTGGCGCCAGCAAAAGTATCGCCCGAAGCGAAATCAGCAGGAGTGAAAAAATAATATGGACAATAAATCGGTCTATTGGAGTCGCTTCCGTTCGCTCTTTATGGTGTTTGATGCGCCGCTGGCGATCTTGTTATTTTTGATTATCTCGACAGGCATCATAACGATGTACTCTGCTGGTTTAGATTGGCCTGGACGGGTTGAACATCATTTGCGCAATATTGTGATTGCCTTTTTTGTGATGTGGATCGTGGCGAATGTGCCGCCACAAACGCTGATGCGTTTCGCAGTGCCTTTGTACGTGCTTGGAATTACTTTGTTGGTCGGTGTGGCAATGTTCGGCATCGTTAAAAATGGCTCCCGGCGTTGGCTCAATGTTGGTACTATCGTGCAACCATCCGAGATCTTAAAGATTGCGTTACCGCTAATGCTAGCTTGGTACTTTCAAAAACGTGAAGGATCTTTGCGTTGGAAAGACTTTGCTATTGCCACGGTCATCTTGGCAATTCCTGCTGGTCTCATCGCGAAACAGCCCGATTTGGGAACCACGATTCTGGTCTTTGTGGCGGGTTTTTCTGTGATTTTTTTTGCTGGATTGTCTTGGCGTTTATTAGCAGGCTTAGTATTGGTCGGGTTAGCCTGTTTGCCATTGGTTTGGAAATTTTTGCTGCATGATTACCAGCGACATCGGGTGGAAATTATGTTTGATCCGACGGTCGATGCGCTGGGTAAAGGCTTTCATATTATTCAATCCATGATTGCCGTCGGCTCTGGCGGTTTAACTGGCAAAGGTTGGCAAAGCGGTACGCAATCGCATCTGGAATTTATTCCTGAGCACACCACGGATTTTATTTCTGCTGTGTATTTGGAAGAATTTGGCTTTATGGGTGCGGCCTTTTTGGTCACGCTTTACTTTTTGTTTGTGTTGCGTGGACTCACGATTGCAGCAAACGCGCCGACCTTATTTTCGCGTTTAATGGCCGGCGCTATTACGATGATTTTTTTCACCTACGCTTTCGTGAATATGGGCATGGTCGTTGGCATCTTGCCGGTAGTTGGTGTTCCATTACCCTTCGTTAGTTTTGGCGGTACTGCGATGGTGACGCTGGGGATGGGTGCGGGAATCTTGATGAGCGTGCAGCATCATCGTAAGTTAATGAAATCTTAGGACGAATCCATGGCTCTATTACAGCGCGGTTTATATATTGGATGCCTGCTAAGTGTTTTGCTGGTGGGTGCTTGTTCAAGCCCGCCTAAAGTCAAACCTGTCATACAGGAGCAAAGTAAATCGACACCTGCGTCGACGGTTTCTACAGCAGTCGCTAAGCCTGCAACAAGTACCGCGCCTGCATTACCAAAAGCAAATTCTGGACGCGGTGGTTATTATTTAGACGATGGCCCAGGTGATGAAATTCCAGAAGGTTTAGAGTCAACAGTTGATCCGATTCCGGTGGTGGAGCCATATTCGCGCACTGGTAATAAACCATATAAGGTGTTCGGCAAAACCTATACCCCGATTAACGATAGCACTACGCCATTCAAGCAAAAAGGACACGCCAGTTGGTACGGTAAGAAATTCCACGGCAAGCGTACTTCCTCAGGTGAGCCTTATGACATGTATAAAGTGACGGCCGCGCATCCGACTTTGCCTATCCCTTCTTACGCGCGCGTGACTAATTTAAGTAATGGCAAGCAAATTATTGTGCGGATTAATGATCGCGGTCCATTTCATTCGAATCGCATTATGGATTTGTCTTACACCGCTGCCCTAAAGCTCGGTTATCTGAATAAGGGAAGTAGCGAAGTTGAGTTAGAGCGATTGCTGCCGGAAGACATCGCCAAAATGGCTGAGAATAGTCAGAATCAGCAAGCACAAACGCCAACGTCAACGCAAAATACAAGCTCGGGTTTAGTAGTGGTGAAAAACGAAGTGAAGCCAGTATCTGATAAGAGCAAAGACAAGAGCACAGACAAGAGCGCAGACAAGAGCTCAGACAAAGATGAAAAAGAGGGCGTCAG
This sequence comes from Affinundibacterium amnicola, assembly GCF_014284275.1. Lineage (GTDB taxonomy): Bacteria > Pseudomonadota > Gammaproteobacteria > Burkholderiales > Burkholderiaceae_D > Undibacterium > Undibacterium amnicola. The sequence goes on along the minus strand of NZ_JACOFU010000010.1, from coordinate 54,059 downwards.
TCTGGAGGCCTTGATCGCGTCGCAAGAACGTATCATCAAAACCGAATTGCCACGCAGCGAAGAAAAGCTAAGCGCGGTAGTGGATCAGTCCAAATCCCAGAATCTATTCTATTTACAGTTTGCAGCATTTGCGATTCGTGCTAACGCTGAGGCGGGAAAAACACAGTTGATGCAGGTACTAAAAGATAAGCAAAGTAAGCTAGGTACGGAGCACGAGATTAATTTAGAAATTGTTCAGCAAGGAAGTCTGTATCGTTTGCAAGGCGGCCCTTATGCGCAACGCGAAGCTGCACAAAAAGCGGCACTAGATTTAGCAATCGGTAGCGCTAAACCCATTGTGATCCAGCGATAAGCAGTTTGTGATCCGACGGAATTTAGCCTTCCTGTCCTTTCATGTCTAATGCAATTTGATATAGGGCATTTTTCTTGTGACCAGTAATCTGTGCTGCAAGCGCGGCAGCTTGTTTGACCGATAGTTCGGATAGTAAGATGCTCAGGACGCGCCGCGCTTCCAGATCGTCTTGATCGCTATCGGTACTTGCCCCCTCAACGATCATGACGTATTCGCCTTTTTCGCGATAGCTGTCTTGCTGCAACCATGCGGCTGCTTCGGCCAGCGAACAGCGATGTATTTCCTCAAAAAGTTTGCTGAGTTCACGCGCAAAAACCACCTGTCGCGTATCACCGAAAGCTTGGCGTAAAGCTTGCGTGGATTCAACTATCCGATGTGGTGCTTCATAAAAAATCAAACTCGCTGGAATTTGCGCTAAGCCTTGTAAAACACTGTCGCGTTGCCCAGCTTTGGATGGTAAGAAACCAACAAAATAGAATTGATCATTGAGCAATCCGCTCGCCGATAAGGCACTGATCGCGGCAGATGCACCGGGCAAAGGTGAGACACGCAAGCCAGCAGCACGCACCGCATCGACGATAATTGCACCCGGATCAGAAACTGCCGGTGTGCCAGCATCGGAGACCAAAGCAATGCGTTCACCTGCTTGCAGGCGGGTAATAATCTTTGCCGCAACTTCATGCTCATTATGTTGATGTGCTGCGATTAAGGGTTTGTGTAAGCCATAACGCGTCATGAGTTGTGCGGTATTGCGTGTGTCTTCGCAGGCGACGGCATCGACCAGTGTCAGCACGTGTAAGGCGCGTAGTGAAATATCGGCACTGTTACCAATGGGAGTTGCCACTATATACAGAGTCGCGTTAGGATAGCTTTGCTGTTTCACCGCTTCAAACAGAGCAGCGGGATTGAATGCAGTGTGGTGGTCTTGGTTCATAAGGCTATTCTTCAATGATTTTTGCGCGAATAAAGATTGTACGCTATGACAGAATCAAATTGGTTAGCGCGGCGTCTGGCGGCGCTTCGCACCAGTAAGCAAAGAATTGGTGACGCGGCCGAGCAGCAAGCTTTACTGCATTTGCAGACACAGGGTTTGCAATTGGTGCAGCGAAGTTTCCTGTGCAAAGGCGGCGAGATTGATTTGATTATGCGAGATGGCAGACATTTGGTATTTGTCGAAGTTCGCAAACGCAGTAGCAAAAAGTTTGGCGGCGCCCTAGCGAGCGTGACGTCGAGCAAGCAAAAACGACTAGTGCATGCTGCCCAAGTTTACTTGCAGAACATGAAGCCTGTGCCAGCTTGTAGATTTGATTTGGTGGCAATCGAAGGAGAGGAATTAATCTGGCTAAAGAACGTGATCTCAGGCTGAGCTAAAATAGCGCTATTCTCATAGTTACCCTTAACAAGGCAGTCTCTGAAAACCAGTTGATCCGGATTCAAGATTAATACTCGGTGCAGATGGATTCATGGCACATTAAGCTTCTTGTGCGTTGTTGACCTTGTTGACCTTGTTGACCTTATTGAGCTTATTTCGCTGAGCGGTAATAAAAACCTTTTTTTACCTGCAAAGCAGGTATCTACTTATTCATGACTCCCCTATAATTCCCTCACTATGAAAAATCAACGCATACTTTCGCACTTTCAGGAAAGTGCAGAACTGAAAATGATTTCGGCTGAATTGCTGGCCGAGCCCATCGAGCAAGCGATTGAGCTGATGTTCACTGCTTTATCGAATGGTAACAAGATACTTGCCTGTGGCAACGGTGGATCTGCGGCAGACTGCCAGCATTTTGCCGCCGAATTGGTTGGTCGTTTCGAACGCGAGCGTTTGCCTTTGCCCGCATTAGCATTAACGACCGACAGCTCGATTATGACGGCCATCGCAAATGACTATAGTTTTCAAGAAGTGTTTTCCAAGCAAGTGCAAGCTTTTGGACAAGCAGGAGACATTTTATTAGCGATTACGACTTCTGGTAATTCACAAGGTGTGCTGAATGCGGTCGATGCAGCTTTGGAGCGTGATATGCGCGTGATTGCCTTAACTGGTAAAGGCGGTGGCGAGATGCGCAGCAAACTGACCGATGCCGACGTGCATATCTGCGTGCCGCATGATCGGACCGCAAGGATACAAGAAGTACATTTATTAACCATACATTGCATGTGTGACGGCATTGATGCCGCTTTATTTGGAGGTGATTCGGATGAGTAAGTCTTTATGGAATCCTGTAGTAAAAAGTTTTGCCCGCCCGTTGTTGGCAATTAGCTTATCTTGCGCAGCTTTAGTTAGTTTGCAAGGATGTGTGGCAGTAGTTGTCGGTGGTGCAGTAATGGGTACATTGGCGGCGACCGACCGACGCACCTTCGGTGCACAGACCGAAGACAAGGCGATTGTTTTGAAGGGCGAGATGGCAGTCAAGCGCGCCTTAGGCGATGCTGCACACGTCAACGTGAATAGTTTTAACCGGGTTGCATTGTTGACCGGTGAAGTTGCTGATGCACAAGCGCGAGCGACGGCTGAGAAAGAAGTAAAAGCGATACAAGGTGTGTTAGCTGTGCAAAATGAGTTGTTGGTTTCTGGCTTGTCGAATTACTCTGCTCGTTCATCGGATGTGGTGATTACGACTAAGGTCAAAGCTTCTATCGTTGATACCAAAGATCTGTACAGCAGTGCGTTTAAGGTCGTCACGGAAGCAGGTACCGTGTTCTTGATGGGACGTGTAACGCATCGCGAAGGTGATTTAGCTGCGCGTGTTGCTGCGGGTGTGAATGGCGTGCGTAAGGTGGTCAAGGTATTTGAATACATTACTGAAGATGAATTAAAAACGATGCTGGCAACACCAAGCAAAGTTGATTTAAACGAAGAATCTAAGTAAGAACGTTGTCAATATTACAGAGCTGCAGAATAATTTTGCAGCTCTTTTTTTCAGGAGAAAGATATGGGATTCATTATTTTTTTAATTATCATCGGTGCTTTGATTTTCTGGGCAATCAGTACCTACAATAATTTAGTTAGCTTTCGTAATCGGTTTAAAAATGGGTTTGCGCAAATTGATGTGCAACTCAAGCGCCGTTATGACTTAATCCCTAATCTGGTGGAAGTCGCCAAAGGCTACATGAAGCACGAGCGCGAAACCTTAGAAGCCGTGATCGCAGCGCGCAATCAGGCCGTCACTGCGAATGCAAAAGTGGCGGTCGATCCATCCGATGCTGCGGCGGTACATCAACTCTCCAATGCGGAAGGTGCTTTGGCTTCTTCATTGGGAAAAATGTTCGCATTGTCTGAGGCTTATCCAGATTTAAAAGCCAATGAAAATATGCTGCAGTTAACCGAAGAACTGACTAGCACAGAAAATAAAATCTCATTTGCCCGTCAAGCGTATAACGATAGCGTGATGCAATACAACACGGCTTGTGAACAGTTCCCTGGCAACATCTTTGCAGGCATGTTTGGCTTTAAAGTCGCAGAATTGTTGGAATCGACAGAAGCTCCAGAAGAACGTAAGGCGATCAAAGTTTCTTTTTAACTGATACTTTGTTTAATCCCATACATCTGAATCCCTGCTTGAGCAAACAACCATGAATTTTTTTGAACATCAAGCGCAAGCGCATAGAGAAAGTAAAAAATTACTGTTCTTGTTTTTGCTTGCAGTGATCGCTATCGTGCTGGCGGTGAACGGCACGTTAGCATTGCTATGGATTTGGATGAAGGGGCAATACGGCACTGGCATTTATACCTATCCACGCGGTTTCTTTTTGACCAATACCGCTGTCACTTTGTTGTTCATTGGTGGCGGCATGTTATTTGAGATGTCGCGTTTGAAAGATGGTGGTGATGCTGTTGCACGTATGGCTGGCGGTCGATTAGTGCAGCCAGATTCACGCGATATTCAAGAGCGTCGTTTACTGAATATCGTCGAAGAAATGGCCTTAGCAGCAGGCATGGCATGTCCACGCGTTTATGTGATGGATGAAGAGGATGCAATTAATGCTTTTGCTGCGGGTTATCATCAGAATGAAGCGGTGGTCGCGGTCACGCGAGGTACTTTGTCGCGCTTGAGTCGTGATGAATTGCAAGGTGTGATCGCGCATGAATTCAGCCATATTTTGAATGGTGATATGCGCATGAATATCAAATTAATTGGTGTTCTATTTGGTATTCAAATGTTGGCGGGGTTTGGTCAGCACATGATGGAGTGGGGTGCGCGATTTGGTGGTGGACGTAGTCGCGATGAAAAAGGCCCATCGATACAATTGGTCTTGTTTGTATTTGGCTTCGCTCTATTCGTCATCGGCTATATCGGCATTTTCTTTGGTCGCTTAATTAAATCGGCGGTATCTCGTCAGCGCGAATTTTTGGCAGATGCAAGCGCCGTTCAATTCACGCGCAACCCCGATGGTATCGGCGGTGCTCTGCGTAAAATTGGTGGTCTCACACGCAGTAATAAATGCGGTTCGCGCATTAAGAATCCGAATGCCGAGCAGTTGTCGCACATGTTTCTGGGGGCCGCACGTCCCAATCTATTATCAGGATTATTCGCTACACATCCGCCGCTAAGTGAGCGATTGCAACGCCTGTATGGACGTAATGTTGAGCTATTAGATGCGAGTGAATTACCGCCAGAGATGGAGCTTGATGCGCAATCCGCGATGATGGGATTCGCCGGTGGTGCTGGGGCTGGCTCAACACCATCGTCGAGCGCGAGCTTGACTTTGTCACCCTTGGCATTTCATCCAGAATTTGGTTATCAGGCGTCTGGGATTACTAGTGCCGCGAATGATTTGCCACAATCTCCAGTGGTGAAGCCGACTGAATCTACGGTTAAAATCCCTACGGAGATAGTACAAGCTGCACGCGATTCCAAAGCGGCCAGCGCTTTGGTGTATGCGCTTTTGTTAGATCGTAAAGATCCCGCTAGCTTTCAAATTCAATTATCTATTTTGCGGCAGGCGGTTGCACAGCAATGCGCATTGGTGAGTTTGTTGCACGAAGCAACAGAAAAAATGGCGGGCAGTATGCGTTTGCCGGTGTTAGATTTGGCGATGCCTGCTTTGAAATTATTAGATAGTGATCAGCGTCAGCAGTTGCTTGGGATCAGTGCGCGATTAATTGCTGCGGATCAGAAAGTATCGCAAGCAGAGTTTGTATTGCAAACGGTTTTGCAGCGCCGTTTAAGTCCACATGCTGGTCGCGATGTGGGTGTGAAATATCAGGGATTGATTCACCTGCAAAAAGAGACCGCTTTGTTGATTTCTTTAATGGCGACGACAGAATTTTCTGCCGAGCTTGCACCACAAGCCTTTATGAAATCTGTGAATAGTATGCCGGAGTTGGGTTTGCAAGCGACACAATTTTCGACGCGAGATCAAGTCGATTTTTTTGAAGTGAAGCAAGCCTTGGATAAATTCCAACAACTGGCACCGCTGGCAAAACCATTTTTAATCCGCTTGATGTTAAAAGCAAGTGATCTAACATTGAGTGCCGATGGTGCGGATTTATTGCGCAGCGTTTGTGCTGCGCTAGATGCGCCAGTACCCGATATTGTCAGTGCTAGTTACACCGATTTGCCGCTGCATTGAGTGTCACTGAATCGGCGCTTAAGAGCGTCCGACGATGGCTGCTGTTGCCATGAGCTCTTCGATTAAAGCCAGTGACATTTTTCCAGACATACGATGTGGATTCAGTTCGGGTAAAGCAGAATACTTTAATAAGATTGACGGATTGATTTTGCCCAAATTCGCTTGCCCCATCGTCCAGCCCGCATAGCGGCGTTGGCTGATTTCTTCATAGTCGAGCAAAATCACATCGGTATGACGAGGATCGCGCAAGATATGCGAGTACAAAGTATTGATCGCTTCGCGACCGCCTTCTAAGACTTGCATAAATACCTGATCGCTGTGGCAGAGGATGCCTGTGATGCCGTGTTGAGGATTGTGATCGCGCGATTGTTGCATGATGCTTTGGACGATGTCACTCAGATTTCCATCGACAGCGCGGCTGGCGTATAAAAGACGAACTAACATGCTGGTTTCCCTATCACGGTTGGTGTTGTGTGCACTTATATTCAAAAGCAGATCCGCTTAAACGGTTTCGGTAGGGTGCGCCATGCGCACCATGATCACTACTGCCGACATTGACGCTAATAATGTTAATACACCTGTCTATTGGAGCGGTGCGCATGGCGCACCCTACATTTAAACTATCATCACTTCTTAATCAGCGATAAAAATTCACGGCGCAAATTCGGATCTTTTAAGAAGGAACCATGCATGACGCTATTAATCATTTTTGAATCCATATCTTTGACACCGCGCCAATGCATACAGAAGTGATCCGCTTCCATTACCACCGCTAGCCCATCGGGCTGCATTTTTTCTTGTAAGGTGTCGGCGAGCTGTACCACCGCTTCCTCTTGAATTTGCGGGCGGCTCATAATCCAATCCGCGATGCGCGCGTATTTTGATAAACCGATCAGGTTGGAATGTTCATTCGGCATCACACCGATCCAGACTTTGCCGATGATAGGGCAGAGGTGATGTGAACATGCTGAGCGTACGGTAATCGGACCGATGATCATCAGCTCATTTAAGTGCGATGCATTCGGAAATTCTGTTACTGGCGGCATCGGCAAATAGCGACCTTTGAAGATCTCATTTAAATACATTTTGGCGACACGTCGTCCAGTATCTAAAGTGTTGTGATCGCTGGCAGTGTCGATCACCAAGCTTTCCAATACGCCACGCAATTTGCCTTCGACTTCGGCTAATAGCTGGTCTAGTTCACCAGGTTCGATGAAGTCAGCGATGTTGTCATTGGCGTGGTAACGCACTTTGGCTTTGACGATGCGTTCGCGTATGCGTTGCGAGACAGGTATGGCGGGAACTGCTTGGTAATGAGAATCGGTCGGCATTATGTATCCAATCGGCGTAGGCGCCAAAATGCAAGAAGTTGATATGGTAACTGAATCGCCGTGCTTGTGTTTTTCGTGTAAGTGGTTTTAACGGTTCAATTAAGTCAATAATGGCACTGCGGCAAACGGGCGTTGTCGCATTAAGAAGGATCTTGATCAGAAGACTTACCGCTCGCCATTTGTTTCATGGCGCTTCGTATTGTGCGCATCTGCGTACTAAAATTGCTACAAGAACGGCACATGCTTAAATGTACTTTTAATTGCGCACGTTCGGTCAGACTGAGTTTTCTATCTAAGTTTTCAGATAATTTTTGGTGTGCTTGTTTGCAGGTATATAAAAATAACATAGAGAACTCTATTTTTTTGCTTGTTAGCGCTGATTGGTGTTGATTTGTGCTGATCAGCGGTGCTGAGCGGATGTATGGGCGAACCAATTGAGTTCTAGGCATTCGCGCAAACGCAAGCGTGCACGATATAAAAGAACCCAAAGATTAGACGTGCTCAAGCCTAATTCCTTACAAATTTCTTCGGTAGATAATTCCAGCCATTCACGCATCATAAACACGCGTGCAGTTTGTGCTGGTAATTTCTCTAAACAAATCTCTAAGGTTTTGAAAAAATCGCTCTGTTGCAAGCTCGCTTCTGGAGCGCCCCAAGCACTAGCGGCTTCCACTGTGTGCCCATTCGCATGAAATAGTTGATCGACAATATCTTCATCCGATTGATCGTCGGCACCAAAATCGGTGAACTGCGCTTCACGATTTCCAGCACGCAAAAAGTCAATAATTTTGAATTTTAATATGCCGATAACATAGGTGCGTAAGCTAGAGTTACCTTGAAAATTCGCAGGCTTTTCTAATACAGCCAGTAAGGTTTCTTGCACCGCATCTTCTGCATGCACGGTATTTCTGAGTTGTAGCATAGCAAATCGATATAACGCCGGGCGCATAGCTTCTAACTGTTGAGGTAGTTCAGCAATGTGAGGCATGAATAAAAATACCTGATCTGGTTTTAACGAGGGGCGCTTTTGCCTGTAAAATTCAGGCTAAGACCACGATTCTTCATAGGATACCCTTAATATGAGCATTACGACAAACATCCCTCACGAAACTTCCGACCACTTAGCTGGTGTAGAACCTGAAATTAAAGCAGAAATTCTGGCTGAAGCTTTACCGTATATTCGTAAGTTTCATGGGAAAACCATCGTTGTAAAATATGGTGGTAATGCGATGACAGAAGAACGTTTAAAACATGGATTCGCACGTGACGTGATTTTGCTCAAATTAGTCGGTATGAACCCAGTTGTTGTACACGGTGGCGGGCCACAAATTGACAACGCTCTGAAAAAAGTCGGCAAACAAGGCACCTTCGTGCAAGGTATGCGCATCACCGACGAAGAAACCATGGAAGTGGTGGAATGGGTGTTGGGCGGCGAAGTCCAGCAAGACATCGTTATGCTGATCAATCATTACGGCGGTCAAGCGGTCGGTTTAACAGGCAAAGACGGCGGCTTAATCCGCGCCCGCAAAATGAAAATGCCAGATCGTGAAAATCCAGGCGAATTCTTAGACATCGGTTTCGTCGGCGAAATCGACGCGATCAACCCAGCGGTCGTCAAAGCTCTGCAAGATGACGCTTTTATTCCGATTATCTCACCAATTGGTTTTGGTGAAGACGGCCAAGCCTACAACATCAACGCCGACTTAGTCGCCGGCAAAATCGCCGAAATCTTGAAAGCCGAAAAGCTGATCATGATGACAAACATCCCAGGCGTTTTAGACAAACAAGGCAATCTGGTAACCGACTTATCCGCCAGAGAAATCGACGAAATGTTCGCAGACGGCACGATTTCTGGCGGCATGTTGCCGAAGATTTCTTCAGCATTAGATGCAGCGAAATCAGGTGTGAATACGGTGCATATTATCGATGGACGAATTCCACATTCGCTGTTGCTTGAGATTTTGACGGAACAAGCATTCGGTACGATGATTCGTAGTCATTGAGATTGAGTGCTTCCTCTGATGTCTGAGCATATAAGCCATATCGAATATGTTGCCAATGTAAGGAGTCGCATTGGCGAAATTGCGAGAGCGATGATCGGTGGAGAGTTGAGTTTTCTAGAAGGTGCACGAAAGCTTGTTGATCTTCGACATGCAGCAGGGATTAGTGATGAGGACGTCGATTTCAGGGTGTTTGTTGTTATCGAATCTGATACTGATGATTTACCGTTGGGCGAAATTCGAAATTTCTGGTTACAAAGTGCATTGAGTAATCTCAATACTGAAATTGACGATGCCGAAAGTTGGGCACGGACGATTGGGTTTTCTGCATGTGAATCATTGGTCAGGCGTTTTGATTCAGGAATCGGTTGATTAAGCGCCGTTCATCGCATGTGACACTGCCAATTGTGCGAGGCAGAAATGGGAAAAAGAGAGTCAGATGTCTGAGCGAAGCGAGTTTCTGACTCTCCCCATTTTTGTCTTGCACAATTGGGAACCCGAAGGGCAGTGGCGCCTGCGTCGCCTTTCTTTGCATCCTTTCTTTGGCGAAGCAAAGAAAGGATGTGGCTGTCGGGCCACCCCCGACCTTAGGACGTTCAGATTAGAAAAGTCAGTAGTTTGATTTCCGATTATCAAGTGACTTTGAAAGCATAGTCAAGCCAACCAACCATGAATCCAAAACAAACAATCTGGCTATTCGACCTAGACAACACCCTACACAACGCCAGTGCAGCAGTCTTCCCCAGCATAGCCAACAACATGACCCGCTACATCACGCAGGTGTTAGCCGAGGCCAATCATCCATCTGACCCAGAAACCGTCAACCAATTAAGAGTCAACTATCTCAAACGTTATGGCGCAACGCTAAAAGGCATGGTCATCCACCACGGCGTAAATGAAAAAGATTTTCTGCGTGAGGCGCACAAATTCGATCACTTGCCGGATTTACTCAAAAGAGAACGTGGTTTATCAAAGATACTTGCGCGATTGCCAGGTAAAAAAATTCTATTCACCAACGCACCACAAGAATACTCACAACAAGCCATCCGACATTTCAATCTACATCGGCATTTTGCCGCCCATATCTCGATAGAGAACATGCGTGTGCATGGCAAATCGCATCCAAAACCGAGTAAACCTTATCTGCGCAAGTTGTTAGCACAACATGGTTGGCAAGCCAGTCAATGTATTTTGGTTGAAGATAGTGTTGCAAATATTATTGCGGCCAAACAAATTGGCATCCGTACTGTCATGGTGACTGGACATGGACAGCATGTGCAGCAGAAAAGTATTTCTGCCAGCGCCGATATCACAGTAAAATCAGTGTTCGAACTGCCGCATCGCTTGCGTCAATTTCGTTGATTATTTTTGTGCTTCCTTTGTGTTCATCGTCGTCATTTTCATTTTTTATACACTATGTCTATTACCAAGCCCGGCGAACGTAAACTTCAGATTTTGCAAACCTTAGCGGGGATGTTAGAAAATCCGAAAGGAGAAAAAATCACCACGGCAGCCTTAGCTGCAAAGATTGATGTATCTGAGGCGACTTTGTATCGGCACTTTGCCAGTAAGGCACAGATGTTTGAAGGCTTGATTGAGTTTATCGAAACGACGGTCTTTGGTTTGATTAATCAAATCAGTCAACAACATAAAGACGGTTTGCAGCAGGCGCAAGGCATTACGTTGATGTTGCTGAGTTTTGCTGAACGCAATCCAGGTATGACACGGGTGTTAATTGGTGATGCCTTGGTGAATGAAGATGCGCGTCTGCAATTACGCATGAATCAATTGATGGACAGAATTGAACTTGCATATAAGCAGGCCTTACGACAAGCGGTCGTGCAAGGGCAGGTGCCTGATAACGAGATTGTGATGCGGGCGAATTTGTTGACTAATTTTGTCTTAGGACGTTGGCAGCGCTATGCTAAAACCGGCTTCAAGGCGAGTCCGACAGAGTTAGCGACTGCACAAATTACTTTGCTACTGTAGTTCGCCTTCGTCGGTCGACAGGCGTCGTATATTCCCACGCATTAAATTATGTGCGTCGCGGTAGAAGTCTTCAATTTGATGTGATTTGAGCTGAATATGCAAGATTGCCTGCTCAGCATAATTCACTTCCAGAATAGTCGCTTGATAGTTTTCGCACAGTCGGCGTAGTGGTGATTCGTCTGCGAAGTTGACTGCGAGTTGTAGTTCGCCAAGAATTTCGATAGGCGCTAATTCTGCATGTTTAAATGCATCGGATATCGCCTGACCGTAAGCCCGAGTTAAGCCACCAGCGCCTAGTTTGGTACCACCCCAGTATCGAACCACCACCGCCAATACGTTAAAGAGTTCTTTGTGGACCAGAACGTTGTACATCGGTTTAGCTGCTGTGCCAGAGGGTTCCCCATCATCATCTAAACCAGAATCACCTTCACACAATAATACCCAGCAAACATGCACTGCATTTGGATGCTCTGCACGGATTCGTGTGAGTAAGATTTGCGCTTCTGCGCGGGTGTAAATGGGATAGAGTTGGCCGAGGAAGCGGCTTTTCTTAATTTCAATTTCAGCGCAGACCGCTGAGCTTAGTTGGTACATACATGCTTAGGTTGATGCCTGCCCGAAAAGCAAAGCCGAATTGAATTAATCGCGTTTTTTGAAGCTAGAAGTTCGCTAGAGCTAAACAGTTATTGAATAACTATTGAATAACTATTGAATCACGAAATTCTCAAAGAAAATATCTTGTACGCCATCATTCTCTTTGGTTGAAAGCGCCACATTGATTTTCTTGCGTAGCTCATCAATCAGAATTTTCTTGCCTTCAACGGTTTGCAATTCAGTGTAGTCTTTCGCGCTTAATGTCATGATCACCGCATGTCGTATCACTGGCATCAACACTTTGACTTTGTCCGCTGATTCAGCTGCGCCCATTTGTAGGGTGACGATGGTTTGTAAATAACGATCAAAGCTAGCGAGGTTCACAACAAATGGCTCCAGCCGAGCTGTCGGTGCGCTGGCAGTAGCGCTGCCGCTTGCGCTGGCCTTATCGCTAGCTTGAGCAGAACCCAGGCAAACCATACTGAGAAACAAACTGGCCGCTAATACAAATTGATGCATTTTTTTGGACATAATTTACTTTCTTGAGGATCTGCACATTGTGTTCACAACAATGCATCATTTTGACAATTGGAATGATGCATCGCTGTGATTTTCCTGACGTGAATTGATCGTATCAGGTCGTTAATGGTTTGTAGCGAATACGTTTTGGTTTGGCACCTTCTTCACCCAAACGTTTCTTTTTATCCGCTTCGTATTCTTGGTAATTACCATCAAAGAACGTCACTTGAGAGTCGCCTTCAAACGCCAAGATATGCGTCGCGATACGATCTAAGAACCAGCGATCATGCGAGATCACCATTACGCTACCGGCGAATTCCAACAAGGCGTCTTCCAAGGCACGCAAAGTTTCTACGTCCAAATCATTCGACGGTTCATCTAGCAATAAGACATTACCGCCTTGCAGTAAAGTTTTTGCCAGATGCAAACGACCGCGCTCACCGCCTGATAAATTGCCGACGATTTTTTGTTGATCGCCACCTTTGAAATTGAAGCGACCAAGGTAGGCGCGTGACGGCATTTCGAAACGACCAACTGTCAAAATATCGGCGCCGTTCGCGACATCTTCAAACACTGTTTTCGTGTTGCCGAGGTCTTCACGGGATTGATCAACCAGTGAGATTTTTGCCGTCTGACCGAGCGCGACTTCACCGCTATCTGGCTGCTCTATGCCTTTGATCATTTTGAACAAAGTGGATTTACCCGCGCCGTTAGGGCCGATGATGCCGACGATAGCGCCTGGTGGAATCTTGAAGCTCAAGTTGTCGATCAACAGACGATCACCGAAGGATTTGCTGACGTTTTTAAATTCGATGACTTCATTACCTAAACGCTCTGCCACAGGGATGAAAATCTCCTGCGTTTCATTGCGTTTTTGGTATTCGTGCTCGCTCATCTCGTTGAAGCGTGCCAGACGTGCTTTACTCTTCGCCTGACGCGCTTTTGGATTTTGGCGTGACCATTCCAATTCTTTTTGCAAGGCGCGTTGACGGGCTGATTCTGTGGCTTCTTCTTGTTTTAAGCGTGCTTGCTTTTGATCTAACCAGGAAGAGTAATTACCTTTCCAAGGAATACCTGCGCCGCGATCAAGTTCCAAAATCCATTCTGCAGCATTATCCAAGAAATAGCGATCATGCGTAATCGCCACCACAGTGCCTGGGAAGCGCAGTAAAAATTGTTCTAACCAATCGACCGATTCTGCATCCAGATGGTTGGTTGGTTCATCAAGCAAGAGCATGTCAGGTTTGGATAGCAACAAACGGCATAAAGCGACACGACGTTTCTCACCACCGGATAAGACGGCAATCTTGGCATCCCAAGGTGGCAGACGCAAAGCATCGGCAGCCATTTCTAATTGCAATTCCACGTTGTCGCCAGCTGAGGTGGAGATGATAGCTTCCAAGCGCGCTTGTTCATTTGCCAGCGCATCAAAATCAGCATTTTCTTCGGCGTAAGCGGCATACACTAATTCTAGTTTTGCCTTGGCTTCAAACACTTCACCGAGCGCGCCTTCAACGGCTTCGCGTACGGTTTGTTCTGGATCAAGTTGTGGTTCCTGCGGTAAATAGCCGATGTTCAGATTCGGCATAGGCACGGCTTCACCTTGAATATCTTTATCGATACCCGCCATGATTTTTAATAGCGATGATTTGCCTGAACCATTCAAGCCCAACACACCAATTTTGGCGCCTGGGAAAAAGGACAGGGAAATATCTTTGAGGATTTGACGTTTAGGCGGCACGATTTTGCCGACCCGATTCATGGTATAGACGTAATTTGCCATTTTTGGGGTACTTTGAGAGGGAAATCAGAAGTCGCTAGGATACCTCAATCGCCTTGCTAATCGGCTTGAACCTAAGAAAAATAGTTAGTCTAGTGCCGATTCTTCATCATTCCAAGTTCGCAGAGTCTTTGGAATGTTATAAAATGTTACTTTTTTGTGCTTCTTGATGAATGCGGGTATGAATATATATATTTGATCGCATTAAATAGATACTCTGAGTTCTGAGTTCTGAGAAAAGCAAATGCATACCCTGCAAACTTCTCTTTAACAACTTTTAAGAGACCTCTGCACAATCTACGGCGCGACCGAATGTCGAATCTGTGATGGGAGTAAGCGATTCAGTACAAGTGCGCTGCTCGATCCAAGCTTCTAACGCTCACTACAATTGTGCAGAGCCCTCTTTAAACAAACGCAAATGTCCGTGATATTTTGCTTTATGTTGAGCTGGAAAGTCTTGCTATCAATTACCTATAAAGTTAAGATGTTCAGATCCTATTTTAAGATGCTTAGAAAACAAGCAAAATACTGCTATAGTTGATGTTTAAGCTGTTTGAATTGATTGTGCTTTCTCGCGTGTAGAAGTGAACTTGGCTGAGGTGTTGTGACAGCTTCGTGTTTTTTGTTCTTTTGTGTTCAGTACTTAGGCGTTTTTCTTTCATGTATTTTTTGGAATCTGTTCCTTAGATTGTGTTTATGGAATCAATCATTAAGCATTTGATGGAGATTACGGGTCATCGTGACCACGATCTTCTCAATATTTCCGTCATCTCTGCTTTAAGTGAACTTACTCACGCCTCGCGCGCACGTGTATTGGATATCCTGCAGGTTGGTGAAAAGGTCTTTGTGAAAGCACAGATCACCATCGATCACGGCAAACTTGCTGCCAGCGAAGAGCATCTTGTTCATCTGATCCCTGAAGTCCCAATTGAACAGTTTCCGCAACTCGCAGCTGGATTAAATCAACACCAAAATGTCATTGAGTATGTTGCTGAAAACGGCGACCGTAGCGTATGGCTGCCGATTTGGATGAATGAGAAAGTGAATGTTTGTCTGGAAATTTTCAATCCAGCTTCCTTTACCGACAACACCAAAGAAGTCATGAGTGGCATTTTGGTCGTGTACAGAAACTTCCAAAATCTGCTCGATTACAGCGAGCGTGATTCACTCACAGGCCTGTTGAACCGCAAAACTTTCGATGACAATTTCTCAAAGATTTTGCGCACTAGCGTGCAGAAGCAATTATCAGAAGAAGTTGAACAACCCGATGTAGAACGTCGTCGCGACGATAAAGAAAAACAGCATTGGCTGGCGGTTCTAGATATCGATCACTTTAAACGCGTTAATGATACCTTCGGTCATTTGTATGGTGATGAAGTGTTGATTCTAGTGGCGAACTTGATGCGCAGTTCTTTCCGTCCTAGTGATAAGTTATTCCGGTTTGGTGGTGAAGAGTTCGTTATTTTATTGCGCTCCACCACGAAAGAAGATGCGCATATGATTTTTGAGCGCTTCCGCGAAAATGTTGCACGCTATCCTTTCCCGCAGGTTGGCACCGTGACCATCAGTATTGGGTTTGCACATATCGATCCGTTTGAACCTGCGGTCGGTATTATTGGTCGTGCCGATCAGGCCTTGTACTACGCGAAAAGTAATGGGCGCAACCGGATTTGTCATTATGAAGATCTGGTGGAGTCAGGTATGTTACATATCGAGCATTCTCAAGATAGTGTGGAGTTTTTCTAGCCATAATTCGTGCTATCGTTGGTCATTTCTTAGCCGTTTCTCTTCATTTCTTCCTACTCCATGGAACTACGTCAACTACGCTATTTCGTCGCAATTGTTGATCATGGTTCTCTGTCTCGTGCAGCCCGTGTTTTGCATATCGTGCAGCCCGCTTTAACTCAGCAAGTTCAGCAATTAGAAGAAGAACTTGGTGCGAGCTTATTGCATCGTTCCGCGCAAGGCATGCAAGCTACCGATGCGGGTAAAATTTTTTATCAACATGCATTGGCGATATTAAAGCAAGTTGCTGATGCGAAGTCAGCGGTGAATCAATCCACCGATAAGCCTTCGGGTACGGTCGCTTTGGGCATTCCGCAAAGTGCGTCTGGCGCTTTGGCATTCCCGCTTCTGACCGCAGTACGCGCCGCATATCCTGATATCGTGTTTCAACTGACCGAAGAGCTGACAGGTAATCTCACTGAGCAGTTGGCCTCTGGGCGTTTGAATTTGGCGATTTTGTTTGATGATGGACAGCTTGGTAAATTCAATACCAAACCTTTAGTCGAAGAACAGATGATGTACATCACACGCGCTAACTCGCAATTTGCCTGCAAGCGTAAATCGATCAACTTGGATAAGGTACTACAAGCGCCATTAATTTTGCCCAGCATTCAACATGGCGTGCGACCACGTATCGAGCAAGTCGTGCGTGAGCAGGGAAGGCAAATTGAGAATGTGATTGATATTACGTCGATAGCGATTCTGAAATCGGCAATTTTGGCTGACATGGGGGCAACCATTTTACCGGTATCGCCTTTACTTGCAGAGATTGAGCGAGGTGAAATGCGTGCTTGTCCGATTAGTGATGTGCAACTATCGCGCACCGTCAGTTTATGTTCATCAAAAAATATTCCTTTAACCAACGCGGCGATGGCGGTTGAACGTCTGGTCTTGGATGTGAGCCGTGACTTATGCGCGAGTGGATCATGGTTGGGTACCAAGAGTCTGATGTAAGGCGTGAGCGCGAACAGCAGCGCATGAGCAATTTAAGCCTGGCAGGCGGCGCCATCTTGTTTTGGATTTTGATGGTAGTGGTGGCGGTACAGGATTATCAACGTGATGGCGGCCAAGACTGGTGGGAGCCAGTGGTGTGGGAAACCAGCTCGGCGTTAGTGGTCACATTGATTTTTTATTTGCAGTCATCGCTGTTGTTTGATCAGAAATTGCTACAAACACCGCGTTTGTGGTTTTCTCGAATTCTGCGTTATTTGCCACTAGTCTGTGTCAGCTTTGTCGTATTAACTTTTAGTTTGCGACACGCTGTATATGCTTTGTTAGAACGACGCTATTCACATGAGCCGTGGCTGGAAGTTTTCTTCTATGAGTCGGTTAAGCTCTCGATTTTCATGGGCTTATTTTACATGGTGATTTTTGGTATCCGTTCTTATCTTTTCTTATTGCGCGAGAAAGTCCGTGCTGAAAGAGCGACCCAATTGTTTCAACAAGCCCAGCTACAAAATTTGAATCAGCAATTGCAACCGCATTTTTTGTTTAATGCATTAAATACGGTTTCTTCATTGATGTACTCCGACTTGAAGGCCGCTGATATGGCTTTGAATCGACTTGCTGATTTACTTCGACATCAATTAGATTCTGGCGAACAAACCGAAACAACTGTGGCGCAAGAAATTGCTTTGTTGCGTGCTTATGCGGAACTCATGCAACTGCGCTTTGTTGATCGCGTTGCGCTTCGCTGGGAAATCGATTCGGCAGCACTAAATCGCAAAGTCCCTAGTCTGTGTTTACAACTCTTAGTGGAAAACACGTTTAAACATACGGTAGAGAAACGATCCGGCTTATGCACGATTACCATTGCGGTACAAGAGCGTGAAGGCAATGTGATCCTGTCAGTTGAGGATGACCTCGGTGTACTATCAACAAATTCCATGCAGCCTCAAGGTATTGGCTTAGATAACTTGCGCCAGCGTTTGGCGCTGATGAAAGATGTGCAGGCGAATTTGCACATCCAAAATCGTCCTCAAGGTGGCGTCCGAACCGAAATAATGATTACGGCGATAGCACAAAATGATGCCTGAACTTCGTGTCTTGATTGTTGATGATGAGCGACCCGCGCGCGATAAATTGCGCCGTTTATTGGCGACACAGTCTGATGTGACGTACGTTGCCGAGGCGCGTGATGGACTTGATGCTTTGGCCAAGTTAGCGCAAGAGAAATTTGATGTGCTGTTTTTGGATATACAGATGCCCGAACTGGACGGAGTCAGCCTGGCGCAGCAGCTACCAGCGTCTGCACCACTATTGGTATTTGTCACTGCCTTTGATCAATTTGCGATACAGGCTTTTGATGCAAACGCGATCGACTACTTACTCAAACCTTATGATGACGATAGATTTTTAAAAGCCATCACGAAGTTACGAAAAGCACGGCTGCAATACGATTCTCGCTCACCAGCTGAAGCAGTTGCGCCAATCGTGATACGCGAGCGCAATGCCGTCATCGTACTACCCGCACATGAGGTACATTGGGTAGAAGCGGCAGATAATTATGTTCTCTTACATACCTCAGCCAGCTCGCACATGTTACGCCAAACACTGGCAACGACTGCGCAAAGACTCGGCTCCGCGTTCGTTCGATGTCATCGTAGTTACTTGGTACGTCTCGACCAGATTACGCGTTTGGAAAATAACGGACGTGGTGATAGTGACTTATGTCTACAAAGCGGCGCGCGGGTTCCTTGCAGTCGACAATATCGTGACGACATCATGTTCGCTTTAGCGCAAAGCTAAAAACTCAAAATCGAGAATACTGCGCAATGCGCCTACTAAAAATTGATTTCATCACAATTTTGAATCGGCAGTCTTGATCCTACTCTACAGAAAAGTAACGAGACTATTTTTGTAAAAAAATGAGCGTTTTTTTGTTGAAAAATAGAGGCACGATTCATTACTGAACTGAAAAGAACCTCTGAAGAGAGAAGCAGGATTGGCAGAATCTTTAATAGTTCTTATGTCTACAGTAAATTAATTACCAATTGCGCGGTAAATTATTTATCTTCGCAACGGGTGTTCCATCAACCATAGTCCAATCCGTGTGCTTGCTCATGTTACGTAAAGCGTCATACTCGCGCCGTATTGATTCTAGTTTGAAGTCATTCATATCATGTAGTTGCCGTTTTAATGATTTTAGACGATTTTCGACTTCGGATTTGGCCAGCAATCCTTGTTGGAAAAGTACAGTTCTTGCAAGGTGTTTTGATTTTTCAATTTCTTCTGCGCGCATAATTTGATTCAAGTCCGTCGGTATGTAATTTCCACTCGCTAGTCCGTGCGTAATTGTTGCGACGTAATTGTTGTAGCACTCAAGAATCGAATCGATTTTTATCGCAGCTTCACAAGTTTGTTTTTCCCATTTCAGTGAGCCACCGTCGAATTGTGTTGTGTAAAAATTTAATTCATGCTGGCGCTTTTCTCGCTCCGCAAACATTTTCGTGAATTCTTGTGCTTTCGGATATCCTTGTGCCGCGGCCTTTGCTAACCAAATTTTTGCCGCAGCTGGATCCGTTGCTATGCCGTCGCCGTACCAAAACATTTTTTATGAATTCATGAGCAATACGCCATGCACCATCACGTCTGATGATGTGCTGAATCTCGTGATGTAACATTGCGAGGCACAAAGCTTGATTACTTTGTTCCAGTGCCCAAGAAGGCATGCAGATGACGCCATTTGGACAGACGAATGGACTGTTGAGATCGCGGCTGACGCGAAGACGTGCGATGTTATTTGAATGCGGTAAATACTTCGATAGCAGCTCATTGAGATCGCTTCGATTCACTACAGGCATCGCATTCGCCATGCGATTCAACTGTCGCACTGCGTGTAAAACTTTGAGGATAGAAAACACGCCATAGAGCAACCAAGTCAGAGTTAATGCACTAATGATGTTCTGTAAGTTTGCCGGTAAAGTAATGACTTTATTGTCAGAGTCTCGGGCAATATTTTCTGTAAATTGCGTATTGATAGTTGAATCATTCGGCAACGGGCGCGCTGTGATTGAACTTGCTTCCGATACGTGCTTATCTGAAATTGAAACTTCGCTCACATCTGGAAAAATCAAAATTATTTTTTATGTGTCTATTTACGCAATTTTTATAGATTCATGACCTGGCATCTGCCGTCATCACTTTTTGTGATACCCCTATTTTTATTCCGTATTTTCCAAACAACATAAGTCTCACTAAACTGTGAACACAGCAGATTTCAAAGGAAGTCGAGAAAGCGCTGCAGCGAATGGGTGTGGTCTCCATCCCAGAATTTCGAAAGCTTTCTTTGATGTCTCCGATTCAGATTTGCCTGATGCTAAGTGGAAACTTAGTCGAAGTTTTAAAACCTGATTTTCAAGCGCCGTTCATTTAAATAGTGGTGCGGATAATTAGGTTTTGAAAAACTTTAGATGGGAAAACCTCAGAATTGAGAGTAATGCTGTTTAGTTAAGCCGACATCGTCTTAGTGTCATCCCTGCGCAGGCAGGGATCCAGTGTCTTTAGGCTTTTACGCCGCTGGATTCCCGCCTCCGCGGGAATGACGAGATACAGACTAAGGTTTAGCCGAATGACCTTGCTGGAACTGTTAGGTTTTTCTTGGGTATCAGGCCTGAATTGAATTAAAATGGCTGCCATCTCAGCCGATGCAACTTGACCTTATGGCGATTACCTTCCCATAAGCTCAGAACAGACTTGTGTCTTACCGGACGCAGCCCAAGTTCTTTGCACACAAAAATCACAAATTTTTTGGAGCTCTACATGTCATCCGACACAGCAATGAAATCTGCTGGTCTGGTGGAAGCGTCTTCGCTTTCGTCCGCCTCAGCTATAGCATCAACTTCAGCAACATCCTCCGACGTCAACGCAATTAGCGCATTAGCGCCAGTTACTTTAGACGACAAATACACCTCGAACACCGGCACGATTTTCTTATCAGGCATTCAGGCATTAGTGCGCTTGCCTATGATACAAAGACAGCGTGATCTCGCCGCTGGCTTAAACACTGCCGGTTTCATTTCAGGCTATCGCGGCTCGCCGCTAGGAGGTTTGGATGAAACTCTGTGGAAAACCAAAAAACTTTTAGAACAACATCACGTTAAGTTCGTCCCCGGCGTGAATGAAGACCTCGCCGCCACCGCTGTGTGGGGCACACAAACTGTGGATCTGATAGGTCCCGCAAAATACGATGGCGTGTTTGGCTTGTGGTACGGCAAAGGTCCAGGCGTTGACCGCAGCGCTGATGTCTTCAAACACATGAATCATGCGGGTACATCAAAACACGGCGGTGTGATTTTGGTGGCGGGCGATGATCACGGCGCTTATTCTTCAACGCTGCCACATCAGTCTGATCATATTTTTTCTGCTTGCATGATCCCGATGTTGTATCCCGCCAATGTGCAGGAATATCTGGACTTGGGTTTGCATGCTTGGGCGATGTCGCGCTTCTCGGGTTGCGCTGTGGGTTTCAAAGCCTTGGCGGATACTGTTGAATCGACCTCTTCTGTTGATGCCGATCCTTTCCGTCTGAAAATCACAATTCCAGAAGATTTTGTGATGCCAGAAGGTGGTTTGAATACACGTCTCTCGCTCGATACGCTAGGCATACAAGCGCGTAAGCAAGAAGCCTTGATGCAGGATTACAAAATCTACGCGGCATTGGCTTATGCACGCGCGAATAAGCTCAATCATGTGACGATAGATAGCCCACATGCCAAACTCGGTATCGTTGCTTCCGGTAAATCTTATCTCGATGTTTTAGAAGCATTTGAAAATCTCGGTATTGATGAACAAATGGCGGCCGATATCGGCATACGTTTGTATAAAGTCTCCATGCCATGGCCACTCGAACCCGATGGCGTGCGTGAATTCGCGCAAGGTCTCGATGAGATTTTGGTGGTCGAAGAAAAACGCCAAATGGTCGAGTACCAACTCAAAGAACAACTGTACAACTGGCGCGATGATGTGCGTCCACGGGTGATTGGTAAGTTTGACGAAAAAGGTGAATGGGTGGCGCCGCGTGGTGAATGGTTGCTGACTTCGAAAGCGGATTTCTCCGTATCGCAAATTGCGCGTGTGATTTCTGCGCGTATCGCGAGATTCCACACAAGTGATTTGATCAAAGCACGTTTGGCATTCCTCGAAGCCAAAGACGAAGTACTGAACAAACAAGTCAATACGCCAGCGCGTCCCGCTTACTATTGTTCAGGTTGCCCGCACAATACTTCCACCAAAGTACCCGAAGGTAGTTTGGCCTTAGCAGGTATCGGTTGCCACGTGATGGCGACCGCGATCTATCCTGAGTTTAATAAGTTGACGACCCACATGGGCGGCGAAGGCGCACCGTGGATAGGGCAGGCAGCATTCTCGACCTTGCCACATGTTTTCCAAAATCTTGGCGATGGTACTTACTTCCATTCCGGCTATTTGGCGATACGCGCCGCGGTCGCCGCCAAGGTCAATATTACCTATAAAATTTTGTACAACGATGCAGTTGCGATGACAGGCGGTCAACCCGTCGATGGTACGATCAGCGTGCAAATGATGGCGCAACAAATGGCAGCCGAAGGCGTGAAGCGTATCGCTTTGGTGACCGAAGATCTCACACGCTACACAGATCGCAGCGGCCTACCAGCCATCATCACTTTGCACGATCGCAAAGACATGGATGCAGTACAACGTGAATTGCGTGAAATTGAAGGCGCGAGTGTTTTAATTTACGATCAAACCTGTGCAGCTGAAAAACGCCGTCGTCGTAAAAAAGGGCAATTCCCTGACCCGAATCAACGCATGTTTATCAACGAAGCCGTGTGCGAAGGTTGCGGTGATTGCGGTGTGCAATCGAACTGTACTTCCATCATGCCAGTGGAAACCGAATTCGGTCGCAAGCGCGCGATTGACCAGTCTTCGTGCAACAAAGATTACTCTTGCGTGAAGGGCTTCTGTCCAAGTTTTGTGACAGTCGAAGGCGGCAAGTTAGTGAAGTCTAAAACCGGTGTCACACAGAAAAATCAGGCCGATGATTTTGGCGATTTGCCACTACCAGTATTGCCTAGCTGCGATACTTCTTACAACATCTTGTTGAACGGTATCGGCGGCACAGGTGTGATCACTGTTGGTGCTTTACTCGGCATGGCTGCGCATCTCGAAGGCAAAGTCGCTTCCGTGTTGGATATGACCGGCATGTCGCAGAAAAATGGTTCAGTGACATCCCATATTCGTATCGTAGAAAAAGTCAGTAAACTGCGCGCGCAACGTATTCCGACAGGTGAAGCCGATTTGATTTTGGGCTGCGATATTTTGACCGCAGGCCAACATGATGCCATCTCTAAGATGCGTGCAGGTCGCACCCGCGCCGTGATCAACACGCATGAACAACCAACCGGACCATTCGCCAAAAATCCTGACTGGCAATTCCCTTTAGAATCGACTGAGCGTTTGATTTCTGATTCGGTAGGTGGCAATGTCGATTTCGTCAATGCGACAAAACTCGCGACGGCTTTAATGGGCGACTCGATCGCTACCAATTTATTCATCTTAGGATTTGCTTTCCAAAAAGGCGCGATCCCTTTATCTGAAGCAGCTTTGTTACGTGCGATTGAATTAAACGGTGTGGCAATTGATGCGAATAAAAAAGCCTTCTTGTGGGGACGCAGAGCCGCAGTCGATCTGGCACGCGTAGAGAAAATTGCAATCCCGGGTCAACCTGTTGTGATCCAGATGCCGCAAAGTTTAGACAGCATCATTAATCGTCGCGTTGCTTTCTTAACCGAGTACCAAGACGCAGCTTACGCCGCTCAATATCAAGACCTAGTAAGCAAAGTACGCGCAGTCGAAGAAAAAATCGGCGGCAATAAATTAGCAACGGCGGTAGCAAAATACGCTTACAAGCTGATGGCTTACAAAGACGAATACGAAGTCGCGCGTTTGTACACCAATGGTGACTTCACAGAAAAACTCAAACAGCAATTTGAAGGTGACTTCTCAGTTAAATTCAATCTCGCACCACCGCTGTTTGCCAAGAAAGATGGCCAAGGTCATTTGATCAAAGCGCAATATGGTTCCTGGATGTGGCAGGCGTTTAAGCTGCTGGCAAAATTCAAAGGCTTACGCGGCACTAAACTTGACGTATTTGGCTACACCGAAGAACGCAAACAAGAGCGCGCTTTGATCACCGACTATCGCGACACGATCTTGTCTTTGTTGGGTAAGTTAAACGCAGGCAATCTCGATCAAATCGTCGCGATTGCCAGCTTGCCAGAAAAAATCCGTGGCTTTGGCCATGTGAAAGAAAAGGCAATGCAGGCTTATCATTTTGAGAAAGCGGCTTTGATGAGTGCGCCAGGGAAGCAACACGCGGCTTGAAATTGAGTGCGTAGGGTGCGCCATGCGCACCGTTGTGTAATTATTCAACGAAAAGCGGTGCGCACGGCGCACCCTACGAAATTGCCAAAACCAACACAAAACCACAATTAATAAGTGACGCGAACGTAAACGTAAATCGAAACGTCATATAATCGAAAAAACACCCAAACCATGCCACAAGCATCTAAGGAATGAAAATGACTGATCTGTCAATTACTGAAAAACTCACCGAATACAAACCCGCCAATAAAGTCCGCTTCGTGACTGCAGCGTCCCTGTTCGACGGTCACGATGCCTCGATCAATATCATGCGTCGCATCTTGATGGCGAATGGTGCGGAAGTGATTCACTTGGGTCACAACCGTTCGGTAGAAGAAATCGTCACGGCAGCATTGCAAGAAGACGCGCAAGGCATCGCGATCTCCAGCTACCAAGGTGGGCACGTAGAGTATTTCAAATACATGATCGACTTGCTCAAGCAGCGTGGTGGCGAACATATCAAGGTATTCGGTGGTGGCGGTGGTGTGATCGTGCCAGAAGAAATCGCAGATTTACACGCCTACGGTGTGACGCGTATTTTCAGCCCGGAAGATGGTCAGCGCATGGGTCTGGTCGGTATGATTTTGGCGATGATCAAAGCCTGCGATATTGATTTTTCACCATTTGCCCCGACGACGCTGGATGTCTTGCAGCAAGGTGATTTAGCCGACAAACATCGCCCATTAGCGCAACTGATTACCGCTTTAGAAAACGATAGAGTCGATGCAGGTTTACGCGCCAACATTATCGAATCTGCGAAAACCATCAAGACGCCAGCCTTCGGTATCACTGGTACTGGCGGCGCAGGTAAATCTTCTTTAACTGACGAATTGATACGCCGCGTTCGCCTTGATCAAGATGATGAATTGAATATCGCCTTGATCTCGATTGATCCATCACGTCGTAAATCGGGTGGTGCTTTGTTAGGCGACCGTATTCGTATGAACGCGATCAATCCATGGAAAGGCAAAGTTAAAGTTTTCATGCGCTCTTTAGCGACACGTGAAGCTGGCTCAGAAATTTCGCAAGCTTTACCCGATGTCATCGCGGCTTGTAAAGTCGCAGGTTTTGATTTGGTGATTGTAGAAACATCAGGCATAGGTCAAGGCGATGCAGCGATCGTCCCGCATGTCGATTTGTCGATGTACGTGATGACGCCAGAATTTGGTGCAGCGTCACAGTTAGAAAAAATCGACATGCTCGATTTCGCGGACTTCGTCGCCATCAATAAATTTGATCGTAAAGGTGCACAAGACGCGCAACGCGATGTGGCGAAACAATATCAACGCAACCGCGAATTGTGGACTAAAAAGCCGGACGAAATGCCAGTGTATGGCACGCAAGCCTCACGTTTCAACGATGATGGCGTGACGGCTTTGTATCAAGGTATTTTGCCGGAACTCGTAGCGCGTGGTCTCAAAGCAAAACCAAGCAAACTCACACCAGTGAGCAGCAAAACCTCCAGCGCACAAAACGTGATTGTGCCACCAGCCCGTAGCCGTTATCTGGCAGAAATCGCCGACAGCGTACGTGCTTATCATAAGCACACTTACAAACAAGTCGGTATCGCACGCGAACGTCAGCAATTGCAGGCGACTAAGCAGATGTTGTTAGAATCCGTGTCGTCCCCGCGTAGGCGGGGACCCAGCGTCGTTGAAGTGGATAGTTCCGAGCTGGCTGAAAATACGCCACTGGATTCCCGCCTTCGCGGGAATGACATGTTCTTGGAAATTGATGATCTAATCGTAGACCGCGACAACAAGCTAGACGCAGAATCTAAAAAGCTGGTCGCGATGTGGCCAGATATGCAGAAGGCTTACGCTGGCGATGAATACGTCGTCAAAATCCGCGATAAAGAAATCCGTACCCGCCTCACACAAAAATCTTTATCCGGCACCACGATTCGTAAAGTCGCCTTGCCACGTTTTGAAGACCATGGCGAAATCCTGCGCTGGTTGATGTTAGAAAACGTCCCAGGCTCTTTCCCATTCACAGCTGGCGTGTTTGCCTTCAAGCGTGAAGGCGAAGACCCAACCCGTATGTTCGCTGGTGAAGGTGATCCTTACCGTACCAATCGTCGTTTCAAACTGGTATCGCAAGGCATGGATGCCAAGCGTTTATCGACAGCATTTGATTCCGTGACTTTGTACGGTGCAGACCCAGCTATCCGTCCTGATATCTACGGCAAGATTGGTAACTCTGGTGTATCCGTCGCGACTTTGGAAGACATGAAAGTCTTGTACGATGGTTTCGATTTATGCGATCCAGCGACCTCGGTTTCCATGACCATCAACGGCCCGGCACCAACGATTTTAGCCTTCTTCATGAACACGGCAATTGATCAGCAAATGGATAAATTCCGCGCTGATAATAAACGCGAACCAACTGCCGATGAAGCCGCCAAAATCCGCGCTTGGGTCTTGATGAATGTACGTGGCACGGTGCAAGCTGATATTCTGAAAGAAGACCAAGGTCAAAACACCTGCATCTTTTCAACTGAATTCTCACTCAAAGTGATGGGCGATATTCAAGAATATTTCGTGCATCACCAAGTACGTAATTTCTACTCCGTCTCGATCTCTGGCTACCATATTGCAGAAGCTGGCGCGAATCCGATTTCGCAACTCGCATTCACCTTGTCGAACGGCTTCACTTTCGTCGAAGCCTACCTTGCACGTGGTATGCACATCGACGATTTCGCCGCTAACTTGTCCTTCTTCTTCAGCAACGGCATGGACCCAGAATACACAGTTTTAGGTCGCGTCGCCCGCCGTATCTGGGCGGTATCCATGCGTGACAAATACGGCGCAAACGATCGTAGCCAAAAACTGAAATACCATATTCAAACCTCAGGCCGCAGCTTGCACGCACAAGAAATCGACTTCAATGATATCCGCACCACGCTGCAAGCCCTGATCGCAATCTACGATAACTGCAATAGCTTGCACACCAATGCTTACGACGAAGCGATCACCACACCGACGGATGAGTCTGTACGTCGTGCTTTGGCAATCCAATTGATCATCAACCGCGAATGGGGCTTAGCGAAAAACGAAAACCCTATCCAAGGTAGCTTCATCATTGAAGAACTCACCGACCTGGTAGAAGAAGCCGTGATGCAAGAATTCGAACGCATCGCAGAACGCGGCGGCGTTTTAGGTGCGATGGAAACCGGCTACCAACGTGGCAAGATTCAAGAAGAATCGATGCACTACGAGCACCTGAAACACGACGGCACACTACCGATCATCGGCGTCAACACCTTCCGCAATCCTAAGGGCGGAGAAGCACCACAGAAGATAGAACTCGCCCGTTCCACAGATGAGGAAAAGCAATCGCAACTCACGCGTTTGGCTGATTTCCATCAACGTCATGCCGATGTCGCACCACAAGCGCTAGCAGCATTGCAGCAAGCGGCGATTAATAATGAGAACGTGTTTGCGAAATTGATGGATGCAGCACGAGTTTGTTCGTTGGGGCAGATTACTACGGCTTTGTTTGAGGTTGGGGGGCAGTATCGTAGGAATATGTAGTTGCGTTATGCGTTAATGAAAACTATCTGACCGAGAACAGTACTAGATGATAGAAAAAGTGACTATTACTTTTCTGGGCTACTGAGAAAATATGTATAATTCAATAAATATTATACATATTCTCGGAGGTCTGAATGATTCGTAAACGTCGAAGGCTTATTGTGATGGCGATCTATTTTTCAATCGCCGCCGTACTTCAAGGTTGCTTACCATATTTTTCGGTCACCAAGTATCTTTCTACTTATGATGAGTGCGATTACTATCGTAATTTTCATCCTGTTGAGGTGAACATAATGAGGGTCACACAATATGCAATCAACAAGTGCTATAAGTCACAAATTGATGATTTATCTTTTGGTGTGACCTCGGAAAATTCGAATGATTACGTAAGAGGAGTGTGTTTATTAGAGCTTGCAATAATGAACGGAAAATTTGACGTAATGCAAGTCCTCATCAAGAACGGAGCTGTTCTAGAAAAATGTGGCGGTGACTTTAAACTACGTTTTTATCGTAACGCGCTTCGCTCAAAAAGCCCTGGTCAACTTCTGGAACTTTATCCAAATATAATGCTCTCTAAGGTCGAAATGCAAGACTTGTTAGTTGAGATATCTTATTCGAATTCAGACTCCATTCATTTTTTAATGAGACAAGGCGTCGATCCAAATTTCAAAGATCATCGAGGCGATACGCTACTTCACAGAATACTCAATACAAGCATTGGGTTTCATACTTTAATGTCGACTCAATACCTTTTGGAGTGGGGCGCAGATCCTAATGCGTTGAATATGTCAGGAAAGACAGTCTTTGAGAAAAGCAGGGGGAAATTTGAGACTCTTTTCAATTGGAGCGAGCTAAAGAGAATACTTCAGGAGACAAAACCGTTATACAAAATTACTCCCGAGGGGTAGGGCGAGCCGTGTAGCCATGTAGGGCGGGTGCAACCCGCGCTGTGAATCATTCCTAACGATTTATCGTTCAAATATTCGTTCAAGCTTTAAATTGCCATCGAGGCATTTTGAAAATTCTGGCGGCGCGGGTTGCACCCGCCCTACAAATTTAGTTTACGCTCACCGCAACGCCGCCGTAAGAAACGGAATCACTCGCGCGCTATACGCATCCGCAGCATCCCGATAAGCAAAGGTATGATCAACACCGGGCAAGATCATCAGCTCCGTTTTTGCCGCAGCACCGAAGGCGCGTTGTAGGCGTTCGCCATAATGTGGCGGGGTATAAATATCGGCGTCGCCGTGTATGAGTAGCACAGAGGGATTGCCTTTGACTAATGTAGCTTGGCGTTCTGGTCTGAGATTTTTTTCTAGCGATGGCCAGACGACTTGTGACATGCGAATTGCCGCATTGGCGACTGGATAGTGTTTCCAAAAATCGGGGAGGGTGGGGAAGGCGGCTTCTAACACGGCTGCTTGGTATGGACTCCCTTCGCGTGCCAATGAGCATAAACCCCAGGCTGCGCCGAATGATGCGCCTATGAGTCCGACGGGAAGTCGTGGTTGACGTTGCTGCGCCCAGATGCCCGCGGCGAGTATGTCTGCGGGATAGTCGAAAGACTTGGCTTGGCTTTCACCGAAGCCGTTTGCATCGAAGACCAGTACGTTAAAACCCGCTTGGCGGAATAACTCGGCGTGACCATAGCGCAACCAAAATCCTTTGGCTGCCTTGCCCATGGGATGCGCTAGTACTAGGGTGGCGTTTGCGTTGCCCGCATCTCCAGTTTCGCTTGCCGCCGCACCCCATAAGCCTTGTAGATGCGCACCATTGCCGCTTTGAAAGCTGACGCGTTCCCAGTCTGATTGTTTACTATTGCTTGGCCAAACCCACGGCACTTCAAATCGTCCGAAGAAGGGTTTGCGTAGAATTTTGTGCGAAAGGCTCATGGGATTTTCTTTATCGGCGGGGTAGCAACATCGTCGTCGGTACTCGATCTAAGATGCAACTACTGATGATAGTCAAATCAGAAATTTGCTGCAAAGAGCAAGCGTTCTAATCCAATAAAATGTATATCTAGAGTTACCAAGGGCGCGGCTTGCACCCTCTCTACTCCGTGCAAGCCCCGATGTGCCGTGAAATTCACGCGTAGTTAGGTTTATTCCTCCAGCATTAGATCAACTTCAATATTGCCACGGGTCGCATTCGAATAAGGGCAAACTTCGTGAGCTTTTGCGATAATCCCTTCAGCAACGCTACGATCTAGACCAGGTAAAGAGACGCTTAACTTTACTTTAAGGCCGAATCCGCCTTGACCATTCGGGCCGATGCCCACTTCACCAGTGACTGAAGTATCTGCAGGTAGAGCTTGTTTGGCCGCTCCCGCAACAAATTTCATTGCGCCGATAAAACACGCTGAGTAACCTGCCGCGAAAAGTTGTTCGGGATTGGTGCCTTCACCACCCGCGCCGCCTAATTCTTTCGGTGTACTTAAATTGACACTTAATTTTTGATCGTCAGTATTGGCGCGACCATCGCGACCACCGGTTGCTGTTGCGCGGGCTGTATAAAGAACTTGCATGATGAACTCCTTAGTTTATTGATTTAGCGGATAGATTGATTTCATGTCATCGAATAAATCACATGGAATGAAATTTTCATTGGCCGTGGCGTTGATGTCATTACGGCTTGAGTTGAATAATATCGCACAATTTAATTGTGTACAATTTAAATTTGAAATTGAATTTTTATCGATTCGATAGTCAATCTCAATCGCTACTGTGCTTGGCTATTGTTCAGTACTTAATTTTTGCTAGTTGCTGGTGAACGATGTTGATCGTTGTTGATTGGGAACTGATCACGATTGACTGCGACCAGCCCTTGTTGTGAATGGCTTTGGTTTCTTTGCCGAGGAAAAATTACTCCTCTAAATTACTCCTCTAAATTGCGACGAAGCGCGTCGCGTAATTGCTGCAAGTCAGATCGCAGGGCGGATAATTGATTGGCATCTTGACCACTCGCGCAGAGTATTTGGCGCGGTATCTTCTCCGCTTGTTGTTTCAGCTTACGACCATGTTGGCTTAGTTGTATGCGTACTTGTCGTTCATCGTCGACATCGCGTTGGCGCGAAATGAATTGTGCCGCTTCTAAGCGCTTCAGTAAAGGCGTCAGTGTTCCCGAATCCAGAAAAAGTGCTTCGCCGATTTCTTTTACCAAAATATTGTCTTGCTTCCATAGCACTAGCATCACCAAATACTGTGGGTAGGTTAGACCTAGCTCATCTAACAATGGCTTGTAGGTTTTGGTCATTGCTAATGATGCCGAGTACAAAGCAAAGCAAAATTGTTTATCAAGCGCCAGATAGTCTTCGAGGTTATCGGATTTCTTTTTCATAAGATCTCTTTCATGTTGTGTACATTATGGTGATCTGCATCCAATTTATCAATCTTTAGCATGCTTTCATTGCCGGAAATTGATCGACCACCGCGATCACATCATGTACTGATACGCAGCCGAAACCATCCTGTTAGTGACATCCGGTTGCGAGTCGCGGGTAATACTTCATGTAGCATTTCTGCGGATAGAAATACCACCAAACGGCAAGCCAGCGGTGCAATATCGTGCGTAGCGAGATTGTGAGGATGCAATCTCAATGCACCACCTTGGCCCGCTAGCCAATCGTCGTTGAGGTAAATCACCACCGAGACAGTGCGTGCATCGTGATGATGGAAACGATCTAAGTGCTTGCTATAAAACGCCCCGGTCTCATAAAAAGAGAAATGGCTTTCGTAGTCTTCTAATCCTAAGTATAAGGTCTGATTCAGCGTTAAGCGTAACTGTTCCATCATCAACAAATAGGCGTCGCAGGCGCGTGATTGGCCGCTGTGTAACCACCCGATCTGATCGCTACGAATGTTGGTATGCAGGCTTCTTTGCTGGCCTTGTCCAATTGTGGCAGGTTTGAGCTGATCGCTGAGGTGCAATTGCAAGCACTCTTCGGCTAAGCTGTGGTTCAGCTCGCTGCTTAAAAATAAATTGTGTTGAAACCACCCATGATCGCGGAGGTCAGCACAAAGTTTGGCATTGAATACTTCATTAAAGGAATCACCATTAAAGGTAGCATTTGTAACGTTCATTGGTTCTGGAATCTGAATCTTCATGGGTGCTTTCGTGCTTAAGCATTGACGGCATCGTAATCAGCCAGAAGATCAGATGAATGCGAGAAATAGGGATGAAATCGGCGAGCAGCAATGGCTGAAAGAGCTAACCTTATTGGTTAAGCGCTTCAATGTACGCTATTTATGCACGAGGTGCTTGCCTGTCTTGTCTAAAGAAAGTGGTTCGCTCTTCTATCGCAACGCGTACTCATTGAAAAAATGTGTGGTACTTGGAGTTTGAATTGTGGCATGGTACCGTATCGTCATGAAAGCTGTCCGGTGCGCACAGTAAGCTAGAAGTGCTCAGATCCAATTTGATCGCATCGGATATCTCGTCATTTAAAAAAATACCTCAGAAAATTTCACTTTGAATATCCACACATTTATACGCAACTCAGTGATACACGGGATATTGATATTCGTGGTGTTTGCTGGACTATCGTTTTTGTACCCAGAGACTCAGGCCGGTTTTCTTGCTGCCGTTGTATTAAGTGCCTTATCGAGTTGGATTCATCCATGTCCATTCCAATTGGGATTCGGTGCTTTGATCGCTTTGATCAAGCTTAGCCTAATTAGCTTCTTTTTGATCGAAGGGAGCGCTGCAATCATTGCTTTACCTTTGGTCTCCCTAGTGTTTGCAACGGCCATGTTTTCTGGGATATTGGCGGCGAGAATATTACGTTTTTTGATAGCTCGGTAGTCGTTGAAACGATGAGCGAGTTGTTTTAAATATGTGGGCTAAAACCTCAGTTGCTCGTAGCGACTAGCGTCTGTGAGTCAACCAACTCTATCAGTGCATCGTTGCGTGAGCTGATCTCGCCAGTTTTTAGGTCAACACGTCCAAGTTAAAGCCCTGCAAAAATTTGATCTAATATCGAGGCCATCATGCGCGTGCACTCTTCTATTCCGCTATCCATTCTATGCTTAGTGATCTTGTGCACAACATCTTCTGCACAGGCCTTGGCGTTTCGTTGTAATTCTTATGTGATCGACGTTGGAATGCATAAGATGGATGTCATGAACAAATGTGGCAACCCAGCAATGGCAGATCGTAGAATTGAGCGTCGTCGTTTTGGTGCTCATCAACATAACATCGCCGGCACGCCGCCAACATTCGTACAAAACACCCAAGTGCACATAAATCGCGGTGCGATTGAATACCAACGTGAAATCGAAATTCAAGTTGAAGAATGGGTGTACAACTTTGGCCCACAACGATTCATGCAATTACTGATATTTGAAGATGGACGATTAAAGCAAATTCAGGATTTAGCTTATGGGAAATGAAGCCTGAATCGCGGCCTCTTTGTCAGCTTGTAAGTAGTTAGGCTTTTTTACCCACTCTTCGAATTTGTTGTGCTGATATTCGCTTGATCTTTGCGACTTTCAACAAAAATTCGTTTAAAGATGCAAAAGGGTTGGCAATTGTTTATTTAGTATCTACCTACTTCTTAAGTGTTTAAATACATTCAATTCATGAGGAGATGACATCGTATTAAATCATGGGTGATTGTGTGATGATTGGTCTCCAGACAAGATGGCAGATCGTTTGCACAACAAAAAACAGTGATTTCAGACAATTTTTTTGTGGAAATTGCTAGAAACATGCGCTTCACCTTTAGAATCAGAAGATTACAAGCAAAAATGTGGCTTTGATCATAATACCAGTGCACTTTTACACCATGGTAAAACGTGGACTGGTTTCTTCTGATTGCCGATAAAGAATGACTAAAGCACTTCTAACGAATCTGCAATTTAAGATCTTGATGCTGACACTGGTTTTGGTGTTTGGTGTGCTGGATTTTTGGGCGAGTAGTTATTGGCAACGCAGTGCTGCGCCAAATATCGCGGCGGAACTTGGTGTTACTTTTTCTGCGCCAGATCGCCAATATCGTTTGCCGATTGAGCATCTAAAACCAGATTCTCCCTTGTATAAAGCGGGTGCCCGGGTCGGTGATCACCTTGTGTTTGATCATATCGGCGATGAATCTCGCTTATTGGCGATGGATGATCAGATCAGTTTGCGGTGGTATCGAGCCAATGAGCCGACTGATCGTGGACAGCATTTGCTCGTACAGCCTATTCCTAAAAATTTACGCCATGCTGAAATCTGGCTGGCGATTACGCTGACTCAATTTGCGACCACATTTATTGCGTTGTTTATTATTAGTATGTTGGTCTGGCAGCATACCAACAGCGTTCCGATGCGCGTCTTGGCAATTGCGATGCTGGCCATTATCCCAGATACTTTTATTCCATATTTACCCGGTGGTGCACTTCAGGATTTCTTGACGCTGTATGTATTCCCGATCGAGCTATTTGTTGGCTATGTTTTCTTTACCTATTTTTGTCTGATCTTTCCAGAGAGCCGACCACATTGGCGTTTGCGTTCAGTTCGTCTGTTGTTTTACGCCTATGTGGTGTGCTTTGCCAGTTATATTTTCTGCCATATTTTCTTGAAGCTAGGCATGCTTCCTTGGGAGCTTAGGGAATGGTTGAATTTGCGATTGTGGCGACGCGCACTCGCGATTACCTCGGTTATTTTTTCATTGGGCGCTTTGGTAATCTCGTGGCGGGTGAGTAGCGGCATTACTCGTCAGCGTTTGGCGTGGATAGGTTTTTGCATGGGCAATATCTATGCGATTTACTTATTTCATAATCTGTTCCGCATCGTTGATGAAGAGCTGGCGCTGGCTTATGTTGAATCGTTTAATTCTTCTATTATTTTTCTGGCGTATGGCGGTCTCGGTTACGCTTTATTGCGTAATCGGCTGTTTGATTTTAGTTTTGCGCTGAACCGTTTTAGCGTGTACGGCTTATTGACACTTGGCCTGCTGGCTTGTCTCGCCCTGATGCAGCTCTTAATCGCGCCTTATTTGGTGCTCGATATGCGTTGGAAGACGCTATTGTTTGATGTGATTTGTGGCTCAGTCTTGTTGGCGCTTTACAAACCTTGGCGCGAATTTGCCGAACGCTTAGTCCGTACTTGGTTGTATCCAAAATGGCGAGCTCAGCAAGAAGCTTTGCAAATTGCTGTCGCGAATGCGGCGGATATGCAAGGTCAGGATCAATTGGTGGAACATTACATCGGTGCGTTCAACGCCTACACAGGTGGCGCACAAAGTGCAATTTATACTTATCATGAAGGTTTCTGCAGAAAAATCGGGGGCGATTTTCTTGCCGCTCCAGATAAAGTTTATGCATTAGGTGGCGATCTGGCGCGGATTTTGAGATCGCGATTACCCTTATCTTTGTTCGATGTCGCAGGCGAAAATTCCTTGGTAGTGCCATTTACTCATCGCGGCAATTTAACGGGCATGCTGTTGGTTGGCGGTAAGCCAGATTTTAATCAATATCGCCCGGATGAAGTTCGTACTATCACCGAAACTGCCGCCTTATTAGATCAGGATTTACAGGCAGAAGCGCAGCGTTCACATCAACGTATGTTGGCCGAAAAAATGGCAGCAGAGTTGCATGCACGCGAGGCTGCGGAACTAGCGAATCAGGCGAAGAGTTCTTTCTTAGCGACGATGAGTCATGAAATTCGCACGCCGATGAATGCGATTATTGGTTTGGCGTATTTATCTTTACGAACCGAATTGAGCGCAAGGCAAAGAGATTATCTGAATAAAATTCACGATGCTGGTAATGCACTGTTAGGCATCATCAATAGCATTTTAGATTTTTCAAAAATTGAAGCAGGAAAAATGGAGGTCGATTTTAATCCGTTTTCGCTTGATGATGTGATTGGTCATGTCACTACCGTGACGGCACAGAAAGCCCATGAAAAAGGATTATTGTTAAGGTTTGATGTCGCAGACAATGTGCCACGTTTTTTAGTTGGCGATGCTTTGCGATTGGGGCAAGTGTTGGTGAATTTGGTCAATAATGCGATTAAATTTACAGAACGCGGTGAAGTCTGTTTGTCTGTGACCTTGCGACATACTGACGGTAGGGAGTTAGGGCGTAATTTAGAACTAGACTTTGCGGTCAAAGACACTGGTATTGGCATGACTGAAGATCAGGTCAGACGCTTGTTTTCAGCATTCACGCAAGCAGATAGCTCCACTAGTCGTAAATTTGGCGGCACTGGTTTGGGGCTATCGATTTCGCATCAATTAGTGGAATTATTGGGTGGCAAGATCACTGCGCAAAGTGAATTCGGCGTGGGTTCTTGCTTTCAATTTAGCCTGCCGTTTGAGGTGTGTAGTGCGACTACCTTATCGCAATTGGGGACAAGTATCTCAAGTGTGCAACACCAATATACGGCTACGTTGATTTTGTTGGTTGAAGATAATGAAATCAATCAGCAAATCGCTGTCGAGTTATTAGCCACTGTAGGGATTCAGGTAGAAGTAGCTGCGAGTGGACACGATGCGCTCTATCGTCTCGAACAAACCGATGCGCAACGCTTCGATTTAATTCTGATGGACTTGGAAATGCCAGGTATGGATGGGCACCAGGCGACACAACTTATCCGGCAACAACCCGCGTTTAACGCCGTTCCTATCATCGCGATGACAGCTCATGCGATGGCCGATGTACGGCAACGTTGTATGGATGAAGGTATGCAAGATTTTCTGGCAAAGCCAGTGCAACCGGGGGCCTTGTTTTCAACTTTGGCACGCTGGTTAGAACATAAGATTAGCCCGGTTGTTCATCCTGATCGCAGTTATTCATCCGATGCTTTAGAGATTGCGTCGGTACAGCAAGCGCCGACTGCCTACCTGAGTTATGCAGATTTAGCTGAGCGTTTTGACTTTCATCGTTTGACGCAGATTGATAGTCATCTGGGCTTAAGTCTGATGATGGGGAAACGTGATTTGTATCTCAAAGTGTTGACGCGCTTTTGTGAAGGGCAAGCAAATACCGGACAACAGTTGCAGCAGGCACTGGCGGCAGAGGATTTTACGCAGGCACATTTAGTCGTGCATACCCTCAAGGGCTTGGCCGGCAGCATAGGCGCACAACAAGTGCAGGCAGATGCGGTGCAATTGGAAATCGCTTTACAACTAGCGCAACAAGAACACGATGTTGGCAATCGATGCCATTTGCTAGGGGAAAAATTGGACAGCTCTTTGCGTCAGTTGTTGACTGAGTTGAAGCTGCAATTGCCAACTGGGTTTCAGCCATCGGTTATGGCAAATACAGTGATGCAGCTAGATGATCAGGATGCGCGCTCCAAGTTGGATCAATTAAGTCTATTACTGAGCGACTTTAGTGGCGACTGTCCGCAATATTTCGAAGAGCATCGGGCATTGTTGTTGCAGATTTTGGATGAAGTATCACTGGCGAAAATAGAACAATACATTGAACAGTATGCCTATGACGATGCCTTGTTTGTTATTCGTGAGGCAAATTGAAACAGAACTATCACTTTTATTGATAGCGTAATTGTGGAATTGTATTTCCCAAAAATCCGAGCCGCGGTTAAACTCAGACTAGCTGTTTGAACTTCGGCTCAGTTGCACAAATTAAGTGAATTCAGTTCGGAAGATCCGCCTGTTTTGCGACGATCTTATGAATTCATTTTAATGATGTTAAGTTCGCATCGCTAAAACTTCTCTTCACCTTGACGTAATAATTGATGACTCTACCTCCCTCGGTTTCACCGGCTCTGGCAGCTACTTCAGCCACTCTTGTTTCTAGCTCGCCAAAGCTGGCATCTGGCAGTTACAGTGCGCGTAGTCAGGCGATTGAACCTTTTCATGTCATGGCCTTATTGGCACGTGCAAACGAGTTGCAAGCGAGTGGGCATGATGTCATTCACCTCGAGATTGGTGAGCCCGATTTCGTCACAGCGGCACCGATTATTCAGGCGGGGCAGGCTGCGCTGGCCGCGGGCCACACCCGTTACACCGCGGCGCGTGGGTTACCACAATTGCGCGAGGCAATTAGTGGATTTTATCAACAGCGTTACGGTGTGCAAATCGATCCGCGCCGCATCTTAATTACACCCGGTGGTTCTGGTGCATTACTGTTGGCCACCAGTTTACTGGTGGATCCGGGTAAGCACTGGTTGATGGCAGACCCAGGCTATCCTTGCAACCGACATTTTTTGCGTTTGATTGAAGCCTCTGCACAATTGGTGCCAGCAGGGCCTGAAGTACGTTATCAATTGACCCCAGAATTAGTGTCGCAATGTTGGCAGGCAGATACCGTTGGCGCATTAATTGCCTCACCTGCCAACCCAACCGGAACGTTGTTGAAGAGAGAAGAATTAGCTGCGTTATCGGCGGCGGTTCGTGCGCGTAGCGGACATCTTGTGGTTGATGAAATTTATCATGGACTCACTTATGGCGTTGATGCCGCAAGTGTGTTGGAAGTTGATAACGAAGCATTTGTGCTCAATAGTTTTTCCAAGTATTTTGGCATGACAGGTTGGCGACTTGGTTGGTTGCTTGCACCGGAAGCCGCGGTGAGCGAACTCGAGAAATTAGCGCAAAACTTATACATCAGTGCGCCAAGCGTCGCGCAATATGCCGCTTTAGCATGTTTTGAACCTGCCAGCATCGCGATATTTGAAGAGCGTCGTCACGCATTTGCCCGTCGCCGTGATTTCTTATTACCAGCGTTGCGAGAATTGGGTTTCAAGATCACTGTGGAACCAGAAGGTGCATTTTACTTATATGCAGATATCAGCGAGTTTGGCGGCGATGCCTATGCTTTTTGTCAGCATTTTTTAGAAACTGAATATGTTGCCTTTACGCCGGGATTAGATTTCGGCAAATATCAGGCGCAGCAGCACGTGCGTTTTGCATACACCCAGGATTTACCGCGTTTGCAGCAAGCGGTCGATAGGATTGCGCGCGGCCTACAAACTTGGCAAAGTCGTCGTGTTTCTTAACGTGATGAGTTGATCCGCACATCGAATGCTGTTGTCTTGTGCGTCAAACTGCGCATTTCGTGCTACTTTTCTATTAAAATCCGAGATAGCTTCCGGCTGCTCGTGTTGCGATGATTTGCTTGTATAGTATTCGCGCGGCGGTTCGTATATCTCTCTATTCGTCGCTGAAGATTACGCCTTAGAGACCATTCATTAACCTGGAGTTGTTTATGTCTGTGCTGCCTGTCATCCGACAAATCTTATTCAGTCTATCGCTTTTCATTTTTGCGCCCGCCCAAGCGGAGTTTATTCAAACGGCGATCACGGTGGGCGAGGGCGTCAATACTTTGCATGGCAGTTTGTTAGTGCCCGGACATAAAGCCAAACCTTTGGTGGTGCTGATGATTGCTGGTTCAGGGCCAACTGACCGCGACGGGAATAGCCCAGCTTTACCTGGCAAAAATAATAGTCTGAAGATGTTGGCAGAAGAGTTGGCGATTGCCGGTTTTGCTTCGGTTCGTTACGATAAACGCGGTGTTGGTGAAAGCTTTGCTGCGGGTGGTGCAGAAGAGGATTTGCGTTTTCAAACGTATGTCGCTGACGTGCAAAGTTGGATCAAATTATTAAGTCAAGATGCGCGTTTTAGCGGTGTTGTTGTGTTAGGCCACAGTGAAGGCTCGACCTTGGGAATTATGGCTTTGCAGAACCTCTCCGCGCAAGCCTATGTTTCTGTTGCTGGCCCAGGGCAATCAGCAGCCAAAATTTTGCGAACGCAATTGGCGAACAAGTTGCCTCCTGATTTGGCCAAAATGAACGAGGCGATTTTGACCAACATGGAAAAATCTGAATACGTTAAAGATGTTCCTGCGCCTCTATTGGCTTTGTATCGCCCTAGCGTACAGAGTTATTTGATGTCTTGGTTTCCTATCGTGCCAGCGGATGCGATTAAAAAGCTGACCATGCCGATTGCGATTTTTCAGGGCGATACCGATATTCAGGTTGGTGTGAATCAAGCTGTGCTATTAGCACAGGCACAGCCCAAGGCAGAGTTTCATGTGATCAAAGGAATGAACCATATTATGAAGTCGGTACCCGCAGAGAATAGTCAACAAGTGGCTTCATACAGCGATCCCAATCTGATGCTCGACGGAGACTTCGTTAAAAAACTCATTGTTTTCTTAAAGAAGAATATGGCGACGAAATAAAGATTGCGTGTTCAAATAAATTGAGCACCGTAAAAATGCAATGGATTCAGCATTCTTACGGTGCTATTTTTTTGTAGTCTGATGGACTGAATCTTCTAAGGCAGCATGCGTTTCAAGGTGTTGTCCTTGACGAAGTAGTGGTGATACAAGCCAGCAAGCGCGTGTAGGCCAATCAAGTAATAGCCGACCAAGCCGGCAGTTTCATGTAGCTCTTCGATACTTTTTGCGAGCGCTTTATCTGGCGCAATTAATGGTGGTAATTCAAGACCAAAGAAGGGTATGGTTTGGCCTTCACCACTCAAGATAAGCCACCCTGCAAGTGGCATTCCTATCATTAGGCCATATAGAGCGATGTGCATAACATTCGCCAACAAGGCTTGCCATGCTGGTGGCGCAGGAATAATGGCGGGCGTTGGATTGCGCAAGCGTATCAACAGTCGTAAAACGGCAAAACCTAACACGGATAAGCCCAGCATGAAATGCCACATCTTGATGGCTTTACGCGCATCGGTGCCCTTGGGGAAAAGCTCGCGTAATTCTATCGTTGCATAGACGGCGATAAGTAATAGCAGCATAAACCAGTGTAAGCCGATACTAAGCTTGTGATAACGCTGGATGCTGATGGTGGGTACTGCCTTCGGGATAGCCATAAAAATTCCTTTGATTGGGTTAATCGACCCTTGTCTTTATATGATAGGCGAACTCAGCCTAGCACTGCAAAAAAGTGTCGTATTATTTGTAAAAGCGCAAGCGATGCTGTGTAGCGATGAGAAAGTCCTTTGATATTTCGTATTTGAGTGAGCGGAATTCGTCGTTGATCTCATTTCGCGCACGCATTGATGCTACACGTCTTACAGTAGTATCCGCGTTGAACTGAACAAGGAAAGCATATGTGGAAGAAATTGTCTTCTTGGTACAAAGATTGGAATGATGAACAACTTGCAGTGCTGTTAGATCCGCAACGCGCAGAAGATATTACGATCCCTTGGCGTAAAAAGATGGCTAAGCAATTATTGACGCTCACTGAGATCGAGCGTCAGCAACTCTATCAATTTAGTATCGTTTATCAGGGTGCTAAATTGTGGCTGACCATACTCAAATTAAGTTTGGTATTTTCATGTCTGGGTTTGGTTTTGTATTCGATGAAAACCAAGTTACATTGGCTCCCCGCGATTTTGGTGGTCAATATGTTGGGATGGATCTTGGTATTCGCTTTAGTGGGTATTTGGTTTAATTATCGTCAGATTGCAAAGCGTCGCTTCCGCATATCGCTCAGTGCCTTCATGGGCGTTTTGTGTGGTTTCTTTGGCTTCACGACGCTCAGCGCACTAGTGCAAGGTAAGGACGTGTGGACAACCATCTGGAAAGACGGACCATTGGTATTAATTGTCGCGGCAGTATTGGGGGCTGTGTACGTGCTCTTGATCGGTATTGTTGCTGGTTGGCGTAACCAAGGCTATGAAAAGATTGCCGCCCAATTGGCACTAGATGCAGAGCGAGAAAAAAATGCACGGCAAGAAAGCGAATCGCAGTTGCGTCTATTGAGAGCGCAAATCGAGCCACATTTTCTATTCAATACGCTAGGCGCGGTTCAACAATTAGCTGAGCAAGGTACGCCAAAAGCCGCTGAATTGACTGCCAACTTAATTGTGTTTTTACGCGCCAGCATGAGTGAAATGCGCGCAGAACAAATTACGCTTGCTGAAGAATTCCGTTTGATTCACGCTTATTTGGAAGTAATGAAGGCCAGAATGGGGGTGCGCTTAAGCTTTGATATCAACTTGCCCACCGCATTGGCGGCGATTCCTGTGCCTAGTATGATGTTGCTGACGTTAGCCGAGAATGCAATCAAACATGGTATTGAACCGTCTTTGCGGGGTGGGCATATTCATGTCTTCGCCGAAAAACTTGGCACGGATCTTTTGATCACGATCCAAGATAGCGGTGTCGGTTTAAGTGACACACCAAGCCCGGGAATTGGACTGCAAAATGTGCGAGATCGTTTGCGTTTGCAATATGGCGCACATGCTTCTCTATCGATTGCAGAAGCTGAGCAGGGCGGTGTCATCGTCGAGGTGAATATTCCTTTGGCGTGACTAGTTGACGATCGCATAAATTGTTCTGTGGATTATAGGAATCTGGAAAATGAAAACAAAAATTCTCATCGCTGAAGATGAACCATTGATGCGTGAACGCCTGATCATGCAACTGACCAAGTTGTGGCCTCAGGCAGAGATTGTGATGGTGGCAGAAAACGGGAACGATGCTTGGGATGGCTACCTTGAGCACGAGCCAGATTTGGTCTTGCTCGATATTCGCATGCCCGGCTTATCTGGGATTGAAGTTGCGCAACGAATTGGCAAAAATGCGCAGATCATTTTTATCACCGCTTACGACCAATACGCGATAGACGCTTTTGATGCTGGTGCTATTGATTATCTTTTAAAGCCTGTGCAGGAAGAGCGCCTGCAAAAAGCAATTGAACGTGTGCAAGATAAATTGCGCAATGTTTCGCAAAATGCGCTGCACACAACATCACATGATTTGACGTCGATATTAAAAAGTCTGCAAGCCGCAGCGGTGACCACTAAACCAGAAAAGATGAAGTGGATTAAAGCGAGTGTTGGCAAGCAAATCAAATTGATTGATGTCGACGAAGTTTTGTTTTTTCAATCGGATACCAAATACACCCGTGTGGTATTGGCGGAGTATGAGGCCTTACTGAGAACGCCATTGAAGGACTTATTAGATGGACTCGATAGCGACAAATTTTGGCAAGTACATCGCTCTACCGT
Source organism: Affinundibacterium amnicola (assembly GCF_014284275.1). Taxonomy (GTDB): domain Bacteria; phylum Pseudomonadota; class Gammaproteobacteria; order Burkholderiales; family Burkholderiaceae_D; genus Undibacterium; species Undibacterium amnicola. Next base: position 11,273 of record NZ_JACOFU010000010.1, on the reverse strand, counting down.
CGTGAATGCAAAGGCGATTGCGGCGGCTGAGCGTATTGATGCTGAACGTATGCAGATCTTGGTTAAAGGGCATAGTGAGAAGTTGCTTGTCAGTCGAAACTTCACTTATTTGTTTCGTGAATAAATGAAGTGGTATGTTCGCTATTCTGAATAAACATGCTGCTAAAGCAGTAGTTTTGACAGTTGCATTGATTTTATTTGCCTTATTAACTATTGTTGTTTTTATCTTCGTTTGTTTTATACAACCGCATAGAAATTTTTTTGCGGTGTTTTGAAACTATATAAAATTCAGTATTCATCTATGTCTTCGGCTTATTTGATAATGAATTTAGTGATTTTTCCTCTAAAATTTTGACTCGTACAATTTGATACTTGCCGTTACACTTTACATACAAATACAGAATCCAAATAAATCTGAGATAAATTGGATCAAATGAAGCGTTCGGGGAGAACCTGTAGTCAAAAGCTATAGGCGCTGAATTACAAAATTGGTATGTAAGCTCAGCGAGATGATGGCAAACTTGTTTTGTCACCGTCGATCAATCTGCCTGTTCATAATTATTTCAAAAAAATGGGGATATTTAATTATGGTAAAGCAGCAAAATAAAGTAGTACGTCCGTTAGTTATGGCGATCTTGGTTGCCAGTGCATTTAGTGTGCAGGCGGCAGATCGTCAAGTCATGAAAGATTTGTCTCCGGCCACTTTGGCTCAGCCAAGCTTAAAGGGATCTGCACTTAAGGTAGAACGCAGCATCACTTATCCAAGCGGTTTGGTTGTTACGCGTCATCAGCAAACTTTTCAAGGCATTCCTGTCTGGAATGAAGCCGTAGTTGAACATGTTGCTAAAAGTGGGAAGCGCGAAGTTACTGGTGCAATGCTACGCAACCTAGATCAAGACCTTCCATCGGTCACGCCTATCTTTAACAAAATTCAGGCGTTGATACAAGCGCAGACTAAAGCGCAAATTTTTGAAATTGAAAATCATCAGGTAAAGATGTATGTCAAACGTGAAGAGAATAACACTGTGCGTTTAGTTTATTTGGTGTCGTTCAACGCAAAAAATACTGAAGAGCCACGTCGTCCTTTTTACATGTTGGATGCGAATACAGGAGCTGTGATTGATCATTGGGAAGGAATTAATCACGCCAATGGCACAGGACCTGGAGGAAATTCCAAAACTGGTCAATATGAATTTGGCGTGAATTATGGTTTTCTCGATGTAACGCAGTCAGGTTCTACTTGCTCGCTCAATAATGCAAACGTTGCGACTTACAACATGAATTCGCGTACTAGCACACCATCAAAGCCACATAGTTACACCTGCCCACGTAATACGGTAAAAGCGATCAATGGCGCATATTCACCAATGAACGATGCACACTATTTCGGTGGCGTCGTTTTCAATATGTATCAAGCATGGGCTGGCGTTCGTCCTTTAACGCAAAAGCTGATTATGAAGGTGCACTACAAGCGTTCCTATGAAAATGCATTCTGGGATGGCACAGCGATGTACTTTGGCGATGGCGCGACAACTTTCTATCCATTGGTATCCTTAGACGTAACATCGCACGAAGTCAGTCATGGTTTCACTGAGCAAAATGCTGGCTTGGTGTATTCCGGTATGTCTGGTGGTATGAACGAAGCGTTTTCTGACATGGCTGGCGAAGCTGCAGAATCCTATATGAAAGGTACGAATGATTTCTTGGTCGGTGCAGATATTTTCAAAGGCGCAGGTGCCTTACGTTATATGGCAAATCCACCACAAGATGGTCGCTCGATTGATCACGCTTCCAGATTTACTAGCACGATGGATGTGCATTATTCAAGCGGCGTATATAACAAAGCTTTCTATTTGTTAGCGACCAAAACTGGATGGAATGTACAAAAAGCATTCCAGGTAATGGCTGATGCGAATCGTTTGTACTGGACTGCTAACAGTACGTTTAATCAAGGTGCATGTGGCGTTGAAACTGCCGCATTGAACCGTGGCTATGTAAAAGCCGACGTGACTGCGGCATTTTCTGCGGTTGGCGTGACCTGCACACCGTAATATTGTTGAGTCACCTTAACGAGAAGCCTGGCGTCAATTCATATTTTCGCCGGGCTTTTTTATTGATGTGTGATTTTTGATCAATTACACTTTTTTCAAGTAACAAGCCTTCAGCATAAAATTACCTGCATCCATCTTGCAGTCAACTTCATGATCACCGCCGACTAAGCGTATGCTCTTTACTTTGCTACCTTGCTTTAAAGTGATAGAAGAGCCTTTGACTTTAAGGTCTTTGATTAACACGACTGCATCGCCGTCCGCTAAGACATTACCGTTGGAATCTTTCACGATACGTTCATCGGATTCTTCGGCTGCGGCTTGCATCGGCCATTCATGACCGCAATCTGCACAGACATAATTGTCGTTATCGGGATAGGTGTTTTCCATGCCACAAACTGGGCAGGCTGGTAACTGAGACATAATTTCTTTCTTACGAGGAGCTTGAGAGCCGCTAGTATAACCGACCAAGTAGATAGATTTGTGATCACGATGTTTGATGTAGCTCGATAAAGTGACTCGTTGTCTATGTTTAACGCGAACTTAGGGTTTGTTGTTTTAGCTAAGAAATGAAGAAAGTGGTGAACGTATTGTTGCGTTCACCACTTTTTTGTGGACAAGCGATGTTGCGCTTACTGCACTCTCGCTTAGTTGACGGTGGCTTTCACGGTCAAAGTATTAAATGCTGAGTAAGCATATACACCGAGGTAGTAACGACCTGCAGCAGGGGCATTGACGGTACAGGTTTCGACGGAAGTTGCGCCATCAGATTTGCACTTGTACGATGCAGTCGTTGGTTTTACCGACAATTGTGAATACAAATCTGCATCACCATTCGCACCGTTTACATTAAATACAATGCTAGTTTTTCCAGCTGGAACATCAATCGCGTAGTATTTCCATGTGCCTGTTGATGCGCTTTGATTGGCTAATCCAACGCCGCTCGTGAGCATGACATCGACTGGTGGCGTGCTGCCAACTAAAGCGCCTTTCAAACCGTAGTAACCAAGTGAAGAATAGTTAGAGAAGCCATTTTGGGGAGTACCTTCCGCACCACCTGCAATCACCAAGCGATAGTTACCTGCGCTTAAATTTAAGCCGATAAATTCTGCAGAACGATTGACGGCCTTATTGCTGCTCGCAATTAAAGTATTGGCAGAATTGTAGATTTTCGCGTCCACATCCAACATACCAAAATACTCAATCGGATCAATTTTCAAATCCAACTTACCATTTCCTGTCACCGTAAAATTGTAGGTGTCGGTATCGCCAGTTTTTTCGATTTGTCCGAAGTTGGTGCTTGGACTGATGTTGCCTGCAGTATCCACCGCTAAGTTTTTACCAGAAGGATTGTCATCAGCGACATAAGGGATAGATTCATTCACATTCATGATGCGTAAGTCGTCTTCAAATCGATTTGCCGTGTTGTATTCGCCTTTGCTCCAAGTCCAGCGACTAGCGGCCCACTGGGAACCCATCCAATAGTTACCCATAATCGGGCCCCATTGGAATGCTGCTATCCCTTCAAAATACTCACCGCCGCTGCCGCCACCATCATGCAGCATGCCCATTTGATGACCAATTTCATGTGCAGCTGTCATGCCGATGCCATAACCATAGTCAAAGCCACTGGATGGATTGCGATATAAAGTGCCCGCTGAGGTGGTACCGAATGAGCTCAACGGTGCGTTGGAGCGGCCATCTTGGTTGACGAAATTTAATACACCTGTACGCAAAATATTGGCAGATTTTGCAGCGTTATAAACCGCAGGATTCGTGGTGATATTGATGTTGTACATCGAAAATTGATCCGCCACGATTTGCCATACCCGATACATATTTTCTTTGCTTACACCATTTAATGGGGTTGTCCCGCTCATGACTGCTGAATGGTTTAAGTAAAAAACCCATGCGCTTCCAGGTTTGCTTTCCAGCTTCGTGACGTCTTCATTATTATAAGGACCAATATGACGTGCTTGACGTAAAGCCATCGGGCTATATACCGGATGAATTGCCCCTGCAAGGGTGTTGAAGGTGGTCGCTTTCAACCAGTTTTCATCTAAATCAGGAACGACTTTGTTGATAGGTACTTCGGTCACACTGACGACACCGTTTGCATCGGTGCTGTATTCATACGCTTTCTTCTCATCATGTTTCACCAGGTAGCCACGTAAATTTTTTGCGTTACCTTTTAAATAGAAATGCGAGTTCGCACTTCCTCGGGCTTTACCTGACACGGATACCAATCCATCTTTGAAGTGATAGTCGGTGATGTCTGTATCGAGGTGTTTGTTCTTAGCGGAACTGGTGTCGGTAGATCGCAAAAAACTTGCATTGGGATTTGCGTGCTGTGCCCCTAAACTTCGAATCAGGGCATCGGCATTACCAATCTCTTGACGGGTACCGTCTGTTGCTGTGGTTGCTGCAGTTGCTGCACCAAATGCACTTAGTAACGAAGCGCAAAGCAAGCTTGAGCCCAAGATTCCTTGAGTTGTATTACTTGTTTTTTGTGGTGAATTTTTTTTCATGTTTGTCTCCCTAATTTAATTACGACGATGTGTGCGGCTTTACTGCCGCTTGTGCTCGCTCCATCTGAAAAAGTCCTTGATCGAGGAAATCCGCTGGATTGACATTCGCTGTGAAGATGGAGCGAAGAGAGAGTTAAACAGAAAATCTTGCAGTTCAATATACCTTTGGTATATTGAAATTCTTTAAATATGTATAGACGAATTGCATGATTTTTCGATAAATTTTCTTTGTATGTATATGTTAAGTATAAATGTCGCCTATTAATCGTCTTTGCCATGGAATAGTCATTTTTATTCCATTTATGTCATAGGAATGTTTACTGATATAAGTTTATTTATTGGTACGTCATTTGTGGTTTTTTGATGGCTTTGCTGAACGATGCGAGACCAAAATAGCGCTCTATCCCCTTGGTCTGAATAAATATCTGAGCAAATTTCCACTAGGAAATAGAATTTTTGTATGATATTTTTTGCACTAGCTTGAACTACATTTTTCGAAGTGAGGTGAATCTTTATGAGTGAACAGATCATTCGTTGCGAGCGCCATGGCATCGCGGGAGCGGTGATGAGTTGTGAACATATAGGCGAGCAAGCTTGTCGCTGTATTTATATTAATCCAGCTGACGAGGAATATCCCGAACAAGCATGGTGCAATATCTGCGAAGATGCCCGGATCAAAGATCGGGGGTGGAATGACTATGCCGACTCGGTAGCAAATTGGTGCTGGATCTGCACCGTTTGCTTGCATGATGCCATCACTAGAGCAGCACAGGTCGTACAAGTTGCGAACCCCACCGCACCGAGTCAAGAATGAGATCGTTTGATTAGATTGATTGAGCTTAGGATAAGCGGTTAAAGCATATTACGCCGAATGAAATTGGTTGAAAGCTGCAGGCAATGAACGGATCGAGTTTATGTAAGTGCCTGGATCAGAAACAGTGGTAGTCGTAGCAACATCTCCAATACGACCAGTAGCAACCCCAGCATCAGTGCTACCCTCAACACAGCGGGAGAAAGCCTCACAGAGAGCTGGACGGTCACAGTCAAAGACAGCACCAATGCCAGCACCAGTGCCACTGTCACAGCCAACTTCACAGTCAACAGCACGCCCTTGAGCGCCAATGTCAGTCCGGCCACGGTCAATCTCAACACCACTGAAGCGGGCACCGTCAGCAGTACCGTCACAGCCACGCCCAGTGGAGGCATCGCACCGTATCGTTACCAATGGAGTCGAACCGTCGGCAGTCGCAGTGTGATTTCTAGCAGTACGGTAAGCGCCCCGAGCATCAGCGCCGCCCTTAGTGTGAATGACAACTTCACAGAAACCTGGAACGTCGTCATCACCGACGCCAACAATGTGAGCAGCAATGCCAATGTGATCGTCAACTTCAAAGTGACGGCATCGGGAGTGGCAGTGGTGCGCTATATCCATACTGACGGTTTAGGTAGCCCGGTTGCAAAGAGTGATGCGAGTGGGAATTTGATACCCAACAGCAGAACCCGTTATGAACCGTATGGGATGACGGTAGCAGGGACGTCGATTCCGACGATAGGGTTCACTGGGCATGTCAATGATGCCGATACTGGTTTGACTTATATGCAGCAGCGGTACTATGATCCTGTCGCGGGGAGGTTCTTGAGTACTGATCCAGTTTTAACTGACTACAATACCGGTGCTAGTTTTAATCGTTACACGTATGCGCTGAATAATCCGTATAAATATGTTGACCCGGATGGAAGAGAATCCATTGTAAATGGAAAGAAAATTAATATAATCCCTGAGGATAAATCTGTCCCTCGTGTTTCAATACCGAATACAGTATTTGCTTCAGGCGTTTCTACAAAAGATATGTTCTTCCATACATACAACGTCACTACTAAAAGTAATTTGACAGACGCGGGAGCCGTTGGTAGGGGAATAGCTAGTTCGCCTACACCTTTGCAGAATAATACTGCGTCACCGAATGGTACTGTCAATATGGTTGGTGGTATTCCATCGTCTGGTAATTCTAATTTCGTTAAGTCGTTTTCAGTTGCCTCACCAGATCCATCCAAATTCACAGATATAACAGTGAACTACACTGTGAAAGGTGCTCATGGACTTAATGAAGGTTTTGTTATGAGGTTTGGTGAAATTGGTTCCAACGGTGCGATAACATTGCGTAGTTATTGTGAAGGAAATGCGTGGCAGCAGATGCCAGCTTTGAAGGAAGTTTGGAATCCACAAGTAACAAAAGTATGGAACGATAATCAAGAAAAAATTATCAATAAAATTGAAGGTAAATAATGAGTATTTTGAACAGCATGAATACTAAAATTATGTCTCAGGTATTACTTGGGATTGGTATCCTTCTTTCATATTATATTTTGATGTTACGGTATGGATGGTATGTTGATTCTGAAAAGGCTCAGTTTTTAACTTTCTGCTTCTTTATATTCGTGGCGCTAATTTTTGGCTTATGGTTATTTTTTCCATCTAAAATTTTAGGAGGATTTTTTACTACCGCTCTTTTTGTTATCCCTCCTGTGTTTGATGAAAAAATTTTTGTGCAACTGAATAAGGGATTTATACCCTATATTTTTGTTTGCGTTTTACTCGTAGTGTCTTCAATGTATTTTCGGCAGGGTGAGCGACGCAGAACCAAGTAAGACACCCATCTCAAAAAGCAGTTATTTGTGATGAGGTTTTGCGGTTATGGTTCTGTTCAGCATTGAATTCGAATGTAAATGAGTGTGTACGTACATCGTAGAAGAAGTAACCTCAATGTCCCTAAACAAAATATCGTTTAAAAACAAAACAACACCAAGTCCGTAAGGCGTAACGAAGTTGTAAGGTGCAATGGGCTTTATCTATTGCACCATTCTAGCCGTTGAGTTACTCGGCAGATAAAGAAGAAGCTAAGCGTATCAATCCGCTTGTCACGCGCCTTGCGAGCCGTGCAGAATAGTTGATCAGGCGCACGGAGCAAGGCGTGCGCCAAGCTAGCGCTAATCGTTCTCGATGTTCGCGGCTTCGATAAGCTGCAAAGCCTAGTCAAGTGAAACAAAGTTCGCTTTTTCGTCGCTCACGACCGCGCGTTGCCGTGAGTCAGAAAAGAGCCACGGGAAGTCAGAATTACGGAAAGCTGGACCGTCACGGTCAAAGACAGCACGCAGGTCAGTACCACTGCCAGCGTCAACATCAACTTCAAAGTCACGATACCGACCTTCAGTGCCAGCATCAACCCCAGCCCCCTGAACCTCACGGCCACAGCACCGGGCTTCATGGGCGGAACTGTCAACGTAACACCGAGTGGTGGCGTCGCCCCCTACACCTACGCCTGGATCAGAAACAGCGGCAGTCGTAGCAACATCTCCAATACGACCAGTAGCAACCCCAGCATCAGTGCCACCCTCAACACAGCAGGAGAAAGCCTCACAGAGAGCTGGACGGTCACAGTCAAAGACAGTACCAATGCCAGCACCAGTGCCACTGTCACAGCCAACTTCACAGTCAACAGCACGCCCTTGAGCGCCAATGTCAGTCCGGCCACGGTCAATCTCAACACCACTGAAGCGGGCACCGTCAGCAGTACCGTCACAGCCACGCCCAGTGGAGGCATCGCACCATATCGTTACCAATGGAGTCGAACCGTCGGCAGTCGCAGTGTGATTTCCAGCAGTACGGTAAGCGCCCCGAGCATCAGCGCCGCCCTCAGTGTGAATGACAACTTCACAGAAACCTGGAACGTCGTCATCACCGATGCCAACAATGTGAGCAGCAATGCCAATGTGATCGTCAACTTCAAAGTGACGACATCGGGAGTGGCAGTGGTGCGCTATATCCATACCGATGGATTAGGTAGCCCGGTTGCAAAGAGTGATGCGAGTGGGAATTTGATAGCCAACAGCAGAACCCGTTATGAACCGTATGGGATGACGGTAGCAGGGACGGCGATTCCGACGATAGGGTTCACTGGGCATGTCAATGATGCCGATACTGGTTTGACTTATATGCAGCAGCGGTACTATGATCCGGTCGCGGGGCGGTTCCTCAGTACTGATCCGGTTTTAACGGATGAAAATTCCGCTGCGCATTTCAATCGATATACCTATGCGTTGAATAATCCGTATAAGTATGTTGATCCAGATGGACGATTGCCGTTCCTCGTGCCAGTTGTTGTCTTTTTGGTGAAAGAAGCCGCAGCAGAAGTGGCGAGTCACTATACTGGTGGTGCCTCGGATTTCCTATCAGTACGTCGTTCTGCGCAGAATGTTGGTGGTTTTGCTCTCAAGAAAATGGCACATGCGGTTGATGGTGCAGTGGCAGATTTGGCAAAGCACAAAGCCGATGATGTTGCAAAGACCATAGACATTTCTAGAGCCAAATATGGCGAAGCAGCAGAGCATATAGCTGACGCACAAAAAGCTGGTCATCCAGATGTGTTGACAATAGCTCGCGATAGCGCTGACCCAAATAGAAAAGCCTCGATTGGTGGGATACCAAAGGTTGCCGGCAAGCAGCTAGATGAGTACCCTCCTGCGATGATGAAAGAGGGAGGTGCAGGAGCGAGTGTTAGAGCAATTAATCCCAGCAACAATATGGGCGCAGGTGCTTGCATTGGTAATGCTTGTCGCGGTCTCAACAATGGTGAAAAAGTTAGAATAAGGGTTGTCGATTAATGGCTAATTTAACATTTCAAATATATTTATCATATTCTCAGATTTCTATTTTTTCGAGTTCCATCTCACAGCCATATAATGACTGGAGTGACCGAAATTTCACTCAAGGATTTTCTTGGCGAAAAGGAAGCGTTTCGTTTCGCGCACTTACAGATGCGGGCAATCACAAAGTCAATTTATTTATCAATGAGCCTAGTTCTGATTTAGAAGATCATATTGTGCGAGCCTTCAGGGTACCTTTTGAGACTTCGGACGGTAAAATCGAAATTGCGGGTATCTCAGATTCAACCCCTTTGGAGATACCACCGGGAAAGTACTCTTTGCAGGTTGAGTTCCTCCATCTCGACGATGAGGTGATGCCTGAGATAAATATCAGGCTAAACAAAGGACAGACTGAATTCGCAATCTTGAAAGCCGATGAAGAATTGATTCTTGATGAGGATTTCGATTTGAAGGCTGTACCAGCAACATAGAGTTGAAAGCGCGGGGTCACCCATTAGCCCCCGGTAGTCAAGTAGTCGAACCAAATACTCGCAAATTACCGCGATAAAAGTTTTCCTGTAGCGCCACCACACGTCCGTTTCAAAATGCCATCGTGCCTTTTGCTTCGTCGTGTGGTTGCGTGAATCGCACCAGTCACCCATGTGGTTCTAGCGAAAATGGTGTTACTGTTTTCGCCCAAGTAGCACTGCTACTCCAGAAGCATCTCAGTACCGCTTTGCGTCCAATTGATGGGCAGATCTGTGGCTACCTTTCGGTTCCAACCCCTTGTGGCTCGCATTGCAGACGACTCATTTCGAACAAAGGCCGTAAGGCGTAAGGAATTGGTAAGGTGCAATGGGCTTCATCTATTGCACCATTCCAGCCGTTGAGTTAGTTGGCAGATAAAGAAGAAGCTAAGCGTATCAAACCGCTTGTCACGCGCCTTGCGAGCCGTGCAGAATAGTTAATCAGGCGCACGGGGCAAGGCGTGCGCCAAGCTAGCGCCAATCGTTCTTGATGTTCGCGGCTTCGACGATCAGCAAAGCCTAATCAGGTGAAACAAAGTTCGCTCCTACGTCGCTCATACCCGCACGGTGTCGGCAGTCAGAAAAGAGCCACGCAAAGTCAAGATCAAAAGCACAGTCGTTGCGGGGGAAATCGCTGCGCGATGTTCACATAATGCACGCTATGCGAAATTGCCCAGTCGTTACACTTGGTGGTGCAATCACGCATAACGGGCTTTATGTCTTACGCCCCTCCACGTCGCCAAGCTATGCTTGTGCGCTTCGATGCGCAAAGATTAGTCAGCCCTACAGGTTCCGCGCCAAGACCGTAAGGGGTAAGGAATTGATAAGGTGCAATGGGCTTTATCTACTGCACCATTCCAGCCGTTGAGTTAGTTGGCAGATAAAGAAGAAGCTAAGCGTATCAAATCGCTTGTCATGCGCCTTGCGAGCCGTGCGGAATAGTTGATCAGGCGCACGGAGCAAGGCGTGCGCCAAGCTAGCGCTAATCGTTCTTGATGTTCGCGGCTTCGATAAGCAGCAAAGCCTAGTCAAGTGAAACAAAGTTCGCTTCTTCGTCGCTCACGACCGCGCGATGCCGTGAGTCAGAAAAGAGCCACGCGAAGCCAAAATTACGGAAAGCTGGACCGTCACGGTCAAAGACAGCACGCAGGTCAGTACCACTGCCAGTGTCAGCATCAACTTCAAAGTCACGATACCGACCTTCAGTGCCAGCATCAACCCCAGCCCCCTGAACCTCACGGCCACAGCACCGGGCTTCATGGGCGGAACTGTCAACGTAACACCGAGTGGTGGCGTCGCCCCCTACACCTACGCCTGGATCAGAAACAGCGGCAGTCGTAGCAACATCTCCAATACGACCAGTAGCAACCCCAGCATCAGTGCCACCCTCAACACAGCGGGAGAAAGCCTCACAGAGAGCTGGACGGTCACAGTCAAAGACAGTACCAATGCCAGCACCAGTGCCACTGTCACAGCCAACTTCACAGTCAACAGCACGCCCTTGAGCGCCAATGTCAGTCCGGCCA
>NZ_JACOFU010000001.1 GCF_014284275.1 Affinundibacterium amnicola | reverse complement strand
AGCAAGTTGGTACCACACCTTCCCATCCCGAACAGGACCGTGAAACGACTTTGCGCCGATGATAGTGCTGCAACCAGTGTGAAAGTAGGTCATCGTCAGGCTCTTATTCCGCATCGCCCCTGATTCAAATCGAATCAGGGGCTTTTGCTTTTTTAAATCCTTCTACACTTCATTTCCTACCGCACTCTTCAGCCAAATTTGTTTAGATTTGCTTGTGCTTTCCTGTTCTTCTGATTCGAGCCTCCGCCTTAGACTGTCACTGACTGACTTATTTCCTCTTTAGCCTCCTCATCTATTCCTGCTCTCGTCACTAAGTAATTTTTGTATCACTTAGTGATTACAGTGCTTTGCATTGTCTCTTCGCTTGTCTTTTTAGAAATGATCGATTTTGAAGCCTTAGACTTATTTGTCGATGTTTTATCCGATATATTTGAACCAAGCACTTCTTGTTTTTGTCAAAGCCGTGAGTAAGCCTAACTGAATAAAAATTGACGAAAATGTCATTTTAAATGCATACTTAGTTTTTATTTTAATAATATTTAAGGGGAGAGTTTCATGCGAAATAGTAGTCGCAATATTATTGTGGCATCTTTGATGGCAATGTCTGTTTCGGTCAGTGCTGCGGATGCGCCTAAGAAAAAATGGGATGTGAATAATCCACCCGGAGAAAGTAAAACAACAAATTTGGATGTCAGAACTGGCACTTGGATGAGTGTCGATGTTAGCCCAGACGGTAAACAAATTGTGTTTGATGTACTCGGTGATTTGTATCTCATGCCAATAGCCGGAGGAGAAGCGAAAGCCTTGACGCATACAATGGCTTGGGAGATGCAAGCGCGGTTTTCTCCTGATGGTAAGCAAATTGCTTATATGTCAGATGCTGGCGGTGGTGACAATGTCTGGGTTATGAACGTCGATGGAAGTAATTCTCGTGCGGTAACGAAAGAAGACTTTCGTTTATTGAATAATCCTGTGTGGCATCCAAACGGTGAGTTTATCGCTGCCCGCAAACATTATTCCGGTACTCGCTCCCTAGGTTCTGGTGAAATTTGGATGTATCACGCCAGTGGTGGTTCTGGTGTGCAAATTAATGAAAAACCAAATTGGCAAAAAGATCTCGGTGAGCCAGCTTTTTCACCTGACGGTCGTTATGTCTATTTTTCACAAGATACGACAAGTGGATCGGCGTTTGAATATAACAAGAATTCAAATGCACAAATTTATCAGATATTTAGAAAAGATTTACGTGATGGGAAAACCATCTCCTTTGTGAGCGGTTCTGGCGGTGCAGTGCGCCCGACGCCATCGCCTGATGGTAAGTATTTGGCGTTTGTTCGTCGCGTCAGAAATCAAAGCACCTTGTTTTTGAAAGACTTGAAAAGCGGCGAAGAATTTCCTGTTTGGGGAGAGCTAGAGCGAGATATGCAAGAAGCATGGGCAATTCATGGCGTTTATCCTGCGTTTTCTTGGATGCCGGATGCAAAGCAAATCGTGTTGTGGGCAAAGGGGAAAATTTGGAAAGTTGATCCATTTGCAAAATCTGCTCAAGAAATTCCATTTCACGTCAAGGATACACGTGAAATTCGCAATGCCGTTCGATTTGCGACGCCGGTTGGTAGTGAGCAATTTGACGTTAAACAATTGCGTTGGGTAAATGTGTCACCAAAAGGCGATAAAGTCATTTATTCAGCATTAGGACACCTGTATATTCGCGATCTGCCGAATGGTTCACCACGTCGTTTGACGAAACAAAACGATTATTTTGAGTATTTCCCGCAATTCTCACGTGATGGCCAAAGTGTCATATTTACTACCTGGCATGATGAGAAATTAGGTGCTGTTAAAACAATCGATTTACGCAGTGGACAAGAGTTAACTTTAACTAAAGAGCCAGGCAAATATGCTGATGTCACGCTTTCCCCAGATGGAAAGCAAGCCATTTTTGTAAAATCACGAGGCGGTTATTTAACCTCCCCATGGCATGGAATGGAAACGGGTGTCTATGTCGTTCCTACTGATGGGAAATCAATTCCTCGGAAGGTGGCCGATGATGGGAGTGCTCCTCAATTTGCGAACGATAACGATGTCATTTATTTGACGCGTACTAAGTACACTGGAGAGGTCGATTGGTCGACTTCATTGTTCCGTGTCAAGCTGGACAGAAGTGAAGATGTGGCTATTGCAAAAGGTGATTTTGTTTCTGCGTTCTCAGTATCTCGTGATGGAAAATGGCTGGCTTTTAATGAGCGGTTCCATGCGTATGTGATGCCGATGCCATTGGTCGGTAAAACCTTAACTGTTGGGGCGAAAGCGGATGCTTTGCCAGTAAAGCAATTAGATGTCAACGCTGGCGATTATTTGCACTGGTCTGGAGATAGTCAGAAGATTCATTTTTCTTTGGGCGACGAATTATTTACCACCGCTTTAACCAATACATTTGGATTTGTAGCGGGCGCCCCTAAAGAATTACCTAAGCCAGTAGAGTCCGGTCTGAAAATCGGATTCCGTGAAGTATCAGATAAGCCAAATGGATCGATTGTTTTATCCGGTGCACGTGTAGTGACCATGAAGGGGGATGAGGTTATTGAGAATGCTCGTATCGTCATTAAGGATAACCGGATAGTTCAAGTGGGAACAGCTGAAAATGTTTCTGTCCCAGCTGGCGCAAAGCAGATCGACCTAAAGGGAAAGACAATTATTCCTGGTCTTGTTGATGTACATTGGCATGGTGGCATGGGGGAGAGTGAAATAATTCCTCAACAAAGTTGGGTCAATTATGCATCTTTGGCATTTGGTGTAACGACGATACATGATCCCTCAAACGACACGACTGAAATCTTTACTCAAAGCGAAATGCAAAAAGCAGGGCGCGTGGTCGCTCCTCGAATTTTTTCGACGGGAACTATTTTGTATGGCGCAAAGGCCAACTTTAGTGCTGTTGTAAATAGTCTTGATGATGCGTTGACACACATGAAACGCTTGAAGGCTGCTGGCGCGATTTCTGTGAAAAGTTACAACCAACCTCGTCGTGAACAGCGTCAACAAATTCTGGAGGCAGCCCGTCAAACTGGCATGATGGTTGTGCCAGAAGGTGGTTCACTTTTTCAGCATAATATGACGATGGTGATCGATGGACATACTGGTGTGGAACATTCGATTCCGGTTGCAAATGCCTATGATGACGTTAAACAACTTTGGTCACAGACTCAGGTTGGATATACACCAACTTTAATTGTTGGTTACGGCGGGTTAGATGGCGAGCATTATTGGTACGCCAGAACCGACGTTTGGAAGCATCCTATATTGTCTCGTTACGTTCCTCGCTCGGTACTTGAGCCTCGCAGCGTTAGACGTTTAACTGCGCCAGAGGAAGATTTTAATGTCTTTAATGTGGCGCGTACTGCGACTGAATTACAACGTGCTGGCATACCTGTAAATTTGGGCGCGCATGGCCAACGCGAGGGTTTAGGCGCACATTGGGAAATGTGGACATTGGCTCGTGGTGGCATGACTCCGTTAGAGGTGATTCGTGCATCTACTTTAAATGGCGCGCGATATCTGGGAATGGACAAAGACATTGGCTCATTAGAAGTAGGTAAGTTGGCTGATTTGGTGATTTTGAATGGAGATATTCTAAAAGATATTCGTCAATCCGATCAAATTGCACAAGTGATGATTAACGGTCGCTTATATGACGTTGAGAATATGAATGAAGTCGGATTAAGGAATAAAGCTAGAAAACCATTTTTCTTTGAGGGTAAGAATGGTGTGAATGCACCTGTCAATGTGGAAACGCATGGTGAGGGGCATGGTCATTAAGTACATTTTTGATCGAAGTGTTTTAGAAAATGCCGCAATTTTTTGCGGCATTTTTTTGTCTTGGAAGTTGGCAATCAATTATCTTGTAGAAGAAGCTTAAAGAGCCGCGAAAATAGGCAGGTTCTATGTCGATTCTTGATTTAGCAGAAACTTGATTTGAATAAGATCTTAAAGATGCCGACTCTTATCTGCTTTTCCGTTTAAATACTTTAGAATAGAGGGTTAGATAAAAATGATGTGAATCGTCGCATTGAAATCGCTATTTAAGCGGGAAAAACTCATGAAATTGTCAAATACTCAAGAAATTATTGAAGAATTACGTGCTGGACGCATGGTGATTTTGGTCGATGAGGAAGATAGAGAAAACGAAGGTGACTTAGTATTGGCTGCTGAGTTTGTAACTCCAGAGGCGATTAACTTTATGGCGAAATATGGCCGTGGGTTAATTTGTTTAACATTGACAGAGGAACGCTGTAATCAGTTGAATTTGCCAATGATGGCGACACGCAACGGCACCGCATATGGAACCAATTTCACTGTCTCAATTGAAGCGGCTGAGGGCGTTACAACAGGAATTTCGGCCGCAGATCGTGCTCGTACTGTTCAAGTTGCAGTTGATCCTAAGATGACGGCTGACGATATTGTTCAGCCAGGTCATATCTTCCCATTAAAAGCGCAAAAAGGTGGCGTGCTGATGCGAGCAGGTCACACAGAGGCTGGATGTGATTTTGCAGAGTTGGCTGGATTGAATCCATCTTCAGTCATATGTGAGATCATGAAAGATGACGGTACAATGGCTCGATTGCCCGATCTAATGATATTCGCGGAAACTCATGGATTAAAGATTGGAACGATTGCTGATTTGATTCGTTATCGTAGTCAAAATGAAAGCATGGTGCAGCGGGTTGCTGAGCGTGATATGGAAACTGTGCATGGCCAATTCAAAGCAATCGTCTATCGTGACTTGCCTAGTAACTCCGCACATCTTGCATTAATTCATGGCGATATTAGTAGCGAGAAGGAAGCATTAGTTCGCGTTCATCAGCCAGTATCGATTTTAGATTTATTAGAAGCGCAAATTTCGACACATTCTTGGAGTATTGCCAACGCGTTGGCAATGATTAAGTCTGCAGACAATGGTGTCATGGTCTTACTAAATTGCGAGGAAACGGCGGAACAGTTGTTTGCGCAATTCAATGCTTTGAAAACGCCAGAAAGTCGTCCACAGGCACGTGCAGCGCGTATGGATCTGCGGACTTATGGTATCGGTGCTCAGATTTTAAAAGATGTCGGCGTCGGGCAGATGCGATTGTTGGCAAACCCGCGTAAGATGCCGTCAATGACAGGCTTCAACTTGGAAGTGACAGGTTATCTGGATAGTTCTACAGTAAAGTAATCTCAGTAAATTTGCTGACAAGTAAATTGAAAATAAGATGAAAAATAAATGAGACCCTGATGGTCTCGAGAGGAAATGAAAATGACAGTTGGACATTACGAATCAAATTTAGATGGTGCTGGTGTACGCGTTGGGATCGTACAGGCGCGATTCAATGAAAATGTTGGCGCAGGCTTATTAGATTCATGTTTGCAAGAATTACGACAACTAGGTGTCATGGATGAAGATATCCTTCATGTTACCGTGCCAGGAGCGCTAGAAGTTCCTTTAGCCTTGCAAAAGCTGGCGGCGACCCATCAATTTGATGCGCTGATTGCGCTCGGAGCGGTGATCCGAGGTGAAACTTATCATTTTGAGTTGGTATCAAATGAGTCTGGTGCTGGTATCACGCGTGTAGGTTTGGACACTGGAATCCCAATTGCAAATGCAATTTTGACGACCGAAAATGATGCTCAGGCGGAAGCACGTATGCACGAAAAAGGTGCTGATGCAGCTCGTGTTGCAGTGGAAATGGCTAATTTGACTCTCGCTTTAGAAGAGCTTGCAGAAGCGACTGAGGGCATCGAGTACGAGCAAGGGTAAATTGTGTCGTCTCTAGAGTGACAGCACGATGCAAAGATAAAAGTAAATATAGGAAATAGAATGACATCAAATACCCAACACGCAAACCCAAGTAAAAGTCGCTCGCCACGTCATCGTGCACGTGAGTTCGCATTACAAGGAATTTATCAGTGGTTGTTAAATAATGAAGACTCTGGTGTGATTGACGCGCACATTCGTGAAGCACATGGTTTCGATAAAGCTGACCGCGAACATTTTGATGCCTTATTACATGGTGCTATCAATCAGTCAATTCAATTACGTGAGGAATTTGCGCCATTTATTGATCGTGGAATCGCCGAATTGTCACCGATTGAGCACGCTGCTTTGTTAATCGGTGCCTATGAAATGAAGAATCACATAGAAATTCCATATCGGGTAATTATTAACGAAGCCGTTGAGTTAACAAAATCGTTTGGTGGACAGGATGGTCACAAGTATGTCAATGGCGTATTAGATAAATTGGCTACACGTTTACGCACGGTTGAAGTTGAAAGTAAGAAGTAAAACTAAGGCAATAAATATTGAAATAATTGGCAAATTATTTGCGTATTGAGTAAAAAACCGATGAATTGAATCATCGGTTTTTTTATGCGCGTCAATTTATTCGAAACTGTATTCTAATAAGACTTGTGAGGCATCGGTTCCTGTAGAGCTCCAAGTTGTTCGTCCATGCCCTTTAATTCCCGCAAAATCACCAGTTCCTGATCCAGAAATGACATTTAAGGTGCTAATGGACTGACCAGATTTCATTGAGCCAATATGTTGCAATATAAATCCACCCACACGATCACCAATTCTACCTGTGAGGTATTCTAGTCCAACAAAACTTGATGAATCTGTGTTGCCAGCAAATGCCAAACATTCAAAGCTCGATTCAGCTTGAATATCACCTAGATAAAGGTGGGTTAATTTTGAGCGTCGAAGACCCGTCGTCAGGTCAAGTTTTTCATCTATACCAAAAAGTTTTACCGTGCCACAAGCTAACATTTCGTTTACCTCCCCAGGGCGTTCAAAAGATTATTTTCATTTTTATTCAAGGTGAACTTTGGTTTTGCCTAAGACACGATGATTATTACCTTTTGAGTATTTTTTTTGCGCTTATTTTTTTGCTTATTATTGTCTACATGCGTTGGGCTTGTCGCCTCTTGTGCACATGTGTACTTGAGTATTTCAAAATTCACGTATCATGTCTACTCACAAAATCACATACTCTATGTGATTTTGTGATAGTTCTTATGTTGTTTAAAAAATATTTTAACTTAAAAGCCCCTTGAGTAATGATGAAATTTAGACAAATCGAAGCTTTTCGTTGTCTTATGGTCGCAGGCACGAGTATTGGCGCGGCAAGAAAGATGAATATAACCCAGCCGGCAATTAGTCGTTTAGTTTCTGATTTAGAGGAATCTCTCGGGTTTCGGCTGTTTAATCGATCAAAAGGGCGATTAGAGCCAACCACAGCAGGTGTTCGATTTTATCGAGCGGTGGAAGAAAACTTTCTTGGTTTAGAACGCCTAACGCAGGTAGCTAGCAATATTCGTAATGAGACACCTGAGGGCATTTCGGTTGCCTGTTTGTTTGTGCTGTCAACGACACTGATGCCTCTCGTTCTTAAAGAGTTTTTTAAATATCATCCAGATGTCCCGGTGACGATCGATACTTGTAACGGACCGGAAATTTTAGTGCGCCTGCAAGATATGAAAGTTGATATGGCGATTGCACTTGATTTTCCTCCATTTGCAGGAATTGAAATTGAGAAAATCTTGAAGGTGAATGTGATGTGCGCGATGCCAGAAGGGCATCGTCTTGCGTCAAAAGAGTCTATTTCTCCCGAAGATTTACATGAAGAGAATATGATTGGATGGGTGCCTATTATTTCTCAGAATTATGAGAAAGAACGACAAAGTTTGATTGACGTTGGTAGTGTCCCTAGAAATGTGATTAAGACGCATACATCGCATACACGTTATGCAATGGTTGCTAATGGATTAGGTCTGTCAATCGTTGAGCCATTTGCCGCCAAAATTTGGGCATCTAATGGTGTCGTTGTTCGTCCGTTTTCTGCCAAGATTAGCTATGAATACGTCTTGGCATATCCTGGTGGCGGGATACGATCACAAATGATGCGTGACTTCCGCGACGCGGTAATGACCGTGGCTGCGGACTATGATTTTGGTTTTGAAACACGTGTGGATGAAGCAAACGTCTAATTGACATGGAGTGCCAATAAAAAACGCACCATATAGTATTGATCTATGTGGTGCGCCTTTCAAACATCAAGGATTGCTAGAAAATTTTTTAGATTCCTGCAATTTGATCTGTGTTCATAGATGCTTGTTGCGTGATTTCATCTGGACGTTTATCGTTAACGTCCTGTGGTCGTGAAATCATACTTGGTTTCGCGGTTGTCGAGTAAATCGATACGGATTTGCCAGCAGCGACATCTTTTAGGCGTTTGTACTCGGCCATCACTAAGCCTCCATAGCCGCCATCTGTTTCCATATCAGCAGCGCCGACATAACGCTTCAAACCAGCTTCAACAGAACCTGCACTGTTAACATACTCTTTGAGAATCATTGCGCCAACCTTGATATTGGCTACGGGATTGAGTGCAGCTTTGATACCACCTAAATCAGAGAATTTTTCATGATGTACTTTGGACATCACTTGCATTAATCCTTGGGCGCCAACCGGGCTCTCTGAAAATGGGTTGAAACGTGATTCAATTGCGATAACCGATAAGATCAACAAGGGATCTAATTTGGTTTCTTTTGCAGTGAGGTAAGTAGCAGAGACAAGCATATCGATTGCTTCATCTGCGACGCGATAGCGTTTTGACAGCCAATTGGTTACCAGTTGTTGTTGACGCTGCGTACCGATTAAGTTTTGGTAATTGCCCTCACTACTTGCGTTTGCACCAGTTTCTACGTCGCCAACTTGACTAACTAACTGAGGAGTAGCCATCAGTAGCGCTAAGTTTGGTTCCGCTACTTTGTCTTCAACTGCGATCGTGGTGTCATCGCTAAATGGCGACAAAACACGGAATTTTTCCGCTAGGTCTGGATTTACAAACATGCTACCAAGTACAACCAATGCGATTAAACCCAAGCCAGATGTAAGATGTAATATGGTGGTAAGTACATTGACCTTTGACTTGCTAGCTAATAGACGAGCAAGCTCTTTTTCTGCAGATATACACTTGCTTGGAGAGCGAGCTGTTAGAATTAAATTTTGAAGCATACAACCTCCTGAATTGTCGAGAAGTGTCACGCATATTTACCAGTAATGGCGAAACATGCTCATCTACGAATCAGAAACATCGTCTTGGTGTTGACATACAATGTCAAACTAAGACGCCGGAGTTCTTCATTCTTTTCGGTCTTGCGATGGCATGGCAGAAAAGAATAAATAACGATATTCGGGTTGAGGCTTTCGCCTGATTTGAGGTAAGGAGATTTTTTGTCCTTACTCATACATGAGATCCCGAGTCCCAAAGTTGAGTTCTGTCATTTACATTAAGCGATGAACTCGAACTAAACTTCAAAATATTACTGTTAATCAATCCAGTAGTTTTCAAAGTTGGGCGAATTGTAGGTGTGCATTTATATCGAGTCAATACTATAAATCGAGTTCTTAATAACTTTTGGATCTTACTTTTCGTGCTGCAATGCAGCAAAACCTAATGAAATCAATTACTTGGCTAAGTATTTTAAGTAAACTCTTTGATCAACTGAATTCGTAAAAAAAGATGAAATATTCAGATTTAAGGGATTTTATTTCCCAATTGCAGCAACAAAATGAATTAAAACAAATAGTTACACCAATCTCGCCGATTTTGGAGATGACCGAAATTTGTGATCGTACCTTGCGAGCGGAAGGTCCAGCATTGTTGTTTACCAATCCCACTGGTCACACAATACCTGTTTTGGGAAATCTATTTGGCACACCCAAGCGAGTGGCAATGGGAATGGGGGCGAATGACATTAGCGAGCTACGAAAAATTGGACATGTTCTTTCGTCTTTAAAAGAACCTGAGCCACCAAAAGGTTTTAAAGATATTCTCGGTCTTGGTTCTCTCGTCAAAGCTGTATGGGACATGGCGCCAAAAGAGCTACGTGGTGCGCCTTGTCAGGAAATTGTTTGGGAGGGTAACGATGTCGACCTTGGACGATTGCCGATTCAACATTGCTGGCCAGGTGATGTGGCGCCTTTGATTACTTGGGGCTTGGTGATTACGAAAGGACCGCATAAAAAACGTCAGAACTTAGGAATCTATCGACAGCAGGTCTTAAGTCGAAATAAAGTGATTATGCGATGGTTAGCACATCGTGGTGGTGCATTAGATTTTCGTGAGCATGCTTTGGCCACTAAAGGACAACCGTATCCCATTGCAGTTGCTTTGGGGGCAGATCCGGCGACTATTTTAGGTGCCGTAACGCCAGTGCCCGATAGTTTGTCTGAATACCAGTTTGCAGGATTATTGCGTGGTAGTCGAACCGAGTTAGTGAAGGCGATTGGTAGTGAGCTTAGAGTCCCTGCGTCGGCAGAAATTGTACTAGAAGGGCATATATATCCTGATGAGTCTCATCCTAGTGGATATGAGCATGCATTGGAAGGCCCATACGGCGATCACACCGGCTACTACAATGAGCAGGATAGTTTTCCGGTGTTTACGATTGATAGAATTACGATGCGCCGAGATCCAATTTATCATTCGACTTATACTGGAAAGCCACCGGATGAGCCTGCCGTACTTGGCGTCGCGTTAAATGAAGTGTTTATCCCACTGCTACAAAAACAATTTCCTGAAATAACAGATTTTTACTTGCCACCTGAAGGATGTAGTTATCGGATGGCTGTCGTGCAAATGAAAAAATCTTATGCTGGTCATGCTAAGCGTGTGATGTTTGGTGTTTGGAGTTTTTTGCGTCAATTTATGTACACTAAATTTATTATTGTGGTGGATGAAGACGTCAATATTCGAGATTGGAAAGAAGTCATTTGGGCGATTACAACCAGAGTTGATCCTATCCGTGATACCACTATGGTGGATAATACGCCGATTGATTACTTGGACTTTGCATCGCCTATTAGTGGCTTAGGAAGTAAGATGGGTTTGGATGCGACGAATAAATGGCCGGGTGAGACTACACGTGAATGGGGTACAACAATTCAGATGTCACCGGAAGTCAAAAAACGTATAGATCATATCTGGCAAGAGTTAGGTATCTAGTTGGTGGTTTTGTCGGTGCTGTGATTTTTCACTCACGAACGGTGAGCAATGCGCTATAATGCGGCTTGGCGGGCCCCTGCGCATTGCGGCGTGACCAATCTGGTCAGGTCGGGAACGAAGCAGCCACAGTCATTTCCCGTAAGTGCCGCAGATCAGGCTCGCCCCTTTCTATCTTGGACTCGCTCCGAAATCTCAGTTCTTTCTGAAACTTCCTACTCTTTAGATTAATGTAGTTCTATGTGACTTGCCTTTGTTACGCTTTTCTTGATGTGTAATGTAGAAGCAGGATTGCGCCATTATTCTTATATCCACATAAAATAGAGCTGCGGATCTGCGTAAAATTCTTTAAAATGCAGCAGCGTCTTGATGTGCTTTGCTTCTTATAACTTAGCTATAGAGTCAGAGAATAAATAAACCAGCAAACAATCTCAATCAGATTCATCGTTAATGTTAGCTGGTACTCGTCAATTACTAAAATTAAATACGCTAGACTGAGATATTTCTCATCGATCAATCGCGATTTTTTGCGCGCAAGAATAAGGTAAAATTGCCAGATGTCCTATCAAGTCCTCGCCCGAAAATATCGCCCAAAAAGTTTTGAAACCTTGGTTGGTCAAGAACATGTGGTGCGTGCTTTAAGTCACGCGCTCGAACAGCAACGTTTACATCACGCTTATTTGTTTACTGGCACACGCGGTGTTGGTAAAACAACTTTATCCCGCATTTTGGCAAAATCCTTTAACTGTGAAAAAGGTATTACGTCGCAGCCTTGTGGCGTTTGCGATGCATGCACTTCGATTGATGCAGGACGTTTTGTTGATTACATAGAAATGGATGCGGCATCAAATCGTGGTGTCGATGAGATGGCATCTTTGCTTGAACAAGCAATCTACGCACCTTCCAATGCACGCTTCAAAGTCTATATGATAGACGAGGTGCATATGCTGACCAACCATGCTTTCAACTCGATGTTGAAGACCTTGGAAGAGCCGCCTGAGCATGTGAAGTTTATTTTGGCGACCACCGATCCACAAAAAATTCCTGTTACGGTTTTATCTCGTTGCCTGCAATTTAATCTGAAGCAAATGCCGCCTGGACACATCGTTGGGCATTTGGAAAATATTTTGGGGCAAGAACAGATTGAATTTGAGGTACCTGCTTTACGTTTGTTAGCGCAAGGTGCACATGGATCTATGCGAGATGCCTTATCTCTTACCGATCAGGCAATTGCGTATGCAGCTGGAAAAGTTAGTTTAGATGCTGTGCAAAGTATGCTCGGTGCCTTAGATCAATCGTATTTAATTCGTTTGTTAGATGCCTTGGTTGCAGAAGATGGTGCGGCTTTATTGGCTGTGTCGGACGAAATGTCGGCGCGTAGCTTGTCGTATAAAGCGGCTTTGCAAGATTTGGGCAGTATGTTGCATCAAATCGCCATTGCGCAAATGGTGCCTGCTGCTCTGGCTGATGACCTGCCCGAGCGGACTGAATTATTGCGCCTGGCTCAGAGCCTGAGTAAAGAAGAAGTTCAGCTGTTTTATCAAATTGCAGTACATGGCCGAAATGAAATTGGCTTAGCGCCTGATGAGTATGCAGGATTTAGTATGACTTTACTGCGCATGTTGGCATTTCGACCTGCGTCGGCGGCAGCTGTGACTAGCGGTGGTGCAGGTGGTGTGGGTTCAAATCGTCCGGTAGCAATACAAGCAACAGCGGCGGCGCGTCCAAGCCCATCTTTACCAAGTCAAACTCCTGTACGTGCTTCAATTGCGTCGCCGACAAGTTCGACTAGTTCTCCAATATCAGTACAAACGACGACGCCAATAGCTACAGCTGAACCTGTGTTAGCTCCTGCGGCGTCAACTATCACAGTAGCATCGCCTGAGACTCACAGTGTTACACCCGCCGCCAAGCCCATGAGTCCAGCGATGGCAGCGCTTGCAGCAGCGCGGGCAGGTGGTGGTAAGAAACAAGTGAATCAACAATCTCCTGTGCTGCAATCAGTGGTAGCGGAACCTGTGTTGCCAATGAAGAGTGAATCTGTCATTACGCCAGCTTCAGTCGTACAGCATAGTTCTGCAAGCAGTTTGCCAAACTATGTGGACGATAATCCGATGCCGCCGCCTTGGGATGACCTTGAATTTGAAGCGCAAGCAACACAAGTAACTCCGCCAACAGGTCGTCGTAAAGATATTCAAGAAGCTGATTATTGGACTGAGGAAGCTTCTGCTGAATTGCCACTTGAGTCGATCGCACAGGCAAATGTGATTTCTTTGGTTGCAGAAGCTCCAGCACTCCATGAGACAACTCAGGTTCCGGTGATTCCAGAAATAGCATCGCAGGTGGCAGCGATAGAGGAAACAGAAGATATTCTTGTCGCGCCTGCTGCACTAGTTAGTAAGCCTCTGCAATTAATGCCGATAGCCGAAATTAGCTGGGATGGACATTGGCCCAAGCTTGCAGCTTCCTTGCCATTGCGCGGCGTGGCGCAGCAATTGGCACAGCAAAGTGAATTGAAGCATTGCGGCATCAATGGGAATGCAATTCTGTTTAAATTATGTGTGCCATTGCAGACATTATTGTCGGCTGGAAGTGGTGAAAAACTGACTGCCGCTTTAAACGAACGTTTTGCTGATGCTGGGCGTGAGATCCGAATTGATTTTGAGATTGGTGCTGTTGAGCAGACTGCCAATGCGCAAGCGGTTGCTGAACGTGCCGAACGTCAAGTTCAAGCAGAGCAAGCGATACAATCGGATAATTTTGTGCAGACCTTAATGCGTGAATTTGGTGCCAGTATTTTGACTGGCAGTGTACGTCCAATTTAGTGGAGGTTTTGCTGCTCTTCCATCGATGTATGGTGATGCCAAAACGTCCTTTACTTATTTTACTTAGGAGAATTTATTATGATGAAAAATCAACTTGCAGGTTTAATGAAACAAGCGCAAGCGATGCAAGACAATATGAAAAAAGCGCAAGATCAATTGGCCTTGGTTGAAGTTGAGGGGCAGTCTGGTGCAGGTTTGGTACGTGTGGTCATGACCTGTAAGAACGACGTTAAGCGCGTAACCATCGATCCATCTTTGTTGGCTGACGATAAAGATATGTTGGAAGACTTGGTGGCTGCTGCTTTTAATGATGCGGTACGTAAAGCAGAAGCAACCAGCCAAGAGAAAATGGCTGGCTTGACAGCTGGAATGCCTTTGCCGCCGGGCTTTAAGATGCCGTTTTAAGTTGCCGCTTTTCTAGTTCGTTTTTTGTTCTAATTTATTTCGGAGCGCATCAAATTTTGATGCGCTTCTTTCATTGAGGTCGCCGCGTGAAATCATTAAGTAGTTTGGAACAGCTAGCAGAGGCTTTACGACGTTTACCTGGCGTTGGCCCTAAATCTGCCTTGCGCATGACTTACCACTTACTGCAGCATGATAGAGAAGGTGCTGAGCAGATTGGAAAGGCTATGCTCAATGCATTAAATATGGTGCATAACTGCGGCTCGTGCAACACCTTTACTGAAAATGAGATATGCGACACCTGTGCCGATGTGCAGCGTGATTCATCAATGCTTTGTGTGGTTGAATCACCCAGCGATCAATTAATGATAGAGCAGACGATGACGTTTAAGGGTTTGTATTTTGTCTTGATGGGGCGTTTATCGCCGCTTGATGGTGTTGGTCCGCAAGATATTCATTTAGAAAAATTAATTCAACGTGCGACCAATGGTCAGGTGAAGGAAGTTGTGCTGGCAACTAATTTCAATAATGAAGGTGAGGCGACTGCACACTACATTAGCGAAACCTTAAAAGCACGCGGTCTGCATGTGAGCCGCTTGGCGCGCGGAGTGCCTGTGGGTGGTGAGTTGGAATATGTGGATCCGGGGACTATTGCTCGTGCGATGTTGGATCGACGGGTGACTTAATGGTAAATGCAGATTTAAGCAAAACTAAAGGACCTTTGGCAGGTGTTAAGGTTCTTGAATTAGGCACGCTAATCGCGGGACCTTTTTGCTCGCGAATGCTTGCTGAATTTGGTGCGGAAGTGATTAAAATCGAAGCGCCTGATGGTGGTGATCCCTTGCGTCATTGGCGCGTATTAAAAGACGGCACTTCGTTGTGGTGGAGTGTGCAGGCGAGGAACAAGAAAAGCGTCACTTTAAATATGAAAACCACCCAAGCGCAAACTATCGCGCGTGCCTTAGCGTTGGACGCCGACATTATCATTGAAAATTATCGTCCTGGTGTGTTGGAGAAGTGGCAGTTGGGCTACGATGATTTAAAAGCGATTAATCCCGCAACGATCATGGTGCGCTTATCGGGATACGGACAAACTGGACCGCTACGTGATTTGCCAGGTTTTGGTGCAATTGGTGAATCGATGGGCGGATTGCGCTATGTATCTGGACACCCAGATCGTCCGCCGGTACGGGTTGGTATTTCTATTGGTGATTCGGTTGCAGCATTGCATGGTGTGATCGGCGCCATGATGGCCCTGCGTCATCGTGATGTGACTGGTGGGCGCTGGAACGGTAAGGCTGGTGCAGAGTCGCTTGCAGGGCAAGGACAGATGGTCGATGTTGCCTTGTATGAGTCGGTTTTCAATTTGATGGAATCCTTAGTTCCCGAATTTGATTTTGCTGGTGTTGTGCGCGAGCGCACTGGCGGCGCTTTACCAGGGATTGTTCCTTCCAATACCTACACGACTGCGGAGGGTGACAATATTGTGATCGCCGGTAATGGTGATGCAATCTTTCATCGCTTGATGTTAGCAATCAATCGCACTGATCTCGCACATGATGCAGCTCTGCAGCGCAATGATGGGCGTGTGCCGCGTACTGCGGAAATTGATGCTGCGATTCAAAGCTGGTGTGAAACCCAAACGATAGAAAGTGCTTTAAGCTGTTTGCGTCAGGCAGATGTGCCTGTCGGTAAAATTTATTCCGTGCGTGACATGATGAATGATGCGCAATTTCAAGCACGTGAGATGTTTGAACAACATCAGTTCGCTGATGGTACATCAGTTAAATTACCAGCGATTAGTCCAAAGTTGTCTGAAACACCGGGAAGAACATTGTGGCTGGGACCAGATCTGGGGGCGCATACGGAAGAAGTATTGTTTGCACTGGGTTATACCCTTGAGCAAATTCAAGCATTTAAAGAGCAGCAAATTATTTGAAATTGGCTGCTCTTTTTGTGGTTTTCTTTTAGCCCAGAGTTTTTACATATTCGCGTATCCCTGCCAACAGCATTTCGACAGCCATTGCAGTCAAAATTAAGCCCATTAAGCGTTCTACAGCAGTCATTGTACGTTCCCCTAAAGCGCGCTGCATACGTTCAGCGCCGAGTAAAACCACTAGCCAAACCAACGCAACGGCAACTAATGCGCCAACATGAACAACCACGTCAGATTGGCTGTTGGACGAAAATAGTAAAACTGTCGCCAGCGAAGATGGTCCAGCTAAAGCGGGAATCGCTAATGGCACAATAAATGGCTCACTATCGCCCTCGGTTGCGCCAAATACGCCACCTTCTTGAGGAAATACCATGCGTAAAGCAATCAGGAAAAGAATGACGCCGCCGCCGATGCGTAACGCGACTTCAGATAGTTGTAGTGCTTGTAAAAAATGTTTGCCGAAAAACATAAACAATAGAAGTAAGAAGAAAGCGATCGCGCATTCCCGCACTACCACGCGCCAGCGACGTTCTGGGGTCACTGTGGAAAGTGCGCTAACGAAGATCGGAATATTCCCGAATGGGTCGGTGACTAAAATCAAAAGGATGAATGCCTGGAAAAAGTCTTGGGTCATGTTGTTGTGCTCAGTATGGAAAATTTATTCTATTGAGATTGCCAAAGTAACTCAGTAAATAATCGATCAAATATAATCGATCAACTATCTAAGTTGCTCAGCGTTAAAGACTTACAGGCCTGATTTTGCTGCTGATCTTTGCTTCGGTCAATCAAGTTCTGCCATTCTCGTGTGCTAAAAAATTAAATCACGGTATGATGTTGTAAAAAATGAAGTCGCTTTTGGATGTTGTGTGTCATATAAATTGAATTGTTCATGATGGAAAAAAATAATCGACCAGATACTCCTTGTGTCGCAGTATGTTCAACTACTTTTGATGATGTTTGTCGTGGCTGTGGTAGAACAGTTGCGGAAGTCGCTGATTGGGTTTTTATGACCCAAGAGCAAAAAGATATCGTATGGGATCGCATTTTGGCCCAGGGCTTTCCGCGCCGGAATTAATCTATATCTGATTGTTTAGTAGCAGCTTAAATGGAAGGTGTATTTAAATTGCCATACTAAAATGCTGATCGGTGTGCGAGTGGTGGAATAATTTTTTTCTTATGCGATGAAATAGAATTTTCCGGTTTGTTTCATGATACGATTTACATCGTAAGTTTTTATTATCTTTTTCTTGTTGAGGTGATTTGCCATGAAAAAATGCATTAAGTGGTATTAGGGGTATCTCTCGATCAAGGTGATGGTAAGCAAAGAATGGCTAAGCGAATAATTGATAAGTAATTTAACGTATTGAGAATGTAATGAAGAATTTGAGCACATTAAAGCTAAGAAAACAGAAAAGTCGTACAGGTGCATTTGCAAAAGGTTTTACGTTGATTGAGATTATGATTGTCTTGGTCATTATGGGAATTTTGGCAGGTCTGGTGGTGCCCAAATTAATGGGCAGAACTGACGATGCACGAGTGCTACAGGCGAAACAAGATATTTCAACGATGCTCGGTGCATTGAAGATGTATAAATTGGATAATCTCCGTTATCCGACAACTGAACAAGGACTGCAAGCCCTGATCACTAAGCCATCTTCTGGCCCTGCAGCAAACGGATATAAGGCAGATGGTTATATTTCTAAATTGGCGAAAGATCCTTGGGGAAATCCCTATCAATATATGTCGCCAGGTTTGAAATCAGATGTGGAAATTTTCTCGTATGGACAAGACGGCAAACCAGGCGGTGCTGGTTATGACGCCGATATTGGTTCGTGGGATCTGTAAGCGTCTATTTTGTGGACGCGCAAA
Source organism: Affinundibacterium amnicola (assembly GCF_014284275.1). Lineage (GTDB taxonomy): Bacteria > Pseudomonadota > Gammaproteobacteria > Burkholderiales > Burkholderiaceae_D > Undibacterium > Undibacterium amnicola. The sequence goes on along the minus strand of NZ_JACOFU010000001.1, from coordinate 952,596 downwards.
TAAAAAAGCCGAAACAATTATTTAACTCAGGTTTTACACTGCTTGAGTTATTGGTTGTTTTAGTCATTATGGGCATTATGCTTGGTGCTGTGTCATTGAACGCAGTTCAAAGTGTTCATCAACGATTGCAAACCGATGCGCAACGAGTCTCTTTGTTGCTGCAGTTAGCTAGGGAAGAAGCAATTGTACGCAATCGGCAAACCGCTTTTGAAGTCCTTGAACAGGGATATCAGTTCTTGGTGTTAAACGACAATAAGTGGGAAAAAATTACTGATCTTGACACTCTACGCGGGCGTCCATTCACCTTCCCAGAAACGCAAGTAAGTATCCTTTCAGCTGATCCAGTTCGATCTGAAACGCTCCGTATCGTTTTTGGTCGTGAACCTGTAAGTCGCCCATTTACGATGATTCTCCGTGTTGGAAATGATCAGGTCGCTATCAATGCAGATGGTGTTGGCCATTTTGTTGTGGAGTGATGCAAATGGCGCTGAATACAGGAACGGACGTGAAATATCATCACAAACAAAATTGCCATCGCTTCGGTGGTTTTACTTTATTGGAAGTCTTGGTTGCCTTAGTGATTGTCGGCACCGTGCTAGGTGCGAGTCTACGTGCGGTCGCTAGCTTGGCACAAAATAGCAGTGGTTTGCGCGCCACCATGATGGCGAATTGGTCTGCGGAAAATCGCCTTGCGCAGATACGTCTTGGTAAAGAGTGGCCACAAATTGGTGAGAGATCTTTTCCTTGCCCACAAGGTGCGCTGGATTTGCTTTGTGAAGAGCATGTTTTGACCACGCCGAACCCCTCATTTCGGCGAGTAGAAGTGCTGGTGTTTGATGCCAGTAATTTACAGCGTAGGCTTGCAAAATTGACTCAGGTGGTTCCCAATGCGCCATAGTCAACGTGTTCATTTTGCTGGTTTTACTTTAATTGAGTTATTGGTCGCTATCGCTATTTTGGCAATTATCGCCGTTATGGGATGGAGTGGTTTGGATAGTATTATCCGCGCTCGTCAAACGCTCAATAGTGAATTGGAACAAAGTCGTGGCGCGCAAATTAGTTTTGCACAACTTGAAAATGATTGCGCACATCTTGTCAGCGATGCTCTGTTACCTAAGCGAGAAAATCTACGTGCATTTGATACGCAGTTGATTTTAATTCGGACGGTCTATGAAGATAATCGCGCTCCGCAGTTGCAAGTTGTTGCCTATAAAATGCTAGATGGCGTATTCACTCGCCGTGAATCAATCGCCACTCGAGATCTGAAATTATTGGATTCTTTTTGGCAAAGTGCAATTAATGGTAACGATAATATGCCTGTGGTGAAATTGCAGACAGGCGTCACGGTCTTTCAAATGCGCACTTGGAATAATGACGAGAACACTTGGCGAGTAGCTGGTACCGACATATCTCATGACGGACTCAATCCAGCACCCGGCAAGCCCGGAAAGTCAGTGCCGCGCAAAACCGGCCTTGAAGTGACCATGCAACTACTTGGTCAACAAAATCCATTGTTGAAAATATTCCTATTGGGTGCAGCATGACCCACCGAAAGCAAGACGGTGTCGCCGTGGTAACCGCCTTATTACTTACGACATTGGCGATTACTATTGTCGCTAGTTTGTTTTGGCAGCAGCAAGTGCAAGTACGCTCGATAGAAAATCAACGTTTTCAGTTGCAGAAAAAATGGGTCTTGCGTGGTGCTTTGGATTGGGCTGGTCTTATTTTGCGAGAAGACCGACGCATCAGTAAAGTCGATCATTTAGGCGAGCCTTGGGCGGTCAATTTGGGCGATACGCGACTTGATCAATATGTCGAGAACGGTAGGGCTGAAACAGAAGACAGTGATGCCACACTGTCTGGGCAAATCAGCGATGCGCAGGCGAAGTTTAATTTGTCAAATTTGGCCTTGAATGGTCAAGTTGATCGTCGCGAGCTGGCTGTCTTCGCTAAACTCCTCAGTAATTTACGCTTAGATCCGGCATTGGCACAAAGTGTTGCTACCCAAATTGCGTTGACTAGTGAAAGAGTGTTGGAGGGGCCAACTAAACCCGGAGAGTCAGGCGGGCCGGGTGATGTGAAAAATCCACCAGATCCTAAAGAAAATCCGGGTAGCCCACCGATAAGTCTGAATTCCGAAGTACAATTCTTGAAATTTAGTCAAATTGATGATTTGTTGTCAATTCCTGGTTTTTCCCTTGCAAGCATTGCGCGTTTAAGAAATTTCGTGACCGTGTTGCCAAGATCGACAAAAATCAACGTGAATACGACCACCGCTGAAGTTTTGTCAGCACGTCTGGAAAATGTCAGTATGACCGATGCCGCATTGATGATAGCGACAAGAGATCGTGCTTATTTTCTTGATTTTGAAAGATTTAAATTAAATTTTCCCGATAAAGTGCTTGAAACCGACGTGAATTTTTTAGATTTTCAAACCAATTTTTTTGTCGTGAATGGTAGGGTGCGCTTGAATCGATCTTTGTTGGAAGTCGATGCATTACTTGAGCGAGATGATAAAGGGACGCAAATCTTGTGGGTGCGAGAAAATTGAAATAAGAAATAAAACAAAAATAAGACAGCTCAATTTCGTAAAAGGTTTAATAGAACATGGCAAGTACGCTTTATTTACAATTACCACCTAAAGTAGTCGCGGACAGGCTCGGTGCATTGGATCAGCAAGTGGTCGCATATTGCCAAGCATCAGCAGATAAAAATATTTTGCAACAAGGACGTGATTCTTTGTCTGCGATACAGAAAAATGTATCTGGCGTTGATGATTTGGTGTTGTTGGTTTCGGCTAGTGATGTAAATTTCATTGAGGTCGCAGTTCCACCGATGCCTTTTGCGAAACTGAAGGCGGCACTTCCTAACTTATTAGAAGAACAGTTATTAAGCGATCCAACAGACTTATTATTTGTTCCTTCTCAACCTGTGAATGGAAAGTGCACTGTTGCGGTAGTCGCTAAATCTTGGATGGAACAATTGCTTCTCGTCGGAGCGGCTTTTGCGGCAAGAAAAGTCTCTGCTTATGCGGTGTCTGATTGTCTCGGACATGCAGCTGATTTCAGTACTGTCCTAGTGGAAATGGTCGTGGCAGATAATCTCACTTGCGAAATATCTGTTAAGGGAGATTCGCAAATCAGACTCGGATTAAGTATCGACTCGCAAGGAAAAGAATTGTCGGAGCGAGATTTTGCGAACCAGATTTACGCAGCCGTCAATATTTTGGTGCCGCAGCAAAATTTGCAGTGTTATGTTCCTATTGAATTAGAGTCGTCTTTGCAGCAATTGATTTCAATCGATGACGCAAATGACGGTGTAACACAACGCCAAATTCAATTCCATCGTCCTGATTGGAAAAATAAGATCGCTAAGGTTTCGAATCAAACCATCGATTTGTTTTCGACTTTACATGTAGAAGGCAAACACAGCGTTGATTGGCTTAAATGGCGTTGGACTATCATATTGTTGGTCACGATGTTGTTGATCAGCTTGCTTGCTTTAAATTGGCAATGGATGAGTCTTCGTCGTGAGGCGAATACAATTCGAGATTCTATACAAGCCATCTATCAAACCACTTTCCCCAAAGAGCCCGTTTCACGTGACCCAGTGTTTCAGATGCAGCAGAAAATTAATCTGGCAAAAAAAATGTCAGGCCAATCTGGTAATGATGACTTTCTTGTATTAAGTGCGCAATTTGCCGCAGCATGGGGGCAGTTAGTACCAGCACAGGCGAGTGCAACGGTTAGTAGTATTGAGTATCGTGAACGTAGTTTGTTTATCACTCCAAAGAATCCTGCTGAATTTCCAGCGGATCAGCTAACGACACTTTTGAAAGAACGTGGATTAAAGCTGGATGTCAAAGACGGTGTGCTCAAGCTGACAGTAGATATGGGTGGTGTACGATGAAACTTCGCGAGACTATCAATCAGTTACAAACTAACTGGAGCAAGCGGGAAATACGTGAACGTCAGATATTAATTGGCGTAGCTTGCTTGATCTTGGCCAGTTTAGTGTATTTAGTCGGAATTCAACCAGCCCAAAGTAATATTCGAAATTTGGAAAACTCCACGCCTGCGTTGAAAATGCAAGCGGCGACGATGATGAATATGGCTTCGCAATACGATGCTTTGTCAAAGACAATGGCTGAAAATGTTCCAGTTGTGACGCGTGAAGTCATCGAGTCGACATTGATGCGGCGTAATATAAAAACGCAGTCATTGACGGTTTCAAATGATATCGTCCGTTTTCAGGTGAATGCAGTTGCGTATGCTAATTTGATGGAGTGGATTTTAGAGATGCAAAAAGCAGCTCGATTAACGGTAGACGAAGCGAAAGTGACAGCGCTGGCTGATCCAGGGCAAGTCGGCGTGGTGATTACTTTGCGTCAGCAAAGGGCTAGTAATTAGTATGCAAAGAAAAACAGTATTTGGTTTGGCGGTAGTGGGTATAGTCAGTGTACTGGGAACGGTGTTGGTTTTTTTGCCTGCAAGTTGGGTAGGTGTCGCGTTAGAGAGACAAACACTTGGACGCATCAGCTTAGGAGATATTCAAGGAAGTTTTTGGCGTGGATCTGCATTTGTCGGTGCTGCGGTAGATCATAAATCGGCAGTCACACCCTTATTTCCTGGTCGGTTTTCATGGCGAATTTCACCAGCGATTTTGCTTGGGCAGGTTGCGGTGGAATTGGAAAATAAGCAGGTCATGTCGGCACCCTTGCAAATTAATGGAAATTTTCAACAGTGGCATATTAGTCCAGCGAGTATTAGTTTGCCGCCAGAGCGATTAGAAGGATTAGGTGCGCCATTAAATACGATTGGACCAAGTGGAAAAATCGTCTTGCATTGGAGGCAATTGGCGTTGAGCCTGGTACAAGGACAGATGCTGATTAACGGCATTATGAAGTTAGACTTAAACGAGATGGCATCACGGGCATCTTCGATTAAACCATTGGGAAGTTACTCACTGACATTAGATTGGCGAGGTGATGTCGCCAATATGGTCCTGAATACCAGTAAAGGACCAATGATGTTAGAGGGTAATGGAGTGCTAGAGCAGGGGCGATTCCGGTTTTCAGGAAAAGCCTATGCTGAGCAAGGACAAGAAGAAAAAATGGCAAATTTACTGAATTTGCTGGGGAGACGTCGTCAAGAGGGCGACAAACAAATCATCGCATTAGAATATAACTGAGACAACAGGCATGAAGAACACAATTAAAACGTCAACAGAAGCACACGCGAAAATGTATCCGAAGAAATTGCTTAGTGTATGGGTTCACGCGGCATTTTTTGGTGGCTTAGGTTTACTGAGTTTAGGTTTACCTATGGCTGCATCTGCACAAGAAAGTAATCAAACTGCGGCCAGCTTGAATTTTGTCAATGCCGATATTGAGTCGGTGATTAAGGCGGTTGGTCATTACACCGGAACCACATTTGTGATTGACCCACGAGTTAAAGGGCAATTGACTTTGGTCGCCGAGAAGCCACTTAGCAAAGAACAAGCGTTTAAATTGTTGACTTCAAATTTACGGATGCAAGGGTTTGCCGTTGTGACGTCTGATGGATTTTCAAAAGTTGTTCCAGAAGCCGATGCAAAGCTACAGGGCGGCCCCACGCAAGCGAAAAGCGTCAAAGGTGATCAAATCATTACCCAAGTGTTTCGTATTAATTACGAAGCGGCTAATAATATTGTGACGGCCTTACGACCTTTGATTTCACCGAATAATGTGATCAACGTGAATCCTGGTAACAATTCTATTGTGATTACCGATTACGCTGACAATATGCGTCGTATGTCGGAGGTGATTGCTTTATTGGATGTGCCATTAAATCCAGAATTAGAAATTATTCCAATTAAACATTCGATCGCGACCGATGTCGCGACGATGGTGACGCGATTAATCGAGAACAATCAAGTAAATGCAGAATCCGGAAGGACGATCGTGTTGGCTGACTCTAGGACGAATTCTGTTTTGATTAAATCACCATCCGTGGCACGTAGTAATTTGGTGAAATCGATGGTCGCGGCTTTGGATCAACCAACCACGCAGCCTGGCAATGTGCATGTTGTTTATTTGAAGAATGCCGAAGCGGTGAAACTGGCCGAAACTTTGCGCGCTATTTTGAGCGGAGAATCTTCTTCACAATCTGGTCTTGGCAATACAAATAGTAATTCTGGTTTCGCTCAATCTGCACCAAGTAGTGCAGGTGCGGCTACCGGACAAGGTAATAATTCCGCATTTAGTTCCTCAGGTTCTAATTTAAGTTTGCCGATCAGCTCTAGTAGTAAGCTTCAAGGGCAGGCAGGTGGTAGTGGCGGTTTTATTCAAGCCGATCCGGCAACCAACACTTTAATTATTACGGCAAGTGATGCGGTTTACAAAAATCTGCGCGGAGTAATTGATCAACTTGATGCACGACGCGCGCAAGTTTATATTGAAACTTTGATTGTTGAAGTGTCGGCAGATCGTTTAAATGAGTTAGGCGTGGAATGGGCTGGCGCGACTGGCGATAGTACGAGTAATTATCGTTTAGGTGCGGTGACCTCGTATCCAAATCAGAATGCTTTGATTAATCTGGCTGCTGGCAATGCGACTACCCAAGCTGCGGCCTTAGTTGGTAAGGGTTTGAATGTTGGACTATTTCGTCAGATCGGTGGTCAGTTAGGCATCGGTGCTTTGGCGCACGCTTTAGCAACAGATGGAACTTCGAATGTGTTGTCCGTCCCAAATCTCGTGACCCTTGATAACGAAGAAGCGACCATTATGGACGGCCAGAATGTGGGTATCGTCACTGGACAGTACACAACTGCGACTACTGGAACTGCCGGTTCTAATCCGTTTCAAACTATTGAGCGAAAAGATATCGGTATCAAATTGAAAGTGAAGCCGCAGATTTCTGAAGGTGGCACTGTTAAGTTAGCGATAGCCCAGGAAGTTTCCAATATTGGAGCCCCTGTAGCTGGAGGCGTTGGGATTACTACGACTGTTCGTTCTATCGCAACCAATGTATTGGCAGAAGATGGACAAATCATTGCGCTCGGTGGGTTAATTCGAGATGACACGCGTGGCGGTGTAGAAAAAGTACCGTTCTTGGGTGATCTTCCTCTCATTGGAAATTTATTTAAATACAGTAGTCAGAAGCGTTCGAAAGTGAATTTGATGGTGTTTTTGCGCCCAACAGTGATTCGTACTGCTGAAGACAGTAAAGGTGTTTCCTTGGATCGTTATGATTACTTGCGTACTCAGTATTTACGGAGCATGCAAAATGAATCGGATGCGCCAATTTTGAAAATTGAAAATGGCCGCTTAATGACTCCTGTCGAACCCACGGCGACCGAAAAAGCGAAGTTAAATAACAAAGAAGGCAAGTAAATCGTATGTCTGAAAATCGATTATTGCCATTCGCCTTCGCGCGTGATTTTTCTATTCTTGCCAATCGACGCGATGACCTGGAAGGCGCTCCAGTCGAGTTGAAAGTATCGGGCGAGACTAAGCAAGCTGCCATTTTGGAGGCTGGTCGGCGCTTTGGACGAGTTCATTTAGATATTCTTCCCCATGCGGAATTGCTGTTGGAAATTGCCCGCGCTTACGCAGGATCTGGTGGTGACGCTGCAGACGTCGTTGGTGAGGTTGAATCTGATATGGATTTGGCTAAGCTGATGCAAGATATGCCTGCGATTGAGGACTTGTTAGAGTCCGCAGATGATGCGCCAGTGATTCGTATGATTAATGCCTTACTGACGCAGGCTTTGCGTGAGGGCGCATCGGATATTCATATTGAGCCATTTGAACAGATTTCGGTAGTGCGTTTCCGTGTCGACGGTGCCTTACGTGATGTGATTCGGCCAAAGAAAGCAATCCATGCGTCTTTAGTTTCCCGTATTAAGATCATGGCACAGTTAGATATTGCTGAAAAACGCCTGCCGCAGGATGGTCGCATTACTTTACGTATTGGCGGCAAGCCAGTCGATGTGCGGGTCTCAACTTTGCCAACCGGACATGGTGAGCGCGCGGTATTGCGACTATTAGATAAAGAAGCTGGTAAGTTAGATTTAACGCATCTCGGCATGAGTCCTGATGTGCTTACACAATTCGATCAATTGATCGCACAACCGCACGGCATTGTTCTGGTTACGGGTCCAACTGGATCAGGAAAAACGACGACACTGTATGCCGCATTGTCACGGGTAAATGCAGGCACAACCAACATATTGACGGTTGAAGATCCGATTGAATATGAGTTGGCGGGCATAGGTCAGACCCAAGTTAATGCAAAGATCGATATGAGCTTTGCTAAGGCATTGCGTGCAATTTTGCGTCAAGATCCAGATGTCATCATGATTGGCGAAATTCGTGATTTAGAGACCGCGCAAATTGCAGTGCAAGCATCGTTGACGGGGCACTTGGTGTTGGCAACTTTGCATACTAATGATGCTGCTGCTGCGGTGACGCGACTATTAGATATGGGGATAGAACCATTTCTGCTTTCCTCATCGTTATTGGGAGTCGTCGCGCAACGCTTAGTGCGTAAGCTATGTACGCATTGCAAAGTTCAGGATGGCGATGTTTGGAAGTCAGTCGGTTGTGAGCATTGTGGTCATACGGGGTATCAGGGGCGTGTTGGTGTTTACGAACTCTTGTTAACTACCGAGGCAATCTCTGCACAGATTCATCATCAAGCATCCGAAGCAGAAATTCGTATTGCCGCTCAGGGTGATGGAATGAAGACGATGCGTGAAGATGGTCAGCGTTGGCTTGATGCTGGTGTCACAACAAGAGAAGAGTTGTTACGCGTGACGAAAGAATAATTCAAGAAAGAGTTTCACTGTGCCAGCATTTCGATATGAAGCAGTAGATCCCCAAGGGAATAGTAAAAAAGGTGTGCTGACTGCCGATAGTGCTCGTGCAGCGCGGTCGGACTTGCGCGCGCAACAATTAGTTCCGGTGATGGTTGAGTTAATCGTCAATCAAAGCGGTGATGCGAAACGTGGAAAATCGATGTTTGGCGAACATTTGTCGACGGTTGAGTTGGCCTTGTTTACCCGTCAATTATCTAGTTTGCTCGATGCCGGATTACCTTTGGAGCAGGCATTTTCGGCCTTGTTGGAACAAGCGGAGCGGGTTTATATTCGTGACTTAGTAGCATCGATTCGTTCTGAAATTTTAGCTGGCTCTGCTTTGTCGGATGCCTTAAAACAGCATCAACATGACTTCACTGATATTTACTGCGCCTTGGTCGCATCGGGCGAGCAGATTGGTCAATTAGCCAGAGTTTTGTCTCGCTTGGCAGACTATATTGAACGTCGAAATGCGCTTACGCAAAAAGTAAAACTTGCGTTCACCTATCCAGCGATTGTGACTGTGGTTGCATTTGCGATCGTGATTTTTTTATTGACTTATGTGGTGCCGCAAATTGTTTCGGTGTTTGCGAACACCAAGCAAAAATTACCCTTGCTAACGGTTGTCATGTTGGCGATTTCGGATTTTGTGCGTGCATACGGTTGGCTGCTTGCGATTGTGATTACAGCTGTGGTGTTTGCGTGCCGCTACGCTTTGAAAAATCCAGAAGTGAAAATGCGTTGGCATACTTGGTTATTGGATGCCCCGATGTATGGAAAATTTGAACGTAGTTTGAATACCGCGCGTTTTTCTAGTACTTTATCGATTACGACAGGTTCAGGTGTTCCCATTCTGAAAGCTTTGCAAACGAGTAGGGAGACTTTGTCGAATGTTGCGATGCGTGCCCAGGTAGAAGACGCTACGAATAGTGTGCGTGAAGGCGTTAGTTTGGCACGAGCATTATCTGCCCATAAGCATTTTCCACCGATGCTGATTCATATGATTCGTGCTGGTGAAGTGACTGGTGAACTGCCTGCGATGCTCGAACGTGCTTCTTCAGCGCAGGAACAAGATCTGGAACGACGTGCGTTGACCATCGCGGGATTACTTGAGCCCCTCTTGATTTTGGCAATGGGTGTCGTGGTCTTGCTAATCGTGCTGGCCGTCTTAATGCCGATTATCGAAATTAACCAATTGGTTCGTTAATCCTGACTAGATTTGCAGATCAACATTTGAATGTAAAAGTAGAGCGAGAATTTCCATGAAGCGTCTTCCATTGCTAATTAATGTCGTGTTGTTTGCCATGCTTTGTATGGTGCTGACCTATTGGGGGATGAAAATATTTAAACCCACGATTCGCCCCATACAGGCGCCGGTTACCGTTGATAACTACGAGCCAAGTGTTGGGCAATGGGGGGATTTGTTCGGACAATCTGCAGTCGCGCAAACCGCACCTAGCAGTTATCAGTTAAAAGGGGTGATCGTCTCAGCTCGCAATCGTGACAGTGTCGCCATTATTGTGATTGAAGGACAACCTAGTTTTACGATAGGAATCGGCAAAGAATTCACGCCCGGTGTGACTTTGCGTGAAGTCCACGCCGATCACGTCATCGTGAGCGAGGCTGGAGTTTCACGACGGATTGATTTGCCTGCGCCAGTTCCACACACTGGCATTATTTCATCTCCCTTAGCTCATCCGCCGGAACGAGTACCAGGTTTAGTGCCACCTCAGGCGACTAGCGGCATTAAATAATTCTTAGCGCAATATGGATTTTTCCGATTACTTTCAACAAGATATTGCACTTGCCCATCCTTCTTGGCATGTTGTTTTAAAGCAGGGCTTAGATGCGATTGAGCAGCAGTATCCCGGGTATTTATCTCAATTAGCCAAGACACATTTTTTACCCACGCAACATCGGCTGTTTGCGGCATTTTCAATGCCAATTTCAGAAATTCGTTATGTCTTGATCGGTGAAGGACCTTACCCTCGCGAAGCGAGTGCAACAGGTTATTGTTTTATGGATGGTGCTGTTGCAGAGATTTGGTCGCAAGAAGCAAGTGCTGGGCTGAGTAAGTCGGTGAATCGTGCTACATCCTTGCGTAACTTCATAAAAATGCTATTGGTCGCTGATGGATATTTAACTTTGGATGATACCAGTAGCCGTGCGCTTACATCTTTCGTGCAACAGATGCGTCAAGAATCCGATAAGTACGTGCAAACGATGATGCAGCTACAAGACAATTTCTTGAAACATGGTTTTTTGATGCTCAATGCTTCTTTGGTTTTTCGTAGCGAGGTGTCGCCTGCTGAGGATGCGAAAGTTTGGCGAATTTTTCTGCAGTTTGTGTTTGAAGCTTTGGCACAACAAGCGTCTGTACCTAGTCTCATTTTGTGGGGCAAGATTGCCGACCGATTGGAAAGTATCGATGTACTTTCTCAGTTTGAAAAAATTAAATCTGAGCACCCGTACAATTTAAGTTTTATCGGTAATTTGTCCATGCATAAATTATTTGCGCCAATGAAGTTATTGTCTAGATCAATGTAAATTGGGCGTGAAGATTTTCATTTTCATATGACGTTATTGAAAGTGTCGCGCCTGCCGAATAAATAATCACGTAATTGAATCCAAAGATTTTGCATATTTGCCTCAAATCAACAAAAATCCTATTGGGTTTGCAAGTCAGAAGAAGTGCACTGCTGTAAAATGGATTTAATTTCTCTGCGCAAACCTTCGTATTTGCTTGGTTTGGATAAGAGACTCCTTAAAAAGACCGACCCACAGTGCAGTGCAAATTTGAGTGCGGGATGTTAGCGGAATATGTTAAAGAAAATTAAGAGCGCGCAAATTCGAGAAGGCATGTATGTTCAGGAACTGTGTGTTTCTTGGATGAGTTCTCCGTTTTGGCAGAAGTCATTTCTGATCGAAAATCAAGCGGCAATAGATAAAATAATTAACGCAGATATTCGCGAAATCTGGATTGATACGGATAAAGGTTGTGATGTTCTGCAGCCCTTGCCACAGTCAGATAGAACACCAGTGGCGGAAGTGATCCGAGAAGAGGCTGTGGTAGAGGTCACGCCAATTGAAAAAACAAAGTCATTCTCCGAAGTCAAATCCGTCTCGATGGACGCTGAGGTCGGACGTGCCGCAAAGATTGTCGGTAAATCGAAAGGTGCTGTCTTTTCGATGTTTAGCGAAGCCCGTATGGGTAAGGCGATCGAAGCAGAGCAGGCCATGCCTTTGGTGGAGGAGATTGCAAACTCCGTCATGCGAAACCCTGGTGCACTGATTGGCTTGGCTCGATTGAAGACGGCTGATGACTATACCTATATGCACTCAGTTGCTGTTTGTGCATTGATGATTGCTTTGTCGCGTCAACTTGGTTTGAGCGATGATGAAACGCGTGAAGCTGGCTTAGCTGGCTTATTGCATGATATCGGTAAGATGGCAGTTCCCCCGGCAATTTTAAACAAACCAGGTCGGCTTACTGATGACGAATTTGTCTCGGTGAAAGAACATCCAAGTGCTGGACACGCGATGTTACTGGAAGCCAAAGGTGTTGGTGAGATTGCACTCGACGTTTGCTTACATCATCATGAGAAAATTGATGGATCAGGTTATCCAAAAGGATTAAAAGGCGATCAGATTAGTTTGTATGCCAAAATGGGTGCCGTCTGTGATGTTTATGATGCGATTACCTCGAATCGTCCGTACAAAGAAGGTTGGTGTCCAGCTGAATCTTTGAAGAAAATGTCAGAATGGAGTCGCGGACATTTCGATGAAGTGGTATTCCAAGCATTTGTACGAAGCATTGGTATTTATCCAGTCGGAACTCTGGTAAAGCTACAGTCTGGGCGTCTCGGTGTGGTCGTCGAGCAGCAGATTGGTAAGTCGTTATTGTTACCTAAGGTCAGAGTTTTTTTCTCTTCCAAATCGATGACTTATATTTCCCCATCTTTACTCGATCTGGCAGCTGCAGGTATTCAAGATAAAATTGTATCCCGAGAAGATGCGATTACTTGGGGTCTAAAAGATATTGATCGTTATTGGCTTGGCGAGAGTGTTGGGCAAGCTTAGTGCGTCGTTATCACGCAAATGTTATCAAGCAAAATCAGACGCACTGATTCTGAATTACGATGAATGATTATATTGTCGTTGTAGTGCATAGCAGTAAATCCCTCATTTTTCGCATGCGTTCATTCTGCGCATTTGACAGCTTATTTGGCCGATAAAAGCGAGTTATTTTTGTCCATGCTTGATTCCGCTTTGTTACAAAACCAACGCTCTGAAATAAATCATCATGGCAATGATTTTCCTCAAGTGCATCAGGTAAAATGCACTTATGAAAATTTTGATTAGTAATGATGACGGCTACTTAGCACCCGGAATTCTTGCTCTGGCGAGTGCTCTACGACCCTACGCAGAGATTACCGTGGTTGCTCCTGATAGTAATCGTTCTGGTGCCTCTAATGCGCTGACTTTAGACCGGCCACTGTCCGTATCCCGCGCTGAAAATGGATTTTACTTTGTTAATGGTACCCCGTCAGATTGTGTTCACATCGCCTTAACTGCCTTGATGAAGGAGCCGCCTGACTTAGTTGTATCTGGTATTAATCAGGGGCAAAACATGGGCGATGATACTTTGTATTCGGGTACCGTTGCTGCAGCGACTGAAGCTTATTTGTTCGGAATTCCAGCAATTGCTTTTTCTCAGGTGGATAAAGGCTGGGGGAAGTTAGCGGATGCAGCGAAAGTGGCAGCTGACATGGTGCTGCGAGGCTTTCCCAGTTTAGCGCGACCCTTTTTGCTCAATGTGAATATTCCCAATCTGGATTATGATGAAATTCAAGGTATGCGAGCGACGCGTCTAGGTAAACGACACGCATCTGAGCCAGTAATTCAGGCACATGATCCAAGTGGTCGGGTTATTTACTGGATCGGCCCCGTAGGTGCAGTCAAAGATACTAGTGAGGGTACAGATTTTGATGCTACTTCTAAAGGATTTGTTGCTGTCACGCCCTTACAAATTGATCTGACCAATCCTCAACAAATGCATGCGCTGTCGGTGGATTTGGTATGAGTGGGAATGAAAAGCGCTTTCCTTTAAGTTTGGCCTCTGTCGTTTCACAGCGAGGAAATGTCCGTAAATCACCCACAGCGATGCCGCAAACTGCGGTACAAAACGCTGCATTTCACATTAAAAATTCTCACTCTTCCACGATCAAACCAAGTACCCAGGTGCCGCTTGCAAAGAAAGCTAGTGCCTTGGCTGTTACACCGCAGACAGCCGGTGTAGGTATGGTGTCGGATAAGATTCGACAAGCAATGGTTGCGCGCGTGGCACAACAGGGCGTAAAAGATAGCCTAGTACTTGCGGCCTTAGAGGCAATCCCTCGTCATTTGTTTGTTGAATCTGGCTTGGCGAGTCAGGCATACATTGATGCTTCTTTGCCGATTGGTCATCACCAAACGATTTCCCAGCCCTATATCGTTGCGCGTATGACGGAAATTTTACGTAACGGTAAAAATCTACATCGTATTCTTGAAATTGGTACTGGCTGTGGGTATCAAGCTGCAGTACTCTCATTGGTGGCGAAAGAGGTCTATTCCATAGAGCGAATTAAGGCATTGCATGAATTGGCAAAAAATAATTTGCGACCAATGCGTATAGCGAATATTCGACTGCACTATGGCGATGGGATGTTAGGTTTGCCACAAGTTGCACCGTTTGACGGTATCATACTCGCTGCTGCTGGTTTGGAGGTGCCGCATGCCTTACTTGAACAATTGGCGATTGGTGGGCGGCTTATTGCTCCTGTCGGTGGGCGTCAGCAAGTGTTGCAGCTGGTTGAGCGTACTTCTCAACATGCATGGAACAGTACAATTTTAGAGCAATGTCATTTCGTACCTTTACATCAAGGCGTGATTTAGTTTAGATTTTTAGTTTAGATTTTCAGCCTATCGTATTTAGCTAACTTATATAAGAAATTAAGAAATATTTATGAAGCAAAGTTGCATCCTTAAAAATAGCTTGGCCTTGTTATTTGTTTTGCTGATTGGTGCATGCAGTTCCGTGCCAAATCAAGCGCCTGTTATTGAGCGCAGTAAAGAAGTACCAGCCGAACCTACCGTTGCAAGTACAGGTACGGCAGCGAAACCAGCAGACGTGCGTCGCCCAAGTTACATTGTTAAGCGAGGTGATTCACTGTCGAAAATTGCAATTGCACAAGGGGTGAATATTAATGACCTGATCGCCTGGAATAATCTAGCGAATCCAAGTGATATCAAGGTTGATCAAGTTTTATGGGTCGCTGCAGAAAATGGTGATGTGAAAGTGACGCCGATTTCTGTTAATTCTGGAATTGAAGTGCGTAACCTCAATCCAATTAATCCAGCAACACACAAGAGTTCACCAAAAGCTGATAAACGGATCTATTCAGATGCGAACCTGCAAGAATTGCAAAAAGCGGATGGCGCGACACCGAGTGTGGCTAACAGTAAAACTGAAACGCCTGTAGTTGCTGCGAAACCAGCTGAACCAGTGCCAGAAATGAATTGGGTTTGGCCTACCGCTGGTAAAGTATTGGCGACATTTGATGATCCAAAAAATAAAGGTATTGATATTGGTGGTAAGTTAGGACAAGAGATTGTTGCTGTTGCTCCAGGTAAGGTGATTTATGAAGTCGGTGCGGTGAGGGGTTATGGCAACATGTTAGTCATTACCCACGCGAACAATTATTTGTCAGTTTATGCGCACAATAAAACCAATCTTGTAAAAAAAGGACAAACTGTGAGTAAAGGTCAAAAAATTGCGGAGATGGGTAATTCAGATAGCGAGACTGTGAAACTACACTTTGAAATTCGTCAAGCTGGAAAACCAATTGACCCTTTAAAGTTATTGCCGAATCGCTGATGTAAAGTTGATTGTGATTGCGGCGATTTAGGGCGTGTTGCCATAATATTTTTAGATATTTCATTAAATAATTCATTGAATTTGAACATGCATAAATCTTCTCCGCAAAAAACGTCGCAAACAGTTTCTGATCATGAAGACAGAGTATTAGATATGGAACGCAGCACTGACGATGTAGATGATCTGAATAATAGTGGATCGGAAGCTGACGAGGCAGAAGAAAGCAAATTTGAAGAAGTACCAGTCGTTGCGATAGCGCCCATTGATGAAATAAAAAATATTTTGGCTGCAGAGTTGTCTACTGATACAACCCAGCATTATTTGAATCAAATCGGTACTCGACCTCTATTTTGTGCTGCCGAAGAATTACACTTCGCGACTTTGGCGAAGCAAGGTAATTTTGAGGCGCGTCAGAAAATGATTGAACACAATTTGCGTTTGGTGGTATCGATTGCAAAACATTACATTAATCGTGGCGTTGCTTTACTTGATATGATAGAAGAGGGTAACTTGGGATTGATGCATGCCATCGATAAATTCGAACCCGAGCGCGGTTTCCGATTCTCAACTTATGCAACGTGGTGGATACGACAGAGTATTGAGCGCGCAATCATGAATCAAGCGCGCACGATACGTCTTCCGGTTCATGTGGTACGCGAACTGAATCAAATTTTGCGCGCCAAGTATCACCTTGAAGCGCAGCATAGAGATGGCAAAGATGCGAGCGCTGAAGATATTGCCCATTTAGTTAGCCGACCACTTGACGAGGTACAAGACATACTTGCGCTCTCTGAACATGCGATGTCGCTCGATACCCCTTTGGACGGCGATCCTCAAAGCAGCCTTTTAGATATGTTGCCAGGTGATAATGAGCATGGGCCTGATACCTTAGCGGAACATCACGAGGTGACTGTTCTAGTTCGTGATTGGCTCTCTAAATTACCTGATAAACAAAGAATTGTGATCATGCGTCGATTCGGTCTCGACAATGATGATCCTGTCACTTTGGAAACGCTGGCTGACGAGATGGGGATTACCCGTGAGCGGGTTCGTCAAATTCAACAGGAAGCCTTAATCAAACTGAAGCGCAGCTTCGCTTCTCGCGGCGTTGGTCGGGACGCCTTGCTCTAAAACATATTGCTTGATAGCAGATAGTTAATTATGGAGTGCTTGGCATTTTAAGATAGACCCTTGGCTTTGAATTGTCGATTAAACGGTATAATCTTGGCTCTTTGAATCCACTATTCCCATTGGCTTGAACGCCATCTCTCTTGTTTATCATGAATACAATTAATATCCGTTCCCTCGATATGGACGCGCGTGGCGTTGGTCATCTCACTAATGAAGATGGTAGTCAGGGAAAAGTCGTTTTTGTCGAAGGTGCCTTGCCCGGTGAAGTGGTGGGCTTCAATAGCTATCGAAAAAAACCGAGTTGGGAAGCGGCAACCCTAGGGCCAATTATTAAGGAATCGTCACAGCGAGTAAATCCGAAATGTCCGCATTATGGCGTTTGCGGAGGTTGTTCAATGCAGCATCTCGATCCTAGTGCGCAAGTGGCGATGAAGCAGCGAGTACTGGAAGATAATTTGTCGCACATAGGAAAAGTAAAACCAGTGATGGTAATGCGACCAGTCTATGGCCCGACATGGGGATATCGTTATCGTGCACGTTTGTCGGTACGGAATGTGCATAAAAAAGGCATAGTGTTAGTTGGTTTTCATGAGAAAAAATCACGCTATGTCGCGAATATGGAAACCTGTGAAATCCTGCCTCCGCACATTTCAAAAATGTTGATGCCACTACGTGATTTGATTAGTTCATTGACCTTAATTGAAGCACTGCCGCAGATTGAATTAGCGATAGGCGAGGGTGTCACCGCGATGGTGCTGCGAATCATGCAACCCTTGGGAGCTGGTGATGCAGAAAAATTGAAAGCTTTCGCTGATCAACATCAAGTGCAATGGTGGTTGCAAACCGCTGGGCCTGATAGCGCAGAACCTTACTATCCCGAGCATTCGGATTTGCATTATCTGTTACCAGAGTTCGGCGTCAAGATGCCGTTTAAGCCAACTGACTTTACGCAAGTAAATCATCATATCAATCGGGTCTTGGTAGCACGTGCTTTGGGTTTACTTGAGGTGCAAAAAGATGAACGTATCTTGGATCTGTTTTGTGGACTTGGAAATTTCACGTTACCAATCGCGACGCAGGCACGTGAAGTTGTTGGGATCGAAGGTAGCACGGCTTTGACTGAGCGCGCATTAAGCAATGCTCAGTCAAATGGATTAGGCGATAAAACCTCGTTTGCAACACGTAACTTATTCGAGGTGAAAGCAGAGGATTTTGTTGCGCTGGGTAAGTTTGACCGCTTCTTGATTGACCCACCGCGTGATGGTGCGATGGCTGTATGCCAGGCCTTGATCGATTTGGGGAAAATTGCGCCAGAGTTACGCCCTAAAAGGATAGTCTACGTTTCGTGTAGCCCTTCGACATTAGCACGAGATGCTGGAATGTTAGTGAACGAGGCTGGTTATCAAATGACGAAGGCGGGCGTTGTTAACATGTTTCCACATACCTCGCACGTTGAATCCATGGCGGTATTTGATCTTTTATAACAGTCATCCGCGTTGATACGTGTTTTGCGATAGCAGACTGTAGTTTCGAAAAAGCCGACATGATGTCGGCTTTTTTTATGTTCCTGAGAAATTTTGTATTGCTCTCTTGAAAGTTTGATTGATAACGCGGATACTAGGACGTACTTAATATCGATAAAAGAGAAGAGGAAAAATAAAGATGAGTTATGAAGTGATGGATGCACAAATTACACCTGATGGTCATTTAGAGGTTTTGTCAAAAGCGGAAGTTGCCAGATTATGGGATACCAGTCATGGCGGTCTGTATCAATTATTTAGAAGCTGCGCTCTGGCGGTACTCAATTGCGGCAGTGGTTTGGACGACGGCAAAGAGTTGTTGGAGCGCTATAAGAGTTTCGATATCAGCATTGTTCAGCGTGAACGTGGAATAAAACTTGAAGTAAAAGCTGCGCCAGCAAGTGCGTTTGTTGATGGTGTCATGATTAAGGGTATACAGGAACATTTGTTCGCTGTGTTAAGAGACATTTTATTTATTGATGGTGAAATTTTAAAGAACGCCCACATCAATCTCGAAACAACTGAGGGCGTGACTGATGCAGTTTTCCATATTTTACGGAACGCGAATTTATTGCAGCCACAAATCAGCCCTAATTTGGTGGTGTGCTGGGGCGGGCACTCAATTTCAGGGCACGAATATGATTACACAAAATTAGTTGGTTATCACTTCGGTTTGCGCGGAATGGATATCTGTACTGGTTGTGGACCAGGTGCGATGAAAGGTCCGATGAAAGGTGCGGCAGTTGGACACGCCAAACAGCGTATCGATAATGGCCGTTATTTGGGAGTTTCTGAACCAGGAATTATTGCAGCTGAAGCGCCAAATCCTATCGTCAATGATCTTGTGATCTTGCCAGATATTGAAAAGCGTTTAGAAGCATTTGTTCGTATGGGACATGCGATTGTTGTGTTTCCTGGTGGGGCTGGTACGGCGGAAGAAATTCTCTACTTACTTGGAATATTGCTACATCCAGACAATGCAAAATTACCGTTTCCTTTGATCTTTACTGGTCCGGCATCTGCTGCAGAGTACTTTAAGCAAATCGATCAGTTTATTGTGAACACCTTAGGTGCAGAAGCACAAAGCAAATATCAAATAATTATTGATGATCCGGTCGAAGTGGCGCGTCAGGTGCAAGCGGGAATTAAGACTGTGCGTGCATATCGCAAACAACATGGAGATGCGTATTATTTCAATTGGTTGTTGAAAATTGATCGTGAGTTTCAACATCCGTTCGCACCGACGCATGAAAATATGCGCGGCTTGGCATTACACAAAAATCAGCCTGCACATTTGTTGGCAGCACATTTGCGTCGTGCATTTTCAGGGGTTGTTGCTGGCAATGTGAAAGACCAAGGCATACGAGCAATTGAGCAATTTGGTCATTTCGAGATCTGTGGTGATCCAGATATTATGCATGCAATGGATATTTTGCTAGATTCGTTTGTTAAGCAGAGTCGAATGAAATTACCTGGCAAAGCCTACATTCCTTGCTATAAAGTTATTAGGTAAGCTAGTGAAGCCCACTTATTCTGTGGCTTTTTTTGAAGTAATTGTTAACGGTTGAAACATTTTTGTCACATCAACAAAAAAAACAAATATTTCAACTGGGAAATTCGTGTTTCTCGGAAAAAAAGTAGCATAATAAGAACACGGTTTAACTTAAATCCGTCGTATCGCAACATAAATAATGAGGGAAAAGAATATGAGTACTGTACAACATGAAGTTGATGAACGTACCAACTTAATCAGTTCAAATAAGTTTGAATTGTTGTTGTTCAGATTAGGTACTGATGCGGCGAATCAACGTTCCGAATTGTTTGGTATCAATGTCTTTAAGGTGCGTGAAATTGTGGCGATGCCTGAGATTACCGCGGTTGCTGGCGCACTCCCTCATAATTTGGGCGTAGTAAATTTACGAGGGCAAATTATTCCGGTGATTGATTTGCCATCGGTAGTGGGACGTACGCCGACCACTGGTTTGAACATCATGCTGGTCACCGAGTTCGCCCGCTCAACCCAAGGTTTTGCGGTTGAGTCAGTGGAGGAAATCGTTCGTTTAGATTGGAGTCAGGTGTTGTCTGCAGAGTCTAGCGCTGCCGGTGGCATGGTTACCAGTATTGCGCGTTTAGATGGCGATGCGGAAGACACGCGTTTGGCACAAGTGCTGGACGTTGAACAAATCTTGCGTCAAATCGCACCTAGTGGCAACAAAGACGTCGATACGGAAACTATCGGTGCTAAATTGAAAATCAAGCCTGGCGCGGTTATTTTGGCAGCAGATGATTCTGCAGTTGCGCGCGCCCTGATTGGACAGGCATTGGATGCGATAGGTGCTCCTTACATCATGTGCAAAACCGGTAAGGAAGCTTGGGAAAAATTGCAAGCCTTAAATGCTACTGCGGTCGCAGATGGTAAAACTTTGCGCGATAAAGTGGCATTGATGTTGACCGACTTGGAAATGCCTGAAATGGATGGTTTTACTTTGACCCGCAATATCAAGCAAGATGAGCGCTTCAAAGCTTTACCGGTGATTATTCATTCTTCTTTATCGGGTACGACGAATGAAGATCATGTACGCAGCGTTGGTGCGGATGCTTATGTCGCGAAATTTGTTGCAGAAGAATTGGCTGCGACGATACGAGAAGTCATTACCCATTAAAGATTAACGGAATTGATCGCAACTTGATCACGATTGATCACGAAAGCGCTGACAAAGTATCGATTGCTATGTCAGCGTTTTTTTATGGCTAAAGCAGATGATTCTAATAAATCAGAGTAAGATGCAGCCCTCATTCAGATACTTAGCGCTAAAAGGAATAATACGATGGAAAAGTTCATGACCTATGAAGAATATTTAGACGAAGTCACAACACTTCTGACGGAAATGTACAACATCAATGACGAGGCGGCGATTAAATATGTGATGCGTGCGCAAGCGGCTGATTATTTTTGTCCGCATGATGATCACGAAGAGATGCGTACACAAGATCGGGCGATGAAAGATGCAAAGATCGTGTACGAAACACGGAATAAATCGCGACCTGAAATTTATCGTAAGTAAGTCTCAGCTTACAAAAAAATGGCTCGATGTTAAACAACTTCGAGCCATTTTTTTAGGTTCAGATAATCGCCTACACTTTTTCCATTTCTTCAGAATCGAGTGCGATCACATGTGTTTGTAATTGACCGCGTTCATCATGCCATTCACGCATGATGCAAGCCTGACCTTCTTCATCGATGGCAATAATTTTGAAGAAATTGCCTATCATTGACTCAATTAAAATACGTTCGTCTTCAGGAAAGCTTTTAATAAATTGCTTGCTCAAAGTGGTCACGCGAATAATGTCTCCGATGTTGACGGGCTGTTGTTTGCAATCGAGGATAGTGGTGTCGCTCATGGTTTTTTACTCTGGTAGATTTTAAGATTGACGTTCAGTTGGTGGTTTTTCTCGGCCGACGAAATACAAGACTAGGGCGATCAAAGCAAATGGAATCAGTGACAAAGCATCGGCATAGTCACTATTCATGAAGGGATTATTTGCCGCAGCCCAATCACCCATTTTCTTGTCAAAGTCAGTCATGATACCTGCGCTAAATGCAATCACAATACCAGCCAAGGCACCACCTGCGATGTAACCTGAAGAAATTAACACGCCTTCGCTCCGATCGCCCGCAGCTTGCTTTTCTTCTTCGCTCAAATGCTTGTTTTTCTCTAGCTTATTATTCCGCCAATCAACCAGCCAACGTATCATGCCGCCGATAAATAAAGGCGCAGAAGAGGCGAGTGGTAAATAGACGCCGACTGCAAATGCTAATGAAGGAATGCCAGACATTTCTAGTGTCAGCGCAATAATGACACCGAATAGTACTAAAGCCCAAGGCAGTTCTCCGTCCAATATACCTTTGATGATGTAAGAGATTAGCACTGCTTTTGGCGCATCATATTTTTTCACTTCCGATCCATCTGGACGCGTATTGTGCGTGCCGTTAATGCCGGGATCCACCAGATACGCCACTTTGCCGTTGGCATCTACCAGATACTTACCCGCTGGTGCTTGAGCATTATCTGTCTTATGCCAAACTTTATAGTTGGCGTGATCTTGTTCCGCTTGTGGACCTTGAAGTTGAGCACTCTCAGTCAATTTGCTGACATCGGTTTGCAAGCCAGGCGCGATTTGTGCAATCGGAACATACACCGTGCTGGCATCGTTCAGTTTCAATAAAATGGGTCCCAATATTAAGGCCGAACAGAATGCGCCAATTAAAATCGCGTATTGCTGGTATTTCGGTGTGGCACCAACTAAATAGCCCGTTTTTAAATCCTGCGATGTGCATCCAGCCACGCTTGATGCAATGCAGACGATCGCGCCAACAGATAATGCCGTGACGTAGTACTGACCACCAACCCAGCCCATCAAGAGAAAAATCAGACAAGTAAACAGCAAGGTGGCGACTGTCATACCAGAAATCGGATTGGATGATTGGCCGATTTGACCCGTCAGCTGTGAAGAGACGGTGGCAAATAAAAATCCAAAGACCAGTATCAATAAAGCGCCCAAAAGATTCATGTGTAATGGGGTTGCGATCGTGATGACCGCAATAATCGAAAGTGCTCCGATAACGACCCATTTCATATGGATACTTTGTTCAGTACGCGGAACATCTGTACTATTTGTGTTATTGGTGCTGTTTGGGCTATCTGTGAGGTCAATTTTCTTTCTGCCAAATCCAGATAAACCCGATGCTAAACTGCGCCAGATCAATGGCATGGCGCGCGCCAAACTGATCAAGCCGCCGGTAGCAACCGCACCAGCACCAATATACAAAACATAGGCGCCACGAATTTCATGGGGACTCATCTCGCTGATTAATTTGGTCGCAGGTGCTAAGGGTGTCAGTAGTCCATCACCGAAAAATTTGATCAAAGGGATTAACAACATATACGACAAAACACCACCCGCGGCCATAATTGCTGCAATCTTTGGTCCGATGATATAGCCAACACCTAAGAGTTCTGGCGAGATTTCAGTGCCAATAGATCCCGCTTTCAATGGTGCAGGAAAAACATATTCGACGGTATCTTTCCAGCCCTTGAGTGCGATATTGCCGACCTTGTAAATTAATCCAATCAGAAAACCACCGAAAATAATTTTGGCGCGTTTGTTGGCATCCGCTTGAGCATTCGGATTACTTGATTCGCCAGCCGCTTCACGCGAACTGTCGTTGGCCGCCGCTTTGAGTACTTCGGCACAGGCGGTACCTTCGGGATACTTCAACTCATGATGCTTCTCAACGATCATCGTGCGACGCATAGGAATCATCAACAGAATGCCGAGCAAGCCGCCCAAAATTGCCACCAGCATGACACGATAAATTTCTAAGTCAAAGCCTAAAATCAGAATCGCAGGCATTGTGACACCAAGCCCGAAGGCTAGGGATTCACCAGCAGAACCGGCGGTTTGCGCGATACTGTTTTCTAAGATCGTCGAATCTTTTGCGCCTAGTTTATGCATCATGCGAAACAACGTGATCGCGATGACTGCAACAGGAATGGACGCGCTCACCGTTAAACCAACTTTGAGAACCAAGTAAAGCGATGATGCACCAAATACCATGCCGAGCACCGTTCCCATGATCAAGGCACGAAGGGTAAATTCCGGTAGCACGGCATTCGCTGGAATATATGGCTTAAAGCTGGTTTGTTTGGATTGTTGCGACATACATATCTTTCGAAAAGCGTCTCTTAAAAAATGCTGCTGGTCTTAGTCAAATTCGCAGGAGAAAGCGAAGTCGATGAGATGGGCTGCATTATCCCGTGTTTTATTCTATAAGTATAATTTTTGCAAATAAACTTGAGCCTGATGTCGCATCTATTCGACAAGCGACATCTATCTATAGCTGAGGTCTATAGCTGCGGTAAAGATTTGATTGAACGTATGGTCTGATTACGCCAAGCAAAAATTGCTAATAGCAAGGCACAAATACAAGAGAAGCCGAGTGTATGACGTAGGCCCCAATATTCTCCAAGCCAGCCACCAATTAATGCACCCGGCCCAGCGGGTAGTAGCGTCAGCCAACGCATCGTGCTGGTGATTCTTCCCAATAAAGGTTCTGGCGTGACGGCCTGTCGTAACGCAAGGAAGTTGATAAAAATAAAAACCCCACCAACGGCGAAAAGAATGAGCATCATGCCAAAAGCGATTACACCGAAACGATTTGCAGGTGCAATAGCCAATAAGCCCCAACCCGCAGAGCAAAGCAGAAATCCAAGTATCATGCATAAGCCAGGGCCAAGCTTTTTACTGACCCGATTGCCATAGATACTCGCTAACACGGTGCCAATTCCCATGCAGACGTAGCTAAGACCTACTGCGTGTTCAGATAACCCCAAGATGCGTGTCGCAAATAAAATTTGTACGACGAGTGCCGCGTTGTAGGCCATCTGCCAGATGCCAACGGTGAGTGCTAGGGCAACTAAGATTTTATTGTGCGCTACAAACTTCAATCCTTCTTTTAAGTCGCGCCAGAAATTGGCATCGTGTGCAACTTCGCGTACTTCATGAATCTTGATTTTGCGTAAGATTGCGGCCGATGTCAGTAGCAAGATGGCATCTGCAAGTAGCGCGAGTGGCGCACCCAGCAACTTGATTAAGGCACCAGCAGTCGCGGGGCCAGCAACTTCTGAGCCAGAAGTTGCCAATGCATTTTTCGCATGGGCTTCAATCAGCCGTTCGCGTGGCACAATTTGCGTCAGCACAATTTGCGCCGCTGTACCCGCTGTGGTGTTGACCGCGCCGATAAAAAAACCGACGACATATAGCCAAGGCATGTTGAGATAGCCAAGCCACCAAGCGACAGGAACACTGGCGACGGCGAGTGAAATGGCGAGTTCGCCAGTAATGTAGACGGGTAATTTTCGTACGCGGTCTAGCCAGACTCCTGAGGGGAGAGATAATAATACATAGGGAAAAATTTCCATGAAGGTCAGTAATCCCATTTGTGTTGGTGTCGCATGTAATAACACAGCCGCAGTTAATGGCAAGGCGAGCAAGGTAATTTGTGCACCAAATGAGCTGATCAAGATAGACGTCCATAATCGGCGATAGACAAAATCACGTAGTAAATCGTTGGCTGGGACGAGTTTATTCAGTCTGAGGAGCCAGCTTTGTAGGTAGTTTGCTTGCGGAGATTGTTGCATGCTAAGACGAAATTTGAAAAGAATGGCTAAGAGTTATTCTTGGTCGCTACCCGTCCTTATGACTTGTTACGACTACGCAGATTACAATAGCAAATGTCAGACAGCATGTCATGCTTTTGCTGTTTGAAGTGAATGCTTGAGTAGCGGAATGATCCAGAAGTTCCCGCGCTCGAAGAAAACAATTGTTAATACCTGAGTTAATACCAGACCATAGAAAGCCTAGAGAGCCATATGTTAGCAGAACCCATAGTGATGATTGACTTTGAAACCACCGGCATGAGTCCTGATCAAGGTGATCGCATCACTGAAGTCGCTGCGTTGCGAATACAGGGTGGTGAAATTGTCGATCGTTATGTCACGCTGATTAATTGTAATGTCAGAATCCCTGCTTTCATTACGCAATTGACTGGCATTACACAAGCAATGGTCAATCAGGCGCCTTCTGTAACTGAGGTAATGCCAGCACTATTGGACTTTATCGGTGGTGATTACTTAGCCGCGCACAATGCCAGTTTTGATGAGAAATTTTTGTTTGCAGAAGCCCAGCGTTTGGGCTTAAGCACGCGCCACCGAGGTACGATTTGTTCCGTGAAATTGGCGCGACGTGTTTTGCCTGGTAAGTCGAGTTATTCTTTGGGCCCCTTGGCTACAGATTTAGGATTGCGCTTTAAAGGCAAGGCGCATAGAGCCGAGGCTGATGCGGAAGTAGCGGCGAACTTATTATTGCATATTGCGTCTCACCTCCAGCATCAGCATCAAGTGCCGATTGTCTACCCAGCTTTGTTTGGTCAAATTAATAAACTGGCTGCAGCAAAAGTTCCTGCATTCTTGCATGAGCATGTGCAAGGTGCGCATGCAAAGCTTTCGACTAAAGTAAAGCGGTCTGCAGGAGTAAACACCGTACGCTATCGGCATTACAAAGGTGGTATCTATGAATTGGTTTGTGAGGCAACTCAAGAAGCGGATTTGCAGCCAGCAATTGTGTATCGCGCACCCGATGGTAGTTTGTGGATCAGGCCGAAGTCGGTATTTTTTGAAATGATTGCTGTTGCCGGAAAAGTGGTGCAACGGTTTACTGAAATTGAATAAAAAGTGTCATTTTTCGTTGTTGCTCCATGCCATTGACTTCACTTAACCGTGAGAAAAATAAGAGAAAATACAATTTATGGATAGCATTGATTTAGAAGTTTTAAAAACTTGTGAACAGTGGTTACAGGCTGGTCAGCGTTGTGAATTAGTGACGGTGGTGAAGACATGGGGATCAAGCCCTAGGCCAGAGGGCGCGATGCTGGCGATTGCCGAAAATGGGCAGGTAGTTGGATCTGTTTCGGGCGGATGTATTGAAGATGACCTGATCGCTCGGGTGCAAAGAGAAGGGTGCGTGCGGCAATTGCCTGAGATTGTGACCTACGGTATTACCGCAGATGAGGCGCACCGATTCGGTTTGCCATGTGGTGGCACTATACAATTGGCGATTGAGCCATTATTTGTAGATCGTGCAGATGGTACAGATAGTCAGATAAGTACGCTATTGGCACGTTTGTCGCGACATGAACTAGTGGCGCGTGAATTGAATTTGCAAGATGGCTCAGTGGTATTGCGTCAGGCGGAAACGAATGAAGTGCTCACGATCAGTGAAACGCATTTAAGGACTATTCACGGGCCGCGTTGGCGCTTGTTGATCATTGGTGCCGGACAATTATCAAGATTCTTGGCAAGTATTGCGCTTGGTATGGATTATCAAGTGACGGTCTGCGATCCTCGTGAGGAATATCGTGAGGGCTGGCAAGTTGATGGCGTGCAATTAGTTCACGAGATGCCAGATGATACGGTGATCGCGATGCAACTGGATTCTCGCAGTGCCGTAGTGGCATTGACCCATGACCCTAAATTAGACGACATGGCCTTAATGGAAGCCTTAAGGTCTCCAGCGTTTTATGTGGGGGCAATTGGCTCCCGAGCCAATAATGCTAAGCGCAAGCAACGCCTGTTGGAGCTCGATTTGAGTGCAGCGCAGATCGAACAACTACATGGGCCTATTGGTTTGTACATTGGTAGTAAAACCCCAGCAGAAATTGCGATTTCAATTTTGGCAGAAATGACAGCGATTAAAAATAAAGTGCCAGTCATCAAAGAAAATCAAATTGCGTTTGCGAAACAACAGGCTAGCAGCGAGAATCTTGGTGGTTGCAGCGTTTGAAAATCAAGATTTCCATGGAAAATGCCTTCACAAAGGCGATTCTTAAGCTAGTTTTGACGTAAAATTCAGACTTACGAAAAAAACTAAGAAAGCACAAATTATCATGAGCATTAAGTCAGATAAATGGATACGCCGCATGGCAGAACAGCATGGCATGATTGAGCCGTTTGCTCCTGATCAGGTGCGCCATGAAAATGGCCAGAAAATTGTTAGCTACGGTACGTCATCTTATGGCTACGATATTCGTTGCGCAGATGAATTTAAGATATTTACAAATATTAATAGCACGATCGTCGATCCTAAGAATTTTGATGAAAAATCTTTTGTCGATTTCAAAGGTGATGTCTGTATTATTCCGCCCAATTCTTTTGCTTTGGCACGCACCATAGAGTACTTCCGTATTCCACGCAGTGTATTAACGATTTGCCTCGGCAAATCAACTTATGCACGTTGCGGCATTATCGTGAATGTCACACCGTTTGAACCTGAGTGGGAAGGTTATGTGACCTTAGAATTTTCTAATACAACACCATTGCCAGCAAAGATTTATGCGGGTGAAGGATGTGCACAGGTTTTGTTCTTTGAAAGCGATGAAATTTGCGAAACCTCTTATAAGGACCGCGGAGGTAAATATCAAGGGCAGGTGGGTGTGACGCTACCAAAGACGTGATAGCGAGATAGCGGCTACTAAATCATATCTGATCCCTGTGCAATCCAGGTTTTGAATAAAAAAGCAGCGTCAGCGCATGTGCCTGATGCTGCTTTTTAACATCTGCATTAAATAAATCCTAGATTTCGATTGCTAAAATTAACGATATTCGGGAAGACGTCATTAATTTGGCTAGGGCTGAGTCCAAACCAAGTCCCCAAAGTCGCACCATATTGATCTACTGAAAATTGTGGCAATAGACTGCCGGAACCCACATCTAGTGTATGTTTTAAACCCGTGACAGGGAATGTGCCGTAGATGTTCTTTCCTTTTACTGCACCGCCGACGATAAAGTGGTGCGATCCCCAGCCGTGATCTGTACCATCGCCGTTGCTGGTAAATGTGCGCCCGAAATCGGACGCCGTAAACAAGCTAACTTGCTGACGCAAGTCAGTCCCCATCACATTTGCCATCGTTGTATCAAAGTAGGCGATCGCATGAGACACTCGAGCCAATAAATCTGCTTGTTGTGTGCGTTGCGAATCGTGCGTATCGAACCCACCCAAACTAACAAAAAATACCTGGCGTTTAGCACCTAATGCATTGCGCCCAGCAATAATTCTGGCAACTGTTTGT
Source organism: Affinundibacterium amnicola (assembly GCF_014284275.1). Lineage (GTDB taxonomy): Bacteria > Pseudomonadota > Gammaproteobacteria > Burkholderiales > Burkholderiaceae_D > Undibacterium > Undibacterium amnicola. The sequence continues at coordinate 923,504 of NZ_JACOFU010000001.1, read as the reverse complement.
AGTTGAACCGCTAGGGCATTGTTAGCTAGCGCTCCGGTATTTGGATTCGTGTACTGGCTAGGATTAGGAATTCCCGTAGGGCCAGCCGCAGCCATCGCTGGCGCTAACATGCTTTGCGCGGCGATCGCCCGACTAGTCGTTGCTGCGTGCTCTTTTTGAAAATAATTATTAGTGTCGCCACTAATGATATTGCGCAAGGTGCTGCCTGCCATGGTGGAGCCATACAAACTACCAGTTAAACCTGAGATGGCGACTGCGCCTGACGAACCGACTTGATATTGTTTAATAGTTCTGCCAGATAAAAACACGGCATTTCCAGATGCTGAAATCGCTGTGAAAATAGGATTACTATTATTTGCCGCAAGCAGATCCCCCATGCGACCACCCCATCCATAAGCAGCACCTTCAGGCGCATATGCTTGCCACAGAGATTGTTGATCATTGTGCGAGAATAGTTTGGGCGGTAAGGGAACACTGGCGGCTTTATATTGCGTCAGTGTAGTTGGGGTTAGGAGCGGACCGACATTCGCAATAATGGCAGCACGACCAGCATTAAAGAGATTTCTTAATTCTGGCATGGCCGGGTGCAAAGCAAAGCTACGTCCACTTTGCGTCGTATTTGGTGTGATTGGTAACACGCCACCGGTCGCGCCCACTGCCGGTAAGGCGATAGAACCCGCTTCATTGGTCGTGCGGACGCTTTGGTATTGGTTCCATGACTCGCTGTCGGTAGCTAAGACGGTATTTGCGTGATCGTTTGCGCCATATAAAAATAAACAAACTAAGGCTTTGTAGTCGCTGACATTACTTTGTGCCGCGGCAGATGCAACTGTGGCTAGATTGATCGCAAATGGGGTAGCAACACCAAATGCTCCAGCGGAGCCAAGCAGGGACGAGATGCGCATAAATTCTCGTCTGGATACGTTAAAATTTGACATAGCGCTATCCTTATTTTTGTACCAGATATTCTGGGGATGCCATCGTCAGATAGATGCTCATATAGACACGATTGAGTTTGGCTGTATCGATTGCTGTTTGCGTTGTCGTGGGAATTGCGATTGAATTGACTGCTGCAATAATCTGCCCACGCAAGGTACTGCTCATTTGATTTGCCATCAGTAATAAATTGACTTTATCGAGCAGTTGATCTGGCGTTGTGGCTAATGCAGCCAAACTTGCGTAATCACCTTTGACATCGCGACTACTACCAGTGCCATTGGCAATTGTATCGCGCATAAAATTCAGATAGCCAACCACGGAAGTTTCGGCAGTAATCTGCATTTCTGGTGAGACTAATTGTGCGCTTGCAATACTTGAATTGGGTGGCACATAGCCAGGTCGATAGAAATTAAATACCGATGGTGAACGCATTGGGGTTTGCCCTAAGCCAGATAAGGGATCATCGAGACTGGTTATGCGATAAAAACCCGATGTAGATTTCGCTCCAAAGGCACGTAACCAATTCGCGAGTCTTAAAATTGGCTCACGTAATTTTCCGACGCCAGCATTTCCTAAAGAGGGATCATTTCGCGCTTCGACGTCAAGTAATATGGCTTTAATGACTGCTTTCATGTCACCACGCACTCCTTGTCCATTATTGTTAAACGCGGCTGATACTCTCGCAATATACTGAGGGCTAGGATTGCTGGTGACTAATCGCTGGATAAGCTGTTTGCCGATAAACGGAGCGACATTTGGGTGGTTAAATAATGCATCTAAAGCAATCTTGAGGCTTGCTTCAGGATTCGCTGGTGCTTGATTTGGAATCGTTATTCCAATAAAGGATTTAGGGCTAGTCGAATGGAAGCTTGGATAGCTTTGCATAGGCTGCCAATCACGGTTGACATCCGCAGATCCACCATAAAAACGATTGCTTGTTTTGTCTGGGCCCGCCCAACTCCAGCCAGTAAACACCTTAGCAAGCCCGCTGATGTCTGCATTATTATAGGTTTCTACGGGTCTGCCATTTTCAATCACATAGCTGCCATCTTGGTTAAGTTTGTACAGTCCGGTTGTAAATAGCTGCATTACTTCACGTGCATAATTTTCATCAGGTATGCGGGTACCTGATTCTTTCTGATTGCGTAAAGATGTCAGGTAAATTCCCATCATCGGATGTAGGCTTACAGCCTCAAGTAATTCACGAAAATTCGTAAATGCGTGGGTATTTAAGGTATCGTAATAACTTGCAACGCCGCGTGGGTAGTTCGCCACGGTGCTGTCTTGAAAGGATACAACCATAATTTGTGATAGCGCAAAACTAACCCGTTGTCGTAATTGATCGTCACCTTTTACTACTTGCTGCCAAAACGATTCAAAGAAGTGGTTTTGATTCAAATCGCTCAGACCTCGTGGCAAAGTGGCCGCTACTGAATCCATATAATGTCGGTGCAAAGTTTGTGGTGCGATAAATTGAGTATTAATCCAATTTCTAAATCCCAAGTTGCTTAAGTTTGTAATAGCCGCATTGTTTGCACCAAATGTACTTTGATGTAGAAATCTTGCTGCTTGTGCTGCTGATGGTTGAACAACATCAGTATTAGATACTCCAATTAAAGCGTCAATAAGGCCATTCGCGACGCTGATATCATTGGGAGTAATTGTCGCAGCGATCGACATACCTTTGGTAATGGAGTCGCTTGGACTGATATAGCTAATGCCCTTGGTTATGGCGAAATCTTTACTGACAATTGTTTTATTTTCTATCAGTTGTGCAACCCATCCAAAATTTGCATCACCTTTGTAAGTGTGAGCTGCATCGAGCATGGTGTGTATCAAGGTTCCTCGGGTCGCTTCTCCATTATCTAATCGCTGAGTCCAATAGTCCAAGCCACTTTGATCTGGATTTGGTCTTCCTAGGACGTTTTTATAAATGATTTTAACGAATTCATTATTCGTTAACGAAGCGGAGTATCCAGTTTGAGCTGAGTAAAAAATTGCGGCAGAGTAGAATGATTCACCAATTTCATTCAGAGACATTCCAGCCTTGAATCTATCAATCCAATAACTCAGGCCTTCTGCATCGGGGACACGATTAAAATAGGCAATGTAGAGTTCTATTAACGCGCTTAGTTCTACTTCTGTAATGGTTTTTGCCTTGACTGGAATCGTCAGGTTGATTGAAATATCACTAAAATTGAGTAGTTGAATGCTGGTGGCTAGTCGAATATCCCCATCGTTTCCGACATTATCGATTACTTTAATTTCGCTAGTGCCGATGGTGACCGTGTAGTTTGATCGCGGACCGTTAAAGCTGGCAATGCTAGTACCGACGATAGGCGGTGCTTGATACTTTATGGGGGTTGGATTCAGTGATTTTTGTTCACTAGTCGGATCGCTGCATGCGGTCAATAAAATGACGCAAAGTGCAGTAAAGAAATGATTGCGACTTAGTTTTTGTAGAGTAATCATATTGCATTCCTTGCAAATTTCAGCATGAATAATGATATTTCCAAGTAGTCGCCCTTAAGGTGACGCTATCTGCGATGAAGTCTGGCCGATCTATATTGGTTCTGATAGTTTTTACTCGATTTCAGCGAGTGTTTGATGTACGAAAGACGACAAGATGATTTTTGATTGTGTAGGCATCTCTACAAACTCAAATCCATAACGAAACTCTTTTGAGTTCTCCGTTTCGACGATTGATCTAATGACAATGGGTAAACTTAAATACGCATCTTCACCAGCGGTAGTTACCTTAAACTTAATAACTCCGGTATCATTTTTTTTGCCGACCTGGTTTTTAATCAACCCGGAAGTGCCTCCCATGCTGATGTCGCTCAGCACAGCTGCTGCGGTTTGTTCAGGATCACCTATCGTGATTGATGCGATGATTTTGACTATCGCTCGTGAGCTTTTGCGAATCGCTGTGCAGCGAACGATTTTTGGATATGACAAGTGCAGATAGGCATGTGGTGTGTAGACTGATTTCAATGCTGACGCGGTGAATGCATATGCCTTCTTACCTGGAAATGCGCGTACGATGAATGTTTGCCCGTCTCGAATGAGCGCTCCGCGACCATCAATTTTTGGTGATGTCACTAGAATCGATTGATTTTTTACATAACCGATCAGCTTTACAGTGTAGCGAAGTGATGGATTATCGTGAACTTGTAGAAAAAAAGTTTCTCCAACATGCCAACGTACGCTATCTAAATCAAGCATTACTGACTCTTTGTTTAAGTCAGTATTGTTAGTGTTTTGGTCCGCAACAGCGGGCGATAAGACGGGATCAAGTTGTGTATTCGTTTTTGCTGTTGGCTGTGAAAAAGAATTTGCCTGGCTTGCTTTTGGAAGTGGTTTTGAATTTTCGGGAGGTATATCTGGCGATGATTGCTCTACATAACCATCTTCAATAATCTGATTAAATTCGTCCAAGCTGGTAATGACTGCTCCAGCGTCGTGCATAGTATTTCCCCAAGCATCTAAAATTGCCTTTGGTAATGCATGCCCAAGTTTAATTTGTTCCTTATCAACTGGAGTTAATGTCCCTAGGTGGTTCATTGTTTCACTTTGCGGAGAGTCTTGAGTAGAGGTAATTGTATCTCGGATATAGGGTTGCTAAAAAGAAAAATGCTTAAAAAAAAGCCGCACTTTGGACTGAGTGCGGCTTTTTTCTGATAATCGGTATGTGGCTGTATACATTTACCCACGAACTGTATCGTTACTCTACATTTTCTGCACCCTGAGGAACGCAATCTACGAAGTAGCCACGTTTGCCGTCAACTTCAGCTTTAACTAATCCATGGCAATCCGTCTCGAAGCCAGGGAATTGTTCATTGAATGCACGTACGAATTTTAGATAATCAACAATTGTCTTGTTGAAGCGTTCGCCTGGAATAAGCAAAGGAATGCCCGGTGGATAGGGCGTTAACAAAATTGCTGTAACTCGACCTTCCAATTCATCAATCGACACGCGTTCAATTTCACGATGGGCCATTTTCGCAAAGGCGTCAGAAGGTTTCATTGCTGGTTGCATATCGGATAAATACATTTCTGTCGTCAAACGTGCAACATCATGCGCTTTGTAAACTTCGTGAATGCTTTGGCAAAGGTCACGTAACCCCGCGCCTTCATAGCGTGGGTTTGCTGTAGCAAATTCCGGCAAGATGCGCCACATCGGTTGGTTCTTGTCATAGTCATCTTTGAACTGCTGCAACGCAGTCAATAAAGTATTCCAGCGGCCTTTAGTAATGCCGATGGTAAACATGATGAAGAACGAGTACAGGCCGCATTTTTCAATGATAACGCCGTGCTCAGCCAAATACTTCGTGACGATAGAAGCTGGAATACCAGTTTCGCCAAATTTACCTTCGAGTGATAAACCTGGGGTAACGATAGTGGCCTTGATCGGATCGAGCATGTTGAAGCCCGGTGCGAGCTTGCCGAAACCATGCCAGTCATCTTCAGCATGGATCATCCAGTCTTCTTGCGTACCTACACCGTTTTCGGAAAGGTCTTCTGGTCCCCAAACCTGGAACCACCAGTCTTGTCCCCATTCCTGATCAACTTTGCGCATCGCACGACGGAAGTCTAGCGCCTCCAAAATAGATTCTTCTACCAGCGCTGTGCCGCCCGGTGCTTCCATCATCGCTGCGGCGATATCGCAAGAAGCGATAATCGAATATTGTGGCGAAGTTGACGTATGCATCAGATAGGCTTCGTTGAAGCTATCCTTGTCCAATTTGACGGTCTCAGATTCACGCACCAAGATTTGTGAAGCTTGTGAAATACCTGCCAGCAATTTGTGTGTAGATTGCGTCGAGAAAATCATCGATTTCTTCGCACGTGGGCGTTCTTTGCCAATCGCGTGCATGTCTTGATAGAAGCTGTGGAAGGTCGCGTGTGGCAACCAAGCTTCATCAAAATGCAGTGTATCGATCTCGCCATCGAGCATGTCTTTTAAAGTTTCAACGTTGTACAAGACGCCATCATAAGTTGATTGTGTAATCGTCAAAATACGTGGTTTCTTATTTTTTGCTTTGCTCGCAAACGGATTTGCTTCAATTTTCTTGCGTATGCTTTCCATGGAAAATTCTTCCAATGGAATTGGTCCAATAATACCGAGGTGATTGCGAGTCGGCATCAAGAAGACAGGAATAGCGCCGCACATGATGATGGAGTGCAAAATCGATTTGTGGCAGTTGCGATCCACCACCACGATATCGCCAGGTGCTACGGTCGAATGCCAGACCATCTTGTTCGAAGTCGACGTGCCGTTGGTGACGAAATAGCAGTGATCCGCATTGAAAATACGTGCAGCATTACGCTCAGATGCCGCGACTGGACCTGTATGGTCAAGCAATTGACCGAGTTCCTCCACCGCATTGCAAACGTCGGCGCGCAACATGTTCTCACCAAAGAATTGATGGAACATTTGACCGATAGGTGATTTTAAAAACGCCACACCACCTGAGTGACCTGGGCAATGCCAAGAATAAGAGCCATCGTTTGCATAATGAACTAATGCGCGGAAGAATGGTGGTGCCAAGCCATCTAAGTAAGATTTTGCTTCACGAATAATATGGCGAGCCACGAACTCCGGCGTATCTTCAAACATGTGAATGAAGCCATGCAATTCGCGCAAAATATCATTTGGAATATGGCGTGAAGTACGCGTTTCACCATACAGATAAATTGGGATGTCGGCGTTCTTGTAACGGATTTCTTCAACGAAAGCGCGCAAAGGTTTCAGAGCAAAATCGCTTTCTTCATCGGTGCCTTCACCGAACTCTTCATCATCGATGGATAGAATAAAAGCAGAAGCGCGCGATTGCTGTTGGGCGAACTGAGATAAGTCGCCATAACTGGTCACACCCAGAACTTCCATACCTTCTTTTTCCATCGCATCGGCAAGTGCACGAATACCAAGGCCAGAAGTGTTTTCAGAACGGAAGTCTTCGTCAATGATGACGATGGGGAAGCGGAATTTCATTTAGGTCTCCAAAAAGCCTGTTACGGGAGACGCCTGGGCCAGTGTGTTAAACCGCTTGCGCGCCGAAAAAATAAAGATGCGAATTTTCGCAGAAATGCTGTTGCAGATGTCAAAAATATTGTCACATTTTGCGCAGATCGGCTGTAAATCCGACAAATTTCATCCTGCTGTCATAATATCTGCAAGATGTATTTCAAAATTATCATTAAAAATAAAGATTGATGTGGTCTTTGCTCGAAAAACATTAGTTATGAATGTTTCCGTGAAAAGTTGTTATGCAGACTATCCGCAGAGTAAATCAGTAAGCCTAGCCAAATTCCCAAAAAAACCAATAATCGTTCATGGCTAAATTGTTCGTTGTAGAGCCACACGCCAATGAATAATTGTATGGTCGGTGATATATATTGCATCAATCCTAGAGTCGCTAAGGGAATGCGGCGCGCTGCTGCGGCAAACATTAAAAGAGGAATTGCCGTTATTGGGCCTGCTGCGATAAGTAGGCTTTGCGTGTAACTTGTCTCTTGCAAAAACGCGCTTTGCCCTTGCCACATCAGATAGCTAAGGTAAGCAAGTGCAAACGGAAATAAGATCATGGTCTCCAGCGATAAGCCTTCCAAGGCTCCGAGTGCTGCGGTTTTTCTGAGTAGGCCATACATGCCAAAAGTAGATGCCAACACTAAGGCGATCCAAGGTGGGTGACCCGTTTGTATACTCAACCAGGCAACGCCAATTCCAGCGCAGGCGATCGCAAACCATTGCACCGCGCGCATACGTTCTTTGAGTAAAAGAAAGCCGAGAAAAACACTGACCAAAGGTGTCATGAAATAACCCAAACTGGCATCGACAATTCGGTCATTATTGATTGCCCAAATGTAGAGAAACCAATTTGCGGAAAGCAGCAAGGCGCTAGCTGTAAAACCCGCCAATAATTTGGGCTGGCGCAGAAGCTCATGTAGCCAAGCCCATTGCCGACGTGCGCTCAAAACGAAGAGTAGAAAAACTAAAGCCCAAATCATGCGATGCAATAGAATTTCTATCGATGGAATACTTTGTAGTGTTTTAAAGTAAATGGGAAATAAACCCCAAGCCGAATAGCAGGCTGCGGCGTAAAGTATGCCTTTGCGCATCATGAGAAAGCTTTTGAAATTGAAAGAAGCCAAGATTATCGCAGTTAAGCGAATTCGCTGCTGCCGATGTTTTGCTATGCGTTCAGCTATTGAGTTCAGTGGAATGATACCCAACTGAGAGTCATCGCGTGGTATTGACCACTCTATTGATGAACAAGGATTGCCATGTGGTTGTTAGCTTTTATTATTCTTGCACTGATTGTTGGTTTCTTTGTGTTACCAAGAATACGTTTGCATTATGTTTTGACCAAAGCTTTTCCTTCTGCGTATTCGAAAATATTGCGACAGAATGTGCGTGGCTATAGCCGCATGCCAACGCATCTTCAGATGCAATTGAAACGGAAGATTCGTCAGTTCTTGCATGAAAAGACTTTCGTTGGATGTGCCGGTTTGGAGATAACGGATGAAATTCGATTGACGATCGCAGCAAAGGCATGCCTGCTGTTGTTGAATCGGGAAATCGCGGTTTATCCTAAACTTACACATATCCTAGTCTATCCCAGCGCCTTCATTGCACCAAGGCAGCAGCTTGCTGCTGGTGGAATTGTCACGCATACCAATCAGACTCTTAGTGGCGAGTCTTGGAGCGATGGTCGTGTCATTTTGGCGTGGGATCAGATCATCACGAATACATTTCAGGATGATTTTGAGCATGATGTGGTGATTCATGAATTTGCCCATCAACTTGATAGTGAAGATGGTAGTGCAAATGGCGCACCTGTATTGCAAACGACAGCGGCGTATCGTAGTTGGTCGCAAGTGATGGAGCAAGAATTTACACGATTGCAAAACGCCTTAGCAAATAATGAAATGACCTTGATTGATCCTTATGGTGCGACCAATCCAGCAGAATTTTTTGCAGTAAGCAGTGAAACTTTTTTTCAAAAAAGTCACCAGCTAGCGCAGTATCACCCAGCTTTGTTTGCGCTCTTGAAAGCCTATTATTGTGTGGATCCACGCGAATGGGGTTAATCATTGTTTCTTCGCTTAAACCTAGCTTGTGAAATTTTACTATTCTCCAGATAATGAGATTTTTTGCAGATGTGGAATCGAAAGTGCTTTGTAAATCCCAAAATAATTTTAAGCTCGTCTTTGGCGAAGCTTGGATCGCTTCTGTCGTGTTATCGGTTTTTGTCATCGTATTTACTTGTGCTGTTAAGGCAGCGCATGCGCAATCTTTGCCATGCCCAAAATCACTGAGTTGGAAAGATGCGACACGGCTACAAAGAAGCTCTGTTCAGGGGACGGTCACCACTAGGACGGAATGGAAGAAATACAGTAATGCAACTACCGCGGAGCGACAAGTCGATGGTGTGAAAATGCAATTGATTGACTTAGGTAAGGGCACTTATTTAACGTTTGGAAATCCACGTCCAAGTCCGAAAGATTTTGACCAATTTCTGAACAGTGTTGCTTCGCCGATGTGGGAGTCTGATACCGCAAGTTTGCCGCGATTTGCAACGCCATGCGTATTAAAGAGCAACGAAAGCGTGCCGTTTAATGAAAAGGATTTTATCTATTGGAAGAACGCGGTGGCGCAATCTGATATGAAGATCTTTGGTTCGCTGAAACGTCAGGGCTTTACCGTCGTCTATGCAATGGAAATTCAGCGTGGAGCAAGCAGTGATCAACTCAGTAGTTTATTTGGTACTTGGGAATACCAAGCAAAGTTGGATGCATTTCCCGATACTCATGCTGTGCATGGTTGGCATCTTTTTCGGGACGCCGAGTTCATTGAAACGATATCCTCGACAAGCAAATTAACGCTAGGTGAGCTGCTGTCGCGGTTCACAAAATAAAAAGCTGAGCGGCTTTACAATAGAGTCGCAAAGCCGGATAACTTAAACGATGGATTTTGCCAGAGCCTTGAGTTTGTACAAGGCATCAAGTGCCTCACGTGGCGTCATCGCATCTGGGTCGATTTCGTCAACAGCAAACAATAAAGCGGAATCTAGTGTCGAATTGACGAGGCTTGCTTCAGCTGAAGAGTGTTCCTCAATGGCTGCACCAGAGCTGCTTGAAAATAAATCAAACTGCGGCGTACTCTGTAAAGATTGTGCTTCCAAATCCGCTAGATGCTTACGTGCTGCGCGGATTACTGGTTGCGGAATTCCTGCCAACTGCGCAACCTGTAGACCATAACTTTGGGATGCAGGGCCAGCTTGTACCGCATGTAAAAACACGATATTTTCTTTGTGCTCGATTGCTGATAAATGCACGTTTTCTGCACTAGGATGTATATCTGGTAACTGCGTCAATTCAAAATAATGGGTCGCAAATAAAGTAAAGCTTTTTGATGTCATGATCAGATGCCGTGCGATCGCCCATGCCAATGCCAGACCATCAAAGGTCGACGTACCACGGCCGACTTCATCCATCAAAACCAAAGAATTTTCTGTCGCGCCATGCAAAATCGCCGCCGATTCTGTCATCTCCACCATGAAGGTAGAACGTCCACCGGCAAGATCATCGGCCGCACCGATACGTGTGAAAATACGATCAATGGGTCCAATAGTCACTTGGGTTGCGGGCACATAACTACCGATATAAGCGAGTAAAGTGATCAGCGCAGTTTGGCGCATAAAGGTCGATTTACCGCCCATGTTCGGACCGGTGATCAATAACAGTTTGCGTTCAGCAGATAGCTGGCAATCATTCGCAATAAAGCGTTCGATCTGATTTTCAACCACAGGGTGGCGACCTTGTACGATATCTAAAGTCGGTTCGCTGACTAACTGCGGTGCGCACCAGTTATTTTTCATCGCGTGATCGGCCAGACTGACCAAAGCATCCAATTGCGCGATTGCATGTGCAATGGTTTGCAAGGTTTGAATATGCGGCAACAAATCTTGTAGCAGTTTTTCGTACAACACTTTTTCACGAACTAGCGCACGTTCTTGCGCAGACAATGCCTTGTCTTCAAAGGCTTTCAGTTCAGGTGTGATGTAACGCTCGGCATTTTTTAAGGTCTGACGACGGCGATAATTATCGGGCACTTTATCTGCTTGACCATTCGTGACTTCAATGTAAAAACCGTGCACTTTATTGTATTCAACCCGCAAATTCGCAATGCCAGTACGCGCGCGCTCCGAGGTCTCTAGATCAATCAAAAATTGACCTGCGTTTTCTGAGAGCGAGCGCAGTTCATCGAGTTCAGCATCAAAGCCTGTCGCTATCACGCCACCATCGCGTACCATCGTTGCGGGCTGTGGCATCAGCGAACGTTCTAGTAACTCTAGACATTCACTTGGTGTTGCTAGATTGCTCAAAGATTGCGCCAGTAACTGAGGTTCATTATTCTTCAAACACATCGACACATAAGTTCGAACGGTGCCAAGATGCTGAACGCCATCACGTAAAGCTGCAAGATCGCGTGGACGTGCAGAAAGCAGGGCGATGCGTGTGGTGATGCGTTCTATGTCAGGTATTGACGTTAAGGTGTTCGATAGGCCCGTTGTCGCATCTGCTTGCAATAAGGCATCGATAGCCTGATGCCGGCTGCGCGCGATTTGCTGGTCACGTCGTGCATGATGTAACCAATGACGCAATAAGCGTGAACCCATCGCAGTGCGACAGTGGTCAAGCAAAGAAAATAAAGTCGGTGATTCTTGACCGCGTAAAGTTTCGGTTAATTCCAGGTTGCGACGTGTGGCAGTATCGAGTCCGATAAACTCGTTTTCAGACTCCACACTAAGTGAATTGACGTGTTTTAAACCGCGCCCTTGAGTCGATTCGGCATAACGCAAAAGTGCGCCAGCAGCACCCAAAGCTGCGCCAAAATTCTCAACGCCAAAACCCGTCAATGTGGAAGTCGCGAGTTGATCTTGTAAAGACTTTTGACCTTGCTTCAAGTCGAAATGCCAGTCAGGTACTTCAGAAAATTTTCCCGGCAATTCATGACGAAATTCTTCCAGCATTAAACCACCAGCAGAGACTAAAACTTCGGCAGGTGAAATGCGTTCTAATTCTTGTTGCAAGCGCGCTTGTAGCGATTTTTCATCAGTACTAAATTCCATCAATTTCAAAGCACCGCTAGCTAGAGACAACCATGCCAAGCCGATGTTGACAGTCTTGCGTTGGCTTATCAGACACATCGCCAATAAAGGACGTTCTGCTTTTTCAGGTAGTAAATCAGTATCGGTTAAAGTGCCTGGTGTGATGACGCGCATGACTTTGCGTTCTACCGGACCTTTACTTGTGGCAGGATCTCCAACTTGTTCACAGATCGCCGCTGATTCACCTATTTTTACCAATTTGGCCAGGTAAGGTTCTATAGAATGAAAAGGAATGCCCGCCATCTTGATCGGCGCTCCATTCGATGTCCCGCGTTGCGTTAAGGTGATGCCTAATATGCGAGAAACTTTTTCTGCATCTTCAAAAAACAATTCATAAAAATCGCCCATGCGATAGAACACTAGGGTATCGGGATAATCCGCTTTGATACCTAGATATTGCTTCATCATTGGGGTGTGGGTTTCGGTGGTAGCCATATTTTATTGATGTTTTGTAAGTTGAATGCGAGAAAAATCGAATTCTTTTTGAAATTTCTTGAGGTGCGAAATCATAGCGCAAATACGCTCGAAGTCAGTGTAATTGACATGGTTTTTTTAAGCTTTGGCTTTATTAATGAAAAACGGGCAATGCTCACACATTTGCCCGTTTTGTCTTACTAATTACTGCAACACAGCTACCAATTAAGCGCCGCCGCGACCGCCTGAACGACGTGGTGTACTTTGCTTAAATGCGGGTTTTGCGCCAGCAGGTTTAGGGCCTGCATTGCGTGCGACATTGCTACCAGCTGCCTTCGGCGCGCCTTGTGGGCGGCTTGGCGTTTTGCCGCGATTGCCCCCGCCATTGACACCACTGCGGCCATGACCCTGCGCAGGATTTGGGAAACTGCGCAATTGTATTGGTTGTGCTTTTGCGTGTGGGTCGGGAATGAAACCGTCAATAATTTCCTGTGGAATTTGGCGTTTGATAAATTTCTCAATATCGGCCAAGAGTTTGAATTCATCGACGCAGACTAATGACACGGCCTCACCAGTAGCACCTGCGCGACCTGTACGGCCGATACGGTGTACATAATCTTCCGCGACGTTTGGCAAGTCGTAATTGACGACGTGTGGCAATTGATCGATGTCGATACCACGGGCGGCGATATCGGTTGCAACTAAGACCGTTAAGCTACCATCTTTAAATTCTGCCAAAGCTTTGGTGCGCGCGGATTGACTCTTATTGCCGTGAATCGCCATCGCATTAATTTCGTCGCGAATTAATTGTTCCACCAATTTATTCGCGCCATGTTTGGTGCGAGTAAAAACCAAAACTTGCGTCCACTTATGTGTCTTGATTAAGTGCGCCAGCATCGCTTGTTTTTTATCGCGATCAACCGGATGGACTTTTTGTGCAATCACTTCGACGGTGGAATTGCGGCGAGCAACTTCTATCATTGCGGGATTATTCAATAATTTATCCGCAAGCGTTTTGATGTCATCAGAGAATGTGGCAGAGAACAATAAATTCTGACGCTTCGCAGGAAGTATCGCTAATACTTTTTTGATGTCATGGATGAAGCCCATGTCGAGCATGCGATCTGCTTCGTCCAATACCAAGATTTCGATATGGCGTAAATCTATCGTGCCTTGCTGATGATGATCGAGTAAGCGACCTGGTGTTGCTACCAAAACGTCGACACCTGTTTTGAGTAATTTGACTTGTGGATTGATACCGACGCCGCCGAAGATAACGCCAGAATTGAGTGGTGTATGTTTGCCATAAGTGGCGACGCTTTCTTCAACTTGTGCCGCCAGTTCACGGGTTGGTGTCAAGACTAAAACACGGATATTGCGGCGATCGGTTTTATTTTTTGGAGCAGGTGAGCTGCGCAACAATCGTTCTAAAATTGGCAGAGTAAAGCCAGCAGTTTTGCCTGTGCCGGTCTGCGCGCCAGCAAGTAAATCACCGCCTTTGATGACCGCAGGAATTGCCTGCGCTTGTATCGGTGTAGGAATGGTGTAGCCGTGTTCGCTAACAGCGCGAACGATGGACTCGGAAAGACCGAGATCTGAAAATGTGGTCATGCTAATTTCTATATGAAACAAACTTCCCGCAGGGAGCGGGAAAGGTTTGGGTGCTGCTTGTAATAATTTTTATGCTGCGCTGTGATGTCGCTGCGATGCTTATTTTTGCATTTACACATCGTTTTCTGTTTGAAAACGATGTGTTGAAAGTCGTTTTATTTTGCGAAGGCTTGTAAGGCATTGACCATTTGGCCGAATACTTTTGGTGTGCCTGCTAATACGTCACCTTTGTACAGATAATCTGATTCGCCAGAGAATGTGCCAACGATACCGCCAGCTTCAGTCACGACTAAAGAACCTGCAGCGATATCCCATGGTGCTAAACCTTTTTCAAAGAAACCATCTAAACGACCCATGGCGACGTAAGCCAAATCCAAAGCGGCAGCACCTGGACGGCGCAAGCCTTGGCATTTTTGCGTCATGATTTTGTACATTTCCATGTATTCATCAAGACCAGCCATGTCGCGACCAGAGAAGCCAGTGCCGATTAAGGCATCAGCGATCTTGTCGCATTTGGTCACGCGGATACGTTTGTCATTTAAAAATGCGCCGCCGCCTTTGGATGCAGTGAACATTTCATTGCGGCTAGGGTCATAGATAACAGCTTGTGTGATGACGCCTTTTTGTTGCAGGGCAATGGAAACGCAATACTGTGGAAAGCCATGGATAAAATTCGTCGTACCATCGAGCGGGTCAATGATCCAGACATTTTCATTGTCGTCATGCAGATTTTTGGATGCGCCGGATTCTTCAGCAAGAATCGCGTGATCTGGATAAGCGGAAGTCAGCACCTCAATAATCGCAGCTTCGGCAGCGCGATCAACTTCAGTTACGAAATCGTTGTATTGCTTTTCGCTGACTTGGACGCGGTCCACATCAAAAGAAGCACGATTAATAATAGTCGCGGCACGACGAGCGGCTTTAATTGCCGTATTGAGCATTGGGTGCATAGAGTTTCCGTTAAAATGGCGGCAGCTCAGCCTTGAGTCTGGACTAGACCAAGGTCGTAAAGTTGTCGCACAAAGATGAATTAAAGAGCGGGGCGCTGTGAATTACGATTGAGTCATTGTAGAATTGATCACATAAGCAAATCGCATCAGCAACATAAACAACAAAAATTAACGCGCAATCGCGCTATTTTAAATGAACTTAGCTATTTCTGATACATCTGTTTTTAGTCGCCTGCGAATTATCTTGGTCGATACTAGTCATCCCGGCAATATTGGTGCAGTAGCCCGCGCTATGAAAACCATGGGATTTTCTGATTTGCGTCTGGTTAATCCACGCTTTGACGATGCTCTCACCAATCCTGATGCGATCGCTTTTGCGAGTGGGGCGCAAGATATTTTAGCGTCAGCAAAAGTGGTCGATAAGATAGAAGACGCTTTAGTGGATTGTCACTTTGTCGCTGCTGTAAGTGCACGTTTGCGTGAATTTTCGCCTCCAGTTATTGTTCCTCGCGATTTTGCCGATAAATTAGTTGGCACGACTCAGCAAAATGTCGCTTTAGTATTTGGTAGCGAACGCTACGGCTTACCGAATGAAATCGTGATGAATTGCAATGTCTTGATTAATGTGCCTGCTAATCCTGATTATTCTTCTTTGAATCTTGCACAAGCGGTTCAAATATTGGTTTATGAATGTCGAATGCGCGCAATGGAGACAATGTTGCCTCAAGGACAAAACCAGGTAATCGGCTTTCAAGGCGAAATGGCATCTTCTGAGCAGATTGACGGAATGTATCAGCACTTAGAGAAAGCGCTGATTGCGATTGAATTCTTGAATCCGGATAATCCGAAAAAGTTAATGCCAAGATTGAAACGCCTATTTTCTCGAGCTCAACTAGAAACTGAAGAAGTGAATATAATGCGCGGAATTGCAAAGAGAATCTTGGATTGGAAGAAAAATCCAGACTAGCTTTTTAGGCAGTAAAGAAATTGCTTGAAAGAATAGTTGATTTGATTAAGTAATTGATTTTTGCAGTATTTTTGTTTGAAATTTGACTATTTTTAAACAAAAAACGATGCAATTTACTTTGAATCTCAATGTAAAAGAAGTAACATCGAAGATAGTTAAACTCAATCGTGCTCTCGTAAAGCGTTTAACTTGGCTATATATATATAAAGGACATGATTATTTTTCATTGTTGGCGTCAGTTTTTTCAATGCTTATTGATGGTTGCTTGCCTGTTTGGAGCGACTACGTCTGTGTTCGCGCTTGGCTTAGGTGAATTGCGTGTGCGCTCATCATTGGGACAGCCATTATTGGTTCATTCCAATGTGATGGGCGCTGAAACCGAGAGCTTAAATCCAAGTTGTTTGCGTGCGCGTGTTGTATCGATGGATGGTGCATTTATTGCCAGTGCAACTATTTCTATTCATCAAAAGCAGAAAATGCGTGCGCTCAGTTTCTCAACGCAGCAGGCGATCAATGAGCCGGCGATCAATTTAATCATTGATATTAATTGTGAAACGCAGTTGCATCGTGAATTCTCGATATTGCTTGATCCACCTAATGTCTCAGTTGATTCTGCCAGTATTGCGCGTGATCCTTCTCCGTTTGCTAGGACCGATACGCCACAGATCTCTTCCCAGACTTTTACCGATGTAGCGCCTACAAATGCATCGTCGTTGAAGTCCACAGAAAAAAAACAAAAACAAAGAAGCGCAGAGGCTTTGCCAAAAGCATTGAATGAAGAAAGCCCAGTTCCGCAGAAAAAGAGTAAAAATCGAGTCGAGAAGAGCATCGCATCGAATGTTCCAGCTAAAGATGTGCTGAAGTTGTCTGATGACATCGTTTTACCGGATTTTCCGCAGGGATTAAGAATGAGCGATATTCTGAGCTCCTCATCTGGTCAGCAGTTAGTGGAAAATAACCAGGAATTACGCGCTGCACAGGCACGTATGGCGGCAATCTTGCGTGATGAAGTGGCACCAGTGGCGCCAGCACTTCCGAACGTAGTCGATAGCTCGGAAATTGCAAGTTTGAAGCGAGAAACAGAGAAGTTGCGTCAGCAAAATTTACAAGATAAATCGGCGCTTGCGCAGTTGCAAAGCAAATCTGGTTTTGATTATTGGGTTGTGATACTTGGATTGATTGCGATTTTGGCTATTGGCATTATTTTGTTTTTGCTCGTCTATATCCGGAAAAATTTGTCGGCACAAAACGCTACATGGTGGGAAGATAGTGAGCAAACTTTGGAGAGCCAGCCAGAGAAAATTGAAGACGTGATTAATAGTTTGCAGGCTAGTTATGATGGCAAATCAGGTAACACAGCACCTAAATCTGAACCATTAAGTAAACAAGTTAGCGATGTGAAGGTCGTTGCAGAATCTACCGAATCGGAACAAGTGAATGCTCAGGAAAGTCAAGTTGGTAAGCCGGTGAGCCGAACGCCGAGTCTTGAAGAAACAAACAGTAGTATTTTTAATTTCTTTGCGCCACGTGGAAATTCTGTCAAGGTTGAGGAAATTTCTGATGTTACACAAGAGGCAGAGTTTTGGATTTCAATGAATGATCCGCAAAGGGCGATTGAAATTTTAGCCGCGCAGGAACAGCTTGAGCATCCAGATTCACCAGTACCTTGGCTATTTTTGTTGGATTTGTATCGCACAGTAAATGATCAGCAAAAGTATGATCGCTTGCGTGATCGTTTTATTGTGTTCTTTAACGCAAATATTCCTGAATTTGAGACGGATTTGTCGACATTGCCAAGTCGCCACTTAGAGGATTTTCCGCATTTAATGCAAAAAATCTGTGAAGCTTGGAATGGAAATAATATTATTTCTTATCTTGAGAGTTTGTTGGTTGATGATAGGGAAGGAAAGCGGGCAGGATTTGATTTGCCCGTTTATCGCGATATCTTGATGTTGTTAGGTATTGCCCATGAACTCGATAGAATTATGGCAATTGAAGGCCCGGTGAAAGAGATGCGAAGTGAAGTCGACGTGAAGCTTCCGTTGGAGGAAAATGTCACTGATCCGATAGCAGAAACTGAGTTTGGGACGATAGAATTTGAAACGATTGATTTTCCACGTATGGAAGTGAATAAGAAATAGAGTAAGTGGAGAGGGTATTTTTGAATTGCCCGTTTGTTATCTTCTGATTGTTTTTTATGATTTAGATAAAATTTATTTTCCATAGATGAGAAAACGAAAAGCGACCGAAATGGTCGCTTTTTTTATGGATTGAATTTGACCAGCGTCGAAATCCATCGCAGATCTCGCTGGAGCGAAAACCGACATCAAGGTATAATCGCGCTTTCCGTTTCAACCCGCGATGTGTCTGAGCTCTTTCGTGATATTGCTAGCGCGAACTTCAGAAACCAGCCACTTTGCCTCAACTACATTCACGCCATGTTGATATTGCCAGGCTCTAACGCCCTGTCTGCTTTCCGAACTAAGAATTTATTGTCCCGCTTGCAAGCTGTCGATGCCAACGTCGTTGGGGTTACTGCGCGCTACGCTCATTTCGTCGATACATCTGCACCTTTGAGTGAGATTGACGTCAATCGCCTCAAAGCACTTTTGGTCTACGGTGATGCATTCACAGGTAGCGAAGAGGGCGATAGTTTTGTCGTGATTCCGCGCTTCGGTACGATTTCACCATGGGCATCGAAAGCCACAGACATCACACACAATTGCGGCATGCAGCAGATCAAGCGCTTAGAGCGTGGTGTGCAATATTTTGTACAAGTTAAGTCTGGATTGTTAGGTGGTGCAAAAAAACTCGCCGCTGATTCTAAGCAAGGTGTGATCGCTTTACTGCATGACCGTATGACCGAAATGGTATTGGAAGATTTGAATGCTGCCAACGGTTTGTTCACAGAATTAGAAGCGAAGCCTTTAGAGCATGTTGATGTTTTAGGTGGTGGTAAAGCAGCTTTGGTTGATGCTAACACCGCATTAGGTTTGGCTTTGTCAGATGATGAAGTTGATTATCTGGTTGACGCATTTACGACCGCAAAGCGCAATCCAACCGATGTCGAATTGATGATGTTTGCACAAGCGAATAGTGAGCACTGCCGCCATAAAATTTTCAATGCTGATTGGACTATTGACGGTGAGAAAAAAGATATCTCGCTATTCGGCATGATCAAGAACACGCATTTACTGCAACCAAAAGGCACGATCGTTGCCTACAGCGATAACTCTTCCATCATGGAAGGTGCGACGGTTACACGCTTCTATCCAAACGGTGCTGCGAACGGGAATGAATACCAAGCTTCAACTGAGTTGACGCATACTTTGATGAAGGTGGAAACACATAATCACCCAACCGCGATTTCTCCATTTCCAGGCGCATCGACTGGTGCTGGTGGTGAGATTCGTGATGAAGGCGCGACTGGTCGTGGTGCAAAACCAAAGGCTGGCTTAACTGGCTTTACGGTTTCCAATTTGAATTTGCCTGGCAATGTACAAGCTTGGGAAAACGCAACGGATGTATTGAGCGGTAACGCAACGACACAGCAATATGGCAAACCAGATCGTATAGCCTCACCTTTGCAAATTATGATTGAAGGCCCGATCGGTGGCGCTGCGTTTAGCAATGAATTTGGTCGCCCAGTTTTGGGCGGTTATTTCCGTACTTACGAACAAAATGTTGGTGGTACCGTTCATGGCTACCACAAGCCTATTATGATCGCTGGCGGTATCGGTAGCATCAATGATAAGCACACGAAAAAATTTGATTTGCCTGTCGGCAGTTTGTTGATTCAACTCGGCGGCCCAGGTATGCGCATCGGTATGGGCGGTAGTGCCGCTTCATCGATGGCGACAGGTACTAACACCGCGGATTTAGATTTTGATTCTGTGCAACGTGGCAATCCAGAAATGGAACGTCGTGCGCAAGAAGTAATTAACTCTTGCTGGCAACTCGGTGACAATAATCCTATCTTGTCAATTCATGATGTGGGTGCAGGTGGTTTGTCTAATGCCTTCCCAGAAATCACGAACGACGCAAAACGCGGTGCGATTTTTGATTTGCGTAAAGTACCTTTGGAAGAAAGCGGCATGGCGCCGAAAGAAATCTGGAGTAATGAATCGCAAGAACGTTATGTGTTAGCGATTGCGCCAGAAAGCCTGCCTTTGTTCCAGTATTTCTGTGAGCGCGAACGTTGTTTATTCGCTGTCGTCGGTACTGCAACCGAAGAGCGTCAACTAAAAGTCATCGATCCTCTGAACGACAATGCGCCAGTCGATATGCCGATGAATGTCTTGCTCGGCAAACCACCAAAAATGCATCGCGAAGTTGAGCATGTCAAACGTGATTTCCCAGCGATAGATTTAACGGGTATGGATTTGAAAGTCGTTGGCGAGCGCGTGTTGAGTTTGCCGACGGTCGGCGATAAATCTTTCTTAGTTACGATTGGCGACCGTTCAGTTGGCGCGATGTCGGTACGCGATCAAATGGTCGGCCCATGGCAAGTACCAGTCGCGGATTGTGCTGTGACCGCGATGAGTTTAGAAGGTCATTTAGGTGAAGCAATGTCTATGGGTGAACGTACACCATTGGCAGTTATCGATGCGGCTGCATCGGGTCGTATGGCTGTGGGCGAATCGATTACGAATATCGCTGCAGCACCTATCTCCAGCATTGAGAGCATTAAGCTCTCAGCGAACTGGATGGCCGCTTGTGGTCAACCTGGTCAAGATGCGGCTTTGTTTGATACGGTCAAAGCCATCGGTATGGAACTTTGCCCTGCGCTGGGTATCAGTATTCCGGTTGGTAAAGATTCTTTGTCCATGCGTACCACATGGAAAGATGAGGGCGCTGATAAGTCTGTCACATCCCCTGTGTCTTTGATTATTTCTGCATTTGCGCCCGTGTATGACATCCGTAAATGCTTAACGCCACAAATCAAATTGGACGCTGGCGATACTAGCTTGATTTTGATCGATCTTGGTCGTGGCAAGAATCGTTTGGGAGCATCGGCTTTTGCACAAGTTATGCAAAAGCTTGGTGATCAGACACCGGATGTGGATAGCGCAGATGATTTGAAAGGCTTCTTCGCGGCGATTCAAACTTTAAATCAAGACGGCAAAATTTTGTCTTACCATGATCGTTCTGACGGCGGTCTGTATGGCACATTGTGCGAAATGGCGTTTGCGGGTCGTAGCGGTTTAGCGATCAACCTCGACATGCTGACGATGGAAAGTGAACACGCAGCGGATCAAGGTGATGCGAAAAATTGGGCAGGGCAGGTTGCTGAACGTCGTAATGAATTAACTTTACGCGCTTTGTTTAACGAAGAGCTTGGTGCAGTTATTCAGGTACGCACTGAACAGCGCAGCGAAGTGATGGACGTGTTACGTGCACATAATCTGGGTGCATGCAGTCACGAAATTGGTAAGCCAAATAATAGCGGTATCATTTCTTTCATGCGCGACGCGAAAGAAATCTACAAAGAATCTCGCAGTGCTCTGCATCAAATCTGGAGCAAAACCAGTTGGCAAATTGCCCGCATGCGCGACAATCCAGATTGCGCCGACGCCGAGTATGCACGTTTGGCGGATGAATCCGATCCAGGCATGCAACCGAAAGTGACTTTCGATGCGCAAGCAGATGTGGCAGCACCGTTTATTGCAACAGGCGTACGTCCGAAAGTCGCCATCTTGCGTGAGCAAGGTGTGAACTCACATATTGAAACCGCCTACGTGATGCACAAAGCAGGCTTCACTGCGGTTGACGTTCACATGAGTGATCTGATAGCTGGTCGCGCTAAGCTTTCCGATTACAAAGGCTTGATCGCGGTCGGTGGCTTCTCATACGGTGACGTCCTGGGAGCTGGTGAAGGTTGGGCGAAGACGATTTTGTTCAACGCTATGATGTCCGAGCAGTTCTCTGAATTCTTCCATCGTAACGATACCTTCGGTATGGGTATTTGCAACGGTTGCCAGATGATGAGTAATTTGAAGTCCATCATTCCAGGCGCGACAGCTTGGCCGAAATTCACCAAGAATAAATCCGAGCAATTTGAAGGCCGTTTCTCGATGGTTGAGATTCTCGAATCTAAATCGATTTTCTTCCAAGGTATGGCGGGCACACAAACACCAATCGCAGTGGCGCATGGCGAAGGTTTTGCAGATTTTTCAACCACAGGCGATATCAATGCTGTACACGCAGCGATGCGTTTTGTTGATCATCATGGTCTGGCAACGGAAGCTTATCCTTACAATCCGAATGGCTCACCACGCGGCTTAACTTCCGTTACGAATGATGATGGTCGTTTCACAGTGATGATGCCGCACGCAGAACGTGTATTCCGCAGCGTTTTACATTCGTGGGCACCAGAATCCTTTGGTGAAGATTCACCTTGGATGCGTATGTTTAGAAATGCGCGGGTTTGGGTAGGCTAAATTTCAAGGTGATGTAAACGCAGAACAAAAAACGCAGAGTTAGCTGGAAAGCGCTCTGCGTTTTTTATTGGTGGTGATGCAACTACTTACTTTTTGCCTAAAGGGTCGTTCGGCGTTGCTGCACGTGGCATATTGATTAAATCATCTGATGAAACGGTTTTTACGTCAGACGTTGAACGCGCATTCTTTTTCTGTGGAATTGTGCTGCCTACACGATATTCTCGTTCAACAGCGACTTTTGGCGAATTTGGATCTTCGGTTTCAACACTAGCACATGCGGTGAGGGTGGAAAGTAATAGAAGGCTAAGTAAAGTTTTTGTCATAGCAAATTCGCTTTATAGAAGGAAGAATATTAAACTTTTCTGCGTTGTTTTATGAGATTCGCTGGGACACCTCGGTAACAACATCGCGTAAGGCTATTGCTGTCACAGAAGCTTGTCAATAGTTTTAGGTAAATAGGAAAAATTACGAGGAAAAATAACGACAGCTCAGTAGATATGGCTGCGAATTTGTGTATATAAATCTTGATTTATATTATTTACTTCTGTCCGATTCTGACAATCTGTAAAACGAATTTTTTTATGGGTGGACTGTCGTTTCCTGCCGGCGGTCAATAAACAAGCTATTTCCTGGCAAGCGCTTCGCTTGTTTTTTTGCTTCAGCCGCAGCAATCGCGATTTGATGATGTGAAACATACTGTCCGATGTTCGCATTAATGACCCCTAATGACAAACTAATTAAGGGGTAAAAAACTTTTTTCCCTTGCCGGTCTTCACTGATGTAGCCGCCTCGATCCCGGTCTTCATTGCTATAAAAGTCGGAAATAGCGGTTTCAAATGCGCGTAAAATATTCCTGCAACGTAGTTCCCAATCTTTACTTTGAAACACAATAATGAAGTCATCTCCTCCGATATGTCCGATGAAATCTTTATCGCTGGAGCAGTGTTGAACAATAATTTTACTGCTCATTTGAATGACTTCATCACCGCGTTGGTAGCCGTAGACATCATTAAATGGCTTGAAATGATCGAGGTCGCAATAACATGCCGTAAATGGAATTTCTTGCTGAATTAATTGGTCAATATGACGATTGATCGCCACATTCCCGGGTAATTGCGTCAATGGATTTGCATAGCGTGCCGCCTCGATTTGCATTTTGGTGATTTCCCGCATGAGATCGGGTCCCGTCGCTAACCCAACATAGCATCCATTATCGACAACAATGATCCCATTGATAAGATGTTCGGGATCTGCTTCAACAATCATATGGCTGACTTGTTGAAGACTAGTATTTTGCTCGACGATTAATGGATTGCAATCCATGAATACTTTGCAGGGTTTTTTGCCATAGAGTTCACGTTGAAACGGCCTTGAAAATCGGTCAATCATATTGTGGCGATTAATGATGCCAATAGGCAGATGGCCGTCAACAACCGGTATGATTTTTAATTTTGGATCTGCTAGGAATAAATTTTCAACTGCATTATTGAGCGTGGTGGAGCTAATAGTTGGAGGTGTTTTAATTAAATTTTTAATTGTCACTGCTATTTCGCTTGTATCAATCAAGATCGACGGAGTTCTATTTTTCTTTACGGAAATCGTTTTCGCCACTTCCGCTGAAATCGATTTTGCTGGGCTCGCATGAGGTTTTGCGATGTGATATCCCTGCCCACAGGCCACGCCTAAGTCCAATAAAGTCAAAAGCTCGGCCTGCGTTTCAATTCCCTCAGCAACTACTTTTGAACCAGATTTTTCTGCAATGCTTTGAATTGAACGGACGAACTGACGTTTGACAGAGTCTTTATCAATTCCTTGAATGAAATGCATGTCTATTTTGACGAACTCTGGTTGTAGTTCTGACCATAGACGCAAGCTAGAAAAGCCTTCTCCGAGATCATCAATCGCAATCTCAAATCCCATGTTTCGGTAGTGTAAAACTGCTTCGTACAGCAATGCGTAATCGTGCGTTGGTTGATATTCGGTAAGCTCAATGATGACACGTTCAGGATTAATTCCTATCTCATGTATGTAGTCTAAAGTCTCACCATGTTTTGCATCGCGTTGAAGCAGACATTCAGGGCTCACATTGAGAAATAATTTCCCTGGGAGGTTCAATGCTTGAAATTGTTCAAGAACAATGCGTCGGCAAAGATGTTCAACAGTCACACTGAGCTTGTGCTCGGCAGCTGCTTGAAATAAGTTGATCGGTGAGTGCAAAGCACTGTCTGATGGCCCCCTAATTAGACCTTCATATCCAAGAATATGACCACTTTCCATGTGAATGATGGGCTGGAAGCGTGCGCTGAGTTGTCGTTCGCGAATAATTCGATGTAATTGAAATAAGACCGTATTTTGCGTATGGACCTGATCAATCATGGGGAATATCTTTGCTTCATAGCAAAGAGTGGTGTCGGAAATAAGGCTTAATCCGTGTTCCATAGAATAAATATTTGCCGATTGGAAATTGCCGAGTCAAATTTAACTTTCGGTTCAAATAGCTTAGCGAGCGATTGTGACCGGGATATTTCATCCTATTAAGTTAGTTAAATTTTTTGAATAAATATTTCCATCGTTTCATACAAATGCAGTTTTTTCTTACATCAGAAGCTTGCGAGAGATTTGTTTGTACGATAGCTACGGCGGTTTAGAAGCCAATTTCTAATGATTAAATAGGTATTATTTATGTGGGGAAATATTCTTTATAGCCTTATATATCTAAGATATAAAAAGAAAGATCTAATGAAATCGCGGCTTTTCAGAGGGAAATTGCCAAAAAAACAGGCTACCAAACAGTTTTGAACTTTGCTACAATCGCGAGCTTGACTATGTTTGGTAGTTTGGAAAGATGGCAGAGTGGTCGAATGCACCGGACTCGAAATCCGGCATACGTTTATGACGTATCCAGGGTTCAAATCCCTGTCTTTCCGCCAAAACACATCAGTCGATTATTTGGCGAAGATCAAAAGTCGTGTGAGAAGGTCAAGCTAGAATGAATTTTTCGTTAAAAAACTAGGATAGTGAAGAAAATGATTCTGATGGAGTCACTTCTAAAAAGTTGCTTGGCGTAAAATTGTTCAGGAGTAAGGAGCATGCGTAAACATGCTTTATGCATGCAAAATTATAAATAACAACCAAACCGATTTGGTCTTGGTGCATACAGATAATTTTTAACTGTATTTTGTGAAGAGTGAGAAAAAATGGCAAACCTTTTAGACTTAAAGTCAGATGATTTTGACTATAACCCAAATAATCTTCTAGATACTTTGATTAAGCAATTGCATTTAAAAAATGACGCTGCTTTGTCTAGAGCTTTAGAAGTTGCTCCACCAGTAATTAGTAAAATCCGTCATCACCATCTGCCAGTTGGCGCATCGTTGTTGATTCGTATGCATGAAATCAGTGATTTGAGTATCAAAGATTTGCGCGCATTGATGGGCGATCGCCGGGAAAAGTTCCGTATTGGCGATCAGGTAATTCGCGTCGATTAATTCGATTGCGCTGTCGCCAGCACGGGGTTAAATCTGAATTGATTTAACCCCGTTTTCATTGATGGCCGTTCATTAATGATTGATGGCGATACAGTGTTTTAAGAGTCGCCAGACTTTGTGCAGTTTTGTGTACAAATTTTGCTATCACCGATAGACATTGTTTTACTCGTTAATTCGATGTGTTAGCATGTGGAAACATATCGATGCAAATGATGTTACTTCTCTATCGAGGTCATTATGTCTGTTCAAGTCACAGGAGCTTCCCGTCTTAGTCAAGAGCACAAGATGCGCCTTTATCCTACCAAAATTATCAATATCATCGGTGGTCCGGGTTGCGATAAGTCGCTTTTTTCATCTGCAATTATTCTAAATTTAAATTTACGCAATAAGTCAGTAGAGCAAATTCCTGATTATGCAAAAGCTTTGGTGTGGCAAAAGAATTTTGATGCGCTTAAAAATCAATACCAAGTTGCGCAGCGACAATTTGAAATGCTTGACCTCTTAGATGGGCAAGTTCAGTACTTGGTTACGGAATGTGCATTGATGCAGGTACTGTATTACAACGAAACATATACTGAAAATATTTGTGATGTCACCAAGACACGTCAGCAGATACTTAGTTGGTATAACAAGCACGATAATATTAATATCTTGGTTGAGCGTGGAGATAAAAAGTACGTGCAAACAGGACGTTTTCAGAATGAAGAAGACGCGCGTAAAATTGACCAAGCTTTACATGAAATGCTTTTGCGTGAACAAATTCCGTTTATCGCTATGGCACCTGATATTGCAGTCATCAATAATTTCGCAAGAGCTTTGCTTTGATGTGATTGAGTCATTCGAGTATTTTTAACCCTGGCTCGGTTTGAAGAATCAATGTCCTTAAGCTAAAACGTGGCAGCCTTCTTTTCGCCACGTATTTCCTATCTCTCAAGGTGCGTGGAAGTTGTCCGCCTTGGTCTCTGATTTTTATTTCATCGCGTATTTTCTAATACTGATCGCATTTTTGCGATCATTCATCACTTTTTACCAATTCATATTCCTATCAATTTACTATTTGGCTAGTACATTGAAGCATTTGGTTTTAGTCGCACTCAATGGCGTTCAATTGCGTTTAAACGTATTTTTAGTGGAGATGAATATGGTGGGTGACTTAGCGATACAAATGACTAAGGTGCGGAAGCGATTTGCTTCTCATGAAGTGCTTAAAAATCTTAACCTAGCAGTGCCACAAAAAAGTATCTTTGCATTTCTTGGTAATAATGGTGAGGGCAAATCAACGGCGATTCGATTAATGGTCGGACTATTGCGACCCGATAGTGGCGATATTCAAGTTCTAGGGCGTAGTATTTTCTCTGATCGCCAATCGATATTGCGAGACATTGGGTGTCTAGTTGAGGCGCCTAGTGCTTATCCAAATTTAACTGCAACTGAGTTCCTAAAAATTGCTTGTCTAATTAAAGCGCTGCCTAATCAGGAAATTGATCGGGTCTTAGAATTAGTTAGTTTACGCACTGACTCGGGGCGTTTGATCCGGCATTTTTCTTTGGGTATGAAGCAGCGTTTGGCTTTAGCCCACGCTTTGCTTGGGCGTCCACGTCTATTGATTTTGGATGAGCCAACAAATGGTTTGGACCCCGCAGGAATACAAGAGATTCGCCATTTAATTAGTAGCTTGCCTGAGCAGGCGGAATGCACCGTGTTCGTATCGAGCCATCAACTCGATGAGGTGGAGAAAATCGCGAGCCATCTCGCTCTACTGAAAGACGGTGAGGTGCAATTTCAATGTAAGTTGGATGAGATTTATGCGACGCAGGTTGGCGCGCTCTCATTGAATGTGGATGACGCAGTGCAGGTGGCGAGCCTGCTTCACACGAACGAGTTTCGCACGCAAGTGATAAGTGCAACCCAGCTTTTGGTGACCGAGATCTCACAAGAATTTGCATATCGCGTTAATGCCTGTGTTGTTCAAGCAAATTTTCGCTTGCATGGATCTAGTTTCGAAAAACCGTCATTGGAGCAATGGTTCCATCAACAAACGCAGGCGAGGGTAGCATGATTTTTACTTTGATTCGGGTGGAACTCTTAAAGGTGAAGCGCTCTTTAGCGTTATTGATGATGCTGGCCTGTCCATTGATGGTGGCGATTCTTTGTTTTGGCGTGCAATTAAAAACCAATAAAACGGGCGTGATTCGATGGGATATGTATTGGGCTGGAAATACCGCAATTTGGGGGTATTTTATGTTCCCACTGTATTTGGCATTAATTACAGGTTTATTGAATGGGAATGAGCATAAAAATGCAACCTGGCGTTTGATGTTGACGCTGCCGATTCAATCCCGTCAATTATTCTTGGCGAAATTTGCGCTTGCTGTGATTTTTATGTTTGGTGCAAATTTGGCCTTGATATTGATGACCTCGTTGGCGATTTTTGTGTTTGGATTATTAGGATTTTCTACTTTGCAGGCTTTTGAATTTGATTTCTTGCGGTTTATTTTCTTTGCCTGTGTTAGTGCGCTGCCGATTTTGGTATTTCAGCATTGGATTAGTTGGCGTGTGCAAAATATTGTCGCACCATTAGCCGCAGGAGTAATTGCGACGATGGGAATCGTTCAGATTGGGCAGTCAGAAAAATGGGTCTATTATCCTTGGAGTTATGTTATGACAGCCTTAAACGCGACATCAATTGATGTACGTCATCAGGCGATTATTTTGGCAAGCACGGTTGCAGTTTGCCTGCTTGGGATATTGACGTATTGGATAGGGCGCCGCGGCGTGGAATTTGAGTAAAACTGTTGCGGAAAGATGTGTGTGGATAAGGTCGAATATGAGCTGGTACAGCTAATGCAGTTAATCTAGCTACTGTAATTTAATCATCTCGATCTTATCCATGAGCATTGCCGGAACTTAGGCTAAAAATAAAAATACTGTCGGTTTTTTATGAAAGTCTGGTGCTGCTTTTGTTTGTAATTGTTTTTTCCAATCGCCAGCAGATTTGGTTTGAATTGATTCAGTTGGTAGACTCAAATCTGTGGCAACGCAGATCAGTGTTTGCTGATGGCAAGTGCCGGCAAGTGCTTCAAGCATTGGCGTGTTTCGATAAGGTGTTTCGATGATTAGCTGTGTCTGCTTTTCTTTTCGTGAACGGTCTTCGAGTTCTTTAATGCGTTTTGTTCGTGCCGCAGAGTCTGTCGGTAAATAACCGTTGAACGCAAAACTTTGCCCGTTTAGTCCACTTCCCATTATCGCGAGTAGAAGAGAAGACGGACCGACCAAAGGGCTAACCTTGATGTTGTGTTGATGAGCGAGTCTAACCAGATTGGCTCCCGGATCGGCAACTGCAGGAACGCCAGCTTCAGATATTAGCCCGATGTCATTTCCAGCGAGTAATGGGGCTATCAATGTTTGTAATGCTTCGTTTGGTGTATTGACGTTGAGTTCGCTAATGTGTAATTCTTGGAGGGGTTTGGCGAGCGGGTGAAATTGGTTGAGGATTTTTAAGTAGGCGCGAGTGGTTTTTGCGTTTTCTGCGACGAAGTACTGTAATTGCGAACTCATCCTTTGCACAGTTTCTGGAATGATGTGCGCTAGTGGGTTGTCTTGCGAAGTTTCAGATAATCCGAGCGTATTTGGAATGAGGTAAAGGGTGCCAGTCATATTTTCCTTGTTCTTGCTGTAATGTCAGTCTATTTAAAAAAATCCACTTTGAGATTGCGTAACATGCTAGTCAATGCAATAAGTGGTAGGCCTGTCAATGCTGTGGGATCATTGCTTTGCACTGATTCTAATAAGGCGATCCCCAGTCCTTCATTTTTTGCGCTGCCCGCACAGTCGTAGGGTTTTTCGATATGGAGGTAAGCATTAAGTTCGGCGTCACTTAAATTGCGAATCTGGACGATGGTTTTGCAGTTTTCGATTTGTATCTGATGGTGTTGATTTTCCGCATGATTGTGCAACACGCAAAGAGCGGTGTGGAAAATAACCGTTTTGCCACGCATGGACTGTAGTTGGCGTAAAGCGTTGTGATGATCGCCAGGTTTGCCAATTTGTTCTCCATCAAGTGTTGCTACTTGGTCAGATCCGATAATTATGGCGTCTGGATATTGCAGGGAAATTGCTTCCGCCTTTTCTTGTGCTAATCTGATGGCAGTTTGATCAGGGCTCTCGTACTCTTTGGGGCTCTCATCAATATTTGGGGTGATTGAAATAAACGGCAGATGTAATCGAGCCAAGAGCTCTTTGCGATAGACGGAACTTGAGGCAAGTATAATTTGTTGTTTTGATACGTTTGATGATATTTCGGCCATAATTTGTATTTATTTTTGTTTGAAAAACGCTATTTTTTTGAAAATCAAAGAAAATTTCACAGCCTTAGCTAGGCTAAATGCGCTAAGGCTTTGACTAATAAGGTGTAATCCTGTTATTATCGCAGGTTTTCTGGGTCTAGAAATCCTATGCAAGCATTTGTCATCGACGCTTTTACGTTTTGTCAGCACCGTGAACAACGTGAGGGTAGTACAAAAATTGCTGATTTTCCGCGTTTATCAGTGGAATGTGCAAATGGTGATGGCGCCTTGAATTGGTCTTTGCAGGGCAGTGTTAATCAATTGGGTTTTCCTCAATTGACACTGACAGTCAATGGCCAACTTCAATTGATGTGCCAACGTTGCTTGACACCATTTGATTTCGCAATAGACTCACAAGCAGAATTAATTCTCGCCAAAGACGATGATCATGCCGACGAAATTGAAAGCATGCTCGAAGATGACGAGATTGATGTAGTAGTAGGCAGCAAAACATTTAATGTCATGGATTTGATTGAAGATGAAGCGTTGCTGGCAATACCCCAATCGCCCAAACATGCAGTATGCCCTGATGTAGTTGGTTCATTCAATCAATCAGAGGCAGCGAACGATGTAAATGCGGTAGATACAGCGAGCACAAGTACTAAAGTGTCTCCATTCGCTGTGCTGAAAAAGTTGCAATGAAAAGTAAGTGGGCGTACCTAGTGGCATTATTCTGAAAAAACACTCAGGTCGAAGTATTGTTAGGGATTCTTGAGCGGCAAAAAAGATTTGATTGTCGATTCAAGTGTGTTAAATTTTAGAAACATTTTTTGAAGTATTAGGAGTTATCATGGCCGTTCAGCAAAACAAAAAATCACCATCCAAACGTGGTATGCACCGTTCACACGATTTCTTGACTGCACCACAGTTAGGTATCGAGCCAACAACAGGTGAAACACATCTGCGTCACCACATCAGCCCAAATGGCTTTTACCGTGGTCGTAAAGTATTGAAAACTAAGAACGACGAGTAATTTGTTCTTAGCGATAAAGCGGCGTTGCGAGTCTCGTACTTGACGCCGCTTTTTTTTATTCTAAAAAATGTTCAAAACCAGCATTAGTTTTTGTTCATTTCCATCTTTCATTTTTTTCTTCGGACGTAAATCGCACGTAATTCGTGCCTAATTGGGTGATTGTTTGCCACATTCTTGATAAGATTAGTCTCTTGAAGTGAAAAAATAGTAACAAATACATGACAATAAAAATTTCAATTGATTGTATGGGCGGTGATTTTGGCCCATCAGTCACTGTAGCGGCAGCAGTTTCATTTGCGAACCGCGAGCCTGATGTTGAATTTGTTTTGGTAGGGCAGGAAACTGTCTTGCAAGCAGAATTAAAAAAACTAGGCGCGCTAAATCATTCACGATTATCGATTGTGCATGCGAGTGAAATGGTGGAGATGGATGATCCCATCGAAATTGCCTTGCGCAGAAAAAAAGATTCCTCCATGCGGGTCGCTCTAAATCAAGTGAAAGAAGGGCTGGCGCAAGCTTGCGTTTCGGCTGGTAATACCGGCGCCTTGATGGCGGTGTCTCGCTATGTCCTTAAGACCATGCCTGGCGTTGATAGGCCTGCGATTTGCAGCATTTTGCCGAATCAAAAAAAACTACCCACTTATATGCTGGATCTGGGGGCGAATGTCGATTGCGAACCTTTGCATTTGCATCAATTTGCGATTATGGGTTCTGCATTAGTCGCCGCACTTGAAAATAAGCCACGCCCCACAGTTGGCTTGCTGAATGTTGGTGAAGAAGATATTAAAGGTAATGACGTGGTGAAACGCACGGCGCAATTATTGCGCGCGGATCATGAGCGCGGCCTTTTGAATTTCTACGGCAATGTTGAGGGTAACGATATTTTCAAAGGTACTACTGACATCGTGGTGTGTGATGGATTTGTGGGTAATGTCACCTTGAAAGCCGTAGAAGGTTTGGGACGTTTTGTTAAAACCACGATGACGGACGCATTTAAAAGTAATCCGCTGAATATATTGGGCGCTTTGATCGCACGTGGCGCTTTGAAGCATATTTCAAAAACCATGAATCCGTCGAATTATAATGGCGGCAGTTTATTGGGCTTGCGTGGTGTTGTGATTAAAAGCCATGGCGGTGCAGATAAATATAGTTACGAGTGGGCGATACAACGTGCATTCGATGCAGTAAAAAATGATGTGCTTGCGCGCATCACAACATCCTTGGCGGAATTAATGCCAGTGCCCGCAGAGGCAAGTACAGCTAGTTCCGGTTCGACTGAACAATAAAACAGATAAAGACGCATGACTTTCTATAGCAAAATTATAGGCACAGGAAGCTACCTGCCACCGAGAAAAGTAACGAATCACGAATTAGCAGCGCAGTTGGCTGAAAAGGGAATTGAAACTTCCGATGAATGGATCGTATCGCGCAGCGGTATTTCGGCGCGTCATTATGCCGAGCCGAACGTCACCTCCAGTGATATGGCAGTTGAGGCTGCCAAACGGGCACTTGATGCTGCTGGTTTGCAAGCTAATGATATTGATCTCATTATTTTAGCGACTTCGACTCCAGATTTTTTTGGCGGATTCCCAAGCACGGCTTGTGTTGTACAGAATAAATTGGGCATCACTAACGGTGCTGCTGCGGTTGACGTGCAAGCAGTGTGTAGTGGATTTATCTATGCGATGGCGATGGCAGATAGCATGATCAAATCTGGTTCGCATAAAAAAGCGTTGATTATTGGTGCTGAAGTATTTTCGCGTATTCTCAATTTTGAAGACCGCACTACTTGTGTTTTATTTGGTGATGGTGCTGGTGCTATCATCATGGAACAGTCTGAAGAGCCTGGTGTGCTAGCGACAAAATTGCATGCCGATGGTAGTCATGGACATATTTTGTGTGTGCCCGGAAGTGTTAACGCTGGCGTGATAGCTGGCAGCGCTTTTCTGTATATGGATGGTCAAGCAGTCTTTAAATTGGCTGTTAACGTACTGGAGAAAGTCGCTAATGAAGCTTTGGAAATTGCCGGCATGGATGCCAGTCAAATTGATTGGTTGATTCCGCATCAGGCCAATATCCGTATCATGCAAAGTACGGCAAAAAAACTGAAGTTACCTTTGGATAAAGTTGTTGTTACTGTTGATCAGCATGGCAATACTTCGGCCGCTTCGATACCCTTGGCATTAGATGCTGCAGTACGCGATGGTCGCGTCAAAAAAGGTCAGATTGTGATGCTAGAAGGTGTTGGTGGTGGCTTCACGTGGGGTGCTGCTCTAGTCAAGATGTAACGTTGATAGCATTGTTGTTTTCATTTAAAAATACGTAGAGTAAAAATATTATGACGCAATTTGCATTTGTATTTCCAGGTCAAGGTTCACAAGCAATCGGCATGTTAAATGGTTTTGCTGGTAACCCTGTGGTTCAAGACACGATTGCAGAAGCTTCTGATGCTTTGCAGATGGATTTGGGAAAATTGATTTCCGAAGGTCCAAAAGAGGATTTAGATTTAACGACGAATACACAGCCGGTGATGTTGACTGCAGCTGTCGCGACTTATCGTGCATGGATCGCTGCTGGTGGTAAGCTGCCTTCTATTGTTGCTGGCCATAGCTTGGGTGAATATTCGGCTTTGGTTGCAGCTGGCGTGATTGCGTTTAAAGATGCCGTGCCTTTGGTGCGTTTCCGTGCACAGGCTATGCAAAGTGCAGTGCCAGTAGGTCAGGGCGGTATGGCTGCTATTTTGGGTTTGAGCGATGCAGATGTGATTGCTGCATGCGTAGAGGCTGCCGCCTCAACCTCTGAGGTTGTCGAGGCGGTGAATTTTAATGCGCCAGCACAAGTGGTGATTGCTGGTAGTAAAGCTGCGGTTGAACGTGCTTGTGAACTGGCAAAAGCAAAAGGTGCTAAACGTGCTTTGCCTTTGCCTGTATCTGCACCATTTCACTCTTCGTTGCTGAAGCCAGCTTCGGACCAGTTGCGTGGGTATTTGGCGAATGTTTCATTCTCCGCACCCGCGATTGCATTGATTAATAATGTTGATGTCGCGATTGTCACTGACCCAGCATTGATCAAAGATGCGTTGGTGCGTCAAGCGGCAAGCCCTGTGCGTTGGGTTGAAACGGTAAATGCGATTGCTGCATCAGGCATCACGCAATTGATCGAATGCGGCCCAGGTAAGGTGTTGGCGGGTTTGACTAAACGCATCAATGGTGATTTGCTCGGTGATGCGATCTATGATCAAGAAACACTGGAAAAAGTATTGGCATCTTTAGGCTCGAACTAAGTTTCAATTAGGTTTTAATTGAGCTTCAGCTAAGTTCGAGCTAAGTTCGGGTGAATAATTAAATTCATTAAATAACAAACTGTGACAGCAGCATAGCTGCCAAGTCTGAAAAAATAGTGAGGGAATATGACGCAGCAATTAGCAAATCAGGTGGCATTGGTAACAGGCGCTTCTCGTGGAATTGGTAAGGCAATCGCGATTGCTTTAGCGCAAGCGGGCGCAAAAGTCATTGGCACTGCAACTTCGGAATCAGGTGCGCAAGCGATTACAGCCTATCTGCAAGAAGTAAATCCTGAGGAAGGTAAGGGTGTCGCATTTAATGTCAATGACGTAGAGCGTTGCAGTTCATTGGTT
Organism: Affinundibacterium amnicola; assembly: GCF_014284275.1. Lineage (GTDB taxonomy): Bacteria > Pseudomonadota > Gammaproteobacteria > Burkholderiales > Burkholderiaceae_D > Undibacterium > Undibacterium amnicola. The sequence continues at coordinate 888,562 of NZ_JACOFU010000001.1, read as the reverse complement.
GATGAAATTCAAAAAGAATTCGGATCTTTGTCAATCTTGGTCAATAATGCGGGCATCACGCAAGATCAATTGGCGATGCGTATGAAAGAAGATGATTGGGATAGTGTGATTTCTACCAATTTGAACTCGGTCGCACGTTTATCTCGCGCTGTTTTGCGTGGCATGATGAAGGCCAAGCATGGCCGCATTATTAACATTACTTCCGTGGTTGGCTCCTCTGGCAATCCAGGTCAAATGAATTATGCTGCTGCAAAAGCGGGGGTGGCTGGTATGAGTCGTGCCCTTGCATTGGAAATTGGTAGTCGTAATATTACCGTTAATTGTATTGCGCCTGGTTTTATCGATACGGATATGACTAAAGCTTTGACCGATGATCAGAAGGCAGCGATCCTGAGCCAAATTCCTATGGGTAAATTGGGACAGCCAGAAGATATTGCGGCTGCAACGGTATTTTTAGCTTCACCACAAGCTGGTTATGTCACAGGAACAACAATTCATGTGAATGGTGGCATGTATTTGTGTTAATATAATTGTTGTAAATTAAGCGAATTTCGCTGAAATTGAGCGGAGTTGGCGGTGCGGCATCTAAAAATGCTCTTTTCGCGCGCAAACCTGATAAAATGCGCGCACTTTCTGTAACCACTAATGGAGACCACATGTCTGATATCGAACAACGCGTTAGAAAAATCGTCGCTGAACAATTAGGCGTCGCTGAAGCTGACATCAAAATTGAATCTTCCTTTGTAGATGATTTGGGCGCAGACTCACTCGACACAGTTGAGTTGGTCATGGCTTTGGAAGATGAGTTCGAAATGGAAATCCCTGACGAACAAGCAGAAAAAATCACGACTGTTAAACAAGCTATCGACTACGCAACTGCGCACGTCAAAGCTTAATTCTGTCGGATTGCTTTATTAATTCCAGGAGAGACGCTTGAGCCTTACGAGTAAACGTCGAGTTGTAATTACTGGCCTTGGTTGTGTGTCTCCTGTCGGCAATAATATTGCCGACACATGGGTAGCCATCCTCGCTGGTAAATCTGGTATTGCCACGATCACCAAATTTGATGCGACGCCATTCACCACCCACTTTGCTGGGGAAGTGAAGGGTTTTAATATCGAAGATTATATTCCTGCCAAAGAAGCGCGCAATATGGATACTTTTATCCATTTTGGTATCGCTGCTGGCGTGCAAGCTTTTCAAGATAGTGGCATCACCGTCACTGAAGAAAATGCGGAACGTATTGGTGTGATTGTCGGTTCGGGTATTGGTGGCTTGCCATTGATCGAAGAAACTAAAGAAGTCTTGATTGCGCGTGGCCCACGTCGCATTACGCCCTTCTTTGTGCCAGCATCTATCATCAATATGATCTCAGGTAATTTGTCGATCAAGTATGGATTGAAAGGTCCTAACTTGGCGATTGTTACTGCTTGTACCACAGGTTTACATTGCATAGGAAATGCTGCACGTATGATTGAATACGGTGACGCGGACGTGATGATTGCTGGTGGTGCGGAATCAACGATTTCTCCTTTAGGCTTGGGCGGCTTTGCTTCTGCCCGCGCTTTATCTTCTCGCAACGATGACCCGTCGACAGCTTCACGCCCTTGGGATAAAGACCGTGACGGTTTTGTCTTGGGCGAAGGTGCTGGCGTGATGGTGTTGGAAGAGTACGAACACGCAAAAGCGCGCGGTGCCAAGATTTATGCAGAAGTGTTAGGTTTTGGTATGAGCGGTGACGCTTACCATATCACGACACCGACGGTCGATGGGCCACGTCGTAGCATGGTCAATGCATTGAAAAATGCGGGATTAAATACCGAGCAAATTAGCTATTTGAACGCACATGGTACTTCTACGCCTTTAGGTGATAAGAATGAAACTGATGCGATCAAAGCAGCATTTGGCGATCATGCCTATAAAATGACGATCAATTCGACTAAGTCGATGACGGGTCATTTGTTGGGTGGTGCTGGTGGTTTGGAATCGGTTTTGTCTGTATTGGCTGTGCATAATCAAGTTTCGCCGCCGACAATCAATATCATGAATCAAGATCCAGAATGTGATCTCGATTATTGTGCGAATACGGCACGTGAAATGAAGATTCAATACGCAATGAAAAATTCATTTGGTTTTGGCGGTACGAATGGTACTTTGATTTTCGGTAAAGTTTAAATCCAAAAATCATCGTTCTTTGCTAGCTGTCATTAAAAAAACACCACATAATGTATGTGGTGTTTTTTTTTTTTGATAAGGCATTCTATGCGTGTGCTTGCTTCAGTTCTGGTTAAGCCTTCCATCCAAATAATGTGGATAGTTCGCTTTATGCTCGTGATGTCTTTCGGCAGCGTTTTTTATCTTGCTCTGGTGAGTAATCAGGAGCAGATGATTTATCTTTTTTTTGCGCTATTAGTGGCAATTTTTGTGTTGTTTTTGCGGTCTTTGCATCAGGGTGTTGGTGTGGCACGACCGTATCATCTTGAAATTGACGATTGCGGAAATGTTTTGATTCGTTCCATCGATGTGAACTGCACTTCTCAATTTATGGCTGCGAGGATGAAAAAATTTGTTATTGTTTGGAGGCAGCTAATTGTTTTGTGCATCGAAAGTGAATCTGGCGTTCGTAAATTTCTGTTAATTTCGCGGGACTCGGTTGTGGATGATGGTTTTCGTCGGCTGACTGTGGCGGTAAATTACTGCGCACATCGAAATTTGAACTCCGTTGATGGTTTGAATAATTTGTCTGATGGGAACTTTTGAGTACGAATTGCGTCAAACCAATAGTAGTAATTATCTAACCGAAAATAATTAAGAATTCAGCAAAATGGGAATGTTTGTGTGACAAGTGAACGCGATATAGATCAATTATTGGTTGAGCGAGTTCAGCGTGGAGATAAAAAGGCATTTGAGCTTCTGGTTTCTAAATATCAAAGGAAACTTTATCGGCTCGTGTCTAGACTCGTCCATGATCATGCCGAAGCTGAAGATGTAGTGCAAGAAGCGTTTATTAAAGCATATCGCGCGCTGGCGAATTTCAGAGGGGATTCTGCATTTTATACTTGGTTATATAGGATAGGAATTAACACAGCGAAGAATTATCTAGTAACGCAGGGACGGCGAGCTCCCACTTCAACAGATGCCGATGTGTCTGAAGCAGAGAGTTTTCATGATGCAGACGGCTTGCGAGATATTAATACGCCAGAATCTCTGATGGCTAGTAAGCAGATCGCTGCAACAGTAAATGCGGTCATGATGTCTTTGCCTGAAGAGTTGCGCAATGCGATTACGCTGCGTGAAATTGAAGGATTAAGTTACGATGAAATTGCAGAAGTGATGCTTTGCCCGATAGGGACTGTTCGTAGTCGAATTTTTCGAGCAAGAGAAGCGATCGCAGAAAAATTGCGGCCTTTAATTGGTACCTCGATAGATCAACGATGGTGAATTTTTGTGTCGAAATTAGCATGGTAATGAAGTTAAAAAAATAAATGAAGTTGAACTGGGAAGAAAAAATGAATAAGCGCAATCATGACGAACTTGTATCTAGCCTGCTAGATGGGGAAATGTCTGATACTCAATTGGATGAGTTGATGGCTCAATTGAAAACGGATGAGGGTAGACAAATTAGACAAGCATGGGATAACTATCATCTGCTCGGTGATGTTTTGCGATCTGATGACCTGGCTGTTTCTTTTAGCGCTGATTTTTCTGCAAAAATAGCCGCGTCACTGGATGCCGAGCCGGTGCTTGTTGCACCGAAGTCGCTTCAAACGTCGATTAGCGATGCAAGTCGCTTGCAAAAATCCCGATACTGGGCACTTACTAGTGTAGCGGCAACCATCATGTTAGGTTTTTTGATGGCTCCACAAATTATTCCTTTACTCCGCTCCTCTGGTGTGCCTGATTCCTCCTTGGCGAAGCAAGACCAGGCTGATCAGTTTGCCGCACCGGGACTAAAGTTGGCATCGAATTCAAATGCAACTCAGATGTCTAAGGACGTTGAATTCGCCCCTAAACTGGAGAATCAAGTGGAAATGTTGCGTGACCCACGTTTAGATAGTTATTTGTTAGCGCATCAAAAGGCATCGCCGAGTTTAGATAATGGTGCTCGTTATATTCAAAGAGCTAATGTTACTTCTTCCACTGAGTCGGAAAAATAATCTTATGTGGTTTCGACATTTTCTTTTGGTAGTCGCCCAGTGTCTATTGTTATTGCCATATTCTGCTGCGCATGCCAATACTGGTGAAGAGCGTGAGCTCATGAAAATGCTGCAATCTGTTCAAATTGCAGCAAAAAAAACCAGCTATTCCGGCACCTTTGTTTATCAGCAGGGAAATCAAATCCGAACTTCTAGAATCACTCATGGATTTGATGGTGAAACGGAAGTTGAAAAGTTAGAAATTTTAGATGCGAAGCCTAGGGAATACATACGTCGTGATGGTGAAGTTTCTTGCTATCTGCCTGAAAGTAAGCTGATACAGGTCGAAAAAAATCTTAGCCAGGAAGAGTTTCCAGCTCTATTAAATCAAAATGTGCATTTGTTACCCGAATCATATTTGATCAAAAAAGCGCAGATGAGTCGTGTGGCTGGCGTTGAGTGTCAGGTGATTAATTTTCAGCCTAAAGATAGTTTGCGTTACGGTTTTCGCTTATGTGTCGAAAAGAACTCGGGGCTTCTATTAGGAATGCAAACACTCAATCCTCGCAGTGAGGTCATTGAACAAATCGCTTTTACGCAGGTTTCTCTCGGTGAAGTTGATAAGCCAAAGTTGAAACCCAGCTTTGGAAATGTATCACAGTGGCGAGTGGAAAATATGACGGTTCAGGCGAATGTGAATTCCGGATGGATAGTTAAGAATTTACCCAATGGATTTAAAAAGACTCTTGAAACTAAACGATTCATTCCTATCTCAGGCAATGCGTCTGGCACAGATGCAAATCAAACAAAATCACACCAAGTCGTTCAAATGATGTTCTCAGATGGTTTGTCGACAATCTCGGTCTTCATTGAGCCCAATAGTGGTAGTCGAACTGAAGGAAGTTTACAACAGGGCGCAATGACGATTATGGGGAAACGTCTTGGTGAAAATTGGTTGACTGTGGTTGGGGAAGTGCCAAATGCGGCAATTAAACAAGTGATCAATTCAATCCAATTTAAAAAATAGTCCAACGCAAATCAGATTCATGGTGACAATATGAAAAAATTACGGTCTTTTCCTGTTGAAAAACATATTTCTATATTAATTTCTTCTGTACTGATTAGCGCCTCCGTTTTTACGGCCGCTAGTCTTTTAAACACATCAAATAATGTCAATGCACATGCTGCGATTACGCCACAAGCAACCGCAGTGGCGCCGACTGCTGCACCTGCTCCTGTCTTAGTCACCGGCTTGCCCGATTTTACGCAGTTGGTTGAGCGTACAAGTCCTGCTGTTGTTAATATTCGCACGACGCAGAAAATCTCACAAATGCAAGGTGACCCATTTAGTGGTGACGATCAGGCCGAGGAATTTTTCCGTCGTTTCTTCGGTATGCCCGTACCTCAACAAGCACCAAGAAATCGTCGTCAAGCACCTCGCCAGCAAGAACAAGAAGTACCGCGTGGTGTTGGCTCTGGCTTTATTGTGAGTCAGGATGGCTATATTTTGACCAACACCCACGTCGTCGAGGATGCGTCTGAAGTTTATGTCAAATTGACGGATAAACGTGAATTCAAAGCGAAAGTGATAGGAACTGATCGCCGCACTGACGTTGCAGTGTTGAAGATAGAAGGTAATAAATTGCCTAAAATAGCTATCGGTGACTCTGACAAAATTAAAGCGGGTGAATGGGTCATCGCGATTGGTTCGCCATTTAATCTCGATAACACCGTGACTTCGGGAATTATTTCATCCAAGGCGCGTGACACGGGCGATTATCTGCCTTTGATTCAAACTGACGTTGCAGTCAATCCGGGAAATTCCGGCGGGCCTTTGATTAATATGCGCGGTGAGGTAATTGGTATTAATTCGCAAATTTATAGCCGCTCAGGCGGATACATGGGTATCTCGTTTGCGATTCCTATTGATGAAGCGATGCGCGTAGTTGAGCAGTTGAAGACCTCTGGTGTTGTTTCTCGTGGTCGAATCGGTGTGCAGAGAGGCGAGCTAAGTAAGGAAGCCGCTGAAACGCTTGGTCTGAGTAAGTTGCAGGGTGCGCCTGTGGCGAAAGTGGAACCTGGTGGACCGGCGGAAAAAGCGGGTATCCAGGAAGGCGATGTGATTTTGAAGTTTAATTCCACCACGATAGAAAAGAGTAGCGATTTACCGCGCATCGTTGGTGCTGCCAAACCTGGAAGTAAGGCGACCGTGACCGTCTGGCGTAAAGGTGCTGCGAAAGACATTATTGTTACAATTGGTGAAGCCGAAGCGGATAATCCATCTCAAAAAATAGAGAAGAAAGCAAAGCGCGAAAAAGCTGACAATTATCTGGGGCTGTCTGTGTCAGATTTATCTGATGCGCAGAAACGTCAAATGCCAGGTGGAAATGGCGTCGTTATTGATAACGTTGATGGACTTTCATTGGTGAGTGGTTTGCGTCCAGGTGATGTTATCTTGATGATGAATAATGTCGAGATAAAAGACGCCAAACAATTTGATGCTATGGTCGTCAAGCTTGATACCAAAAAATCCGTGGTTCTTTTGGTGCGCAGAGGCGAGGCGTCACAATTCCTTGTGATTCGACCTGCCGGTTAGTAAATAATGTAATTCTAAGCTAGCCTAAGTCTACTTTTTAGGCGCAATTTACGTTGAGGTAAATGAAGCCGTGCTGTAATTTGCAGCGCGGCTTTTTGCTTTATACGCAATTCAACTGGAAACATCATTGAAGGCGATATAATCTGACTTTATCGCTTTGCTGTTTTTTGAGTTAACTCCATGCCATCTTTCACGCTTTATTCTCGCAGCTACTGTCATTTGTGTGATGACATGCTGCTGCAACTAAAACAGTATTTGGATGACGTCGACATTTCGATAGCTATCTTGGATGTGGATGCTGATGAAGAATTACTGACACGATTTGATGAATTAGTGCCAGTACTGTACGGACAAAAAGAGGGCGCAGAAGCAATACAGATCTGCCATTATTTTTTGGATGTGGAAAAACTGAAAGCCTTCTTGCATGACTAAGAAAACAAAAGAAAACGCCGATCAAAAACAAGAAAATCTCTCTTTGTTTTCCTTATTTGATGACGAAGGCGAAATTATTTGCGGTGTCGATGAGGCAGGAAGAGGTCCTTTAGCTGGGCCAGTGACTGCTGCTGCGGTAATACTAGATCCTTCACGTCCGATTATCGGCTTACGAGACTCAAAAAAACTCAGTGAAGTACAACGTGATGCGCTAGCAATCGAGATTAAAGAGAAGGCATTAGCGTGGGCAATCGCAGAATGTTCAGAGCAAGAAATTGATACCTTAAATATCCTGCAAGCGACCATGTTGGCGATGCGACGCGCGGTCGAGGCTTTAAAAATCACCCCTACATTAGCTTTGATTGACGGTAACCGTTGTCCGGTCATGGCGGTACGATCTGAAGCTATCGTTAAAGGTGACGATAAAGTTCCTGCGATTTCTGCTGCATCAATTTTAGCTAAAACTGCGCGCGATCACCTATTGGCGCAGTTGCATGTGCAGTATCCAGAATATGCCTTAGATCAGCATAAAGGCTATCCGACTGCCTTGCACTTAGAACGACTCAAACAGCATGGCGTGTCGCCCATTCATAGAAAATCCTATGCGCCTGTGAAAGCGCTTTTGAAAGACCTGTGACGATGAAACAAATTAGTTCACGCGATAACGCTTTATACAAAGAGCTCAAACAGTTAGCAGGTAGTGCTAGTGCACGGAAAAAAGCCGCAAAGACTATGCTCGATGGTGTGCACCTTTGTCAGGCGTTTTTGCAGCATCGTGGTGCACCTGAGTTATGTGTCGTCTCTGCCAGTTGTATTGATCATCATGAAGTCGCTGGTATTGTCGCACTATGTGAAGAAGACGGTGCTGATTGCATCGTATTGCCGGATAATTTGTATCAGGCTTTGAGTCAGGTGGAGAATGGCGTTGGTATTCTTTTTGTGATTGCAGCGAATCAGGAGCAAGCGCCATTGCGATTATCCGTGAATGCGGTTTTACTCGATAATTTGCAAGACCCTGGGAACCTTGGATCTATTTTGCGTAGTGCTGCTGGGGCCGGAATTCAGCAAGTATTTTGCAGTCCTGGCAGCGCTTCTGCATGGTCGCCAAAAGTTTTGCGGGCAGGTATGGGAGCTCATTTTTTAGTGGAAATATTTGAGAATGTCGATTTACACGCTTTGATCAGTGCGTCGGATATTCCAGTATTGGCGACCAGCTCGCATACCGAAACGACGATTTATCAAATTAACTTAAATCGCCCGCTTGCTTGGTTGTTCGGACATGAAGGGCAGGGTGTTGATCCTGAATTAATGGTCTTAGCGACTGACACCGTAACAATCCCGCAAAAGGCCGAAATTGAATCTTTGAATGTGGCTGCGAGTGCGGCGATTTGTTTTTTTGAGCAAGTCCGGCAACAGATTGCAGGTGCTTAAAAATAGATCCGCTAGATTTGCTAGATTTGCTTATAAAGATTTCTGTAAAAAGCTTGAAGTAGAAAACGCTACTTCAAGCTTTTTTATTTTTACAATCGAGAATCAGGTTTTACTTCTTGCAAAATCGTGGTGGCGATTTCTTCTATGGATTTTGCGGTAGAAGACAACCAGCGTATACCTTCTCGTTTCATCATCGCCTCGGCTTCATTTACTTCGTAGCGACAGTTTTCTAAAGACGCATATTTACTGCCCGGGCGGCGCTCATTACGTATTTCAGATAAGCGTTCTGGTGCGATACTGAGACCAAATATTTTTCCTTTAAATTCAGGTAATGCTGATGGTAATTTGCCGCGCTCAAAATCGTCCGGAATTAAGGGATAGTTCGCTGCTTTAATGCCATATTGCATCGCTAAGTAAAGCGTAGTTGGCGTCTTGCCTGAACGCGAAACTCCGACCAAAATCACATCGGCTAGCGAAAGATTTTTATTCGATTGCCCATCGTCGTGTGCCAGCGAGAAATTGATCGCTTCAATTCGGTTTTTGTATTCTTCAGTATCTGCAATATTGTGGCTACGCCCCACTGTATGGGTAGACTTAATACCTAGCTCTTCTTCTAAGGGAGCAACGAAGGTTTGAATCAAATCCATATGCAAGCCTTTGGATTTGAAAATCACATTTGCTAAATCTGGCTTAACCAAAGTGGAGAAAACAATAGGGCGATTCCCTGTCAGTTCAAAAGCTTCATTAATGCGGCGTACTGCATCTTCCGCTTTTTCAATGTCATCAATGAACGGCAAGCGAACTTGTTTAAATTTTAGATCAAATTGCGTGATGACTGAATGTCCGAAGGCTTCGGCCGTAATGCCTGTTCCGTCAGAGACAAAAAAGACAGTACGATTGGCAACAGGAAGAACAGGTGCTTGGTGATCTGGCATAGGGGAATTGGTCAAATGTGTCGTCAAATTGTGGGAAGAAATTGTACAGTAATCCATCCAAGCAAAGGGAAATGTATGGCGAATTTGACAGGGTAGATATATCAATTAAAAAATCCACAAATTTTATAAGCTAAATGTGAATTTTGCAGCGCACAAGGTAAAATGCTATCCCATATAAGCGTTGGTGCTGGTAACAGAATAATAAAACAAGCTTGCATAACAACGAATCAATGCGCAAATAGCTGGTGCGCAACGAAGCAGTGCGAAAGATTTCTTATCATCAAAAAAGAGGTTGTTATGTCTAACGCAGCAAATACCGAAGCAACTTATGTTGCCTCGTTCGAAAACTTACGGATGACCGATGTTGATTCCGTCGGTGGTAAAAATGCTTCACTTGGCGAAATGATTAGCCAGCTTGCTTCTGCAGGCGTGCGTGTTCCAGGTGGTTTCGCCACCACGGCACAAGCATTTCGTGATTTCTTATCGCATAGTATCGATGGTGGTTTGCCATTGGCGCAGCGCATTGCAGATCGTCTTGCTACTTTGGATATTGAAGACGTCAAAGAATTGGCGAGAGCCGGTGCTGAAATTCGTCAATGGATTATCGACACACCTTTCCAGCCACGCTTGCAAAAAGAAATCGAAGAGTTCTATAACAAACTCGTCGCAGACTCAACTGCAGAAATGTCGTTCGCAGTACGTTCTTCGGCAACCGCTGAAGATTTGCCAGATGCCTCTTTCGCAGGTCAACAAGAAACTTTTCTCAACGTCGTTGGTATCGACAATGTGTTAGAAGCGATGAAGCATGTATTCGCGTCTTTGTACAATGACCGTGCAATTTCTTATCGTGTACACAAAGGCTTCACGCATGCGGAAGTCGCTTTGTCTGCTGGTGTGCAACGCATGGTACGCTCAGATTTGGGCGCGGCTGGTGTGATGTTCACGATAGATACTGAGTCTGGTTTTAAAGATGTGGTGTTTATTACTTCTAGCTACGGTCTTGGTGAAACGGTCGTGCAAGGTGCGGTGAATCCGGATGAATTCTATGTGCATAAACCAATGCTGGAATTGGGGAAATTGCCAGTGATACGTCGTAATATCGGTTCCAAATTGATCAAAATGGAATTCACCGGCGAAGCCAAAGCGGGCCGTTCTGTGAAGACGGTCGATGTGCCCATCGAACTGCGTAATCGATATTCTTTGAACGATACTGAAGTGGTTGAATTAGCGAAGTACGCTGTGATCATCGAGAAACACTATGGCCGTCCTATGGATATCGAGTGGGGCAAAGACGGTCGCGATGGCAAACTCTATATTTTGCAAGCGCGCCCAGAAACGGTGAAATCACAGCAAAAAGCAACCGACGCACAGCAACGTTTCAAACTCAAAGGTACGGGCGCAGTATTGGTCTCAGGTCGTGCGATCGGTCAAAAAATTGGTGCCGGTCGTGTACGCGTCATTCACGATCCATCCGAAATGGAACGCGTACAACCAGGCGATGTACTGGTCGCGGATATGACCGATCCCAACTGGGAGCCAGTCATGAAGCGTGCTGCCGCCATCGTCACCAATCGTGGTGGTCGTACTTGTCACGCGGCGATTATCGCGCGTGAACTCGGTGTGCCAGCGGTAGTTGGTTGCGGTGATGCGACGGATCTTTTGAAAGACGGCACCTTAGTCACTGTGTCTTGCGCTGAAGGCGACGAAGGTAAAATTTACGACGGGTTGATTGAAACCGAAGTCACAGAAGAAGTTCGTGGTGAGTTACCGAAGTTGCCATTGAAAATTATGCTGAACGTCGGTAATCCACAATTAGCATTTGATTTCCAATCGGTACCGAACGAAGGTGTGGGCTTAGCGCGTTTGGAATTCATCATCAATAACAATATCGGCGTGCATCCAAAAGCAATTTTGGAATACCCAAATATTGATCCAGACTTGAAAAAAGCGGTTGAATCTGTGGCACGTGGTCACGCATCACCAAAAGCCTTTTACGTTGATAAATTAGCCGAAGGTGTCGCAACCATCGCCGCAGCTTTCTGGCCTAAAAAAGTCATCGTACGTTTGTCTGATTTTAAATCCAACGAGTACAAAAAACTGATTGGTGGTACACGCTACGAACCGGATGAAGAAAATCCAATGTTAGGTTTCCGTGGCGCTGCACGTTATCTCGCCAGTGATTTCGCCGAGTCTTTCAAGATGGAATGCACGGCAATGAAACGCGTGCGTAACGACATGGGTTTGACTAATGTCGAAATCATGGTGCCTTTCGTACGAACTCTAGGCCAGGCAGAAAAAGTCGTGAATCTGCTCGGTAAGAATGGTCTCAAACGTGGCGAAAATGGCTTGCGTTTAATCATGATGTGCGAAGTCCCTTCGAATGCGATTCTTGCTGAAGAGTTCTTAGAATTCTTCGACGGTTTCTCTATCGGTTCCAATGATTTGACGCAATTAACTTTAGGTCTAGATCGTGATTCCGGTATGGAGCTGTTAGCAGCAGATTTTGATGAGCGCGACCCTGCAGTCAAAGCAATGCTGTCACGTGCAATTTCTGCTTGTCTCAAAGCAGGTAAGTACGTTGGTATTTGCGGTCAGGGACCTTCTGATCATCCAGATTTTGCGGAATGGTTGATGCAAGAAGGGATAGAGTCAATTTCGCTCAATCCTGATTCTGTGATTGATACTTGGAAGCAGTTGGCTGTGGTTGCTAAGTAAATTATTGAAGTAACTTCTCAGTAAATTCGGGCGCGAAGATTCAATTGAGTCTTCGCGCTTTTTTGTTGAGTAAAAATGATTTCATCATCACGTCATTTTTTTAAAGTAGAGTGAACTCATCAAAACAAGAAAAAACACAGAATTAGTAACTCCTCGAATTACCTGCAAAAAACCCTCCACATCTTCGATGTCGAGGGTTTTTTTGTCTGTGAAATACCGATGACAATTTGTTAGTTATCGGGCAAACTGTTGCAATTCTTTATAAGGAGAATATCAAATGGAAGCGTGGACTTGGTGGTTAGTATTGGCTGGCGTGGTGATTATTCTTGAGTTGTTCACAGGGACTTTTTATTTGTTGATGTTTGCGGTTGGTTTGGTCAGTGCTTCAATAGCGTCGTTGTTGATCAGCTCAGTGCAATTTCAAATGTTGATTGCTGCAGTCATCGGCAGTGCGGCAACATTGACGCTGCATAATAGTAAGTATGGTTGGAAAGAGCGGCGCGAAACAGCAAGCGATCCGAATGTGAATATCGATATCGGTCAGCAATTAAAAGTTGATGATTGGCAGGATCAGGGAAATGGTGTTTTTGTTGCCAGAACAAAATACCGTGGTGCCATGTGGGACGTCGAATTACGCCATGCTGCTGGTGAAGTTGGGATGTATGAAATTGAAGCAGTTGAAGGAAGTCGCTTAATTGTTCATCCAGCCTGAAAAACGGATGTAAGTTTTCTCTACAAAGAATTAAACAAAACAATAAAGGAAATAAAATGGAAAATTCTAGCTTTGTCGTGATGGTGTTGTTTGTCTTGGCCTTGGTCTTTATCATGAAGACAATCAAGGTCGTACCCCAACAAGATGCATGGGTGGTCGAGCGACTCGGTAAGTACCATGCGACCTTAGGCCCAGGCTTAAATATCGTTGTGCCATTTGTCGATCGTGTTGCTTATAAACATGTGTTGAAAGAGATCCCACTCGATGTGCCGCCACAGGTTTGTATCACCAAAGATAATACGCAATTACAGGTCGATGGTATCTTGTATTTTCAGATTACCGATGCAATGCGTGCTTCTTATGGCTCGTCTAATTACATCGCGGCGATTACGCAGTTGGCACAAACCACGCTGCGTTCTGTGATCGGTAAAATGGAATTGGATAAAACCTTTGAAGAGCGTGATCACATCAACACAACGATCGTGAATGCGATTGATGAGTCTGCTGCGAATTGGGGCGTAAAAGTTTTGCGTTATGAGATTAAAGATTTGACGCCACCAAAAGAAATTCTGCATGCGATGCAAGCACAGATCACTGCGGAACGTGAAAAACGTGCCCTGATCGCTGCTTCGGAAGGTCGTAAGCAAGAGCAGATTAATATCGCAACTGGTGAACGTGAAGCATCCATCGCCAAGTCTGAAGGTGAAAAGCAAGCGTCGATCAATCGTGCTGAAGGTCAGGCAGGCGCGATTTTGGCAATCGCAGAAGCAAGTGCTGAAGCGATTCGTCAAACTGCCGCAGCGATTCGTGAGCCAGGTGGTGCAGATGCGGTGAATTTGAAAGTGGCTGAGCAATATGTAGCGGCATTTGCGAATTTGGCGAAGACGAACAATTCCATTATCGTACCTGCGAACATGAGTGATATGAGTGGCTTGATTGCTAGTGCAATGCAGGTGGTGAAGGCGCAGAAGTAATTCTCATGGTAAGACAACTTAGCTAAGCCATTTTTGTTCTGCCAGATTAATTCAGGCAAAAATGAAAAAAACAAAACCACCGACTTCATTCATGATCGGTGGTTTTGTTTTTTTGCTACAGAATATGAAGTTTTAGTGTTATTTAATCTAAATATTTTTATACTTAAATATCTTAAAACACCTTAAGGTAAAGATATGAACGCGTATAAAAAGAAGTTAGTTAAGAGAGTAAACAGCTCGCAGCCAGTACGTCGTCAGCTTTTACTCCTGTCACTTATACCTTGGAATTTATTGACTGCTTCGGCATCTGCCAAGACGCATTCTGCTATAGAACCAAATACTAATTCGCCAGAAAGTGATGCGCTCAAGAGAACTAACTTAGCCTTAGTTTTGCCGCAAACTTTATTGGACGTACGCCAGCTTGGTGCAAATATTTCCGATTATTTAATGAGTGAAAAACTGGATGGTGTACGCGCTTATTGGGATGGCAAGCAACTTTATTTCCGCAGTGGGAGAGTCATTAACGCACCTATTTGGTTCATCGATAAATTTCCTACACATGCTTTAGATGGTGAACTGTGGATGGGGCGCGGGCAGTTTGAGCGTTTATCCGGCGCAGTGCGGCGTAGTCAGGCAAATGAGGATGAGTGGCGCCAAATTCGATATTGCTTGTTTGAGTATCCCTTAGCGCAAGGTGATTTTGATCAACGTTTGCAAAGATTGAGCGGCATAGTGGAAAAACTACAAATTCCGTGGCTGCAAGTCATTCCGCAAGAAGCCGTTAAGTCAGTGGAGCAAGTCGAGACCAAACTCAAACAGCTAACACTACAGAAAGCAGAAGGCTTAGTCTTACATCTGGCCAGTGCCGAGTTTCAATCGGGGCGCAGTGACTTCGTCTACAAGCTAAAGCCACAATTTGACGCAGAGGCCAAGGTAATTGCCATCATCGGCGGGCAAGGAAGACTACAAGGCATGATGGGGGCTTTGCTGTTAGAAACGCGAGATGGCAAACAATTTAAACTGGGCACCGGATTTGATGATGAGCAAAGAAAAAAACCACCAGTGATCGGTACTTGGGTGACATACCGATATCGGGATTTAACATCAAATGGCCTGCCTAAATTTGCTAGTTTTGTACGTGAATATCAATCTGAGTAGCCGCTACTAAAATTCCCTCCCTTTCAAGGCATAGGTATCTACACAAGTTGGCGTGCGATGAAATAACCCTTCCCCCTATCAATTGTTTGGGGAAGGTTGGGATGGGGATGAGTTTTAGTTGTCCGATAAAAACTACTGATTGCGTCACTATAACCCATCTCCACCCTAGTCCTCCCCTTGAAAGGGAGGGGACTTTTAGTGATGCTCCGACTTCTGTAAATACCTACGCCGTGAAGGTGAAGGCGCTAAATGCACAAATTTTTAGCATCAAAACTAAAGTTGGCGCTTTTGGAGTCAGGTTCGGCATGATGGTGAATGTGTTTTGGTCTTGTTCAAAAAGTCGTCATTTCACCGCGGCTAACTAATACAAGCCTTATACTGCAGCTTCCAAAAATTCTTGTTGTTCCAGCCAATCGATTTCTAATTGATTAAGCTCTTTCACCACATAGGCTTGATCCAATAAGAGATTTTTTAGTTTCTCTTTATTCGCCTCGTCGTAGATGGCGCTGTCTTCCAAGTGCTTGCTATAGTCGTCCTTCTTCACATTTAATTTAGCCATTTGTTCTTCCAGACGTTTGATTCTGGCTTCGATTGGCTTGCGCAATGCGGTGATGCGTTGGCGCTCTTCTGCGTCACGACGTTTGCGTTCTTTTTCATCGACTGGTGCACTTGGTACAGGTTGTGCTTGGGGCAGTGCAGCGGCTTTCTCTTTGGATTTGACGGGAAGGCCTGCAGTACTCGCGTTCGTATTTGCATTCGCAGCTGCGGCTGCTTGTTCTAGTTTGGTTTTGTAGAGCCAATCTTTGTAATCGTCTAGATCACCGTCGAAAGGTAAGAGCTTGCCATCGGCAACGATGATGAATTGATCAGTCGTGGCGCGTAATAAGTGACGGTCATGTGATACCACCACCAGCGTGCCTTCGAATTGCGCTAAAGCTTCGGTTAAAGCTTCGCGTGTCTCCAAATCTAAGTGATTGGTCGGTTCATCGAGCAGTAAGAGGTTAGGGCGCTGCCACACAATCATTGCCAATGCTAGTCGTGCTTTTTCACCGCCTGAGAAAGGCGCGATTGGACTCGTCACCATACTGCCAGGGAAGTTAAATCCGCCCAGGAAATTGCGCAATTCTTGTTCACGCACATCCGGTGCGATGTGGGCTAAATGCCAGAGTGGAGATTCATCGTGACGTAGCATTTCGACTTGATGCTGGGCGAAATAACCAACCGATAAACCTTTGCCCGTCGTGATCGTGCCCGTTAATGGCGGTAACTCGCCCATGATGGTTTTGATCAATGTGGATTTACCTGCACCGTTAATCCCTAACAAACCGATACGTTGACCGATTTGCAAAGAAAACTTCACATCACCAACGATTTTCTTTTCGGTAAAGCTATGATCAGTTTGTGACTCGATGCGATAACCGCAATCGACGTCATCCATGACCAGCATAGGATTTGGCGCACTCAACGGTTCGCGGAATTCAAATGAAAACTCTGCGGCTGCACGCAAAGGCGCCAATTCTTCCATTTTTTCCAAGGCTTTGATACGGCTCTGCGCTTGTTTTGCTTTGGACGCTTTGGCGGCAAATCGATCAATGAAAGACTGCAAATGAGCACGCTTGCGGCTTTGTTTTTCGATGGAACTTTGCGCGAGGATTAATTGCGCTGCGCGTTGACGTTCAAACGCAGAGTAGTTGCCTGAATAACGCTTGAGCTTGCGTTCATCAATATGCACGACAACATTCACGACACCATCTAAGAAATCTCTATCATGCGAAATGATAATGAGTGTACCGGCATAACGTTTGAGCCAGTCTTCCAACCAGATAATCGCATCCAGATCCAAGTGATTGGTTGGTTCATCAAGCAGCAGTAAGTCGGATTTGCACATCAATGCCTGTGCCAGATTTAAACGCATACGCCAACCACCAGAGAAGCTGGCAACTGATTGCTCCATCTGCTCAATCGTGAAGCCTAATCCCAGCAGCAATTGTTCGCCACGTGAACGCACGGTGTAGGCGTCAGCATCCGACAAGGCACCGTAGACTTCACCAATCGCAATCCCATTATCATGTGACTCTGGCTGCGCTTCGAGTTCGGCTAATTGTGCCTCTAGTTTTCGTAGTGTGACGTCACCATCAATCGCATAATCAATCGCGCTGCGTTCCAGAGGTGGCGTTTCTTGCGCGACATGCGCTAATTGCCATTTAGCTGGAAATTCGATGCTACCTTGATCCGGATGCAGCTCACCGCGCAGCATGGCAAACAGACTGGATTTGCCAGCGCCGTTGGAACCAATCAGACCGATTTTATCGCCTGGATTAAGTGTGACATCGACGCTGTCGAAAAGGGGTTTAGTACCGCGGGCGAGGATGACCTGTTGAAGACGTATCATTATTGACTAACAAAAAAATGGATATTAAAAATCGGGTATAAAAATAAAAATGCTCAAAACGCTTTTTTTGCCAGCGTTTTGAGCGATGAAGCTTTTGCGTAACGAATCTAACGCGAATTGATTGGTGCGCTTTAATTGCCCTCTTGTAGCTGTTCAGCGGTGAGCATAAAAACCATGTCATCACCGGCACTGGTAGACAACCAAGTCAGACCATATTCGGCAAACGCCTCATCAGCGAACACGCGTTCATTGCCAATTTCGACCATCAAGATACCATTTGGTTTGAGGCGTGATGCGGCACCCGCTACAATCTTGCGGACCAAATCCATGCCATCGTCGCCACCTGCCAGTGCAATTTGCGGTTCATGCAAATATTCTTTCGGCAGTTTACTCATCGAGCTGGAATTGACATATGGTGGATTGGTAATGATCATGTCGTACAGCTTGTCAGGAACATTGTTGTACAAATCGGATTCGATCAAGGTGATACGATCTTCCAGTTCGTAAGTCGCGACATTTTTCCGCGCGACTTCTAAGGCATCTTTTGAAATATCAACAGCATCCACTTGCGCGTTTTCAAAAGCATCTGCCAACATGATAGGCAGGCAGCCAGAACCCGTGCATAGCTCCAAGATGTCGGTGACTTCTTCAGGATCTTGTACCCAAGGAGTGAAGCGTTCTGGAATGAGTTCTGCGATAAAGGAACGCGGTACGATGACGCGTTCATCGACATAGAAATTATAGGTACCCAACCATGCTTCATTCGTAATGTAAGACGCTGGAACGCGGTCGGTGGCGCGGCGTTCAATCACGGCAACTGCCGCATCAATTTCATGCGGTAACAGGCGCGCATCCAAGAATGGTTCGATTTTATCGAGCGGCAATTTCAAGGTGTGCAGCAGCAGGTAAGCAGCTTCGTCTAAGGCATTGGCGCTACCATGACCGAAGAATAATTGCGCCGTATTGAAACGTGTCACGGCATAGCGCAACAGATCGCGTAGCGTTTGGAAAGGGAGTGTATTTGCGTTCGTCATGTTAATTGGTGCCTAGTAAGAGATTTTCTAATGCGCGGCGATAGATGTTTTTGAGTGGATCAATGTAACGCACCTCGATGTGCTCATCGATTTTGTGGATGCTGCCGTTCGGCGGACCAAACTCCACGACTTGTGGACAGATTTTGGCGATAAAACGTCCATCGGATGTGCCGCCTGTGGTGGATAATTCTGTCGTTACACCAGTTTCATCTTTGATCGCTTTTGCCAGCGCATCACTTAAATTGCCTTTCGGCGTTAAGAATGGATGACCACCTATAGTCCACTTTAAGTCGTAATTAAGTTGATGTTTGTCGAGAATGGCATGCACGCGTTGTTGCAAACCTTCGGCAGTGCTAGCTGTGGAGAAACGGAAATTGAAATCGATCACAACTTCACCCGGAATGACATTGGATGCACCAGTGCCGCCATGAATGTTCGACATCTGCCAGGAGGTTGGCAGGTAGTAGTCATTGCCTTGATCCCAAACTTCGTTCACCAGTTCTGCCATCGCCGGTGCTGCTAAATGGATAGGATTTTTTGCTAGTTGTGGGTAGGCGATGTGACCTTGTACGCCTTTAACTATAAGTTTGCCGGACATCGTGCCACGTCGCCCGTTCTTGATGGTGTCACCGAGAACATCGCTCGAAGTTGGCTCGCCGACGATGCAGTAATCGAGTTGTTCACCACGTGCTTTGAGTTGATTGCAAACGATGACAGTGCCATCTGTTGCCGGGCCTTCTTCATCGCTGGTGATCAAGAAGCCGATGGAGCCATTGTGATCAGGATGGGCTGCGACGAATTCCTCCGTCGCGACAACGAAGGCAGCGATTGAGGTTTTCATATCGGCGGCACCACGACCAAATAGCTTGCCATCTCTATGCGTAGGGGCAAATGGTTCTGATTGCCATTGCGTTACCGGACCAGTCGGTACCACATCGGTGTGGCCTGCGAAAACGACTAAAGGCTGGGTCGTACCGCGACGTGCCCACAGATTCGTGACATCACCAGATTGGATGGTTTCGCAAGTAAAACCTAATGGTTTCAACAAATTGATTAAGGTGTTTTGACAGCCTTTATCCTCTGGCGTGACAGAATCCAATGCGATTAGTTGCTCAGTGAGTGCGAGAGTTTTGCTCATGAAAACTTAGATTTCTTTAAAAATGGTTTGATAGAGTTGATCATTGAAACCAACGCTGACGTATTGACGTTCATCGTCATTAATTTGCAAAACAGGGCGCTTAACTAAAGACGGATTTTCTAGTATCAAGGCAATGGCATCGTCTCGGTTATCGGCGCACGATTTTTGTTCGTCGGAGAGAGCACGCCAAGTTGTGCCTTTGCGATTGATTAAGGTATCAAGCTCAATTTTTTGTAGCCAGGTTTCAACTTGCGCTTGGGTCAAACCATCCTTTTTGAAATTATGAAATTCAAATGGAATCGCTTGTTGTTCTAACCAAGTGCGGGCTTTTTTTACCGTGTCGCAGTTGGGAATGCCAAATAAGCGGATATTGATGTTTGCAGTCTTCATTACATGTTTAAATTAAATTCGGTAAAAGTCGCGTCGGTGTTCTTTTCTGGCTCAGCTTCTTCTTTTGCTTTTTGCGCTAAAGCCGTGTCATTGTTCAGCAACCACAATAAGTTATTGGCCGAGTCGGCATTGGCTAAGCCTTCCTCTTGTGTAATCAATCCGTCCTTGATTAATTGCAGTAGAGCGCGTTCAAAAGTTTGTGAACCTGGCGCCAAACTCTTCTCAATCGCTTCTTTGATTTGGAAAATATTTCCCTGCTCAATTAATTCGCCCACATAGCGTGTGTTCAACATGATTTCTACTGCAGGGCAGCGACCACCATTGACTGCTTTGATTAGGCGTTGTGAAATAACTGCCTTGATCGCTGAAGCCAAATCTAAGAGCAGAGCGCTACGGTTTTCGATTGGGAAGAAACTAATAATACGGTTTAAGGCTTGATAACTATTATTTGCATGTAAGGTGGCGACCACTAAGTGACCAGATTGAGCGTAAGCGATTGCTGCCATCATGGTTTCTAAATCACGAATCTCACCGATCAAAATAACATCGGGCGCTTGACGCAATGAGTTGCGAAGTGCCGTCTTTAAACTATCGGCATCTGTTCCGACTTCACGTTGATTGACGATGGATTTTTTGCTTCTGAACAGATATTCAATCGGATCTTCAATCGTTAGAATATGTCCCGTCTTGGTCTCATTTCGGTAGTCGAGCATGGACGCAATCGAAGTGGATTTGCCGGAACCTGTAGCGCCAACAACCAAAATCAAACCACGCTTTTCCATTATTAGCTCGGCCAATACTGGCGGCAGATGTAATGAGGTAAATGCTGGGATATTACCCGGAACAAAACGAAACACGGCGGAAGTCGAGCCGCGTTGTTTAAATGCAGAAAGACGGAAGCGGCCAACGCCTGCCATGCCAATACCAACATTGAGCTCACTATCACGCTTGTATTGAGCAATCTGTTCAGCGGAAAGAACTTCCGCCAGCAAAGCCATAATATTTTCTTCATCCATCTTCTGCTGATTGATGGGGAGGAGATTGCCATTGATTTTCAGATGTATCGGTGAGTTGATCGCGAAAAACATATCCGACGCGTTTTTGTCTTTCATCAATTGAAACAAACGATCCATTGCCATGATAATTCCTCTGTGAAGATAAAAAGGTGTAATCCTAATTTTTTTAAAATGATGACTTTGCTCTAGTGCGATCTAATTAAGCACCGCGTAATAATTCATTGATGCTGGTTTTAGAGCGTGTTTGTGCATCCACACGTTTCACGATGACAGCGCAATACAAACTGTATTTGCCACATGCTGATGGCAAATTGCCAGATACCACGACAGAACCTGCCGGAATGCGACCATAAGTAACTTCACCAGTTGCGCGATCATAAATCTTAGTGGATTGGCCGATATACACACCCATAGAAATCACAGAATTTTCTTCGACGATGACGCCTTCGACGACTTCGGAGCGCGCACCGATGAAGCAATTGTCTTCGATGATGGTTGGATTGGCTTGCATAGGTTCTAATACGCCACCGATGCCAACGCCACCAGATAAATGCACGTTCTTACCGATTTGCGCACAGGAGCCAACTGTTGCCCATGTATCGACCATGGCACCTTCATCGACATACGCGCCGATGTTGACGTAAGAAGGCATCAACACGACATTCTTACCGATAAAACTACCGCGACGTGCGACCGCTGGTGGGACTACACGGAAGCCACCTTTAGCGAAATCTTCTGTGGTGTAATTCGCAAACTTCGTCGGCACTTTGTCGAAAAATTGCATGTGCTCGCCAGATGGCATCACGATATTGTCTTCCAGACGGAAAGACAGTAATACGGCTTTCTTTACCCATTGATTGACATGCCATGCACCGTCAATTTTTTGCGCAACGCGTAGACTACCGGAATCAAGTTGTTCTAATACATGCGCAACTGCTTCACGCAATTCCGCTGGTGCATTTTTTGGTGAAAAACTAGCGCGGTCTTCCCATGCCTGATCGATGATGTTTTGTAATTGCTGAGTCATGACGTTATTTGAGTAAAGTGAAAGTAAAAAATTGAATACGAAAATGATGATCTGGAACTATCGGGTGTGATTAAGTTCCATTAATTGTTTTGTGTAAGCAGCGATTCTTTGCGCCGCTTCCATGCATTCCTCAACTTCGGCGACCAAGGCCATGCGAATGCGATTACTGCCCGGGTTGATGCCATGTGCTTCTCGAGCTAAAAAGCTCCCCGGCAACACTGTCACATTATAGTCTCGGTAAAGACCTTGCGCGAACTCCGTATCAGAGATTTGAATATGCTTATCAACGCCTGCCCACAGGTAAAAAGCAGCGTCTGGTAAAGCAACATCAAGGACTTCTTGTAAAACAGGGGTGACCTGTGAAAATTTCTTGACGTATAAAGCACGATTTTCTATCACGTGTTGTTCATCATTCCATGCCGCGATCGACGCTGCTTGTATGCTAGGCGACATGGCACCGCCGTGATAGGTGCGATATAGCAAAAATTGTTTAATGATATTGGCGTCACCGGCAACAAAGCCTGAGCGCATGCCAGGAACGTTAGAGCGTTTGGAGAGACTGGATAAGGTGATTAAACGCGGATAATCATCGCGACCTAATGCACGTGCTGCAGCCAAACTACCTAGCGGTGCTGTTTCACCAAAGTAGATTTCTGAATAACATTCATCGGCAGCAATCACAAAATTATAGCGATCCGATAATTCAAATAATTCTTTCCAGTCATTCAGTGTTAACACTGCGCCAGTCGGATTGCCTGGTGAGCAGACATACAGCAATTGTGTGCGTTGCCAGATAGATTCAGGAATTTGGCTAAAGTCCGGCGCGAAATTTTTTGCCGGATTCGCATTCGCAAAATAGGGCTCCGCACCAGCCAAGTAGGCCGCACCTTCATAAATTTGATAGAAGGGATTTGGGCACATCACGATAGGTGCACCGTGGCTATTCTTGCTTGGATCAATCACCGCTTGCGCTAATGAGAATAGCGCTTCACGTGAGCCATTGACGGGCAAAATCTGCGTTGCAGCATCTAAAGCGGGAATGTCATAGCGTTGCGCTAACCAATTGCTGATCGCGATGCGCAATCCTTCGATGCCATTAGTCGATGGATAATTGGCTAAACCATTCAAATTGGCAATTAAGGCATCTTTAATCAATTGAGGCGTGGCATGCTTAGGTTCGCCTAAGCCAAGACTGATAGGGTTGTAATCGGGATTGGGGGTAATGCCAGCAAACAGGCGTTTTAATTTTTCAAACGGATAAGCTTGTAGTTTTTCTAAATTGGGATTCACGGAGAAATTCACTTAAAAATACGGAGAAAATAGGATTTCAAATTAAAACGATAAAAATGTGGCAAGCTAATTAAGAGTTTCCAGCTTTGAGCGACAGATGCCTACGCATTTTTAGATTGCAGCAGAGACGTATTATAGCCGCGCTTGGCTTATGCTAAGCGGGCAAGTTCAAGGAAGTTTTGCCATTCCTTCACTTAAAGTGTCAAGACCGAAGTTTTTTAGCGTCGCCTACTTGCCAAAATCTGCAAAACTAGGCCGTCAGAATGTTATGATGTGCAGCCTTACTTGTTCGAACAATAAGTAAATCGTCATCTATTATGATGTTTTTTGTAAAAGCAAAAGACAAGTTGATAGCATGTCAGAAGCGGATTGAATTTGTGCATCTTGGTCTAAAATTGGTCTAAAATTGGTCTAAAAATCGATAAATAAAAATAACGTGCGCTTAACTTCTATTAAATTAGCTGGATTTAAATCCTTCGTAGATCCCACTCACTTTCATGTTCCTGGCCAATTAGTCGGTGTGGTTGGCCCGAATGGCTGCGGCAAATCGAATATTATCGATGCCGTGCGCTGGGTCTTGGGCGAATCGAAAGCCTCTGAATTGCGTGGGGAATCCATGCAAGACGTTATTTTTAATGGTTCAACGCATCGTAAGCCTGCCGGACGTTCCTCAGTCGAACTGATTTTTGACAACAGTTTAGGCAAAGCGGCCGGACAGTGGAGCCAATACGCCGAGATCGCGGTCAAACGGACATTGACGCGTGACGGTACGTCAACCTATTACATCAACGGTCAGCCAGTGCGCCGCCGTGATATTCAGGATATTTTCTTAGGAACTGGCCTGGGGCCGCGCGCTTACGCGATTATCGGTCAGGGTATGATTTCCCGCATTATCGAATCTCGCCCGGAAGAATTGCGCGTGTTTTTGGAAGAAGCTGCCGGCGTGTCACGGTATAAAGAACGCCGCCGCGAAACTGAAAATCGCATTCACGATACGCACGAAAATTTGGTGCGGGTTGAAGATATTCTGCGCGAGTTAAATAATAATTTAGAAAAGCTCGAAGCGCAGGCTGTCGTCGCCAACAAATATCATTCTTTACAGGCAGACCAAGAAGAGAAACAAAAATTATTGTGGATGTTGCGTAAGCGCGAAGCTGCAACTGAGCAAAAGAAGCATTTCGCTGAAATTGAGAAATGCCAGCTTGATCTGGAAGAACAAACGGCCAAGTTACGCCATGTCGAATTAGAACTCGATCAAATGCGTCAGACGCATTATGCCGTCGGCGACAAGATGCATCAGGCGCAGGGTAATTTGTATCAAACCAATGCTGAGATTGGCAGTCTTGAAGCGCAGATTAAATTCGTGATTGAATCTCGCGCACGTTTGCAATCACAATTAAATTCCCTATCAGCGCAACGCGATCAATGGCAGCGTCAAGGTCAGCAATTCCAAGATGATTTATCTGATGCCGAAATGCACGTCGAAGAATTGGCGATGCGTAGCGAACAAGCACAGGAAACAGTAGCGCAACAAAACGAAAAAATCCCGGCGCTAGAGCAAGTCTGGCGTGATGCGCAACTCAAATCGACCGAGTCGCGCGCCAAAATCATGCAGATGCAACAGCAGATAGAACTCGAATCTGCGCATCAACGCAATGCTTCGAATATTCTGAACACTTTAGCGGTACGCCGTGAGCGTCTGAATCAAGAGAAGCAAGGCTTGGTCATCCCGGACTCTTCGCATTTACAAAATCTGGCACTGCAACTCGAAGAAAAAAAGCAGATGCTAGAAGAAACGACGATGCACCTGGAAGAGGCGCAAGAGCGCATGCCACAGTTGGAGGAAGAACGTCGTTCGTCACAAGAACAAGTCAATAAAGACACCACACAATCTGCCCAACTCGATGCGCGTTTGGCGGCCTTGAAATCGCTACAAGAAAAAGTAGAAAGTCAAGGCAAGGTTCAACCTTGGCTGGCAAAACATGAATTAGAAAAGTTGCCGAAGTTATGGCAAAAAGTGCAGATAGAAAACGGCTGGCAGACTGCATTGGAATCCATCCTGCGTGAGCGTACTTCCGCCTTGGAAATGTCGAATTTGGAATGGGCGAAAGCCTTTTTCAATGATGCACCGCCAGCGAAATTGGCACTGTATGCGCCACAAGTCATCGCCCCCGTAGCTGTGGTGGAAGGCTTGAAGCCTTTACTCAGTCTGTTGCAACTCAATGATGCGGGTGTCCGTAGCGTGATGCAAGATTGGTTGCACAATGTGTATATCGCGCCAGATGCACCAACCGCATTTGCCGAACGTGCGAAGTTGCCAGCGGGTGCTAGTTTCATTACCAAAGAAGGTCATTTAATCAGCGCGAACAGTGTGCGATTTTACGCTGCAGATTCTGAACAAGATGGCGTACTCGCACGTCAGCAAGAAATTGAAAATATTACCAAGCAAGCTCGCGCTCAACACTTGTTGGCCGACGAAGGTAAAACCCGTGCAGTGCGTGCGGAAGCCTTATTAAGTCAGGCGACTCAGGCTTTGCAAGAACTACGCGTACGCGTCGCTGGTTTGACGCAAGCGGTGCATGGTCTGCAAATTGAGTACATGAAATTAGCTGAAGTCCAAGAGCGTTTCAATCAGCGTAGCACGCAGATTCATTCAGACTTGGCAGAAATTGCAGAACAAGAGCAAGAGCAACAAACAGCACGTGCAGAATCGGAAGCGAAATTCGAAGAGCTCGATATCGCCCTAGCGGAAATGCAGGAAACGCATGAAGATGGCCAGACTGCTTTCCTTGAAAAAGAGCAGCATTTGAATGATGCACGTTCTCGTCTGCGTGATCTGGAATTAGCAGCGCAAGAAGCAAGTTTTGCCGAGAAAACCCATCGCGTCAAAATGGAAGAACTCAAGCGTAGTATTGCCACCGCTTTAGAGCAATCTTCGCAATTGTTCGCGAACATGCAGCAAGGCCAGCTCGAACTAGAAAGCATGGATGAGCAAACCGCGCATGCTGGTTTGCAAACTCTGCTGGAAAAACGTAGCGATCAAGAACGTATTTTGGCTGATGCACGTCATGAGCTCGATCAATTAACACAAAAATTGCGTCATGCAGAAGAATCGAAAATGCAAGTTGAGCGCAGCTTGCAACCACAGCGTGATCGCATCGTCGAATTGCAATTGAAAGAGCAAGCGGCACGCCTCAATCAAGAGCAATACGAAGAACAATTGCGTAATTTTGAAGTCGATGAAGCAGCGCTCGAAGAGAAGTTGCATGACGACTTGAAGCCATCGTATTTGCAAGGCGAGGTCACGCGTTTAACCAATGCGATCGCAGCACTTGGCGCAGTCAATCTGGCGGCGCTCGACGAGTTGGCGCAAGCAACTGAACGCAAAACTTTCCTCGATGCGCAGTACGCCGATTTGACGGAAGCGATCACGACTTTGCAAGATGCGATTCACAAAATTGACATCGAAACTCGTGACTTGTTGCAAGACACTTTCAATCGTGTGAATCATCATTTTGCTGAATTGTTCCCGATTTTGTTTGGCGGCGGTCAGGCAAAATTGATTATGACAGGTGACGAGATTCTTGATTCCGGTGTACAGGTCATGGCGCAACCTCCAGGTAAAAAGAACGCGACGATTCATCTGTTGTCGGGTGGTGAAAAAGCATTGACAGCGACAGCTCTAGTGTTCTCTATGTTTCAATTAAACCCAGCGCCATTCTGCTTACTCGATGAGGTCGATGCGCCTTTGGATGACTCAAATACTGAACGTTTCTGTAATATGGTGAAACGTATGTCTAGCAATACACAGTTTTTATTTATCTCCCACAATAAGATTGCAATGGAAATGGCGCAACAATTGATTGGTGTCACCATGCAAGAGCAGGGGGTTTCTCGAATCGTTGCGGTCGATATGGAATCGGCGGCAAGTTTAGTTGGTGAGGGTTAAGCGGTATGTCAGAGTTAACGATGAGTTTGATCATTGCAGGTGTTGCATTTGTAGTGGTGGTTTATATTTATAGTAAATGGCAGGAATATCGTGCACGGAAAAGCGTAGACCGCGCCTTTTCTGGCGGACATGATGATGTCTTAATGAGTGCGCGTGATGACGCGGATTTGATTCGTCAAGAACCGCAATTTGATCAAGACGATTTGAGTGGCATTGGCGACACGGACGAAGACGCAACTGCTGACACTTCCAATGCCGATCAGGTTTATAACAGTAAGCCGGACTTTGATGCCACGATGTATGGTAAAGAATTATCGGTGGATGATCTGATCGATTGCGTTATTCCACTCGAATTCGAAGCACCGATTCGTGGTGAGAAATTGCTTAAAGAAATCAGCGATTTGAAATACGTGGGACGTAAGCCAGTGCATTTCATTGGTTTAACCCATGATGGAAAACGCGATGAAATCGCGCATGGCGGTATTTACACTGCGCTGTTTGCTGGCGTACAAATGGTCAGTCGTAGCGGCCCTTTGAATGAATTGGAATATTCCGAATTCGTCAGTAAGCTGCGTGAGATCGCCGATCGCTTCAATGCGCATTCCGATGTGCCCGACATGAATCGTGTGATGTCGAATGCGCGTGAATTACATCAATTTGTTGCGGAACACGATGCACAACTGAGTGTCAATGTCTTATCCAATGGCGCACCTTGGGATATCACGACTTTATTGGGCGCTCTAGAAAAGCAAGGATTTGATGTACGTCCAGATGGTCGCTTGGTAATGCCGGATGGTGATGTCGGTAATTTGTTTACGCTGTCGACCAATGTTAGTGCCAGTGAAACTGTGACCTCTAAATTGACCTTGTTACTGGATGTGCCTTGTGTATCGCCAGATTTAGAAGGCTTTGGTGTGATGGCAAAATGCGCACGATCCTTAGCGTCACGTCTGGGCGGAACAGTCGTTGACGATGGAAATAACCCAATTTCTGATCAAGCTTTAGCAGAAATCGCCGATCAAGTGCGCGATTTTTGTAATGCGATGGCGGTGGCCGAGATTCCGGCTGGATCACGTCGCGCCAAGCGCCTGTTTAGTTAATTGAGTAGTTAATTAGTAGAGCGCTTCATCATGCAAAATGATTTATTTGCTGGCAATGCAGCTTCGCAGGCTGGGCGAGAACAAGAGTCATTGCCAGACTTGGCACAGCGTTTACGTCGCGAGTTGACGCAACATGGCTATAACTATTACACCCTCGATGCGCCCACGATACCCGATGCGGAATACGACAAGCTCTTTCAGCAATTGCAAACGCTAGAGGCACAACATCCTGAATTAAAAACGAGCGACAGCCCTACCTTGAGAGTGGGCGGCGCGATATTGCCGGAATTCTTCCAGGTTCAACATGCGGTAGCGATGTTGTCTTTGAATAATGGTTTCGAAGACGACGATGTGATCGCGTTTGATCGTCGTGCGCGCGAGGGATTAGAGATCATCGATCAAGATATCGAATATGCGATAGATCTAAAGTTTGATGGCTTAGCGATTAATCTGCGTTATGTGAATGGCGTATTTACGCAGGCGGCGACGCGCGGTGACGGCTATACCGGTGAAGATGTTACCGAAAATATTCGAACAATCCGTAGTGTGCCTTTACGTTTGCGTTGTGAGAATCCACCGGCAATTCTGGATGTGCGTGGCGAAGTTCTCATGTTTAAGGCTGATTTTGATAAATTGAATCAACGTCAACGCGATCTTGGTGCAAAAGAATTTGCTAATCCACGGAATGCGGCTGCAGGTAGTTTGCGCCAACTCGATTCAAAAATTACTGCACAACGTAGTTTGCGTTTTTTTGCTTACGGTATCGGTCTGTTAGAGGGGGCCGATTTGCCTACTTCGCATCGTGCTTTGCTCGATTGGTATCAGAGCATGGGCATTCCAACGTGCGAAGAAAAAGCCGTTGTTAATGGCGCGCCAGCATTGTTAGATTTTTACCGCAGCATACAAGAGAAGCGTGCGCAATTACCGTATGAAATTGATGGCGTTGTATACAAAGTCAATCGCTTCGATCAGCAAGCAACATTGGGATTTGTGTCCCGCGCACCGCGTTTTGCGATTGCGCATAAATTTCCCGCAGAAGAAGCTTTAACTACGGTACTCGATATTGAAGTGCAAGTTGGACGCACGGGGGCGATTACGCCAGTTGCGCGTTTAGCGCCGGTTTTTGTGGGCGGCGTGACGGTAACGAATGCGACGCTGCACAATGAAGAAGAAATTCAACGTAAAGACGTACGCGTTGGCGATACGGTGATTGTGCGTCGCGCCGGTGATGTGATTCCCGAAGTCGTTGCCAGTGTTCTAGAAAAACGCCCAGAACAAACTAGTGTGTTTGTGTTGCCGAAACAATGTCCGATTTGCGGCTCTGATATCGTCAAGTTAGAAGATGAAGCGATTGCCCGTTGCTCCGGTGGTTGGATCAAATGTGCGGCACAGCGCAAAGGCGGCTTGTTTCATTTCGCCTCACGTAAGGCCTTGAATATCGAAGGCTTGGGCGAGCAATTGATTGAGCAGTTGGTCGACAAAAACGTAGTGACGACAGCAGCGGATTTTTATAAATTGGGTTTGATGGCTTTGGCTGAACTTGACCGTATGGCAGAGAAATCGGCGCAGAACGTGTTGGATGCACTAGAGACCTCCAAATCGACTACCTTGCCGCGCTTCATTTATGCGCTAGGTATACGCCATGTCGGTGAATCGACGGCCAAAGATTTAGCCCTGACATTCGCTGATATGGAAGCATTGATGGCTGCGACAGAGGAGCAACTATTACAGGTCAATGATGTAGGCCCTGTCGTTGCGCAATCGATCATCCGGTTTTTTGCCGATCCTTTTAATGTCGAATTGGTGCGTCAGCTGATTGCTTCGGGAATACACTGGCCCGTGATAGAAAAAATGGATTTGAGCACAGCCATATTTGCAGGTAAAACTTTGGTGCTGACTGGAACCTTACCGACTTTGAGTCGCGAACAAGCAGGTGCCTTGATCGAAAAGAATGGTGGCAAAGTGGCTGGCTCGGTTTCCAAAAAAACCAGTTATGTCGTAGCTGGTGAAGACGCTGGTAGCAAGCTATTAAAGGCTCGTGAGTTAGGCGTTGCTGTTTTGTCTGAGGAAGAATTGCTTGCGCTTTGTAATGCATGAAGATCAGTGACTAGTAGCTTGGTGCTGAGCAAAGCGAAGCCCATCAATAAGTAGTATCGAATTCGGTAAAAATATAAAAAGTAAAATTATAGGGAAAAGACATCCATGCGAAGAATTAGAAAGGCCGTTTTTCCAGTTGCGGGATTTGGCAGCCGATTTCTACCAGCGACCAAAGCGCAACCTAAAGAAATGTTGTCGGTCGTTGATAAACCATTGATTCAATATGCTGTTGAAGAAGCGGTCGAAGCTGGTATCACGGAAATGGTGTTTATTACAGGTCGAAACAAACGCGCGATTGAAGATCATTTCGATACGGCGTATGAGCTAGAGCATGAGTTAGAAGCTGCTGGTAAAAACGCGCTCTTGGATATTGTTCGCAGTGTTATTCCAAGCAATATTAATTGTATTTATATTCGCCAGCCCGCAGCCTTGGGTTTGGGGCACGCGGTATTATGCGCCCGTCCTGTGGTTGGTGAAGACCCTTTCGCTGTTTTGTTAGCGGATGATTTGATGGATGTTCGACCAGGACAAAAAGGTGTTACCGCACAAATGGCTGCACTTTATGCGCAAGAGGGTGGCAGCATCGTTGCGGTACAAGAGGTATTGCGTGAATTTACCAATCAATACGGCATTGTAAGTGGCGAAGCCTATAAACCCAATTTAGAACGTATGTTGGGCATTGTTGAAAAACCGAAACCAGAAGAAGCGCCGTCGACACTGGCAGTAGCTGGACGTTATGTTTTGTCGGCGAACATTTTTAATTATTTAGAAAATCTCGGCAAGGGATCTGGCGGTGAGATCCAGTTGACTGACGGGATTGCCGCGATGCTCAAAGATGAACCTGTGTTTGCTTATCGCTGTGACGCAAAACGTTACGATTGCGGTTCTAAATTGGGTTACCTCAAAGCCAGTGTTGCGCTCGGCTTAAAACACCCAGATGTGGGCGATGAGTTTGCCAAGTATTTGCATGAATTGATGGGTTCGAAGTAATTATTTTTGACGCTAATCGGAGATAGGTAGCCATGATTAATCCAATTTTAAAAATGGGTGACCCACGCTTACTCAAGGTGTCGGATGTCATTCAAGAATTCGATACTCCTGCTTTACATCAGTTAATTGCGGATATGTTTGAAACGATGCAGCACGCCAACGGCGCAGGTTTGGCAGCACCACAAATTGGCATCAATCTGCAATTGGTGATCTTTGGATTCAAACAAAATCCACGTTACCCCGATGCGCCGAATGTGCCTGAGACGGTTTTGATCAATCCTGTGTTGACGCCTTTGTCGGATGAAACTGATGATGCTTGGGAAGGGTGTTTGTCGGTGCCGGGTATGCGTGGCTTGGTGCCACGTTGGAGTCGTTTGCGGTATGAGGGTTTTGATCAGTATGGTCAGAAAATTAGTCGTGATGTGGATGGTTTCCATGCGCGGGTTGTGCAGCATGAGACCGATCATTTGAATGGTGTTTTGTATCCTATGCGGATTAAGGATTTGACTAAGTTTGGGTTTACTGAGGTTTTGTTTCCTGAGTTGGATCCTGGTGAGGATGATTGAGGTTCTTGTTGCTTAGAATTCCTTGTCGATTCTAATTGATTTTACTGTTTTCATAACGTTCGCAGGTCGGGTGTGGCCCGACAGCCAATTACCTTTTTTGCTTTGCCAAAAAAGGTAATCCAAAAAAGGCGACCGTAGACTCGCCCTGCGGGTGCTTACGCTACGCTTCGGCATAATTTGTGCATCCCAAAAAATGGGAAAGTGTTGAAACTCGCTACGCTCAGACAACAACACTTTCTTATCCATTTTCTGTGAAGCACAAATTACATCGTCTCAAACGGGGGTAGGTCAAAAACAAAATCAAAAACAACGACTTACAACTGTTGTTGGAAGAATGAACGACCGTAGGTATTGATTGTTTTGGTGTTGCTGTTGCTTTTGACATTCATCCACTTCTGACACTGCCAATTGTGCAGGACAGAAAATGGATAAAGAAAGCTTCGTTGTTTGAGCGTAGCGAGTTTCGAAGCTTTCCCATTTTTTGTCCTGCACAATTGGGAACCCGAAGGGCAGTGGCAGCGTGGTCGCCTTTCTTTGCTTCCTTTCTTTGGCGAAGCAAAGAAAGGGAGTGGCTGTCGGGTCACTCCCGACCTGCAAACGATGAGCTAGAGTGAAGTCAAAAAAAACCAAGACACCCTTAGTTAGTAGACTTCAAAAAACAAAAAAAGGAGCCAGCAATTTAAGCCAGCTCCTTCATAAAAAATCCAAAAAAACAAAAAATCAAAACGGTTCATCATCCCGCAAATACCGCCATTGCCCTTCAGGCAAATGCCCCAAACGTACTTTACCAATACGCACACGTTTCAATCCAACAACGCGTAATCCCACCATCTCACACATACGACGAATCTGGCGTTTTTTGCCTTCTTTGAGGATGAACTGTAATTGGTCTTCATTCATCCAGCGTACCTTCGCGGGAATCAGTTTCTTTCCATCTAAGCTTAAGCCGTGATTCAGCAAGCGCAAATCGCCAGCAGGTAATTTGCCTGGTTTGGTGTACTCAACGCGTACCAAGTATTCTTTTTCAACATCGGTATTTTCACCAATCAAGGTCTTGGCAACGCGGCCATCTTGCGTCAAGACCAGTAATCCAACCGAATCAATATCCAGTCGTCCTGCTGGTACTAGGCTGCGCAGTTGTGTTGGGTGAAATTCGTTTTCGACTTTGCATTCGCTCCAGCGATTTTCTGCTTTGACTAAAGCGATCGCTGGTTCATAGCCGTCTTCTGCTTGGCCACTGACATAGCCAACAGGTTTGTTGATGAGTATGGTTACGCGCTTAGATTGCTCGGCTGCGGCTTGGCGTTCTACGGTAACTTTTTGATCCGGAAAGACTTTGCTGCCAAGTTCGGATATTACCTTGCCATCAACGCGCACCCAACCTTTAGCGATCCATTCATCGGCTTCGCGGCGTGAGCAGAGTCCTAGTTCGGACATGCGTTTAGAGAGTCTTAATTGTTCTGTCATAGCGAATATTTCTTTTTATTGATTTGAGTGTTCATCTAGATGCGTAGTGCATCTAGTAATTCAGATTCAAATTGAATTTGATTTTTCGGATTCTGCAACGCTGCACCATCGACCAGAAATACATCTTCTACACGTTCGCCCAAAGTCATGACTTTGGCTGTGTGTAAATTGATTTTGTATTTGGCGAGGACGCCAGCGACTGAGTACAGTAAGCCATTTCTATCGTTTGCGGAAATCGATAACAGGAAGTATTGTCCTTTGTCGTCGGGACGCAATTCCACTGTCGGCACCAAAGGAAAATTGCGTGACAAACGTGACAGTCGACCTTGATTCGGTGTGCTCAATGGAACCTGCTTTGCCAATACTTCTGCCAATTCATGCTCGATCAAATTAATGATGTCACGATAATTACTGGCGAAAGCCGGCTCGGTCACCAAAAAGGTATCGAGTGCATAGCCACTTTTTGTTGTATGAATTTTTGCATCGAGAATCGCAAAATTTTTACTGTCGAAATAATTGCAAATCCGCGCAAAAAGATCCGCTTGATCTGGCAAATAAACCGTGACTTGCAAGCCTTCACCGATAGGTGCGACACGGCACTTGACGATGGGTGTCGGGCTGCTGATTTTGTCGTGTAATACGCGCGTTTGCCATGCGATATCAGACGCGTCGTGACGTAGGAAGTAGACGATATCTAGTTCATTCCACAGCTTGGTATGCGCATTGTTTTCTATGCCAACTAAGCGCAGTGCCTTGAGCGCTTCTTCCTGACGGTTTTTTAGTTCACGGTCGGTCGACGGTGTTTCCCCACCAAGTACGCGTAAGGTAATTTTGTACAAATCTTCTAGCAACTTGCCTTTCCAGGCATTCCATACTTTTGGACTGGTGCCACGAATATCGCATACTGTGAGTAAGTACAGAGCGGTTAGGTGACGTTCATCTTTAACCAAATTTGCAAATGCCTGAATCACATCAGGATCGGAGAGATCTTGTTTTTGTGCGACTTGCGACATTGTTAGGTGCTGCTGCACTAAGAAAATCACTAACTCGGTATTGTCTTTGGAAATGCCGTGATCAAAGCAAAACTTACGTGCATCGCTCATGCCTAAAACAGAATGATCACCATTTCTTCCCTTGGCGATATCGTGAAATAGTGCTGCGATATACAAGACCCAAGGCTGATTAAAATTCGCCATTAATTGACTGCAAAACGGATATTCGTGCGCATGTTCGGTCATGGTAAATCGACGCAAATTACGCACGACCATCAGAATATGCTGATCAACGGTATAGGCATGAAATAGATCATGCTGCA
Source organism: Affinundibacterium amnicola (assembly GCF_014284275.1). Lineage (GTDB taxonomy): Bacteria > Pseudomonadota > Gammaproteobacteria > Burkholderiales > Burkholderiaceae_D > Undibacterium > Undibacterium amnicola. Next base: position 853,702 of record NZ_JACOFU010000001.1, on the reverse strand, counting down.
TTTGTCCGACTATGCGACGGAAGTTGGGCAAATAGCGACCAAGAATACTAGTTTGATTCATGCTGCGCAGTACGTGCGTAATGCCACGTGGCGACTGCAGAATTTGTAAGAACGTGCCGCGATTGAAAATATCGTGACGGAATTCTGCATCGATCAGATTGCGTGCATGCCATAAAGCGCGTAGTGTCTTTGCGGTCATGCCTTTCAGGTTGGCGTTTTGTGATAACAGCAAAAACACTTCCAGCATGGCGGACGGTGTTTGTTCAAACACATTTTCTTCGACGATATCGATTAAGCCGTTGACTTCGTTAAAGCGTTCGTTAATGACTTGCGCCTGGTGCGGCAAGGGAAATAGTACCGCTTCGATATTTTGGAGCAAGATGGTATTGAGCTGCGTGACTGCCTTGGCGGCCCAGTAATAGCGCTGCATCAAATATTCACTAGCGCGGCGCGATTCAGTGGTTTCAAAACCAAAGGTGGCGGCGATCGCGTTTTGCAGATCAAAAACCAAGCGATCTTCACGACGACCAGCTTGTATGTGCAAGCGCACGCGGATGTCTTTGAATGCGCGTTCATTGCGTTTGAGTTGATGCGCTTCCGTCGCGGTGATCAAGCCATGCGCGGCAAGTTCAGCCCATGAGTCACCTAGTTTAGCGGCTTTTGCTACCCATAAAATGACTTGTAAATCGCGTAGTCCGCCTGGACTTTCTTTGCAGTTCGGTTCCAGGCTGTATGGTGTGTCTTCGTATTTGACGTGACGCTGATGTAATTCCAGTAGTTTGGCCTGAAAAAACTGTTGAGGATTCATTGCCTCATCGTAGCGATTTTTCAGCTCACGAAAACTATTGCGGCTGCCCGCCAAAAGACGTGCTTCGAGCAGCGCTGTTTTGACGGTGATGTCGGCGGCCGCTTCGGTCATGCATTCGTCTATCGTACGTATGCTATGTCCGATGTCTAGGCCAATATCCCAGAATATTTGCACCAGGCTTTCGAGTTTTTCTCTGAGTGCTTTATCCGGATGATCGGCCAGCAGAATCAAGACATCGACATCGGAATATGGAAATAGCTCGCCACGGCCATAACCGCCGACTGCCACCAAGGCGAGCTCTTTTGGAAAATTAAAACTTTTCCAAATTTCACCTAGGTTAGCATCGACGCAGCGACACAAATCTTTGAGCAGAGTTTCAGCCTTCGGTTTATCTTTGAAGGATTGAATAATGACTTGTTGTTCAGCCTTGAGCTTTGCTTTGAAAGCCATGGCATTCGCGATGGCTGTTTTCATTAGGCTGTGGCTTGTGCTGTAGCTTGTTTGGTGATGAAGGCAGGTGGAGGTGGTGAACCAGCGGATAAGGTCAATACTTCATAACCAGTTTCCGTCACCAAGATCATATGTTCCCATTGCGCTGACAGGCTGCGATCTTTGGTCTTAATCGTCCAGCCATCGTTCATTTCACGAATTTCGCGGCGACCTGCATTGATCATCGGCTCAATGGTAAAGATCATGCCTGGTTTCAATTCATCCAATGTTCCAGGGCGGCCATAATGCAGAATTTGTGGCTCTTCATGGAAAACCTTACCTATGCCATGTCCGCAGAATTCGCGTACTACGCTGTAGCCAGCTTTTTCTGCATGTTGTTGGATGGCATAACCAATATCGCCTAAATGATTGCCGGGTTTGACTTGTTGTATACCCAACCACATGCATTCGTAAGTAATTTCGCTCAGGCGTTTCGCCAAAATGGATGGCTCACCGATGAAAAACATGCGGCTATTGTCACCGTGGTAGCCATCTTTGATGACCGTAATATCCAGATTAACGACGTCGCCATTTTTTAATACTTTATCGCCCGGAATGCCGTGGCAGATTACATCGTTGACGGAGGTGCAAATCGCTTTTGGATATGGTGTGTAGCCAGGAGGGCAATAATTTAATGGTGCGGGAATAGATCCTTGTACATTCGACATGTATTCATGGCACAAGCGATCAAGTTCACCAGTGGTGATGCCCGCTTTGACGAAGGGTGTGATGTAATCAAGTACTTCAGATCCTAAACGACCGGCAATGCGCATGCCAGCGATATCTTCAGCGGTTTTAATAGAAATAGATGACATGCGTTCTCTGCAATCAGAAGGTGAATAGGGGAATTAGTGGAATTTAAGAGTGAATTATAGACGAGGAGTAACAAGCGCGCTGTGATGGCTCTAGAATAATCCTTATTTTTTTGCGAATTTATTTCTCGTGTTTTTGAATACGTGGCGTGTTTATGAGCCCGAGTGAAGCTGGAGTTTATTGCTAGACTTGATTAATGTCGGCATTTCGAGTTACAATAGATGGTTAGCTTGATCAAATTGCATGCTAATAAAAAGTAGCCGTAAATAAGTTTGTTTCTTAAAGAACGAATCTGGTCGAAAAGGGTGTTTCTCACTCGATATAAAAAGTTGAGGAATCACTGACTCGATTCAAGACCTAACCCTGGAGTTATTATGTCTGTAACAATGCGTGAAATGCTAGAAGCTGGTGTCCATTTCGGTCACCAAACCCGTTTTTGGAATCCAAAAATGGCACCGTACATCTTCGGTCATCGCAATAAAATCCATATCATGAATTTGGAAAAAACATTGGCGATGTATCAAGAAGCAATGAAATTCATCCGCCAATTGTCCTCTAACCGTGGTACGGTTTTGATGGTTGGTACTAAGCGCCAAGCGCGCGAATTGATCGCTGCAGAAGCAAACCGTGCTGGTATGCCTTTCGTTGATCAACGTTGGTTGGGTGGTATGTTGACTAACTTTAAAACAGTTAAAACATCTATCAAGCGTTTGAAAGATATGGAAGCATCTGTGCAAGATGGTTCTGTAGAAAAATTGTCGAAAAAAGAAGGCTTGATGTTCCAACGTGAAATGATCAAGTTGCAAAAATCTATCGGCGGTATTAAAGATATGGGTGGCGTTCCTGATGCAATTTTCGTGGTTGACGTTGGTTACCACAAAGGCGCGATCACTGAAGCTGCTAAATTGGGTATCCCAGTGATTGGCGTAGTTGATACTAACCATTCTCCAGCTGGCGTTACTTACATCATTCCTGGTAATGATGATTCTTCTAAAGCGATTGCTTTGTACGCTCGTGGCGTAGCAGATGCAATTTTGGAAGGTCGTGCAAATGCAGTGAATGAAGTGCTTGAAGCTATTAAACCAAGCGACGAGTTTGTTGAAGTAGAACAGGCTTAATTTCACACCGCGACTTTTTATTGATATTAAGCGCGGTGTTTGAAAAGTAAAAAAGGGGCCAACGCGTGTTTGCCCCTTTTTTTAAATCGAATTTATATTGAAATGTGCATCTTGTGATGCAATGAATTAGGAGAGAAACATGGCAGCAATTACAGCAGCGATGGTGGGCGAATTACGTGCAAAGACAGACGCGCCAATGATGGAATGCAAAAAAGCATTGACGGAAGCAGAAGGTAACATGGAGCGTGCAGAAGAGATTTTGCGCGTTAAATTGGGTAGCAAAGCTTCTAAAGCAGCTTCCCGTATTACAGCTGAAGGTGTTGTTGCATCTTTCATCTCTGGTGGTGTTGGTTCTTTGGTTGAAGTTAACTGTGAAACTGACTTCGTGACTAAGAATGATGACTTTATCGCTTTTTCAAACAAAGTAGCGAAATTGATCGCTGAAGCAAATCCAGCTGATTTGGCAGCATTGGCAGCATTGCCATTGGAAGATGGTACAGTAGAAAGCGTTCGTGCTGGTTTGATCGGCAAGATCGGTGAAAACATGTCTATCCGCCGTTTCCAACGTTTTGAATCTGCAGCTAAAGTAACTTCATACCTGCACGGTACACGTATAGGCGTAGTTGTTGAATTTGACGCGGCTGATGAGCAAATCGGTAAAGACGTAGCGATGCACATCGCAGCGATGAAGCCAGTATCTTTGTCTATCGAACAAGTTCCTGCAGAATTGATCGAAAAAGAGCGTTCAGTTGCTTCTTTGAAAGCAGCAGAATCTGGTAAGCCAGCTGACATCGTTACGAAGATGGTAGAAGGTTCTATCCAGAAGTTCTTGAAAGAAGTTTCTTTGTTGAATCAACCATTCGTCAAAAACGACAAGCAAACAGTTGAGCAAATGTTGCAAGCTGCTGGCGCATCTGTAAAAGCATTTACGATGTTCGTCGTTGGTGAAGGCATTGAGAAGAAGCAAGATGACTTCGCTGCAGAAGTGGCGGCGCAAGTTGCTGCTGCTAAACAAGCGTAAGCAGACTTAAAAAGAAAACGGGCCGTAAGGCCCGTTTTTTTAAGAGCCGTGTTTGTAATGCCATAAATAACAAATCTTGCCAGTGCAAGCGATTATCGCAAGTGTTTTACACCGAGACTTTTCTTTGGTTTCTAGAATCAGAGTTGACCTCACAGAATTTTTGCAATAATGTCTTCCCAACTTTAAAGGAGCCCAGATCGTGACTAAACCAGCTTATAAGCGTGTGCTTTTAAAACTCTCTGGTGAGGCTTTAATGGGTGATGATGCCTATGGCATTAATCGCGCTACCATTGAGCGTATGGTGGCTGATGTCGCCGAAATTTCCCGTATGGGCGTTGAATTAGCCATCGTGATTGGTGGTGGTAATATTTTCCGTGGCGTTGCGCCTGGTGCGCAAGGCATGGATAGGGCGACAGCTGATTACATGGGGATGTTGGCCACGGTGATGAATTCCCTTGCTTTGGGCGATGCGATGCGTCAGGTTGGTATCACTGCGCGCGTCATGTCTGCTATCGCGATTGAACAAGTGGTTGAGCCTTATGTACGTCCTAAAGCTTTGCAATATTTGGAAGAGGGGAAGGTTGTCATTTTTGCCGCTGGCACAGGCAATCCCTTCTTTACTACGGATACAGCGGCTGCCTTGCGTGGTTCGGAAATCGGTGCTGAATTAGTCTTGAAAGCCACCAAAGTTGACGGCGTCTATACAGCAGACCCGAAAAAAGACCCAACCGCGACTCGTTACACGACTATTTCCTTCGATGAAGCGATTTCGCGTCATTTGCAAGTCATGGATGCGACAGCTTTCGCTTTATGTCGCGATCAGAAGTTGCCGATTAAAGTATTCTCTATCGTTAAGCCGGGTGCTTTGAAAAATCTGATTCTGGGTGGAGACGAAGGTACCTTAGTCCACGTATAATGCGCGGTTTCGGATTGCAAGGTGATCTTTGCTGATTCACCAAACTTAATTTGTTTTGAGGTCAATGAGAGCGTAAGCTCTCATTCTCATTTAGTTCAGGAGTAAATCATGACAGTTGCCAGTGTTAAAAGTAGCGCCGATCAGCGCATGCAAAAATCTATTGAAACCTTGAAGGCAGATTTATCCAAGGTTCGTACCGGCCGTGCTCATCCAGGCATTCTGGATCACGTGATGGTGGATTACTACGGTTCACCGACGAATATCTCGCAAGTCGCCAACATCACTTTGATCGATTCTCGTACCATCGGTGTACAGCCTTGGGAAAAGAAAATGTTAACTGTGATCGAAAAAGCGATCCGTGAATCTGATTTGGGTTTAAACCCAGCCTCACAAGGCGATTTGATTCGTGTGCCAACGCCACCGTTGACCGAAGAGCGTCGTAAAGAGATGGTGAAGCTGGTTAAGACGGAAGGTGAAGACGCTAAAATCGCTGTGCGTAACATCCGCCGTGACGCGAATGAGTCATTGAAGAAATTGGTCAAAGATAAGGATATCTCTGAAGATGATGAGCGCCGTGCGCAAGATGATATTCAAAAATTGACAGACAAGTTTGTCGCGGAAGTGGATAAGCTTTTGGCTGAAAAAGAAAAAGAAGTGTTGACCGTTTAAGCTTCGGCGTCTTTTCTTCTTTTTTATCCAATCCCGGAGTTTCATGAATCATTCAAGCTCAACGAAAACAGTCCCTGATGCGGGACTGATGCCGAAACACATTGCCATTATTATGGATGGCAATGGGCGTTGGGCTACTAAGCGTTTTTTGCCGCGTGTCGCCGGACATGTTAAAGGCGTTGATGCGGTGCGTGGCATCGTTGAAGCCTGTATCAAACGTGATATTCAGTTTTTGACTTTATTTGCATTCAGCTCTGAAAATTGGCGACGTCCTGCGGATGAAGTTTCTTTGCTCATGCGTCTGTTTGTAACGGCTTTGGAAAAAGAAGTTAAGAAGATGCATGACAATAATATTCGTTTGAAAATTGTCGGCGATCTTTCACGTTTCGATCTTCCATTACAACAAGCAATTCAGCAGGCACAAGAATTGACTGCTGCGAATACGCGTTTAACTGTAACGATTTGTGCAAACTACGGTGGCCGCTGGGATATTGTTCAGGCGGTTAATAAATTGACGTCAAGCGGCCAATCTCCAACTGACGTTACCGAAGAAATGCTGGAGTCACAATTGGCTATGGCTTACGCGCCAGAGCCTGACTTGTTTATTCGTACAGGTGGCGAAACGCGGATCTCTAATTTTCTGTTGTGGCAGCTCGCCTATACGGAACTGTTTTTTACTGATACCTTTTGGCCTGATTTTAATGGCAAGTCTTTAGACGAGGCAATTGCCTCTTACCAATCGCGTGAACGACGCTTCGGCCGCACTAGTGCGCAACTAGTAGAAGGTACACAAGCTTGAAGGCTTTGGTATTTAACTTTTTTAATCATCACGGATTGCTCCTATGCTAAAAACAAGAATTATCACAGCCATTGTGTTGCTAGCTATCTTGGTGCCCATCGTATTTTCTGGATCTAGCCTTGCATTTACAGCAGCAGCGGCGATTTTTCTTGCTGCTGCGATGTGGGAGAGTCAGCGCTTGTTTAATAAACCAGGTGCCATTCTTATCTCTGCGGTCTGGGCTTTTGCATTTGCCTATCTGACTCTGCAAAATACTAATTTTTCATTGCAAACGCTTTTTACTGTCTGCGTTTTATTCTGGGTTTTTGGCTTGATTCCGAGCTTGAAGTTCGGCCTACCAGATATCAATAGCTTCGCCAGTGGCTTGATTAGTGGCGTTTATGCGATCGCTATTTTTGGATGTTTCGTTGCAATGAGTTACCTGTTCGGCAAATCAGCGAAGCTGTTGCTGTCGGTTTTGGCCTTGGTTTGGATTGCTGATATCGGTGCGTATTTTGTTGGTAAGGCGATTGGTAAACGCAAACTTGCGCCAACGATTTCTCCAGGTAAATCATGGGAAGGAGCCATTGGCGGTGGTGTATTGGTACTCTTGTTCGCACTTCTTTGCGTTGCCGTTCCTTCGCTATCAGAAACCTTGCCAGCTCGAATCTACACGGATCAAGGGCCAGTCGCATTAGCTATTTTGATGATATTCATCGCCATTGCCAGCGTCATCGGTGATTTGTTTGAATCCTTATTGAAGCGTCGTATCGGTATGAAGGATAGCAGTAGTTTGTTACCTGGACATGGCGGCGTATTGGATAGAATTGATGCACTTATTCCGGTATTGCCTCTCGCTGCGATGTTTGTGGCGCTGTGGAATTTGTGATCAAACACAGAATTAATTAATCAGCCTCGTCGAATTGTATGCAAAAACAAAGTATCTGTATTTTGGGATCGACCGGGTCCATCGGGATTTCCACATTAGATGTGATTGCCCGACATCCTGATCTTTATCAGGTTTTTGCATTAACTGCACACACACAAATTAATAAGCTGGCTACTCAATGTCAGCAATTTCAGCCTCAGTTTGCGGTCGTTGCGAATGAACAATTGGCGCGAGATTTACGTGAGTTACTAGCGCAGTTTTCATCGAAAACACAGGTCTTGTGCGGTGCCGAAGCTTTGTGTGAAGTCGCTAGCGCTACTGACTGTGATGTGGTGATGGCGGCAATTGTTGGTGCCGCAGGTTTGCCTGCTTCGCTCGCCGCAGCACAAGCAGGCAAAAGAATTTTGTTGGCGAATAAAGAAGCCTTGGTCATGTCTGGGCAATTGTTTATTGATGCCGTTGCTAAAAGTGGCGCGACCTTATTGCCAATTGATAGCGAACATAATGCCATTTTTCAATGTCTGCCTTATGGATACCAACGCGATTTAAATGCTAGTGGCATTTCCAAAATCATCTTGACCGCTTCCGGTGGTCCGTTTCTTCATCGTGAAATTTCTACCTTGTCACAAGTGACTGCAGCGGAAGCAATAGCGCATCCTAATTGGGTGATGGGGCGAAAAATCTCGGTTGACTCTGCCACCATGATGAATAAGGGGCTGGAGGTCATCGAGGCACATTGGTTGTTTGGCGCTGCGATCGATAAGATAGAAGTCTTGATTCATCCGCAAAGTTTGATTCATTCTATGGTTTCTTATGTCGATGGTTCCTTGCTCGCGCAGTTAGGTAATCCCGATATGCGTACACCCATCGCTTATGGCCTTGCCTATCCAGAACGAATTTCGTCTGGGGTCGAGCCATTAGATTTAAGTCAATTTTCGCAGTTGAATTTCTTTAAGCCTGACTTTGAGCGGTTTCCGTGTCTGCGTTTGGCCTATGAGGCATTAAGAGCAGGTGCATCGGCGCCTACCGTTCTAAATGCAGCAAATGAAATCGCCGTTGATGCGTTTTTAGCAGACAGACTTGGTTTTATGCAAATTGAAACGGTGGTTGCAGAAGCTTTATCGCGTGTTCCAATGCAGAGTTTGTCAGATTTAGAGTCAATTCTCGAAATTGATCGTCAGGCACGTGTTTTTGCAAGTAGTTACGTTGCAAAATTAAGGGCATGAGATGACTTTTCAATTTCTTCAGACAGTGCTGGCATTTGTTTTCGCGCTTGGCATCCTCATTATCTTTCATGAACTTGGGCATTTTTGGGTCGCTCGGCTATGCGGGGTCAAAGTTTTGCGATTCTCTGTTGGAATGGGTAAGCCGCTGTGGATAAAAAAGTTTGGTAATAGTGAAACTGAATGGACTTTGTCAGCTATTCCATTAGGTGGTTATGTTAAATTTTATGATTCGCGCGAAGTTGATGGTTCTCAAGCGACTCCACAAGACCTAGCCGGTGATTTCTCACGTAAATCGGTGTGGCAGCGTATTGCGATTGTCGCTGCGGGGCCAGTTTTTAATTTCATTTTAGCCATCGTCTTATTTGCCGCCTTATTTTTACATGGCACACCAGATCCTGTCGCAAAATTGCGTATCGCTTCTGAATCATCCATTGCTTATGTCGCTGGATTACGGCAGGGCGATTTGGTGCAAAGTATTAATGGTGAACAGATTCAATCGTGGTCAGATATGCGATGGAAATTATTGCAATTGGGCTTGGATAAACAAGAAGTACGTATACAAGTGACGCGCAAGAATCTCGACCGAAGTTCTAGTCTTGACCAATTGGAATTTAAACTACCTTTATCGCAGTTAGATTCTGCTGATTTTGAGTCGGATTTTTTACAGAAATTAGGCATGGAATTTTTCCGCCCTCCAGCGATACTCAATGACGTCGTTGTTGGTGGACCTGCCAGTAAAGCCGGCTTGAAACCTGGTGACCAAGTCATTCAAATCAATGATCAAGCGGTTTTAGATAGCCAGGCATTTCGGGACATCGTCAACGCATCTCCGAATAAACCGTTGACGATGTTAGTGCTTGGCTCTGGGCAAGAATTTGAGGTGGTAGTAACGCCTGAAGCTGTGGAAGAAAATGGTAAATTGATTGGTCGGATTCAAGTCGCTCCGCGTGGTCAGTTGGAAATGACAGTGTTATCGTATTCTGCTTCAGAGGCGGTCTATCGCGGAGCAGTACGCACTTGGGATACTAGTGTTCTGACGTTGAAAATGATAGGTAAAATGCTGACCGGCGAAGTGTCGTGGCGCAATATCACAGGTCCAATTACGATCGCTGATTATGCGGGACAGACTGCAAGAGTTGGATGGATTAGCTATCTACAATTTATTGCATTGATCAGTATTAGTCTGGGCGTCATGAATTTGCTACCTATACCTGTGTTAGATGGCGGTCATTTGTTGTATTATTCGCTGGAAGTTTTAACGGGGAAAGCAATCCCTGAGAAATATGTAGAGATGGCACAGCGAGGAGGGCTAACTGTGCTGTTGTGTTTAATGCTTGTCGCTTTTTTTAATGATATTGTCCGACAGATGTCATAATACGCAGCTTATTCATTGCTGTATTGTAAAAGCTGCAATCAAGTAGAAATTTGAGACTGAAAAAACCCCAATGAAATTACCATTAGAGAATTTAACTTTGCCAGCATTTCCTCGTCACCTCCTCGCCACAGCAGCCTTAGCTTTGTGTTCCGGTCATGCCCTAGCAATTGAACCATTTACAGTCAAAGAAATTCGTGTCGAAGGTTTGCAAAGAACTGAAGCTGGAACAGTCTTTAGTTATTTGCCCGTTCGCGTTGGTGAAGTTTTTAATGATGCGAAAAGTATTGCGGCGATTAAAGCCTTGTTTGCAACAGGCTTTTTTAAAGATGTACAAATCGAAGTGGAAGATGGTGTATTGGTGGTTTTGTTGGATGAGCGTCCAACCATTTCAACTGTTGATTTCACAGGTACAAAAGAATTCGAAAAAGATCAACTGGTCAAAGCGCTAAAAGATATCGGCGTTGGTGAAACCCGTATTTTTGATAAAGCGACAGTTGATCGTGCTGAGCAAGAATTAAAGAAACAATATTTGTCACGTGGCCTATATGGCGCACAGATTACGACTACGATTACGCCAATCGAACGTAATCGTGTGAATGTGACGTTTGCGGTGGATGAAGGTGATGTCGCCAAGATCGCGCAAATCAATATCATCGGTAATAAAGCATTTTCTGATGGTGAATTGAAAGAAATGCTCACCTTAAGTACACCAACTTGGTTTAGTTGGTATTCGAAAGCAGATCAATACTCTAAACAGAAGTTGTCTGGCGACGTCGAGACAATACGTTCGTTTTATCAGAATCGTGGTTATTTAGAAATGCAAGTCACTTCGACACAAATTTCGATTACACCAGACAAGAAACAAGTTTATATCACGGTGAATATTGATGAAGGTGACAAGTATAAGGTCACTGATGTCAAGATTGAAGGTGAAACCTTTGGACGTGAAGATGAACTAGCTTCTCTCATGCTTTTGAGAAAAAATGAAACCTACAATGCAGGTTTGTTGACAGCAAGTACTAAGCGCATTTCTGATCGCATGGGTAATTTTGGTTACGCATTTGCTAACGTGGTTGCAAACCCATTGGTTGATAAAGAGAAGAAAGAAGTTGCATTTACAATCTTTGTTGATCCGGGAAAACGTGTCTATGTACGTCGCATTAATCTTGCTGGCAATACACGTACGCGTGATGAAGTCATTCGTCGCGAATTCCGACAATTTGAAGGATCTTGGTATGACGGTGAAAAGATCAAAGTATCTCGTGATCGCGTCGAATACTTAGGCTTCTTTAAGGAAGTTACCGTCGATACGCCTGAAGTGCCAACCAGTATTGATCAAGTTGATGTGAATTTGAGTGTGACAGAAAAACCGACTGGCAATATTATGATTGGTGCTGGTTACTCCAGTGCTGAAAAAGTCACAATTACCGGCTCGATTCAGCAGGTTAATGCATTTGGTAGTGGCGATACGATTGGTTTAGATATCAATACCAGTAAATATAATCGCACTATTGCTTTGACCCACGTTGATCCTTATGTAACCGATGACGGCATTAGCCGCAGTATTGATGCCTTCATTCGTACTTCTTTGCCGCCAATTGGTGCTTATGGTTATTACCGTATTCAATCTTCAGGTGGTAATCTGCGTTACGGTATTCCTTTCTCTGAACTTGATACGGTATTTTTTGGCGTTGGTTTAGAGCGTTCAAAAATTGATACTTATACAGATAGTCCTTATCGCTACTTGAAATATGTTGCTGATTTCGGTGGCAATGATATCGTTAAAGATCCTGCTAACCCATTGTATGGTGTCGGTAGTGCGACGAATGATTCCATTCCCTTATCCGTGGCATGGCAACGTGATAGCCGTGATAATGTACTGACGCCGTCAATTGGTCGTTATCAAAGGATTAATCTTGAGCTTTCTGCTTATGGTGAGTTCAAATACTATCGCGCGATCTATAAGCACGAATATTACAAACCAGTTTATCGTTCGGTAATTTTGGCGATGAATGGCGAGATTAATTACGGTCATGGTTTAGCAGGCAAGCCTTACCCCGTGTTTAAGAACTTCTACGCAGGTGGTATCGGATCTGTCCGTGGCTATGAACCTGGTTCTTTGGGGACGAAAGATCCTCGCGGCGATACTTTAGGTGGTGCCACGCGTGTCGTCGGTAATGTAGAATTACAGATTCCTTTCCCGGGTGCAGATAAATCTTTGCGTTGGTTTACATTCTTTGACGTTGGTAATGTCTTCGATGAAGGTCAGAAAATTCGCGCTCAGGATATGAAGACTTCTATCGGTATGGGTATTAGCTGGATTTCTCCGATGGGGCCTTTGAAATTGAGTTTTGGTAAAGCTTTAAATGCTAAACCTGATGATCGACGTCAGGGCTTCCAGTTCACGATGGGAACGGGTTTCTAAAATTGGTTTGAGATTGCGTTTGCGATTTGCTTGTTGGTAATTTGAAGTTCGTAATGTGGAGAATATTTTGAGTCACATATCTAATCCGTCCAAATTGATGCGCAATTTCTTTTTCGGCGCAGCTTCTTTACTAGCTTTTGCGCAAGCGCAGGCGCAAGATTTTAAAGTCGCATTTTTTAATGGACAGCGTGTCTTAGATGAATCCGTTCCTGCAAAAATTGCGTCTTCGCGTATTGAGCAAGAGTTCTCAAAACGTAAAAAAGAACTGGATGAAGTCAACGAGCGTTTCCGTAATGCTTATCGTAAATACGAAAAAGATGCACCAAGCTTGTCGGAAGTTGAACGCTTGCGTCGCCAACGTGAGTTGACAGAATTAGATCAAGACTTTAATCGTAAGCAGAGAATTTATAACGAAGACTTGGCACAGCGTCGTCAAGAAGAAGCAATCGCTTTGGGTGAGCGGGCTTTGAAAATTGTGCGACAAATTGCAGAAGCAGAGAAAATTGATATCGTGGTGCAAGACGCTTCTTATGTGAACCCACGTATCGATATTACAGATAAAGTACTGAAAGCACTTTCCAAATAAAAATGACAAATAAAAGCATTCGACTAGGGGAGTTAGTCGATCGCTTCGGTGGTCAGTTAATTGGTAATCCTGATATTCAGGTCGTCGGCATTGCCCCATTAAGTGATGCGAGCGATCGTCATGTCACCTTCCTCTCAAATTCAAAATTCAGATCGCAAGCAGAAAAGACGAAAGCGATCGCTTTGATCTTGTCTGAACAAGATCATCAGCAACTTGGTGATACTTACGCCGGCGCTCGTATTGTTACCGCGAATCCTTACGTGTATTTCGCAAAGGCCGCGCAGCATTTCTTCGACTTGAATTCTATCGCTGTGCAGCTCGGAATACATTCTTTGGCATGGGTTAGTCCGCAAGCGGAAGTTGCGGCAACCGCCAGTATTGCAGCCCATGTATCGATTGAGGCTGGTGCTGTCATTGGTGAGCGTGTAGTGATTGCTGCAGGTGTTTCCATTGGTCGTGGTGTTGTGATTGGTGATGGTAGCCAGATCAATGCCAATGTCAGTATTTATAATGACTGCATCATTGGAGAGCGCTGCGTTATCCATTCAGGTGCGGTGATAGGAGCCGATGGGTTTGGCTTTGCGAATGAAAAAGGCAAGTGGATTAAGATTCCACAAACAGGTCGCGTGGTGATTGGTAATGATGTTGAGATCGGTGCGAATACCAGCATAGATCGCGGCGCATTGGCTGACACTATTATTGAAAATGGCGTTAAGCTCGATAATCAAATTCAAATCGGCCATAACTGTCATATCGGTGAAAACACTGCAATGGCTGGCTGTGTCGGTGTGGCGGGTAGTGCCAAGATAGGCAAAAACTGTACGTTTGGTGGTGCTGCAATGGTGCTCGGACATTTGACGATTGCAGATAACGTCCATATTTCATCCGGCAGCATGGTGTCGCGATCTATTCACGAACCAGGTCAGTACACAGGTTTTTATCCTTTGGCAAAGAATGCCGATTGGGAAAAGACTGCTGTGATCGTACGCAATCTCGATAGTATGCGCGACAAGCTTAAACAATTAGAAAAGACTGTCAAAGCACAGACATCACAAGTAATTACGCAACATTTAAATACCTCTAACTCAGAAGAATAGTATGGAAAACATCGATAAGACCCTGGACATCAATCAGATTAAACAGTATTTGCCACATCGCTATCCGATGCTGTTAGTTGATCGCGTATTGACATGGGAAAGTGGTAAGACGATCACTGCAATTAAAAATGTCACCGCTAATGAGGAATTCTTCAACGGCCATTTCCCAAATAAACCGGTGATGCCTGGTGTATTGATGGTGGAAGCGATGGCGCAAACTGCGGCGATTTTGTCATTTTTAACGATGGGTAAAAAGCCCGATGAAAACACCATCGTGTATTTTGTCGGTATCGACAATGTTCGCTTTAAACGTCCAGTAGGTCCTGGTGATCAATTAAAAATGGATGTTGAGATTCTGCGCGTAGCGCGTGGCATTTGGAAATATAAAGCAGTGGCAACAGTCGACGGTCAATTAGCGGTAGAAGCGGAATTGATGTGTACTTTGCGCAGCACTGGTGATGACGTCAAGGTCGCAGCGCCAACAGCAGAAACTTCTAGCGAAACTCCTGCAGGAGCTTAAACATGGCTATTCATTCCACCGCAATCATTGATCCTAAAGCGCAGCTCGATTCCAGTGTGGAAGTCGGCGCTTATTCAATTATTGGTCCGAATGTTCGTATTGATGCAGGTACTAAGATTGGACCGTATGTCGTGATCGAAGGGCATACGACAATTGGTAAAGATAATCAGTTCTTTCAATTTTCTTCGATCGGTGCTGCACCTCAAGATAAAAAGTACGCAGGAGAACCAACGCTCTTGACGATTGGTGATCGCAATGTGGTGCGCGAATTCTGTACTTTTAATTTAGGTACGGTACAAGATGGCGGCGTGACTAGTATTGGCGATGATAATTGGATCATGGCCTATGTGCATATCGCGCATGATTGTCACGTCGGAAATCGCACAATCTTTGCAAATAATGCGGCTTTGGCCGGGCATGTACATATTGGTGATTGGGTTATCTTAGGTGGATTTTCTAATGTTCATCAATTTTGCAAAATCGGTGCACATGCGATGGTTGGAATGAGTACCAGCTTGACACAAGACGTACCACCATTCGTCATTTTGAATGGCAATCCAGCGGCGGCGCATGGTATCAATATTGAAGGATTGAAGCGTCGTGGTTTTAGTCGTGAGCAGATATCTGCGATTCGTCAGGCCTACAAAACATTGTACAAATCAGGATTGACTTTAGAGGAAGCAAAAGCGACTTTGGATCAGGAAATCGCTGAGCAAGTGCCGGAAATTGCTGAGCATATTTCTGCATTCCGGAATTTCTTAGATACCTCAACGCGCGGTATCGTGCGTTAATTTTTAGGGCAAACGTGACGCGTCCTATTATTTCTATGGTCGCCGGAGAAACCTCTGGTGATATGTTGGCAGCCCGCTTATTGTCGGGCTTACGTCCCCAATTGCCATCGTCTCTTATGCATGGCATTGGCGGTAAGCACATGGCCGAATTTGGATTTCATAGTGATTTTCCTATGGAAAAATTGTCTGTGCGTGGCCTGTTTGAAGTATTGATGCACTACCGTGAGATTTCAGGCATTCGTCAACAACTGATGGCGCAGCTATTAGACGAAAAGCCCGATGTATTTATCGGTGTCGATGCACCTGATTTTAATTTGGATTTAGAGGTTCAACTCAAACGTGCTGGCATCCCAACGATGCATTACATCAGTCCATCAATTTGGGCTTGGCGTGGCGGCAGAATTAAAAAGATCGCCGAAGCCGTCTCACATATGTTGGTGATCTTTCCTTTTGAGGAAGAAATCTATCGAAAAGCGGGTATTCCCGCGACTTATGTCGGACACCCTTTGGCGCAGGTGATACCGATGCAACCTGATGTGGAAGCTGCACGCGAGGAGTTAGGCTTAGAAGCCGATGCTCGTGTGGTGACGATTCTGCCAGGTAGTCGTATGTCAGAATTAAAGTACAACACGACGGCATTCATCGCCACCGCAAAGCTGTTGCTACAACGTGACCCGCATTTACAGTTTTTAGTGCCGATGGTGGGGCCAAAACAGCGTGCGTATTATTCTGAATTGGTCTTAGCCGCTGAGTTAGATGAAGTGCCTATTTTGTTGATGGACGGGAAATCTCATACAGCAATCGCAGCGGCGGATGTCGTTTTGGTGGCGTCAGGCACAGCTTCATTAGAAGTTGCCTTGTACAAAAAACCCATGGTCATCGCTTATAAAATGATGGCGGCATCTTGGCATGTGTTAAAGCATATGGGCTATCAGCCTTGGATAGGCTTGCCAAATATTATGGCGGAAGAGTTTCTGGTGCCAGAATTTCTTCAGTCAGCAGCGACACCACAACATATGGCGGACGCACTTTGGCAGCAACTTAATGATGTCGCTCTGCAAAAGCGCTTGCATCAGCGCTTCACGGATATGCATCACGATTTATTGCGTGACACAGCAGGTATTTCCGCTCAAGCGGTGCTTAATCTTATTCACGCTGTTTAAGCGTATCTCACATTATTTGAACACGCAGTTTCATCATTGTTGTTCAAGCTCTGCAGGAATTTTCTACCATGTATATCGACTCTCACTGTCATATCAATTTTCCGGAATTAGCCGAACGTATGCCGGAGTTATTGCAGCGTATGCAGGATAACGGCGTCACACATGCGCTCTGTGTATCAGTTGATTTACCTGATTTTCCGCAGGTGTTGGCCTTAGCTGAACAGTATCCACATATTTATGCTTCAGTTGGCGTACATCCCGATTACGAAGATACAGAAGATCCAAGTGCAGAACGTTTAGTGGAATTGTCGCAGCATCCAAAGATTATTGCGATTGGTGAAACTGGCTTAGATTATTTTCGTTTGAAGGGGGATCTCGAATGGCAGCGGGAACGTTTTCGTCAGCATATTCGCGCTTCACGTATCAGCCGCAAGCCTTTAATTATTCATACCCGTGCCGCTGCCGAAGATACGATACGAATTATGCGGGAAGAGGGCGCAGGCACTAACCAGGGCGGAGTTGCAGGTGTGATGCATTGTTTTACTGAGTCGCTCGATGTTGCAAAAGCGGCAGTTGATATGGGTTTCTATATTTCTTTCTCTGGTATTTTGACGTTCAAGAGCGCAAAAGATTTGCAGGCGGTGGCAAAAGCATTGCCTATCGAACGCATTTTGATAGAAACCGATTCACCCTATCTGGCACCAGCGCCACATCGCGGCAAAATGAATGAACCTGGATTTGTGAAACATGTGGGTGAGTTTTTGGCCGACTTGAAGCAATTGCCGCTCAAGCAGGTGCAAGAACAAACGACACAAAACTTTTTTGATCTCTTTAAGTTCGCACAAGTCAATTAAGGAGCATGAAAATCCATGCGCTACTTTAGTCAACTTAGCCAAGTTACTGTTTGGATTTCTTTATTCTTCTTCGCGCTATCTGCGTGGGCGCAGTCATCGTCATCATTTTCGGTAGCAGAAAAAATTATTCGTGCAGCTCGATTTGATGATGTGAGTACGATCAAAAAATATGCAGATCAACAAGGTGATATCAATCTTGCTGAGGCTGTTCGTGGCGAGACTTTACTGATGATTAGTGTGCGTGAAAATTCGCAGCGGGTTTTTGACTACTTGTTGATGCATCCGAAAATTCATCTAGATCAACGAGCCAAGAATGGCGATACGGCGATCATGTTAACGGCGTATCTTGAACAAAAAGATAAACTACAACGTTTAATTGACGCGGGTGCCCAAGTTAATCAAGCGGGGTGGACAGCATTGCACTACGCAACGGTTGTAGGAAATCTTGAGATCGTTAAGATCTTATTAGAGCACTATGCTTACATTGATGCTGAAACCCCCAATAAAACCACACCATTAATGCTAGCAGCGCGTCGTGGTGAAATGAGCGTGCTTAAGTTATTGATTGATGAAGGCGCGGATATTTCTTTGAAAAATATGCTGGGTTGGACTGCGCATGATTTTGCAGTGGAGTCAGAACGACGCGATATCGCAGCATTGTTGCAAGAGTTGATGCAGGCAAAAACAAGTGAGCGCAAATAGGTGTGAGAATGGCAATCAACTATAAACCATACCGATTTCTGTTGATGCTTAGCTTATTCTTGACAGCATGTGGAGCCCCTAAGACGGATCCCTTGAAGACAGATACTGCGGCAGAAAAAACAAAAGGCGCAGAGCAAACTCCCAATAAGCTTGATTCTCAAGTAGGTGTGAAATCTAATGCGAAAACCTTGGCTGCCTATCAGGTGGAATTGGCCAATCATCTTTCTCGCGTGAATGTCGCGAAAGTCTATGCAGGTAATCCTCAAGCCTTATTGCGCTCTGTCATCGTGTTGAGATTTTCTCTCAACTCCCAAGGAAGTTTAATGAGTAAGGCCATCGTGCGAAGCAACAAAGATAGAGAAACCGAAGCGACTGCTTTATCTAGCTTGGTCAAGGCGCAACCATTTCCTATGCCGTCGGCACTACTCTTAAAGCAAGGTAAGCTCGATTTAGTTGAAACTTGGTTGTTTAATTCAGATGGACGTTTTCAATTAAGAACGATCGCTTTGCCACAGGCGAATCAATGAGTATCTAAATCTGAACTGTCAATCAATGAGAATTCATCTCGCAGTCGTTGAATGATCCGCTGGTACAAAAGGCGTGACATCATTTCTCTGCGTTAGTCGCCTGACAAACTCTGTACAGATTGAGCACTAGTTGAACTTTTTTACGCCAATAAACACTGGTTTTATCTCTATTTTTTGTCTTTCATCGGATAATACGCGCACTTTATTTGATGTTTACTTATGCTGAACGACATCTAATCTACGGAGAAAAATATGTTAACCAGTCTGTTTTTTATTGCACGTATCAGCTTTGGTTGGGGCATGGCTGCCCTCATTATTATAGTAACTTTAACTGAGGTGATTTTTCGGGTTGGTCATTTAAACGGCATCGAAATTTTGCCTTTAGGTGCCGGCTTTTTTGCAATGATAGGCGCGTTTTCGCATATCCGTCGCGTGCGTCTGATTACCATGGACGTGAACGCTGCAACGCTGTCGAATCGTCAACGCCGTCAGATCGAAATTCCTTTAGATGCCAATGCGGCATTTGCTTTGATCGAAGCGGCGATCAAAGAATTACCAGGAGCGGAGCGTTTAGAAAGCGCGGCAGATAGCTTACAACTGCGTGCCAAAGTAAAACGTATTCATCCCTATCACAATGATTTTTTAAGTGAAACTAAGTTGTTTCAATGGTTGGAGAGCGGTAATAATCAAATTCTCGCAACCGTGTCACCAGGCACAGAAACTTGCAGTGTTACTTTGATTTGCGAACCAGATCGTGCGGCTTGGACCGATTGGTTTTTGGTCGATAACGGTACCAATCTCGAAAACGCTGAAGCGCTGGGACGTGCTATTTCACGTCGTATTGCCGATAGCCGAAAACAAGAGAAAGCAAGCACACAGCAAACTGTTACAGAGAAAGAACTGACCGTCGCTAAATTGAATCTCTTGCACGCACAAGTGGAACCGCACTTTCTGTACAACACTTTGGCCAGCGCCCAATTGCTAAGCCGTTCTGATCCAGCAAGTGCGGATGTCATGTTGGGTAACTTGATTACCTATTTGCGCCATTCTTTACCGAAAACTGAAGATGCGCCATCAACCATCGGTGCTGAGCTTGAGCGCGCTAAAGCCTATCTCGACATCATGAAGATTCGTATGGGTTCACGTCTCAATTTTCAGATCGAAGTGCCAGAGTATTTGAAACCAGTTTTATTCCCCACCATGATGATGCAAACGCTGGTCGAGAATGCGATTAAGCATGGATTGGAACCAAAAACGGGTGGTGGCACGATTTGGATCTTGGCGCGTGCGCATGAAAATAATGTGGCCGTCACGATCGCTGATGATGGTCGTGGTTTTAGTGCGGAAGGTGCGGGGACTGGCATAGGATTAAGAAACGTACGTGAACGTTTGCGCCTGGCTTATGGGAATAACGCCAACTTCCATATTGTGGCGAATTTCCCAAGCGGTGTGGCAGCGACGATCACAGTCCCAACCAGTTTTCTGCAGGGAGAATAAGATGCCTAAATGTGTCGTAGCCGAAGACGAAAGTCTGTTGCGCGAAGCCTTGCTAGAACAACTGAATAAAGCCTGGCCGAATTTAGAAATCGTTGC
This sequence comes from Affinundibacterium amnicola, assembly GCF_014284275.1. GTDB lineage: Bacteria > Pseudomonadota > Gammaproteobacteria > Burkholderiales > Burkholderiaceae_D > Undibacterium > Undibacterium amnicola. The sequence continues at coordinate 833,342 of NZ_JACOFU010000001.1, read as the reverse complement.
AGCATGTGATGATGGTGCAAGTGCACTAGAAGCCATCGTCGAAAATCAACCCGATGTCGCTTTTCTGGATATACGCATGCCGGGCTTGACCGGTATAGAAATCGCAGAAGCAATGAAGGAAAGCAGCCCGCATACGCAGATTGTTTTTGTCACAGCGTATGATCAATATGCGATTGATGCCTTCGACAAAGGGGCGGTTGATTACTTGTTGAAACCGGTGACTTACGATCGCCTCTCGGCCACCGTGCAAAGGCTGCAAAGTCGCGCGATGAAAGACTTCAATGCGGTAGCTAGTTTGCTGCAACAATTAAACCTTGGCGACACTAAAAATATGCAAGCCGCATTTCAAGGAACACAAAAAAGTGATCCGCTAGTTTGGCTAACCGCGAGTTCAGGCGCAGAAACTAAACTCATCATGGTTGATGACGTTGCTTATTTTAAAGCCGACAATAAATACACAGTCGTGATGACTGCCGAAGGTGAATCCCTGTTACGCAAACCTATACGTGAATTACTAGAATTGCTCGATGCAAATATCTTTAAACAAATTCACCGTTCCACCATCGTTAATCTAAAAGCCATCGCCTCGATTGCGCGCGACGATACAGGTAAGGGCATCGTCAAGCTGAAAACGCGGCCCGAGACTTTAACCGTCAGCCAGCCCTTCATGGTTTTATTCCGCAATATGTGAGGTCACTATGTATGCATCAGTGAATTCTGCCGCCGCAACTCAGCGCTGGCAGTGGCAGCGTGCAGCCCTAAGTTTTTTGGCCTTGTCCGCTGCAGTGCCGTTGGAAGTATTGGAAGAACGCGATCAGCAGGGCGCTTATCGTTTTACCCGTGGACGGCATAAGTATTACGGGATCGGATCGCTAGTCATCTTCTTCGCGATTTTTTCTGGCTATGGCATGGGACATATGCTGGCGACCATGAGCACAATCTCTGCTTGGGGGGCGGTACTGGCTGGTGTTATTTGGGCGATATTCCAATGGTGTTTAGAACGGCAAATGTTGATTAGCATTCGTGCCGATGCAATTTGGTGGAAGAAGTTGTTCGGTTTAAGTTGGCGCGGATTGTTAGCATTACTCTCTGCGTCGACGATGGTATATCCCTTTTTTGTCGAGAGTAATCGCGCCGAGATTGATGTCAAAGTCGGCGAGATGGCGCGCACTCGGATGATTGATAATGTGCAGTCGGCGCAATTGGCGGTTGGCTTGCCAGCTTTGCGTAACGATGCAACAAGGGTGGAAGGTGCAATTAAACAAGTTGATTTGCTGTTGGCAAGTGAGCCACCTGATTTAGCAGCGTATCGACAAAAAGCCAGAGCCTGCTGGCAAGCGTTTGCTAAAACAGATTTTTCATTGCAACGCCAATTACGCCCTTTATTGGCGCAGAAGAATTCCAATATTCCAGACGCCTTATTAGAAGCAAAGATTGATGCATTGAATCAAAAGTTGAGCGCTGCCAAAGCACCATGTCAAGCTGCAGACGGTGTCGTGATAAATAAGCTGCTGGAATGGAAGCAACAGAAAAACGCTGAAAAGAAGATCCTGCTAAATGAGCAGAAGCAAGTGCAATCACATATTAGTGAAGCGAAGCAAAAAGAGATGGCACTGAGTGAATCGCAAGAGAAGAAAATTACACTTGCCGCACAATCAGGCTTTGCTGCTGATTTTGCCGCTGTCGCTGATTTAGTGCGCAATGATGCGAATCGACGCTTTCAATTAATCTGGTGGTTGACCTGGTTTTTCGCGATTGAAATGGTGGCGATTTTGGTGAAGTTTACGTCAACGACCGATGTCGATTTAAAATTCAATAGCATGGAAATGGCAACCCAAGAGCAGATTGCCGAACAGCTGCAAACACAACAAGAACAAATCGCGACCAAACGTTTGCAAGCAAGTATGCAAGCGAAAGGTGAACAAGCGTTGTGGCTGGCAGATGATGGTCAAATGGCGCTAGCTCGGGTTCGTTTGGAACAAGAACTTGAGATGCAGTTACATCAGCAACTAAGAGCAATGGATGTCGAATTACGTTTGAATGTCGAAGCATTGAAATTGCATCTGTTGCAGCTCGAAGCGATACAGCAATTGAAGAATGCATCTAGTATTTTGAACGCGGGAAGTGTTGATCCGCGCATTGAAAATATGGTGCAAGAAACGATTAAGAGGATATTAGATAGTCTATCTGGTTTGCAGGCTTCAACAGTCAAGGTTTAATTCTCCCTTCTCCCGCTAGCAGGAGAAGGGGCGGGGATGAGGGACGTTCAGATTCGGAAGGGGTCTTGAGAATGCTGTTGGACGTGCTTCAGTAATGTGATTCAGATGTTGTGCCGTATGCTACAATTTAATCGTTCTGTCGTCACGGCACTATTCTCACCCTAACCCTCTTCCGTATGCAGGAGAGGGAATGTTGAAACCACGGGCTTGCTCATCAGTTTTATAGCATCTCAAGTCTTCATAAATCCATACAAAGCATCCAACACCGCATCAGCCTGTTCACTCATCATAGAATGCCCACAATGTTCAATGATGTGAATCTGCTTGTTGTTGATTGCGTTTGATAACAAAGAACTTGCTTTGACAGGCGTCATCATGTCCTGACGTGCCAGCAAAAACAGCGTAGGGCATTGCACTTTCTTTGCTGCTTCTTCACCGTTTAAATACGTATTGCAGGCAGTGAAATCATTGAAGAAAACTTGCTCGGGATTGATAGCAGAAATTCTTTGCATCAAGCGCATGCTGCCATTCATTACCGAGAAACCAGGTCCCGGGCAAGATGGTTTGTGTGCCATGCTGCTATGTGAAAAAATATTCACCATATCAATCGCCGATTGTTCATCATGCTGTGCTGAGAATAGCAAAGCATCCGAGACTTTCATAGGGAATGCTGTGCCGAGTAAAGCGAGTTTTTGTATGCGCTCTGGCGCCATGCTGGCCGCTTCTAAGGCGATCAATGAACCCATGCTATGACCTGCAACATAGGCTTGCTGTACGCCGCTGAGTTCGATTAATTCCAGCAACCAACTTGCGAGTTTCTCCACACTGCTTAAAGCCGGACCTGCGCTGCGACCGTGACCGGGCAGATCAACTGCCAATACACTAAAACCATGATGTGCTAAATAGCGTGACTGTAAAGCCCAAACCGAATGGTCATTTTGCGCACCATGCACCAAAATGATGGTCGGCAAATTAGGATTAAATGCTTTGCCACCTGTGTACGCATAGACTTCTTTATTCTGTATCGTGAGGTGCATCTTATTTGCCTTTCTGAGCCATTTTTAAACCACGCGTCAAATCTTCAATCAGGTCGTCGACATTTTCTAAACCAACAGAAAGACGTATCGTTCCTTCACTGATGCCTGATGCCGCCAATTGTTCGGCTGGCACACGGAAATGCGTAGTCGAAGCTGGATGAATTACCAAAGATTTTGCATCACCGACATTGGCAAGATGTGAGAATACTTTGAGCGATTCGACAAATCGTTGACCCGCAGCACGATCACCTTTGATATTGAAAGAAAAGACCGAGCCACAACCTTTGGGCAACAGTGTTTTCGCCAGTTCATAATCGGGATGCGATGCCAATTCTGGAAACGCGATAGACTCTACAGCGGCATGTGAAGACAAGAATTCAACGACTTTACGGGCATTCGCAACATGTCTGTCCATACGCAACCCCAAGGTTTCTATTCCCTGCAAGATGGCGAAGGCATTGTGTGGACTCATGCACGCGCCAAAGTCACGTAAGCCTTCACGCCGTGCACGTAATGAAAAAGCGCCAACTGTCGATTCTTCACTAAACACCATGCCATGAAAACCTTCATATGGCTCACATAGCTCGGCAAAACGTCCGGTTTTCTCGTAAGCCGCTTGCCAGTCGAACGTGCCACCATCAACCAAAACACCACCGATTGCCGTACCGTGTCCGCACAGAAATTTGGTGGCGGAGTGATACACCAAATCGGCGCCGTGTTCGAATGGTCGTAATAGGTAGGGCGTGGTAAAGGTCGAATCGAGCATTAAGGGCAGATGATTTTCATGTGCGATTTCTGCGATGGCGGGAATATTGAAAACATCCAGTCCAGGATTGCCTAAGGTTTCACCAAAGAAAACTTTCGTATTCGGGCGTATCGCATTGCGCCAGGCATCAAGATCACGTGGATCGACAAAGCTAGTCTCGATTCCGAAGCGTTTCATGGTGTAGGCCAGCAAATTATGCGAGCCACCATAAAGCGCAGGTGATGCGACGATGTGCGATCCAGCCCCTGCAATCGTCGATAAACCAAGATGCAGCGCGGCTTGTCCGCTGGCGACAGCGATGCCAGCGACGCCGCCTTCCAGCGCAGCCATACGTTCTTCTAGTACAGCGTTGGTGGGATTGGTAATGCGGCTATAAACATGGCCCGCGCGTTCCATATTGAAAAGCGAAGCCGCATGATCGGAATCTTTAAATTCAAATGAAGATGTGAAATAAATTGGGGTGGCTCGCGCACCGGTAGCTGGATCGGCTACGGCGCCGGCATGCAATGACAAAGTGTCAAAGCCTGGGTATTTTGGACCGCTCATAAACTGGTATTCTCCCTAATTGGATGCCGACATCCTACGCACTTGCCATGTTTTTGAAAAGACCTGACGTGTTAATCAAGGCAGTAATCATTTTCGGCAAACCACAGATCCCGTGAGATCTTGCAATAAATCAAAAATACTTGTTCTTAATCACTAGATTTTTCTTGGTGCTTGCGATACATTAGGTGAAAGAAAGCAAAGATTGCCCTGAAAGTTTTAACTGCTAGGTGATGGCTGAGCCTTTAGGCTAGATTAGGTAGATCAGATCGGAGGAATAAGATGAAGGTTTCAGAAATTCTGCAGGTAAAGGGAAATATTCTTTTTACGATTACGCCTGATACACCAATGAAGGATGCGGTCAGCTTCATGGAGGAAAAAGATATAGGCTCATTGATCGTCATGGAATTTGGTGATCTGGTGGGAATGCTGACTTTTCGTGAAGTGATTCGTGCCATTCATAAAAACGGTGGCGCCTTAGGTGACGGAACAGTTCGTAAATACATGGATGATCATCCCATGACAGTGACTCCAGAGACCGAAGTTAACGAAGTGCGCCGTATGATGCTGGAAAAACATTCTCGTTATTTGCCAGTGATGGATGCGAAGACTTTAATGGGCGTGATCTCTTTCTACGACGTCGCACGTGCTGTGCTAGAAGCGCAAAGTTTTGAAAATAAAATGTTGAAGGCCTATATCCGCGATTGGCCAGTTGAAGATGAAAAAGAATCGTAATAGTGCGAAACCCACGATGTGAATTGTGGGTTTTTTTTTGCCTGGTGAATTTGAATTGGAATTTAAATTAATGGATGCTTCATGTTGAAGGTTGACGATGTTTTTTGTGTTGGATGAAAGTTTGATTGAAGTTCGATAAAAATAAGGAGAAAAGTATGCAGGTAGCCATCATCGGTGCTGGTTTAGCTGGATTAACCGCAGCCCGTCAATGTCAGGCACAGGGACATCATGTTACTGTGTATGAAAAAAGTCGCGGTGTGAGCGGACGTATGAGTACACGACAAACCGAACTCGGTGGCTTTGATCACGGCGCGCAATATTTCACCGCGAGTTCAGATCGATTCAAAAAAGAGGTCGCAGATTGGCGTAAATTAGAATGGGTGGTTCCTTGGGAAAGTAAGCTAGTGAATCTCGATCACGGTAAAACTACTGCAGCTGGAAAGAGTTCTCAGCGTTTTGTACCTGTACCTGGAATGAGTTCCTTAGGCAAACAATTGGCACATGGTTTTGACGTACGTTTGGAACAGCAAGTGGTCGCCTTGGAAGCCCATGGTGAACAATGGATATTGTCAGTAAAAACCGATGAGATTCCTGTTGCCGCATCTGCGGGACCATTCGATGCGGTGATTATGGCGATTCCACCAGAACAAGCCTCTGTATTATTGAAAGACCATGCGAGCTTTAGTAAACAAGTAGCCAGTGTTCATTTGCAACCATGTTGGGTATTGATGCTGGGGTTTCAGCATCCATTAAATTTGGATTATGACGGTGCTTGGGTTGCAAATTCTCGTTTGGGTTGGATTGCGCGCGATACATCTAAACCTGATCATCGTGCCGGTGAACGCTGGGTCTGTCATGCAACTGCGGCATGGAGTGTCGAGCACTTAGAGGATGACCATGAACGCGCTAAAGAGAAATTGTCGAAGGCTTTTCATGAAGCCACTGGATCGCCAATTCAGGCTATTCACGCTGTAACACATCGTTGGCGCTTTGCACAAGCGGATGCACCTTTAGCAGAGTCATTTTTATGGGATCCTAAAGCCAAGATCGGTGTATGTGGAGATTGGTTTGCAGCAGGCTTGGATGGAGCGGGGCGGGTTGAAAATGCTTTCCTAAGCGGTTTAGGAATTGCCAACGCATTAGCTTAAATCTTGTGGCGTATGAACTTAGTGCGCTGATATGTTGATCTAAAAACTCTATTTGATTTTGTTTGTTTCTATCTGAAGCCTCAATAAAAAACTCCATGTAATTGCATACATGGAGTTTTTTTATATTTGGAAAATCAAAATAGACGTAATGCTAGCTTGCTTTTTAAAGTTAAACGAAGCGCTTGTCCAACTGGGACTTTATAACTACGCCATTCTTTGTAATCTTTAATCGCGGCTAACATTTCAATTTTCCTTTGGGGTGGTGATTATTCAAAACAATGTCAGCATCTTAATTTGAACGATACATAATTTATGTGATGGCCAGCACAAAGGGGTGATTTAATTTCATTATTTCGTACAAAAAATGAAGGCTTTAGTGGAAAGTTGAAAAAAGTATCGCGAAACCTGCTATCAATGAAGTGACGCCGATCAATTTTAGAAAACGATTCGCATGTGGTACTACATACAACGTGAATTGTCGATGTGATTGCCATGGCACTAAAAATAAGCACGCCGTTGTGCTGATGAGAATCCAGCCAAACCAGTGAAAGATGTCAGTCAAAAGCATATTGGGACTATGCAATACAAAAGCAAAGCCTATCGCGAGTCGCAAGAACAATTCCGTATAGTGGAGAAACATACTATTTGCAAATCCGAGCAAAAATCTCGCTGCCGTTGCAGGCTTGGTTAGTGCAATCATCCCCAGAGCTACGCAGTAAACTGCAGTAAGACAGATCAAGATCAATGGTAACAAGTGAAGGATTTTCATATGAGCCTAGGGCTTAGCTTAAGCATAATTGCGCCAGCTAGGGGCGAATTATTCGAGGAGGCGACTGCGACGACGTCAAATCTGTTTTGCATAAGTCTTAATTGCTAATCGTGTTAAGTTTCGAGCTATGCTGTATTGATTGATGGTTTTATCTAAATCTTTGTATAGAAAAGTCGACCATTCCTTCGACGCTGCCGCGGTTCGAATATTCATCGCGTAACAGACTGGCATCGCTGCGGGTATGTGTCGCTTGGTAAATATGTTCCAGAGCATCGCCTGCACCTAAGCTATCGGCGTGGGTTTGTATTTTACGTACAGTCGTCAGAATATCCTCGCGCAGCGGCATTTGTTCGTACGATTTTGGATGGACGATGGTGCCATCTAATCCAAACCGGCAAGCTTGAAATCGATTGTAGTTGTAGACTAGGTAGTCATCTTCTGCTGGTTCGGGTTCATTTCGTTCTAATAAATATTTACATAAGGATTGTAAATAACATGCCAATCCTGCAGCACGTTCGACAGTTAGTGGCGTGTCGCAAACACGTAATTCAATCGTGCCATATTCCGGTTTTGGTCGGATATCCCAATAAAAATCCTTCATACTTTTTACTACGCCGGTGTGCTCCATTTTCTCAAAATAATGTTTTTCAAATTCTTCCCATTTGAGAAAGAACGGTGCGCGGCCACTTAAAGGGAAGGCAAAAACAGAGTTTAATCGCGCAGAATTAAATAAAGTGTCATGTCCTTGCACGAAAGGCGAGGAGGCTGACAAGGCAATAAAATGTGGTACGTAGCGATTGAGTGCATGCAGTAGAAAAAGCGCCTCATCACCATTGGTGCAACCAATGTGAACATGTTGTCCGAAGATCGTAAATTGTTTGGTCAAGTAACCGTATAGAGCCGAAACTTCTTGGAATCGGGGCTTATTGAAAATGCGTCGATCCGACCAAATCTGGAATGGATGTGTGCCGCCGCCGCTGATGCCAATATTTAGGCGATCAGCTGCACGCACTAAAATATTGCGCATCTGTTCTAGTTCTGTGATTAAGCCACCATACTCAGTATGAATGCTGGTGGCGATTTCAATCATGCTCTCGGTGACTTCGGGTGTAACAACACCAGGAAAATCGTTACGTGACAATAGTTCCAGCATATCTGGGCTGGCCGCTACCAAATCAAAGTTACTTAAACTGATCAACTGAAGCTCAAGTTCAACGCCCATACTCAGCGCTTGTGAGTTCTTAAATTTCTCTAAGGCCATCTTAGTTCTCCTTGATTTCAGGTACTTCGTGTGCCCAAATTAACGCTCTTTGAATGAACAAGGGACCGATAATTTCCAATGTGAGTGCTGCGGCGGCCAAAGGCGCAAGTTGATCTATCAAATCAATCCCGATATACCTCGATTGCTCTAGCACCAAAATCACAAATGCAGAAATTGGCATGGTTGCCATCCCAATTAAGGCACCTTTGCGCCATGAAATACCACTGACACGCGCGAAAATACCAATTCCAATTATTTTTGCAAATTGACGAACGAAAATAATTGCCAAGCCTAATCCCACTCCCGCAACAACTTGTCGCCATTCGATGGTGGCTGCGATGAAGACAAATAAAATAACCGACAGTAAATCACCGAGTGCGCCGAATCCATGCTGAGATGCATTTAAGATGATCCGTCGATGGCGAACCACCAGCCCGAATGTGAGTGTGGCTAACACGGGGGACAACTTTAAACTGTGCGTAAGTGCGACGATGAACACCACGGCGATCGTGAACGCTAAGGTCCCATCTTGATGCAGTCGTTTAGTTTTGCGTAAAACAGCAGGAATAAAAATGCCGAAACCAACTCCCAAAGACGCAGAAATAATGAGAACCACAAGACCGTTATAGCTCGCGTCCCATAAATTACCTGAGGTTTTAAAAATAACCAGTCCAACAATGATCTTAAAAACCAACACGGCAAAAACACAGTTGAGTACGGAGAGATGTAAAACACGTTCAGTGACTTGACCAGAACTTTTATGTTCGTTAATCACCCTAAGTATGGTTGCTGGTGATGTCGCCATTGATAAAGCGGCCAACAATAGTGCTGAAGTTGTTGATTGTCCGAACGCGAGTACAAGAAAATAAACACAAATAAAGGTCAGCGCAGCCTCGGTCAAGCTGCTTACGGCAATCCACGGATTATTGCGCAACCAACGTAAATTAATTCGATAACCACTTTCAAATAAGATCAAGCCAAAAGCAATGTTAGCCATTAATAACATGGTGGGCGATTGAGTAACGGGTAATAATCCAAGCTGCGATGGTGCCAGCAGAAAACCGACGATGGCATAAGCACTAATGCGAGGTAACTTGACCCAGCGATGAGTAAATTCGCCGGCCATCCAAGCGATTAAAATCGCGAACGGCCATGCCATATCATTTTGAAGTATCGTTAATTCCATCATACGGATTCCTTGGTTTGCTTAACATCTAGTTTCAACTCGCATGCAATTCAATTTTTATGAGCATGCAAGGCGATTGCTGTGGATTCTTAACATGGTGTACGGCGCACATACAAAGGTATGGCATCACATTGATCAAAGAGTTCAATGCGGCTTTAAGCGAAAGGAGATGAGATAAATGCAAGGTATCGCAAAATAATTCGCGAAAATAGGGGCGAGTGAGGGCTTGTCCATTGGTATCTTAGGCGGCAAAATAGGCGAGGCGGCCCGACCTTCGCTATACCTGCCGCATTCTAATTAATGGGCACCCATTTGTATTTTAACTTGTGACGGTTAAAGAAATCAATTAAATTTCGGATGATGGAAAAACATGTCAGAGTAGGGTAGTCGGCAAAATTTCTGCAATCAATAATCGATCGATTCGATTCTTGTCCATATCAACAACTTCGATACGAAAACCTTGCCACTCGAAATACTCGGATTCTCTTGGTATATAGCCAAAATGGGTGAGCACAAAGCCAGCGAGAGTGTGGTACGAGCCTGAGGCTTCTTCGGGAAATTTGACGTCACTATCCAAGATTTCACGAAATCGGTCAAACGAGATACCGCCGTCAATCAACCAAGAGCCATCTTCTCGTTGTGTTGCATCCGATTCCATGTGATTATCGACTGCGACAACATCGCCAACTAATGCGCCGAGTACATCGCTTAATGTAACAATTCCCTCGATTTCGCCATATTCATTCACTACCAAGGCTAACTCGGCCCGGTTTTTCTTTAATGCCTCGAGTAACTGCATGGCACTGAGTGTTTCTGGGATATATAACGGAGGTCTCACGGCTGCCGCGATATCTACAGCTTGTAAAGATTTTGCTTCAATTGCCTGATCAAACAAATGTCCGCCGTGAATAATTCCGATCACATTAGATAAATCTCCTTTGCAGACAGGAAAACGGCTGTAATGACTTGCTTTTATTTTCGCCAAGTTTTGTTCCAGAGATTCCTCAATATCGATAAAATCGATGTCCATCCTTGGCGTCATTAATGCGGCAACCCGTTGATCATCGAGGCGCAGTGCGCGCGATACAATATCGTGCTCAGTTTTTTCGAATAAACCAGCATTTGTTCCTTCTTGCAGCATGCCGGTAATTTCTTCTTCTGTCACAGCATTATTTTTTGCCTGGTGCAAGCCCATGAGTCGCAATAGGGCTTCTGTTGTGAATGTCAGGATTTTTACAAAAGGTCCCATTACGCTCGACAGCCACTGCATTGGTGCTGCGATCAGTGATGCCACGGTCTCGGGATATTGCATTGCAATTCGCTTCGGCAGTAATTCACCGAGAATAAGGGATGAGAACGTAATCCCAACCACCACAATTGCTAATGCAATTTCTCTGGCGAATTCGCTAATTAGAGGAATGGTTTCTAATTTGGGGCTAAGTTGTGCAACTAACGATGCTTCACCAAAAGCACCATTAAAAATACCAATCAAAGTAATGCCAACCTGAATCGTTGAAAGAAATCGGCTTGGACTATCGGATAGCTCTAAAGCAGCTTGAGCGCCACGACTACCATTCTCCGACATTTTTTGTAAGCGAATGCGCTTTGATGAAACAACTGCGATTTCAGACATGGCGAACAAACCATTGACCAAAATCAGACCTAGAATAATCAGTATATCCATTATGAGAGGGCAAACCGTTTTATTGGTAGCCCCCATTAATTACGGGAAAAGTATTGTACCCAAAATTTTTCGCTTTGGATTATTTGGGCTTGAAATCCTCACCGCCATAAGCTTGGCTTCCGCCTTTGTAGTAAGTAATAAGGCCTTCAAGTGTTTACTGATTGACCTCAGTCAAGAAAATTAAATTTCGGATTCATTATTGTTAGTTCGATCTTCTTTCTCCTCATTTATAGGCGCAACATTGCTTTGTGGGAATGTTTTTTTGCGTTTGACTTTATGAGAGAAATGAAATGAATGACTTGAAAATATCCACCAAGCTGTTTGGTGGATTTGGTGTAATGGGGGTTTTATTAATGTTGATCGTTGCGATTGGTTTACATCATCTTTCCAGTGTGAACGACAATGTCAAGGACATTATTAGCGACAAAGTTCCAGCGACTCAGCTGTCGACCGAGACTTTGAGACAAGTCGATGTCATTGCGATTGCGCTTCGTAATATGATGCTTAATCATGACAACGTGGACCAGCAAAAGCAACTAGATACTATCGAAAATGCCCGTCAATTGATACAAAACTCCACGGAAAAATTAGCAAAAATTACCCTCTCGAATGAAGGTAAGGAATTGTTGCATCAGGTAAGCGAAACGGGTAAGAAATATGCAAATGGAACTACGGCATTATTAAAACTGATTACGAGCGGTAAAGAGGATGAATCAAAAGTATTTCTGGCAAATGAGTTGCGCCCGATTCTTGCTGTCTATAAGGACGCGACAAATAAGCTGATTCAATTTCAGTTCGCAGCTATTGCAAAAAAAGGCGAGCAGTCGGAGAGCACATATGTTGAGTCCAGAGTTTTATTGATTGGCTTGGGTATGATAGCGATATTTCTGGCAACGATTGTTGGCGTACTAATTACTCGTAACTTGATGAGTGCACTTGGGGGAGAACCTAAAGAGGCATTGGATATGGTAAAGGCCGTCGCAGAAGGTGATTTGAGTATTCAGATTGCAGTAAAACCGGGCGACCAGACAAGCATTATCGCAAATCTGCAAACGATGCAAACAAGTTTGTTAAAAGTCGTTTCTGACGTCAGGTTGGGTTCCGAAAGTGTCGCCACAGCAAGTGCCGAAATCGCACAGGGAAATATGGATCTGTCTGCTCGCACGGAAAGTCAGGCAAGTGCATTGGAGGAAACTGCCGCATCAATGGAAGAGTTGATGTCCACTGTAAAACAAAATGCGGATAACGCGAAACAAGCAAATCAGCTTGCTCGTAGTGCTAGTTTGGTGGCGTCACAGGGGGGAGCGGTGGTGACGCAAGCTGTTGGAACGATGAGAGAGATTAGTGAGTCAAGTGTGAAAATAGCTGACATCATTAGCGTCATTGATGGGATTGCTTTTCAAACGAATATTTTGGCACTAAATGCCGCAGTAGAAGCTGCTCGAGCAGGTGAGCAGGGTAGAGGATTTGCCGTTGTAGCTTCAGAGGTTCGATCTTTGGCTGGAAGGTCTGCAGAGGCGGCAAAAGAAATTAAATCGTTGATTAATACAAGCGTCAATTGTGTGCGTAATGGTACTGAGTTAGTGGATCAGGCAGGCGTAACAATGATTGAAATTGTCAATTCGATTAAACGCGTTGAAGACATTATGAGTGAAATTAGCGCATCGAGTCATGAGCAAGCCTTAGGTGTTACGCAAGTCGGTGAAGCGGTCACGCATATGGATGAATCGACTCAGCAGAACGCGGCATTGGTCGAAGAAATGGCTGCCGCTGCCAGCACTTTAAAATTTCAGGCGACTGAATTAGTGCAAACGGTGTCTGTATTTAAGATGATTTCAGGTGCTGATGACGTTAAGCGTAATGCAAACAATAAAGATTCAAAGCATATTAATTTCAGGAGCGAAAGAGATCTAGTTTTATTGTCTTAGTTTTAGGGGTTATACGATGTTTTTGAAATTATTCACTCATGTAAAGATTCGTGTGACGTAAATAAGACTGACTAGCCATAAATGAAGTCTCACCTGATGTTGCTGGTATTGTGAAAGTTGCTGCGTTTTAAGTTATGATTTAAGACTTTGCTCACAATAATTTTACCGCTATTTAAATGATCAATAAGTCTGTAGTATCCAATGAAGGTATTCGACCGACACTGTTGCAGCGCCGAATGTCTTTATTGAAAATACTTTTCTCACTGTTCGCAATATTTACACTTTTGGGCTTATGGTTAATCTTTGAATTAAGAGACGGTTATGATCAAGTTCTGAAGCAGGCAACCTACAGGGCAGCACAACGTAGCCAAATTTTGGGACAAAGTTTGCGCACTCAAATTTTGGCATCCGACTATGTGTTACGTGATGTCGCTAGTAGAATTCAAATCATAGATGGCGTCTTTGTAGATACGGGTCTTAATCAAGGTAAAACCTTGTCGACTTTATTAAAGGAGAAGGGTGACACTGTCCCTGACTTTTTTAGTATGGTTTTATTTGATCGAGATTGTAAATTTATTGCGACAGCGACCGGGCAGAATATCGGCATACGCTCAAAACCTGAACTGTGTGAAGCTCGAAAGAAATTCAAAGGTTCCGGACCCATGGTTGAGTATGTGGCGGGTAGTAAATCTGCATCGGGTCGATCAGCGCTCGTAATTTCAAGGCACTTCATTAACACCAATGGTCAATTTGTGGGTGGTGTGTTGGGAGTCATTGAGCTTGAACGAATGCAACGCTGGTTTGATTCACTGGATATCGCCAACTATGACTCCGTTTCTTTGATCGACAATTCTCAAATACTATTGGCTCGCAGACCTACGATGCATTCCTACTTGGAAAAGCAGATGATGAGCGAAGCGGATATTAATTCGTTGAGTGAGAAGTTTGCGAAATCAGGTATTGCCACCGCAATTGACATCGATGGACTTGAACGTCTTTTTGGTATGTATAAGATAGAAGATTTTCCTTTCACTGTTGTTTACGGATTTGAAAAGCTCGCGATTTTAAAACAATGGAGGAAACGGGCGATTGATTTGAGCGTTGGATATTGCACCTTATTGCTTTTGGCAGGATTTGTCGTCCTCTCACACATCACCGTATTGCGTCAACATAATGAAATAAGCAAGAACAATGCATTATTGCGTTCAAGTGAAGCAAACTTTCGTATGTTGGCTGAGAATATGGCCGACATCGTTTGGCAAATCAATTCATTCTTTAAAGTCACATACACTAATGCTGCTGATGAAAGAGTGAGGGGGTATTCCAACAGTGAAATCGTTGGTATTGACATTCGTGAGCAATTTACCGAATGTGGGCAAGAAATTTTTCAGCAAGAAATTGATAAGCGGTTTGAGCTTGAGAGATCCGGTAACAAGGGGCTGGCGATGAAGTTTGAGTTACCGATGCGTTGTAAGGATGGTCGTGAACTGTGGATGGAAATTTCTTCAGTGCCAATTTATGGAGAAAATGGCGAGATCGATGGGTACCAAGGAGTGGCTCGCGATATTAGTCTGCGAAAGCTGCACGAAGAAAAACTACTTCAAGCACATCAGGAAATGGAAAACCGACTGTTAGAGGCTGCTGAAGAAAAAACAGCATTACAAGAATTAGCCTTACATGATGCGATGACCGGTTTATACAATCGACGATTTCTCGATGCTGCAATTGTGCGAGAAATTGCACTTTCGGACCGAGAGCAAAGACCACTTGCTGTGATTATGTTGGATTTGGATCATTTTAAGAATGTCAATGATCGATTTGGACATAGCGCTGGAGACCAAGTCCTGAAGGCCCTCGCAGACATCATGCGACAAACATCGCGTGAAAGCGATTTAATTTGCCGCTATGGCGGAGAAGAGTTTATCGCAATTATTCCAAACATGTCAGCTTCTCAAGCATTCGAAAGAGCCGAGATATGGCGTAAACAACTGGAAAAGAATACGGTGAATTACGGCGGAAATGAAATAAAAATCACATTATCTGCAGGCATAGCTATTTATCCCAATCATGGTAAAAATGGTGAAGAGCTTATTTTGAGTGCTGATGAAATGCTTTATCAATCTAAACGCTCTGGGCGGAATCAAGTGAGTATCGCTTAATACTATTCTTATTAGTTAAATCGAATCACACAGATCGAAAAAATACCACGTTAGTAAAAGAGACGGCCGACCAGGTACGTGAGTTAAAAATGCAATCAAATGAATTGATTTGAACTGTGTTGATTATCAAATCTGACGCAAAGTCGAAATCAAGCGTTAGTCTTTCAGATGCAAATGCTGACGTGAACGATGAAGATCATGCAGTGACTGAGACTTGATTTGATCTGCTTTTATTACTGTTCCGCCGCGTTTTTCGGTAAAGCTTTGCGCGTCTTCTAGGTGTGAAAATACCGGAAAATTGCCAGCGCGCATGGGTCCCAGTACGCCAGATCCGGTCACAAAAAAAGCCTCGCTGGTTTTAATCCATTCGCCTTGGGACGTGTCCGTGACATAACTAACGGCGATTTCACTAGCATTGCGGCCACGGCTATATTTTGACGGGTCTAATAGATAAATAAATAGTGTTAATGGCGAATCAAAGAAGTGGGTATCGCCATTCTTGAAGATCACTTGCGCGGCCCATTCGCTGGTGCGCGCTGGATACATACCACAAACCGGGCAACGCGCATCGTTGGGTATCTTACGTGGTGCGAGTAGGCTGATACCCCAATTTGGATCAAACGGCGTTGCGGGAGCGACAATGCAGATGTCGCCGCTGGTGATGGTTTGAACCTCCGTTACGGTAGCTTGCCATAGAACAAATTTGGTCAGCGTCAGCGCGATCAGCAAGGCGCCAGTTATCCCAGCGACTAGTTTAGCTGAAGGGATGTGTATCAACATCGTCTACATCCGCGTATCGTGTAAGGCACCGCCACTCAAATCCACCATGTCAGGTTTGATTTCGGCATAGCGCAGGAATTTTCCTCCCCATTGTCCTACAAATTTTTTTGCATCCGCCTCATGGGCAAAACTGGCAATGGTGGGGCCCATAGAACCATGTCGTTTGCTGCCCAAAACATAGCATCCCTCTTTTGCAGGTATCCAGTTGCCACGCGGTTGATCCCAATCCGCTTTGCCCATGTCTTGTACGTATGCGGCGCTAACTGCCTTGACCTGTTCAGGTGACAATAGGGTATTAAACATTTCTACCGTATCGCAAAAAAACGTGGGCGACTCTTTGCCCTCATAAAAAATCTGTGCTTTGGGGCCTGGATAGTCGGCCAGTAACATGCCGTCGAGATCGCAGGTGGTGTGTGGATCAATTTCTACCGGGGTGATGGATTTGCTGGTCGTTGATTGACCGCAAGCCATCAAGGCACTTCCCGCGACGGCGGTGATGAGTGTATTGATGATAAATTGTCGACGATTAATGATCATGAGTTAAATCTCCAACGTGCCAACGCCAGCGGCACAACGATCCAGGCAAACATAACGGAACCCATAAGCCAGGGTTTGGCTAGGGCAGGGGGAACGATGCTTGATAGCCCGTATAGGGTGCGTACATCATCCATAGAAAAGACATTCAGAATACGAAATACATCGGTCGGATTGAGTAACAGTAAGTAGGCGAAAATATCTCCACCATAGCTCCCGCCAGTACCGACCAGCGCACCCAGTAATAAAAGATCAAAGACTAAGACAAAGAAAAACCAGAGTGCGATTGCCAAGCCTGATGCACGGGTACGTTCGCGTGCAATCACTGACATGAAAATGGCAAGACTGAGAAAGGCTAGACCAAGTAATACCGAGCTGATCATGAAGCCGAGGTAATGAAAGAGTCCCGCCCATTGAAATTGTTGGTATAGCAGTGCCGCCACCAATGAAAATCCTGCGACTGTGGAGAGTGTTAAAGCCCCTGCTAGTCCTAGATATTTACCCAGTAAGAATTCAGTACGAGTAATTGGAAAAGACAATAATAAGTCTAGCGAACCGCGTTCACGTTCGCCGACAATCGCATCGAAGCCGAGCAGTAGGGCAATTAAGGGAATCAAATAAATCACCAGACTGACCAAACTTGTGATGGTCAGCTCTATCGATTTGAGACCAATCTGGCCTTGTTGCGCACCACCGAGATAGGTGATCACTAGCGAAAATACGGTAAATACCAGCGCTACCGCCAGTACCCAACGATTGCGAATCCGGTCGCGAAATTCTTTCGCTGCCAGGGTAAAAATTTGATTTATTTCCATCATGGTTTCTTTTATCCTGGTTTAATTTGAAAACCCAAAAAAGACATCTTCCAGCGATGCTTCTTGTATGTTGAGGTCGATCAATTTGCTGCCAAGACGACTGACTATGGAAAGCACTTCCATCTTGCTGCTACGTGGACAATTCACTGTTAAGCCATCACCGGTTACAGTGCAGCTCACACTAGAAAGAGGGCTGAGTGCATCTTGAGCAAGCGGAATATCATTTGCTGCCAGACGGAGAGTAATGACGAGTGGCATGTGCATTTGCTCGCGTAATTGCGCCACGCTGCCTAGGGCTTGTATTTTTCCCGCCGACATAATGGCTAGGCGATCCACCCGTTCTTGCAACTCTGCCAGAATGTGTGAGGTAATAATGATGGTAACGCCGGTATCGCGTAACTTATGCAGCGTAATATAAAAGTCTCTTATCGCTTGAGGATCAAGGCCATTGGTTGGTTCATCGAGAAATAGCACGCGTGGCTTGCCGAGCAAAGCTTGTGCAAATCCCAAACGTTGGCGCATTCCCTTGGAATATTCGCGCAAGGGGCGATTGAGTGCGTGAGCCAAGCCAACTTGTTCTAACATAGGCGCACATTGTTCTATCGGTGCACCTTTGAGTTTGGCAAAGAATTTTAAAGTTTCGATACCGCTGAGATTGTCATATAGCACCACATTTTCGGGGAGATAACCGAGCTGACGACGGGTATGACGAAAATCGCTACCCGTCACCGCTGTGCCATTAATTAACATCTCCCCAGCGCTCGGTTCCGTCAGACCCAGCATCATTTTGAACAAGGTACTTTTACCAGCGCCGTTGTGACCGATGAGGCCAAAAATCTCGCCATGTTTTACAGTCAAATCAACGCCATCAACCGCGTGTAAGGCGCCATAATGTTTGCTGACACTACGTACCTCGATAGCACTGTCTTCAGTGTGAGACCTGTTATTGGCCGGGATAGTGCTTGCCATGCCATTGCCTCCATTGCTTATTGGTTGGTTGCATACGCGGCTTGGGGTCGACCACGCTCGGTACACGTAACACGGGAAATTGTTGTGAAACCAGACGCAATGCTTGCACTGCCGGGCTGGCGAGTAATAATTGAGTGCTGGGGTATCGCCAATTTAAGCGGTCAACCATATCATTGGCCTCGTAAGAAACATCGCCAATACCATCGGCATTTCTATCCCAGCCTAAATAATTGCTCCAGTGATTTCCACTTTGCACGCCCCATTTTTCGTCTTTCGCACCTACATATCGTATCTGTTCACGATTGCCGATGAAATCATTGCCTTCGACTTGATTGCGGGTAGAGCCCGCTGATAGATGCACACCGACGCGATTATCTACCACCAGATTATTTTTAATGCTGACGTACTCAACATCGTAAATAAACAAGCCTCGGCTATTGCCTGCAATGACATTGTTTTCAACTAGCGAATCCTGCATGGTGCGCAACATGATGCCGTGATCAGAGTTCCCCCAAGTACGGTTATTGCGTACTACTTGGTCACGTACTTCCATCAATGCCAGACCACCCCGATTGAAGTAACTATCGTTGTCTTCCCATAAGTTGTAATAAGAATTCATGTAGTGACTGCCGTAACGGCTATGATGCAATTTGTTGCCGCGAAAAATGGCATGATGTGAGACGTCGACATATAGTGCATCGCGTACAAAACTGATGTTGTTGCCGATGATGCGCGCGCCTTTGGTGTTGTAGAGTTGTACGCCATTTCCACGTTGAGAGGAATTGTATTCGCGCTTGCCCGTGATCAAATTGTTTTCTATCAACACATCGTTGGATTTTTCTATCCACAGACCAAACAGGTTGTAAGTGATGTCGCAATTTTTGACGATGGTGCGGTGCGCGCCGGGAAAAATATAGATACCTGCATTTTGATCTTTCAGACTGTCGCCAGAGTCTCGTACTATCAATCCTTCAATAACCACGTCGGGTGCGATGATACGGATAGTATCGCCACGATTTTCTCCGCTAATCGTGGGACGATTGATTCCTCTTAAGGTCAGTTTTTTATCGATTAAAAAATTACCTTGATACCGGCCACGCGTGATTTCTATCGTGTCACCAGCTTGCGCTTTCGCGATCGCCTGTTGTAGTGACTCACCTGGTTTTACCAAGATGGTCGCTGCGTCGCCAAAGGCGGGAACAGCCATCATGCATGCTAGTAGTAATCCCTTTATCGCTGTCATCATACGATTAGTAAGCCTAGCGTTTTTAGTGATAAAAATAATGCGGCACCAATGAGTAAATTTTTGAAACTCACATAACTGATCATGTCCATCACACTGGCGTAACGATAATTGTCCTGCCACCATGGACCGTCCTTGACATAACGTTTTCCTGATAGACGGATCAATACTTCATACACACTCCAGCCGAACCACCAGGCGATAATCGCGGCGGATGAAAGCTGACCAATCGCCGTTAATATCCAAGCCAGGCTAGCGGCAATCGCCAGCGCGACGCCAGCGATTTGCAAGCCGCGTTGCGATGACCAGGATTTCGCATTCCAAGGCCAGACATGATCGACAATCTCTAAAATTATCCAGCGCAATCCAGTGGCGTTCGTCTTATATGTGGGCTTCACGGGGTCAGTTGGCATACGCGGATCGAGGCCAGCTTTGATCGCCTCGGATGCCGGAGTTGCTGGTATCGGATAAATGGGGATGAAGTAGCCATCTTTGCCTATGGCTTTAATTTCTAAACCTTCTCGGTCGCGTCGTTTGCGTTCTTTAGATAGCGGCGGGCAGCCTTTGACGTCGGTGTACAGCACCATACAGTCTAAGCAGTGCAAACATTCACGGTGATCAATTCGTCCTGCCTTATCAATGGCCAGTGAACCGCAACCGACCGCACAAGCTTTGCAGCTATTGCAGTCTTGTTTGCGCTTCAAACCAAACCAGCGGAAAGTGCTAGGCATAGCTAAGGCGGCTCCCAGCGGGCAAATGTATTTGCAATAAGGCCGTTCGATGAATAAAGAGATGCCGAGTATGAGTGCGACAAACAATCCATAAGGCCAAGCACGATTTGTGATGCCGACTAAGAAAGTTGTTTTGAAAGGTTCGACCTCGGCTAGTTTTTCCGCTAAACCCATGGAAAACATCGACACCGCTAGTAATCCAAAAAAGATTGCATATTTGAGCCACTTTAGCTTGTCATGTACGGCTTGGGGTAAATGAGTTTGGAAACGTTTAAGTCCAATTTTTTCGCCGACCTTGTAGATCGCTTCCGACATCGATCCAAATGGACACATCCAGCCGCAGAACAAACCACGCCCAAATAGGAACACCGTAATAATGATGAAAATCCAAAAGACAAAAATAAAAGGATCGGTTAAAAACAGTGACCAAGTCCATTGAAATAATAGCGAGTGAAACCAGGTCAGCACTTGCGTAATCGAGGGTTGTGCCATCACGCCAAAACCCACAAAAGTGATACTCAAGATCCAGGCGCTGTATTTGAAAATATTCACTGGCCATTTGTTTTTGTGAGTCGACATACGCGTGAGTTTTTCTCTATAGGCGTAGGCGATACTGACCACGATTAGCAGAAGACAAAATAAGCCAATTTCGATGGCACGTGATTTCCAGATGCGAACATAGGGTGCTGCCGCTTCTTCGACCACCGGTCTGCCGCCTTGTAATAGCGCGTCTGCTAACCAATATTTAGCATCAAAACTAGCAAAACTGCGTGTGCCCGTGGCGCGGTCAACCCGATTGCCGAGGAAAGACAATTTCCATGGATAGGCATTTGAAAACGCTTTGGAGCGAATGATGAAAATGGCGGATTCGTTGTAAGTCGGCGCGCCATCGGCGACGATGCCATACAGATTGAGATAATCGAGATCGCGGAAGGTATAGGAGTCTGCATCTTGTTTTACTTGTATTCGGTCGTACATGCCACCACGCACAAATCCTGAGCCTTTGAAGGATTCTATGCCATCGGTGCGGATGATGAACAGCGCGTGTTCGTCGGGCTTTAGCTGAGAACGTAAATTATTAAAACTGTTTTCCCCTAACAGGCTGATGCCTACATCTGGGTGATTCAGATCACCAAACCAAAGTTCGATAAAAGGTACGACATTTTTTTCTAAGCCCACTTGTTCTGGTTTAACTAGCAGGCGTTGTACACTACCTTGCTTGACTAACTCAGCCCATGTCAGACGGCGGCCAGTGACTAGGTATTTGGCTGCTTCACGGACAGTCGGTGCGACGATACCAGTCTGTCTGGCGATCGCCATGCCAGAAGTCATCATGACCTGGTTCTGCACGATGACGGTGACGGTCGCGCCAGAGATGGCGTCCACACCCAACACTCCTTCGTCAGGGCGGGATTGACCTACTTCAATTTTATCGGTGACCGATTTACCAAGATATTGCTTATTGAAATTGAGCAGAGCCGATTCGGGGATGCCCAGCAAAAGAATCGGTTCAGAGTGTTTGAGCACTTTGATCCCAACGAAACGGCCTTTGAGATCCATGCCCATCAGTGTCACGACAGGTTTGCCAGAATAGGCTGGGGTGTCGGTAATGTCGGTTGAGAGCATGACATAACCAAGTAAGTTTTTTTTGCCAGCGATGGGGGCGCCATAGGCCTCAACATAAGGCGGTTGTCCCATGCGTTCTGAAAAGCTTTTTGCACCAGGAAAAACTTCCGTGCAAGCGACTAATGCGCACATGTTTTTGGCTGTTTTAAGTTCTGCAGGTAGCGCTGCTTCATACGCGCTCGATCGTGCACGCGCCGGATTGGCGATGCAGCTTAGCAGTAACAGAAAAAATGCGACCAGGTAGAACACTACACTGGCCGCCAAGTTTTTACGCATGAAAGGCATTTTTATTCCTACTTATTCCTACTTGGCGAGACATTTCAAAATGCCATCACTGGGATGGTGACGCCCAGAAAAAATCCAGACGCCACCGGAGCTGCAACTACCGGGTTAGGCTTCCACGATCATGCGAGTGCGCATCTCTAAATGCAAAGCGTGGCAGAAATGTGTGCAATAACACCAGTACACGCCTGGATTGCCAGCGATGAACGTGACAGAGGCAGTTTCTTGTGGATTGACAATGAAATTGACGTTGTGGTTGGGAATAGCGAAGCCGTGTGTCAAATCCTCGATCTTGTCCAAATTGGTCAAAATCAAAGTGACTTCATCACCTTTCTTAACGGTGAATTCACGCAGGCTAAATGCTGGGGCCTGTGATGTCATTTTGACGGTCACTTTTTTGCCGTTACGTACCACACCAGATTCTTTTGGATCTTTAATTGCATTTGGGAAGTCGTTCAAATCATAAACTTGTTTTGGACGAACCAGATCGCGTTTGAAGATGATGAAATCATGTGGCTCGCCACGTACTGGGTGATCTGCCATCAAGACCATTTTTTCACCAGAGATGTCGATCATTTGTTCATTTTCTGGATGCAAAGGACCTACTGGCAAGAAGCGATCTTTGGAGAATTTGCAACCAACTGCAAGGTATTTGCCATCAGCCGCTTTGGTTTCGGATTGCGATGCATTCAAGTGGCCTGGTTGATACTGGACATCGAGGCGATCCACGACATATTTTGCAGTCTTATCGCCAGCGTGGAACTTGATCGCTGCTTCGACATTCCACTTCACTACTTGGCTGTCTAGGAACAAAGTCGTGAACGCATTACCACGACCATCAAAGGCGGTGTGCAAAGGACCCAGACCGAGTTCAACTTCAGCCACAATTGCAGCATCTAATTTTTCTAATTTGCCGTCAAACCAGTCCAACACTTTGGATAGATCAATGACCGAGCCAGTAGGGGAGAGCTTGCCCGCACAAATGAAATATTTTCCATCTGGACTCGCGTTAACACCATGCGGATTTTTTGGCACGGACACATAAGCGGTGAGGGCGGTTTTTGGATCTTTGTTGGCTTCGTGCGTGCCATCCACTACGGGTACTTTGGAGTCACCAATGGTTTTGAATTTGCCTGCTTTGACCGCGGCTTCAATACGCGCCACGTTATAGAACAAGCAGGCATCACGTTCGGACGACATCATGTCTTCATAGTGCGCGCCCATTTCCGTGTTGTACTGATTGGTCGCGGCTAATTTTCCGTCGTAGGAAGTGGCTACCAAATCGCAATTGCCGTCGATCAGCACTTGCCAGCGCACTTCCATCGTTTCGGCATCGACGCAGCTAAACATAGAGCGATATTTGCTACTGTCTGCGCTACCTGCATTTGGCAAAGGAGTCGCAAATTCACCTCCGCAGAAAACACGGGTTGTGTAGTTGATTTTCTCATCAACCGGATCACGCTTGTCTGGGAAAATACCGTGAAAACCCTGAACATTCGGCAATTGTGTGATTTTGTCGCAGACGAAGTAATCAAGGCGAATACGCGCGATACGGCTATTGATCTTGTCATTGATCCAAGCATAACGTCCATCGTAGTTTCCGTCTTTGTAGGAAGCGTGAGTATGGTGCGTATCTGCTACGGTGTACTTTAGGCTACCGTCAGCTTTAGTACCCATGATCTTTTTAGATTCGTTGGTGACACCCCAACCAACCAACGCATCCGGTACGAAGCAAGGAATACGGTGAATCTCGCGACCAGAAGGAAGACCCAATACGCGCATGTCACCGGTATGGCCGCCACTCCACAGACCGTAATAAGTGTCTAGTTCGCCAGGTTTTAAATGTGATGCATTGCTACTCGCATGACTGCCACCAGCTGAGGCGGAAGCAGAGGGGATCGCCCCCGCTGTACCAGGTTTTTCGTTACATGCGACCAATGTTCCTATGCTTGCGATGGCGGCGGTATTGAGAAATCTGCGACGACCTAAAGCAGGTGCTTCGGTTTCTTTGATTTTGTCTTGACTCATGATGTGATCCTTATTGGCTGGCCGTGGTTAATAGATACTAGATGGATGCTAGATATGACAACGGTTTCTATAGTGCAAGGTTTTCTTGAAAATTAAATTGATGCTGGTCAAGAAAAAAAGGTGGAGTAATTGTTTGTGACGCATGTTTGTTTTAGCGCAACTTACAATAGGCGGGACGATTTTTGTCGAATGTTATTGAATATAATCATATCCATGCGTGTCGCCAATCTTCTGTCTTTCGTCTCTGGTTTTTTATACCTTACTCATTCAAGGAAAAACATGAAATTATCTACTCAATTGTTGAGTGCACTCACTCTGGCAAGTCTGGCTTTAGTCAGCGGCTGCAATAAAAAAGAAGCAGAAGTGCCAGTTGCTTCCGCTAGCGCCGCAGTGGTTGCCGCTGCGCCAGCTGCTGCAGAAAATGTGATTGGTAAAACGACTTATGGAAAAACCTGCTCAATGTGCCATGCGGCCAATGTAGCTGGTGCGCCAAAACCAGGCGATAAGGCTGACTGGACACCACGCATTGCGCAGGGAATCGATGTCTTGTATAAGCATGCTTTAGAAGGATATACCGGTGCGAAAGGGCAGATGCCTGCGCGCGGAGGGGCGGCAAATTTGAGTGATGACGATGTGAAAGCAACGGTTGACTATATGGTTGCCCAGTCTCGCTGATCTCTGTTGAATTAAACGACATAATTTTGGATTTATGCATGTTGTGTGTGGTGAACATTTGCTGCACACCTAGCTTGAGTCAGCGCACATAACTGATATAGTTTTGTGAGAAGTTTGCCCTCTTTGTGAAGAAGATTTCAATTCATGACTACTTTATCTGCCAAACTAGCATCGCCTAAACGCCGCCAACTGGCGATCGGTCTTCCTTTGTTTGCTTGTGGTTTGTTGATTGCTCCGGTGCAGGCAAAATCTGATATACACCAATTTTCCAAAACAATGATGGGCACCCGCCTTCACTTGACTTTGCAAGGTGCAGATGCAAGTTTGATGAACACTGCAGCGGGTGCAGCTTTGAGCGAAATGGCACGGCTCGCTGATATGATGAGCCGCTACCGCAGTGATAGCGAGCTTAACGCCATTAATTTGGCTGCAGGCTTGCAAGCGGTGCAGGTATCGGCTGAATTATTGGAAGTACTTGAGATGGCACAGCGTGTCACGAAAATGAGTAAGGGAGCCTTTGACGTTACCGTCGGTGCCTTACGTGATTGGAACTTTGATGCAGCGTCTCCTTCTATCGCCAGTGCTCAGCAAATTGCGGCACAATTGCCGCTAATTGGCGCTAAGGGCTTAATTCTTAATGCTCGTCAAAGCACTGCTTTCCTTAGTCAACGAGGTATGCGGCTCGATTTGGGAGGTATCGCCAAATTACCGATTATGCAGGCGGGCATGCGTCAACTTTTAGCACATGGTGTGGTCAATGTCATGATCAATGGTGGTGGAGATGTGCTGGTGAACGGCCAACTGAATGGACGAGATTGGCGGGTTGGTTTGCGTGATCCGCGTCAACCTGATCAATTACTCGGCGTGGTGGCATTGAACAAAGGTTTTGTTGCTTCGTCAGGCGACTACGAACGATATGTCATGCACGAGGGACAACGCTTGCATCACATACTAGATCCCAAAACAGGTTACCCGACCAAAGGCCCGCATGGCGTGACATTAATTAGCGATAAACTCGAAGCGATTAATGGCCTGGGGGCTGCCATTATGGTGGCCGGCGCACAATCTGGTCGCACCAGACTTCAGCAGATGAGCGATGTAGATGCATTGATCGTCGATGCCAACAATCAACTCTGGACATCATCTGGAATGGCGCGTCGCTTGGTACGTAGCTAAGCTGACGTTTGAGCTTTGTTTGACATTCCGCAGAGCTACACTTGAGGCGACTAACTCGAGAGCAGAATACTGACCGCATTCACGAGAACTTTTCGAATGTGCTTGCTGTTTCATTTTGCCATCCTTAATTTGACATAATATAAATTATGCGAAAAAATCGCGTTTATTTTCCTGTTGCGCATATTGGGATATTTGGTCGATGAACTTTATTCACAGCATGGGTTCAAACTAAGCTCTCTAAACTACTAAAAAAACGGAGCTGAAATGAATGTAAATCCTTATTTCGTTTTCACAGGATTATTCCTGAACTTTGCATTGATTTGTAGTGCGCCAGTGCATGCGACTGAAAAGCCCGCTATGTTGCAGCAGACTTCGCCGGTCTTGGTCTCGACCCCTGCCGCACGTAGCCTTGATGTGCAATCAATTGATGGGATTGTTGCCGCGCTTTATGATGTTATTTCTGGTGGAATTGGTCAGGCACGCGATTGGAATCGAATGCGCTCGCTGTTTGTACCTGAGGCTAGGATTATGGCCATCGGCCCAAAGCGAGACTCGAAGGATTTTGGTCTTCGAATCATGAGTGTCAGTGACTACATCGCAAATTCCGGCCCGATTTTAATTGAAACTGGTTTTCGCGAAAAAGAACTCAGTCGAAAAACAGAACAATGGGGTGAACTTGCACATGTGTTCACCACCTACGAAACAAATACGGAAAAAAATAAATCAATACAGCGAGGTATCAATAGTGTGCAATTAATGCACGATGGAACTCGCTGGTGGATTATTTCTTTATTATTTGAAGCCGAAAGACCTCAACTTCCTCTGCCTGAAGCCTATTTGAAGTAGTCGGGTTATTGCTTATTCTTTTAGAGAGAAAGGATTTGTAATGCATACAAATCCTTTGGTTTGCAACCTCATGGTGCGGTAAGTTTCAGCAGATGGCTGCGGATTTAAAACTTACTCCGTGGGAGTTTGATCTGTTACAGATTCCGTATCACGTGCAGATTCTTGAGAAGAGTCTTCATCAGAGTCAGTATGTCCCCGCTCCGCACGCGTCTTTAATTTTTCTTCTTTTTTGCGCTTTTTCGCCAATTCTTTTTGGCGTTTTTCGTATCCGTAATTTGGTGTAGCCACAATTTTCCTTTAGTTATGCCAGCACTTTAACACATGGAGGGTGTTGCGATCTTAAGAATAAAATTAAAAAGAGACTTAGGAAATCGTACGGTAAGCTGACCGTAACGGCGCTAGCGTCCGTTTTGCGTAGGTCCTGACATTATTTAATAGTATCTTCTTTATATTGTCAGTTTCCATTTTATCATTTAGTATCTTCCGATCAATACTTGGGACACAAGGATACGATATGACTCAGCTGCCTCCTGCTTTGAATGGATCAATCAACGATAATCCTGAATTGATGTACAAAGGATTGGGCCATGTAGTTCGTGCCTTACATGATGCATTAACTTGGGTTGGCGCCGACGATATTCTGGCTGAAGCTTCCAATGAATTCCCCTCTGCGCGCGAACGGCTTAATCACATTGCGGTACTCACGGAAAAAGCAGCTAATACAGTTCTATCTGCCGTTGAAAACACCCTTCCATTGCAGCAAAGCACAACAAGAAATGCCGAAATACTGCTGCAAAAAATAGACACGCCACAATTGGCCGAACTATCAAAAGAAGAGTTAATCGCACTGACTTTGCAAATGCATGAATTTATCCAGGAAACAAAAATTAACAGCACCAGTACTGAGCGGGCCTTGTCCGACATTATGATGGCGCAAGATTTTCAAGACTTAACAGGGCAGTTGATTAAAAAAGTCGTTAGCTTATTGGAGCGAACTGAAAAAGATCTACTAGCCCTACTTATCAGTGGCGCACCAGAGGGGGCAGTTTCTGCTATAAAAAAAGAAGACCTCTTGGCGGGGCCAGGAGCTGTTGGTGGAATACAATTGAATCAAGAAAACGTGGATGATTTGTTGTCTGATTTAGGGTTTTGAGTTGCCTGAGAAACTAAAAAAGGATTAGTTTACTTAGCTTGCATTTCATCCGATGTACATCGCTGAATTAGCGCACAAAAAAATCAGGCTTAAAAAACAGCCTGATTTTTTGTTTGGAGTTACATGAGTGGGATGCACTATTAATCGCTCATCAATCGCTCATCAAATCGTATGCAATATTATCTAGCCTTAGATAAAATCACTAACCACTTACGGAACAATAAAATCTCTAAATGGCCAGCCTGTACTCCAGTTGAGCACTCAATTACAGGATTTACTTGGTAGTGTCGATTTCTAAAATCATTGCAGACAAAAATCTCGCGACGTCCGAAGCGCATTAAGAAAGTGCTAGGAGAAAATTGCACGGTGAAACGCGTATCCAGTGTTTGTTCTAAGTTAGTCATTTGATAAAATCTCCGTCATTAAATGTCGATATGGTCTAAGCTGATTTACTCACAATTCCTCGCAACAGAAATACTGTATGCGCGTTCAGTAGTTAGTAATGTAAAGCAAAAATACTGTGTATGCAATCAGTATTTTTGCGTTGTTGTTTTAGTTTTAGTTTGTATAGACAATAGCTTAATGATGCCGATTTGCAGACCACATTTCATTCAGGTATGCACTTCCCCCCAAGTCTTAATGACTTTCAACCAGGCCTTGATCTGTTAATCGTAAAACTCGATCACAGCGTGTCGCCAAATCTGCATCGTGGGTGACGATCACAAATGCCGTCCCTAAGGTTTTAGATAGTTCCAACATCAAAGCAAATACCTGATCTGCGATGCCACGGTCTAGATTCCCAGTTGGTTCGTCTGCTAATACGCAAGCTGGATTGGTGACCAAGGCTCGTGCTAACGCCACGCGTTGACGTTCGCCCCCAGATAACTCACCTGGCACGTGCGTTACGCGATGAGCCAAACCGACTTTAGTCAGCATCGTTTTGGCAATCTCTTGCGCCTCCGCGCGCTTCATGCGGCGAATTAACAAAGGCATGGCGACATTATCTAAAGCAGAAAATTCAGGCAGCAAATGATGGAATTGATACACAAAACCGAGCGACTGATTACGCAAATCACCGCGCGCAGATTCACTCATATTGGCAAAATCATTGCCGAGCAAATTGACGATGCCTTTGCTTGGCGTATCCAAGCCACCAAGTAAATGGAGTAAGGTTGATTTACCAGAACCCGATGCACCAACGATCGCGATGCGTTCGCCAGCGTGGATAGCAAAATCGACACCATGCAAGACCTTGACTGCTTGCTCACCTTGACCGAAGGTTTTTGCCAAATTTTTACACGATAAAACAGTTTGCAGCTTACTCATAGCGCAGTGCCTCCGCAGGTTTAACGCGGGCCGCACGCCAGCTAGGGTAAATTGTTGCTAAGAATGCCAATACAACTGCGATGCCGCCTATGGTCCAGACGTCTGACCAGTGTAAATCTGAAGGTAAAGTGCTGATGACATACACTTCTTTCGCCAAGAACTGTATGCCTAGAATTTCCTCAATGAAGGGCACGATGACATCGATATTGAGTGCCACAATAATGCCCGACAAAACGCCGAGCGCAGTGCCAAATAGTCCGACTAAGCCGCCCTGCACCATAAAGATTTTCATGATAGACATCGGCGAAGCACCTAAAGTACGCAAGATCGCAATGTCGGCCTGTTTCTCGGTCACTGTCATGACTAAAGTCGAGACCAAATTAAAAGCCGCGACCGCAATAATCAAGGTCAAAATAATGAACATCATGGTTTTTTCTGTTTTCACGGCGGCAAAATAATTACTGTTCTGCTGAGACCAATCGCGCGTAATTAAACTGCCGCCTAAAGAGCGGCTCAATTCAAACGCAATCTGTGGCGCTTGCAACATATCTTTAATGCGCAAACGCACGCCGGTTGGTGCTTCTTGACGGAAAAATTTCTGAGCATCGGCAAGGTGAATAAAAGCCATACCCGAATCGAATTCATAGTGCCCTGCTTCGAACACCGCAACGACGGTGAATCCTTTTAAACGCGGGATCGTACCAGCTGGGGTTAATTGACCTTCGGGCGCTGCCAAAGTGACTTTATCGCCTATTCCCACATGCATCGCGCGCGCTAGTTCAACACCGAGGATGATATTGAAGGCGCCTTCTTTCAAATCACTTAATTTGCCCGCTTTCACTTTGCTCGCGACGATAGAAACTTTAGGTTCTTCCTCAGGCAAAATGCCGCGTAATACTGCACCGCGCATTACACCATCATTGACGATCATACTTTGCGCATCGACATACGGCGCGGCACCCAAAACCGCAGGATGTAATTGAGCCTGTTTTGCGGTCGCTTGCCAATCTGGAATCACACCACTGGCATCAAATACTTCGATATGCGGCAAAACAGATAACATCCTGTCCCTCACTTCTTTTTGAAAACCGTTCATGACCGAAAGGACGATAATCAAGGCGGCCACACCAAGTGCGATGCCAGCCATAGAAATAAGGGAAATAAAAGAAATAAAACTATTGCGGCTACTACGACGACCTGCACGGGTATACCGCAAGCCGACCAGCCACTCAAATGAGAGATTTTTCACGTAAAGAGCGATTCCAATTAAACAAAAAAAGCAGACTAAGCTTCAAGAGCCCGTAGTTTGCCATACAATACGCCTAGAATGTTGATAATTAACTAGGAAAATCAACAGTTTAGAGTATCTTTTGAGAGTGAAAAAAACGCATCAAAACAAACAATTGCACCCTAATAAAATCAAACACTTAGCACTTGGGTTTGTACAATTTTCGGCTAGTTTTCATTCATGAAATTTAAGATAAATGAATTTTTTTATTTTCAGTAAATTAGTGTTCGGTAAGTTCAATTCAAATTTAATTTAGGCATCAATATGACCTTGGCTTGCGCAATCTATGGTTATGAATTTACACGTGAATTCACATGCCAAGGCATGCGATTCTTACCTAGATATACTTGTGTAACCGATGCTAGCGAAAAGGCTCGCGATTTAGCTTCTTATCAGCTCACAGGTATAGTTATTCTTGAAAAGTACGATAGTCATCAGATCTTCTGCTTGGAAGCGGTGTTATCTTTCATAGAACATCTTGATGTACTTATATCTGATCCTCTTCCAATGCAGGATTCTGACCTGTTCGAAAAGTTTCCACTAATCGGAAGAACCTCAACAAGAAATAGCGGAGGTGGTGCTGTTCTGCATCAGGACGCATTCTGTTTTGACATGCGATCAGATTTCATTAAACTGGCGATGGATAGACTTGCTGACGAACAGTTCGCAAAAAACACGCGCTGGAAAACTCTCTTCTTTAAGGCGACGACGCCATTTCGCATAAAACCGTCATACGTTGATGTTTCCTACTTTCTACTCTTCTCAGGGCTTGAAACTTACGTTCGTCAAACACTAAACGATCGAGAAACCCAAATTTCCACACTCATCGCAAGAAGATTACGCCAACTTGGTTTTGATATTTACGAATTCAAGCCCAAGGACCTTAAGCGTTCCGCTGATACCTATGCTCGACTGCGCAATCGCCAGTTTCACAACAGTTCAATGCAGACCACTCGAAAATATCAAGGAAAAGTGATTGATTACAATCTACTCGACTATTACCCCAACTTCCGCATCCTTGTGAGTTTGGTTGTGCTTAAAGCATCAGGGTTCGATCATCCGGCACTAAATTGGGACTCATGGATCACCATGCAGTATTGAAGATGGCGACGCCAATCAAGAGAGGTTTTATTTTGATAGCGTACGCTCTCAAGACTTCATACTTAGAAAAAAAGGCGGCATTTCTGCCGCTTTCAGTCAATTTTTGGGTTTTTCTAGCTTCAAATGCAATTGCTTTCGTGTCTTTACTTTTCTCGGTGCAGCTAGCTTTTTAATAACTGGATCTTTTGCCAATCGTGCAAGCTCAACATCGCATTGAGAAAGAAAACCTGCTAGCCCACCAAAGGCATCTGAACGTTCTTGTTTGATGTAGTCTGGCATTCGCCCCTTATAAATTACTGCATGTTGAATTTGTCCCCATGCCTCTTGCAACAATGTTCTAACTTGAAGTTCGAACTTATGAAATAATTTTGGCTCCCTACCCCAACATGGATCTACAGGGACAGGCTCTATGATGTAATGAATACCGACATATCCATTATGATTCATCCTTCTTTCATCACGTCCTTTTTGAAGTTGCATATCTGAGAATCTTGGATTTTCTATAGAGTCATGAATAGTGACGCGAATGATTTTGAATCTCTGGTGAGAAATAATTTCCTGATGCAAGGGAAGAATTGAGTCGTGCAAGTATGCAATTACCCTACAACCGACCCAATCATCTATCAGTGCTTCAAAGTCATTAAAATTTTTTGCATTTACCCATTTGGCTTGAGACGGATGTAACTCACCAATTTCTAGTCGACGCTTTTCATCGCCAATTTTCCCATCGATTTTTGTTAAGACACTGGAGATATCTTTTACTCGGAGTACATAACTATACAAATTTGGATCTTGGTGAACTATTCCTCCAATGGCATCATCAATCCATAACTGCTGTCCCTTGAAATTATCTAAACGTCGCGCAAATTCTCGATGAAGTTCCAATTCAAGAGCATTTGATATTTCAGAACCCATGTCACCTCCATAAGTGTAAGTAATGTATATAAGTTTCATTAAGCTACATTGATGCAATAAAATAATCAATAATTTTATAGCAAATATTTGGTAACCTTTTTGTCAGTATTATCATCAACCTCCTCTATTTTTTCAGTCTTGATAAGCATGTGCCAAGTGCCGTAATTACAACTGGTGGAATGGGCATCAGATATTGAACAAAAAACGCTAGGACGGTGACTTAATGATTACCTCTCTATTTTGATGGAGAAAATTTCACTGGCAAAAAGTACAGTTGTGTACGCAAAACTAATGCTTATACGTATTTGCAAGTTCGATTTCGCATGGATGAATTTGAAGGACATCACAACACAGCACGTCTCTAAACAAATCAAGGAAAGCATGGGTCACAAGCACGTAAAAATGACTCCTGAATATAACGATTTACGCGGTGGCGGGCGGAGGATTTTCGAGGCAAAGACGAATTAGCCTTTTGTACGACTCTCAAAAAACCTTATGGATAATAGGTCTTGGACAGTATTGGTTGATTCCCATACAATGACGCCATGAGCTATTTAGAAATTATTTTGCCTTTCGGCATACCGCCTGCGCCCTTGGCTAAAGAATTAGTCAGGCAAATGAAAACACCTTCACTGGCAACACTTTTGGGGTATGTCTCAAGCGAACAACATCATGATTTTGATGAGTTTGCGCGTTTGCTACCGCATGAATTGTGGATTACCCGACACTTCAATCAAACGCATGCCAAGTTGAATAGCCCTGCGCTTAGTCATAGTCGTATGCACGGTTTTGGAATGCAAGCGCCAGCAGGTTTTTGGTTTACTTTGAGCCCTATCCATATTCATATCGCACGTGATCACATGGTCATGACCGATCCGCGTCGTCTCGATATCAATGAAGAAGAATCACGAGCGCTTTTTAATGCTGCAAAAGAAATTTGTGAAGAGCTAGGAAAAACACTTGTCTATGGTGATGCGAAAATCTGGTTTTTAAGAGCCGATGAATGGGCGTCATTACAAACAGCGAGCCTAGATGCAGCGGCTGGTCATAATATGGAAATTTGGATAGCCAAAGGTGAGCACGAAGTCGCTTGGCGCAAATTACAAAATGAAATCCAAATGCTCTGGCATATTCATCCAGTCAATCAACGCCGAGATGAGCTTGGTCGAAACACGATTAACTCAGTTTGGCTACATAGCGGAAGTGCGGAACTTCAAACCTTGGATTGCCAGTTAGGGCTAGAACGTTTTTCTGATTTGCATCAGCAAACAAGTCAGCGAGCAACCCAACAAACAAATAAAAGCGATGCCAAACAACGTGTCCTGATCGAAAATTTAATCGAGCCCACGCTAAATAGCGATTGGGGTACTTGGCTGGCACACATGAATCAATTGGAACAAGACTGGTTTGTGCCAGTTTTACAAGCTTTACAAAATAAACAGTTCAAATCTGTGCAATTGGTATTGAGTAATGGGCAATCTCTGACAGAGTTGTGTTGCCACGCGCCACAAGCATGGAAATTTTGGCGCAAACCTAGCTTAGAAACTTTATTCAAACTAGCACATCGATCACAGCAAAATGCATAGAAAATAGTTCGCCAAACCTATCAACTTCATTCACTCATTTACTTTCGATCGCTATGACACGCATCAGCACACGCCCCTACGCATTTCGCCAAGCAGAGTTACTGAAACAAAGTGGCTTACATCCTGTATTGGCGCGTCTTTTTGCAGCGCGTGGCATTCTCAGTGCAGAAGAATTATTGACGGATCTGCCTGCCTTAATCCCACCAAATCGTTTATTAAATAGCGAAAAAGCGGCGAAGTTTTTAGCTGACGCGATTGCTGCCAAGAAGAAGCTCGTGATTGTTGCCGATTATGACTGTGATGGCGCCACGGCCTGTGCGGTGGGCTTGCGTGGCTTGCGTATGTTGGGTGCCGAAGTTGATTACATCGTGCCGAACCGATTTGAATATGGCTATGGCTTAACGCCAGAAATTGTCGAACTCACAGCGCGGGAAAAATCACCCGATATTATCGTTACCGTGGATAACGGCATCGCCAGCATCGATGGCGTCGCGGCGGCGAACGTACGTGGCATACAAGTCTTGGTAACGGATCATCATTTACCAGCCGATACTTTGCCGCAAGCGAGTGTGATCGTGAATCCGAACCAGCCATTTTGCGACTTTCCGAGTAAAAATTTGGCCGGTGTTGGTGTGATGTTCTATGTGCTGCTGGCATTGCGCGCAGAACTGCGACAACGCGGTGCATTCGATCAGCAGAATCAACCTAAATTGGATACTTTGCTTGACCTAGTTGCGCTAGGCACGGTCGCCGACGTGGTTAAACTTGATCCGAATAATCGTATCTTGGTGGCGCAAGGACTCAAACGTATGCGCGCTGGTCGTATGCATGCCGGTATCGCTGCGCTATTTCGTGTCGCTGGTCGCGAGCCACGTTTAGCTAGTCCATTTGATTTGGGTTTTGCGGTCGGTCCGCGTTTAAACGCAGCAGGTCGCCTGGCAGATATGTCGCTGGGGATAGAATGTTTAACCACCGACGATGAAGGCCGAGCTTGGCAAATCGCGCAAGAACTGAATAGCATCAATGCCGACCGCAAAGACATAGAACGAGAAATGCAGGATGTCGCCCTCCTCCATCTCGATGATTTTCAAGCGCAAGACACGCACACCATCACGGTCTTTGATGAATCTTGGCATCAGGGCGTGATCGGTATCGTAGCTTCTCGTTTGAAAGATAAATTTTTTCGCCCGACGATTACCTTCGCTCCCGGCGATGAAGGTTTAATCAAAGGCTCTGGGCGTTCCATTCCAGGTTTTCATTTACGTGATGCCTTGGATTTGGTCTCAAAACACGCGCCCAGCTTGATACAAAAATTTGGCGGACACGCAATGGCGGCAGGTTTGACTATTCGCGCTGAGGATTTCGCTGCGTTTCAAACAGCATTTGAAGCAGTGGGGAAATCCTGGCTACGCCAAGAGCAGTTAGAACGGATCATAGAAACCGATGGCGCCTTAGAAGAAGCGTATTACTCCACCGATTTTATTGAACTTCTTGATAGTCAAGTCTGGGGGCAAGGTTTTGCGCCACCGATATTTTGTGATGAATTTAAATTGGTGTCACAGCGCATTTTAAAAGAGCGCCATTTGAAGATGGTATTGGAGAAAAATGGCATGCGCTATGATGCGATTTGGTTTGGTCATACGGATAGTTTTGGGGAACGCATCAATGTCGCCTTTAGACTCGATGCGAATGAATACAATGGCGTGACCAAGGTGCAGTTATTGGTCGAACACGTAGAGCCAGCTTAATCGTCATCGGCGATCTGCAAATCAGCTGGGTCGATGTCGTAATCAAGAATATCAGCTGGTTTGCAATCTAACACCAGACAAATTTTTGCCAGGGTATCAAAGCGTATCCCGCGCACTTTCTCAGTACGCAACATGGATAACTGCGTTTCAGAAAGTCCGATTTGTTCGGCCAATTGCTTAGCACGCATTTTTCTGCGAGCCAGCATGATGTCTAAGTTGACGCGGATAGGCATGTCAAAAAAACTTAAACAAAGCTATCAACTTGGCGCTGTAAAGACTGTGCACGCTGCGCGACATATTTGAGGATCAGACCTATCATACCTATCGTCACAGCTTCGACATCCCAGTCTGTTGTTAGATCGCGAGAACCTTGATTGATCCAAGCTTCAATACTTGGCACAAACAAGATCGTGGCCATTGCCGCATACATCAAATTGGCACCAATCGACTGCAAGCTTTTGAGTAAGTTATGATCAAAAGATTTGCTGAGTTCAAATTTTTTCAAAAAATCTGCCGCCGCCCAAAGTGCCAAAACATAGATGATTGGTACTAGCAATCCCGTCCAAAAAAATGGCAATTTCAATGAAAGCATGAAGGTATTTTCCACACTAAAATTGCCGCCTAAGGTATAGGCAGGAAGCACTTGGATCAACCGATCCGCAATTAAATTAAGGATGAAAATAATTGCGATGATTTTGACAAAAATACTTAATTTGCCTGATAGTGGTGTCGTTTGCTTCATCGTTGCCGCTTTGCTTGAATTCATACTTATCCTTGGGTGAAAACAAAATAATTACATTAATACACATATTAATTTAAGTAAAACTTAAAGTAAATGGATTTATTGTCTGTGGTGATTTAAACAAACTGAGGCTAGTGATAAGATTCCAACTTCTCTTCCTAATAAAAAATGTCGAAACCTATATCGTGCAATCAACTATCTACTGGATTTATCATGCATAAAATTGCCCTCCTATGCGCCAGCATGCTACTGCCAATCGCATTCGCCAGTGCGCAGTCCAATATCCGATTAAGCACTGTTGAAGGTGTAGAAAACGAAGACTTAATGAACGTCTTACGTTTTCAAGGAATTAATTACAACAAAGTAAAATTTTCAGGCACACATTTATGGGGCAAAGATTTTAAAATTTTTATCCGTGACTACGAAAACGGCAAACTCATCAAAACGCACGAAATCTTTGATTCAAAAGAAGAAGAGTTCTTTAAACTTAAAGAACAAGAGTTTAATTTTAATGTGTTAGTGCAAGGCACTAGCAATGGTAAAGCTAAATTTGATTTTCGCTTTTTGGGCTTTGGCGTTGTGAAGGAACTTAACTTGGGTGTCGCACACAAGGACTTTATTCTGAAAAGTTTTCAAGCTAAATCAGAAGAGCTTGCCTTCCCTGTCAATCAAAATCACAGTATTTTGACTTTCATCATGCCTTATAAAACAAAGGCCAAATCTATGCAGTATCCTGATGTAATCGGTTCGGGCATTCGCCCTGAAGATTTGGGGCGACATTTTAAAATTCCACGTTATTTCTTGATCGATGTTCGTTTTGACTAAGTCTGATTATTCAGCCTGTTGAATAAGCCTGTTGATTCAAACAGCCAAGTATCTAAATAGTTTTACGCGGTAAGTATAGAAGAAAATAAAGCGCATCAGCTCAAGCTTGATGCGCTTTATTTTTTGCGGGCTAGCTGGTAATCGGAAATAACAATTTCGATTACTTTAGCAATTTAGCTGCTGGCATTGAGACACTTGCACTGAGCAGATTATTTCGCATTCCAGATTGCCATCATATCGGCGGAACCTTGCGAACGAATTCCATTGTCAGATAAAACACCTTCAGTTTCAGCTAGCATGGCTTTGCGTGGTAACACCATCGTTTCTCCATAACGTTGGTCGTAATGAATTACAATCAATTCATCTTGCATATCACGTAACAACGTTACCAGATGCTTTAAGCTTTTTACGGGAATGCCATTGATCGAGTAAATCACAGAGCCAAATCGATTGCTATAACCTGTCACCAGTTTGTGCGGGAAAAATGGAGAACTGATTACCACCAATTCTTCGCGATCTTTCGTAGGCATTTCTCCGCGCAAGGTTACCAAAGGGCTAGCGTTATAGGCGTAGCCGTTTAGCGCTGGCGCATTGTTACTCAGGAAGCTCATATATTCAACTGTCGCGCGGGAAAATACGATGGGGCCAAAGATAAAGTACGACGGATAGCCACCTTGCAAATCACCGATTAAATGTGGTCGTCCAATATGAACAGGCGCTTGCACGCTCATCGGTTTTCCAGCTCTGACAATCTTGAGAGCAAGCTTGCCATTGATTGCAGCTTGTTGCACTTTATACTTAAACATCACGCGCACACTTGGTTTAATTCTCACCATGCATTGATTGTCGATTGCAGTATCTCCAATATGTGTGATCACATCCCATTCTTTTAAAACTGAGCTGCTCGATTGATCATATGGTCTGTGAATAATGCAACCTTCGACGCTTTTATCGAGTTTGAGATATTCACGAACTGTAGGGTTTTCTAAAGTTTGCGTGACATCGAGTAAGGATGGTTTACCGTCATACTTTTTATCGGCGATATCTTTAAGAAAAATCTCAATCTCTTCGTTAGGAATGATGTAACCAATATTTTGTGCATGCATCAATCCAGAAAATGCCAAACCTATCATCTTGTCACCAGCAATCACGGGGCCTCCGCTATTGCCAGGATTGATCGCCGCATCAATCTGTATTCGCAAACCACCAGTGCTGCCATCATAGTCAACAAACTCAATACGAGAGACGATACCTTTGGTGATCGACAATGAGTTGCCGCCTGTTGGATAGCCATAGGCGAAGACTGCATCAGTGACTTCGGGTAATTTATTGCTGCGGGCGACGGCTGCATGGCTATCAAAAAACTTTTCATCGTCAAGTTTTAAGATTGCCAAATCCATGCCACGTGAGATCGCAACTACGGTGGCAGAAACCTTATCACCTTCCTGCCCCGTTTGTACTTGTACCTGACTTGCATATTCCACTACATGTGCATTGGTTAGAATGCGGCGCCCTTCAATGACCACGCCGGAACCAGTCACTTCTTGTGGTGAAGCTTTTCCCCAAGGCTTGAATGGGTCGGGGCCACGCAAAGTAGAGAATACTTTAACCACGGATTTTTCTAAATTACTTGCCGTGGCGGTCGCCACTTTATTATCGGCTGCATGCACTAAATTCATTGAGCTGAATAAGGTCCATGAGATAAAACTGAAACCTGCGAAAAACTTTTTAAACATCTGAGAGTCTCTTTGCATAAGCTAGTTATTATAAAAATGTAGATGAAAATTAAATACGACAACGACTAAAAATAAACGCAAAACAGGCACAAGCCCATGTTGAGATGTGCAACGATGAAACTTAGATGAACATTTCCCCCGCTTGGACAACAAAAAAATTATTTAGTTGTGGCCGACTCTTGCGTTGTTGGTGCTTTAGTTGAACAAGATTTCGCAGTGCTTACACCTTTTAGATATGAGCGTCGGACAATGCCTGCCATTCCTGCCGCGGCGACTTCTCGTGCATGGCTATCCGCACCTGTTAATCGTCTTACCCAAGAACGAAAAGGAACAAATCCTTCGGTAAAACTTTTTAATGCGTTGATGGTCGCATTGCCTAATTTGCGCTCGACAATATTGCCATTTGCATCGACTTTCGCCGCATCTAAATCGGGGCCCAATACAGCATTTAAGCTATCTATTTCACGTTCGTACCAAGCACAATCTGCTCCAGGCACGATTAGATAAGGTGCTTTTCTAGCATTCATTAAGACTTCAGGAATATCCGATTTAACAATATTCAGATCACTCAACGGTGATGTCATCGCCGCACCGACTCTGGAATCAAATCCGGTGTCTGCACTGGATTTCTCTGTCTTTTTTTGCACTGTTTCTGATTTGCTTGCACATCCAGACAAGCTAATGATGGCAACACAAACAGCAATCCATTGATTACTTCTACTCACAATTTGATGTGAATCCATTTTTTTCCTCACGCTAAACTGCTATCCATTTAACAAAGCGCTGACAGACGCAATACAAGTCCAAATTTTGTAAGCCGAAATTTCTTGTGTGCTTATTTTTAGCTTATTTGGGACTTACTTTATGCTTATTTTGTAATTAATTGAATCGTATCAGCTTAGATCGATTCTACCCTCTGTTGCCTCGACTTGCTTGCATCAAATGAAATATATGCGATTCAATTGCTAGCACACATCGCTCATTTTGCTTGCAAGATCGAGATTGAACATGAGAATGAGCTTAAGCTCAACAATCCAAATTTGCTCGTCATCAAAACAGAAATTCTGTAAGGTCGGAATTTTGCCGAATAAGCTAGTGGAGCCTTCACACAATCATTAGCAAAAACAAAGGCTTACAAGATCGACTGTTTTACATCAGACAGGCGAAGAATCCTAGATTCAGGTAAAATCGCGCCCATGAATCCTGCACCGAAAAATCTCTTCGCCTCCCCGCGTTATCGCCCCGATGTTGGCGGCAAACATGCTGCTCCTTTTCTTCCTATGACACGTGCCGAAATGGACGTACTTGGTTGGGATAGTTGTGACGTCATTTTAATTACCGGCGATGCCTATATTGATCATCCTAGTTTTGGTATGGCATTAGTTGGACGTTTGCTTGAACAGCAAGGATTTCGGGTCGGCATTATCAGTCAACCCGATTGGCATTCAGCGGAAGATTTTCGCGCCCTAGGTCGACCAAATCTGTATTTTGGCATCACTGCCGGCAATATGGATTCGATGGTGAACCGCTATACGGCAGATCGCAAAATTCGTTCAGAAGATGCCTACACACCAGATGGTGATCCGAATAAACGTCCAGACCGCGCTGTGGTGGTCTATGCACAACGGGCACGCGAAGCTTTTCCTGAGGTGAATGTCGTCATCGGTAGTATTGAAGCGAGTTTGCGCCGTATCGCGCATTACGATTATTGGTCAGATAAAGTGAAGCGTTCAGTCTTACCAGACTCTAAAGCGGACATGCTATTGTTTGGCAACGCAGAGCGGGCGATTGTTGATTTAACGCACAGACTGGCAGCGGGTGAGTCGATCAAATCTATTCGTGACTTGCGCGGTACCGCGTTTATGACACCCTCTAACTGGCTGCCAGATGACGATTGGTCTGAAATCCAATCGATCAAAATCGATACGCCAGGCAAAGTTGAAGTGCATACCAATCCGTATGAAATGATGCCGGAAAAAGAGGCAAAATGCGCAACTGGACAAGCACCAGCATCAGCAGCGGCTTCAGTAGTTGCGGAGCAAGCAGACGTGATCAAACAACAAGCGATTCGCATCATGAGTCGTGAAGAACGTCAGGCGATGCTCAAGAATAAGCACAATAACACCGTGATTCGATTACCATCATTTGAAGCGATTAAAGATGATCCGGTGATGTACGCTCATGCTTCACGCGTATTTCATCTGGAAGCAAATCCAGGAAATGCTAAAGCATTGTCGCAAGCGCATGGTGACCGCGATGTGTGGATTAATCCGCCACCACTACCCTTAGCAATGGATGAAATGGACGGCGTCTATGATCGCGCTTATGCGCGTGCGCCTCACCCTAGCTATGGCAAAGCGCGTATTCCTGCTTGGGAAATGATTCGTTTCTCCGTCAATATTATGCGTGGTTGTTTTGGTGGTTGCACCTTTTGTTCAATCACTGAGCATGAGGGTAGGATTATTCAGAGTCGTTCTGAACCGTCTATCCTTCGTGAAATCGAAGAAATTCGCGATAAAACCAAAGGTTTTACCGGCACGATTTCAGATCTCGGCGGGCCAACTGCGAACATGTATCGACTCGCTTGCAAAGATAAAAAGATTGAAGAATCTTGCCGTCGTTTATCTTGTGTTTATCCTGGCATTTGCAGCAATTTGAATACCGATCATAGTAAATTGATTTCGCTTTATCGTAAGGCGCGTGCAATACCCGGCGTGAAGAAAATTCTGATCAGTTCTGGACTACGTTACGATCTTGCCGTGCGCTCGCCAGAATATGTGAAAGAATTAGTCACGCACCATGTCGGCGGACTATTGAAGATCGCACCAGAACATACCGAGACCAATACTTTGTCGAAAATGATGAAGCCTGGAATTGGCGCTTATGACGAATTCAAAGCGATGTTCCATAAATATTCAAAAGAAGCCGGCAAAGAACAGTATTTGATCCCCTACTTCATCGCAGCGCATCCGGGAACAACCGATGAGGATATGGTGAATTTGGCGCTGTGGCTAAAGAAGAATGATTTCAAGCTCGATCAGGTGCAAACCTTTATGCCTACGCCTATGGCATTGGCAACGACGATGTACCACACGCGCAAGAATCCTTTGAAGAAAATTACGGCAGACTCTGAGGTGGTAGAAACTGCGCGTTCTGGCAAGATCCGTAAATTTCATAAAGCTTTGTTGCGCTATCACGCACCGGAAAATTATGAAGTTGTTAAAGAAGGTTTGTTGCGCATGGGGCGTGGTGACTTAATCGGCAGTAGTGAACGCCATTTGATTCCATCGAGAGCGCCAGTCGTCGCTAATTTGGTGAGTACAGGCGTAGTGGCTGTTAAACGCGGCGCCGCACCGAAGTTAAACACTTTCGGCAAAAGTTCGGCAACACGTCTGGCAGCTAAAGTTGCACCTACAGCGTCTAAATCTGGCCTTGCTTATAATCCGGCCAAACCCAAAAAAGTAGCTGCTAAGTCTGGTCGGCGATAAACCATTATTTCGGTACAT
The DNA here is from genome assembly GCF_014284275.1 of Affinundibacterium amnicola. Classification (GTDB taxonomy): domain Bacteria; phylum Pseudomonadota; class Gammaproteobacteria; order Burkholderiales; family Burkholderiaceae_D; genus Undibacterium; species Undibacterium amnicola. Next base: position 790,276 of record NZ_JACOFU010000001.1, on the reverse strand, counting down.
CTTCAGCATGCTGGAAGCGAATTCCTTGACAGCATGCTGAATCAAATGAAGAAGAAAACGTCTTAAACAACAAGCACAAGAATTTATCCGCCTACAGCATCAATCTCGCGTTACAATTTTCATCGAGGAAATTCTCTAAGTCCCCTATTCCCCTAATTTTCCTACACAGGAGAGTCGCGATGAAGCACATGAAAACCGTGTTGATTTTGGAACATACTGAAGAAGTATTCGATAAATTAACTTGCGATGTCTGTGGCACGGAATCCCACTGGGACGAGAACTGGTCAAGTGCAGAACCAGAAAAACATATCACGACCGTACAATTAGAAGAGGAAGAATCCTTCCCAAATGGCGGTCAGTCAACGCAAACGCAATTTCACATTTGTCCGACTTGTTTTAAAACCAAGCTTAGCGCATGGTTTGAAAGTCATCGACAAGCAAAAGCTACTGTATCCAATTCGGTGTGGTGAGTTCACCAAAGTTTTGCCTGCAATGAATGAGTAACAAACCATTTTCTTTGCTCGGTGAAGTTGAGAAATATCCGTATGCACAGGTATTTCTCAACGGCCTTAGTCGAAGCTACATTGGTTGAAACCATGTATTTATGCATTCAATGACGACATTTGGCCTGTGTTTGCGCAAGTTTGAAGCACACTCGGGTATAATTTAGGGTTTATTTATCTCACCTAAAAGAAGCCCAAATGGAAGCCGAACGACTCAATAGCATTGCCAACCTGCTCATCGACTTAACAAGTCGTGAAGCCGAACTTCGGAGGTATCTTTGACTTCGATATCAAGTCAGAGAAACTCGAACAAGTTAACGGTGAATTAGAAGATCCTAAAGTTTGGGAAGAACCTAAACGCGCACAAGAACTTGGCAAAGAAAAAAAATCCTTAGAAGCCATTGTTCACACCCTCATCAAAATCGATGCCGATCTGAAAGACGCCAACGAAATTTTCGCGATGGCACGTGAAGAAGACGACGAAGACACGCTAGAAGCGATTGAAGCCGACGCTGCGAATCTGAAAGAATTAGTCGAAGGCATGGAATTCCGTCGGATGTTTAATAATCCCATGGATCCAAACAACTGCTTTATCGATATTCAGGCTGGCGCTGGCGGCACTGAGGCGCAAGATTGGGCATCGATGCTGTTACGCCAATACTTACGTTATTGCGAACGCAAAGGCTTTAAGGTTGACATCCTCGAACAATCTGATGGCGAGGTTGCTGGTATTAAGACCGCAACACTCAAGGTTGAAGGCGAATACGCTTACGGCTTTTTGCGCACCGAAACTGGTGTGCATCGTTTAGTGCGTAAATCACCATTTGATTCTGCGAATGGCCGTCACACATCATTCTCCAGTTTATTCGTGTATCCGGAAGTCGATGAATCATTTGAAATCGACATCAATCCTGCTGACGTGCGTGTTGATACCTATCGAGCATCTGGTGCCGGTGGTCAGCATATCAATAAAACTGATTCTGCGGTTCGTTTAACCCATGCACCTTCTGGCATCGTCGTCCAATGTCAAAACGATCGCAGTCAACATCGCAACCGAGCTGAAGCTTGGGAAATGTTGAAAGCGAAATTGTTTGAATTGGAATTACGCAAACGCATGAGTGAAAAACAAAATCTGGAAGACACCAAGACCGATGTCGGCTGGGGTCATCAAATTCGCTCCTATGTACTGGATCAATCTCGCATCAAAGATTTACGCACCAATTACGAGATGGGTAATACCAAAGCAGTATTGGATGGCGACTTAGATGGATTCATCGCAGCGTCGCTCAAGCAAGGCGTGTAAAAATGTGCGCGCATAAATCCAATTCTAGGGTGCATTACAGCGTTGCCAATGCTCGCAATACCGACGTATTGCTGTGCTTGCTGCCTTGTACTGCATCCCTATAATTGAATTTCTACACGCACATTTCCGATTGCATTATTAAAGAAATAAAATTTCATTTTAGAGAACAATCATGTCCGACCAACAAAATACAGCAGCAGAATTGCCACAAGACGAAAATTCGATTATCGCTGAGCGTCGTGCCAAGCTCGATGCGATTCGCGCGAAGGGTGTCGCCTTCCCTAACGATTTTCGTCCGCAACATAAGGCCGCTGACTTACAAGCTCAGTATGGCGATATCAGCCGTGAAGACTTAGAAGTGCAAAACGTGGAAGTTGTTGTCGCTGGTCGTATGATGCTCAAACGTGAGGCTGGTAAAAAAGCGGCGTTCGCGACTTTGCAAGATGCTTCTGGTTTAAAAGCCGATGGCCGCATTCAGCTCTACGTAACTAGCGATAAAACGGGTGAAGCAGAAATGGAAGCTTTCCGTCATTATGACTTGGGCGACATTCTTGGCATTGAAGGTGTTTTATTTAAAACTAAGACCGACGAATTGACTGTCAAAGTAACGAAGTTGCGTTTGCTGACCAAGTCTCTGCGCCCACTGCCAGACAAGTTCCACGGTCTGTCCAATCAAGAAACCAAATACCGTCAGCGTTACGTCGATTTGATCATGAGCGAAGAAACACGTCGCACATTCAAAGCCCGTACTGCCGCGATGAATTCCATCCGTAGCTTCATGAATAGCCATGATTTTATGGAAGTAGAAACGCCAATGTTGCACGTCATTCCAGGTGGTGCTGCGGCAAAACCGTTCATCACGCATCACAATGCGTTGGATATGGAAATGTATCTGCGTATCGCCCCGGAATTGTATTTGAAACGATTAGTCGTCGGTGGTTTTGATCGCGTGTTTGAAGTGAATCGTAACTTCCGCAACGAAGGCGTATCACCACGTCACAATCCAGAATTCACGATGATGGAATTCTATGCGGCGTATGTGGATTACAAGTGGTTGATGGATTTCACTGAAGAAGTGATTCGTAAAGCGGCGGTCGATGCACATGGCACAGCGGTGTTAACTTACCAAGGTAAAGAATTGGATTTATCTAAACCTTTCCAACGCTTGACCATCGTCGGCGCGATCAATAAGTACGCTCCACATTACACTGCAGAACAATTGGGCGACGCAGAATTTATTAAAGCAGAATTGAAAAAATTTGGCGTTAAACCATTTACTACAGCAGGTTTGGGTGCATTGCAATTAGCTTTGTTCGAAGAAACTGCCGAAGCGCAGTTGTGGGAACCAACTTACATCATCGACTACCCAGCGGAAGTTTCACCGTTGGCACGTGCTTCTGATACGGTTGCTGGCATTACAGAACGTTTTGAACTGTTCATGACTGGCCGCGAAATCGCCAATGGCTTCTCAGAGTTAAACGATGCAGAAGATCAGGCAGCGCGCTTCATGGCGCAAGTTGCCGCCAAAGATGCGGGTGATGAAGAAGCTATGTATTACGATGCCGATTATATTCGCGCCTTGGAATACGGTTTGCCTCCAACCGGTGGTTGCGGTATCGGCATTGATCGTTTGATGATGCTGATTACCGACTCACCAAATATTCGCGATGTGATTTTATTCCCGCATTTGCGTCGTGAGGAATAAAGTTTTTTGAATTTTTTAGGCAGAAAATTCATTGGTAAAAAAGGAGAAAACTTAAAATGTTTTCTCCTTTTTTTATTTATATGACTATCGATCTAAAACCCACAGCAATATGGCAAAATGCATCATCGAATTTCTTCTTAATGCTAGTAGCTGTAGCGTAATTCCCACTTATTTTTAGCCAACGCTTTTTACTTAAAAACTCGAGTGTTAACTTATGTTAATTTCAGAAAACTTTTGCTTTAGTGATATCGAAGCAGCGCATCAACGCATCTTGCCGCACATTCAAGCTACCCCTGTACTGACTTCATCGACAGCTAATCAGCTATCTGGTGCGAGACTGTTTTTTAAATGCGAAAACTTTCAAATGACGGGTGCTTTTAAGTTTCGTGGTGCTTGCAATGCCTTGCTGCAATTCACGACTGAACAGCAAGCGCGCGGCGTGGTGACTTTTTCTTCTGGCAATCACGCGCAAGCAATTGCTAAGGCAGCGCAAAGATTGGGTATGCGTGCAGTGATTGTCATGCCGCAAGACGCGCCGGCGATTAAGGTTGCGGCAACGCGTGCGTATGGTGGTGAAGTCGTTTTGTATGATCGTTATACAGAAGATAGAGAACAAATTGGCCGCCGCTTGGCAGAGGATCAAGGCTTGACCTTGATTCCACCATACGATCACCCGCATGTAATTGGTGTGGAGCCAGAAGCGGGAAATGATGGTCAACGCAGTTTTCGCAGCGGCAGCATAGTTCATATTGACACGCCCAATACGATTGCCGATGGCGCACAAACGCAGCATTTGGGACAGCACACTTTTCCAGTAATTCAACGTTATGTCGATGATGTGATGACGGTCAGTGATGCACAATTAATCGATACCATGAAATTTTTTGCCAGCCGTATGAAGATCATGGTTGAGCCAACCGGTTGCTTAGGTGCCGCGCTAGCAATGAGTAAGCAAATTGATTTGCGCGATCTGAAGGTTGGCGTGCTTGTCTCTGGTGGTAATGTGGATTTGGCGCGTTTTGCCGGTTTTGTTCAGAGTACCGAGAAATAGGTTGCGCTTATCTATTTTGAAATTATTTTAAAAATGAAGTCAGCACTGTAGCTGTTACTTAACTATTTTATCCACCAATTCCAAAGATGAATTACCCCAAATATGTGAGAAATTATCTTGCTAGTAGAGAGGATATTCACTAGTCTATCGAAACACCAAGCGAATTGCTTGCCCCGCCTTTGCTGCATTTCAATAAGGATTGCTGATATGTTAAAACTCAATGTCAATATGAAAGAAAGTTCACTTGATCTGGCACCTGACACGCCAGTGTTGTGGGCGATTCGTGATGGTTTAGGCTTGAGTGGCACCAAGTATGGTTGTGGTGTTGCGCAATGTGGTGCTTGTACCGTGCATTTAGATGGGCAGCCTATCCGTTCTTGTGTCACCCCAGTTTCAGCAGCGAATGGTCGCAAGATCACAACCATCGAAGCGATCGCCAACGACAGAGTTGGTAAAGCAGTTCAGGCTGCATGGGTTGCCCACGATGTGGCGCAATGTGGATACTGCCAAAGCGGCCAAATTATGAGTGCGACGGCTTTATTGAAATCGAATAAGAAACCAAGTGATGCGGATATCGACGCTGCCATGTCAGGCAACATCTGCCGATGTGGTACTTACCAACGCATCCGTAGTGCGATCAAAGCAGCATCTGCCGCGCTGGCTTAATTGAACTCATTGACCGTCTTGGCACATAAAGGATATCAACATGCATTTTCATTCAAAAAATAGCGACTTAAGTCAAATTCCTAAAGGGATTGCCGCGCTGATTCAACAACAAAGCGCTGATACGAATCAGGTCACAGAACCGTCACGCCGTAGTTTCTTAAAAATGAGTGTCGCTAGCGGTTTTGCGCTGGGCATGTATCCAGCTTTTGCACAGAACAATAAAGCTGCTCCTGCTGGACTCAAAGCCTTCCAGCAACCTGCGGCCTTTGTTCACATCGGTAAAGATGGCGGCATCACAGTCACCATTAACCGACTTGAATTTGGCCAGGGTGTGCATACTGCCCTGCCAATGATCTTAGCCGAAGAGTTGGATGCCGACTGGTCTAAAGTAAGCGCGGTGCATGGCAGTGCTGATCCGGCATACGTCGACCCTGGTTTTGGTATGCACTTAACTGGTGGCTCTGGATCGATTAAAAATTCCTACATGCAGTATCGTGAGTTAGGTGCGCGAGTCAGAGCAATGTTGATCTCAGCAGCAGCGGCACAATGGAATGTTAGCCCAGATATTTTGCGTGCAGATCGTAGCACCATTATTCGCGCAGATGGAAAAATGCTTAGCTATGGCGAGCTTGCTGAAGCCGCGATGAAATTGGCAGTTCCAGAGAAAGTTAGTTTAAAGGATCCAAAAAATTTCAAAATTATCGGACAGCAAGTCGGTCGTTTAGATGCGAATGATAAATCTAGCGGCAAGCAAAATTTTGGTATCGATGTTCGCCTGCCAGGTATGTTAACCGCAGTGATCGCGCACCCTCCCGTATTTGGCGCCAAATTAACATCCATGAACGACAGCGCGGCGAAACAAATTAAAGGTGTTCGCGCCATCGTAAAAATCGCCGTAGATCGTGGCGGTGAAGGCGTGGCGGTGATTGCAGATGGATTTTGGCCTGCGAAACAAGCGCGCGATGCGTTGATACTAGAATGGGATACCAGTGGCGTTGAAAAAGTGGATAGCGTCGCGTTACTGAAAAAATATCAGGACCTTGCAAAAACAACGGGCAAACTACATTTCAAAGCAGATGTCAGTAAGCTCTCGGGTGCGGCAAAGAAAATTTCTGCGGAATATAGTTTCCCCTACTTAGCGCATGCGGCAATGGAGCCACTCAACTGCACGGTGCAACTAAGTGCAGATGGCAGTCAGGCGCAGTTATGGGTGGGCACACAAATGCCAGGCGTAGAAAGTGTCGCCGCGGCACAAGCTTTAGGCATCTCTCCACAACAAGTAAGCATGCATGTACAAATGGCAGGTGGTGGATTTGGACGACGTGCAGTGCCGAGTTGTGATTACGTGATTGAGTCTTGCCATGTCGCGAAAGCTGCACGCAGTGCTGGCATTCAAGCACCAATACGCACGATCTGGAGTCGTGAAGATGATATCAAAGGTGGATACTATCGCCCTATGCATGTACATCGTGCAGAAATTGCGTATGACGAACAAGGTCAGGTTCAAGCTTGGGATCATGTGATTGTTGGTCAATCCATCGTTGCGGGTACGCCTTTTGAAGGCTTCTTGATCAAAGATGGTATCGACGGCACGACGATCGAAGGTATGCGTGATCCTTACCCTATTCCTATGCGTTTATCTGTGCATCATCCAAAAGTCAATGTGCCAGTGCTATGGTGGCGCAGTGTCGGTTCCACGCATACTGCTTATGTGATGGAAACCTTGATTGATGAAATCGCGCGGGGTGCAAAACAAGATCCCGTCGCCTATCGTTTGAAACAGTTTGCCGATAAACATCCGCGCCATACAGCGGCACTCAAATTGGCCGTGGAAAAATCTGGATATAACAAACGTCGCCTGCCTAAAGGTCACGCTTGGGGCGTCGCGGTGCATGAATCATTTCAAACCGTGGTCGCCTATGTCGTAACCGCTTCTGTTCAAAATGGTCAAGCTAAATTACATACGGCGACTGCCGGAGTACACTGCAACTTGGCGGTAAATCCCAAAACCATTGAGGCGCAGGTGCAAGGTGCCGCATTAATGGGGCTGGGAATGTGTATAGAAAACGCGGCAATTACCCTAAAAGATGGTGTAGTTGAGCAAACCAATTTTGGTCAATATGCGGTGGCACGTATGACAGATATGCCGCAAGTTAGTGTGCATATCGTGCCAAGTGCAGACCCACCAACCGGAATGGGTGAACCTGGCCTCCCACCATTGGCACCTGCATTTGCAAATGCGATCGCGAAACTGACAGGTAAGGTGCAGCGCAGCTTACCATTTAAGTTAAGTTGAACCGCTAAAGCTGAGAAATAAGTAGTTAGAAAAAAGCCCCTGAACAGTTCATGTCAGGGGCTTTTTTAATCCTATTAGCGCACAATTTTCAAGCAATAAGAAATGATTAATCGTGGCTTAATTTGCTGTGATGCGCCTTAAAGAATCGGACGAAGATTAAGCAAAAAAGTGCTGCAGCGCCCGCCATCATGATTAACAGAAAATACAAGACGGGTTTTTCTAATGGCAGTTCGCTATCCATGTAAATTTGCCCCGGCTTAGTCACATATTTTCCATCGGCACTGATCATGCCTCCGTCTTTTGCAAGTTTCGGACCTGTGGTTTGTTGTGATTGCTGTGGCATGATCACTCTTGCACTGATGGCCTGCCCCGCCACTACCGGAAAATCACCACTAGTCGATTTTAAGCCTTTCTTACTACAAGCTTCGTTAGAAAACATCTTCTTGCCTTTATCATCAATGCAAACAAATGTATCAGCATAGGCATCGTTGAAAGAAGTAAAAAGAACTAGCACTATCAAGCAAGAAAAAAGACGCAGCATAGAATCGAATTGGAGAAAAATAGAGAATGGTTGCAGCTAAAATAAATCAGCACAGCGATCAATACCTTGATCAGTGCGCTAATCGATGCAAAAAATAAAGCAAGCTTTCAGGCACTTCACTAGTGTCAAAGTACGATTCAGCACACAGAGCGGCGATGGTATCAGAGCACAGCATGTTTAGGGAATTTTTAGCGAAAAGCTGACGGCAACTTAGACATGGAATTTGTTTGACACCTAAAAATAGCTTGTAAAAAGATACATCAATCTTCATTACAGCGCAATTGCCGTATATTTCTTGTTGATTTACGAAGAAACTCAGCAACTTATAGTATATTTTCACAAGTGCAGAAAAATTCTCAATTGCAACAATTAACCTAGCAAGCGATCCGTCCTCTAGTCTATGCAAATCACAATTTACGATAAAACCGACAAAGGTCGCGAAGAAATCGCGACCCGGAAATGGCATTTGCCATCACGCATGCGCTCTTTGCTGGTGCTCATTGATGGAAAAAAAACGGACGCAGATATCGTGCAAAAAATTGGCGGCTTGGGCTTAAATTTACAAAGTTTGCAAGAGCTTCAAGACGACGGTTTTATTCAACGTGTGCACGTAGAATCGGATCAGGTTGATACGATATTAGATCCGCAATCAGATGATCTGGATTTAACGGTAGGTTCAACACCGTTAAATTTAGAGGGAAACACTTTAGGCTCAATTAATGCATTAGAAGAATCGCAAACTATTTTTGAACCATCAGAAGATCAAGATCCCGCGTGGAATCAAGATCTCGATGCGATGCTAGCAAAGTATGATGAAGAGCCTAGTGAATTGCGTATTGATATGATGAAACGTTACTTGAATGAAGTCATCAAAGAATATCTAGGGCTAAGAGGATTTTTCTTACAAAGAAAATTACAAAAAGCACAGAACCTTTACGACATTCACACTTTCCGTCAGGCCTATATTTCCGCAATATTGCATTCCAAAGGAAAGGACTTGGCAATAGAATTACGTGATCAGTTTGATGCACGTATGTACGTCAGATTTTCGATTGATGATCCTGAATTTTTAGACGATTAAATGCTCTCAAAGGCCATTTTAAAATAAAAAAGACCAGAAAGTTTTCTGGTCTTTTTTCGTTCAACTCAGGATGAAATTATTCAATACCCTGACTAGTCAAATACTCTTCATAGGTACCACGGAAGTCGATGATCTTGCCTTCTTTGACTTCCAAAACGCGCGTCGCTAACGATGAAACGAATTCACGATCATGCGATACGAAAACTAAAGTCCCTGCATATTTTTCTAAAGCGATATTCAGGGATTCAATCGATTCCATGTCCATGTGATTGGTCGGCTCATCCATCAATAAAACGTTATGGCGACCGAGCATTAATTTGCCGTAAGTCATACGGCCTTTTTCACCACCGGATAAGACTTTCACGGATTTTTTAACGTCATCACCGCTGAACAGTAAGCGACCAAGAATAGAACGTACCGCCTGATCGTCGTCGCCCTCTTGCGTGTACATGCCCATCCAATCGGTCAGATTCTTGTCCGACGCAAAGTTTTCTGCTGGATCTTGTGGCATATAGCCAGGGTTCGCATTTTCCGCCCATTTCACTTCACCACGATCCGCAGTTAAACCACAGAGATCAGCACCGCCTATGCAACGCAATAAAGTCGTCTTACCAGCGCCGTTGGCACCAATAATCGCGATGCGTTCGCCGGCTTCGATCATGATGTCAAAACTGTCGAATAATTTTTGATCATAGGCTTTGGACAGATGTTTAACTTCCACCGCCAAACGATGCAATTTTTTCTCGCCATCGAAACGGATAAACGGATTTTGACGACTAGATGGCTTCACGTCTTCAATCTTAATTTTTTCGATTTGTTTAGCGCGTGATGTCGCCTGACGTGCTTTGGATTTGTTTGCTGAGAAACGGCGTACGAAATCTTGTAACTCTAAGACTTTATCTTTCGCCTTTGCGTTATTGGCTAATTGTTGCGCACGCGCTTGCGATGATGCCAGCATGTATTCATCGTAATTGCCTGGATAGACCTTCAAGGTACCGTAATCCATATCAGCCATGTGGGTGCAGACTTGATTCAAAAAGTGACGATCATGGGAAATGATGATCATGGTTGAATTACGCTGATTCAAAATATCTTCTAACCAACGAATTGTATTGATGTCCAAGTTATTGGTTGGTTCATCGAGCAACAGAATATCTGGATTGGAGAACAAAGCTTGCGCCAACAAGACGCGCAATTTCCAACCTGGTGCTACGGAGCTCATCAAGCCTTGGTGTTGATCGGTAGGAATACCTACGCCCAATAACAATTCACCTGCACGTGCCTCGGCTGTATAACCATCATATTCAGCGAACTTCGCTTCCAGATCGGCGGCCTTCATGTAATCGTCGTCAGTCGCTTCAGGATTGGCGTAAATCGCATCACGCTCCGCCATCGCTGCCCACATTTCGGTGTGGCCCATCATGACCACGTCGAGTACGCGCATATCTTCAAACGCGAACTGATCCTGACGCAATTTACCTAAACGCTCATTTTGGTCGAGCATGACGGTACCGGAGGATTGATCCAGATCGCCACCTAAGATTTTCATGAAAGTGGATTTACCGCAACCATTCGCGCCGATCAAACCGTAACGATTGCCCTCGCCGAACTTAACTGAGATGTTTTCAAACAGTGGCTTAGGGCCAAACTGCATGGTGATATTTGCTGTTGCTAACACGTTGAGACCTTTTGCATGGAATTAAATTAACCGCGCATTATATCATTGCACCATAGGCGCTAAGCGATTTTTCGCCTTAACAGCGCAGAGTGCACGAAGGCTCATTTTAAAAATCGCTACATGATCTACGTCTCTGCAAAAAGTGTTTTTTCTTTAATTGAAATTAATAAGAATAACAATGGATGCTGCGGGCGTAGGGTGCGCCATGCGCACCATCGCTCTCAGTCAGCATTGACTCTTGGTGCGCACGGCGCACCCTAGGAAATCGACATTTAAACCTAAAGAAGCCAAGTCCCACCCTGGTGTCCTTGTTGAAATTGTTGCAAAAGACCATCAACTTTATCCCAGTCTAAATTATTCGCATAAAACATAGGGCCGCCACGATGTAGCGGAAAACCATAGCCTTTCAAATACACAATATCAATATCCGACGCGCGTGCCGCGATGCCATCACGCAGGATTTTTCTGCCTTCGTTTGCTAAAGCTAATACCAATCGTTGGACGATCTCTTCATCGTTGATCTGTCTTTGTGTTACTCCCAGCGTTTGTGCATGTTGCTTGATGATTTGATGGACTAATTCCGAAGGATGCGCGGTTCTGTCATTTGCTTGATAGTCATACCAACCAGCTTGGGTCTTTTGCCCAAAACGTCCCTGCTCGCACAGCAAATCACCGAGCTTGGAATAAATTGCTTGAGGATTTGCAGCATGGCGGCGTTTGCGTATTGCCCAACTGATGTCATTACCCGCCAAATCGCTCATACGAAATGGTCCCATCGCAAAGCCAAACGCTTCAATTGCGCGATCCACTTGTTGCGGCGTGCAGCCCTCCTCTAACAAAAATGCCGCTTGTTTGGTGTACTGCTCTAGCATGCGATTGCCGATGAAGCCATCACAAACACCCGCGACTACGGCGGTCTTTTTGATCTTTTTGGCTAGCGCAGCACAAGTCGCCAATACATCAGCCGCTGTTTGTTCTCCTCGCACGATTTCTAACAATTCCATAATATTGGCAGGGCTGAAGAAATGTAAGCCGATGACATCGCTAGGACGTTTGGTGAAACGCGCAATTTGATTCAAATCCAAGGTCGAGGTATTCGACGCCAAAATCGCACCCGCTTTCATCACCTGATCGAATTGTTCAAATACACTTTGTTTGATTTGCATCTCTTCGAATACGGCTTCTATCACCAAATCAGCCTGCGCGATCGCTGCATAATTATCGACACCAACTATCAATTTACAACGCTGTTCGCATTGCTCTTGTGTGAGCTTGCCTTTACTGACCGCGCTTTGATAATTGCTACGAATTCTTTCCAAGCCCTTTTCTAAAGAAGCGGCTTGCAGATCCAAAATTTGCACAGGCATTCCAGCGCTAGCGAAATTCATTGCAATTCCCGCGCCCATCGTGCCAGCGCCAATCACTGCTACGGATTTAATGTCGCGCAAGGGAGTATTTACATCTACACCTGCGATTTTTCCAGTGGCGCGTTCTGCCATAAAAATATGACGCAATGCCAATGATTCGGGGCTTTGCAACAAGCGTTGAAAAATAGCGCGTTCGGTCTTGATACCATCTTCAAAGTTTTGTGTAAGACTCGCTTCCAAAGCATCGAGGCAGCCAAATGGTGCGGGGAAATGCTTAGATTTTTTCATTAGTGCGCTACGCGTTACTGCAAAAAAATCAGTTGTTGTTGGCGCATTCGCAGGTCTGTCACGTACACGAGGAATTGGTCGTACATCAGCGATACTGCGTGCAAAATCCTCAGCACTAGCCAGTAGATTTTGAGAATCGCTCTCATAGATGTCAAACAAAGCGCTTTGTGCCAACTTATCCGACAAGACAATTTGTCCAGCACTGATCATACTGGCGCAAGTCTCTATATCTAACAAACGTGGCAAACGTTGCGTGCCGCCTGCGCCGGGCAATAGCCCTAACTTCACCTCGGGTAAAGCGATCTGCAAACCGCTACCAGCAACACGATAATGACAGGCCAAAGCCAACTCCAAACCGCCACCCATACATACGCCATTGATGACGGCAACGATGGGCTTGGTGTAAGCATCCATTTGCTCAATCAAAGCAGGCAATGAGGGTTGGGCAAAAGTTTTCTCTGTGCCAAATTCTTTGATGTCGGCACCACCTGAAAATGCTTTGCCACTGCCTGTCAGCAAGATAGCCATCACTTCGGAATTCGCTTCAGCGGTTTTTAGACACTCTGCGATAGCAGAACGAGTTGCGTGACCGAGTCCGTTCACGGGTGGATTGTCAATCGTGATGATGGCTAAGCTGCCATTTATCTGCATCGATGCTGTCATGTTCTGTCTCTTTATTTTTATGTTTAAAACTAATTTGGATTCCAACTTACAGCGTTTAATATTACATCAAACTTCCAGCCATTCCTGTCGAATCGCCTCGTTCGCGAGCAATGCCTGTTGATCGCCTTCAAATACCGTTTGACCATGTCCCATAATCAAGAAGCGATCCGCCACTTGCAAGGCTAAATTCAGTTTTTGTTCGACCAGTAAAATCGCGATGCCACGTTGTTTTATTTTAATAAAAAATTCGCGCAAAAGCTCGATGATTTTAGGTGCTAAACCTTCGGTTGGTTCGTCGATCAACAGTAAATCAGGATTGCCTAGCAAGCTGCGTGACAGGCTTAGCATTTGCTGTTCACCCCCCGATAGCACTCCTGCTTTTGTGTGGCTGCGTTCTTTCAATATGGGGAATAATTCATACATCTCATCTAGTTGCCAATGCGGTTGATCAGTCGCGCCAGATTTTTGACCTAAAAGTAAATTTTGTTCGACTGTTAGCTCCGCAAAAATTTCGCGGTTCTCTGGAACATAGCCTATGCCTAATTGTGCGATTTTAAAACTCGGCAGCCCTAAAATTTCATGGCCTCGAAAACGGATACTACCTTCAGCCCTTAGCATGCCCATAATCGTTTTTAAGGTCGTAGAGCGACCGACACCGTTCCTGCCCAATAGCGCGAGTATTTCACCTGATTTAATGTCGAAGTTTAGGCCGTGTAAAATATGACTCTTATCGTAGTAAGCATGCAAATTTTCTACTCGTAGCAAGACACTCATACTGTGCTCTCCAGATGTCCCAAGTAGGCTTCTTGCACTTTGGCATGACGACGAATTTTTTCTGGTGTATCACAAGCGATGATTTCTCCATGCACCATCACTGCAATCCTGTCGGCCAGTTCAAATACCACTTGCATGTCATGCTCAACCATCAGCAGGCTTTTCCCTTGGCTTAATTCACGAATGAGCGCGATGGTTTTTTCTGTTTCAGAACGACTCATGCCTGCTGTTGGCTCATCCAATAAGATGCAATGCGCGCCGCTAGCTACCGTCATGCCGATTTCTAAAGTGCGTTGTTCGGCATAGCTTAGCTCGCCAGCAATTTGATCGCGCTGCGCGTTTAATCCTATGATGCCCATTAAGTGCATGGCTTGTGCATGAATCTGATTTTGCTGAGAAAATCTGCGCCAAAATGTATAACGAAAACCCAGATGCCACATGACGGCACAGGAAAGGTTGTCGATAACGCTTAGATGCGTAAATACATTACTGACCTGAAAACTCCGCGCTAAGCCTTGCCGCGCTATTTGGTGTGGTAGCAAGTTAGATATTTTCTTCTTATTTAAAAATATCTGACCATGCATTTTTGCATTATCAGAATGTCGTCCTGAAATCAGATTGAACAGGCTAGATTTTCCTGCACCATTTGGGCCTATCAAAGCCAGTCGCTCTCCTGCATGCAATTCCAAGTCGATACCACGAAGTATTTTGGCGCTACCAATTTCTAGCCTCACTTGCTGCAAACTAAGTACGCTCATCTGCGGCCCCTTTGCTTCGTTTTACGCCATGCGATGAGACTGACACTCACACCAAACAATAGGACTACGACAACCCAGCTAAACAAGTTATGTGGATTTAATTCCAAGCCAAAAGAACGCAATATTTGCGCATCTCCTGCTTGAAAACGCAGGTGATATAGCATTTCTATAATCAAGATGATTCCGCAAGAAAACATGCCTGCAAGTACAACATTGACGCCACAGCGCAAAATAAAATTCTGTACCGATGCCTGTGTTTGCGCACGCTGAAATCCGCAAGAAAAATTGAATGCGAGACCACTCAGACCTTGCGGTGCTTTCACCACGATGAAGATAAACAAGATACCCATATATAACTGCCAGGCCGGCGTCAACTCAGATAAAAATACCGACATAAATACACCTAGCACCGCGCCAACAACAGGACCTAAGAAGAAACTGACGCCACCGATATACGTGAATAACAGCACCGTACCAGAGCGCACAGCACTGAGGTTTTCTGCCGTCACGATTTCAAAATTAATAGCCGACAAAGCCCCTGCAATACCGGCAAAAAAACTCGACAAGACAAACATTAAGAAGCGCACCCAGCGTGGATCAAAACCTATAAAAGCAAGGCGTTCTGGATTATCTCGCACCGCTTCCGCCAATTTCCCTAGAGGCGTTTTTTGGATAAAGTACATGGACAACACCGCAACGATCGTCCACAGAATAATCAGATAGCTGACTTCTATCTGCGGACCAAACGTGATGCCAAAGAAAGCCTCACCTGAAACGCGATTAGCGCTAATGCCACCCTCGCCACCAAAAAATCCCGGAAACATCAAGGCGCTGGCAAACACTAATTCACCTATGCCCAGACTAATCATAGAAAAAGTGATACCTGATTTCTTGGTTGAAATCCATCCAAAAAAACTACCGAATAGCGCACCCGCCAAACCACCGATCAAAGGAACTAAACTAAGCGGCAAATTCAAACCACTCTCGCTAATTTTATTCATAGCATGAATCGCGACAAATCCCCCCAAGCCAGAATAAACCGCATGTCCAAAAGACAGCATGCCAGTTTGACCGAGCAACATATTAAAAGACAAAGCAAAAACCGATGCGATGCAAACTTGAGAGATGAAATTTAAAGCTTTGCCAGAAGAAAAATACGCAGGCAAGAATAGAATTGCGAGGCTCAACAATGCTATACAAAACACTGGCAGATAGGGCTGAAAGCGTGATTGAGACCGCAGTTGAACATTATTAAGCATTGTGCGTTCCCATCAAACCTTGGGGTCGCCACAATAGCATTAAGATCAACATCAAAAAAGGCAAGATAGGCGCGACCTGCGAGACAGTTAAAGACAGCAAGGCATACGCAAAGTGATCCGTTTGAATGGTGCTGCCAAAGTGATGAATGAGATTAAGCAGTGAGACATCAAGCGTCACCGCAAAAGTCTGCACACAGGCAATCAGTAAGGACGCCCAAAATGCACCTACCAAAGATCCCATGCCACCCAACACCACGACCACAAAGATAATGCTACCAACGCTAGCTGCCATACCCGGCTCGGTGACAAAGGCGTTGCCACCCACAGCCCCAGCCAAACCGGCCAAGGCACAACCCGTGCCAAACACCCACATAAAAATACGCGGCACATTGTGGCCTAAGGCTTCCACCATGCTTGGCTGTGTTAATGCCGCCTGTATCACCAAACCAATACGAGTGCGCGTCATCAGAAGATAGATGATCGCGAGCATTAGCAATGCAATAAGCGCCATGAAAGCGCGATAAACCGAGAATGTACTCGAATAAATAGGGAACAGCGCGCCTTGCAAAGATGCGGGAATCGCATAAGGAACGGTCAGGCGTCCCCAGATTAATTGCACTAACTCGACAATCAGATAGGAAAGACCAAAAGTAAACAGCAGTTCAGCGAGTTGACCTTGCGCATGCAAACGTCTGAGGGCAAAGCGCTCGACGACGACACCCAGTAAGCCAGTGACTATCGGTGATAGCAACAAGCCCCACCAAAATCCCCATAAACCACTAAAGGTATATCCGAGATAAGCACCCAACATATAAAAACTAGCATGCGCAAAATTCAGAACACCCATCATGCTAAAAATCAGCGTCAGTCCCGCTGAAAGCATGAAGAGTAAAAGGCCGTAACTGAGGCCATTGAATAAATTGATGAGGAAAAATTCCAAAGATTCGAACTTTCAGGCTAGTTCAACAAATAGGTTAAGTATCGAAAAGTCAAAAACCCTTAACTTCGAGCTACTGAGGCGCAGAGGGGTTCGGAGAAAAGCTTGATGCGCCCTTGCCTCCTCTCCTTTTCTTTAGCTTTTATGTTCGGAATTTGTGCTTTTAGCCCCTTCCGCTTCAAGTCAAAGGTATCTACACAAGTTGGCGCGCGATGAAATACTCCTTCCCCTTCAAGGGGAAGGTTGGGATGGGGATGGGTTTTGGTCGTGTGATAGCGACTGCTGATTGCGTCACTATAACCCATCCCCACCCTAGCCCTCCCCTTGAAAGAGAGGGAACATGATACTTGCACAATTTCCATTTTAAGTTGGCACTTATGGGATCAATTCCGGTATGACGCTTATTACAGCTGGTGTCAGCCAGAATTCCTATATTTTATATTTATGTGCATAGAATAACCCGCATGCAAAGGATTGGCTATTCAGGCTAACATCCGAAACAACATCAAGGTCGTTTCATCTGACAAGAAGTCGGTTGTGCCGCCACGAAGGCATCGATTTTTTGTAAAGTCTGCCAACCCATGCCCGTGTTTTCCTGATCGAACTGAACATCTTTACCGTTCAACTTGACCCAATTAGACAGATACAAAGTTTGTTGAATTTGGTGGTCGCTCTTACGCATGCTGGCTGGATTGCCGAAGAAATCAATTTGCACATCTTCGAGCGCTAGCGCAACTTTGACCGGCTCTGTCGTGCCTGCTTTTTTTACAGCTTTGCTTAGGCTGGCGATCAAGGAATATGTAGAGACAGAAGACAGATCATCTTTGTATTTGTCTTTAAACCCTTTGGTGAGTTGCCCACCCAATACTGACGCATTATTCGGGTGCCAGTAGCCAATGAGTTTTACTTTGTCGATACCGGCCGGTCCCATGGCGGTTGGTACGCCAGTTGAGCTAGCGTAATAGGTATAGAAATTGGCGCTCAAGCCTGCTTCTTTCGCCGCTTTAATCAACAGCGCCAAGTCAGTACCCCAGTTGCCGGTAATGACGGAATCTGCACCTGATGCTTTAATCTTGCTAATGTAAGGCGCAAAATCTTTAACTGTCGCGAGCGGATGCAGGTCTTCACCGACGATCTGTATATCTGGCCGCTTACGTGCCAAGTAGGATTTCGCAGCACGTGCGACTTGTTGGCCGTGTGAATAATTTTGGCCGATTAGATAGATTTTTTTGATGCTTTTATCCGCCGCCATGAAGGTGCTGAGCGCCTCCATTTTCATGTCCGAATTGGCATCGAAACGAAAATGCCAAAAGCTACATTTGCTATTGGTCATATCGGGATCAATCGAGCCGTGATTCAGGTAAATAATCTCTTTGCCTGGATTGCGTTGATTATGTTTATTGATGGCGTCGATCAGCGCTAAGCCAACAGCTGAGCCGGTACCTTGCGCAACATACCGATAATCTTTGTCGATGATGGTTTTGAGCAGACTTAAACTTTCTTGCACGCCCGCTTTATTATCAAAGGCATCGAACACTAACTTATGTTCCCCCGCCCACTTTTCTGCATTCGCCCGTTCGGCGAGATAAGTGAACGAATTAAAGGTATTGTGTCCAACGGGGGCAAACGGCCCAGACATCGGGTCGATGACAGCGATTTTCAAGGTATCGGCATACGCCAAATTGCCAGTCGCCGTCAGGCTCAACATGAATGCGAAAAGAATTTTTTGCATAAGGCTCTCCATGAAGAAAACAAATGACACGAAGCGCGCACCTTAGTTTCCTTAAAGGTGCGCATTCTTATTACAGCATTAACGTGAACGCGCTTTCGACAAATTTGCAGGACGAGCGACGCGCTTTCCCGGCCCTACATCACGGTTGGCACCTGCGCCGGTATTGCGACTTGGGGCAACACCCGCTTTCGTACGCAAACTACCAACTTGAGGACGCGCACTGCCTTCCACAGCTGGTCGTCCCGGGCGTTGATCCGCACGATTGCTACGATCAGCAAGTGGACGTACGGGGGCTCGCACGGGTCCTTTCATACGAACGGTCTCAGTTTCACCTGATTCAATTTCAAACTTGGCGCTAACATCTTTACCTAATACACGTACCAAGTACGGCATCACTTCTCGTAAAGTTGCCTCTAAAGTCCATGGTGGATTGATGATAAACATGCCACTACTGTGCAAACCAAAACCATCAGGTGTTGGGCCACTAATACTCAAAGTCACGTTCAACCAACCGTTCGCTGGAATACGTTTCAAGCGCTCAGGCAATTGCTTGGATTCTATGCGCGATAAGACCGGATACCAGACCGCATAAGTGCCAGTTGGAAAACGCACTAAAGCATCTTCCAGACAAACTTTAACGCGGCGATAATCGTCTTTAACTTCATACGGCGGATCAATCAAAACCAGACCGCGACGCGATGGCGGCGGCAAGATTGCCTTCAAACCTTCAAAACCATCACCGGCATTAATCATAATGCGCTTGCCACGCACGGTTTGACGTTCGCCCTGCTCGGCTTTATGCGCTTCTAATTTGCGAAAATTTTCGCTGAGGATTTTGATTTCACTAGGATGTAATTCAAACAGACGTAAGCGGTCTTGCGAGCGCATCACTTCATTTGCGCAGTAAGGAGAGCCCGGGTAGTAACGCATCTTACCGCTGGGGTTCATACCCTTGACTAAATTCAGATACTCTTGCAAAGCGGCTGGTACATCATCTCTTTCCCACAATGGCCCGATACCCGTTTCGTATTCTGCGTTCTTCATCGCATAGCCGGTATCCAAAGAATACAAGCCAGCACCGGAATGCGTATCAACGTAAGTGTAAGCAGTATCTTTTTGGCCGAGATAATTCAGCAATTCGATTAAAACAAAGTGTTTGAGAACGTCAGCATGATTGCCAGCGTGAAAACCATGGCGATAGCTCAGCATAGTGGGGATTCCTGATTGATTGATGCTGACTCAAGCGAATTGAACCAGTCATGAAGATGTCGATAAGCCCGAATTTTACTCTGTTTGCAATATAAGCGCTTGATTTTGCGATGATTTCGATTCGCAAGACTAGTACAAATCTAGTCAGATTGACACATTCATCAAGTGTTTTTACCCAACTCGCTTACCAAAAATAATCAAGTCCCGTTCAACACCATCCAAATTGGCGACTCTTGGCATGTTGGCCCAGATTTCGAAGTTGAATGAGGCGAATAAATTCATACTGGCGACATTGTGTCCAAAAATAAAGCCTAGCAAGGTGTGAACTTGAATTTTAGGTGCAAAGGCGATGGCTTGTTCTAAAAAATAGCGCCCCAAACCCTGACGACGCGTAGATTCGTGCAGATAGATTGATAGCTCTGCAGTGCCTGAATACGCTGGGCGTCCATAAAAGTTAGAAAACGAAAGCCAACCAATAATCTCGCCTTGCGCCCCTTCGGCTACCCATAGTGGACGTTTTTCTGGTGAGTGTTCATGAAACCAATTTAAACGTGACTCGACCGAAATTTCTTCGGTATCGGCAGTGACCATGCGTGATGCAATGGTGGAGTTGTAGATGGCGACGATGGCATTGAGATCTTCTAAGCGGGCTAATCGATGAGTAAAAGCCGCAGCACTGGTGATGGTCATAATGAAATTGAGATAAAAAATAAAAAGCGCTGAACTTCGTTATTAAGTGTCAGCGCTTTGGCAATTAATTGAATAAGGTGGCAGCTTTATTTACAAAGTATGCGTCGCGCGTGAAGAACGTATCGTTGCGCCCAACACTTCTTCGACACGAGTTTTGACACGTATGCCACTTTCGTCTTGGGGAAAGTGTACGCCTATTCCTTGTGACTTATTATTGCCCGCACCCGCCGGAGTGACCCACGCGACCTTACCTGCAATAGGGTACTTACTAGGATCATCCAGTAAAGTCAAAATTACATAAATTTCTTCACCCAATTTATAGGTCTTGTTGGTAGGAACAAAAATACCACCATTTTTTAGAAATGGCATATAAGCAGAAAACAATGCAGACTTTTCTTTGATCGCCAGCGACAGCACTGAAGGCCGCGATGGTGAAGGCATATTTAACGGTACGCCGGGATCTTGTGGTAACTCAGCCATAATTTTTCCTGTTGATGTTGTTCGCGTCCTTGATAAAGAATCGCCTTTGACATCCAAAAATACTTAGATAAAAGCAGACGAATATTCTAACAGCATATCTTCTAAAAATAGTTTTCCTGATAAGGGATGACTCGCAATTGCCTGTCTATCTTGCACATTTTTGATTAAATGCAGCAATTTATCCACGCTTGTACGTCCTGCTAATCTGGCGATATCCGCATGATGCTTAGGATAATAGCGAATTAATCCAGTTTGCTTGTATGAGAAAACATCATACAACCAACGTTGCATCCAAGAGACGGTGCGTGGCATATCCATCTTTTGCATTTTATCAGCGGTTTTTAAACTGACTTCAATATCTGGTTTTGCCAGCATCGCTAACAATTCACCGAGTTCTTTCACATCATCCGACTGTGCCATTTCCAATGCCAATAGTGGCGCACCACCTTGCTGCGCCAACCAAATTTCTGCGTCTTTTACGCCTTGCGTTTTGAGCCATGCCAAGGCTTGTTCTTTACTTGGCATACTCAGCGCAATTTTATGGCAGCGCGACAAAATTGTCGGCAGTAATCGATCAATTTTATGCGAGACTAAAATGAACACCGTATTCGGATTTGGTTCTTCCAGTGATTTCAAAAGTGCATTCGCAGCAGGAACATTCAGAGCTTCTGCCGGATACATCACCACTACGCGTGTACCTTGCCTATGCGTAGAAATATTCATGAAATTAGCTAAAGCACGAACTTGGTCAATTACAATTTCTTTTGATGGAGCTTTACTTGATTTAGCTGATTTCTTTTCTGGCTCTTCACCACCCTCGCTGGCTTCCGCATCCGCCGCAGCCTCTTCTTCATCCAATAAGCCGGATCGTACCCGACGATAATCTGGGTGACTGTATTGGTCAAACCAATTGCAAGATAAGCAGTGTCCGCAGGCATGTCCAGCTTCGGCTGGCGATTCGCACAATAATGATTTTGCTAAATGTTCAGCAAATTGCGCTTTGCCTATACCTTCTGATCCATATAACAAAAAAGCATGCGGCATGCGCTCACGCATCGCCATGATTTGCTGCCAACTGTCTTGCTGCCAATCGAATAAAGTGTTGCTCATTGTTTGATTTTTTTGACCTATGCGATAGTGGTACTTGCGTTTGCAACTTTAACGCAGAGCGCGTCAATGATTTCCGATAATTCTTCTTGTATTGCCTCAATACTGCGGGTCGAATCGATTACTTTAAAACGCTGCGGAAATTCAGCAACTCTTCTTAAATATTCATTGCGTGTATCGTTGAAAAAATCGCTTTGTTCTTGCTCAAACTTATCCAAAGTACGGGTCGCATCTAAACGCGCCCTGGCAACTTCAATTGGCACATCAAATAGCAATGTTAAATCTGGCTGCAAATGTGGATGTACCCATTGTTCTAATGTGTTCAATTTGTGTAAGTCTAGTTTGCGACCGCCACCTTGATACGCAAATGTCGCGTCAGTAAAACGATCTGATATGACCCAAGTGCCAGCATCAAGTGCTGGTTGTATTACTTGCGCGATATGCTCACGACGTGAGGCAAACATCAATAGTGCTTCTGTTTCTAAGTGCATTTTTTCTTTTAATAGCAAAGCGCGCAAAGCTTCGCCCAAGGGTGTGCCACCTGGTTCTCTAGTCGTAACAACTTGAATTCCGCGCTGGTTCAAAGCCTCTTGAACAAATCTGATATGGGTTGATTTACCAGCCCCATCTATGCCTTCGAAGCTGATGAATTGTCCAGCCTGTTGTCCTTTATTCGTCATACTTGATTCTCGTTTTTATTTTAGCGTTGGTATTTATTGACGGCTTTATTATGCTCATTCAAATTTTCAGAAAATTGACTTGTGCCATTGCCGCGTGCGACAAAATAATAAGCATTGCTGGGTTCAGGATTGACAGCTGCTTTCAATGCACCAAGGCCAGGCAAAGCAATCGGCGTGGGCGGCAATCCAGCACGGGTGTAAGTATTGTACGGCGTATCCGTGGTCAAATCGCGCTTACGTATATTTCCCTGAAACTGATCGCCCATGCCGTAGATCACGGTTGGGTCGGTTTGCAGTAGCATGCCTGAACGTAAGCGATTGACGAAAACACTGGCGATCATGCCACGCTCAGATGCTTGTCCAGTTTCTTTCTCAATAATCGAAGCCATCACTAAAACTTGATACGGCTCTTTGTAAGGTAAATTAGGAGCGCGATTTTTCCAAACTTCATCGAGACGATTTAACATCGCCTGATGCGCTTGTTGGTAAACTTGAATGTCACTGCTATTCTTGGCAAATAAATAGGTGTCGGGAAAAAACAAGCCTTCGGGGTGGTGGTATTTACTGCCAATCTTGATAAGGAGATCGCGGTCAGATAAACCGGTGGTATCGTGTCTGATAGCTGGATGTGCATCAATGGCGTTACGCATTTGCTTAAAACTCCAGCCTTCGATGATGCTTAAATTAGTTAAACTAAATTTGCCTTCCACAATTTTTTTGAGCAATTGTTGCGGTGTTTCTTGCGTTTGCAGTTCAAATGAACCTGCCTTTAAGCTGGCAGCTTTACCAGTAATACGTGCTAAAGCTTCAAATAAATAAGGGTGAATTGGAATGCCTGCATCAACCAACTGCCGTGAGGCTCCGCGTATATTGCTGCCGGATTTAATGGTGAATTCGACCGCTTTGTCATTACTAAGTGGCGTTTCGATCCAGCGCATAAACATCCAAGCGCTGGCTCCAGCGATTAGCAAGACCAGTAAAGTACAAAAAACAAAGAATTTTTTCAAAGAAGCCATGTGAACACTAATCTCATTTTGCTGCGATAATCATAAAAATCGCTGTCATTGTAAATGGGAACATTCTGCATTGACATAAAAACTGGAAAAATCAGCACAACATAAGCACAATATGAGCACAACACAGCAATTATTTGAATCCGCCAATCACTTCAACGCGTCCAATATGCGCCCCGAACAGCTGGCAAATGGCTATATTTGCCAACTACAAGATCAAAGTTTGATGCAAGCCAATGGCGATGATGCCGCCAGTTTTTTGCACAATCAACTCAGTAATGACCTTGAACATTTGAACCAGACACAAGCACGTTACGCGGCCTACTGCACACCTAAGGGACGCATGTTAGCGAGTTTTTTGTATTGGAAAACAGATAGCAATATTGTTTTGCAATGCTCGTCTAGCTTGCAGCCCGCTTTACAAAAACGTTTGCAAATGTTCGTAATGCGCTCCAAAGTCAAACTCGAAGATATCAGCGAACAATTCGCGATTCTTGGACTTGGCGGCAAAGCCGCAGAAGTTTTCTTATTGAGCCAATTTACAGAATTGCCTAGCGCGATTAATGACAAAGTCAGTGGCGATATGGGCAGCGTGATTCGCGTGCAAGATGCATTTGACTCACCGCGCTATCAATGGGTCATCAGTCATGAGAAATTGGCGGCAATCTCCACGCAAATCAGCACAGAATTACAAAAAGTTGATGCCAGCATTTGGCGCTTAGGAAATATCTATGCCGGCTTGCCGCAAGTTGTCGAGCAAAGCAAAGAAAAATTTGTACCGCAGATGATTAATTTCGAATTAATCGGTGGAGTAAATTTTAGAAAAGGCTGTTACCCGGGACAAGAAATCGTCGCCCGCAGTCAGTATCTCGGCAAACTCAAACGACGGATGGCGATAGCTTTAGTGAGGGCAGAAGCGGTCAATGTGGCAATGGAAGTTTTTTCCGATAATGACCCAATCCAGCCTTGTGGCATGATCGTTAGTGCGGAGCGCAATTTTGATAATCATTTTGCCTGTTTGGTAGAAATTAAACTGCTTGATCAAGAACAAGGCAAAGTGCATTTAGGTCTTAGCGATGGGCCTGTTTTGGAATTTTTACCCCTGCCGTATGCATATCTCGATGTCACTGAATAGGTGGAAAAATGGACTGCTATATTTACTACAAAGCGAAAGTGGAAAATGCCAGACAAATACAAGTCTGCGCCAATCGATTGCAACACTATGTGGTTGAAAATCTGTGGGCGAGCAGTGATTTTGCAATGATAGCGCCTCAATTGCAGCGCCGTCCGGAAGCATTAGATGGCGTTTACACTTGGATGGAAGTCTATAAAAATGTGCCCGCACAATTCGAGCAGATAGTCAGAGATGCGGCGATTGCTTCTGGCATTCTTGAACTTGTCATTGGTGAACGAAGATTAGAATATTTTATTGATGCTGAAGCGTGATTGAATTTGACGTATTCAATTCAGTCATATTTCAGCATCAACAAACAAAAAGAGAATGCCGCATAAACGACAATCTCTTTTTTGTTTGTTAACTTAGCCTAGCCTACGCTTCGCCGACTTCACGCTCGCCATAGGCTAAGCTAATTTAATTTAAATTAACTCAGCTCTTCCAAACGCAGCTTAGTTACCTTACCCGTCACAGAAGCCAAAGCCTCGATTCTTGCAATCGCAGCGTCGACATTTTTCTCTTGCGTTTGATGTGTCAGCATAATGATGTCAGTACGTGACTCACCTTCTGCTGGCTCTTTTTGCAGCATGGCATCGATAGAAATTGAAAACTCAGCCAATATCTTTGTGACGTCAGCCAATACGCCCGGCTTGTCTTCCACACGCATACGCAAGTAATAGCTGGTAAATACCTCAGAAATTGGCAGGACTTTCAAATCGCTTAACGCATTAGGCTGGAATGCCAGATAAGGAACGCGATGTTCAGGATCTGCAGTTGCCAAACGCGTGATATCGACGACATCCGCAATCACTGAAGACGCCGTTGGCTCTGAACCTGCGCCTTTACCGTAATACAAAGTCGCGCCAACTGCATCGCCTTGCACCAAGACTGCATTCATTGCACCTTCCACATTGGCGATCAGGCGTTTTTCTGGAATCAGGGTTGGATGTACACGCAGCTCTATACCTGCCTCGCTACGCTTGCTGATACCCAAGAGTTTGATGCGATAACCAAGTTGTTCTGCGTATTCGATATCGGTCGCTTCTAATTTGGTGATGCCTTCGATGTAGGCTTTATCGAATTGGGTTGGAATACCAAATGCAATGGACGCCATGATGGTCAGTTTGTGTGCTGCATCGATACCTTCGATATCAAAAGTCGGATCAGCTTCGGCGTAACCGAGCGCCTGTGCTTGTTTCAAAACCGTAGCAAAGTCCAAGCCCTTATCACGCATTTCGGACAAAATGAAATTCGTGGTTCCATTGATGATGCCGGCAATCCATTGAATGCGATTCGCAGTTAAGCCTTCACGCAAAGCTTTGATGATAGGAATGCCGCCAGCGACAGCCGCTTCAAATGCAACCATCACGCCTTTATCTTGGGCGGCTTTAAAGACTTCGTTGCCATGTTTAGCGATTAAGGCTTTATTTGCAGTGACGACATGTTTGCCATTCGCAATTGCCTTTAGTACCAAATCTTTCGCAATATCATTTCCACCAATCAGCTCAACGACGATATCAATATCAGGATGATTCACGACTAGATTACCATCGGTGACGATTTCCACTTCACCTTTAACGATTTCTTGTGCACGTTCAACATTGCGGACTGCCACCATCGTAATTTCAATCGCACGACCAGCACGGCGCATAATTTCTTCTTGATTGCGCTTGAGAACATTGAAGGTGCCGGAGCCGACTGTGCCTAATCCTAATAGGCCTACTTTGATGGGTTTCATATATGCTTAAATTAATTTAAAAAAGATTGATTATAAGTTATTCACTCGTCTTTTTAACTGCAAATTCGCCAGTTCCATGGCGACGGCGATAGCCTTCCAAGAAACTCGCTATGCGAGCAACTGCGTCTGTTAAATCATCAGTATTGGGCAAGAACACTACGCGGAAATGATCCGGTGCGATCCAGTTAAAACCAGTGCCCTGCACCAATAAAACACGTTGTTCAACTAAGAGTTCTTGAATGAACGCCTGATCATCCTTTATTGGATAAATAGTGGGATCAAGTTTGGGGAACATATACAGCGCCGCTTTTGGCTTGACGCATGTAACGCCGGGAATTGCAGTTAATAGTTTGTGCGCAAGATCGCGCTGTTTCAATAGTCGTCCACCTGGGCCGACTAGATCTTTAATGCTTTGATAGCCGCCTAAAGCGGTCTGAATCGCAAATTGTCCTGGTGCATTCGAGCACAAACGCATCGATGCCAACATATTCAGGCCTTCAATATAATCCTTCGCATGTCGTTTCTCGCCAGATATCACCATCCATCCTGCGCGATAACCGCAAGACCGATAATTCTTTGAAAGCCCATTGAGCGTTAAAAATAATACGTCATCTGCTAGGGATGCGATCGACACATGTTCTACGTCGTCATACAAAGTTTTGTCATAAATCTCATCCGCGAATACGATCAACTGATTTTCACGCGCAACATCAACGATTTTTTGCAGAATTTCAACTGGGTACAAAGCACCCGTTGGATTATTGGGATTGATAACAACAATCGCTTTAGTATTGGGTGTAATTTTGCGCTTGATGTCTTCGATATCGGGCATCCAGTCAGCACTTTCATCACAGATGTAGTGCACGGGTTTGCCGCCAGAAAGACTGACTGCCGCCGTCCATAAAGGATAGTCTGGCGCAGGCACTAACACTTCATCGCCTGCATTCAATAGCGCATTCATACCCATCACAATCAATTCGGAAGCGCCATTGCCAATGTAAATATCATCCATCGTCACGCCACGAATTTTCTTTTCTTGGGTGTAGTGCATAATGGATTTACGTGGGGCAAACATCCCTTTTGAATCTGTATAGCCCGCGGCACTTTGCATGTTCAAAATCATATCCTGGACGATTTCGTCCGGTGGGCCAAAATTAAACACGGCTAAGTTACCGATATTTAACTTGATGATTTTCTGACCTTCTTCTTCCATCTGCTTGGCCTTTTCCATGACGGGGCCGCGGATGTCATAACAAACGTCTGCAAGTTTTTGGGATTTTTGGATGGGGCGCACGAGACTGCTTTCAAAAAGTGAATTAAAAATGCTGCACTGCCGAATGAACCATTCTGCCCAAAGCGCCTGATTTTATCAATGTGTTTTACCAAATTATTTAAGGGTATTTGTATTCAGACTGTATTTTCCTCTTGGCTTTTTTAAATTCAGCACAATTTAATAGATTAAATGTGTTAAATCTCCGCAGGAAATCAGCATCTATCAGCATCCCTAGTAATTGTTTTGTACCAAACAGTCAGATATTGCGAGTAATGTATGATCTAGACTTATGCTTATGCATTTTCAAACACTTTGAACTTTTCTTGAAAAGAATCCATGCTAAAAAGCCTTCTCCTTTCTTTCCAAAATCCAACAAATCCAGAATCTAATCCACTGCCGCAGTTGATGGATTTATTTGATGCGTTGAGGCCACATACGACTGGTGGCGATTCACAGTTACCTGCATTACTAAGTTTGCTCCAAGAAGAGCCGCATTTAGCAACTGGCTTACGTGTTGGTTTGTTGCAGTTGTTTTCGAATCGACATGCCGTCTTACTGTTGGCGACTTCAGGTATTTATCCGGCAACTAGTGTGCTCTCTGAAACCATGCGGCGGATTTCTCACAAGCTATTGCCGGAAGTTGATGATGTTTCTCAGCTCAAAGATGCGTTACGCGAAATTCTCAAGCCTAGCGATGCAGAATGGTTGGCAGCAAGTAAACCGGAAGATTGGCAATCCTTAATTCGCTTGCTTGGGTTTGATAATAGTCAAACCAATTCAGGTGGGACAGCCATGCTTGCGGATGTGGTTGAGGCTTTGCGTGTGGTGGCGCATCGTATTGCTGCCGCCGGATTGGAATCCGAAATGCTGCGTTTAGATCCCAGCCTGGAAAATCATGTTTCACCTTTTTTGGGCGTGTGTGAAGAAGCGCTCGATTTAACCAAAGCGATAGAAGCTAGTTTGCTGAGGCTAAACACGGTTAGATCGGTCGATTATTCAGGGAATGATCATCAGGTGATCGACACTGACACTTCTCACCTCGATGTATTGGTCGCACAAGCTCGCAGCACAATAGACCGGATTCGCAAACGTGCTCAGCAGCAGGGAGCGAGTTTTTATTTGACCTTTCATTTAAGACGACTGCAACAGCACTTAGATAGACTCGTTAGCTTAAGCGCCCTGCTTTCTAGTTATGCACAGAATGATCAAAAAAATTGTGTGATTCATATTGCCGGTTTATGGCAAGAGCTGGCAATTGCCGAATGTTGTCAAAATAATGTGCGCCAGTTTTGGCGACAAAATGCAGAACTTGTCGCCTTGCGGGTGACAGAAAATGCTGGACGTAGCGGCGAGCATTACATTACCGAGACTCGCAGCGATTATTTTACGATGCTGAGAGCTGCGGCTGGAGGTGGTTGTGCTGTTGCATTGGTTGCAGCGATAAAAATTAATATTGGTATGCGTGGTTTAGCGCCATTGGCGGAAGTGCTAGCGAATTGTATTAACTATGGTTTAGGTTTTGTGCTGATTCATTTATTGCATTTTTCAGTTGCCACCAAACAGCCTGCAATGACCGCCAATGCAATCGCCGCTGCAATCGGCGAGATCCAGGGTAATCCACGTGAACGCCAGCGCGATCTTGAGCCTTTAGTCAGTTTGGTTGCTCGCACCATGCGAACGCAGCTAGCGGCGATCATTGGCAATATTGGACTAGCAATTCCAGTCGCTTTATTGATTGCATATCTGGTGCACTATCTGAGTGGTGCACATTTTTTAACACCAGAAAAAGCCAAACATCTGCTGCACGATATTGATATTTTGAGCGCAGGTACCCTAATTTTTGCTGGCGTTGCCGGTGTCTGTTTATTTTTAGCCGGGTTGATCGCTGGTTACTACGATAATCTTTGTAGCTACAGCCGGATTCCCGAACGACTAAACCAATTGAAATGGGCACAGAAATTATTCGGCGCGGCCCGCTGGCAACGCGTCAGTGAATATATTCGCGATAATCTCGGTGTACTGGCAGGTAATTTCTTCTTAGGCTTCTTATTAGGTGGTGCCGCCGGTCTTGGTGCGCTGCTTGGTTTGCCGCTTGATGTGCGACACACGACTTTGTCTTCTGCAATGTGGGGTTACTCTTTGTTTGCCTTGGACTTTAAGTTGCCGTGGCAATTGATTTTAACGACGGCGATAGGCTTTTTAGGCATAGGCATCGTGAATCTGGGTGTCAGTTTTTATCTGGCATTGTCCGTTGCTTTACGTGCCCGAGGTGTTGATTTTACCCAGCGATTAGCATTGCTCAGAGCGATAGGTCGTAGGTTTAAATCGAATCCTCGCGAATTTTTACTTCCCCCAAGAAATGTAAATTAAGGTTAAATCACAATAATCATATTAATAAAACAACTCAAAAGACGCTCAAAAGATGGACAATTATTTGCGTCTTTAGTTATTTAGCGATAAATCATCGCACCCCTTTGATGCGTAGCGATAAAACGCTACAATGCGCCAGTTTTTTTCGGTCAGCGCCTCTTCAGAGCGCAAATTACAATTATTTTAAAAAATCATGAAGCTGCACTCCACAAATACCCAACAGTATCAAACCGTAACCGCCTACGATGACAAAGGCGTCGAGTTTAATTTGCTTCGCTTTGAGCATAGTTTGATTGTGCTACCTGAGATGCCGCCAGTAAATTGGGATGTCGCGAGTTTCGATGCTTTAGCGCCAGCACACTTTGAACAAATTGCTTCGATGGCGCCAGATGTTGTGATTCTGGGTACGGGCAAGAAACAAAAATTTATTCATCCAAAATTGATTGCCGCACTAAGCGCACAGCACAAAGGCGTTGAATGCATGGACAATCAGGCTGCTTGCCGCACCTATAACATCCTGATGACCGAAGGTCGCAAGGTCGCATTAGCGTTGATTTTGGAACCAGCATGAATCAGCCACTGATGAAATCACCGTATGATTCACCACGCACTCTGTGGGCGATTTTATTTGGCTTTTTAGTCGTGTGGTTCTATATGCTAGGTGCACGTACTCTAGTGCCAACCGACGAAGGCCGTTACGCTGAAATGGCACGTGAAATGGCGGCGACAGGTGATTGGATTACGCTACGCTTAAACGGCATTAAATATTTTGAAAAGCCGCCCTTACAAAATTGGATGAACGCACTCACCTTCAGCCTGTTTGGTTTGGGTGACTGGCAGGCAAGATTATGGACCGGCCTGTGCGGTTTAATCGGCATCGCAGCAGCTAGTTATACCGCACTAAAATTGTATGGTCGTCGTGTCGCGATTAATACAGCTTGTGTTTTAGGTGCGAGTTTTTATTGGGCAGCGATGGGACATATCAATTCTTTAGATATGGGCTTATCGAGCATGATGACCCTGGCTCTGTGTGGTTTGTTGTTGGCGCAACGAGATGGTGCCAGCGCAAACGAACAGCGTAACGGTATGCTGTTATGCTGGGCAGGCATGGCATTAGCGACCATGTCCAAAGGTTTAATTGGCTTTGTTTTACCTGGCGCCGTATTGGTTTTGTACACCATCTGGTCTCGTGATCTAGGCTTGTGGTTGCGCTTACACATGGGCAAAGGTTTGCTGCTGTTTTTTGCCATCACCGCGCCATGGTTTATTTTGGTGTGGCAGGCCAATCCTGAACATCCACACTTTTTCTTTATTCACGAACATTTTCAACGTTTTACTAGCACCGTTCATAAACGAGATGGCGCTTGGTACTACTTCGTCCCATTATTGTTGATCGGTATCTTGCCTTGGCTTGGCTTGTTAATACAAAGCTTAATCACCAGTTTACGTAAAGAAAATACGCGATTTCAAGTGAAAAAAATGCTCTTCATCTGGGTCACATTTATTTTCTTTTTCTTTAGCATTTCTGGCTCTAAATTACCGTCCTATATTTTGCCGATTTTCCCCGCGTTAGCGATTTTAATCGCCTGCCAACTAGAACAAATTTCGACATTCAGCTTGCGCTTAAATGCAGCACTGATGTTGACAATAGGCGCGGTATCGTTAGCGCTTACACCAAAAATTGCTGGCATGGCAAAACATGCTTATGAAATTCCCTTCTATGCAGCCATGGTGCCATGGGCTTATGTCGCTGCGGGACTGGCGTTTATTGGAGGCTTAAGCGCTTTGGCGTTTGCCAAACGTAACAAAGATTTGTCCGTCATCGCCTTGGCTTGCTGCACATTTCTCGCTGGACAAGCGCTGTTCTTAGGACATGATACTTGGGGTAAATACAATGCAGGCGTCTATCATCTTGATGCGATTAAAGCTGAGCTAAAGTCAGAGACTCCGATTTTTTCTGTGGGTCGCTACGAGCAAGCTTTACCATTCTATTTGCAACGTACCACCATCTTGGTCGAGCATCCTGATGAGATGCAATTTGGTGTTGGTATTGAGCCAGCATTATGGATTCCAAAGCAAACAGATTTTGTGTTGAAATGGCGAGACATGCATGCAAAAGGACAAAATGCGGTGGCGTTTGTACGCCAAGAGATTTATGACGATTTACAAAAACAAGCAATGCCAATGCGAGTGATTGGACATGATCCTAAACGCGTCATTATTGCGATGCCCCGATAATTCAATTTGCTACTTTTGAATATCACGCCAGTTTTGGTTTTTATCAGAAAGTTTTTATGAGCGTAACCCCACAATCTAAGCTTGAGTTTCTTCCATTTACCAAGCCAACTATTGATGAAGACACCATCAATGCCGTGACAGAGGTGCTTCGATCTGGTTGGCTCACTAGCGGGCCAAAAGTAAAAGAGTTGGAAGCTCAGTTGTCTGCTTATTTTGGTGGTCGACCAGTACGAACCTTTAACTCCGGTACGTGCACCATGGAAATCGCTTTGCGTATCGCCGGAATTGGTGCTGGCGACGAAGTGATTACGACGCCAAATTCTTGGGTAGCAACGGCGAATGTGATTATTGAAGTTGGTGCGACACCCGTGTTTGTGGATATTGATCCTAAAACTCACAACATTGATCTGAACAAAGTAGAAGCCGCAATCACTTCTAAGACTAAGGCCATTATTCCTGTTCATATGTGTGGCTTGCCTTGCGATATGGATCAGCTCTACGCAATCGCAAAACAATACAATTTGCGCGTGGTAGAAGATGCGGCACAAGCGATTGGCTCTCTGTGGCACGGTCAGCGCATAGGCTCATTTGGTGACTTCGTGTCGTTTAGTTTTCAAGTGAATAAAAACATCATGACAGCCGAAGGTGGTTGTTTGGTATTGAATAATGAGGCCGAAGCAAAACTTGCCGAAAAATATCGCTTGCAAGGAGTCTCGCGCTCAGGCTTAGATGGTATTGATGTTGATGTCTTGGGCGGCAAATACAATATGACTGACATGTCCGCGGCAATCGGCCTGGGTCAGATCAAACGACTAAATGAATTCAATGCGAAGCGCAAAGCTTTAGCAACGCATTATTTCAACAGTTTTGGTGAGCAATTTGAATTACAAACCGGGGCTGAATTGCCAGTCGCTGATTTTACCAATTCAAATTGGCATATGTTTCATATCGTTTTGCCGGAACGTATTAATCGCGCCGAGTTTATGCAAAAGATGTTGGATCTAGGCATTGGGCTTGGGTACCACTATCGCGCCATTCACTTATTTACGCTATACCGTGAACGCGGTTTTACCGATGGCATGTTTCCAATCGCCGAACGCATCGGCAAGCAAATCGTTACCTTGCCACTGTTTCCAGCGATGAGCGAAAGTGATGTCGAACGGGTGGTGTCTGCGGTAAAATCCTGCCTTTGATATTCCCAGCACAGAAAATCACAATGCATCCAGAACTCTCTGTCGTCATTCCTGTTTACAACGAAGAAGCCGGGCTCGCTAAACTCTATGCGCGTCTGTATCCAGCACTGGATGACCTCGCAGCACGCGGTGTTACTTACGAAATTGTTTTTGTTAATGACGGCAGCAGAGATCGCTCTGCTGAAATTTTGTCTGACCAATATCGCCTGCGCCCAGATGTGACACGGGTCGTTTTATTTAATGGCAATTACGGTCAGCACATGGCGATTTTGGCTGGTTTTCAAGCAACGCGAGGTGACATCGTTGTGACCTTAGATGCCGATTTGCAAAATCCGCCAGAAGAAATCGGTGCATTAGTCGATAAGATGCGCGAAGGTTACGATTATGTGGGATCGATTCGGCGCAAGCGCCAAGATGCCGCGTGGCGTACTTATTTATCGAAGGCGATGAATCGTCTACGTGAAAAAATTACCCGCATCAAAATCACTGATCAAGGCAATATGTTGCGCGCTTATGGGCGCAATGTGATTAATCTGATTAATCAATGCACCGAGGTGAATACCTTCGTGCCAGCTTTAGCCTACACCTTTGCGCGCAAGCCAACAGAGATCGTTGTAGAACACGAGGAACGTACAGCGGGAGAATCAAAATATTCTTTCTATAGCCTGATTCGACTTAATTTCGATTTAATGACTGGCTTTTCCATCATGCCCCTGCAATTATTCTCAATGATGGGAATGATACTTTCCGGTTTATCTGGCGGCCTAGTCGTGCTGTTATTGATACGCCGTTTCTTGCTTGGTGCAGAAGCAGAAGGTTTGTTTACCTTGTTCGCCATCGCCTTTTTTATGATGGGTGTGATTCTGTTTGGTATTGGCTTGCTCGGGGAATATGTTGGGCGCATTTATCAGCAAGTTCAAGGTCGTCCACGCTTTGTGGTGCAAACTATTTTAGAAGAACAGCACGATGAAGCAATCAAGTAATACCAGTATGCCGACGGCAGTTGTGTTTGCCTACCATAGTGTCGGTGTGCGCAGTATCAAAACTTTACTGGCGCGAGGCGTTGAGGTCAAACTTGTCGTCAGCCATGAAGATAGTGCCAATGAAACCATCTGGTTTGAATCAGTCGCAGCAGTTTGTGCAGAATACAATATCCCACGCATTACGCCGAATGATCCAAACACGACGGAAATCATTGCACAAATTGCGGCATTAAAGCCCGACTTCCTCTTCAGTTTTTATTATCGACACATGCTGTCGAGCGAAATACTCAGTATCGCAAAACGTGGTGCTTATAATTTGCACGGCTCTTTGCTACCTAAATATCGTGGCAGAGTCCCTGTCAATTGGGCGGTTTTGCATGGAGAAACTGAAACTGGCGCAACGCTGCATGAAATGACGATAAAGCCCGATGCTGGTGCCATCCTTGCACAAACTTCGGTGCCGATTTTGCCTGACGATACCGCATTCGAGGTCTTTGGGAAGTTAACTGTCGCGGCTGAACAAACTTTGTGGAAGGCATTACCGGCAATCATTGCGGGTAATGCAGCTAAGATTGTTAATGATGTAAGCCAAGGAAGTTATTTTGGTGGGCGCAAACCAGAAGATGGCCGTATTGACTGGAATCAAACAGCACAGCAGGTCTATAACTTACACAGAGCGGTTGCGCCGCCCTACCCCGGTGCTTTTACGGACGTGAATGGCGAACGATTCATTATAGAAAAGGCACGTCTGATGAATTATTCCACCACAAAACTCCCCGCAAATTTGCCGCTAGGCATATCTGTAGTGGATAATGTCACTTTTGGCGTATGTGGTGACGGTAAGGCAATCAGGATTCTGGCTTTACAACATCAAGGCCACACTTTAGATCAACATGCGCTGGCAAAATTTTTCAGCCGATGTTAAGTCTCACCTGGTCGAGATAACTTCGTCAGCATGAACGCCAGCTGATTCCATAATTCCAATTCCTACTATTTAATTTCTCAGAGAAGCTACCATGAAAAAAGTCCTCATCCTAGGCGTGAATGGTTTTATCGGCCATCACCTTTCCAAACGCATTTTAGAAACCACGGATTGGGAAGTGTATGGCATGGACATGCAAACTGAGCGTCTTGGTGATTTACTCGATCATCCGCGCATGCATTTCTTTGAAGGCGACATCACCATCAATAAAGAGTGGGTTGAATATCATGTCAAGAAATGTGATGTCATCTTGCCTTTAGTCGCGATCGCAACGCCATCGACTTATGTTAAGCAGCCATTGCGTGTATTTGAATTGGATTTTGAAGCGAATTTACCTATCGTGCGTTCTGCAGCGAAGTACGGCAAGCATTTGGTATTCCCTTCCACATCCGAAGTGTATGGCATGTGCCATGATGAGGAATTCGATCCAGAAAACTCTGAATTGATTTGCGGCCCTATCAATAAGCCACGTTGGATTTATTCTTGTGCTAAACAACTGATGGATCGTGTGATCTGGGGTTATGGCATGGAAGGTTTGAATTTCACACTGTTCCGTCCATTTAACTGGATCGGTGCGGGCTTGGATTCTATCCACACACCGAAAGAAGGTTCATCACGCGTAGTAACGCAATTCTTCGGTCACATTGTTCGTGGAGAAAATATCTCGCTGGTTGATGGTGGCGCGCAAAAACGTGCATTTACCTATATTGACGACGGCATCGATGCCTTGGTCCGTATCATCGCCAATAAAGATGGCGTCGCTTCGGGCAAAATCTACAATATCGGTAATCCGACCAATAATCACTCTATCCGTGAACTAGCACACATGATGTTGGATCTGGCGGCTGAATATCCTGAGTATGCAGAATCTGCGAAAAAAGTGCAGTTGACTGAAACAACATCAGCAGCTTACTACGGTGGTGGTTATCAAGACGTACAAAACCGCGTACCAAAAATCACCAACACATGTGAAGAATTGGGCTGGGCACCAACCACGACGATGGCAGATTCTATGCGTCATATTTTTGATGCCTATCGTAGTCAGGTGGCACAAGCACGCGCATTAATGGATTAATGGATAGAAGATTAAAGCGTATTTGACGTGTTCAGACAACGATCAGACGAAGCAATAAACAATGATAAGCGGTGATCAATGGTGATTTATTGATTCCCAGCAGTTTTCCGCCTCATCTGATCGCAGTTAGCCCTTTGTTTTTTATCGAGATCCTCACTAATAAAAATTATTGATGCCCACTATCGTATTAAAGATTGATGTGGACACCTATCGCGGAACCCTTGAAGGCGTTCCGAACTTGGTCCGCATTCTTAAACAACATCAAGCCAATGCGACATTCTTGTTTTCCTTAGGTAAGGATCACACTGGATGGGCATTGCGACGTGCATTCCGACCAGGTTTCTTCAAGAAAGTATCTCGCACATCCGTGCTAGAACACTATGGCCCCAAAACTTTGATGTATGGCGTTTTTTTGCCCGCACCAGATATTGGTAAGGAGTGTGTCGAAGAAATGCGCGCAACGAAACGCGCTGGTTTTGAGTGCGGCATTCATTGTTGGGATCATGTCGTGTGGCAGGATAATGTCCGTCGACGCGGCGAAAGTTGGACACAAAAACAAATGCAGGCAGCATATGAGCGCTTCAATGATATTTTTGGTGCGCCACCAAAAACCTACGGTGCGGCTGGTTGGCAAATGAACCCCTATGCTTTTGCGCAACTTGATCAGTTTGGGATTCAATATTCGTCCGATTCGCGTGCAATGTTAAAGGCTGACGGATCGCTGGCAAATCCTGCTGCAGGTCCTTATCGCTTAAGTGACGGTGAACATATTTACGACTGCGTACAATTACCGACTACCTTACCCACATTAGATGAGTTGCTTGGCGTCGAGATTAACGATACCCTCATTACCGAGTCAAATATTGCTGCAACAATTTTGACATTGACGGCTGAACCGAGGAATCATGTATTTACTATGCATGCAGAGCTTGAAGGCCAAAAGCTCGCCCCCATATTAGTTGAATTGCTCCATGGATGGAGTGAACAAGGTTATCAATGCATTTCGATGGGGCAATATTTTGCGAATATTCGAGACCAAAAATTGCCGACATATCCGATAACATGGGCTGAGCTCCCTGGACGCTCTGGAGAGTTACTCGCACTGGATGCGAAGTAGTATCGTTGACTCTCCAATAAACGCATTTTTTAGGAGATATTTGTGTCAGAAAATCTCAGCACAGACAGTGCGATTGGTTGTCTGGTTCCGCCATTTTCGGCAACAATGACAGGTGCTTCAGCATTCCAATTGAGCGCTTATTCAGGCAAGAAAGTCATACTTTATTTCTATCCTAAAGATAACACGCCTGGCTGCACCACAGAAAGTATTGCATTTCGTGATATCCATACTCAGCTTCTAGCGCAGAATGCCGTCATTTTTGGCATTAGTCGAGATAGTTTACGTTCGCATGAGGGATTCAAGAGTAAGCTTGAATTACCATTTGAATTGATTTCCGACCCAGATGAAACACTTTGCTTGATGTTTAATGTGATGAAAATGAAAAACATGTACGGAAAACAGGTACGTGGCATCGAACGCAGCACATTTGTGATTGACGAGTCTGGCAAATTGGTGAAAGAATGGCGTGGAGTCAAGGTCGCAGACCATGCTCAAGCTGTGTTGGATTTTGTGAGTAGCCAAACTTAATTGAAACCAAACCTTCATCAAACTAAAGCCGTTTCGGAAGACAAAAGCGTCTTCCCAAGCGGCTTTT
Organism: Affinundibacterium amnicola; assembly: GCF_014284275.1. Lineage (GTDB taxonomy): Bacteria > Pseudomonadota > Gammaproteobacteria > Burkholderiales > Burkholderiaceae_D > Undibacterium > Undibacterium amnicola. The sequence continues at coordinate 751,757 of NZ_JACOFU010000001.1, read as the reverse complement.
ATTTTTCCGTTTTCCCTAGCACTTCTTCTTATCATTTTTCATTTAATTTTCCTTTCACTTCACCAATTTTTTCTAAGAGGTTCTAATGCCCCTGCCAAAAATGCCGACTAAACCAGCGGCCCTGCTTTCTCCCAAAGATTATCCTAAAGCAGATAAAGGAAAATTTACTCAAGCTGCGATTGCCGAAGTGAAATCGGCTCCTGTGGCAAAAACACCATCAATGGCAAAAACACCTGCTAAATCTGTCCCTGTCAAAGCCAAATCTATTGCACCGATGATCAAAGCAAAAGCAAAGGAGACGATCGCAACACATCAAACGAAAGAAAATCCCGCCAAATCACCAGTGAGCAAGGCCGCGGATAAAAAAGGAATTACCAAACTATTCGTTTTAGATACGAATGTGCTCATGCACGACCCAACATCGCTGTTCCGTTTTGAGGAACATGATGTCTATTTACCGATGATCACATTGGAAGAACTAGATGATCATAAAAAAGGTATGTCGGAAGTGGCTCGCAATGCACGCCAGATCTCTCGCTCACTCGATGCCTTGGTCGGTGAAATAGAAAATGAAGATATAGAAAAAGGTATTTCGCTATCCAAGCTTGGGAATAAGGACGCGAAAGGTCGGTTATTTTTCCAAACTAAATTACAAGGTGGAACCTTACCGCAAGGTTTGCCGCAAGGAAAAGCGGATAACCAAATTCTCGGCGTGGTGCGTGCATTAGAAGCTGAGTTCCCTGCCCGCCCTATTGTGCTGGTGTCGAAGGACATCAATATGCGCATCAAAGCACGCGCCATGGGCTTGCCTGCTGAAGATTATTTCAACGACCATGTACTGGAAGATTCTGATCTTTTGTACACCGGCATTGTGCAATTGCCGAATGATTTCTGGACTAAACATGGTAAGGGGATCGAAACTTGGCAGGAAAATAAAAATGGTCTGAGCACCACTTTTTATCGTATTACTGGACCGCTCATTCCATCCTTATTGGTGAATCAGTTCGTTTATTTGGAGCCGAATAATGGGGAAGCTTCTTTCTACGGCCAAGTACGACAAATCAATGGCAAAACGGCAGTGCTGCAAACTTTGCGTGACTATGGTCATTCCAAACACAGTGTTTGGGGTGTCACATCACGCAATCGCGAGCAAAATTTTGCCTTGAACTTATTGATGGATCCAGAGTGTGATTTCGTGACTTTGCTTGGTCAAGCGGGTACCGGAAAAACTCTGTTGGCGCTGGCGGCTGGCTTGGCGCAAGTGCTCGAAACCAAAACTTACAATGAAATTATCGTTACGCGCGTCACGGTACCAGTTGGTGAAGATATTGGATTCTTACCAGGTACAGAAGAAGAAAAAATGTCGCCATGGATGGGCGCTTTTGATGACAATTTAGAAGTTTTAAACAAATCTGATAGCGATGCAGGCGATTGGGGACGTGCAGCGACACAAGACTTAATCCGTTCGAAAATCAAGATTAAGTCACTTAATTTTATGCGTGGCCGTACCTTTGTGAATAAGTTTTTGATTATTGACGAAGCACAAAACTTAACGCCGAAACAGGTAAAAACTTTGGTGACGCGCGCAGGCCCTGGTACCAAGATTATTTGTTTAGGAAATATTGCGCAAATTGATACGCCTTACCTGACAGAAGGATCTAGTGGCTTAACTTATGTGGTTGATCGTTTTAAAGGTTGGGCACATAGTGGTCATGTGACTTTAGCAAGAGGTGAGCGTTCTCGCCTTGCTGATCATGCCAGTGAAATCCTGTAATTGAGTTTAAACAACATAAAAGCGCGAATCAGAACTGATTCGCGCTTTTTTTTTCACTAATGAGTTTGTTTGAGGAAATAGACTTTACAATCGAAATATAGGATTTGATGCTTTGGCGAAATTAATTGAAACTCAAATTAGTTTTTAGAACGCTGGACATACAGCTCAGATCCTCAAGCAAAAACACGGTACGTACACTGGATGTGAGCCAATTAAGCTAAAGCTAACATGAACAACACGAATTCGGATGACGCCCTGCTCTTCATTGAAGACGATAGTGCGTTAGTAGAAATAGACAAAGTCGCAGATCACCATGTCTGGAATATCCTGATTATTGATGACGATCCAGACGTCCATTCCGCAACCATGTTTGCCTTACATGGTTTGAAAATTCAAGCACGTAGCCTGCACTTTTTGCACGCATATACCACAGCAGAAGCACGGCAAATTCTCATTCATCAGGAAGACATCGCGGTCATTTTGTTAGATGTCGTGATGGAAAAAGATAACACCGGTTTGCAGTTGGTCACATTCATTCGTGACGCTTTGAGTCGTCGGGATGTTCGTATCATCTTGCGGACGGGTCAGGCAGGATATGCTCCAGAAATCGATGCCATTCGTGATTTTGATATCAATGATTACAAAAGCAAAACTGAACTGACACAAGCGAAACTTTTTACGGCAGTCACTTCCGCCGTGCGTTCGTATCAGCAGATAAAATTAATTTCTTCTAGTAACGACAGTTTGGCATTGATTATTGATGCAAGTAGTAATTTGATGTCGGCAAATACCCTTCCTGCTTTTTCAAAGTTATTGCTTGATTATGTGTTTGAACTACTTAACTTAGAAGTACAAGCCTTTATTTGCAGCTCTAGTTTTGCCGATGATGTGGCGGCAAACGAGCATGATTTTTCAAGCAGATTGCAGGTCATCGCCGGCACAGAAGAATATGAAAGCTGGTTAGAAAAGCCGTTTGCACAAGTCGCGAATCAGACAGAAATGCAAATCGTACAAAAAGCACGGTTTGAACAGCGACATGCTTATCACGATCAACATACTGTTTTATATTTAAGTAATTTGGCGGGAGTCACGCTAATCATTTTCTTGAATCAGCGAATATCACCAGATTCGAATGACGCGCGCATATTGGAACTATTTTGCAGCAATGCCTCGGTCTGCTTGGATAATGTTATGCTCAATTCAAGAATGCATAATCTGGCTTTTTATGATCCATTGACTGGCCTCGCAAATCGACTTCAAATACTACAAAATCTACAGCAAACTTTACAGTCATCTCAACGTTCGGACAGTATTCTTGCTTTGATCGACATCGATCATTTTGCCGAAACCAATGATGCATTAGGTCATCAATTTGGTGATTTTCTATTACATAGTGTTGGCAAACGATTGAGCGATCATTTTAGCGATCATTGTAAAATTGCGCGCATCGGTAACGACATTTTCGCATTACTGGGACATGAAGTTGTGGTCTCACCCAAGCTCATTTTGAGTTTATTTTCTCGACCTTTTTTAGTCGAACAGCAAACCGTGCAGCTGTCTGCAACTTTGGGGTTGCTCAAGCTATCTGATTATGAACTAACGGCACCAGACGCTTTAAAAGACGCGAATATCGCTTTAAAGCGCGCCAAGATTTATCATCGGGCCGATTACAGCTATTTCACCCGTGAAATGGGGGTGGAAATCCGAGAACGAGTTCGCATGATGCATGCTTTACGCACAGCATTTGAAGATGAACGTTTATTTATCGTGTTTCAACCACAGGTGCATATTGGCTCAGGCAAACCAATTGGGGCAGAAGCTTTGCTGCGTTGGAAAACAGAGGACGGCACATTAATTCCGCCAGATCAATTCATTCCTATCGCTGAATATTCAGGACTCATAGTGAACATTGGCGAATGGGTATTACGCACTGCCTGCCTAGAATTATCGAGAATTCATCAATCAGGTTTGCAAGATTTTCGCATGGCGGTCAATGTTTCACAAACACAGTTTAGCCATCCATTATTTTTACAATTGATCACAAGCGCATTACACGACGCGGGTGTCCCACCTGAGAATTTGGAATTGGAGATTACCGAATCGATGGCCATGACCGATCCAGATTTACTCATCATGACCTTAGAAAAAATTAAAGCAATGGGTGTCAGAATTTCGATTGATGATTTTGGCACAGGCTTTTCATCGCTGAGCCAACTACAAAAATTAAAAGTCGATAAATTAAAAATTGATCGTGCTTTTATCAATGAAATTTCAGATGGCACAAACGATGGCAGCATTGCAAAAATGATCGTTCAACTAAGTCAAAGTCTGCAATTGGAAGTGATCGCAGAAGGCGTCGAGAATCAATTGCAGGCAGAAAAGCTGATGTCTTTTGGCTGCGACCATGCACAAGGCTTTTACTTCGCGAAACCTAAAAACAAAGTGGAACTTCATACTTGGTTACAAGCTTATCTCTAGAGGTTATTAGCTTGCTAACAGCGATCGACAATTAATTCTTCGTGCAAAAGTTTAATCCTCTAGACCTTGAAAACATACACGCAACATGTTTTCAACAATCGCATTGGTGTCCATCTTACTAAAACGCTGCAAATATTCGACGGCAGGATCACAACTACGTGCGTAATAGCTAAACAAAATAACATCCGGGCTCAATTTAGTACTCAAATCGCCATTTTTCTGTGCTGCGATCACTAATTTTTCTAACTGCGAATTGAGTTTAATGACCCGTCCAACATATTTCAGATTACGCATCAGCATTTCTCGAACAGCATTACTTGTCGAGGGTAAAAATGGCAAACCACCATCTAAGCGCACCCGAAGCGCCCATTCCAATAAGGCCGAAAGTCTTTCTTTTGGCGTGTATTCAGACGGAAAAGATTCTAGCTGCGCAGTTGCACCATCGAGCAAACGTATCATGGCTGCACCGACCAGATCTTCTTTCGATTTGAAATGCTTGTACAAACTAGGCTTGGAAATGCCGATGAGATTGGCAACATCATCCATTGTCATTAAATCAAATCCCTTACTTGCAAGAACATTCGTTGTCGCGTCCAGGATTGCATCTTCTCTCAGACGAAAAGCCTGATCTTTAAAATTTAATTTGCCAAAGATACTCATAAGTATTAATATCTACCAATTAGTAGCAGTTTTTCCATATCGGTAGCGATCTTAACACCGAAGTAAATCTCGCACAATAAATTCATGCTGACAAAAAACACAAAATAAAGACTGACAGCTTAAAAAACGATTTGAGGAATCCGTATGACGCATAAGAAACAGAAGATTGCCGTGGTTGGCGCAGGTATTTCAGGCTTGACTAGCGCTTATTTTCTGCAACAGCAACATGATGTCACGTTGTTCGAAGCGAATCGTTACTTGGGTGGCCATACCAACACAGTGGACATCGAGATTGATCAGAAAACACTGGTGGTCGATACGGGATTTCTTGTCTTTAACGACAAGACATATCCAAATCTGATCGCATTATTTGCCGAACTAGGGATCGAAAGCTATAGCACCGATATGTCATTTGGCGTCTCCTTAGATGATGGCAGACTGGAGTGGGCAGGCACCAATCTGGACACAGTTTTTGCGCAAAGAAAAAATCTGATTTCCCCCTCTTTTTTAGGAATGATTCAAGACATACTCCGATTTAATCGTGATGCCGAGCGCAATCTCAAGATGAGCATAGAAACAGGTATTTCGCTGGGGCAGTTGTTGCACCAGCAAAAATACAAAGCTAGTTTTGCTAATCAATATTTAATTCCAATGGCGGCGGCGATCTGGTCAAGCTCCCCAAAGGATATTCTGGATTTCCCTGCACGCACTTTCTTACGCTTTTGCATCAACCACGCGCTGCTTCAAGTGAATGACCGACCTCAATGGCGCACAGTTCAAAATGGCGCGCGCAGCTATGTTAGAAAAATCGCTGAAACGCTGAAAGATGCGCGGCTCAATAGTCCTGTAAGCGCTGTCAAGCGCACTGAACAAGCTGTTATGGTCACATCTAAGGGCAGTACCGAATTATTCGACCAAGTTATTTTTGCTACCCATGCACCAGATACGCTGAGCATGTTGACGGATGCAAGTGAAGCGGAATATGAATTACTCTCCAAAGCACGCTATCAAGCCAATACGGCCTACCTGCACACCGATATATCCTTATTGCCACGCTCGAAAAAAGTGTGGAGTGCCTGGAACTATATCGGCCAAAGCGCCGATGCCGAGATGGACGGAAGCGCACAAACAAGTGCTGTCTGTGTCAGTTACTTATTGAACCAGCTACAGCGACTTGATACACAAACTCCAGTGATCGTCACCTTAAATCCCATCTATGAACCACAACCAGAAAGTGTGTTCGCAAAATTTGAATACGCGCATCCGGTATTTGATCAGAAAGCGATTGATACACAGCGAGATCTATCTCAAATTCAAGGAAAAAACAAAGCATGGTTTGCAGGTGCCTGGACCGGCTACGGATTTCATGAAGATGGTTTGAAATCTGCGCTACGTGTCGTTAAACATTTTGATCTTAGCCCCGCTTGGGCACGTACCGAATAAGGCAAATAGAAAATGGCATCTCGCATTATCCAAGCTTTAGTAATGCACCAGCGACTGCGACCAGTTAAGCACAAATTTGTCTATCCGGTGTTTATGCTTAAGCTCGATCTTGATGAATTAAATGCATCGAATTCTTCGGCAATGCCAACTGGCATGCTATTTGGAATTAATTGTTGGCGACCAATTTCGATTCATACCAAAGATTACGGGCCGCGCGATGGTTCAGATCTGAAACAGTGGATGCAGCAAATATTGCAGGCACATCAGATTCCGCAGATCGACAGAATAGAATTGCTCAGCTTCCCACGTGTCTTTGGCTATGCATTTAACCCCATCAGCATTTGGTATTGCTACAACAACGCATCTCAGCTGATCGCGATTTTAGCGGAAGTTAACAATACGTTTGGCGAACACCATTTTTACTTATTGAAAGCTGCCGATAATGCTGTCATCGATGCGAGCACCCAATTGATCAGCACGAAGATGATGCATGTGTCACCGTTCTGTGAGGTTAAAGGCCACTATCAATTTGGATTTGCTGAAAGCTGTAAAAAAATCAAAGTGAATATCGACTACTACGATGACGAAGGCTTGTTGATTCAAACAGCAATCATCGGTAAGTCACAACAACTCAGCAACAAGCATTTATTAAGCGCACTGTTTAAGCAACCGTTTTTGACTTTCGGTGTGTTTTTTCGTATTCACTGGCACGCCCTACTTTTGTGGATAAAGAAGGTGCCGTTTCGGCGTCAGGTGCATTTCACTAATCAACAAATTACCACTGGCAAATCAAAAGAACAGGAGCAGACAAAGTGAGTTCAATTCCAAGCACATCTAGCGAAATGACAAAGAATTCCGACGCCATCAAACTATCTGCGATGCCGCCAAGTGCCAAGCTTTTTATCCGCATGCTAAGCAGAATTAAGCACGGCAATTTGCATATCGTGACGCCAAGCGGCGATGTTTTAAAATTTGGTGATCAACAATTAGCACAATCAGTGATCTTAACTATTCACGATTGGCAAGCCTGTAGAAAAATCTTACAGGGCGGCGACATTGGATTTGCTGAAAGCTACGAAGCCGGATGGATCAGCACTACTGATCTAACCGCCCTGCTCCGCTTGGCGATTCAAAATGAGGCAGCTTTGGACAAGGCCATTTTCGGCGGTAAGTTAATGGGTTTATGGTACAAGCTCAAACACCTGTTGCGCCCAAATACGCGCAAAGGTAGTCGCAAAAACATTCATGCACACTACGACATTGGCAACTCCTTTTATCAATTGTGGTTAGATGCCAGCTGGACTTATTCGAGTGCGATTTTTTATGGCGATTATGCGATCAACCTGCAAGAAGCGCAGTATCGCAAATACCAACGCATCATCGATGTACTTGGTTTGAAAGCGGGTGATCGCGTCTTGGAAATCGGTTGCGGCTGGGGCGGGTTCGCCGAACATGCATCGTCGATCGGAATCTATGTGCATGGAGTAACGATTTCACCATCTCAACTTGAAATCGCTGAGCAAAGAATGAAGCAACTGCAGCGTCAAGATTTGGTGAAACTAGAGTTGTGTGACTATCGTGATCTCGACGGAAGTTACGATGCGATCGTGTCGATTGAAATGTTCGAAGCCGTCGGTGAAGAATACTGGCCGGTCTATTTCAAAACAGTCAATCAACGTCTAAAAGCGGGTGGCAAGGCATTGATACAAACAATCACCATTGATGAAGCGCGCTTTGAACGATATCGTAGTGGTACCGATTTTATTCAACAATACATCTTCCCCGGCGGCATGCTCCCTAGCCCGCCACGCTTTATGCAAATCGCGCAACAGCATGGTTTGCAAACATGCGATCAATACGCATTCGGGAAGGATTACGCAGAAACCTTGCGTCGTTGGAATCATGACTTTGAAAATAATATAGAAGGAATTCAAGGCCTAGGTTTTGGCACCGCCTTCCAACGAATCTGGCAACTATATTTTTCTTATTGTGAAGCCGGTTTCGACGAGGGTCGCACCGATGTTTATCAATTCTTATTGCAGAAGAGTTCATGATGCGTAGCCATTTACAAGTCCTGTTGTTCAGTTTGACGTTTCTACTTAGCGTCAATGCTGGCGCGCAAGTGTGGAAACAACATTTGCCACAAGCAAAAATGTTAGGTGGTGGTGAGTTTCGTTGGTGGGGATTTTCGATCTACACCGCAAGAATTTGGCAGCAGACACCGAACAAAGATGGTGGTCTTGATCAAAGCGCGAGCTTTGCTTTAGAAATCACATATAACAAATCGATTAGTCGCGATCGGTTTGTTGATTCTAGCATCGATGAAATCAAGCGCTTACATGGTGACAAATTTAACGCGGACAAATTGAAGTCATGGCGCCAGTACATGGAAAAAGCCTTTATCGATGTGAAGTCGGGCGATCAATTGATCGGTGTTTTCCTGCCAGGAATTGGCTGCCGTTTTTACAGTCAACAAGCATTGTTGGCAGAGATTCCCGATGAAATATTTGCGAATGCTTTCTTTTCGATTTGGTTAGATCCACGCACCAAAGATAGTAATTTGCGTCAGCAACTATTGGGCAATAATAAATCCACAGCGGCAATCACTGGTTCCTCAATGTGAAAATCTCTTCATTGATTTTTTATGGTTTGCTGGGACTGCCATTGGCAATGGCAGCCTTACCTGTGTATGTGCAGATTCCAAACTACTACACGGCACAACTTGGCTTACCCTTAGCGAGCACGGGTTTAGTATTATTTTTTGCGCGCATGTTTGATACTGTGCAAGATCCCTTTATCGGACAAATCATTGATAAATTGGGATGTAGTAATCGAATCTGGATCTTCGTCTCGGCCGCATTACTGTGTTTAACATTTGCTGGTCTTTGGCTACCACCTGCTTTTGCACGTAATTCAAACACCAGCTTATTGATTTGGTTAGGTGTGATGCTCAGCCTCGCCTACACGGCGCATAGCATGCTCAACATCGCTTACTTAGCGTGGGGCTCTAGCCTTGAAAGCCAAGGAACAAGCAACAGCGATCAACAAGCTGCAAGTTATCATCAACTGCTTGGTGCTTCGGCATGGCGTGAAGCTTTTGGCATGCTTGGTGTCATCGTCGCGAGCATCATACCAAGCTGGATTATTCTGCAAGATAAGAGCTCGACCGAGACACAATTAGTGCAGTATGCAATGGGATTTGCTGCCTTAGTATTGGCTGCCGTTGTCGCTCTGTTGTTTGGCGCAGTCAAGCCTTTGCAGCGTGGAGCCCATGCCATCATCGCCTTACGCATTTTGCTTAAAAATCCACGATTCGTCGCACTTTTACGTATTTATTTTTTCAATTCCTTATCTGTTGCGATTCCAGCTAGCCTGATTCTGTTTTTCATCAACGACAGAATTCAAACACCAGAAAAAACGGCGCTGTTTTTATCTTCTTACTTTATTGCGGGGGCATGTGGCTTGCCACTATGGATCAAATTAGCAAAACGCATTGGCGCGCAACGATCCTGGCAGCTCGGCATGTTGATTGCCGTATTGAGTTTTGTCAGTGCGAGCATGCTTGGTGCTGGTGATGCCAATGCTTTCTTGTTGGTCTGTATTGCATCAGGATTTGCTCTGGGTGCTGATTTAGCACTGCCGCCAGTTTTACTCACTGTACTTGTCGACGACAAACAAAACATGGGCGCCTATTTTGGTTTGTGGTCGCTCGTTGGAAAATTCACTTTGGCCTTAGCGGGTCTTAGTCTTTCTTTGCTTGCCTTACTGAGCTACCAAGCCAATCAAGTGAATCAAGCAAGTGGTTTGATGGCCTTAACTTTCACCTATGCGGTTCTCCCCTGCGCTTTCAAATTGATCGCGCTCTTTTTACTTCGTCATTTTTCTAAGAGCACTCCATCATGATCAAAAAATTTCTTCTCGCCCTTGGCGCAGTGTCTTTCACTTTCTTTCTCAGTGCTTGTGCCATCACTGATGTCAATCACTACAAAGACGTCAAGCCACAACTCGACCTAGAGAAATTTTTTCTCGGCACGACAGACGCCTGGGGCATGTTCCAACAAAGAAACGGCGCGGTCATTAAACGTTTTCATGTCGTCATTGACACGAAGAAAATCGGCGAAGAGTTGGTCCTCGACGAGCGCTTTGTGTATGACGATGGCAGCAAACAACAACGTATCTGGCACTTACGCAAGAATGCGGATGGTCGTTGGATAGGCAAAGCAGACGACGTCAAAGGTGACGCGCTTGGTGAAGTCGCGGGAAATGCATTCAAATGGCAATACACCCTGCTTCTACCTGTCGATGGCAGTATCTATGAGATGGCGATGGATGATTGGATGTATCTGATCGATGAGAACACCATGGTCAATCGCGCCAAAATGAGCAAATTCGGTTTTGAGGTTGGCGAAGTGACTTTATTCTTCCGCCGGAGAGGATGATGCGATTCCCATTCTTGCAACCACTCAATCGCCCCGTGCGTGATTGGCAAAATCAGACTATCTGGATTATAGGTGCCTCAAGTGGCATCGGCGCTGCGTTGGCTAGATCTTTATTGAGCCTGGATGCCAACGTCATCTTATCAGCGCGACGTCAAGCGAATCTAGAATCTGTGGCCAACGCCCATCCACGCGCTCACATACTTGCGTTTGATGTTGCAGATCAAAACGCTTGGCAAAGCGCAAGCCAACAGTTGCAGGATAAATTCCCACAGATTGACTTAGTCATTTTTTGTGCTGCGAAATATCAACCCGAGCGCAGTTGGGAAGTGAATGCGAATGACGCTGCGGATACGCTAAAAATTAATCTAGAAAGCGTTTATCACGGATTACAGACTGTCTTACCCGGCATGCTTCAACGCGGCAACGGCGGTTTAGCCATACTCGCCAGCGTGGCTGGCTATCTTGGTTTGCCTAATGCTAGTGTGTATGGCCCAAGTAAGGCTGCGCTCATCAATTTAACTGAATTGCTATATAGCGATCTGCACGAAAAGAATATCAACGTGTATTTGGTCAACCCTGGCTTTGTAAGCACTGAACTCACCAGCAAAAATGATTTCACCATGCCAGCTTTACAAACACCAGAGCAGGCCTCGCATGCCATACTGGCTGGAATTGCCAATGGTGATTTTGAAATCCATTTCCCCAAGCGTTTCACGATGGGATTAAAATTGATGCAGATGTTACCGTACCGTCTACGATTTGCGTTGATACGTCGCTTTGTTGTCGCTTAAATTACGTGTTCCAAACAATGATTACGAGATAGATAATGATGACACCACAAGTTCAAAACATCATGGCTTGGTATGCGAATTTGAGTCCAACCAGCTTGGAAGAAATCACCAAGTATTACGCTGATGATGCACGCTTTAAAGACCCCTTCAACGAGGTTCAAGGGGTTAAGGCAATCCAAGCGATTTTTGAACACATGTTCGCAACGACACAGTATCCCAAATTCATTTTTGAAGAAGTGATAGAGCAAGAATCAAAAGCCTTCCTCACATGGGAATTTCATTTCGGTTTGCGTGGCAAGAACTATGTTGTGAAAGGTGGTTCTATGTTGACTTTCAACGACAGAGGATTAATCACCGATCACCGCGACTATTGGGATGCGGCGGAAGAATTATGGGAGAAATTGCCGATTGTGGGTGCTTTGGTTGGATGGTTGCGGCGACAGTTTAAGGTGCATAACTAAATTTGCACTTCGACCAAAAAATAAACGCCCTGAATGCATGGTTCAGGGCGTTTTGTTTTTCACTAATTCGTCTGCAGTAAGCGCTTTTCTACTTCCAATCTCCACGCAATTCTTTCACCTGCTGCTGCAAACTTTCTGGTGAAATCTTCTCTGGATCTTGTGGCTCACCCACTACCAATTCCAAACGAGAAAAAGGTCCACGGCGGAAAGAACGATGAAATGGATTGCCCTCGTCACGCGACAGCAAGCTGCCCCATAGCCCACGCAATGCCATAGGAATTACAGGAACGGGAGTCCGTTCGACGATCTTCATCACGCCGCCTTTGAACTCGTTGATCTCACCATCACGTGTGAGTTTTCCTTCCGGGAAAATGCACACCAAATCGCCTTCATGCAAAGCCTGGGCGATATCGACAAAGGATTTTTCCATCAACCACGGATTGTCTTTTGCTGATGCAATCGGAATCGCTTTAGCGGTGCGGAATACCCAAGACAAAAATGGGATTTTGAAAATCCCGTGATCCATTACAAAACGAATTGGACGTGGGCTATACGCCATGATGACGATCGCATCCATGTAACTAACGTGATTACAAACCAATACCGCTGCGCCTTCTTCTGGAATTTTATCGACATTGATGCCCTTTACTCTATGCACGGTATGGATCAAAATCCATGCAACAAAGCGCATCAAGAATTCTGGCACCACACTGAAAATATAGATCGCCACCAAGGCATTCAAAATCGCCGTTGCCATAAAAATTTGTGGAATCGTGAATCCTTGCTTCAACATCAGCATCGCTGCCAAAGCCGCTACTACCATGAATAAGGCATTCATAATATTCATGCCGGCAATCGTGCGCGACAAATGTTTAGGATCGCAACGGGTTTGAATCAAGGCAAACAAAGGCACGATATACAAACCACCAAAAATACCAATCATGAAAATATCGAACAAAATTTTATAGCTACCGACTTGATCGATAAAACTCATTGCCGTCACTGTAGCCGTATTCGTGTACAGTAAACTCGACAAATACAAGTCAAATCCGAAGATCGATAAACCGATGGCACCGAACGGAACCAAGCCAATTTCAACTTTGTGTCCCGACAAACGTTCGCACAACAAAGAACCTGCACCGATACCAAACGAAAAAATCGTCAACAACAAAACGAAGACACTGTGATCGCCGTGCAGATAGTCTTTTGCGTAAAGAGGGAATTGCGCGAGCAAGATCGCACCATAAAACCAGAACCAAGAGTTCGCTAATAGAGATAAGAAAACTGGGCGATTTTTTCTACTAAAACTGATGTTACGTACTGTTTCTGTGGCTGGATTCCAATTGATTTTTAAATCGGGTACGGGTGCGGGTGAGACAGGAATGCGTAAGCTAAACAACCAACCCAAAACCGCAATCAAAATACATCCACCAGCGACCAACTCAACACCCCAAGGTTTATGCACGACCAACATTGCACCTAAAATTTCGCCTAAAAGGATACCGACGAAGGTGCCCATTTCAATCACACCATTACCACCGACTAATTCATCCGAACGCAAATGTTGTGGTAAATAGGCGTACTTGACGGGGCCAAACAAGGTGGAATGAATACCCATGCCAGCGACAGCGGCGACTAAAATCCAAATATTTTTGCTCATCCAACCATACGCTGCGATTGCCATGATGGCTATCTCTAGCAACTTAACGTAGCGCGCCACCTTTCCTTTTTCAAACTTATCTGCCAATTGACCCGAAGTCGCAGAAAACAAAACGAAAGGCAAAATGAACAGACCAGGAATCAGATTATTCAACAAGCCCACATCCATCGTGGTCCAAGTCAACGCATCATAGGTCAAGACCGTGAGCAAGGCTGTTTTAAAGACGTTATCGTTAAATGCCCCAAAAAACTGCGTCCAAAAAAACGGCGCAAAGCGGCGCTCTTTCAATAGGGTGAATTGGCTATGTTGGCTCATGTATGAAGGCTCGCGAAGGCGACCATTAACAAAAAAGCCAATTCTAAAGTAATTAGCTTTGAAATTGGCTTATTTTTTAATGCACCAAAATTTACAGTGTTTTGTTCATATGCACGTGCTGAATACCGGCTTCCATAAACAAGTCGCCTTCGCGATTAAATCCCTCACGTTGATAAAAAGGCTCCGCAGAAATTTGTGCATTCAACTGCACCGCAAACATGCCGCGAAGTTTTGCTTGTGCCATCAATTGACGCAAGATTTCAGCACCGACACCACAATTACGCGCCGAGCTCAAAACAGCCATACGTCCTATGTGCCCATCTGGCAGTATGCGCCCTGTGCCTATCGGCTTGCCTTGCGCATCGTAAGCCACAGCGTGCAGGCATTGTGCATCCATCACATCCCATTCAAGTTCTGCGGGGATTTTTTGTTCATCGACGAATACGGCCGTGCGCACGGCTTGCGCATCTGCCTGTAATTCTGACCATTCGCCGAGTTTAATTTGCAATTCTGGATTCATTTTAATTTCCATTCCATACTTTTTGTACAAAACACTTACGGAATCAAGCGCACTAGCTGTTTGCCGAGATTTTTACCTTTTAGCATACCGATAAAGGCTTCCGGCGCTGAGGCTAAATTAGGAGCGATGCTTTCTCTGAATTTTAGTTTACCTTGTGCGACCAATAAGCCTAATTCTTTCAAGCCTTGCGGCCACAAATCCAAATGTTCGGAAATAATAAATCCGCGCAAACTCACGCGCATACTCAACAAGACTCGTGCATTGTGGATCGCCATATCGCCACCGTCATAGCCAGCAATCATGCCACACATGGCAATTCGGGCAAACGGATTCACACGCGCTAAGCAAGCATCAAAACTGGCACCGCCAACATTTTCGAAAATCGCATCGATACCGTTTGGCGTTGCCACTGCGAGCTGTTCTTCCAAGTTTCCGGCTTTATAATCCACACAAGCATCAAAACCCAACTCATCGACCACGTAGGCACATTTTTCTGCGCCACCAGCAATTCCCACCGCGCGGCAACCACGCATTTTGGCGAGCTGTCCGACCACGCTACCAACCGCACCACTAGCCGCAGAAACCACAATCGTCTCGCCCTCTTTCGCTTGCATGATTTGGGTTAATCCATACCAAGCCGTCATGCCAGGCATGCCCACCGCGCCGAGATAGGCTGATAAAGGAATATGCGTGGTATCTAATTTGCGTAATAAACTGCCGTCGGATACACCCATTTCAGCCCAGCCCATCATGCCGATCACCTTCTCACCGACCTGAAATTGGGGATTTTTGCTAGCAACAATTTCACCTACGGTTCCACCGATCATTGTTTCATTTAGCGCTTGCGGCGCTGCATAATTTTTCGCATCATCCATACGAACACGCATGTAAGGATCGATTGATAGAAAATGATTTCGTATGAGAACTTGGCCTTCCACGATCGTTGGAACAGGCACAGTCTCTAGACGAAAGTTGTCAGCTGTCACTTCGCCATTTGGGCGTGAGGCTAAAACGATACGTTGAAATTGATCATGCATATTGAATTTTTCCTTTTAACTTTGATTATTGCGCCCGCCCTACAAGACTTACGAAGGAATTCTGTGAATTTAATCACTACCACCCATCTTCACCAAACCAGCTTTCGATTTGAGACTACGCAAATACTTGTACGTCCCCATCGCCTTTGCCACTAATTTGTCGCCACTCCAGATTTCACCATCGCAAAAACACATGGTCGTCGATTGATGAAAAGCGACACTGCGTGCTTCGAGGCGCCCGCCCTCAATGCCACCAGGTTGTAGGAACGTGGTTTTCATCTCGACGGTGACCACACCTTTTTGGTCATCATGCAAAGAGCGTCCTGCCATTGCCATCACGACGTCAAGCAGAGTCATTAAGACCCCGCCATGCGTGATTTGCCAGCTGTTCATGTGGTGGTGATGCAGATCCAAATACAAGCTCGCTTTACCCTCTCTCATCTCACCTGACACGATGCCGAGATAATCTAGGAAGGGATTTTCAATCTTTGAAATAGCACTAGAGTTTTGGCTAGCGTGCGGAGCAGATTCAGACATCTATTTTTCTCTAAATTAAATTGGTAAACGCCAAGACACGTTTATAAAACCTCAAACAAACCAGCAGCGCCCTGCCCACCGCCAATACACATAGTCACGACCACATATTTAACGCCACGGCGTTTGCCCTCTAACAGCGCATGTCCCGTTAATCGTGCACCAGAAACGCCATAAGGATGACCGACTGCTATTGCGCCACCATTCACGTTTAAACGATCCATAGGAATACACAGTTTGTCTGCGCAATACAATACTTGTACAGCAAACGCTTCATTGAGTTCCCACAGCCCGATATCGTCGATTGTTAAACCAGCGCGTTTGAGTAACTTCGGAATTGCGAATACAGGACCAATACCCATCTCATCTGGTTCACAGCCCGAGACGGCAAAACCACGAAACACACCCAGCGCCTGCAAGCCTTTGCGCTCAGCGACCTGTGCATTCATCACGATCGTCATCGCTGCACCATCTGAAAATTGACTGGCATTTCCTGCAGTGATCACGCCATCGGGCAACGCTGTATTGATTTTAGAAACAGCCTCCAAAGTCGTCCCAGCCCGTATGCCTTCATCCGCTGAAATCGTCACCTCGCGCAAATGATGTTCGCCCGTTTCCTTATCGGTCACCCGCATCGTCGTCGTCACGGGAATGATTTCCGCATCAAATAAACCAGCTGCCAGGGCTGCACTAGCGCGTTGTTGACTGCGCACGCCATATTCATCCTGACGTTCGCGTGAGATTTGATAGCGCTTAGCGACGATCTCCGCAGTTTCTAGCATAGGCATATACACTTGCGGTTTATGCTGTTGTAACCAAGGATCACTGAGCATGTGCTTATTCATTTCATTTTGCACGCAAGAGATAGACTCAACGCCACCTGCTGCGACGATATCGACTTCACCCGAGATCACACGCTGCGCTGCCAAAGCAATGGATTGCAAGCCCGATGAGCAATAGCGATTAATCGTGATTCCAGGCACTGTCACCGGACAGCCGGCACGCAAGGCAATTTGACGGGCAATATTGCGGCCATTGGCGCCCTCTGGAAAGGCACAGCCAACCATCACGTCTTCGATTTCGGCAGGATCTAGCTGCGCTCTATTCATTACTGCTGCTAGCGTTGGCCCTGCCATGCTCGCGCCGTGCGTCATATTGAACGCACCTTTCCATGACTTTGCTAATCCGGTTCGCGCTGTCGCGACGATCACTGCGTCTGTCATTTTGTCTCCGATTTTTTTAATTGATTAGTAGCCTGCTGTGAGCCTTACTTGCACGTCTGTGACGGTTAGGCGCGCTGTTGAACCTTGCATCAAACTCGCTTTATCATCGCAATGACCGAATGGAAGTCCGGTAATAATCGGAGTCGAAATGGTCGAACGTAAAAATTTCAACATCGCTGCAAAATCATAACCATTGTCTTGCGGTGCTAAACGGTAGGCAGAGAAATTCCCCAGCACGATGGCCTTTTGTTTCGTTAATACACCCGCCATATGAAGTTGTAATAGCATACGCTCGACCCGATAAGGATGCTCTGCGATATCTTCGACAAATAAAATGCCACCATCGATTTGCGGGAAATACTCGGTGCCGAGTAAATGACAAATCATGGCCAAATTACCGCCCCACAATGTGCCCTCAAGCTTGAGCGCAGCTGCTTGATCTGATTCAAATTCGAGATGTGTTTTTCGTTGATGAATCGCTTGCAAAAATTGGTCTTGTGTAAAAGCACGTAATTCATCGCGAGTGAAGTCGTTACATAACATAGGACCACACAGACTCGCTGTGCCAGTCTTGGCCAACATCGCCAACTGCAAAGCATTGAAGTCACTATAACCAACTAGCCATTTGCCACTGCGCGCAATTTTCTGTAAATTGATACGAGGCAAAATCCGTGATAAACCATAGCTCCCACGTAGCGCCATCACAATATCAATTTCGGGATTATCTATCGCAGCATGGAATTGATCCAGACGTTCCTGATCTGCCGCCCCAAAACGTTCGAAACGATCAGCATGTTGGTAGTAATTGAGCACCTTAAATCCGGCACTTGTCAGCGCCTTCAAACCGGCTTCAATATTGGTGTCGTTTAAAGCAGCTCCGCTGGGCGCAACGATAGCGATACCAGGATTTTCAGGCAGTATTTTGGGGAAAGAAAAAGACATCGCTAATGACTCGTTTTCAATAATCAGCGATCGATATCGGCTATCACTCGCCAGGGTTGTCTGATTGGATACGCGATTCTACCGCGGCACGGCGGCGCTCAGCAAAGAAATCCTTGAGCAGCTGCACACATTCCTCAGCCAATACGCCAGAAACCACTTCAGCGTGATGATTGAGTTTTTTTTCTTTGAATAAATCGACGATAGAACCACATGCGCCCGTCTTGAAGTCATGTGCACCAAAGACGATGCGGGAGAAGCGTGCATGCATCAGTGCTCCAGAACACATCACGCAAGGTTCGAGGGTCACATAGAGTTCACAACCACGAAGACGATAATTGCCAAGTACTTCTGCTGCAGCGCGCATCGCGATGACTTCGGCGTGTGCCGTTGGATCATTCGTGCCTATCGGTTGATTAAAGCCTCGGGCGATGATTTGACCATCTTTGACGACCACCGCGCCAACTGGCACTTCGCCCGCTTGCCATGCAAGCTTAGCTTGCGCGATAGCTTCGCGCATGAAAGTTTCGTCTTGCATCATTGAATTGAGTTCTGCCATCTGTATATAAATGCAAATATCTTGGTAGCTTATTGACTCTTTTTCGACGAGAAATGCCCTAATAAATAGCCAGCCGTCGTACATAACGACACAACTAAACGAACTTCAGACCAATTTGATATATCCAGAAAGTGTGAAATGAGGGAACCAAGAATAAACCCTGCGATACTACAAAGAATTATCACTTGGTATTTTTGACTCATATTACAGATTGCAACTTCGGCAAATTGTGAATGTACGATTAACCCTCAATCTCCGCCCAGCAATTAGGCGTTTCGTACAAGGTGATTTTGGTCAAAGATAAATGACGACCATAACGATCGTGATACACATCTTTCAGCATATCAAACGCAATCTTCGCCAGATTTTCTACCGTAGGTACGCGATCAATCACGACCGTTTTATGCCCTGGCATACTTTCTAAGAATTGACGTACGGCGGTATCTTTTTCATAGACGATAAACGCGTGATCCCAAAGATCCACCAGATGTTTGTTGGCGAGTGCTTTGATATCACCAAAATCCATGATCATGCCGTTGTCAGATTCGCCGTCTTTTTCGACGACATCACCAGTCAAGGTAATCAACAAGGTATAGCGATGCCCATGCAAATTGCGGCATTGACTATTGTGATCTGGAATCCGATGTCCGGTATCGAATTCTACTTTTCTGGTAATGGTTAACATGTATTGCCTGTGTACATAAGGTCAGACAGAACGCTGTAATCACGCGATGTCGACAGCTAATAAAAAAATATTTAAGGAATCTGCAGCAACTTATGCGTCTGCAAACTCAATTTCCACTTCGGATGCGCTTTGCAATAATCGATTGCTCTGTGCAGATTATCTTGTAATAAAGGGCCGTCCATCGCTTGCAAATAATGGTGGGTAAAATCGAGCGCCTCGTAAGCTTTCAAATCTTGACCCAACTGCGGAATGACCACTTTCAGCTCATCGCCTTTGAGTACAATCAATTGCGAACCCATCTTCGGACTAACGCAAATCCAATCCACACCAGTCGGCACTTCTATCGTGCCGTTGGTCTCAATCGCAATTTCAAAGCCCACATCATGCATCGCATCGATCAAGGCTTCGTCCAATTGCAATAAAGGTTCACCACCAGTGAACACGACAAATTTAGTCGCCTCATGCGTGTCGGGCCACAAAGCATTAATGCGCGCAGCGACCGCTTGCGGTGTTTTAAACTTACCACCGCCCTCACCATCGGTGCCAATGAAATCGGTATCACAAAATTGGCAAACTGCAGAGCTACGATCTTCTTCACGCCCAGTCCACAAATTGCAACCGGCAAAACGACAAAACACAGCAGGTCGCCCAGCATGTGTGCCCTCGCCCTGCAAAGTGTAAAAAATTTCTTTAATGCTGTAGCTCAAAACTAAATTCCTAGTTGCTTAATGGAGGTTTCATTGCGCTGAGAAATTGCAGCAGCGGGATGCAGTGCTAGGCGCGAAACGCAGCAATATGTCGATATTGCGAGGCTTCGCAACGACGCAATGCGCCCGCTTCTGCGATTTATCAGTGCAAGGAGCTATTCCCATTCTATTGTCGCCGGCGGCTTTCCAGAAATATCGTACACAACACGATTTATCCCACGCACTTCATTAATAATGCGATTCGACACTTTGCCCAACAGCTCATGCGGCAAATGTGCCCAGTGTGCAGTCATGAAGTCTTGCGTTTGAACCGCGCGCAAAGCGACAACATATTCGTAAGTGCGGCCATCGCCCATCACACCAACCGACTTCACTGGTAAGAACACAGCAAATGCCTGGCTAGTCGCGTCATACCAAGTTTGTGGTTTTTCCGCGTTAGGATCAACGTAAGTATTGCGTAATTCTTCGATGAAAATCGCATCAGCACGGCGCAGTAAATCAGCGAATTCTTTCTTTACTTCACCCAAGATACGTACGCCCAAACCTGGGCCAGGGAACGGATGACGATACACCATGCTATGCGGCAAACCTAATGCCACACCGAGTTTGCGCACTTCATCCTTAAACAACTCACGCAATGGCTCTAATAATTTCAGATTCAAAGTATCAGGCAATCCACCAACATTGTGATGACTCTTGATCGTATGTGAACCTTTTTTGCCTTTACCAGCACTTTCAATCACGTCTGGATAAATCGTTCCTTGTGCCAGCCATTTTGCATTCTTGAGCTTGCCCGATTCAACTTGGAATACTTCGACAAACTCACGACCAATAATTTTGCGTTTTGCTTCTGGATCGGTAACACCAGCCAAATGCCCCATGAACTGTGCAGTTGCATCAACGTGGATAACTTTGACGCCCAGATTTTCAGCGAACATTTCCATGACCATCTTGCCTTCATCGAGGCGCAATAGACCGTGATCGACAAATACGCAAGTCAATTTATCGCCAATCGCGCGATGGATTAAGGCGGCAGCAACACTACTATCCACCCCCCCAGATAAACCAAGAATCACTTCATCGTCGCCAACTTGAGCGCGGATCGAAGCAACAGCTTCGGAGATGTAATCAGGCATATTCCAATCCGATTTGCAGCCGCAAATATCGTGCACAAAACGACCAATGATCGCTTCACCTTGGATCGTGTGCGTCACTTCTGGATGGAATTGCACTGCGTAAAAACGACGGTCTTCATCTGCCATCGCCGCGATTGGGCAATTGTCGGTGGATGCCATTAATTTGAAACCTGCTGGCATTTCATTGACTTTGTCGCCGTGACTCATCCACACCTTGAGCATGCCGTGACCTTCAGGGGTCACGAAGTCGTTAATGCCGTCTAATAATTTAGTATGGCTACGAGCACGAACTTCTGCATAGCCAAATTCACGAACCTTACCATTTTCAACTTTACCGCCAAGCTGTTCTGCCATGGTTTGCATACCATAGCAAATACCCAAAACTGGCACGCCCGCATCGTACACAGCCAAAGGCGCACGTGGTGTATCTCCTTCAGTTACGCTGCTTGGGCCGCCTGATAAAATAATCCCAGAAGCACCGTAGTTGCGAATGAATTCATCGCTGACATCGTAAGGAAATACTTCCGAAAAAACACCTGCATCACGAACACGGCGGGCGATTAGTTGAGTGACTTGGGAACCAAAGTCCAGAATAAGGATTTTTGAATGCATGATTCTATAAAGATTATCAAAGAAGGATATCAAGCTGATCAGCTTCAGCTTGAACAATTCGGTTACGCTCTAATCGTTTCGCTGTGAGCAAAGCTTTTTCCGCATTAGCGACTAGTACCTCAGGTGTAACATTAGGAAACACACTGGTCGAAGCGATTCCCATACTTATTTCTATTTCCACGCTATCGTCATTCACCATTTCAGCGCGAGAAATTACGGCCAATCTGATTCGCTCTGCAACTGCAGAGGCAACCAAATTGGATGCGCCTGGTAAAACAATCAAAAAAGCGTCACTCTCAAAACGTCCAAGTGCATCAAAAGGACGGATACATGAACGCATACGGCTAGCTACTTTCAGCAAAAACGCATCGCTGACTGAACTACCAAATTGCTCTTTCAAACTTTGGTACTGGTTAATACTGATGTAAAGAAGAGAAGCTGGCTTTTCCGCTTTTTGGCATCGTTCCAACTCCAATCCCAAAGAGCGGGTAATCGCAGCGCGATTCCACATCCCTAACACTGGATCCAATAATGCATCTCGCTTGAGATTACGAATCTGCTTCGCCAGCTCAGCATAATGCGCTTTTACTGCACCGATCGTTAATTCGCGCTCAACCATGACTGCCAAATCAGCAAATAATAATCGAGACTCGTCGTCAAACGCATGTTCGACATAGTCAATCAAATAAATGCTACCGACACATTGGTTATCCGTGTCAAAGATCGGATGCTGGGCGCAAAATACAATCTGGGGTTCACCCTTTACTGAGGGATGATTCGCATACTCTTCTTCAAAATTTAAATTATTGAAGACACGAATTTCTTCAGAGAAGCCCAGCATTTCACAAAACGCTGCCTCAATCGAGACCATCGATTGCTCACTGCGATTAAAACGCTCACGTAAATTGCCAAAGCTAACGATGCAATTTGCGACGCCGAACAAACGAATTCCAAGACGTTCAAATCGCGCAATCTTTGCCTCGTACTTATTCGGATCGGCGCTTGAACTACCAGCGCCATCCAAAAACAAATCCATACGACTAACACCTGCGGCGGATGTCACCATTGCTTGCTCCGTATTGAAGACACCTGATCAAACATCTCGGAACTGTCTAGTGATTATTCTGCTCGATAATTTGGCGCTTCTTTTGTGATTTGCACATCGTGTACATGTGACTCACGCATACCAGCAGATGTAATCTCAACAAACTCAGCCTTATCATGCAAATCTTGGATTGACGCACAACCACAATATCCCATGGAAGAACGCACGCCACCCACCATTTGATACAAAATTGCCAGTACGCTTCCTTTATAAGGTACGCGCCCTTCAATTCCCTCTGGAACCAATTTATCCGCATTATTCGCAGCATCTTGGAAATAGCGATCTGCAGAACCATCTGCCATTGCGCCTAAACTACCCATGCCACGATAGGATTTATAACTACGTCCTTGAAACAAAATTACTTCGCCTGGCGCTTCTTCTGTACCAGCAAACATACTACCCATCATGACAGTAGACGCACCTGCTGCTAAAGCCTTCGATACATCGCCAGAAAAACGAATACCACCGTCGGCAATACATGGCACACCAGTACCACGCAAAGCTTCCGCCACATTCGCAATCGCGGTGATTTGCGGAACACCTACGCCAGCAACAATACGTGTGGTGCAAATCGAGCCTGGACCAATACCGACTTTAACAGCATCTGCACCATGTTCAACTAAGGCCAGCGCAGCAGCAGCGGTTGCAATATTGCCACCAATGACTTCGATGTGCGGATAATTGGTTTTCACCCAGCGTACACGATCAAGCACGCCTTTAGAATGACCATGTGCTGTATCAACAACAATCACATCGACACCAGCTTTTGCGAGTAAATCAATGCGTTCATCATTATCAGCACCAACGCCAACAGCCGCGCCGACACGTAATTTACCCAAACCGTCTTTTGACGCAAATGGATGTTCAGTCGACTTTTGAATATCTTTAACGGTAATCAGACCACGTAACTCAAACGCTTCGTCAACGACCAACACACGCTCTAAGCGATGCTTATTCATCAGACGCTTTGCTTCACTTAATTCAGCGCCTTCAGTAACATAAACGAGTTTTTCGCGCGGAGTCATCTTGGCACGCACTTCCGCATCAAGCTCCTGCTCAAAACGTAAATCGCGATTAGTAATAATACCAACAACTGTTTTACCTTCGACCACTGGGAAGCCACTGATGCCATGCTGCAGACTCATCGCAATAACATCACGAATCGTCGTGGTTGGCGCAACGGTAATAGGATCACGTAACACACCGGATTCAAAACGCTTCACCTTAGCGACTTCGCGGGCTTGCTCCTTCGGCGTCAGGTTTTTATGGATAATACCAATACCGCCCTCTTGTGCCATTGCAATGGCTAGGCGTGCTTCTGTCACGGTATCCATTGCAGCAGACACCAAAGGGATATTGAGCTTGATATTACGAGTTAAATTCGTCGCAAGAGAAGTATCTTTTGGAAGAATATTTGAATAAGCTGGAACGAGTAACACATCATCGAAAGTGAGTGCTTTTTGGAGAAGACGCATAGTATTTCCTATAGGCGCAAAAGTAAATTATACAGAAAACTTGCCGATCCGTCTCGTTCCGTGTAAAACTCACTCTTAATTTATTCAAAAAGAACGCTTTCATTTCAGAATATTCGAGTACATCATGAAGAAAACATACGGCTTTTTAGCATCTGGACTTATCGCATCGCTAATGATTTCCAATATCGCAATGGCGCAATACATTTGGCTTAATGAGAAGGGAATTAAGCAATACTCCGATACCCCGCCACCGAAATCAGTCCCACGAGACAAAATTTTGAAGTCCCCATTTGGTAGCACTCGTCCAACGACAAGTACAGCCAATCAGAATGCTACAGAATCTGCGACGGATAACCCGAAGATCGAAAAGCCAGTAACAACCGCCAGCAAAAATGAAGATTTCAACAAACGCAAGTTAGCGCGTGAAGAAGCAGATAAAAAAAGCGCAGCGCAGAAACAAGAAAGTGCTGATAAGACTAAAAATTGTGAACGTGCCAAGTCGTACAAGCAAAGCTTGGACGAAGGGATCTTGATCATGTCCAGAGACAAGAATGGCGAACGCACTCCGCTCGATGAAGCGCAGCGAACAAAAGAAATGGCGGACGTGAAGAAGGTATTGGCAGATTGCCGCTAAAGATCAAGATGAGAAGCGCGATTACATCTTGCCCGATTTGTGCTCGCGCTTTGCCCTGTGGCGGCGAGCACTCATAGGATCGGCAATCAAGGGACGACACAATTCAAGCCGATCACCATCTTGCAACAAATAATCTGCATTTTTTTTCTTACCAAAAACTGCCCAAGCACTTTGCTTATCCAGTTGTGCTTCAACGATGGCGAGATGAGACGGATCTAAATGTTGCACTGCTTGGGTCACTTTACTGTCCCTCGGCAGCTCCAACATAACGATGGTTGGATTCATTTTTTCGATGGCATAGCAAAGCTGTATGCGAATCGTTGCACTTAAATTATTTTCCATAGACGACCTCGGCTCGTTCACAAAATGCATCGACGAAGCTATTAGTGATCTTACTAAACACTGGACCAATTAAATGCTCTAGTAATTTACTGGAAAATTCATAACGCAAATCAAACTCGATTTTACAGGCATCGCTGCGTAATGCCGTAAATGTCCAATACCCATGCAACTGTTTAAAAGGACCATCCACCAAGTGCATTTCCATTGTGTGTGGTGGACAATTTATATTTTGGGTAGTGAAACTTTGTTTGATTCCATGATAATTGATAGATAATGTTGCCTTTAAGTGTGTATCAGTTCGCTCAGCAACATGAACGCCGCCACACCACGGCAAGAATAAAGGATAGTCTTCTACTTTGTCGACGAGTGCGAACATTTGTTCGGCACTAAAGGATACAAGAACGTTTTTTTTGACGACTGCCATTATCTCAAGTCATTTGGTATGATCACAGGCCGAATTTTAACTGAAACATCGCTCTTCTCGTTGAATATGCGCAAATTCATTCCTATTTAGCGTTGAAGAACTTACATAATAATCAGAATTAGCAAGAGAGTAGTATGAGCATCGCAGATAATAAAAAAGCATTCCACGATTTTTTCATTGAAGAGCAATATGAAGCAGGTATCGTACTGCAAGGCTGGGAAGTCAAAGCCATCCGGGCTGGTCGCGTACAGTTAAAAGAAGCCTATGTGATTATCAAAAACGGTGAAATTTATCTCTTTGGTGCGCATATTGGCGCGCTGCCGACGGCATCTACTCACATACACCCAGATTCAGTACGTACCAGAAAATTACTACTTCACGCGGAAGAAATTAAGAAACTCATCGGAAAAGTAGAACGTTCTGGTTACACGATGGTGCCATTAAATATGCACTATTTAAACGGACGAGTGAAATGCCAAATAGGTTTGGCCAAAGGTAAGAAGCAACATGATAAACGCGAAACTGAAAAAGAACGTGATTGGCAACGCGAGCAGCAAAAAATCATGAAACAACATCGCCGCTAACATTAGGGCGTGCAGACATTGTATTAATCAAAATATTTTTCGGCTTAAATCGGCCGACAATTGATGCAATAGAAGTCAGTTCTTTTGTTTCTGAAGTCGGCGCAAATAAATGTCTTGTCTAGCTTCGCGGATTTGCCTTCGAAGCGCAAGACGTTCTTCGGGGCTTAAACGATTCAACTTGATGATAGGTCGCTCCGCAGATCGCTCATCACGATCGATTGCACCTGACGAGCTTTCACGTATGGGTGGTAACGCCCCTCTGTCACGCACTGCGCCTGATTGAGCGTCTTGTATGCGTTCAAGACGCTGATTAAATCGCAGTTCTTGCAGCTCACGAAATTGCTGGCGCCGCTTCTCGATTTTTTGCATCGCTTGGGCGTCCTGTGTTTGTGGAGGTGACGCACATGCATCACTGCTCACAAAAAACACAGCGCCTATCAGCAAGCAAAATAATGGGCATTTCCCAGGAAACACAGCACACTTTCAGTTAATCAAAAACCTACAATCACAAAAGCCTATCAGCAGCATTTTATAAGCAAACAAAACCGCATCCAAGCAATTTCATCGACAGTTTAAGTCTAAAGCTGAGTCCAAAAGATAGATAGACTTGTTTCTGTAAGCGCTGTAACAGTTTGTAATCTTCTCAAAAGTTTATATGGCATTTGATTGTTTGGCAGTAAGATAAGCTTTTTTCATGTGCAAATAAGTGAGCGCGGTTATGAATGAATCAAAAGCAAAAATTCTGGTGGTTGACGACGACTTACGATTACGAGATTTATTGCGACGTTATTTAGGTGAACAAGGTTTTCAAGTTGTTGTTGCTGAAAATGCGCAAGCAATGAATAAGCTCTGGATGCGAGAACGTTATGATTTATTAGTGCTAGACCTCATGTTACCTGGGGAAGACGGCTTATCAATTTGTCGTCGTCTGCGTGGTGGTGGCGATAATACACCGATCATTATGCTTACCGCAAAAGGTGAAGAAGTTGATCGCATCATCGGCTTAGAGATGGGGGCGGACGATTATTTGCCCAAACCTTTTAATCCCCGCGAATTAGTTGCTCGCATTCATGCCGTATTGCGCCGGCGTGGTCCAGAGGAAGTTCCAGGTGCACCGACGGAACAAGGTCAATGCTTTCAATTTGGTGAATTTGTTTTGGATTTATCCACCAGAAATTTGAAGAAAAACGGTGAGAACGTGAGCTTAACGACAGGTGAATTCTCTGTACTCAAAGTCTTTGCCCGTCATGCCCGTCAACCTTTATCGCGTGAAAAATTGATGGAATTAGCGCGTGGTCGCGAGTATGAAGTCTTTGATCGTAGCTTAGACGTACAGATTTCTCGCCTAAGAAAATTAATCGAAATTGATCCTACAAATCCGCAATATATTCAAACGGTTTGGGGATTGGGATATGTATTTATTCCTGATGGACAAAGTCATTAAGACAACTGAGGTTTATCGAATTCGAACGCGCCTTACTTAGCGTAGACGTGGTCTGTATTCATCACCTACCCACTTTCAATTTAATGCGACAATATTTACAGCGCTTCGGTTGGTTTCAAAACAGCCTATTCTGGCGAACTTTCTTGTTATTAGCCGTGCTTGTCACAGCCAGCATGCTGGCATGGTTCGTCAGTATCAAGTTACTCGAACGTAAGCCCCGTGCTCAGCAATTAGCGAATCAAATCGTCTCTATTGTCACGATCACCAGTGCCGCGTTGACTCATTCTGCCGAAGATAAACGACGCGAGTTACTCATTGACCTTGCCAGTAACGAAGGAATACGAATTTATCTATTAGAAGAGAATGATCAAATAAAGAAAACCGACGAAACACCGCTATTAATTGAAGTAAGAAAATTAGTTCAAGACAAACTGGGTAGCCAGACCCAGTTCGCACAAAGTGTTAATGGTGAAGTTGGATTTTGGTTGAGCTTTCAGATTGACGAAGATCAGTTTTGGCTCCGCTTAGAGGCTGATCGCCTGCAAACAGAAACCAATCTGCAATTCTTTGGCTGGGCGTTCATTAGTTTAATATTGGCCTTGATTGCCGCCGTATTTATTTCTCAAAGAATCAACGCACCTTTATCAAATTTGAGCGCAGCAGCACGGCAGCTCGCTAGAGGAAAGCGCCCACCCGCACTATCTGAGTCTGGACCACGAGAAATTCGCGAAACCAACACCAGCTTCAATCAAATGGTCGACGATTTAGCGCGTATAGAAACAGATAGAACCGTGATCCTCGCTGGCATTTCACATGATCTACGAACGCCGCTCACTCGTCTGCAATTGGAATTAGAGATGGCAAATCTTGAAGCTACTACGCGCGAGGCCATGCAAGGTGATTTGCAGCAAATGGATAGCATCATTCAGCAATTTTTAGATTACGCAAAACCTTTACATGAATCAACGTTTACTAGCTTTAATCTTAGTAGCCTGATTGACAAACTATTTACTGACTTAGCCAAATCAAGTGATGTGCGTATCGATTTGCAGATCGAACCAGAACTCTATGTAACAGGAATAGAAATTGAATTTCAACGTCTATTTAACAACCTGATTCAAAATGCGATGCGCTATGGACGCTCGCCAGAGGATCAAGTGCTGCATCTACAGATAGAATGCCGGCGACAAGCCAGTGCCAGCCATTCTGGCACGCTTGTTAAGTTCCGAGATTTTGGCACTGGAATTGAAGATACTCAAATACCACGTTTACTACGACCATTCACGCGTGGTGAAATCGCGCGCAGCCAAGCAAACGGTTCTGGTTTAGGTTTGGCGATTGTGAACCGCATCGTCAAACGTCACGGTGGCAAAATGCATATCCACAATCATGCACAAGGTGGCTTAGAAATTCTACTAATGTTCCACTAAGCGAGCGCATAAAAAGTAACTGATAGCTGACTTCATTTGAGCTCGTTTCCCTGTAAAACAATTACATCGCTTCATTTTTTGGCGCGGTTGCCTTATCCGCATTCGTTTCGATTTGATACGACATACGCAAGGATTCTTGTGCTGGCGATACCAAATTAACTTTGGCTTGCGAAACAGCGGGTAATTTTTTCTCAGCAGAAGCACTGACATTTGCTGCATTACTTGTTTGTGCCTGTAACATTCCCCAACTTGCTGCGCCGACCATACCAATACTCATCAAAACGCTAAACAGCACAGGTGAACGTAATTTGCGACGTGGATTTGCTGGCGTCAGCAGATTCAATTCAACTGGAATAGGCGAAGCTTGTAATACTTCTTTCGCACGATCACACCATTGCTGATGATGTCCTTGCTCTAAGGTCAAACGATCCAACAACTGTTTCGTCAACGCTTCTGCCGCTTGTTTTTCAGCCTCGACTTGCTGCTGCAAAACCAGAGAATTTTCTTTTTGCATACTAACTTCTTGCTTTAATTGCGCTTCCAATGCTTGATTTTTCAGTAGCAAAGTATGTTCTTCTTCGCATTTTTGATTAGCCGCCATCAAAGCTGCCTGTTCTTGTAGCAAACGTTCTTGCATCAATGCCTGCGCTTGTTGTTCACGCTGCAGACGTTCGAGATGGTTTTGACGTAAAGTCTGCGCTTCAATAATTTGTTCGGCCAACAATTTAGCAATGTGTTTTTCTACTGCCACATTATCTTGTTCCATCTGCGCCAAAACTTCTTGTTGCTCGCGATTCGCCTGCATTGCATCTGTCTGCAAGGAATCTTGCGCTAATTTTTCATTTGCAGCCATGGTCAAGGCCAATTCAGCTTCAAATTTTGCTTGCTCATTTTGCGCTGCCTGGCTTTCTGCTTGCAAACGTTCTTGTGCTTGCAACAAGGCTTGCGCTTCTAATTCTGCACGACGCTTAGATTCCTCGATAATCATTGATTCTGCTTCTAATTTCAATTCGATGTCGCGCAAGCTGGATTGATGCAATCTGATCAGCTCTTCTTCAGCCGCTAACTGAGCATTTAACTGATTAGCGACCGTGGTTTCGAGCTCCAAACGCGTCATCTGAGACTGCTGCAAACTGAGTAATTGATTTGCATGCTCTTGCGCCAATTGCGCAGCGGCAGTGTCGAGTTGTGCTTGTTGCTCTGCTAAAACGCGCGCCTCATTTTCTGCCGCCAAACGGTTTTGCATGGCAATTCTCGCCTCTTGCTCTGCCAGCACCCGACGTTCACACTCCAACAGATACGCCTGTTCAGCGTCGATGCGTTTCTGTGTTTCTTCAGCAAGATATTTTTCAGCCACTGTTTTTTGTGCCAATAGTTGTAACTCTTGTGATTCGACTGCGATACGTTGCTCTTCAAAAGCTTTCAATTCTTGCGCTTGCGCCAAACGTGAATCAATTAATTTCAGCGCTGTTTTTTGCGCTTCAGCATGTTCACGTGAACTCAGCAACAAAGCGTTTTCCGTCGCAAATTTCTCTTGAATAATTTGCGCCGCAAGTTCTTCTTCTTCGGCGCGCTGACGCTCGGTCTCCGCCAACATCGTTTCAAAACGCAAACGTTCATTTAACGCTGTCATAGCGCGTTGCTCATCTTGAATTTTTTGCTGAATCTCTGCTGTTAGTTGTGCTTCTATTTGCGCCTGCTCTTCGGCAATCGCCAGAGCCGTCGCCAAGCTTTGATTCTTTGCTTCTAAGGATGCGGTTGCTTGTTGACGAGCGACGCTCTCTTTTTCTGCAAGTGCCAAATAGTTTACTTCTTCAGCATTTAAAGACGCCAATTCAATACGCGCTTGCTCATCTTGTTTTTGTCGTTGAATTGCCAACGCTAATTTTTCTTCTTCTGTTGCCTGCAGACGCATTGCCTCATCGATCGCATTTTTTTCTGCAACTTGTGCATATTCAAGCGAGCTCAATGCCACGGTTTCTTTCGCGATTCGTTCTTCATGCAATTGATGTAGCTTCAATTCTTCATCTACGCGCTGTTGCATCAAACGTGCGAAAATATTTTGCGCTTCTGCATTGGCAGCAAGCGCCTCATGCAATAAAAGTTCCTTGCCAAGCGCACTCTCTGCATCTTGCTGTGCAAGCGCTGCCAAGCCTTCGTTAATCTGCGCATTTTTTAATGCTAGCTGTTCGGCTTTTTGCTGGTTTTCTACATGATGCAAAGTTGATTGTTCAATCGCTAGCTTGTCATTCGTCGTTGCCAACAAAGTCTGATCTGCAATTAAACGAGCTTCTGCTGTTTTTTCTAACTCAGCGATGCGCTGTTTTTTTTGAATTAGCACTTGGCGCGCCTGATCTTGCAAATCTGCGTAGGCATGCGCTTTTGCATGCAACGCCTGCTCTTGCGCTAGCTTTTCTTCTTGCAAACGTTTTGCATTCTGTTCTGCCTGCGCCCGCTCCTCAGCCAATTGTGCATTTTGTTTTTCCAGCGTCAATTTAGTTTCAGCATCAGCCGTTGCAGCACGCTCTTGTTCAAGTCTTTGAAGCTGCAATTGCGCTTCTTGCAAGGCAGCTTCTTTTTGCTGCTTTTCTAATACACTAATTTCTTCCAAGGTTTTGAGTGCAGTTTCTTGCGCATGCAGCTTAGTTTTCTCAATTTCCGCCAACTCACAAGCGCGTTTTGCACGCAACTCGGTTGCTTCCTTAATTTGCTGCTCAAGTTGAATTTTTTCTTGATTTTGAATAATCAATTGTTGTTCAGCTTGCGCCTTTTCTTCTAAAGCCAAGCGAATTTTTTGCTCAGAAGCTAAGCGCTCTTGGTTCAATCGAATTTCGTTTTGTTCCGCTTCTGATTTTGCATTCAATTCAGCGATTAATTGCAGTTCTATCGCCTTTTTTTCTTCAATTAAAGCCAGTTTGCGGGATTCTTCTTGCCCACGTTGACGCATCAATTTGGTTAATTCTATGGCTTCAGTTGCTTTAAACTTTGCCACTGTTGCAGTTTGTCTTTGCAACTCAGCGTGCTCAGTCATTTTTTGCAAACGTACCTGTTCTGCCTGCAATAATTCCTGACGTGCCAATTTGGATTCTTTCTCTTTCTCTTGACGTGCAAAGAGCATTTGAGCGTGTTCACGATCCGCTTTCGCACGTGCCAACACTTGTTCTGCAGCTTCGCGCTCCGCTTCTAATTTCTCTTGATTCGCGATTGCGGCGTTGCGTTCGGCTTCTAGACGTATTTGTTCGGCCTTGGTCATTTCTACAACTTGACGTGCTTTCAGCAAAGCTAAAGCGGCAGCCTTGCACTGCAATTCAGCCTGTACTTGTGCTTGTTCGATCGCTTGGCGCTCTGCTTCGGTACTCGCCTGCAAAGCTTTTTGTTGCTGCAATTCTAAGGCTTCTTTTTGCGCGGCTAAAGCAATTGCATCCTCTTCCGCTTTCAGGCGTGCTGCGGCAGCTGTCTCTGCATCTTTTTCGCTAGCCAATTTTTCCGCAGAAGCCAGTAATAATTTTTCAGCGGATTCAGCCCGACGGTGCTCCAAGACCAATTTTTCTTGTATCAATTCTAAAGCTTTGCTTTCTGCATCAACACGCGCTTGCTGCGTTTCTAACAAGGCTTGCGAATCTTGATTCTTTTGAATCGCAATCATCGCCAGTTGTTGACCCAGTTTTACATTTTCTACGGTGTTTTCCAGAGTAATTTTCTCAGCAACCACCTTGGTTTCTTGCGCAATCCGAATTGCCTGTTGCGCCTGGTGTTGCATGTTCAAAACTTCTGTTTGCGTTTCCTCAACTTTGGCAATCGTTTCCGCTTCGGCGATCACTTTTTGTTCGACTAAAACTTTCGCTTGAATCGCTTTTGCAGCGCGTTGTTCTGCCTCGGCGCGCATTTTTTCTGCTTTCGCCAACTCGATTACACTCTTCGCTTTGGAGTTTGCTGCTTGATTGGCACGTTTCAAATACTCTGTTTGCAATGCAATCGCTGCTAATGCTTTTTGCTCAGCATCTGCTTTTTCTTTTGCTAATTGGACTGCTTCGCGTTCTAAACTCGCCTTTTCTTTTGCATATTTTTCTGCACGTTCCTCTTCTTCACGACGCTGTTTTGCCATTTGCGTTGCTTCTAGTTCTGCTTGGCGACGACGTTTTGCCTCTTCATTCGCTTTTTCTTCTGCTTCTAAACGCGCGCGTGCGTTTGCATCGGCATATTGTTCAGTTTCTACACGCATCAGTGCTTTTGATTGCAATTCCTTTTCTGCTTCGATGCGTGATTCGGTCGCATAACGAATTTTTTCTTCGGCCTCGCTTCTTGCGATAGCGGCCTCTGCTGCGATTTTTTCCGCTTGCTCGCGACGATTGGCCGCCGCCAACAAAGCTTCTTCGGCTTGCAAACGTAATTGAATCGCATCCGCCGCACGTTTTTCAGAATCGACACGTGCCTGCGCAATGGCTTCATATTCTCGCTCTAAAACCGCACGTCCACGCGCTTCTTCACGTGCCCGTATTTCTAGCGGCGTGCGACTTAATGACACTTCTAAAGCAATGGCTTCGGCCTGATCACGTTCACGGTTGATTTGTTGCGATTCATTGCGAATTTTCGCTAGACGTTCAGCATTGATACGCGCTTCACGATCTTGACGTTCACGCTCACGTGCGTGTTCAGCAATGCGTGCATCGACTCTGGCACGTTCTATCGCCTCTTGCTTGGCTGCATATGATGCGGCAGCGCGCTCGGCGGCCCATTGCTTAGCATTTTCGGCTTCGGTGGCAAGCTGTTCTGCATCTATTTTTGCTTTGAAATTAAGCTGTGTGTCGATCTTAATTTGTTCGATCACCATTTTCTTTGCTGCTTGCTCATTCTTAAATCGCAATCCGGCTTGAAATTTGGCCTCTTCCTTTAATGAAGTATGCTCTTCAGATTCCTCCTGCATGACAGGTGAAGGAATGTGCAATTGTGAAATGTTTGCTTTAGTGGGAGAGGATGGTGTTAATACTGGAGACTCGGATCGGCCTTCCGCCTCTGCTTCAACCCGTGCTATCGCGGCACGAATACCTTTAATATCAATCCGCGCGTGTGCTGCCAGGCTATCATCACTCACTAGATCAACATTGGCATGATGAAGATCATCTACCGCATCGACAGCATCAATTGCCATTGCGCCCATGGAGAGTCGGTTGAGTATCATTTGATTATCGTTCATTGCAGACCTCGTCGTTGAGTGATTCCAAGCCCCCACATCCATGGCCACCTCGGCACAATTGGGATTTGTATAGCTTGAATTATCGAACAATCAGATGAAAATGAATCCTGAAGAAGAGCTGGAAAAGCACCGTAATTCAATGCTTTATGTAAAAACATGCTTACCAGGCTGAACAACGAGGAAACCTCGTATAAAAATGCACATGAGCTTATAGAGAGAATATCTAAGCGTCATGTTCTTTGATACTGAAATTGCAAGTAAAATCTTCGGATTACAATCTTAGGCTTATTCACCACAACATGACTACCAATAACAACGGCACATTGATTGAATCCAAATTACCCGAAGTTAAGACCACTATTTTCTCAACCATGTCGGCATTAGCACAGTCCTATCAAGCGATTAATCTGGGCCAAGGTTTTCCAGACTTTGATTGCAATCCGGCGTTAATTGAACAGGTACATCAAGCGATGCTAGCCGGGCACAATCAATATCCACCGATGCCCGGTGCTGCTATCTTGCGCCACGCGATTGCAAGCAAAGTAGAGACGTTATATCAAGCAACATACGATGCCGATACTGAGGTGACAGTCACAGCCGGTGCCACACAAGCAATTATGACCACCATACTTGCATGCGTACGCACTGGGGATGAGGTAATTGTGATTGAGCCAGCCTACGATAGTTATTTACCAACAATACAACTCGCTGGCGGAATTCCTGTACTAGTTTCAATGCGGCTTGATCAGCATGGATTCTCTATCGATTGGGACGCTGTCGCTTCCAAAATCAGCAGCAAGACTCGCCTTATCTTAATTAATTCGCCACACAATCCAACTGGAATGAGCTTAACGAACAAGGACCTTGAAAATCTAGCGGCGCTGGTTCGAGATACGAAAATCTTATTGATTTCAGACGAAGTTTACGAACACATGGTATTTGATGGGAAATCGCATCTATCCCTAGCATCACATGCGGAGTTAGCACAACGTAGTTTTATTATTTCCAGCTTTGGAAAAACCTACCATGTCACTGGCTGGAAGATAGGCTACGTGTTAGCGCCCAAAGTTTTATCCGCCGAATTTCGCAAAGTTCATCAATTTAATGTATTTACCGTCAATACGCCGATGCAAATTGGTATCGCCCACTTTATGCAAGAACCAGCGCATCATCTGAATCTGCCTATGTTTTATCAAAATAAGCGCGATTACTTTTGTGCTGGCTTAGCAAAAACAAAATTCAAATTATTGCCGGTCAGTGGAACCTATTTTTTATGTGCTGATTATTCGGAGATCTCTGATCGAACCGAGCTTGATTTTGCGACTTGGCTAACCAAGGAGATTGGTGTTGCGACAATTCCACTATCGGCGTTTTATCGTGATCAAAATCAACATCAACTAGTGCGTTTTTGTTTTGCGAAACAAACCAAAACTTTGGACTATGCATTAGAACGCTTACAAAAAATATAGTATTGCAATCACTAACATTGCTTAATCTTGCTCAACAAGGTTCTTGGATTTATTTGCGCGCGTACCGCGTAGAAAAGATTTGGCTTCGATACGAATGTTACGCAAGATTGCTTGCAGTTCACGCCGTTTTAATCGAAGTTCTTGCAAGCATGCATTGGTGAAAAAATGATCAAGACAGGCCGTTTCTTTTTCCTGCAACTCCACTTGCAAAGTGGTTTGCAACTGTTCAAGCTTATTCAACGCTAACTCTGCTAGTGGTACAGACAAAATGCTGCCACTAGAAAATTCCTTACTAAGTGCCTGAACCGCAGATTCGGTGGTGATGTTATTCAAATCGGACGTCATAGCAAAGGCATATGACGATACCAGCACAAAACTCAGAATTATTTTCTTAATTAAAATTATCATTCTATTGACATTAGTGTGAATGATCTGAATCAAGCATCGCCACGATCTCACGCTGATCGGCATTCATATAATCTTGAGACTGCATTTCTATAATGCGTGAAACGGTACGATGAAACTCGTTCGATAAAGTACCCTGCATGTACAGCAATTCTGGCGCGACTTCTGCAGACATAATCAACTTCACCTTGTTATCGTAGAAAACATCAATTAACCAAGTGAAGCGACGCGCCTCGGAAGACATGCCAGCCGACATTTGCGGAATCGACGACAAAATAACAGTATGAAATCGACTCGCGATTTCTAGATAATCATTCTGTGAACGCGGCCCGCCACATAAGGTTGCGAAGTCAAACCAGATCGTCGTACCGGCACGACGCAAGGCTTTCAACCGCCGCCCTTCAATATCAACATGATGATCTTCGTCCTTAGTTTCCGCCAATCGACCAAAAGCTTCGCGCAATAATCGATCAGTATTCGCACCCAACGGCGTCAAGTAAGCATCAACTTGCTCAAGTGCGCGCTTCCGATAGTCATTACCAGAATCGACATTCATCACATCCATACGTTCTTTAATCAAAGCGATGGTTGGCAACATACGATCGCGATGCAAGCCATCCGGATAAAGCGTATCTGGTTGATAATTTGAAGTCATGACGAAAGACACCCCATTATCAAACAAGGCTTTCATCAAGTTGTATAACAACATGGCATCGGCCACATCAGAAACATGAAACTCATCAAAACAAATCAGTCGATATTTTTTGGCGATGCGTGCGGCGACTTCATTGAGTGGATCTGCCACGCCTTTCAACTCATCTAATTCGCGATGCACAGCACGCATGAATTCATGAAAATGCAAACGTGTTTTGCGAACCACTGGGACAACTGAATAAAAACTGTCCATCAAAAATGATTTACCGCGCCCTACTCCGCCCCACATGTAGACACCGCGCGGCACCTCAGGGCGACTGATCAGACGAACTAATCGATTTGAACGCTTCGCTTTATAAGCCACCCAATCATCATATGATTGTTGCAAGCGATCTACCGCGCGCTTTTGTGCAGCATCAACTTGAAAGCCGCGCTTGTCGATTGCTTCTTGATAAAACTCGTGAACATTCATGCTTGGGCTGTGGTGATGAGTTGATCGCTCAATTGGACTGATGTAGATACATAAAAGCGGAATAGATGGTCGAGAATCTATTCCGCTCTTTACCTGGAACCTTGAATTGACTTTGATTAGAAGTTCAATGAACGCTTATCAACTGCGAGTGCGGCTTCTTTTGTCGCTTCAGATAAAGATGGATGTGCGTGGCAAATACGAGCGATATCTTCAGAAGATGCACGGAATTCCATCGCTACGACAGCTTCAGAAATCAACTCAGAAGCCATAGAGCCTACGATATGCACGCCCAATATTTCATCAGTCGTCGCATCTGCTAAGAATTTCACCATACCTGAGGTATCACCTAAAGCGCGCGCGCGGCCATTTGCCATAAACGGGAAGGTGCCCGCTTTGTATGCTACGCCGTCAGCCTTCAGTTGTTGTTCAGTGCGGCCAACCCAAGCGATTTCTGGTGAGGTGTAGATCACCCAAGGAATCGTGTTGAAATTCACGTGGCCATGTTGACCAGCGATACGCTCAGCGACGGCGACGCCCTCTTCTTCTGCTTTGTGTGCCAACATAGGACCGCGTACGACGTCACCAACTGCCCACACGTTAGGCAAGTTCGTCTTGCAATCGCCATCCACTGCGACGAAGCCACGTTCGTCCAAAGCCAATCCTACAGCTTCTGCATTCAAACCATTGGTATTTGGTGTACGACCGATAGAGATAATCAGTTTGTCGAAAACCGCTTTGTGCTCAGCGCCTTTGTCATCTGTGTAATTGACTGTGACATCATTAGCACCTTTGACGATTTCGCCAATTTTCACGCCGAGGTTGATAGACAGACCTTGCTTCACAAATAATTTGTGCGCTTCTTTAGCGATCTGCTCATCAACTGCGCCAAGGAAAGTTGGCAATGCTTCTAATACGGTGACTTCAGCACCGCAACGACGCCAAACGCTACCCATTTCCAGGCCAATAACACCCGCGCCGATCACACCCAACTTCTTAGGAACAGCGCCAACTTTCAACGCGCCGTCATTCGACAAAATCAATTCTTCATCAAATGCTGCGCCTGGCAATGCACGGGCGTTCGAGCCAGTTGCTACAACGATGTGCTTACCAGTGATAGTTTCTTCTGCTTTGCCTGCGACTTTGATTTCGTAGCCGCCATCTGCCGCTTTTACAAAGGAACCATGTCCGTGAAAGAAAGTGACTTTGTTCTTTTTAAACAGATAAACGATACCGTCGTTATTTTGCTTAACAATCGTATCTTTACGCTTGAGCATTTTCGCAACGTCTAATTCCAAACCGCTGACATTGATGCCATGATCGGCAAATGCATGACCAGCGTGTTCATAATGTTCAGACGATTGCAATAAAGCTTTGGATGGAATGCAGCCAACATTAGTACACGTACCACCAAGCGCTGGGCCGCCTTTTTCATTCGTCCATGCGTCGATACACGCGGTAGAAAAACCCAATTGTGCCGCACGAATTGCAGCGATATAACCACCAGGACCGCCGCCGATCACGACGACATCAAATTGTTTGCTCATAGTTTTACCTTGTCAGGCTTACTGAAAAATAAATAAATGTAAAATGAGCGCAGCAATGAATCGTCATGACTCTAGCCCTGCGCCCAAAAAATTGCTGAATTATGCTTCCTCTGGAATGAAAATCCAGGCCAACAAATACGCGACCACACCAAAACCAAAACAGGCGACAAACAAAAAGAACATCAGGCGCCAGATCCAAGCTTCCATTCCTGTAAATTTGGCCAAGCCACCACAAACGCCACCTATCCATTGATCCGTTTTGGAACGGCGCAATTGATTGAGTTGAGCAAATGGATTTTCGCCATTTGCGCCACCATGTGAGGCGTTTGCAGCATTTGCTGCGTTTGCATTAAGTGACGCAAGTAACTTTTCTTTGGCCTGAGCGAATTCTGCATCAGTCAGTGCGCCTGACTGATGCAATTCGTGCAGACGTTTAATTTCGTCAGCAATATTCATATTTTGATGTGAGTGTAATTGTTAAGATTACAGATCCAACAACAAACGAGCTGGATCTTCCAGTGCTTCTTTCATTGCGACCAAACCTAGCACGGCTTCACGACCGTCAATGATACGGTGATCGTAAGACATCGCTAGGTAGTTCATAGGACGAATCACGATTTGACCATTTTCAACTACTGCGCGGTCTTTCGTCGCATGTACGCCCAAGATTGCAGATTGTGGCGGGTTGATAATCGGTGTCGACAACATAGAACCGAAAGTACCGCCATTAGAGATGGAGAAAGTACCGCCAGTCAAATCATCTAAAGTCAATTTACCGTCTTTCGCTTTCGCGCCGAATTCGCCGATTTTCTTTTCGATTTCAGCGATAGACATTTGATCTGCATTGCGCAAGATAGGCACTACCAACCCACGTGGTGAACCAACTGCAATACCGATGTCGAAATAACCGTGGTACACGATGTCATTGCCATCAACGGAAGCATTGATGATTGGGTATTTTTTCAATGCCGCAACTGCAGCTTTGACGAAGAAAGACATGAAACCTAATTTCACGCCGTGTTCTTTTTCGAACTTATCTTTGTACTTGTTACGCAAGTCCATCACTGGTGCCATGTTGACTTCATTGAAGGTCGTCAAAATCGCGTTAGTGGACTGTGATTGCACCAAACGTTCAGCGATACGTGCACGCAAACGGCTCATAGGAACGCGCTCTTCTGGACGATCACCGAGGTTGACCACTGCAGGCGCTGATACTTGTTGCAATGCTGGTTTTGCTGCAACTGGAGCTGCCAAAGGCGCAACAGCTGGTGCTGCTTTGCCAGCTACTGCTGCCAATGCATCACCTTTTGTTACGCGGCCATCTTTACCTGTGCCATCAATTGCACCTGCAGACAAATTGTTTTCTGCCAAAATTTTTGCCGCTGCTGGCATTGCTATGCCTGCTGAACTTGCGGCTGCGGAACTGCTTGTTGCAGCAGCTGCAACTGGAGCAGCCACCGCCGCTGCGGCTGCCGGGGCACTAGCAACTGTACCAGCTGAAGCTTCAGTATCTAACATTGCGATGACTTGACCCGCAACCACAGTGCTGCCATCACCGCTAATAATTTGTGTGATAACGCCAGCTGCTGGTGCTGGTAATTCCAACACCACTTTATCAGTTTCTACGTCCACCAGATTTTCATCGCGAGTAACTGCTTCGCCTACTTTTTTATGCCAAGACAGTAAAGTCGCTTCTGCGACGGATTCAGATAACTGAGGAACTTTTACTTCGATAATTGCCATGTTTTTCTCCGTGTAGGATGTCTATTCGGTGCCGCACTATATTTATTATTGGCGGCACCACCTAAGAATTATTTAGTCAGGATGTAACCTTTAAGTTTCGAAAAGGCTGCATCAAGCAATGCTTTTTGTTGTGCATAATGCTTGTCGTAGTAACCGACAGCAGGTGATGCACTAGCAGGACGGCCTGCGTAAGCGAGCTTCTGACCTTCATCCAAACTTTCAAAGATATTGTGTTGAATCTGGAACCATGGACCTTGATTTTGAGGTTCATCTTGCGCCCAAACCAATTCGACCATATTCGGGAACTTCTTCAATTCGGCCACGAAACTCTTATGTGGAAATGGGTAGAGTTGTTCAACACGAATAATCGCTGTATCAGACTGACCGCGTTCTTTGCGAGCATTGACCAGATCGTAGTAAACCTTGCCGGAGCAAGCCACAACACGTTTCACTTTTTTGGCATCGATAGTTTCATCAACTTCACCGATCACGGTATGGAAGCTACCTTTTGCCAATTCAGACAATGGAGAACCCGCATCTTTATTACGCAGCAAAGATTTTGGCGTCATGATCACCAAAGGCTTGCGGAATTGACGGATCATTTGACGACGCAATAAATGGAAAATCTGTGACGCAGTAGTTGGCTGAACGACTTGCATATTGTTATCAGCACATAATTGCAAGAAGCGTTCTGGACGAGCGGAAGAATGCTCTGGGCCCTGACCTTCGTAACCATGTGGCAGCATCATCACCAGACCACAAGCGCGACCCCATTTCACTTCGCCTGAGCTAATGAACTGATCGATAACAACTTGCGCACCATTCGCGAAATCGCCAAATTGTGCTTCCCAAATCGTCAAAGTATTTGGCTCTGCGCTGGAATAGCCATATTCAAATGCCAACACTGCTTCTTCGGACAACACGGAGTCGATCACAGTAAACGGTGCTTGCTTGTCAGAGATATTTTGCAAAGGAATATACGTACCCGCATCCCAACGCTCACGTTTTTGATCATGCAATACCGCATGACGATGAACGAAAGTACCGCGACCAGCATCTTGACCGGTTAAACGGATCGCATAGCCTGAGGAAACCAAAGAAGCGAATGCTAAGTGTTCGCCCATACCCCAGTCCAGATTCATTTCACCACGGCCCATCGCAGCACGATCACCCAAGACTTTCTCAACCAAACTATGTGGTTTGAAATCTGCAGGAATGCTCGTAATGCGTTCAGCTAAGCGTTTTAATTCAGTGGTTGGCACGGCTGTATCAGCTGCATCAGTCCATTTCTTGTTTAAGAATGGAATCCAATCGACTGCAAACTTATTTTTGAAATTGGAAATAACTGGATCAACGGTGTGTTTACCTGCATCCATCGCATCACGGAAGGCTTTCACCATTGCATCACCGCCATCAGCAGCGATCGTACCTTGCGCTGCTAATTTATCCGCGTACATCTTACGCGTACCTGGATGTTGCGCAATTTTTTTGTACATCAATGGTTGTGTCAGTGCTGGCGTATCTTGTTCGTTATGACCCAATTTACGGTAGCAGATAATGTCGACAACAACGTCTTTCTTGAAAATCATACGATAATCAAGCGCAATTTGCGTTGCCAACACGACCGCTTCTGGATCATCTGCATTGACGTGCAACACTGGCGCTTCAATCATCTTAACCACGTCTGAGCAGTACAAAGTGGAACGTGCATCGCGTGGATCAGAAGTAGTGAAACCAATCTGATTATTGATGACGATATGCACTGTGCCGCCTGTGCCATAACCACGCGTTTGTGCCAGATTCAAGGTCTCCATGACAACGCCCTGACCTGCAAATGCCGCATCACCGTGAACCAAGATAGGCAAAACTTGCGCGCCATCTTTATCACCACGACGTTCCATACGTGCTTTAACAGAACCTTCGACCACTGGATTAACGATTTCCAAATGGGATGGGTTAAATGCTAAAGACAAATGAACTGGGCCGCCTGGCGTTGATACATCGGATGAGAAACCTTGGTGATATTTAACGTCACCCGCTGGCAAATCATCGCCATGTTTGCCTTCGAATTCAGCAAACAAATCTTGCGGCATTTTGCCCAAGGTATTGACCAACACATTCAAACGACCGCGATGCGCCATACCGATAACGATTTCTTCTACGCCGCGTTCACCCGCGCGTTGAATAGTCTCATCGATAGAAGCGATAAAGCTTTCGCCACCTTCTAATGAGAAACGTTTTTGACCAACGTAGCGTGTATGTAAGTAGCGTTCCAAACCTTCTGCAGCTGTCAGGCGATCCAGAATATGTTTTTTCTTTTCTGCTGTGAAGTTTGGTGTGGAGCGGATA
This sequence comes from Affinundibacterium amnicola, assembly GCF_014284275.1. Taxonomy (GTDB): domain Bacteria; phylum Pseudomonadota; class Gammaproteobacteria; order Burkholderiales; family Burkholderiaceae_D; genus Undibacterium; species Undibacterium amnicola. The sequence continues at coordinate 708,516 of NZ_JACOFU010000001.1, read as the reverse complement.
GATTCGAGTTTTTCTTGCATCCAGCGTTTCTCGGCTGGATCACCGATATACATGAATTCAGCGCCGATAGAACGGCAATAAGTATCACGTAAAGAATTGAGCAGATCGCGTAAAGAGGCGGTTTCTGACCCAAAATAGGTATTACTGATGTTGAACTGGGTGTCCATATCTGCGTCAGTGAAACCATAGAAACTGGCTTCTAGTTCCGGCAAAGGCGGACGTTCTTGACGTTGCAGTGGATCGAGGTTCGCCCAGCGGCTACCCAAAAAGCGATATGCGGCGATTAATTGCTGAGCGGCGACGCGCTTGCGTCCCATTTCAGCATCACCAGCAGCACTTACGGTACGGATAGGACCTTGTTTTGCGCGTTCGGCAAAAGAAGCAATGACTGGCGCATGAGCGACGTCAGGTTTAGCAGAACCATCAACAGCGGGAACGTGTTGCATGGCGTCGAAATACGCCCGCCAGTTATCCGGCACGGAGCCAGGATTGTTTAGATACGCTTCATACAGTTCTTCAACATACGGCGCATTGCCGCCGAACAGATACGAGTTAGCGTTATATTGTTGCATCATATTGCTCACCTTTCTTCGCGCTTCGCGAGATTAGCGGGTTAATCTAACCTTCCGCGACACGGCCTGACCGGTTAGCGGATTGCACATCAAGTTGTGGGGAAGGACTCATTCGAAATTCTATTTTCAACCTAAATTTTGACTCGGTAGGAAAACAAATACCACTTCAAATAAAACAGGAGGAATATTGACTTTCAACATCAAACGCGAGAATAACATATTTCGCCATAAAAAAAGCGAGTAATTTATACTCGCTTTTATAAAATATATTTAATTACTTAAATATTTAATATTGTGGTTTCTGATTACCACTTGACGTTTAAGTTCAGATTAACGCTTATCCATTGCTGGCACATCACGCTGCGGAGAACCAACAAACAATTGACGTGGACGACCAATTTTTTGTTCTGGATCAGAAATCATTTCTTTCCATTGTGCGACCCAACCTACAGTACGTGCCAATGCGAAGATACCTGTAAACAATGCAGTTGGAATACCCAACGCGCGTTGCACGATACCAGAGTAGAAATCAACGTTTGGATACAATTTACGAGATACAAAGTATTCGTCTTCCAATGCGATTTTTTCTAATGCCATTGCTAATTTGAACAATGGATCATCTTGCAAACCGAGTTCATTCAAGACTTCATAGCAAGTTTCGCGCATCAATTTTGCACGTGGGTCGTAGTTTTTGTAAACGCGATGACCAAAGCCCATCAATTTCACGCCAGAATTTTTGTCTTTGACTTGTTCGATGAAATGAGGAATGTTATCGACGGAGCCGATTTCTTCCAACATACTCAAGGCCGCTTCGTTCGCACCACCGTGAGCAGGGCCCCACAAGCATGCGATACCGGCAGCGATACAAGCAAATGGATTCGCACCAGAAGAACCAGCCAAACGGACTGTAGATGTAGAGGCATTTTGTTCGTGATCTGCATGCAAAATCAAAATGCGATCCAATGCGCGTACCAAAACTTCATTGACTTTGTATGGCTCACATGGATTCGAGAACATCATGTACATGAAGTTCGCGCTGTACGACAAATCATTGCGTGGATACACGAATGGTTGACCGATAGAATATTTATACGCCATTGCTACCAAAGTTGGCATTTTCGCGATCAAACGAATTGCGGAAACTTCACGATGATGGGCATCGTTGATATCCAAAGAATCGTGATAGAAAGAGGCCAAAGCACCTACTGTACCCACCAATACGGACATAGGATGCGCATCACGACGGAAGCCGCGGAAGAAGAATTGCATCTGTTCGTGCACCATCGTGTGCTTAGTCACTGTGTCCACAAACTTTTGCTTTTGTTCTGCGTTTGGCAATTCGCCATTCAACAGCAGGTAGCAAGATTCTAAGAAATCACCACCGTTTTGCGCCAATTGTTCAATTGGGTAACCACGATATAACAACTCACCTTTATCACCATCGATATAGGTAATGGAAGAATTACATGCCGCAGTCGACATGAAACCCGGGTCATAAGTAAATTTACCCGTGGCACCGTACAACTTACGGATATCAATCACATCAGGTCCAATAGAACCCTTATAGATAGGCATCTCGATCGATGGGGAGCCATCAGAAAATGATAGCGTTGCTTTTGTTTCAGAGTTAGTCATGGCTCTTCCTTCGTTGCAGGTGAGTCGTTAATGAAAAAATGCGATCAAAAAATATGATCAAAAAGTACAAAATCTTAGGCTGCGCGCAGACGCGTCAGCAGTGCTTTGACATGAGGTAAATCAAGCTGATCTTCAGGCTCGTTTTTCCCCATCAACAAATCCATCAGTGCATTGTCAGAGATATCCATCAGACGACTAAACGCGTCCACCTCTTCATCTGACATGTTCTCTTCATGCGCATCCAAAAAGCGCGTCAGTATCAAATCATTTTCCAACAAACCGCGGCGCGCACGCCAGCGTAGTCTTGCTCGATTGACTGGATCACTCTGATGCAAGCCAGACATAACACCTGACATGATTTTTCCTATCTCTTTTACTGACCAGATTGACAGGTATAAAACCCGGTCAATCTGGTACAGAGTACTTCAATGCGCTAATCTTTAATCATTAACGCGATACATTGAAACTACTTACACCGCACGTCTTACCATCAACTCTTTAATCTTACCGATAGCACGGGTAGGATTGAGGCCTTTAGGACAAACGTCAACACAGTTCATAATCGTGTGGCAGCGGAATAAACGGTAAGGATCTTCCAGATTATCCAAGCGTGCGCTCGTCGCTTCATCGCGTGAATCGGCAATAAAACGATAGGCTTGCAATAAACCAGCTGGTCCAACGAATTTATCCGGATTCCACCAGAATGACGGGCATGATGTAGAGCAGCATGCGCACAAAATACATTCGTACAAACCGTCCAATTCTTCACGTTCTGTCGGTGATTGCAGACGCTCTTTTTCAGGCGGAATGCTATCGTTGATCAAGTAAGGTTTGATCGAATTGTATTGTTTGAAGAATTGCGTCATGTCCACGATCAAATCGCGAATCACAGGCAAACCTGGCAATGGGCGCAAAACGATAGGTTCAGACAATTCGTTCAAATTAGTAGTACAAGCTAGACCATTTTTACCATTGATATTCATCGCATCAGAGCCGCACACACCTTCACGGCATGAACGACGCAGCGCTAAAGAATCATCGACGTCCGCTTTAATACGTTGCAGCGCATCGAGCAACATCTTGTCTGTGTCTTGCAATTCGACCGTCAGGTCCTGCATGTAAGGCTTTGCATCCTTGTCCGGATCGTAGCGATAGATTTGAAATTTTAATGTACGTGCCATAGTGATCTCTTTAGAATGTACGTGCTTTAGGTTGGAAGGTTTCCACCGTGAGCGGCTTAGTCACAACTGGTTTGTAATCTAAGCGATTACCCTCTGAATACCACAATGTGTGCTTCATCCAGTTTTCATCATCACGCTTTTCATAATCACGATGGGCGTGCGCACCACGTGATTCTTTACGTGCATTTGCAGAAGTAATCGTCGCTTTTGCTGTTTCGATCAAGTTATCCAACTCCAAAGCTTCTACACGTGCCGTGTTGAATACTTTAGATTTATCCTTGAAAGAAACGTGCTTACGACGTTCATCCAACTCCATAATTTTGCCCAAGCCTGTTTGCAACAATTCATCAGTACGGAATACGCCGCAATATTGTTGCATTGTGCTACGAATCGCATTCGCTACGTCTTGTACGCGCTCTGTGCCAGTGCTGTTTTCCAGTTTAGATAAACGAGACATCGCCAAATCAGCCGCATCTTTCGGCAAATCTTTATTGCTACGTGCTTTGAGATTACTTGCGACAACGTGATTACCAGCAGCGCGACCGAACACGATCAAATCTAACAAGGAGTTAGTACCCAAGCGATTCGCGCCATGAACTGATACGCAAGCGCATTCGCCGATAGCGTACAAGCCATTCACGACTTCATTCACGCCATTTTTAGTCGTAACGACTTGACCGTGAATATTGGTCGGAATACCGCCCATTTGGTAGTGAATTGTTGGAACGACTGGGATAGGTTCTTTAGTCGCATCAACGTTGGCAAACTTGTGACCAATTTCCAAAATAGATGGCAAACGTTTTTGAATCGTATCCGCGCCGATATGACGCAAATCGAGCATAACGTGATCTTTATTTGGACCACAACCGCGACCTTCTTTAATTTCCTGATCCATAGAACGGGAAACGAAGTCACGTGGTGCCAAATCTTTCAATGTCGGTGCATAACGCTCCATGAAACGCTCACCTTGGCTATTCACCAAAATACCGCCTTCACCGCGCACACCTTCGGTAATCAAGACACCAGCACCGGCCACACCCGTTGGGTGGAACTGCCAGAATTCCATATCTTGCAAAGGTAAGCCAGCACGTGCAGCCATACCCATACCGTCACCGGTATTGATAAATGCATTAGTTGAAGCAGCAAAAATACGGCCAGCACCACCAGTGGCGAACATGGTTGTTTTAGCTTCCAGCATCATCACTTCGCCAGTTTCCATTTCAAGTGCAACTACACCTAAAACGTCACCAGAGGCGTCGCGAATCAAATCAATCGCCATCCATTCAACGAAGAAATGGGTGCGTGCACGCACATTGCGCTGATACAGTGTATGCAGCAATGCGTGACCAGTACGATCAGCTGCGGCGCAGGCGCGTTGCACTGGCTTTTCACCAAAATTCGCGGTGTGGCCACCGAATGGACGCTGATAAATAGTGCCATCCGCATTACGATCAAATGGCATACCAAAATGCTCTAATTCGTACACGACCTTCGGTGCTTCGCGACACATGAATTCGATCGCATCTTGATCACCGAGGTAATCGCCACCTTTAACGGTGTCGAACATATGCCAGAACCAGTTGTCTTCAGACATATTGCCCAAAGATGCACCGATACCACCTTGAGCGGCTACAGTATGAGAACGGGTTGGAAAAACTTTAGACAGAACAGCCACGTTGAGGCCAGCTTCTGCCAATTGCAAAGATGCGCGCATGCCAGATCCGCCGGCACCGACGATTACCGCATCAAAACGACGCGAAGGGATTGCAGACTTGATTGCAGCCACGGTTACATTCTCCACAAAATCTGTGCGGCGTAGCCAGCACAAGCGATCAGCCACACAATAGTGGCGACCTGAAATACCAAACGCAATACAACAGAGTGCGTCACATAATCCATCCAAACGTCACGCATGCCTACCCATACGTGGTAGAGCAAAGCGACAACAACGACGAAGGTTAACAACTTAAACCATTGCATCGCAAAAATACCACTCCAAGCGATGTAACTTGATTCTTTCGAAGTCAAAAACAAAACTAATAATACGACGGTATAAACCGCCATTAAAATGGCTGTTACGCGTTGCGCTAACCAATCGCGCATACCATATCCTGCGCCAACAACCAGGCGTTTTGATCCAATATTATTATTCGCCATTTTTAGAATACTCCAAACAATTTCAATGCAACGAGAGCCGTCAAACCCAAGCTCACGAACAACACCGCGACCGCTGATTGACGACCACTGTCTTTATCTAAACCAATATGAAAATCCATCAACAAGTGACGCACGCCTGCAGAAAAATGGTGCAAGTACGCCCACACCAAAGCCAATACAACGAGCTTGACTGGTATCGATGCGAAGAAAACGTGCAACATGGCAAATGACACTTCAGAGCGAAGGCTTTGATCCAGTAAATACAATGCGAATGGCAACAGCAAACACATCAACATGCCACTAATACGATGCAAAATCGATACAAAGCCTGCTAGCGGTAGTCGATAACCGCCAAAGACTGCATCAGAAAGGCGCATCACACCAAAACGCTTCTTATTTTTAACAACTTCAGACATAAATAAACTCCCCCAAAATGACTCAGCACTACAACTTTATAATTTTCGCCTATTTTGATGCATTGCACCAACAGATTTGACGGTTTTCTGAGAATTATTCTTCAATTTGATCAAGAATTAAGCAAATAATCTGGTTCAATCCTGCTCAAGCACACGGTTCAACTCAATTCGTTTCGATAGTGATGCGCATTCGTTAAGTACAAGCCACGTCGCAACTCCACCGCTCTATCGCCATAAGTAAAAGAAATTCGCTCCACACTTAACAGTGGCGCTCCAATTTCAACTTGCAATAAATCTGCGGTATCTTGTTCGGCACACACAGCACGAATTTCTTCCTGTGCACGTATCATGTGCGTACCAAACTCCGATTCAAATAAGGCATACATCGGCCCTTTGTACTCATTCAAACGCTCGATGGTTAAACCCTTAAAAATAGAGCCCGGCAACCATAACTCTTCCAAAATTGTCGGCACACCAGCGAAAGATTGTACACGCTTTAAAAAAACGACTGACTCACCGACCTTCATTTCCAGCAGACGAGCCACTTCGGCTGGCGCTCGCAAACGCTTTACTTCGATGATTTTGTTTTCTGGATAGGAACGCTCGCCATTATCAGGGACTAAGCGCAAAAAACGGAATTGCGAGCGAGCTTCGTGGTGAGTCGCAACAAAAGTGCCCTTCCCTTGTCTGCGCACGACTAAATTCTCTGCAGATAATTCATCAATAGCCTTGCGCACAGTACCCTGACTAACTTTGAAGCGAGCAGCTAATTCGATCTCACTAGGAATTAGCTCACCCGGCTTCCACTCGCCAGATTGCAGGCTTTGCGTGATTAAGCCTTTAATCTGTTGATACAGTGGGCTAAAGGTCGGCGCTGCGGAGGAATACGAATCCGCATCGGAAGCTGGCAAACTTTTCGACTCATTAGACTGCATAGTTGACGATACCGTTGGATTCATAGTCCGCAATTTCACCACAAAAGCAGTCCAAAAGTCTAGAGAAAAGTAAAAAACTTATCATGTCTTATATAAGACATAAGATATCGATTGACACAAACTAAGTGGCGCAATAAACTCCCAACAATTAAGCTGATCTAGCGCAATGTTGATCACAATTTTTGACAAATTCAAAGCAAATTAGGCGGCACAATTGTAAATTCAATCGCATGTGAAGGTGATTCAGCGTTATCATTTCAGCCGCTCATTTCACTTACATTCGATTTTGGTGATTTTGATGAAATAGACGACCCGACCGATGCTTAAGCAGAGTCCTAAACAAACGTTTCAATCTAATTCTTGAATTAGAGCATTACAATATTATTTTTACACCACTGCGGAGAAATACCATGTCTAAATCCCCTATGCGCGTTGCTGTTACTGGCGCAGCTGGCCAAATCGGCTATTCCCTCTTGTTTAGAATCGCTAACGGCGACATGCTGGGCAAAGATCAACCAGTGATTTTGCAATTATTGGAAATCCCTGACGAGAAAGCACAAAAAGCGCTGAAAGGCGTAATGATGGAAATCGACGATTGCGCTTTCCCTTTGTTGGCTGGCATGACAGCACATAGCGATCCAATGACCGCGTTTAAAGATATCGATGTTGCGTTGTTGGTTGGCGCACGTCCACGTGGTCCAGGTATGGAACGTAAAGATTTGCTCGAAGCAAATGCACAGATTTTTACAGTGCAAGGTAAGGCATTAGATGCAGTTGCATCACGCAATGTCAAAGTATTGGTGGTTGGTAATCCAGCCAACACCAATGCTTACATCGCCATGAAATCTGCACCAAATCTGCCATCTAAAAACTTCACAGCGATGTTGCGCTTGGATCACAACCGTGCTCTGTCACAAGTTGCTGCGAAAACTGGCAAAGCAGTTGCTGATATTGAAAAATTGTGCGTTTGGGGTAACCACTCTCCGACGATGTACGCTGACTACCGTTTCGCAACGGTTGCCGGCGCATCTGTTAAAGACATGATCAATGATCAAGAATGGAACAAAGACGTGTTCTTGCCAACAGTCGGCAAACGCGGAGCGGCAATCATTGAAGCCCGTGGCTTGTCTTCTGCTGCTTCTGCAGCGAATGCAGCAATCGATCACGTTCGTGACTGGGTACTGGGCACGAATGGCAAATGGACAACGATGGGCATTCCATCGGATGGTTCTTATGGCATCCCAGAAGGTACGATGTTTGGCTTCCCTGTTACAACAGAAAACGGTGAATACACGATTGTTCAAGGTTTAGAAATCGATGAATTCTCTCGTGAACGTATCAACGTCACTCTCAAAGAATTGCAAGAAGAGCGTGATGGCGTAAAACACTTGGTCGGCTAATTGACCTAAAACTGGGCTTGCCTATCAGGGCAAGCCCTTTAGTTTGTAAATAGTTTAAATTCAAGTAACAAGTTTTGCGATCCGATTTACCACACGACGATTTACCACTCGATTTATCAATGACATCACCGCTGATGCATCCATCGCTAGCATTATTTCAAGATCAGGCAGCGCCAATTTTTTTACCGGTATGTGATCACTATGCTGGTTCAGAAAAATTGATGCTCAAATCCTTGAGCCTGCAAAATGAGCTCGGGCCAGTGTTTGATATTACTTTCGACTGTGAAGATGGCGCGGCAGTTGGCAATGAATTGGCGCATATACACATGTTGACGCAGATGATCGCGTCTGACAGTAATCAATTTAATCGTATCGGGGTGCGCGTTCACCATCTCGATCACCCAGCATTTCAACAAGATATTCAACAGCTTTTATGCAATCGTGTAGCCTGTGAAAAACTGGCTTACATTGTACTTCCTAAAGTAAATACGGTTGATGAGGTCAACACAGCCATTAATACCATCAACCAATTCTCACAACGCCATGCGCGCCAATCCATTCCTGTACATTTGCTAATTGAAACACAAACTGCGCTGGCACATGTACAGGCTTTGGCAGCGATTCCTCAAGTGGAATGTCTGTCCTTCGGCATTATGGATTTCGTGTCATCGCATTGGGGTGCTATTCCAGCGAGTGCGATGCGCTCGCCATCGCAATTCACCCATCCATTAGTGATACGTGCCAAACTGGAAATTGCAGCGGCTTGTCATTTACATGGCAAAGTACCATCACACAATGTCACCACCGATTTTAAAGATCCATCGGTAACCATCAGCGATGCGACCAGAGCTGGTCAGGAATTTGGATACACCAGGATGTGGAGCATACATCCTAGCCAAATCAAACCAATTATTAAAGCGATGGCACCGCGCAGTGCAGAGATTAATGAAGCGGTTGCGATTTTGAGCACAGCACAAGAAAACCACTGGGGACCGATAGAAATGCACGGACGCCTGCACGACAGAGCGAGTTATCGCTATTATTGGACAGTTCTGAAGAAAGCTAGTATGAGTGGCATCAACTTGCCCGAAGGTGCACAATACTTGGTCTAGGACAGCTAAGTTAAGCTAAACTAAGTAGCTTATGCATGAGAAATAAAGCGTAGTTTTGTATCGAATTTGAATCACTGAATTGAATCACCGAGGGGCATCATGAAATCAACATTATTTTCACCTTTAAAGCCGCAGCTATTGGCAAAGTTACTTATTACTTTATGTGCAACTGGCTTATCTGTATCTGCGATTGCGGCCGATGCAACCAAAGATCCTATCAGCAAAAAAACAACCAAAGCAAAAACAACAAAAAATGCTAAAGCCGATAGCAAAAAATCTGAGATCGATACTAGCGAACCAGAACCGAATATTGATCAAAACGTAGATACAGAATACAAATGTGAGCTCGGCAATTCTCTGGTGATGTATGCCCATCCAGAAGACAATCAAAGCTTGGCTATGCGTTGGAGAAACCGCCTGTACAAATTAACCCGAGTAGAAACTTCCACCGGCGCGCATCGTTTTGAGAATCAGAAAATTGGTTTGGTGTGGATTAATATTCCATCCAAAGGCATGTTACTTGACTCACGTCGCGGCCATCAATTAGCAAACGAATGCAAGAGTACCAAAGTTGCCAGCTTAAGCGTCACAGAAACACAAGTGAAGTAAAAGCCAGAAAGAATTATTTCGCTAGTTTATTAGTTTTAAGTTTCAAATCCGTATCACCTCACTTCATTGTTCATCATCGAATATAAGGAACAGCCATGAGCCAAGCCAATTATCAAGACGCGTTTAAAACGCTGAAAGATTTTAAAATCACTGACACCAAGAAAGGTAAATTCTTTTCTTTGCCAGCATTGGAAAAAAATCTGGGCGTGAAAGTTTCACGTTTACCGATTTCTATCCGTATCGTATTGGAATCCGTTTTGCGTAACTGCGACGGTAAAAAAGTCACTGAAGAACATGTCAAACAATTGGCGAACTGGGGTGCAACTGCAGCGCGTACCGATGAAATTCCATTCGTGGTTTCTCGCGTGGTATTGCAAGACTTTACTGGCGTCCCTTTACTGGCTGACTTGGCTGCAATGCGCAACGTCGCAGCAAAACAAGGCAAAAATCCAAAGAACATTGAACCATTGGTACCGGTTGATCTGGTCGTCGATCACTCCGTACAAATCGATCATTTCCGTGAAAAGAAAGCCCTTGATTTGAACATGAAACTGGAATTTCAACGCAATAACGAGCGTTACCAGTTCATGAAATGGGGCATGCAAGCCTTTGATACTTTTGGCGTGGTGCCTCCAGGCTTTGGTATCGTGCATCAAGTCAATCTTGAGTACTTGGCACGTGGCGTACACAAAGCATCTGATGCGAAGAAAAACGATGTGTATTACCCAGATACTTTGGTTGGTACAGATTCTCACACTACCATGATTAACGGTATCGGCGTAGTTGGTTGGGGTGTGGGTGGTATCGAAGCTGAAGCGGGCATGCTCGGTCAACCAGTTTATTTCTTGACACCTGACGTTGTTGGCGTGAATTTGACCGGCGCATTGCGTGAAGGTTGTACCGCAACCGATCTGGTATTAACAATTACAGAAATGCTGCGTAAAGCAAAAGTCGTTGGTAAGTTTGTCGAATTCTTCGGCGAAGGTACACGTACTTTATCTCTGACTGACCGCGCAACTATCGCGAACATGGCACCAGAATACGGCGCAACGATGGGCTTCTTCCCAGTTGATGAAGCGACTATCGATTACTTCAAAGGTACAGGCCGCACTAAAGCAGAAATCGACGCATTTGAAGGCTATTTCAAAGCACAGAAAATGTTCGGTATTCCGAAAAAAGGCGACATCGATTACACGACAGAATTGTCATTAGATTTATCAACGGTGGCACCATCATTAGCTGGTCCAAAACGTCCACAAGATCGTATCGAAATCGGCAACGTCAAATCCACTTTCAGCGACTTGTTCAGCAAGCCAACCTCAGAAAGCGGTTTCAACAAAAAAGCAGAAGATTTGACAGCGGTGTACACCAATACCGATGGCGTTAAAGTGAAAAACGGCGACATCTTGATCGCTGCGATTACTTCTTGCACGAACACCTCTAATCCTAGCGTTTTGCTGGCAGCTGGTTTGTTAGCGAAAAAAGCAGTTGAAGCTGGTTTAAAAGTATCTCCGCACATCAAAACATCCTTAGCGCCTGGCTCCCGCGTTGTAACTAAGTATCTCGAAGCTGCTGGCTTGTTGCCGTATTTGGAAAAACTCGGCTTCGGCGTGACTGCATATGGCTGTACAACTTGTATCGGTAATGCTGGTGATTTGACGCCTGCGATGAATGAAGCGATTGTAGCGAACGACATCGTTGCAGCGGCGGTATTGTCCGGCAACCGTAACTTCGAAGCACGTATTCACCCGAACATTCGCTCCAACTTCTTGGCATCACCTCCGTTGGTAGTCGCTTACGCAATCGCTGGTAACATGAACAAAGATTTGATGACTGAACCTGTTGGTCGCGTCAAAGGCAAAGACATTTTCTTGGGCGATATCTGGCCAACCAGCGCAGAGATCAACAAGTTGATGAAGTTCGCGATGAATTCCAAAACATTCAAAGAGAACTATGCCGACGTTAAGGGTGCGCCAGGTAAATTGTGGGAAGACATCAAAGGCGTGGCAGAAGGCCAAGTCTACGACTGGCCAAGTTCTACTTACATCGCAGAACCACCGTTCTTCGCTGACTTCACGATGGAGCCAAAAGCAGCAGCGACAGGCATCACTGGCGCACGTGCTTTGGGCGTATTTGGTGATTCCATCACGACCGATCACATCTCCCCTGCTGGCTCGATCAAAGAATCTAGCCCTGCCGGTAAATGGTTGAAAGAAAACGGCGTATTGAAAGCTGATTTCAACTCCTACGGTTCACGTCGTGGTAACCATGAAATCATGATGCGCGGTACATTCGCCAACGTACGTATCAAAAACTTGATGATCCCAGCCAAGGAAGACGGTTCCCGCGTCGAAGGCGGCGAAACATTGTTCCAACCAACTGGCGAACCAATGGCAATCTACGATGCAGCGATGAAATACGTTGCAGAAGGCACGCCAACCATGATCTTCGGTGGTGAAGAATACGGTACAGGTTCTTCCCGTGACTGGGCGGCAAAAGGCACGCAATTGTTGGGTGTTAAAGCCGTTATCGCTAAATCTTTTGAACGTATCCACCGTTCTAACTTAGTGGGTATGGGTGTATTGCCTTTGCAATTCATCGGCACTGACGGCGTTGATTCTTTGGGCATCACTGGCAATGAATCTTTCGACTTGAAAGGTATCGAAAACGATATCAAACCGCAACAACAAGTAACTCTGGTCATCAATCGTGCCGATGGCAGCAAGCAAGAAGTCAAAGTCTTGTTGCGCATCGATACACCGATCGAAGTGGATTACTACAAACACGGCGGCATCTTGCCATTCGTGTTGCGTCAGTTGTTAGCTGCGTAATTAACATGGCATAAACAAAGAAAAGGAATGTGACTTTAATCGGCGCATTCCTTTTTTTTCGAAACGAATTTGAATCACAGGTTTTTTAATAAGTTATTAGTAAAATTTAACAACAAGGAGAGCAATATGTGGAAGGCACTAGTAGGTTTTTTAGTTTTTGCAGCAGTCGCACTATTTTTTATTTTTAAAGCTGGCGACAAAATGGACATGCAAGGTGAAGCTGGTGCGCATACTGGCGCAGCTTCTGAACACGTGGTCGCTGATCCAGCTGCTTCGTCCGCATCTGCTGCCACCGTACCAGCGCCTGCTGTTGATACTGCAGCGTCTACAGCATCAGCACCTGTTGCACCGGCAGTCGAGGCAAGCCCAGCAGCCGCTTCCGCATCTACATCTGCAAGCAAATAAATAAGTAGCAGATTCTGCCAAAAACAAAAGCCAGGCTTCGCTATGGAAGTCTGGCTTTTGTTTTTAGAAATTTTAATTTATAAAAGAAAATTTCTAATGTCGTCTATCCAATTACGTATTGGCAAAATTCAATAAGTCATCGCCAGCCAAACGGTATTTGACCCACTCTGCTTGCGCTTTAGCACCAACCGCGTTATAAAAATCTATCGCTGGTTGATTCCAATCCAAGACGCTCCACTCAAAGCGACCACAGCCCTCGTCCACGGCAATTTGCGCAAGATGACGAAGCAAGAATTTGCCTGCACCTAGGCCGCGATGTTTTGGAGAGACATAAAGATCCTCCAGATACAGTCCCTTCTTGCCCTGCCATGTTGAATAGTTGTAGAAATAAACTGCAAAGCCGATTGCAACGCCGTTCAATTCACAAATCAAGGCTTTAGCGGGTGAGTTCGCAGAAAATATACTGCTTTCGATTTCTGCGATGCTAGCTTTCACTTCATGCTCTGCTTTTTCATAGACGGCGAGTTCAACAATGAAGCCGTGAATGGTGGCAGCATCTGCCGGAACTGCTTTACGAATACTGATTGACAAAGTAAACCTCGACAAATTTTTAAAATTTAAAGTGAATTCAAAGATTGCTCTATATCAGCAATCAAATCTTCTACATCTTCCAAACCAATATTAAAGCGCACCAGAATTCCCTTGTCGCTCCAACTTTGGCGCATGGTTTCTATACGATATGGCACACATAAACTATGCGAACCACCCCAACTAAAGCCAATCTTAAAGAGCTTCAATTGGTTCACGAATTGGTCGGTTTGTGCTTCTGAATATTTTTCGTCAAAGAGCACAGAAAACAAACCGCCTGCACCGGTAAAATCGCGCTTCCAAACTTCATGTCCTGGACAATCTTCCCACGCCGGATGCAAGACCTTCGCGATCTCTGGTCGGCTTTTTAACCACGTTGCAAGCTTACGTGCTGCTGCGTCATGTGCATCAAAGCGCAGCTTCATACTCTGCAATCCACGCAACACCAAGTACACATCATCCATGCCAACGCCTAAACCTAAGCGCATGTGTGCCATCAATAAGCGATTATTTAGCTCGACGTCTTTGGTGATAACCGCTCCCATCAACACGTCAGAACCACCACTTTGATATTTCGTCAGCGCCTGCATAGAAATATCGACACCGTGTTCGAAAGGTTTAAAGGCGAGACCTGCGGACCAAGTGTTATCTAGCGCAACCAGTACACCTTTGCTATGCGCAGCTGCACAGATGGCTGGCACATCCGCAACCTCCATCGATACAGAACCTGGTGCTTCTGTCCAGATTAATTTAGTATTTGGCAAAATTAAGTCCGCAATGCCACTACCTATCATCGGGTCATAGAAGCGAACGCTAATGCCAAAACTTCGTTGAAGCCACGCCCCTTGCTCTTTGTTTGGTCCATAAGCATTGTCAGGCACCAAAACATCATCACCAGCCTCAAGAAACGCCATATTCACCAAGCTGATCGCGGCCAACCCACTTGGCGCTAATACACAATGATTGCCACCTTCAATTTGAGCTATCTCACCTTCCAATTGAAAGCTGGTTGGCGTGCCATGCAAACCATATGTGTACGTCGACTTGTTAAGCCAACTACGGGCACGCATTGCTTCAACATCTTTAAATAAAACTGTCGAAGCATGATGAATGGCGGTAGGAAACGCAGAAAATCCATCGGGCGACTCATAAGCAGGATGAACAATCGTGGTACTAGAACCTTGCTGTTTGTCAGTCATAATAATGTCGTCGATAAAAGTCTAAATAGATAAAAAATAGGGGCGAAAAATCGCCCCTCTCAATCAAACAAAACGAAGATTAAATTGCCTCACCCCACAAATCGTGAGCATCGGCAGCGGTAATTTTTACCTCAACAAATTCACCAACCTTCAATTTACGATGCGGTTCAAATGGCGGCTTAACATACACTACGCCATCAATTTCAGGTGCATCAGCTGAGCTACGACCGACACCACCACTACGATCGAGACTATCAATCAACACGCGCATCGTCTTACCAACTTTCGCTTGCAAACGTTTTTTAGAAATCGTCTCTTGCAATTCCATCACGCGACGGCGACGATCTTCGCGCACTTCATCTGGCAATTGATTTGCTAATTCGTTTGCAGTAGCGCCTTCAACTGGAGAATACGCAAAGCAACCTAAGCGATCAATTTCAGCTTCTTTCAAGAAGTCTAAAAGATATTCGAACTCTTCTTCTGTCTCGCCCGGGAAACCAGCGATAAAAGTCGAACGTATCGTAATTTCTGGGCACATTTCACGCCAAGCTTTGATACGTTCAATATTTTTTTCGCCACTGGCTGGGCGCTTCATCCGCTTCAATACGTCAGGATGCGCATGCTGCAAAGGTACGTCCAAATACGGCAACACGTGGCCATTATTCATAAATGGAATGATTTGATCGACGTGAGGATAAGGATAAACATAGTGGAGACGCACCCAGGCATCGTAACGTTTCGCGAGTTCACCCAGTGCTTCCACCAATTGTGTCATGTGTGTTTTGACTGGTTTACCATCCCAGAAGCCAGTACGGAATTTCACATCCACACCATAAGCACTAGTATCTTGAGAAATAACCAGCAATTCTTTAACGCCAGCTTTGAATAAATTCTCAGCTTCGACCATGACTTCACCAATTGGACGCGACACTAAATCACCACGCATCGATGGAATAATACAGAAGCTGCAACGATGGTTACAGCCTTCAGAAATTTTTAAGTAAGCAAAATGTTTTGGTGTCAGCTTCACGCCTTGTGCCGGAACTAAGTCAATGAAAGGCTCATGCGGTTTTGGCAAATGCAAATGCACGGCGCTCATCACCTCCGTCAATGCGTGTGGTCCCGTCACTGCCAAGACTTTCGGATGTATGCTTTTGATCAGATCATTGCCATCGGCATCTTTTTTCGCGCCTAGACAGCCAGTCACGATCACTTTGCCATTTTCATTAAGCGCCTCAGCGATTGCATCTAAAGATTCCTGCACGGCTGCATCAATGAATCCACAAGTATTCACGACGACCAAATCGGCGCCATCATAAGACTTAGCAGTTTCGTAGCCTTCTGCACGCAATTGCGTAAGAATTTGTTCTGAATCGACCAAGGCTTTCGGGCACCCGAGAGAGACAAAACCAACTTTGGGCGCTACTTGGGTGGATGCAGAAATGAGAGTTTCGTTAGACATAATAAAAAAGGATACAAAGCAATTCGCTATTGTACCCTTTCTTAGCTACTTACTACAGCTTGTACAACGATAGATTCGCTGCAAGCGTTTGAATTCATTACTTTTTCTTATCGTCTGGAACGAATGGAAAGCCAAACATATTCTTTGATTGGTTCTGCATCTGCTCTTGCATTTGTACAAACAAATTTTTACTTTGATCGATATAATTGCCCATCATGCCTTGCATCATCGGCCCTTGCACGTTCATAAACTGTGTCCACATTTCCGGACTAAATGGTTTTCCTTCTACACCGCCACCAGCACCTTCGGTCAGTTTATTTTGTATATCGATGAATGCCTGAATATTTTTCTCAAGATAAGAACCCATCATGCCTTGCATCGCATGACCGTAGTAGCGAATAATTTGCGCTAAAGCGACGCTAGAAAACATCGGCGCACCGCCGGCCTCAGCTTCCAAAATAATTTGCAGCAAAATACTACGTGTTAAATCTTCACCAGTTTTGGCGTCGACCACTGCAAAATCATCATTTTCCATCACGAATTGCTTCACATCGACCAAGGTGATATAGCTACTAGTTTGTGTATCGTATAGGCGACGATTTGGGTATTTCTTAATCAAATGCTTGTTTATTTTTTTTGTGCTATTCATTGCATTCTCGTTCAAAAACTGCATTAAAAAATAAAACTAAGATGCTTACGAATCCCCATCTTCATCGTAAGCATCTTGGGCGAATTTTGCGCTGACAAGCTTGCTACATGACAGCATTATACTTAGTACAAAATTCTTGGGAATAGTTCATTTGCAGAAAGCCAAATGATTATCCCATATGCAAACCACCGTTGATAGAGAAGTCTGAGCCAGTCGCATAACCACCTTCATCAGACGCAATCCAAGCCACAATGGAAGCGATTTCTTCAGGTTCTGCCAAGCGCTTGACGGGAATACCTGCAACGATCTTTTCCAAAACATCTGGACGAATCGCGCGCACCATGTCAGTTCCGACATAGCCCGGTGAAACGGTATTTACTGTCACACCTTTCGTCGCGACTTCTTGTGCCAATGCCATACTAAAGCCGTGAATACCTGCTTTTGCAGTGGAGTAGTTAGTTTGACCAAATTGTCCTTTTTGACCGTTGACCGAAGAAATATTAATAATACGTCCCCAGCCGCGATCAACCATACTCTCAATAACTTGTTTCGTGACATTGAACAAGGAATTCAAATTAGTATCAATGACCGCATCCCAATCTGCCTTACTCATTTTACGGAACTGGCCGTCACGAGTAATGCCAGCATTGTTGACTAAAACATCGACTTCACCGATTTCAGTACGGACTTTCTCAAACGCTGCACGGGTCGATTCCCAATCAGAGACATTACCTTCAGATGCATGAACATCAAAGCCTTCTGCACGCATATCGGCCAGCCATTTATCTTTACGCGGAGAATTTGGCCCGCAACCTGCAACTACGGTATAGCCATCTCTACACAAACGTTTACAGATTGGAGTTCCAATACCACCCATACCACCAGTTACATAAGCAATTCGCTTTGACATACTTAATCTCCAGAGTTTTTATAAAAGGCACTACTACACTAACCAGAAAACTTATTCACTACATCATTTAATCCGCGCGCACTTTGACATATCGCCCAGGTGCAGGCTCTAACTCACTATACCCTACCGCCCCAACTTTAGCGGGAGCTTTTACCATTTTTCCAGCATGTTCAGCCAAAAATGTTGCCCATTGCGGCCACCAACTGCCCGGGCACTCGGTGGCGGCATTTAGCCAGGTTTGTGGATCTGCTACTAATTTATCGTTAATCCAATAATTGCGCTTATTCTTTGATGCGGGATTTATGACACCTGCGATATGGCCTGACGCGCCAAGCACAAAGCGATTTCTGCTTTTTTTCTTCGGATTCAAAATGCTTGCTGAAGCAAAAGCTGCTTGCCATGGAACAATGTGATCTTCTTTAGAGCCATAAATAAACACTGGCGCATCGATCTTCGCTAAATCCAGCTTACTTCCTGCGACATTTAATTTTCCTGGCTCTTTCAAACTATTTTCCAAGTAAGTATTGCGCAGATACCAGCAAAACATAGGACCAGGCAAATTGGTGCTATCAGAGTTCCAATACAGAAGATCAAATGCAGGTGGTTTTTGACCCTTCAGATAATTTGACTGCACGTAATTCCAAACCAAATCGTTCGGACGTAAGCTTGAAAAAGTGCTGGCAAGGTCCCTGCCTGGCATCAATCCGCCACTGCCAAGCGTTTGTTCGCGCAGACTCACTTGTAGTTCATCAACGAACACGTCTAGAACACCTGTATTCGTGAAGTCCAATAAAGTCGTTAATAAAGTTAAGCTACTTGCAGGATGATTTCCTCGATCAGCAAGTACTGCTAAAGCGGTCGATACGATCGTTCCACCAACACAGAATCCAAACACATTTAACTTATCTTGTTTACTGATGTCTTGCACTACTTCGATAGCTTTAATTGCACCCTGTTCTATGTAATCATCCCAAGTGACATCGGACATACTTTGATCAGGATTCGCCCAAGAAACTAAGAACACAGTGTGCCCTTGCTCCACCGCATAGCGGACTAAAGAATTTTCTGGCTGCAAATCTAAGATATAGAATTTATTGATACAAGGCGGCACCATCAATAAAGGACGTTGATGTACCGTTTTTGTCGTTGGCTTATATTGAATCAGTTGAAACATGCGATTTTCAAAGACCACTGAGCCCGCTGTGGTGGCAACATTCTTACCGACTTCAAATGCAGATTCATCTGTCAGCGAGATTCTGCCTTTTTGCAGATCTTCGAGCATTTGCGCAATGCCTGTCATTAAACTCTCGCCGCCAGTTTCAATCAATTTCGCCTGCGCTTCTGGATTTGTCGCCAGGAAGTTAGCAGGTGACATCGCATCAACCATTTGCTGAACAGCAAATCGAATTTTTTGTTTTTTCTTTTCTGGAGCTTGAACAGATTCGGTCAGTAGACCCAGAAATCGGGCATTAAGTAAATAAATCGCCACGTTATAGGCATGTGTTGTTTGTTGATGCCAATCCGTGGCCGAGAAACGTCTGTCATCAAACTGCGGTAATTTGGAAGCAATAAAGTCCTTCCACAAATTCGCTAGTTCCGTCATATATTCTGATTGCAGTCGACTAAGCACTGCAGGATCTATTTCGGCACCATATTCTTTTAATGTTGTTAAAATTGAGGAGTCTTGCGCAAATGGGTTTTGCATCCCCACTCCATTAATTTTCATCCATTCCTGCAAAGGATTTTGCTTCATTAATTCTTGCATCCAATTCGCATACATCGTCTGAGAGGTGTCACTCATTATGCAATTTTCCTGGTTATAGAGTATTGTCATCAGCACTGACGTTTATCAATTCAGCATCAATGATTAACTTAACATCTTATTTGAAATAATATGGCCTTTTTATATCTTATCGCAATCGCGTGGATTTATGTCGTACTCTTAATGTCTTTAGCCGAATCATCTTTGATTGCAGGCATCATGACCTTCATTTTTTACTGCATCATTCCACTTGGCCTCGTGTTATACATACTCAGCTCCCCTGCACGCAAACGACAAATTCGCGCAAAAGAACTCGCGCTACGTGAACAACAAAAACAAGAAGAGCCGCAAAAAACCACTAGCCAATCCAAATCCAACTTGCCATCCGACCAGTAACACCATCACGTCGATAAGAGTAAAAAAGTTCTTCGTCCGTATAAGTGCAAAAATTTCCACCTGAAATTTTTTGAACATCACAAGCCTTCAGCACATCGCTGGCTAAGCCATATATGTTCGCAAAAAACTTACCTTCTGCTTGCTTATTAGGTATGAAGTTTAGCGCGTGCTTATGTGATTTCCGAGAAAAAATCTCACGTACTTCAGAACCCACTTCAAAAGCGTTTGGTCCAATTGCCGGTCCCATCCAAGCGGAAATCTCGGCTCGTGTTTTTAGCCGCATGTGCTTCAAGGTAGATTCGATCACGCCATTTGCCAATCCTCGCCAGCCAGCATGTACTGCGGCCACGCACTCGCCATCAGCAGAAGCAAGTAAGAGCGGCAAACAGTCGGCGGTCAGAACGACACAAGTTAGATTCGGCAGGCTGGTAAAACAGGCATCGGCTTCAATGATCTGGTCAGCCACCACACTAGCAAGGTCAACAGCAATATTGCCATGAATTTGTGATAAGAATGTGACAGGCTTCGGCATGTAATCTAATAAACAGTCGCGATTGATGCGAACTGCGTCTCGACTATCGCCAACATGCTCCCCCATATTTAAGCCTGCGTCACCATTAACATCACCGTATGGAGCGAGACTGACCCCACCCATACGAGTACTGGAATACGCGTGCACATTGGCAGGACAATCAGGCCAGTCGGCCTGAATTAATACCAAGCCAGTGTCACTATCACGAATTAGCGCCATGGCTGAGGCATGCCAGCACGATCAAGCAAGTCCACAAAATCTACCTCCAAGGGGATGCTCCATTCAACTGGCAATTGCGTACTTGGATGAATCAAGCCAAGTTTACGCGCTTGTAACGCTTGTCTCGGGAAAAAACGAACCAAATGCTGCTTTCCGTACAAAGTATCGCCAACCAAAGGGAATCCCAATGACGACATATGAACGCGAATTTGATGCGTACGTCCAGTTTCCAAGTGACAGGCAACTAAGCTCACGGGGAACTTCTCTAACATTCCCACTGAAATTCGTTGAAAATGGGTAATCGCTGGTTTAGCCAAAATACTCATAGACACGGCCATCTTCAGACGATCACGCGAATGGCGTGCCATCGCGGCATCAACCGTACCGGAAGCATTCGGTGTCCCCCAAACCAGCGCAGCGTATTCACGCTTGACCGTGCGCGCCTGCAACTGACGCACCAATTCCGTTTGGGCTGTCAAGGTTTTCGCTACCACCATCAGCCCAGATGTGTCTTTATCTAGTCTGTGCACAATTCCCGCACGTGGAACCATCGCCAATGCTGGGCGATGAAATAGCAAACCATTCAATAAAGTACCAGACCAATTGCCAGCCCCCGGGTGTACGACTAAACCTGCCGGTTTATTTAGCACTAAAATGGCTTCGTCTTCATAAATGATATTGAGTTCTATATCTTCGGGAACAAAAGCATTGTCTTCAATCGCGAGCTGAGGTTGAATTGTAATTAACTCACCGCCGAGCATTGTCGTTTTTATCTTCGATGGCTGACCATCAACTTGTACATGCCCCGCCTCTATCCACTGCTGCAAGCGCCCGCGCGAATATTGCGGCACCAGTTTTGACAAGACTTTGTCTAAACGATCACCACAAATACTATCTGGTAAGGTTAAACTGATAGGATCATGGTCTTGAGCAGACTTTATTGAGACTTCATGATCGATTTCATCGAGATCTAACTCAGTATCGGTTAAAATCATTTGGTCTTTTGGTATAACATTAATTACCATCGGCTATAATCCGTAAATTATTCTCATGCACACGCAAAGTTTATGCACATTAAATATATGAAATTGTTAGGTTTGGCTCTGTCTTTATCACTTGCTGGTTGCGGTATCTTCGGCGATAAAGTAGAGGAAAGTAAGAATTGGACCGCTGAGAAATTATACGCTGAAGCAAAGGATGAACTCGCATCTGGTTCTTATGATCGCTCAGTACAATTGTTCGAAAAACTCGAATCACGTTTTCCGTTCGGTGCTTATGCACAACAGGCGCAACTTGAAATAGCGTATGCACATTATAAACAAGGTGACCAAGCACAAGCGCTAGCTGCGGTTGATCGCTTTATTAAATTACACCCAAATCATGCCAACGTTGACTATATGTATTACTTGCGTGGCTTAATTAACTTCAATGACGATATGGGCTTTTTCAGCTTTATCGCCAACCAAGATGTGACCGAACGCGACCCTAAAGCAACTCGTGACTCATTTGATGCGTTTAAAGAATTAGCAGTCAGATTCCCAAACAGCAAGTATACGCCAGATGCGATTGCGCGCATGAAATATTTAGTCAATGCATTGGCCCAATATGATCTACACGTAGCAAAATACTATTTACGCAGAAATGCTTTTGTCGCAGCTGCTAATCGTGCCCAATCTGCAATCAAAGAATATCCTGATGCACCTGCAGTAGAAGAAGCACTGGTTGTGTTGATTAAAGCTTACGACGCGATGGGCATGGTTGAATTGCGGGATGACGCAAAACGTGTCTTCACCAGTAATTTCCCGAAAAGTAATCTACTTGACACTTATGGTAGCAAGAAAAGCTGGTGGAAGTTTTGGAGCTAGTCTGAGATAAATCCCAATCTTCTCAACAATTTGAAAGCCTCAAGAGAACCTTGAGGCTTTTATTTTACGCGCTCATTTTCCGACGAAATACAAAATTGGTTTCTGTTGATTCTTGTTCAGAAAAACGATAACCCTCTTCCATAAAGCTTTTTAATTCCGCAGGTTTCTTAATCTGATTCAATGCACAATATCTCACCATACTGCCACGTGCCTTTTTGGCATAAAACGAAACCACCTTGTATTTTCCAGCTGAATAATCTTGGAATATCGGTTGAATAACAGGAAGCTCAAGTGATTTAAATTTAATGACCTTTGCATATTCTTCAGACGCCAAATTCACAATGCACTTTGCCTTAGTTTGGCGTATTTCATGCTGAAGATACGCAGTTAACTTATCTGCCCAATAGGCATATAGATTGTTGCCAGCAATGTTCTTTAGTCCAGTCCCCATTTCTAAACGGTAAGCCTGAATTAAATCCAAAGGCCTTAACATTCCATATAATCCGGACAAAATTCTCAATTTCTTTTGTAAATAGGAAATCTCCTTTTTCGCCAATTGTCTAGCTTGTAAACCAGAGTAAACATCGCCATCAAAAACAAAGACTGCTTGCCTTTTGTGCTTTTTAGGGTCGTCATTAAGCAAATCAGAAAATCGTGCGACATTCAAGTTAGCAAGTGCTGGCGATATGCTCATTAATTGTTGTAAATCTGAGCTAGTAAGCTTGGCCGCAACCGATGCAAGGTATTCGACCTCATGTGGGAACTGAATCTCACTTACCTCCTTCACCAAACTGGGCGTATCAAAATCAAGGCTTTTCGCAGGGGATAACAAAATCAGCATAAAATAAGAACAGTAAAATGGAACAACAATTGATGATGTGCTTCAATAGACAACTAACGCACATTCACTAAATACACTAAGCAAGATCAGCTCGATCAGTGTCGATTTGCACTCGAAGCTCAAACTCATCTCAAAAACTGGGCAACAAATATGTCATTAAAAATTGTTTTGGATACCAACGTCTGTCTGGATTTATTTGTATTCAAAGATCCGCGTTGGCAACAAATCCTGGAAGGTCTGCAAAATAAGGAATTGAACGCGATAACACGAGAAGATTGTCGAGACGAATGGCTAGCGGTTTTAAACTATCCGCATTTACCCGTCAACGACGAAAATCGAGAGCGGATTGTATCAAGTTTTGATGAATACATTTTGTTAGAGAAAAATCCGACAAAAGAAATCAAACTTCCAGCTTGTAGCGACAAAGACGATCAGAAATTTCTTGAAACTTCTAGAGACGCTGAAGCAAAAGTGCTGGTAACGAAAGACAAAGCACTTCTCAAGCTAGCAAGGAAAATACAGAATATGAATCTATTCATTATAGAAACCCCAGAGAAATTTGTTGCTCGCCTAGTTGCAAAAGCGCAAGTTTTGTAACTAATTTCATTAAATGCACAATAAAGTGATGACAAATTTTGTTGCTCGGGGTTATCCTTACAACACGTAAGTCAGGTTGCTATCGATAAATATTTTCATACATTCTTAGTTTAGCAAATATTAAACTTTGAATAAGAACGTTCATTGAAATTTCATCATCAATTACCAGCAACTTTCACCGCAAGTTCGCACATCACGATTGGCGTTTAGGAGAGAAAAAGATTATGGCAGATTCAGCAGATGATCTAGATGCATTGTTTGAAGAGATGTCCAGTCAAAGAGAGACAGTTGCGCCAGCGGCTCCACAAGTTGTAACGGCACCAGCGCCTGAAGTAACGCATAGTAAGCTTTCACTCGATCTCGAAGGCCAGGAAGCAAGCAAACCAATGTTTGACCGATTGGGTAATTTGGTTCGCATGATGCATGACTCTATGCGCGAATTGGGTTATGACCGCTCCTTATCAGACGTTGCATCACAAATTGCAGATGCCCAAGGCCGACTCGAATATGTTGCATCACTAACGGAACAAGCGGCTAATAAAGTATTGAATGCAACTGATGCGGGTATTCCCGAACAAGATGGTTTGGGTAAGAATGCAAAAGATATCGAAGAGCGTTGGACGACACTATTTAGCGGCAAAATGAGTGTTGATGATTTTAAATTACTGGCTTCAGACTCAAAGTCCTTCGCTAGTAAAGTGCAAGCCTCCACTGATGCCGAAAAAGCGCGACTCTTAGACATCATGATGGCGCAAGATTTTCAAGATTTAACTGGTCAGTTAATCAAAAAAGTATTAATCATCACACAAGCAGTTGAACATGAATTAGCGCAAATTTTGCTCGATAATGCCCCTACTGAACTGAAAGAAAAAGCCATTGAATTGATGGAAGGCCCGTCCGTTCCAAATGCTGCACTAGAGCAGGACGATGTAGATAACCTACTTGACAGTTTGGGTTTCTAAATGGATGACATGCTCAAAGAATTTGTCGTTGAGGCATTAGATCTGGCGATCAATGTAGAAGAGCACCTGCTCTCTTTGCAACGCAATCCAGAGGATATGAATACGCTCAACGCGGTGTTTAGGTCATTTCACACGATCAAGGGCGGTGCAGGCTTCATGAACTTGTCTGCCATGGTTTCCGCATGCCATTTAACTGAAAACTTATTTGATGCTCTACGAACCGGAAAATCGCCAGTAACGCCTATCGCCATAGAAGCAGCTCTTGAAGCTAGTGGTTTTGTATCGGATCAGTTAACCGCATTATCAAATGGTACGGATCCTGACCAATTATCCACCATGCCTTCAGCGCTAGAGCAATTACTCAATGATGCGATTGAAGGTAAATCATCTTCAAGCGCCCCAGCCAATAAAGCAGCAGAGGTTCAAGCATCTTCAAATGCAAATGCCAGTGCTATCGTAGCGGCAGCACCCGCGCCAATGGCTGAAGGTGAAGTACCTTGGGATGCGTACTATCGCGCAGTTGTTCCCGCTGGCACATTACCAGAACCAGCCGTCGTCAATCCTGTAATGAAGCAAGAACAGGAAGCGGTCAAAACTTCGTTGGCAAGCAATGAGACCAAACAAAACGCTCCGGTCAAAGAAGAAAGCATACGTATCGACGCAGTGAAACTCGACGTTTTGCTGGAAGTCGCTGGTGAATCTGTTCAGGCGGCAAACCAAGCTGCCGTGTTACTCGAAAAGCTGTCACAATATTCATTTGACGGCGATGCAGCGCCTTTAATGTCAGCACTAACAGAGACGCTTAATCGCGCTTCACGTTACTCGACCGAGTTGCAAAGAGCAACGCTGGCGACGCGCATGCAGCCAGTTGGACGCTTGTTCCAAAAATTCCCACGCTTGATTCGAGAACTTGCCAAAGATTTAGGTAAGGACGTGGACTTGGAAATCTCTGGTGCCGAAACAGAAGTGGATCGCGTTGTCGTCGATAGTTTGTACGATCCACTGGTTCATATGCTACGCAACTCACTGGATCACGGCATTGAAACGGCTGACGAGCGCGCACAAACCAGTAAGCCTGCCCGCGCAAAAATTTTACTCAAAGCTTGGCAAGAAGCCAGCAGTGTCATGATCGAAGTCACTGATGATGGCAAAGGCATGGATGCGAACCGGTTGCGTGAAAAAGCCATTTCAAAAGGCTTGATCAATGCTCACGAAGCGCGTACTGATGATGAAGCCTTTCAATTGGTTTTCTTACCTGGTTTTTCTACCAAAGAAGTCGCTTCCAGTGTTTCAGGACGCGGCGTTGGTATGGACGTGGTAAAAACAGCTGTCGAACGGCATCGCGGGGCGATTCGTATTAATTCACAGCTAGGCAAAGGAACTACTTTTATTATTCGCTTGCCTATCGAATTGTCGATTGTTCCGACCATGTTGGTGCGCACTGCGGGAGCATCTCTAGCCTTACCAATGGCAACGGTGCAACGTGTGGTTGAGTTACCTGAAACCTTTGAAAGTGTTGGCGGTCAACCGGTATTACGTGATCTCGGCCGTCCATTACCAATTCGCTCGCTTGGACAAGTGCTCGGCTATGAAAAGAGTACTGAGCGCGTAGGCATTGTGATTGCTGCTCCTAATCCTTATATCATTTCTGTTGATTCCGTTGATGGCACGTCGGATCTGGTTATTAAACCACTTACATGCATTTCCACACCAGGCATTACAGGTACTGCCCGCTCTGCAGAAGGTGAATTGGTATTGGTAATTAGCTTATCTTTCCTACTTGATGGATGTAAAGTTGTTGAGCGTCACGGCACTTAGCATCATAATTTCAAAATAGAAAAGGCGGCGGCAGATCGAAAGGTCTGCCGCCGTTTCAACATCAAATCTGGTTCTCTGGCAAAATGGCCGTACTAAATTACTCGGCATCCGCCTGATTATTCATGAGCACTAAAGCTTTGCAAATGCAGCCAGACCTTTCCTTTCAGAATCGCTTCACTCAATTAGGTGTGCCTTTCTTCACGACACTGCATCCGAGTCCAATAAAAAATCCGTATTTAATTGCAGTTAGTAGCACCATGCTCAAAAAATTTGGAATCATTGATGCGCAAGCAAATTCAGCAGAATTTATTGAGGTATTTAGTGGCAATCGCGTTCATCCAACTAGCACGCCATTAGCCGCAGTTTATTCAGGACATCAATTTGGTGTCTGGGCAGGACAATTGGGTGACGGTCGCGCTATCTTATTAGGAGAACTTAGCGCAGTTGACGAAACCAGTCAGGCATCAAATCAAAGCGCAAATCTCCACGAAATTCAGCTAAAAGGCGCTGGCATGACTCCCTACTCTCGCATGGGAGATGGGCGTGCAGTTTTACGCTCCTCGGTCAGAGAGTTTTTATGTTCGGAAGCAATGGCAGGATTAGGCATTCCCACGTCTCGCGCTTTGTGCATTATTGGATCGGACCAATACACGATGCGTGAAATGCCAGAAAAAACGGCTATCGTCACACGTACAGCTCCTAGTTTCCTACGATTTGGTTCCTTTGAACATTGGTACTACAACGACAAGCCAGAACAATTGCAACAACTTGCAGATTTCGTCATTCAGCAGTATTACCCGCATTTACAAGAACTAGAAAATCCTTACCAAGAGCTGCTCAAAGAAGTCGTAATAAAGACCGCAGAATTGGTCGCACAATGGCAAACCGTTGGCTTTATGCACGGGGTTTTGAACACCGATAATATGTCAATACTTGGTTTAACTTTGGATTACGGCCCTTTTGGTTTCATGGATGGCTTTGATCCCGCCCACATTTGTAATCACAGTGATAGTCAAGGACGCTATTCATATCAAATGCAAGCACGCATAGGCCAATGGAATTGCCACGCTTTAGCACAAGCTTTATTGCCGTTGATTGGCAGTATTGAAGCGACTCAAGAAGCGCTCTCTTGCTACGCAGAACACTACGAAAGCTATTACGCACAAAGACTTAGCGAAAAATTTGGACTACTTGAAACCCTACCAGGTGACCAAGAATTGTTTGCCGACTATTTGGCATTGATGGCGGCAACCCACACTGACTTTACACTGGCTTTCCGGAATTTAAGTCAAGTCACCTTAGCACCAAGTGCGCAGGAAAACGCCTTGCGTGATTTATTTATCGATAGAGAAAAACTAGATCAATGGCTGCTAGTTTATCGTCAACGCTTACAACAAGAGCACTCTGTCGATGCCGAACGCACAGTAAGAATGAATCAAGTGAATCCCAAATATGTACTCCGCAACTATCTTGCGCAACAGGCGATAGAAAAGGCTGAGCAGAAAGATTTTAGTGAAATCGATCTACTCTTAAAAATATTGGCAAATCCGTTTGCCGAACAGGCTGAGTTTGAAAGGTATGCGCAACTTCCACCGGACTGGGCAACGCAACTTTCCGTTAGTTGTTCGTCTTAGCGACGAATTGCTGCTATTTGATATCGTCGAAAAATTCTCATTCATTTACTTACATTTCTTACGATCATGAACAAAATTAAAAAAACGGAAGCCGAATGGCGCCAGCAACTATCGGCACTGGAATATCAAGTCACTCGTCACGCAGCAACAGAGCGTGCTTTCACTGGCAAATTTTGGGATCATCATGAAGTTGGTATCTATACTTGCGTTTGTTGTGACACCCCACTTTTTGAATCAGATGCAAAATTTGATTCCGGCTGTGGCTGGCCTAGCTACTTTAAAGCACTTAATCCTGAACATGTCAGAGAAATTGCGGATCATACACATGGCATGACGCGCACAGAAATTGTGTGTAATATCTGCGACGCGCATTTAGGCCACGTATTTCCAGACGGCCCACCACCGACGCGCTTACGTTATTGTATTAATTCCGCATCACTCAAATTTAAAGCAAAAAATTAACGCTATGATGAAATTCCTGTTTGACGTCTTTCCCGTAATTCTCTTCTTCATTACCTACAAATGGGGTGAGAAAAATGCAGAATCTTCTCAACAACTAGCGAATCAAGTTCTCTCGCATTTCACTGCCGGAAATGGCGTCGGCCTAGAACAAGCGCCGATTTTATTGGCGACTGCGCTCGCCATCCTTGCCTCTGTCATACAAATCGCTTATCTCTTAATTTCCAAGAAAAAAGTCGATGCCATGTTGTGGATTTCATTCTTCATCATCACTGTATTTGGCGGTGCCACGATCTATTTCCAAAACGATGCCTTCATCAAATGGAAGCCAACCATCATTTACTGGTGTTATGGAGTCGCCTTCTTGATGAGTGACTTTATTTTCAATAAAAATTTATTGAAAATGGCTATGGGTGGGCAGATTGTGATGGCCGATGAAATCTGGCGTAAATTGAATTTAATTTGGGCCGTCTATTTCCTGGCAATGGGTTTATTGAACATCTATGTTGCATTCAACTATGCTCAAAGCACTTGGGTTAGCTTCAAACTGTACTCAATTGGTGCTTTACCTGTCTTTCTAATTTTACAAAGCTTCTTTCTTGCTAAACATATACAGGAACCAAAATGAGTTCTCGCTTTGAACGTATTCAACAATGCCTGGAAAATTCACTACAACCTAGCCTCTGCGAATTAAAGGATGATTCCGCAGCGCACAAAGGTCATGCTGGCGCTGCCAGTGGTGCTGGGCATTACTCTGTGACCATCATTAGCGAAAAATTTGAAGGTTTAAATCGCATTTCTCGCCACCGACTAGTGTATGATGCCGTTGGCGATTTAATGCATACGGAAATACATGCCCTTGTTATCCAAGCTTTAAGTCCTTCTGAAACACCAAAATAACCATTTTTATTAACCGTTTTTTGTTTTACTTACTTTGTATTTTAGGAACAGATAATGACTTTTAAACCCGCTCATTTGCTGGTTGTACTTCTAGTAACCGCATTCCCTGCGATGGCGCAGAATTTGGCAACGGTCAATGGAAAAGCAATCCCTGCCTCGAAAGCAGAACCATTTGTAAAGCAAGCTTTGGCACAAGGTCAAAAAGACACGCCACAACTGCGCGCAATGATTAAAGACCGTTTGGTTGGTACAGAAGTATTGTTGCAAGAAGCAGAAAAAGCTGGCTACTCAAAAAATGAAGATGTCAAAATCCAAATCGAAATGGCTCGCCAACAGATTTTGATTCAATCATTGATGCGTGCTCACGTAGAGAAAAATCCAGTATCTGAAGCAGATATCAAAGCTGCTTACGATAAATGGAAAGCGCAAAACGGTGACAATGAATACCATCCTTTCCATATCTTGGTTGAAAAAGAAGATGACGCTAAAGTCATCATCTCCAAGTTAAAAGGTGGCGCTAAGTTTGAAGAATTAGCAAAGCAATCAAAAGACACTGGTTCTGCTGCAAAAGGTGGTGATTTGGATTGGGTTTCCCAAGCTAATGTGCCACCAGCATTTGCAACAGCATTGGCGACATTGAAAAAAGGTCAATTCACAGAAACTCCAGTTAAAACTGAAGTTGGTTTCCACGTGATCAAATTAGATGACGTGCGTCCTCTGAAATTGCCAACAATGGAAGAAGTAAAACAACAGATCGGTGAAAGCTTGGTACAAGAAAAAGTTCAGGCTTATCAACAGTCATTGATCAAAAAAGCAGTGATCAAGTAATCTGCAATCACTCGTTTGATCCATAAAAAAAGACGCTCTCGGGCGTCTTTTTTTACTTCTTCGACAGCGAAGATAATTACACGCCCATTTTTTCCAACATACTGCCAAGTTCACGCAAAGCTGGTTCAAGCTTCGGATGTTTACTGGCAAATTCTGCATAGATAGCGCGGGAACGATCACTTAAGGCCGCATACAAAGGATCATCTGGATTTTCATCTTTGGCTAAGACTGTTTCAATGTCTTGATGCAAATTTTGCAGTAATGCTTTCATTTCGGCATCGACCTGCTCGGTTGTATGCAAGCCATCCTGCAACTGCTTTAATAAACCTTTTAACATATCGCGTTTCATCGTTCTCTCCTTAGTACTTCAAATGACAAATTAGATTAGCTCGACGGGACACAAATCGTCGGACTTCGCTTAATCATGCTTTATAAAGCAAAGCCACCGCCTCGGCGGCAATTCCTTCTTCACGCCCCAAATAACCAAGCTTCTCATTGGTCTTCGCTTTAATATTCACTTGGGATAGTGCTACTTGCAAATCTGCTGCAATATGTTCGACCATTTTAGGAATATGCGGCGCCATTTTTGGCTGCTGAGCGATAATCGTTGCATCTAGATTGCCCAGCACATATCCACTCTCATGTACACGTGAAATTGCCTCTCTGAGCAATACACGAGAATCTGCACCAGCAAACTTGGCATCGGTATCGGGAAACAATTTTCCAATATCACCTAAAGCCGCTGCCCCCAATAATGCATCTGTGATCGCATGCAGCAAGACATCAGCATCAGAATGCCCCAACAAACCCGTTTTGTGCGGGATATCCACACCGCCAATGATCAATTTACGCCCTTCAACCAAGGCATGGCAATCGTAACCTTGACCAATTCGGAATGGCATAGGCAGGGAGATTCGACTATGGATGTTTGCACTCATAAATCTTTAAAAAATAAATTCAAAAACTCTAAATCTTCAGGCACAGTCAATTTGCGATTACGCATTGCGCCTTCTACTAATTTAGGACTATATCCTATCGTTTCAATAGCACTGGCCTCATCGGTCACTGCGATTGCCATTTCCAGCGCGCGCGACAGCAAATCCAGACGAAACATCTGTGGCGTCTGCGCCAACCATAAATCTTGTCGATCTACGGTTTCTACACGCCCTGCCACACTGCGTTTAACGGTATCGACGACTGGCAAGGCCAACAAGCCACCATTCACATCAGCACCAACTGCTTCGATTAACTTAGATACCAAAGCAGGCGTCAATCCTGGACGCGCTGCGTCATGCACCAGAACCTGATCGTAATCTTGATATTGACTAAATTTACGTATCACTTCCAAACCATTTTGTACGGTATCGCGACGCGTAGCGCCTCCGCAATTTAACACCGTTAGTTTTTCATGCGCAGCTAAAGCTTCATCAATAAATGCATCTTCAGTGCTGACTACGACAAAGATATGATCAATTTGTGAGCAAGCTAAGAAACAATCAACCGTTCTTTGCAAAACGCTCTTCCCCGCCAAATCCAAGTATTGTTTAGGTATATTGCTAGCCATACGAGCACCAACGCCAGCCGCCGGAATTAAGACGATATATTTTGGCTTTACGCCGTTTAAACTTTCCCCTAGCAAATTGCGGGGCAAATCGGATAAGTCGGAAGATTGTTGGGTCATTTCAAGGATACAAGTAGCTGCGCTTGTGCATCGTTTATAATTGATCCTCATTTTAACCGCCAATTCCTGCTTCTGGGCTTTTTCCCGCTCGTAGCGCACGAATTTGCAGAACTCCTTGCTTTACATCTAATGTCTTTCGATTTCATCAAAGCGCTACCCAAAGCTGGTCACCGATTCGTGCTACCGTCTACTCACGGTTCCGCCGATGCTTATGCCATTGCACAAGCCGCTGCTGCCTTAAAAGCGGAACAAAGATTTCTGACGATCTTCGTTGCCAGTCCAGCAGACGCGCAACGTTTACTCAGTGAATTGCCTTGGTTCGCCCCAGATCTGCGCTGCCATTTACTACCAGACTGGGAAACGCTGCCGTATGACGCTTTTTCACCGCATCAGGATCTGGTATCCGAGCGTCTGGCGACCTTGTATGAAATCAATAGTGGTAACTGCGATGTTTTAATCGTCCCTGCTACCACGGCCTTGGTGCGCATGGCGCCACCGTCGTTTTTAGCGGCTTATACCTTCTTCTTTAAAGTTGGTGAAACACTCAATGAAGCCAAGCTCAAAACGCAATTAACATTAGCTGGTTACACCCATGTCTCCCAAGTCATGTCGCCGGGTGAGTATTCTGTGCGCGGTGGCTTGATTGATTTGTTCCCTATGGGCTCTGTGCTGCCGTACCGACTTGACCTGTTTGGCGATAGCATAGAAACCATACGCACCTTCGATGCCGATACTCAGCGCTCGCTGTATCCGGTGAAAGAAGTTCGCTTGCTGCCGGGTCGTGAATTTCCTATGGATGAAACGGGTCGCAGCGCGTTTCGTAATCGTTGGCGCGAACAATTTGAAGGCGATCCTTCACGCTCTACCGTGTATAAAGACATCGGCAATGGGATTGCATCAGCTGGTATTGAATATTATCTGCCCTTATTTTTTGAATCGACGGCGACACTTTTCGATTACCTGCCGCAAAACACGCATTACGTTTTGATTGGCGATATCGAGGAAGCGATACAACGCTTTTGGGTTGACACTCGCTCACGTTATCAGTTTTTAAAATCCGACAGAGAACGCCCTGTTCTACCGCCAGAGACCATTTTCTTACGCGACGAGGATTTCTTTGCAACACTAAAGTCGGAATCTCGGTGGATCATACAAAATGGTGGCGCGGCCTCTGAAGTCTCTAGCTTTTTGCCGGATATCGCTGTCAATCGTCGTGCCGATGATCCACTAACAAATTTGCGCTCGTATTTATTGCAAACCGATAAGCGCGTCTTCATTTGTGCAGAAACCGCAGGTCGGCGTGAAACCTTGCAACAATATTTCCGTGATTTCGATCTCGAAATTAGCATCAGCGAAGATTACACCGACTTCATCACCAGCAGCCCCAAACTGGTCTTAGGTGTAGCACCGTTACATGCAGGATTCCAAGCGCACGACATCGCGTTTATCACTGAAACCGAGTTATACGCTGGCTCTGGCAAACGCGTAGGTCGCAAAAAACAAGAAGCCGTGACGCAAGTCGAGCACATGGTGCGCGATTTGTCTGAATTGAAAATTGGTGATCCCGTCGTCCATAGCAACCATGGTATCGGTCGCTACATGGGACTGATTAGCATGGATCTGGGTGAAGGTGAAACCGAATTCCTGCACCTGGAATATGCGAAAGACACCAAGCTCTACGTGCCAGTATCGCAGTTACACGTAATCTCACGCTACTCTGGTGCATCGCCCGATGACGCACCTTTGCATGCGCTAGGCTCGGGTCAATGGGAAAAGGCCAAACGCAAAGCCGCACAACAAATTCGTGATACGGCGGCCGAGTTACTCAACTTGTACGCTCGCCGAGCTTTACGTCAGGGTCATGCATTTGAATATTCTGCGCACGATTACGCGGCCTTTGCTGACAGCTTTGGTTTCGATGAAACACCCGATCAAGCCGCAGCGATTACCGCAGTAATTGGCGACATGACTTCAGGTAAGCCGATGGACAGATTGATTTGCGGTGACGTCGGTTTTGGTAAAACTGAAGTCGCTCTACGTGCCGCTTTCGTTGCGGTGATGGGCGGCAAACAAGTCGCGATTCTGGCACCGACTACGCTGCTGGCAGAACAACACGCACAAACCTTCACCGATCGTTTCGCCAATTGGCCAGTAAAAATCGCCGAATTATCACGCTTCAGAAGCGGCAAAGAAATCGCGCAAGCCATCAAAGGCATGGGAGATGGCACGGTCGATATCGTGATCGGCACGCATAAACTTTTATCCGAAGACGTCAAATTCTCTCGCCTCGGTTTGGTGATTATCGACGAAGAACATCGCTTCGGTGTACGTCAAAAAGAAACACTCAAAGCCCTGCGTGCCGAAGTCGATGTACTGACCTTAACAGCGACGCCAATTCCACGAACACTGGGCATGGCGCTTGAAGGATTACGCGACTTCTCTATCATCGCCACCGCCCCGCAAAAACGTTTAGCAATCAAAACTTTCGTGCGCAGTGAAGGCGATTCCGTAATCCGTGAGGCGTGCTTACGTGAACTCAAACGCGGCGGTCAAGTCTATTTTTTACACAATGAAGTCGAGACCATAGAAAACCGTAAAGCCATGCTGGAAGCCTTGTTGCCGGAGGCACGCATCGCAGTCGGTCATGGTCAGATGAATGAGCGCGATTTAGAAAAAGTCATGCGCGATTTCGTTGCGCAACGCTACAACATCTTACTTTGCACGACGATTATTGAAACCGGTATCGACGTTCCAAGTGCCAACACCATCATCATGCATAGGGCCGATAAATTTGGTCTAGCGCAGTTACATCAATTACGTGGCCGCGTCGGTCGCTCACATCATCAAGCCTACGCTTATCTGC
The DNA here is from genome assembly GCF_014284275.1 of Affinundibacterium amnicola. Lineage (GTDB taxonomy): Bacteria > Pseudomonadota > Gammaproteobacteria > Burkholderiales > Burkholderiaceae_D > Undibacterium > Undibacterium amnicola. The sequence continues at coordinate 673,098 of NZ_JACOFU010000001.1, read as the reverse complement.
TGGTGCACGATGTACAAGGCTTAACCAAACAAGCGAATCGTCGTTTGGAAGCGATTCAACAAATGGAAGAACTTGGTAGCGGGTTCTACCTCGCCATGCATGATTTAGAAATTCGCGGAGCAGGTGAAGTCTTAGGCGACAACCAATCTGGTGAAATGCACGAGATTGGATTCCAGATGTACTCAGACATGCTGAGTGAAGCCGTACGCAGTTTGAAGAACGGCAAAGAGCCAGATCTCGCCGCACCACTCTCCACTACAACTGAAATTAATTTACACATCCCCGCTCTCTTACCCAGCGATTTTTGTGGTGATGTACACGAGCGCTTATCTATCTATAAGCGCCTGGCAAATTGCAACAAGCTTGAAGCCATTGATGATTTGCAAGAAGAGATGATAGATCGTTTTGGTAAATTGCCAGAACCAGTCAAATCACTCTTAGAAACACATCGACTGCGGGTTGCCGCAAAGCCGCTGGGCATTATCAAAATTGATGCCCACAGCGAAGCCGCAACACTGCAATTTGAACCACAACCACCGATCGATGCGATGCGCATTATCGAATTGGTTCAGAAAAACAAACACATCAAACTCAACGGACAAGACAAGTTACGCATCAGCGCCAACATGCCCGATCTGGCCGCACGCGTCGCCCAGATTAAGAGCACGATGAAAGCCCTGCACTAATCGTCCTACACCAATCGTCCGTCACTACACTTCAACATGCAAAACATGAATCTGATCATACAAGGTTTAAATGCTGTCTTAGCGCAGCAAGCGGCAACTATACAAAGCATCGCCCAAATGTCTGGCGCAGAGAAAATCGTACCGATTAATGCCAAGGCAGTTCGCCTCGAAAACGTACAATGCGATGCAAGAATTCTGCAAGCAATTCAAGAGTTATGCTTACTCGCGCAGCTCGATGTGTATCACGGACAAACACGTCAACTCAGTGACTTTAAGCTGGTCGCGATGGACATGGATTCGACTTTAATTACCATAGAATGCATAGATGAAATCGCCGACATGCAAGGCTTAAAACCGCAAGTAGCAGAAATCACCGAAGCCGCTATGCGTGGCGAAATTGAATTTCAAGAAAGTTTAATTCGTCGCGTCGGTTTGCTGAAAGGCTTAGAAGCATCGGCGCTACAGAAAGTTTACGATCAACGCCTGCATTTATCGCTGGGCGCAGAGAACATGCTCAAACATGTGCAAGCGGCGGGCTTAAAAACTTTATTAGTATCAGGTGGATTTACCTTCTTCACCGATAGAATGAAATCGCGCTTAAATCTCGACTGCACCCACGCCAATGTACTCGAAATCATCGACGACAAACTGACAGGCAAAGTCATCGGCACCATCGTTGATGCCGATGAAAAAAAACGCACGGTTGAAAAAGTGTGCACCGAACTTGGTATCAGTCCACAACAAACTATCGTCATGGGCGATGGTGCGAACGATTTGAAGATGATGGGCATTGCTGGGCTATCCGTTGCCTTCCGCGCCAAGCCAGTTGTGCGTGCGCAAGCTAATGTCGCATTGAATTTTGTTGGTTTGGACGGGGTTTTGAATTTACTTTAAGAATTGTGCTTCCATAAAAAAATAAGCCGGGTGACGCGACGGCATCCAGCTTGAGACCAGACAGTTAGACTGAGACTTAGAGCACACATTTACCAATTTCTCATAAAAAGCCATTTGAAATCTGTAGAAGTTTTATACAAGCAAAATCTAATCTGTCGATGTATTAAGGTTTCATACCAACATTCGATATATACTTGTTCTGAATACCTTCCGATCAAGACTAGTCGTTATTCAACCAAGTCAAAAATCGTGGTTTCATGCGAATAGAGTTAGCAATTAAATGAAATTCATCTTCATTTTTTGCGTAATCCTCTTCAAAACTCCAAGTCGTTAAATAAAGAATTTTTTTACCTACGCGTATTTGTGTCGACAGGAAATGCAGAGGTACAGAATTTTTATCTCGACCACGATATTCAACTTGGAATCCATCTAAATTTTGAAACTTCGTTTCTTTAATTCTAGTAATGTCGGAATAAGCTAACTGATCGCGCATACGTAGATACATAGAATCTCGACTGTCAGACCAGATTAAAAATGGGTTTGCGTCAAACACACTGATAAACAGTGCAGCTTTAGTCTCACTATTTTTTGCAAAGACTTGGTACAAAGGAGATGGCGAAGTATCTGCCTCCCATCGACTATTTGCATCCAACTCGAAATTGTAATGTCCGTTTTGAAATGTCATCTGAAATACTGACCTTGGAAGACTTGAAGAGCTTTTGCTTTTCCCTTTACTGTCAACCGAACTTACCGCTCGCCGCTTTACGACAGACTCTTCTGTTCGGTACGTAAATTTTGCGTCGATAGGAGGATCGAATTCGTCAAATCCCTTGGCATACGTAGTTTTCAAACATGTCGTCTTTAAATCTTGCATCCAAGATGCTGACAAAAATTGGTGGTCAAACGAAGATGCTTGAGCAATACCAAAATTCCATGGCCCGCAATTAGTATCTATTGTTGGCGACTTAGTGCTAATGCATGCCGTTAAAAAGCCAATCGTACAAAACAGTATAAAAACTCGTCTTAATATTTGTTTCAAACCAATTCCAATCACAAATAGTTTCTAGAACATCAGATACCGCTATTTCACAGTATCTGATAAATTCAATATTAATTAACTCAGCTTCCAGACATAAGCAACATTGATCGTCGAATCAACATTCTTACCGTCAATTTGAGCGGGACTAGCCATACATGTTCCTGATCTCAACTTTTTCGCAACGGCTTCATCCAACCCTCGAAACCCACTCGATGCCGCTATCTTGACATCATCAATGGCGCCTACCTCATTCACTTTTAATGCCAGTGCTGTCGTTCCTTGTTCTTGATTTCGCACTGAAACTTTGGGGTATTCTGGGCTGCAACCACTCTTTGCAAAATCCAAGCTAGCAAGTGTTTTTGAACTAACGGGAAGATTTTCTTTCGATTGCGCTGATTTAACTGGCGACTCATCAAGTTTCCAATAATATTCAACGGCTGTTTTGCTTGCTTGCGGTTTGCCATTAAGTGTTCCAGGTGTACTTGTGCATGTCCCCGACAAAAGTTGATTTTTCACCGAATCATCCAGCTGAACATGTCCACTCGATTTCACTACGTTGACATCTTCAATACGTCCCTTGTTAGAAAAACTAACTAATAGTCTGGTCACACCTTGTAATTCATGACGTAAAGCATCACGAGGATATTCAGGCGCACATCCTGGTTTCGAAAAATCAATTCGCGCATGTGTAACAACGTCTTTGTTCGAACGTCCCTTGCCTTTCAAATTGTTAGCCTCAGATCCTGGCGTTGACGACTGATCGACCAATCGACTTTCCAAACTTGTCGATTCCATTGAATCCACTTCTACTACCTTGTCATTCGCAACTACTTTAGCTTGGCTCTGAGAACTCAATTGATCAGGCTGCGACAAAGTTCGGATCGCTGCATTCGCTGCCAAACCAACACAAGCTGCTGCAACGCCAACTGCAGTTACCGCGGTTTTCCAATTAACACTTTGTACTTCTGGACGTATTAAACGTTTGATTCTGGACATAAGATTTCCTCCATGTGCCGCTTGGGCGAGTTGAGGGGTGGTGAATTGGATTAATTCCAACTCTTGTAAAGCAAGCGCCAGACGCCGCGGTTCGCCGAGTATGCTTGCAGCTAAGTCATCCGCAATATGTTCTCTTTCATTGCGAATTTTTTTTGAAATCCACCAAACTGCTGGGTGGAAAAACAAAAACATTTCAATCAGATTTTGGATAAAATTCACCAGATAATCATAACGATGAATATGCGCTAATTCATGCGCTAGTAAGGCCTCAAGATGGGCGGGAGCCATACCAGTAAGCAGTGACGCTGGAACTAAAATCATAGGACGCAACCAGCCGATGGTAATGGGGCTTTTTAGATCATGTACGATCCACACCATCACTGGTCTCGACAAATTAAAACGTCGTGCTAAGCCTTGTACATGTTGCTGCCAGTAGGGATTTACCGCGCCACGTTGTCCATGGCTGTAACCACGCAACCACCAGAGACCGAGGCATAAACGAATGCTCAATAAGCTAACAACAAGCGCCCATATCAAAACAATTTGGTGCATATTGAGATGAAGCCAATTCGCCCAATTGTTCAGTAAAGTCTCTTTACCGATGTGTTGTGATTGCTGACTAAAATAAATCAATGACGCAATTCCATCTTCTCTTAATTGCAAAGCCTGCATCACCTGCCATACAGGAATAAAGAAGCAGCAAAGTAAAGCTATACAAGCGATCACATAACGCGTTTGAGCTCTTGCATTTCGCAGAAAAAGTAAGAGACCAGCTGCAACCAAAGCGACTAGAGTGCCTTGCCACAAAAAATGAATTAGCGCCCACCCAATCGCACTGACAAAATCACTGGTGAGATGATGCAGATTACCTATCATTTTTCATCTCCATGTAAGAATTTTTGAATCTCGTCACGCTCTTCTTTACTCACATGTGATCGCAATGCAGCAAGCACCAAGGCTTTAGCAGAACCAGAAAAGGCTTTTTGAATTAGATCCTTTACCAAATTGGTTTGTAAGGTATCTTGTTCCTCTACAGCGGCATAGACATGCGCTTTTTGACTCTCATCGCGATGCAGTTGTCCTTTGCTATGCATCACTTGAAGCATGCGCAAAACAGATGCATAGGCGATTTCTGGACGCTCTTTTAATGCTGCCTCATGCACTTGCTTAGCAGTCGCTGGACCTAATACCCAAAGCAAACGCATGAGCTCCATCTCTGCGGCCGTTGGTTTTGGCGGACTCGATTTTTCCGATTTTGTGGAAGTGTCTTTTTTCATTTGTGCGTGACGTAAAGTAGATCGATTGATCTAGATTAAATAATCTAGATTATTTTGTCTAGATATTTTTTAACTCTTTTTAATTTCTTTTAGTTTTGTTGTTTTAATACATAAACTGGGAATTAATCCATCTAGATATTGACGAGTGATATGACAAAGTAGGCGCAAGCTCAAAGTTGAACTCGAAATACGCACGCTCAGGATATAATCAGGATCAGTTTTTCTAATATTTCATGCTGTTCAAATTGACTAAACCACTAAGGAGATTCTTGAAATGATTGACGTCTATTCCTGGCCGACGCCAAATGGTCACAAAGTGCACATCATGTTAGAGGAATGTGGCTTAAGCTATCGGGCGATTCCGATTGATATTGGTGCAGGAGACCAATTTACGCCCGAATTTCTTGCAATTTCGCCCAATAATAAAATTCCGGCGATAGTCGATGCCGATGGCCCTGATGGCAAACCAATTGCGTTGTTCGAATCAGGTGCAATTTTGGTTTATCTTGCGAGTAAAGCTGGACAATTTCTTGGCCAAACCGATAGAGAAAAATATCAATGCTTGCAATGGCTGATGTTTCAGGTTGGTGGATTTGGACCTATGCTCGGGCAAGCGCATCATTTTCGGATTTATGCACCCGAAAAAATTGACTATGCCTATGATCGTTATACCAATGAAGCGAAGCGCCTCTACAATGTATTAGAAAAACAGTTAAGTCATCACGCCTATCTTGCCGGTGAATCTTATACAATCGCCGATATCGCCAGCTTTCCGTGGGCTCGTTCCGCGGCCAACCAAGGCATAGATTGGAACGATTATCCCCATACGAAACGCTGGTTCGATCAAATTAATCAACGCGCAGCAGTACAAAAAGCACTCAAGGTACTGGCAGATCATCGAAAACCATTAACCGACGCAAAAGCAAAAGACATTTTGTTTGGCCAATCACAATACGCAAAGAAATAGTTTTATCTTGTTGGCGAGTTTGTTCATTGACACTCGCCATCAAAACCTGCGCCAGCACAACATAGCCGATAAGGAATGACACATAGTATGCGACGCGCACCTAAAAAGAAAATTCAAAAACTAGCTGGCGACGCATTGCGTATCGCTAACCTATCTTTAGCGGTATCGCAAGCAGGGAGTCGTTTAGAAGATAACGACTGGCAATCATTGCTCGATGCCTTGATCGCCAAAAATCTGGAAGTAAAGCATCAGAGTATTTTAGATGCCGCTGCAGAACACGTTTTCACAAATCAACCAGATGCTTATGAAGTTTTGATAGAGGCAATCGAGTCAATTGCCACTTCAGGTCAAATTAAAGATGGAGATAGTTCCTACGATATTTTGTTGGTGGCGGCGCCGATACTCGCTTGGAGTCGCTTTGATATCGCATCGGGTAATATCCCCGCAGCGATACTGAAATCACTCACTACCAGTTGGCGCGAATCTTTATTGTGCAAGGGTGTACAAGTCTGCATACTACCGACCTTATATTCGATTGATCAATTACCGCAAGATCACTGCACGATCAATGATTTATTGCATGACACGGCACAACATTTCTTACAGAATAAAGCCATCCTTGCTCCCAAGGAGCTACCAAAAACCGTGCCATTCCTGGCCGATAGCCGTTACTTACTGGGTGTCGTTCTTGCACCAAGCAACGCCCCATTATTTCAATGGCAAATGACACCATCGCCTTTTGATATTGCCAAAGCAAAGGAAGCTGCGCTGCTGTTATGGAAACAGCGTGCACATGCAGATATTGCGCATTTACTGCCGGGCTGTGGCTTTGAATTTCTCTTACCTGAATCGTATTATTCAGCCTGCCGAGAAGCAGATATCTTGGTGCGACCGATTTCTATTCGCGCAACTGTGTTTTATCTCTGCCAGACACTGAATGTTGAAGCGAGCGAATTGAGTGCAATCTTAGGTCGATTCGGACCAGAAACACACCCAGGTCAAGTGGATGAAATTCGTGTCGGCTTCACACTCAAGAAAGCGCCAGAAATTATTTATGGTGTGATCTGGCCTTTGTATCAGCAAGAGGATGAAGTCAACGCTTTGGTTGGCCCGTCGATCTCGACCATGGATGAGCGTGAAGGTGAAATTCCTACCTTATTAAAAGAAAGTGGTATCAGCCAAATTCAAATTTTGGAGGATATTTTTGGCATGGAATTTTGCGAGGACTGTCAAGCGCCCTTATATGCCGATGCAGAAGGAGATCTGGTGCATCCAGAAATGCCTGATGATGCGCCACCAGAAGGATCTGTCCATCTGCACTAGACCCGTTACCATGAACTGGTAGCTAAGAAACCTTAGTAGCGATGTAATCTAATTTTCTGTCTAAGATGCGGTGAAGTTGGCACCTAGGGGCGAATGGCAAAAAATAAGGGCGAGCAATTGTGCTTCACAATCACTCGCCCTTATTAACTATTCACTTCAGTTCACCGTGCTCAGTCACGATACTAACAATTTCAGTAACTACAGCATCCGTGCTAACAATGCCTTATCGTATTTCGCGTCTAGGGGAATACGTACTTTATGCCCGGCACCACCAATCACATCGATTGCTTCATTCCGCTTATTGCGTATCTGTGCCAGATCAATAATTTCGTTACCACTTGGGTGAATAATTTCTATCTTATCGCCAACTGAAAAACGATTTTTGACTTCCACTTCAGCCCAGCCATCTTCGATAGAAAGTACATTGCCGACGTATTGACTGCGATGCGCCTTGGATACACCTTCCATGTAATTTTGATGATCTTGGGTGTGATGACGTTGATAGAAACCATCTGTGTAGCCACGGTTTGCCAATCCATTTAATTCGCCCAACAATTGCTCATTAAACGGACGACCAGCAACTGCATCATCAATCGCACGACGATAAGTTTGTGCGGTGCGCGCGACATAGTATAAAGACTTAGTTCTACCCTCCACCTTCAGGGAATCCACACCTATTTTCGCCAAACGCTCGACGTGTTCAATGGCACGCAGATCTTTAGAATTCATGATGTAAGTTCCATGATCGTCTTCCAAGATAGGCATGAAACTACCTGGACGCCCTGCTTCTTCGATCAGGTATGGACGATCGGCCAATGGATGTCGTGGCATATCGCCCATCGCTGAGAATGATTGATTTGCTTCCTCTAAAGCCTTATTGAAATCAAACTTGATGGTTTCAACTGGAATACGTTGTAAGTCACCGGTTTCATTTTCTGTCGCATTCTCAACCTTGTAATCCCAGCGACAAGAATTGGTACACGTGCCTTGATTCGGATCACGGTGATTGAAGTAACCAGACAATAAGCAACGACCAGAATAGGCGATACACAAAGCACCGTGCACGAAGACTTCGAGCTCCATTTCTGGACAACGCTGTTTGATTTCTTCTATCTCGTCCAAAGATAATTCACGCGACAAAATCACGCGGGTTAAGCCCATCTTTTGCCAGAATTTAACGTCAGCCCAGTTCACGGCATTCGCTTGTACAGAGAGATGCACATTCACTTCTGGCCACTTTTCACGCACCATCATGATCAAACCAGGGTCAGCCATAATCAGCGCGTCTGGCTTCATGGCGATCACTGGTTCCATATCAATCAAATAGGTTTTGAGTTTGGAGTTATGCGGGAAAATATTACTAGCGACGAAGAAAGATTTGCCACGTGCATGTGCGCCTTCTATGCCTTGCTGCAAAATATCCAGCGTAGAAAATTCATTGTTACGTGCGCGCAAACTGTAACGAGGCTGCCCTGCATACACTGCATCAGCACCAAAATCAAAGGCAGCGTGCATTTTCTCTAAGGAGCCTGCAGGCAATAATAATTCAGGCGACTTCAATAGCTGGGAGGATGAATTTGACATTGCAACACCATCTTAAAATACTGCGCATCAAGAACATCTCGTGCGCGCAAGGTTAATCAATTTTGCGCCAGTTTAACAACTGACGATTTCTCACATACTGCGTTATGACAAGCTCTTTGCTTGCCTATCTTGGCGAAAGGCCATAACTTCATTGAAGATCAAAGCCCCCAAAACCACGGTTCCACCCATTAAGGTTGCTTTGGCAGGCTCTTCCCCAATGGCTAACCAGACCCAAAATGGTCCGAGTACAACTTCAAGTAAAGAAAGTAAGGATATTTCCGGTGCACTCAAACCTTTGGCAGCATGCACCATGATCATGCACGGCAAGCCTAACTGAAACACACCTAAGGTCGCCAAAATCAAGATGTCATGCAGCGAAGCAGACAGCGGCAAAGCAAATGGCAACATCAACACCGCAGATAAAACACCACCGACTAATACAGCCGGAATTAAATCCACGTGCTGCCCACCTTTTTTCAAAATAATGACATTCGCTGCCACTGCAAAGGGAACGCAAAGTGCCAACATCACACCGATCAAACCACGTGAATCAAGTTGCGAAAATCCATCAATGAACATCCACAACATGCCACAAAAAGCCACCACAATCGCAAGCCAAGTGCGCCCTGGAATTTTTTCCGAGAGAAAAATCCAAGCAAAAATTGCGGTCAATAAAGGTGCAAAACTTTCAACGATCAAAGCATTGGCGACCGTCGTCATGGTCAGTGCCAACATGAAGCAAGTGAACATCGCTGCCCACATCACACCAGAGGCTAATCCATAGCGACCTAAACTTTTTAGTTTCTGCCCAAGCCCTGTTTTATGTTGCCCAGCCAAAACCGTACCGACAAAGAGCGCCGCAAAAAAACTACGCCAAAAACTGACTTCAAATCCACGTGCAGATTCCAATTGACGCGACAACACACCCGCCGTGCTCCACATCGTGGGCGCGATAATCATCAATAGTAATGCTGTTTTGTGACTAGGTTGCTGCATGCACAAACTCCGAATTTAAAAAGCAGAAACCCGCTTGATATGACATCAAGCGGGCTTATGTTGGAACTAATTTAAACCTGATTTAAATCTTATTAAGCTTCGCGAGATGCTTTTTTACGCTCGTGTTCTTTCAAGAAGCGCTTACGTAAACGAATGCTCTTCGGCGTGACTTCTACCAATTCATCATCTTCAATGAATTCAACCGCGTATTCCAAACTCATTTGAATTGGTGGAACCAAGCGCACCGCTTCATCTGTACCAGAAGAACGAACGTTGGTTAATTGCTTACCTTTAATCGGGTTCACAACCAAATCGTTATCACGTGAGTGAATACCGATGATCATGCCTTCATAGACTGGATCGTTGTGCACGACGAACATACGACCACGGTCTTGCAATTTCCAGATCGCGTAAGCAACTGCTGCACCGTCATCTTGAGAAATCAACACACCGTTACGACGGCCAGCCAATTCACCTTTAGTATTATCAACTGGTGCGTATTCATCAAACACGTGACTCATCAAACCAGTACCGCGTGTCAATGTCATGAATTCGCCTTGGAAACCGATCAAGCCACGCGCTGGAATACGGTATTCCAAACGCACACGACCTTTACCGTCCGGTTCCATGTTTTGCAAATCACCACGACGACGACCGAGCTCTTCCATCACGCCGCCTTGGTTGTTTTCTTCTACGTCAACCGTCAAGTTTTCATACGGCTCGTGGCGCACGCCATCTACCATTTTGAACACAACGCGTGGACGAGAAACCGCCAATTCGAAACCTTCACGACGCATGTTTTCGATCAAAATTGTCAAATGCAATTCACCGCGACCAGAAACTTCGTATGTAGAGTCGTCACCTTCAGCTTGCACTACGCGCAAAGCCATGTTGGATTTCAATTCACGATCTAAACGATCACGGATTTGACGTGTCGTCACGAATTTACCTTCGCGACCAGCCAATGGTGAGCTGTTAACCATGAAGTTCATCGTCAATGTTGGTTCATCGATCTTCAACATTGGCAAGCCTTCCGGTGTGTCCGGTGCGCAAATGGTGGAGCCGATACTGATTTCTTCAATACCATTGATCAAAACGATATCGCCAGCCAATGCTTCATCAGCCAATACACGATCCAGACCTTTGAACGTCAATACTTGATTGATACGTGCTTTACTCGGTTTATCTTCTGGACCATTCATCCAGACTACGTCTTGACCTGCGCGAACACGACCACGCAAGATACGGCCAACGCCGATCTTACCTACGTAAGAAGAGTATTCCAAAGAAGTGATTTGTAATTGCAATGGACCATTTGGATCATCTTCACGTGCAGGAACGTGTTTCAAGATCGCGTCAAACAATGGCTCCATGTTACCGTCACGTACTGTATCTTCCAGGCCAGCATAGCCTTTGAAGCCAGAAGCGTAAACGATAGGGAAATCTAACTGTTCGTCGGTTGCGCCGAGTTTGTCGAACAATTCAAATGTCGCGTTAACTGCTTTTTGAGGATCAGCGTTTTCACGGTCAATTTTGTTCACAACCACGATAGGTTTCAAACCCAAAGCCAAAGCTTTACGTGTCACGAAACGTGTTTGCGGCATTGGACCTTCTTGCGCATCAACCAGCAACAACACGCTGTCAACCATGGACAATACACGTTCAACTTCACCACCGAAATCCGCATGGCCTGGGGTATCAACGATGTTGATGTGTGTGCCTTTGTATTCAACTGCACAGTTTTTGGAAAGAATCGTGATACCGCGCTCTTTCTCAATATCGTTGGAATCCATAACGCGATTATCAACTTGTTGATTATCACGGAAAGTACCAGATTGGCGCAGCAATTGATCCACTAGCGTAGTTTTGCCGTGGTCAACGTGGGCGATAATGGCGATGTTGCGAATAGCGCGTGTATTGTTGGTCATGATTGTATTTATTTGGGAGGTGATTCGAATAACCGACGATTATAGCATGCTGCAATGCAAAACTTACGTCTTGATTACAAACAATGCAGATATTTTCGTCATTATTTCAAAGACTTACTACGCATTGATGACAAAAAGATGGGTTTCTGTCACGCCTATACGGCGTTTTGTATCAGGGGATTATCTTTGCTTGTTCAAAATACACGCCAAACTCAAATGTAGAAAAAGTCTACATCTCCCTCTTGAAATATCGCGTTACTGCCACACCTGATGCCCACATTAAAACATTCATTGAATCCGCGTAGGCGCGGTTTCTACTCCTTCAATTCTTAAATATCGAGGAAAGCATGTCAGAAAAACAAACCCTAGGATTTCAAGCAGAAGTTTCACAATTACTCCAATTGATGATCCATTCTTTGTACTCAAACAAAGAAATCTTCTTAAGAGAACTCATTTCTAATGCATCGGATGCATCCGACAAATTGCGTTTTGAAGCTATTAACGATGCCAGCTTGTTCGAAAATGATTCCGAATTAAAGATCAAAGTTAGTTTCGACAAAGCCGCGCGCACGATTACCATCAGCGATAACGGCATTGGTATGACACGTGACGATGCAGTGAATCATCTGGGCACGATTGCCAAATCTGGCACCAAAGAATTCTTCTCCAAATTGTCTGGCGATCAGCAAAAAGATGCCGCTATGATTGGTCAGTTTGGCGTCGGTTTCTACTCAGGCTTTATCGTTGCAGACAAAATGACGGTGGAATCACGCCGTGCCGGCACAGCGGCAATCGAAGGCGTACGTTGGGAATCTGCTGGCGCTGGCGACTTCAGTGTAGAGCAAATCACCAAAGAAGATCGTGGCACTTCTATCACCTTACATTTGCGCGAAGGTGAAGATGATTTCCTCTCTTCTTGGAAACTCAAATCCATCATTCGCACTTATTCTGACCACATCTCTTTGCCTATCTTGATGCAAAAAGAAGAATGGGATGACGAGAAAAAAGAACAAGTTCTCAAAGACGAACTTGAAACTGTCAATCAAGCGAGCGCCTTGTGGGCTCGCAGCAAATCTGACATCACGCCTGAGCAATACACAGAATTCTACAAACACATTTCGCACGATTACACTGCGCCTTTGACGCATACACACAATCGCGTCGAAGGTCGCAGCGAATATACACAGTTGCTGTACATTCCAAGCCGCGCGCCGTTTGATATGTGGGATCGCAACAAACGTGGTGGCATCAAGCTCTACGTCAAACGTGTATTCATCATGGATGATGCCGAACAATTGATGCCAGTTTATTTGCGTTTTGTAAAAGGGATTATTGATTCCAACGATTTGCCTCTGAATGTATCTCGTGAAATTTTGCAAGAATCACGCGATATCAAAGCGATCCGTGAAGGATCTACAAAACGTGTGCTGGGTATGCTGGAAGATTTGGCGAATGCGGAAGGCGATGAAGCAGAAAGCAAGAAGGAAAAATTTGCCAGCTTCTGGAAAGAATTTGGTCAAGTATTAAAAGAAGGTGTTGGCGAAGACGCAGCGAACAAAGATCGTATCGCTGCCCTACTCCGTTTTGCTTCCACGCACAATGATAATGAGTCCCAAACCGTTTCACTAGCCGACTATATTGCCCGCGCTAAAGAAGGTCAAGATAAGATTTACTACGTTACGGCAGATAGTTTTGCCGCAGCAAAAAATAGCCCACACCTGGAAATTTTCCGCAAAAAAGGCGTAGAAGTCTTATTGCTCACCGATCGTGTTGACGAATGGATGTTGTCCTTCCTGACTGCATTTGAAGGTAAAGATTTGGTATCAGTCGCGAAAGGCGATTTGGATCTGGGTAAATTGGAAGATGAAGCTGAGAAGAAGCAGCATGAAGAAACCGAAACGCAATTTAAAGATCTCGTTGAAAAGATGAAAACTGCCTTAGCTGATAAAGCTAAAGACGTTCGCATCACCTTCCGCTTAACTGATTCACCAGCTTGCTTAGTCGCTGACGAAAACGAGCTTTCAGGTAATTTGGTACGCATGTTGAAAGCCGCAGGTCAGGCAGCGCCAGAATCTAAACCGATTTTGGAGGTCAATCCCGATCATCCCTTGGTACAACGTTTGAAATACGAAGAAGCCAAGTTCAATGATTGGTCACACATACTGTTCGATCAAGCGGCGCTGGCGGAAGGCGGCACACTCGAGGACCCAAGTGCGTTTGTAAAACGTTTGAACGAAATGCTGTTAAACGTTAGCAAGTAAGTAATTTAAGGCTCAAAAAAATAGAAGCCGGAACTTTAGAGTTCCGGCTTTTTATTTTAAGTTAAACACGTAATACTTAATGTGTGACGCGCGTAGTACGACGATCAGATAATAAACGAACGCGATCTCCAGGACGGAATGTTTCGTCCGCATCTTGTGTAATTGCTTTTAATTCACCGTTATCTAAACGAACCGTAATTTCAAAACCTTTGCGCACATTCGCATTTGATTCCACATTATTACCAATAATTCCACCAACAACCGCACCGACAATCCCTGTCGCAGTTGATCCGCGCCCGCCGCCAACACTGGAGCCAGCCAGTCCACCCAAAGCAGCGCCAGTCAGTGTTCCCACACCACTGCGACCACCATCAATAGTCACCTCGCGTACTGAATCGACTACCCCCATACGAACCGTCATTTCATTCTGCGTTTGATATGGGCGATAAACACTTCCTGAGGTGCGTGTGGACACGCATGCACTTAAGGAAAAAGTGGCCGCGATCACCGTCGCGATTAAGATAATTTTTTTCAAAATAAACTCCTTAAAAAAGAACCGTAAGAACAAGCCTAAACAGTATTGCCTGTCCAAGACCAAATAAATCAATGCCCACTACCCGTTTCAACACAACGTCACATTTAACAATCAGTTGACAATTCAACGTGTTTTAATGCCTGTACAAGTAGGCCTCAATTCAATTCACATCAAAAAAATAAGATTCTAGAAATATTTTCATGTCATGCTGATAGCACATACTACAACATAGGGTTTACAATCAATCATTGCAAGCGCTATCCAGCAAAAACGAGTTAATTTATTCTCCGCCCCTTATGCTAATTAAACGAAAATCTATCGAAGCCGAATCAAATTACCGATCTGGCCCAAGTGCCGCAGAAAAAAAGCGCAAACCAAAATTTGCTCCTGTCACCTTATCTGAACACGACGGAGTTCGTTATCTGCACTTTGGTACTGAATGGGTGCAGGGCGCAATGCGTTTGCGTAAACCAGATTGGTTAGAACTGGAATATGCGCAGCAAATGATGTGTTGGATGCTATTTAAAGATCAGCCTCAACATATTTTGCAACTAGGCCTGGGTACTGGTGCGCTAACAAAATTCTGCTATCGACATTTTCCGAATGCAAAAGTGACCGCAGTCGATTTAAACCCGGCAGTCATCATGATTTGCGAAAGCATGTTCAAACTACCTGCGAATGATGAGCGTCTACAAGTACTAGAAATGGATGCAATGGATTTCGTGTGCGATCCAGAAAATCATGATCAATTTGACGCCTTACAAGTCGATCTCTACGATGCAACCGCGCGAGGACCAGTTCTTGACAGTACAGAGTTTTATCAAGCGTGCTTCGATTGTCTGAAAGCAGACGGTATGTTGACGGTAAATTTATTTGGAGACCATCCGAGTTTTGCTAAGAACATCAAAGTTCTGCGATATGTATTCGGTACCGTACTCTGTTTGCCCGAAGTCCATGATGGAAATGTGGTAGCGATCGCATTCAAACCACGGCTGAAGCTTGACCTTGATCTCCTCTATTCCCGCGCGCAGCAAATTCAAGAGTCAAGCAAACTTCCAGCAAAGAAATGGGTTGATGGCCTGACCAACACACAACATTAATCCATTCGGGCATCTGCGTCTTACCTATCTAATTAGCCAATTACAAAGTGATCAATATGAATAGTGGAACGATTAAAAGTCTCAATATGCAGCAAATTTTTACTTGGCTGATGGAAGATGGCATCGTCAAAAAAGAAGATGCAAAAGTTGCGTTCAATCATGCGCGTGGCATACACAAAAATGGCCCAGAGAGCATGCATCCTTTTACAGCGATCGCGCAGGCAAAGCTGTACTCCGCGTTACGACCACAACAGTTATTGACGCTAGATTGGTTAACCGAATGGGCCGCACGTAAAGCTGGCATTCCTTTTTATCGCATAGACCCTTTAAAAATCGATTTCACCAAAGTCTCAGATGTAATGTCGTCGACCTATGCAACGCGCTTTCATATTCTGCCAGTCGATGCAACGAATGACACCGTGATTGTTGCCACAACCGATCCTTACAATAACGCATCATGGCTTGATGAAATTTCACGACTGACAAAAAAAGAAATTAAACTGGTACTAGCAAATCCTCTTGATATTGCACAATATACGGCACAGTTTTTTTCACTCGCAAAATCGATCAAAGACGCACGTAAATCAAGTGGCAATGATGTTGCCCTCAGAAATAATTTTGAGCAATTAGTCGAGCTTGGCAAAGCGAACAAACAAGTCGATGCCAATGATCAACACATTATCAACATCGTCGATTGGCTTTGGCAATTCGCTTTTGAACAAAGAGCGTCCGATATCCATCTAGAACCAAAACGTGATATGGCCGCCATACGATTCCGTATCGATGGCGTACTACACCAAGTTTACCAAGTTCCAGCGATCGTCATGATTGCAATGACTGCCAGGATTAAATTATTGGGACGTATGGACGTGATTGAGAAGCGTCGCCCACAAGATGGTCGGGTGAAGACACGTACATCGGATGGTCAAGAAGTGGAATTACGTTTATCAACCTTGCCGACTGCATTTGGCGAGAAATTGGTGATGCGTATTTTCGATCCCGAAGTCGTGGTAAAAACTTTACCCGAATTAGGTTTTCCAATCAACGACGCGATTCGCTGGGACGAGCTGACCAAAAAACCTCATGGGATTATTTTGGTTACCGGACCAACAGGTTCAGGAAAAACCACGACGCTTTATACGACATTAAAAGCATTAGCAACTTCTGATGTGAACGTCTGTACCGTTGAGGATCCCATTGAAATGGTGGAAAGTTCATTCAATCAAATGCAAGTACAGTCGAATATCGATTTATCATTTGCAGATGGTATTCGTGCCTTAATGCGTCAAGATCCAGACATCATCATGGTCGGTGAAATTCGCGATTTGGCGACGGCAGAAATGGCGATTCAAGCTGCACTTACAGGACATTTAGTGTTATCAACACTACACACCAATGACGCCCCATCAGCGATTATGCGTTTGTTGCAATTAGGTGTTCCCTACTATTTACTAGAAGCGACTATTATCGGCATTCTGGCACAACGTTTGGTCAGAACTTTGTGCCCTCATTGTAAGTCGACTGATGGTGAAATTCCCGACCCTGTTTGGTCAGCCATGGTAGAGAGCTGGCCAATCGAGAAACCAAAAACAGTCTACCGACCGGTTGGTTGTCTGGAATGTCGTCAGACTGGCTACAAAGGGCGAACAGGCTTATATGAATTATTAACTGTCACACAAACCTTTAGTAAGCTAATACAACAAGACTCAGACATTCATGCACTCAGAGATCAAGCAATTAAAGATGAAATGAAACCGTTGAGAGTGGCGGGTGCACACAAAATTATTGATGGTGTGACGACGATAGATGAAGTCCTGAAAGTGACCTCGGCACTATTCTAAGAAATATTATTCGCTAAAATACCAAATAAATATTGACTTTTAGTTCACGCCAAAGACCTTGTACTAGACACGAAGAAGGTGAAACACTGTTAGATCGGGCAATACAACGTATTTCAAGCTCAGCTTCTTTATGTTAAATTCGATGACGCTGTCGATCAGCAATCAGAAATTAACGTAAGGTCAGAATGGATTTGTACGTATTAGATGCAGAAATTTTTGGACTGGAGTCGGCACTATCATCGACTGAAGAGTTGCCTCGTCTGGAAATTTTAGTACAACTAGCCTGGCACTTGCGGCAACGCGATTGTCAACAGGCACTCTGTCTAATCAAAGAAGCTGAAGACTTACTCAAGGCCCTCTCAAAAACACTTAAAAATCCAGCATCTACGCTGACACGGATTGCACTTATCCGAGCGGAAATTCAGTGGCTTTATGGAGATTTGGATTTAGCTAAACAAGACGCCAATCTTGCCTTCAACTTATCAGAAGAATGCGGAGACTTCATAAGTCTCGGCGATACTTATTTTTTATTTAGCTCTATTCATCGTGACCTGGGCGAAATCCAACAACGTGATCAATGCTTACAAGCGGCGAAAGAACATTATCTAGATGCGGGTGATCTGCTGCGCACCCAGGTTGCTTTAGCTCGCCAGCTGCATAATAGCGCGATTCGCGATCCACAAAATACACTTACTGAATTACATCAACATTTTAATGTCGAGCTCGATTATCACCCCTCGGTAGTGGCTTGGCTTGCTAGCGCCCGCGCGATCATCGCGAATAAAATTGGCGACATGGGCGAGTCATGCAGACTACATATTCAAGCACACGCCGCCGCCTTAGAAACCGGACAAATTCGTCAATCTATTTTGGCGGCAACAAATGCTGCTGACTCGTTTGCAACCTTGGGCGATATGAATGCCGCACTAGAATGGGATGAGATTGCACTTGGATACGCACGAGAAAATCAATGGCCTAGTTCTTTGGCGATTGCCTTACTACAAACAGGTAATGCATTACGATTATTAGGTCGGCATGAAGAAGCAAAAGAGAAACTCATTGAGGCATTAAATAACCAGATAAAAATTCCCAGATCACGAACTTATGCTCACACCCTGGCGTATCTCGGAGATTTATCCTTAGATTTAGGCAAGCCCGACGAGGCGCTGCGTTTTTTCGAGCAAGCTGCGGAGCGAATTGAAAATCATAATGAGCCTGTGTTTTTATCAGATTGCTGGCGTGGTCAGGCTATTGCGTATTGTCGTCTCGACCTAGTCAACGAAGCACATGAGAAAATCTGTCAAGCGCTGAACATTGCACGCGAACACCACAATATCGACGAGCAAATTAAATGTTTACGGGTGTACGCAGAACTCGCAAGAAAAAATCCCGATTTTCACAATAACTCTCTGCAAATTGAAAGCCAAGCTCCCAATCTGTGCTTGCATTATCAACTGGAAGCGCTCGCCCTGTGCCAATCCATCAAAGGCATCAACATTCCGGCAGATTTGCTGGACCATATTGCCGACAGCTATGCACTCATTGCAGATTTTCAATCCGCATTTCATTATTCACGCCTTGCAGCAAAAGCAAAAGATAATCGTCGATTACATGAAGCGCATAATCGTGCGATTGCAATGCAGGTTCGCTACGAAAATGCGCGCCACCGTGCGGACGCAGAATATCATCGAAAAATTGCGACATCCGAAGCAGAACGCGCTGCCAGTTTACAAGAAGCCAGTAACACCCTTGAAACCTTGGGTTTAATCGGACGCGAACTCACCGCAAATTTAGATGTGGAATCTGTATTCGAAGCTTTACATAGACATGTCAATGACTTGCTCGATGCAACAAGTTTTGGAATATCGCTACTGGAGCCTGATGGCGATACTTTACGTTTCGTTTTCGGCATAGAGAATGGCGTACCAATCCCTTGCTTTGAAACGGCTCTTGATCATCCTATCTCATCATTTGCACGTTGCGCGCGTGAACGTCAAGAAATTGTATTGGAGCGAGAACCTGGCGCCACCGGTCGTTTTATTATTCCCGGCACGGTCGCTACCCTCAGCCTTTTGTACACACCATTGATGATAGGTGAACGCCTGTTAGGTGTGATGTCGATCCAATCAACACGAGCGCATGTCTATGGTGAACGTGAACGTTCTATCTTACGCACCCTGGCAGCCTATGGCGCGATTGCGCTCGATAATGCATCTGCCTATAAGCAATTACAGCTCACCTTAACTGCATTGCGGGAAACGCAAAATCAATTAGAAGAAGTCAGCATCACAGATCCATTGACAGGATTACGCAATAGACGATTTTTGCTACAAAACATCGAAAGTGATGTAGCACGGGCGCTGCGCGCTTACGAAGATCAAATGCATAATCCCAACGAGCTAATGAATCACCCAGCTGACAGCGATATCGTATTTTTTATGGTTGACCTCGATCATTTCAAATCTGTCAACGATACTTATGGTCACGCCTGTGGTGACATGGTACTGATGCAAATGCGAGACCGCTTGCAAAGTGTTTTTAGGGAATCCGATTATCTGGTGCGCTGGGGCGGAGAAGAATTTCTAGTCGTTGCCCGCACTTGTAATCGTAAAGATGCCGCGCTGGTCGCTGAACGCATCCGTCAAGTAGTCGCTGACACCACCTTTAAATTACTTGATGATGTCGAAATTTCTCGCACCTGTTCAGTTGGCTATGCGAGCTTCCCCTTCCTGCCAATGCAGCCTCATCTGGTCACTTGGGCACAGGTGGTAAATTTTGCGGATCAGGGTTTATATCTGGTGAAAAAATCTGGGCGGAATGCTTGTATAGGAATCATACACACTAGCCTAGTACAGCCAGAAGATTTCTATAGTCGTGTAATGCGCCATCCACAACAAGCGGCGCAGTCGGGTTTAATCAGCATTGCATCGCATCGAACAGATGATTTGGACGACACGATACATGCAAGCTAGTATGCAAGCTCGCTTTCAATTTCATTCATTAAGTTAAATTTTCAACTCTAATCTTAAATTGAATACGGTATAAGTACGAGAACGATTGCTTTGCAAATAGTTGATACGATTGATCGCCAAACTATTCCCACTAACATAATCGTTCGCCTGCAAATTATTCGCGGCAAGGCGTATCTTTAGGTTAGGTGAAAATTTCCACAAGGCGTATACGTCAACTTGCCGCTTAATACCGATACTGAGCATTTGTGTGTCACTGACTTGATTGACGTAAGCTGGCGTCCAATTTAAGTTCCCGCCCAGTGTCATCGGCAAACCACTAATCCGATAATCTAAACCAAGATTTGCGGTCTGACTAGGTTGCTGATCTAAACGATTATTGGGTCCTTTGACATCATCGACGCTAGACCAAAATCGACTGTAGTTGGTGCGTACATCGACGGCCGGCCCTTGCGGGAAAAATTCCTGCAACTGAAATTTCGCTTCGAGTTCAATGCCCTTTGCAATGGCTCGCCCGATATTAATCGGCGAATTCAGCCAGCGTGATTCATTGCCCACTTGTACTAATTCAGTACGACGTCGAATCAGATCATCTATTTCCTTAACGAACAGATTCACGCTCATAATTCCAGCGGTTTTCAAATAATGTTCATAGGCGATATCAATACCTCGTGACAACTCCGGCTTCAAGTCAGGATTGCCGCTTCGATCGGGTCGCGTCGGTCCATTCAATGGCGAAATTGCAGGCACTGCGATCACATCATTTAAGGCCGGTGCCCGATAGCTGTTGGTCAAACTCATACGAATCTGATCTTTACCGAAATCGGGAATACGATACACCGCATGTACGATAGGACTAAAAACACTACTGGAATTATCAACCACATAATTAGCTTTGCTACTGTGCGTTTGAATACCTTCCCAACGAATACCTGCATAGCCAGACCATTGTGGACTGAGATCTATTTCACTTTGAACATAGGCAGCGACACGACGTGTCGATGCTTCTAAATTATCACCTGACTCGGTAAACTGCGGCTTACCATTATCTAGAGAAATACGTTTTTGCTCGCGCTGACTACGCTCAAAATCCCAACCTGCGGCCAGATTCTGTCTATCACCAATCGGCGTCGTATATTTACCGCCTAAGCTAATGCCCGTATCGCGCGTATTATTGAGATCACTGATCAAATTGAGTTGCTCACCGTTCTTAGCAAATTGTGTGCGCAAACTATCGCTGTCTGCACGACCACTGCTAACACCAGCGCGTAGTGTTAGTTTAGAAGTATCTTCAAATCGATGTTGATAATTGGCGTTCAAACGAAACATGCTTGATTCGGAATGACTTTGCGAGTTTGCTAAGGCGACTGGCGCACGCAAAGTAACAGGATCAAGCAATTCAGGCGTTTGATTAATTCGCGAATGATTGCTTGACTGGCTGCGCGAATTCATCAAGAAAGGTTGTAAAGTCACATTATCGCCATTCTCGAATTTATAGCTAAACCTTGGCGTCAAATGGATCCCAATTGATTGACGGCTAGTTTGATCGATTTGATCTTGAATCAACTGGATGTCACCGGCGTCGCCCTGCTCTATTCTTTGCGAACTTCCGTAATCTCGTTGTCCGTTACGAAATATAGAGCCACTCAGGGCATAGTTCAAATCACCGATCTGTCCGGGATAAGTAATGGATAAATTAGGTGCCACTCTTCCTTGCTCAAACCCCAAAGCCAACTTCAAATCAACATCCTTAGGGTGAAACTCTTCTCGCAAAATGATATTGATCGTGCCAGCAATTGCTTGCGTGCTAAATTCTGCAACAGGACCACGCATTACTTCGATACGTTCTACCTGATCGGGGGACAAAGACTCCATCGAAAAGCCTCGAGGTGGGCGTTCGCCATTCACTAAAATTTGTGTATAGCCACCACCCATGCCGCGCATCCGAACATCACCACCTCGCCCTGGACGGCCACCGGTCGTCACCCCAGGCAATCGTTTTAAAATTTCACCAACAGTAAAATCTCCATCACGATCTAATTCTTCACGTCCGACAATTATTTTTCCGGCGATAGAATTACGTCGCAGATCGATATCCGATTGTTTGCTTCCATTCACCGTTACTTTTTGTAATTGATCTGTATTTTTGGATTCTACAACTTCATTTTTTTCGGCATTTGATTTCGCTGGCGGCACACTCTGCAAATTATTTTGCTGCCGACTCTGCATAGCACGTCGACGAACTTCTATTGCTGCATTCGACGTCGCTGTTTCCTCCACTTTCTTGATAGGCTCTTCTGTTTTGTTTTTCTCTTGCTGCCCTTGTGCAAACGACATTTCACTGAGACTAAAGATACTTCCAATAGCCAATGCAACGGCACTTTGGGGAAAAGAGAGTTTATTCATTATTCAATTCAAGAAATGGTGGAGAAAGTTTCCACCATTATATTTTCAATTCCTTATCGAAAATCGCTCGTGCATGTTTGTTTTGTATGAAATTGAAACAAGCGAGTATGTTCTGTTACGTTTGGATACGAATACTAACTAGCCTAGTATTTTTTCACCCAGTCACCGCTCCATCATCGCCCTATTATCTTGCGGCTTGCTCACGACCAAAGCGCCACAACGCCAAGGCACCAAATAGGAAGGTAAATCCAGCCAAAGCTGCCATTGGTAAAATCGCCGCGTCAATTCCCAAGCCTCGCCACGTCATGGCATCAAATCCATCTACCGCCCACCGTGTCGGAATAAAAACAGTTATATCCTGTAACCATTGCGGGAAGAGAAAAGACGGCATCCACGCGCCCCCAAGCATCACCAAGATTAAAGTTGCAAATGTAGCGATTCCACGTGCTGCTTCCGGTGTCTTGCCGAACGCGGCGATCAGCAATCCAAAACTCGCCGTCATCATCGAAAAACAAATGGCGATACCAATCAATCCCAAAACACTGCCCAAAATTTCCACCTGAAATACCAAGATCGCCACGACACACAATACACAGCTGACAAAGAAAGCGATCAAAGCACAAGACAGTGCACGAGCGATAATTAAGGTATTCATACCAATTGGTGCCGCCAAGAGTCGATTCCAAAGACCTTGCTTGCGCGATAGCAGAACCCCGATGCCAGCATCAATCGCCAAAAACAAAATGAACTGTACGGTCATGCCCGCAAATGAATGTGCATAGCCGTTATAACTACTGGCGACGCCAGTCTTCGCACTTAAAGCTTCATCTTTTGGATTAAACGGCATACTCAAACCTGCTGGCTTTTGTTGCGACTCAGCTGTGGCACCAGTTGTTACGTCATTGGTGCTTTGTGCGCTTTGCTGACCTTGCTGATATTGCTGAAAGTCTTTCAAACTGCCTAAAAATGTCTTCAGTTCTTTTTGATCTGCATTCTGTACTGATGTCGCATTAAGCTCCGCGATGCTTTGTTCAACCATATTGGAACCTGTAGTACCTGAAAACATTTCGGCACTCACGCTTTGCATCACATGTTGAACTAAAATTCCTTTCACCATTGCCAATACAGTGCCCTGTGATGGATCATAATACAGCGGCAAATCAGGTTTTTCTTTTGCGTTAAAGAAGGCTTTGCCAGCTGCTGCACCAAAACCCTCTGGCAATACTATCGCCACAGCTAACTTGCCTTTTCTAACCAACTCTTGCGCTGCGTCTACACTGAGTTCTTTTATCTGCAAACTGGCATCTGCTTTCAGACCTGCGACAATTTTTTGACTAATCACATGCTGGTCAATTTGCACTAAAGCGATTTCAATTTTTGCAGCATCTTTTTTGCCGCTACCGCCAGTAAGATAGCCGAAGAATGCGGCTAACAAAATTGGCATCAACAGTGTTAAGACCAAAGCACGTTTGTCGTGCAAGAACAAAATAATATCTTTGCGTATCAGGGCGAATAAGGGAATCATGATTGATCACCGTCTTTCATAAAATGAATTGGTAAGAGGACGCGTATAAATAAAGACTTTTGGTGACTAATCTCGCAGACTTCGACCAGTCAATGCTAGGAAAACGTCTTCTAACTTGGTTTTGGCAGTCGCAAAATGCGTAACCACACATCCTTGCTGCGCTAAAAAATTGAGTATCGTCAGAGCACAATCTTGTGTATGCAAAGCGATTTCCAGTGCCTTACCATCGTCTTTCAAAGTGACCGCACTGACTCCAGTGTGTTGTTTAAGCTGATCTAGCATTGGCGATGAAAGCGCTTGAGTCAAACTCAGAAGTAACGCAGCTTGTGCAGGCAAGCGTTGAATTAACTCTGCTGGCGTTTCATTCGCGATGATCTTGCCATGATCGACGATAACAATATGATCTGCCAGACGCTCGACTTCCTCCATGTAATGGCTGGTATAGATCAAAGCGCGACCTTGTGCTTTTAAGATTTCTAAAGCGTCGAAAATTGCATTCCGACTTTGCGGATCGATGCCGACGGTTGGCTCATCGAGTATCAATAACTGAGGGTCATGCAGCAATGCAGCTGCGATATTCAAACGCCGTTTCATGCCACCAGAAAAGCTCGAGGGCTTATCTTTTGCCCTGTCTTTTAAACTGACCAGATCTAATACGGCATCGCAACGTGATTCCAAATGACGACCGCTTAGTCCATACAAAGCGCCAAACAACTTCAGATTTTCACGCGCCGACAAATCTTCAAATAGGGCTAACTCTTGCGGTACCAAGCCTAATTGCATTTTGGCTTTTTGATTCCCCGCAGCCATCAATTCACCGGATAATAAAACTTTGCCAGCATCCGCTGTCAAAAGGCCACAAATCATATTCACGGTAGTCGATTTGCCAGCGCCATTCGGCCCTAATAATCCTATGGTTTGACCTGCTTGTACCGAGAATGAAATATTGTCGACCACGAGGCGTTGCGCGAAACTTTTGCTTAGTTGCCTTACTTCAAGGAGTGCATGGGTCATTTTTTATCCTATCAAAAAGTGGCTTCGAAAATTTTCAAAGATGGCATGATTTTGCAGCAAAGCTGCTACTTTGAATAGAACCGTTTGCCACCTCTTTTTAATGACAATTGTCATATGTAAAGTCAATAAAAAAACGCCGTTAGTTTTCACTAACGGCGTTTTTCAAATTCAGAGAAATTAATTGATAAATTTAGTCTGTACTATGAGATAAATTCAAATTCAATTGTGAACGTACCATGTCCTCTTTATCTGAACGCGAGCCATTGCGCGCTGCTTCGAGTCGATCTAAATATTCTGGTGTCACATCGCCTGTAATATAAAAACCGTCAAAGCAAGAAGCTTCTATACTCTTCAATACGGGATTCGCATCTGAGATCGCTCGCTTCATGTCAGCCACATCTTGGTAGACCAAAGCATCGGCTGTAATTTCGCGACAAATCTCATCTTGTGAACGACCAAAGGCAATCAACTCACTGCGGGTTGGCATATCGATGCCGTACACATTCGGGAATTGTACTGGTGGCGCGGCTGAAGCAAAAATCACTTTACGCGCACCAGACTCACGTGCCATCTGTACGATTTCACGACTGGTTGTACCGCGCACAATAGAATCATCAACCAATAAAACGTTTTTGCCTTTAAATTCAGAAGCAATCGCATTCAATTTTTGGCGTACAGATTTTTTACGAATTGCCTGACCTGGCATCATGAACGTACGACCGATATAACGGTTTTTAATGAAGCCTTCACGGTAATCCAAATTCAAGCAATCTGCTAATTCCATCGCAGACGGGCGAGAAGAATCTGGGATCGGCATCACAACATCGATATCGCCTTGTCCAAACTGGCTACGAATTTTCTCTGCCAGATATTTGCCCATATTCAAACGGGTCTGATACACCGACGTACCATCAATAGTAGAATCTGGACGTGCTAAGTACACGTATTCAAATGCGCATGGATTCAAGCTAGGATTTTCTGCGCACTGTTCACTGTAAAGTTTGCCATCAAGATCAATAAAAATCGCTTCACCTGGCGCAACATCACGTTCGAATCTAAAGCCTGTACCTTCTAAAGCAACAGATTCACTTGCCAACATATATTCGACACCATTATCGGTCTGCGCAGAACCAAGACACAAAGGGCGAATACCGAATGGATCACGGAAAGCGAGCATACCGTGACCAGCAATCTGTGCAACCACCGCATAAGAACCGCGTACACGGCGATGCAACATCGCTACGGCACGGAACAGAGATACCGGATCTAAAGAGTAGCCGCTAACAACTTCTTGGATTTGATGCGCCAAGATATTCAACAAAACTTCAGAATCCGAATCTGTATTTAAATGACGGTAATCATTTTTGAACAATTCGATTTTTAATTCTGCGGCATTGGTCAAATTACCGTTATGCGCCAACACGATACCAAAAGGTGCGTTCACATAAAATGGTTGCGCCTCTTCTTCACTGGTAGAGCCAGCCGTTGGATAACGAACTTGGCCGATACCGATGTTACCTGGCAGCGAACGCATATTGCGGGTGCGGAACACGTCACGCACTAAACCATTCGCCTTGTGCATAGCAAACTTACTACCATGACTAGTGGCGATACCAGCAGCATCTTGACCACGATGCTGCAATAGCAGCAAAGCATCATAGATTAATTGATTAACAGGATTTTTTGATACGACGCCAACGATGCCACACATGGTGGACTCCTAAAAAAACAAAAATAAGAACGATTAAAACTTGATTAAAATCCGAACAAAATTCGAATAAAAATCCAACAAAAACTTTACAGTTTGACGTGTTGCGTCACTGAGCCAGGCAAAAAAGGCATCACAGTGCGCACAGCACTCACCGCAACGGGGCTTAGCAAAGCATCTTTCCAAAAACCTTGTTGTGGAATGGCAGTCATGCCACAAACCAAGACTATTGCCATCACAATCACACAACCACGTGCTAAGCCAAACAAGCCGCCCAAGCCACGGTCCGCTAAGCTCAAACCACTGGCCTTAATCATCGCATCAACTGCGCGCATCAACAACGCCATCAACAAGCGCACACCAATAAATAAGGCGAGGAAGGCAACGATCATCCGACTTAATTGACCCGGTATCAGATCTGACAACCAATTTGCCACTGTGGCACCAAATGCATTCGCCACCACCAAGGCGACGATCCAACTGATCAAGGACAAAATTTCTTTGATCAAACCGCGCAAAGTACTGATCACTACCGAACAAATAATAATAAACAAAACGATGTAATCAAATAAAGTCACAAATTTATCCGTAGGCTAGCTATTTATTGTCTGTGTTTAATTTGGTATCAAAGAGCCATTCAAACCGAGCTTCACCAACTTTGCGCGCATCTTTTCAGCTTCTGCTTTATTCGCAAATGGTCCAACACGAATTCTGCTCACCTCACCGTTTGTGGTGATGATCTTCTGCGTATACGAAGTGATATTCGCCGCTTTGAGCTTACTCTGTAATTCTTTTACTTTTGCAGCCGAATTGAGCGCAGCAACTTGCACCACAAAACTGCCATTAGCGCTATCTGGTTTATTCGCCTTCACTTCTGTTTTTGGTGGCTCATCCGGCAGAGTACGGCCTTCTAACAGAGCCAATGCGCGCGTGGCATCGTCTAATTTATCCTTTTTGATCTCGGTCTTGGATTCAACTTTGACCTCAGGTTTCTTCAAGGTTTCTTGTGTAACTTTGTTTGCTACAAGTGTTGAATTAGTAGCGACCGCCTTACTTGCAGCAACAAGCTCAGCCTTTTTATCTTGTAGCTTCTCAGCCACATGCGAAGTCGATTTTGCATTCGCATCCACGCTCACGATTGCACGTGCATCTTTCACTGCTGGGTCAGAAATTGGCGCGTTGACTGTTGGTGCTGTTGCAGTTGCAGGATTAGGTGAAGGCTTAAGTACTTCTTCTGATGGATCAATACCCTGATTTAAGTTCTTATTCACATCCGTCAATGGCGTTGTCGTTTGTGGTTGGGATTGCAGATCTTCTTTGGAAGGAATTTCTATCGCGATTTTAGGTGCTGATGTATTTGGCTCTGAATCAAATACCATGGGCAAGCCAATCACCGCAGCCAGTACCAGAGCAACGGCACCAATCAAGCGACGACGCGCACGCTTTTTTTCAGGCAAGGCCGCATCGTCTACGCTAGCTTTCCGGCTATTTCCTGGGCTAGCGCTCCGCTTGCCAGGCTTGTTCGCTTTGCTGCGCGAGGACGATTCGGCTGCTGCCAAAGATTCTTCTTCTGAGCGCGAACGAAACTCACCGCTAACATCGTCAGCGAATTCATTATCATTTTTGTTCTTATTATTTTGCTTAAATAGCGAGTCTAGGCTCATAGCAAATAGGTTTTCTTTGGTAGGTCGCTTAGGATTGAGCGTTTCTTCTAGCACGCATGACACCTGCAACTGTCAAAAACGAACCGAAGACCACTATTCTATCATTTTCCCCTGCTTTGCTCATCGCAAAAGCATAAGCTTCTTCGGGAGTGCTGAATTTTTGTAAGCTATGCTCTTTATCTTCAAGCACATTAGCAATCTGCAGCTCCTGCGCTAACTGCTCAGATGTTGCTGCGCGTGGCAATGGCAGATCGCAGACACACCAGTGATCGACCTTGCCTTTCATCTGCGCAATAACACCTGCAATGTCTTTATCCAGCATAGAACCAAACACCGCGTAGGTATAGGCATGAAAGCCCATATTATCGAGATTTTGAGCTAAAGTTGCAGCTGCATGCGGGTTGTGTGCGACATCTAAAACAACTGTTGGACGTCCGGGCAAGACTTGGAATCGCCCTGGCAAATCGACCATCACCAATCCCGTTCGCACTTCTTGCGCACCAACGGGTAATTCATGGCGTAAGGCTTCAAGTGCTGCCAATACAGCTGAGGCATTCAACAATTGATTCGCACCTCGCAGACTTGGGTAAGCTAAAGAATTACGCCTTTGTTCGCGGCCACCAAAGTTCCATTGTTGCTTGTCGCCGTTGTAGTTGAAATCGCGACCAAATAAACGCAAATCTGCACCAATTGACTCGGCGTGATCAATTAAGCTTTGCGGTGGTTGCGGATCGCTACAAATTGCCACTTTACCAGTCCGGAAAATTCCCGCTTTTTCAAAACCTATTTTTTCGCGTGTATCACCGAGGTAGTCAACATGATCAATATCCACACTCGTCACGATAGACACATCGGCATCAATCACGTTGACCGCATCTAAGCGCCCACCCAAACCTACTTCCAATATGACGACATCGAGCGGCGCATCGGCCAACAACTTACAAATAGCGAGTGTAGTGAATTCAAAATAAGTCAGCGAAATATCACCACGTGCCGCTTCTACTTGATCAAATACCTGCACAAAGATTTCATCGTTGACGGGAATACCATTGATACGTGCGCGTTCGTTGAAATCCAAGAAGTGCGGTTTGCTATATAAACCGACGCGATAACCTGCTTGCATCAAGATCGCCTCCAGCATCGCGCAAGTCGAACCTTTACCATTAGTACCAGCCACCATAATCACAGGGCAACCGTACTGAATGTCGAGCTTATTCTTGACGCGAGAAACCCGATCTAAGCCCATATCTATTTCTTTTGAATGGCGGGTTTCCAAAACAGACAACCATTCGAGCAAATTACTTGGTTTTACTGAAGCGTCAGAATTACTCATGGTGGTTATGCGAAAATAATCTAGAAGTAAATAAAAATGAAAAGAGCCTGAAGACTTTTGCCAAATCAGCAAATATCTTCAGGCTCTCAGAATGACATTGGAATTAAGAAACGGCTTCCACTGGTTGATTTTGCAAAAGTGCCATCAACCGGGCTAATTCTTCACGCATTTTGCGACGATCAACGATCATATCCACGGCGCCTTTTTGCACTAAAAATTCTGCGCGTTGAAAGCCTTCTGGAAGCTTTTCACGTACCGTGTTTTCAATTACGCGCGGCCCTGCAAAACCTATCAATGCTTTTGGCTCTGCGACCACGACGTCACCCATAAAAGCGAAAGAAGCGGACACGCCACCCATGGTTGGATCTGTTAAGACTGAAATGAACGGTAGTTTCTTCTCAGAGAGCTTGGTTAGCATTGCCGTGGTTTTAGCCATTTGCATCAAGGACAATAAGCCTTCTTGCATACGCGCACCACCTGTCGCTGTAAAGCAAATAAACGGCACTTTTTGTTCCAGCGCCGTTTGCACGCCACGTACAAAGCGCTCGCCAACGACTGAGCCCATAGAGCCGCCCATAAATCCAAATTCAAAGCAGGCTACGACGGCGGGTACGGACATAATTGATCCACCCATCACAACCAATGCATCAGTTTCATTGGTGCTGTCCATTGCATCTTTAAGACGTTCTGGATATTTTTTGCTATCTTTAAACTTCAAAGTATCCACAGGCAAAACTTCCTGCCCGATTTCATAACGACCACCAGTATCCAATAAGGCATCAAGACGTTCACGTGCGCTAATACGCAAATGATGATCGCACTTGGAACATACGTGGACATTGGCCTCTAAATCGGAACGGTATAAAACAGCTTCGCAAGATGGGCATTTGACCCATAAGCCTTCAGGCATGGAACGGCGGTTGGCCGTTTCGGAACGTTGAATACGTGGGGGAAGTAATTTTTCTAACCAACTCATAGCTCTCTCCTCATATCTATTTGATCAATTTACATTCATCAAACGGGGCGCACTCTTCTGGGAATGCTGCAATTGGCGCGTATTCTATTCTATTTCCGCGCCAATTGCGACTCAGGTAATTATTTGACAAGCATCAAGCGGTAGATTTCCGGGAATTTTTTAACGATTTAATTATCAAGAGCACTACGAATTCCCGTGATAAAGCTTTGTACTGCTGTGACTGCTTGCTCTCTCGGGGTATTTTCCAACTCTTGAATAATGCGAGAACCGATCACTACGGCATCCGATATCGAAGCAATTGCTTTCGCCGTCGCACCATCACGAATTCCGAATCCAACACCAACTGGCACACTCACATGCTTTTTGATGCGAGGAATCATGGCAGTGACAGCATCCAAATCCAAAGCACCGGAACCTGTCACGCCTTTTAGTGAAACGTAATACACATAGCCAGTGGCAATTTTCCCAACTTGCGCAATACGTTCATCGGTAGAAGTCGGTGCCAATAAGAAAATCGTATCCATGCCGTTTTTGTGCATATTTTCAGCGAAATATTCACATTCTTCAGGCGGGTAATCGACTACCAAGACACCATCAACACCAGCTTCTGAGGCTGCATGAATAAATTGCTCCTGCCCCATACGTTCTATGGGGTTGGCATAGCCCATTAATACAACGGGCGTGGTTTGATTATTACTGCGGAACTGCTTGACCATCTCCAATACATTGCGCAAGCCAACACCTTTAAGCAAAGCACGCTCAGAAGCACGTTGTATCACCGGCCCATCGGCCATAGGATCAGAAAATGGCACTCCGAGTTCGATGATATCGGCACCACCATCGACTAAGGCGTTCATCAAAGGTAAAGTTAATTCTGGATCAGGATCACCTGCGGTGATAAATGGGATCAGACCTTTTTTATTTTGTGCTGCTAAGGCAGCCAGACATGCTTGAATTCGGGACATAATTTTTACGCTCAATTTAGGCTAAGAATAGTGGAACTACAGAGCGACGCTGACCGCACCTTAAAAAACTCTGTGCATTCAGCGTCTCTGCGGCTATGTTGATTATGCTCAGTAGAACTTCAGCCCTGCTCGTTCTGCAACGGTATGCATATCCTTATCGCCACGCCCAGACAAATTCGCCAACACGATCTTATCTTTAGACATAGTTGCAGCTAATTTTGCCGCGTAGGCTAAAGCATGACTTGATTCCAATGCAGGAATAATTCCTTCAATACGACAACAATCGTGGAAAGCTTTGAGCGCTTCTTCATCCGTAATTGTCGCGTATTGCGCGCGGCCAGAATCTTTGAGCCAGGCATGTTCGGGGCCAACACCTGGGTAATCCAAACCAGCTGACACCGAATGCGTCTCGATGACCTGTCCATTTTCATCTTGCATCAAATAAGTGCGATTACCATGCAATACGCCCGGAGATCCTGCCGTCAAGGAGGCCGAGTGCTTGCCTGTTTCCAAGCCTTCACCTGCCGCTTCAACACCGATCAACTGTACATCTTTCAGATCGATGTAGGGATAAAAAATCCCCATCGCATTCGAGCCACCACCAACGCACGCGGTCACCACGTCGGGCTGACGTCCCGCTACTTCTGGCATCTGCCATAAGCATTCTTCCCCGATAACGGATTGAAAATCACGCACCATCATAGGGTAAGGATGCGGACCAGCGACCGTGCCGATAATATAGAAAGTATTGTCGACATTCGCGACCCAATCGCGCATTGCTTCGTTTAAGGCATCTTTCAAAGTCTTAGAGCCAGATTCAACTGGCACCACAGTCGCTCCCAAGAGCTTCATACGATACACATTTTGCGCCTGACGTTTTACGTCTTCAGAACCCATGTACACCACGCATTCCAAACCAAATCGCGCGCAAATAGTTGCAGTCGCTACGCCATGTTGACCTGCACCGGTTTCTGCAATCACACGTGGCTTACCCATGCGTTTAGCCAACAAGGCTTGACCAATCACGTTATTAATTTTGTGCGCACCAGTGTGATTCAGATCTTCGCGCTTAAAGTAAATCTGCGCGCCACCCATGATTTCGGACCAGCGTTTTGCGTGATAGATAGGTGATGGACGACCGACGAAATGTTTGAGCTCATAGCGAAACTCCTCTAAGAATTCCGGGTCATGCTGGTATTTAGCGTAAGCATCCTTCAACTCATTCAAAGCATGGGTCAAAGTTTCTGAAACAAAGGTTCCGCCATACATACCAAAGTGCCCTTTGGCATCGGGGAAATTATAGGTGGCGGAATGATAAATCGCTGCTGGCGCTTGAGCGCCTACTGGTTGACGCTCGAAATGAGCGTCAAGAGGAGATAATTCTTTCATGAGAATTCCTTGGAAAACTAATTTTGATTGTCTGGCATGCTATCGGCCAAGCGCACTGCTTGCAAAAACGCTTGTACCTTCGCCGCATCCTTCACGCCTTTTGACAGCTCGACACCACTACTGATGTCCACTGCAAACGGCCGTACACCCACGACTGCGTCAGTCGCGTTTTGTACGCTCAAGCCACCACTTAAAACGACCCGAGGCGCGAGTTCTTTTGGGATGAGAGACCAATCAAAAACCTTTCCACTACCACCGAAACTATCTACGAAAGTGTCAAGCAACAGTCCCTGAAACAAAGGACTAGCCACTTTATATTCTGCCTCGCATTCTAACAAATCTGCCGCGCTTGTGTCAGGTTTTACCCGAAAAGCACGGATAAAAGGCCGGTTCACGGCACTCGCCAAGCGATGACACTCTTGTGCCGATTCATCGCCGTGAAATTGCAATAATTGTATAGGTGCTAGCTTGATGACGGCTTGCAGCTCTTCAAGACCGGTATTCACAAACAAACCCACCGAGGTCACGAATGGCGGCATTGCGGCAATCAAGGGAGCCGCAGCTTCAGGCGTCAGGTAACGCGGACTTGGTGGATAAAATACAAAACCGAGTGCGTCAGCGCCAGCATCGACCACGGCGCGCAAATCTTCTATTCGCGTAATTCCACAAATTTTTGTTCGAGTTTTTTTTGAAAAAGACATAAAATAAATACATCAAAAGTGAAATAGTTTAACGAAAGAACTAAGGCTATCCTTGGGATACTAACCGAATGCACTGAAAACGATGGACGGCAATTGCAATTAACAAATCATTATCACCATAATTCTATCAAGGCCCTACGTGCAAAGAGATTCTCATATGGACATTCAAGTAAAACCTGTAAATCATTTCAAGTTTACTCGTTCGATATTGATTGGAATGCTAACAGCCTCCTGCTACACATTTGCATACCAGACAAACCACCCGTCACAACCCTCACAAAAACGCCAACAACAAATGGAAGAAGGCCAGCGTCTGTTAAATCAGTACCAATCCAACAAAAATAGTTTAATCGGCATAGGGAATCTATTTTCGAGCAACGTCGAAACCATCATCGCCATCCAAGCGAAAGGCTTACCAATCACCGCAAAAAATGTTGAAAGCATACGCAACTTACTTGCATCGAACAGTAAGAAAGAAGAAAAAATCGCCTTATTACGCCTGTTGGGAATCTTATACACTTACGACAATAAAAGTAATACCAACCACCTGATCGTGCAAGACTTGCGCCACCATATCAAATCAAACGACAAAGACATTTGCTTAGCAGCACTTTTGACTTTTTCCCGACTAGGCTATTTTAGCGACTCAGTGGAAGTCTTAAAGCATGCTTACGACAAAAAAATATTAGGTGAAAATGGTTACCTAGGAGAAATCGCACATTTATTGCCATTTGCGCCAACGACTGATCAACACAAATTATTGGCGATTCTAAGCACTGGCAACAACAGCTATGCAAACGAAGTTTTGATATCTAGCTTTACCCAAACTTCTAGGATCAAAAAACTCGATCCCAGCATAAAGAAAGCCTTACGATTGCACTTCGAAAAAAACCAACCCAATTTTCCTCTGGCAATCGGAGAATATAGCGTCATTGATTCATTTCGCTACAGTAATTGGCTGCAGTCGAGCACCATGCTGAAAATCGACATGACCGGAAAAACTTATCAAGAATTAATTTTCAAACACTTAAACAATCCTGATTTAGATCCACGTAAAATTATCGCTTTTCTGAGTACGACTGAAGGCAAGTATCTGATTGATCATCTACAGAATGCCAAACAAAAGGAGGACCTCAAAGCACTCAATGAACGTGCACAACTGTATTCAAAACAGTCGCCTCAAAATACGATTATGCGTGATCTTGTACAGCAAATCACGTTTAATATGGAATCGTCGGTCAGATAAAATTGCAATAGAGTTCGATGCTCACATGCTCATCAATAGTAGCAAAAAAAGAGGCGGCACAATCACAATGCCGCCTCCCTTAAAACTCAAATCACACTTATTTACTAAGCGACTTTCTTAGCATCAAAAAACTGTTCATCCTCAGTAGAACCATGCAAAGCAGTCGTTGAAGACTGACCTTGTTGAATTACCTGAGTCACAGCATCAAAGTAGCCAGTACCAACTTCACGTTGGTGTTTCACCGCAGTAAAGCCCTTCTCTGCTGCTGCGAATTCTGCTTCTTGCAATTCGACGAAGGCGGACATCTGACGACGTGCATAGCCGTGTGCCAAGTTGAACATGCCGTAGTTCAATGCATGGAAACCTGCCAAGGTGATGAATTGGAATTTGTAACCCATAGCACCCAATTCTTTTTGGAATTTTGCAATCGTTGCGTCGTCCAAATTCTTTTTCCAGTTGAAGCTTGGTGAACAGTTGTAGGCCAACAATTTACCTGGAAATTTGGCGTGAATCGCATCGGCAAATGCTTTTGCGAAAGCCAAATCTGGCTTACCTGTTTCGCACCAGATCATATCGGCATATTCTGCATAAGCTAAACCACGAGAGATCGATTGTTGCAAACCTGGATGCGTTTTGTAGAAGCCTTCAACCGTGCGCTCGCCCGTCAAGAATGGCTTGTCGTTGTCGTCGATATCAGACGTGATCAAATCCGCTGCTTCAGCATCTGTACGTGCCAACAAGACGGTATGCGTGCCCATGACGTCGGCAGCCAAACGTGCAGCGTTCAATTTTTCTACGGCTTCACGAGTTGGGACTAAAACTTTGCCACCCATGTGACCGCATTTTTTGACTGACGCCAATTGATCTTCGAAATGAACGCCGGATGCGCCCGCTTCGATCATAGCTTTCATCAATTCAAATGCGTTCAAGACACCACCGAAACCAGCTTCTGCGTCAGCAACAATCGGCGCGAAAAAATCAACATCGCCAGAGCCCTCTGACCATTGAATTTGATCTGCGCGGGTCAAAGTATTATTGATGCGCTTAACGACCAATGGTACCGAGTTTGCAGGATACAAGGATTGATCTGGATACATCTCACCAGCCACGTTTGCATCGCCTGCGACTTGCCAGCCTGAGAGGTAGATCGCTTTCAAACCCGCTTTCACCTGTTGCATCGCTTGATTACCAGTCAAAGCGCCGAGAGCATTTACGAATGGTTCGTTGTTGACCAAGTCCCACAATTTCAATGCGCCCGTTTTAGCGATGGTGTGTTCAACTTGCAAAGAGCCACGTAAACGCACCACGTCTTCTGCGGTGTAGTTGCGTTTGATCCCTGTCCAACGTGGATTGGTATCCCAATCCTTTTGAATTTCTGCAATTTGCTGTTCGCGAGTGAGTTTCTGCGTCATGGTAGTTCTCCTGTTGTGATTGCTGCGGTTTTTAAATCAATGCTTAAAAAAAGTGTTCGTCCTTGAGATCTATAGTAGGACAAACCTTGCAGCGCAACAATGTCTTATATAAGACATAGGAGAAATATTTTTTACTTACAAATCAACTAGATACGATTTACATTTCATGATACGAAACAACTTTCCTCAAAATGAAATTATTTTATGGTGCAGCACATTATAAGATTTCACGATGTGGAAAGTACATTTCACAATGCAGAATAATCCGAATTAAAATCTACTTTTTTAAAATTAACCAAATAAAATCAACGTAAGCTAAAATATTCAAATAAGCTTTCAGACATACCATCGCCAATTACTTGATGCACACGATTTGCCAATGGTGAGTCTGCCTTGGTATCAAAAATAAATAGGCGATACACATCCGCTAAAGTAAATGCTGCAGGATTCATAATTAATATCCAACGCTCTGCGCCCGTATCATGCTTTCGCCACCACGAACGTTTTTGTAGCGGAACATCAGAAGCCAACCTGGCAACCCATCCCACTTCCAACATCTTCTCGAGCAATCCCTCAATTTCATCAACGCCAAATCGGGTCTGACGTCGAATCTGCAAAACATCAATAGCCGCATCCGCATCCGAATTGCGGGCAGACACCATGATTCTCAAAATGGACATCGCATCCTCAAAAGCACTGCCAGCTTTAGGCACATGCCACCACCGCTCAAATTTCACCACGGGCAAAGAGGCGGCAATCACAGCGCCAAACAAGGTAATTAACCAAGACAAATAAATCCAGATTAAAAAAATCGGAACTGCAGCTAACGCGCCGTAGATCACTGTATACGTCGGGAATTGTTTAATGAAGATGGCAAACAGGCGTTTTGCGATCTCGAATGCAACTGCTGCTACCACCCCGCCCCATGCCGCATCACGCCAATCAACCGGACGGTTAGGCACAGTCAGATACAACAAGGTATAAGCAATGGTTGTAAAAGCAACCGAAACCGAGGTGTAAAAAATCGTTCCGACCAAAGGCACAGACTTCATCAATCCATTCGTGGCAGTGAATAAATTTGAAGTAGCACTCATGGAGATACCGATTAGAAGTGGCCCCAATGTAACAATTGCCCAATAAACCACAATACGTTGGACCAAGGGGCGTGAACGCTTCACTTGCCATATTTGATTAAAAGTCTTATCAATCATCGCCATTGTTGCGACCGCCGTCACCATCAATACCACGCCACCGACCGCAGATAACCGAGTGGCTTTAGTCGCAAACTGGGTTAAATACCCCATAACCGTCGTTGATATCTGCTTAGGCATCAGACTTTGCGTAAAGTAAGCCTCTAGTGATGCCTTAAAATCAGTAAATAGTGGGAAGGCCGTTAGAATTGCAAGACCGATCGTTAAAATGGGAACGAGAGCTAATACCGTTGTAAATGTGAGGCTTCCAGCCACTTGCGGCAAACGAACTTCTCGCAAACGACGATTCGCAAATTGAAATAAGTTCTTTATTTGAGGCCACGTTAATCCACGCATTGATGCAATTTCCTTTTTTTAGTGTGCCAAACAATCTTGTTAGAGCACTTTCAAACATTTTACTTAGCTGACGCAAATTTGTCTTAAATACAAAGGTGAACTGATAGCTTCGCATTACTCTCAGAACAAAGCTTTCAATCACAAACCATACATTCGCTTTTTACGACATTTAAGATAAGGTATCATGTCGTATCCTCTGTGACATCTCGCTCGCTTCTGAGGCAATCGGTCCATGCCAAATTGCGCAAGCTGAAAACCGTAAAGCTCAAGTTCCAATTTCATCTATAAACAAATATTCATACTCTCATTTTGAAATCACCTTCTAAAACAGCCGTTTTCACGATCGTTTCTTTGAACTATGGCGCATTTGCTAAGACGCTTATGAAGTCATTACTGGAGACACATCCAGATTGGGATAGGTTTGTTGGACTTGCCGATCGCTGCGATGATACACAGGGATTCAGTCAAAACCTATTTGAGCCTGTTTTGGTTGAGTCTCTACCGCTTCCTGACATGCGTGCATTCCTATTTCGTTATGGAATCATGGAGCTCAACACCGCTATAAAGCCCTATATGTTTTCGCACCTACGAAAACTAGGATACGAACGGATTGTCTATATTGATCCGGACATTCTTGTACTTGATCGCCTAGTTGATGTAGAAAAATTGCTTGACGATGGCGCGGCAGCTGTCGTTACACCACATTTAACAGCACCGCTAAACGATCATTATTCCCCGACCGAATTAGACATTATGCGAGCGGGTGCCTTTAACTTAGGTTTTCTTGCTATTGGCAACCAAATCGAATCAGATGCTTTTATAAAGTGGTGGGAAGAAAAACTAGAACATGGCGCTGTTTCTGATCCATCGAAAGGTCTATTCACAGATCAGAAATGGGTGGATTTAGCGCCTGGCATGTTCGGAAAATTCGCAATCTTGCGTGACCCTGGATACAACGTTGCATATTGGAATCTTGCACATCGCTCAGTGAAAAAAATAAATAACGTTTTCCGAGTCAACGATCACACCTTACGCTTCTTTCATTTCAGCGGCTTTGATCCAATCAATCCTAAACCGTTTTCAAAACATCAGGATCGATATACGCTTGAAACAATAGGTGACGCCAAGTTACTTGCACTCATCTATGCCGACAAAG
Source organism: Affinundibacterium amnicola (assembly GCF_014284275.1). Classification (GTDB taxonomy): domain Bacteria; phylum Pseudomonadota; class Gammaproteobacteria; order Burkholderiales; family Burkholderiaceae_D; genus Undibacterium; species Undibacterium amnicola. Next base: position 633,660 of record NZ_JACOFU010000001.1, on the reverse strand, counting down.
TCAAAGAAAATGGACTCATTGAGTTCAGAAAATGTGCCTACACTTTTGGAAAATTCAGTGATGGAACGCCGATCCCAAATGCACTTCGATATCTTTATCGCGAAGACGAAGATATCAGATTTCAAGCAGGTGAAAATCCATTTGACAGTGCCGACTTTTTTATGCATGACGATGCGGATAGGCTCCCAGTAATCTTACGTGCGGTGTGGTTGGAACACAAACATCTGCAAAAGGCGTTTCCTTATCCGCTGGGGGCAAGTCGTCTCCCGTTTTATCATTGGTTTGTAGAAAACGGCGCTGTTGAGATCGGCATCCCTGAGATCTTTGTCGACCCAATTAGATCTGCGCTCGATGAGTACGTAACTAGCAATCAAACAACCAATCCTACGATCAATTTTAAACCGTCCATTTGGGCGAGAGGCTTAGTTTTCTTGCACAAGAAAGCAACTGGCGGGCGCATCGGCCACGCAAGAATCAGTCAGTACCAACAAATCAATAATCCATTTGACTTCATCCGACTTGGCTTCACGCAATTTCGTGCGTCACGTTGGGCTGCTCGGATTGGTATCGGACAAAACACCTCGGCAAAAATCGATCCGCTACAGGCTATCCAAGTTGAATCAGGTTTAACATCAACAAAAAATAAATTCCGCACTTACGCTCCGAAACAAAAATTTTCTGGCATTTATTTTGAAGCTGGCCAAAGTGCGTGGTGGATGGGAAAACAAGCACGTTTCAAGCTTGCAGAAACACAATCGACAAAACTACGATTACGTGGAATACATCATCCAGAGTTATGCAGGCTCACGTCTGGCACGAATGAGTTAATCATCAGCGTTGGATTTGATCGGATGCCAAAACAAGAGATAAGATTAACTGAAACCCAAATAGATCTTGAAATTGATTTACTGCATTTACCTACCACATGGCCAGCTACGTTTTCTATTACGCCGTCTGTGTATTTTAAACCCAGCAATTTAGGTGTAAATGATGATACGCGTGAGCTATCTATACAAATCAGCGAATTGAAAATTGGTGAACAAGTATTATTTAACCCTAGCTTATTTGAAACAGAAGATACGATCAGCAAAGAAATGCTTGGCATCAACCTCATCGGATACGCGCGCTCAGAACACGGTGTCGGTCAATCATTACGGCAATTTGCGAATGCAGTAACTGCCGCAAAAATTCCTTTTGTTGTTATTGACTTTAACCGAAATAATCTAAGCAGAACACAAGATGAGAGTGTCGCAAAACAACTGGCGACTGATGTAACTCATGACATCAATGTTTTCCATATCAATGCTGATCAAATGCCCGAAGCGGAAATGCAGTTACCTAGCCATTTCTTTAGTCGTTATAATATTGGCTTTTGGCATTGGGAACTCCCCGAAATGCTTGCCGAGCATCGTGCTGGATTTAATCAACTTAATGAAGTTTGGGTGCCAACTGGCTTCGTACAGGAAGCGATTGCAAAACACTCGCCGATACCAGTTATTCGGATGCCGCACGCAATTGAATTTACCATTTCTGAGAGTGCTAATCGCGCGAAATTTGGTTTACCAGAAAATACATTTCTATTCCTAATGATGTATGACTTTTCTTCTTATCAAGAACGAAAAAACCCTCAAGCTGCACTTGATGCGTTTAACTTAGCCTTTGCTGGCGACAACGACAGAGTCAAGTTGGTAATCAAAACTCAAAATGCTCATCACCATGCTGAGGATATGAATTTACTCAAGGAGAAGCTTGCTGGTCGCAACGATATCATTTGGATTAATGAAACACTGACGAGACAAGAAGTATATGATCTTCAATCCGTCTGCGACTCATTAGTTTCTTTACATCGCTCAGAGGGCTATGGACTTGGCCCCGCTGAAGCAATGTTCCTTGGGAAGCCAGTGATTGCAACGAATTGGTCAGGCAACACCGAGTTCATGCGTCAAGATAACTCCTTGCCTGTCAATTATGCACTAGTGCAGATCCAAAAAGACGTCGGCGTATATAAAGCAGGACAAACTTGGGCTGAGCCAGATATTACCCATGCAGCTGAGCTGATGAAACGACTGGTCGATGATCCCGCTCTCTACACAAAGATTTCAACCGCAGCTAGTAATACGATGCGAAACGAGTTCAGCCCAACAATAATTGGCGAGAGAATCCATCAAAGACTGAAATTCATTCGAGAGCAGATGTTATAAGCGAACATTGATTTCAATTCAGAAAGCATAACTAGTGATGATCAATACAACGATACCCATTTTGGTACTCTACTACTCACGCCATGGCAGCACACGCCAATTAGCACAACTAATTGCACAAGGAATTGATAGTGTAATTGGATGCGAGGCTAGAGTAAGAACAGTACCTGCGGTCTCTACAGTTATCGAAGCCACTGAATCACCGATTCCCGCAGATGGTGCTCCCTACGTAGAATTAAGTGATTTTAAAGAGTGTGCTGGCCTAGCACTTGGCTCGCCAACTCGCTTTGGCAATATGGCATCGGCCATGAAATATTTTTGGGATGGCACCGCTGCAGATTGGGTATCAGGCACGTTATGTGGTAAGCCAGCTTGTGTATTCACTTCGACGGGTAGTCTTCACGGTGGCCAAGAATCAACTTTGCTATCCATGATGCTACCGCTAATGCATCATGGCATGTTGATTTTAGGCTTGCCTTATACATTGCCAGAATTGATGACCACAAAATCTGGTGGCAGCCCGTACGGTGCAAGCCATTGGTCGGGGTTAGACGGCAAATTACCGATTACTGAAGATACTCGCACTCTTGCCATTGCTCTTGGCAAACGTTTAGCCGAGACCGCTCTACAACTACAAAAAATATGAATACGCATCAAACTTTGTTTTATCGTCTTGCCTCTAGCAGCTTAATCTGCTTAATTTTGCTTTGTCTTGCATGGGAAATGTGGCTAGCGCCCTACAAACCTGGCGGTTCTATTTGGGTAATTAAAGTTTTGCCATTATTATTCCCTTTGCGTGGAATATTGCAAAAAAATATTTATACGATGCAATGGTCGTCAATGTTCATTATGTTTTATTTCATCGAAGGCGTGGTGCGTGCGATGAGTGATGCCGATGGCATGTCACGGGCACTTGCTGGTGTTGAGATTGTACTAAGCGTGGTATTTTTTCTGAGCACCATTTACTACGTAAGACCATTTAAAAAAATCGCCAAGGCTGCTAAGAAACAAGCTGAAGCAGAGAGCAAACAAAGCCATTCAACTCAGTAGATCCAACTAGCAAATCAACACATGCAAAACTTTCTGAATCTCTGCAAATCGACAATTGGTGAAGAATTTGTTTTAATCGATGTTGAACAACAAGCACCCTATTTACAAGACTGGCGTCAACGTGCAAGCGGCAAAGCCTTAGCGATTTTAAGACCGGCGAACACTACACAAGTCGCTCAACTGGTGCGTCTGTGTGCAGAGTATCGGGTACCAATTGTGCCTCAAGGCGGCAATACAGGACTGGTAATCGGCAGCATTCCAGATCTCTCTGGTAACGCAGTCGTGATGTCGCTACAACGCCTCAATTCCATACGTCAGATCGATATCGCCAATAGCACTATGACGGTGGATGCTGGCTGTTTGCTGCAAAACATACAAACTGCAGCTGATCAAGTCGATATGCTATTCCCACTTTCGCTTGCATCGGAAGGTAGTTGCAGCATCGGCGGCAATCTATCGACCAATGCTGGCGGCACTGCTGTTCTACGCTATGGCAACACACGTGACTTATGTCTAGGATTGGAAGTCGTCACCGCAACAGGTGAAATTTGGAATGGCTTACGCGGTTTACGCAAAGACAACACTGGCTATGACCTACGTGATTTGTACATAGGTGCAGAAGGAACTTTGGGCATCATCACTGGTGCGGTACTAAAACTTTTTCCCAAACCACGTAATTTCGGTACTGCCTTCATTAGTCTCCATAGTATTCATCATGCGGTGAGTCTGTTAACGTTAGCCAAACAGCACTGTCACGCCAACCTGACAGGATTCGAACTCATCAATCGTTTAAGTTTGGAATTAGTTCATCGACACTTTCCGCAATACCAAAGAATTTTTTCTGAACCAAGCAATTTCTATGTGTTGCTAGAACTATCTGGCTACGATCAAGAAGATAGTACACATCAACAGCTAGAACAATTAATTACGGCGGCGATTGAAGCCGATCTCATCGTCGATGCGATCATCGCGACTTCTATTGCACAAGCAAAAAACTGCTGGGCATTGCGCGAATCAATTTCATCTGCACAAGCAAAAGAAGGCAAGAATATCAAACACGATATTTCACTACCCATTTCAGTGATTGCTCATTTTGTTGATGATGCCAGCAGCAGTCTAGAGCAATCATTTGCTGGCTGTCGCATGGTCACTTTTGGCCACCTGGGAGATGGCAATTTGCATTTCAATGTTTCGCCGCCAATTGACAATCAAGATGATGACTTTTTACATCATCAAGCAGAAATCAATCGCATCGTTCACGACAAAACAGACCAATACAAGGGTTCGATCTCCGCTGAACATGGCATCGGCACACTCAAAAAGCAAGAATTACGACGTTATAAGTCTCCAGTTGAATTGCAACTCATGCGCACCATCAAGCAGGCGCTCGATCCAAATAACATCATGAATCCGGGGAAAATTTTATAGGAGCGTATATGAAATTCTTAGTCACTGTTTTGACCTTACTTTTGCAATCAACAATCGTTCTAGCCGATACTCCAGCATTTAAATGCCAAGAAAATGGTAAAACAATATTCAGCCAACATCCGTGTAAAACTGGAATATCAACTGCGATAGAGATCAAAACAATTGCGCCTTCAGCGGAAGATCAGATCGCAGCACAAAAAGCGCACAAGCAAAGAATGTCGGCGATTGGAAAATTAGAAAAAACTCGAGAACGTGACGACGCAAAACATGAAGCAATCAATCGCAGACTCGCCAACAAAGCCGCTGCGGCAAGAAAACGTTGCGAAGCGCAACAATTGCAAACCAAGTGGGCAAAAGAAGATTTAAAAAATACGCAGCCCAAAGGCGAAATGAAGGCACAACAAAAACTCAAACGAGCACAAGAACGTGCTGACTTGGTCTGCAAAGATACCTAGAAAGTACAAGCCATGCAAACTCAAGCACTGCATCGGCAAGCAAAGGCGCTCTCTTAAATCGAATGGCAATACTTACATAAGCGATTAAACGCCAATCCCGACAGCAAAAAAAATGGATTATCAACAAAAGTTAATAATCCATTTTGAGAATCCATTTGGTGCGTCGGGAGGGGTTCGAACCCCCGACCCATGCCTTAGAAGGGCATTGCTCTATCCAACTGAGCTACCGACGCACACGTATTTTTAGTCGTTCAAGACTACGATAACGAGCTAAAAATCAGAAGGCTGAATATTACAGTGTATCGCTGCTAACATCAAGAATGATTCCCCTAAAATAGAGAATTTAGCTGATGCAATTAGCTAAGCGACGTGCCATTTTATTCGCCATTTCCGCATCAGATGTTTCCACCATCACGCGAATTAGGGGTTCGGTTCCTGATGCACGTATCAATACACGTCCCTGCCCTGCCAATTCTTTTTCTACTTGTGCTTTTTCTGTTACCAACGCGGCGTTGCTCTGCCAATCAAATCCTGGCGTCACACGCACATTAATTAACACCTGAGGAAACAATGTGAGGCTTTCAAAACATTGGTCTAAAGATTTTCCATTACGCTTCAATGCAGATAACACTTGTAATGCAGAGACGATACCGTCACCTGTGGTATGTTTATCTAAACAGAGTAAATGTCCCGACCCTTCGCCACCCAGCAGCCAACCTTGCTGTTGCATTTGCTCCAAGACATAACGATCACCAACTTTGGCACGAATAAAACCAACGCCTAACTCTTTGAACGCGAGCTCCACCGCCATATTGGTCATCAAAGTGCCAACTGCACCAGCAACCGGACCGATCGCCATACGATCTAAAACCATCAAATAAAGAAGTTGGTCACCGTCGTAAATTTTGCCGTTTTTATCGACCATCACAAGACGATCTGCATCACCATCTAGGGCAATACCTAAATCAGCATGATTTGCGCGTACAGCTAATGCTAAAGCCTCTGGCGCTGTCGCACCAACTGCATCATTAATATTAAAACCATTCGGATTATTTCCAATCGAAATAACCTCTGCCCCTAACTCATGAAATACATGCGGCGCAATATCATAGGCAGCACCATGCGCACAATCGACAACTATTTTTAAACCACGTAAATCTAGCTCACTTGGATAAGTGCTCTTGCAAAATTCGATATAACGGCCATTCGCGTCATCTAAACGTTTTGCTTTACCTAATTTATCTGAACTCACACACTGCATGTCACGATCAAGCTCGGCCTCTATCGCCTGTTCAATATCATCTGGCAGTTTCGTGCCTTGGGCAGAGAAAAATTTGATGCCATTATCGTCATAAGGATTATGCGAAGCAGAAATCACCACACCCGCAGACAAACGCAAGGCGCGTGTCAGATACGCGATCGCCGGGGTTGGCATGGGGCCGGATAACATAATGTCGACGCCAGCTGCCGCGAATCCAGTCTCAAGAGCCGCTTCGAGCATGTAACCAGAAACTCGTGTGTCCTTACCTATCAACACAGTCGGACGGGCGTGACTTGCCGTGTCTAATTTTGCTAACACTTTACCGGCCGCATAACCTAGACGCATCACAAAATCTGGGGTGATGGGGCTAACGCCAACTTTGCCACGAATGCCATCGGTACCAAAATATTGTCGAGACATGTTTTTCCTTTCTTATTTTTTTATTGATATTTGAATTTTGAATTGATTTCGCTTACATCACTTTACTGGTATTGACTGCCTGCCAAACACGTATCGCATCAACGGTTTCTGCGACATCATGTACACGTAGAATCCGTGCCCCTTGCGCCATTGCGGCGAGCGCTGCGGCGAGACTGCCGGCCATACGGCGCTCTACTGGTTTCCCTGTAAGACTGCCTATCATGGTCTTGCGTGAAATACCCGCCAATACTGGCAAACCTAATTCTTCTTGCATCAAGTCGATGTTTTGCAAAAGCTCAATATTGTGTTCCAAGGTTTTCCCAAAACCAAATCCCGGATCAATACTTAAGCGATTTTTCTCAACGCCTGCGACCACTAATTGATCACAACGCTCGCGCAAAAAAGCGATGACTTCTTGAGTCACATTTTGGTATCTTGGTTGCTCTTGCATGGTCTCCGGTGACTTTTGCATGTGCATCACGCATAAGCCGACATCGCTATCCGCCACCACCGCACGTGCTTCTGCGGAATCAAAACCTCGAATGTCGTTAATCATATCGGCGCCAGCGATAATCGCTTCACGCATTACTTCGGGCTTATAAGTATCTATCGAAATTGGTTTGCCACAATCGCGCAGAGCATAGATCAATGGGATCACGCGCTTTAATTCTTCATCCAAGGGCAAAGGTGTAGCACCTGGGCGACTTGATTCACCACCAATATCGATAATATCAACGCCATCTTCAATCATCTGTTCCGCATGGGTTATCGCGTGATCTAAAGATTGAAATTTTCCGCCATCAGAAAACGAATCAGGGGTGACATTGAGAATTCCCATCACCAGTGGTTTGAATACCGTTTTCAGACCATTGGTGCTCGCCATTTTCATTGGGAAACGATATCTTCCACATTCAAAATACGTTGTCAGCATCATCATGTCATTAAGCGATCGCTCTAAAAATGAAGGGTGAGGATTTCTCCTCACCCCCGTAAATCAATTTAATTTTTTAAAAATTAAGCTGGTGCTGTTGCATTTGGTGTCACGCCGCCAGGTGGCGTATCTGAAGAAGATTTAGGCGCAGCTGTGAATGACTTCGGTGGATGAGGTTCAACGCCGTTCATGATGTCATTAATCTGCTCAGCATCAATAGTTTCCCATTCGAGCAATGCTTTGGTCATCGCTTCCACCTTGTCACGATTATCCTCTAACAATTGACGGGAAATCGCGTATTGCGCGTCTAAAATCGCGCGAATTTCCGCATCGACTTTTTGTTGCGTTGCTTCAGAAATCGTTTTGGAAGAGCCGCCGAAATAACCGCTTTCCTGACTATCTTCGTACACCATCACGCCCAAGGTATCGGACATACCAAAACGCGTCACCATCGCACGTGCTAATTTCGTCGCACGAGAGAAATCGTTAGAAGCACCAGTCGACATTTGACCGACGAAAATTTCTTCTGCAATACGACCGCCAAACAAGATCGCGATTTCTTCCAACATCTTATCTTTGTAACCGCTGATCTGGTCGTGTTCTGGCAATTGCCAGGTCAAACCAAGTGCATTACCACGCGGCATGATCGTGACTTTATGAACTGGATCCGCTTTCGGCAATAACTTAGCGACTACAGCATGACCAGACTCGTGATAAGCCGTGTTACGACGTTCATCTTCACGCATGACCATGGATTTGCGTTCAGGTCCCATGTAGATCTTATCTTTTGCATCTTCAAAATCTTGCATCTCCACCAAACGCTTGTTACGACGAGCCGCAAACAATGCAGATTCATTGACCAAATTGGCCAAGTCAGCACCGGAGAAACCTGGCGTACCACGAGCCAAAATATCGGCGCGAACATCTGGTGCGATAGGTACTTTGCGCATGTGCACATTAAGAATTTGCTCGCGTCCACGAATATCGGGCAAGCTGACGGTCACCTGACGATCAAAACGACCTGGACGCAACAAAGCTTTATCCAACACGTCGGCACGGTTAGTTGCCGCCACCACGATCACGCCAGAATTTGGTTCAAAACCATCCATCTCCACCAGCATCTGATTCAAAGTCTGTTCACGCTCATCATTACCACCGCCCATACCAGCGCCACGATGACGACCAACGGCATCGATCTCATCGATAAAAATAATACATGGAGAATGTTTTTTTGCATTGTCGAACATGTCGCGCACACGAGAGGCGCCCACACCGACAAACATTTCCACAAAATCAGAACCAGAGATCGTGAAGAACGGTACTTTTGCTTCACCGGCAATCGCACGCGCCAGCAAAGTTTTACCTGTACCTGGAGGACCTACCATCAAAACGCCTCGCGGAATACGTCCACCGAGTTTTTGGAATTTGCTTGGATCTTTCAAGAAGTCAACAACTTCGCTAACTTCTTCTTTGGCCTCGTCGCATCCAGCCACGTCCGCAAAAGTCACATGATTATTGGTTTCATCAAGCATACGCGCTTTAGACTTACCAAATGAAAATGCACCACCTTTACCGCCGCCTTGCATTTGACGCATGAAGAATATCCACACACCGATCAACAACAACATTGGCCCGTATGAAATCAAAATCTGGCCGAGCAATGAAGGTTCTTCTGGCGGTTTGCTATCAAACTTAATGCCATTATCAACCAAGTCCTTCGCCAAGCCCTTATCGAAAATTGTCAGTTGAGATTTGATTTTTTTATCATCGATAGTCGTCGCGACAACCGTGCGATTACTATCATCAATCACCGCTTCTTTAATACGCTTTGCACGCACTTCATCCAAGAATTGAGAATAAGGAATCGTCACTGCATTCGCAGCTAAATTTTTACTATCAAATTTATTGAACACCATAAAGAGCACTAAGAGGACAGCGCCCCACATTGCAATTTTGGTTAACATTGAATTATTCACAAAAACTCCTCAGGTGCGTAATTTGCACAAAAAGTCGCGGGTAAAATGACGCGCGAAAAAACTGGCACTGGTAAATGATTATTCTACTCGCATTGAATACAGCTTGCTGGACAAGATATGCTGCCACAATTGACAATTATCAAGAGTAAAACAGGCGAAATTTAGATTTATTTCACTTATTTCTCACTTACTTCTCATTTACTTATTATTCAGGTCGGGTGTTTTAAGCCTTTTCCTAACAAAAATATCTCAGATGACTTGTCTTTACTAGCTTTTGGCTTTTTATTCGCAACCGTAGTAAATTCATTTTTGAACAACGTCACCAAGGTATTATAGCTAGTCCCGTGAAAACATTTCACCAGCAAAGCACCATTCGGCTTTAAATGCGCCTTAGCAAATTCAACTGCCAATTCAATAATGTATTCAACCCGCGCACCATCTACGGTGGCATTACCAGACAAGTTGGGTGCCATATCCGACAAAACAACATCGACTTTTTTGCCATGTAGCTTAGCTTCTAGCTGAGATAAAACCTCTTCTTCGCGAAAATCGCCCTGAATAAAATTGACGTCGGCGATTGGCTCCATCTCCAGCAAATCGAGTGCATAGATTTCGCCGAGAATGCCGCCGCCCTCTTTACCAGCCAATTTATTCCGGACATATTGCGACCAACTACCCGGTGTCGCGCCCAAATCGACGATAATCTGACCGGATTTGATCAATTTTTCGGTTTCATCGATTTCTTTGAGCTTATAAACAGCCCTTGAGCGATAGCCCTCTTTTTGTGCTAATTTCACATAAGGATCATTAATATGATCGTGAACCCAATTTTGATTGAATTTATTCTTGGCCATTGGCGTAAAATACTGCTTTTAAAGGAATTTATATGTCAAACGACGCATCAACTGCAAAAATCAAACCAAAATCAAAACTCACACCAGCTGAACGTAGTGAATTACGTGCTGAAGCGCATGGTCTCAAACCTATCGTTATCATCGGTGAAGCTGGACTCACACCGGCAGTAAAGAAAGAAATTGATGCCAGCCTGAATTCTCACGGATTAATCAAGGTTCGCGTCTTTGGTGATGATCGTGAAGCACGCGTGGCAATGTACGACACAATTTGCGAAGAACTCGATGCCGAACCAGTTCAACACATCGGCAAATTATTAGTGATCTATCGTCCAAAAATCGACGGCATTAAAGAAACAAAATTTGTAAAACGTGGCAAAGGTTTGCGTGAAGTGACTATTGTGAAGCCTAGCGCAAGTGGCACGAAAAAACCATCTGTTTCTAAAGTTTTAGTCAAAGGCAATGAACGTGTAACCCAAGGTGGCACGATCAAACGTGCTAAACCACGTCAATCCAGCGTCAAGAAAACTGGCAGAGACTAAGTTCAACCTCTTTGGCTAGTAGCTAATATCAACTAGCACATCAGTTAGTATCGTTATTATCAAAGAGGGGCGCAAACTTGCGCCCCATTTTTTAGTACTAATTTACCCTCGCGACTTCACAGTGTTTTTTTGCGAAACTTACGCCTGCAAAGTTCACGTCAAAGTTTAGATGTACAAGACATCCAAAATTTCATACTCACGGACACCAGCTGGTGCTTGCACGCCAACAACATCACCTGCGTATTTACCAATTAAGGCACGCGCGATTGGTGAAGTAATCGACACTTTATTCAATTTCAAATCGGCTTCGTCTTCACCGACGATTTGATACTGAACTTTTTGTCCATTTTCTAAATCTTCTAGTTGCACAGTCGCAGCAAACACTACGCGCCCTTCTGCATCCAATTCAGTAGGATCGATAATTTGTGCCGCGCTCAATTTGCCATCAAGCTCAGCGATACGACCTTCAATAAAACTTTGACGCTCTTTGGCTGCGTCATATTCTGCATTCTCAGACAAATCACCTTGTGCGCGTGCTTCTGCAATCGCGTTGATCACTTCTGGACGTTCTTTGGTCTTTAATTTGTGCAATTCTTGCTTGATCAATTCTGCACCAAATTTAGTCAGGGGTACTGTACTCATAGCTATCTACAATATTCACGTAAAAAATTAGGAAAAAAAATCCTAGGATAAAATCCCAAGTTAAAAAAACAAGATGGATTGCCATCATGCCTAAAAGTAGAGAGGTCACAAGAACAATGATGGCTCATTGTTGATTGTGACCTCTCAGTGCGCGATTTCCTATTAGCTAGGAATTCGCAGAATTGCGCTTAGTGTAAAGACTTATGCAGACCTTGTAAATCATAGACATGCAATTCATCCAAATGACGCATACCTTCCACCGCAGCTTCGGCACCCGCAATCGTTGTGATTGTCGTCGCCCCCGAAGCTAAAGCCGAAACACGAATCGAACGAGAATCGGCAATTGCATTGCGTTTTTCTTCAACGGTGTTGATGACCATCACCACTTCACGGTTCTTCAACAAATCAACCACGTGTGGACGACCTTCAGCGACTTTATTTACTGATGCACAAGTCACGCCAGCAGCTGAAATTGCCGCTGCAGTCCCCTTAGTAGCAACCAACTCAAAACCCATCGCGATCAAGTTCTTCGCGATATTAATTGCACGAGGCTTATCCGCATTTTTGACGGTCAAGAACACTTTACCGGATCTTGGCAATTTAACGCCTGCGCCCAATTGCGATTTAACAAAAGCTTCACCGAAAGTCTTGCCAACGCCCATGACTTCACCGGTCGATTTCATTTCAGGCCCCAAAATCGTATCGACGCCAGGGAACTTCACGAACGGGAACACCGCTTCTTTCACGCTGAAGTAGGATGGAATCACTTCTTTATAAATACCTTGAGAATCCAAAGACTGACCAACCATGCAACGCGCCGCTATTTTCGCTAACTGCAAACCAGTGACCTTAGAAACATAAGGCACAGTACGGGACGCGCGCGGATTCACTTCCAACACGTAGACGACATCTTCGCCATCTTTTTGTTGAATCGCGAATTGCACGTTCATCAAACCGACCACATTCAAGCCTTTGGCCATCAAACTGGTTTGACGCTTTAATTCATCAATTGTTGCTTGCTTCAAAGAGTACGGTGGCAAAGAACAAGCGGAGTCACCAGAGTGCACGCCAGCTTGTTCGATATGCTCCATGACGCCACCGATGAAAGTGCGTGTACCGTCAGACAAACAATCAACGTCAACTTCAATCGCGTCATTTAAGAATCGATCCAACAACACTGGGGAATCGTGTGACACTTTGACCGCTTCGCGCATATAGCGTTCCAGATCGCGTTGTTCATGCACGATTTCCATTGCACGACCACCGAGTACATAAGATGGACGCACCACGAGTGGATAACCGATTTCTTGTGCCAAAGCGATCGCTTCATCTTCCGTACGTGCTGTGCGATTAGGTGGTTGACGCAAGCCTAATTCATGCAACATTTTCTGGAAGCGTTCACGATCTTCTGCTGCATCAATCATGTCCGGCGAAGTGCCAATAATCGGTACACCATTCGCTTCTAATTCCAATGCCAATTTCAATGGCGTCTGACCACCATATTGCACGATCACGCCAACTGGTTTTTCCAGATCAACGATTTCCAAAACATCTTCCAAAGTCAATGGTTCGAAATACAAACGATCGGAAGTATCGTAGTCAGTGGAGACGGTTTCTGGATTACAGTTAACCATAATCGTTTCATAGCCATCTTCACGCATCGCAAATGCCGCATGCACGCAGCAATAATCAAATTCAATACCTTGACCGATACGGTTTGGACCTCCGCCTAGGACGATGATTTTCTTCTTATCGGTTGGCGCTGATTCGCACTCATCTTCATAAGTAGAATACATGTATGCTGTTTTAGTTGCGAACTCACCGGCACAAGTATCAACACGTTTATAGACAGGACGCACATTCAAAGCAATACGTTTTTCACGCACGGCTGTACCTGTGGATTTCAAAAGTTTTGCCAGACGACGATCAGAGAAACCTTTTTTCTTCAGCTTCAACAACAAATCTTTATCGATGGCATCCAAAGACTGTGTTTCTAACCATAATTCAATATCGACGATGTCTTTGATTTGCTCCAAGAACCACGGATCGATGCGCGTCAGTTGATGCACTTCTTCCATCGTAAAACCTTGCGCGAACGCATCACCAACGTACCAGATACGATCTGGACCTGGAGCGCCAAGTTCTTTTTCCAAAACTTCGCGGTCGGTGGTTTTTTCATTCATGCCATCGACGCCAACTTCCAAACCACGCAATGCTTTTTGGAAGGATTCTTGGAAAGTACGACCGATAGCCATCACTTCACCGACTGACTTCATCTGTGTCGTCAAACGATTATCCGCTTGCGGGAATTTTTCGAAAGTAAAACGTGGGATCTTCGTTACCACGTAATCGATAGATGGCTCGAAAGACGCTGGTGTTTGACCACCCGTAATTTCGTTACGCAATTCATCGAGTGTGAAACCGACCGCAAGTTTCGCCGCGATCTTCGCGATTGGAAAACCAGTCGCTTTCGATGCCAAAGCAGATGAACGTGAGACACGTGGATTCATCTCAATGACGATCATGCGACCATCGGCAGGATTGACGGAGAACTGTACGTTGGAACCGCCCGTATCGACACCAATTTCGCGCAACACTGCCAAAGAGGCATTACGCATGATTTGGTATTCTTTGTCGGTCAAAGTTTGTGCTGGCGCTACCGTAATCGAATCACCCGTATGCACGCCCATAGGGTCTAAGTTCTCAATCGAGCACACAATGATGCAGTTGTCCGCTTTATCGCGCACCACTTCCATCTCGTACTCTTTCCAGCCAATCAAAGATTCTTCAATCAATAATTCGTTGGTTGGTGATGCTTCCAAACCGCGTTTGCAAATCGTTTCGAATTCTTCTTCGTTGTAGGCGATACCACCACCCGTGCCACCCATCGTGAAAGATGGACGAATGATGACTGGGAAGCCGACTGTCTTTTGTACAGCCCATGATTCTTCCATGCTATGCGCCACGCCAGAACGCGCAGAACCGAGACCAATTTTGGTCATCGCATCTTTGAATTTCGAACGATCTTCCGCTTTATCAATTGCTTCCGGAGATGCACCAATCAATTCACATTTATATTTCTCCAGCACGCCATGCTTATGCAAATCCAAAGCGCAGTTCAAAGCAGTCTGACCGCCCATCGTCGGCAAGATCGCATCTGGACGTTCTTTGGCGATGATGCGCTCAACGACTTGCCAGGTAATTGGCTCAATGTAAGTCACATCGGCCATTTCTGGATCGGTCATGATGGTGGCAGGATTACTGTTCACCAAAATAACTTTGTAACCTTCTTCACGCAAAGCTTTGCAAGCCTGTGCGCCAGAATAATCGAACTCACAAGCCTGACCAATGATGATAGGACCAGCGCCGATAATTAAAATACTTTTTATGTCTATACGCTTAGGCATTTTTGTTTTTCTCCAACTTTGCTGTCTTCATCAAGTTCGTGAAACGGTCAAACAGGTAGGCAATATCATGCGGACCTGGTGAAGCTTCAGGATGACCTTGGAAACAAAATGCTGGTTTATCGGTACGAGCAAAACCTTGCAAAGAACCATCAAACAAAGACACATGCGTAACGCGACAATTATCTGGCAAGGATGCTGCATCGACTGCGAAGCCATGATTCTGCGATGTAATCAGCACTTGTTTAGTATCGAGATCTTGTACAGGGTGATTCGCGCCGTGATGACCAAACTTCATCTTCAAAGTTTTTGCGCCAGACGCCAAGGCCATGATTTGATGACCAAGACAAATACCGAAAGTTGGGATGCCTTTTTCGATCAATTCTTTAGACGCCGCAATCGCGTAATCGCAAGGTTCTGGATCACCAGGACCATTCGATAAAAATACGCCATCAGGATTTAATGCCAGTACGTCCGCCGCTGTAGATTGCGCTGGCAACACGGTAACTTTGCAACCGCGCTCTGCCAACATACGCAGAATATTACGCTTTACGCCGAAGTCGAAAGCAACGACATGAAATTCTGGATTGCTTAATTGTCCGTAGCCTTGACCGAGTTTCCATTCTGCTTCTGTCCATTCATAAGACTGAGAAACAGAAACCACTTTCGCCAGATCCATGCCCGACAAACCTGGGAAAGACTTCGCCAACTCTAAAGCTTTCGCTGCATCCTTGCCCACCAAAATCGCGCCACCTTGCGCACCTTTTTCGCGCAAGATACGCGTTAATTTGCGCGTATCTATGCCAGCGATGGCAACGATATTTTGTGATTTCAGGTAATCCGTCAAAGATTGCTCAGAACGGAAATTTGATACTAGCAACGGCAGATCTTTGATGATCAAACCAGCAGCATGAATTTTGTCGGATTCGACGTCTTCCGCATTCACACCCGTATTGCCGATGTGCGGATAAGTTAAGGTAACGATTTGGGAACTATAACTAGGGTCAGTCAAGATTTCTTGATAACCAGTCATGGAAGTATTGAAAACAACTTCACCGATCGTATGACCGGCGGCGCCAATGGAGACACCCGTAAAAATCGTGCCATCAGCGAGGGCAAGAATAGCGACGGTATCGGGATTGGAACTTAAGGACTGCGGAATGGGCAGCAAGGGCAACTCCTGTAGTGTTACCGCCGTTGCGCGCCCAAACATCGATCGTTACTTGCTGTTCTCAGAACACCGCTTTAATAACAGAGCGCTATCCGGAGAATGAGGAACAATCAAATTAGAGAGTGATTTTTTGGATATGCGCTACGACGAGATTTGAATAAGCTAAACCCTCGAATTATAGCGCAATTGACGTCCTCAAGCAATCGCAGAATACTTTCCAATTGGCATTTTTCTAGCATTATTGCAATATAATCGCCTGCACTTGTGAAGATTCTAGCAAGAGATTTGTTCAGCCTTGGCTTTGAGAGGATAATACTGACTTTATCGCTCAAAGAATAAACGCCGTGGCATCGACTCTCGCTGAACAAATCAATAATTTATTGCCACAAACTCAATGCACCAAATGTGGATATCCAGCTTGTCGCGCTTACGCCCAAGCAATTGCCGATAGTACTGCCAGTTATAACCAATGCCCACCAGGCGGGCAGGAAGGCATCAACAAACTCGCTGACTTACTAGGGCAAGCAAGTATTCCATTAAATCCCAATAATGGCGTAGAAAAACCGCGCACCCTCGCCTTCATCGATGAAGCAGTATGTATAGGCTGCACACTTTGCATACAAGCGTGCCCGGTCGATGCCATCATGGGGGCGAATAAACAAATGCACACCGTGATTCCAGAGCTATGCACTGGCTGCGACCTATGCGTAGCACCATGCCCTGTAGATTGCATCGCGATGATTCCAAGCAGTGACTCACTCAACAAAACGGGCTGGCAAGCGTGGTCACAAGAACAAGCTGATAGCGCGAAATTACGCTATCAACAAAGAGAACTGCGCCTCATTCGAGAAAAACAGGAAAATGAAAAACGCTTATTAGCAAAGGCGCACGAAAAACTCAAATTAGTCTCGTCCGAGACCGCAGAAACGCAAAGTGAGTTAGATGAAAAAGAGCGCAAGAAGAAAATCATCGCCAATGCAATCTTACGCGCCACCAACAAAAAAGAGCAGCAACAATAATATTAAGCCGACAGAAATTTTATGAATGCCAACAAACGCCTGGAAATATTCACCCGCTTGCGAGCACAAAATCCGCATCCGACCACCGAGCTAGAATACACAACACCATTTGAATTATTGATCGCGGTCTTACTATCCGCCCAAGCGACCGACGTCTCCGTAAATAAAGCGACTAAACGGCTCTACCCTATCGCCAATACACCACAGAAAATATTTGATTTAGGCGTAGACGGCTTAATTCCTTATATACAAACGATAGGCCTATTTCGCACCAAAGCAAAAAACACCATAGAGACCTGCCGCATTTTGCTAGAACAACACAAAGGTGAAGTACCACGCACCCGAGAAGCTTTAGAAGCACTACCTGGCGTCGGTAGAAAAACGGCGAATGTCGTGCTCAACACTGCATTTGGTGAGCCTACGATTGCGGTCGACACGCATATTTTCCGCGTTTCAAATCGCACTGGTATCGCGCCAGGAAAAAACGTTGATATCGTCGAAGAAAGATTATTGAAATTTGTGCCGAATGACTTCAAGCTCGATGCCCATCATTGGCTGATCTTGCATGGTCGCTACACTTGCATTGCGCGCACACCCAAATGTTGGAATTGTATGATTGCTGATTTGTGTGAATTCAAACAAAAAACGCCCTTACCAGAAAATGTGTAAGAGCGCTTCTTAATTACGAGTACAAAGTTTAATTAAACGATTTGACAAGCCTCATCAAAATCCAAACGTGGCGAACGTGGAAATAATTTTTCCGCATCACCATAACCGATACTGCACACAAAATTCACTTTTACTGGCGTATCCGCAAAAAAGGCAGCATTGATTTTATCCGCATCAAATCCTGACATAGGGCCACAATCCAAACCTAAAGCACGTGCCGCCATCATCAGGTAAGCACCTTGCAAACTCGAATTTCGGAAAGCAGTCGCTTCAATATTCGCTTGATTACCTTCAAACCAAGAGCGCGCATCTGGCGCATGTGGAAATAATTTAATCAATTTCTCATAAAACGCCAAATCCATACCGATGATCACTGTCACAGGTGCTTGACGTGTTTTTACAGCATTACCTGGCGACATGCATTCCACCAGTTTCTCTTTTTGCTCGGCAGATTTTACAAAGACAAAACGTGCCGGGCATGAGTTAGCCGATGTCGGTGCCCATTTCATCGCATGGTAAATGGCTTGAATTTGCTCATCACTCACTGGCTTATCTAACCAAACATTGTGGGTGCGTGCGGAAGCAAACAATAAGTCTAAAGATTCTTGATTTAACATGATGAAATAACTTTCAATAAACGAAGTCGCGATCATAACCGAAAATAGTTTTTTCTTCAGAGCCATGCTCCCCAATATGGTCAGGCAAAAATTACGGGAACATCAAATTCCCAGTAAAATACCGCACACTAAAGAAATCCTGATCAAGCAACAAACTTAACCAAGCAGAACATGTTTAATCCCAGTCAAGACGATGTACGCCGCTTTTTTTGCGAGACTTTTCGCAAATATCACGCCAAAGAAATTCTCACACCATTAGAAACCATCGCCGCCGATTGGATTTCTCAACATCCTGAATATGCAGATGATTTCCGCGATGTCGAAGCGGCATTGCAACGTAACTACAGCGTAGATTCAGGCAAAACCAATCCGTTTTTACATCTTTCTATGCATTTGACGATTGCCGAACAAGTCACCATTAACCAACCTCAAGGTGTTCGCATCGCCTACGAAGCATTAGCACACAAAAAAAATTCCATCCATGAAGCACACCATGAAATGATGGATTGTTTAGGTGAAATGATCTGGAATTCGCAACGAAATGGCACACCACCTGATGGCGAAGCCTACCTGTCCTCGTTAATGAAACGTGCAGGGAAATAAGTTCGATACCAATAAAAAAAGCCACGGTATGCGTGGCTTTTTTTAATTCCAATGAAAGCGAAATTATTTCTTTAAAACCAGACTGCCTTTTAAGCTAGCCAAATAAGCCGAAATATTTTCAATGTCAGCATTACTCAATGCTTTCGCCTGCGCTTCCATAATCGCATTGCTACGACCAGACGTTCCCACTGCGCCGCGCTGATACGATTTCAACGCTTGCACCAGATAATCCTTATGTTGACCCGCTAATTTTGGATAGCTAGGATCGATAGCTTCGTTGTAATTTGCACCGTGACATGACGCACAATTAAATTTTGCCGCCGCAACTTTACCTGCTTCGATATTGCCAGCAGCTAATGCACCAGCAGAGAATGTCAGTGCAGAAGCAGCTGAAACGACTAAAGCGATTTTTTTCATCATTATCCTCAGCTTATTTTTGTTGTGCATAGTATGCGGCCAAATCAGCGATATCCTGATCAGTCAAACTACCTGCAATGCCGCGCATCGACGGATGCTTACGATCGCCTTTACGATAGGCTTTCAACGCGTTCTCAATGTACTTTGCAGATTGTCCACCAATCATAGGCACTTGATACACTTCTGGAAAAGTGGCTTTATAACCTGGGATTGCATGGCAACCGATACACATCGCCACTTTGTTTTCTGCGGCTTTCGCGTTACCAACAACTTCAGCCGACACAGCAAGCTGTGCGACGCTCGCCAAAGCGAGTAGAGCAAATAATTTTTTCATATTAGCTGAGAGAAAATAATCAGGAAAATCAAAACTGCGATTTGATCGAAGTCAGCATTTTAGCCGATAACCATTATTTTTGCGCAAATTTCATGTGCATTTCAGACACAAATTACCTTCATTAAGAGATTTCAATAAGTTATATGCAAACACAATTCTATAACTTTCTCGATTCGAGGCTTACTACCAGAATCACCTCGCCCGACATCCTGACAAGAATTTTTGTTTATACTCACGACTCAATCTTTTCGAATGCAATAACAGCAATTAACTTTCATGAAAAATACTCGACGCTTTGACGGTGCGGATAATTATGTCGCTACCGATGACTTAAAACTCGCTGTCAATGCAGCACTGACCCTTCAACGTCCACTATTAATTAAAGGTGAGCCTGGTACGGGAAAGACCATGCTGGCAGAAGAAGTCGCAGCGGCCTTGAATATGCCTCTGCTCCAGTGGCATATCAAATCCACCACCAAGGCGCAACAAGGCCTGTACGAATATGACGCCGTTTCACGTTTGCGCGATTCGCAATTAGGCGATGAGCGCGTCAAAGACATTCACAACTACATCATCAAAGGCGTGTTGTGGCAGGCTTTCAATGCCGATGAGCCAGTTGTTTTGCTCATTGATGAAATCGACAAAGCTGATATTGAATTTCCCAATGATTTATTGCGCGAACTTGATCGTATGGAATTTTATGTGTATGAAACGCGAGAAATGGTACGCACGAAACATAGACCGTTGGTAATCATCACCTCAAATAATGAAAAAGAATTGCCCGACGCATTCTTACGTCGTTGCTTCTTCCATTACATTAAATTCCCAGACAAAGAAACGATGCAGGCGATTGTTAATGTACATTTTCCGAATTTAAAAATTGAATTACTCAACAATGCATTAGAGGCATTCTATCAATTACGTGAGGTCAATGGACTCAAGAAGAAGCCATCGACTTCCGAACTAATCGATTGGCTGAAACTATTGTTGGCGGAAGATATACCCGCAGAAGCCTTGCTTTCCAAAGAAAATAAAAATGCCGTTCCGCCGCTGCATGGAGCGCTTTTAAAGAATGAGCAAGATGTGCATTTATTTGAACGATTAATGATGATGTCGCGAAATCATCGCTAGCATCAAATTTTAACCATTAAAAAAGCCGTCAACGTTGACGGCTTTTTTACGCTAACACCCAATCAAACTGATTAGTTCTTCGACTGATCAACCATCTTGTTCTTCGCGATCCAAGTGCACTTGAAGGCGTAAAAAAAGTCACCCCTGCGGGTGACTTTTAGCCTTCGAGCAGTGCACGCATACTTGCGTGTGCTGAATGATGCCTCGATAAAATAACTAATCAGTTCTTCGACTGATCAACCATCTTGTTTTTAGCAATCCATGGCATCATCGCGCGCAATTTTGCACCGACTTGTTCGATCTGATGTTCAGAATTCAAACGGCGACGAGAGATCAAAGTTGGCGCGCCCGCTTTGTTTTCCAAGATGAAGCTCTTTGCATATTCGCCCGTTTGAATATCTTTCAAACATTGACGCATCGCTTGTTTCGTTGCATCAGTGACGATACGAGGGCCAGTCACATACTCACCGTATTCTGCATTGTTAGAAATCGAGTAATTCATGTTAGCGATACCGCCTTCATAAATCAAATCAACGATCAATTTCAGCTCGTGCAAACATTCGAAATATGCCATCTCTGGAGCGTAACCACCCTCAACCAAAGTTTCAAAACCTGCTTTGATCAATTCCACGGCACCACCGCACAAAACTGCTTGTTCGCCGAATAAATCCGTTTCAGTTTCTTCACGGAAGTTAGTTTCGATAATACCAGCACGACCGCCGCCGTTTGCCATTGCATAAGACAAAGCGATGTCACGTGCAGAGCCTGACTTATCTTGATACACAGCGATCAAATGTGGCACGCCGCCACCTTGTGTGTAGGTTGCGCGCACTGTATGACCTGGTGCTTTTGGTGCGATCATGATCACGTCCATGTCGGCACGTGGAACGACTTGACCGTAGTGGACGTTGAAGCCATGCGCGAAGGCTAATACCGCGCCTTGTTTTGCATGTGGAGCGACGTTTTCATTGTAGACCTGAGCGATATTTTCATCTGGCAACAAGATCATGATAACGTCGGCTTCTTTGACCGCATCATTTACTTCTGCGACTTTCAAACCAGCATTCTTTGCCTTATCCCAAGACGCGCCACCTTTACGCAAAGCGACAGTGATCTGGCAACCAGATTCACTCATATTCAATGCGTGAGCATGACCTTGTGAACCGTAACCGATGATGGCAACTTTTTTGCCTTTGATCAAAGAGAGATCGCAATCTTTATCGTAAAAAACTTTCATTTTAATATCCTATAAATTTAAATTATTCAAAATCGAAACTGAAACTAAGTCGCCAACATTGGCGTTAATCTGGACCGCAGAGACACCGAGAGCACGGAGGAAGAATCTTTCAATTCTCGGTATCCTCTGCGCCTTCGCGGTTTTACTTCTTCTGCTAAATCTGATTACACTTTCAGGATGCGTTCACCACGCCCAATACCAGAACCACCGGTACGGACTGTTTCCAGAATTGCGGTACGCTCTATGGAATCGATAAAGGCATCGAGCTTTCCTTTGTTACCGGTCAATTCTATGGTGTAGCTTTTTTCAGTGACGTCGATGATACGGCCGCGGAAAATATCCGCCGTGCGTTTCATCTCTTCACGCTCTTTACCGACTGCGCGCACTTTGATGAGCATGAGCTCACGTTCAATATGCGCACCTTCAGTTAAGTCGACCACTTTCACTACTTCAATCAAGCGATTCAAATGCTTAGTGATTTGTTCGATCACATCATCTGAACCTGTGGTGACTATCGTCATACGTGACAGCGTTGCGTCTTCAGTAGGCGCAACTGTCAAAGTTTCGATGTTATAACCACGTGCAGAGAATAAGCCCACTACACGCGATAAGGCGCCCGCTTCGTTTTCGAGCAATACGGAAATAATGTGTCGCATTACAAATCCTCCGAACCAAGCAACATTTCAGTCAAACCCTTACCGGCTTTCACCATAGGCCAAACTTTTTCGTCTTGATCTGTAATGAAGTTCATGAAAACCAATTTGTCTTTCATAGCGAAAGCATCATGCAACGCGCCATCGACATCGGCTGGATTTTCGATCTTCATCCCCACATGACCATAGGCTTCAACCAATTTGGTAAAGTCAGGCAAGGAGTCCATATAGGATTCGGAATAACGACCTGCATAATCAATTTGCTGCCACTGACGTACCATGCCGAGCGCACGGTTGTTCAGCAAAATAATTTTTGGTGTCAAATGATATTGCTTACAGGTTGCGAGCTCTTGGATACACATCTGTATTGATGCTTCACCCGTAATACAAGCGACCGTTGCATCAGGATTTGCCATTTGTACACCCATCGCATACGGCAATCCAACACCCATCGTTCCCAAACCACCAGAATTAATCCAGCGACGTGGTTGATTGAATTTATAGTATTGTGCTGCCCACATTTGATGTTGACCAACGTCAGACGTGACGAAAGCATCGCCCTTGGTAATCTCACACACTTTTTGAATAATCGATTGCGGCTTAATGATCTCAGAAGAATCGGTATAGCCAAGACAATCTTGGGCGCGCCATTTCTTAATCTGCTTCCACCAATCTGCGAGAGGTTTCGCATTTGGCTTTGCATCGGATGCCGCCAATTGCGAAAGCATCTCAACCAACACATCTTTCACATTGCCGACGATAGGAATGTCAACCTTCACACGTTTGGAAATCGATGAAGGATCGATATCGACGTGGATAATCTTACGTGGATGTGATGCGAAATGCTTAGGATTTCCAATGACTCGATCATCAAAACGCGCACCGATCGCGATCAAGACGTCGCAATGTTGCATCGCCATGTTAGCTTCATAAGTACCGTGCATGCCCGGCATACCGACGAATTTTTCGTCAGCCGCACGATAGCCACCAAGCCCCATCAAGGTATTGGTGACAGGGAAACCTAATTGATCGACTAATTTATTCAATTCTGGCGCGGCGTTTGCCAAGATCACACCACCACCGGTGTAAATCATTGGGCGTTCCGCTTGCAACAGCAATTGAACTGCTTTACGAATTTGTCCTGCGTGACCTTTATCGACGGGACGATAAGAACGCATCTCAATTTCTTTAGGGTAGTGATAAGTGGTTTTGTGATTGCTGATATCTTTTGGGATATCAATCAATACTGGGCCAGGGCGACCTGTAGTCGCAATGAAGAAAGCCTTCTTCACCGTGTCGGCCAGATCACGTACATCTTTCACTAAGAAATTATGCTTCACGCATGGACGGGTAATGCCCACGGTGTCACATTCCTGGAACGCGTCTTCGCCAATTGCATGGCTAGGTACTTGTCCAGAAATGACGATCATGGGAATAGAATCCATATAGGCTGTTGCCAGCCCTGTCACAGCATTCGTTACGCCAGGGCCGGATGTCACTAAAGCGACACCAACTTTATTCGACGAACGGGAATACGCATCCGCAGCATGAATCGCCGCTTGCTCGTGACGTACTAAGATATGTTGGAATTTACTTTGATTGAAAATCGCGTCGTAAATATAAAGGACAGCACCACCCGGGTAACCGAATACATGCTCAACGCCTTCTTCTGCGAGACACTTGACGAGAATTTCTGCGCCCGTGTACTCAGTGTTGCGGTCGAGGGTTTTCTCGGCACCGCGTTCCGATTGACGATCGGACGGTCGTTCTGAACTCATTTTGTTTCCTTTCAAGGTCCATTGGAGATTGATCGGATGTTCTTTCCTGACGAAATTCAAATTTCAAAAGCGGTCAGCTGACGTTCCTTTTTGTGCGGTCACTTTCCCCTTCTACTATCCGTTGGATAATATTCCAGGCAAAGCTTAATGGCGACTCGTGCGGTCAGGGTAAGGCTAAGAAATATTAAATTTCTCACGCTTGTGGCATGGGTTAGAACAAACTGCTACTAACAATTTACTGATAGTGACTTGTTGACAGAGGCATTGTGAGCCAGATCAAACAAGTGTTGGTACTCCGAGATTTTGGAGCGAGGCTCTACACTACTGCGATGCAGCAAATTGGTCAAGTATATTTAGATCTCAATTGGAAGAAATTTGAAAGAAATCCTTAAATTCAAGCGCTTAAGCGTAGTTTTTACTGAAATAAGAGGACATCGCTAAGCTTTTTTGCTAGCATGTGCGCACTTTTAGCATGCTAGCAAAAATATCGTCGCACCAAAAAAGTGCTCGACAGGTAAACCAAACTCAAACGTTCTTCGTTGAGCAATTTACACTTGCATACTGCTTCTTCTAACATTTTAGAAATTTTACGATTTCCAAGGCACTACCCTCTGAATGGCAACTAGCAAAGAACTCTCCAATTTTCTCGAAGGCGTCGAACGTCGTGCGTACAAACACGCTGTGTACATGGTACGCAATGATGAATCTGCACTAGACATTGTACAAGATGCAATGATTAAACTTTCTGAGAAATACGGCGACAAACCAGCCAATGAATTGCCATTATTATTTCAGCGAATTCTACAAAATACTATTTTAGATTTTTTTCGCAGAGAGAAAGTTCGCAATAATTGGGTGAGTTTATTTTCAAATATCACCACAAATAATCAAGATGATGATAATTTTGACTTATTAGAAATTCATGCTTCTGAAGAAGGTAGCGAAGCAGCGGAATCGACAGAACAAAAATTAGAAAGAGAACAAGTTTTAAATATTATAGATGACCAGATAAAAAAACTTCCAACACGTCAACGAGAAGCCTTCCTTATGCGTTACTGGGAAGACATGGATGTCGCAGAGACAGCAACCGCCATGGGCTGTTCAGAGGGAAGCGTTAAAACTCACTGTTCAAGAGCAACTCACGCATTGGCAGCATCACTTAAAGCAATTGGGATACATTTATGACTTACGCAAAAGACAAAGAAGAAATTGACTTCGCCTACAAGGTGCGTCGTGCGATGACTGAATCAAGCGAAAAACTTCCAGAATCTACGCTGGAACGCTTAGCAACTGCGCGTGAATTAGCTTTATCTCGTCAAAAACAGGCAGAACCAAGTCGCGCTTTGGCTTTTGGTGGTGTTTTGGCAGGCAATAATGGCACATCGATGTCACAAAAGAGCTGGGTCAAAAAGATGTGGATCGCACTCCCCCTTTTAGTATTAATGCTTGGTTTATATAGTATTTATGAATATGAACAAGAGCAGCAAATTAATGATTTGGCTGAAATTGACGCTGCTGTTTTAGTTGATGAATTACCACCTGATGCTTATTTAGATGGTGGTTTTAACGCCTACTTAAATAAAGAAACACCACCAGCCAAAACAGAGGAATAAGAGTGCGCATTAAGAATTTATCGCTACTACCACTACTTCACATGACTTTTTTAATGCTGGTCACAATTGTGACCAGCAATGTTTTTGCACGTCAATTGGCGATACAAGCAAACAACGCCACTACGATCGCTTCAGTCGACGCAAGCAGTCCCAATACGCCAACGACAAAGCAAGTCGATTTAATACAACCGCAACAACCGCGCACACCAAATCCGACAATCGTGGCGGCACAGGCTACAAGCATCAATAAAACAAGTTGGAAAAATCTTAGCCTTGAAGAGAAAAATGCATTAGCCCCGCTAGCCAATGAGTGGGACAAAATGGATGCCACCCGACAAAAAAAATGGCTAGGCGTTTCTCACAAATACAGCAACATGAAACCTGAAGAGCAGCAACGTGTGCAAGAACGTATTAAAACTTGGGTTAAAATGACACCTGAGCAGCGTATGTCAGTTCGTGAAAATTTTGCCAATACTGCAAAAAAATCACCTGAACAAAAGTCAGCACAGTGGCAGCAATATCAGCAGTTGAGCGATGAAGAAAAGAAGAAATTCGCCCACCAAGCTAAGGTCAAAAAATCAATTACAACGATACAGCCAGAGTCAAAACGCACAACGCCAGTACTAGCTCCGATTAAAAAAGGACCATCACCGGTCAATCCTACAAGTGCAAGCGCATCTCAAGCTAGTGTCAAGTAATTTAGTTAAAACCAAGCAAAAATTAATCAAACATTCAACAAATTATTTCGCAAGTGACTCAATTACATCCTGCAACACCTTACCCTACTCCCAGTCTAAAACGCCGCCTCGTATGCATGATGATCTACGAAGCGGCTTTAGTTTTTGGCGTCATTTTTTTTGCCAGTTTTATATTTGATGTTTCTACCCAAAGTAAAAGCGCACTAACACTACGCTTAGCCAGAGAAGCATTCTTGTTTTTTGTGATTGGCAGTTACTTTGTGTTCTTCTGGCGTCGCGGTGGACAAACCTTAGCGATGCAAACTTGGCGTATTAAGCTGGTCAACGATGACTTTAGTACAGTCCCCTTGGTAAAAGCGATTGTGCGTTACTGCCTCGCTTGGATGTGGTTTTTACCGGGATTTATAGTCGCTTACCAATTGAATTTAAAAAATGCCCAATTAGCCATTCCTATCGTCATTGGATTTTGTGCTTGGGCAGCGACCGCGTTATTTATCAAAGATGGTCAATTTTTGCACGACAAACTTGCAAAGACACGCCTAATCGAACTTCCCAAATTTGATAAAAGAATTGAACAAGATCAAATTTGATTTTGTTTAATTGCTTTTCTGCACCAGTAAATTTGGGGTATTGCTTGATTCAATGATATTCTATTGCCAAATGATCGCTACTTGCGATTAGACAAGATCAATAGGCATTCAACATGCAAAATAAAACACCAAGACGAACACGCGATCGCATTTTGGATTTGTCACTCAAGTTATTTAATGACTTTGGCGAACCAAATATTACAACAACTATTATTGCCGAAGAAATGAGTATCTCTCCCGGCAATTTATATTATCATTTTCGCAATAAAGAAGATATTGTAAACTCACTGTTTGTTCAGTTTGAGGAAGAAATTAATAAGAAGCTAGCCTTCCCCGAAGGCAGAAAAGCTAACATTCAAGATATCTGGACCTATTTACACCTAACGTTTGAATTGATCTGGCGCTATCGTTTTTTCTATCGCGATCTAAATGACTTATTGACACGCAATCGAAAACTCGAACTGACTTTCAAGCAGATTCTTAACCATAAGATTAAAGTGGCGACGGAACTCTGTCTTGGATTGCGTGCCGATGGCGAATTTGAAGCCGATGACATCACAGTGGAAGCCTTGGCAACTAATATGGTTGTAGTAGCAACTTACTGGCTCTCCTATGAATATGTGCGCAATCCACGTAAGTACACGGAACTTCAAACGATGTCCGAATCTCTGGCGCGCGGCTGTTATCAAGTGATTGTGCAGATTAGCCCTTATTTGCGCGGGCACACGAAAGAAGTTTTCGAGAAATTATCTCAAGATTATTTGCTAAAAATTAAACGAGAAACCTAAGTTTGTAATATGAAATCTGTTTGTGTCTACTGTGGTTCCGCGAGCGGCAACTCGCCTGCTTTTCAACAAGCGGCAAAGTCTTTAGCCAGTCAACTGGTCCTACATAATCAAGAGCTGGTCTATGGCGGTGGTGATGTCGGACTAATGAAAGCGGTCGCAGATGAAGTCTTACGGTTGGGTGGACATGTTACTGGCGTCATTCCGCAAGCCTTACTTGATCGAGAAGTGGGACATAGCCAATTAAGTAAATTGCATGTAGTGGCCAACATGCATGAACGTAAAGCGCTGATGGCAGAATTATCAGACGGCTTTATCGCGATGCCTGGCGGCATTGGCACATTAGAAGAATTATTTGAGATGTTTACCTGGTTGCAACTAGGCTTTCATCAGAAACCACTAGGATTACTCAATGTAAATGGCTTTTACGACCATTTATTACAGTTTCTCGAACATGCTGTCTACTCAGGATTTTTAAAACCAGAACAGAATGCTTTGCTCATTAAAGAAACTGATCCGTCTTTATTATTAAGTCGCATGACGCAATTTGAAAACATCATCAGAGCCAAAGAGTAATGGGCTTCACTTTATTTACCCTGAAATCTTCATAAGCAACATTTCGTGGGAATATCTACTCTAATCGTCAGAAAAAGAACGATTACAGGGTAAAATGCCAACCCCGACTGTCGTTACCATAACAGCGACTACAGCAGTTAACCATTTATCCTTTCGATTGAAAAACAATGAAATTTTCCAAACAATTTTCTCTCTATCAATCTGAAGCCACACAGTTCATTAATGGCTTAAAAGAAGCAAATCCAACGATGGAACAAGGTCAACGTGATGGACGTGCCCTACTATGGGATAAAACACCTGTTGATCTTGATAACCAACGTCGCGCAGCGGAAGCACGTGTTAATCAGCAGCCCTACGTTTACCAAAACAAAAATTAATCGCCATTGAAGCTGGCCACTAAGCTCTAAACGCTTGGCTTCGAAAGCTCAGACGCATGTCTACGCAAAACCTACCGGCAACGGAATTACCTCTTATTGGTGCAAGCGACAGTACACCCGATGTCGTTGACGGGCTTGCATTTGCTAAATTATATGGCGAGCCCTTATTCAAGCTTCCCAACGACCTGTACATTCCTCCCGATGCGCTAGAAATTTTTCTTGAAGCCTTCGAAGGTCCATTAGATTTACTCTTATATTTAATCCGCAAACAGAACTTCAACATTCTGGATATTCCCATGGCGCAGGTCACTCAACAGTACCTGCAATATGTTGATCAAATTCGAAAACATAATCTCGAATTAGCTGCAGAGTACCTTTTAATGGCTGCAATGTTGATTGAGATTAAATCACGCATGCTGGTTCCCAGTAATAAAGTGCAGGATGGAGATGAGGCCGATGACCCACGCGCGGCTTTGGTGCGCCGATTACTTGAATACGAACAAATGAAATTGGCGGCTTATGACTTAAATGCCGTACCTCAACTTGGACGTGATTTTTTACACGCCCAAGTATTCATTGAGCAAAACACAATACTACATTGGCCTGAAGTACACATCGCAGATCTGCAACAAGCCTGGGCAGATGTGCTTGGTCGAGCAAAGTTGGTCGCTCATCACAAGATTAGCCGAGAAGAATTATCGGTACGTGAACACATGAGTAGCATTTTACGACGTTTGCAATCAAGTAAATTTGTCGAGTTTGCCGACTTATTTGACCCAACTCGGGGTGCGCCAGTTCTCGTCGTCAATTTTGTTGCCTTACTCGAACTGGCAAAAGAAACGCTGATAGAAATTACCCAAGCGGAGGCGTACGCTCCGATCTATGTACGATTAGCCTACGCGCCGACATAAATACCGCATTCGTGCGACAACTTACCACTCCATCTCACATGAAAATTATTTCCTCCATTGAAGAATTACGCGATCAATTACGCGGTCAGTTACGAACAGCATTTGTTCCAACTATGGGTAATTTACATGAAGGTCATTTATCTCTCATGCGTCTTGCACGTCGTCACGGCGATCCTGTAGTCGCATCAATCTTTGTGAATCGTTTGCAATTTGGTCCAAATGAAGATTTCGAGAAGTATCCAAGAACCTTTCAAGCTGACGTTGAAAAATTAGAAAAAGAAGGCGTTTATGTGCTGTTTGCACCGACTGAAAAAGACCTATATCCGGAACCGCAAGAGTATCGGGTTCAGCCACCAAATGATTTAGGCGACATTCTTGAAGGTGAGTTCCGTCCTGGCTTCTTTAATGGTGTCAGTACCGTCGTCTTAAAATTATTTTCCTGCGTACAACCAAAAGTTGCGGTGTTCGGCAAAAAAGATTACCAACAACTCATGATCATCAGAAACATGGCCAAACAATTTGCTTTGCCAACGGAAATCATTGCTGCAGAAACTTTCCGCGCCGATGATGGCTTGGCACTATCATCACGGAACGGCTATCTGAGTAGCACCGAGCGAGCTGAAGCGCCAAGCTTGTATCAAGTCTTAAATCAAGTGGCAGATCAAGTACGCAGCGGAAGAACTGACATTTCAGAGATTGAAAATCAAGCCATGCAATCACTCTCAAAGCGCCAATGGCAAGCAGATTATGTTGCAGTTCGCAAACGTGTCGATTTACAAGCACCAAGTGAAGAGGATTTAGCAAACAAGGAAGCCTTGGTGGTGTTGAGCGCCGCCAAGTTAGGCAATACCCGCTTGATCGACAACCTTGAAATTTAATTCACACTGAAACCAATTTGATGATGCATTTACGCTCCCTACATTACCGCTGCCTGATCGCTGCGATACTTAGCATCGCAGCTATTCCACCAAGTTATGCGCAGCTTCAAGTCATTGATGATGGAAAGCGAACAGTCAATCTAACGCAACCAGCAAAACGTATCATTAGCTTAGCGCCGCATGTAACGGAGCTTATTTTTGCCGCTGGCGCAGGTCACCTCCTGATCGGCGTCAGTGAATACAGTGACTACCCCGAAGCGGCAAAACACATCACGTCAGTGGGCAACATTTTTGCATTGGATTTAGAACGTTTACTTGCCTTAAAACCTGATCTGGTGATCATCTGGGGAACAGGCAATGCCAAGCAACTAACAAAAAAATTACGCGAGAATAAGGTAACGGTGTTTGAAAGCGAACCGCATAATTTTGATGATATCGCCAGCTCAATTGAACGAATTGCCAAGCTAAGTGGCACGGAATCTGTTGGCGTAGCCAATGCCAAGCAATTTCGCGATCGACTACAAAATCTCACATCCACCTATCGCTTAAAAGACAAAGAAAAACCCATTAGTGTCTTTCATCAAATGGTCCAAAGCCCATTAATGACAATCAATCAGGAACATTTCATCTCAAAAATGATTGATTTATGCGGTGGACGCAATGTTTTTGCCGAATTGAAAGATATCAGCTCCACTATCTCGGTAGAAGCTCTGTTGGCAGCCAATCCAGAACTGATTTTTAGTAGTGGCAAGGACAATACAAAGTTACGCAAAAACTGGGAGGATTTTCCAAATTTGCAAGCGGTCAAAAAACACAATCTCTACAGCATTCAAGGCGATTGGTTGCATCGTGCCGGCCCACGTGTGCTAGATGCGACCGAGCAACTTTGCAAAAATATTGCCGAGACTCGCAAGAAGACTCAACGTAATTAAATTTACGCTGCAGAATAAAATAAAGCCAGTGTCGAGATACTGGCTTTACCAAAAATACTGCTAAAACGACTCTGCTAACGACAAGTTAATGCAAAGGATATGAACGGTACTCTCCGTCCTCTTCTTCGTCATCATCTGGATGTCCATGCGCACCGTGTACGTGGCCATGGGCGATCTCCTCTGAGCTTGCTTCACGCACGTCAATCACATTCAGCGTAAATCGCAGCGCAATTCCCGCCAAAGGATGATTGCCGTCTAAAACCACTTTATCTTCCGCGATTTCAGTCACAGTGAAAATTAAACTTTCGCCGTCTTCATCGTCATCGGGTGTTCCTTCAAACTGCATTCCAACTTCGATCGGAGATGGCAAGCGACTACGCTCTTCCATTTTCACCAACTCAGCATCATATTCACCAAACGCATCTTCTGGCTCTACCTGAATTGTGTCATTAAAACCGACTTCTTTACCGTCGAGCGCTTCTTCGATTTTCGGCAAGGTGTTTTCATAGCCACCGTGCAGATATACCATCGGCTCTTGTCCTTGCTCAATCAGATTGCCTAACGTATCAGACAAACTGTATTCGACCGTCACCACGGTATTTTTGGCAATTTTCATACTATTTCCTTAAAATTTTCAGATCTTTTGTGTTGCATCACGCATTATACCTTCCTCAAGTGGCGTCTATGATTTATCCTGCCTGAACTTTTTATTTACCTTGGCATGCATCGCACCATGAAAAAACTGTCCTCTCCTCTCACTTTATTGGGTGGCATTTCACCTGAAGAATTTTTCACTACTTACTGGCAAAAAAAGCCTTTGCTGATTCGTCAAGCGATTCCCGACTTTAAACCCTTATTTAGCCCAGAAGAATTGTTCGAGATGGCCAGCCGGGACGACGTGGAGTCACGCCTGATTTGTTTTTTCAAACAACATTGGGAAATGAAAAATGGGCCAATAGACAAAATTCCTGTCAAAGAAAAAAAGGATTGGACCTTATTAGTTCAAGGTGTCAATTTGCACCAAGAAAAAGCAAATGAACTACTACGGCAGTTCCGTTTTGCACCAGATGCCCGTCTAGACGACTTGATGATCAGCTATGCGCGCGAAGGCGGCGGCGTAGGACCGCACTTTGATTCCTATGATGTGTTCTTACTACAAGCGCATGGACAACGCCGCTGGCAGATCAGTGCGCAAAAAGATCTGACTTTAATTGAAGGCATGCCACTAAAAATATTACGCAACTTCAAGTGTGAACAAGAGTTTGTATTAGAACCTGGTGACATGCTTTACCTGCCCCCTCATTACGCACATGACGGTGTAGCACTCAACGAATGCATGACTTACTCAATTGGATTCAAATCCCCCTCTTACCAAGAGCTTGGTGAAGGTTTCCTCCAATTTATGGCAGACACCATCGAGCTACCAGGTCGATACGCGGATCCAGAGCTGAAAGCGAGTAAAAATCCCGCAGAACTTGGTGAATCAATGATAGACAAGGTCGCTGCAGAGCTTGCCAAGATTAGCCTGAACAAAGAAGACATGGCGATTTTCTTAGGGGAGTATTTGACCGAGCCTAAATCAAGTGTGTTCTTCGATTCTCCAGAAAAGCCCTTACCGCCAAAGAAATTCACACAAGCGGCATTAAAATACGGCGTTCGCTTAGCACTCAAAACACAAATGCTGTACCAAGCTAAGCATATCTTCATCAATGGCGAGTCATTTAGCGTTGGCAAAGTCGATAAACAGACTTTGAGCCAATTGGCGAATCAAAGAAATCTAAGTGCGGATGAAATGACAAAGGCATCGGATGATGTCATGGAGGCCTTCTGTATTTGGTATGAAGATGGTTGGCTAGAACTCGATAAGAACTAGATTTTTCCAGCTGAAAATCACAGTGAAATTTCAGCATTTTTCTCGATGTTTATCGCTTTTTGATCCACATACAACAGTGAATAAGCCCATTCGCGATGAATTCCGTAAATAAGCGTATTTTTTTCCAAAAAAGTCGCTTCAGGTGTATTCGATTGACAGAAAACTCATTATAATTCGCGGTTAGGAAAGTTTCGAAGGAATCGCAAGATCTTTTTGATTTTTGTGCCGACGGCTTAACCTATTGAGCGATAATTACCGGTAATTATTCATCGCAAGTTTGTTGTTTTTTTAGATCTATTTTTTGAAAGTAAAAACATGAAAAAATCACTTTTGCTCGTTTCTATGTTGGCAGTAGCTTTGGTAGCATGCAACAAACCAGCTGAAACACCAGCTTCTACACCAGCAGTTGAAGCAGCTCCAGCATCTGCACCAGCATCTGCACCAGCTGAAGCAGCTCCAGCATCTGCACCAGCAGCTGACGCAGCAGCGTCTGCAGCATCTCCAGCAGCTGAAGCAGCACCAGCTGCAGCTTCTGCAGCAGCATCTAAGTAATTTTATTACTTTTTAAAGAAAAGCCGGTCATTGACCGGCTTTTTTGCGCCTCGAGATTGAGGCAACTGCAAGATGTAGATCCCAAGCAATGCTCTTAAAGCTATGGGCGTAAAAAAAGCGGATTAAAATCCGCTTTTTTTACTTAAACATCGATCACTTCAATTGTTCGTTCAGAACTTTCAAAATCTTACTAGCAACAGGTGAAGCTGAAACCTTACCGTCTTCACCGTGCACGGTAACACGACTCAACTCCCCAGCGTCACGCACTAAGATACGATATTTCTCGCCATCTTTTGCTGCATCACTAGAGCCCCAAGAGAACAAACGCGCAAAGAAACCTTCACTAGCTCCCTTTGTTTTCGCATCAATATCTTGATCTATATAACGCACAAAATAAATACCTTTTGAACGATCTCTATCTTCAATCGTAAAGCCGATACGATCCAATGCCAGTCCGACGCGACGCCATGAGCGATCAAAGCCTTCATCAGTCTCCAAGTAGCTCAGATCATTTAAGCTAAGCAATTTAGATCGTGGTGCACCAGTCGAAACCGCACCAGCATCTGTAGGGTTTGTAGCCGCTGCGACGACCGCTTTCGCCTTCGTTTCGTCTGCGCCCAGACGCAACATTAGTCGAGACAAGAACTCAGCTTCTAATCCAGCATCATTCGCACGTGAAGTCCAAGCTGTATTGCTCTTATCGCTTCCAGTCAATACTTCCTGCGCGCCACGATGGCTGACATAAACCTCTACTTCGCCAGTCGGACTACGCTCAACTCGGGTACGAAACTTATCACGCTCACCCGTTGAATATAAACCATCAAATACTTTGCCAATCGTGGAACGAATTAAATCTTGCGGAATTTTTCCACGATTCTCAGCCCAATCCGTTTCCATCACACCCGTCGATTCATTTTCAAGGTTGATCAGGAAGCCCTGCTCTTGCCAAAAATCTTTTAACTGAGGCCACAAAATTTCAGGACTCAATTTGACAACTAAGTAGCGCTGCGTTCCATTACGCTCAATACGCATATCTTTCAATTGATTCGGTGCCACGACGCCATTAGCGGTCGCAACTGCACCGCCAGCACGCTTTGCCGCGTATGAAGAAGCAGTCGCGCTACCTTGTTCTGCATCAGGAATTGAAAAGCGACTATCGCGACGAATCTGCGTTAAATCTGGTGGGACTTCCAAAGATGTGACTTTAGCCTTACTCGCACTCTTATAGTCAATACGATTTGATTCAGCAATATTCCCTACAAAACTACAACCAGTAGAAAAACCCGTAATTCCAATTACGCCAGCCAATGCTAAAGCACGAACCATCTTTTTATTAGCAACAACGCTTTTTGCCATGTGAAAATCCCTACGAATTGTAATCAATTAAATATACATGTATGCACGAGTGCTTGTCCCCTACCATGATTAATCCATGCGCACTCGTCAAAAACTCTTATTGCAATACACCTGCTTCACGTAAAGCGGAACGAACAATATCATGATATTGGCTAGAAAGGCTAACCAAAGGCAAACGAATTCCAGCTGGCATCAAACCCATTTCTGCCAGAGCCCATTTGACTGGTACTGGATTAGGTTCAACAAATAACTTGGCATGCAAAGGAATTAAGCGATTATTTATTTCAACTGCTTTCGCAATATTGCCCTGCATGGCTGCAGCACATAATTCGTGCATAGCACGTGGCGCAACATTGGCGGTCACGGAAATATTACCTTTACCACCACAGAACATCAAAGTCATCGCAGTAGGATCATCGCCTGAATACACCGCAAATGATTTTGGCACCATACACAATAATTCGAGATCACGACCTACATTGCCGCTAGCTTCTTTGATACCAATGATACCCGGCAGCTGCGCCAGACGAGCAATGGTCTCATTCGACATATCGGCCACAGTACGGCCAGGCACGTTGTACAAAATAATAGGAATATCAACTGACTCAGCAATTTTCTTGAAATGCTGATACATACCTTCTTGCGTAGGTCGATTGTAGTAAGGCACAACCTGCAAAGATGCATCGGCACCGGCTTCTTTGGCAAACTTGGTCAAAGCGATCGCTTCAACTGTGGAATTACCACCTGAACCAGCAATAATCGGTACACGTTTATTCGTGTGCTCCACGGCGATACGAATCAACTCGCAATGCTCTTCAACACTCACAGTCGGCGATTCGCCAGTAGTGCCGACAATCACGATGCCGTCCGTACCTTCGGCGATATGCCAGTCGATCAGCTTGCGCAGCGTTGGAATATCGAGACTGCCATCGGCATGCATAGGGGTCACAATCGCGACCAAACTTCCTTGTATCGTTGTCATCTTAGCGCGTGGAAAAAGTAAAGCCATTATTGTAGCGGATCGTTACCTGCTATGGGAGAGAATCGAGGGCAGATTCAAGAAGAATCAACAGCAAATCTTATCCTGACAGAAACCAAACTGGCGACAAACTTGGCGGGTGGAAAATTAAGTTGAAATATCGAACAAAACTATCGACATCTGCAAAAAAAGTCACGCACTGAGTCGAGACTTA
This sequence comes from Affinundibacterium amnicola, assembly GCF_014284275.1. Taxonomy (GTDB): domain Bacteria; phylum Pseudomonadota; class Gammaproteobacteria; order Burkholderiales; family Burkholderiaceae_D; genus Undibacterium; species Undibacterium amnicola. The sequence continues at coordinate 596,536 of NZ_JACOFU010000001.1, read as the reverse complement.
TTTGCGCAAACGTCGGATGCAAATTCTTTGAACGATAGCTTCAGTGGTTTGGTTGACATAGGTATGTTCAAAAGCAAGACATTGTTGGCGCCAAGTTGCAGACTCAACACCGACAAAATGCGTTAACAATTCATTTTCTTGTAGCAGAAAATCAGGGTTACGAGGCCTGCCATATTTTTCATTACCAATCGCAAAGGTCTCGTAAATCAACACACCATTATCTGCAAGAGAGGACAAAATCAAAGGCATTAAGGGGCGATGTAGATAATTGGTCACGATGATGCCAGCAAATTGTTCGCTTGCAAACGGCCATTTAAAACCATCTTGTTCCAAATCGATATGTAGACAATTTGCCCCAATTTTTTCTAATTCAGACAAAGAATCTGCATCACGATCAACTGCCCAGACATCGTAACCAGCCGCAATTAACAAACGAGTGTGGCGGCCTGAGCCGCAGGCTAAGTCGAGTACGGGATCTTTTGACCGGGGAATTTCCTCAAAAAAGCGCAGCACCCATGACGAAGGATTACTATTACTCACAAAAACTCACTTTAAAAACATTGTGAATGGCGTCAACACAAATTGCAAAATTGACTGCGCGATGTTCATCAATGGGTACATCCAAAATTGCAGAATCTTAAAATAAACCAGAGCCATGACAATGAAAAAACCATAGGGTTCGATTTTGGCGAATTGATATGCCTGCCGATGTGGCAACAAACTGGTCAAGATACGTCCACCGTCAAGAGGCGGAATCGGAAACAGATTAAATGCAAACATGACCAAATTAGTCAACAATCCAGCCTGTGCCATTCGATAGAAAAACTCGTGCTCGACTTTAAATGCGACCAGCAGAATCGCCAAGATCATCCACAAAAATGCCATTAGGAAGTTTGCTCCGGGCCCTGCTAAAGACACCCAAGCCATGTCGCGTTTAGGTTTGCGCAAAGCACCAAAATTAACGGGTACTGGTTTCGCGTAACCAAACAAAAACTGCCCATCCGTTGCCATGTATAAGACGACGGGAATAATAATCGTGCCAAACAAGTCAATATGCACGATAGGATTTAAACTCATGCGGCCTTGGCTATAAGCAGTCGTATCACCAAAATATTTTGCAGCATAGGCATGCGCAGCTTCGTGCAAGGTAATCGCCAAAATGACAGGAATCGCATATACCGCGATAGTTTGTATCAATGCATCCATGAGTTGAGTTAATCCTTAATTCCAATTTTTATTTTCAAGTGAAAGCGCTATGTTCCGCGATTTACAAACCAAACAAAGCCGCATCACCGCGCCCCTGACGAATCAACTCCGGCGTTTCCTGCGTCATATCAATGACGGTAGTTGGAATCAGGCTACATGCACCACCATCAATCACCAAATCAATTTGTTTTTCCAAACGTGCACGGACTAATTCAGGGTCAGTTAATGGCTCATCTTCATCCGGCAAAATCAGAGTGGTTCCCAACAATGGCTGCTTTAACTCTTCCAGCAAGGCGTGAGTAATTGGATTTTCTGGTACGCGCAAACCTATAGTTTTACGTGAAGGATGACTTAGGCGACGCGGTACTTCTTTGGTGGCTTCCAGAATAAAGGTATAAGGCCCAGGCGTTGCCGCCTTCAGCATGCGAAACTGGCGATTATCAACCTTGGCATATTGCGCGATTTCCGATAAATCTCGACATAACAAAGTCAAATGATGCTTTTCATCGACGCCACGAATTCTGCGCAAACGCATCACGGCATCTTTATCATCAAGATGACAGACCAGTGCATAACAAGAATCCGTCGGCAAAGCGACGATGCCACCTTGATCAATAATTTGTACCGCTTGTTTGATCAAACGTAGCTGTGGGTTGTCGGGATGAATTTGAAAAAATTGGCTCATAAATAAATTCTGTGAATATGACAACGGAGGCTGAGCCTCCGTTGATTATCTTACTAATATTTCAGTTTATCTTAATTGTTGGAGCGCTGCGATACGTTGCGCCATCGGCGGATGAGTCGAAAACAATTCCGCCCAGCCCGGTTTATCACTAATACCGACTGCCGCCATCGATTGCGGTAACTCGCCAGGTGCCATACCGCCTAAACGTGCCAAAGCGTTAATCATAGGCTGACGATCTCCCAATAATTTTGCCGCACCTGCATCGGCTCGGAATTCACGTTGACGTGAGAACCACGCCACGATTAGAGAGGCGCCGATACCGAACAAAATCTGAAATACAAACGACGCAATATGAAAACCAATTCCCGGCGTATGATTCTCATCATTTTTCGACAAGAAACTATCGACTGCATAAGCTGCAATGCGCGACAGAAACACCACAAAAGTATTTACCACGCCTTGAATCAAAGTCATGGTGACCATATCACCATTGGCGATGTGAGCAACTTCATGTCCCAACACCGCTTCAACTTCTTCTTTAGTCATGCTTTCCAACAAGCCAGTCGAGACGGCGACCAAGGCGGAATTCTTAAATGCACCTGTAGCGAAAGCATTTGGCTCACCGTTATATACCGCAACTTCTGGCATCGCGATACCTGCGCGCTCAGATAAAGTTTTTACTGTGCTGACTAGCCAAAATTCTGTAGACGAAGATGGATTATCGATGACGCGCGCGCCAGTTGACCATTTCGCCATCGGCTTACTGATCAGCAAAGAAAAGATAGAACCAGTAAAACCAACTACCAGTGAGAACACAGCTAAGGCACCCAGATTCAAACCTTTAGCGCTCAGATAATTATTCACACCCAACATGGACAAAATCACGGTCATCACCAACATGACTGCAATATTGGTGGCTAAAAATAAGACAATACGTTTCATATTCAATTCTCCAAAACCTAATCAACAAACTATTGTGGACCGTACATGTTGCAATATGGTTGTCTTTAGCGTGATTTCAAGTGCTGCTAATCTGAGTAAATTCACTTTATCCAACTATGCCATACCGGTGTCAAATCTTTCGCCAGCGCAGGTAACTGTCCTAAATCGGGCAAATTTTCATCTGGCGCATGGAAATCCGAACCTCGTGAAGCCATAAATCCGTAGCGATTGGCGATTCTAGCGTATTCATCATATTGATCAACGGTATGACTGCCAGTCACGACTTCAATCGCTTTGCCACCGAGATCTTTAAACTCGTTAAAGAAAGCGTCAAATGCCAATGGCGTTAGATCATAGCGTCCCGGATGTGCAACTACCGCGACACCACCAGCACCACGTATCCAACCAACGGCCTCAGACAATGTTGCCCAACGATGCGGTACAAAGCCCGGCTTACCATCCGCCAAATACTTTTTAAATACCCCAGAAACGTCTTCACACACACCGATTTCAACTAAATATCGGGCAAAATGCGAACGAGAAATCAGATCAGGATTACCGACATATTTCAAAGCACCCGCATAGCAATTTGGGATACCAACGCGCGCTAAATCAGCCGCCATATCTTCTGCACGGCGTTGACGCCCTGAGCGAGTTTTGACCAATCCTGCCAGCAAATCAGGATTAGTTTCATCGATATTCAGGCCAACGATATGAATAGTTTTATTTGCCCAAGTAACGGAAATCTCTAAACCTGTCACGTAATCCATGCCCAAATCGGTCGCGGCTTCACGTGCAGCGACGATACCACCAACTTCATCATGATCTGTTAATGCCCAAACATCGACACCCTGCGCATGTGCCCGCTGAGCGACTGCCGCAGGAGCTAGGACACCATCAGAAACGGTGGAGTGACAATGCAAATCGACATTAAGCTCAGGGCTAAAAACAAGGGAGGACATGATAAAACCAAATTCAATAGATAAGAATGAACATTGTACTCCTGCAAAGCGGGCTTTGCCGCATTGCGGCAATTAAGTCGTTCAAGACAGAGCGGTAATCTGCTTTAGAGCATCGGCCACCGTGGGAAACATCAAGCGCGCACCCAATTCTGCTTTAATCCTTTGATTGAGCAAGCGGCGTGACTCTGACATAAACGACAACAGCATAGGAGACACTTGTTTTTCCAATTCAAGCCTCGGCAAGCGTGGTGCACGCGGCAATTGAAAGTGGTCGGCAACTTGATCAAAATAGTCGGCCATTTTCAAATCACTATCATCCACTGCATGATAAACACGATTTGACCGCGCCCGGAACATTGCCAACTTGATCAGGTTGGCAAGATCTTCTGCATGTATATGATTGGTGTACACATCATCAGCTTCGATTAAGGCCGGGGTCGCTTTACGTAAGCGTTCAATTGGCAAACGATCTGCTGCATAAATCCCTGGCACGCGCAAAATAGACAACTGACCACCCCGTCGCTTTGCCCAAGCACGCAGGATCGCTTCAGCCGACACCCGACGCTTGGCTCTCGCATTATTCGGGTTCAAAGAATGCGTTTCGTCAAACTGCTCGCCGCCGCAATCTCCGTACACACCTGTGGTACTGATATAAACAAGATGCGCCTTCTCAGGTAAAATGGCGGCCAAATGCCGCGTTCTGACATCAATTTCACCATCACTACGCGGCGGTGCCAGGTGCACAATAAAGTTTGCAAGTCCAGCCAATCGCCTCAAAGTATCAGGCTGATCCAAGTCGGCAAATACAGGAACAGCGCCCGCCGCACGCAATTGCGCAAAACGCTCTGAAGCAGCTCCCTGACTGGTCATTGCAAATACCCGAAAGCGATCGACCAGATGCGGCAACAAGCGCATGCCTACATCGCCGCAGCCAATAATCAGACAGCGGGGTTTTGCAAATTGGGGGCGACGAACTAGCTCAGAAATGCGTTGCTGCATAGGTTTTTATTTTATTTAAGTTTTTAAAATTCAGGAATCGTATGACGTTTCAAGTAACAATCTCACCAAGTGGTCGCCAATTTAATTGCGATAGCGATGAAACCGTCTTGGCGGCTGCCCTACGTGCAGGGCTCATTTTGCCATACGGTTGTAAAAATGGTGCGTGCGGATCATGTAAAGGCAAGGTCAGCACCGGACAAGTGGTACATGGCAATCATCAACAAAAAGCGCTAAGTGACGAAGAAGAAGCACAAGGCGGCGCATTATTTTGCTGTGCGAAACCTCAATCAGATCTCACCATCGAAGCCCGCGAAATGTTGGCGGACGACGACTATCCCATCAAAAAACTCCCAAGCCGCATCGCTAAATTGGAAAAACTATCCGATGACGTCATGCTGATTGAGTTGCAATTGCCAGCCAATGAAAAACTCAATTATCGCGCCGGGCAGTACATAGAATTCTTATTAAAAGATGGAAAACGCCGCAGTTATAGTCTGGCGAATGCGCCGCATATCGACGGACCTTTGAGCCTACACGTGCGTCACATGCCAGGTGGTTACTTCACCGATCAAGTATTTGCTACGGTCAAAGAGCGTGACATTATGCGTTTTGAAGGGCCACAAGGCAGTTTTTATCTACGTGAAGAATCCGACAAACCAGTGATTTTATTGGCATCAGGCACGGGTTTCGCCCCAATCAAAGCGATCGTTGAACACTTAATCCACATCGACTCTAAGCGCCCAATTCATTTATATTGGGGTGGGCGTCGCCCGCAAGATCTCTATATGCAGTCACTGTGCGAAGATTGGGCAAGTAAGCTTGGGGATTTCCAATATACGCCCGTGATTTCCGATGCAAAAATTGAAGACAATTGGAATGGTCGTACGGGCTTCGTACATCAAGCTGTGGTCGATGATTACGCTGATTTATCAGCGTATCAAGTCTATGCTTGCGGCGCACCTATCGTGGTGGAATCAGCAAAACGCGACTTTGTAGCAAAGTCGCAATTGCCTGCGGATGAGTTTTATGCAGACGCTTTCACCTCAGAAGCAGATTTAACAAAAAACTAATTTATTTAAATTGATGAAATTATTTTTCATTTTTTTTGATTTATTTCAGTATTGCAGTGCGCAAAACCGCAAAAAAACCGTTACACTACGCCCATGAAAAATTTTACTGACATGTCTTCCCCAAATATCGCTCGACGTCGCAGTTCACACACCGAGCCTGGGAAGTCTTGCGCGTAAGAAAAGCAAGGTCACGATAAAACCACAGGCTCAACCCCTGTGGTTTTTTTTTGCGCATGTTTGAATTAGGACTTATGCAAAATTGTCCCAGCTAGGCGTGCCGACGAAGACAGTGCTTCAGCACGGCGAGGCGGCGACAACAACGCTGGGACTGTTTTACGTAAGTTCTATGAATGTCAGTTCTGCGGTAACATCTTCTACCCTACTTTGTATTTATCTTTAAGGAGTTTTGAAATGGAATTTAGTCAGTACAACGTCGACGCCCTGATGTACATCACACCACGTCCTGAGTTGGTGTTTACCGAGGGCCGAGGCATGTGGATGACTGACCATAATGGCAAACGCTACCTCGATTATTTACAAGGCTGGGCAGTCAATTGCCTTGGTCATTCGCCAAAATGCATAGAAGATGCGATCGTCGCGCAGGCAGGCAAATTACTAAATCCTTCTCCTGCTTTCTATAACGAAAACATGATCAAGCTGGCCGACCAACTCACCCAACATTCCTGCTTTGACCGCGTGTTTTTTGCGAACAGCGGGGCTGAAGCAAATGAAGGTGCGATTAAATTAGCGCGCAAATGGGGTCAAAAAAATAAAAACGGCGCGTTTGAAATCATTACTTTCGATCACGGATTTCATGGTCGCACTTTAGCGACGATGTCAGCATCCGGCAAACCTGGCTGGGATACCATTTTCGCACCTCAGGTAACAGGTTTTCCAAAAGCCGATTTAAATGACATCGCCTCCGTTGAAAAACTCATTAGTGATAAAACTGTGGCGGTCATGCTAGAACCTGTGCAAGGTGAAGGCGGCGTGATTCCTGCAAGTCGCGAATTCATGCAAGCTTTACGCGCGCTCACTAAACAACACAATATTTTATTAATCGTCGATGAAGTTCAAACCGGCATGGGACGGACAGGTGAATTGTTCGGCTATCAGCTTTCTGGTATCGAACCAGACATCATGACTTTGGGCAAAGGCATAGGCGGTGGTGTTCCACTCGCTGCTTTGCTAGCGAAAGAAGAAGTTTCTTGCTTTGTACCAGGTGATCAAGGTGGCACATACAACGGCGCTCCACTAATGACGGCTGCTGGCTTAGCCGTTATTAACGCATTGACCGCTCCAGGATTTTTGGACGAAGTGAAAGCAAAATCGGTATATCTAAGTAAAGCACTCAACACCCTCTCAGCAGAATTTGGAATGGAAGGCGAACGCGGTGAGGGCTTGTTACGCGCACTGAAATTAGGTAGCGATATTGGCCCACGCTTGGTCGAAGTTGCCCGTGATATGGAGCCAATTGGCTTACTAATTAATTCTCCACGCCCGAACTTACTCCGTTTTATGCCGGCACTAAACGTCAGCTACGAAGAAATCGACACCATGATTTCTATGTTGAGCAAAGTCATCCAACAGGTGATAGACGAAAAAGCAGCAGCATCGACGGCATCATAAAACGACAATCTCAGTAAAAATTTAAAATGGCTATCAAACATTATTTACAGGTCTCCGACCTGACCCTCGATGAATACGACTATCTGATGCAGAGAGCTCGTATCATTAAAGATCGTTTTAAGAAATACGAACCTTATCATCCGCTCTTAGACAGAACGCTGGTCATGGTATTTGAAAAAAATTCCACACGTACGCGTTTGAGTTTTGAAGCGGGCATGCATCAACTCGGTGGCGCAGCGATTTATTTGAATACACGTGACAGCCAACTCGGTCGTGGCGAACCTGTCGAAGACGCCGGTCAAGTCATGTCACGCATGTGTGACATCATCATGATCCGTACTTTTGAACAAGAGATGATAGAAAAATTTGCCGCAAATTCCCGCGTGCCTGTCATCAATGGTTTGACCAATCAACATCATCCTTGTCAGGTATTTGCCGACGTGTTCACTTTCATTGAACATCGCGGCTCTATCGCGGGCAAAAAAGTGGCGTGGATAGGCGATGCCAACAATATGCTGTATTCATGGATGCAAGCGGCGAAAGTTTTTGGTTTTCATTTGCATATTTCTACACCTAAAGGCTATGACATTGATCCTGCTTGTGTGACGGTGGAAGCTGAACACTACACGGTGTTCGATAATCCATCCGATGCCTGCGTTGGCGTTGATGCGGTCAATACCGATGTCTGGACCAGCATGGGTTACGAGGCTGAAAATCAAGCCCGTCTCAAAGCCTTTGATGGCTGGATTGTGGATGAAGCAAAAATGGCTCGCGCCAATCCTGAGGCGATTTTTATGCATTGTTTGCCCGCTCATCGTGGCGAAGAAGTTTCAGCAGGCGTGATTGATGGCCCGCAATCGGTAGTTTGGGATGAAGCAGAGAATCGTCTACACGTACAAAAAGCTTTGCTTGAATATTTAGTCATCGGCAAAGTCGACAACTAATTATTCGGCGGCAATTCCAAGAATAGAAATTTTCGTTTACATACTTTTAGCCAATTTTTAGACATTAGAAAGCACATTATGAGCGACGTCAAAAAAGTAGTTTTAGCGTATTCCGGTGGTTTGGATACTTCCGTGATTTTGAAGTGGTTGCAAGACAACTACCAGTGTGAGATCGTCACGTTCACTGCCGATTTAGGTCAGGGTGAAGAGCTCGAGCCAGCACGCGCCAAAGCATTGAAATTTGGTATCAAGCCTGAGAACATTTTCATCGACGACGTACGCGAAGAATTTGTGCGTGATTTCGTTTTCCCTATGTTCCGTGCAAACACCGTGTATGAGGGTGAGTATTTATTGGGCACTTCAATTGCACGTCCATTGATCGCCAAACGTTTGATCGAAATCGCACGTCAAACTGGTGCAGATACCATCTCTCACGGCGCAACCGGTAAGGGCAATGATCAGGTTCGGTTTGAACTCGGTGCCTACGCATTGATGCCAAATGTCAAAGTGATCGCGCCATGGCGTGAATGGGATTTATTGTCGCGTGAGAAATTGATGAAATATGCCGAAGATGCTGGCATAGAAATCGATCAAAAACACAAAAACGGTGGCGCGCCCTACTCCATGGATGCCAACCTTTTGCACATCAGTTTTGAAGGTCGTCATTTGGAAAACCCAAGTGCTGAAGCAGAAGAATCCATGTGGCGTTGGACTGTAAGCCCAGAAGCGGCGCCAGACCAAGCAGAATACCTCGACATCGAATACGAAAAAGGCGATATCGTGGCATTGAACGGCGTGCGCATGTCACCAGCAACGGTATTGACTGAGTTGAACCGCCTCGGTGGCAAACACGGTATTGGTCGTTTAGATCTGGTTGAAAATCGTTTCGTCGGTATGAAGTCACGTGGCTGCTACGAAACACCTGGCGGCACCATCATGTTGCGCGCACATCGTGCGATCGAGTCCATCACCTTAGATCGTGAAGTCGCACATTTGAAAGATGATTTGATGCCACGTTACGCCAGCTTGATTTATAACGGCTACTGGTGGTCGCCAGAGCGTCTCGCATTGCAAACATTAATCGATCACACACAGCAAAATGTGAATGGTTGGGTACGCGTCAAGCTGTACAAAGGGAATGTGATTACTGTGTCGCGTGATTCAAAAACAGACTCTTTATTCGACATGAATATTGCGACCTTCGATGAAGATGGCGGCGCTTACAATCAAGCCGATGCAGGTGGCTTCATTAAGCTCAATGCATTGCGTATGCGTATTGCAGCGAATGCAAAATTGAAGCGCGGTTAATTAATAGAATCCATTGCAAAAGTAATTCTAAAAATTGTAGGGCGGGTGCAACCCGCGCAGTTCATAAGTCGATTTCGCGCACACCTCGTTTTGGCGGCGCGGATTGCACCCGCCCTACTTTTCCATCTAAATATTTCATCATGAGCACACAATTCGATCAAGTCAGCGTCATCAAAAAAGCTAATGTTTATTTCGATGGCAAATGTATTTCTCACACTGTTTTATTTGCTGACGGCAACAAGAAAACGATAGGCGTGATTTTTCCATCATCCTTAGTTTTCAATACCGCTGCAGCAGAAATTATGGAAATCAATGCGGGTCTATGCCGCATTCGTTTAGCAGGAAATAGCGAATGGCAGAGCTATGGTGCGGGACAAGAATTTCATGTGCCGGCAAATTCTAGTTTTGAAATTGAGACTTCAGAATTACTTGATTATGTTTGTCACTTTATCGCATAAATCAAATGAAGAAAATACAAATAGAAAATGGGTATAAATCCCCTTTTTCTATTTTGCAAAATTCTATTTTCGACATGTGCCGAAACATAAATTGTTAAACAAATACGGGCTCAACTTCTAACTCTACCGCAAACTGTTCAAAAACAGTACGCTGTATATCTTTCGCCAAAGCGCGTACTTCCGCCCCAGTCGCGCCACCTAAATTCACTAATACAAGCGCTTGTTTTTCGTACACGCCCACGGGGCCAACACTTCGGCCTTTCCAGCCACAGGTATCAATTAACCAGCCAGCAGCGAGTTTGAAGCTGCCGTTGGTTTGACGGTAACTGACACATTGCGGAAATTTCTGAAGGATTTGTTCTCGTAATTCGGCAGAAACGATGGGGTTCTTGAAGAAACTGCCTGCATTTCCTATCTTCGCTGGATCTGGCAGTTTACTCTGACGTATTGCAATAATCGCCGCGCTCACATCAAGAGGTTTCGGCTGCGTGATGCCGATGTCGGTCAAATATTTTGCGACATCGCCGTACCCAAGATTCGCCTGCCATTGCTTAGGTAAGGCAAAAGTCACATCAACGATCAGATAACGATTTGGCTCACTGCTTTTGAAATTACTGTCGCGATAAGCAAAGGCGCATTCAGCTTTATCAAATGTTTTTAACGCACCCGTAACAAAGTCAAACGCGGTCAAACTGTGAAAACGATCTTGCATCTCGACACCATAAGCGCCGATATTTTGAATTGGCGAGGCGCCAACGGTTCCCGGAATCAACGACAAGTTTTCTAAGCCACCATAGCCTTGCGCTAAGGTCCATTGTACAAATTCGTGCCAATTTTCACCCGCACCTGCACGTACAATAAATTGATCGCTCGTTTCGACGATCAGTTCGCGCGCTTTTATCGCCACTTTAAGCACAAGATGCGGCAAAAAATCAGAGAGAATGAGATTGCTGCCACCACCTAAAATCAAACGCGGCAAATTGGCTAACTCATCGTCATGCTGAAACGCTTCATACAAAGCAATTAGCTGTTGCACACTGTCAATCACAAGCAAACGATGCGCCTGAGCCTTGATTCCAAAGCTATTCGCGGTTTGCAAGCACACGTCATGCTGGAAAATTAATTCGTTTTTTTCATATTTCATAGGAACACGATTATAGTCGCGAACACGTGGATTTCCTGTAAATTGCGACGAAAGTTGGCCTTGGTTTTTGTTAAAATAGCGGCACTTCGAATAAATTTGGATTTTATTGCCAAGTTTTTCTTATCTAACCAATCAACACTCTATTTTTTAGGAAATACCATGCCGTCATTTGATACCGTTTCTGAAGCCAATATGGAAGAAGTTAAAAATGCGATCACACAGACAAACAAAGTCGTGACCAATCGCTTTGATTTAAAAGGCACTAGCGCCAAAGTCGAATTGAAAGATAAAGAGCGCGAAATCACTATCTTCGGCGACTCTGATTTCCACCTTGATCAAATCATGATCGAAGTCACCCAAACAATGGGCAAACGCGGCGTCGATGTACGTTTTCTTGATATCGGTGACGTGCAAAAAATAGGCGGAGACAAAGTAAAAAAAGTCATCAAAGTCAAAAACGGTATCCAGACGGAAGACGCAAAAAAAATCGTGAAAGTCATTAAAGATAGCAAAATGAAAGTGCAAGCAAGTATCCAAGGTGATGCGGTACGCGTGACTGGTGCAAAACGCGACGATTTACAAGCTGCGATGGCAATGTTACGTAAAGAAATTAAAGACTTGCCGCTAGAGTTCAATAATTTTCGCGATTGATTTTTTAGCGAAACTCTAGAGATGATGTAGCCGAATACATCGCACTACTGTCGTCAAACTTCAAAGCAAGATTGAGAATTCAGACGAAACTGCGAAATAAGATCGAGAGATAAGACTGAAAGCGAGGTTTGAAAAATGTACGAACGATTTCTCAATCTTTTGACAGCACAATTTGTATTAAAGAATAGCAAATTGACTGTGCTACTGAGTGTTATTGGATTCAGCGCGCTGTTCGCAACGCATAGCGCCTATGCCAATGAATTTAGCTTGGTAGCATTAAGCAATGGCAAAGCGATGCTGATCGTTGATGATAAGCCACCCAAAATGTTCACGGTAGGCAGCAGCATTACTGCTGGAACGAAATTAGTCTCGATCAATAGCAATAGTGCGACGATAGAAACGGATGGAAAGCGCCAGACTTTATTTCTAGGACATGCTGTGTTGCGCACAGATACAGCAAAAAACCCCAGTATTACATTACAAGCAGGTGACAACGGCCATTTTTTCACGGAAGGTAAAATCAATGGCGGCAGCAAACTCAGAATGATGGTCGATACCGGTGCGAGTTTTGTTTCTATGTCTGCCAGCGATGCTCGCAAACTTGGCATTGATTACAAAAAGGGCATACCGTCCCGAACTAGCACGGCAAATGGAATTGTCCCAACCTATATCGTCCGACTTGATTCAGTCAAAATTGGTGACATCGAATTGTTTCAGGTTGATGCATCGATTCAGGAAAACGAGTTAGGAATTTGCTTACTAGGCATGTCTTTTCTAAAGCGCCTAAGCATGGTTCGAGAGGGGCAACAAATGGTTTTGACCAAAAAATAAGCCTCTCACATACTCAATACCTGCCGGATACTTACCCGATACATACGCAAAACTGAATTTAGCTCCTGCTTCATCAGTGCATCAACACTCACGAAGCAGGAAGAACTGACAAGCAGTCCAAACAACTGCAAATTTATGATTTCTTCAAACGACGTTGTTTGACAGCATCTGCAAGCACTTGCAAACTTGCCTGGCTATCCGTCCAATCAATGCAACCATCTGTAATTGACTGACCATAGACTAATTCTTTACCAGCGACCAAATCTTGGCGCCCTGCGACCAAATTAGATTCAATCATCACGCCGACAATCCGGTCATCACCAGCAGCAATTTGACCGGCGATATCTGCGCAGACCGGTATCTGATTCAAAGGATTTTTTGAGCTATTCGCATGCGATGCGTCAATCATGATACGAGCTTGTAAACCATTGGCTACGATATCTTTAGCAGCAGCATCAACACTTGCAGCATCGTAGTTTGGCGTCTTCCCACCACGTAAAATAATATGGCAATCTTCATTGCCGTTAGTAGACACAATCGCAGAATGTCCACCTTTAGTTACTGATAAAAAGTGATGTGGTTGTGACGACGCTTTAATCGCATCAACTGCGATTTTGACATTACCGTCTGTGCCGTTTTTAAAACCTACTGGGCATGACAAACCAGATGCTAATTCACGATGCACTTGCGACTCGGTGGTACGTGCACCAATCGCTCCCCAGCTAATTAAATCGGCGATGTATTGTGGGCTAATCATATCCAAATACTCGGTGCCCGCTGGCAATCCAAGTTCATTAATGTTTAACAATAATTCGCGTGCAATACGCAAGCCATCATTAATGCGGAAACTGTTATCCATATACGGATCATTGATCAAACCTTTCCAACCCACTGTCGTGCGTGGTTTTTCGAAGTACACACGCATCACGATTTCTAGTTCACCAGCAAATTTCACACGCGCTTCTGCGAGTTTTTTTGCATACTCTAGCGTCGCTTTCGTGTCGTGAATCGAGCATGGACCAATAACGACCATAACTCTGTCATCTTTGGCCTGCAAAATATTATGCAAAGCTGTGCGTGCATTGGCAGTTACTTCTGAAGCTTTATCAGAGCAGGCAAATTCGCGAATCAAATGCGAAGGTGGAAGCAGCTCTTTCATTTCCCGAATACGTAAATCGTCTGTGCGTTGCATAATGTTTTCCTGAAGTTTGAATGAAATAAATTGGGCTTTTAAAATTCTGTTGAAAATGTTTTTGATCTATTTTCCTATCCACCGCACCTGAAAATTAAATTCTTAGGGCAAAAAAAAACCGCCAAGACTGGCGGTTTTTTTGGATCGGTTGGGTTCTATGTACGTCGATTTTGCTTCTACGTGAACTTACCGCTTCTCCACCGCCTTAGGGTTGGAATAGCTAAAGTAAAAGTGAAAGTAAAATCGTGCAAAATTCATGAAAACCTCGTGATCGAATGGAACGACTATAACAACATCAGCACGCAATTGGCAAGCAATTTATCTGAATGTGCGCGTAATTTTACAAAAGCCTTGAGCTAACACATGGGATTCGACATAAGCTTATATTCAAATACTGATGAAGTCTTATAAAAAACTGGCAATTTCGCTCAAAGGCTTCTTACGAATATTCGGCACCATACAGTGATCAGCAGGATGACCGACCACTAATAAGATGTAAGGTTTTTCATTATCAGGGCGATCTAATAACTCATTCAAAAATCCCATTGGGCTGGGAGTATGTGTCAAAGTCGCCAAGCCCGCGTGGTGCAAAGCTGCGATCAGAAAACCTGTGGCAATGGATACTGATTCGGGCACATAATAATTTTTAACTGCGGTACCGTCATCCATCAAGGTACTTTTTTGGCCGAAAATCGCGATTAAGTAAGGTGCGTCCTCCAAGAACGGTTTGTTTGAATCCGTACCCAATGGCGCTAACGCATCTTTCCATTCTTGAGGTGCACGGCGCTCATAGAATTCACGCTCTTCAATTTCTGCTTCTACCCGGATACGATGTTTCAATTCTTTATCGCTGACTACTGCAAAATGCCAAGGCTGATGATTTGCTCCGGATGGTGCTGTTCCTGCCGCTAATAAACATTGCTCGATGACTTTACGCGACACCGGGGCATCTGAAAATTCTCGTATCGTTTTACGACGAGAGAGCTCTTCATAAAATTCTTGTGCACGTGCTTCCATCTCATTTTCTGGATAGGCACGATAAGTGCTCAGCGGTATAAATTGCGGAGAGCCTTGATTGAAGGAAAGTTTAGACATGCTGATCCTTTCATAGAAAAAAGACACTGTAATCACAATATCTCATCTACTCAAGACACAACAGCACATTCAATACAAGTCACAAAAACAAAGGCTTTTTAGCAATGAATCAACGGCAGAAAGATGTATAGACAATACGAACTTTTGCCGCCAGTTTTCCGCCAGAAAGATTTCTATCGTCGGTTTGAGGGCAAATCAAGCAGTGCCGCCAACAACAAGTCCATCAATCCTTAAGGTTGGCTGGCCGACGCCGACAGGAACGCTTTGGCCTTCCTTACCGCACACCCC
Organism: Affinundibacterium amnicola; assembly: GCF_014284275.1. Lineage (GTDB taxonomy): Bacteria > Pseudomonadota > Gammaproteobacteria > Burkholderiales > Burkholderiaceae_D > Undibacterium > Undibacterium amnicola. Next base: position 581,132 of record NZ_JACOFU010000001.1, on the reverse strand, counting down.
AACGCCCGAATCTAAACGCATATCGTTACCAATCATCGATACCCGATTTAATACATCTGGACCATTACCGATCAAGGTCGCACCTTTAACAGGATAAGTGACTTTGCCGTCTTCGATCATATAAGCTTCGCTGGCAGAGAAGACAAATTTACCGTTCGTGATATCAACCTGACCACCGCCGAAATTCACCGCGTACAAACCATTTTTTACTGAAGCTAAGATTTCAGCCGGATCTTTATCACCACCCAACATGTAGGTATTCGTCATACGTGGCATAGGTAAATGAGCGAACGACTCTCGACGCGCATTGCCAGTCACTGGCATCTTCATTAAACGCGCATTCATCGTGTCTTGAATATAGCCTTTGAGTATGCCGTCTTCAATCAGGGTCGTACATTGTGTAGGATTACCTTCATCATCAATATTCAAAGAGCCGCGACGATTTGCTAAGGTACCATCATCCACCACGGTTACACCTTTAGCCGCAACGCGATCCCCAATCCGACCGGCAAAAGTACTAGAACCTTTACGATTAAAATCGCCCTCTAAGCCGTGGCCAATCGCTTCATGCAACAAAACACCTGGCCATCCAGAGCCGAGCACCACCGTCATAGAACCTGCAGGCGCTGGGCGAGCGTCCAAGTTAACCAAGGCAGATTTCACGGCATCGTCAGCGTATTGTTCAAGAATTGCATCATTGAAATACGAAAAATTATAACGACCACCGCCACCACTAGAGCCAGTTTCGCGACGCCCATTTTGTTCAGCAATCACCGTCAATGACATGCGTACTAATGGACGAACATCAGCAGCGATGACACCGTCACTGCGTGCTACGAGAATCACATCGTACTCACCAGCCAGACTCGCCATCACCTGCACGATGCGCGGATCCTTTGCGCGAGCGATTTTCTCTATTCGCTCTAACAAAGCGACCTTTTGCGTCGCATCTAAGGATGCTAATGGATCATCTTGTAAAAATAAATTATGCCCTTGTACGCCCTTCATAGCCGAAGCAACTTGAATCTTGCCTGAACCAGCACGGGCAATGGTTCGTGTCGCGGCCGCCGCTTCTAACAAGGCATGTTCTGAAATCTCATCAGAATAAGAGAATGCAGTTTTGTCACCAGATACTGCGCGCACACCAACGCCTTGATCAATCGAAAAGCTACCCGTTTTGACGATACCTTCTTCCAGACTCCAGCCTTCGTTCTTAGTGAACTGGAAATACAGATCGGCGTAATCAATTTTATGCGTGAACATCGTTTTTAAGGCAGACGCCAACTTCGCTTCATCCAGCCCAAAAGGCGTCAAGAGAATATCGCGGGCAATGGCGAGGTGTTTTAAATTCGAATCAAATGGTGTCATGTTTTTCAATCTTTATTGGCTGCCATCATGGCTATTAAAGCGTATTGTAGAGTATTTCACGCTCAGGTTCTTCACCTGAACAATCAAGACGAGCAAGCAAATCGTCGGTGCTTCAAGGCTGGCAAGTTATTACGAATCTTTTGCATGCAATCCATATCGAGATCTGCGATCACGACGCCCTCGCCCTCCTCCAAACAATTCAATACTTTGCCCCAAGGATCTATCAGCATACTATGCCCCCAAGTGCGGCGACCGCTGTCGTGCGTTCCGCCTTGCGCCGATGCGAGAACATAGCATTGATTTTCGATCGCACGGGCACGCAACAAAATTTCCCAATGCGCTTGCCCTGTCGTGTAGGTAAAAGCTGCCGGCAAGACTAACAGACTGCAAGCACCCATATTGCGGAATAATTCAGGGAAACGCAGGTCATAACAGATACCCAAACCAACTTTGCCTATCGCGCTATCAAAGCTAACGATGTCATTCCCTGCTTGTATGGTGTTCGATTCTTGATAGCTCTCCTCGCCATTGGTAAATCCAAACAAATGAATTTTGTCGTAACGCGCGATTTGTATTCCATTCGGATCAAATACCAAGCATGCGTTATAGATTTTATGACTATCATCTGACTGCAATGGAATCGTGCCGCCAACGATTGTCATCTGCAAATCTTTAGCCATTTGCGCTAAAAACGTTTGCAATGCACCCTTACCTGGCTGTTCTGCAAACGCCACTTTATCGGCATCACGCAAGCCCATAATCGACCAGTACTCGGGCAGCACAGCCAATTCCGCGCCTTGCGCTTTTGCTAGTTTCAATAAACGTTCTGCTGTTTGGAGATTGGTATCAGGAATTGATGCCGAGACCATTTGAATTGCTGCGACTTTCATCGTCTATCCTTATTTTGATTCTGCTTTAGCCTTGATTTGCTCTGCTCTTTGCTTATCTAAAATTTCTTGACGCTCTTTATTTTCTATCTTCGTGACAATAGGATTTGCCCATGGTCCGGTAATTTGATATTCATAAGTAAAAGCGCGCTTGAGCGGATCTCTAAAAAACAATTGTGCCAGAAATGTTCCCAATCCAATCACAGGGTTTACCGCTAAACCATAAACAACAGAAGCTGCACCAGCGTTAAAATCAGGAATGACCGCGACATGCAAATCTTGCGTTTCTTTTGCGATATCAGCGCTACCTTCCATCAACACTGCCGCATTAACACTGCTCATTTTTAAATTATCCGTCTTTGCAATTCCTTGTTGAATTTGCGCTGTGCCAACGATGCTGTCGAATGCAAAGCCCTCAGAAAACACATCACGAAAATCTAAAGTAAATCGACGCGGCAAAGACTGCATGCTCAAAACACCCAATAATTTTGCAGCACCAGGATCGACTTTCAAGAATTGCCCTGCAGCTAAAGTCATTTGCAATTGACCTCCCAAACTCGGAATATCAATATCAAACGGAAGACCTGTCCAATGTGCGCTACCTTCCAATTTCCCCTTGCCGCCACGCAGTACTCCGGGAAACTCCAAGCGATCCAATAAACTTCCTGAATTGAGTATGTCCAATACATATTCCAATTTGGTTTGACTATCACTCTGACGTGATACCCAGTTGCCCTTAGCATGCAAACTTGCGTCGTCATTTTTCAACACCAACTTGTCGATATTCCATTCACGTCCAAGTGATGACAAGGTATTACTTGCCTGTAATGCGAGGAACCCTAGTTTTTTATTGAACAGCTCAAAATTTTCAACTTGGATATCCAAACTGGGAAGCTGTTTCGTCGTACTTTTTGCCTCTAGCAAATCACCCACATCACTCGCCGCTGAACGCGGAATCATTAAGCGACTTAAACGGGCAGCGACTTGTCCGGTGGATTGTTGATTACCAAATCCGTTCCAACTAATAAAGCCGGAAGCTTGCTTAGAATCGAGATTAGCCTGCCACAGACCGGATTGATGTGATGCTCCCAAGACGATCTGATCCAATTTTTTTCCGAACAAATACAGTTCATCGGTAATCAGAGAAAAACTATTCGGTTCAATGTACTGAGAAAATCCGGTAGTGCCAACAACTGCTGTGGTCGATACCGCAGTCGATTGATATACGCCGCGCTTTTGCGCAAGCTCACCTAAATAGCGACGCCAATCATCCACATTAAAAGTTTTGGTCTGAATATGAAAGTTCAAGCCAGAGTCAGGCAATTGTGCCGGCGTATTCACGGCAACACTACCTCGCAAAACCTGCCATGCTGCGTCTTTTTCGTTATTCTTTTTACGTTGGTATTGCGCATTAAAACGATTACCCACATTGAGCTTAATTTGCTCACGAATTTCACTCGTTACACTTGCAGCATCCGCGATAATTTCCAAACGTAGTGGTGCGTTTTCATTGGCAGTTTTAGTCAATGGTTCTGGTAAGTTCCAAGCTAAACCTTGCAAATCAGATTCAATCAATAATTCAGCCTGACGGCGTTTCACATTAATCAACGTGTTATAGCGTGTCTCGCCTTGCATACTTTCAAGGAACTGGGCAAATTCAAGATGAGAAAAATGTTTCTGTATGCCTTCAGCGTTTGCAACTCCATCGATCTTAATTCGTATCGCGCCATCTTTTTGCGAACCACCGCTTGCCTGTGCAAGTCCGCCCAATAGATTGCCTTTAATACCGTTTAGCGTCACACCACGTTCGTTAAATTCAATTCGTCCGGTGAGATTGCTAATCTTTGGCAAATCAACTTGTAAAACCGTCTCAGCTCCATTCAATTGCAATACGCCGTTCACCTTCGATTCAACAATGGTGTTTAGCGGCAATGCCAATTTCAGGCTAAGCTGAGCTACTCCGTTAGCCACTGTGTCATGCAGGAAATGCCCTAGCCATTCATCAACTGGACTAGCCTTTACATAATTCAGCATAGTTTGCAATTGACCTGAAGCGGCGCCATCAATTTCTAGAATAGGATTGTCCGCCAGTAAGTCTGGAATAACTGCCTTCACTTTTTTCAAAGCGACCGTATTGGTACTCGCCGTTTCTGCACGAATTTCCATACGTCCATGTTCGAAGATGAAGTTACCTTTAATATCATCGATGACTGGCCAAAACGGTGCGACACCATCCTTAGCATATTCACCTGGCAGAAAATTCAATTTTCCGCCATGGATTTTGCCTTTAACGAGAAACTCGCCTTGGCGTTCTGGATCGCGGGAATTGTGTTCAAAAGGAAATTCCGCTAATGCCCCTTTCATACGAAAGACCACATCATTCGCTTTGCCGTCTAACAAAGCGGCACTCAACCAAGCACGCAAATGCTCAGGAGTTTGCGCTGGAATATAACGATTAATTGTTTTGAGATCAAAGCCCTGAACTCGACCGGTCAAATTTACTTCACCCAAATCAGATTCTCGCATCGATAAACTATGCTGACCACTCAGGCTTCCAACTGCACCATCCTGTTCAAAATCCATCTCTTGAATTTGCATTTGAAGGCGATCGTCATTTTGCAATTGCCAACGTGCTCGCATTTTGAGCCGATTAAAAGGCATCACCGGATCGACAAAATAACTCGATAGCTGCAACGTCAGATCGGTCGAATCAAGCGTGAAACTGCCACCTTTATCATTGGCGTCGATGGACCCAGATAAATTATCAAAGCCAGGGATGGCGGGAAACGCAACTTTCGCTGGTATCTTTCCTTGTTTAGGACGAGCCAGCTGTGCCTTTAATGGCTGCATTTCCAAATTACGAAACTCGCCTTGAATACGATAACTAGAAATATCCGGAAAACTACCCTGCCAACTCGCGGTAAAATTTTTAAGCACGCCTTTGGGCGCGACATCAATTAACAAACGTCGCTGATCCAAAGGAATCGGCAAATGTTCGGCAAAATTCGCCAGTGAGGCCAAATCTAAAGATTCTGCATACAGTTCAACTTTTTCCCCTTGCCCGTTTTCACCTGGGATAAAAGTTTCTTTCAAAGTCGTTGCGGGCAACACCAAACCATCTCTGGTTTGCATAGAAAAATTAACCAAGGCCAAACTATGCCCTGCTTGCCTAGACAACAGCGGCAAATATTTACGCTGCCGCGACACTTGTTCGGTGGCGATAAAACGCCCGCGTACTTGCGCCATATCCAATACTGGCAAGTCTTTTCTAAATTTTCCCAGTACATCTTGCAGATACAAATCGGCGGTAAAGTCCGCTAAACGCCCACGCTCCAGCTTAGTCCACGAACGAACACTCCCGATGCCTTTATTTAACTGAAACGGAAAAGGGAAATATTGATGGATCGCTGGCAAATCGGCTTTATTCAAATCTGAATACAATTCACCAGACCAAGTCGACAAACCCGACTTTTTCAACGCAAACACAGATTGTTGAAATTTCCCACGAACGTCTATCGGCGATGCTAAGCGAGCAGGTGGCACCGCCCTTAATGCAAACTGATGCTGATGCCAATGATTATTTAACACAAAATTGACTGAACTTAACTGCAGTGCAGGCTGCGCACGCAGTTGATCATCCCAAGTCACTTGCCCTTCTCGTATACTAATTTCGTGCTGTGCTAACACCCAGTTCAGACCAGCGTCATTCGCCGCCTTGCCATCAGTGATTTGAAGTGGAAAGCCCGCAACTTGAATTACACCAGATTTATTTCTAGACACTTGCAAATCAGGCTTAACCAACTCAACTGCTGCAAAACGAGCATCCAATACCACAATCGACCACCAAGACAAAGTAGTATTAATTTCTGGCAGGCTCAATGCTGGTTTGGCATTTTGGTCGTAAATCACCACATCACGTAAAGCGATGCGCGGATTAAATCCTTGCCAGCTTGCCTGCAGCTGCGCAATTTTTATTTGCCTACCAATCTTCTCAGAAACCAATTGCTCAATTTCTGGCTTGTAATTTTCTACATTTGGCAAAACAAGATGACGCAAACATAAGAACAAAACTGCGAAAATAAAATAGCAAACCAGTAAAAACTTGAAAGTGATTCGCAAGGACTTGCGTAAGCCGCGTCCACCATGAAATGCGGCGACAACGCAAGTCGTACGCGTCTGATGCGCGAGGCGACGCCAGCCGGACGGCGATGGTTCTTGGGATATTACCGGATCAGGGTGATTCAAAGAATTTTCCACTTTCAATGTGGAACGATCAGTGATGGCATGTCGCCAATGATGGGGCAGTCGTCTTTTAGCGTCTGCACGTTTAATCCTTCAAACAACAAGCTCATCCCCCGATTCACAACAAAAAAATGAAATCATTTAACAACAATGATCGTCTTAAAGCCTCGATAAAAATTTGCCCAAAATATACCGCGACTACGCACAATTTCAAAGCATATTTGTGATTTTTCAAATATGCTTACAATGCTGCACCGCAAATCCTCGTGCCTCATTGACTTCTTAGCGATCCGCCTCATGAATATGCATTCAACATCCAGTAGTTCACTCGACCATTCTCGCTTTGTAACACGCTGGCTTAACGCCAAAGCGAGCCGCCTGCAAGAGCTTGAGAATATATCGCAATTTGCCATCAGCAAAACAAGTTTTACTGATTTTTTACAAAATGAAATGAATCAAGGAACTTCCCTCAACGCCGCCATGCGGCGCTTGAGAAACCTGGTGTTAGCATGCCTGATCAAGCGCGACTTGAACGGATTAGCGAACTTGCATGAGGTTATTACTACAATCAGTGATTTTGCTGACTTCGTGATTCAAACCCATTTACAGCATTTGATGAACGATATGCTTGCCGCTCATGGTCAGCCAATAGGCGAGGACAGTGGAGAAACTCAGCAGTTAATCGTTCTTGGCATGGGTAAACTTGGTGGACATGAGTTAAACGTATCTTCCGATATTGATCTGATTTTTTGTTACAGCGAAGACGGTGAAACACTGGCTGGAGAAAACCAACGTAGCTTATCAAATCATGAATTCTTCAGCCGATTAGGAAAAAAACTGATCGCTGCGATTTCCGAAATTACCGAAGATGGCTTTTCGTTTCGGGTTGATATGGCTTTGCGTCCGAACGGCAATTCCGGTCCATTGGTTGCCAGCTTTGGTATGGTAGAAGACTATTTCTTAGTTCAAGGTCGTGAGTGGGAACGCTATGCTTGGGTAAAAGCCCGGGCAATCACTGGTAAGCCTGAACATATTGCCATGCTCGAAAAAATTATCTTCCCCTTTGTGTACCGACGCTACCTTGACTATGGCGTAATTGATTCACTACGCAATATGCATCATCAAATTCGTGCGGAAGTCGTACGTCAAGAAACTCGACATCCAGAACGTGGCATCAATGTTAAATTGGGGCGCGGTGGGATTCGTGAAGTTGAATTTTTAGCGCAAGTATTTCAGCTAATACGCGGTGGACGAGAAGCGATCTTACGTGACCGATCAACTCGCAACACTTTAAAAACACTGGCTGAAAAAAATATTCTTGACCAAGAAATCATTGATCAACTGATGAAGGCTTATGTGTTTTTACGCGATGTTGAACATCGATTGCAATACTTAGATGATGCACAAACCCATATCTTCCCTGCGAATCGCGCAGACCAAGACATCGTCGCTCAAATGATGGGCTACCAAGATGTGATTTCACTCAATGCTGTGCTCATCCCACATATGCAATTTGTAGCTGAACAATTCGATGCGATTTTCAAAGACAAATCGGAACAACAAGATGACGCTCTCAATACGACAAACATGTCAGCGACTGACGCCAATGAAACGATCATCTCACATTTGCAAACGCTTCATTTTAATGATGCTGAACAGGTCGCCGTACGACTAAGTAACACCTGGCAATCGGCAAAAATGCAAACCTTACCTGAAGCTAGTCAGGTAAAGCTCGCAGCCCTGATTCATAGCGCACTAAAAACAATTTCAAAGCAGGCTGAAGGACAAGCATGCACTGTTGACCGCTTATTAAATTTTATGGAGCACATCGCCCGTCGCACCGCTTACTTATCGCTTCTAAGTGAATTTCCACATGCACTACAACGGGTGATTAGAATGATGAGTGCTAGTGATTGGGCTGCAAAATTTCTCAACCGCCACCCAATTTTATTAGATGAGTTGTTAGACGAATCCGTTCTACACCAAGCGCCCGATTGGCAAGACTTTACGCTCGAAGTACAAACAGTCATGCGCGAACAACTTGGTGATGTGGAGGCACAACTAGATAGCTTACGAGAACTACACCACGCCCTATTGTTTCGATTGCTTGCGCAAGATTTGGAAGGCAAAGTCAGTGTCGAGCATTTAGCAGATTCGCTATCGAAATTGGCCGACATCATGGTGGAAGCAGTGGTTCAAGCTGCTTGGCAAACCATCGCTAGCAAACACAGGGAGACGCCGAAATTTGCTGTGATCGCGTACGGAAAATTAGGTGGAAAAGAGCTCAGTTACGCGTCGGACTTAGATCTCATTTTTTTATATGACGATGATGATCAAGACGCGCCCGCCGCATACGCGAAGTTAGCGCAACGCTTTATTACTTGGATGACGACACATACATCATCAGGGATTTTATTTGATATCGATATTGCGCTGCGCCCTGATGGCGCAAGTGGACTGATGGTGTCATCAGTGCAAGCCTTCGAGCGTTATCAAGAAAAATCTGCCTGGCTATGGGAACACCAGGCGCTAACCAGAGCGCGCTTTTGCGCCGGTGATGCGGAAATTGGCAAGACATTTGAAGCGATACGGGAAAAAGTTCTGTGCTTACCTCGCGATCCACTACAGCTAAAGAGTGAAGTAATCAATATGCGTAAAAAAATGCGTGATGCGAATCCAAATAGAAGCGAACTATTTGATCTCAAGCACGATCACGGCGGCATGATTGATATTGAATTCATGGTTCAATATTTAGTACTCCGCTACGCCAATCTACATCCTGAACTGTGCGGCAATATTGGCAATATTGCGCTATTACAGCGCTGTGGAAACTTGGGATTAATTGACTCAAAACTCGCAACGGAAACCGCTAACAGCTATCGTCTACTGCGTAAATTTCAGCATAATATTCGACTACAGGGTGAGGAGCGTGCGCGCATACAAAAAGAAAAAGTCGCCGCAGCAGTGCACTATAGTGAAGCTTTGTGGAATGATTTATTCGAAGCCGACATTTAACCCAGATTTTCCATTAGGCGCGTCTTCGAGTCTATTTGAGACGATGGTGGAAATTCTGGATTAAACGCTGTTAGTTTTTCTCATTCTTTACACAATTCTTCCACGCATAAAAAAAGCTTTGCAACGCAAAGCTTTTTTTATGCACACCAGTATCTCTGAATTTATCCCTGTGGTCGCATTCCTTGAATCAATTTCTTAACGCGACTAGCATCTGCCATACGTGAATATTTACCTTTAGAATCCAAAAACACCATCACCACGGCGCGTCCTTCAATAATTGCCTGCATGACCAAGCAACGACCAGCTTCTGCAATGTATCCGGTTTTTTGCAAACCAATATTCCAGTCAGATTTATCAACCAAATGGTTGGTTGTACCATACTCTAACAATCGTTTTCCCTTAGGATTCACAACATACTTTGTGTCGGTTGAATACTCACGAATAAGTGGATATTGATAAGCAGCGTTAATCAGTTTAACCAAATCACGCGCACTTGCTACATTCTTACTTGATAAGCCACTAGAATCGACATAATAAGTGTCATTCATGCCAAGCTGCTTGGCTTTGACATTCATCGCAGCGACAAATGCAGACAAACCACCTGGATAACTTCTTCCCAGTGCTGATGCCGCACGATTTTCTGAACTCATCAAAGCAATATGCAAAAGATCCGCACGGGATAGTTTTGCACCAATCGCCAAACGAGAACCGGTTCCTTTTTCACGATCAAGATCATCCGTGGTAATTTCTATCACCTCATCAAGATCTTGCTTTGCTTCGACAACGATTAAGCTGGTCATCAACTTAGTGATCGATGCGATAGGTAAAGATACTTCTGCATTTTTTTCAAACAAGACTTTAGAACTATCTTGATCAACGACAAATGCCGCGTTTGAAGACAAGGAAAGCGCGTCTTTAGACTGCTTCAATCCAACCGCGTCGCCCACGCTTGGGCCTTCATTATCCAAGGCTGCATAACGTATGGCTGCTTTGGATTTGGTGGTTTTTTTAGATTTTGAGACGATGAGCGTCTGCTTACTGCGTTTTGTTGATTTTTTCGCTTTGACTGATTTTGCCTGTACCAAACTACTCTTTTTCAGACTGGTTTTTTTAGAGCGCACCTGCGTATCACTCGCAGCACTGACTTGGGACACAGCAAAAACAGAAGCTAATGCAAATGCAGACAAAACCGTTTTATTCAACGAAAAACTGAACATAGATTTCACCATAGACTTCAAACGTAGTGCAACCATGTATTACTCCTTGAGGCAAAAATTTCCTAATGGAACGAAGTGTAGCAAATTCTTGATAATTCGCAAGAGAATTAAAGACTTAGCGTCACATCCTCACCAGAATTCTTCACATTTGAATCAAACGTATGCAAATGATATAAATTTTTTACACTCATTCTAGAAATTGGACAAAATCTTCGAGCCGAGCACGTTCAGTTTGTAAAGAATTTTCAATCTTATGCATGTCTGCAAACCCCAAAGACATTCCACAAACCAGCATTTCTTGTTCTGGCAATGCCAATTCCTCTTGAATGATTTTGTGGTATTGGGTAAATGCCGCCTGCGGACAAGTATCTAATCCTCGCGCCTTCGCGGCTAACATAATATTTTGCAGAAACATTCCATAATCCAGCCAAGAACCCTGCTCCATGACTCTATCGATCGTAAAAATCAAGCCTACTGGCGCATCAAAAAAACAATAGTTGCGGCCATGTTGGGCATGCATACCCTCCTTATTTTCACGTGCCAAACCAAGCAATGCATATAAGTCCCAACCAACTTTACGTCGTCTATCAATATAAGGGCTACGCCATTCGACCGGATAGTATCGATATTCTTCCGTATGCAATTTCGCTATCTCGGGGTTATTGTGCGCAGCCAAAATCTTACTCGACAGTTGTTGTAGCCGATCACCAGTCAGCACGTACACTTTCCATGGTTGCGTATTTGTCCCAGAAGGCGCGCGAGCTGCCACATCCAGAATTGCACGGATGTCCTCGACAGCAACGGGCGTGTTGAGAAATGCGCGTAAAGAACGGCGTGAACGAATAACTTGATCAACGGTCTCTTGTACTAAATTCGAAATCATCGGCTAACTCCTAAAACTCATTGTGTATAACTGGCGTATCATTGGCGTATATAAAGTGCGCAAATTTGCTCATGTAGATATGTTCTAGTCTATTGATGATTTCTGTCGCGACAGGGCTAGGTCTGAGAAAAATTTCAGCACGACAGGCAATTCTCGTGTCCGCGCAAACGCCGGCAAACTTTGCCAAATACGCTTACCATAAGGCTTAGAGATCAATCGTGGATCGCAAATCATGAGCACACCGCGATCAGTTTCATCGCGAATTAATCGGCCTGCACCCTGCTTCAAATTAATAATCGCTTCGGGTAACTGGTGATGCACAAAACCATTTAAACCCTTCTTTTCCATCGCCTCAATTCGCGCCGCTAACACGGGGTCGTCTGGTGGTGCGAATGGTAACTTATCGATCACCACCAAGGAAAGTGCCTCGCCGCGTACATCCACGCCCTCCCAAAAACTTTGCGAGCCAATGAGGACACCATTTCCCGCAGCTCGGAACCGATCTAATAATTCTGTACGTCCGGCATCACCTTGTACAAACAAGGGAAAATTTAATCCTCGTTGAGTGAATTCATCTTTCAAACGTTCTGCACAATGTTTGACCGCCTTGTTGGTTGTGCACAGTAAAAACGTGCGACCTCCAGCCGCTTCAATAATTGGCAAAGCCGCATCCACTACCGCATCGGTATACTCTCTCGAATTAGGCTGCGGCATCCCTTCTGGCACGTAAAGTACGCCCTGCTCTTGATAATTAAACGGACTCGGCCAAGTACGAGCAGGCTCATCCCATAAACCCATCTGGGACACGTAATGACTAAAATCATTTTTCACAGCCATGGTTGCGGAAGCAAAAATCCATGTGCGTGGTACGCCTTCACGCTGCTTGTTAAAAATTGGCGCGATAGATAACGGCGTCCGATGCAATTGCAACGAGACCGAATAAGCCTCAACCCATAAAACACATTCAGGCTTCGCTTTGGCAGCTTTCGAATCAGGTTCAAGTTCACGCCAATCGTCTAGCTGATCTTGCAAATCGATAGCGCGCACACGACATTGTTCAATTGTCTCAGCTCGTTCGGCTTGTTTCTCTAAAACTTGGATCAAATCACCCAGAGAGTCTTTTAATGTCTCCAGATTTGGAAAGAAATCACTAGACGGTGCAATTTGTTGCAATGACAAACGAATCGAATCTTGCGGGAAAGATAGGCGTAAATCGCGTGCAGCACGCTCAACTGGTGCAACTATCTTTGCCCATTCGGCACCATCTCGTGCATGTGATAAACCTTCAGCTAAAGTATCACGGCACAACTCAAGAATCTGCGAAGTAGAAATCGAGTCTCCAAAAAATAAGGTGGCGGTCTCAGGCAGTTGATGTGCTTCGTCAAAAATCACTGTATTGGCGGATGGTAGTAACTCAGCTATTCCAGTGTCTTTCAAAGCCAAATCAGCAAAAAACAGATGATGATTTACCACGACGACATCTGCTTGCTGCGCCTCTTTGCGCGCTTTCATAACGAAACAGTCTTGGTAGTATTGACACTCAGAGCCCATACAATTGTCTTTGGTCGAAGTCACCAAACTCCACACCGGGGCGGTCTCTGGCACTCGCGTCAACTCGGCTTTATCACCACTACTCGTCGTCTTAATAAAGCGTGAAATATCACGTAAGTAACCCACATCTTCCCGCGATGTTAGGCGACCATTTTGCAATGTGCGTTCGAGATGAAAATGGCAGAGATAGTTTGCACGCCCTTTTAATAAGGCAACAGAAACCGGAGCCCGCAACACCTTTTTGATGGTCGGGATATCGCGCAGATACAATTGATCTTGGAGATTTTTTGTCCCAGTAGAGACAATGACCTTACCGCCCCAAAGCAAGGCTGGAATAAGATACGCAAAGGTTTTACCGGTTCCGGTTCCAGCTTCTGCCAATAAAGTTTGCTGTCCAGCAATCGCTTGTCCAATCGCCTTTGCCATTTCAATTTGCGCTTGACGCGACCGATATCCTTGGATCGACGAACTCAAAAGTCCGCTATCACCAAAGATTCGTTCTACTTCAGAGTCATGAATGCCAGTGCCATTCGGTATTAAATTATGTTCAGTCAAAATAAAATGCAATCAAATACAACAAGTAGCGAGCAAGCGAATAACAAAAAATGTTTTTTCATCTTAGGCAGGAATATCTGGAGACAATTGCATTTTTAGTAGCGCAATATAGTCTTTCAACTGTAACTTACGTTTTTTCAGACGGCGCAATTGTAATTCATCATGATTTGGATCTTTAATAATTGCCTCAATCACAGAATCAAGGTCTCGATGTTCAACTTCTAATTCACAAATGCGCATTCGAATTTGATTTGTATGGTCCATAAGCTTTAAGAGCGAGTAAAATACAGCAAGTTTATTTAAAAAATTCGGAATTTCCGACTAGTGTAATCTACCACGACGTATGAGCCAATATAAGATCGAAGCAGGCACCGCTCAGCATATCGGTGATCGTAAAGAACAACAAGACCGCGTCGCACTTTTCGCAGCTCCACATGCACCAGGCCATATGATGGCTGTCGTTGCAGATGGGATGGGCGGCAAGAGCGGTGGTGCTATCGCAGCAGAACAAGTTATTCGTTCGGCCAAAATGTTATTTGATGAATTCTTCCCGGGCAATGACATCAAAAAAATGTTAGAGGCGATCGTACACGAAGCCCATACCGTCATTAAGTTATCGGCAGTTTCATCTGAAAAAGAACCTCATAGCACTTTTGTTGCGATTGTTATTTCCCCACAAAAAGCAGTTTGGGCTCATGTGGGTGATTCACGGATGTATCGCTTTGATGGCCCCAACTATGCAGAGAGGACCAAAGACCATTCTTATGTAGAGCGCTTGGTTGATGAGGGCTCCATTACGGCGGAAGAGGCAAAAAATCACAAAATGTCGAATGTCTTGGTGAATGTACTTGGATCAAAGAATGCTATTCCCTACGTCAGTTTCGGAGAAAAAGATAATCTCACCGCTGGCGATTCATTTTTATTGTGCTCAGATGGTTTGTGGCACTATTTTGCGGATATCGAGCTATCAGTTGCCGTTGGCGCAAGCACGCCACGTCAGGCTTCAGAGCTATTAATCAAAAAAGCACGTGACCGTGCAAACTCGCAAGGCGATAACGTCTCTTTTGCAATCGTTAAGTTAGTTGAACCACCTGTTGAACAGAAAACTTACATTGCTGAGAAAATGACTAGGGCTATCTAAGTTAAGCTCAAAGAAGCAATAAAAAAGCCTCACTAATTTATTTTAGTGAGGCTTTTTCTAATTCAATCTAGTAAAAATTCCGCTAGATCATCAAATTAGTTGATGTAGTTAAACAGCGACAACGATGAGGTTTTTACAAATGATTGCTGCGCGGCCTGCAATACAACCTGATTTTGATTCAACTCAGTGATTGCCTTCGCATAATCTAAATCTTGGAGCGCGGATAATTCTTGTTTATAAATCACCCCCATACTCTCACCAGCATTATTCAAATTCTCTAGCTCTTTTAGGGCGGTACCTAAACCAGTGCGCGCCAACAATACATTAGACAAGGATTTATCAATATTCGAATTAGCTTGGCTAAGATTTGCAGTTAATTCAAGCTTTTGAGGCACATTTCCTGCTGGACTCTTTAGGGTGTTAATTAAGTCCGTCAAGGTTTCAAAAATATTTTGATTACCTGGCTGAATCGAAAACTTATCATCAGGTCCCGGAGCACCAGGCGTATTGGTTAATGTGATGTCCATACCATCAACAGTCACTGTCTGCGGGCTTGTGTATGCAGTACTTGGAACCACAACCACACCAGTGGTTTTATTCGTAATTGTAAAATTCGCTCCCGTACCATCGAAAGCAACTTCATAGTTATTGCCAGTCAAATTTGCTGTCGTAGGAACATTAATTGCTGCTGTCGCCACCGCTTGACCGACATTTGATGGATTTGGCCTAACATTGAATTGCCCAGCTGACGTACGAATATTCCCAAAGATAGCGGAGCCAATATCACTGATAGGAATTTGTCGTGAGGTGTCTACCTGCAAAAACCGAGGTCCCTGATCGCCATTGTATTGCGCACCACCTTGTGTTTTGGTGTAGGGCGCGATCGTCGAAGAAAAACCAGAAAAAAGGTAAGCATCGGTACCGTCCGTTGCATTTGCAAATCCAAACAACTGGTCTAGACTTCCCTGCAATTCGTTCGCAATATAGCCGCGTTCTTGATCAGTTAAAGTGCCGTTACCTGCACTGACCACAAGTGTTTTCACATTGTGCAAAACAGTCGTGACGTTGCTTAAGGTATCCTCAGCAATACTCAAGGTATTTGTTGCATTTTTCCGATTCACCGCATACTGGTCGTTGACAGCATCTGTTTGGGAAATCACCAAAGCACGTGCTGAGCCAATTGGATCATCAGATGGATTAAGAATACGACGTCCGGATGCAATTTGCTGTTGCGTTCGATTCAAACTCACCTGCAAATCGCTGATACGCGCGCCACCGGATTCGTAGATCGTGTTGGTGCTAATACGCATAATTATTCCTCTTATCTTCCCAACGCCAATAGAGCATCAAACAACTGACTGGCAATTTGCATCAACTTTCCTGCGGCTTGATAGGCCTGTTGGTAGCGCAATAAATTTGCAGCCTCTTCATCTAAATTAACACCAGATTCGGATTGCTGTGCTTGTAATGCCTGTGTCAATAACTTGGTTTCAGCTTTGGTCGTCACTTCCATCTCGTGTGCTTTGTTACCGACATTACTGACAAATTGTCCGTAAGCACCTTGAAAACTTGTTGTGCCCGAGGCCATTGTGTTCTTGGTTTGTAATCCGGCTAAAAAAGTCGCATTTCGATTATCCCCAGAACCAGAAGGATTTCCCGTAATCTTAACGACATCACCATTTGCATATGCACCTGACACATTAAAACTTAAACCATTGAAACTGATGGTTGATCCCTCGATATAGGGAATTGGAGACCCGGCAACATACGACGTTGTCGTGCCACCATTTTTTACTGTCACGTTGGCATTGGCTGGAAAGCCAGTAAAATTATTTCCAGCAGAATTATAGGTTAAGGTCGTCGGCGTAATAGGCAAAGAACTGGCAAGTGTGAAAGTATCGCCTGCAGTTGGCGCAGCTGGATTGTCTTTGATCACAAAACTAACGCCACCATAAGTTACGGTAGCACCACTGGTATATGGCACATTGACTACTTGAGGCGGTGTTGCAGCTGGCGCTGCTGCTGCGGCAACTTCATAATTTGAAGTGACACCGCCGTTTGTTACCGAAACCAATGCACCAATAGGAAAACCAGCCAAGCTATTTGGTGCTGTCGCAAAAGTTAAATTCAGTGGCGCTGCCAAAGTGGTACTTTTATAAGAGTCACCTACGGTCACGAACCCAATCACCGCATTCGCAGAATTGCTGGTGGTAGAAACCAACGAGTTGACTACACCAGTACTAAACTTTCCACTACCTAAATTTGTACTTGGTAAGCTGGTAGTAACGGGAGTTGCCGCAGCAATTTTCGAAATATCTGTGATTGCCAAACTAATTGACGACGCCGCTTGCGCCGTTGGTCTCACCATAAACTCATCGTTGACAGTAGGCGTTACTACTGTAGGGGGAGCACCAATTGCTGCCAGATTAAAACTTAAGCCATCGACAACAGCAGGCAATGTCTCCGATGTCTGCACACTACCGTCCGACACACGCGTTATTTTGTAGTAGTTAGCCGCAGGCCCCACACCCGCTAGGTACTGGACACGATAATCACTAGTCGTCAATGCGCCAACGTCAGAAAAAGAAACAGCCATATTCGCAGTGCCAAGATTCGCACCACTAGGTGTCGAAACTGGTCCAGCAATCGAAAAGAAATCTTTACCTACCTGCCCATTTAGGTCTTGTCCTAATTTATGTTGATCATTAAATTCAGTCGCAATCGAGACAGCAACGCGGCCCAATGAATTCTTAGCCATGTCCAGTGTATTCGAACGGAACGCGAATAGACCGCCAAGTTCACCACCGGTGATGCTTTTCTCATTCAATTGAATTAAGGCGCCATTACTTTCATAAGAAACTTGAAGTCTACTTGGATCAGTTAGCGAACTTGTTGGCTGTAACACACTAACACTCGCACCCAGTACCAAAGGCTGACCAGTTCCCATGAAAATATTATATTTTCCGCCTTGATTCACGACAGAAACACTCACTAATTTACTCAATTCAGTAACCGCATTATCGCGCTGATCGAGCAAATCATTTGGTGCTGCACCACCAGATACAGATTGAGCAGTTTCAATAAAATCATTTAAATCAGCAATTTGCTTCGCATAACCATTAATACTTGTAACCGTTTGACCAATCCGATTGCTGACATCATCTGATATTTGGTCTAAACGCGCGCCCATGCTTTGAATTCTGGACGCCAGTGAGGAGCCATTCGAGAGAACTGCTTGGCGAGCGGCTGCCCCAGCAGTACCATTTGGACTGGTTGCTAGATTTTGTATAGAGCTGAAGAATTCTTGCATGGCCGGAGAGATCCCTGCAGTAGGATCCGCGACCAAATTATTAATTTGCTGGACTTGATTTAAATAAGCTGCCGCATAATTTTTTGAGGATTGGGTTGCATTAACTTGCTGTCCAATAAATTCATTGTAAATACGTCGTACTTCTCCGACAACAGTTCCTTGCCCAATAAAACTGCCGCCAACATTCTGCGCAGCCGCTGCACTTTGCAGCATTACCTGACGACTATAACCTGGAGTATTAACGTTGGAGATATTATGTCCAGCCGTGGCTATGCCCATCTGAGCCGCTGCCAACGCACTTTGCCCAATTCCTAGAATATTGGTACCCATAATTCAACCTATTCACTCAAATATAATCTTCACACTACCGTATGGAGAAAGCTTTTCTGGCTTCCGACTCTTATTTTAACGGGCCATAACAAGAAAACTTTAATTCAACAAAGATTCCGAACTAGCCTGAAAATGATTGTTGTATCACTTTCGTCAACTTTTGAGCGTATTGTGGATCCGTTGCATAACCGGCTTTTTGCAAGGCATGTGCGAACTGAGAGGCATCACCGCCATTTTGCAGCACGGATTGATAACGAGGATTATCACGAATCAATTTTGCATAATCTTTAAACGCGTCACCGTAATTATCGTAAGCGCGGAACTTCTCCACCTTCTGATATGCAACACCATTAACATACTCAGTAGTTAATGCATCAACTGTACGACCTCTCCAGTTTCCGCTAGCTTTAATTCCAAACACGTTGTGACTAGTCGAGCCATCAAGTGCTTTAATTTCATGCTTTCCCCAGCCCGACTCTAAAGCTGCTTGCCCGAGCATAAATTTGGCAGGAATACCAGTTCCCTGACTTGCCAATTCAGCATGTACTCCTAATTTCCGGGTAAATTCTTGAACATGACGAGCACTTGAATTGGATTCGATCCCGCCAGTTGAGCTAAGTAACTGCTCCGATTTTGCGGCGTAACTTTGTTGTTGTATGTATTGATTCACGCCGCCCAAACCACCTAAAGCTAAGGGTGGTGCATTTTCAGTTTGCAAAACCTGATTCATTGCATTATTCGACAGCTGTCTGACCATCGCATCTGCCAAGCCAATTCCGCGACTTGCCATTTTTTGCGACAATTGTTGATCGAGCATTGATGTGTACATACGGCTTTGTTCATTATCGAACATCCCCTCTTGGCTACCAGCTTGTCGCATCGACTTTAACATCATGCTGACAAAGAGCGCTTCAAACTGCGTTGCCGCGGCCTTCAATGCTTCGGGAGAATTATCCTTTGATGCGTGACGCAATGCGTCAAGCCCCTTGCTATCAAATGCAAGTTTTTCGGATAAATCTGCACGACCAATCATCACTTCTCCTGTTTAAATTAGGATTTACACAAATTTGCGCGGACTAAACGCGGTGCCGAAGTCAGTTCCATTGAACGGCGAGGCAAGCCCAAGAACGCCAGTGCCGATTTTACTAAACCCTATAAATTTGCTTTGCTTATCTAGGGCGTGTTGACCTAGCATCAATTCAATTAAATAATTTCTAGATCTGCACGCAAGGCACCTGAAGATTTCATCGCCTGCAAAATAGCTAATAAATCTTGCGGGGTTGCTCCAATTGAATTTAAAGCCTTCACCACATCCGCTAAAGATGCTCCCGCTTTTAGCATCAACAATTGACCACCCTCTTTCGTAATCGAAATATTTGAATTTGGTGTTGCTGCGGTTTGTCCGTTGCTCAAAGCATTTGGCTGGCTAACGGCATTGTCGGTATTGATGACGACACTCAAATTACCATGAGCGACAGCACAGGTCTCTAAGCTAACAGACTGATTCATTACAATTGAACCAGTGCGCGCGTTCAAAATTACTTTCGCAGCTGTCTGCGCAGGCGTCACTTCGATACTTTCTAATGCGCCGAGAAAAGCGACACGCTGATCATTTACCTGAGGGGCTTTCACCTGTATCACCCGACCATCAACTGCCGCAGCTGTTTCTGGACCAAATCGCTTGTTAATCGCTTCCACAACACGACTAGCTGTTGAAAAATCAGCGGTATTTAACTCAAGCTGAATTGAATTTCCATGACCTATCGGTGATGGCACAGCGCGTTCCACTGTCGCACCGCCGGATATTTTACCGACACTCAAATGATTCACCTGTGTCTGACTGCCATTGGCAGAAGCGCCAACACCGCCGACCAGAATATTTCCTTGCGCAATCGCGTAAATTTGATTGTCAGCGCCTTTAAGCGGAGTCATTAATAAAGTTCCACCTTTAAGGCTTTTCGCATTTCCCATTGATGACACAGTTATGTCTAATGTTTGCCCTGGTTGTGAAAATGGCGGTAAAGATGTTGTCACCATGACTGCCGCCACGTTCTTTAATTGCAAACTGGTACCGACAGGAATAGTTACGCCCATCTGCTGCATCATGCTAATAATACTTTGCACAGTAAATGGCGTTTGGGTGGTCTGGTCACCACTGCCATCCAAACCAACAACCAAGCCGTAACCCATTAATTGATTTTGTCGCACTCCTTGAATACCAGCCAAGTCTTTCAAACGCTCAGCATGACTTGGCGCACTCAAGACTACACAAATAGTCAAGGCCATTAATTGCCACAGCAAACGACGATATCGCTTGATGTGCAATTCAGAAAATTTAAATTTATCCATAGCACACGCTCACTTTAAAATGGTAATACGCTAAGGAAGAATCTGGTCAGCAAAGAACTTACCTCCGCCAGATCAACACGTGAAGTTGAACGATACTCAAATCTCGCGTCGGCAACCTGCGTCGAAGAGACTTGATTTGATGCGGTAATTGTTTGTGGATTCACCACACCAGAAAAACGCACAAACTCGGCGCCCTTATTGAAGGCGATTTGCTTTTCACCGCTTACCAATAAATTGCCATTTGGCAGAACATCAATCACCGTCGCGGCAATTGTGCCAGTAAATGAATTGCTGGCAGTCTCTGCACCTTTTTCATCAAACTTGGTAGAGGCATTAGTAGCAATGGAGGCCTTGGCTGTCGTCGTCGTCGGAATACCAAATATCGTTGGCGCAGCAAACGCCGCACTTCCGGATTTACTACCTGAGGAGCCAGCAGCTTTGGTTGCAGAAGTGTTTTCACTAATCGCGATCGTTAATACATCGCCTATCATGCGTGCCTTTACATCTTCAAACAAAGGTCGATAACTGGCCGCTTGAAAAATTGCGCCATTTGTTTCACGTTGATTTTTTGCACTCTGTGAATGTACTACCCCAGTCTGATGCACAATTGCTGGAGGTGTCGTACTACAAGCAGACAACACCATTCCCCCAACCATCAACCAAATCCATTTTAATATTTTCATTTTGCACTTTCTAACTGGGCGAAGACTTGACTAGCGTACTGAATCAAATAAATAAGCAAGCAGTCCATCCAATTAATCTCGCATCATAGCTGCGACAAACGTTGCAACATTTGATCAGAGGTCGTAATCGCCTTACTGTTAATTTCATAGGCACGCTGAGTTTGAATCATGCTCACGAGCTCTTCGGCCACATTCACATTTGAAGTTTCGATAAATGACTGCACCAAGAGACCGGCGCCATTCGTACCAGGTGCATTTGTTCCTGGATTGCCAGATGCTGCGGTCTCTACGTACAGATTTTCACCCAAGCTCATCAAGCCAGCAGGATTAATAAATGAGGCCAATTGAATAGACCCCACTTGAACTGGGGCGGCAGAGCCTGGTTGTGTCACAGATACCGTACCATCACGCGCTACAGTAATCGACTGTGCATTTGCGGGAATCGTAATCGCTGGTTGAATGACGAAGCCACTTGATGTCACCATCTGGCCTTGGCTGTCTACCTGAAATGAGCCATCTCGGGTATAGCCAGTCGTACCGTCCGGCATCAACACTTGAAAAAAACCCTGCCCATTGATTGCAAGATCTTTGCTATTACCTGTTTGTTGCAGATTACCTTGCGTAAAAATACGCTCAGTCGCAACAGGTCGAACACCGACACCCAGTTGCAATCCAGAAGGCAATTGCGTTTGCTGAGAACTTTGCGCGCCTGGTTGACGCACTGTTTGATATAACAAATCTTCAAAAACCGCACGTGAACGTTTAAATCCAGTGGTGCTAACGTTTGCCAGATTATTCGTGATGACATCCATTTGCGTCTGTTGCGCATCGAGGCCAGTTTTTGCAATCCATAATGAGCGTATCATGCGCTTCTCCTGTTCATTTGCAGTGTGAGATTTCGTCGCAAAACGATGACTTCACACAAATTCATGCTTTGCGATATTCTGCAATGTTTTGCATTAACTCAATGCGAGGATTTGACTAGCTTTTGTAGCGTTACTCTCGGCATTACTCAATAGCTTCATTTGCATTTCGAACTGACGAGCCAGATTAATCATCGTCACCATAGACTCAACCACATTGACATTGCTACCTTCAAGCATGCCACCCGCTACAGAAACGGCTGCATCAGCAACTGGAGCGACACCATCTTTTGTTTTAAACAGGCCATCGGCATCGCGTACAATATTTGCCTCTGGAGGGTTCACCAATTTCAAGCGTCCTAACACTTGCACCGCATTGGGTTTTGTTCCCATAGGAATACTGGAAACAGTGCCATCCTTAGCGATCGCAATCGTGACTTCTGGCGGGATTGTGATGGGGCCGGCATCCCCCATTACTGTCAAACCGCTGTGTGTTTGTAGTACACCATTTTCACTAATCTTCAAGCTGCCATGTCGCGTCATTTTTTCGCTGCCATCTTCTGCTTGCACAGCCAACCAACCTTTGCCCTGAATCGCAACATCAAGTTCTCGACCTGTATTTTGCAAACTCCCACTGGAAAAGTCTGTTCCGACAGTCGCGTCAACGACAAATGCACGAGTTGGAAGTCCTTCACTAATCACAGGTACGGCACGAAAAGAATCAATCTGCGCACGAAACCCTGTCGTTGTTGCATTCGCGAGATTATGCGATGTCGTCGCTTGCTGCTCCAGGATATGTTTAGCTCCTGTCATCGCGGTATAAATTAGTCGATCCATCGCATACCTCCCACCTCAATTTCCAAACAAAAACAGAGCACAAAATTATCGTAAATTGACCAAAGTCTGCAAAATCTGATCGATAGTTTTAATCGTTTGTGCATTGGCCTGATACACGCGCTGTGCGGTGATCATATTAACCAACTCACCGGTTAAATCGGTATTAGAATCCTCTGTGGCGTTCGAAGTTAGCAAACCCAAACTACCAGAACCTGGTGGCCCAACCAAGGCAGCTCCAGATGTGGCTGTCTCTGTCCACTGGTTGTCGCCTAGCGACTGCAAACCATTAGCATTGGTAAAATTCGCCATTACTACTTGTCCTAGCACTGATGTTTTACCGTTCGTATAGCTACCGACAATCGTGCCATCTTTCGCAGTATTAAATTTTGATAATTTGCCAGATGTGTATCCATCTTGCTTAATCGCATTCACACTAAATACCGCACCAAATTGCGTCGTCCCTGTTAAGTCATATTTCACAACAAATGGCGTTGCTGCACCCGTTAAAACAGGGATTGAAATTGAAAATGCATTTGGATCTGTCGCTGCGAATGGCGGCGTAGCGCCTGTCAACTTACCGAGGTTGTCGAATCCAACACGTCCAATAGGTACAGGTGGAGCAGGCAACACGGAACCGATCGACAAACCATCAACAGCAGCATAAACATCCCACTCAGATGTTGCTGGTGCGGTTGGAGGCGTTGCTATAGGATCTCTGCGCACATAGAAGGTTTGTAGCACATGGGAATTACCTAAGCTGTCAAACACCGCAACCGAGGTAGCATTGTTATACGACAGCGGATCTGTCAACGAGAATGCAATCGGAGTGATAACAGGTGGAGACGCAACTGGAAGTTGGGTGCCAGGAACCAAGGCACGAGAATCAAGATTCAATAATGCCGATACCGAGTCGGTGACTTTTGGAGGAATATCACTGGTATTAATATTCAAGGGAACAGCTGAACCCGTTGACAGCACGCCGTTCGTGTCAGCAGCATAACCCGTCAACTTTGCCCCTTGGGCATTCACAATATTACCTTCTTTGTCCAACGAGAACTGTCCATTTCGGCTATAGGTAATTGCACCGTTTGTCGACATCCTGAAAAAACCTGCACCGTTAATCGCGATATCCAGCGGATTATTAGTAGAGGAGATATTTCCTTGCGTGAACAGCTGTGCCACCGTCTGCACTTTGACACCAATCCCTGCACCGCCACCACCTGCACCGCTGAGAGAATTCGCATACACATCGGCAAACTGTGCTTGCGCCATCTTAAATCCAACCGTGTTTGCATTGGAAATATTATTACCAATTACGTCTAGTGATTTGGATGCAGCATTTAATCCACTCAATCCTTGTTGAAAACCCATGATACTTCTCCTCTACTTTGGACATATATTGCAAATAATGAAATCCAATTACTTGCGACTGTCTGACATATAAATAGCTCGCTTAATCAAGCTCGCCAATTCACACAAAAAAATCAAATACTTTCTTTTTCATCAAATCATGTCGATGAAAAAAACTTCATCCTCAAAACATTTGTCGCACATCAGACAGAGCCACTTCACCACCGTTCAAAATACTCAACATTGTTCCTTGTCCACCAAAAGATACGCTGGAAACAAGTCCAAAACTCAAAGGCGTCACATCAAGTTTCGTGTCACCAGCATTTGCTTTCACTTCGAAACTGTAATTACCATTCGCAGCGACCGCACCCAACTCATTTTTGCCGTCCCAGCTAACTGAATTAAACCCACTCGTCATATTATTAAAATCGAGCGTTTTTACTAAGGCGCCACTCTGATCTCGGATCTTTACCTGAATCTTGTCCGCATTTTGTGGCAAGTCGAAACCCAATACAGACTTACCATCTTTTAATTCAACATTGGTACCTGGCACCACCACGCCATGCCCGATCAGTGAAGCTGCTTGCATACTCTGGCTACTTTTAAAACTGCCGCTCATCGCGGACATCGTCTCATTTAACTTATCAATTCCAGTGACGGTTGAAAGCTGTGCCAATTGGCTAGTTATCTGCGCATTATCTAAAGGATTAAGTGGATCTTGATTTTTCATCTGCGTAACAAGCAAGGTCATAAACTTATCTTGTGCATCTTGCGCAGCACTTTTAGTTGTGCGCGAACCATTCATCGATGCGAGCAAACTTGGATCGACTGTTTGTGTTTGGGTATTGATAGTGCTCATCTTTTTTGCCTCTCTACGAGATCAGGTTTATTGACCGATACTCAAAGTCTTCAACAGCATCGACTTTGCAGCATTCATCGTTTCAACATTCGTTTGATATGAACGCGAAGCAGAAATCATATTCACCATTTCCTCAACCACATTCACATTTGGCATCGCCACATAACCCTTTTCATCCGCCAATGGGTGCTTAGGGTCATACATCATCTTTGGCGGATTTGGGTCCTCCACCACTTGTGAAACTTTCACTGCAGTAGAAGCTGGATTTGAAGTTGGCATCGCGCTAAACACCACCTGCTTTGCCTTATACGCCTGCCCATTTGAACTAGTGACGCTATCCGCGTTTGCCAGATTGCTTGAGACCACATTCAAACGCTGTGCTTGAGCACTCATCGCTGAACCGGAAACATCGAATATCTTAAATAAGGACATGATTTTTACCCTTGTGCCTTTGTATTTAACCTTGAATTGCGGAAAGCAGACCTTTGATTTGCATGTTAATCATCGTCAGGCTAGCTTCATAACGCAGTGCATTTTCTGTAAACTCATTACGTTCAACATCCATATCAACCGTATTGCCATCGACATTCCCTTGCACCTCTGGGCGAAATGCCGGCGGCAAACCTGCCACTGTTCCCGCGCGACTCATATGGGCATCAACGGTTTTACTCAGATCTGCTGCATTATTGGTTTTCAAAAGCGCTGCATTCATCGCCGCACCAAAATCAACGTCACGCGCTTTATAATTAGGCGTGTCGGCATTAGCGATATTTGAAGCAAGCAATTGCTGACGCTGCCCCCTCACGGATAAGGCGAGCTGATGAAAGCGCATATAGTCGTCTAGCTTATTCATAAACCCTCTCCGATCTAACTCAAAACATTCTGCATGACCACCAAGCAAACTTGATGGCGGTTTCCGTTAAGGTGCATAGTAAGTTGGTCGCGTCTATTTTGATCCGTAGATAAAACACGGAAAGACCTGCTTATTCTGACTTTCGAGTTCAACCACTCCGCCTAAAATACACTTACTCACTAAGCCAGTGAATCAAGTAGTTAGTCATCACTAATCGTAGCAATTGAGTTGCAACTGAGCTGCAATAACACAGCAAGCGAATGCAAAAGGGAAAAGGGAATTGAAGTGAAACACTTAAGCCGCTTAATATTCGCCATCATTATTTTGACAATGCACGCCAAGGCACTTGGACAAATTGCAACAACGCAAAGCGAACAATCGATAGCGATTTCCAAAGAAGTCGAGCGTTTTTTACGATTACAGACAAGCCAACTAAACAACGATATCGAAATTGGCGTCAAACCAATTGACTCTCGACTAAAACTACAGAGTTGTGATGAGTTAGTCGGTTTTCTTCCACCCGGCACAAAAGCTTGGGGAAAATTAACGGTTGGGGTCCGTTGCACCAAACCAAAAGCGTGGACCATTTATGTTGCCGCGCAAGTGCGTGTTTTTGGCGATTACTACGCAACCAAAAGTCCAGTTAATGCTGGACAAAAAATAACAGAGAAAGATGTAGTGAAGATTCGCGGTGAAATTAGCAATCAAGCTCCTGGCGTCATTCTGTCTATCGACAATGCAATCGGAAAGACAATGCAGTCAGGCTACCCTGCCGGCGTGAGTTTGCGAGCAGACATGTTCAAACTAATACCAATAATTCAACAAGGTCAAAGTATCAAAATTATTAGTCAAGGTGCTGGATTTCGGGTTTCAAATGACGCCATTGCACTCAACAATGCCAGCGAAGGACAGATAACTAAAGCGAAAACACAGTCTGGCGTTTTAGTGAGTGGAATTGCACGTTCTGGCGGATTCATTGAAGTTCAGTAAAGCTTACAAAAGCAATACTTTTAAATCAACATAAGAATTACTGAAATAAGGTTAAAGTTTAAAATAAGCGAGCCGTTATAAAGAGTGTAGATGTATGTTAATCCAACCTCAAAGGTAACATCGTGAAAATTAATGATTCGCTAAACTCAACCCAAGGACTTCCTAGCAGTCCTCCGGCGCCACGTGCGGATAAAGCTGGCGACAATGCGAAGGTGGTTACCACACCTTCGATCAATGTGCAGATTTCGCCCATGTCCGTGCAATTACAAACCATGCAACGCACTCAGGCAACTGGTGCGGTATTTGAAGCAAAAAAGGTCGAAGAGATCAAATTAGCAATAGCCGAGGGACGTTTCCAAGTCGATGCAGAAAAGGTCGCAGATGGATTATTGGAAACTGTCAAAGATTTACTGAATGCCAGAAGACAACCAACATGAATCAATCATTGAACAATACCGCACAAGTTTTGCAGATCATCCATCATGAAATTGATGTCATGCAGTCTTTGGCTCAACTCTTAGAAGAAGAGCAATTGGTATTGATCGATAACGAATCTGATAAATTGGAAGTTATTACGCCGAACAAAAATAGCTTGCTGAGCAAAGTTGTTGAACTGGAAAAAAGTCGAAGCCAAGTATTAGCGCAACTTGGCTTAAGCAATGATGCGGTTGGTATGAGCCAATTCCTCGCCATGAATTCGCATAACGCGGAATTAGAATTGGCATGGAAGTCGCTGCTAGCGATTTCCAGTGCTGCGCAAGAACAAAATAAAAATAATGGGCAGTTAATCAATCGCCAACTGAGTAAAAATCAAGCAGCATTAAATGTGCTACAAAGTGGCAGCGCTCATCAGGCTGGTTCTATGTATGGTGCTGATGGACAATCCAAAGTCAAATCTAACGCAAATCGTGGCATTGTTGCAGGCTAGCCATTAGACGCAATTTGCGGAATTTATAGCGCCGCCCCCTCTCAAACCTTAGCAGTCAATACGCTTCTTTAGCTGAAGTAACTTCAGTCATATCCAACTTCAAATCAAAAAAGTAAATCTGCTAGCTTAAGGCTTGATGCTAGCCTAAGGCTTGATTCCAGGGGAAACTGGAACATCAACAGGTGTTTCTGGCAATACCGAAAGAATAGTAATCGCGACACGCCGATTTCTAGCTCGCCCTTCCGCAGTTTCGTTTGAACCCACAGGAAACTTCGGACCTTGACCGACTGCCGTGATACGATTTTCGTCTACGCCATTTTCCATAAACAGACGCGCAACGGTACTTGCTCTCGTTGCCGATAATTCCCAATTTGATGGGAAAGTTGAGTTTTTAATCGGAAGATTATCGGTAAAGCCCTCAACCTGTATTGCATGACTATCTAATTTCAGTACCTCAGCAATGGCCTTCAATGCTTCAAGTGAATCAGTATTGAGCTTCGCCTCGCCCTGAGCAAAAAGCAAACTGGCATTAATTTCAATGGAAACACCGCGACTTGTTTGAGTAACACGCACTTTACCTTCGCGTACAAGTGGCTCCAGCACACTCATAATATCGCGTGCGACTTGGGTCATTTTTTCGCGCTCTTTTTTTAATGGTTCTGTATTTCTAGGGCGAATGAGCGGTAGGGTATCAATCACCGCATTTTGATGTTTTTTCAAATCCGGAATTTCGCCTGCAGCGACAACGTTTGCGCCAAATGCACCAGTCAATGAACTAGACAATACCCTGTACTTACCTTCATTAAGTGAAGAGATTGCATACATAACCACAAAAAAAGCAAAGAGCAAGGTCATGAAGTCAGCGTAAGAGACTAGCCAACGATCATGATTATCGGGTTCTTCCTGATACTTCTTACGTGCCATATAGAGAAATCAATCTAAATATTTGTGATTTGTGACTTGAGATTTCAATTAAACAAATTACGAAGCAATCATTTTTCTAGCTAGGATTTTTTCTGCCGATGATTGGACAGACGCTCTTCAACTATTCTCGGACTATCGCCTTGTGCGATACTAAAAAAGATATCCGCCAGCATTTCTCTGCGCACGACCTCTTTTCCGACAATCTCTTTGAGCTTATTCGCAATCGGCAAGAAAAACAGATTCGCCAAGCCCACGCCATAAATCGTTGCGACGAATGCAACGGCAATGCCGCTGCCCAGCTTACTTGGGTCGGTCAAGTTTTCCATGACGTGAATTAAGCCTAGTACAGCACCTAAAATCCCAATGGTCGGAGCATATCCACCTGCTGCATCCCAAATCTTGATTGCTTGACGCTGTTCCATTTCGTAAAAAGAAATATCGACATCAAGAACATCTTTAATACGCTCGGGATCAATCCCATCAACGACCAATTTCAAACCTTTTTCAATGAACGGATCTTTAACTGAATCGATATAGCGTTCCAAACTTAAAAATCCCTCACGTCGCGCCACGACACTCCAAACCAAAGCATCTTGTACATTTTTACGACTTTTATCTTCTGGCAACAACACAATCCATTTCAACAATTTAATGCCACGAATAAAGGTCGACATTCGACTTTGAAGCAATACTGCGCCAATCGTACTAACCACCACGATAACGAATGCCGCAGGCTGAACCAAAGAGGACAGCTGCCCTCCTTCAAGTAACTGTCCAGAGAGAATGCCTGTAACAACAAGAATAATTCCGATTAAGCTAGCCCGGTCCACGCCCGCTCCCTTAAAGATGCACGCAGCCGGCCGACAGCTTGGCTATGCAATTGAGAAACGCGAGATTCAGAAACACCCATCACCGCGCCAATTTCTTTCAAATTCAATTCCTGTTCGTAATACAAACCCATTAATAACTTTTCACGCTCAGGCAAACTATTAATGGCAAAAACCACCGCGTCACGAAAATCTCCGTGCAATAAGTCCTGCAACGGATCACCGGAACGGTCGTCATTACAAAAATGATCGAGAAAGTGTTCCTTGGTATCCGCATCATGAAAATCTTCGTAATACAATAATTGATGACCACCGCTTTCACCGAGTAATTCTTGGTAATCGACCAGCGTCAACTTTAAATGTTTGGCTAACTCAGTTTCCATAGGCGGCCGCCCAAGCTTTTGCTGCAGCTCGTTCATCGCATTTTCAATCTTACGCATATTTTGCCGAACGCCACGAGGTAGCCAATCACTACTACGCAATTCATCCAACATCGCACCACGAATTCGTTGAATCGCATAGGTTTCAAATTGCGCGCCATGGTTATCTTCATAGCGGTTAACAGCATCTAGCAATCCAATCATGCCGGCTTGAACCAAATCATCAACTTCAACACTAGGTGGCAATCTCGCTTTTAATTGATAAGCCAAACGCTTCACCAAGGGCGCATGCTCGGTGAGTATTGAGTTCTTATCTGATTTACCACTTGCTGTGTACATAAATTAATTAATATTCTAATGGAGCGCCTAGCTGTGACATTGCATCAAAGCGAAAACCCTGACTAGCCGTCGAAACTAATTTTTCTGCCATACGCACGAACGCATTTGCCGCTTTCGACAATGGAAAAGCATCAATGACGGCACGCCCGGACTCTGTAGCCCGAACTAAATGAACATCCGCTGGCACAAAGCCTACAAAATTTAAGTCCACCGCCAAATAACGGCGTGCGGTCACAGACAAATTTGAAAAAATCTTTTGTGCTTGCTCTCCATCGACACCAGAAACAACGATGCCGTAATTCCGTCGCCCTAAACGATTACTTAATCGCTTAATCAAGGCATAAGCATTGGTGATCGTTTTAGAGTCTGCAGAAACCTGAATAATTAACTCACTCTCGTCAAACGACGACAATAAAAAAGTATCATCTGCATTTAACGCACAATCAACCACCACCAAATCGGAACGGCTAGCAGCTAAATCAAATACTTTCGATAATTCTCGATATCCACTTTGCGGCAAACCCAAATTTTTAGGCATTACATGGGCTACTTTGGTTATCGACAATCGTGGAGAAATTTGTTTGATCACGACGTCCATTGTACGCTGTTGTCGTGCGACCTCCAACAGTGTCTGATCTGATTTTAAATTTAGCCACGCACTTAGGCTGGAATCTGTCAATTTTGCATCAACCATCAAGGTATTTTTTCCTCGATTTGCCAAAGTCGCTGACAAGTTTATCAGCATGCCATTGCTGTCAGAATCAGGTAAGGCTGAAAGAAACGTTAACACCTTCAACTTTGGCATTTCCAGCATGCGACGCAGGCCTTCCGCTTGATCACAATTAACCAAAATGCACCTCCGGTTTTCCGATTGAAGCACCTTGCTTGCCCGAAGCCATAGTTGACATTAGGAGAGGCAATTCATCATTCTGAAATTTATACGCAGAAGTTTCACGCTTCAACTTAAATGCGCGATCAACCAAATACTGTTTATTCGCGACATGTAAGTCTTCTGGAACTCGTTGACCACTCGCGACGTAATAAAGATTTAATTTCTGACGTATCACAATATCAAGCGCACCGCCTATCGTTGCGGCCTCGTCCAGCTTCGTTAAAATACATCCAGACAAACCTTCACCACGATAAGCACGCACGACTTCAGTCAAGGTTTCGCCAGTGGATGTCGCATTTAAGCAAAGTAAACGTTTCACATCGACTCCCGATCCAGACAACATTGCCACTTGTTGCGTCACCATTTTGTCGCGCTGACTTACGCCAACAGTATCAATCAACACAGTATGCTTGTTCTTTAACTCTGCTAATGCAATTTTCAGATCAGATTCATCTTTCACTGAGTGCACCATCACACCCAAAATCTTCCCGTAAATTCTTAACTGTTCATAGCCGCCAATACGATAACCATCTGTCGTGATTAAAGCGAGTTTTGATGGGCCATGACGCATCACGCAACGTGCAGCAAGCTTGGCCGTTGTTGTTGTTTTTCCGACACCCGTTGGCCCAACCAGTGCATATACACCACCTTGCTCAAGGATTTCGTTCTCATTACTGATTGTCGATAAGTTCTTCACCATGATCGACTTAACCCAATCTAGCCCTGCTTCTGCATTACCACACTCTGGCATTTTTTCCATCATATGACGTGACAAGCTCGCGCTCAAGCCAGTTGCCAGCATCTCACGTAATACATCTGATTTATAAGGCGTTTTTTGCTGCGTATTAAGCCAAGACATCTCAGACATTTTGCCTTCCAGCATATCTCTCATTGAACGAATTTCGCTCATCATTGATGCTACTTCAGCTTGACTGGGAGCCGCGAAGGCGTCTTCTTTCTTCAATACACTAGCAGGAGACTTCGCTTCAACCGACAGAAACTCAATTGATGACTTCGCGTTGGGATTAAATTGCATTGCGGTTGCAGTTGCGGTTTGCTGCGCGACGCCAGCTTCTGACGCAATTCCCGTCAAAGCTTGATCGTTCATAGCAAGAATTTCTACCTGGCCATCGACATTGCGATTCGACAGAATTACCGCGTCTTCACCCAACATCGCACGTACTTTACGCAATGCTTCTCGTGAGCTCGGTGCTATAAATTTTTTGACGTTCATCATTGCCCTCCTACCTGGCTAGTCACTCTAATTGTTTTTGTTTCTGGAAGCTCCGCATGCGACAGCACTTTCACTTGCGGCAAAGTACGTCTCAGGAAGCGTGCAAGCAATGCGCGTAAGGGTGCGGGAACCAACAAAACTGGCGTCAAGCCTAACTGTTGTTGATGCTGTGCTGCGGCTTCGGTTTGCAGTGCCAAAGTATCGGCCAAACCTGGCTCCATACTGGCGCCTTCGGCTCCATGGCCTTGTAAAGTCTGCATTAATAAACGTTCTAGACGATTATCCAAAGTCATCACCGCCAATTCATTTCCGGTCGGGAAAATCTGCTGCACAATCGCTCGTCCCAACACCACGCGAACTTGTGCGGTCAATTCGTTTGGATCTTGGGTATGCGCGCCAAATTCACTCAAGGTCTCAACAATCGAACGCATGTCGCGAATATGTACACCTTCAATTAATAAGTTTTGCAAGACCTTCTGAATGACAGAAAGCGGCAATAAACGCGGAGTTAAATCTTCAATCATCTTAGGCGACTCCTTTGCCAGATGATCGAGTAACTGTTGAACCTCATGGCGACCTAAAAGCTCTGCGGCGTTCGATGTAATCAAATGATTTAAGTGCGTCGCGATCACGGTTCCAGCATCTACGACGGTGTACCCCATTGCTTGCGCCTGTTCACGCATGGACGCATCAATCCAAACTGCTGGCAATCCAAAGGCCGGATCAGTCGTAGGCATGCCTGGCAAGCTACCCGATACCATGCCTGGATCAATTGCCAAGAATTGCCCCATGTTGGCATCGCCAGAGCCGACTTCGACGCCTTTCAAGGCGATACGATATGAGCTTGGTTTTAATTCGAGATTATCGCGAATGTGTACTGGAGGAGATAAAAAACCGATATCTTGTGCAAATTTTTTGCGAATGCCTTTGATACGTCTTAGTAACTCACCACCTTGATTCTTATCAACCAAAGGAATCAGACGATAGCCCACTTCTAATCCTAAAGTATCAACTGGCAAAATATCCTGCCAGGTTGCTTCTTCCATTTCAGGTGCCGTGGGCATTGGAGCGGGTTGATCTGCCAGCGGCACTGCCTCTGCACGCTTCTTCAGTAAATATCCAGCACCTGCCAAACTACCCGCCAAAAGGATAAAGGCGACATGTGGCATACCAGGAATGATTCCCATGCCACCAATAATCGCGGCAGTGATATACATGACTTCAGGCTTAGAAAACAGCTGATTAATAAACTGATTTCCAATATCTTGATCACTCGCTACGCGCGACACAACAATACCTGCAGCAGTGGAGATAATCAGCGAGGGAATCTGTGCTACCAAGCCATCACCAATCGCCAATAATGCATAAACCTTCGATGCTTCAGAAAAATTCATATCATGCTGAACCATGCCGACAATCAATCCGCCAACCAGGTTAATAATTGTGACCAAAATACCAGCAACCGCATCACCTTTGACATACTTACTAGCACCATCCATCGCGCCATAAAATTCTGCTTCTTGCGCTACTTCAGTGCGGCGACGACGAGCCTCATCCTCAGCAATCAATCCTGCATTCAAATCAGCATCAATCGCCATCTGCTTACCTGGCATTGCATCTAAGGCGAATCGCGCGCCAACTTCTGCGATACGTCCAGCACCTTTTGTCACAACCGAGAAGTTAATGATGGTCAAAATAATGAACACCACAATACCGACTGCATAGTTCCCGCCAATCAAAAAATGACCAAAAGCCTCAATCACTTTACCTGCGGCATCCGGACCATTATGTCCCTCAGTCAAGACCACACGAGTGGACGCCACATTCAATGACAAACGCAACATCGTGCTCACCAATAAGACAGTTGGAAAAACCATGAAATCAAGCGGTTTAACGGTGTACAAACTAGTCAATAAAATGATGATCGCCAGTGCGATATTAAAGCTAAAGAAGATATCCAAAGCAAACGCTGGCAGAGGCAAAATCATCATCGCTAACATCATGACGATCAGAACTGGGCCAGCTAAGGCTCTGGTGCCAATCCCACTCAACCATGCGGGCAGTTTTAGCGAGTTCATACAGGTGCTCCTACTTCATTTGACAATGGATCCAATCCCGTCGGGACTTGAATATTTTTAGGTTCAATAGGCGCGATGCCGCCAGATTTACGATAAGTGCGTAATTGGAAAACATAAGCAAGAATTTCCGCAACTGCGGCATATAAAGATTCTGGAATTTCATCACCTAATTCAGTGTGCTTATAAAGCGCACGAGCCAATGGTGGGGCTTCCAAAATAGGCACATTATTTTCTTTAGCGAGCTCTCGAATCTTGGCAGCAACTGCATCAGCGCCCTTCGCAATGACGCGTGGCGCACCATTACTACCATCGGCGTATTTCAGCGCCACAGAAAAGTGCGTCGGATTGGTCACAACCACATCAGCTGTCGGCACTTCAGACATCATGCGACGACGCGCCATTTCTCTCTGTTGTTGACGGATCTTCGCTTTGATTTGAGGATTACCATTTGCTTCTTTTGATTCTTGAATGACTTCCTGATGCGTCATTTTTAATTTTTCTGCATACGACCACATTTGATAAGGAGCATCAATCAATGCAATCAATACTAAACCGCCCACAATCGCAAGAAAACAGACGCCGAGCATATGTCCCATATGCGCACTTGCCTTGTCTAAAGGTTCGTAGATCAAGCCGAAAATTGCATCTTTTTGCTGCGCCACCACCAACCACGCAATCACACCCACCAAGATCGTCTTTAAAATTGCTTTCACCAATTCGATAGCCGATCTTGACGACACCATGTTGCCCATTCCGGTAATCGGATTCATACGTGAGAACTTCGGTTCCAAAGACTTGAAACTAAATAGCCAACCACCAATCAACAATGGTGATCCAAGCGCAGCAAGCAACAACAAGCCCGCGATAGGTAAAAAAGCGAGCATGACATCAATCACTGAGTCGAGTAATTGCATCGTTAGAAAATTGGCGTCAAAGGCGGCACTGCGCTCAAATGACAGACCACGCGCGAAATTTTTAGAGAGATTATGGAATAGTGTTTCGCCATAAAAATACAAGCCACCGCCCGCCGCTAGCAATACGGTGCAGGTAGATAGCTCTCTTGAACGTGGTACATCGCCCTCTTCGCGCGCCTTTTCTAGTCGCTGGGGCGAAGCTGGTTCGGTCCGTTCTAATCCGCTGTCATCAGCCATATCTTCTGTCCAATTAGATCGAAATCTAAATTAATTACCTCAGGACAAATTATTCACGAAAGTGCTCGTGACAGATCGTTTGAATAGAATGGGATTAACCCCTTATTTCAAGAACAATAGAGATCTGAAATTAGTGGATGCAGAAATGAAAAAAACTCAAACAACTGACAAATATCAATCGTTTGAGTTTTTTATGTGTAGCGAGTAAATATGGCGAAAATGATTTTGCTTTATTTACCTAATTGAATATGTTTTCTTTCAACCCACTCAATTAAGCCATAGCCATTGATTTTAGACCGCAGCAGAAATATTTTTTGCCCATACCAGTGCAGAAAGGTGGGCTTTATTGACATCAACCGGAGAAACTTTCAAGGTCTCTGCAATGGAAGAAACCAACATACTGTTAAGCTCGCATGCTTCAGCCAACGCTAGGAAAGGTCCGTAGAGACCACTTCGTGAAACTAGCGCTTCAACCACAGGTTCAGGCAATTGTATCGTCGACAAAACTTCTTCCATCGGAATACCCAATAGTCGATCTAACAGCGAAAACATACCTGCAACAAACAAGTTTTCAGCGTCACTCTTGGACATAAATGGCTGCCCAAGAATTTCAGCAAATCGACCGCGAACGATTGCGGTTTCCAATAAAACCGGTGAATTCCCACTCGTGCTAGCGGTAGCCAACAATAAAGAAAGCCAACGATAAAGCGGGCTATATCCTAAAATTGTGACCGCATGCTTTAAAGACTGTACCTCAGTGCGCAATCCAAAGCCAGCCGAATTGATGTAGCGAAGTAATTTATAAGCGAGTGCCGCATCACGCTTTACAACGGTCTCTAATTGCTGAATATCTGCATTCTTACGAATCATTTCCATTAACTGGAGTATCGTCGTCTGCGTTGTATTCAAACCTTTTTGCGCAATATTTGGTCGTGGAGTTAAATGCAACTTTCCGACAAAACTAGATAAGCCTAATGCTGCACAAGCGTCAAAATCCTGCCAGTTACCAACATTGCGTGCAATCATTTGCACGTTAGATTGTTTCAATGCGGCATACATTTTTGCCTGCGCACCCAAATTACTCGCATCAAGCTGAACTTCAAAATGGGTAATCAGCGAGAAAAACGAACGTTCAAGCGCAGAAATATCGGCATTTTTTAGACAAATTCCAAAGCCTAATGCACGCAATTCTTTAATCGCTGCAATTGATACTTCATCGGCGAAATAACGTTTAGAAAATATGAGAACCGTATTTTTCGGAGAAAGTTGACGTAAACCTTCCGCTTGTAACAAGCCAGGCACAGCCTCTAGAAAAATAACACTATCGCCAAGTAGAAAGCCTTTTTCCTCATCGTTCAATTCGTTCGCAACAAACGACATAAGAGCGCTTAATTCATCACTATCTAACTCTGCCGCCTTTACGTTATTTTGCCAAGACAATTGAAAACCAATCACGCGTTGTGAAGGGTCAAGCAGCGGCTCTCTAAGGATAAACTTTACATCACTCATAAATAATTAACTTCTCTAATGATTAAAATCCGAGACTTCCCAACAAATCATTAAGCTAGCTTTGATAATTAAGAAACGCTGACTTGTTGTCTGGATTAACTTGAGCCTCGCTTTAACTAAGCATTCTGTAAAGCTAGCTGCTTCATTTGCTTCTAAATACTGCCGCCAAAACTGCATCGATCGCTGTTCAACATCCGTGTGACATATTCACTGCATTCACTACGCTAAAGCCTGTTCTCGACGACCCACGCCAAATAGTAATGAGCTGATCGACGTAAACTATTTTTTAACAAGCAGACAAATTGCAATCACACCAAGAGCGCATCAATTCATCAGCTCATACGGAGACGCGATTACCAGCTCTCGTTATGCAATCTCAGTCGAAGAGACTTCACAAAATTAAGCAGGTTTGCCTAATTTCTCAAAAATCTTTGAAAGCTTTTCATCGAGCGTTGCAGCCGTAAATGGTTTCACCACATAGCCATTCGCACCCGCTTGAGCAGCAGCAATAATATTTTCTTTCTTTGCTTCCGCGGTCACCATTAACACTGGTAGTTTGGCTAACGCTGGATCAGCACGGATGTGTTGCAACATCGTGAGACCATCCATGTTTGGCATATTCCAGTCGGAGATCACAAAGTCAAAATCACCACTCTTCAATTTTGCCAAACCAAGCGCACCATCCTCCGCTTCGTCAACATTGGAATATCCGAGTTCTTTCAACAAATTACGCACAATCCGGCGCATTGTCGAAAAATCGTCAACTACTAAAAATTTGAGGTTTTGATCAGCCATAACTTACTCCATAAATTCACAAAGGACCGTAGTGCATATTATCGGTTATATAGACATCATTTAGTACTTCATTTACTTCCGTTACCACATTTTTTATTTTAAACACGCAATGCGCGACTGCCATGTTGGTCTAAATACTGTAATACTCTATGCGGCAATTCATTCAATGGTGCGATTTCATTAACAGCACCAACGGCAATTGCCTCTCTCGGCATACCAAATACTACACAGCTTGCCTCGTCTTGCGCAAAATTAAACGCTCCAGCATTTTTCATTTCGAGCATACCTTCTGCACCATCTTTACCCATACCTGTGAGTATTACACCAACCGCATTCTTACCAGCAAATTTTGCGGCAGATCGAAATAAAACATCAACGGATGGTCTGTGTCTATTCACAGGAGGTCCATCGTTAATTTCAGTCACATAATTCGCACCACTTCGGGCAAGTAACAAGTGCGAATGTCCAGGGGCGATATACGCATGCCCTGGCAAAATACGCTCTCCGCCCTCGGCTTCTGAAACCGATATCTTACATAAGCCATCCAAACGTTTCGCAAATGATTTGGTAAACCCCTCAGGCATATGCTGCGTAATCAAAATACCAGGACAATCGGATGGCATTTGACTTAAGAAATTCTTAATCGCTTCTGTGCCACCAGTAGAGGCACCGACAATAATCAATTTTTCACTACTGATCAGTGGATTGCGAACAGAGGGTAATACAGAAGTCGCATGCGCGCCCACCGCGCTTGTGGCAACTGGCCTTGCACGAATTTTTGCTTTTGATGCAGCGCGAATTTTATCGGTAATAATATGCGCATATTCCAACATGCCACTTTGAATTGACAACTTTGGTTTTGTAACAAAATCAACAGCGCCTAATTCTAAAGCCCGCATCGTAATTTCAGACCCTCGCTCAGTCAACGATGAAACCATAATGACTGGCATTGGGCGAAGTCGCATCAATTTTTCTAAAAAATCGAGCCCATCCATTTTGGGCATTTCCACATCTAAAGTTAAGACATCTGGATTACATTGCTTAATCAACTCGCGTGCAACTAACGGGTCGGGCGCAACCCCAACCACTTCCATATCACTCTCGGCACGAATAATCTCACTCAAAATACTTCGTATCAGTGCAGAATCATCAATGATTAATACTTTAATTTTCATTCTGCCCTCACAGTACACAATGCGCAATTTCAAAAATGAAACCTAGCGGTGCTCTCTTTATCAACATCTAAAATAAGTCAACATCACCACCAACAGGTGCACTCTTTAGTCGACTTGCGTAATCGAGCTCACGTTTTTTCAGTGTATCGTTGTGTTCCACTTTCAATTTCTTCACCAGAACTTTTCCGGTTCTCGGAAAAAAATAAACTTTTCTTGGGAAGATATCATTTAAGTCTTCAGCGATTACTCGCATGCGTTCCATACGCAAGTAATCCAACACAAACTTCGCATTTCTTTCACCCACATTAATTGCGGTAAAGCCACGTAAAACATTACCACCGCCAAACACTTTCGCTTCCATGTTTTCACGGCGAGCACCCGCTTTGAGCAATTCATTGATCAACACTTCCATGGCATAAGTACCATAACGCATGGAAGCTGATACAGGGTTATCTGAATTCTCACCACCATCTGGCAGCATAAAGTGATTCATTCCACCCACACCAGAAACACGATCACGAATGCATGCTGAAACACAAGAACCTAAAACGGTCACAATTAACATGTCTTTTCCGGTGAAATAAAATTCACCAGGCAAAATCTTTGCAGCATCACAATCAAAAGTGCGATCATAATAAACGTTAGTCGCAAAGTGCTCTTCACTAAACTGGCTCATGGATCACCCTTTATTTAAATCGTAAGAACTCGATTTCTTACTCTTCTCTTCTTTACTCGCCAGCACATAAACTGTTTTACCGCGCAATTTGAAATCATCAGAAACATAAAGAAAATTTTCTGAGTGCCCGGCAAACAAAAGTCCATCTGATTTCAACAAGGGCACAAATTTTTTCAGAATGCTTGATTGTGTCGGTTTATCAAAATAAATCATCACATTTCGACAAAAAATCACATCAAATTCACCACTCAAAGCCCAACGATCTTCAAGTAAATTTAATGACTCAAAATGAATTAAGTTCCGTAATTCTGGCCGAACCAAAACAGAGCCTTCGTTTTTCCCACGTCCTTTTAAGAAATACTTGCGAACGATATCATTTGGCAATTTCTCAATGCGATCAAGGTTATACACACCACGCGCCGCGACACTCAATACATTGGTGTCGATATCCGTCGCGATAATTTCTACATTAGGTTTAAGCGTTCCAAGTGCCTCACAAATACAAATTGCAATCGAATATGGTTCCTCACCGGTAGAACTAGCCGAACACCATACCCGCAAAGGGCCAGATTTCTTTTTTACATGTTCCGCTAAAATCGGGAAGTGATGCTCTTCACGAAAAAAAGACGTTAAGTTCGTGGTCAAAGCATTAGTAAATGACTCCCATTCATTACTACCGATCTCACGTTCCAGCATATCGAGGTAAACCGAAAACGAATTGATGCCTGTCGCGCGCAGTCTTCTTGCTAAACGGCTATACACCATTTCTTGTTTACTATCAGAAAGCGAAATACCAGCTCGCTGATAAATCAGTCCACGCACACGATCGAAATCACGTTGATTGAATGCAAATTCCTTTTCACCATCTGATCGCTCTGCTGGCTTAGCCATGCGCAATTCCTATCTAGAAGAAAACAAGGTAAGCTTTTTTAGTTCGACTAATCAGCGTTGTCCATCAATCCCATTTCTGGACTCGACATCAGCTTTTCAATGTCCACTAAAATCAACATACGCTCTTCCAGTGTTCCCAAACCAATCAAGAAATCATTATTGAACGTCGTATTCATCTCTGGCGCAGGACGAACTTGTTCCGGCAATAAAGTCATCACATCGGAGACGCTATCAACCACCATTCCAACCACTCTCACGCCAATATTGAGAATAATAACGACGGTCAGCTGATCATAGGTTGGCTCACCCAAGTTAAACTTGATGCGCATATCTACGATGGGAACAATGATCCCGCGCAAATTAATGACGCCCTTGAGAAAATCTGGTGCATTCGCAATTCGTGTAACCGCTTCATAGCCACGAATCTCTTGAACTTTCAGAATATCAATGCCATATTCTTCGTTACCAAGTGTAAAGGCCAAAAACTCATGGGTCGTGAGATCACCTTTTTCGGATTGCGACTTTTTAGATAAGTCATCAGAGCTTTGTATCATGATTCATTCCTTTTAAATCTTGTTAAACCCAAAATCTACCGTACTGAACGCAGTATTGCAGCGACATCGAG
The DNA here is from genome assembly GCF_014284275.1 of Affinundibacterium amnicola. Lineage (GTDB taxonomy): Bacteria > Pseudomonadota > Gammaproteobacteria > Burkholderiales > Burkholderiaceae_D > Undibacterium > Undibacterium amnicola. The sequence goes on along the minus strand of NZ_JACOFU010000001.1, from coordinate 539,425 downwards.
GATAAATGAAACACCACCATCACCCAATATTGTTGCGCCCGAAATACCGGGAATTTTTCTGTAATTTGATTCTATGTTTTTGACGACAACTTGTTGTTGCCCTACCAAGTCATCCACAAATAGCGCTGCTTTTTTGCCGTCAACCTCAACGATCACCGTAATCCCATTTGCAGGATCAACGTGCTTAGGCTCGATATTAAAAGTCTCAAACAAAGGAATCAAAGGTAAATATTCTTGCCGCACTTTGATCACTCTACCTTTACCGCTAATCTCTTTAATATCGTCAGATTGAGGTTGCAGAGATTCCACCACAAACCCTAAAGGCAAAATATAAATTTCTTCTCCGACCTTAATCGACATGCCATCAAGAATCGCCAAAGTCAAAGGTAAAGAAATTGTGATCGTGGTACCAAACCCTCTGGCTGAGCGAATATCAACTACACCGCCCATTTGCGTAATGTTTCGTTTTACAACGTCCATACCAACGCCGCGTCCCGAAACATCGGTGACCACGTCAGCGGTAGAAAAACCTGGTGCAAAAATTAACTGCCAGACTTCCGGATCAGACATTGAATCTGAAACATTCAAGCCGCTTTGCTTTGCCTTGGCGAGAATTTTTTCACGATGCAAACCACCGCCATCATCGCAAACTTCAATCACGATATTGCCACCCTGATGTACTGCGGACAGCGATAATTTACCAATTTCACTTTTCCCGTTCTCGAGACGGGTGGATGGCATTTCAATGCCGTGATCAATACTATTTCTGACCAAATGTGTGAGAGGATCGACGATTCTCTCAATCAATCCTTTATCTAATTCGGTGGACGCGCCGTAAGTGACAAACTCAACCTTCTTACCCAATTTATTGGCAAGATCTCGAACCATTCGAGGAAACCGGGAAAACACATAATCCATCGGCATCATTCGAATTGACATTACAGCTTCCTGAAGATCACGAGTATTGCGTGTCAAATGCGCGACACTACTCAACAATCGTTCATTTGAGACCGGATCGAGATCTTGGGTGCGTTGGGTAAGCATCGCTTGAGTAATCACCAACTCACCAATCAAATTAATAATTTGATCGACCTTTTCAATTCCTACCCGAATCGTAGTAGATTCATGACCAGCAGAATTCTTTTCTGTATCTTTCTTCACTGGATTTTTTCCAGCACTCACAATCGAATCTGGCACGGATGCTTTTTCTTGTTCTGTGCCTACCGTTGCCACAACAGCTTGATTTTCTTCTGGTGGGAACATTGATTCAATTGGCTCAAAAAAACCATATCCCAATTCATCTTCACTTAACTGTTTTTCAGCACTACTTTGTACAAACTCTTCTGCCGTAATTGTCATATTCTCGGCATCAACAATAAACGAACAAACCGCAGAAATATCATCTTCCTTACTATTCGTTTTCAGTATGATCGAATCCCAGCCTTGATTTGTTTTCTCGGTGGTTGTTGATCCCAAAAGACCAAGCTCAGAGGTCAATAAAACAAAGTCCGACGCCTTCACATGATGAAAGCTGACTCTAAAACAATGCGTATACTTTTCCAAACTTTGATCTGATTGATTCACTGGCGCCAAGGTTGGGGCAGAAACAACTTTAGGCTTCAGCTCACCTTGCACGAAGGATTGCAGCAACATCCTCACATCACCCACCGCATCTAAATCAACGGGTGTTCCCAGGCGATGCCCGTCCAGCTGCATCTTTAAAATGTCTTTTGCCGCAAGAAACGCATCGACGTGCTCGGCCGTCAAGGACATTTCACCTTTACGAATTTTATCGAGTAAAGACTCCAGTATGTGTGTCACATCAGACATGTCACTTAAGCCAAATGTTGATGCGCCACCTTTTATAGAATGCGCTGCACGAAAAATAGCGTTCAAATCTTCTGGATCTGGAGATGAGATATCAACACCCAACAATAACTTCTCTTTTTCTGCGAGAAGTTCTTCAGCCTCATCAAAAAAAACTTGGAAGAACTGACTCATGTCAATCGTCATTATTTCACCCCGTTAGTCACACAAATATCTCGCAAAATTCACTGCTTGATTAATGTTCATTCACTTCGTAGTGATTTCTTCATTAATGCTCAATCGCGACTAATTCACCAACAATTATCCAATAACTTTCTTTACTACCTCAGTCAGCTTCTGCGGATCAAAAGGTTTCACTAACCAACCATTAGCACCAGCCGCACGGCCCTTCGCCTTCATTTCATCGCTAGACTCCGTCGTCAGCATTAAAATAGGCACACGCTGATAAGTCGCCAAAGCACGCAAAGATTTAATCAGTGTCAAGCCATCCATACGTGGCATATTTTGATCCGTCAACACCAAATCTACTACTTGCCCCTTCGCTTTCTCAAGCCCATCTTGACCATCTACCGCTTCAATCACTTGATATCCAGCTGCCTTCAAACTAAATGCAACCATTTGGCGCAGGGATCCAGAATCGTCCACTGCTAAAATTGTTTTGGCCATCATTACTCCATTCAGAAAATTGAGAAGAATTCTTCACTCAACCGATACTTAAAATAACTCGATATCACCACTATTTAAATGCTGTTGATTCACTGTTTTCCGCAACAAACTTTTTAATTCAACGCTCTGTTGCTCAAGTTTTTCAGTGATTTCGTCTAAAACAACTGCAATTTCATCCATACCACCGTCAGAAGGAATAACATTCCCCACCATATCCAAGGTCGATAAAAGCTCTCGCAGTCCAGCGCTTCTTTGCACAGTTCGTGAAATCAATTGATTTGTTAAGTCTTGAAATTGAAGACTAGTCACAGCACGACTAATATGTACTGCGATGTCAGATTGAATTTGCGCTAGTTTCTCTACGTTTGCTTGCGGTATCAGTCCTGTATCAACCAAGCCTAAAATTTGTTCTTCTTGAGAGGTGATCGAGGCATGTAAATCTAAAAAATTCTCGCCTAATTTCTCAATCGCTTCGGCCAACAACAAGGTTGTCTGAATCAAATCAGTTTCAACTTCCAAAAGATGAGCAGCACCGTGATCTGAGACACCAGATAAAAGTTGCTTAACCTGTGAACCCAAGTTTTTTCTCTTTGACATGTTCAGCGTCCCATTCTGCAAACCAAACGTTGTAATTCATGCTGCATGAGTGATGCATTCAATGCGCTAAATTATTTTTTTATTTCAAGAGCTTGCTCAGTCGAACTACCTAGATCAACTTCCCCACCATCCTGTGATGCAGACAATTCAGCTTTCTTGTTCATCACAATAATACTAATGCGACGGTTAATAGGGTTCAATGGATCGTCTTTATCAAACAAAACTGACGATGAAAGACCAACGATTCTTAAAACTTTCTTTTCATCCATACCACCATAAATCAACTCACGTCTTGATGCATTTGCGCGATCAGCCGACAGTTCCCAGTTACTGTATCCAAACTCGCCACTTCCGTAAGGTGCGGCATCAGTATGACCAGATAAACTAATTCTATTCGGAACATCATTTAGTGCAAGTCCAATTTCATGCAAAATGACTTTAGTATAGGGCTGCAAATCCGCTTTAGCCGATGCAAACATAGGCCGATTTTTTTCATCAACAATCTGAATCCGCAGCCCTTCTGTTGTGATATCAAGCAAAAGTTGCTTTTTGAATTGTTTTAGTGTCGGGTTTGACTCTATCGCTGCCTCAATTTTTTCCTTTAGACCTTTAAGACGCTCCGCATCAGCCCTTGCTAACGCAGCTTCCGCTGCTTGCAAATTGTAGGTTTTCTTAACAGCCTCAATTTCACCTTTTCTAGTTTGCCCGTCACGAATGGACAAATCTTTTCCACCACCTTTAATCACACTTGAACTATCGCCACTACCATCACCACCGGCCATCGCAACTTTTAAAGGCGTCTGAAAATATTCGGCAATCCCCTGCAAATTACCTTTTGCCGTTGAGCCTAGCAGCCACATCAATAAAAAGAACGCCATCATCGCCGTAACAAAATCTGCGTATGCGATTTTCCATGCACCTCCGTGATGCCCTCCAGCGACTTTTTTAATCCGTTTAACGACAATTGGACGTAGCTCTTCATTTGCCATGATCGATCACCAATTATCTACTTCGATTTGGACTGCTTAATATGTTCTTCCAACTCAGAGAACGTTGGTCGTTCCGTTGAATAAAGCACTTTTCGGCCAAACTCAACTGATAATGCAGGAGCATATCCGTTAAGACTCGCCAACAAAGTCACTTTCACACATTGAAAAGTTTTCGAAGACTCATCTAATTTCTGCTCCAGCAAACTAGCGAGAGGTCCAACAAATCCGTAAGCTAACAGGATACCCAGGAAAGTACCAACCAAAGCTTTCGCAATCAGGATACCTAACTCAGCTGGCGGAATACCAACCGATTCCATTGTATGAACCACTCCCATAACCGCCGCAACGATACCAAAAGCAGGCAAACCATCACCAAGCTTCGCCATAAAATGGGCAGGTATAGCACCTTCATGATGGTGCGTTTCTAATTCGTTATCCATCAAATTTTCAATTTGAAAAGCATCCATATTTCCAGATACCATCAAACGCAAGTAATCGCTCAAAAATTCCATCAAATGATGATCAGACACCACCAAAGGATATTTGCTAAACAGTGGACTTTCCTCTGGCTTTTCAATATCACCTTCAATTGACATCAAGCCTTCTTTACGTATTTTAGTCAGAACGTCAAACAACATCGTCATCAGTTCCATATACATGGCTTTATTGTATTTTGATCCTTGAAAAACGGAAGGCAGCGCCTTCAATGACGCCTTAAGAGTTTTAGAATTATTGCCCACCAACGATGCCCCAACTGCGGCACCGCCAATCATCAAAAGTTCGATTGGCTGGAATAACACGGCCATGTGACCACCGGCCAGAACAAATCCACCAAACACCGAACCGCAAACAACGATATAACCCACAATAACTAACACGAGTTAAACTCCTTAATCAGTATGAACTCGACAATCTACTCATTCGAGCAACAACTCAAGAATACCAGCGATCTCATAACATTAGGCAACATTTTCCCCGATATTGCCCAAAAAATATATTTTTGTTGTTTCATTATATGCGCCAGCCATATAAATATACTCCGCCAAACTCAATTTTCACAACGATATCCGGTGTTACATCGGGAACAATAAACTCATAGCTTAAGAAAAGTGAACCTGGCGCCATTTCAGACTTCACTTTCTGCCATACAGTTAACATTGCAGCCGGGGATAAATAACAAAAAACCACATTAAATTGCGAAAGATCCAGCTGATAAAAATTACCCAATGCAAATCTCACATTTGAACGACTCACCTTCCCTCTCAAGAAACTGATCAGCCACGGTAATGGTGCAATTTCTATCCCAACAAATTGCCCATCAACTCGCCGCTCTGATAACTTAATAAGAAGCCCCCCCATCCCGCTCCCGATATCAACAAATCGAAGATCATCAACATCAGATAGTGCATCTAGCACCGGATTTAAAAGTTCTGATCTTGATGGGAAATAGGGAACTTGCGTTCTGTATGTTGACCAAAAAAGGAGAGAAGAAGCGAGCAATATACCCAAATAGAAATGAGGAGATATTTGCTGCTGAAACAAGAAATAAGCAAGAAGGGGAAAAGCGAACTGAATCGGAGCCCACCACCAATCAAATCTTAATAGCAGGGTGACGAAAGCAGCCAGAGAAGCATGCCAGAACAAGAGGGATAAAACTGAAAAAGAGACCTGAAGCTTTAATTTGATTAGGCTTAAAACTATAAATGTTATAGCCAACGAACCCAATTGTAGAATCAAGGAACGAATTCCAACTGAAAGCTTCAAAGCATTTACCTCACATGATTACCCTCATAAAATCATATCATTAGAAATCAAGCTTGAACCTACAATCTATTAATTTAACACTCGCTCAGCATCCAAAGCACGCTGTTTTTTGGTCTTACCTGCACGCGATGGCATATGGCAAAGCCCACAAGCATAATGATCATGCAAATCGAGAGAATGCCCAACAAATTGACCACCGCAATGAGTACACTTAACGAAAGAAAGCATATTTCCCTCAAAAAAGCGAACCAAAGTCCAAGCACGTGTCAGTGACAGCACTGGCTCTTCACCTTCTGGCGTTGGCATTTGCTCCTGATAGAGCTTATAGGCTTTAACAACCGCATGAATACCATCAATATCTGCATGATCACGCAGATACTTGAAAATATTCATAAATAATGAAGAGTGAATATTAGGCTGCCACGTGACAAACCAATCCGTCGAAAAAGGCAACATCCCCTTTGGAGGAGAGACACCCTTAAGCTCCTTATAAATCTTCAACAAGCGCTCTCTAGAAAGAGAGGTTTCAGATTCAAGTAACTGCAAACGCGCACCCAATTTCACCAAATCAACCGCCAACTGAATTTCATTAGCTTCATTTACGATACTTTTCGTTGCCATGTCACACCTCGATTAAATTCAAACCAAAAAACTAATTAAGCGATTTCTTCTACTTTTTGACCAGCCATCAAAATAGCTGCGTGAGAATGTGCCAGGCTGCGTTCTTTATTGTAATTTGTCAGCATACAGAGAATCGCACTATCCTCGAAACGGAAACGAGCAAGCATCATGTTGGAACCTGCCAATTTCAATATTTGCGAATTATTCATTCCCTCAATCAAATCAGCAATTTCCTTACTAATACCCAAGCGGAAAATTGCAGTTGCCTTGTCAGAACGGATCATTTGTTGCGCAAGCATCAAGTAGCTTAAATTTGCGTCACGGATCTCAGCCATCATGTCATTTGGTGTCATTTTTGCACTCCCACTTATTTGCCCTAGCGAAATGTGTTGCCAGTGAGATAGATTGTGGTGCTTAGCGAAAAATGGGTGTATCAGCGAAACTAGGGAATTGAATGCGGAAAAACGAGAAAAATCCAATAGGAGTTCATCCTACTTTGGATTATTTTAGATAAGCCATTAAAAATTTAACGACTTTTAATTTGATAGTTTTGTCTAAGACAAAATAAAGCTAAGTCAAATAAACACTGTAAAAACAAGCACTTACTAAACAAGAGAAAGATTATCTCTTAACTTCTATAAACATTATCGGCACAACTTTAGAAAACTTTAGGGTTCGCACGAAATATTTTTAAACTTTTTTTCTTACATCACTTATTTAGATTAACGGCAAAAAAAATCGCCACTTTAGGGTGGCGATAAGAAATATTTTAATAAATTATGTTGGTTTTTCGTCGAACAATATTAAATCAACATTAAAAATTGATACTCGAACGAAGTCGAAATGGATTTCCAAACACTTAGCAATTTTTGAGAATGTTTCACTGAATTTAAAAATGCTTGTAAAGCATGAAAAAGTTAGCTGAATAAATTAGGTTTGAGTTGAATCCAAGGCTGAGTCCAGCTGCCAGGCGCAGTTTCCTTGCGATGCCTTCCCAATATCTAAAATCAAATCGGCATGCGCGCGCTGCTCATGCTCATCCGCAAACAATATCGCAACATGTCTATCCTGCTCATCTAACTCAATGGTATCTACAACGACGACTTGTGCTTCAGGTTCAACTTCGATACTAAAGCTATTTTGCCCACGCGACATCGCCAAAAAAACATCCGCCAGTAACTCAGCGTCAAGTAATGCGCCGTGCAACTTACGATGCGAATTGGAAATCTCATAACGATCACACAAAGCATCCAAAGAGTTTCGCTTCCCTGGATGCAATTCCTTCGCTTGAACAAGAGTATCGACCACACCATCAACGTAGATATCTAACTTGCCTAGCCCTAATTTTTCAAATTCAGCATTCAGAAACCCCATATCAAATGGGGCATTATGAATAACCAATTCGGCACCACGCACAAATTCTAGGAATTCGTCTGCCACATTAGCAAACGTCGGTTTATCGCTTAAAAACTCAGTCGTTAAACCATGCACTGCCAAAGCGCCCTCCTCGGAATCTCGCTCTGGGTTTATGTACCGATGAAAATTATTACCTGTAAGCTTGCGGTTGACTAACTCAACACAACCTATCTCAATTACACGATTTCCTAATCGAGGATTCAAACCTGTTGTCTCAGTATCAAGAACAATTTGTCTAGTCATTGTCAAACTCAACTCTCAATTATTTACACACATCAAACACACATATCAATCTGGAACCCAAATCAATTCAATTTTAATATCGTCACCGCCAGATTCCGCCGCCTTCGACTCAATAAATGCAGCATCCATCCCAAGCAAGCCAACAAAGAATAGTTGGTCTTCAATATAAATATAAGGTAATTTTTCTCGCTGCCAAAATGGAATCTTGGCAGTTTGAAAGTGACTCTTTAGGTCACGAGATGGTCGATTTTTCCCCAGTCGCAAACGCGCCCCAACTTGGCGTTGGCGAATCACCATCGTAGACTCTCGCAGAGTATTAACAGCAACGCCACTGTCACCAGGGTGAAATCTCAATATCCCTTTAAGTTCAGGAAAATATATAGACTCTTCCCCGTTCCAAATAAAACTCAGCTCGCCTTGATGAGCACTCACATTCTGATGATCAATGAGATAAATTTTATGCTGATATCGGCAAATCGAAAAATGGCCATGACGAATCTGCACACGCGCATCGTCCCGCGCAGTCCATAGCTGCGCTTGAATTTCTGCAATTTTTGAGGTCGATGGAAGTTGTACTAAATTGCGAGACAACCAATAACGAAACAAGTGGGTTGCCCGGTCTGAATCCAGTTGATTCATCTGCGTCAAATTCAGCACATTATCCTGACCGCAACGAATCAAATCATCAGCAGCAATCTCATCCAACAGATGCTGAGCAGCGCGCACATGCTGCGATGTTCGCATCAACCGTGTTGGGAAGCCGGGAAACAATTCTTCGATCAAGGGCATTAAACGAAGTCGTACAACATTACGCGTGTAACCCGTATCCAGATTAGACTCGTCTTCCACATTGACTAACCGATTCGCCACTGCATAATTTTGTATATCCAGCTTTGATCGAGACAATAGAGGACGTCCAAGTAGCGTCAGTTTCGTTCCAAGCAGCGTTGGCGCAAAATTGCACTCATCCATGCCAGACAGCCCGCGAAGCCCAGTACCACGAAACAATTGCATCAACATGGTTTCAGCTTGATCATCTAGATGATGGGCAACTAACAGCAAGCTTACCTGATCCAGTTCGCACATACGTCCCAAAGCTTGGTAACGCTTCTGCCGGGCGACCGCCTCTATCCCCTGTCCTTCGTTCTTAACAGAAATTAATTCACATCGATATTGAACATTCAGTTCTTCGCAAATTTGCGCGCAATGCTGTTGCCATTGCTGCGCATTTGAACTCAGTCCGTGATTGACGTGATAGGCAAAGACAGGAATTTGGTTTTGCGTCGCATAACGCGAAGTCAATGCGAGAAGTACCGTAGAATCAAGGCCTCCACTGAAAGCAACTGCGATACCAGTTTGCCTGCAATCAAGACCTTGTGTTTGAATAATGCTAGTGAGTTTAGCAAAGAATATTTGCGCTAAGTCTTCGGCACTTTGGCAGTGCATTGTGCTCATTCAGAAACTCTGGTTTCCTTAAATTTGCCGTAACTCATCAACTTCTCATGCCGATTCGCCAGCAGCTCCTTGGTTTTCATCCCTTGGAACTGACGAAGCGTATCCGCTAATGCACGTTTAACTAAAGCACACATTTGCTTAGGATCTCGATGTGCGCCACCTAATGGTTCATTAATGATTTTATCGATTAATCCCATAGCTTTTAAGCGATTTGCAGTCAGGCCTAAGGCTTCAGCGGCATCGGACGCACGCTCGGAAGTCTTCCACAAAATAGACGCACAGCCTTCTGGAGAAATAACCGAATACGTTGCGTACTGAAGCATCAAGACAGCATCGCCAACCGCTAAAGCAAGCGCACCACCAGAACCGCCTTCGCCGATAATGGTCGCAATCAAAGGGACTTTAAGTTCAGCCATGACATATAAATTGTGGCCGATCGCTTCTGATTGTCCGCGCTCTTCTGCATCGATACCCGGCCACGCACCAGTTGTGTCAACAAAGGTAAACACGGGAATATCAAATTTTTCTGCCAATTTCATCAAACGCATCGCTTTGCGATAGCCTTCAGGTTTAGGCATACCAAAATTACGCATTGCGCGTTCTTTTGTATCGCGTCCTTTTTGATGACCAATCACCATACACGCCTGACCATTAAAACGTGCTAAACCACCCACAATCGCTAAATCATCCGCAAACGCGCGATCGCCATGCAATTCATGGAAGTCAGTAAATATTTGAGAAATGTAATCTAAGGTGTATGGACGCTGTGGATGGCGAGAGATTTGAGATACTTGCCATGGGGTTAGCTTGGCATAGATATCTTTGGTCAACATCTGGCTTTTCTGAGAGAGGCGATCAATTTCTTCCGAAATATCGACCGCAGAGTCATCTTGCACAAAGCGCAACTCTTCAATTTTTGTTTCGAGTTCAGCAATAGACTGCTCAAATCCCAGGAATGTCGTTTTAGTCATCGTGCCTCCTTAAAAATTCCACACGAGTTAAAGAAATAAGCTTGATTAATCAAGTTAAGCTATTTTTTTCATCCAAACTTCGCCACATATACCATGTCGCGACAGTACGCCAAGGTTCCCAATTTGCTGCGACTTCACGAATATCAATGCGTGAAACAGGCTCACAGGAAAAATAGTTCTTACTAATACCGCTTACTAGCCCCACATCATCCAAAGGCAAGATATTAGGGCGTAACAAATTAAAAATCAAAAACATTTCAGCAGTCCATCGACTAATGCCTCGTATTTGGATCAGTTCAGAGATAACAGCTTCGTCACTCATGTCGACCCAATTATCAACGTGCACCCTACCATCTTTAAAGTGGCCAGCCAAATCAAGAATATAGTCTGTTTTGCGCTTCGACAAACCTGCATCTAATAAACGCTCTTTACCAGCACTGATCACCTCGGCAGGGTTAGACTTTGGACAAACAGTTAAATACTTTTCCCACAAAACGTTGGCAGAGGTACCTGAAATCTGCTGCGCAATGATCGAGCGCGTTAGTGTCGTGAAAGGATCATCTCGACCTAGCAAATACAAATCTCCGAATTGCGGAATCAACTTGCGCAAAATACGATCACGCTTCATGAGCTCTATTTTTGCGCTTTCCCAATATTCTGGGACATGCAATTCGACATTACTACGGACGTGACTATTTTTATTCATTTATTGATCTTCCGTAATACAAAACTATACTGCGCGCACCATCTAGCCAATATCTTTTATAACAACATGCCGTGGTTATAAGGATTCAAGAAAACCGTTAATTTTACATGATAAAGCCCCGGAAAGGACTAATTTTGCCTTTAGCTTCACCAAGAAGTTTAAAATCATGCATTAAACAAATAATTAAATTAAAAGATTAATCGCATTCAAATTGCCATTCGGATCATCAGAAAAAATCAAACTAGGTAGTCTTCTATACCGAAAAATCAAGACGACACACGGTTTGTATACGAACAGTCCAAATTTTCGTATCAATCATGAGAACAATCTTACTTTTTCGCTTCAATATGACAAACTCTGCAACGCGAGCCCAAGTTTATTTGTTAAGATTGCGCCTGACCAATTTAGCAAACAAAATTGCGATTTCAATCGATCTCCAAAGACTAATTATTAGAAAAGACATTAAGTTAAATTATGCGACATTCAATAAAAACCGCATTTGCTGCAATTGCTCTCACCATTGGTTTATCCCCGCTTGCGTTTGCAGATGACGCAAGTGATGCTGGAAAGCTTTATAAGGCCGGGCAACTCAATGAAGCCATTAAAAAGATTGATGCGGTGTTGGCACAACGACCTAAAGACGCACAAATGCGCTTCTTGAAAGGCATCATCTTAACTGAACAAAATAAACAGGCAGAAGCCATCACCATCTTTAGCAAGTTAACGGATGACTATCCAGAACTGCCAGAGCCATATAATAATCTTGCTGTTTTATACGCATCGAATGGGCAATTTTTAAAAGCAAGCGCCGCATTGGAAATGGCAATCCGAACCAACCCAACGTATGGCACAGCACATGAGAATTTGGGCGATGTCTATGCGAAATTGGCTAGCCAATCCTATGACAAAGCATTGCAACTTGATTCCGGGAACCCAACTGCCAAACTAAAATTAAATTTAGTGAAAAATTTGATTGGCAACACAACTGGCGGAGTAAACCCGAAAACAGCGGTGAATAATCCAGCACCAATCGCAACAATACCGAATACACCAACCATTGCGGCGGCGCCGCCCAGCCGTGCAGCTGAACCCAAAACAACTACAGCACCAGCAACGGCGGTGGCAAAACAACCTGCCGTGAGTAACGAAAAAGAAGTCGTGCTTGATGTGGTCGAAGCATGGGCGAAAGCTTGGAGTAGCCAAAATGTCGCAAAGTATCTAGGCTACTATGCGAAAGATTTTCAAACACCCAATAAGCAATCGCGCTCAGCCTGGGCTGAAGATCGTCGTTCTAGAATTGAAGGAAAAGGCAAAATTGGTGTACGTATCGATGATGCTAACATTAGCATCGACGGCAATTCTGCAACCGTAAAGTTCAAACAATTCTACACCTCGGATCGACTCTCTTCTACTAGTCGAAAAACCTTAGTGTTGACTAAGCAAGATGGCAAATGGCTAATCAAGCAGGAGCGTTCGGGTAGCTGATGTCTTTATTCTCTCGTAGCATAGCTCCAACATCGCGGTTTGTTGGAGCCATTCCATTTTTATCTATTCCGCTCACTGCTTTTTTCTATTTTGGATCAGTTGAATTCGCCTTTGGCAATAACCATCCAAATAACAAGGTTCAATTTGTCAGCAGTAGCAAACCTGGACCAAATCCAGATTTATTGCTCATTGAAACCTATAAGCATCTCGCCAATAATGAATTAGATAAAGCACAAACAAAAGTCGACGAACTTTTACTCGCCTACCCTAACTTTCATTTAGCCTACCTGATTCGTGGTGATTTGATTGCCATGCGAACGCGTCCGGTAACGCGCTTTGGTGCAGCGAATAACGCACCAAATGACAAGCTTAAAGACTTACATGAAGAAGCAATCGCTCGCTTAAAAGCCATCACAGAGCGCCCGAACAAAGATCTTGTGCCAAGCGTGCTGCTACAAATGAGCGAAGAACAGCGTTACTCGCTTGTGATGGATGCCAAACGGGCACGCCTTTATCTTTATGAGAATATAGGCGGCATTCCCACGCTTCTCAGCGACTATTACGTCAGTCAAGGCAAACTGGGAATGGATAAATTTAAAGAGGGGGATCAACGTACTCCTTTGGGTGTTTATTACATTACCAATCGACTCCCAGGCGCCAAACTTCCGGACTTTTACGGACCGGGTGCCCTTCCCCTGAACTACCCCAACGAATGGGATAAATTGAACGGTCGAGGTGGCTCTGGCATTTGGCTCCATGGCGTACCATCAACCAATTACAGCCGCGCACCACTTGCGTCTGATGGATGCATCGTGCTTTCCAATCCCGATTTTTTGAAGATCGCGGCTACCGTTGATATAACGAAGACACCTGTGATTATCAGCGAGAAAATCAATTTCATTCCACGTGCAAATTGGCAGTCCGAAAAACTCAATGCCCGTAAATTAGTAGATAGCTGGCAGCAAAATATCGCATCCAACACGCCTGCCAATGCTATACAGCTGTACAGCAAAAATTTCAAAAATACGGCGAATGAACCTGCGTTAACTTGGCTGACAAAACAAGCATTAATGACGAGCAAACCTGTTGGAAGTATGAAGTTTCGAGAGCTATCTCAATTCAAATACCCGGGCCGCGATGAGATTATTGTCAGTAATTTTATTGTTGATATCCAGACCAGTAGAGGAGTATCCTCAAGTAAGCGACGTCAATATTGGATGAAGGAAGCAAATCTCTGGCGTATTATTTACGAGGATAACAGTCAAATTGCAGGACCGCGTGTAGAGCCTGAGCAGCTCAAAGAACTAGCTCAAACTGCGTCAAAAGAAATCTTGATACCGCCGACAAATTCGCAAGTGTCATCAGCGCAACCGGACAAGAAGACGACTACAAGCAGTCAAGTAGAAAAATCTTCTTCTGGAAAAGCAAATCAGGCGCACACTGAAATTGCACAAACTGTCAACCGCTGGCTAAATGTATGGAGCGCCAAAAATACCAAGGCTTATTTAGCGCATTACGCAAAGGATTTTCAGACGCCTAATGGCGAGACGCGAAAATCTTGGATGGAAGAACGTCGTTCGCGAATAGAGGGTAAAGGGAAAATTACCGTTAAAATTGATACGCCAACGATTGTTGTTGATGGGAATACCGCAACAGTCAAATTCAGACAAAATTATCAATCGGGCGCATTAACCGCCTCCAGCAGAAAAACGCTGACCATGATAAAACAAGATGGCAAATGGCTGATTAAACAAGAGCGCACAGGCAGTTAATTCAATACAATTTGACATTTATTACCAGAGGGATCAATTATGTTTGTTCATCTTCGTCGATATTTTCTGCAGTTTGGTATCACTGCCACATTAAGCCTTGTCGCTAGCTTTGCTTATGCACAGGCACTTCCGAAAGTGAATATCAAGACATCTGAGGGAGATATTGTATTAGAACTGTACCCTGAAAAAGCGCCAAAAACTGTGGCGAATTTTTTACGCTATGTACAAAAAGGGCACTATAACAAAACCATATTTCACCGGGTAATTGATAACTTCATGATACAAGGTGGTGGAATGACCGCTGCGATGCAAGAAAAGCCAACAGACAAACCAGTACCGTCCGAAGCAAAACTCGCCTTCGAACAAGAGCTAAAGAACGATATCGGCACCATCGCAATGGCAAGAACCAACGATCCTAATTCAGCGCGTGCGCAGTTCTATATCAATGTCAACAATAATGATTTCCTCAACTATCAGCCAATTCCTGACGGAGATCCTGTTCAAGTGTTAAAAAATGGCGAACCACTAACCCTACCTCGTTCACGCGCACTTATTTTTGCTGCGGGTTACACACCATTTGGTAAAGTAATTGAAGGATGGGATGTCGTAGAAAAAATCAAATCAACGCCAACTTCTGATGCAGGAATACATCAAAATGTACCCGTAAAACCAATCACCATTATTTCGATAAAATTACTCAAATAAATGGCTAGGTATTCCCGAGTTTGCATTGAAGTTGAAAGACGCATGCAATAACACCCATAGACCACAAAGTATTTACTTCTTACAGAGGATCATCATGGCCGTACTCCTGACTACTAACTTAGGCACAATTAAAATTGAGCTCAATGCCGAAAAAGCACCTAAGACTGTCGCAAATTTTTTATCTTACGTAGAGTCGGGTCATTACGTTGGCACGATTTTTCATCGCGTCATCGCTGGATTTATGATTCAGGGCGGTGGCTTTGAAGTTGGAATGAAACAAAAACCTACGCATAGTAATGTTGAAAATGAAGCGAGTAATGGCTTAAAAAATGTTCGTTATGCTTTAGCGATGGCACGAACCAGCGAACCACATTCCGCTTCGGCACAATTTTTTATCAATACTACTGACAATTCATTTCTAGACTATCCCGGGCAAGATGGCTGGGGATATTGTGTATTTGGTGAAGTGACTCAAGGAAAAGATATTGTGGATAAAATCTCTTCTTCTAAAACCACTCGGTCAGGTATGTTTTCTGATGTACCAGTTGAAAATATCCTGATCGAAAAAGTAGAAATCGTCTAGGCTCACGAAAAATAGCGTTTTCAGACACATTACGCTGACTAATCTATGTCAACTTCATCCCACTGCGAAACACCATCCGCAAAAGCGCAATCGGAGCCGATTGCGCTTTTTGTTTCCGATATTCACTTGTCCGAAGCATTACCAAAAACGACCACCAGTTTTCTCAATTTTTTAAATACACATGCTATTCATGCTGAACATGTGTATTTATTGGGTGATTTATTTGAGTATTGGGCCGGCGATGATGACTGTGATTCTTCGTATCATCAACAAATCATTCAGGCTTTACGCACACTGACAGATCGCGGTGTGCAAATGTATTGGATTGCAGGAAACCGTGATTTCTTGATAGGTGAACATTTTGCCAGCTTAACAGGCATTCAAATGTTAAACGATCCATGCCAACTGCTGCTTGCAGGACGACAACTCCTTGTTTCTCACGGTGATGCGCTTTGCACCGACGATGTCGATTACATGGCATTTCGATCCGCCGTACGCCAATCAGCCTGGCAGGCTCAATTTCTTACCAAACCTTTGCCTGAACGCAAAGCGATCATTGAAGGCATGCGCCACGCAAGCAATAGCGAGCAGCAGAACAAGAGTATGGCAATTATGGATGTCAATCTAAGCGCTGTATCCAAGTTGCACCAACAATTTCCCAATAGCGTCTTAATTCACGGACATACGCATCGCACGGCACTGCATCATGAGGCGGAAGGACTGCGTTATGTTCTGCCAGATTGGGATTGTGATCATGCTGACAAACCACGAGGCGGCTGGTTACAATTGACACCCGATGGTATCTTAAATTTTGTGCATCTGTAATTCGCCTCGCAAAAAACATTCTGAGTGACATCGCTTGATATGCTCTGCCAATTATGCAAGCATCGGTTTAATTGACGCGCCCCCATACACTTTTCTGCTCGCTACGGAGAATCATGAACTCACCACTTCAAACCGAACATCTCTGGATGCCTTTCACAGCGAACCGTCAATTTAAGGAAAAACCACGCCTTCTGTCTAAGGCCGAGGGTATGTATTATCAAAGTTCAGACGGACGTCAGATACTTGATGGAACTGCAGGTTTATGGTGTGTGAACGCTGGACATAACCATCCCAAGATCGTTGCGGCAATTCAGCAGCAAGCCGCCACAATGGATTTTGCCCCCACATTTCAAATGGGACATCCACTCGCTTTTGAAGCAGCCACAAAGCTGGCTGAAATAACGCCGACTGGAATGGATCGGGTATTTTTTTGTAACGATGGATCGGAAGGTGTTGATACTGCCTTGAAAATTGCACTTGCCTATCACCGGATACGTGGTGAAGCAGGACGCTTTCGTTTGATTGGACGAGAACGTGGCTACCACGGCGTTGGTTTTGGCGGCATTTCCGTCGGTGGTATTGCTGGAAATCGTAAGCAGTTTGGACCTGGGCTAAGCGGTATCGATCACTTACCTCATCCATTAGACATAACCAGAAACGCCTTCAGCAAAGGGCTACCAGTCCATGGTGAAGAGCTGGCAGGTATATTAGAAACCAGACTGTTAGCCTTACACGATCCGACAACCGTCGCTGCCGTTATTGTTGAACCAATTCAGGGTTCGACTGGCGTCATCATCCCACCAAAAGATTATCTACGACGTCTGCGCGATATCTGCAGTAAGCATGGCATTCTCTTGATTTTTGATGAAGTCATAACAGGGTTTGGTCGTCTAGGCACGGCATTTGGCGCAGACTACTTTGATGTCATACCAGATATGATCATTTGCGCCAAAGGTTTAACCAATGCGGCCGTTCCTATGGGTGCAGTTGTCGTGAATACGGCGATCTATGATAGTTTTATGGCTTCATCTCCCAAGGATAGTATTGAACTATTTCATGGTTATACCTATAGCGCGCATCCACTAGCTTGTGCGGCAGCGATTGCAACTTTAGAGGTCTATCAAGAAGAACAATTATTTGAACGTGCAGCGCAGATTGCGCCCTACTTCGAAGCCGCAGCGCATCAACTACGCGACTTACCCCATGTGAGAGATATTCGCAACCTTGGTTTAGTATGTGGCATCGAACTTAGTCCTCAAGCGGGAAAAACCACGACGCGGGCATTCGATATTTTCGAAAAATGTTTCTGGGAAAAAGATCTACTGATTCGCACCACCGGCGATATTATTGCTCTCTCGCCACCGCTCATCATTAACCATGCACAGATTGAGCAATTATTTTCAAAACTTGCCGAAGCGATTCGGGAGCACGCTAATAAAGCCAATACATCAATATAACCGCTAAACGACTGCAATAAAAAACGCTACCGAGACCTAATCCACAAATTTGTGCACTAGTTCCCTGTAGCATTTTTATCAGTCCAATATTACCAACGGGTGTAAGGATGTTTAAACAGATTCGCGTTAGCGTAGCGATGATCATGACTAACCTCCTCGCCTACCCAATTGGGAAGAATGACACTCTGCTCTTCTGAAAGTAATTCCACTTCAGCGATAATCAAACCAGCGTTATCGCCCAAAAATTCATCCACTTCCCAAACCAAGCCATCGATCGCAATCCGATAACGTTTCTTTTCGATTAGCGGCTGTTCACACAAATTGCGCAACAACTCTTCCGCATCCATTAAAGGAATCGCATATTCCCATTCACCGCGTGAAATGCCAGAAGATTTCCCCTTCATTGTCAACATGGCAGAATCTGCCTCAATTCTGACTCTAACCACACGCCCTGGTAATGAACAGATATACCCTTGCCGCATAAACACTGGTTCAGCTAGTCGTTTCCACTCATCAGAAACGACCAGGAATTTTCGCTCGATTTCTATTCCCACTACAATTAACTCTTCAAAGAAGTTAAGATGGGTTGCAACATCGCCTCACCCAGTTTCATACTACGCGCACCATCCCAACCCACTTCCAGATCTGGCATGTTCGCATTATCTTTGAACGGCAATTCCAAGGTTAATGAAACACACTTATACGTGTGTCCGATATACTTGGAAGCTAATTTAAGTAGATCTTCATTGTACTTACTGGCTTCATAACCAAACTCAGTTTGAAAATCTGGACTTGCAGCACAGAAGCTATTCACAAAAGCATTTTGCTCTTGAATTTGCTTCTCACTAAACCCCTCCAACATTTCACTTCCAGCCACAAACACATAAGGTAAGCCTTCGTCGCCATGGATATCTAAGAACAAATCGCAACCAACTTCTTCGATTTTTTTCTTAACGTAATAAACCTCAGGACTGGTTTCAATGGACGGTGTCATCCACTCGCGATTCAAATTGGCACCCGCTGCATTCGTACGCAAATTTCCGCGTACAGATCCATCAGGATTCATATTAGGCACCACGTACAAAACCGCTTTATCTAAAATTGCTCGGGCAATTGGATTAGACAAATCCAATAAGGCATTTAAAGTACCTTCCACCAACCATTCCGCCATGGTTTCACCCGGATGTTGGCGCGCGACAATCCATACTTTTTTCTCTGCTGAAGGGTTACCAACCACAACAACATTTAAATCTCGACCATCAACGGTGCTTCCCAAATCTTCCACACGAACTTGTTCAGACTGCGCAACGCTGCCTAGTAAAGCTAGGTGGCGTTCCCAGCTATAGGGTTCGAAATAGGCGTAATACACACTATCTGTTTCCGGCGTATGCTTGATCGTCATCACCTTGCCATCAAACTCCGTCTCAACACGGAACCAGTTTTCGCGATCATAACTAGCGACCGCACGATAGTTCATCCAACCATCAGGATAAGTTGCGTCACCAGCATTCAATATACGCATGGTGGCATCCTGATCGCGCGCACCTTGCAAACGGAAATAAAACCACTGCGTAAAATCAGCGTTCGAATCCTTGCGCAAATTTAATTCAATATTCTCGACATTGAGCGTACTAATCACTTCAATCGCACCGGCGTCAAAGTTTTGGCTAATCTTTATGGACATAGTCATCTCTTTTAAAAGAGTGTTCCGATAGAACACGATGGGATAATTTGCGCAATTGTCATGCACACAGCCATTATTGTGACCGCTTTTCAGGCACACTGACAATCATTAAAGTCAAATAAGAATGACTATTTTTAGTATTGACTTGAATCTTAACAATTCAATCGAAATTTCAGCAATATGCGATATGAAATTGCGTCAACAAAATGCATCCCTCACATTTTTTGATAGCGAAACAACAGCCAATGCCCTATAATTGCAGCCTCAAAGTCGGGGCGTAGCGCAGCCTGGTAGCGTACATGCATGGGGTGCATGGGGTCGCAAGTTCGAATCTTGCCGTCCCGACCAGTCATTCAAAAACTTTCTGGAAATTGATCCAGACTGCATCTGATTCAAGCAATCACTTTTTAAATCACAGCAAAAAAATCGTTCTTAATGCGTGCAGTCTTTGCACCAGTAAATTGAGCTCGCCACCATAAAACAACGCGCCGAAACGGGAGAGCTCTACCACAGAAGGTCGATACATTTACTTTTTAACTGGTTTCACGATGTGGCAATTTTCTTGCAAAAAACGTAGCGCTCCACTGTAATTAGTATCCCAATCATCCAATAAATAGGTTTGCGCTTCAGCAGAAAATTCTTGCCAATCCTCAAGTAAGCCTTCCTGCTTTTCATGCGGAACAGTGGTCTTGATCCACACTACTGCTTTTTGCACATCCAAGCCCTGTTCACGAATTTTCTTCACTATCGATTTGGCTGTCTTTTCAGGCAAACTTGTTTTTGCTGGTACATCGGTCGCAATACACAAAAGCAAGGTCAACAAAGAATCAATATCGGTTTTACCTTTAGTCAGCTTTGACCATTCTTTCGACACCAAAGCATCATAATCGGAAGTATCTTCCATTTCGTGAGCACAAATAAAATAGCGCTCTTTCAATTCGAACACCAAACGATCTAGTGAATTTTTGGCGTCAAGAATTAGCGGTAAATCACGACTTAAAATCTCATCCAACACTTGCTGGCACAAGGCTTGAAATTGATCTGGAACGTACTCTTCAGACAACAACGCGCGGGCCTGATTAGGATCAAATAGCGCACATTTATTGACTTTGTTTTTTGACTTTGCCTGCGCCCGTACCGCTTCAATAATCATCGCAAATTCAACTTGATTCTCTATTGGCGCATCAGCATCACCAAGCAAACGTTTGAGGACTCCTGTACGAATAACCGCGCCAGCCTCGACGTCTTCTTCTTGCAATTCGGATTGCGTCAGATCCATGCTGCGACCAAACCAAAATCCAGCTTCAATTTCTAAGGCATTTTGCTGGCGGTGTGCCAATAGATTACGATATTCTTGCGGCTTATCTTTCAGCGACCAGATTTCGAGAAACTCTTCCACCGAGCTCTTTTGCTCTCGTCCAAGCAAGGAATATTCAGGCATTGCATACAATGCCTTAAGCAAACCAGATCCACCGCGGGACAAACTCAGAAATGTATTATCTCGAATGATTTTTGCAGCAATATCTAAATCACCTTTTGAAGTTTCAAGTAAATACAGACTAGCCAAATTGACGATACGCTTGCGCGCTATTTCAATTTCTGGGCGCAAATACTTGCTACCAAATGCGTCGGCGATTTGCACCAGTCCTTTCGGTGCCTCTGCTTCTATTGCGTCAAGTTTGGCACGAGGAATAATGGCAAAGCGCAATCCATGACGTAGTGCCGTTTCAAAAAACGGTCGTCCATCATAGAGCGCGATAGCTTGAGATGTTTCAGACATAATCGACTCAATCAATTACAAAGCAGATTCTTCATCATCAACATCATCACCATCGTCGGTATTTTTCTTAGGAACATTAGACTCGTCATCTTCGCTCTCTTCACTGACGACCGTTTCAGCAAATTCATCGTTCTGCAAGTTGCGCAAATACACTTGATAACGAGCGCGTAACTTCATTAAGACTTCACGGAAAATTTCAGGCAATTCATAGCGTAATAAATACGTCACTTCCATCCAGTCATGGTCTTCCACACTGGCACGGTCAATTGCAGAAGCACGGGTTTCCGTATCGCGCGTCAGGCTCAATAAATCATCGTCAATCGCCTGCGTTTTATTGTCGTCGCCATATTCATACAAATCAAACGTCGCATAACGATAAAAATGCTCGACCATCTGTGTACGATCTTGCAGGTAATCCGCAATCGCGTCATAGCCGCCTTCTACTTCTGCGATTTCATACAGAAATTCAGCGGCATCAGCACCGTCACGAAATATCACAGAATTAATCATGCCACGCAGTTGCTCATGGGTCAGATCAGCATAACGCTTCTCTAATACGACCGCTTGTGCGAATTGTTCTGGGGTGACCAGCAAGTTCACTAATGACTCTTTGGACGCATCGTATTCACGAATAATCGCGAGCAAATCCTTTGCCGGAAATTCATCCAAAGCTGCCACCAGTGCTTGATCGCCCTCTGTTTCGGCTAAGGTAGCTAATGCATGTTCTGCACCGGCAATATCGCCTACCTGAATCAAACTTTGCGCTTCAATTAATGCTGGGACACTCATGTCTCTTCCTTTTTCGGTAGTTATTTTCTTCAATAACGAATTCAATATGTGATGTAACAAACAAACACCAAGCTATTTCGCTGCAATTTAATCTTTGCGATCAAAGCCTTGCTCTGCAAGCCAGTCGGCACCAGCCTCTTCAAGATCGACATCGTCACCGTCATCGCCGTCATCTCGACCATGACGACCATAATTACCATCCAGATCGCCATTTTCATGGAGCTCAGCATCTTCGGTATCTTGCTCGTCAGCGTCATCATCGTGCTCATTACTTGTCGTCGCACGTGTGTGATGACTACGACTTAAATATTCGAGGCAAGCGGTGGTCACCAAAAAGACGTCACCAGCATCTTCTGCCAATACCATCTGCGCCATTTTTTCTGCCCATGGTTCCAACTTGACAGCACTCGACAAGCTTTTCCAGCTTGGCAATTTATTCGCTTCTTTGGAGGCTAATCCCTCAAAACTTAATGGATTCATGAATAAAAAAGCGTCATGGAACGCTGGTGCCAGCATTTCTGGATTGCTTGCCATCATCGGCAAAAGAAACGCCAATTGCTCGCGTTTTTCCTTGAGGCGATGACGCATCACATCTTTACCTTCTGAATCAGAACGTAAATCGTCTAACTCAGCCTTATAGGCCAACATTAATTCTTGAAAATAGCGTGAGAATTTCACTGCAATACTCCTGACAAATAGTTCTTCCAGATTTCAGTCGCGGTCTCTAGCGGCGACTCCAACAAATTACGTCGGCGATTTTCATCATAAGACGCACGTGCCGCATCATCCGATAGCACGTCATACGCCTCTTTTACCGCATGAAATTTGATTGGTGCCAATTCCGAACTGTTGCGATCAGGATGGAACTCAGCTGCTTTTACCCGATAGGCTTTTTTGATATCGGCCAACGACGCATTAGTCGCAACACCGAGAATAAAGTAATAGTCTTTCATGTCTTATTTACTCACAATGAAAGTCATTTGAGTGACAAAACGCACTCCCCTTAAAAAAAGAAAGTGCTTATGCCCACTATAAAATACAAGAGTATCGATAAAGCACGGTAAAGCGTTTTTCAAACGCGCGCTGATCACACTCTTGATAGGATTACTCGTCGTGATGATGTCCGTGTTCGCCATGAACATGACCATGCGCAATTTCTTCTTCCGTTGCAGCACGAACCGATAAAATTTCTGCATCAAATCGCAATTTCATACCAGCCAAAGGATGATTACCATCGACAGTGACAAGACCGGCATCGATGCCAGTCACGCGAAATTGCGCTGCTTCACCTGTTTCTGGATCGCGAGTTTCAAACATCATCCCCACTTCGAGATCAGGTGGAAATAAGCCGACATCTTCCTCATGCACCAAGCTTGGATCTATCTCACCAAAAGCCTCGTCTGCTTCCATTGTAACAGTCACTGTTTGACCAATAGACTGCCCCTCTAAAGCAGCTTCCACTGCAGGTAAAATATTGTCGTAGCCACCATGCAAATACACGATAGGGTCATGATTTTTATCGATAATATTGCCTTGCGCATCGAACATGGTGTAGTTCAACGTAACTACGGAGTCTTGAGAAATTTGCATAGAAAATAATTTTAAAATAATAAATAAGTGAAAGACGAGTTTCACTGAAGTATGCATTGTAACAGAGCGTCGCCCTCTCGAATTGAGCAAAAATAAAGCAGCAAAACTGATTTGCGTTAAAGAAAAGCCTAGAAAACCCTAATAATCATGGGTTTTTCCATCATGACAAGCCAAAAAAAGAGCGCCTAGGGTAGAATTGCGCCTGTAGAAATTTTGCAGCGCCGATTGAGAATAATAGAAAGCATAATTAGAAATCGAACTCTAGTTAAGAATCTGCAAAAAGATTCAAATAACTCATGAGATTAACGAGATTACATAAGGCTGCACAAAGCTACATTACATACTGACAGTGCGAAAAATAGTAAGCCACAAACAATAAAAGCACCGCGACATAATTTAAATACCAGAGTTGTCCAAGGAAAATAATGAAACGTGTAGATGATTTTCGCCTGCGCTTAGGCAAACATGAACTTGTCCCAATTATGATTGGCGGCATGGGCGTGGACATTTCGACCGCAGAATTAGCTTTAGTTGCAGCACGTTTAAATGGCATCGGCCATATCTCCGATGCGCTGGTTCACGATGTCTCTGATCGTCGCTTTGATACCAGTTTCATCAAAGACAAAACAAAATTATACAAATACAACATCAATAATTCCGACAAAACGGATATCAAGTTCGATTTAGATTTGCTCGCTGAAGCGACCAAATTGCACGTAGGTCGCACGATGGAAGCCAAACAAGGTGACGGCATGATCTTCGTCAACTGCATGGAAAAACTCACCATGAATGGCCCGCGCGATACTTTGCGAGTACGACTGGCATCTGCACTAGATGCTGGAATCGATGGAATTACATTAAGCGCTGGCCTGCACTTAGGCTCATTTGGCTTGATGGAAGATCATCCTCGTTTCCGCGATGCCAAATTGGGAATTATCGTTTCCTCAGTTCGTGCTCTACAGTTATTTTTGCGAAAAAATGCCAAACTCAATCGCTTACCTGACTACGTGATTGTTGAAGGCCCCTTAGCGGGCGGTCATTTAGGTTTTGGTTTAGATTGGGCGAAATATGATTTACACACCATCGTCGCTGAAGTTTTGCAATATCTAAAAGACGAAAACTTGGGCATCCCAGTGATCGCGGCAGGCGGCATTTTTACTGGTAGTGATGCGGTCTCTTTTTTAGAAGCTGGTGCTGGTGGTGTGCAAGTTGCTACTCGCTTCACGGTGACCAAAGAATGTGGATTACCTGACGATGTCAAACAGGAATATTTCAAAGCCCAAGAAGAACAAATTATCGTCAATACGATTTCTCCTACCGGTTATCCTATGCGTATGCTGAGCAATACGCCAGCAATTGGTTCCAATATTCGTCCTGGCTGTGAAGCTTACGGTTACTTATTGGACGGCAATGGTGGCTGCTCATACATCGACGCCTACAATCGCGAG
The DNA here is from genome assembly GCF_014284275.1 of Affinundibacterium amnicola. GTDB lineage: Bacteria > Pseudomonadota > Gammaproteobacteria > Burkholderiales > Burkholderiaceae_D > Undibacterium > Undibacterium amnicola. The sequence goes on along the minus strand of NZ_JACOFU010000001.1, from coordinate 514,052 downwards.
TTGGAAGCCAATCCTGACAATAAAGATTTTAAAGTCATGGATAAAACCTGCCTATGTACTCATATGCGAAACTTTAAATGCTGGACTTGTGGTCAAACAACTTCTCGACTGAAGGATACGACACGTCAATTGGCTGATGGCAGTTATGAATTATTGACGGCAGAACATGTGTTCCGTGACTATCAATTTAGCACCAATAACGAAGTTGCCTTGCCAATCTAGCAGATCAAAAACACCTTCGATACGCTCAATAAAAAACCCATCATGATGATGGGTTTTTTACTTTCAGGCGGTGATTAGTTTTAGCAAAGTCTCAGCGCCCTTGAATATTGTCGGACAGAGACCTTTGTTCAACTATTATGCTTTCGGCAGCAACTGCTCAATGCCACCCATGTAAGGGCGTAGCGCTTCTGGAACAAGCACACTGCCATCTTCTTGTTGATAGTTTTCCAATACAGCAACCAGCGTCCGCCCAACCGCTAATGCAGAGCCATTCAAGGTATGCACAAACTCCGTTTTACCTTGCGCGTTACGGAATCGTGCTTGCATACGACGCGCTTGGAAAGCGCCCATATTAGAAATCGAAGAAATCTCACGATAGGTATTTTGGGCTGGCAACCAAACTTCCAAATCATACGTCTTGGTTGCACCAAAGCCCATATCACCGGTGCATAAACTCATCACACGATATGGCAAGCCAAGTTTCTGCAGAATCATTTCCGCATGCCCTACCATCTCCTCCAAGGCTTCAAATGATTTCTCTGGGTGCGCCACTTGCACCAACTCGACTTTATCAAACTGATGCTGACGAATCATGCCACGCGTATCACGACCATAACTACCCGCTTCGGAACGGAAGCAAGGTGTGTGTGCCGTCATCTTAATCGGCAAACTCTCTAAAGGAAGGATCTCATCACGAACGGTATTCGTTAAGGTCACCTCCGCAGTAGGGATTAAATACAATGACTCGCCCTCGCCGTCTTGTCCGCCTTTTTTGACCGCAAATAAATCTTCTTCAAACTTCGGCAATTGCCCTGTGCCACGCATAGAATCTGCATTCACCATATACGGCGTGTAGTGTTCTGTGTAGGCATTTTCCATAGTTTGCGTATCAAGCATGAACTGCGCAAGGGCACGATGCAAACGCGCGATTCCGCCTTTCAACACCGCAAAACGCGAACCCGTTAATTTCACGGCAACGTCAAATTCCAATCCCAACTTTGCACCGACATCCACATGATCTTTAACCTCAAAGGAAAAACTTGGCGGCGTACCAAAACTGCGAACCACAACATTACCGGTTTCATCATTACCGACAGGAACTGACTCGTCCGGCAAATTTGGAATCGTCAACATAAAATCACTGAGTGCAGCTTGCACTTCACCTAAGCGTACCTCAGAAGATTTCAGCTCATCGGCAATTGCTGCCACTTCAGCCATGACTGAAGAAGCATCTTCGCCCTTGCCTTTTAACATGCCAACTTGTTTGGATAAAGAATTCCGCTTTCCTTGCAATTCTTCAGTGCGCATCTGAATTTGTTTGCGCTCATTTTCTAAAGTATTAAAGGTTGAAACGTCTAACACAAATTTACGCGTTGCCAAACGCACTGCCACAGCGTCGATGTCTTTACGGAGTAGTTGAATATCAATCATGATCTAAAAAAGAAAGTGGTGAATTGCGAACTCGGTTTTTGCACTTAAAAAACGACGAATACACAAATAAACAGGTATTGTAACAAGGCTCATGCGTTTCCTCTACGATTTCATCTGGAATCACCAAACTGAAAGAAATATGGTTCATGAAAGAACACGAAGTACGCCCAAACCAACATGCTAGTCAAAATCAGGTACTTAATATTTAATCTTTCGCAACACAACAAAAAGTTCATTGCGTTTTTTCCAAGGCATCAGATAAAACTATGTCAAATTAAGTGAAACTCTTCAAACAAAATGCGGGTAATGCTTGTCAAGAATAGGTAAGCCGTGGATAATCCCGACCTCGCATAAAAATACGCAAAAAAAATCAATTTAATTTACCTGCCCGCAATCGCGGGTTTTTTATTTAATTGATTCAGTGACTCACTAATAGGCTTTTGGATTTTTCGAAAGACCCTGGTTCGATCAAAACACTGTATTTGTTCATTTTCGCACTTTTGCTTTTGTTGTTGCCATCCAAATTTGATTGGCATTTTGTTGTCGCACTTGATTTGTTACATGAAAAACAGCTTAACACCATCCGAATCGCACATTAGCACTACGACTGTCGCTCCAGCTTCCAAGACACTCAAATTAGGCAAACCGCTCTCCATTTCAAAAAGTAAGACGCCAACGATTCAATCGGAGACTCGCACTTTTGCATTGCCCATGTTGGCAGATTCACCTGAATTAGACTCCGGTGAAATTATTAAAACACAAGTTCAGTCCGTCACAGTCGTCACCAAGCGTCGTTCACGCTTGGCGATCGTCGGTAACACTGATAGTACAAATGTGGCTGCAACAGAAGCAACTGCCATCGACATGGAAGTGCCTAGTTTAGAGAGCACAAATGTCAGCATCGTCGAATCCAATACTGAAATTGATGTAAGCAGTATTCTGGTAGTGAACGAGGAAACTCAAGCAGACCTTAGCAATGAACATGCGTATGACAATTTGCCAGCGACTTCGATGCCAACAGGTCCGGCACCCGTGATCAAAGTAAAGAAAAAGAAAATCATTGCAAAACTCACCGATGCTGCTCCTGAACAGATTCCTAGCACTGGGGACGTCGCACCGAGCGCGCCTGAAACTGCAACAGCAATCGAGACAACAAACAGAACAACGCAAGCTGCATCTGAAAAAGCGGTGACAAAAGCCCGTGTTGCAAAGGCACCGATTATCGGCAATGTAACATCGGTCACAAGTGCAGAAGTTGATACATCGGCTTACGCCTTCCCAACGGTAAAAGAAGCGGCTCGTCGTGGACGCAAACCATCGTCTCCGCAAGTTTACAACGAAGAAATTCATGCGTTTAATGCGCTTGAGTCAGCAGAATTAAAACGTGCTGCGCGTGTGCGTTCTGGTAAAGCCAGTACGAATAATGCCAGCAAAGAGCAATTAGAAGAATATCGCCAACGCTTAACCAAGTTAATTCAACTTGGTAAGGATCGCAGTTATCTCACACATGCTGAAATTAACGATCATCTGCCAGAAAATGTCGATGATCCAGAAATGATTCAAAGCATCATTAGTACATTAAATGATGTTGGTATTGCGGTTTATGATCAAGCACCTGATGCCACGATGCTACTATTGTCCGACAATGTCGCTAGCTCTGTTAGCGATGACGATGCGGAAGCAACCGCGGCAGTCGCCTTATCGACAGTTGATTCAGATTTTGGTCGCACCACAGATCCTGTTCGCATGTATATGCGCGAAATGGGTAGCGCGGAACTTCTTACGCGCAGCGGTGAAATTGACATTGCGAAACGTATTGAATCTGGTTTGAAAGACATGTTGCAAGCAATTTCTGCGTGCCCATCTGTCATTCAAGAAGTTTTAGTCACCGCAGAAAAAGTAAAATCTGATGATGTCATTATTGATGACATCATCGATGGTTTCCACGTCCCTGATAGTTTGGATATTCCAGCGCCAGTCATCTTAGCGAATGCAGATGATGACGAAGAAGAGGATGACGACGACGAAGGCGGCGCGGCAGAAACCAGCAACACGCTCAGCGCTGAGCAATTAGCGCAGATGAAAGCAACGGCCTTAGAAAAATTTGCGGCGATTAAAACTAGCTTCGATGATATGTTTGCACAAATCGAGAAGAATGCATATCAATCACCTGCCTATCAAAGCGCGCAAGAAAACGTCGCGAAAGAAATGGAAAGCATTCGTTTCAGTGTAAAAACAACTGAAAAGTGGTGCGATATTTTGCGCAAACAAATGACTGAATTACGTCAGACCGAAAAGCGCATGTTGGAATTATTGGTTGATCGCTGCGGCATGCCGCGTGCGTACTTCATCAATCATTTCATCAAAAACGCCACTAATCGTGATTGGTTAGAGCAAGAGATGGAATCCCGCGAAGCTTATGGCGCGGTGTTAAAACGTCATATTCACGCAGCTCGCGAATTGCAAGGCCGTCTGATCGTACTCGAACAAACCGCGAAATTGCCACTAGGTGATTTACGTGCGATTCATAAAAAAATGATCTCGGCCGAAAAACGTACACGCGACGCCAAAGCTGCAATGACCGAGGCAAACTTGCGCTTGGTTATTTCTATCGCGAAAAAATACATTAATCGTGGCATGCAATTTCTGGACTTAATCCAGGAAGGCAATATTGGCTTGCTCAAAGCGGTTGATAAATTTGAATATCGTCGCGGATATAAATTCTCAACCTATGCAACTTGGTGGATACGTCAGGCGATTTCACGAGCCATTGCAGATCAGGCTAGAACGATTCGTGTACCGGTTCATATGATTGAAACCATCAATAAGCTAAACCGAATTAAGCGTCAATGTTTGCAACAAAATGGTACGGAACCTGACCCAGCGTTAATCGCTGAAAAAATGGACTTACCAGAAATTAAAGTACGCGAGATCTTAAAGATTGCGAAAGAACCAGTATCTCTCGACGTACCGATTGGTGACGATGGCGATTCTCAATTGGGCGACTTCATTGAAGACAACATCACACTATCACCAATGCAAGCAGCGATGCAGGCATCGGTACAAGGCAAGCTCAAAGAAATTTTAGATGCGTTAAGTCCACGTGAGGCAAAAGTATTGCGTATGCGTTTTGGTTTAGAAATGGCTAGCGATCATACTTTAGAAGAAGTCGGCAATCAATTCGATGTGACGCGTGAACGCATTCGTCAAATTGAAGCAAAGGCGATGAAAAAATTGCGCCACCCTTCCCGTCTCGAACAGTTGAAGAGCTTACTCGAAAATAGTTAATCGAGAAAATTCAACATCGATTCATTCATTGGTCGGCAAGAAAACTACTAGCTCCCCGATTTGCTTCTATCGCGAATCGGGGAGTTTTAGTTATCAATTCAGATTACTTTAACTCAAAAATTCCAAGGTAAATTGCACCTGTAGTAAGCGCTCATGTAAAGCGCCTTCAAGCAATACAAATGGAATCCCCAGTGTATCTAAACGATTGACCAATTCATCGTGAATAATCTGACGTACAGCTGGCGATTCTCTTTGCAATCCATCTGCAATCCAAGGAAAATCAGGTGCGGTAACCAGCGTTAACGCATAGTCATGTTGCAATGCTATCCGCTGCAACTCTGGATCAACCTGCTTAAAATAGAACTGACTATACAAGGCCGTCATCAATGGCGTTGTATCACAAAATAACCATTGTTTAGCTTGTGGCAATAAGCTCTCTTCATTATTTAATTGGGTTAATGCAATCTGCAATTGATCATCTTCAAGCGGAACTCGCTTATTCAACGCAACAAATTCGCGTAAATATTCTGGCACCCAGACGGTTTTATAATGCGTCGCCAAGGCTTCAGCCAATTGTGATTTCCCTGATGATTCTGCGCCAAGAATAGCAATTCGATTCACCGCCGTCGTGCGCGTTACTTCCGACATAAAGCACTCCATGCGCGGGCACCAGCTATCGCCATTACAACAAAAATTGCATATAACAAAGCCGTGAGCATCAAGCCTTTATACAAATACAAACCAACGTATAAAACGTCAACGAGAATCCAGACATACCAATTTTCCAATTTCTTACGAGACAAAAGCAATTGTCCCAGCAAACTGCCCGCGGTCAAAAAACCATCGGCCATCGGCACATCGGTATCGGTGAATAATTTCAAGAAAAAATAAAGCAAAACAAAAATCCCGCACCAAGCTAACACAGCAATGATTCGCTCTGGCGCACGTAATCGTGTCACTGAAATGGTTTGCTGATTTTCTCCTCGCCACACCCACTGAGTCCAACCCCAAATAGAAACCAAAATAAACACAATCTGCAAGCCACTGTCGCCATACAACTTGGCATCAAAAAACACCAGGCAATACAAGGCCGATGACAAAATCGAAAACAGCCAGGCCCAGTGTATCTGCTTAATATTGAGCGCAACTGTAATGATCGATAAGATAAATGAGCTCAACTCCAGAGGACTCGTGACCCAACCCCATGCAAGTGGCAGACTTTGATTCATTGATGACTTTGCAGTAAAAATTCGTAGCGCAGCATAACAAATTTTGCATAAAAAAACATGTAATTACCTGAAAGTCATTATCTAAGCTGTAACAATGTTTGACGATCATTCGGTCCCGATCAATATACAATTCTAACTTCAATCATTTAAATCATTTACATTTATCAACTCACAATAAGGAAGTAACATGAAAAAAATTGCTTTAGCGATTGCACTCATTGGCAGCACTTGCAGCGCATCTGTGCTCGCACAAAATTCCGAAGTCAATCCATCATGGTACATTGCACCGAGCTTAAACTATACAAATACCGACAATGGTTTTGGCTTGACTAAGGATGGTCAAGGTCTAGGCTTACGATTTGGCAAAATGCTGAATCAAAGTTGGGATATTCAACTTGGTGGCATTGCCGCACGAACCAAGCAATCTGGCACCACTTACAAACAAAATTTATTAAGCGTTGACGCGCTCTATTTGCAATCTCGTGAAGCAGTGCGTCCATTCTTATTGTTTAGCGTCGGTGGACAGCACGATAAGCTTTCAAACGCGCTAAAAACAAAATCCAAGAGCTCTCCTTTTGTTGGCGCAGGTATTGGCTTGCAAGCTGCGCTCACAGAGCAATTAACACTGCAAGCAGATGTTCGTCGCAACATGGCTTACGTTAGCGGTAACGACTATAACTTCAATCGCGCCTATACCACCTATGCATCAATTGGCTTAAATTACTTCTTCGATAAAGTAGCAAAGCCAGCACCGGTTGTTGTGCCAACTCCTGCACCAGCACCAGTGGCTGAACCAACTCCAGCGCCGGTGGCACCGCCACCACCAGCACCAAAATTTGAAAAATATACTTTATCGTCAACCGAGCTATTTGCTTTTGACAGCGCAGTTTTAGCAAGTTCTCAGCCAAAATTAGATGAAATCGCCACAGCATTAAAAGCATCACCAAGCGTATCGAATGTTGTCATCAGCGGCTTCACCGATCGTTTGGGATCAGATAAATACAATCAAAAACTCTCTGAAAAACGTGCCAGTGCAGTACGTGACTATTTGGTGAGTGCGGGCGTAACAGCAGATCGCTTGAATGCCGTAGGTAAAGGCGAAGCAAATCCTGTGGTTACTTGCACAAACAAAAAGCGCACAGATTTGATCAAATGTTTAGAACCAAACCGTCGTGTTGAAATTGAACAAATGACTTTTGAACGTCGCGTGAAATAAATTCTCGCAAACGAGTAATTAGTTCGATATGTAAAAAATGGCGCTCAAGTTGAGCGCCATTTTTTCGCATGACACTTACTGTGCGGCTTTCCCTTTAACACCAGCACAATAATCTTTGCTGGCAATTGCCCCAGTAAACCAATAAAGATCCGCTTTACCAGCCTTTTTGATATAGCTATGTAAATCCAAATTATTTTCCTGAACTTCGAGCAATTGAATAATAAAAATATCTGCCTGCGGGTTTCTCTTCAATAAATGCCAAGGCGCGCCAGTATCACCCCGCACATGCTCTCCCCCAGCAATCAACATCGCTGCACTTGTTCGCAACATTGCCGTCGCCATGCTGGCGTCTTTTGCCAATTGTATGTGTAACATAGGCGTTAAAGTTTCCCGACTTTGCATACCGCAATGTGAAGTAAATATTTGATCCAGCAAATAATTTTTTAAAAAATCTGGGGGATTAACTGCGGAAGAAAATCTATCAACATCGACAAAATTCTTCTCGCCATGTTTATATACCGCACCAATAAACGCTCTGTCGATATTTCCTGCAGCGAGTGCCGATCGCTTCAAGGCTTCTTGAAAAGTGGGAGCATAAACCGCCCAATCCCAACTTCCTTTTTCGGGCCAGTTCAGAATCTTTTTCATTTGATCTAAGCTATCTACGGTCTGCAATTTACTAATTGCAAATTCGTGACTAGTATCAAGCATTTCAAATACGACTTTCCCTTGAACGCTTTGATCAACATTAGAAAAACGCTCTTGAATAAATCGACGCTCTAATTGATGATGCTCAGGGTTATCGTGTTTTTCGCCTACGAAGACATATCGATGTTGGCGCAGTAAGTCCAGTGCCTTCTTTTCTTCAACAAACTGGGCTTGAGCATTAACAATCTTACCGACCAAACTCTGTACAGTTTTACTCGATGCCTGCGATTGAGACGAGGTAATCACCAAAGTGCAGAAGAACAAAAATAAAGAATGTTTGCGCATAGTCAACTTTTCCACAAAAGAAAAATTCACTATATCTCGACGAGATGATCATCGCAAGCCATCTCATCAATTCAACATCAGATCAGCAATTGACTCGCACTAATTTATGCAAAGGTGTGAAGAGAGTGGTTTTTCGAACCGACAGAGGAAACGGTCGGTGAACTACCCGGAAAAAACCGGGCAGCACCCACCTGTCTGCCATCATACATATCGGTTGTATGTACAGCAGATAAGAATAATTTTAGAATTTTTTTATGACTAGCACATGACAAGAAACACAAAAAAACCAAACAAAAAGCCCACTAAAAAGTGGGCTTTTTGTTTAATTCGGTGGGGTGGACGATGGGGCTCGAACCCACGACAACAGGAATCACAATCCTGGACTCTACCAACTGAGCTACGACCACCACTGAATCACATGTTTCGTGCACAAGTGCACTGCAAGTGAGCCTCGCATTATACGAGGATTTGCCAATTCAAGCAAATGTTTTCAAGAATCAAGTGACAAACTTTACATTTCCCTTGTACATAAAAAAAGCCCGCTAAATACTAGCGGGCCAACATCCTATCAACAATAGGATTACAACAAACTCAACAAACAGCGTAACTATAGGGTTTTACTTACTTATTAATTTAATTTATTACAAATTATTACGAATTCAAGAATATCGATACAAGAATCTCTGCGGCAAACTATGATGATCCATACATTCGAAAAAACATCAATGAATCAACTAGCATCAGGAAGGCCACCTGGCTCCTTCTGTTGAATTTCCCATTCCATCCAGTCATCACCAAATAGTTCCGCAGGATGCGCCGTCCGATCTGCGCCGTTACCACATGCCATCGACGATGCGGCACAATACAAATCACATCCCCAGCATAAGCGTTCAGGATTTTTAGGATGGATGGGGAATTTCTTCGCCACGTTGACCTCAACAATTCAAAGAATTGGTGAAATCTACATTGGGCGCTAATAAAAACGCAATCAATACGCTGAATTGACCTGAGAAAAATTGTTTTAGCCCAAGAAAGCGCAGCAACATTGGACACTGCTTGCCAAGCGTGATTTAAACTAAGATCAGAAAACTACTGATTCTTTACAAAAAACTTAGATTGAGGCACCATGATTAGCATCTTTAACTTTGAGTAGAGCCTCTAGCAATAATGACGGATTACCAATCGCAAGTTTTTTTGTATCTGACAAGGTTTGACGGAAAGCGCGTGCGCCAATCAAACCAAAGGTTAAACCTAGCATATGTCGAGTGACACTATTTAACTTTAAGCCTTTACCACTATCACCATATTTTTCGAGCTGCTGAGAAATATAAGGCAGCATTGCCAGCACAACCTCTTCACGCGTTTTTGATGGATTCTGATCACCGTAATAGCGAGAATCAAAACTACTTAAGATGTAAGGATTATGATAAGCCTCTCTTCCCAACATCACGCCATCGACATGCAAGAGATGTTGATCAATTTCTTCAAGCGTTTTGATTCCACCATTAATAATGATTTCTAAGGTCGGAAAATCTTTCTTTAGCTGATAAGCATAAGCATATTTAAGCGGAGGAACTTCGCGATTCTCTTTTGGTGAAAGGCCTTTTAAGATTGCATTCCGTGCATGCACGACAAATGTGCGGCAACCAGCATCCGCGATCTCACCAACAAAATCACGCACAAATCCATATGAATCGACGTCATTAATTCCTATCCTATGCTTTACCGTGACGTCGATATCAACGACATCACGCATTGCTTTTACACAATCGGCAACCAAAGCTGGCTCAGCCATTAAACAAGCACCGAATGCGCCTTTCTGCACACGTTCGGACGGGCAGCCACAGTTAAGATTAATTTCGTCGTAACCCCACTCTTGACCGCGTTTTGCGGCAATAGCCAAATCAGCGGGTTCACTTCCACCTAATTGCAATGCAACGGGATGTTCCTCTTGATTAAAGTCCAAGTGCCTACCGACATCACCATGCAAAATGGCGCCAGTAGTAACCATTTCTGTATATAACCAAGTATGGCGAGAAATATGACGATGGAATAAACGACAATGTCGATCTGACCAATCCATCATGGGGGCAATAGAAATACGACGAGAGGGAATAAGAGGGAGTTTCACGGCATTAACAACGAAAAATCAAATAGGCGATATTGTACCGCGTGTCGAAATCAAACGTTCGAATATCGCCCTGATGTGATAGTCAATGATATGGATATTAGTTAATTAATCAACCAACTGAGAAATTTCCTCAGCATCGATACGTTTTTCATTCAACGATTTTTCACAAACGATACCTGCAACTTGAATCGCCGCACGCAGCTTTTCAATTTGTTCTTGCTGCGAACAGACATGTTCGGTTAACTGACGAAATGCTTTGGAAATTGGATCATCTCCATTCGCACTTAATCCATAGGCACTAAAACTCAAGATATCGCCTTCTGCATCTTTTTCTTTCACTGATTTCACGATATGTGCAGGATTACCCACCGCGGTTGCGCCAGCCGGAACTGGCTTAATCACTACCGAATTAGAACCAATTTTTGCGCCCGCCCCCACCGAAAATCCACCAAGTACTTTGGCTCCGGCGCCGACAATCACCCCCTGCTCTAAAGTTGGGTGGCGTTTCGCACCTTTTGTGAGAGATGTTCCCCCTAAAGTCACACCTTGGTAAATCGTACAATCATCACCAACGACCGCAGTCTCACCAATCACAACACCAAAGCCATGATCAATAAAAACGCGTTTTCCAATTGTGGCGCCAGGATGAATTTCGATGCCTGTGAAAATACGTGCGAGATGGGCGATAAAGCGTCCCAACCATTTCATGCCATGCGTCCAGCACCACTGCGCCCACGTATGCATCACAATCGCTTGTAAGCCCGGATAGCAGGTAATCACCTCCCAGGTATTACGAGCAGCGGGGTCACGTTGAATGATGCTAGCGATATCTTCGCGTAATTGCTTAAACATGGTAATGAAATGAATATATAGAAATTGTGCAGAGCTGCACGTTGGATAAAAAACCAAACACGAGTGTAATGTTTTTTTAGAATTGTCGCTGAACGCTGTTTAATTTCTGCATCTCTACAAATGAAATATGGACAGCGCCCAGAGAAATAATTGACTTACTGAGCTGCAATACGCTGGCGGCGTGCCTCATATAAACACACGCCAGAAGCGACTGAGACATTTAAGCTCTCGACTGAGCCCATCATAGGAATTTGCACTAACATGTCGCAGTTCTCGCGCGTCAAACGGCGCATACCTTCGCCCTCATTTCCCATCACGATCGCGATACCACCCTTAAAATCCACGTCGTATATCGTTTTTTCTACATCATCCGATGTACCAATAATCCAGATATCACGTTCTTTCAAATCACGAATCGTACGCGCCAAATTAGTGACTGTGATGTATGGCACGGTTTCGGCCGCACCACTGGCAACTTTTTCGGCTGTGGCATTTAATCCGACTGCACGATCTTTTGGTGCAATCACTGCATGTGCACCAACACCATCAGCGACACGCAAACAAGCGCCAAGATTATGAGGGTCGGTAATACCATCCAAAATCAACAGCAATGGTGGACCTTCAATTGCATCGAGCAATTCGTCCAGATTGCGTGCTAATGATAACTCCCCTGCTTTTGCCACCACACCTTGATGACGTCGCGTGCCCACGATGTTTGACAGACGCTGATCATCTGCTTGAATAATCCGAATACCAGCAGATTTTGCGGCGTGGATTAACTCTTGCATACGACGATCAGAGCGATCATTGTCGACATAAATTTCTTCTACCGACGAAGCTTCATGACGAATACGGGACGTGACGGCGTGAAAGCCAAAAATCATTTTACTTTTCATTGTGTATTTCTCTAACAGGTTTAATTCTTGGATTCGCGAAAGCGAAGACCGCCCAAACTTCAGCCGTATTCTTCAATGCTTCTTCGTAAGTCCTAAATTCTTTACTTGTGCTTTAAAAGCACTTAATTTATTTCGTTTTTTCGACGCACGTATTGAGTTGATATTTCCCTAAAAAACGATCAACGCTTTTTACGACTACTTTGAGTCGTCTTTACTTTACGTTCACTACGACTTGGTGCAACGCCAACTTTCTTGCGTTTGGTTTTATTCACTGTTGCCTCAGCGTAGACGCTCGTTTCTTTTGCCGCTTTGCCAGGTACAGATTTTACCGTCTTACTCGCAGCGCTGCGTTTAACTTGGCGCGTTTCAGCGACCTCATCCAACTCGCGTGTCTTTGGAAACCGATGGGGAACCGCGCTGCTTGCCAATGATAAATCGATTTTCCGCGCATCGATATCAACACGACTCACCACCACTTTGACTTTATCAGTCAACTGATAACGCTTACCACTGCGCTCGCCGCGCAGCTCATGGCGTGCTTCGTCGAATTGAAAATAATCTGCGCCAAGCTCAGTGATATGCACTAAGCCCTCAACGAACATTTCATCTAATTGCACAAACAGACCAAATTGCGTAACACCAGAAATCGTGCCGGTAAACTCTTCACCCAATTTACTCTTCATGTAATAACACTTGAGCCAAGCTTCAACATCGCGCGAGGCTTCATCGGCACGTCGCTCGTTGGCAGAGCAATGGGTTCCCAACATATCCCAAATAGTTTGCTCTTTTTGTTGACGCTCTTTACCGGCTGCACGATCTGCGGCCATTTGTTTGCGGGCGGCATTCGAAATAGTAGTATTCAGAATGCTGGTATCGATACCTTTTGGCTCGTACTTTTTACCTTGCAAAATCGCCTTAATGGCACGGTGCGTGAGCAAATCAGGATAGCGACGGATCGGACTTGTGAAATGCGCATAAGCATCATAAGACAAACCAAAGTGGCCAATATTATCCGGGCTATACACAGCTTGCTGCATAGAACGCAGCAGCATGGTTTGTAGCAATTGCGAGTCTGGCCGACTCTTAATCTTATCCATCAATTGCGCATAATCTGAGGCAGAAGGCTTGTCGCCGCCCATCAAATTTAATCCAACTTGGCGCAAGAAATTACGTACCTGCGTGAGTTTTTCTTTGGTTGGTCCAGCATGAATACGATACACGCCGAGATGTTCAAATTCCTGCAACAAGCTTGCTGCACAAACGTTTGCAGCCAACATACATTCTTCGATCAAACGATGGGCATCATTTCGAGTGCGCGGTAGAATTTTTTCGATTTTGCCCGCAGCATTGGCGACGATATAAGTTTCGGTCGTTTCAAAATCAATTGCACCACGGCGATGACGCGCTTTCAGTAAAACCTGGAACACTTCATACAAATGCAATAAGTGTGGCACCAAAGGCAGACGCTTATGTGCTTCTGGGCCTTTGGTATTACCTAAAATCGCCGCGACTTCGGTGTAAGTAAACCGTGCGGTGGAATGAATCACCGCAGGATAAAACTGATAGGCAGTTACCTCACCATCAAGTGAAATCACCATATCGCAAACCAGCGTCAATCGATCGACGTTCGGATTCAAAGAACACAAACCATTCGACAGTTTTTCCGGCAACATCGGGATCACGCGACGCGGGAAATAGACTGAAGTACTGCGCAATAAGGCATCTTCATCAATCGCGTCATTCGGTTTCACATAATGACTAACATCAGCGATTGCCACCAACAAACGATAGCCCTTCTCACGACCAATTTTGCATGGCTCGCAATACACAGCATCATCAAAATCACGTGCATCTTCACCATCAATCGTCACCAATGCGATATCACGCAGATCGACCCTATCCTCTAAGTCTTTAGGACCAACATCAAATGGTAGCTTGCTAGCAGCCTTTTGCGCCGCATCGGAAAACTCATGTGGCACGCCGAACTTACGCACAGCGATTTCTATCTCAATTCCTGGATCATCAATCTCGCCAAGAATTTCAACGACTTTACCAATCGCTTGTGAATATTTGGTCGGCTGCTCTACCAATTCAACACTCACCACCTGCCCGGCTTTTGCCTTTCCTGGAGAGCCTGCGAGTAAGATGTCTTGATTGATTCGATTGTCTTCTGGTGCAATGAGCCAAATACCATTTTCTTGAATCAGGCGACCAATGATATGGGTATTCGCACGTTCAAGAATTTCCGACACACTACCTTCTAAACGGCCTTTTCGATCAGTGCCAACGACACGTGCACTAACCCGATCGCCATTTAAAATACGTCCCATCTCACGTTCAGATAAGAACAAATCTGGACTGCCGTCATCCGGGGTCAAGAAACCGTAACCATCACGATGACTACTGACGCGCCCGACGATTAAATTATCTTGTGCCAATGCAGAAATATTGCCTAACTTATCCTGCGCGATCTGACCTTCGCGCTCCATTGCTTTCAGCCTTTTTGCCATGCCGTCGATCTCCTCAGGTTTCACGCCTAATTTTTTTGCAATCGATGCTGCCTTCAAACTTGTTTTTGAAGCGCGCAAGACGCCGAGAATATCTTCGCGGCTGGGGATGGGATAAAGATGTTTGTTCAAAACGGTGGTATCTCTTTTTAATGAAAGTAAAGCACATTACTTGGTAAAGACAGCCTCAACTGTCAACACAGTTTATCGGGTTAATTTAAAAATACCTAGCTTTTGCGCACTTGAATCGCTCTATCGCGGTGATTTTTTAATGCGTGAATTTTACGAATGTTCGGATGAAAGACAAACGCGCTGAGGAAGGAATTAAATCCATTGACTTTGCAGGGCATTACTTTATAATCTCGGTCTTCGTTGCCCACGTGGCGGAATTGGTAGACGCGCATGGTTCAGGTCCATGTGCCTTCGGGTGTGGGGGTTCGAGTCCCTCCGTGGGCACCACAGCATTAATTAAGAAAGCCGTTGATTCGTCAGCGGCTTTTTTTATGTAAAAAAATTAAAGTTCTACTTTAAATTTAATCAGCACAATCACAACACGATCAAACCAGCAAGCCATCGAGGAAAAAAGCGATTCAATCCATTGACTGACCGCCTCCATCCATCTGCACTCAACGATTATTTAATTTCTGCTCAAATCAGCATTTCCAATCTCTTCTAAACGCAAAGTGTCATAAATCTCGAACGGCTGATGTATCCACGGCGCGCCCTCCAAATACTCAAGATAGATATCTGGCACCACCACCGAAACGGATTTAACCCAAATCACGGCACTGGTAATGTCACTGATCTCTGGATAATGCTTACGCAACCAAGGCTGAACTTCTCTAAAGGTAATGCCGGAATCAACCAAATCATCAACCAACAACACGCGTCCACGCAAAGTTTTCTCAACACTAGCAACGCTTCCGCCGATCTGTATTTGCCCTTGGTCTTGACCAGATGATCCACGATAGGAACTAACAGAAAGTATGCTTAATGGCAGTTTAAACAGACGCGAGAAAACATCGCCTATGCGAAGCCCCCCGCGCGCCAAGCACAAAATATGGTCAAACTGTAGACCAGATTCGTGGATTTTTAATGCTAAGAGTTCAATCGAGCGATGATACTCATCCCAGGAAACCCACAAATCTTTTTGTTCAGTATTCAAGATCAACAATTTCTCAAAGTCAGTTATACAATCGGCTACAGATTTAATTACAGAAATGGGTGACGTAACACGATCGTTTCTTCACGATCAGGGCCAGTGGAAACCATATCAATCGGGACGCCCACTAATTCTTCGATACGCTTAATGTAATTACGTGCATTGACTGGCAAAGCTTCCATCGTCTGCGCTCCGACTGTGGATTCAGACCAACCTGGCATTTCTTCGTACACAGCAACACAACGTGCTGCCTCTTCGGCACCAACTGGGAAAATATCGACGGCTTTACCATCAATCGTATAGCCAGTACACAACTTAAGAGATTCCAAACCATCCAACACGTCTAGCTTAGTCAAGCACATGCCAGACACGCCATTGATTTGCACGGAACGCTTCAACAAAGCTGCATCAAACCAACCGCAACGACGCGCACGACCAGTGACCGTGCCAAATTCATGGCCCACACTCGCCAGATGCTTACCGACACCTTGGTCGGTTGGCAGTTCAGATGGGAACGGACCTGAACCTACACGTGTCGTATAAGCTTTAGTGATACCCAAAATGTAATGCAACATACTAGGACCAACACCTGAACCCGCGGACGCATTACCAGCAACACAGTTACTTGAAGTGACGAAGGGATAAGTGCCATGATCGATATCGAGCAAACTTCCTTGTGCGCCTTCGAACAACAAACTTGCGCCGTTTTTATAGGCTGCATGTAAAGCACTAGAAACGTCAGTCACCATAGGACGGATACGTGCGACATCGCGCATTGCATCGTCATAGGTTTTTTGGAAATCGACCGCTTCAGCTTTCAAGTAATTAACCAGAACATAATTGTGATATTCGAGGTTTTCTTTGAGTTTTTCAGCAAAGCGCTCTGGATTTAATAAGTCAGCGACACGAATCGCACGACGCGC
Source organism: Affinundibacterium amnicola (assembly GCF_014284275.1). GTDB lineage: Bacteria > Pseudomonadota > Gammaproteobacteria > Burkholderiales > Burkholderiaceae_D > Undibacterium > Undibacterium amnicola. The sequence goes on along the minus strand of NZ_JACOFU010000001.1, from coordinate 497,202 downwards.
GACTTTATCTTCGTAAGCAGGACCAATGCCCTTACCCGTAGTACCAATTTTCGCTGCGCCGCGAGCCGCTTCGCGCGCTGCATCCAATGCCGTGTGATAAGGCAAGATTACAGGACAAGCTTCGGAGATTTTTAAACGTGAGCAAACTTCAACACCATTCGCTTCCAACTTATCAATTTCACGCAACAAATCCGGAACCGACAAGACCACGCCATTGCCAATATAGCAGGCGGTGCCAGCACGCATAATTCCAGAGGGAATTAATTGCAAAGCCGTCTTTTGACCACCGATTACCAAAGTATGGCCGGCATTATGACCGCCCTGAAAACGCACAACGCCTTGCGCATGATCTGTCAACCAATCGACGATTTTACCTTTACCTTCATCGCCCCACTGGGTACCAATGACAACTACGTTTTTTGCTGGTTTATTTTGTGACATCGCTCATCAACCTACAGTTTTTAAAATCCATTGACTACCATCGAATTCGACCATGCGCGTGCATTCAAATTCGTCCTGTTCATTCTCGTGACCCGGCAGGTTTTGTATCACCACTTCGCCTGCCTGGCGTAATTCAATTATCTTATGACGCAAAGCTGGATCTTGACTCCACGGTGCCAAAATCGCATTCTTCCGCTCTGCGGAAGGCATCAAGCGCGCGAGTTCGCGCAAATCTAAAGAGAAACCTGTTGCTGGGCGCGCACGTCCAAATGCCTCACCCACATGATCATAGCGACCACCACGCGCAACTGCGTTTGGCAAGCCCGGAACGAAGGCATTAAACATCACGCCGCTGTGGTAGTGATAACCACGCAAATCCGCCAAATCGACAGTCACTTTGGCATTACCCGCCAAATCGACCAAATAAGCCAATTCGTCCAATGCTATCGCAATCCCATCAAGTTTGGGCAAAATTTCACGGGCTTTTTGAATAATCGTTTTATCGCCATATAAATTTGGCAAATCCAATAATGCTTGACGAATTTCTGGTTGAAAGTCTTTTGTGAGCTCTTTCAATGCAGGCAAATCTTTCGCTTCTAACAAGGCAAATAATTGTGATTCATGCCGCTTAGCGGCCGCATCGCTATTCAACAGTGCGCGCAATACTCCAACGTGACATAAGTCCAAACGCACTTCTGAAATATTCGCCAACGCCAATGACGCTAACATCAGCTCTTGAATTTCCGCGTCAGCTTCGAGACCTGCATGTCCATAAATCTCGCCGCCGATTTGCAAAGGCTCGCGTGTTGCATGTAAGCCTGATGGGCGCGTATGCAAAACACTACCGGCATAACACAGACGCGTAACCGATTTACGATTCAGCAAATGCGCATCAATCCGCGCTACTTGCGTCGTCATATCGGCGCGCACACCCATAGTGCGGCCAGATAATTGATCGACCAATTTAAAAGTACGCAAATCCATATCCTGCCCTGCTCCAGTCAATAAAGACTCGATGTACTCAAGCAAAGGCGGCATGACTAATTCATAGCCATAGCAACGGAAGTTATCTAGTAAAACACGGCGCAATTCTTCTATCTTGCGCGCTTCTGAGGGCAAGACGTCGGCAATGTTTTCTGGGAGTAGCCAATTTGGCATAAGAAACAATCTTCAGTAGTAACAATACTGCAAACATTAATGGATCGGGCAAAAACTAGAAAGACTGCAGTTCGAAATGAAATGCAGTCTATCTAACGACACCCACTTTTAACACATATTATTTTTTCGGTGCAGCTCCGGCAGCCCCTGCTCCTGGTGCTTTAAAATACTTAAAGAATTCAGAGCTTTGATCAACCACCATCATGTCAGTCTTATTCTTAAAGCTAGCACGATAGGCTTCCAAACTGCGGTAGAACTTGTAGAACTCCGCATTCTGACTAAAAGCTTGCGAATAGATTTTCGCCGCTTCTGCATCACCAGCACCGCTCACCGTTTGCGCTTCTTTATAGGCCTCAGCCAAAATAACGATGCGTTGACGATCAGCGTCTGCACGAATTTTTTCTGAATCAGCAAAACCAGTTGAACGCAATTCATTTGCTACGCGACTACGCTCAGCCTTCATACGCTCATAAACGGAATTGTTGATCTGTTCAACATAATCAACACGCTGTAAGCGGACATCGACGATTTCCACGCCAATTTGCTTCGCTTCATCGGTAACTTTTTTACGAATTGCCTGCATCACTTTATCGCGTTCACCAGAAATCACATCACGTACAGAGCGCTTAGTAATTTCTTCATTCAAAGCAGCTTTAACAATTTGTGATAAACGATCGCGCGCGCGGCTTTCCTCACCACCAAAGCTGACAAAATACAATTTTGGTTCTGTGATATGCCACTTCACATAGGTATCAACCAAAATATTTTTCTTTTCAGCCGTAATAAAACGATCAGCCTCTGGGGACTCAATCGTCAAAATGCGCTTATCTAAAAACATCACATTTTGAAATGGCGGTGGCAATTTAAAATGCAAGCCTGGCTCACTGATCACAGCCTTCACTTCACCCAAGGCAAACACAATCGCATGTGATCTTTGATCGACCACGAAAATCGTCGAATACAAAACCACACCAGCAATAGCTAGGGCAATTAAAGAAGAAATAAACTTATTCATTAACGTGACTCCCTGTCGCGAGAATCGCGAATTCGACCATCTTTATTTCCTCTGACTTCTACCGTACTCATGGTATCGGCTGGTACGCTATTGGATACCGCTGGCGCACTTGTACGGGCACCGTTCTCACCTTGAGAATTGAGCTTATCCAAAGGCAGATAAATCATATTGTTGGCATTTTTTGTATCCATCATCAACTTGGTGGTGCTGGAGAAAATTTGCTGCATGGTTTCCAAATACATACGATCACGTGTCACTGCTGGTGCTTTTTGATATTCGACCAAAACCTGCTTAAAACGTGCAGCATTACCCTCAGCGTTTGCGACGACTTTTGAACGATAACCTTCAGCGTCCTGCAACATACGAGAGGCTTCACCACGTGCTTTCGGAATCACATCATTCGCATATGCCTGACCTTCATTTTTCTGACGCTCTTTATCCTGACCAGCTTTGACAGCATCATCAAATGCCGCTTGCACTTGCTCTGGCGGCTGCACTGCCTGCATCGTTACATTCGTAATCTGCGCACCGGAGTCATAACGATCTAAGACTTGCTGCATCAATAAATTGACATCAAGCGCGACTTTTTCACGGCCTTCATACAGAACAAAATCCATCTTGCTACGACCAACGATTTCACGAATCGCTGTTTCTGCAACTTGGCGGATCATTTCTTCTTGATCGCGATTGCTATACAACCATTTCGCCGCATCTTTCAATTTGTATTGAACCGCAAATTGAATATCAATAATATTTTCGTCGTCAGTCAACATCAAGGCTTCTTTTGCCTGTTTGTTTTTGACATTATTTCTATAGCCAACTTCGACCGTACGCACCTGCTGTACATTCACAATCTCATGTGCTTGTATCGGTGCTGGCCAACGCCAATTAAAACCAGGGCTAGTTTGATAGCTATATTTACCAAAGGTAGTAACCACGCCAGTTTGGCCTTCTTGAACGATGAAAAAACCGCTGATCATCCAGAAAAAAGCAAGTACGGCAACAATTACACCAAAGCCAATTTTTGCGAACAGAGAATCCGCAGGAGATCCACCACCATTACCACCATCACCGCCGCCATTTTTACCAAACATGCGCGCGATAGATTGATTGAAATCACGCCACAATTGATCCAAATCTGGAGGACCATCTTCTGGCTTCTTACCATCTTGCTTATCGCCCTTTGAACCACGACCCCATTGAGGATCATTCAAAGAGAGCAATGGCCTTAAGCGATTTAAAAAAGGAATTCGCATTCGTTGATTACCCGATAAATTGTTGAATTTAATAACCAAAATAAATCAAAAGAAATATAAACCGAAACATGTTATTCATCGAACACAACTTCGGCACTGGATTCGAAACTGACAGCTTCTTTTTGCATCAGCTCAACTATTGCATCACGCAACAAATCAATACCCTGACCATTTTTTGCACTAAGAAAAACTCTGTTAATTTTACCATATTCGTCCCGCTCTATCGCAGGAGCCAAATCAGCCTGGTCGATCTTATTCCATACCAATAACTGAGGAATATGATCTGCCCCGATTTCTTTAAGCACATGATTCACCTGATCAATTTGATCATTTCGAACCGCACTTCCGCCATCAACCACATGCAATAACAAATCAGCATGTATCGTTTCTTCCAAAGTCGCTCTAAACGAGGCCACTAATTGATGTGGTAAATCCCGGATAAAACCAACTGTATCTGACACCACAATATTACCAACACCTTCCAGATACAAACGACGCGAGGTAGTATCCAAAGTTGCAAATAATTGATTTGCCGCATAGGTGCCCGCCTTAGTCAAAGTATTGAACAAGGTCGATTTACCGGCATTTGTATATCCAACTAAAGAAACCGTGAAAGTGTTACTTCTTCCTCTGGAGCGGCGCTGCGTTTCTCGCTGCTTATGCAACTTTTCCATCTTTGCTTTGAGCATTTTCACACGCTCGCCCAACAAACGACGATCCGTTTCCAACTGCGTCTCACCAGGCCCACGCAAACCGATACCACCTTTTTGTCGCTCAAGGTGAGTCCAGCCACGAACCAAACGCGTTGCTAAATGCTGCAACTGCGCAAGTTCAACTTGAACCTTGCCTTCATGACTCTTGGCTCGCTGCGCAAAAATATCCAAAATCAGACTAGTGCGATCAACAACCCGTATCTTTAAATGACGCTCGAGATTCCTCTGCTGCGCCGGTGATAGAGCATGATTAAAAATGACGAGATCGAGACTGAGATCAGTGACAGCATGAGCGACTTCATCAGCCTTACCAGAGCCTATGAATAAGGCCGCATCAGGACTGGATCGCTTACATACAATGCTTGTGATAGTCTCAGCCCCCGCAGACAGCGCGAGCTGAGAAAGTTCATCTAAACTTGCGGCAAAGTCTCCTTTGCCGAAGTCCACGCCAACTAGTGCAGCGCGCATATAAACCTAAAATAAATACAAAAACTTGAGAAGTTCAACAATAATTACTCTGCTTCTGAATCAGAATTAATACTCACCGCACGCGCTGGAACCACGGTAGAGATAGCGTGCTTATAAACCATCTGAGTTACAGTATTACGTAACAACACGACATACTGATCAAATGATTCAACGTGACCTTGCAACTTAATGCCGTTGACCAGATAAATTGAAACAGGAATGTGTTCTTTTCTTAACGCATTCAAAAATGGGTCTTGTAACAGTTGCCCTTTATTGCTCATAACAGCTCCATTGTGTTGTTGTGATTAGGAGTTGGGGACACCTTTTATTATTTCAAGTGTCCAAAAGATAATTAAGATACCACGAGAAATTAATTTTTAAAATACTTCCAAGAAATTTAACGAAGTAAAGTTTGTATCTGCTATTTTTTTACTTCGAATCTTTGGTAAAAGGATTTTTTCCCGAACGCATTTCTATGCGCAAAGGTGTTCCAGTTAAATTAAACGTTTCTCTAAAATGCTTTTCTAAGTAGCGTTTATAAACATCGCCAATCGCATCCAAGGCATTACCGTGAATCACAATGATAGGAGGATTTTGACCACCTTGATGCGCATAACGCATCTTAGGACGAATCGAACCCTTACGTTTCGGCTGTTGATGTTCAACTGCTTCAATCAAGGCACGAGTCAATTTTGGTGTCGACAAATTCGCCATCGCCGCTTCGTATGCCGAATCAATCGACTTCATCAACGGAGCAATCCCGGTAGATTTCAGGGCTGATATAAAATGAAATTTAGCAAACGTCAGAAAATTCAACTTGCGTTCAATATCCATCTTAATTTCATCACGCCTATCACTCTGCAAACCATCCCATTTATTCACACCGACTACAAGGGCGCGACCAGATTCCAAGATAAAACCTGCAATATGCGCATCTTGCTCAGAAATATCTTGCTGCGCATCGAGTAACAACAAGACTACATTTGCTTCAGATACTGACTGCAAGGTTTTCACTACAGAGAACTTCTCGATCGCTTCAAACACCTTACCACGTCGACGAATACCGGCAGTATCGATCAAAGTATATTGCTGACCATCGCGCTCAAAAGGAATTTCAATTGAATCACGGGTAGTTCCGGGCATATCGAATGCAATCACGCGCTCTTCGCCAAGCAAAGTATTCACCAAAGTTGATTTACCAACATTTGGACGCCCCACAATCGCAATCTTGATACCCTTTGCTGCATCTACATTCTCTTCTGGCTCATCAGGTCGAGACGCATAAGCGATATTTAAGGCTTCTTCCACCAAATCGTTAACGCCATCACCATGCGCCGAAGAAATGACATAGGGATCTCCCAAGCCAAGCTCGTAGAAATCTGCAGCGACGCTGGTATAACGCATACCTTCTGCTTTATTCACCACCAACATAACTGAACGACCAGACTTACGTAAAAAATCCGTAATGGTTTTATCGTGCGGGGTCAAACCTTGACGACCATCGACCAGAAAAATAATGACATCGGCTTCCGCTACGGCTTGCTTGGTTTGCTTCGCCATTTCATGCATGATGCCTTCTTTGGCAACTGGCTCAAAACCACCTGTATCAATCGCTAAAAAAGGACGTTCACCAACCCGTCCTTCACCATAGTGACGATCACGGGTTAGCCCTGGCAAATCCGCCACCAAGGCGTCACGAGTACGCGTCAGGCGATTAAACAGTGTGGATTTACCGACATTTGGTCGGCCGATTAAAGCGATAACTGGTTTCATTAATTTATTCCGTCGCAAATGCGACAACAGCACCTGATTTCGTTTGCACAATCAGGTTATTACCGACAATTGCCGGCGCAGACATAATCTTGCTTCCATCCGTCGGCATACGCGCCAGGAAAGAACCATCTTCTCTCGATAAAAAGTGCAGGAAGCCCAAACGATCACCGATCACTACTGCACGACCAAACGAAGTTGGCGTTGCCAATCCACGATTCGTCAATTTATCATTTTTCCAAACTGTAGCACCACCATTGATGTCATAGCCAAATACACCGCCAGTGTTATCCGCCGCAAACGCAAAACGCTCATCTGCCGCTACACCAACTTCACTTGAAATATTTTTCGCCCATTTAGCAGTACCATTTGCCGCATCAAAACAAGCGACACGACCTTGATAACTAGCTGCACAAGTTGTATTACCCACCAAAGCAGGTGCGCCAGACATGTCAACGATGCGCTCTAACTCAGTAGCACCTTTTGCTTCGGCTGCAGTTGCTTCCCAACGCAAGCCACCATTTTGCAATGCTAATGCGATTAACTTGCCACCCGGTGTAGAGATAATCGCCATCTGATCTTTGATCGTAATTCCAGTCGCCATACGCAAAGTTAACACTGGCAATGGGCGCTCAACAGCCCACTTCATTGCACCAGTTTCCAAATCAAATGCCGTCACGCGATTATCGATACTGTGCACCAATATCAAACTTTCAGTCACAGCCGGAGCCGATAAAATTTCGCTACTAGCTTGCGCTTTCCAACGCAATTTCCCCTGCCCGTCAAATGCGAACAGCACGCCTTTCTGACCAGCGACTGCAACAGCTTTTGTGCTGGCACCAACGCCTGCCGTTAAAGGTAGTTCTGCTTTAATTTTCCAGATAACTTGGCCACTAGATGCATTAATTTTAGCAACTGAACCATCGGCACTGGCAGCATATACGTCCGCACCAACCACCGCAGGGCTGAAAAAATAATCGCCAGACGAACCCAGACTCACAGTCCACGCACTCTTCACTGACATGCTAGAAGTAAAGTTTTGCAATGCTGCGGGTGCTGTCTTTGCATCTTCTTTAGCAAATGGATTGAGCCAGGACAAGCTAGAACAAGCGCTCAACAATCCTATACTCAACACTGATACTAATAAGCCACGTGGAAACATATTCAATTTCATATTATTTCTTGTCTGTAGTTACAGCAACTTTCGTTTCAATCGCGCCGCCTAATGCATCCAACTTAATTTGCACCAGTTGCTTCCCAACGTGCTTATCGCCCATCTTATCTAAGGCACTCTTGTAGGTTTCGCGCGCTTCTTTCAGCTTATTTTGTGCGACAAAAACATCTGCTTTTTTATCCAAAACATCCACCTCAAATTCTGGCAAGAACTCACTAGCAAGCACTTTTAAAGCTTCATCATAATTTTTCTCATCGAGCAAAATAGATGTCAGACGTAATTTCGCAATAGCCTGAAATTCTTTTGTATAAGCGTGCTCTACCACCCAACTTAACTGTGTTTTCGCCGTTTTTAAATCACTCGCGTCAAATGCGCTTTTCGCCGCGGTTAAGGCTGCCATCGTTGCATACGATGTTGCACCAAACTTTGTCGTTAAATTTGCCGTCGCACCTTGCACTTTTGCATTATCTTTCAAGCCCGCCGCACGTTGCACTTCTTCATAAATTGAAGAAGCTTGTGTTGCTTGACCACGCTGGTAATTAGTCCAAGCGGTCCATGCTGCAAAACTGGAAAGTGCCGCAATTAATAACCAGGTAACCAGATTACCGTATTGTTTCCACCAAGCTTTAAGGGTGTCAATTTGTTCTTGCTCTTCGAGATCGTATGCCATTTTTTATTAATGATGAATGTGAATATGATTAGGATTATCGCACTGGGATTCGTCGTGGTCAGCACCAACGATTTGATCGACTAAATAATCAACTGCGGTATCGAAAGGAACGCTGGTTTGATTATTCGCAAAGTCGTCTGAACGCATAGACTTGACAGTGACTGTTTCTGCCGCAGCTTCGTCTTCGCCAATAATGACGGCAAATGCGGCACCACTTGCATCTGCTTTCTTCATTTGCGATTTAAAACTACCGATTCCCGTAGCAGATGCGCAATGTAACACAACATCTAAGCCTGCATCACGTAAACGCTCTCCCAAAACGAAAGATTGCATTTGCGCTTGCTCACCTTGATGTACTAAATAGACATCACAGCTATTCGTAACTTCAGCGTCGCCATTGAGCTTCATTAATTCCAACAAACGTTCGACGCCCATTGCGAATCCACATGCTGGCGTATGTTTGCCGCCAAAAATCGTGAACAAAGTATCGTAACGACCACCGGCGCACACAGTACCTTGCGCGCCCAATTCGTCAGTAACCCACTCAAATACTGTGCGATTGTAGTAATCCATACCGCGCACCAATCTTGGATTGATCGTGAACGGGATGCTATTGTGACGCAATATTTTTTGCACGCCTTCAAAATGCGCTTTGGATTCTTCACCTAAGAAATCCAATAATTTCGGGGCATTGTTTACCAAGTCTTGCATTGCTGGATTCTTAGTATCAAGAATGCGCAGTGGATTAGTGTACAGACGACGTTGCGCCTCTGCATCCAACTGTTCTTTGTGCTGTTCAAAATAAGCAATCAATTCTGCACGATGTTGATTACGCTCGGCGGCATCACCAATCGAGTTTAATTCTAAGCGAACATTTGTTAAGCCAAGGTCATCCCACAAACGCTGGCACATCGCGATCAATTCAGCATCAATATCAGGACCTGCGAAGCCCAAGGCCTCTGCACCGACTTGATGAAATTGACGATAGCGACCACGTTGCGGTTTTTCATGACGGAACATAGGGCCGTTATACCAAACGCGCTTAGGCCCTTCATAAGTAATATTGTGCTCTAAAGCTGCGCGTACGATACCTGCCGTATTCTCAGGGCGCAAAGTGAGCTTATCGCCATTCATTGCATCTTCAAAAGAATACATTTCTTTTTCAACGATATCGGTCACTGCACCCAAACCGCGCGCAAATAATGGCGTGGCTTCTACGATAGGTGTACGCATTTGCTGAAAGCCATAGCTCTTCAATACCGATTGCACCGTATTTTCAAATAATTCCCAGAGCGCAGCTTGTTCGGGTAGAACATCATTCATCCCTTTAATACCGCTGATCTTTTCTACTTTTTTATCTTCAGACATGCGCTTATTTCCACTTTCAATTCCACTTTACTTCCGATTGATTTTCTAAATCTTCACTACAAAATTCTTAGACTTTTGGTGCATAGTTTGTTTGAACATATTCCAGTACGATTTGCTGAAAATCCTGTGCAATATTTTCACCACGCAAAGTCATCGCCTTCACACCATCAATAAATACCGGTGCAGCTGGCGATTCACCTGTACCTGGCAAACTAATACCGATATGTGCATGTTTTGATTCACCAGGGCCATTTACGATACAGCCCATCACTGCGACATTCATACCTTCGACACCCGGATACTGGACTTTCCACGTCGGCATTTGTTCACGCAGATACGATTGAATATCGTCTGCCAACTCTTGAAACACCGTCGAGGTAGTACGTCCACAACCAGGGCAAGCAATTACCATAGGCATAAATTTGCGCAAGCCCATGGTCTGTAAAATTTCTTGTGCGACAAACACTTCTTTACAACGATCACCACCAGGTTCTGGTGTTAAAGAAATACGAATCGTATCGCCGATACCCTCTTGCAACAGCACCGACAAGGCCGCTGTTGAAGCGACAATACCTTTACTTCCCATACCTGCTTCAGTCAATCCCAAATGCAAAGGATAATCACAATGCTTGCCAATTTCACGATACACAGAGATCAAGTCCTGCACACCAGAAACCTTGCACGACAAAATAATTTGATCGCCCGGCAAGCCCAATTCTTCTGCACGATGCGCACTTTCTATCGCGGAAGTAATCAAGGCTTGATACATCACGGTTTGAGCACTGAAAGGAACAGCGCGTTGGGAATTCTCATCCATAATACGCGCCAACAATGCCTGATCCAGACTCCCCCAATTCACACCGATACGCACAGGCTTCTGATGCAAACAAGCCATTTCTATCATCTGCGCAAATTGAGTATCGCGCTTCGCACCTTGCCCGACATTTCCTGGATTAATTCTATATTTCGATAATGCTTTTGCACATTCAGGAAATTCTTTCAACAGACTATGTCCGTTGTAATGAAAGTCGCCTACCAAAGGCACATCAACACCCATGCGATCGAGTTGTTCACGGATCGCGGGAACCGCTTGTGCGGCTTCTGCATTATTCACGGTGATACGAACCAACTCGGAGCCCGCCCGAGCCAATTCTTTAATTTGAATCGCGGTACCTATGGCGTCAGCGGTATCCGTATTGGTCATCGACTGAATAACAACAGGTGCATTACCACCAACCACCACGATCCGATCTCGATGACGAATTTGCACCGAGCGCGAAGAACGTCTGGCACCAGAACCGCAAGCAATTTCTTTTAAATCAAGCAACATATTTACTTCACAACGAGATTAGCGACATTATTACCGCGCTCAGAGGATATCGTAAGCGGCGCACCACGCAACACCGCATCTACGCCAGCAGCGTTACCAAGCTTCACATAAAGTGACTGCTTCACACTAAATGCTTCTTCAGTTCCGGCTCTAGCCAAATGTGAACTCAAAATAGTTCCTGACTCCGTTTTAACCTGAATCCAAGAATCCTGACGGAACTTCAATACAAACAATTCATTCACAGGAGGCAGACTCACCGGCTCAGCGCCAGTAACAGAACTAGCAGCGACAACATCTGTTGTCGCTGCAATGGTTTGTGACGCCGGACTCGCCGCCAAAACTTCTGCCGTTTTATCTATCGGATTCTGTACAATATTTTGCGAAGCAGGGGCATCTAAATTTGTTATCGCACTTACTTTTTCAGCAGAATTATTGTCCACTGCTGGCTCAACAACGGGCGATTTCGATGCATCAAGCTCAGGATTGCTCACAGCCTTGTTACCCATGAGCGACTGAAAATTCTTACCGAATTCAGTCGCTTGCAACAACAAAAACAAGCCAACAATCAGCACCAAAATAATCGCCCCGATAATATACCGACGGTTATTATCGTGATTTCCCTGCAATGACAACCGCGAATCAACGAATGGTGTTGACAATGCTGGACGCAGCGCAGCTTCTAACTGAACAGGCTCAACATCCTTAGGCAACAGTGCAATCAAGCCATCAGCGTCAATCTTCAACAGCTTTGCATAAGCGCGGACAAAGCCACGTACGATTACCATTTTGGGCAGGACTGCAAAATTATCTGATTCTAAAGCGACAATTTGCGCTTGCGAGAGCTTCAATTGGTCTGCTACAAATGCAATAGTCCAGTTTTTACTTTGACGAGCCGCTGCTAGTTGCGCTCCTGCTGTCGCTGCAAGATGCACATGATTCAATTCCACTTTTTCTTCCTGTGATTCGGTCGCCACAGCTTGCATTGCATCATTCATTAAAAGCACCTTTTTGGAACAAAGCAAACTCCTTTGAATTTGGATGTCGACGACGTAATTGTGTCCCTAAGCCCGTCACCGAAGCTTGATCACCAAGTTTGTGATCGATTTTGATCGCGATCCACAACACATCCGCAGCAAAAATTTCTTCTTTTAACACGCGTTGAATATAAGGTCTGGCTTTCTCAAATTGCGACTTATCGTAGTAAACCTTTGCCAAATTCGCATTCACAGAAGGATTGCCAGGATCAAGCTGAAACGCCATCAAAAAATATTTCTCTGCGGTTGCGATATCCTTCATGCGCAGACTACAAACACCTGCACTCATCATTGCCTTTAACGGCGTTGGATAACTGCGATCCATCAAGATTCGGTCATACAGCGGCAAAGCCTGCTTTTCTCGGCCATTCTGGCAAAGGAACCAAGCGTAGTTATTTCGTATTTCGGAATTAGTAGGCTCCAGCTTCAATGCATGAAGAAAATTTTCTTCCGCTCGTTGAGGATCACTCATTTCCATTTGTATCAATGCGCGCAAACTATACGCATTCGCAAACTGCGGAGAAATTGTAATAACGTTTCTGATCTCTTCCAAAGCAAGCTTGAGTTGCCCTTCTTTAAAATAATCAACAGCAAGCTGCATACGAATTGAAACACGACGCTGCAAATCTGGATTTTCAGTCGCAACAGTTTCGTCATCAAGAGCATTCGAAGACTTTGTGCTCGAACAAGCCGACAGCAATATCGTACAAAACATCATAAGCAATACAAAAGCCGACTGATTCAATTTCATTATTTTATCTCCGTAATTTTTCCAAAATTTGGACCAAATTTCTTCTGATACTCTGACATTTGCTGCATACGTTCTTGCACTCGGGTTCTATCCTGCACTTCACCAGCTAGCTGACCACAGGCAGCATCAATATCATCACCGCGCGTTTTTCGCACAGTCGTGACAATACCAGCGTCCATCAAGATTTGTGCAAACAATTTAATGCGCACATTGGGTGAACGTTTTAAACCGGATTCAGGAAAAGGATTAAACGGGATTAAGTTAAATTTGCACGGAACTGTTTTCACCAAAGCCACCAGTTCACGCGCATGCTGATCGGTATCATTTACACCGTCCAACATACAATATTCAAAAGTAATGAAGTCGCGCGGCGCGAACTCCAAATAACGACGACAAGCGTCCATTAATTCATGCAGTGGGTACTTCTTATTCAATGGCACCAAGCCATCGCGCAACTGGTCGTTCGACGCATGCAGCGACACTGCCATCGCCACCGGACATTCTTTCGATAGCTTGTCTATCATGGGCACGACGCCACTGGTTGACAAAGTCACGCGACGACGTGACAAGCCATAGGCATTATCATCCAGCATCAATTTCAATGCGGTGACAGTTGGCTCAAAGTTCAATAGCGGCTCGCCCATCCCCATCATCACAACGTTGGTGATTTGGCGTTCACCTTTAGGACCTGGCTCTATGCCTTTAGTCCGGCGCAACTCAAACTCAGCCATCCACAACTGACCGATGATTTCACCTACGCTTAAATTACGATTAAATCCTTGCTTACCGGTAGAACAAAAACGGCAATTAACTGCGCAGCCCGCTTGCGTAGAAATACACAAGGTGCCACGATTTTCTTCTGGAATGAATACGGTCTCAACCGCATTTCCATTACCGACATCGACGAGCCACTTACGGGTTCCGTCAGTCGATGTGTGATCACTGATCACTGCTGGCGCGGAAATATGCGCACGGCCAGCCAACTTCTCTCGCAATGATTTTGCCAGATCCGTCATTTCATCAAAATTGCTAGCGCCGAATTGGTGTATCCAGCGCTGCAATTGTTTCGCGCGAAACGGCTTCTCACCCAGCTCGCCGCAATAAGCCACGAGTTGTGCAGGATCAAAATCCAATAAGTTGGTGAGTGCCGTCATTTAAATCTTCTCAATTAAATCTTCGCAGATAAATTTTTCTCGCGCCTGAGGCTCGCGCCCCAGTTAAAACGAATAATTACAAATACATTTACTTCAATACAGATTAACGTGAATACACGTTCAATGCTGGGAAGAAGTAAGCGATTTCGTTTGCAGCTGTTTCAGCAGCATCAGAACCGTGAACTGCGTTTGCATCGATAGATTCAGCGAAATCAGCGCGGATTGTGCCTTTTTCTGCTTTCTTAGGATCCGTTGCGCCCATCAAATCACGATTTGTCAAAATCGCGTTTTCGCCTTCCAAAACTTGTACGAAAACTGGACCAGAGATCATGAAATCGACCAAATCTTTGAAGAATGGACGTGCAGCGTGCACAGCGTAGAAACCTTCTGCTTCAGCGCGGGACAATTGTGTCAAGCGAGCTGCAACAACTTTCAAGCCAGCGCCTTCAAAGCGGCTGACGATTTGACCGATAACGTTTTTTGCAACTGCGTCAGGTTTGATGATTGATAATGTACGTTCGATAGCCATCTAAAAACTCCAATAAAAAGAAAGGGTTAAGACAAAATTTCAAGAATTCATCTAACCTTAGATTTTAGCACGAAACCACTTCAGCTAGGAAACATGTCGATTTTCTATTTCTATGAAATTCACATTAATTTTTCTAACAAATGCTAGGTCAATTTCAAAAACCTACCAATACACTTACCAAAGTAACCAGAAAACAATCAATCACAGCAAAAATTTCACCTTGGAGTATTTCTAGAGCACCGCAAACATGGTGCTAGCTAGCCGCAACTGTTAGACTTCGCGCTTCAATCTGCATATAGAAATACGAGCAATAACATGACGCATACAGCAAAACGCTTCTCCGATTTACCGCTAAATCCAGCGCTAATCAGCAATCTCGAAAGCTTAGCTTATCTGGAAATGACAGAAATTCAAGCAAGTAGCATCCCCGTCATGCTTGAGCATCGTGACTTGATTGCCCAAGCCAAAACCGGTAGCGGTAAAACTGCCGCTTTTGGCATCGGCATATTAAGCAAGTTAAACCCCAGCTATTTTGCTACACAGGCCTTGGTAGTTTGCCCGACACGCGAGCTAGCGGATCAAGTTTCGAATGAATTGCGTCGTTTAGCACGTGCCACGCCCAACGTGAAGATTTTGACTTTATGCGGCGGCACGCCTATGCGCCCTCAAATTGCCTCACTTGAACATGGTGCGCACATCGTTGTTGGCACACCAGGTCGCTTACTCGATCACATAGGTCGCAACAGCATCAATCTAGCCACCGTACAAACCCTCGTTCTGGATGAAGCAGATCGCATGGTCGACATGGGTTTTTTTGAGGATATTGTGGGCATCGTCGCCGCTTGCTCCCCACGTCGTCAGACACTATTATTTTCCGCAACTTATCCTAACGACATGCGTCACGCGACTTCCAGTTTTTTGCGCGACCCCGTTGAAATCAAAGTCGAAAGCCAGCACGCCAGTCAGCAGATTGAACAATTTTTCTTTGAAGTTACACCAGAAAGCAGAAATACTGCGGTCAGCCAGTTGCTTTTTCATTACCAACCAATTTCCACTATCGCATTTTGCAATACCAAAATTCACTGCGACGAGCTAGCGGAAGAACTACAGCAACAAGGGATTACTGCCCTCGCCCTACATGGCGACATGGAACAACGCGACCGTGACGAAATTTTGGTTTTATTTGCTAATCAGAGTTGCTCTGTACTGGTAGCGACTGATGTTGCCGCTCGCGGTATCGATATTCAATCTTTAGGCGCCGTTATTAACGTTGACGTTTCTAAAGATACCGAAGTGCATATTCATCGTATCGGCAGAACTGGTCGCGCTGGTGAGCGCGGATTAGCACTAACACTCGCTGCGCCCAATGAAAAAAAATGGGTGCGTCTGATTGAAGAATATCAACATCAAAGTGTCACGTGGAAATCCATCAATGAGCTTAGTCTCAATCAAACAGCCTTAATTGCGCCGAAAATTAGCATCTGCATTTCTGGTGGCAAAAAAGATAAATTACGCCCTGGGGATATTTTGGGTGCACTCACTGGTGATGTTGGCGTTAGCAAAGATCAAGTTGGAAAAATTAATGTTTTTGAGTTTATGTCTTATGTCGCCGTTGATCGTAACATTGCGGAACAAGTGTTAAGTCAACTTGGGCGCTGCAATATCAAAGGTCGACAATTTAAAATCCGCGAGATCACCTGAAACAAGTATTTCAACATCCAAAAAGAATTAAGAAAAGATAGCTTTTTATGATAAGAATTTTAATCGCTGACGACCACACCATTATGCGTGAAGGCTTAAAACGTATTTTGGATGGAATCGAGGATATACAAGTCATTGGGGAGGCAATCGATGGACACGACACAATTACCAAAGTTCGCTCTGAGGATTTCGATGTACTCTTGCTCGACTTATCAATGCCGGGTCGTAGCGGCGTAGATCTCATTCATCAGATTAAAGAAGAGTTTCCCAAGCTGCCTATCCTTATCCTGACCATGCACGAAGAAGAACAATATGCAGTAAGAGCCATCCGCGCTGGTGCAAACGGTTACCTGACCAAAGAGAGTGCCGGAACACAACTTGTTACTGCACTAAGAAAAGTAGCGTCTGGCCGCCCCTACATCAGCATGGAAGTTGCTGAGCAATTAGCGATGTCTGCGATGCCTTCCAACAAAACCGATTTAACGCATAGCGCTTTGTCAGATCGTGAATTCGAAGTTTTTTGCTACTTAGCTAAAGGAAAAACGATTACCGAGATAGGCGAAATGTTACATCTGAGTGTAAAGACTGTGAGCACACATAAAACCCGCATCATGCAGAAAATGGAATTGCAGTCAATTTCTGAATTAGTGCAATACGCCATGGCGCACCATCTGCTTTAACTCCTTTGCACTAAAACTCCCTCGTTACTGAGAAGGGCACTCTGCCCTTCGTCCCCCATCCACCGAAGATCCGCAAATCACTAGCGCAATTGTTGCGCTAGGAATATTCCTACAAATCGCTGGAAAACTCCCATACTTTAAATCAGCAAACACTGATTTAAGTCAAACGCCCACTTGTCCATAATGAGCACATGCAGATAACGCAAGTCCATTAGAGATTAAAACGCGCCATGAATTTGTTTATTGTTGAAGATTCACTCTTGATTCAGAACCGATTGGTAAGGTTCATTGAGGAATTGCACGATATAAGTATTGTCGGCATTTCCCCTGATATCGGCAGTGCATATAACAAAATTATTGATGCTCACGCGGATGCCATGATTCTCGACATTCAACTCAGCGACGGCAATGGTTTGGTCTTGCTCAAAAAAATTAAGAATACGCATCCAGAAATTCGTATCGTCGTTCTGACCAATCATTCGAGTGAAGCCAATCGCATGCAAGCCTTGCGCGCCGGTGCTGATAGCTTTCTCGACAAATCGACAGATTTCGAGCAGATCCCCAGTATTTTGCATCGCTGGCAGACATCTGGATCAACACATTAAAGCAATTTGACAAGCATCCATTCAGAATTTAGAAATCCACTTTATAGAGAGTAAATCATGTCGAACTTATCTACACTTTCTCAAGCAAATCGTTTTGCTGACATTTCCACTTTATCCGACAGCGCATGGCGCCAGCAAGGTAGCTTGTGGTCTAATCTACGCCAAGTTTGTGAATTACTCACAATCCCAGCACCAGCAACAGTTGATGAAGAAGATACGCTATTTCAACATGTACGCTTTAAAGCTGGTCAAAGAATTCATCGCATCGGACAAGCTTTTGACACCTTGTACATTGTCAACTCTGGTTTTCTAAAAACGGTGCACATTGACGAATATGGAAACGAGCAGGTACTAAGTTTTCCCATGAAAGGTGATTTACTCGGCATTGATGGCATACACAAACAGCACTATGCGTCCGAAGCAATTGCTTTGAGCGACTGCGATATGATTTTGGTGCCATATAAAACCTTCACCTCACTCGGTCGCATCCACATTGAATTAGAACAAGCAATGTTCAGTGTCATGAGCAGAGAAATCGTACGCGAACAAATGATGATCAGCATGCTTAGCGCGCTAAGCGCAGAAGCCAAGGTTGCGCGCTTCCTCACCAATCTGGGTGAACGCTTTAACCAGATGGGGTACTCAGGTCGCAGTTTCAATTTACGGATGACTCGTCAAGAAATCGGTAGCTATTTAGGTCTCACCTTAGAAACGGTCAGCCGCACTTTATCTGCACTCAATGAATTAGGCATGATCTCAGTAGAACAGCGCGAAATTAATTTATTAGATCCTGTCGCACTCAAAACACTACGTCGCTTGCCACCAGCGAAAGCTCGGATTAAAGTAGCGGAGAAAGTCAGTGCACTTGTCAATAAGAACTTGCTTCCGCAATGGAATGGCGAATTGGCAGCTGCATTAAATTAGTTATCATTCAACTCTTAACGTGAGGTGTGCGATGTCCTATAAGACGATATTGGTCCATATTGATGAATCAAAGAGTGCTATTAAACGTACGCAAATCGCTCATCAGATCGCCGCCAAATTTGATGCCCACATCACTGGCGTTGCCTTAACTGGCATCTCACGTTATATCTTTGAAAGCACCGATCTCGGCGTTGGCGATCCGAATATTATGCTGCACCTGAGCGCATTGCGAGAACGCGCCGAAAAAGCCATTGCGCAATTTACGCAAGCGAGCGCCAACTTTGGCGTGGCAACCACGGAAAGTTTGATTGCCAACGATGAGGCAAATGGTGGTTTGGGTTTACGTGCTCGCTACGCAGACTTAATTATCATCGGACAAACTAATCGCAATGAACCATCGCCGTCTGTTTTATCTGACTTTCCGGAATTCATGATAGTCAATTCAGGTCGTCCCGTTTTAGTGACGCCGCATACTAGCGAAACCCTGACTGTTGGAGAACGTTGCGTAGTCGCTTGGGATGGAAGCCGTGAAGCGGCGCGCGCGTTAACGGATGCGCTGCCGCTGCTGAAAGCGAGTCAATTGGTACAGTTGCTGATTATCAATCCAGAAAAGCGCAGCGAAACACATGGTGAGGAACCTGGAGCCGACATCGCACTGTATTTGAGCAGACATGGGGTTAATATTGAAATCGCCACTCGTTTTAGCACACAAGATACTGGCACCGCGGTTCTGCATGCTTGCAAAGAATTAGGCGCCGACTTACTTGTGATGGGCGGTTATGGTCACTCCAGATTCCGAGAAATGATTATGGGCGGCACAACGCGAACCATCTTGGAAAAAATGACGATCCCCGTTTTAATGTCACATTAAATTCGTGGATCTATTTTGTAGATCTACATGGTTAATGTCTTCCTTGCCCCAAAAAATACTAAGAGACGAGCTTAGAGGAATTCAATCCGTTTCAATCACCATCCGTCTCATCAATTGAGGGCGAAGCCTGTATACTGAATGCTCATCAAAAGAAAACGTCTAAACAACCCAAATAGCCTCCACAGAAGTGGATCAGATCAAGCTATTGAGTTTTCGGTATTTTATCAATGATGAATTAAGGTATCGCTAATAGCTTGCTCGCAAAGGCTTGGTCTGGGATCTGAATCTAAGTAAATGCGAAAAGAAAAGCGTAAGCCTGCCTTGATATACGCGGCAACACAATACCATCTTAACCTCATCTACTGCGCTTACTGAATATGACAAATGCCAATACACTAGAACTCAAGCGGATCACTTGGATTAGTGTGGTGCTTTTGATTTTGTCTGGCTTCATGTGGTCGCAACAAAAATACTTCGCTGAATTAAGTGTACCCAATGCCTTAATCATTCACACTGGTTTGGAAACGGCAACCATCATCATCTTCACATCTGTGTTCATCGTCTGCTGGAATGCATTTGGAAATTTACGCAAATTAAGTAGCTTAATTCTAGCGGTCACCTTTCTCAGCGCCTCTATATTTGGTTTTTTCCACGCCATTTCGTTTCAGGGCATGCCAGGTTTTCCGGCACCCGTTGACATGCATAAGTCATTAAGTTTTTGGTTGCTTTCACGTTATCTCATCAGCTTCACGCTACTAGGCCTGGTACTCCAAACACGCGATACCGATATTTCTGAAGCCTATTCGAAAATCAGTGTTTATTTTGGTCTGTTCTTAACGATTGTCACGACCATCATTATTTTCAACTATCCGGAAATTCTGCCCACTACCTATTTGGCAGGCGTTGGCCAGACAGAATTCAAAATCCAATGCGAAATTGTTCTGGTAGCGACCAATTCATTGACGGCATTACTGTTTTATCGGCAAATCATTGCGACAAAAAACATCGATACCGAAGGACATCTAAAAATCAAAAGAAGCCTACTATTTTTCTCAGCCACGATGATGGCAATTTCTGAAACCTATTTTTCTTTATACCGACTTCCAGACGAAATTTTTGTGGTTATTGGACATGTGTTTCAAGTACTGTCCGCACTCGCGATTTATCGTGGCATGGTGGGCATCACGATTCACGCGCCCTACTCCAGCTTGATTCAAAGTACCAAAGATTTGCAACAAGCGGCAGACGATCTACTCATCCACAAACAAAGACTGACAGGTGTTATCGAAACGGCGATGGATGGAATTATCACGATCAACGATCAACATCAGATTATTTTAGTGAATCCAGCAGCAGCAAGTATTTTTGGCTATGACGTGAATGATTTGATGGGTGCTTCGCTCGATATCGTGATCCCGATGCGACACCGACACGTGCACGGTAGTCATGTCAATCAATTCGGTGAGCGAGGTACAACCCGACGCAAAATGGGTAGTCGTTTTGACGATTACTATGTGACAGGATTACACGCAGACGGCACAGAATTCCCACTCGAAGCATCTATTTCTAGTTTGATAGAAAACGAGAAACGCTTCTTCACTGTGATTTTCCGTGACATCAGTGAACGTAAGGCGGCAAAAGAAAAAATGGCGCAATACCATTCTGAACTGACGCAATTATCATCTGCATTACAAAGCATACGAGAAGAAGAGCGTAAGCATATTGCGCGCGAACTGCATGATGATCTTGGTCAATTACTTGCCGCTTTACGAATGGACTTATCACTACTTCAACGCGACCAAAGTATGACTGATAAGTCTCGTACGACCGTGAACAGCATGGATCAACTATTGCTGACGTCAATCACCACCTTACGTCGTATCGCAACCGACCTACGGCCTCGAGCACTAGATGAAGGTGGCTTGTTCTTTGCATTACAAACACTGCAAAAAGAATTTTCGCAAAGACATGGCGTGCACTGCGATTTAATCGCTGATGAAGAACAACTCATCTTAGATGATGAACGCAGTACCGCAATCTATCGGATTATTCAAGAGTCTCTGACCAATGTCGCTCGTCACGCAAAAGCGAGTCACGTCGACATTCAATTTGAACGCAAACAAGATGAGCTCACCTTCACCATACAGGATGACGGCCGTGGGATAGAAGAAGGCGCGATGAATAAAACACGTTCTTTTGGCTTGGTCGGCATGCGAGAAAGAATCAAAGCCATGCAAGGTGATTTCAAAGTCCGCAGTGAAGTTGGCAAAGGCACGCAAATTCAGATTCGCATTCCTTTAGATCTTCCCCTTTCAAATCTAGAAAACACAGCAATAAAGTTGCAATGATTGCACACTGCATTCAGGAATATCATTGATGTTTAGGTCTCCACACAAAAAATTAATTGGCGGTTCCTAAGAATTCCAGCTATCCTTAAAAAACTCATTGCATCCTATCTCTTAGCCTACTTCTTTTCTGGAGTTATCATCATGGCCATATCTAGTTTGAATATTGGTATTTCTGGCATGAAAGCCTATCAAGGCGCCTTAGATAGCAGCGCAAATAACGTCGCGAATGCGCAAACAAAATCGTTTAAACCGGAAGTTACCAGTTTTCAGGAAAATGCGAACGGTGGCGTACGTGTGAGCATCAGCAAAGAAAGTCAGGCATTGGCGGCACAAGAGAATCAGAGCGAATTGAGTGGCACCGATTTAGCGACAGAAATAACCAATAGTTTGCAATACAAAGCAGGTTTTCAATTGTCGGCACAAGTCGTCAAGACAGCGGATGAAGTTTTATCCACCCTGCTAGATATCCAAAAATAAAGCTCAAAATATACCTAGCTGACCGAGCCAGATCTGCTAGGCATAATTAGGTGTCACACACAAGAAGTCTGGCATGCTTTTCATATCAAAGTAGTACAAGCCAAACAGTCCGAAACCAATCAGTACCAAGGCAAACACTATTTGAACAGTCAACATCAAGCCATGTTGCTTCATTTGTCGCGACATAGTCTGCGCGATCAATAAATGTGGCAATGCAGCCAATCCAAACAACAACATCAATAGCGCTCCTGACCATGCGGCGCCAGATAGCAGCGCAAATGGCGCAATTGCGTAAGACAAGCCGCAAGGCAATCCTCCCCAAGCCATTCCAAGTAAATAAGGATTAGTGCGCGCTGTCTGGGCGGCCGGCATCCAATTTGAATAGATAAAATTGATTTTAGTGCTAATGAAGCTTGGAATAAACGCGTGCATGCGCAAACCAAGCAATCGCAAACCTAGAAAAATTAAGGCTAAGTTGCCGAGCACGAAAAAAAATGTGGTGATTGGTAGTTCAGTTTTCCAACGCAAACTTGCTGCGCCCATACCACCAAAAAAAGCACCGATGAGCATGTACGTAGTCAAACGTCCACCGTGCAATTTACATAGATAAACAAAGGAATTTTCTTTCAGTTGTGAATGCGCAGTCACACTCGGTACTTCACCGGAAGCCGGCAAAATTGCAATCACTTTTTGAGAAAATTTAGCAGAGGAAGGTTTTTTCGGGTTGATCGTGAATTGCGGCAATCGGCTTAGTAAGCTGGCTATACCGCCGCACATGCCAACACAGTGAAAGCCACCAATCAGTCCCGCTGATAGTGCCGCAATAATCAGTGGCAGTGTTAACATGAATTAAATCAACTTAGAATATCTGGCGCCGCTTTGTCGAGATAAGTACTGATCAAAGATCATGCTAAAAGCGCGAACAAACATACGACCTTTCGCCGTCACGCTAACTGTAGCTTCGCCTGCGTTCATTAAACCTTCATCGACGTATGGCGCGATACGTGCTAACTCATCTCGAAAATACTCTGCGAAATGGATTTGATATTTCTTCTCGATTTCAGGAATATTCAGCGTCGTACTACACATCAAATCCATAATAATTTCACGACGCAACAAATCATCTGGGCTCAAATGAAAACCTTTTTCAACGGGTAATTGATCTTGATCCAGTGCCGCGTAGTACTCATCTAAAGTACGCAAATTTTGCACGTAAGATGCACCAATTTTACCAATCGAAGATAATCCCAATGCAATCAGATCACAATCAGCCCGTGTGGTGTAGCCTTGAAAATTTCTATGCAGGGATTTGTCTTTCACCGCTAAAGCCAAACTATCATCAGGCTTGGCAAAGTGATCTAATCCAATATAGACATAACCCTCAGCCAACAGACGACGTAATGACATCAGGAAAATTTGCAATCGCTGTTCCGCTGACGGCAAATCGGCCTCATTGATTCGACGCTGAGGTTTGAAACGTGTCGGTAAATGCGCATAGTTATACAATGCGATACGCGCTGGCGACAACGCGATAACCTGATCCAAGGTGCGGGAAAAACTCTCCAAATCTTGCTTTGGCAGACCGTAGATCAAATCAAAATTAATTGACTGAAATCCGACTGCACGACTTTCTTCAATACATTTTTTCACCATATCGTAAGGCTGAATACGATGCACGGCGATCTGCACTTGCTCATCAAAATCTTGTACACCTAAACTAGTACGATTGAATCCAACATCGGCTAGTAATTGCAAGGTATGTGAAGTCACAGTGCGTGGATCAATTTCTATCGAGATTTCGGCATCATCAGCAAAATCGAAATTTTCCCGCAGCAGTGCCATCAGTCCGCGCATCTCATCTTCGCTCAAAAATGTAGGCGTACCACCGCCAAGATGCAGCTGCGAAATTGTTTCACGTACTGTCAGATGCTGCTTCACTAACTGCAGTTCTCGCGCCAGATAGTTCAAGTAAATTGCTGACTTGCTACGGTCTTTTGTTATCACCTTATTGCAAGCACAGTAATAGCAAAGCGACGCGCAAAACGGTATATGAATATATAGCGACAACGGCGGTTTATTTTGCGCCTGATTACGTTGCTGCAAATATTGAATATAAGATGTTGCTGTGAAATCTGAATGAAATCGATCAGCAGTAGGATAAGAGGTATAACGCGGTCCCAAAGAATCAAAACGCCGAATCAGATCTTCGGAAATTTCCAAGTGATCGTTGTGATGTTTCACCGCCGGTACCGCTTCGAATGAGGGAATAGTAAGTGCCATTTTTAAGGTATTTTTTGTAGAAGTAAAGCGGTCAACCAACTTGAGAATGCACCAAGTACCCAGAAAATTAGAAAGCCTATCGTATAAGCACCAAGCATATGAACCTGCACACGCTCATCTAATACGATCAGTTCCATCGGATCCACTAGGCTAAAGAACACACCAGTCGCGACACACGCCATTAAAAATGCTGGCCACAAGACCACCATTAATATCGATTTTAAAGAAGTTTTTTCTTGTTGCACATTGCTAGGTTTCAAACTCAACTCCTCTGCCAATTACTGATTTATCATTCGAGAAACAGCCGATCATAACTTCACAACGATACAACAAATTGATCACTTGGAACAACTAAGGTAGCGGTGATAAACGTAAATTTCTTTGCAATGGTTCAAGCCAGTCACCAGTCAAGCGCCATTCATTCGTTTCTAACTTCACGTGCAAAATCTGCAGCGTTCCTGCATTGATCGCCTGCTCAAATTTCTTATCCTGGAATAAATCTCCCTCGTACTTTCCGGCAGCAATTTGCTTTAAAGGTAAACGACGAATCACTTCTTCCACAGACCCACTTGCAGCACCAGAACTTGCCAAACTAACTTGTACTGATTCTGGCAAACTCTGCTTAGATGTTAAATGCATTAAGATTTTCTTATTGGCCAAATCAAATTGAATATTCGCATTCAAAGCTAACTCACGCGCTTTCGCATCACGCTGTAGATTTGTGTTGATCATCAACCCTTGACGATAATAGTCCTTGGCGACTACCTGATCTGCACCGCGAAATGCAATAAATCCAGTAATCACACTCGCACAGACCACCAGCAAGGGTCCACCGACGACCAATAACAACCAAGGCTCTTTGTACCATACGTCTTTTTTAAGCGCTTGCGTCAAAATTCCAGAATTCATTATTCTTCCTTCAATTAGGGACTAAGAAAACAGCTTTTTCAGTCACTGAAACTTTTTCTTTTTCGACATCTGTAATCACAAAACGTATGCGATTTGATCCTTTTGGTACAACACCTGCAGGCACGCGAACCCGAACCGGGAATGCCAAGCTGGTAGCAGACTTAATCGTCACCTTGTCTTCATTAACGATTATTGCGCCGGAAATTCCCTTCACACTAATTGTAAATGTACGTTCTGCTTCTTGCGTATTCATAATCTGTAAGCGATATACATTTTCGATGTCGCCAACTTCGGTGATTTTAGGCATCGCACGATCACGCAACACATCAACTTTTAATGGCACACGATAAGCCAAAGATGCGGCAGCAACCAAAATAATCAAACCAAGTATCGCCCCATAAACTAAAGTGCGAAGCCGGAAAACTCGCTTCCACATCGCATCTTTCGTCATTTTCTCCGTCAAGGCATGTTCGGTTGTATAACGAATCAGGCCACGTTCATAACCCATTTTATCCATCACCTGATCACAGCCATCAATACATGCGCCACAAGCGATGCATTCATACTGCAATCCTTGACGAATATCAATTCCCGTCGGACAAACCTGAACACAGATACCACAATCAACACAGGAGCCTAAGCCTTGCTGTTTGAAATCTACTTTTTTATTCCGAGATCCACGTGGCTCACCGCGCTCGGTATCATATGTCACGATCAAAGTATCTTTATCAAACATCGCGCTTTGGAATCGTGCGTATGGGCACATGTATTTACAAACCTGCTCACGCATAAAACCCGCATTACCATAGGTCGCAAATGCGTAAAACAAGAACCAGAAGGTTTCCCACGGTCCTAGATTGAAGGTGAATACTTCAGCAGCTAAGGTTTGAATAGGGGTGAAATAACCAACAAATGTAAATCCAGTCCATAAAGCAATTGCCAGCCAAATCAAATGCTTGGTCGATTTCACACGCAACTTATGGAAGGACATGGGCGCCTGATCCAATTTCATGCGTGCATTTCTGTCGCCCTCAATCTTGGCTTCTACCCACATAAAAATTTCGGTGTAGACAGTTTGAGGACAAGCATAGCCGCAAAACAGTCGGCCAGCGATTGCGGTAAAGAGAAATAGGGAAAGCGCGGATATAACCAGAAGTACCGCTAAATAAATAAAATCTTGCGGCCACAAGACCAAACCGAAAATATAGAATTTTCGATTCACCAAATCAAATAGAACCGCTTGCCTATCATTCCAGTTCAGCCAGGCCGCACCGTAAAACAATATCTGCGTAAAAAACACCAACATCCAACGCCAAGATTGAAACCAACCTTTTTGAGAACGCATGTAAATCTTTTTTCGTTCTTCAAATAAAGCTAACTCTGCTTCATCACTCGGAACTGGGATAATGGGTATTTTTTTCATTGGCAACAACTACACTTTCGATTTTTTACCTGCCTGGTTTCCACCAGGCAGGCGAAACAAGTATTTTCATCACTTCACAATACAACTTACTTGCTTGCTGGCGCAACTTCAGCACTTGTTTGTACAGGGTTAGCGATCTGCTTCAACGCACTAGTTTCTGCTTCCGTCATTGCACTTCCAGAATTTGACAAACCCCAAACATAGGCAGTCAACAAGTGGATTTTTGCATCCGTCAAAATTGCCTTGTGTGCTGGCATTTGATTCGCACGTCCCTTGTTAATCGACTCCATAATATTCTCTACGCCGCCGCCATACAACCACACTTTATCGGTGAGATTTGGAGAACCCAAAGCTTGATTACCTTTACCATCAGCACCGTGACATGCTGCACAGACGCCAAACTTTGATTTACCAATTGCTGCTTTAATTGGATCATGTGCTGCTCCGGACAAACTCATCACGTAATTGGCGACATTCTTCACATCATCATCAGAACCAATGGCTGCGCCCATTGGCGGCATTTGCCCATGGCGACCTTCTTGCAAAGTAGTCTTGATCACTTCTGGCGCTCCGCCATATAACCAATCGGAATCGGTCAAATTTGGATAGCCTTTGCCACCTTGCGCATCTGAACCATGGCATTGCGCACAACTATTCAAAAACAAACGCTGACCAATTTCAATTGCTTGCGGGTCTTTTGCAACGGTCTTGATATCTGTGTTCAAATATTTATTAAACAAAGGGCCGTATTGTTTTTCACCATCGGTCATTTCTTTGGCATAAGCACCCTCTTGACTCCAGCCAAAAGTGCCCTGATACGAGCCCATTCCTGGATAAACAATCAAATAGCCAATGCTGTAAATGATCGTCAGATAAAACAACCACATCCACCATTTTGGTAATGGATTGTTTTGTTCCATCAACGATTCATCCCAAACGTGCCCAGTTGTTTCCGCTGGCAAGGGTTTTCCATCCGCACCAATTTTTACCTTCACTTTGGATTGTGACCACAATAATAATCCACACGCCAAAATACTGATGCCTGTCAGTACTGCGATCGCAGTACTCCACCATTCGCTAATAAAATCTGCCATGGCTATTTTCCATTCTCATTATCAAGTGGCAACTTTGCCAATTCTTCAAAACGGGCTTTGTTCTTAGAACTAAATGCCCAGTAAAGGATGCCAATGAAAGCGACAAGACTAATCACTGTCATCACGCTACTTAAAATAGTAAAGTTCATCTTCAATTCTCCTGAAAGATTTCCGACACCTTAGTTCTTGTTTTTAATTGCTGTACCCAAGACCTGCAGATAAGCAATCAAGGCTTCCATTTCCGTTTTTCCGGTCACTTCTTCCGCTGCTTTTGCAATTTGCTCGTCTGTATATGGCACACCCAAAGTTTTCATTGCCTGCATTCTCGGCGCCATGCCAGCACCATCAACCGTTGCTTTCAACAACCATGGGTAAGCGGGCATATTGGACTCTGGCACCACAGAACGCGGGTCAGTCAAATGATCCTTATGCCAAGTGTCACTGTAACGACCGCCGACACGCGCCAAATCTGGACCAGTACGCTTACTACCCCATTGAAATGGATGATCATAAACAGATTCACCCGCAACAGAATAATGACCATAACGCTCAGTCTCAGCACGGAATGGGCGAATCATCTGTGAGTGGCAGCCATAGCAACCCTCACGCAGATACACATCACGTCCAGCCAACTCTAAGGCGCTATAAGGCTTCATGCCCTGTACCGCCTGTGTCGTAGTTTTTTGGAAAAACAGCGGCACGATTTCAACCAAACCACCGATACTGATCGTCAAAATGACCAGAACTAACATAAGACCGATATTGCGCTCGATCAAATCATGAGTAAATTTACGCATTGAGATTCTCCTGATGATTACTCGAGATTAGGCGTGAGCCGAATGTGCTGGCAATGCAGGAATCGCATTGTTCACAGGTTTTGCGAGCATCATCGTTTTAGCAACGTTGTACACCATCAACAGCATACCGCCCAAATACAAGACACCACCGGCCAGTCGAATTACATAGTACGGATAAGTTGCTTTAACAGACTCAACGAAGGAATAAGTCAAAGTACCGTCTTCATTCACTGCACGCCACATCAGACCCTGCATCACACCAGCGATCCACATCGCAGCGATATACAAAACAATACCGATCGTCGCAATCCAGAAATGCATTTCAATCAAACGCTTGCTATACATTTCAGTTTGACCA
The DNA here is from genome assembly GCF_014284275.1 of Affinundibacterium amnicola. Classification (GTDB taxonomy): domain Bacteria; phylum Pseudomonadota; class Gammaproteobacteria; order Burkholderiales; family Burkholderiaceae_D; genus Undibacterium; species Undibacterium amnicola. The sequence goes on along the minus strand of NZ_JACOFU010000001.1, from coordinate 467,904 downwards.
AATAAGCGTGGAACCAGATAGTACAAACTGCCGATAGAAATAAAACCAACCCAACCCAAAGCACCTGAGTGCACATGGCCAATAGTCCAATCAGTGTAATGTGACAATGCGTTCACCGTTTTAATTGCCATCATCGGGCCTTCGAATGTCGACATACCATAGAATGACAAGGACACAATCAAGAAGCGCAAGATAGGATCAGAACGCAACTTACTCCAAGCACCCGACAAAGTCATAATGCCGTTGACCATACCGCCCCAAGAAGGCGCTAACAAAATCAGTGAAAACAACATACCAATAGATTGTGCCCAATCAGGCAACGCCGTGTAGTGCAAGTGATGCGGACCGGCCCACATGTAAGTGAAAATCAATGCCCAGAAATGCACGATAGACAAACGATAGGAATACACAGGACGACCAATTTGCTTAGGCACGAAGTAATACATCATTCCCAAGAAGCCCGCAGTCAAGAAGAAACCCACCGCATTGTGTCCGTACCACCACTGCACCATCGCATCCTGCACACCAGAATAAGCGGAATATGACTTCATGAACGACACTGGCATCGCCGCACTATTCACGATATGTAAAACTGCTACAGCAACGATGAACGCGCCGTAAAACCAGTTCGCAACATAGATATGTTCTACCTTACGCTTAACGATGGTTCCAAAGAACACAATTGCGTAAGATACCCAAACTACCGCAATCAGGATGTCAATCGGCCATTCCAACTCGGCATACTCCTTGCCTTGGGTAAAACCCAATGGCAAACTGACTGCAGCAGCAACAATCACCAACTGCCATCCCCAGAAGACAAACTCAATCAAGGGTCCACCGAATAAACGTGCATTCGTGGTGCGCTGAACAACGTAGAAAGAAGTGGCAAATAAGGCGCAACCACCAAAGGCAAAGATCACCGCATTGGTATGCAAAGGACGCAATCGCCCATAGCTCAACCAAGAAATACCGGATAAAAATTCTGGCCAGGCAAGTTGAGTTGCAATCAATACGCCAACCAGCATACCGACTACGCCCCAAACTACTGCCATGACAGAAAATTGGCGAACAACTCTATAGTTGTAGGTGTTTTCATTGTTTATTGTCATGATCTCACTCGGTTAAAAAAATACAGTTGCAGGATAACAATCGTTCCTATGAGCTACATTGATACAAATCAAATATAACCTGTATTGCAAAGCAACTTTTCATTGTTTTCCCTATTTCACCGAGATCGCTGCCAAAACACCACAAAATCAAGCTTTTAGTACGTAAAAAAAGACAAAAAAAAAAGACAGCACTCAGGCTGTCTTTTTTTCAAAACAAGGATAACTAATTAAGGTGCATTTGCTGCTGTTTTACTATTTAATGCGGCCTTATTAATCTCAACTTTCGATTTCTTTTTCAGCGCTTCAACGTAGCTATAAACATCTTGCTGAGCGGCTGCATTTTCCAACTGTTGCGCTTCGCTTGCGCGACGAGCTGGATCAGGAGTGCCGGCAGATACTTTGGCAATACGATAGACGCTGTAGCCAACACCAGGGACATCCACACCAACATAAGCAGGTAATTTAGCAGTATCGGCCTTCATGATCGCTAACAAAGCATCATTGCTCAAATCAGCCTTCTTTAAACGCGAAACTGTCTTAACCTCAGCAAAGCCATTCACATTGTCAGCTGATTTTAAAGCTGCTAATTTTGCCTCGCCAGATTTTTTAGCCAACGCCAAAGCTTCTGTCTCTAACACTTTTGCTTGAATCACGGCCTTCACTTCTTCGAACGGACGCTTAGATGCTGGCTTATATTCCACCACGCGACCAGAAACCAAGGTACTTGGTGCGATTTCTGTCGCCTCAATATTATTCTTTTTCTTCAATGCGTCTTCAGAAAAAATCGCACTCAAAAATTTAGGATTATTTGCAACCATTGTTGCTGGCAATCCGGGAATCGGCTGACGATTCAAATTCGAAACTTTCTCAATTTTCAACTTCAATTTATCAGCGACTGGCTGCAAACTATCAGCTTGCTCATAAACGGTATTGGTAAAGGTCTCAGCTGCTTCAGCATAAGCTTTACCAGCTTTTTGTTTTTTGATGTCGCTGATTAATTGTGCCTTCACTTCATCTAAAGATTTCACTGCGGCGGGTTTGATCGCTGTCAATTGAATGATATGAATACCAAAATCAGTTTGCACCAATCCACTGATCTCGCCTTCTTTCAATTTAAATGCAGTCTCATCAAAGGCCTTAACCATCGCACCACGCGCAAAGAAATCGAGATCACCACCGCGCTCAGCAGAACCTGGATCTTGTGAATTTTCTTTCGCCAACTTGGCAAACTGTGATGGGTCTTTACGCACTTGCGCTAACAGAGCTTCAGCCTTTGCATTAACAGCTTTTACTTCCGCCTCAGCAGCATCTTTTTTCAGATTCAATAAAATATGACTAGCACGACGCTGCTCATCCGTTGAGTAATTCTTTGTATTCTGTTCGTAGTGCGCTTTCACTTCTGCATCCGTTACGACAATTTGCTCTGCCAAGACTTCGTTGTTCAAAACAACATATTCGGCATTGACCAGCTCAGGAATTTCGAATTGCTTCGCATTTTTTTCGTAGTAGGCACGCAACATATCGTCAGTGACTTTGATCGAAGCCGCAAAGTCTTTTGCATTAAAACTCAAGGCCTGCACTTCGCGCTCTTGCTCTGAAATGAGTGCAATACGATTTGCGATGGATTTTGAATTAATTGCCGTATTTTGTATTGAACCTATCAGTTGCTGCATCGTCATGTCTTGACGCAAACTAGCCTCATACATGGCCGGAGTCATCCCCTGCATCGCAAGCAAACTCTTATAACGCTCACCGTCAAAAGAATTATCTTCCTTCTTTAAACCTGGTGTTTCAAGAATACTTTGCTGCAAAACCTGATCAGAAACTGTCAACTTGCTTTTCACCGTCTCGACAGTCAAAGCCTTACGTGCGATTAAGTCATCCAATACACCCTGACGCGCCTCTGGCGTGTTCAGCATCTGCGCATCAAAATCCTGACCATACGCTTGCTTCAAACGGTCCAATTGATTACTCAATGCCTGATCAAATTCTTGCTGACTGATTGCTTGTCCGGCAACCGTTGCAACAGTCGCTCTCACATCGCGCTGTGTGAAACTTTCAATGCCAAAAAAAGCAAATGAAGGAAAAATAATCACCAACAGCACGCCTTGCATGATGCGTTTATGGGTACGGATATACTCAAACATGATTGACCGATCAATTCGAAAATTTACGACAAAAATAAATATAAAAAAAGGCGAACATATGTTCGCCTTTTAGATGTTGGCGGAGCGGACGGGGCTCGAACCCGCGACCCCCGGCGTGACAGGCCGGTATTCTAACCAACTGAACTACCACTCCAAATTCTTGCTGTCTTGATGTCTGGTGGGCGCTGAGAGGCTCGAACTCCCGACCTAAGCCTTGTAAGGGCTCCGCTCTACCAACTGAGCTAAGCGCCCGACATTTAAACAATTTGTGATCTGATTACTCAAATCACGAAGAGCATTAGTTTACCGCATCTTTCAAAGCTTTGCCAGGCTTAAATTTAGGAACCTTAGCAGATTTAATCTTGATCGCCTCGCCAGTACGTGGATTACGACCAGTACGGGCTGCACGTTTACCCACAGAGAAAGTACCAAAACCAACCAAGGTAACAGTACCGTTCTTTTTCAATGTCGTTTTTACCGCAGCAATCATTGCATCCAATGCACGAGCAGAAGCTGCTTTAGATAAATCGGCAGATTTAGCGATGTGGTCGATCAATTCAGTTTTATTCACTTACGGTCCCCTCACAAAAAATTAAGACTACGATGATATTTTCGACTTTTTACTTCAACCCGCAACTACTGTGCGGGCTAGCGGAAATTTTGCATCCGGTATTAGATCAATTCGTTCCGTGTTGTGTCAAGCGGTTTGCTGGCTTTTTTAGATCGCATATCAAAAAAAGCGGGGAAATCCACGACAAACAAGGCTTTAAAGAAATATAGGCAGCAAAAAATCACTACTGTAGTGAACAAAAAATACAGGCTAGAAAGACCCAATTTCCTGTTATACACATCTTTTACTCACATTGAGCATTCACATAGAGATAAAAAAATCGCATATAGTTGAGTCCTTTCAAGCTTAATATTTACGGTTTACTCTCATGATGAAATTTGATGTCGCTATTGTCGGAAGTGGTTTAGCTGGATTATCTGTCGCACTGCATTTAGCAAAAACACGTAAAGTCGCAATCATTTCAAAACGCACATTACTAGACGGTGCAAGCAACTGGGCACAAGGCGGCATTGCGGCAGTATTAGACTCACATGACAGCCACGAACAACATATCGCAGACACTATTATTGCAGGAGGCGGCCTATGCGATGAAGCCGCTACTCGCACCATTATCGAACAAGGCCGCGCGGCGATTGACTGGTTGATCGAACAAGGCGTTCCATTCACTAAAGATCAACACGCTGAGCTAGGTTTTCATCTGACTCGTGAAGGCGGACATAGTCAACGACGCATCATTCACGCTGCCGATGCCACAGGTCATGCGGTACAGGTAACGCTAGAACAATTGGTCAGAAATCATCCGAACATCAGTTTGTTTGAACATCACTACGCAATTGATGTCATCACGTCCAGCAAGATTGGCGATACTTCGGCAACTCCGCGCTGCTTAGGCTTATACGTTCAAGATGTAAAAACCGGCACGGTTCATACTGTGGGCGCACAACATACCGTGATGGCAACTGGCGGCGCAGGTAAAGTCTACCTTTATACGACTAATCCAGATACTGCCACTGGCGATGGCATTGCCATGGCATGGCGCGCAGGTTGCCGAGTTTCGAACATGGAATTTATGCAGTTCCATCCGACATGTTTATATCATCCGTATGCGAAATCTTTTCTGGTCACTGAAGCAGTACGCGGTGAAGGTGGTGTTTTGAAACTACCTCCAGAAGCTGGTGCAGCCGCAGGCACACGCTTTATGCTTGCGCATGATGAACGGGCAGAACTTGCACCGCGCGATGTAGTAGCTCGCGCGATAGATTTCGAAATGAAGAAGCGCGGCCTTGATTACGTCGAGCTGGATATTAGCCATCAAGCCCCTGAATTTTTAAAAGAGCATTTCCCAACAATCTATGCGCGCTGTCTGGAACTTGGTATAGACATTACTAAGCAAGCGATCCCGGTTGTTCCGGCAGTCCATTTCACCTGTGGCGGAGTGGTCACAGATACTTTAGGTCGCACCGATATTCCTGCACTATATGCAGTTGGCGAGACCGCATACACGGGCTTACATGGCGCCAATCGCCTTGCAAGCAACTCCCTTTTAGAATGTCTGGTCATCGGTAAAGCAGCTGCACAACACATTACCGAGCAAGCTGACTTTGCTATCCCAGACCTACCGGCATGGGATGAAAGCCGGGTATCCGACGCCGATGAAGAAGTGGTGATCGCCAATAACTGGGATGAATTGCGTCGCTTTATGTGGAATTATGTCGGCATTGTCCGCACCACAAAACGCTTGGAAAGAGCCAAGCACCGAATCAAATTATTGAAAGAAGAAATTGATGAGTACTACGCCAATTTCCGCATCTCGAATAATCTATTAGAGCTTCGCAATTTGGTTGAAGTCGCATCACTCATCGTCAATAGCGCATTATCACGTCGAGAAAGTCGTGGCTTGCATTTTAGTCGCGATTATCCGAATACACTTCCCAAAGCATTACCGACGGTGCTATCCCCAAAACAAAAAATCAAGCCAATGAAGAAGTAAATTGCTTGATTGCAGCAGACAGTTGTCGAATACAAAAAAGCCCCATTTCAATTAGAAAGACATGGGGCTTTAAACTGATACACGTGCAGGTCATTGATTGATTGATTGATTGATCGTTCGTTCGAGCCTTCAATTATTCGACCAAGCCATCAACATCGCGAATTTTATTTAAGGCTTCATCAATCCGATCGACCGCAATAATTTGCAAGCCTTCAATTTTTTGTTTAGGGGCATTTGATTTCGGAATCATTGCGATTGAAAAACCTAATTTTGCCGCTTCACGCAAGCGCTCTTGACCACGTGGTGCTGGTCGAATTTCACCCGCCAAACCAACCTCGCCAAAGACCACCAAACCACGTGGCAAAGGCTTATTTCGCATCGAAGAATTAATCGCCAACAAAACTGCAAGATCGGCAGCTGGTTCGGTAATTTTGACACCGCCAACTGCGTTAATAAAAACATCTTGATCAAATGCAGCGACACCCGCATGGCGATGCAGAACAGCCAGTAACATGGCCAAACGATTCTGCTCCAAACCCACCGATAAACGTTTCGCATTAGGTGCGTGCGAGGTATCGACCAAAGCTTGAATTTCAACCAACAGCGGGCGAGTTCCCTCTTGCGTCACCATCACACAAGAACCAGGCACCTGTGTGTCATGTTGCGACAAGAAAAGTGCTGATGGATTCGATACGCCTTTCAAGCCGCGTTCAGTCATCGCAAACACACCTAATTCATTTACTGCGCCAAAGCGATTCTTGATAGCTCTGACCAAACGAAAACTAGAATGTGTATCACCTTCAAAATACAACACTGTATCTACAATATGCTCTAATACGCGCGGCCCAGCAAGTGCGCCCTCTTTGGTTACATGTCCAACCAAAATCATCGTGATATTCATGGTTTTGGCGACACGCGTTAATTGCGCCGCACATTCCCGCACTTGCGCCACTGAACCTGGTGCCGAGCTCAAGGCATCTGAGTACATGGTTTGAATTGAATCGATTACCACGACCTGTGGCTTGTGCTCTGCCAATGTGTTCAGAATTTTTTCTAACTGAATCTCAGCCTGCAATGAGACACCCTTGGCATCAACAGCTAAACGCTTGGCACGCAAAGCGATCTGCGCGCCAGATTCTTCACCACTTACATACAATACTTTTTTGATTTTGGTGAGATTGGAAAGTGCCTGCAACAGCAAGGTTGATTTCCCGATTCCAGGATCGCCACCAATAAGTACCACGCCACCAGGCACAAGACCACCACCCAGCACCCGATCAAACTCTTCAATGTCGGTACCAAAACGAGGAATATCTTCCGCCTCAATGTCAGCCAAATTTAGCACCGGTGCAGTTTGTGCTATACCTTGATATTTATTCGAAAAACGATTGCCAGCCTCTTCCACCACTGTCTCAACCAAGGTGTTCCATTGCTGACAAGACGGGCACTGACCAGCCCATTTACTTTGGACACCACCACATTCTGTACAGGTGTAATTTGTTTTTTGTTTAGCCATATTAGAAGCACATAAATTAGAGTGGCGACTCAGTCAAAATCAGAAAGAAAGAAATACTGTTATTTTACCCAGTATTACTAACGCATTACATTATTTGCTTGCGCCATTTCAAGAATCCTAGCCGTATTTCGTGGTATAAAGCATGCCTGCCGGACAAAGCAAATCCCAAAAGCAAAGGTCAACAGAACGAATGAAACGCGGTTTTTATACAATTATGGCGGCGCAATTTTTCTCGTCGCTGGCCGACAATGCACTGCTAATCGCAGCGATAGCACTCTTAGTCACTATGGACGCTCCGCAATGGATGACACCTCTACTTAAATGGAGTTTCGCACTATCTTATGTTTTGTTAGCGGCTTTCGTCGGTGCGTTCGCAGATTCACGCCCCAAAGGCAAAGTGATGTTTTTCACGAATCTAATTAAGATTGCTGGTTGCGCATTAATGTTTTTTGATGTCCACCCGGTGATTGCTTATGGTGTCGTGGGATTCGGTGCTGCCGCCTATTCACCCGCAAAATATGGTATTTTGACCGAGTTGCTTCCAGCTGAAAAATTAGTCGCAGCGAATGGTTGGATCGAAGGTTTAACAATTAGCTCCATCATTTTGGGCGTAGTCTTAGGTGGCAAACTAGTTGACCCGCAAATTTCCGACAAGCTTTTAAGTTTCGACTTCCCTTTAATCAGTACCGGCATCAACACAACCAATCAATCTGCCTTGTGTGCAATTACCGTTTGCTACATTATCGCCGCGATCTTCAATCGTTACATTCCAGATACTGGAGCAAAATATCAAAAGCAAGAATCTAATCCAATTTGCCTTTTACGCGATTTCACACATTGCTCGATTAAGCTTTGGCGTGACAAGCTTGGGCAAATTTCACTCGCAGTAACAACACTATTCTGGGGTGCTGGCGCAACCTTGCAATACCTCGTGCTCAAGTGGGCCGAAGTCAATTTACATATGCCTTTAAACAAAGGGAGTGAATTACAAGGCGTGTTTGCCGTCGGTATCGCCATTGGCGCTTTGTTTGCTGCGCGGATTATCCCGCTAAAAAAATCTTTATCCGTGATGCCGCTCGGTGTATTAATGGGACTGGTCGTAACCACCATGATCTTTGTTACGAATGTCTGGCTGGCCTATCCGCTATTGATCTTCATTGGTGGATTAGCGGGCTTCTTTGTGGTGCCTATGAACGCACTATTACAACATCGAGGTCATGTTTTGATGAGCGCCGGACATTCGATCGCCGTTCAAAACTTCAATGAAAATTTATCTATTCTGGTGCTGTTATCGATTTACGCCCTAATGGTTTCTTTCAATTTACCGACAAATGTCGTGATTGTCATATTTGGTTTATTTGTCGCCTCAACCATGTATGCGGTGATGCTAAAGCATAAAGCAAATCAAAAAATATTTGATTCAGTTGCCTTAATCGGCGAAGCAAAACATTAACACCATCTACTGTATCCGCTGCATTTGACTGGCCTTCTCTGGCCAGTCATTAGGCACCACCATACCACGACAAAATTCCTGCATCAGATCACCATTTTTCTTCATAATTGCAACCAGAACTGGTGTGGAATCAGTATGAAAATAACGCTGCAGAGTATCCAAAATCATACTCTTATCCATGACCTCATCAAGACTCACTTGCGCTGGCGCTAACCACTGTAAGCGCTCTAATTTCAAAGCGTAAGGCACGGCGAGCTGTTCAAATTCTGCGAGAGTCCACCAAAATCCTAAACAGTGATTCGACGCGATGCCTGGCACCAACTGCTTAGGCTCTGAGCTACGATAAAACAACCAGCCTTTAATCAATGCACGCGCAGCAACGACTCGTGTTTGAATTAATTTTCGAGCGGAATCATGCTGCGATAAGATCAGCTGGCGTTGCAAAATCTTTTGCATCTTCGCTCCCAAACTATCATTCAAGTTTGGTCCCAGATAGTCATACACATCTGGCAATCGGCGCATATGCTCATGTGCCGTCATCGGCTGATGAAACAGGTAGAATTTTGTTGCAAGCTCTAGATGCAATAATCCGCCTTGCGCGAAGAGAAGATAATCGAACTCGCCAATGGTCTCTGCCTTTTCATTGTGAACTTGCAATCCATGTCCATACAAAAGACCTTCATGCGCAAAATAGAAAGCCAGCAGATTTTCCGCATAGTGCCCGAGACGCAAAAATCGGTGAATTTTTAAGGCTTCATGCAAAGTACTTGGATGTTGATCGAGATTAAACAACCAAGTTCGCACCTTACTCAGATCCGGTGTTTCAAGCGAACCGATCTGACGCCACCAGATCGCTGATTCTTTATCCAGCAAATCAGGGGAGGTAATTAGCCAAGCAAGTGCGCGAACATGTGGATCGTTTAAATGAGACCATTCTCGATGAAATTTATCTTGATAAGTATTCATAACTTGTCTCTACCGAATAGTTACGCCATGAACGAATACCAATTCAATTGTGCAGCATAAATTGAGCTGCATAATATGGCGACCTCAGTCAACAACTGACACAGAATACAGAATTAAAGCAACGCTTTAAGCCTGCAAAAATCAGTCCATACTTCATATTTACAATTGGGATCAGACAACATTTCTTCACAGCTATATGTCACGATAACAGGGATATCTAAATATGAGTGTTGTATCTTGCGCAAATCTGACATTTTTGGTTGCGCTAGCAAATTTAACAATGTGGTAGCAACCCGCTCACCGAACAAAACAATCGCACGTGGCTGGATTGCGCGGATTTCTTGAAGCAGAAATGGTAAGCAGGTGTCAGCATGATCTTGCTTGAAGTTCGAATCAAGCACTGAGAAATGTGGCTCTCTTGCCTTGAACAATGAACAGCGATAACTACGAGCATTTCGTCCCCCCTCACCTAATGACAAAGCAGCTAATGCATTGCGCAATAACTTCTCACTCTCACTGATTTGCTCGGGTGCGGCATACTCTGTGACAACGACTACATCAATCGCCTCAATTTCTGAATGGGATTGATCTTGCGACTTACCAAGTAACTGACATTGGGGACACTTTTCACAACGGAGAATCTCTGCTTGAATATCACGCCAAGTGGACTGACTCTCACTCACTGGCAACACCTGTCTTACAACCGCACTCGCCTCAAACGCACTTTGTGCCGACTCAGTGACGGACAGTTCAGCATCAACCAGCGCATCGGCATGACGAAGCATCCAAACTTCGCCAATGCCTAGGTTCTGTAAATAGTAATTACGAATGTCATTCATGATCGCTCAATCGGAAGTAGAAAGATGATCGGTTTGTGTCAAGATACGCATCACAATCGCATCTTCTCTAAGTAAATCTTGCACTGGATAATAGCCTTTGCGACGCCCTATCTCGACAAATCCAAAGCGTTGATAAACCGCAATTGCCCGCGTATTACTGACTCGCACTTCAAGCATGATTGACGCGAATTTTTTTTCGCGCGCCAATGCCATCATTTTTCTTAATAAGATATATCCATATCCTAATTTTTGCTTTTTTGCGTCGACCGCAAACGTCAGAAGATGTAACTCATCGACTACTGGCATTAAGAAAAAATATGCGACCAAATGACCTTGATCATCACGTATCCCACAGGCTTCATGCTCATGTTGAAAAGTATCAACAAAATTTCCATAAGTCCACGGATGCGTGTACACCGCCTGCTCTATCGCCAAAATCTGATCCAGATCGGATAAACCAAGTTGACAAAATTCGTAACCGCCAAACTCAGCAATAGACTGATGTATCGTGTTCATACACTCGCCGCCAGAATGCGCTCGGCAGTAGTTAGTGCAATCTTATTTCTCAGATAAAGTGGCTGTGCTTGCGTCGCGTCAAATCGTAATCCATCTTGCAAATATTTTTCAGCGATTGTTAATGCCGATCTCGCATGTGGCATTTGGATTACTAGCCTCAAATTTGCATGCGCTTGGGGCAAGGACAAACCCACACCAAAAACCAGATCTAATTGCAAACCTTGTGCATAATCTAATGCGGCATCCAAATTACTCAAAGCCGGTGCATACAATTCCTGCCATGCACCCTCGTGAAATCCATAATGCGCCCAGTAAACTTCACCCATGCGGGCATCTAGGCAACATACAACATTCTGCAACTGATGATGGTTTTTTGCGGCCTCCGCCATGGCTAACAAACTAATCACCGGCAAGACGGGAATCTGCAATCCAAATGCTAGTCCTTGAACTACACCACAGGCAGTACGAACACCAGTGAAAGCACCAGGACCACAACCAAAAGCAATTGCATCAAGCTGATCGAGCGTAATCCCCGACGCATGCAATAAATCCTGCACAGCGGGCAACAGACCAAAAGAGTGTGTTTGGACTCCCGACAAATCACGATAAGTAATTTGTCGATCAGAGATCAGTGCAACCGATGCGAGATCAGTTGAAGTTTCAATTGCTAGTAATATCGTCATATTGTTATTTTACCCTGTACCAAGCTCCGCTCACATCGGTTTTTCAGCTAGATTTGATAGCACCTGTGTCAACGCCAAGCTTGATCGGTTAAAATAAAAGGCATGAATACACAAATTTACCCGAGCACCGATTTGCTCGTCATTCAACGGAAAATTCAAGAAACACCTTGGCTAATAGCCTGCCTTTGTGCGGCATGGTGTGGCACATGCAAATCTTATCAAGACGATTTTGAGCAATTACAAACAGCACATCAAGACAAATGTTTTGCGTGGATAGATATTGAAGATCATGCGGATCTGGTTGATGATCTCGACATCGAAAATTTTCCCACTATCTTAATTGAGTATCAGAACAAAGTATTATTTTTAGGAACAATGTTGCCGGATACGAGCTTAGTCCATCGATTGATTCAATCTTACGAAAGCGATCTACAAAGAATCGGCATTAAACAGATGACAAGAACAATTCAAAACTCAGATTATCCGCTAGCCACAGATTGGAGCTTGCGAAAAGCAATCGAAAACATCACAAAATAATTAAATCCACAGCAAAAACGAAAAAAGGAGTTAGATTTTCATCTAACTCCTTAAATCTGGTGCGGCTGGCAGGAATCGAACCCACGACCCCTTGGTTCGTAGCCAAGTACTCTATCCAGCTGAGCTACAGCCGCGAAGAAAAAGATTATAGCAGAGTACAAATAAAATATGAAGCCCCAAAAGCTAAGGATTTAGCTGGAAGCTCAGGAATGTACAAATGACGCAAAAATTCTCGATAGCACGTTCAATTAAGAAACTGAGAAACTTAAAAACGAAAAAAGGAGTTAGATTTTCATCTAACTCCTTAAATCTGGTGCGGCTGGCAGGAATCGAACCCACGACCCCTTGGTTCGTAGCCAAGTACTCTATCCAGCTGAGCTACAGCCGCGAAAAACAAAATTATAGCATAGCTATTTGGTTTTTATAAGCCCCTCGGGCAACAAACCTGCAAGTCCGACCGAAATACCCCTTAAATCTCGACCTGCGCCCCCACCTCAATAACCCGATTACTTGGGATCTGGTAGTAATCTGCTGCATCACGTGCATTTCTAGACATGGTCACAAACAGACCCTCACGCCACATCGACATACCGCCACCTGGACTAGAAATAATCGTTTGTCTAGAGATGAAATAAGATGTTTCCAAAGGTTCAAACTCCAAACCGAAAGGTGCGCACAATGCCAAGGCATTTGGAATATCGGGCTCATTTTTAAAACCATAATACACATCAACTTGAAAACAATTATTTTTCAAATCAGTAACTTTGATACGCTCAGAGAATGGTACCCATGGTATTTCTTTGTTATGCAAAGTAATAAAGATTACCCGCTCATGCAGGATCTTATTGTGCGAGAGATTATGCAATAAAGCATGCGGAACACCGTCGGCCTCACCACGCAAAAACACCGCTGTACCTGCCACCCTCACAGGCGGAGAAATAAACAAGGATTCCAAAAATTCTTCCAAAGGAATTGCATGCTTTTTCAAATTATCAAATACCAAGGAGCGACCACGACGCCAAGTCAGCATCACCACACAGATACAGAATCCAAGTGCGATTGGGAACCAGCCACCACTAAAGAATTTCAATGCGTTTGATGAGAACAAAGAAATATCGATCAACAGGAAAAATGAGGTTGAAGCAATACACAATGCTAAATTGTATTTCCAACCATAGCGAATAACGAAGAAAGTCAAAATCGAAGTCACCAACATCGTGCCCGTATTTGCAATCCCATAGGCAGATGCCAAATTAGTAGCAGAACCAAATCCAACGACAGCACCGACAACTGCAGCTAACTGCAGCCAGTTCACAACCGGAATATAGATCTGACCTATTTCCTTGGAAGAAGTATGAATGATCTTCATGCGAGGCAAAAATCCCAGGGAAATTGCCTGCTTGGTCATCGAAAACGCACCAGATATCGTCGCTTGAGAAGCAATCACAGCAGCCATGGTTGAAAGCACAACCAAAGGATAAATACTCCAATCACCAAGTTGGTTAAAAAACGGATTAGAAACAGCGCTTGGCTCTATCATCAACAAAGCCCCCTGCCCCAAATAATTTAAACCTAAGGCTGGAAAGACGATAAAGAACCAAGCAGCACGGATAGGTTTAGGGCCAAAATGCCCCATATCCGCATACAAAGCTTCAGAACCCGTAAACGCCAAAACGACAGCCCCCAGAGCGATGAACGCCGCCCAACGGTGGAAATATAAAAACTCTAAAGCATGGATAGGATTAAATGCCTCCAAAATCGCGGGCACACGTAAAATATTGTATATACCCATCGCAGCCAACACCGCAAACCAAATAACCATCACAGGCCCGAAGAACTTACCTATCGTCGCCGTTCCGCGCGATTGCACCGCATACAAACAGATCAAAATAACCAAAGTAATCGGCACGACAAACGGCTTTAACGCGGGAGTCGCAACCTTTATCCCCTCAATCGCCGACAGCACCGTCATCGCAGGAGTGACGACGCCATCCCCATAAAAAAGGGAAGCGCCAATCACGCCCAAAATCACTAAAGGGAAATACATTTTGGAATTCTTACCTACCGATTCCAAGGTCAGCGCCGCCAACGCCATAATCCCGCCCTCGCCACGATTATTGGCACGCAGCACCAGCGTCACATACTTTAAAGAGACGATAAAAATAAGCCCCCAAAGAATCAATGAAACAATGCCAAGTATGTTTTCAGGATTAAGGGCGAGACCATGCTTATGATCAAAAACTTCTTGCATGGTGTAGAGAGGACTAGTACCGATATCGCCATAAACGATACCGATTGCAGCTAATGTCAGCGCAGACAAGCTGCTCTTGGTGTGTTCGTGAGCCAATTGCATTCCTTGTTATTATTGGTGCATTGCACAATAGACGAAGCTGAAATGAATTTCAAGACACATTTACTGAAAAAAGACAGCCTACACGCAAAATAAATTTTATGTAAGTCGCTTAATGCATGCGCACCAAAGAAAAATGCCCGCTTAACTTTCATTAAGCGGGCATTTTTCTTTGGTGAAGACTACGAATTCTATAAACTAATTTGCTTAGAATAAAAATAAATAAATTAACTACTTAAAAAATTAATTACCTCTAAATTCGTTGATCTAAAATTATTTAAAAACAAAATCTCCAAAATGGCGTTTTTTATTAAAAATTCAACTACAGTGACGGTCGATTTACTAAAGTGAAAATTCAATAAAGAACATGACAATCACAGCATTCAAGTAACAACCGTACGCAATCCTAGCACTCCCATTCAAAATTAATAGGAGTGCTAATTAGACATCAACAACAATCAATTCACCCTTTGTAAAACAACTCTAAAAATGAATACAGATCACATCAATCGTACTGATGCATCTTGAAGGCTGGTCGTAGACTGCAATGCTTGCGCACTATTTCCATACTGCGCACTCGATAACAAAGCCTGAGCTGGTGTCATCGAGAATGCAGAAAGATTACCGCTCTTCGCATACTGATAAGCTAGATCACCACCAATTGCAGCCGTATCACTGCTATTCAAATAAAATTCAAGTAGCGATGAAGACAAAGCCCAACTTGTTAAAGAAGGATTGGCAGCGCGAGCTTGATCAAACTTAGTCACCAAACCATCGAAATTAAACTGTTCAATTTTCTTATTGTTCAATTTATTCGTCGAGGCAGCGTTGTAGTCTGTCGTACCCTCAATCACAATCTGCAAGTTAGCGATACTACGATTATTGACATTGGTGTACCAGTCTTTCATCGTGACTTGCTCACTGGTGCCAGTAACTAAGATCAGATCATTACCAGATTTCTTGAATAGCAGATCAGCATATTTAATCCCTTTACCCAACGATAAAGTATTATCTTTTCCGGTACTTGCGACCAAGGTATCCATGCCATCACCACGATTAAAAGCAACCACATCAACACCTGTGCTGGTAGTGATTGTATCGTTACCGAGTCCGCCAACGATGAAATCATTGCCTATACCCGCGGTGATCACGTCGATACCAGCACCGCCATCAAAGATATTGTTTCCCGTAGTATCGGTCAGCGTATCGTCACCTGCAACTCCTTGCAAAATATCATTGCCAGCACCACCGTTTAAGACGTTCTTTCCACTATTCCCAATAAGCAGATTATCCAGCGCATTGCCTGTGCCGTTGATCGCTGTGGTGCCTGTCAACAACAAAGATTCTAAATTCGCGATTAAGGTATAAGTGAGTGATGATTTGACTTGGTCAATTCCTTCACTCCCGTTTTCCGTAATCACGTCACTAGCATTGTCGAGCACGTAAATATCATTGCCAGCACCACCAGACATAGCGTCCGCACCAGCGCCACCATCCAAGACATTATTGCCACTGTTGCCGAACAAAATATTGGCAGCGGTATTGCCTGTAGCATTGATATTCGCTGTGCCTGTCAGGGTCAGATTTTCTAGATTCGTACCCAAAGAGTAACTGACACTACTTTGCACCATATCGGTACCAGCATTTGCTGCTTCGGTGACAGTATCACCGCTACTATCAACCACATAGGTATCATTGCCCGCACCACCAGCCATGCTGTCATTGCCTGCACCACCGTCGATGACATTGTTGCCTGCATTACCGGTTAAGGTATTGACGGCGGTATTACCAGTAGCGTTGATACTCGCGGTTCCAGTCAATGTCAAATTCTCGGTATTGGCACTCAAGGTGAAGCTAACCGAGCTAGAGACCTGATCAGTTCCTTCATTGGCGCTTTCAACAATCATATCGTTGATGTTGTCGACCACATAGATATCATTGCCAGCAGCACCCGCTAAAGTATCGGCACCAACTCCACCGTTAAGCGTGTTGACGGCGCTATTACCAGTCAAGACATTGTTTAACGCATTGCCCGTGCCATTGATGGCTGTGGTACCGCTTAAGGTGAGGTTTTCAACATTAGCTGCCAGAGTTAAGGTGACGCTACTCTTGATCGTGTCAGTCCCTTCATTCGCATTTTCTGTCACGACATCGGTAGTCACATCAACGATGTAAATGTCATCACCCAAACCACCAATCAGCGTATCGGAACCTGCACCGCCGTCGAGTGAATCATTACCTGCATTGCCAGTTAATTTGTCGTTGCCTGCGAGTCCGCTTAGCGAATCATTGCCGACGCCTCCAGTAAGGGTGTCTGCACCAGTGGTACCTGTCAAATTGAGATTAGAAACATTGACAGTCAAATCGAAAACATCGGAAGCATTTAGATTGCCGCTGTCCTTCGCAGTCACCTTAATGCTCAATGTTCCGACCGATATTGGTGTACCGCTAAAAGCACCAGTTGTGGCGTTCAATGTTAACCAAGATGGTAAGGCGGTGCCATCTACCAATGTTGCGCTATACGTCAAGACATCACCAACATCAGGATCACTAAAACTATTGCTTGGTATCGTATAGTTAAACGCCGCACCTTGGCTTGCCATCTGATCTGGCACATTGACCGCAACGACTGGTGCGCGATTGGCTGGATTAACTGTCATGCTGAGGTTTTGCCCAAGAGCAGTACCGTAGTTGTCAGTGCCCCACAAAGTCAAACTTAGGCTACCCAAATTACTCAATGTTGGCGTACCAGAGATGATTCGCGTCGCCGCGTTAAAACTTAACCAAGTAGGCAAGGCAGAACCATCTTGCATCTTCAAGCTATAGGTCACAGTATCGCCTACATCGGCATCGACAATAGTATTCACTGGAACAGTGAAGCTATAGGCGACATCGACTTTACTATTTTGATTCGGCACCGCTGTACCTAAAGTCGGTGCCTTATTATTGGTCGCTCGATCAACCATCGTTTGTATCATGGATTGATTCCAACTAACCGCGTTGGAGAACTCGACTTTATCGATTTTGTAATCAGCAGCCTGTCCATTTATAGTGGTATTCGCCGCATAATAGTTGGCGATCACGACCTGGTCAGTACTATTTTTTAGCTTAAACGCTAGATGGTTTCCTGACTTGAATGCCAACACATCAGTATCGATCACGCCCGTCGCGAAACGCAATGTATCTGTCCCAGTCAACAGGTCAAGGTTGTCAATCGTGTCCTGACCATCGCCACGGTTAAAGACATAAATATCATTGCCACGTCCACCGAATAACGCGTCATTGCCCGCAAATCCAGTCAGAGTATCATTACCGATATTGCCAATAAGATTGTCTGTCCCATTTGTTCCATTGAGAACTTGATTTGATGAGCCAACTACGATATTGAACGCATCAGAAACAGCTAAACCTTCTTTATCTCTAACCGTCACTTTTACGCCAACAGTGCTCAAAACTGTTGGCGTACCACTAAATGTTTTGGTGCTCGCATTAAATTTAAGCCAAGATGGAAGTGCCGAACCATTTGACAAACTAGCTGAATATGTTAGTACGTCAGTAGTATCAAGATCTTTGAATGCAGCATCAGGAATGGCAAAGTTAAATAAAATATTTTGCTTTGCAGCTTGGTCAGCGATCGGCTCTGAAACTATTGGTGCGCGATTCGCAACTGGTGTACTTAAGTCCTTTATTTGCTCGGCATTCCAAATTGTACCGTCAGCAAACAAAATTTCTTGTCGCATACTGGGATTAAGTTCAGTGCCATAAAAGTACGGGTAAATTTTTAACGAACTTGAGCTACCAGCAATCGAAATTACAAGTCCGATATTTGATCCACTACCATCTCTACTAAGACTAATATCTGCTGGAGCAATGTCCGAATCCAAAACTATTTGATCTCGACGAATGACACTTTGATTGTCGCCATCGTTAATCAAGTCATTTCCAGACTGTCGACCAAAAATATATTGATCAAATCCATCGCCACCTCGGAGCTCATCGTTACCAGAATTTCCGTCAACAATATCGTCGCCGTCGCCGCCTACAACTGTATCGTTACCATCACCGCCATATAGTCGATCATTTCCTCCAGCGCCGAAAACAAGATCGTTTCCGCCAAATCCATTTATCGTGTCATCTGTCTCTTTTCCATAGATACTATCGTCACCATTTGTTCCACGCATAAAGGCGGCAAGCACAGCGCTATAATCCCAAACGATACCATTCTCAAATTGGATTTTTTCTATCTGAAACGGACTCGCACCGTTTGCCCAAACTGGCTTATCAAAATATCGGTAAATCGTCAGTTTATCGGCAGTACCTTGAATAGTTAAAATTAGGCTTTCATTGCTATCCCTTGATACAAGTACATCTTCGGGGAGAACACCAGCAGCAAGCTTAACAACGTCTAAGTCATTACTGCTTCCGATGCCTGCTTGATCGTAATCCTCAATAAAATCGTTTCCATAGTTTCTGCCAAAGATATATGTATCAGAACCATCATATCCTTCCATCCGATCATTTCCGCCTGCACCGTCCAGCTCATCGTCACTATCGATAAAACCATTAATGATATCGTCAGTATTTGTGCCTTGACTTACTTTTTGCTTAATGGCACTCCAATTCCATTCCGTACCATCAGCAAATCGAATAGTTTCAATTGCATAATTAAAAGAACCGTCATAATTTTGTGTTAGACCGCTCTGAATTGTCAACGTACTGGCTGAACCAGAAATGCTCAATAAAATATCGTTTGGAGACATCGAACTTTGGCGTCTCAGTTTCACATCTGATGGCAGAATTCCAACACCTAATTGAACTTTATCGGAGTTGTTTAATACTAAACTATCGCCACGATCAAGGATCGTATCATTACCCGAATTGCGATCGAACAGATAGGTATCTCCTCCTGCGCCGCCTTCGATACGATCATCACCACCAAGTCCATCAAACGTTTCATCTGCGCTTGTGCCAACGATAAGGTCTACAGCAGAAGTTCCTAAATTTACTCTTCTAAATACTTCGTTGTAATCCCACGAAGTACCATCAGAAAATTGTATTTTACCCAAATAAAAATGCCCTAAATGTCTTTGCAATCTTAAAGTATTTGAAGAACCCGAAATACTTAACAGCACATCTTCCTCTTGCAAGGTATCTCGTTTCAATTGAACATCTTCAGGTTTAACATCGTTATCTAGCAAGATGATATTTTGAGATTTAAAAAGATCATAGTACAACTCGAAAAAAGTATCATTTCCAGAGCTTCGTCCGAATTTATATACGTCATCACCCAAGTAACCCTCAATAGTATCGTCTCCGGCACCACCCTCCAAGACATCTGATCCTTCAAAACCATGAATAACATCATTGCCAGCTGTAATCTGCCGCTGAATCAATGATTGCCGAATTTCATCTCGAGTAATCGATGTACCATCTGAAAATACTAACTGAGAAATACCAATGCTTCGCTCACCATTACTGAGCTTATATTCTCGAAAGAAATTTTTCACTACTACAGAACTGCTGGTGTCTCTTATTTTGATCAGCAAATCGTCAACAGTACTTCCATTTTCAACCATATCAAATGAAATGTCTGAAAGTGAGATCCCGGGTTCAAATTGAATCACATTCAAATCTCTATGATCTAAGTCGTTACTTTCATGAATTACGTCGTTACCAGAAACACGTCCAAAAATATACGTATCACTTCCCCATCCACCTGACATCTGATCATTCCCAGTACCTCCATCTAACGTATCACGACCAACGCCTGCAAACAGGGTATCATCGCCACCATTGCCTCCAAGAACATCGTCACTTTCAAATCCAAAGATTTCTTCATCATTTTCTGTGCCGATCAAACTCATTGTTTTTAGGTCCGCATGCGTCCAAACAGTTCCATCCGCAAATATAAACTCTTGAATAACTCCTGCAGTATTCAAAAGATCAAATCCACCGAAAATCGTAAACGTATCTTCCTTATTTTTAACGCCTAAAATTACACTTTGAGTAGCCCTTTCATTTCTTACCCAAAGATCACTTGGGCGGATTCCTTCACCAATCTTAAGGACGTTTTTCCTTCCAATCGTGATTTCTTCATTAGTGACCATGTCTTTACCAGAACCAATTCCCCAAAGATAAGTGTCATTTCCGAATCCGCCACGTAAATAGTCATTGCCGGCACCGCCATCTAAAACATCATCACCATCACCACCTGCTAAATAATCATCGCCAAGACCTCCGATGACAGTATCATTGCCAAAACCACCATCCAATTGATCATCGCCTACACCACCATCGATATAATCAGCTCCATCGCCACCAATAATTTCATCCTTACCAGCGTCACCAAATAAGCGGTCGTTTCCAACATCGCCAACAATATAGTCGCTACCCTCACCTCCTCCAACAAAGTCATCACCTTGTTGACCAAAGATGGTGTCGTTTCCAGCGTCGCCCAGAACAACATCTGAACCAATACCTCCACGAATTACATCATCACCATCACGTCCGTTAATAAGATCATTGCCGATATCGCCAAATAATTGATCATTGCCTACACCACCATCTATAAGATCTGCCCCGTCACCACCTTGAATCAAATCATTTCCGTCGTCACCAGATAAGTCATCATCTCCGCTGCCACCACTAATACTATCGTTACCCTGATAGCCACGCAAAATATCATCGTCTGCAGTACCCACCATTACATCGGCATGAATGAACAATACTCCGATTAATTTTTCACGAACATCAGGCTCAAACAGTTCAGCCACAGACAAAATATCAGCTCTTAATTGATTAGAAAGAGATGTATCATAAGGATTGAGTCCAGAAACCACACTCATATAGTCAAGCAATCTCTCGACGGCAAATGAGTCTGCGTTTTTAAATGCATACGCAAAGTGAACTGCCGCATCGCGAAAATCTCCAACCCATTTTCCGTCTATTTTTGTAAAAGTGGCGCGTTTTATCAATGAAGCAAAATGCGAGTTCACCATTAATTGCGAATAAGTAGATCGTTCTAGTTGGTCATAAGCTTGCTGCACGCTTGCGCCGTAGCTGCCGGTCGGATCGCGATCAAGAGTTGCCTGCCCCCAAAAAGACTCCAAAACGCCAACTTTGCGAGCGTCAACCACCCCACCCCGACTCAAAGGATCAATGCCTGTTTGTTTAGTCCATAAAAATAGAATTTCAGTCACTAACAGTTGGCGTTTTGCAGGATCATTTTCGGCAACAAATGCTTCAACTTTGGCCTGTAACTGCCCGGTATTATCAAGAGCCATCGCATGATGTAAAGAGTGCGTATTACCAAACCCAACAACGTTTGGTAGCTTATTGATGGCCTCGCTCACTACAATACCGTCACCAATCAATTCATCTACTGGAATTGTCTGGCGTTTATCAATATCAAACCAAAGAGTATTAGTCACTGCGCTTGTTCCATCTTCTAGAACATAGGTAGCATTCTCACGATGTTGTACGTCGTTGGTATCAGTCCACAAATTATTTTGATAAGCCAGATTAACTTGTTTGATACCGATTGAGGCTAACGTTTTTAATTCGCCCTCTTCGGCAATGCCATTGACATTACTATCCTGCCAGATCCTTAACTCAGAAAAGACTGTGTCATTTACGTTAATGACGCCGTCTTTATTCAAATCGAATTCAGCAAGTGCGTCAAAACCGTTGGTGGCGAATTTACCCGTTTTCAACAACGTTTCTGTACCAAATAATTCACCACCACCGTCAATTTTTCCGTTCAAATTACGGTCTAATACTAGCAGTGCATCATTACTTCCCACCCAACTTGTGCGTTCAGCAAATCCATTATTATCCAAGTCGAAATTAACGCCATTGTCTTTCGAAACAGTTTCAACCACACCATCACGATTCAAATCGAAAGCCAAAGGATCGCGGCGAGGAGCTGGCGGTGGTGGCGGCGGAGGTGGCGGCGGATATGGTCGCGGTCCTGGATTCGGCCCTGGATTTGGGGTCGGATTCGGCGTCGGAATTGGATCAGGTGTTGGATCGGGCTCAGGGGTAGGATCTGGCTCTGGTTCAGGATAAGAATCCTCCTGATCATCGTCATAATGATCATCAGGGTTATCGTTCTTTGGGAAATCGTTATTAGGAAGTTCCTTTGGTTTCTCTGGCGGAGTAGGTTCACCTTTTGGATCTTTCTTCTGCTTAAGCGCAGGAATTTCGCCTGGCCCGAATTCTTTTCTCTCCGTTCTCCCATCTGGCCCAGTGTAATACTCCACGCCACTGCCATCTGGATTTCGTTCAGTCACACGGTTAGAAATGATGCCGATACCATCCACACCATAAGTTGTCTCAATTTTATTAACACCATCGTTATAACTTCCACCCATCGTGCCATCAGGCTTACGATACTCTGTCCGAGTCACGCCATTCTGTTCGGTTTCTTTGCTAT
This sequence comes from Affinundibacterium amnicola, assembly GCF_014284275.1. Classification (GTDB taxonomy): domain Bacteria; phylum Pseudomonadota; class Gammaproteobacteria; order Burkholderiales; family Burkholderiaceae_D; genus Undibacterium; species Undibacterium amnicola. The sequence goes on along the minus strand of NZ_JACOFU010000001.1, from coordinate 444,793 downwards.
ATTCACTCTTAGTGTCAATCTTTTTTTGATACAGTTTGATCGTGCCAGCATCAACACTCTCTCTTGTTACTCGTCCATCTTTATCTGTCCGATAAATCACGCCACTGCCATCTGGCTTATATTCAATAAAAGTCGTTCCAACGATACCGACACCATCTGCGCCATAAGTTATCTCATCGCGTCGACCATTTCTATCATCCCCCATAGACGTAATCGTGCCATCAGGGTTCGTAATTGTCTTGCGTACGACTCCTTTATCGAGATCGCCATTTTCATCTAAGTCTTTGCCACTCCACTCAGTACGGGTCCCATTCTCAATCTTCACGTAAGTGACGGCTCCATTTGCCCCTCGCGTTTCCGACCTCGTCATATTGTTTTTAGCGTCATAAAATTTATAGCTGTAGGTATCATCCTTTCCATCGGAGACGGATTTCATATAGCTACCATTTGCATTACGATGAAAAATTTCCCTTTTCTTAGTCACGGAATTGGTGATCTCGACGCGATAAGTGTTGTCTTTATAAATCGATATTAGTTGGGTGATTGTTCCTTCCTTATTGGAAATTTTGGTTTGACCATTGCCTTCACCATCGGTGTAAGTTGTTTGCACACTTCCATCTGGCTTACTAATTTGTTGCGTAGTCTTTTTGCCGTCGTAAAACTCTGATCCCTTAGTGCCATCAGGAGAAGTCCAAGATTTTGCGTTTTTATAACCCCAGTTCGTAACATAATCTGTCGTTATCACACCATTTTGATCTTTTACAGTAAATTGTTTAGACCTATCCGGCATTACCGTAGTCGATGTATAAGTTCCATCAGATCGCTGATTTATTTCACCAGATGTATCCTTATTTGCATCGTTCCATACAATATTTTTATTTTTATCTGGTGCAGTGGTTATTTTCTGATCATAACCAGCACCATCATTAATATGCTCGATACGAGTTCCGTTAATGACTTCAAAATCACCAAAACTGCCATTATTTTTACCCCATTCCCCATTTGTAGCTTGTCCATCGCGATCATATTGAATGTCACTCCAATTTCCTTTTCCATCATCTAAAAATTGCGAGCTATTCTTATCCCTATCAACGATAAGTTCTTTTCTTTCCCCTGTTTCGGGATCGAATTCGCGTTTTACATAACTACCATCAGATTTATTGCTTTCAAAATAAGTTTCATTGCTTTTCCCATCGATTTTTTGAACTGTTTCAGTTTTATATGCATCAATGGATTGAATCTCTTTAGACTTGTCTGCATTTATTTTTGTTAGGGTACGAGCACTCGATCCAGGGTCAATCACCAATTCTTCACTGGAATTATCTGATGTATTCTTAACAAATTGACGAACCATCACGTTATTTTTATCATAATCTATTTCTATTGATCGATTAGCATTCTTATCAAAAGTAAAAGTGCCATGGGAATTATCAAGTTTATTTACCCACTCTGCATTTGTTTTGACACCATTCTCATCAAATCTCGTATGAGATTCCCGAGAGGAACTAAAGAAATCAATAACCTTCGGTCCACCTTCTTGACTCGTTTCTACTAATTTGTAAATTGAGTTTCCGTCGTCTTTTGAAATATGCTCAGTGGTTTTAACTGAAACTTTATCGGCATTCGGTTCGTCCGTAATTACAACTTCCCGAACGGTTTCCCCTTCTCTTGTCACGAAGTCCGATGCATATGAACTCTCAAGCAACTGTCCATCGCCAGCTACCCCGCCCGACCACAAATAGGTAGACACATCACCGGTGTCAAAATTGCTTTCACCAACGATGGTGCCACGAGGATCTGGAGCACTCCATTTAAAATCAACCACACCAGACTCGATAGTCTGCAATTCTCTTGTAATTAATCCGCTTGAATACTGTGTGACTTTCCAATCACCTTCAATTCGTACTGTGGGTATCTCACCCGTCTCTCTATCTAGAAGATTTTTCACAGCAGACACTGCTTCAATTCCAGCCCAAATACCAGCCCCGATCGCAACGCCGCTTGCGATTGCCAGAGTAATAGGATTCGCAATTGAAATCCCTGAAATGAATCCCATCCCCAGTGCAACCACTGCATCACCTACAGCAAGTCCTGCTAATAGCTCAACCGTACCGTTTGCAAGAATCTTATCCGCACGAGTATTATCTCCTTGGTCAATCGCCTCCTTTACCTCATTAGCGAGAACTCCTATCCCAATAGTAAGTCCAAGACCTTTCACGCCAAGCTCCTTCCAACTTGCCTTAGAAACATATCTAATGTCATCTACTGGAAGCGCTTTTGCCGCATTGGCAGCAGCAACGATGTCATCGCGCCCCTGTTCGAGCGCGCGAGCGAATGCGCCCTGTGCATTGATCAAATCCTTTTTTATAGTATCGTCGATCAAGTTTTCTAGTTTTATACCAACAGTCGGGGTGCGGTTAACCACAATCCCAGTACCATCGAAAAATTCACCTGCTGAAACACCCGTCACTTTCAATTTTTGAACACCATTGGTGTCATATATTGGATCACCGTTAGCCTTAAAAAGAGGCTGAGTTTCCAGCCTCATATTTCTCATCAAGGCCTGTGATGACCACGCAACGGCATTATTTACGCGAGTCAATCCTGTTGTTGGATTCGAGTCTAAAATCGTCTTAAATATTGATTTCGGAATGCCATTAATATGCGTAACCTTTGTGTTTTCCAGCAATGCTGGTAACTCATCGATTGCCAGAATTCGCGAAGGGTCAGAGAATGGTGCAAGTATGCGCACATCACCAGCGGCAGAACTTGCAAATCGCACTGAACCTTCCGCCCACAGCCCCGTTTTGGCTGCATTCATGAACTTATTCGCTGGGTGATCTTTCTGGTCAATATCATTAAGAGTGATAACATCGACTGGCTTAGACGGTGTACTAAACGCCTGAGCGACAGCTTTTTGAAATTGCTCATCCTCAAGGAATTTATATAGTTCAGTTTGCGAAATCGCGCGGACGGCTGTTTTTTGTTCGACCAGACCGCTGACAATTCCTCCACCACTAATTGCACCAGCTACATTACCACTATATAAAACAGTGACCTTATTGAGATTCGATATCTCGACATGGACACGATTCGCTAGTGCCCTTAATTGCTCCTCTGTTACATAGTCTCCTGGATTTTTTTTTAGTAAATCAAGCGCATCGGCGGCTGTTAAGTTTGACATTTTTCGACCCCCTTAAAAATCAAATTCAACAACATAGGAATCAAATGGCGAACCAAGCCCTGAAGATTTATATAAGGTCAAAGCCTCCTTCAAATCTGCGTGAAACTCGTTTATATAAGGTCTTAAATTCACAGGCAAGGGATCGCCACCACCGTATCTCCATTTCACTTTCACATCTCTTGGTGTGATGTACTCTAACCTACAATCAAAACAAATCGCTAGTAAAGCGCCGCGCCAGAAACAGTGAAACTCCATTACGTAAGGATCATCACGCCGCCTTCCCCCTAATTTTCTAAAATACATGTTCCGTTCACGATCTATCAGCCACTCATTTGACTGTACACTGTTATAAGTAAATGGATTTTTGTCCGTCAATTGATATTTTTCATGATCAGATGGTGAAATTTCTTCTAATACGAATGTCATTTTATGATTCCTTAAAGATTAAAATAGTTACTGTTTTTTGAGAATTTTTAAGTTTTTTCGTCTTTGCTAAACAAATGTAAAAATGAGACGTTACACTTGCTTTGAATATTTCTTCACACGACAGTCAAAATCTCGACATGCACGCTCCTCGCCAGATCGGCTAGCTGTTGTGGTGTTATATATTTCTCTGGATTATTTTTAAGTAATTCCAGCGCTTTATTTGATGTTAAGTTTGGCATTTTTCGAACCAAAGAGGTCAGCATCACATTGCTTTTCAAGTCGTTCAGTTTCATTTTCAATTCTCTCAAAGATTAAAATCCAAAATCCGTTTGCTCTGATTCTTCCGCAGCATCACGCATCAAATTGATCGGCCACCCTCGCCGACTTTGCGTTCACCTAACACCACTTACAACACTCATCGCTGCTTTGAATTTTTCGCTGCCAACAGCCAGCCCTTACTGCAAAGCGAGGCGAATATCATCAATTACTTTTCCTTCTAAAGAAATCTCTTGTGACGAATTGTCAATTGACAGATTTCTGAAATCAATAACGCAAATCACTTAATCCTCATTCAACATCACTGCGCATAATTAAACTCTCGCCGTACGTTATTCACCATGCCGCTAAACACTCTATTCTTAGATGTCGGTTTAATGGCTTCGCATCTATCATCCTCAGGTGAACGAGTCTTAATCGTGCAAGAAATTTCTACATTTGGACACGTTTTACTAATCTGCGCTATCAAGCCACGCTCTTTGCCACTGACCTCTCCATACGCTTTAGAAACACGCGCGTACTCTTTTGCATAAGCGATACATTGATTGATTGCGGCTACTGGAATCCCATGTTTTGGATCGATTTCCACCTCTTTCTTCTTACTTTCAGCAACGTTTTTTTTCGCCGTTTCAGGTATTTTCGGTGAATCGATTGAATAGCCTGAACGATTCGCATTCACTTGCACCGACTCACTTTTCGATGGCGCATTCATGGCATCTCCATAATGCACTTTACCGTCTTTATCCACCCATTTTTTCACTTGCTGTGCGTGTGTAAGCGGTGATACTGCTATTACCGCTATCATCATCGCAATTGCAAAAATTAATTTAGTCATTAACGCTCTCCGTTCCTTAAAATATTCAACTTAATACAGTTAATAAAATCTATCTTTCCCGCCCAGCTTCATTCACCGCTTTCTGCACAGGCGACAGTAAATACGCCAATACACTACGTCTGCCCTGATGAATCTCCGCCACGATTTGCATGCCTGCATTGAGCTGATGTTTTTTTCCCTGCGCATCGATCAAACTCTGTTGATCTAACTGAATACGTGCTTTGTAGGTCGCTATCGTGCTGGCATTGTTTTCATTCGTGCCTGCCGCATTCGGGTTGTTGCTTGTTGTATTGGGTTTGTTGACTTCGGTCGCATCGGCGCTCAAATGGGTGAGCTTGCCGCTTAACATGCCGAATCGTTGGAACGGATAGGTAGCGACTTTGATTTGCACTTTTTGTCCGACTTCAACAAAGCCGACGTCTTCGTTTTTGATACCAACATCGGCATACAGTTGTTCGTCTTTCGGCACTAAAGTCATGACGACACTGCCTGGTTGCACTACTGCGCCGACTGTGGTGGTAGCGATGTCTTTGATGGTGCCGTCTTGCGGGGCTTTGAGTTCCATTAGGCCTTGTTTGTAATTGCTTTTAGCGAGTGTAGGCTGGAGCTGTCCGATCTTTTGTTGGATGTCGGCGAGTTCTTTTTGCAATTCAGATTGATAGTTGCTTTTGAGTTGGGTGATGCGTTTTTGTTGGGCGCTAATGGTGGCGTTGAGGGCGGCCACCGTGGCTTGTTGGGCGTCGAGGTTCTTTTGTGTTTCGATGGCGGCGCGCTGCTTTTCTGCACTGAGTGAATTGGCGACGATGCCTTCTTTTTCTAATTCAGCGAAAGTGTCGGCTGTCTTTTTGTGGGACGGTAAAGTCTGTTCGTATTTGCTTAAAATTTCCAATGCGCTTTTGCGTTCGTGTTCGGCCTTTTGGAGTAGAGATAATTCTTGATCTAAGCTATCGCGCAAGGATTTTCTGTGTGCTAAGTATTGATTATAGACTTGACTAAAGAGCACATTGTCGTCACCTGTTTTGCTCGTCATCGGTGCATCGTTAAGTTCTGCTTGAATTCGGCGCACTTGCATTTGTTGGGTGTACAGATCACTACTGACGCTACTTTGGTCGGCGTTGGCCAACGTGGTGTCGAGGCGTACGATGACTTGACCGGCTTTAACGTCGTCACCTTCTCTGACTAAGAGTTCTTTGATGATGCCGGACTCGGCTGGTTGTACGATTTTGACTAGGGTTTGTGGGACTAATTTACCTTCGCTGCTAGCGATGATGTCGAGCTTACCGAAAGCTGCCCAAATGATGAGGATAAAGACTAGTATTGATACTGACCATAGAACGATGCGCCCTGTTTGACTTGGTGGATTGTTTTGAATCAGTTGCAAGGGATCGTGCCAACGCGTAGGTGGACACAGTTGGATGACTTGGGCGCTTGGTGCTGCTTGTTTTTCTGACGCTGTATTATTAATGTTTGCTTGATTCATTTTTTACTTTGTTTTGTTTTGCATCAGTTATGTCGAAGTGTTGATGAATTTCATGAATTAAGTATTGCTGCTCACCGCAGGCGCTAATGCAACTTTTTGTGCGCCTTGAGCACCTAATCGATACACAGCATCAACATGCAAGCCTTTTGGCAATCCATGCGTAATAAAAAGCATGGTGACTTTGCCGCGCAGGCTATTGATAGTTTGTGCGAAGTGCTCAGCGGTGTTGGTATCTAATGCGCTGGTGGCTTCGTCGAAGACTAAGATACTCGGGCGTTTGAGTAAGGCTCTGGCAATGGCGATGCGTTGCTTTTGTCCGCCTGACAAACCTGCACCACGTTCACCGATTTCGGTTTGGTAGCCTTTGGGGAGAGCTTCTATGGTTTGATGAATCTCGGCCATTTTGCAGGCAGCGGCGATTTGTTCGAAAGTGGCATCTGGGCTGGCCATTTGTAGATTGTCGTAAATGGTGCCAGAGAATAGCGTTGTCTCTTGGGGCACCACGCCAAAGTGGGCGCGTAGCTCGTTAGCGGATAAATAGCGGATATCCACACCATCGACCAAGATACGTCCAGCAGTCGGTTGATAGAAGCCTTGTAGTAATTTTGCTAGCGTGCTTTTGCCGCAGCCAGATGGTCCCATGATGCCGATGGTTTGGCCTGGCTCTACCGTCAGGCTAAGGTTGTCATACACGAGCGGTAATTCTTCGGCGTATTTAAAAGCGATTTGTTCTATCTGGACTTTTCCATTTTTTTTACCATCGCGACTTGGTACCATGGAGTACGGTTCTGTTGGGGCATTCATCAAATCGCCTAAGCGATCCACAGATAAGCGGGCTTGTTGAAACTGCTGCCATAAGCCGACTAAGCGCAACATCGGCTGCGATAAACGTCCTGAAAACATTTGAAAGGCGACCAACATCCCTATGGTAAATTCGGTGCTGTGCATGACGGTGTAAGCGCCAATGGCTAGGATGAGCAGAGTCATGATTTGCTCTAGCAGATTAGAGACGGTGTTATAGGTATTGGCAAGTTGCTTGGTGTCGAAACCAGCTTGTAAATAGCTGGCTAAGTAGCCGCTGTATTTGCTATTGAGTTGGGGTTCTAGTTGTAGTGATTTGACCGTTTCTAAACCGACGATGTATTCCGTCATGAAGGCTTGATTACGGGCGCCAAGTTGAAATTGTTGTTGCAACTTAGTTTGGAACATCGGTGCGACGATGGCACTGAGCACGACAATTACGGTGAGTATCGCTAATACAATTAAGGTCAAAGTCACACTGTAATAAAACATGATCGCGACAAAGATCAATAAGAACGGAAGATCTAAAATGATCGTGACGGCGGCACTAGCAATGAATTCACGTATCGTTTCGACCCCATGCATACGAGCAGAGATCACCCCAGTAGAACGATGTTGAAAGTACAGTGGTGGAAGCTTAAACAGGCGCTCAAACACAGCGGAACCCAAGACGGCATCGACCCGATTGCCGGTGTGCAGTACCAGATATTGCCTTAGCCATGATAGGCCTGCCGAAAAAATCATAAAGACCAACATACCAATCGCGATGACGATCAAGGTACTTTGGGTCCGATGAACAACAACTTTGTCGATGATCGCTTGGGTGAATAGCGGTGTCGCAAGAGCGATCAGCTGTATCACCAATGAGGCTAATAAAATTTCTTGCCAGAGTTTTTTATGCTTTAAGAGTTCGGGAACGAACCAACTAAAGCCGAAAGGTCGTGCCTGACGTTCTTGCTCGGCGCTATCTGCATCGATGCCGGGATCAATCTTGGGTGTGACGCGGGTGATTTGACCTGTGTAACGCTGTTGAAAATGCTCTAAGGAGATGGTTTGGGGCGCACTATCTGAATGTTCGACGATTAAGACATTGTGTTCGTCGGCTTGCAATACAAGTGCGGGGGACACAAAACTTGAATTGTCATTCGAGTTAACATCAGAACTGATGGCAATTTCTACATTGATAGGCTCACGACACCAAGCGACTAAAGGGAATGACTCTTTATATAGTTTCTTCGCAGAGCATTTGTGAACAGTTGATAATAAACCCACCTGATCTAATGCACTTTGTAGAGACTGATTACTATAAGGTGCTGCGCACTGCTGTTGAGCTAGTTCTAAAGAAAAGGGTTTGCGGTGTAAGGCACAGAGGCCTTGCAATGTCCAAAAGAAGGACGTCTGACTAAGTTCTTGATAATTCATGCGTTTCACGTCCGTTACAACTTTTACATTCAAAAACGTGACGTTATAGCAATGTCTTTTTTTTATCAATAGCAATCAGACACTATCTAGAAAAAAATTTAATTTTAATATCCAAGTAATCCACTATAAAAAAACTACATATTATTCAAACCAAACTAACTTGGATTAATAATTGACATACCAGATGAGACGCTAAGGAGAAAAAGAAAAATGCCCGCTTAACTTTCATTAAGCGGGCACCAATTCTTTGGCGGAGACGGTGAGATTCGAACTCACGATCCAGGTTACCCCAGATGCTTCCTTAGCAGGGAAGTGCCTTCGGCCACTCGGCCACGTCTCCACACTCTCACAACGCTATGCTTACGCAAGGCATTACAAGCGAGACCGTGATCATAGCGGGTAGTTCATCTTTGGTCAACTACTTGCAATGAAAATCTCACATGGAAATCGTAATTACGCTGCTTCCAATTCAAATGCTTTATGCAAAGCACGTACCGCTAATTCCATATACTTCTCATCAATCAACACGGAAATTTTGATTTCTGATGTAGAGATCATTTGAATGTTGATTCCCTCATCTGACAAGGTACGGAACATCTGAGACGCGATACCAACGTGGCTACGCATACCTACGCCCACCACGGATACTTTCGACACCTTAGCATCACCAATAATATTACCCGCGCCAATGTGCTCTTTAACACTCGCATTCAATACATCCATCGCTTTGTTGTAATCACCGCGCGGCACAGTAAAGGTGAAGTCCGTTTTACCATCAACAGATTGATTTTGAATAATCATATCGACTTCAATATTCGCGTCAGCGATAGGACCAAGAATTTGATAAGCAATGCCTGGCTTGTCTGGTACGCCAAACACAGTGAGTTTTGCTTCGTCGCGATTGAATGCGATGCCAGTAATAGTGGCTTGTTCCATATTTGTATCTTCCTCAAACGAAATCAGGGTGCCGGAAATAATTTCTTCGGCCAAAGGCATTAATGGGTCAGTCAATGATGACAATACGCGGGTCGGCATGCGGTAATTGCCAGCGAATTCTACAGAACGTATCTGCAAAACTTTGGAGCCCAACGATGCCATTTCCAACATCTCTTCAAAAGTCACGGTATTCAACTTGCGCGCTTCCGACACAACACGTGGATCGGTTGTATACACACCATCAACGTCGGTATAAATCAAACATTCTTGCGCCTTCAATGCCGCAGCTATCGCCACTGCAGAAGTATCAGAACCACCGCGACCTAGCGTGGTGATATTACCCAACTCATCAACACCTTGAAAGCCAGTGATAATAACAATCTTACCCTCAGCCAGATCCGCATTTACTTTAGCATCATCAATTGAAGCGATACGTGCTTTGGTATAGGAAGAATCTGTCTTAATTGGCACTTGCCAACCAGCGTAAGAAACCGCTTTTTTACCTAGAGCCTGCAAAGCAATCGCTAACAAACCAACTGATACTTGTTCGCCCGTGGAGGCAATCATATCAAGCTCACGCGGATCAGGATCGGCCATAATTTCTTTAGCCAAACCAATAATTCGATTCGTTTCGCCTGACATCGCAGACGGCACAACTACGATTTGATAACCTGCATCATGCCATTTGGCGACGCGCTTAGCGACGTTCTTGATACGATCCGTAGACCCCATCGAAGTACCGCCGTATTTGTGGACAATTAAAGCCATAACATTTCAAAAAGAGTGACGAAAAAGGGAGTAAAGCGAGAAAAAGAACGCATGACTTTACATGTTGCTCTGCAAAATAACAAGGCGCGTATGCCTGTTTTTTAAGCGTAAGAAATCGAGGGAAAGTGAAAACAAAGGAAATTCTTAGAAAAACCGATGAAAACTGGCAATGGTTCTGTAAGAAAAGGAAAGTTGTAAGAGCCAGAAAAATCAAAGCAGCCAAACAACAAAACCAAAGAATTGGTGATATTTAATGACAATTGAATGACAGTAGCCCGATTTTACATTCATCCCATAATAAAACGAATATCAAACAAATTAAATTTCGATGCGATATTTATCAGCAGCCGAACTTCATTTCGAAGTGCATTCAATCGAAAAAAAGAAATTCACACATAACCAAAACAAATATCGATATAAGGAAAGAATCGCTGGCGTGCATCTTTAATGGAGTTTATGTGCTGCATCAACAAAAGCGGAGAAAGACACGATTGCCCTTCCCCTGCTTTCACGCCCACAAATAGCTCAAATAAAAAGCTTCTTCCAAGCATCGTGCCCTAATGCGCGCAGCGTTTGCATATTTTTTTCGTAAATTTGTTCCGCTTCAGGAAAAGCTTCTACAGCCTTATCAATACTCTCTTCGCGCAGCAAATGCAGCGTTGGAAATGGCGAACGATTCGTATAATTATCGATATCGTCCGGTGCGGCGTCTTCAAATTGATATTGCGGATGGAAACTCGCCACTTGCAAAATTCCGTCTAAATCCAACTCTTCCAAAGTCGCATCCGCCACTTCTAAGAAATCGTTATAGTCGAGAAAATCTTGCATCACGAAAGGATGAATCAGCAGCGTAGTATCGATTTTTTCTGGATTTGCTTCAGCCAGCACTTCCAATTCGGCCATTAAGTCTTTAATTAACTCTTCAGTTGTGGTCGCATGACTCACAAAATAGCGAATCTGATCCTTAATATGTACACCTTTAGCAAACGGACAAAGATTTAAGCCGATAACAGCTTTCTCCAGCCACAGTTTCGTTTGTGCGATGACTGCGTCATCTTTAATTTGTACATCGACCATCTGCTTACCCCTAAATTACTACCAAAATTATTAATGTTACTAAAATTTAAAATCGTAAAGTCTTGACGCCATCTTCAGTGCCGAGCAGACAAACATTCGCGCCTTGTGCAGCAAATAATCCAACAGTCACTACGCCAACGATATTGTTAATCTGCGCCTCTAAAGCAATAGGATCAGCGATTTGCAATCCATGTATATCGACAATAATATTGCCGTTATCAGTCAATAAGGCCGCCCCGTCTTTCATACGTAATTTGGCTTCGCCTCCGATCGCATTCAATGCACGTGTCACGGATTCACGCGCCATAGGAATGACTTCGACTGGTAAAGGGAATTTACCTAGCAAATTAACCAATTTAGATCCGTCGGCGATACAAACAAAGGATTTGGCTACCGATGCAACGATTTTTTCACGAGTCAAGGCAGCGCCGCCGCCCTTGATCATGGCACCACTTGCTGTGATCTCGTCCGCACCATCGATATAGACCGACATAGAACTAACTTCATTCAAATCAAATACCGCAATACCGTGGCCACGTAAGCGACTTGCCGTTGCTTCCGAGGATGCGACTGCGCCTTTGATTTTGTGTTTAATTTTCGCCAATTCATCGATAAAAAAATTCGCGGTGGAACCTGTGCCAACGCCAATAATTTCACCTTCAACGACGTACGCTATCGCGGCTTGCGCGACCGCGAGTTTTAATTCATCTTGTGTCATAGTTATCACATAAAAGAAAATAATCAGAATGGCGTCATTGTAAACGATGGAGGCTAACAAATAGGCGGGAAACAAAGCCACCAAGCACAATTTATCAGACCCGCAGTGGCGCTTCGTCCATCAATGCAATTTGTTCACGCATTTCTAAAATACGATCCTGCCAGTAGCGCTGCGTATTAAACCAAGGAAACGCTTGCTTAAAAGCAGGATCACTCCAACGCTGTGCCAGCCACGCTGAATAATGCAATAAACGCAAGCTACGTAAGGCTTCGATCAAGTGCAATTCGGCAGTATTAAAGCTATAAAAATCTTCGTAGCCCATCAAAATATCGCATAGCTGCTCTTGCATTTCTTGGCGCGAACCAGATAGCAGCATCCACAAGTCCTGCATCGCTGGCCCCATGCGGCTATCATCAAAATCTACAAAATGGGGTCCCGGATGTGCACCCGCCTCGGTCCACAATACATTTCCCATGTGGCAGTCACCATGCAAGCGTAGGTTTTGCACCTCACCTGCTTGCTGATACGCATTGCTAACTGCAGCCAACATCATACGTGCGGTAGCTTCATAGGCATTTAAAATATCCGAGGGAATAAAGTCATGCTGAAGAAGATACTCTAACGATGCATCACCATAGGTCTGTTGGTTTATCTTCGGCCGATGCTGATAAGAGTCCCGCGCACCTACCGCATGAATTCGTCCTAAAAAACGCCCTATCCACTCTAGAGTGCCAGCACGATCTAATTCAGGAGCGCGTCCGCCTTGCCTAGCAAATACCGCAAAGCGAAAACCCGAAAATTCACGCAAACTATTGCCATTCGCATCTAGCAAAGCAGGCACAACAGGTATCTCTGCTGCTTCAAGCTGCGTCACAAATTGATGCTCTTCTTTAATCTGCGCATCTCTCCAACGCAATGGCCGATAAAATTTCACGACCAAAGGTGATGCATCATCCATACCCAATTGATAAACCCGATTTTCATAGCTATTCAAAGCCAATAGTCGTCCATCGCAATGAAAGCCCTGCGCGTGCATGGCATCAAATACGCAGTCAGGGCTTAAGTTTGAAAAATCAACAGGATTTGACTGGCGATCCGAGTCATCCTCTGACTGATTTTCAGTGTAGTTTTCAGGCAAATGATCGCCGGGGATTAGAATATTTGAGCTCATAGCCCGCATTGTACGTGCTTTCTCACCACGAACTAGGAACAAAGCGCTACACTTCCGTTATTAGAATCAGCGTTAAGATCGCCGTACAAAATACGCAGCGATTACATCCGAAAACCACCTTTAAACGAGCAAGCATCATGCATCTGGATGAACCCCTCAGCGACAAAGAGTTTAACGAACTCGATAAATTTTTGATGTCAGACGCCGTTGGCGATGACGGCATGACCATGGACGCCCTGCACGGCTATCTGACGGCAATAGCACTTGGACCTGAAGTGATTGCCATGACTGAATGGCTACCTCTTGTGTGGGGACTGCCCGATGATGGAGAGCCGAAATTTAAGAACCCCAAAGAAATGCAGCGGATCACGAATTTGATCGCTCGCTTCATGAATGAGATTCAAATCACCTTCGAAGTTGCGCCACAAGAATTCGAACCCCTATTTTGCGTGATGGAAGAAAACGGCAAAGAATTAATCGATGGTGAAACCTGGGCCTGGGGCTTTTGGGAAGGTATGCAATTACGTGCAGAAGCTTGGGAAGCCGCATGGGAATCACCAACTATTGCACCATTGCTAGAACCGATTTACCTGCTAGGTGCAGAAGAGATTGAAGAGGAAGAAACTAAGCTAGTGGATACGCCAGAGAAATGCCATCAACTAGCCTTAAAACTGGAAGCGTCAATCGGGGAAATCCGACGCTTTTGGGCACCATTGCGAAAGTCTGGCGTTGCCACTGTGAAACGCGATGCGCCAAAAGTCGGCAGAAACGATCCCTGCCCTTGCGGTAGCGGCAAGAAATATAAAGTATGTTGCGGCGCAGAGCCGACCATACATTAACTGAATCACCTTAACCGCTTCACGAAAACGCCAGAAGTCTCTGGCGTTTTTTACTACTAGCCTCCGCGCGCGCAAAAGCGTTTTTCAGTTTGAGGAAATCTTCTATAGGAAGGAACATGACTGTTAAGCTAGAATGCAAAAGCAGAACAATATCAAATGATATTGAAAATCACATTTAAGTTTCCAGTACTTCCATCCCTTTCCAGCATCAGGAGATCTTATGAGCCTCGTCGACCAATTTAATCAAGCTCAGGCTGATTCCAAAAATTTACCGGAACGTCCTGATAATATGACTTTATTGAAGATTTATGCCCTCTTCAAACAAGCTAGTTCAGGCGATGCCAGCGGCGAACGTCCGGGCATGACCGACTTCGTTGCACGCGCCAAATTTGATGCTTGGGCCGAATTAAAAGGCACATCAAAAGACACGGCGATGCAGGAATATATTGATTTGATCGAATCGTTAAAAGACTAAGAACTTTTAAGATTCCCTAAGTAGAAAAAAGCAGGCGCCACGCTGTCACTGAGCAGCAATGAGCAGAGATGTTGGCGCCTGTTTCTTTTGACCGTACGACATTACACTTCAAGTACATCACGGTTGAGCAAGTCTGGCGGCACCTCGCCACGTACGGCCGCAATCACATTCGTGATCGCGCGATTGACCATTGCCCTGCGGGTTCTCTCTGACGCGCTAGCGATATGCGGTGTTAGTACAACGTTTTTCAATTCTAAAAAATCAGGGTGGAAACGTGGCTCATTTTCAAACACGTCCAATCCTGCGCCAGCAATTTGTCGATTTCGCAAAGCAGCGATTAAAGCGACATCATCCACAATCCCACCACGTGCGATATTAATCAAAGTCGCACTAGACTTCATTTGTGCAAGCTCCGCGGCGGCAATACTATGATGCGATTCGGGCGAATAAGGCAAAGCCAAAATCAAATGATCGGATTCACGTAATAAGCTTTCTTTATCGACATAACGCGCACGATGCGCGGCCGTCTCTTGTTCGGCGCTGAGTCGACTTCGATTGTGATAAATCACGTCCATGCCGAAACCAGCAGCACGTCGTGCAATTGCTTGGCCGATGCGTCCCATCCCTAAAATTCCCAGACGAGATCCGTGGATATCAGCACCAACGAAAAAATCGACGCCCCACTTTTGCCACTCTCCGTTACGCAAGAAATGCTCCGCTTCAGTCACCCTGCGTGCAGTTGCCATCATCAACGCCCAAGCGAAATCTGCAGTAGTTTCATTCAACACATCTGGCGCATTCGTCGCCATTACCTGATACTGCGTACAGGCTTGCAAGTCAAAATTGTCGTAACCAACTGCTATCGTGGAAATAATTTTTAGCTCAGGAAGCTTGGAAAGTAACTCTTGGTTAACTTTGGCACTTGAGGTGCAAATCATGCCAAACTTGCCTTGCAAACGCTCTGTCAGCTCCTCTGGCGAAAAAATGCGATCCTCTTGATTTAGCTCAAGCTCAAAATAATCATTCAAGCGAGCCAATACATCTGGGAACATGGCTCGAGCAACTAAGAGTTTTGGCTTAGGAGATTTCATAGTTTTTTACAGTAAATAGACGAAATTTAGGAGACAAAGCCGATTATACGGCAGCAGACTGCACATGCCTGCCATCCTTATCCAAAAGCGAAGAACAGCTACTCCGGCAGGAGCGATTGCCGAATACTACATTTACTTATGCTAATTTTATCTAAGCCGCAATTGTGAGTTAGGGCGATTTGCCTTAAAATACAAGGCTTTGCAGCTACGTCGACATTTCCAGTAGCGCTTCACCCCCGATTTTTTTATTGATAGGCCTGTTATGACCCACGTTGTGACCGAATCCTGCATCCGCTGCCGTTACACTGACTGCGTTGATGTTTGCCCAGTGGACTGCTTCCGTGCAGGTCCAAATTTTCTCGTGATTGACCCAGATGAATGTATCGATTGCGCAGTCTGCGTTGCCGAATGCCCAGTCAATGCGATTTATGCCGAAGAAGATGTGCCACAAGATCAAATGCCATTCATCAAAATCAACGCCGATTTAATTCGCAGCTGGCCGTCGATCACGAAAACAACTACACCGTTGGCGGATGCTGATGAGTGGAAAGATGTGAAAGACAAATTGCAATATCTCGAGCGTTAATTTTTTCGCTTGTTTTTTTGCGTGATCAGCACAGCGGTTCCAATGAACCGATTTGCCCAATTTTCTAAAGAATATAAAGTCGTATGGACAACAAACAAAATTCAGCAGTGACCGGCGTAATTGAAGCCGACGCAGTCATCATTGGCGCAGGTCCGGTTGGTCTGTTCCAAGTCTTTGAACTTGGCTTACTCGAAATCAAAGCACACGTGATTGATTCTCTGCCAGTCGTTGGCGGTCAGTGCGTGGAATTGTATCCAGACAAACCTATCTACGATATTCCTGCGGTGCCTGTGTGTACAGGTCAAGAGTTGACAGACAATTTGCTCAAACAAATTGAACCGTTTGAACCGACCTTTCACTTAAATCAAGAAGTCACTTTGGTTCAACGTCGCGCCGATGGTCGCTTTGATCTGGAAACCTCTTTGGGCACCAAGTTCATCACCAAAACCATTTTCATCGCTGCTGGCGTTGGCTCTTTCCAACCACGCACTTTGAAAGTAGAAGGCATTGAGACATTTGAAGGTTCACAAGTTTTCTATCGCGTCAAAGACCCTAGCCGTTTTGAAGGCCGCAATCTAGTCATTTGCGGTGGCGGTGATTCCGCTTTAGACTGGGCTTTGGCATTGGCTGGTAAAGCAGAATCCGTCATCGTATTGCACCGTCGTGATGACTTCCGCGCTGCACCAGCATCTGTCGCCAAAATGAAAGAAATGTGCGACAACTACGAAATGCAATTGATCATCGGTCAAGTCACCGGTATCGAAACCAAAGACGACAAATTATCAGAGATCAAAGTGACAGGCGCAGACGGCGTAACGCGTCGCTTGCCGTTGGATGATTTGTTGGTGTTCTTTGGTTTGTCACCAAAACTCGGCCCTATCGCTGACTGGGGTTTAGAGATCGAACGCAAACAATTAAAAGTCATGGACACCGAAAAGTTTGAAACCAACGTACCGGGCATTTTCGCAGTGGGTGATATCAATACTTATCCTGGTAAGAAAAAATTGATTTTGTCAGGCTTCCACGAAGCGGCTTTAGCTGCATTTGGCGCGGCACCGTATATTTTCCCTGAAAAGAAAATCCACATGCAATACACGACGACTTCACCTAAGTTGCATAAGATCCTTGGTGTTGAGTCCCCAGTTTTTGATTAAGCAAATCAGTGCACGAAAAATAAAAAAGCGCAAAATATTTTGCGCTTTTTTATTTGTGAAACGAAATCAATAAATCTCTGTTTCGCCAGCTTCGCTCTCCCGATATCGCATCGCAATCTCTCTAAATTCGTCTGTGATCTTTAAGAATACGTCTAGAATATCTGGATCGAAATGACTTCCTCGCCCTTTGCGCATAATATCGATCGCTTCTTCATGCGTAAATGCTGGCTTATAAACGCGTCTTGAAATTAGCGCATCGTAGACATCCGCAACGGCCATAAGTCGAGCCGAGATGGGTATCGCATCTCCAGACAAATTTTCGGGATAACCTGAGCCATCCCACTTTTCTTGATGCGAATAAGTGATCTCGCGGGCAAATCGTAAAAATTCATTACTTTCGCCAAGATAACGTTCGACGGATAAAATCGTCTCACGTCCATAGTTCGTATGTAATTTCATGACTTCAAATTCTTCTGAAGTCAGCTTACCGGGTTTTAACAGAATGTTATCTGGAATGCCGACTTTGCCGATATCATGCAAAGGCGCAGATTTATATAATAATTCAATATTCTCATCGGTTAATTCAGAAGAAAAACGCGGCAAATCTTTCAATTGGCGCGCTAATGCAGCAACATAATTCTGGGTACGACGAATATGATTACCAGTTTCATTATCCCGTGTCTCGGCCAGCGATGCCATCGCCATAATGATCGCATCCTGCATCTTCGCCAATTTTCTCGTCCGGTCTTTAACTAAACCTTCTAGATTTTTATTTTGATCTTGCAGTAAATTACGTGCGCGCACTAAATTAAGTTGCGTGGCGACGCGTGCTAACACGATTGGTGGACTTACAGGTTTGCTGATGTAATCTACAGCGCCCAATTTCAATCCCATTTCTTCATCTGATACTTGACTTTTTGCCGTTAGAAAAATCACTGGTATTTGATTTGTCTGCGGATTTTCTTTTAAGCGCCGACATGTCTCGTAACCATCCATCTCAGGCATCATCACATCAAGTAAAATCAAATCGGGACTTGGATCAATCGATGCAATATGCAAAGCCTTTAATCCGTTTGTCGCAATCTTAATTTTGTACTTATCTTTGAGCAGTGCAGAAAGCAAAGTTATGTTATCGGGCGTGTCGTCCACAATTAAAATAACTTGCTTCACGTCTTGATCGTGAGCTTCATTCATATTTCACCTTAGAATAAATTAAGCGTTCTATTCGTCATCACCAATTCAAAACATCATCTACCACTATCTAAAATATCTGTGCCACATTATTCAAGACTCAGTCCTATCATATGCGCATTGCCTTTCATAATCGACTGAATCACATCAAAATCGTACTGAGACGCCGCGCGCATAATTTGCTTTTGCACGTCAGAACCAAAAGCAATATTGAGTTCATCGATCGAAGCATTAAGCATGTCCATTGCATCACCATCAAAATTAGCAATCAGCTTGTAACAGGCACGTAACTTCTCATGCACATTTTCAGTCGATAAGTTTTTATCCATTGATGAAGAATGCAATTCCCCCGAATCTTGCTCAGACTGGAGACTTTTCTCAATTTCCACAATCGTCGACTGAAGTTGGCGTTCGGCATTGTCTAACAATGCTGTCATTTGTTCGATAGAAGTCAGCCCCTCGATTTGTGACTCAATTCTCGCTGCCAGCAACTGAACATCCGCACCAATCAAACCAGCAACACCTTTGAGTGTATGCGCAATCATTTCCGCTGTTTTGTAATCTGATTCCAGTAAAGCTTCACGCACTTTACTAATCGCAGATCGTTGATCCAGTACAAACAATCTTAGCAATTTGAAGTAAAGCTGACGGTCCCCCATTGTTCGACTTAGTCCAAGCCGCGTATCAACGCCAGCGATGCTCAATGATTTATCGCTGATCGTAGCGGCTGATCCGTTCCTATGCTCATTATTAACCATCACATATGAACTACACCAATCGGCGACGGTTTGATACAACTCATTCGGATTAATTGGTTTTGCCACGTGGGCATTCATTCCAGAATCAAAACATTTTTCACGCTCAATTAGTAATGCGTGTGCAGTCATTGCAATAATTGGCAAATCTTGAAACTGTGGATTTTGACGAATTAACTTAGTCGCTTCATGCCCATCCATTTCAGGCATCTGCACGTCCATTAATACCAAGCCATAATAGTTTGGTTCTGCGGCAAACAAGCGTTCAACGGCAGCGCGTCCATTCACTGCAACGTCAACAATAATCTCTGCCGCCTCAAGCAGCTCTTTGGCGATTTGCTGATTAACCAAATTATCTTCAACTAATAAGACATGCAGGTTCTTGCATTTAAACGCACCATGTAGTGAACTAGATGCATTAAAGTGACGATGAAATGCAAACATATTCACGAGACAATCAAAAACATTGGAAGAATTAAATGGTTTATCTAGGTAGGCGTCGGTAATCGTCGCTTCCTCGCGATAGTTCAGGCTCTCACGCGCGGTAGCGCCAACAAGCGCAATTTTAGGAAGCATGCGTAATGGTGATTGACGAATTTGTGCGATCAATTCTGCGCCATCCATGTAGGGCATATGCAAATCCACAAAGATCGCATCAAACTGACGATTTTCTCGTTCTGCCTCATTTAGCACCGTCATCGCTTCTTGACCTGAATAAGTCAAAATACTCCGAATGCCATAATGTGCGAGCTTAGCGCCCAACAACTTTGCAGCATGGGGATGATCATCAACAATCAACATGTTTAACTGATCAAATAACTCACGTTCGGCTTCTACCAAACTTGCCTCAACTATGCCAAATGGAATTTCAAAACTAACGATCGTGCCTTTGCCAAATTCACTTTGCAATGCGATTTCACCAGACATCAAATTCACCATGCCTTTTGAGATCGACAATCCTAGACCGGTGCCGCCAAATTTTCGGGTAGTCGATTCGTCCCCCTGACTAAAAGGCATGAACAACTTGGATGACTGCGACTCGCTCATACCAAGTCCACTGTCCTTCACTTCAAAACGCAAACGCACCTGCTCGGCGTCACTGGCAACCACGCGACATTGCACACAAACTTCCCCCTCTTCTGTAAATTTGATCGCGTTATTAATCAAATTGATCAATACTTGCCCAAGTCGTAAAGGGTCACCTTTCAATCGTTTTGGCACGTTTGTGTCGACATCAAATAAATATTCCAATCCCTTTTGTTCCGCTTTTTCGCTGGTAACAACGGCGACACTATTAAAAACCTCATCTAAATCAAATTCAAGCGTTTCAATATCGAGCTTGCCAGCTTCAATTTTTGAAAAATCTAAAATGTCATTGATAATCCCCATCAATGACAAACCTGCTTTATGGATTTTTTCGACATAATCCTTCTGTTTTACTGACAGCTCGGTCTTCAAAGCGAGATGAGCCATTCCAATAATGGCATTCATCGGTGTCCGGATTTCGTGACTCATGTTCGCTAAGAATAAGGATTTAGCCTCGGTCGTTTCTTCAGCATGACGACGTGCCAATTCTGAGACCTTCAATTCATTCTGCATTTGCAAAGTTTGCAAACGCATTTGCTCATCCATACTTGCTTTGAGTTGAGACTCTAGTAGTTTTCTTTGCGTTAAGTCTGACACGAAGGACAAAGTCGCTGGTTGACCTTCCCATTCAATCAATACTGAGGAGATTTCAACCCAGATAAGTTGTTTACTATAACGATGTTGCAATCGGATTTGATAGTACTGTTCCACAGGTTCACCGAGCAGGCGACGATTATGGCGCTCGACAACGACAGGCACATCGTCCATATAGATCGAGGAGGTAAATTGCATGCCTATCAATTCATCATGCGAATGTCCAGTTAATGACTGGATCATGCGATTTGCAAAAGCGATTTTTGCGTTCTGCACCACCACAATGCCTTCAGTGACGTTATCAATTAAAAGCCGATAGTTGTACTCTGACTTATGCAAATCATCTTCTAATTGGCGGCGAGCTGAGATGTCCATCACAACCCACACGGTTCCGTAAGACAAATCATTTTTATTGACAGCACGTCCGGAAAACTGCACCCAAAATAAACTTCCATCACTACGGCGCATCTTTAGCTCAGTCTCAAAAGCCTCGCCACGCAACACCGCCTGACTAACCGCGGCACCACTCTCCAGATAACTTTCACGCGACTCATAAAATGGTTCTAATGAAGCACCAAGTACCTGCTCTCTTTCCACATCAAAAATCTGACACAAGGGCGTATTCACCCATTGCACACGCCCCTGACTATTGAGAAAAATCATACCAACGATGGAATTTTCCAAAATAGTTTCGCGTTCAGTCAGCATCCGCTGTAGTTCATCAGCAAGCGTCTTACGCTCTATCGTCATCAACTCATTCATACGACGATCATGTTCTGCTTCTTTGAATTCTCCACGAATTTTTAAATTCTCAACTTGAATCTTGCTCGCATTTTCTTGCAATCGCAGGTACAAAGTTTGATGTCGCTTTTGTTCTTGGTATGCTTCTTTCCAACGACCTAGTTCTGCGTAAATCTCTGAGAGTTCATTAATCGCACATAGCGGCAAATGGTTATAACCACTATCGCCAATTTCATCGATTGCGTTTCTTAGCTGTGCGATCGCTTGATCATATTGTCCAAATTGCCGATGCAAATATCCACTCACCCACCAAATGTAAGGCTTAAGATGTCTATCCTCAATCGCGTCCATTGAAGCTAAAGCGTTCTCGCTGAAATTCATGGCATCAGACAAATGTCCACGCATCGCCAAAGTGTAGGCGGCCACTGAGAGATAAAACGAACGGTAGGAATTAATATATACAGTATGAATGTGGTCATTCTCGATGTACTGAGCAATCACCTTATAAGCTTCATCGACCTTACCTAATGCAATCTTACATAAGGCCAGCATGGTGGAGCTAAATGGTAGCAACCATTTTTCAGAAGATGAAGGCGCTACATCACAAGCGATTTGCAAAAATTCTTCCGCATCAATAGGATTTCCAGTGACGTATAACACCTCACCAAGATTGGCTGCAATTTGCGCAATCCGACTGGCAGAATCAATTTTTCTTGCTTCATCTAATGCGCGATAAAAAAATCTGATTGCCTCTAAAGTCTGACCACGTTCCTGACAAAGAATAGCAACAATATTGAGTGCCAGAATGAGTAAGCGTGGTGGCACTAAATCGAGTCTAGGTAGTAGTTTTTGTTCTGATAATTCAGAAGCGATCTTCACTTGTCCAAGCTTTCGATACACGATAACCAAACCAGTATCTGCAAAAAAGACACCTTCAGATAAATCATGTTCGGCAAACCAGGCAGACAGTCGACGAAATGAATCAACCGATTGCTCAAGATTATTTTGAAAATAGTCAGCAAAAGCAAAAATAATATCTGCTGCCGCTAGCAACAAAACATCGTCGGCTGCGCGGCCATCTTCCCGCATTTTATGCGCGGCAGCACAACCATCAGGAATGGAATCTCTAAGAATATCCAGACCATCCAAGGTTTGCCCAACCCAACTGTTCTTAGTATGAAGAGAAATTCCGTGCATAGCCCGATTAAGTCATTAAGGAAAACTTGCGATCGATTCTATCTTGAAAGAAGCAATAAATACATTGATCACACCAGCAAGATCGAAATTTCAGAAATAAGAAATCTCCAATACAACATTCGATTGACATTTAACTACGCATTCCGCTGAACAAGTAGCTAAAAAGTACCCACACCGGCTCAGGCTGGCATATAGTTCAATTGCTCTTTCATTTTATGAAATGACAGAAAACTCAAGCAGAAATTTGATGGCATGTGTCGAATTTCAAGATGGCAGCTGTTAATATCAAGCCAGATAAACTTCACTCTCCAAAATAAATTGCACATTGATCCCACTATTAAGAGAATTCTGTTGGCCGAAGATGACGACTTCAATCAGGAGATTGCAGCGGAATTATTAAGCCAACGTGGATATGAGCTCACTGCGACAAATAATGGTCAGCAGCTACTCGCCGAGCTACTCGCCAGGCCAATTGGATTTTATCCTTTGATACTGATGGATATAGAGATGCCAGTGATGGATGGTTACCAAGCAACTCAAGAGATTCGGAAAAATTCTTTATACGAATACATTCCTATCGTTGCCTTAACTGCGCATCATTCAGAAGCGACAAGAACGCGTTGCCGGGAAGTTGGTATGCAAGACTTCATCAGTAAACCTTTCGACCCTGAAGTCCTATATGAGAAATTGGAAAAATGGTTAGGCAACAAAGGCAATAGTGAATTCGAAATAGCGAGCAACGCAATTCCTCACGACAGTAAATTTCCGTTTCTACCTAAATTGGTGCACATCGATACGGAACGTGGTTTCCAACTTTCTGGAAGCAATCAACAACTCTACCTACAATTACTGAAGCGCTTTGTCGAAACTCAGCCAACTACCGTGAATCAGTTAACGCATGCTTCCATATCCGAAGTATCAACTGAAAACTTTAAGCGCTTAATTCACACCACAAAAAGTATCTGCGCCACGATAGGCGCAAGCAATACAGCAAGCAGATTCGAAGAACTAGAAAACTTATTGAGAGACGCAGCAGTCAATCATCATACGAGTGAGTTAAGTAGTTATCTCGATGACGCTAAGACATCTTTAGAACACGCTATTGCAGAAGTGCTCCACTATTTACACTCGCAAGAAAAAACAGCAGTGACAAGCACTCAACAAACAAGCGCTTTAATCAATCTACCTGCTCTTTCAGAGCAGTTTATTGCCCTACTTCAAGCAGCCGACACTGAGGCGATTGATTTTTTTCAAAAGTACAAAGCTGACTTAATGATGGCCTTGAGCACATCGACATTTGCTGCATTATCGGATGCTGTTTCTGAGTATGATTTTGACAAAGCGATTCTTCTGATGAGCAATGCTGACCGTGCAGATAATGCAAGCAATGAGATTAAAGGGAATAAAATTCCCAATAAAGAATCAAATTAAAAACCCAATTTAATAACATGCGCGAGGAAAAATATATTTATGACGCACCGCAATAATTTTAGCGTTATACTAGGCTCATCTTGTCCATTGCTAGAATCCAAAAAATCAATGCAATAGGAAAGCAATTCCGTCAACAACAGGGAAAATGCGAACATGCTTTATCAATTTCATGAATTAAATCGCTCTTTTTTGACACCTCTCACAAAATGGGCAGAGGCATCATCAAAATTATTTGCGAATCCTATCTCTCCACTAGCATATACCCCGTATTCGCAGAGAATGGCCGCTGCTTACGAGTTGGTATATCGTCTTGGTAAAGAATATGAAAAACCACAGTTCAACATTCAATCAACCAAGATCGCAGACGAGACGATCGAGATCATTGAAGAAATAGCGCTCGCAAAACCATTTTGTAAGCTCATCAATTTCAAGAAAAATTCTACCGACAGTAAACGTAAAGCCAACAAGCTTCAACAACCAAAAGTATTAATCGTTGCACCATTATCTGGTCACCATGCGACCTTATTGCGTGACACGGTTCGAAGTTTATTGCCTACGCATGATGTGTATATTACCGACTGGATCGATGCAAGAATGGTCCCCCTTTCGGCTGGGCCATTTCACTTGCACGACTACATCTACTATGTACAAGAATTCATTCGTCACCTAGCTCCAGACTTGCACGTTATTTCAGTTTGTCAGCCGACTGTTCCTGTATTAGCTGCAATTTCCTTGATGGCAAGTGAGAATGATCCTGCATTACCAAAAACAATGACGATGATGGGTGGACCAATTGATCCGCGCAAATCACCAACACAGGTCAATACACTGGCAACCGAGAAGAAATTTTCTTGGTTTGAAAATTCCGTCATTTACAATGTTCCTGCCAATTACCCTGGTTTCGGACGCAAAGTTTATCCAGGCTTTTTACAGCACGCCGGATTCGTCGCAATGAATCCAGACCGTCATGCACAAAGTCATTGGGATTTTTATCAACATCTGATTCAAGGTGATGATGAGTCAGCTGAACAACATCGAAAATTCTACAATGAATACAATGCCGTATTAGATTTGCCGGCAGAGTATTATCTGGAAACGATCAAAACAGTTTTCCAAGAATTTAGCTTACCGCGCGGTACTTGGGATGTGCAGGGAAAGCTAGTCCGCCCGCAAGATATCAAAACAGTCGCACTATTTACGGTTGAAGGTGAGCTTGACGATATTTCAGGTGCTGGCCAGACTCAAGCTGCGCATGAGCTTTGCAGCAATATTCCTGCGTCCATGAAACAAGATTTTGTAGCGCCAGGATGTGGTCACTATGGTATTTTTTCAGGTCGAAAATGGCGAGAAATTGTATGCCCTAAAGTGATCGCTTTCATGGAAAAGCACGCTTAATCTTCGAGAAATACTTGCACCAAAGAGCAGCTTCGGCTGCTCTTTTTTATTTGCATAAAGGTCAATTAGCCCAAGACTTTAATCTACGTTATACTCAACCCTTTCCGTAAACCAAAATTGATCGAACTCAATAGCAAGAACCACACTCGTTCTTGATGATTGTTTCATCATTTTTTGATAATTCATGAAAAAATTTAGTGCTCTTTTTGTTTCTATCGCATTCGGACTTTGCTGGTCTAATGTGCACGCACAATCAGAAACACCAGCAGAAAGCTCGACAACGTTTTCCGCTTTAAAAGACTTACGAGATCGCACCTCCGACCTCACCATCAATGCGATGAGCCTGCTTGGCATTAAATATAAACGCGGTGGCGACAGCCCAGAAAATGGCTTGGATTGCAGCGGTTTTGTGCGATTCGTATTTAGAAATTCAAGCGAGACAGAACTTCCAAGAACGGCAAAAGAAATTAGTAATAAAGGTGATAAGGTTGCGCCAAAAGACATTAAGCCCGGAGACCTTGTGTTCTTTAATACACTAAAAAAAAGCTTCTCCCATGTTGGGATCTATTTAGGGGATAGCAAGTTTATCCACGCACCATCTGCGGGTGGCAAGGTGCGGATAGAGAGTATGAATGTCGCGTATTGGAAAAAACGGTTTAACGGTGCACGAAGAATTAACGAAGACGAAGTCAAAAATTAAGTTTTACTTCTCTTGAAATGCCCTAATTTTCTCTTTCAACTCAGGAATTATCGCATTTGCAGCACGCTCCCCAGCCAAAATGGCAAGATTGCGACCGTTGAAATCATTTCCCTTCATACTGGGAAGATCAGGCTTGATCACCACATCAGCGTTCTTCAACTCAAACTGATTCAAACTTTGTCCCATAATAGTAAAAGTTTGCATCAGAATTTCTAAAGAGCTGCTCGCGGCTTGCCCTTCTGGCGCAGACGAAATATTCACTGCGATAACAATATCTGCCCCCATATCACGCGCAAACCGAACTGGCACAGGCGAAACTAATCCGCCATCAACATAATATCGATCATTGATTTTCACCGGTTGAAACACCCCGGGCACGGAGGATGATGCGCGTACAGCTAAGCCTGTATTACCTCTCTGAAAAAGAATAGGCGTACCAGTATTTAAGTCAGTAGCAACGGCACCAAAAGGTTTCTTTAATTTTTCAATTGAGGATTGCCCCACCATGCGATTCACATAATGTTGTAATGCCTCACCTTTAAGAACACCACTACTTTTAGAGAAGAATGGCAAAGACCAATCGGAAATTGTCGCCTCATCCATATCTAATGCCATCTTCTGCAAAGCAAATCCATTGTTACCCGCAGCATACATAGCACCGACCACACTTCCAGCACTGGTTCCCACAATTAAATCAGGAAATATTCCTTGAGCTTCCAGCACTTTAATGACGCCGATATGCGCAAATCCTCGAGCAGCTCCACCACCCAAAGCCAAACCAATACGCACTGGTTTGAGCACTTTCGGTGCGGGGGATAACTCGATCTTCGCTGGTAATTTTGGCACAGACACTGGCACAGGTGCTGGACTCGCACATCCCAAAAGTATCAATGCAGAAAACCATAGAAAAACAGCCTGACTTGAGTAGACAGTAAGCAACTTGCGCATAAATAAAAAATGGAATTTTGAGATGGTCGTTTCCTGCACTGAAAGCACTAAGGAAAGAGAAATATCGGTAGAGGAAAGAATCGCTAAATTGGCGGAAGCGGTGAGATTCGAACTCACGAAGGGCTCTCACCCTCGCTAGTTTTCAAGACTAGTGCCTTCAACCGCTCGGCCACACTTCCGTCTTTAGCAACTAAGGAGATCAGCTGCTTTCACAACCAATCTTCTAAGCCCAAGATTATATCTGAATTTTAAAAATTTAGGCAGATTTTTGTAATTTTTGTGCGAGATACTTTCAGAATACTATCCAGATCAAAATATGATCGACGGTAAGCTAATCTTTTTTGAAATCAAGTCAGAAAAAACATCGACATTTAAAGGGCGAGAAAATAAATAGCCTTGAATTTCATCACAACCCATTTTTTGCAAGAAAGCGAACTGCTCTCTGTTTTCAACACCCTCTGCAATAACGCGATGTTTCATTTGCTTCGCCATGCTAATAATCGCGCTGGCGATCGCACAATCGTCGATATCATCAGGAATACCTTGGATAAAAGAGCGATCAATTTTTAACGTATCTATCGGAAATTTCTTCAAATACGACAAACTAGAATAACCAGTACCAAAATCATCTAAAGCCAGCTTAACGCCTTGCGCGGTAATCTCCGACATAATTTTCACAACGCCATCAGCATTTTGCATCAACATGCTTTCGGTTATTTCCAACTCCAACCAATGCGGTGAGATTTGGTGTCGCGCCAATGCTTGCTTCACACGTTCAGCCAGAGAATCTGTAAACTCTTTAGCCGACACATTGACCGCTATGCGAAATGGCGCAATACCCGCATCTTGCCAAATCTTAGCCTGAGCGCATGCGGTATCAAGTACCCACGCATCAATTTGCAAAATGAGATTCGTCTCCTCGGCGACCGAAATAAATTCGATGGGCGAAATAATCCCATCTTTCGGATGAGCCCAACGAATCAACGCTTCGGCACCCAGCACTTGTCCAGTATGAATATCGACCTTAGGTTGATATAAAAGGAAAAATTCATCTCGCTGCAACGCACGCCGCATTCCAGACTCAAGATAAAGACGACCAGCAATTAAACGATTCATCTCAACGTCGTAAAAAGCATAACTACCGCTGGCTTTTTCACTTTGTCGTTTTGCCTTAAACATGGCGATATCTGCTTTTTGCAGAAGTTCTTCGGCATCACTACCATCTTGCGGATAGATGCTAATACCAATACTGGCACCAAGGCGCAATTCATGACCATCAATCTGAAAAACCGATTCCAGTGTAGCCAACATTTTTTGCGCCACCAAACCAGTATGAAAATGCTGCTTAACATCGTGCAATGCAACCGCAAATTCATCACTTCCCAAACGCGCAATGACATCATTCTCACGCAGTGCAGAGCGAAAACGTTCTGCAACCTGTCTTAACAACAGATCTCCAATGCGATGTCCTAGTGTGTCATTAATTGGCTTAAACCGATTTAAATCAATGAACATTACAGAAATGGACACATCATTTCTTTGTCCCTGCTGCAAAGCATTGTCGATTAGTTTTTTAAATAAGGTGCGGTTTGGCAAATCAGTGAGAGGATCGTAATACGCCAAATGATTGATTTTTTCCTCTGAACGTTTTCTTTCGGTGATATCGCTCAAATAACCAATCATTCCAATTGGCTGCGACTTTTCGTCATAGAGCGTAGACAAACTCAAACTAGCCCAGAATATCTCACCAGTTTTTTTGCGACGGCGCACTTCCATCTCGCGCCCACCACGCTCCAAAAAAATATCGTGATTTAAGCCATCTTCTTCATCGGCATCATAAAGAAATAAGATATTTTCGCCAATTGCCTCTTGCGCGGCATATCCAAACAGACGCTCCGCCCCCAAATTCCAACTCAAAATAAAACCAGCGAGATCCATCGTAATTACAGATTCGTGAATTTGATCAAGTATTTGAGTGTGTATCGATTGTGCTCGTATTGCGGCATCAAATCGTGCATGCAGCGCTAACCTAGAATTAAATAGCTTCGCGGTCATCGAAGTCAGGAAATTGAGTTTTTCCAGATCATCTTCAGAAATATGGCCATGCTTACCTGACAGAACATAATAATGTTCTGCATAAATTTGCCGACAAATTACATCACTCGAACCAGGTATTTGTTTAGTGAATCTCAGGTCCGACTCAATAAAAATCAATTGCCCGACTCGACTGACTGCCCGATTGACTGCATCAACTAACTCATCATCTGCGTAACATAAAATCGCCTCGCAAAGCTCGCTACCGATTGAGAATTCATGTTGCAAATCAAGCGTGGGACGCATCACATATCCTGACAAACTTGATTGACCCAAGCATATGCATGGATCAAATGATTGTAGTAACTTTCAAGCGAAAGCTCGCAAATATTCATCGTTGCAGCATGCTCCGTGGATATCAAACGATCAGAGGCTTCCACTAATCGCAAACATTCACCGAGAGAACCATTCTTTTCAATTAATGCGTTACGCACCTCATCAGACAAACTAAGTGGTTTAACGATTTCCCACAACGGACAGGCAAACAACAAATCCAATAAAGAGAACATACCAACCATGAATGCTGCATCTTGCGCATCTCGATCGCCACCTTGCTCGCGACACATCGCTTCCATCATACTTGCCCGATAGGCTGCTCGCAGCATCAAGGGATTCAAACTCGTTCCCTGTCCACTTTGACGAGCATAGAGGAGCAATTGCAACCAACGCTGTAACTGTCGGCGTCCCAATAGGTTAATCGCCTGCACAAAACTATTCACTGTGACAGTCTGTGCGAACGCAGCGGAACTCACTAACTTAAACAACATATAAGACAAGCTTGGATCTTGTTTAAAGAGGCTTTCTAATTCTTTCGCATCAGCATCCTTCGACACCAAACCCAACAATTTCAAGAGACGCGACCTGGCACTGGGATCTGCGCTACGCGCCTGATTGGAAGGAGAAAATGCAAAATCACCAGAGAAAAAACTAAATCCTGCGTTTTGCGCTTGTTCGAAACTTTGAATTGTCGATAAATTCTTAGCCAGATGTTGACTGTGCTGAAGACTGAGAATCCAAGGCTGAACATGTGAGGGAACACCAGCGCCACAATTAGCTGCGATTCCACGCGTATCGGGCCATAGCAATTGAGATTTAGAATTAAATTCATCCATCATCAGCCTGGCACCAGATTGATGCAAATGCTTTAAAAACTGCTGAGACTCTTTCGATTCACAGTTCGATTCGCGAAAACAGAGAACCACGTATTTAAGGTAGTCACGCTTTTCAAAATCAAGCGGTAAACTTAAAGGATTATCGAAGGGAACGAAAAATAAAAGAGGAGAAAGCGATTCAAAAAAATTAATTTGACTTAAATAAGAGAGCAATGCCAAAGATTGCTCATCACTATTTTCAATAAAGCTAGGTATCAACCCAAGTATTTTTTGCTGATTGCTCACGACCGGCAATAAAGTAGCAATTGGAATCATTAAATCCACATTCCCTATTATCTAATTTTTATAATCAAGTGCTATAAAGCAATTTATCTCTTGATAGTAAGTTGAAAATTACACAATTGCAAGTGCATTTCCAGCAAAAATTAGAAAAACTCGACTTTATTATTGATACAACTAAAAAATAGAAACAGATTGTCAAATATGGCTAAGAAATACAGCTCAAATTACTGCCTGAAAATCACAAAAAGATCGACTGCAAATCATTTAAAAAACGACGTCCAAGTTCTGTTGGTTGTATTTTCAAATGATCTCGTAAAAGCAAACCGCGTTGCTCTGCTTGGTTGAGTGGCGTTTCAATGGAGTTAAGTAGTAATCCAGTACGCTCATAAAAAAGCGCAGCATCGAAACCTTGATTCAACCGTAAAGTATTTAACATAAACTCAAACGCCAAATCATTTTTCGAAATTTCATGGCTCTCTTGAACTGGATGTCCACCTGCTACCGCATCCATATACATCTTAGGTTGCTTATGTCGGACTTGCCGGATAATGCGGTTAGGAAATGACAATTTTGAATGCGCGCCAGCACCGATCCCAAGATAATCACCAAAATTCCAATAATTTAAATTGTGGCGCGACGCCTTACCTGCTTTTGCGAACGCGGAAACTTCGTAATGCTCATATCCTGCAGCCGCCATTCTTAGCTGTATTTGCTCTTGCATCTCGGCACTGAGATCATCGTCAGGAATTGCGGGAGGATACTTTGCAAAATAAGTATTTGGTTCTAGGGTTAAATGATAAAGCGATAAGTGATTAGCTTGAAAACTTAAGGCTATTTCTAAATCAGCGATTGATTCTGCGATGGTCTGCGAAGGCAAGGCAAACATCAAATCTAAATTGAAATTGTCAAAATTTTCCTGCGCGATAGCAATTGCACGTTGCGCTTCATCACCGTTGTGGATGCGTCCCAATGCCGATAAATGCTTGGAATCAAAACTTTGAATACCAATCGACAAACGATTAACACCACTACGTCGATACTGCTTGAATTTTTCAGCTTCGAAAGTACCAGGATTTGCTTCCATCGTAATTTCTGCTGCAGAATCAATCGGTAACAAGGTACGCACATCAGAAAACAAACGATCGAGGCCAGCCGCTGACATCAAACTTGGGGTTCCTCCGCCGATAAAGATCGTATAAATCTTTCGTCCCCAGATCATCGGCAAAGCTGCCTCTAAATCTGAGCGCACCGCATCTAAGTAAGCCTGTTCATCAAACTGATTTTTCACTTCGTGCGAATTGAAGTCACAGTAAGGACATTTCTTCACGCACCATGGAAAGTGTATGTACAAAGATAATGGTGGCAAGGATTGCAGGCTGATAGCGCCGGGGGTCAGGTATTGTTGCTGCACTAAAGCAGGAACTTCACTGATATTCGTTCGCCTGCCCTTTCCAGTTTCGTCAGAACTTGTTTGAGAAACTGGTATAGGCTTAATCGGGATCATTGTAATTTTTTAAGTAATTCTTGTAGGGCTAGAGCACGGTGCGACAGGCTGTTTTTTTGCAGAGAATCTAATTGCGCGACGGTTTTTTTCAATTCAGGCAGATAAAAATAAGGGTCATAACCGAAGCCACCATCACCACTTGGGGTGTCAACAATCTCGCCATGCCAACGCCCATCCGCAATCACGGGTTGTGGATCTTGAGCGGAGCGCACATACACCAAAACACAATAATAGTAAGCAGATCGATCTTCATTATCTGCGAGCGCCTGAATCAACTTTTCATTATTACGCTGATCGGATTTTGGTTCTCCTGCATATCGCGCAGAAAACACACCTGGAGCTCCGCCTAAGGCGTTGACGCAGATTCCAGAATCATCTGCGATCGCTGGTAAACCAGTGAGCTGGGATGCATGTCTTGCCTTCGCTAATGCATTCTCAACAAAGGTAAAGAATGGTTCTGGCGCATCAGGCACACCCAATTGCGCCTGCGCATACAAATCCATTCCCAACGGTGACAGAATTTGCTGAAATTCTTTCAACTTCCCAGCATTATTGGAAGCTAATACGATTTTTTGTTTCATGATACTTTTACTTGAATCTAGACCATTATCAGCCACGAAATTGATCAACACATTGGCCCCTCAATGAACCATTCATATTAGGGCGTGTTGACCTAACTACTTATATCGATAATATTTGTTTTTGTTTTGTGATGATGTCTTGAATGCCTATTTGTGCCAAATCCAGCAATTGATTCAGCACTTGGCGATTAAATGCAGCACCCTCTGCTGTTCCCTGCACTTCAATAAAATGATTATTTTCATCCATGACCACATTCATATCAGTATCACAAGCAGAGTCTTCCGGATAATCAAGATCTAAAACTGGAACGCCCTTGAAAACACCCACTGAAATCGCAGCCACAAAATGCTTCACTGGAATAGCGCTAATTACGCCTTGTGCCTGTAATTTTGCAAACGCATCGTAAGCGGCAACCATCGCACCAGAAATCGCTGCAGTACGTGTGCCACCATCGGCTTGAATGACATCACAATCCAGATGAAGTGTTCGTTCACCGAATTTTTCCAAATCAAATGCTGCACGTAGTGAGCGACCTATCAGACGCTGAATCTCTTGGGTTCGTCCAGATTGCTTGCCTTTCGCAGCTTCTCTATCCATACGCGTATGAGTAGAACGTGGCAACATGCCATATTCAGCGGTCAACCACCCTTGGCCTTTGCCCTTCAGAAAACCAGGCACTTTATCTTCGATTGAAGCGGTGCAAATCACTTTGGTATCGCCAAATTCAACCAGAACAGAGCCCTCTGCATGTTTCGTAAATTGTCTGGTGAAGCAAACTGTCCGCATAGAATTGGCGGCACGTCCACTTGGACGCAATAAATCGGTCATAAATTTAACTCTTATTTGTTATTTTGGTTGAATTGTGAATTGCATTTCGAATTTCATCGATCGCTTTCTCAATTTCTTCATCATTAAAAATATCGTCTTCGCTCGCGCCATCTTCACCGTCCATGGGGACTTGAATCGTGGTCGCAATTGAACCAACTGGTAAAGTGTTCGTTGAAATAATAGAAGAGTTTTCCAAGATATCATTCCCTTCCCACATCATTGCTAATGCCGTTGCATTGTCACCCTGCCGTCCTGCGATTTCAACCGCAGATCTGACTAGCTCAGGAATCGCACGCACAATTGTTTGCTCATGTAATTTCTGCGCCAAAATATGATCTGGCAACACGCCCCACAATCCATCTGAACACAACAACATCAAATCACCGGCTTGCAAAGATGCTCTGCGCGAAAGTTCAACAATCGGCGCGTTCGGCGCACCAAGGCAGTTAAACAGTTTATTGCGATCTGGATGCGTGTTTCGCTCCGAAGGATCTACTTTACCTTGCTCGATTAAAGTCTCTAAACGAGAATGATCTTTAGTCCGCAAGAGTATCTGTCCGTCACGCATCCAATACAAACGCGAATCACCGCAATGTGCCCAATACGCATTTCCATTTTGAATCAGACAGGCGACGATCGTGGTGCGCGGCGTTTCGGGTAAATTCTTTAATTGGCGAAAGCGATGAATTTCATTGTGCGCAGACAAAAAACCTTTTTCCAAAAAGCGCTCAGGCTTATCGATCATTGGATGCGCTTGTTTTTGAAATAGACTACCGATGGTTTGCATGGCAATCGTTGCGGCCATCTCGCCCATAATATGGCCACCCATACCATCCGCAAGTAACAATAGAATTGCATCACGAGTAAAACTATACCCCATGCGATCCTGATTGACCTTACGTCCGCCGATGTGACTTTCTTGATAGACTGAAAAGCGCATAAATTTATTATCTAAAGGATCAAATAACTTCAAAAATCAAATACGCTGAGCGATTGCAAGTTGTCAGCAATATTGGCGTTCTCGGAACAGTAAGCCTTAAATGGCCGGATAACATCAAGAAATCGTATCTTCTTGTATGGTTGTAAAATCCTTGTCGTCGGAATCCTTGTTATTTTTTCCGATCAAGGCAGAAATCTTCATCTTTGTACGCTCAAAAAAACCGATTTCCCGCTGTGGCGGAGCCTTCGTAGTGAGCGCCTTTTGCAAGGCAAAAACACTCTGAGGACGCTCCATTGGGTCAAGCTTCAAACACATACGAACCACATCAATCAGCTCAGAAGAATAAGTTCCTTCTAACTTCTTATAATGTGCTTCCATTTTATCGTTAGTTTTGCGTTGATCGGCGGGTTGAGGTGGCGCCCCGACCATACAGGCAAACATCGATGCACCAATACTATAAATATCAGTCCAAGGTCCTAAATTGCTGTTCTTTACATATAACTCTGGTGCAGCAAATCCTGGCGTGTACATAGGATATAGCTTGGGCATATCAGTTTTTAAAGTCTGACGAGCAGCACCAAAATCCAAAAGAATCGGCGTGCCGTCCATACGCAAATAAATATTGGCAGGTTTTAGATCAAGATGCAGCAACTTATTGGTGTGTACTTCACGTAAGCCATTCATCACCAAATTAAACATTTTGCGAATAAACCGTTCAGAAACCAATGGCTTTTCACCTTTATCACGGCGACGCAAGATATGCTCCTGCAAAGATCGTCCCGACTCATAGGCCATGACCATGTATACTGTCTCATTGGCACGAAAAAAGTTAATGACGCTAACCACATTCGGATGAGAAATACGCGCCAGCGCTCTGCCCTCTTCGAAAAAACATTTTAAGCCGATACGATAGACAGGAAAGTTTTCAGCAGAAATGGCTGGAACCAACTCACCAACTTGTCGTAACG
This sequence comes from Affinundibacterium amnicola, assembly GCF_014284275.1. Lineage (GTDB taxonomy): Bacteria > Pseudomonadota > Gammaproteobacteria > Burkholderiales > Burkholderiaceae_D > Undibacterium > Undibacterium amnicola. The sequence goes on along the minus strand of NZ_JACOFU010000001.1, from coordinate 409,206 downwards.
CTAAAGAACTCGGTAAATACTCTTTAATCGCCACCGCATTACCATCTTCGTCGGACGCCAGATAAACAATACTAAAGCCACCAGAAGCAATTTTCTTTACAATACGGTATCCGGCGATTTCTAAACCATCCGGCAAAGGTGCGTTATTTTGTGCTGCCATAATAATTGTGATCCTACCCGGGAAGATTGCTGAAGCAAATTAGCTGAGAAAATACTACCTACATTGTACAGTGTCACTTTTGTGGCATCGAGATTTGCAAGATAAATAATCAATCAAATAATTAACAATTCGCATAATCGCAACACGAATCAAAGGAATTCAATTGAGCATTTTTAGCATGACTGGCTACGCTACCAGCACCAAAGAAACTGAGAACGGCACAATAACGATAGAAGTGAAGAGTGTCAATTCACGTTTTCTCGATTTGCAGTTTCGCATTAATGATGAGTTTCGCGCAATTGAACCCTTGTTTCGCGATGCATTAACGAAGAAACTAGTGCGGGGCAAAGTTGAATGCCGCTTTAGCTTTGGCAAGAAAAATGCCGACAATCATCAAAAATCTTTGAATCAATCCATCTTAGCGCAGTTAAAAGAGTTCCAAGATAATTTAAAGACCCACTTCCCTAACTCGCCTGAATTGAGTATTAATGATTTATTGCGTTGGCCAGGCGTCATCGAAGAAACAGAAATAAATTCTGAGCACTTACAAGACGAAATTAATAATGTGATTGCGCTAACAATACAAGAATTCATTGCGAGTCGTGAACGCGAAGGTGCTGCATTAACACAGGTATTACTACGTTGCGTTGACGAAATGGAATCGATTGTATTGAGAATTACACCTTTACTACCAACGGTACTTCAGCAATTCCAACAAAAATCCATCAATCGCTTAGAAGAAGCACTTGGCTTGGCCTTAGATAAACCAGATGGCAGCAACACACCAAGCATCTCACGCGACGAAGTGATGGACAGAATTCGCCAAGAAGTTACCATGTATGGCATTCGCATCGATGTCAACGAAGAGCTTGCGCGCTTGTCTGGTCACTTAACTGAAACTCGTCAGATCCTCAAAAAAGGTGGCCAAGTTGGAAAACGATTAGATTTTATGATGCAAGAATTAAATCGCGAGGCCAATACACTAGGCTCGAAAGCAGCACTCAAAGAATTAGCAGATGCATCAATGGAATTAAAATTATTGATTGAACAAATGCGTGAGCAAGTCCAAAATCTTGAATAAAGACATCGTAACTTTGCTGCTGACTAACACATTTTGATTGCGAATTGATATGCCACCTAGCCAACCTACTTCCGGTAGTCTGTTTATGGTTTCTGCCCCTTCTGGTGCAGGTAAATCGTCTTTAGTTAACGGTCTATTGAAGTTAGAACCTCAACTAAAATTATCAATCTCATTCACGACCAGAGCACCTCGCCCCGGAGAGGAAAATGGTCGTGAATACCACTTTATTTCTCCTGACGATTTTTTGATTCGTAAAAATCGCGGCGAATTTCTTGAGTTTGCCGAAGTGCATGGCAATTATTACGGCACTTCGAAAATTTTAATTCAAGAAGCCATGCGTGCCGGCACGGATATCTTGCTAGAAATCGACTGGCAAGGCGCTCAGCAAGTGAAGAAGCAATTTGCCTATGTGGCAAGCATCTTTATTTTGCCGCCGTCGATTGATGCACTGGAAGAACGCTTAAACAAGCGCGGACAAGACTCTCAAGAGGTGATCACGCGGAGAATTTTGGCTGCTGGAGGAGAAATGGCACACGCTCCAGAGTTCGAATATGTTATCATCAACCAAGATTTTGATTTAGCGTTATCAGAATTGAGTGCTATCGTTAAAGCCACTCGCTGCCGTACCTCTCAGCAAATCGTGCGCAATGCCGCCGTTTTTTCGCAGTTAGGCATACAAATCAATACCACGTTTTAAGGAAATATCATGGCTCGTATTACCGTTGAAGACTCTCTCAAACAAATCCCAAATCGCTTCCAATTGACTTTGTGCGCAACCTATCGTGCACGTCAATTATTGCAAGGTCACACGCCAAAAGTAGACGCAAAAAATAAACCTACTGTCGTTGCTTTACGTGAAATTGCTGAAGGCAAAATCGGCATTGAAATGTTGAAAAAAGTCCCATTCTAATTCTGGATTGCGCGACTCAAGTGAAACGGCCATGGATAACAAGTTATGAATTTGCAAGACGACAAATTATCCATTGCCATTTCAACTGCAGCTGAGCACCTCACAGTTGCACCCACTGCTGCAATCGCGGCAAACACAAAAAAACCTCGCATCAATAATCACTCTCCGATTTCTCCCACCCCGAATTCTGCCGTTGCCTCAATTACCGATCTGACTACGCGCTTAGCAGAATATTTGTCGCCTGTTGACTTGAAACAGGTGAGAGAAGCTTACCGCTTTTCCGACGAAATGCATTTAGGCCAAGTACGCAAATCGGGCGAGCCTTATATTTCACATCCAATCGCCGTCGCAGAGATCTGCGCTGAATGGAAGCTAGACGTGCAGGCCATCATGGCGGCCTTACTGCACGATGTGATGGAAGATCAGGATGTAAAAAAAGAAGAGTTGATTGAACGATTTGGCGCACCAGTTGCCGCCTTGGTTGATGGTTTATCCAAACTCGAAAAAATTGAGTTTCAAAGCCACATCGAAGCCCAAGCCGAAAACTTCCGTAAGATGTTGCTGGCAATGGCACGTGATGTACGTGTGATTTTGGTCAAACTTGCAGACCGATTGCATAATATGCGAACGCTAGGTGTGATGTCACCGGAAAAGCAGCGACGCATCGCCAGCGAAACGATGGAAGTGTATGTGCCAATCGCGCACCGTCTTGGCCTGAATAATATTTATCGTGAATTACAAGATTTAGCATTTGCGCATATTTATCCGATGCGCTATCGCACATTAGCAAAAGCGATTAAAGCGGCACGTGGCAATCGACGCGAAGTCGTGAATAAAATTATGGCCGCGGTCAAAACCACGCTTGCTGAGGCTGGCCTTGAAGCACAGGTCGATGGCAGAGAAAAAACCCTATACGGAATCTACTGCAAAATGCGCGACAAGCAATTAAGCTTTTCGCAGGTATTAGATATCTATGGATTTCGAATTGTCGTTGATAACTTCCAGAACAGCTATTTTGCGCTTGGAACTTTGCATGCTTTATATAAGCCTATGCCAGGTAAATTTAAAGATTACATCGCTATTCCGAAATCCAACGGTTATCAATCCTTACATACCACGCTAATTGGTCCGTATGGCACGCCAGTTGAATTTCAAATACGCACCAAGGAAATGCACAGAGTGGCAGAATCCGGCGTTGCCGCGCACTGGTTGTATAAGAACGAAGATGCCAGCCTTACAGACCTGCAACAACGCACACATGCCTGGCTCCAATCCTTGCTTGACATACAAAAACAAACTGGCGACTCTGCAGAATTTTTAGAGCATGTGAAGGTCGATTTATTTCCGGATTCTGTCTACGTCTTTACACCAAAATCCAAGATTTTTGCACTGCCACGCGGAGCTACAGCGCTTGACTTCGCCTACAACATTCATACCGATATTGGTGATCAAGCAATCGCTACACGGATCAATAATGAACCAGTGCCATTGAGAACCGAATTGAAGAATGGTGACATTATTGAGATCATCACTTCACCGAATTCTCGCCCAACACCCAATTGGCTAACCTATGTCAGAACTGGAAAAGCGCGGTCGGCTATCCGTCATTATCTGCGCACCATCAATCTCAATGAATCAACAGAGCTCGGCAAACAGTTGTTAGCACAAGCATTGGTTTCCTTACACCTGAATCCTGATTTGCCTGAGAGCTTAGTCGACAAATTGCTCAATGAATCGAGTGCGAATACCTTAGAGGAGTTACATACCGATATTGGTATTGGCAAACGTATGGCTGCCTTGGTTGCACGTCATATTTTAGATTTAGTGGAAAATGATTCTCCATCCATTCCATTCCAACATATAGGCGATGAGAAACTCAGCAAACCTGATCCCGTCATCATTTATGGCAGTGAAGGTATTTCTGTTCAACTCTCGCCGTGTTGCTTACCAATTCCAGGCGACAGTATTGTGGGACAACTAAAGCGCGATCAAGGCTTAGTGGTACACAGCAGTGACTGCAAGAATGCGAAACGCTTGCAGGTGAAAGAACCAGATCGTTGGATTGATGTTACCTGGGGTGAAGATTTAAACCGTCGCTTTGATTGTCGAATTTCTGTGATCGTCAATAATGAACGCGGAGCCTTAGCACGGATCGCCGCGGAGATTGGTGAAGCCGATGCCAACATCATTCATGTCAACATGGAAGATGGCGAATCCAAAGATATGACGAAGATTCATTTCACCATCCAAATCGATGATCGCGTCCACTTAGCTAAAATTTTACGCAACGTCAAACATCTCAACGGTGTCAGCAAAATCCGACGCGAATACTCGTAAATTGATCTCGAGTTGATCGCATTAAGATTTTGCTGGATATTGCACATCCAATACCACCAGTTCATCCGTCCCCTGCGGAGTTTTCAAGCTAACGGCATCCCCTACTCTCGCTTTAGTCAAAGCGCGCGCAACTGGAGAGATCCAACTAATTTTTCCGTTTAAAGGATCAAATTCATCGACACCGACGATGCGTATAACGGTTACCTCACCGTGTTGATTTTCGTATTCAACTGTCGCGCCAAAAAAAACCTGATCAGTACCAAAGTGTACGGACGGATCAACAATTTCAGCCAAATCCAATCGTTTTGTTAAAAAGCGGATTCGTCTGTCAATTTCTCGTAATCGGCGCTTCCCATAGATGTAATCCCCATTCTCTGAACGATCGCCATTTGAGGCTGCCCAAGACACAATTTTGACAACTTCTGGGCGTTGATTATCAATCAAATCCAATAATTCGGTCTTCATTCTATGATGACCTTCTGGCGTCAAATAATTCTTAACACCAGCAGGAATTGGCGGGGCACCAAATTCCTCTTCGTCATCTTGATCACTCTCTTTAACAAATGCTTTGCTCACTTATTTTCTTTCTGATTAAACAGCGTGCCGAAATCATGCCAATGGTCGGACAGCTTCGCACAGCTCTCACAATTTTACCTTGTAAGTTAACACATACCTCGCATTCCTAAGCAAATACTGCAACATACTTTATTTCCTAGATGCATCATGCAATAATGCTCAGATACTACTACCGTAAAAAAACAAGCAAAGTAATCAAAGTCGCCGCAATAATCAGTAATAAAACGCCCTATGCGTATATCCAAAATTTGAAGATATATGCTTTAATTAAATGATTATTGAGCAGACAAGTGATGAACTTGGATACACAAAAGTTCTCATTGGGGCGAAATAGCGATACGATGATCTGCGAAGTTACGCAATAGAAAAACAGCCAAGAAAGATTTTGCATGACTCAAAATGCGCGCATCAAATTATTGATTGTGGATCCACATCCGGTCGTACGGGCCGGCATTCGTTTTTTTTTACAAGATAGTAAAAACTGCACGGTTATCGGCGAAGCGCTCAATGGTCAGGATGCCATACGACTAGCCCGACAAATCGAAGTGAATATTATTTTGATAGAAATTGCATTGCATGACAGGAACGGCATCGATGTTATCAAGCAGATTAAACGTGAATTCCCAGAAATAGCGTTAATCGTTTTCTCTTCCCATAGAGAAGATCAATATGCGATACGCGCACTGAAAGCTGGTGCCTCAGGTTTTTTGAGCAAGCATTGTGAACAGCTTGAATTACTGACTGCCATTGAACAAGTCGCTTCTGGTCTCAAATTTGTCAGCCCAGAACTGGCGCAAGAGCTGGCAAATAATCTGAATAATGAACACGCCAGTGAACCACATAAATTGTTGTCGGACAGGGAATACCAAACGATGATGATGATTGCATCAGGGAAAAGTGTCAGCGACATCGCGAGAGAACTGTCTTTATCCGTCAAAACGATTAGCGAGTATCGAGCACGGATTTTGATTAAGATGAAATTACGCCACAACGCAGAATTAACGCACTATGCAATTAAGAATGAACTGGTAGAATAAAATAATGTTTTACACTGCCCTTCAGATTGCAAGTTTAACTTGCAAAATTAGCTGCAAGTTTGGCTGTGTGCCTAGTTGCATTTCGCTGAAAGAATGCCATGTCCGATAAGTCGAATCACAGCGCGCCCAAAAGTCCAACCGATATCGCTCGGGAGACATTTAAACGGCTTGCATTAGAACGAATTGCACCGACGCCAGCAGCCTATCGTAAGCTTTATGTTGAAATATCTGGTGTAGACGACGAAGAAGTAGTCAAAGTTGAAGTTCCAAAAATTCATTCAGTCGATGAATTAAGTCCGCACGAAGCAGAGAACGTGCTGACAGATTTCGCAAAATCACTACAGAAATCAAGCGGTGAACTTGCCAATTTCGGTCATCGCTTCAGCCGAGCATTAAAAGGCAAGGACTGGGATGATTACGCGCAAGGCTTAAGCGAACTCGCCAACAAAGTCAGCAGCAAACCGACCATGAGTCTTGTTGATCCGATTCCACCACTACCAGCTACCGTTAATGCACTGCCGAAACGTATTTCTTTGGTCGATGACGAGCCAGAAGAGAATCAAAGAGAAAACATACTCAAAGATTTACTCTTTAGAACGCTCGGTATGGCACTAAGCTCGCTACTCAAACCAAATCCTGCGCTGGCATCCGAATCGGAGTCTATTGCCAATGCAGTCAAAACTGCTGTCAATGAAACTGAATTAAACAGCATCAGTTCACGACTGAAGCAATTATGCTTCCAAATTGAATTGAAGAGCGGCGATACCGCTGAACAACAAGAACTTTTGCTACGCCTGTTTTCACTACTGTTAGAAAACGTCAGGGAACTACTTGATGACGACAACTGGTTGCGCGGACAGATCGAAGTCGTGCAAAATTTGATCGCTGGCCCTATCGACCACCGTGCATTACAAGAAGCGACACGCAGCCTCAAGGATGTGATTTACAAACAAGGTGCACTCAAGCATAGCCTTGCGGAATCAAAAACATCGGTCAAAAACATGATGGCGACGTTTATTGATCGTCTTGATGTGATGACCAGCACCACGACAACTTATCAAGAAAAAATTAGTGGCTTTTCGAAAGAGATAAGTAATACGCGAAATACCGCCGAAGTAGAAAGCATCATTCGCGAAATTTTGAACGAAACGCAAACCATACAATCGGAGGCGAGTCGATCACAACAGATTATGCTGGCGGCGCAGAAAGAAGTAAAAGAAGCAGAAATTCGCATCAAAGAATTAGAAGATAAACTCACCCAAATGAGCGAGTTAGTGCGCGAGGATCAACTGACCGGCAGCCTAAACAGGCGTGGTCTCGATGATATTTTTGAGCGTGAGGCAGATCGGGCCGATCGACGTGGTACCTCGCTATGTGCAGCAATGCTGGATCTCGATAACTTCAAAAAACTCAATGATACTCATGGTCATGCTGCTGGCGATGAAGCCCTGATTCATGTCGTCAGAATCGTTAAGCAAACCCTACGCTCAATTGATGTGATTGCACGCTATGGAGGTGAAGAATTTCTTATCGTCATGCCAGAAACTAGTTTAGATGAAGCCGCGAAGGCAATGACCAGAGTGCAACGTGAACTGACCACGCACTTTTTCACCGCGAACGATCAGCGCTTATTTATTACATTTAGCGCAGGTGTCGCATTACGTGCACCACATGAAGCACAAGAGTCAGTTGTAAAACGGGCCGATAAAGCGATGTATGAGGCGAAAAAAACAGGCAAAAATCGCGTGATCGTGGCGAAGTGAAACGATCTATTAATGTATCGCATGGATCAAACAAAAAGCGGCTTGATAGCCGCTTTTTTGCTTTTAAAACGCTAAGCTAAAAATCAAGCTTTCAGCTTAGAACAATTCACTCGAGTGACATCTTCAAACAAACCACCTAGGTAATCTTCCAAATAATATATCTAAATAATGCATCTAAGCGATTCGCTTTAAAAATCCATCTGGCGCAACTGTGATCTGCAACTTATGGTGCATATTTTTATCGATGACAAATTCAGCATGTGATTCGAGATAGGCATGCACCGCGGTCTTAGGACTGTTCCCCGGATTCCATGGGCGATTATCAAAAACATCCGCAGGAACATCCTCGACAAAGGTATCAAAGACCACGCAATAACTGTCTTTGCTGACCAAGCCTGCATAGGCATTTAACTCGGCAAGGACATGTTCATGGGTATGATTAGAATCCAAAAATACCAGAACCTTCTTTTTATCTTTGACGAGTTCACGGACTTGACTAACAATCTCTGGTGCCACACTGGATCCTTGTAACATCTTAATGCGTTTAGACATGGGATGCTGCAATATCGCTTCACGGTTATGTTCTCGGATATCAATGTCAATACCAATAACAAACGCATCAGAGTTACCGCCGCAAGCGGCATTCAACTCCAACAGCGAAGCTGAATAAATAATTGATCCACCGTGCGCGATTCCTGTTTCGATAATCACATCTGGCTGAACTGTCCAGATCAATTCCTGCATCGCGATCATATCGATAGGATTCTGAATAATAGGCCGGCCTAGCCAAGAAAAATTATAAACATATTGGCGGCGCATGCTCTGCTCCAGCCAATCTCTCGACTGCTTTTGAAATTCGACATCTTGTGCCAAAGCCTCAACGCGTGCTTCTCTCTCTTTTTCAAATTGCTGTATAGGATTCATAGCGCCTCGCCATAATGTTGAAGAAGACTTGGCAAATCCTGCACCAAATCACAAGTTTTCATTCCAAATAATGATTCTACTTTTTTTGTTTCTATACGCGGGAATTTTATTGCAGGGGCATTAGGCTGAAACGCACAAATCACGCCAGATTTTGTCAAAAAATCAGCGATCATTTGATTCGAAATGTTTTTGCCAGATGCCAAATTAAAAATCCCACTTTCGCCTACCAAAGCAATGCGTGGCAAAGCTAGTGCTACATCTTTCACTGAAATATAATCTTTTTCAGATTCAGGCGCGGTAAAAAACTCGACCGTTTTAAGACGAGCCGCCGCACTTAAAATTTCCGACAAAAAATTCTGACTTGGCATCTGTTCGCCATAGACATTCGAGAGTCGCGCGATTTTGACTGGACGACCACTTTGCAAACACAAGCTCTCGCCCATCAATTTAGAGAGATTATAAAGATCGCCAGCCAATTCAGGATTCACCAATAGCGTACTTGTTTCGGCAGTTGAGGAAGCATTTGCGTACACACGTGTGCTGGAAAGATAGGTTAAGGAATCAAACTTCGCAGCTTGTAACCAATGCGCTAAGTAACTCACATGCGCCTCGACTGTATCGAATGGCCTCTGCCTAAAGTCAGCAGTTAAACCAGCACAATAAAAGACATGCCCATAATGTCGATCCAAGATCGGCATATCATTCCTTGCAATTAAGTCGCAGAGCCATCCAGTTGAGCGAAGATGTGCATCCAAATGACGTCCAACAAAGCCATGACCACCAATTAAAGTCGCGTGTAAAACCTTACTCATTCACGCCATCCTAAATGTCGTAAAGGATTTCCCGCTTGGATCGAGTAAGCAGGAATCTCACCACGCACAAGCGAACCAGCGCCGATCACGCATCCGGTGCGCAATATCGCACCATCAAGAATGACCACATTCGCGCCGATCCACACGTCATCTTCAATCACGATTCCACCACGACTAGGCAAGAATCCTTGCTGATTGATTCTGCGAGACTTATCTTTGTAAGCATGATTGACTGGGGCAAAAGTGCAATTGGCCGCGATCGCTACGTCATTCCCTATCAGTACACCATTCCCTGTATATAAAACACAACCAGAGTTAATGACCGTTCTGTCGCCAACTACTAAGTCACCATTTCCACCAGCGGGTTTCACTTTCACAAAACTATCGATACTGGCGTGAGCTCCAATCACAATTCGAGTTCCACGTGTCGAATCTTCGATATCAGCGAACTTAGACACTTTAGCCAGTGGATGAATTTCAATCAAAGTAATGCTCCTTATCCAAAGTCAGAAAATTCGCAACTCAGGAATCGCAATCACAAATTGTGCTCCCCAAGAACGCACAAACGATAATTCTTGTGTGATTTCCTGTTCCAAATTCCAAGGAAAAATAATGATGCGATCTGGACGTTGCTGTTTCAAGTAGTCGATATCGACAATCGGCAGGCGACTACCCGGCAAATATTTCCCCTGTTTTTGTGGATTTTTATCGACCACATACTGAATCAAATCACCGCGAACTCCCGCAAAATTTAACAGCGTATTACCTTTTGCTGCCGCACCATAAGCAGCAACCGTCAAGCCCTCTCGCTTGAACTGAATTAACTGTTCAAGTAAAGCATATTTAGCGCGATCTGCATCGCTCTGCAAGCGTCGATAGAAGTCATGACCTAACATACCGGCCATTTCTTCTTGCTGCAGGCAGTCGGCGACTCGATCAGAAATCAAATGATGTGAACTAATTTGCGCAAAAACTCTGAGACTTCCACCATGGGTAGGCAACTGTTCAACGTCAAAGATAAATAAACCGTTGGCTTCGAATATTTTTTTTACGGCAGTTAAGGATAAGTATGAATAGTGCTCATGATATGCGGTGTCAAACTGATTCAATTGCACCATATTTAGTAAATGGGGAAATTCAAAAGTCACGACGCCAGTCGGCTTCAACAACTTCACAAACCCGCGCACAAAATCGTTAATATCTGGCACATGTGCTAGGACATTGTTCGCTGCAATCAAATCTGCTTGCTTGCCGAGCTGTCCTAACTGAATAGCCAGAGATTCACCGAAAAACACCTCAAGAATTTCAATGCCGCGTTGCCTCGCCATCGCCGCTGTACTACTGGTTGGCTCGATACCGTAGCAAGGAATTCCCAGCGCCTGTACATACTGCAAAAGATAACCGTCGTTGGCAGCAACTTCAACCACTACGCTATCTGCAGTCAAGCCAAAACGCTGTTGCATCGCCTGCACATAATTTTTCGCGTGCGTTAACCATGAGCTTGAGTAAGAACTGAAATAAGCATAGTCCTCAGTGAATAAGGATTCGCGCTGTGCAAAATCTTCGGTCTGTACTAACAAGCAAGATTGGCAGAGCAATAATCTCAAAGGAAAATAAGATTCAGGAAGAGATAATTGGGCTTGCGTCAAATAGGAATTTGAAGGCGGAGCAGTGCCTAAATCCAGACAGGCAAAATCAAGTTGGCTTGAACAATGACGGCATTTCAAAGTTTGACTCCTTCAAAATCTTCTGTGAGAAAAGCGAATGCAACATCTCGCTCGGATCTTTGTGTAACGGGTAAGGGCCACTGTAATTGCAAGCGCACATCCAAGACATTTAATCCGGCTTCAAACTGTGGTGCATAAGTCCTACTATGGCAATAAAACATATCGACGTTTTCTGTTAATGTTTGAAATCCGTGCGCGCACCCCGGCGGTACAAGTAAGCTTTGTTGGTTCTGGGCCGACAATTCAATTGCAACATGCTGTAAGAAACTTGGCGAACCATGTCGCAAATCGACAATCACGTCCCATACGGCACCACGAAAGCAAGTTACGAGTTTACTTTCGGCATAAGGAGGCAGTTGATAATGCAAACCCCGCACCGTACCTTTCTGCGCGGTAAAGCTATGATTAAGCTGTGCGATAGGATCATTCCAGCCCAATCCCTGCATGGTTTCAGCACAATAGATACGCTCAAAAAAACCGCGATCATCGCCGCGCTGAAGACGCTCTATCAGATAAACACCTGCGATTGCTGTTGGCTTACTGATTAATCCATTCTGCGTACCCACATTGATCCCTTTTAACTCACTTCATTTATTGCCTATCTGCTGCTCACTTGATCAGAATTACGCCATTTACGCCATTTACGCCATTTCGCAATTCAAATAAGCTTCGATATCCGCGGCACACAATGCATCTGCGTTTGCCCCAGCCAGATAAGATTTGTACCAATGCATGCTCCTGGTAACCGCTTCTGACAAATGCCAGCGAGCTTGCACTCCCAACTGCTGTCGTGCCAAGCCATTATCAAGCTGCAATAAGCCAGCCTCGTGCGGGCCTTCAATCTGATCTGCAAACCTACTTGTTCCAGATCCAAACACTCGCTGTGCATGCTCGATGACCGTGCGCACAGTCACTGCATCCGCGGGATCTGGACCGAAATTGTAAGCATCATTTAATCCATTTTGGGTCGCCAATTTTTGTGCCAATAAAAGATAGCCACATAGAGGCTCTAACACATGCTGCCATGGTCTAATTGCATCGGGTCGCCGGATGTCTAGCACTTGATTTCGCTGCCAAGCACGTACTGCATCAGGAATTAGGCGATCTGCAGACCAATCTCCTCCACCAATCACATTGCCGGCCCGCGCGGTCGCCACCCCGATATGCTGCAAAAAACATTGCTTGTAACTACTCACCAAAATCTCACATGCTGCTTTACTTGCACTATAGGGGTCGTGTCCACCTAATGAATCGTTTTCTTGATAAGCGCGACCAGTTTCATTGTTTTTATACACTTTATCAGTCGTCACGATCACCATCGAACGAATCGAAGCTTGCGCTCGTGCTGCTTCCAATAAATTCAAAGTTCCGACAAAATTACTCGTCATCGTCGCAACTGGGTCAAGATAACTTTGCCTAACCAAGGCTTGCGCCGCAAAATGAAATACGAATTCAGGATTGACTCTTTGCAACCACGACTTCAATGAGTCGACATCGCGAATGTCATCAATTTGACTATCTACCTGCTGTGCAACTTGCGCACTTGTGTATAAATTAGGTTCAGTATTTGGCGCTAACGCGTAGCCATAAACCTGCGCACCTAATCGGGTTAACAACAAAGCCATCCAGCTCCCTTTAAAGCCGGTATGTCCCGTCAAAGCGACGCGGCGCCCGCGCCAGAATTGTGGGTCTGGATTCACGAAGATAGAGCTCACCAGCATTTCCACGGTGCTCTCCCGCTCTGCCATAAATCTTCCAGCATATTTTTTTCGCGCAGCGTATCCATGGGCTGCCAAAAACCAGAATGTTCATATGCCATCAATTCTTTACTCTGCGCCAAGCTTGTCAGAGGCTCAGATTCCCAACTAGTCGAATCTTCAGCAATCAAACTAATGACCTTTGGTGACAACACAAAAAAACCACCATTGATCCAACCACCATCACCACGCGGTTTTTCAATAAATCCCTTGACGAAATCACCATCACGTTCGAGTGCGCCAAAACGACCTGGTGGCAAAACGGCGGTTACGGTTGCCAATTTCCCGTGCTGTTTATGGAATGCCAATTGTGCAGTAATGTTCACATCGGACAAACCATCACCATAAGTAAAACAAAATGCTTCTTCATCTTTCAAATACTGCGCCACACGCTTCAGACGCCCACCAGTCATGGTGTCTTCACCAGTATCAACCAGCGTCACTCGCCAAGGCTCAGCATGATGTTCGTGGACTTCAACCTGATTGGTCTTCATATCAAAAGTGACGTCCGACATATGCAGAAAATAATTCGCGAAATATTCTTTGATCAGATAACCTTTATAACCGCAGCAGATAACAAAATCATTCACACCATGCGCAGAATAAGTTTTCATGATGTGCCAAAGAATGGGATGCCCGCCAATATCAATCATTGGTTTAGGCTTTAAATGCGTTTCTTCAGAAATTCGCGTTCCCAATCCACCCGCCAAGATCACTGCTTTCATGCTGAACCTTTCTCACAATAGATTTGCCACATTTGACGATAGGCTTTTTCGACAGACCTTGCGAACGCATCTTCGTTCATCAGCATAGATGCTTCCATTTCTTGCCGCATGGTTTTGCGCATATGTACTAATCCTTCGATATCATGCGCAAGAATGATCGCCTTTTGCGCATATTCTTCCTCGCTAGTAGCAATCCATTCCGGACGTCCCATACCCATCAACACACTAGATCCGATGCGTCCAACTGGTGGTCTGTCCTGCAAAGTAATGAATGGAATTCCCATATATAAGGTTTCCAACAAGGTCGTTCCGGAGTTGTGTGGAAAACAATCTAGACCAATATCAATACGCTTTAACACCTCCCAAGATGGCGAACTAAAGCCAATATCTAAACGATTACGCTCTATCCCAAATTGCATAAAGCGTGACGCCATCTCATCTTGAACTAACGGGTCTTTGAAATCTCCACTGTTAATTACTAAACGAGAATTAGGCATAGCATCCAAAATTGCCGCCCAAATTCGTACCACACGATGATTAATCCTGGTTGTACGAGACAAACTACCAAAGGTGACGATACCTGTCTGGCTCGCAGGTGATTCATTCAGAATAGCCAAGCGCGTATCCGGTCTATAAACATATGCAGGCCCGTCCAATCGCCAAATCTGCTCAGAAAATAAATGGTCGCAATCCCCAGTAACACTTGGACTATCGGTCATAAAGTAATCGACCGCGCTTAAGCCTGTGGTGTAACCATATTCCAGCCAATGCAAGGAGACTGGTGCGGGTTTTTGCGCAAAAATCATCAATCGATTTGAATTTGTATGACCAGATACGTCGATCAAAATATCAATTTCATCGGCACGAATTCGCTCTACCGCCTGATCATCCGTCATGCCGCGAATCGGAATCCAATGATCAACAATCTTTTTGTAATGCTCGGTGACTTCATCCTCAAATGGAATTTGCGCATAGGCAAAAATCTCAACCTGAGCTCGATCATGTTTTTCCAACAATGGAATCAGGAAGTATTTGCAGACTTGGTTATAGAAGGACTGGCAGACGTATCCGATCTTTAAACGCTTTCCAGGTAGTTTCGCATTATTAAATGGCAGCCATCGGTCTTTCAGCAGCACAGCAAATCGCTGATCAAATTCACGATAGGCATTAAAAATCACTTCTGCCGATAAATCGGGATGATAATTCAGACAGAATAAAATGTTTGTATAGACTTTTCGATTGAAACTCGAATGCTCATCCGTTCTGAAAGATACCGCTTGAATATATGCTTCAATTGCTGCATCCAAATAGCCCCCGTCTCTTAAGGCATCACCGTAAGCGGCCCAAATTTCTGGAATCTGGTCAGTGAGTTGCAGCGCACTGCGGCTACAATCAATCGCTTGTTGAATTTGTCCAGCATGACGATAAGCTTCAATCAAATTCGGATAAACCTGATGTAAGTCTGGTTGAATCTGTAAAGCCTGATGATAAACTTCGATTGCTGACTGGCAGCGATCCAGAGCACGGTAGGTTAATCCTAAATTATTATATAAATAAGCGATCCCGGGCGCTAACTGAATCGCTTTAGTGAAACTCTCTATCGCCTCGTCGTACTGTCCAAGAAATCGATACGCGTTTCCAAGATTATTATAGGCAGTCGCCATGTCGGGCGCTAACTGTACTGTGCGCTGAAGAATCTCCAAGGATTCTGAACATCGCTCTAATGATGTTAATGCACATGCCAAATTATTGAGTACATGTGGATTATTCGGTAGTATTTTTGCTGCGTGAAGGGCAGCCTCATATGCGGCGTCATATTTCTGCTGCTCGAGACAAGCGATCGACAGATAATCCCAAGCAATTCCATCCTTCGGACGTAACTTCACTAACCAACGGCTAGCTTGCTCCAGCAAATCATAAGATTTTCGGGAAACGAAACGATTCAAGATGGTGTAATACGCCTTTGAATCAATCACCGTTTTATGCGCAATCGAAAATGCCTTCTGCAAATAGGAAATCGCCTTTTCATCCTGGTCAAGATTAAAGTAAATCTTAGCCAGCAACAAATTCGCCTCCTCATTTAAGGGAAAACGTTGTGTCACACGTGATGCTGCGCTAATTGCGTCCTCCAATTTACCTGCTTTAAGCAAAGTCTGTGCTTCACGCATCGCAGATTTCACGTCGAACCCTGTTTTACTCATCACATCCTCTTTCTTATATTAGTACTTCTGTTTTACCAGCTAATTCCAAGTTCCACAATTCACCAGACTGAATGAACAACAGAACATGATAAAAATTTTAATTACGGAATAGAGAATTGCCTATTTTTAGTATTTTACAAATAAAACTCAACAGTAAATTACCTAAAAAGAAGTGGAAATCTTGTTCAAATTAGCCCTTAAGTATTTAAAAAACTTGCCGTATAGCGGAAGAACAAGAAAAACTTAAGCACAAAAAATAATATTTATTTTGAGCAATTTCCTCAATTTTTTAAAATACCGCCCGTTACCTGATTCAACGACGGTGCAATGGTCAATAAGACAGACCGAAGTTCAAGCTAAACGTCGAGTTGAATTAACCAAGTTAGGAGAACCATCATGGCTTCATATATCAATACCAACATCGCGTCCTTAAATGCACAACGCAATTTATCGACATCCCAAAGTTCATTGAACACATCCTTGCAACGTTTGTCTTCTGGCTTGCGTATTAACAGCGCAAAAGACGATGCTGCAGGTTTGGCGATCTCTGAACGTATGACTTCACAAATCGGCGGTTTGAATCAAGCTGCTCGTAATGCTAATGACGGTATCTCTTTAGCGCAAACAGCTGAGGGCGCATTAAGCCAAATCGGTGCAAACTTGCAACGTATTCGTGACTTGGCAGTTCAATCAGCCAATGCCTCTAATAGTATTTCAGATCGTGCTGCTTTGAATAATGAAGCATCTCAGTTGATTTCTGAAATTAATCGTGTAGCAAGTAACACGAACTTCAACGGTGTTAATTTGTTAGATGGTTCTTTTGCCGCACAAACTTTCCAAGTTGGCGCAAATGGCACAGCCAATGATCAGATCAGTATCTCTTCTATTGCTAGTGCAAAATCCTCTGCTTTAGGTGTAGGCGCATCATCTAGCTACGCAACAACGGTTGCTGGCGCAGGTGCAGTTACAACAACAGCATTGGCGTCTGGCGACTTATCAATTAACGGCTTCCAAGTCGGTGCTTCTGCAGCTGATGGCGTTTCTTTCTCTAATTCCACAGGTAGCGGTATCTCCAAAGCTGCGGCAATTAATGCAATCAGCGGTAGCACAGGTGTGACAGCAACGGTTGGAGCAACAGCCATCGCAGGTACAGCATCTACTTCTGCAACAGCAATTGCGTCTGGCGATATCACAATCAATGGTGTGAACTTAGGTGCATTGTCTGCATCAACATCTGGCGCTCAACGTGGTGCTCAAGTAGCTGCGGCAGTTAATGCGATTGCTACACAAACAGGTGTTACAGCAACGTTCAATACCACAACTGGCGCTGTAGCTTTAGCTGCCGCTGATGGTCGCAACATCACAGTCACTGCAAGTACCAATGCTGCTGCAGCCGCTGCAAACACAGGTATCACAGTGTCCGCTACTGGTGCAACTGACGTCTCAACTTCTACCTTGAGCTTATCATCATCCAGCTCTGCTGGTATTACATTAGCAAACGGTACAGGTACTGGTTTGACTGCAGCTAACTTAACTGGTGGATTTACTTCGGCAACAACGACTGTTGGCGCAGGTGTTTCTTCACTGAATTTGGGTACAGCAGCGGGGGCGACGGCGGCATTAACCACCATCGATGCCGCACTGCAGTCAATTAACAGCTCACGTGCATCCTTAGGTGCTTACCAAAATCGTTTCTCTTCAGCAGTTGCAAGCTTGCAGACAAATTCTGAAAACTTATCAGCATCACGTAGCCGTATCCGTGACGCAGACTTTGCTTCAGAAACAGCAACACTGACTCGTGGTCAAGTATTGCAACAAGCAGGTACAGCGATCTTGGCACAGGCAAACGCATTACCACAAGGCGTGTTGGCACTGTTAAGAGGTTAAACAATAATGTAGTTCACCACATTATTCTCTGATGTAGACTGTCCCCTGCCCAAACTTTTTTGGTCAGGGGAATTTTACTTAAAGGAAAGATCATGGACATTCAATCGATAGGCAGAAATTCGCCGTCTGGATCATTGATCGCAGAAAAACTCCCACCACCACCTTCTCCGTCGGTCGCTAACACGCAAAATTCCACAGGGGCACAAACGGCAGTTGCACTTACGCAGGCCGCCAAGTCACCAAGCACAAGTGAAATTAATAAAGCGGTAAGTGACATCAACAAAACAATTCAAGCGAGCTCTCAAAATCTTGAATTCACGGTTGATACCGATGCTGACGAAGTCGTTGTCAAGGTGATCGATCAGCAAACCAGAGAAGTGCTGCGGCAAATTCCCACAGTGGAAGCTTTAGAAATTGCAAAATCTTTAGATAAATTACAAGGTCTGTTAATTAAGCAAGAAGCATAAGATTTGTGCTTGAGGCAAACCAATCAATGCAATTCATAGCTAACAAGTGTTGCAAGATGAAAATAGAAAGGGAAATGCCCCTCTAAAGTCTGATTTGCTTTTGCCGTTAAACTTGTACAGTGTCGATACTTACAAAAGGGGAACGTTGTGGCCATACAATCAACTGGGGTGGGCTCTAATCTAGATGTCAACAGCTTGATCAGCAAGCTGATGCAGGTAGAAAGCCAGCCGTTAACTTCCCTTGCAAAAAAAGAAGCCAGCTATCTGGCAAAACTCACAGCATATGGGTCACTCAATGGTGCGCTCAGTTCATTTCAAAGTGCCTTTGTCGGACTTGGAAGCACATCAACGTTTCAAAATTTAAGTGCAAATGTTGGCGATGGGACGATATTAAACGCAACCACAACTAGTGTGGCTTCCGCAGGCAACTACAACATCAATGTTACGCAATTAGCAAAAGCACAGACGATTTCGGGTGCGGGCCAGGTAAGTACTACCGACACAATTGGCTCCGGAGCAAGCACGACTATTACATTTCAATTTGGAACGATTAGCGGTGGCAGCTTAACAAATGGTGTATACACAGGCGCTAGCTTTGCACAGGACGCTGATCAAGCGATTGGAACGGTCACCATCGATAGTTCCAATAATTCATTGCAAGGCATTCGCGATGCAATTAATGCTGCAGGCAAAGGTGTCACAGCGTCAATTGTGGGCGACGGTTCTGCCACTCCTTATCACTTGGTTTTAAGCTCAAACAAGACAGGTGCAACATCTAGCCTGAAGATTGATGTGAGTGGTGATGCCGCACTACAATCCTTGTTGTCCTACGATCCTGCAGGAACACAAAACCTAAAAGAAACCACCACCGGACAAAATGCCAATTTGTCGATTAACGGTATTAATATTACCAGCGCCTCTAATACAGTGAACGATGCGGTACAAGGCGCCGCAATCACGCTATCTAAAGTTGGAAGCACAACACTGAATTTAAGTAATAATACTTCTGGCGTACAGAATTCAATTAATGGATTTGTTAAGGCCTACAACGATCTTCAAGCAACATTTAAATCGCTAACAGGCTTCGATGCGGCAACGAAAAAAGGCGGCGTACTAACAGGTGATGCTGCCGCACGCGGTGCCCAAAGTCAGGTGAGAAATGCTTTATCCTCAGCGGTCAACGGCTTGGGTGGAAACATCACAACGCTGTCATCAATTGGCATCAGCTTTCAAAAGGATGGAACATTAAGTGTAGATTCCACAAAGTTGCAAAATGCATTGACTAATAATTTCAAAGATATCAGTGGATTATTTGCGACGATTGGTAAAGCAACCGATAGCTTGGTTAGCTATAGCACTTCAACAAGTGCTACGACACAAGGGAATTATGCATTAAATGTGACTGCACTAGCGACTCAAGGAAACTTAACTGGTGATTTGGATTTAAATGCTGGCAATACCACAATCGACCCTAGCACCAGCATCAATGTCACAATTGATGGAACTTCAGCTTCCGTATCACTTGTTGCTGGGAGTTATACAGCAAGTCAACTGACCACGTTAATACAAACCTCCATAAATGGAACCTCAGCGTTCAGTGCTGCAGGCATTAAAATTAACGCCTCAGTAACGGGTGGTGGCTTCCTCAAATTAACCTCCAATAGTTATGGCAGCACTTCCAATATTTCTCTCAATAATGGCACAGGCACAGCAGTTTCTGCACTTACTGGGACTATTTCTAGCGGCACAGCAGGCACAAATGTTACAGGCTCGTTAAACGGTGTCTCGGCAGTTGGGTCTGGGCAATTTTTAACTGGATCAGGCGGCTCTGCGTCTGAAGGCTTAAAAATTCTCGTCTCTGGTGGAGCAACTGGCGATCGCGGAACCATCCACTTCTCTAAAGGTTACGCTAGCCAATTAAGCAATTTGTTTTCTTCCATTCTTGGAAGTAGTGGCAGCATTTCCAGCACAACCGATGGTGTTAACCGAACCATCAAAGATATCGGAAAGCAGCGTGACATATTGAATAGTCGTTTGATCGACACTGAAGCACGTTATCGTGCACAATTCACCGCTTTAGATACCATCATTAGCGGATTAAACAATACAAGTAGTTTTCTCACCCAGCAACTTTCTGCATTAACTGGCAGCAATACCAAATAACTGAGGATTTTTATGTTTGGCACATCTAATTCACATGGCGCAAATGCCTATGCAAAAGTTGGCATTGAGACTGGAGTCATTTCTGCCAGCCCACACAAATTAATCGTCATGCTGTATGACGGCGCGATCGTTGCATTAAATAACGCAACTCAGCACATGAAGAATAGTGATATCCCCGCAAAAGGACATTCAATTTCTAAAGCAATTGCGATTATTGAAAATGGCCTTCGTGCAAGTTTAGATAAAAAAGCAGGTGGAGAAATTGCCACAAGCTTGGATGCCTTGTATGAGTACATGAGTAATCGTCTGTTACAAGCAAATATCAATAATCAAGCTGAAGGTGTCGTAGAAGTTCAAAATTTACTGCGTGATTTGAAATCGTCATGGGAAGCAATTGCTCCGGACAATAACAATTTGAAACAGGAAGCACCAGTACCGCAACTTGACCCACTCGCCCCACGCCGCGCGAATTTTTTTGAGGCATAAACCATGAATAGTTTCGAACTGTTAAACGTGTATGAAAAAGTGGCCCATATCACTTCAGAAATGTTGGATGCGGCACGTGCCAATGATTGGGAATTATTGGCCAAACTTGAGGGTGATTGCAGTAAACAGGTCAGTACGCTAAGAGAATTCGAAGGTCCAACTGAATTGCCGGGCGAAATGAGAGCAAAAAAAATCTCGATCATCAAACAGATTCTTGCGGATGATCGGGCAATACGTGACATCACAGAACCATGGATGCAAAATCTGGCAAATCTGATTAAAAGTTCTGGCACCACTCGCAAGTTATCACAAAGTTATGGTGCTAACCAATTGGGCTAATTTATGTCCAGTATCTTTCCACGCTTGGATCCCAATCTGGTCATAACAACTGGCGTGGAAGGACCTACTGCTGTGAGAGCAGTGGAAGCGATTAAACAAGAAATCGTTCAAAAGCTCAGTCAATTTGGTGTTGGCAAACAACTGCAAGCGGAAGTCATCGCCAAGCTGAATGATGGCAGTTACATCGCAAAGATCGATGGAACGCCAATGCGTCTTGCACTACCTGAAAATATTCAGGTCGGTCAAAAACTGCTATTAACCCTACTCCACCTGACACCTCGTCCGATGTTTTTAATGGATGGACAAAATCAGGTAGCCTTACTTGATCCTCAAAAAAAACCAAAATCAACTGAACTTTTCCGGCCAAGTTCAATTGGAGTTGAAGAGCAAAATTCAAGCTCCTCGGAATCAGACGCCACCTCGGTGACGCTCTCTAAATATTCTTCCGCACAAACATTGGCAAGTGGTAATCAACAATCCCAATCCACATCAATCCAGACGACACAAATCACTTCGCAACAAATGCTAGTTCCAGGCAAAGACTTTGCAAATCAATACCTAGGCACAACGTCCATTGACAATAGTGCTCAGACAGAATTAAGCCCAACTGGACAGCTAATTAATGCCTTGTTACAAGAAACCAATAATCCCAAAGATAAACTCGGCATTAGAGCAAGCGCGTCTCTTCTGGAGACCGACACCAATATTATTCCAGAGAAACAGATAGCGAAGCAAATAGAATCGCACTTGCGACAAAGTATTACCAGTAGCGGCCTATTTTACGAATCTCATATAACACAATGGCTAACTGGTCAGAAAAGCAAAGCTGAGATTGAATTAGAACCTCAAGCGAAGATTGCATTAGCACAGGAAAACTCTGTGTTAATGAACAAAGACGAACGTAACCACACCGCTTTAGCACAAATTATTCACCAACAACTGGATATTCTTGATCAGCAAAAATTCACATGGTTAGGATTACTTGCACCCAACATGCCGATGGAGTGGGATGTCAGCAAACCACCAAAACAAGACACCCAATCTGATCAAACTGAACAAGAAACGCAGAGCTGGCAAAGTCAGTTGCGTTTGCAATTGCCGCACCTAGGCAATATCGATATTCAACTGCAACTACGCAATAATCAATTGCAACTGGCCATTAAAGGCCAACAACAAAATGCGATTGAATTACTACAAGCAGCCTACCCTGCGCTTCAACAAACACTTGAAAGTACTGGCACGTTTATACAATCCTTTAAAATCAAGCAAGATGAACAAGCCTAACTCAGAACAAAAGGCATCACTCACCAGTGCAGTGGCATTAAGCTATCTGGCCGATAAAGGTGCACCTCGTGTGGTCGCGAAAGGGAAAGGCTTAGTTGCCGAAGAAATCATTGCGAGAGCAAATGAGCATGGCGTTTTTATTCATCAATCAAAGGAATTAGTGAATCTTTTGATGAAAGTTGATTTAGACGACAACATCCCACCAGCCCTCTACACAGTTGTTGCAGAACTACTCGCTTGGCTATACCATATTGAAACCGAGATAAAGACAAAACAACAAGTCTCGCCGCCCGTTCACCCGATTATCACTGAATAAAGCAATATGTCATTAACGCTCCCCTCTTTAGGAACAGAAAATCAAAGTCCCTATCAAGTTGAATCCAGACGCGAAATTCTGGCTCTGCTAAAAGGATTCAGAGATAAGTCTCAGTTAATCAGCTTAATGATTAACAATGGGAACGAAGCATTCATCACCTCGGTGTTGGATATTGACGACAGCAATAACACCGTAATTATTGATAGTGCGCCGGGGAACGAAGCAAATCAACGCATCGTGGAAGCCTCGAGTGTTTTTTTTGACGGCTTACTTGATCGCATTAGCATTCAATTTTCATCATCAAAATTACAACGCACACAATTTGAAGGTCGCCCTGCTCTGCAAATGCCAGTACCGACTTCGGTCATTCGCCTGCAACGCAGAGAAAATTATCGAATTAATACACCAGTTTCAACACCGGTGAAATGTCTGATACCAATTGAGACAGAATTGGGTAAGCAGAATCAATTATTCTCTTTGGTAGATATTAGCTGTGGCGGAATCGCCATCTTAGATGATCGTAATTTAGTGAATCTCGCAATTGGCACGAGTTATGAACTCTGCCAAATCGATGTCCCCGGCATTGGGGTAATTGATCTGAGTTTACAAATCCGTAATTCGCAAGAGTTAACTCTGCTAAACGGGAAAACAACACGCCGGATAGGCTGCGCATTTCTCAATTTATCCAATCGCACTTTAACCGCAGTGCAACGATATATTATGAAATTAGAGCGCGAACGAAATGCCAAAATGACTGGCATCTAATATTTTATCGCGGCGTTTTCAGCAATTTAGCATTCGCATATTTCAGCCTATCTATCGCAGCCTATATTTGCATATTCATAATGTCCTGATAGGCTGAGATCAACTTATTTCGCACTTGCACGGTTGCTTGGAACGAAATGCTCGCTTTTTGCATGGAAATCATCATGTCCGACATATTGACACTGTCGTCCCCCATCGCAAATCGTTTACCCAAAGCTTGCGAAGCACTTTGTGCTGCACTCACCTGTTCTAACGAAGATTTTAGCGCATCAGCAAAATCCAACTTCGGCGTTCCGACAGCACTTCCGACAACTGGATTTGGCGCCACATTTTCCATCTTCGCCGAGGCGGCTCTTAACTGTGCCACCATCGCATCAATTCGGCTTTTATCAATTCCACCAATATTCACGTTAGCTCTCCGCATCTTCAGATAGCGCAAGAATATCAGTTGTCAAAAAAAGCTTAGACACGATTAGAGAGGTGAATCCCACGTTTTTCTAGCGTTTGAATTCATCGGTCTGTAGCACAATTGCTAGCAAGGAAAAAACCTTCACGGGGAAGAAAATGCTTCAGCAAGAACGAAATCAACATAGCGATAGTTACGGGGGCAACAATGGCAACCGCAAATGATGCAACACTAGACGGACCACAAGTACCGGTCGTATTTGGCATTCCACAAACGCCAGCCGTTCGGACCATCGCATTAGCGGTTGGTGCTGCGCTCACCATCGCGATTATGGTTGGCGTGTGGTTATGGAGTCAGGCACCAGACTATCGCGTACTTTTTTCTAACTTCAATGACCGAGATGGCGGTGCCATTGTCGCGTCCTTACAGCAACTCAATATTCCCTACAAATATTCAGAAGGTGGCAGCGCCATTCTGGTACCCGCAAACCAAGTTCATGATGCACGTTTAAAACTAGCATCGCAAGGCTTACCTAAAGGCGGTAATGTGGGCTTCGAGTTAATGGAAAATCAAAAACTCGGCATCTCTCAATTTTTAGAGCAAGTTAATTTTCAACGCGCACTTGAAGGCGAATTAGCGCGTTCAATTCAAGCTGTCTCTGCAGTACAAACAGCCCGCGTTCATCTGGCTATTCCCAAAGCATCGGTTTTTGTAAGAGAACAACAAAAGCCAACTGCCTCTGTACTATTAAACCTTTACCCAAGTCGGGTGCTTGATCAACAACAAGTAAGTGCAATCATTCATCTGGTTGCCAGCAGCATTCCTGAATTACCTGCAAAGAACGTGACTATTATTGATCAGAATGGCAATTTACTGTCTGATCCAAGTAAACAAACAGCGACCAACAATCTCGATCCTTCACAACTCAAATACGTCCAAGAGTTTCAACAGAGCGTTGTGAAAAAAGTGGAATCAATTATTTCTCCAATTGTCGGCATTCAAAACGTTCGCGCTGAAGCAACTGCAGATATCGACTTCTCACGTAGTGAACAAGCAGCCGAAAGTTATCGCCCTAATTCACCACCAGAAGCGACAACTATTCGCAGTCAACAAACTAGTGAAAGCTATGGAAAACCAGCAAATGCCTCCGGTATTCCTGGTGCCTTAAGTAATCAGCCACCCGTACCAGCAACAGCACCAATCACCGCTGCCGCGAATGCCAATGATGCGCAAGCAAATGCGGCTAACAATGGTTTAACCCAGAAAGATGCGACTCTTAATTACGAGGTTGATAAGACCATACGTTATACACAACAAGCGATGGGTGGGTTAAAACGCTTGTCGGTTGCCGTCGTAGTCAACTATAAAACGGAGACTGACAAATCAGGCAAAACAATTACGCGAGCACTCACCGAAGTGGAGAAAAATCAAATTATTGATTTGGCACGCGAGGCGATGGGATTTAGTAAAGAACGTGGCGACACTTTAAATGTGGTGAACAGCCCATTTGCAACGCCTGAAAAAGTAACAGCCGAAGATATTCCGTTATGGAAGCAAGCGGATGTACTTCAAACCGCAAAAGAAATTGGAAAATATGTGGTTGGTGGTTTATTGTTACTGTATCTTTTCTTTGGCTACCTAAAACCGACGCTCAACAAGCTCATGGGCAAAGATGCCGCATCGATCAAAAAAGAAAAAGAGCGTCTGCGCAAGGAAGAGGAAGAAGAGGAAAAGAAAAGAATTGAAGAGGAAGAAGCTGCTATCGTGAACATTAACGGTGAGGCAGAAGCAAAAAGTAAACAACATTATTCAAGCTACGAAGCAAACATGGACATGGCCAAACAATTGGCCTCCAGCGATCCAAAAATCGTAGCCAACGTCATTAAATCTTGGGTGAGCAATGAGTGAAGACGGCGTACAAAAAGCAGCAACTTTAATGCTTGCTTTGGGTGAAGATGGTGCGGCTGAAGTGATGAAACACCTCGGCCCGCGAGAAGTGCAAAAAATCGGCGCAGCGATGGCGTCGATTGGCGCGATCCCACACGAATCCATCGCTAAAGTATTAGAAGATTTTAAATCAGAGGCAGATCTGAGCTCATCAGTTGGACTCGATTCTGATGAATACATTCGCAACGTGTTAACCAAAGCACTTGGTGATGATAAAGCCTCTTCTTTGCTCAATCGGATTTTGGGCGGGAAAGATGCGAGCGGCATCGAAAGTTTAAAATGGATGGATTCTGCTTCAGTTGCTGAATTGATTAAAAATGAACATCCCCAGATTATCGCTACTATTTTAGTCCACCTAGAAAGTGATCAAGCTAGTGAAATTCTGAATAATTTCAGCGAACGTTTACGTAATGATGCGGTACTAAGAATCGCGACTTTAGATGGCATTCAACCTACTGCCTTACGTGAACTAAATGACGTATTAACGAAATTATTGACAGGCAACGAAAGTCTGAAGAAGAAGTCTATCGGTGGTGTAAGAGCAGCCGCTGAAATTCTCAATTTCATGAGCGGTGAAAATGAAACATCGATCATGGAAAATTTACGCAAATATGATGGTGACATGGCTGAGAAAATCATGGATGAGATGTTCGTCTTTGACAATATTCTCGAAATTGATGACAGAGGAATCCAATTACTTTTACGTGAAGTTCAATCGGACTCCTTAATCATTGCATTGAAGGGAGCGAATGCCGATATGCGTGAAAAAATCTTCAAAAACATGTCACAACGTGCCGCCGAAATGATGCGTGAAGATCTCGAATCCAAGGGTCCTGTGCGCTTGTCCGAAGTCGAAGCACAACAAAAACAAATTTTACTCATTGTCCGCAGGCTTGCCGACGAAGGTCAGATTATGTTAGGCGCAAAAGGCGAAGATTCCTATGTCTAGTGTGATCCCAAAAGAGAAGTTAACCGCATTCCAACGCTGGGAAATGACTTCCTTTGGCGATCTTCGCCCTTCACATATCGAGCGCGCAGCAGAAGCAGAAAGAATCACGCAAACTGAACTTGCTGCCATCAAAGAACAAGCAAGAAATGAAGCATACACGGCGGCCTACAAAGAAGCCTATGCAGTGGGCTATCAAGAAGGACAAGCTGCTGGCACGCACGACATGCTAGAACAAGCGGCTAAAATTTTAGAACCCCTAGAACAACTCAAAGATAATTTCAAAGAGCAGTTGTCGAGAGCACACAATGATATTGGCAATGACTTGATTCGTTTGGCAGTCGATTTGGCGAGCGCGATGACCAAGCACAAATTCGCACATGAGTCTGACGCTATTTTAGAGATCGTGAAAGAATCGATAGAAATGCTGCCAGCAATTCATCAGCCGGCACAAATATTTTTGCATCCGGAAGATCTTCGCTTGTTAAAAGAATTGATGGGCACAGAACTTGAAAAAGATGGTTGGCGATTAATTCAAGATAGCCATTTGACGCGTGGCGGCTGTCGAATTGAAACGGCACAAAACTTGATCGATGCCACCTATGAAACACGTTGGACGCGCTTAACTGAGGCACTAAACCATCCAGGTAACGACCACATTGCAACATGAATGACACGCTTACTCCGCAACGTTGGAAAGATCAGTTTATCGCAAGTGCGAAAAGTATTTCGCACATCAAGAGCGAGAATATTTCTGGTCGCATTGTCAAAGTCACCGGCTTGGTGATGGAGGCGGTGGGCATCAAATTGCCAGTCGGCAGTGCCTGTCTGATCCATCTGCAAAATGGTGTAAAGATTGAGGCAGAAGTTGTTGGTTTTGATGGTGATCGTCTATTTTTAATGCCCCAAAGTGACTTGGATGGCGTCATTCCTGGTGCCCCTGTATTTCCTGTCGTCGCACAAGCAAGTGCTGACGATAATACGCCACATCGACGAAATACCGACAGAACCAAACATCTTCCAGTTGGCGAAGAATTACTCGGTCGTGTGCTAGATGCTAACGGACGTCCCTTAGATTCCCTAGGCCCGCTGATTTGCCGCGCCACCGCGCCCTTGGGAGCAAGAATCTACAATCCGCTATCTCGCGCTCCAATTAAAGAGAAACTCGATGTCGGCGTCAGAGCAATTAATAGCATGCTGACAGTGGGACGCGGCCAACGACTAGGTTTGTTCGCTGGATCTGGCGTAGGCAAAAGTGTTTTGCTAGGAATGATGGCGCGCTACACGACGGCAGATGTGATTGTGGTCGGATTAATTGGCGAACGGGGTCGCGAGGTAAAAGAATTCATTGAAGAAATCCTAGGCGAGGAAGGATTAGCTCGTTCTGTTGTCGTTGCGGCACCTGCTGATGCCCCTCCTTTGATGCGGATGCAAGGCGCTGCATATGCGACCACGATCGCTGAATACTTTCGAGATCAGGACAAAAATGTCTTGTTAATCATGGACTCATTAACTCGCTACGCGATGGCACAACGTGAGATTGCGCTCGCCATTGGTGAGCCGCCCGCAACGAAAGGATATCCACCTTCGGTATTTGCTAAGTTACCAATTCTGGTCGAACGTGCTGGTAATGGTCGACTTGGTGGTGGTTCGATTACTGCTTTTTACACCGTATTAACCGAAGGTGACGATCAACAAGATCCTATTGCCGATGCCGCACGAGCAATTTTGGACGGACACATCGTACTCAACCGAACCTTGGCAGAAAGCGGTCATTACCCGGCGATTGATATCGAACAATCGATTAGCCGGGCGATGCATGGTATTACATCGCCAGATCATCAAAGATTGTCGCGAAAACTTAAACAACTTTATTCACGTTACGAACGTAGTCGAGACTTAATTAATGTTGGCGCCTACTCTGCCGGATCAGATCCTATATTAGATGAGGCAATTAGAAAGTATCCACAAATACAAGCTTTTCTACAGCAAGAAATCACTGAAAAATCATCCATAACCGAGAGCTTAGCGGGTCTTTCCGCTCTATTCGACGTTTAAAAAAAGTCGGTATTCCGTAAAATGGATACAAGGTAAAAAAGATTATGGCTAGCTCAGCATTAACAACATTAATCGAATTAGCTGAAAACGATGTCGAAAACGCAGCCAAAAATTTAGGTCGGATGATTAAGGCGAGAGATGATGCTAACGAACAGCTCAAGCTACTACATCAGTATCGAGACGATTATGAAGGTCGACTACAGTCAAACGCACAACAAGGATTAAGTGTGACGCAGTTTGCCAATTTTCGCGCATTCATCGTCAAACTTGATCAAGCTGTCGACGGTCAAAAAAAGATAATTTTAGATGCAGAATATCGTATTGAAGTCGCAAAAAAAGCTTGGCAAGAATGTGAAAAAAAACGCCTCTCTTATAAAACTTTAATCGATAGAAATGCCGCAGTTGAATTAAAAAAAGAAAACAAGCGCGATCAAAAACAAACCGACGAACGCGCGACACGAACGCTATTTTATAAAAAGTAATCCAACCGATTTACTTCGACAACGTAGGTGACAACATGCCCAACCCGCCAACCATCAATCAAGCTCTGCCTACGATTGTCTCGAACAAAACATCCAGCTCGGCTATTGAATCAAAGAACAACAGTACTTTCAATCAAGTATTGAAAAATGAAGTCGCGCTAAAAACAAAAAAAGTGGCGTCAGAACAACTGGCAAATTCGCACATCAATAGAACCAACGAAGCTACTGGAACCAATAACACAAAAAGTGTCGATCAAAAGGATAACTCAGGAAACCAAGACTTCAATCAAATTATTGAGAATGAATTTCAACCAGAGGATGACATTTCAATCATTCCTGGGGATACTAGCTCGTTAATCGCCTTTGTCAATAACTTCCCAAATATCGCCCAAGTTGAAATCCAAGTATCTGAATCATCTGCGCCACCGGCAATTTCTTTGAAATCTGAATTCAATCAAATGAAAGCCCCAGTGTTCGATCGATCGAAAGTGAGCGATGACAATAAAAGATTTGGAATAAACGATACGATCACGAGTGAAGAGTCAGCTCTACTGCGCCCCCCCGAACTTCCTGTCCAAGCATCAAGTGATACTATTGTTAATGCAAATAATCAAAATGCTTTTATCTCAACGTCACGCCACCATCCAATTGAATCAATCCAAACAGATTCCGGTGAACAGCCAATTTCATTTTCATCAAATGTCGTCAATGCAAATCCACCTTTTGCAAGTGATGATAAAGAGAGCAATCACAACATTAATACCGATACGAAACAAACTGGAGTTGAATTAAATCTGTCTGCGATGGACAAAGCCAATAAAAATGAATCTTCGATTCAAGAGAATAAGTCAAATTTCCCTCTATCCATCGATAAAACATCGTCTGTTGATTCTTTGGATACGGATAAATTCAATTTAACGGAGCGAATGAGCCAAGGAGTAGAAGCTGGGGCAAAGGGTGAAATGGAGCATAAATTTCCCTCTCAAAATAACGACCGCGTATTAGAAGTAACGGAGCAACTAAGTCCAAGGCCGCCGTCACCCCAAATTGTGAACCAATTCACCACCAATGTAGCTTCTTCGAACGAGTCGACGCTTACACAATTTGAGATCAGCCAATCATTGGGACATAGTATTGATCTAGGAGATCGGTTATCAGAACCTAGATCACAATCGAATTCAGCATCAGGTAGCTTCGAAAAGTCTCAAACCGAATTCCAAGTTCCAACATCTCAAAAATACCAAGACAATTTATTGTTGAAAGATTCAATGGCACTCAATGAAGTTCACAGCAATGAATTCATCAGCACGCCTAGTACGAATTTTCAGCCACCAGCAGCCAACACGACGATCGGAAACATACATGCACCTGTACTATCCGATCACATAGGTCCACGCGTAGGCGCAAAAGGATGGGATCAGGCAATCGGCCAGAAAATAGTTTGGATGGTTGCAGGAGGTGAACAAAGTGCTCAACTGACTTTAAATCCCCCCGATTTGGGACCCGTTCAGGTTGTTTTAAGCATTAGCGATAATTTCGTCGACGCCAGTTTTGTCTCCTCGCACCTAGATGTCAGAGAGGCGATTGAGTCCGCTGCACCTAAACTACGCGAAATGATGGATAACGCTGGCATTTCATTGTCAGGCTTTTCTGTCAGTGCAGAATCTGCGCAATCGCATAATCAATTTGGTGCAGAGAAATCAAGCCGAGGCGGCGGTTCGCAAGCAGCTATGCCATCTGGCACCGAAAGTGAAACAGATAACACTGCAATGTCGCTGATAGCACGCAATACTGGCAAGGAATTAGGCTTAGTCGACACATTTGCTTAATTTCAGCAAGCTCCCTCCTCCAGTGATTGTCTATTGTTGCCTTTTGTTGCCTATGCGTGATGAAAATCAGTGAATTTCATCACGTGCATTGCTTTCTAGGCTAGGCTCTTAAAAACGATACTATAATTGTGTGCGTGAATATTTCCACAGTGAAATTAGCCATGAAGGCCAACTTCGTATTGAATGTCAGGTCAAACGATTGCATCATGGCGCTAAATAATCAAAGTAAATCCAATGGATACCGCTAGGATCATCAGGGATTGAATAGAATCAAAAAAGTAGAGTTAAGCAATAAATCTGGCTCTATTTCAAAGATCAAATTCAAACCAAATGCGCGATAATTTTTTTCAATAAGAAACACAATCAGAATCGGTGAGAAATCAATATGTCAAAAGCACCAGAAAAACCAACAGACGCGCCAGCTGGCAAATCTAAAAAGAAGTTAATCATCATGATCGCAGCCGCCGTACTTCTTTTAGGTGGTGTC
Source organism: Affinundibacterium amnicola (assembly GCF_014284275.1). GTDB lineage: Bacteria > Pseudomonadota > Gammaproteobacteria > Burkholderiales > Burkholderiaceae_D > Undibacterium > Undibacterium amnicola. The sequence continues at coordinate 377,334 of NZ_JACOFU010000001.1, read as the reverse complement.
GGCGGAGGTGCCGCAATGTTCTTATCTAAGAAGAAACCAGCGAAAGAAGAAAAGACAGAAGTCGCAAAAGCACCAGTCTTTTTGCCATTAGAGCCCTTCGTAGTGAATCTTCAATCGGAGCTCGGTGAAAAATATTTACAAGTGCAAATGACTTTACAGGTCGAAGATGAAGCACAGGTCAATGTGATTAAAGCGAATTTGCCGCAGGTTAAGAGCCGACTGATTATGCTGTTATCGAGCAAAAATGCAGAAGGTTTATTAACGCCTGAAGGTAAAGACGAATTAATTAAAGAAATTACTGAACAGGTCAATTTGCCGTTTGTTCCGAAAGGTGAGCCACAGAAAGTCAGTGGCGTATTCTTTACCTCTTTTGTTGTTCAATAAAAACCGTGTCTGATAATTTCCTTTCACAAGAAGAAGTTGATGCCCTTTTAAAGGGTGTCACCGGCGATCAAGACGAATCAGAGGCGAATGAAGATACCTCTGGCGTCCGGCCGTACAATCTGGCGACCCAGGAACGTATTGTTCGTGGTCGCATGCCGACCTTGGAAATTATCAATGAACGATTTGCCAGACTACTACGGATAGGTCTGTTTAACTTTCTTCGTCGCAGCGCAGAGGTCTCTGTCGGCACTGTGAAAGTGTCAAAATATAGTGAATTTATTCGTAATCTGGTGGTACCGACTAATTTGAATCTCACCCATATGAAACCGCTACGCGGAACTTCATTAATTGTGTTGGATCCAGGTTTAGTTTTTCTATTGGTCGATAATTTATTTGGTGGTGATGGCCGCTTTCACACACGTGTTGAAGGACGCGATTTCACCCAAACTGAGCAAAGAATTATTCAAAGAATTTTGGAAATCATTTACGAGACTTATGCAAAATCATGGGAGCCAGTCTATCCAGTTCAGTTTGAGTATATACGTTCAGAAATGAACACACAGTTTGCAAATATTGCGACACCAAATGAAGTCGTCGTATCCACCACATTTACCATTGAATTAGGTCCAGTCAGCGGTGAAATGCATATGTGTATGCCCTACTCAATGATAGAACCAATACGTGATTTATTAACGAGTAGTCTGCAAGGCGAGACTTTAGAAATTGATAAACGCTGGGTGCGCTTAATGACCCAGCAAATCCAGATTGCTGAAGTAGAAATCGTCGCGGATTTAGGCACTACCAGAATGTCCTTAGGTGACATCTTGAATATGAAAGTGGGCGATGTCATTCCCATTTCTGTTCCAGACATTATTTCAGCAAAAGTAGACGGTACCCCCGTCATGGAATGTAAATATGGTCTATTCAATGGGCAATATGCATTGCGTGTCGACAAAATGCTGGGTTCCAGTGTCAATGATATAGCGCATGAGTCGCTCAATGGAGAAAACAATGGATGACAATAACGATAGCCCTATTAGTGAAGACGATTGGGGTGCCGCGATTGCTGAACAAGAAAAAGCGGATGCAGAAGCTGCCGCTCGGGCTGCGACGGCCGCAGCACAACCCGCACCAGCTGTACAGTCTGGCGCGAGCATGTTTCAGGAGTTTGGTAAAAGCCCACCGACTCAAACACATAATGATATCGACTTTATTCTCGATATTCCTGTACAACTGACCGTCGAACTTGGGCGTACAAAAATCGCGATCAAGAATTTACTGCAATTAGCACAGGGTTCCGTGGTCGAACTTGACGGCATGGCGGGTGAACCAATGGATGTGTTAGTCAATGGCTGCTTAATTGCGCAAGGTGAAGTGGTCGTGGTTAACGATAAATTTGGTATTCGTTTAACAGATATCGTCACGCCAGCCGAACGCATTCGTAAGCTGAACAAATAATGCACAATATGTTTAAATCATCAGCTGCTTTGGCGACCTTACCTATTAAATTATTGGCTCTATCCGCATCCATATGGAGCAATCAGGTACAAGCGCAATCATCGCCAGCATCTGTTTCTGCCAGCACAGGTTTATTACAGATCTTCCTGGCATTGGCTTTTGTGATCGCAATTATGCTGTTGTTTGCGTGGTTAGTGAAACGTGTTGGACCTATCGCAAGTGGACACAAGTTACCCGTCAAAATTATCGGCGGTATTAGTTTAGGAAATCGTGAACGAGTCATGGTGATTGAAGTTGCAGATCAATGGTTGGTTCTGGGTGTCACCGCACAACAGATCAATACACTCTCAACGATGCCTAAACAGGCACTGCCCGAAAATGACGCCGGATCGACTCAATTGAGTGCGCCATTTGCAGACTGGCTCAAGAAAACCATAGAAAAGCGCAACCCGCCACAGAACTAAAGTAGCTTATGAAAAACTTGCGCAACACATTCCATCGATATCTACCCTTATTCGGATTTTTATTGCTTTCGGGAATCTCACAAGCTGCATTGGCACAATCAGGTGGACTCCCAGCAATCACTAGCTCTCCATCTTCTGGTGGCGGACAAAATTACTCGCTGAGTATTCAAACGCTGATTTTTTTAAGCTCGCTGGCGTTTATCCCTGCCGCTTTATTAATGATGACCAGTTTCACTCGGATCATCATCGTTCTCTCTTTATTACGACAAGCACTTGGCACTCAATCTGCGCCACCAAATCAAGTATTGGTTGGATTAGCACTTTTCCTGACCTTGTTTGTCATGGGCCCGGTATTCGATAAAATTTATGCGGATGCCTATCTGCCTTTTTCAGAAAATAAAATAACGATGCAACAGGCAATGGAGAAAGGTGTTGAACCTTTAAAAGGCTTCATGCTGAAACAAACGCGTGAGTCTGATATTGCCTTGTACGTAAAACTATCAAACACGCCAGCATTGCAAGGCCCCGAAGATATTCCGCTACGTGTTCTGATTCCCGCATTCATTACCAGCGAATTAAAGACCGCGTTTCAAATTAGTTTTGCGATTTTTATCCCCTTCCTGATTATTGATATGGTGGTCGCCAGTGTCTTAATGGCGATGGGTATGATGATGGTGTCACCATCTATCGTATCGCTACCATTTAAATTAATGCTATTTGTTTTAGTCGATGGCTGGCAGTTATTGATCGGCTCATTAGCACGTAGCTTTTACTAAAGATAGAGGTAAATTATGACTCCCGATAGCGTGATGACAATGGGACGCCATGCGATGGAAATCACCTTAATGATTTCCGCCCCACTATTATTGGTGGCGCTTGGAATTGGTCTGATCGTTAGTATTTTTCAGGCAGCGACACAAATCAATGAAACAACCTTGTCTTTCATTCCAAAATTAGTGGGAATCTTTGTCACCCTCATCATTGCCGGACCTTGGATGTTGAGCGTGCTCGGCGACTATATGCGTGAAGTATTCACGGGTATCGCCTTAATGGCTGGTTAGTGACTACTTATTGGCTACTTATTTGCTACATAGTGACTACTTAATGACTCGCTTTATACCTCTAAGTCACATTCATGATCTCTATCAACAGCAATGAATTAATCGCATTAATCGCCGCATTTATGTGGCCATTAACGCGTATTCTTGGCTTTATTGCGATCGCACCTCCGTTTGGTAACAATGGTGTTCCTGTGCGGGTTAAGATTGCGCTCGGCGTGTTTCTTTCACTAATCGTGGCACCCAGCATCCCACCGTTAAACAACGTTGATCCCTTATCCATCACTGGCATTGCGGTACTGATGCAACAACTGATTATCGGGCTGGCAATGGGCTTTATCGTGCGCGTCATTTTTGCGGGAGTCGAAATGGCCGGTGAGGTGATTGGCTTAACAATGGGTTTAGGCTTTGCTACTTTTTATGATCCGCAAACACGCGGCCGTTCATCTGCAATTTCACAGTTCTTGGTCATCATTACGACACTTCTATTTTTAAGTCTCAATGTGCATTTAGCGATGTTTGAAGCTTTGATCAATAGCTTCAAAAATATTCCTATCTCAACTTCGTTAAACATGGGCTTTAGTGTGCAAAGATTAGCGATATGGGGAGAGGAAATATTCAAGATCGGCATGTTACTTTCTATGCCCTTAGTCGCTGCACTCTTAATTACGAATATCGCACTTGGGATTTTGACGCGTGCAGCACCTCAATTGAATATCTTTGGTATTGGTTTCCCTATCACAATTATGGTAGGTTTTTTAATGTTGACCATGATCTTGCCTTACCTAATGCTGCCATTAGAGAACATTTTCCAACATAGCGTAGATACGATCAATAATCTAGGAAGCTCCCCCACGAGCAGTCCGATGAGAAAGCCATAAAGTAATCTGAACTATGCCAACCACAACGCCAAATAGCCATGAGATTGCTGAAACACACTTAACAACGCTCTATCGATGTGAACAAATCCGATCCATTGAACTGGACGCAAAGAAGCGACTACCATCAGGCGCATTAATGCGTGCTGCAGGCATTGCAGCAACACGACTAGCACTGAGTTTATTAAGTCATAAAAAAGGACGAGTCCTCATTTTGGCTGGTGCTGGTGACAACGGTGGAGATGCCTTAGAAACTGCGCATCAACTAGCTAAAGAATCTATCGACGTTCACATCATCCTGTTAGGTCATGGAGAAAATTATTCCACCGAAGCCAATCAAAGTTTGCAGCGCGCAAAACAGAGCAAGCTGCACTGGACTTCGGTAGAGGAATGTAAAAATCACCCACTTACTTATTGGGATTTAATCATTGATGGCCTATTTGGGATTGGACTAAACAGCGCTATTGAAGGCGATGCAGCAGACCTAATTCAATTGATCAATCTTCATAACCATCAACAAAAAACGCCGGTTCTATCACTAGATGTCCCCAGTGGATTAAATGCCGATACTGGACAGCTATTTGCGGGAAAAGAGATCGCGATTCGGGCAACGCACACACTAAGCTTTATTGCAAACAAAGTTGGTCTACACACTGCGAAAGCGAAAGACTATGCCGGGCAGGTACTAACTGATTCATTGAGTCTAGACCAAACCACCTACCCTGCTCCCTACGCGCATCTTCTCACCGAAAGATCGTTTAAGCTAAGAATGGCTGAGCGGCAACAAGATAGCCATAAAGGTTCATATGGTGAAGTCCTGATCATTGGTGGAAGTACAGGTATGGTAGGAGCGCCAATTCTTGCAGGAAGAGCCGCACTGTTATGTGGCAGCGGCCGCGTCTACCTGGGAATGATAGACAAACAATTTCCTGCTTTAGATATTGTTCATCCAGAGCTGATGATTGCTAGTGCGCAATCATCTAACCTCGTCCGTCCTGTCGTTGTGATTGGACCTGGACTAAGCACATCTGAAGACGCAAGGGACATACTTCAAAAAACGCTACAAGAAAGTCATACATTGGTGATCGATGCCGATGCTCTGAATTTAATTGCAGTGCATGAAGAACTCAAAAATCTTGTAAGGCTACGCGCGCAAAAAAAATGGCGAACAATCCTAACGCCACACCCATTAGAAGCCGCTCGCTTACTAGGAGCGACGGTAGAGGAAATACAAGCAGATCGATGCAAAGCAGCCGAAAATTTAGCAAGTAATTTTCAAGCATGCGTGGTTTTAAAAGGTGCTGGCAGCATCATTGCTGACTCAACATCTATCTGGATTAATAGCAGCGGTAACGCTAGCCTGGCAACGGCTGGCACCGGAGATGTGTTGGCTGGAGTTTGTGCAGCAATGTTAGCACAAGGATTAAGTTCTACGCACGCGGCATGTCTCGCCGTTTATTTGCATGGCAAGGCCGCAGACAATTGTCTTGTTAATGGTTTAGGTCCAGTTGGACTAACTGCCAGTGAACTAATTCCTGCAATACGTACCGCTTTGAATGCAATACAAAAAACCTAAATTACAGTTTCAGCAAGCCTAGCAAAGACTGTAATTCACGACGAATTTGTATCACGTTGAAAGTCGTTTCGTCGCGTACTTCGACCGCGACTTCATCATGAGCAGGCTGATTATTCAACTTATTGCGAGCACCGTTGATCGTAAATCCTTGATCGTATAAAAGTTCACGGATACGACGAATCAACAAGACTTCATGATGCTGATAATAACGACGATTTCCGCGTCGTTTAACCGGTTTAAGTTGTGCAAACTCCTGTTCCCAATAACGCAAAACGTGCGGTTTTACGCCACATAAATCACTGACCTCACCGATAGTGAAATAGCGTTTGGCGGGAATCGGAGGTAACACAAAATTTTCCATACAGATATCACTCATTCGAGAACTTACGCTGGATTAGTACCGTTGAACTGGTGCGGAGCATGCAGGTCATCAACCATCGCTTTCAACTTCTGGCTTGCGTGGAAAGTAACAACACGGCGTGCGGTGATGGGAATTTCTTCGCCAGTTTTTGGATTACGTCCTGGGCGCTGTGGCTTATCACGTAACTGAAAATTACCAAAACCTGAAAGTTTAACTTCAGCACCACGCTCCAAAGCATCGCGAATCTCACCAAAGAAAGTTTCTACCATGTCTTTAGCTTCACGCTTATTCAATCCAACTTGCTCAAACAATAGCTCAGCCAGTTCCGCTTTGGTCAAGGTTGGCAAATCTTTTTCCGCTTTCGAACGCGCCTGCGCTTCATGCATTGCACGTTTTAAATCTTCATCCAACAATGTTTGAAAATCAGCAGAAGTTACATCGTTCATCATCATTTACCTATTCTTTATCCCACTAAATTTGTAGGATCGACATTGTCTACTTACAGAACCCAACACGACAAACTTTAGTCCGCTCACTTAAATGCTTTGACGCCCCTACCTGCCATGATGCAATGGCATTCAGAGCGTCAAAAAACAGTGAATTTAACGAAGTCTGGCTGAAACACCCGCAGTTGCAGCGGCGACTAAAGCTGCCATTGCCAACTCGACCGTTTCGTCTTGTAGCGTATTCTGAGTATCTTGCAAGCTAAAGCGGAAAGCAAGACTTTTCTCGTCATTTTCCAAACCTTTACCACGATATTCATCAAATAAAACAAGGTCTTGCACGATTTTGCAAGATTCTGCTTTGTTTATTTCCGCGTGGAAAACGTCGATTAAATCTTGCGCAGCAACTGTCTGTTTAACAACCAGCGCCAGATCGCGAGTCACCGCCTGAAACTTAGAAATATCGCGGTGGGTTGGCAAATTCACTGTTTGCAAAGCCATAGCTTCGACTTCAAAAACGATAGGCGCTAATGGTAAATCATATTTCTGTTGCAAACGTGGATGCAACTCACCAATCAAGCCAATGACTTTACCATCACACTCAACTTGTGCAGAACGTCCTGGATGCAAAGCTGGATGGCCCAGCTTATTGAAGCGCAAAACTTTGGGAGCAAATAAATTTTCCAGATCTGACTTCAGATCAAAGAAATCCACGTTGCGTGTCGCTTGCCCCCATTGCTCCGCTGCGACTGGACCATACGCTAATGCCGCCAAGCGTTTAGGTTGATCATAGCCCGCAAGCGTTAATGCGCCATCAACAACAGATTCGTCACGTAAATACACCGCTGCCAATTCAAAAATACGCACACGATTCAGTTTGCGATTGAGGTTGTATCGCGTATTCGCCACCAGGCTTGCTATCAGACTGGTACGCATTACGCTCATTTGGCTGGCGATAGGGTTTTGCAGTTTGATCGGGTTATCGTTACCGCAGAAATCTTTTTCCCACGCTTCTTCTACGAAGCTATAGTTGACGACTTCTTGGAAATCCAAATCAGCAATCTGACGACGCAGAGTGAACGCAGAACGGGTATTTTCTGGCGCAATTAACATCGCGTTCGGCGCAACTGGCGGTAGGGATGGAATATTCTCAAACCCATATACACGAACGACTTCTTCGATCAAATCTTCTTCAATTTCAATATCGAAACGGTAGGATGGCGGTGTTACTGAGAACAAGCCGGGCTCTTGCGTAAACTGCAAACCAAGGCGAGTAAAAATATCAGCAATTTGGGCGTCAGTGAATGGCACACCAATCACTTTATTGGCACGTGCTGTGCGTAATTTCACAGGCAGACGTTTTGGCAAATTCACGACCAGATCATCCACCGGACCAACTTTTACATGCTCAGTGCCACCACAGATTTCTACGATCAATGCAGTGATGCGCTCCACATGTTCAACGATGGATGCGAAATCTACACCACGTTCATAGCGATGCGCGGCATCCGTAGAGAAATTATATTTACGGGCACGACCTTGTATCGCCTGCGGCCACCAAAATGCAGATTCGAGATAGATGTTTTCTGTTTCTAATGTTACGGCTGTTGAATCGCCACCCATAATGCCAGCTAAAGATTCGATTTCCTGATGATCCGCAATTACGCCGACCCACTCATCGACCGCCACTGTGTTGCCGTTCAACAGTTTTAAGGACTCGCCCGTTTTGCCCCAACGTACATCTAGGCCACCGTGAATTTTGTCCAGATCAAACACGTGGCTAGGGCGACCAAGCTCTAACATCACGTAGTTAGAGATATCGACCAACGCAGAAATTGGTCGCTGACCACTGCGCTCCAAGCGTTGCTTCATCCAATCTGGCGTTGGTGCTTTCGCATTCACACCGCGAATCACACGTCCAACGAAACGACCACACAAATCGGGTGCGCTGATTTTGACTGGTAATTTTTCCGTCAAACTCACCGGCACAATATGCGCTTCTGGCACATGCATAGGCGTGCCAGTCAATGCAGACACCTCGCGTGCCACGCCCAGAACAGACAAACAATCTGCTTTATTTGGCGTCAGCTTGATCGTGAATTTCAAATCGTTTAATTGATAATAGTCACGGAAATTTTGACCTACCTGCGCATCAGCAGGCAAGTCCATCAAACCGCCACCGTCTTCGGATAATTTCAATTCACGTGCTGAGCACAACATGCCCTGTGATTCAACACCACGTAACTTACCCACTTTAATCAAAAATGGTTTGCCGTCAGCACCGGGCGGCAACACTGCACCAGCCGTAGCACAAGGAACTTTCATACCGACGCGCACATTTGGCGCGCCACAAACGATGTTTAACAAGGTGCCGGTACCAACATCAACCTGACAGACATTTAAGCGATCCGCATCCGGATGCTTAGCGATTTCGCGAATCTCAGCGACAACCACATTGCTAAACGGCGGAGCAACTGGCTCCACTTCTTCTACTTCCAAACCTGCCATCGTGAGAAGATGAGACAACTCGTCCGAAGTCATGTTCGGATCAGCCATGGTACGTAACCAGTTTTCAGAAAATTGCATAATTCAACCGTGATGTTGGTTAATATTTGGCGCAAATGCGCATCAATATAATAAAAAGCTTTGAATCGCAGAGGCGCAGATTTCGCGGAGAAAGAGAAAGAAGAAACTCTGCGTTCTCTGCGCCTCTGCGGCTAATTGTTTTTAGTTAAACTGCTTCAAGAATCGCAGATCACCCTCGTAAAACAGGCGCAAATCGCTCACGCCATAACGCAGCATCGTTAAGCGCTCTAAACCTGAGCCAAATGCGAAACCGATATATTGTTCAGGATCGAGACCCATGTTTTTAATGACAGATGGATGCACCTGACCTGAGCCAGAAATTTCTAACCAACGCCCTTTTAAAGGACCACTGCCGAACGCGATATCGATCTCTGCCGATGGTTCAGTGAACGGGAAATACGATGGACGGAAACGCACTTGCAAATCATCTGTTTCAAAGAAGGCTTTCACGAAATTCAGATACACGCCTTTCAGATCAGCGAAGCTGATGTCTTCGGCAATCCACAAGCCTTCGACTTGATGAAACATCGGTGAATGCGTGGCATCGCTATCGACGCGATATGTACGACCCGGTGCGATCACTTTAATCGGCGGCTTGTTCATGCGTGCATAACGTACTTGCATAGGGCTGGTGTGCGTACGCAGTAGCAAAGGCTTGCCAGACGTGTCGTTACCTTCGACATAGAAGGTATCTTGCATAGAACGTGCAGGATGATTTTCTGGACTGTTTAAAGCGGTGAAGTTAGTCCAATCGTTTTCAATTTCTGGACCATCAGCCACATCAAAACCTATCGAACGGAAGATTTCCTCCACACGCTGCCAAGTACGCATCACTGGATGGATACCGCCCATGCCATGACCACGGCCTGGCAAAGTCACGTCAATCGCCTCAGCATTCAAACGTGCTTCCATTTGCGCATTGGCTAATGCATCACGGCGGGCAGTTAGAGCATTTTCGATTTTTTCTTTGGCGACATTAATTACCGCTCCCTGAACTTTACGTTCGTCTGGAGCAAGCTTGCCCAGGCTTTTCATTTGTTCAGTAATTTGGCCAGATTTACCTAGGTACAAAGCCTTGGCATTTTCCAAAGCAGCAGCATCTGGTGCCGCTGCAAAATCAGCGATAGCTTGGGTGACAATTTGATCTAAGGGATTCATGCGATTTTTTCCCACTTCGTGTGGATGATAGAAAATTACGAGTCTCGATATTTAACTAAAGTATCAACATACAAAGCAAAAAAAACTAACCGCAGAGACGCAGAGTACGCAGAGAAAAACATTTGCTTTCTCTGCGTACTCCGCGCCTCAGCGGTTCAAGCTTTTGACTTGTACAGCTTGAATACCACAGTCTCGTAGGGCGGGTGCAACCCGCACCGCCAAGCCATCGAGTATCTGAGCAGCGCGGGTTGCACCCGCCCTACAACACAAAAGACTCACACAAAATAAACTGAACGAAGTTAGATTATTTTGTATAAGCCCTCCAGAAAAACAAACGGGGCACAGGATTGAACCTCTGCCCCGCTCATATTGCAGCTTCGCATGCAGCGAAACTACAGACTATGACTAATTAAGCAGCCAAAGTCGTTTTTACTTGATTAACAATCGCAGCAAATGCTGGTTTGTCCATCACAGCCATGTCAGCCAACACTTTACGGTCGAGTTCGATGTTCGCTTTTTTCAAGCCATTCATGAACACACTGTAAGTCAAACCATGTTGACGAGATGCTGCATTGATACGCGTAATCCACAATGCGCGGAATACACGTTTTTTGTTACGACGATCACGGTATGCATATTGACCAGCGCGCATAACTGCTTGCTTAGCAATACGGAATACCTTACTACGACGACCACGATAGCCTTTGGCTAAATCGAGAACTTTCTTATGACGGGCACGAGCGGTAACCCCACGTTTTACTCTAGGCATGATAACTCCTTAAAATAGTGAGTAGAGGTTAAGCTGTTGGCATCATGCGCATGACTGATGTTACGTCAGACGCGTTGATGTTACGGGTGCCACGCAATTGGCGTTTGTTCTTAGTGGTTTTTTTAGTCAAGATATGGCGCTTGAAAGCATGACCACTCTTCACTGTTCCACCTGGGCGTACACGAAAGCGCTTCTTTGCAGAGCTCTTTGTTTTCATTTTAGGCATAACATCTCTGTCTTTTACGACAGCTCCTTTTTATATGATGGTAGGTGGCAACAATGACGTTACTCTTGGATGCCTACTTCTCACTTAGTTTGGGCTTGAAATCGAGTCCAATGCCCTTTGTGAGAATCGCGAATTTTACAACTCTCGACTTCCACAAATTCTTTACATTTGCATGGCGGGTTACAACCCGCCCTACAAATCATTTCTTCTTCTTAGGCGAAAGGATCATAACCATTTGGCGTCCTTCCATCTTAGGAAACTGTTCAACCTGACCGTAAGGCTCAAGATCGAGTTTCAAACGCTCTAACATGCGCATACCAATTTCTTGATGTGCCATTTCACGTCCACGGAAACGCAAAGTAATTTTTGTCTTATCGCCGTCATCCAAGAATTTGGTCAAATTACGTAACTTAATGTTGTAATCACCATCATCTGTACCTGGACGGAATTTTACTTCCTTGACCAAAATAACCTTTTGCTTCAGCTTGGCTTCGTGCGCCTTCTTCTGCTCTTGGTACTTAAATTTGCCGTAATCCATCAATCGGCAAACAGGTGGCTGCGCCGTCGGCGCGATTTCCACCAAATCTACTTCGGCCTCTTCGGCTAAGCGAAATGCTTCACTTAATTTAACAATGCCTAAAGGCTCGTTCTCAACGCCGGACAGACGCACTTCTATCGCTGTAATCTCGCCGTTGATGCGATGTGACTTATCGGTAGCTATCTTAGTTTCCTTCAAAAATTTAAATAAACAGGCTGTGCTTTTTTGCGGGCAAAAGCTGGTTAAGCCTTGGTTTCCAAGTCGTTTTTAAGGCGATCCAAGAAGGCTTCCTGAGTCATTACACCCAAGTCCAGATTACCGCGCGTACGCACAGCCACTGTATTTGCATCCCGTTCTTTATCACCGACTACGATGATATAAGGCAATTTTTGCATAGAATGTTCGCGTATTTTATAGGTAATCTTCTCATTACGCAAATCTGTATGTACTCTAAAGCCTTGTTTTTTCAGGTTTTCTGCGACAGATTTCGCATATTCGGCCTGAGATTCAGAAATATTCAAGACCGCAACTTGCACAGGAGCTAACCAAGTTGGCAAAGCGCCAGCATGATTTTCGATCAAAATACCAATAAATCTTTCCATCGAACCAACAATCGCACGATGCAACATCACTGGCACTTTGCGCGAATTATCATCTGATACATATTCCGCATTCAAGCGACCAGGCATAGAAAAATCGACCTGCATAGTACCGACTTGCCATGGACGACCGAGACTATCTTTTAAATGATACTCAATTTTAGGACCGTAGAAAGCACCCTCACCTGGCAATTCTTCCCAAGTCATGCCGCAATTACGCAAAGCAGCGCGCAAAGTATCTTCAGCTTTATCCCAAATTTCTTCAGAGCCGATACGATTTTCAGGACGCAAGGCCAACTTAATTTGAATATTTTCAAAACCGAAGTCGTCATACACCTTCATCGCTTGTGGATGAAAGGCCATCACTTCATCTTGAATCTGATCTTCAGTACAGAAAATATGACCATCATCTTGCGTAAAGCCGCGGACGCGCATAATACCGTGCAAAGCACCAGAAGGTTCGTTGCGATGACATTGACCGAACTCACCGTAACGCAATGGCAATTCACGATAACTGCGCATATTCGAATTAAAAATCTGCACATGACCAGGGCAGTTCATCGGCTTCAAAGCGTAATTACGATTTTCAGACTCTGTACTGAACATATTTTCGCGATAGTTTTCCCAATGGCCGGTTTTTTCCCACAAAGTACGATCCAAAATCTGCGGCGCTTTGACTTCTTGATAGCCGCAATCTTGATAAACCTTACGCATGTATTGCTCAACCTGCTGCCAGATCGTCCAGCCCTTTGGATGCCAGAAAATCAAACCTGGCGCTTCGTCCTGGAAATGGAACAAATCTAAAGTTTTACCCAATTTGCGATGATCGCGTTTTTCTGCCTCTTCCAGCATATGCAGATACTGTTCTTGATCTTCTTTCTTCACAAATGCTGTGCCGTACACACGTTGCAACATTTCGTTTTTAGAGTCACCGCGCCAATAAGCTCCAGCCAATTTCATCAACTTAAATACTTTAAGTTTGCCAGTTGATGGCACGTGAGGACCGCGGCACAAATCTGTGAAATTACCTTCAGTGTACAAAGACACATCTTGATCTGCAGGAATCGATTCTATGATCTCCGCTTTGTAAGCTTCACCGATAGACTTAAAGTAAGCAACCGCCTCATCACGCGGCAACACTTTGCGAGTGACTAGCTCATCTTTCTTCGCCAATTCCGTCATTTTCTTTTCAATCGCCACCAGATCATCCGGTGTAAATGGGCGCTTGTAAGAAAAATCGTAGTAGAAACCGTTCTCGATCACAGGACCGATAGTCACTTGCGCCTCAGGGAACAATTCCTTAACTGCATACGCCAATAAATGCGCAGTCGAGTGACGAATCACTTCCAAACCATCGGCATCTTTGTCGGTGACAATCGCTAAATCGGCATCAGCTTCAATCAGATGTGAGGTATCGACCAACTTGCCATTGACTTTACCAGCCAAGGCCGCTTTCGCTAAACCCGTACCGATGCTGGCGGCAACTTGAGCCACCGTAACAGCGGACTCGAATTGTCGTTGCGAACCATCGGGCAATCGAATTGAAATCATATTCATCTCCATACGGGCCTAAGCCAAAAAATTACAAGTTTAAAATTGGAACAAATCTTTAGACGAAAAAAAACGCGGACTAGCCGCGTTTTTCTGAATACTTCAAAGACGAAAAAACACCTCGACTAGCGTCGCTCACAAAGGAATGTGATCGTAGTTCGCGGTGTCATAACCATGGTGCCTTTCTCGCTCTTACAAAGTACTACATTTTTACTAAATTCTGGTGGGCGGTGCAGAATTCGAATCTGCGACCCCTTGGATGTCGACCAAGTATTCTAACCAGCTGAACTAACCGCCCGAAGAGCCGAGACTATAGCAAACATCGCCGCAATCGTAAAGTGCTTTTTAGTGCTTTTGCACAAAACCAAACTCGAAGCTCGATGCATTGATCTCCAAACGGGACTTAGAATCCATCATCTCGGCTCCACCTTTACCTGCCTTGAGCGCATAAATCCCTTACAATGCGGCATCTATCACACGACACCATTTGCACATGCCTCACGATTCACACATTCATAAGAAGCAAGATACGCAAGACAAAAGCGCGCATTTGCATGCACATAGACATGGTGATGCAGAGCATCAACATTACTTTGCCGATCGCAGTCAATCAATATTGGCATGGGCATTAGGCTTAACCTTATTTTTTGCTGGTGTCGAAGTTGTATTCGGTTTTTTATCCAATTCTTTGGCTTTAATATCTGATGCAGGTCATATGGTGACCGATTCAGCTGCACTTGGACTCGCACTTCTCGCACAATTAATCGCTAAGCGCCCACCAACAGCAAGACACACCTTCGGTTTCGGTCGCTCAGAAGCACTAGCGGCTTTTGTTAATGGTCTAATCATGCTAGGCGTAGTCGCCTGGATCAGCTTTGAGGCCTTACAAAGACTTGCATCGCCAGAGAAAGTACAAGGTGGCATCGTCATGATCGTTGCTGCAATTGGTTTGGCAATCAATATCATTGTCGCTTGGGTTTTATCGCACGACAAAGAAAGCATGAATACACGTGCGGCATTAATTCATGTTATGGGCGATTTATTAGGATCGCTAGCCGCCATCATTTCTGGTGCCATTATTTATTACACAGGCTGGATGCCAATCGATCCTATATTGTCAATTTTCGTATCTCTACTTATTTTAAAATCGACGATCAGTGTCCTCAAAGAATCCTTCCATTTCCTCATGAAAGGTGTGCCACATCAGATCAATTACATACAGATCGGTAACGACCTAGAAGCAACGCCAGGTGTCGCTTCGGTCCATGACTTACACGTTTGGGATATGTCGCCTGGTCAACCAGCGTTAATCGGACACTTAGAGATTGATGATCTAAGCGCCTGGCCGCGAATTTTAGAGAGCATTAAGAAGATGCTGCTGGAAAAACATGGTATCGACCACATCACTTTGCAAGCCGAAGTTTTGCGAGATGACGAGTTCGGCACAGACACATAGCGACATTTCAATCATCTTCACGCAGCATCCAAGCCTTAAGTCCATTAACCCAAATTGGCGCCTGCAATTTGTAGTTAACTCGCAAAATTGCAGCACGTTGATACAAAATCTCAAAGTCAATTTCGGGGGCAGTCTTAAACGCAATCGCGACAACATTAGCGTCATGCACTTCTGGAAGCCAAACCACCACATCAAAAAAGCGCTGCATTGCTTCGATATTTTTTCTACGCTGCACATCATTGGCGAATAAATTCACCGTCATCATACCTTCCGAAGTCAAACAAGCTGCGCAAGCTTCGTAAAATTCAGGGCTATCTAATACCGGCCCTTCTGCCTCTGCATCATACAAATCAACTTGAAGCACATCCATTTTTCCATGGCGCACAGGATTTCGAACATAATCTAAAGCATCCATTTCAAACACTTGCAAGCGCTCATCGTCTTCAGGAAGTTTAAATTGTTCGCGACACATCTTAATCACTTTTGGATTCAAATCTACCGCAGTAACCAAAGAATCCGGAAAATTTCTATAACAAAATTTAGTCAGTGAGGCGGCGCCTAAACCCAGTTGCACAATATGTTTTGGCAGCATATTAAACAACATCCACAGATTCATTTGCTGCA
Source organism: Affinundibacterium amnicola (assembly GCF_014284275.1). Taxonomy (GTDB): domain Bacteria; phylum Pseudomonadota; class Gammaproteobacteria; order Burkholderiales; family Burkholderiaceae_D; genus Undibacterium; species Undibacterium amnicola. The sequence continues at coordinate 361,205 of NZ_JACOFU010000001.1, read as the reverse complement.
CGTATTCCAACTCAATTTGATCAGGAACGGCAAGTCGCATCGATCCTTGAATTGGCGCGCAGCTCACATCAGCATTGATATCACTTGCCAAATGCAAGGAGCGCACGCCTCTAAATTCGGAAACAAAAACATCTGGATGCTCATTCACAGATGTGCTTACTAGGTTTTTTCTTTTCATATTTACTCGGCAAATTTTTCGCGCCATGCACAGTCATGCGCATGATCATTCACCATACCAATTGCCTGCATATATGCATAAATTATCGTCGAGCCGACAAACTTAAATCCGCGCCTCTTTAAATCTTTAGAAATCTGATCTGACAACGCCGTTGTAATAATCCGCTCACCACTATTAACAATGGGTTTACCGTCTACATACGCCCAAAGATAAGCATCCAGTCCACCACAATTCTCAAGTAGTTGCAAATACGCTTTCGCATTTGAAATCGCAGCCAGTATCTTCAATCGGTTTCGAATAATTCCCGCATTTTGCATCAGGCTTTCCACTTTTGCGTCATCATAATTCGCAATTTTTCTAGCATCCCAAAAATCAAAAGCTAAACGATAATTTTCACGCTTATTTAGCACAGTCTCCCAACTTAAACCCGCCTGAGCCCCTTCTAAGTTAAGCATTTCAAACAAGCACAAATCGTCATGACAGGGAATTCCCCATTCATGATCATGGTAGTGCAAATATAAAGGGTTAGCTGGGTTAGCCCATCCACAACGTTGCTTGCTCATATATTTCCAATAGAGTCAAAATGAACCACAATCAAAAAATGAAACGATATCAATACATGTACTAGAAATGCATCCCGAATTCATATGCCTTTTCCTATTAACTTACTATTTTTGTTTTTTAGATACGCTTGCAATCTACGACAAACAAGTTCGATTATACTTCTCAACGAATATTCATAAAAACGAAGAGCAAAATACTCTCAAGAATTTCGACGACGAATACAAAGGTCAAGCGATGTCAAAACAAAAAACAATCCAATTCACCAAGCTATTTGCTACCTTATTCATTGCGAGTTTAAGTGCTTGTGGAGGCGGCGGCAATGGAGGCGGAAGTGACAATCTTAGCCTGTGTAATAATGGAACTGGTGCGTGCTCTGTAACTGGCAACAATAATTCTAATGGCAGCACTGGCAACTCCGGCAATGGGAGTTCAACAGGCTCGACGACAGAAATTGGTTTACCAACTACCTACGCAAATATTTGCACTCCAAGTGTCGAAAAAACTTGGGTTCGCGCTCACCTGCATGACGTCTATTATTGGTATAAACAAATTGTCGAGGTACCCGTAGCCAATTACAGCACACCGCAATCTTATTTCGATGCACTACTTGTAAAACCAAATGACCGCTTTAGTTTTACTGCAGACAAAGATGAAATCGATGGTTATTTTGAGGCGGGTGAAGATGTCAGTTTTGGCTATAAGCTAGTCAATCAAAGTAATAAACTTCGCGTTTCATTTGTCCAACCGAATTCTCCGGCTGACTTACAACAAATTAAACGTGGCGCTCAAATAGTTGGATTAAACGGCGTCCCTATTGAGCAAGTTAATTATGACAATCAAGTTGCTGCACTTTATCCGACAAGTTCACAAACCACCACTAAATTCGAAATCAAAGACAATGGCGCGAGCACCACGCGCATAGTTGAGATGAAGGCCACAAAGGTAACAACAAAGCCCGTTTTACAAAACAAGATCATCACAACGCAAGATAATCGTCGCCTCGGTTACCTTGTTTTTACCGACCATATTGCAACAGCATCCGACCCACTGGTTGAAAGCTTGCGCGAATTTAAACAGCAAGGAATTGACGATCTAGTTTTAGACTTAAGATACAACGGCGGTGGCTATATTTATATCGCCAATGAAGTTGCTTCCATGATTGCAGGCACTAAAGCGCAGGGTCGAGTATTTGAACAACTTCAATATAACGATAAGCATCCTGATTGGACCGCAGAAAGCAAATTTTTCTTCACAAATAAATCACGCTCAGGCCAAGATTTACCGCAATTAAATCTAAGCCGTGTTTTCGTACTAACAAGCGCACGCACATGCTCTGCTAGTGAATCCATCATCAATGGCTTAGCGCCGTTTGTTCAAGTGATAATCATAGGTGGCACCACTTGTGGCAAACCTTATGGATTCAGCCAGAAAGACAATTGTGGCACTGCTTACTTCGCGATCGAGTTTAGCGGCATCAATGATGCAGGAACAGGTGGATATGTGAATGGATTTGCAGCAACATGCCCTGCAAGTGATGACTTAGAAAATGAACTGGGATCTTTAAACGAGCGTCTCTTAGCCAATGCCGCAAGCTATAGTAAATCGGGCGTTTGTGGTGCAAGTGGCTACGTTCCGGCACCGTCATTCAGCATCAGTAGTAGCCGAATCATCGAAATAGACCCACACCCACTGAGAAATAATCGCATTCGAAAGTAAGGAATCATCTATTTTTTAATAAAGCCCTCAAAATGAGGGCTTTTTTTATTTACCCGTAAGTTTTTAGCCTTACTTACGACTAATAATAAATTTCAACTTAGCAAAGATATCTATGTCCAAATTACTTTTGCAGCTATGTACGCTTTTCGTCGTGCTCGCTTTCAATACGAGCACTTTTGCCCAACAAATCAAGGCCACACCTAAGCTCACTTTAATTGGAACAAGCTATAGCGGCAAAAAAATTGACTTACGCAACTTTGCAGGAAAAACCATATTAATAAGTTTTTATTCTGCTGGATGCAGCGTATGTGCGCGTGATCTAAAATTAATGCGAGAATTCTATCGAGATAACAGCAATAAGAATTTTGTTTTGATTGGTGTAAATCTTGACAAATCCAAGGCTGATTTCGATCTGTACACCCAGATAGTTTCCGCAAGTATTCCCAAAAACCAACAATTTCCCTTAATCTGGCGCGGAAATGCAGAGTCAATTGAAGGATTTGGGATTATGACCACAGACCCTACACATTACTTGATTGCAGCGGATGGAAGTTTAAGCTTAAAACGTGAAGGCACATTCAAAGCAGAAGACTGGGATAATTTATGGGAGTCCTTAAACCTATAAAAACAGTATTAAGGTCACATGCGCAACTAATCGCATGAATAACTTCATTACTCACTTCCATTCTCGCTTACGAGTATAAAAAAACCAGACTCCTTACGGAATCTGGTTTTTTATTATCGGCATCGGCCTTTCATCTTTACAACGTAGCTTAGCTCGACGAAAACTCCATGCTCAATGCGTTTAATGCTTGATCGTAGAGGTATCTGCGGCTTCGGCTTTCGCCACCGCAGGAACTGCCATTTCCTCTTCAGTCAACGCTACTGGCTGACGTTCCAAAGCGATCTCTAACACTTTATCAATCCAACGTACAGGAATGATCTCTAACTTATTTTTCACGTTATCTGGAATTTCAGTTAAATCCTTCGCATTTTCTTCAGGGATTAAAACGGTCTTAATTCCGCCGCGATGCGCTGCCAACAATTTCTCTTTCAATCCACCGATTGGGAGCACTTCGCCACGTAGAGTAATTTCCCCTGTCATCGCAACATCAGCACGCACTGGAATACCCGTAAAAATAGAAACCATCGCCGTTGTCATTGCGATACCCGCAGATGGGCCGTCTTTCGGTGTAGCACCTTCAGGTACATGAATATGCACATCAGTTTTTTCAAAAACATCTGCTTTAATACCTAAACGTGCGGCACGACTACGAACCACCGTGCGAGCGGCCTCAATCGATTCTTTCATCACATCACCAAGTGTACCAGTGCGGATAGTTGCTCCCTTACCTGGCATAGATACTGCCTCGATGGTCAACAAATCACCACCAACTTCTGTCCATGCCAAGCCAACAACTTGTCCAACTTGATTTTCTTTGGTTGCGACACCAAAATCATAACGACGGACGCCCAAAAACTTATCCAGATTTTTCGAAGAAATGGTGGCTTTCTTTTCACTTTTCTTCAACAACAACATCTTCACAACCTTACGACAAATCTTGGAGATTTCACGTTCCAATGAACGCACACCAGCTTCACGCGTGTAATAACGAATGATGTCGCGGATCGCAGATTCAGAAACCGAAATCTCTTCTTCTTTCAATCCGTTATTTTTCACCTGTTTTGGCAATAAATAACGCAATGCAATGCTAGCTTTTTCATCCTCTGTGTAGCCCGATAAACGAATCACTTCCATGCGATCCAACAATGGTGCAGGAATATTATATGAATTCGAAGTTGCCACAAACATGACATCTGACAAATCAAAATCAACTTCGATGTAGTGATCAGAGAAAGTATGATTCTGTTCCGGATCTAAAACCTCCAACAGAGCGGATGATGGATCACCACGGAAATCGGCTCCCATCTTATCGACTTCATCTAACAGGAATAATGGATTACGCACACCTGCTTTCGATAAGCTTTGTAAAATCTTACCTGGCATAGAACCGATGTAAGTACGACGATGGCCGCGAATTTCTGCTTCATCACGCACGCCACCCAAGGCCATACGAACAAACTTACGATTTGTTGCACGCGCAATCGATTGACCGAGTGAAGTCTTACCCACGCCTGGAGGGCCAACCAGACACAAAATCGGTGCCTTTAATTTATCAACACGCTGTTGAACCGCGAGATATTCCAAAATACGTTCTTTGACTTTATCCAAACCGTAATGATCATCACTCAATACTTTTTCTGCATTACTCAAATCATTATTGACTTTGGATTTTTTCTTCCAAGGTAAATTCACGATGGTATCAATGTAGTTGCGCACGACGGTGGCTTCAGCTGACATTGGCGACATCATTTTGAGTTTCTTCAACTCATTCATCGCTTTATCGCGAGCTTCCTTCGGCATCTTCGCTGCAGTGATTTTCTTTTCCAGCTCATCAATGTCCGCGCCCTCTTCCCCCTCACCGAGTTCTTTTTGAATCGCTTTAACTTGCTCATTCAAATAGTACTCACGCTGAGACTTTTCCATCTGACGTTTTACACGTCCACGGATGCGCTTCTCGACTTGAAGAATATCCAACTCACCTTCAAGCTGCCCCAACAAATGCTCGAGACGTTTAGCTACACTAAATATCTCCAAGATAACCTGTTTTTGCTCCAACTTCAGCGGCAGATGCGCCGCAATGGTATCTGCCAGACGACCGGCGTCATCTATCCCTGACAATGAGGCTAAAATCTCTGGTGGGATCTTTTTATTTAATTTCACATACTGATCAAACTGCTGCACGATCGCGCGACGCATTGCTTCAACTTCTGCATCTTCACCATCTTCCGCCGCTATTGGCGTCAAATCTGCAATAAAGTGCGACTCAGAATCGGTAATTTTATGAATTCGAGCACGTTGCGCCCCTTCAACCAATACCTTCACGGTACCGTCAGGCAATTTCAACATCTGCAAAATATTAGCAATACAGCCTATTTCATAAATATCTTCAGCCGACGGCTCATCTTTTGCAGCGGCCTTCTGTGCTGCCAGCATAATGCTCTTGCCCTGCTCCATCGCAGCTTCTAATGCTTTGATAGATTTTGGACGGCCGACAAATAATGGGATCACCATGTGTGGGAATACCACGACATCGCGCAAAGGCAATAATGGTAATTCTGTACGTTCAGTAATTGTGGAAGTTGTCATGGCGCACCTTTAAAAAAATACTTTCAATAACTAGATTGGCGCACTAGGCTAAAACTCAAGCCCGTTATCCCAAAAAAACAATAAAAAAAGCCACACAGAGAAATTCCCTGGGTAGCTTTTCGATTGAAGCCAGATATTTCTATTGTTTCAGTAAATTGTACTGCTTATTTATGCGATTCAAAGGAAAAAACCAATGAATCGCTCAATCTTTCGTGAAATCTGTGGCGATGTAACTTAAGCCCCAGCAACCTTTGGCTGCTCGTTATAAATTAACAAGGGTTTACCACCATTATTAATGGTATTTTCATCAATCACGACCTTAGAAACATTCTTCTCGCTTGGCAGCTCGAACATAATATCTAACAAAGCGTGCTCCAGAATGGAACGCAAACCACGTGCACCAGTTTTACGTGCAATCGCCTTCTTAGCGATCGCTTGCAAAGCAGATGGACGTATCTCAAGCTCACAACCTTCCATCTCAAGCAATTTTGCATATTGCTTGATTAGTGCATTCTTAGGCTCGACCAAGATTTGAATCAATGCAGTTTCATCCAACTCCATCAAGGTCGCAATGACTGGCAAGCGACCTACCAGCTCGGGAATAATACCGAACTTGATTAAGTCCTGCGGCTCGGCATCCAAAATCACTTCGCTCGCGCTCTTTTGACTTTCGCTCTTCACGCTTGCACCAAATCCAATGCCGCCCTTTTCTGAACGATCAGAAATGATTTTAGCCAATCCATCAAACGCCCCACCACAAATAAACATGATGTTGGTGGTATCAATTTGAATGAAATCTTGGTTTGGGTGTTTGCGACCACCTTGTGGTGGCACTGACGCCATCGTACCTTCAATTAATTTCAATAAGGCTTGCTGAACACCCTCACCAGACACGTCACGCGTAATAGAAGGATTTTCCGCCTTGCGTGAAATCTTATCAATTTCATCAATATAGACAATTCCCTTTTGTGCACGCTCAACTTCATAATTACAGTTTTGCAGCAACTTCTGAATAATATTCTCTACGTCCTCACCAACATACCCAGCCTCAGTCAAGGTTGTCGCATCAGCGATCACGAACGGGACATTCAACATCCTAGCCAGTGTCTGCGCCAACAAAGTTTTACCAGAACCTGTCGGCCCTACTAGCAAAATATTACTCTTGGCGAGCTCAACTTCGTCTTTTTTGCCGAGGTGTTTTAGTCGCTTATAGTGGTTATAGACCGCCACCGCCAAAATACGCTTGGCCTTTTCTTGGCCGATTACATATTGATCAAGCAATTCTGTAATTTCAACGGGTGTTGGCAGATCGGATTTTGAGGAGGCGATTGGCTCCAATGCACTCATTTCGTCACGAATAATATCGTTACATAAGTCGATACACTCATCACAAATAAACACTGAAGGACCAGCGATCAGTTTTTTAACTTCATGCTGGCTTTTGCCACAAAATGAGCAATAAAGTAATTTTTCGGCGGAGGTACTTTTTTTATCTGACATAATACTTTTTAATAATTTTAACGAAGTAGTCTATGACCGTTATATTACTGCAAAAAAACGAATCATCACCGCAATCCCCTACACAAAACCGATGTTTTTCGCGCACACCAATTGAGCTTTCGGCGCAAAAATAAAAAACGCCCGCACCTGATGGTTGCGGGCGTTTTCACTGAAACCCAAATAAAAATATTAAACGCGATGTGTTAATACTTTATCGATCAAGCCATACTCTGCGGCTGCATCAGCAGACATAAAATTGTCACGATCGGTATCTTTCGCTATCTGCTCAATAGTCTGACCTGTTTTTTCGGCCAAAATACCGTTCAAACGTTCACGCAAATACAAAATTTCGCGTGCCTGAATCTCTATATCAGATGCCTGTCCCTGCGCACCGCCCAGCGGTTGATGAATCATGATACGAGAATTTGGCAAAGAAAAACGCTTTCCTTTAGCACCAGCCGCGAGCAAAAACGCTCCCATGGATGCTGCCAAACCGGTACACAAAGTCGATACATCAGGCTTAATGAACTGCATCGTATCAAAAATCGCCATACCAGCAGAAACTGAGCCACCAGGTGAATTAATGTAGAGTGAAATATCCTTGTCTGGATTCTCACTCTCCAAAAACAACAGTTGAGCGACGATCAAATTCGCTGCCTGATCATTTACTGGACCAACCAAGAAAATGACACGCTCTTTGAGCAAACGGGAGTAGATATCATACGCACGTTCTCCACGCCCACTTTGCTCAACGACCATTGGCACCATGCCAAGCATATTTGTTTCTAAACCAGAGTTATGAATGATGCCTGTCATGAATATTCCTATCTTATTGTGCTGCGTTGTTACCCATCAGTTCGTCGAATGGCAAAACTGAATCACTTACTTTTGCCTTACCCAACACATAGTTGACGACGTTTTCTTCTAATACAAGGGCTTCAACTTCAGCTAAACGATTACGATCACTATAGTAGTACTTCACTACTTGCTGTGGATCTTCATAGCTTTGTGCGAAATCTTCAACCTGTGCTTTGATTTGATCAGCAGTAGCTTGCAACTGATTAGCTTTGACCAATTCAGCCAAAATCAAACCTAAACGTACGCGACGTTCTGCTTGCGCAGTAAACAATTCTGTTGGGAATGGAACGCCTTGTACATTCATGCCGCGTTGCGCCATGTCTTGACGTGTCATTTCAGCCAAACGCTCAGCGTCTTGATCAACCAAAGCTTTCGGCGCATCAAATTCAACTGCCTTCACTAAAGCATCCATCACGCTATCTTTAGTTTTTGCTTTAACGCGACCTTTAACTTCGCGCTCAAGATTTTCTTTGATATCTGTGCGCATTTTAGCGAGATCGCCATCTTCCACGCCCAGCATCTTCGCGAATTCGGCATCAACCTCAGGCAAATGCGCCCATTCCAGTTTCGTCAAAGTCACAGTGAATTCTGCTGTTTTACCAGCAACATCTTTGCTGTGATAATCTTCTGGGAAAGATAAAGGGAAAACTTTAGATTCGCCTACCTTCAAACCCAAAGTTGCGACTTCAAATTCTGGCAACATGCGGCCTTCACCAAGTACAAAAGCAAATCCTTCTGCTTTACCACCAGCAAATTCAACGCCATCCAAAGTACCAGTAAAGTCAACAGTCGCACGATCACCAGCTTGCGCAGATTGATCTGCACCGCCATCACCATGCGCACTTTGCTCACCCTTGACGTGGAAATGCACACGCTGCTTACGCAAAATATCAATTGTTTTGTCGATTTCGGCATCTGTCACATCAGTTTTTACCTGAGTCACTTCAACGCCAGACAATTCACCAATAACTACTTCTGGATACACTTCGAAAGTAGCATCAAATGTTAAGTAATTATCAGAATAACTTTTCTTTGGCTCGATGCGCGGGTAACCTGCAACACGCAGGCTATTTTCTTTCACCGCTTCTGCGAACGCAAAGCCAACTTTATCATTGAGAACTTCATTCTCAATTTGATAACCATATTGTGCCGCAACCATTTTCATCGGCACTTTACCTGGACGGAAGCCAGGCGCTTTTGCTGTACGGGCACGTACTTTCAAACGCTTTTCAATTTCCGGTTGCATTTCTGCAATAGGGAATGTGATCGTAATACGGCGTTCTAATTTTTCTAAAGTTTCGACTGCAATTGCCATGAAAATCGTCCAAATATAAAGAATCTGTGGTGCGAGGAGGGGGACTCGAACCCCCACACCATTGCTGGCGTCAGGACCTAAACCTGGTGCGTCTACCAATTTCGCCATCCTCGCGGGATGAAAACACCTTCCGGTAGAAAGACCAGCACAAAAGCAAAGGGCGACTTCAAATACATTGTCGCCCATAACTAGTACTGTGGCATTTCAACTTCAACCAACTATTCTACTAGATTTTATCCAGACTTGTCTCGAATTTTTTGTATTGAAATTGAAACTACCGCATTTTTTGCTGGCATCTGGCTTTTTCAATCAAAACCAAGTGCCTAGCAAATATGCAGTATTGTCTTTTTAAACTGGCTTAACAGATTTACCTGGTTCCTTAATTCTGAACCAAGCTGCGTACAAGGCTGGTAAGAATAACAAAGTCAATGCAGTCGCAATAATTAATCCACCCATAATAGCCACGGCCATCGGCCCCCAAAACACGGAGCGTGACAATGGAATCATCGCCAACACCGCTGCTGCGGCCGTCAAAATAATTGGTCGGAATCGGCGCACTGCAGCTTCCACGATGGCATCCCATGCTGGCACACCTGCGGCTCTATCTTGTTCAATCTGATCAATCAATATCACTGAATTTCGGATAATCATACCGAACAGGGCAATCACGCCAAGCTGCGCAACAAACCCAAACGGACGCTGCAATATTAACAGTGCCATTGCGGCTCCAGCCACACCCAGAGGCCCTGTCAAAAATACCAACACCGAGCGTGAAAAACTATGTAACTGCAACATCAACAAAGTGAAAATAATAAAGATTACTAGGGGAACATTGGCCGCAATTGACTCTTGCGCTTTACCACTATCAGCCGCAGCACCTGCCAATTCAATTTTATAGCCCGGCAACAAACTTGCGCGGATAGCATCCAATTTTGGATTGATTTGCGCAGATACCGTTGGACCTTGAATTCCATCGACCACATCTGATTGAACGGTGACTGCCCATTCTCGCCCTTCCCGCCAAACCACACCTGGCTCCCAAGCTAATGAAATTTTTGCGACTTGCGACAATGGCACCGTCTTACCACTCGCAGTAGGAATATTCGCATTACTCAATGCCTGCACCGTCGAGCGCTCATCTACCGGTTGGCGAACAACAATATCAATCAATTTATTAGATTCCCTAAATTGACCAACCGTTGTGCCTGTCAATATCGTATTGGCAGCGCGCATCACGTTTTGCGAGGTCACACCTAGTGCACGCAATTTGTCTTGATCCATATCGATACGAACTGTTTTAACCGACTCATTCCAGTTGTCGTTCACACCGATTGCATTTGGATTTGCATGCATCACCGCCTTAACGCGATCTGCAACTTCACGCACCTTCTCCACCTCCAAACCTGTCACGCGGAACTGAACGGGATATGGCACTGGTGGTCCATTCGGCAGCAACTTCACACGGCCACGCACCTCTGGAAAATCCTCTTTAAATGCTTGATTAATTTTCAAACGTAAGGCTTCACGTGATTTCAGATCCTTTGGCAACACGACAATTTGCGTCACGTTCGTTTGCGGGAATATCTGATCCAAGGGCAAATAGAAACGCGGGCTACCAGTACCAACATAGCTAGTAACGCTCTCGACACCCTGCTGTTTCTGTATGAAAGCTTCAAATTTTTTCGCTTGCGCCTCTGTCGCTGCAAACGAAGAACCTTCTGGCAACCACAATTCCACCATCAACTCAGGACGACTAGAATCCGGGAAAAACTGTTGTTCAATAAACTTGAATCCAAACACACCCAATCCAAATACCGCCAAGGTGATCGCAATCGTCGTTTTACGCCAAGTGACACACCAATTGACCAATACTCTGAAACGCGAATAGAACGGAGTATCAAACAATTCGTGATGTCCATCGGCACCAGAGTGCGGTTTTACTCGCAATAACAAATAACCCAAATAAGGCGTGAACAATACCGCAGCCAGCCAAGAAATAATTAATGCCAAAGCATTTACAGAAAACATAGAAAAGGTATATTCGCCGGCAGCAGACTCTGCCAATCCAATTGGCAAAAATCCAGCGGCTGTAATGAGCGTTCCTGTCAACATCGGCATCGCTGTTGAGGTATAGGCAAAGGTGGCGGCATCGAATCGCGAAAACCCCTCCTCCATTTTACGCACCATCATTTCGACGGCAATGATGGCGTCATCCACCAACAAACCCAAAGCAATAATTAAGGCACCAAGTGAAATTTTATGCAAATCAATATTAAGAATACGCATAAACAAAAAGGTCACGGCCAACACCAGAGGTATCGTCAATCCAACAACCAAGCCCGGCCATACATCCAAGCGCCATGGCTTGGTATGCAATCCCAAGGATAAGAAGCTGACCGCCAATACAATAACCACTGCTTCAATCAAGGTGTTCACGAACTCACCAACCGAAGAAGCGACAATCTTCGGTTGATCAGAAACACGATCTAGCTGAATACCAACTGGCAACTGAGATTTGACGGAAGCGACCTCTTTATCGAGATTTTTACCGAGCTCAATAATATTTCCGCCCTTTTCCATCGAGATGCCAAGACCAATCACTTCCTTACCATTAAAGCGCATTTTATCCACTGGTGGATTTTTGTATTCACGCTTGATGTTGGCAAAATCGCCTAAACGAAAGGTCGTTCCATTTGCACGCAATTGCAAATTCTCAAGATCTTTAACTGTGAGCAGTGCTCCCGATATACGAACTTGCAGATTACTTGAAGACGTTGTTAACACGCCCGTCGCGTCAATCGTGTTTTGAGAATTAATTTGTGCGACGATGGTTTCAAATGGCACACCTAACTGAGAAAACTTCTTTTGCGAAAACTCAATATTAATTTTTTCTTCTTGCACGCCAAACATCTCAACCTTGGCAACTTTTGGTATGCGCAAGAATTGCTGTCTTACGAAGTCTGCGTATTCGCGCATCTCTTCATAATTAAAACCATCGGCGGAAATAGCAAAGATAGAGCCATAGGTATCACCGAATTCATCATTAAAAAATGGACCAATCACACCAGCAGGCAAAGTCGCTTTGATATCCCCAATTTTCTTACGCACTTGATACCAAGTCTGCGAAGTTTCTTTCGGTGGTGTTGATTCGCGCAACTGCAAAATGATTAAAGTCTCGCCTGGCTTCGAATAGCTACGAATTTTGTCAACATACGGCGCTTCTTGCAGCTTCTTTTCCAACTTATCAGTCACCTGCTCTGCCATTTGCAAAGCGGTTGCGCCTGGCCATACGGCGCGCACCACCATCGCTCTAAAAGTAAATGGTGGATCTTCATCCTGACCTAATTTCGCAAAACTAAATATCCCACCTAACAATAAGGCGACCATCAAATAACGCGTTAAGGGAATATGCTCTAAAGCCCAGCGAGACAGATTAAATCCGCCTTTATCTTGAAGTTCTTGACTCATTTATTGGCTCCTGAGGCTGCAGTAGATGCAGCAGCGTTTGCTGCACTAGCAACTGGTGCAGATTCCATGCCAAGAATGCGCACTTTTTGTCCTGCCTTCAATAAATTGACACCCGCAGTGACGATGATCTGCCCGGCCTGAATTCCACCAGAAATCAACACATCTTCACCACTTGTTGAGCCGATTTGAACTGGAACAAGTCTGACCACGCCGGATTCCACAATCCAAACAGAACTCACATTTTTTTCTTGAAACAATGCAGTTAGAGGTACACGTATCATTGCCATCGGATTTTTCATGCCGAATAACACGGTCGCAGTCATCCCTAAACGCACATCTTTTGCGGTATCTGGCAAAGCAACTTTAGCGACAAATGTTCGTGTGACAGGATCCGCAATTGGCGATAATTCACGCAACTTAGCAGCATAAACTTCGCCACTGTTTGCCCACAATTTGACCTTTAGATCGCTCATCTGGCGAATAGAATTAATCTTATCCTCGGGAACTCCAACAATGACATCCATATCGCCGGCTTTTGCAACGCGCACTACTGGCGTGCCAGCGGCAACCACCTGCCCTACTTCAGCATCAATCGCAGTCACCACACCATCAATGTCCGCTGTCAAATTGGCATATGCAGCCTGATTCGATTGATTAGAGAATCCTGCCTTCGCTTGCTCGTAGCTCGCTTGTGCTGCTTTATAAGTCGTTTCTTTGGCATCTAACACCGCTTGCGCGACAAAATTCTTGTCACGTAGCTCTTGGTAACGCTTCAATTCAGCCTTCGCCAAATCACGATTGCTCTCAGCCGCGCTCAAGCCCGCTTTGGCTTGCGTCTGCCCCAATAGGAGATCTTGCGGATCTAACTGCATCAGTACCTGCCCACGCTTTACCAAAGTACCCAGTTCCACATGACGTGCTACGATTTTACCTGGTACACGAAAGCCCAAACGCGACTCCACGCGAGCTCGAACCTCACCGGAAAGTTCGGCAACAAATTCACTAGCTTGCAGTTGTGCCTGAATTGTTCTCACTGGACGAATATCTTCGGTTTTTTCCGCTTTCTTTGAGCACGCGCTTAACAAAATCAAACTTAACAAAACAAGTATTGAGAATGCGATTGCTCTTGCCTTAGAGGTCTTTGTTGATAGCGCAATGATTTGGCGCGGACGAGATGGTGAAATTAACACGAGAATTTTCCTTTACGATTCCGTCACATAAAAAGCGGAGAATGATTTGTTTAGACGCCATGCCAGCACATCAACAAAGCCAAAATACAAGACCAAAATAAATAACAGCATTCGCTGATCTACAAACTCAATAGAAACAATCCAGATTACACTAGCTGAATTGGCAAATAAAATAAGTTAATCCCATTTAATTTGCCGCTGACACAAATACAGCTCGATCAATTTATTTAAATAATAGCTTTTTAATTATATTTCAGTCGAACATGCTTACTGACTCTTGGGTTAGTAATTATAATCAGGAATGTTTTACTTGCCAATGACTTTCGGGTCATTTATTTTTCATTATCTTTAATATTACAAATTTCAATTCTCTTTTATGAGCGTAGATCACTACGAAAACTTCCCTGTTGCGTCATGGCTCATGCCTGCACACTTACGCCCAGCGGTCAAAGTCATTTACGCTTTCGCCCGCAGTGCAGATGATCTGGCAGATGAAGGTGATGCCAGCGACGAACAGCGATTAAACGCACTGACTGATTACGAAGCGCAGCTACACATCATTCAGTCAAAACACGCAAGTGAACAAGCGCTTTTTCAAGCCTTAGCCAAAGTAATCCATGATTACCAGCTGCCTATTTCGCCATTCTTCGATCTGCTTGACGCCTTCAAGCAAGACGTCCGATGCAAACGTTACGACAATTACGTCTCTCTGATTCATTACTGTGAGCGATCAGCCAATCCTGTTGGTCGTATCATGCTCCATTTATTCCACGCCGATACAGCACAAAATTTGCTCGAGTCAGATCAAATTTGTACAGCACTACAACTGATTAATTTCTGGCAAGATGTCGCCATTGACTGGAAAAAATCTCGTGTCTATTTACCGCAAGAAGATCTGCAAAGGTTTCAAGTGACAGAGCAACAAATTGCAAACGAAGATTGCGATCAAGCTTGGCGAGATTTAATGCAGTTTCAAATTAGCAGAGCACGAGAAATGATGCTCGCGGGTAGCCCACTATGCAAAAAATTGCCGGGCCGCTTTGGATTTGAACTACGCTTAGTCGTTCAAGGTGGCTTGAGAATTTTAGAGAAAATAGAAAATGTTGAAATGGATATATTTCAACATCGCCCAACCATTAAATCCTCTGATTCTGCGCTGCTGTTTTGGCGAGCATTAAGAATGTAAATCTATGCAAACATCTGATCATTCACGCTATGCCTGACATCCTGCAAATTCAAGCTCATCAAAAGGTACAACACTGTGCGAAAACGGTGATGGCACAACTACCACATTTACTCATTGCGGAGGATAGTGAATACACCATTGCAGCAAAGGCATATCAATTATTATGCGAGCAGGGTTTAACGGAAACTTGGTATTACGACTGCCCGGCTCTGGTGCTAGCTGGTACCCGCAGCTGTCTTTCGATTTCGGGCAGAGAATACCAAGCCAGCCAAGAAAAACTCGGTGGAAAAAATCTGATCAGTATCGATTTAAGTCCAAGTCTTGACACAGTTTGGGGAGATTTTTCACGTACATTTGCTTTTGAGTTTGGTAGCTACGTCGAACATGCGAAAACACTAGAGTACCAAAATGGTTTAAGTTTTCTTAGAAAATTACATGAAGAAATGTGTAATTGGGTTCGTCCAAACACCAGCTTTCACCAATTATTTCAATGGGCAAATGTACGAATTCGCGAAAGCGGTTTCGTCAATTTAGATTTTCGTACAAATGTAGGGCATAGCATAGAAGTGCAACGTGAACGACGACAGTACATACAAGCAAACAATCACCAATTGATCTCAAGCATCGATTTTTTCAGCTTCGAACCTTTTATTCGCCTAAAAGGTGGCCATTGGGGCTTTAAGCATGAAGATATTTATTATTTCGGCGAAGACGACAAATTAATTTGCCTATGATTTATCGCTAGTAGAACAATAAAAAAGCCAGGCAAGCCTGGCTTTTTTTAACTTAAATGAGTCGATTCAACAAGAACCTCAAAAACATCCCAGGAATCAAAATCAATTCAATCAGACCGCAACACAACTAATGCCTATACTATTTGTAGGGGCAGGATTTGCCAAAGATGCAGTACCTTTACCATTAGTCACTGTACATTTTTGACCCGTTGGCTGAGTCGTAATCTGAACATCATAGCTGTCGCCATTAGCCAAACTAAACGTCATCGTGTATGCACCGTCTACCAGTAAATTACGTGTATCCAAAGTACCATCAGCCAAAGTATTGGTCAACGTCAAATACGTTCCTGATTTTAATCCTGCCAAAGTGCCGCCAACAGGAACACCTGTCGAGCATGCAACCGCAATATTTGTTGGTGGACTACTGAGGTTAGCGACACCAGAAGCATTTTGAATTTTGCAAACTTGTCCCACTGGAGGCAAGAACACTTTCGCAGCATATTCTTTACCGTTCACAGCATAGGTTTGAAACGAGAATACGCCATCGGCAGTCAAGGTGGTTTGCGTTGCGCCATTCATAGACAAAGTTAAGGATTGGCTTGCAGCGAGTCCGGTCAACGATCCAGCCAGCGGCACATTGGGCACGCAATTCACAGCAATATTATTTACCGCAGCTTCACCACTCATCTTGCCACTGCCGTTGCTAACGGTGCAATTAACGGGATTTGGCTGCTGTCCTACCGTAATATTGTAAGAAGCATTACTCGCGACACGGAATGAAAAAGGACCATCTACACTCAAAGCTTGCGTATAACCGACTTCATTCACAAGCACTAAGTAGCTGCCAGTTGCCGTTAAGCCTTTTACATTACCGCCAACCGAAGTGTAAACAAAGCCACCACAGCCGACTAATACGCCTGCTAATAACGTGCCTAACACTGCCACTTTTTTATTTAATTTAATCAAGATAAGCCTACCTCATTACGATATATAAACGACTCAACGCTGTTTGCCCGTCAAGACGACTGCACAATAATCCGGCATTGTACAACATGCTTGCTGCATTTTTTTGTCTATATATTGTAAGAACAAAACGCGCGAACGCTGTAGCAAGTTTGTGCTTAAACGCGCAGTCGGTTAGCATTACGCCTTAATTCATAGCCTAGCCTAACCAATTCAGCATGTCTCCAGACGAATATTGCCAAGAAAAAGCCGCACAAAGCGGTTCTAGTTTCTATTACAGCTTTCTATTTCTGCCACAAGAAAAGCGCCGAGCCATCACCGCACTTTATGCATTTTGTCGTGAAGTGGACGATGTGGTTGATGACTGCACAGATGAATCTGTCGCCAGAAATAAGCTGCTCTGGTGGCGTCAGGAAATTCAATCAATGCTCAAAGAGCATCCTAGTCATCCGGTGACCAAAGCTTTACTACCCCATCTGCAAACTTATCAGTTAGATGGCGCACATTTTCTAGCGATCATCGATGGCATGGAAATGGATTTGAATCAAAACCGGTATCTGGATTTCATCGCCCTGCAACGTTATTGTTGGCATGTCGCTGGCGTCGTTGGCGTGCTCTCCGCCAGCATTTTTGGCATCAAAAATCCACAAACGAAGCAATTCGCAGAAAAATTAGGTCTGGCATTTCAAATGACCAATATCATCCGCGATGTTGGAGAAGATGCCCGTAAAGGTCGCATCTATCTACCCGTTAATGAACTGCAGCAATTTAATGTTCCGGCGAGCGACATTTTGAACGCGCGTCATAGTGAGCAATTTGTCGCATTGATGCAGTTCCAATACGAACGCACACAAAAACTGTATGACGAAGCATTTGCCCTATTGCCGGAAGAAGATCGCCGCGCGCAAAGAACCGGATTAATCATGGCGGCAATCTATCGTGCGCTTTTAGTCGAAATCCAAGAAGATCAGTTTCAGGTATTGAAACAAAGAATCTCGTTAACTCCGATACGTAAATTGTGGTTAGCTTGGAAAACCTATATTCGTGGTTAATTTCAGTGATTAAACACAAAGCAAAAAACGACAAAAAACACATTGCCGTGATTGGTGCGGGTTGGGCTGGTTGCGCTGCCGCCGTCACTTTATGTCAACAAGGGCATCAAGTAACTTTGATCGAAGCCTCACGTACATTAGGTGGACGAGCACGCGCTGTGGAGGTTGATGGTCGCTTAGTCGACAACGGACAACATATTCTACTTGGTGCCTATTCTGCTTGTTTAGAGCTGATGCGATTATTGAGAATCGATCTAAAAGAAGCGCTACTACGCCTTCCATTGCAGATGGTTTATCCGCATCAGACCGGTATTCAATTTATTGCGCCAAAACTTCCAGCACCTCTACATGTCCTGTTCGCGCTAATGAGCGCAAAGGGTTTATCTGGTGCAGACAAAATGGCCTTGGCGAGATTTTCTACGACCGCCCGTTGGATAGATTGGCGTCTCCATCAAGACTGTACCGTTGCAGAACTATTGGAACGTTATGAGCAGACCGAAAATTTATGTCGTTACATGTGGAATCCGCTTTGTATCGCTGCGCTAAACACCCCGCCTGAACGCGCCTCAGCACAAGTTTTTTTGAACGTTTTGCGCGATAGTTTAGGGGCAAAACGAGCGGCCTCAGACATGTTAATTCCACGCCTCGATCTTAGTCGTCTATTGCCGGATGCCGCCGCCGAATTTATAAGACAACACGGTGGACAAGTCATAACTGGTGTTTCAATACAGTCCTTAAAGCAACAAGACAATCAAAGCTGGCGGCTTGAATCGCTCAGGACCAAGCTCGCGCCAACAACAGCCATTGAAGCTGACCCAATTACCAATCAACAGTTTGATGGCATCGTGATCGCCACCAGCGCAAAGCAAGCCCAACGCTTACTTTCGGCCGCAACGATAGACTCAACAAATCAATCCAGATCAGATACAACGCAAGCATCTCTAACAAACTTGGAATTTGTATACGAGCCAATCAGCACCTGCTATTTGCAATACGCAGAATCATTAAAACTTGATCGCCCATTCTATGCATTGGCGGATGACCCGCAGCAAAAACATTGGGCGCAATTTATTTTTGATCGCGGACAACTCAACCCAGCTCAAACTGGATTAATGGCTGTCGTGATCAGCGCATCGACCGCAGCAAGCTCCCATGCCACATCACAAGTTATTGCGGATATTTGCCGGCAGCTCGCACAACAATTGCAAAATGCGGCATTCGCGACGCCTATATGGACGCAAGTCATTACCGAGAAACGGGCAACATTTGCCTGTACACCCAATCTAAAGCGCCCTGCAAATCAGACGGAAATTCCTGGTATTACTTTAGCGGGCGATTTCACCGCAAGCGACTACCCGGCAACTTTAGAGTCCGCCGTTCGTAGTGGAATAGAAGCAGCGAAAGCCTGGATCTAGTTAAGTAATCGGACGACGGATCTAGACCTTTATTTCACACCCAAGGGCGAGTCAATTTGGTATGTTTATACCTTGTTTGTCGTGCTATTATTTTTACTCAAACATTCATTCAGGAGAAATAATGCGTCATCTTTTTTCGCTGTGCATCATCCTATCTCTATGCGCTTGCAAGAGCGTCATCATTGAAGAATCGCAATTCATTCGACCCGATAGCATCGCTCCCTATCAATCCAAAGGAAAATTTGATGATCAGGCATTAGCAAAACTTCTGCCAAACGCTAGCTTAAAAGAAGAGCAAATCGCGATTGATTCACAAGTTCAATTAAACGGATTCAGTGTCAAGCAAACGCCAGCCTCAGTCACCGTCCTCTATTTCGGTGGTAATCGTTCACACATCGACGACGCAGCCAAGGTCATTAGCCGAAGTGTGGGCAGTTGTCCGATCAATTTCACCATGTTTGATTACCGTGGATATGGACGTACCAACGGCAATCCAAATGTGATTAATTTGAAAGAAGATGCCTTACGAATATATGATTACGTCAAAGCGAACACCTCAGGTCGATTGATCATTCACGGTCACTCTCTAGGCAGTTTCATGACCGCTTATGTTGCGCAACACCGTCCAGTCGATGGCATTATTTTAGAAACTACGGCAACCAAGGTAAGCGACATTTTGCGTTTGCGCACACCTTGGTATGCAAAACCATTTATTCGCTTTGAGATTGTCCCTAGCTTGCAAGCAATTGACAATACAAACGCACTCGCACAATACAAAGGAAAAAGCCTGGTCATCTCGGCAGAAAATGACCAAACTACACCACCAGAGCTGGGGCTGGCGGTATTCCAGGCAATCGCAGCGAAAGAAAAACAACACTTGTTTGTGAAAGATGCGGGGCATAATAATTTGTTAGATAAAAAGGAAGTACAAGCAAGCTACTGTGAGTTCGTACAATCTTTTACATCACCGACGCAAGCAACTGGTAGTTAACTTTTCCGCAGAAACCTCTGCACAAGCGTAGCAAGCAAAGTGTGCGTCGAAAAACGCAGCTGTGCTAGAGCACAGCGAGCATCGCAAACTCAAAATTCGGGCGCGCAGCAGGTAGTGCAGAGGTCCCCTCACATGACATACGCTGACTAGCGGTGCATTCTCACAATGCCTCACTAGTCAAATCACACATTGCTCCGAGAAGTCCTACCTCAATAAGCCTAAGTAAAATCACTTAGGTGCAAGAGTAAATTTCTCAATTGCGGCACTACTCCACAAAGATAAAACTACGACAAGCCTCATTACTAACAGAATTTGTTGTAATGAGCTTCGCATCGAGCGTGTTGGGGAGTACAAACGGCTCGATACCTAAGTCATTATTAATATACTTTCGAGAGAGCTAAAATGCCCCGCCTCAGAACATCACGATCAATTATGCACCTAGCCATTGCCAGCGCCTGTTCGATGCTGGCTTTCCAAGCAGATGCGCAAGAAGTTTCAAACAACCAAAATACGACAACCAAAGCCGAGGATAAAAAAAAGGATGCCATTCCTGAAGTGATTGTTACAGCTACACGTCAGGCAACCTCGTTATTAAAAACGCCTGTCGCCGTCACAGCACTCAAAGCAGAAGATTTATTGCGCGCCAATGTGAAGGAATTATTAAACCTGAGTGGTTCCATCCCGAACGTGCAATTTGGTTTATCCAGTGCCGATTCAGGTGTCTTGGTTTCGATTCGAGGGGTGACCTCTACCAATTTTACCGAGATTGGCGACCCTGCTGTCGGTATCCATATTGATGGAATTTACTCGCCACGCCCACAAGGCTCGCTGGCATTAATGTTCGATCTTGATCAAGTTGAAGTATTACGCGGTGCACAGGGAACACTGTTTGGCCGCAACTCAACCGCTGGCGTGGTAAATATTTTGCCTGCCAAACCAGAATTCAAAACCAATTATGGCTGGAGTTCTTTGAACCTCGCCAATTACAACGGCAAAGAAATACGCTCCGTTTACAACTTTGGCATTAGCGATAATTTTGCATTACGTGCAGCAGTCATGGTGGATAAACGCGATGGATACATCAAACAAGAACGCGATCTCAGCGATCGCGGTGTATTACTGTCCGATGGTAACGGTGGTTCAAGCTTCACCCCCGATGGTAAACCTGACGTTGACCAACGCCTCAACCGTCAACTATCACCAAAAGACTATTACACCAATTCTGATCAATGGGCGACACGCTTAACAGCACGTTGGGCGATTGATAAAGATCTTGAATGGACTGGTGGTTTTGAACATTATCAAAACTCTGGCGCAGGTGAAGTTGGTCTGAAAGACTGCAAAATGGCTGCTGGTACCCGCTTCGCTTGCGGCCCACAAGGTCAGTGGTACGCAAAAATTAATGTGCCAGGCAAACTCGATATGAGCATCGACACTTATCGCAGCAATCTGGTGTGGAAACTGTCACCACAAACAGAGTTAGGTTACAAAGTCGCATACGCGGTACAAAAACGCGTACAACATCATGACGATGATGGCGGCCAATCCTTTCTTGCTTCCGATGTCGGTGTCATGGAATCATGGGGCAATTGGGGTGCGCAACACGCTTTAGATTGGGCTAGTTACACACTAGATTCCAATTATCGTTCCTTGGTGAACGAACTCCAGATCAAACAAAATTTTGATCAATGGCGTTACGTGGCAGGCCTGTTCAATATGTCTGAGAAGAATGCGATCAATTTTGCGCAAGATAAATTGATCGAAGCACCATGGGGCATGCCACACGCGCAATACTACGCACAACCAGATCGCCAAGTGCATTCCAAAGCGCTGTTTGCTCAAGCAGACATCAAGCTGGCAGATCAGCTGTCAGCGACCGTTGGTTTCCGTATGAGTAAAGACAGTCGTGAAGACATCGGCGGTGTCAGCGCAGGTCTATGGAGTGCCGAAACACCTTGGTATTACAACGGGAAATATGTACCAAAAACGCCAGGCACCGGTACAGCGCATAACGGTACCGATTTGACATTTGATATGGGACCATTTGCTGGAGTTGGAGTATTCCCTAGTCCGGTAGTCAATACCCATAAAGCTAGCTGGGAAAAACCAACATATCGTTTAGGTTTGCAATACGACTTTGATAAAGCGACCATGGTGTTTGCTTCTGCCGCAACTGGTTATCGCCCTGGTGGTTTTGGCGATAAATTTGATACTTGTGGTGGCGGCACTTGTGTCGATGGCGGCACACAAAAATACAGCTACCTTGAATACAATCCGGAATTAACGACCAACTTCGAACTCGGTTATAAAGGCCGTCATTTCAATAACAAACTAGATCTGAGCGTAGTTTACTTCCACACCAAATATAACGACATGCATGTCACCGGCATGAATGCAGTTGGTCAGAGAAAACTGCGTGCTGGAGAAACCTGCCCAGATTGGGACCCAGCTTGCGATGTCGTCACCGCATGGAAAACTGAAAACATCGGTAACTCGAAAATCCAAGGCTTAGAAATTGAATACAAAGCACGTCCTTGGATCGGTGGAAGCTTGTCGGGATATGCATCTGTAATGAACTCAAAAGTTTTGTCCTATCCAACCTTTAATGACAATTGGATGTGCGGCCACCGTGAAGAATTTGGCGCAGAAGCTTGCGCTCCACTGTACTTGGGAGAGGATCCAAGTAAGCGTGGTCGTGCAATTCGCGATGTCAATGGCAATCAATTGCCAATGGCTCCGAAGTATTCCTATGCCATCAATTATTCACACGATTTTGAACTCGACAATGGTTGGATACTGACGCCATCGATTGGTATGCGTTACCAAAGCCGTATGTATTTCACTGTTCGCAATCTCGACAATCGCGTGCTGGGTGACTATCAAGATGCCTACACCAATTGGAGTGCTGCCGTGAAGTTGGCTGGTCATGATGACAAGTGGAACGTGGAATTATGGGGCACCAACTTGAGTAACAATATCGTCAAAAATTGGATGGGGCAAGGCAACGCAGGTGGCTATACATTTAATAGCTACAATCCACCAAGAATGTTCGGCCTGCGTGCCACGATAAATTATTAAGATCACGGAGGGTGATATAAATTTTTGGATGCGAATCACATTCGTATAGCGCTTCCCCCAGGACGTTCTACCAATTAGTTCCATTTGTTGGGTCTCCCCCATTGCCCCAACAAAAAGGACTGGAAACAGCAACACCAGTTTTAAACAGAACTAAGTAATAAGACGAACTGGCTTTACACGGCAAATTTCGCTAAGAGATTTGCCGTCTTTTTTATTGATACATTCAGCTTTCCATATCCATGTTCAAGAAAACTGAGGAAGATTAGAGAACTAAAATTATCACGCATACTTTTTGCAAAAGCAGATCGCGAATGCTAAATTATGTCTTGTGATGAACTTCAACAATTTGGTGCCTGCTAACTCATCACGCTATTCAGGAATTACGATGCGATTCACGCGACACCATTTTTTTACTAACCGCTGGACCTTGTTAGGCATGATGTTATTCCTAACTGTTGGGCTATTCGCATCTAGTACGCTTGGTTGGCTTTGGTATGCAGAGAAACGCGCAACCGCAGCACGTCAATCCTCGCTCGATTTGCTGTGGATGGAACAAATCATCACCAACAAATTAGAAACGCAGCAGGTCATGTTACAAAATTGGGCGCTCGATTTAGATCCTGCATCGAAACCATCCCGGCAAGAATTTTTACGAAGAATCGATGAATTAATTAAAGAAAACCATGCCATACTCGCTGTAGAAATCATCGACGAACAGCAGCAACGCCTAATCGGCTTGCCAGATTATGATCAACGTCCCGCACATTTGCCACCACTCAACGACCCTTTGGTGAGTGAAGCAATTCAGCAAAGTCGTCGTCTCAATTCCAGCGCTTACAGTCAAGTCATAGAACAATTCGCGCCACTGTGGGTGTTAGCACTACCAAATAGCAATGAGCAACATCGCCTGCACCGGATTGTGGTCACTTACAATCTAGATAAATTGCTTACGCAGGAAGTCCCTTGGTGGTTTGTCCAACGCTACGACCTCAGTTTGGTCGATGAACACGACAAGCAATTGTCACCCAGTGAAGGTGGGATTGTCGCGCACAACAAAGAAATTAACCGTCTCGATTTTGGACCATCTGGCAGCGGCCTAACATTCAAGACCAGTGTTCGTACAGTTCAAAATTTCGATAATTTATTGATAGGATTAGCCATCGCGGTACTTTTGTTTGGTATCTTGATTATCTGGTTACTACGTTTATTGCGGCGCTGGATTAAAGAGCGCAAAGCAGCGCAACAAGCATTACGTGAACGTGACGAATTGCTGCAACATACCGCACGACTATCGAGCTTGGCTGAATTTGCATCGGGGATGGCACATGAACTAAACCAGCCATTAGCAGCCATCGCCAATTACGCAGCGGCAGCCGAATGCTTGTTAGAGACCGATAAAATTCAATCCCCTAAAGTCAGGCAAGCGATAGAAAAGATGGGCGAGGAATCGCGACGGGCTGGCAAAATTATGCATAGCATGCGCAATTTCATTCAAAAAAGTGCGACGCCGCATGAGCCCTATTCGATCTCACAACTGGTGCATGAATCGATAGAACTGATCGAAGCACAAGCAAGGCGCCAACATGTACGCATCCAAGTAGATTTACGTACAGAAGATATTAAAATTGACTGTGACGCAGTGATGCTCAAACAAGTGTTATTCAATTTAATGCGTAATGCTTTAGATGCGATGGACGCTAAGCAAACAGATCATGCACAGCAACTAGAAATACGCACAGAACAAACAGAAGATTACCTTGTCTTTAGCGTCACAGATCAGGGGCAAGGTGTACAGGATATCGACAAATTATTTCAGGCGTTTTATACCACCAAATCAGAGGGAATGGGCTTAGGCCTAGCGATTTGCCGTACCGTGATTGAAAATCATGGCGGCAAGATTTGGGCAGAAAACAATCCAAGTGGCGGCGCAAGCTTTCACTTCCGCTTACCGCTAAAAACACAACAGATGCCACAAACACAATCAGCACAACCAGTGCCATCAATACAAAGATCATGAGTGCATAGAAATTCAAAGGCAGAAAAATGACACAAAAAAAATCACACGAAACACAGACTGAATGCCAATCACGTATTGCGATTATTGATGATGATCCAAGTGTACGCAATTCTTTGGTCATGCTATTAGAAACTCGCCATTGGCAAACTACAGAATTTGAACGAGCCCAGGATTTTCTCGATCAAGCGGATCCCGTCGATTTTAATTGTCTGTTAGTCGATGTAAGGATTCCTGGCACTAACGGATTAGAGTTATTTGACGAATTGATCCGTCGTAGCAAATTGCACAGTAGCTATCTACCGCCGGTGATTTTTTTAAGCGGCCACGGCGATATTCCCTTAGTAGTACGTGTACTCAAACAAGGTGCGGTCGACTTCCTAGAAAAACCTGCCGACCATCGCAGCTTACTCGATGCCATTAGTCGCGCCATCGTCAGTGATGAAAAAGCACGCGCAGGCCATCAAGGACAAGCAGGCTTACTGAAAGAAATCGCAGAACTAACACAAAGAGAACGCATGGTTCTGACAGAAATTGTAGCGGGTTATTTGGGAAAGCAAATTGCCGATCACTTATCGATCAGTCCAAAAACAGTAGAGGCACATCGTTTACATATCTGCCAAAAATTAAACGTCAGAACTAGCATGGAATTAGTAGCAAAGCTACGCGATATTCCACCTAGCCTGTGGCAGTGAGGGATGAAAAGTCTATGTGAGCAATACAATTCAGCAACTACAAAAGCAATGTATCAATTCTGAAAATGAACTGAGTCAATAATAAATACGCTCAATAAGCGCACTACAGAAGCTCAACAAATAAGCTTAACAAATAAGCTGTATCAACTCAGTAAATTAGCACGACAACTAGCTTTACGGTTCTGCAGCCAAAATGGCATTCGCTTGCTTCGAAGCCTGTTCTAGATTTTTCTTAATGGCGACTTGAGAGTGCGCATCTTTTTGCCGGTTTACTACCGCGACTATCTTGGCGATGTGCGTACGAAACACCGTTTCCAATTGTGCCCACGCGGTCACTACAGGGTAATGTCTACCCAACTTTACCTGTTGAATAAATTCAGCATAATGTGGGTTTTGCATTAATGATGCATCGTAAACCGCATCTAATCGCGCCGGCAACATTCCCGACAATTGACTAAACTTCACCTGTGCTTGCCGCGACACAAGGTATCGCAATAATTTCCAAGCCTCTTCTTTGTTTTTTGAAGATTTCATCAAGGCCAAATCAGATCCAGAGAAAAACGTCTGATTACCTTTGATCCCCGCCGGATACGATGCGACGCCGAAATTTTGCGCAGTAGCCGTGCCCATTTGTCCACCTTTTGCCTTAGGCGTATTCAACATTTTCAACACCCAAGGTCCACTAAAAATAACCGCATATTGATTCGTAAAAAAACCAGATTCAATCTGTACTGAGTCTTTTTCCAAAGCCGATAGTGGTACTAAACCTTCATCTGCGAAGCTGGTGTAATAGCTAATGGCCTGCAAAGTTTCTGGCGAAGAAATACTCACTGTCTTACGATCTGGACTTAGAAAATCTCCGCCGGCATTCCAAATCCACGGTGCCAAATTATGCAAAATATCTGAATCACTTTTCCCGGGATAACCTAAGGCTGCGACTTTTTTTCCTTCGAAATTGATACCATTAATTTTTTGCATGGCTTGCTTAAAACTACTCCAATTGGCAAAAGCATCACTCGCTTTCACCCCTGCCTTTTTAAACAGATCAGTACGATAATAAGCAACCCGTGCTCCCGCATACCAAGGAATGGCGAACACTTCCTTTCGATTATGTTGATGCGTTGTCACCCACAAGGCTGGGAAAAAAGCTTTTTCTCCACCAACTTCATTTTGCTGCACCAAACTAAGCGGTTCAAGCGCATCTTTGGCCGAAATCGCTGCAACCCAAGTGCTACCTAATTCCAGCAAATCCGGCCCCTGCCCTGAATCTGCAGCGGCACTGATTTTGCTCCAAGCGTTCTCCCAATTCAGTACCGTCACATTCACTCGCAAATGTGGATTGCTTGCCAGATAGGGGCGCAATATCTCACGCATATCCTGCTGCGGCTGAGCGGTGGTCGACATGACCCAAATATTCAACTCAGATGATTTGCCCGATGCGATCGCGGTGGCGCTAAACGTGCTCAACAAAACTAGGCAACACAGACAATTAAGACTAAGCAAGCCCTGTCGCTTCATGGCATTGACTGTATAAATTGAGTGGAATATTTTCATAGAGATTTAAGCAGACACTAGCGAAAGAAAGAACTTGCAGTGTGCCCCAAATTCATTTCAAAGGGAATGCGCACCCATATCACCTAAGTATATTTACCTAGATTAGAAAGTAGTTCTATGCATTGTCGTTTTAGTTTGCCCGGAGTAAATTTCTGCTTGGCACTATTAAGCAAGGCGCATCAATATCGGCAATTGCCCGATGCTGCCTGAGAATTGCATTTCTTCTTCGTATTCTGAAAGTTTGTTTTCTATGTTAAATCCCATCAACACCCTGAAGAATCAAAGGGTGATTTCGATTGACGCGTTTCGTGGCATCACTTTTTTAATCATGATCATCGTCAACGAATTGGCCAGTGTCAATGGCATTTCTATCTGGCTCAAACACATGCCTGCGGATGCCGATGCGATGAGTTTTCCTGATATCGTCTTTCCTGCATTTTTATTTATTGTCGGTATGTCGATTCCGTTTGGCATCAATCACCGTATCGCAAAAGGTGAAAACCGATTCAGTTTAAATCTGCACATCCTATTGCGCGCTGCAGCCTTGATCGTAATGGGGCTATTCATGGTGAACGCAGAAGGAGGCTATCACCAAGCCTCAATGTCAATTTCTATACAACTATGGGCCTTATTATCCTATGTGGCATTCATGTTGATTTGGGGCGTTTATCAATTTAAGCGAGCCATCATCAATCATCTGTTATTAGCAACCGGCATCACGATATTGATCATATTGGCGTTGATTTATCGAGGCGGTGAAGATGGATCACAAACGATGTCACCACAATGGTGGGGCATTTTAGGCTTGATTGGGTGGGCTTATTTAATCTCTTGCGTCATCTATCAGCTGTGCCAGGGAAAACAAGAATTGCTGATCTTGGCGACGGCATTGTGTACGATCTTATACATCGTTCTGCATACCGATAGTTTTGGCGCAATGGCAGAATCTAGTAGTTTGTGGAAGTTAATGGCGAGTCTGGATGCACATGCCGCACATAGTAGTATCGTGCTAGCTGGACTGGTTTCTAGTTTGATCTTTTTCGAAGAAAACGCAAGGCTCTCACAGGCAAGACGATTTTCTCGCGCTTTTAGCCTGATGATTACACTCATCGTTGCAGCGAGCCTGCTGCGACCAGAGTATAAAATTTCAAAAATTTATGCGACACCATCTTGGTGTTTCTACTCTGCCGCGATCTGTATAGGCGTATTCGGTTTTTTATATTGGTTAATGGATCTTCAACGGATTCAAAAGTGGATGTTACTCATTAAACCTGCTGCCATCAATCCACTCATCTGTTACCTGCTCCCTTTCATTATTGAATCAATCTTGAGCATGCTAGGAATACGCTCCCCCCTACGATCCTTCGATGGCAACCTTGGTATGCTAGCCGCGTTATTCTATGCAGGCCTGATCATATTGCTAGTGCACGGCTTGAATAAAATAAACTTCAAATTAAAATTCTGAACAAACCGAGGTGCAAAATAATCGAATATTGCAATATTTAATCCGTGCATTATTTATTAGTACATTATTTATTCTCTGATGCATCCTTAACTGGTGCGTCTTCAGGTGACGCAGAATTTTTTATCAAGTCCTCGGCCTTTTTGGTTTTCCATTTCGAATAGAAATACGCACCACCTGCCACCGCACCAGTCACCGTTGCCGCTGCACCAATGACTGGTGCGGCAGCGACAACAATTGGCGGACCAATAATCGCGGCACCTGCGGCAACGCCAGCAGCAATCCCTAATCCCATAGAAACGGTTTCAGTTTTCTCTTTAATCTCGGTATGATTTTCTTCTAACTTATCATCCAGTTTTTTCACGCCATCGATGACGTGTGCGCTAACCACTTTAGCACCTTGAGCGGCGCTATCGGCAATTTGCATGCCCTTCTCTTTCACTTGCTCTACCAGCGCTTGGGTCGTTTCATGTTCGATCACATTGGTCAACGATTGCTGCACAGACTTACCAGCGGCCAATGCCATTGAAGTAGTTGCAGCAGCGGTTCTGTTTAGTGCGTCCTTATTGACATTCTGCGTCACCACATTGCTAAGGTCTTGCGCTCTATGCTGCACATGAAGCAAACCACGACCAGCACTATTCGCCGATTGCACTGCCAATTGACTAAGCTTTTCAATACGATCTTTCATACGAGATTCCTAACAAAAGAAAATACATAAATTCTAATCGCCGAATTGTAACCACAGAAATCATATCAGCAACGGGAAAATTAAATGCCTAGTACCGTATAACAGAATCAATCAGCATATGTATTAACCTCATGTAATCGCGCAAATGCTTGTAAATTCAGGTAATGAAATCGCTCAATTTCATCACATGAATACAAAAAACCGTGCTGTTATAATGTGCAGAATTTCCACTCAATCGCTTATCAACGCATAAGTTTTTGATTTTACTAGGTTTTTTGTTAGCAATCATGAGCAAAATCATCGCATTTTTTCGCAATTTCCTGCACCGCCCCAAGCAAAAAGAAGTCTCAGCCAACGCAGCTTCATTCATTTCCTCGGCGCATGAAGAGATGCTGCATCAACACCTACAGCATGCGTCGAACTGGCAATATGGCAAAGAAAAAGGCTGGTCTGCGGATTTAGAAGCGGGCGTGATTGTGTTTCAATTTGCTGGTGAGCGCACTGGCACCAGTCATTTCCAGACCATAGGCATCTATGACGAAACCGATGGACGCTTTGTATGGGCTTGGTCACAGCGCTCACTTCCATCTCGACTTCGTGCTCACGCGACGATGGCAAAGCACTGGGGACAAGCGCAACGGCATGCCTCTTTTATCGCAAGCAGTGTCCAATGCAGTATGGATCAAGCTTGGGAATTTGCAGCGGTAACAAGAAAATTAGCAGGTGCGCATAGTGTGTATCGCGGTCGAATTGGAAATCGCTATATTTTCATGACAACCGAAGAGATTCATATCAACGACCTTACGGCGCCATCATTACCATCAGAAGTAAGGACAAAAAAACCAGATTGGACCAAAACTCGTCAACGCAATTCTTGGTAATACGCAAAAACCAAGTCGAGCTTTTCCAAGCTTATTCAATGTAAAAACTTGTTTAAGAACTTCAATTCTTTAGACGATCAATAAGTCAACTATGCTCATCATCACAATCAAACAAGGTAAAGAAAAAAGTCTGCTCGAAGGCGATCCTTGGATTTATCTCTCTGCCATCGAACGCGTCGATGGTAAGTTTCATGAAAAAATGAAATTTGGCGCGACTTGCTTAGTGCGTTCATCCAAAGGTGAATTTTTAGCACGCGCAGGCTGGAGTCCAAAATCACAGATCCGCGCGCGGGTCTGGTCTTTTGACGAATCAGAAGCAGTCGATCATGCAATGTTCAAACGCCGAATTCAAACAGCGCTAGCAAAACGCTTACCGCTCAATGCCAAGCCTGGCAAGCCTCAGCGCCTGATCAATGCAGAAGAAGATCAACTTCCGGGTCTGATTGTTGAATACCATGCGATTCAACATGGCTTTCTGGCATGTCAATTTCAAGCTGCAGGCGTAGATGCATGGAAAGTTGCCATCGTCAAAACCTTGATCGCCGAAACTGGCTGTAGCAATGTTTACGAACACACCGATTATCTGGTGCGCAAAGGTGAAGGCCTTTCAGGTGGTGCTGGCGTATTAGCAGGTGACGAGCCTCCTGCTGATTTATCCGATATCACTTAATCTTCGCTAGCGATCACATGCATGTGCTATATCCCTGATCGCTTTTTGATAAATCCGTCATTTTTCACCTTTTTTTCACCTGCTATGTTCTACATTGTTGAATGATATTTTCTCAACAAAGGAAGAATGATGTGGAAAAAAATTCTCTTAGGATTAGGCGCACTAATTGGCGCCTTAATTCTTTCAGGCCTTGCAGCAACGGCATGGTTCATCAGCTTATTAGATCCAGAAATTGACATCGGCAAACTCAAAGCAAGCCGCCCTCACGATGTCGCTTACATCCACAATGCCAATACCCCGCCGCGCGGCAAGATTCTTGCCGTCGTGACCAGCACAGCGCAGATGGGCGAGAAAAAGAAAAAAACGGGTTACGAATTAAGCGAACTTGCACGCGCCTATTATGTGTTTCAAGCTAACGGTTTTGAGGTCGATATCGCCAGCCCACTAGGAGGCAAAGCACCTGCCGTTTTAGATGATGACGACATGGCTGAATTTGATTACGCATTCTTAAATGACGACAAAGCCACCAAGAAAACCACGCAGACAATTCCCCTTTCAGAAGTCAATGCTGATCACTATCAGGCCATTTATTTTGTTGGCGGTAAAGGGGCGATGTTTGACTTTCCAAATAATCCAGACATTCAAAAATTAGTGATGGATTTTCATCAGAAAAACAAAACCATCATCGCTGTTTGCCACGGTCCTGCCGCACTCACCCAGGTCAAACTCCCTGATGGTTCCGCCTTCATTCAGCAAAAACGCATCAGCGCGTTCACCAATCAAGAAGAATTGTTTCTCATCCCGAAAGCAAAAGAGCTATTCCCATTTTTGTTAGAAGATGAGCTCAGAAAACAAGGCGCCATCGTCGAAATTGGTCCGCGCTATTTGCAACAAATCAGCCACCACGACAATCTCATCACAGGTCAAAATCCTTGGTCAGTTTGGAAAATGGCAGAAGCAAGTATTCAACAACTTGGTTTTCAACCCATTCCACGCAAGAAAACTAGCGAGGAAATTTCGGTTGATATTCTTGTCCATTATGAAAAGCACGGCTATGAAGAAACCAAAATTTATCTACAAGAATTTTCCGGTACCACAATCAAACGCGATCTAATCGCAATGCATGCCCTCGTGGCGGCGATGTCTTATCAGCCTGCGAAAGTGATCGACCTGCTGGGTTTATTGAGAGCTGCAAAAGCACTGGCTGGGGATCAGGCTAGTTAAAAAATCACAAGTCGATAGTCGTATATTTTATTTTTGATGCTACAGATTCGCACTTTTTGCATTTAGCACCTACCCTTCATGGCTTAAGGATCTACACAAGTCAGAGCGCTACTAAAAGTCCCCTCCCTTTCAAGGGGAGGGCTAGGGTGGGGATGGGTGACAGTGACGCAATCAGCAGCATCTATCGCACGACGAAAACCCATCCCCATCCCAACCTTCCCCTTGAAGGGGAAGGAGTATTTCATCGTTATCAGACTTGTACAGCTAGCTACTTCTTGAAGAGGAAGGCTGGAATGAGGAATAGCTCAAAACCAAGCGCCAACAAATCCTGCACCAATTTCCCTCTAATCCACTCAGCCATCAAACTAAGAACTCACTTCCTTCAAGCAACAAATCTTTTCCGCTAGTAGCCATCTCCAAAATCACGCACAAAAAACAAGAAAAAAATAATCGTGCTATATTTCCTGAAAATACTGGAAATTCAAATAATACTGTAAATACCAACAAGGAAAAATGATGGCTATCAATTCAACAAAAGAAAAATTCATCTCCCATTTTGGTGAAATGGGCAGCCGCTGGGGCATTAATCGCACCGTCGGGCAAATTTATGCCCTCATCTTTCTTAGTGAAAAACCACTATGTGCCGACGAGATTGCCGAGCAATTGACTTTTTCCCGCTCCAACGTCGGCATGAGCTTAAAAGAATTGCAAGCCTGGCGCCTGGTCAAGCTAGTTCACATCCCAGGCGAACGCCGAGAATTTTTTGAAGCCCCCAAAGACGTATGGGAAATCTTCCGCAACTTAGTGGAAGAACGCCGCCGCCGTGAAGTCGAACCTACACTTTCCATGTTACGCGAAGCCTTACTCAAAAACGATGCGACAGAAGATGAACAATACGCATTAGGTCGCATTCAACAAATGCACGACTTGATAGAACTCACCAGCGCATGGTTTGACGACGTCGAAAAACTCTCACCAGAAACTTTGCAAACCCTCATGAAAATGGGTTCTAAGGTGGTCAAGCTGATCGAATTTACCGATCGTCTTCGCTTCGACGGCAAATCCAAAAACTAGCCACCACCAAGCAAAACCACGCATAGAGAATTCATCATGTCAGCAGAACTCGCAAGCAGCTTCGACCCCATGTTATTGGCACGCATACAGTTTGCCGCCAATATCAGCTTTCACATTCTTTTTCCCAGCATCAGCATTGCACTCGGCTGGGTACTCGTCTTTTTCAAATGGCGCTATAACCGCACTCAGGCAGAACAATGGCAACGCGCCTACTATTTCTGGGTGA
The DNA here is from genome assembly GCF_014284275.1 of Affinundibacterium amnicola. Lineage (GTDB taxonomy): Bacteria > Pseudomonadota > Gammaproteobacteria > Burkholderiales > Burkholderiaceae_D > Undibacterium > Undibacterium amnicola. Next base: position 327,295 of record NZ_JACOFU010000001.1, on the reverse strand, counting down.
AAGTATTCGCCCTGAGTTTCGCGTTGGGCGTGGTCAGCGGTATCACCATGAGCTTTCAATTCGGCACCAACTGGCCGGGCTTTATGGAAAAAGTCGGGAATATCGCCGGCCCACTTCTCGCTTATGAAATCTTGACTGCTTTTTTCTTAGAGGCGACTTTTCTCGGCATTATGCTATTCGGGCAAAAACGTGTCGGGAATCGCCTGCACACCATCGCCACTATGCTCGTCGCAGGCGGCACGACGCTGTCCGTGTTTTGGATCATCGCCTTAAATTCTTGGATGCACACGCCAGTCGGATTTGAAATGATTAACGGCCAGGCACACGCGACGAACTGGCTACAAATTATTTTCAACCCGTCTATGCCATATCGCTTTACCCACATGATGCTGGCCTCCGGTTTGACGGTGGCATTTTTGATTGCTGGCATCAGCAGTTATCGCTATTTGCGCGGTGCTCGTAGCGACGATGTGAAGATCGGCATCAAAACGGGCGTTAGTCTTGCTGCGATCTTGATTCCTCTACAAATTCTGGTCGGTGATTTGCATGGTCTCAATACCCTAAAACATCAACCTGCAAAAATCGCAGCGATGGAAGGGATTTGGGAAACGCAAAAAGGCGCACCCGCCATTTTATTTGCGATTCCAGATCAAAAAGAACGCGTCAATAAAGCTGAAGTTGCGATACCCAATCTAGCCTCGCTCTACCTGACCCACGATGCCAATGGCGAAATCAAAGGACTCAATGATTTTGTCGGCAAGCATCCACCCGTTGCACCTGTTTTCTTTGCCTTTCGCATCATGGTGGGCGTAGGTCTTTTGATGCTGGCGATCTCTTGGCTAGCCTCGTGGTATATGTGGCGAGCGCCTGCCATGCCGACTTTTGTTTCACGTGCATTAGTCGCGATGAGTTTTTCTGGTTGGGTCGCCTTGCTGGCGGGTTGGTACACCACAGAAATTGGTCGCCAGCCTTACTTGGTACAAGGCGTACTCACTATCGCCGAAGCTGCTGCCAAAGTACCTGTTCCTATGTTGGCCAGTTCCTTAATCATGTATTTAACGCTGTACGTGTTTCTGATTATTTCCTATATCTCGGTGGTGTTTTATTTAGCCCGCAAAGCGGATAGTTCAGCAAGCGCTACTATATCTTCAACCAAAGCATCAATCACATCAGAAGGATAAATCATGATCACTCCACTCCATCCCGATTTATCTCAACCCGCAGGTTGGTTACCGCTAGCCTTTCTGATCGTCATGGGCTTAGCGATGTTGGCCTATGTGATTTTAGATGGCTATGATCTCGGCGTCGGTATTCTGATGCGCCATGCAGAAGACACAGAAAAAGACATGATGATCGCTTCCATAGGTCCATTTTGGGACGCGAATGAAACTTGGCTGGTACTAAGTGTCGGCATCTTATTAGTTGCCTTCCCCACCGCACATGGACAAATACTAGGCGCACTGTATTTACCCGTCGCAATCATGCTACTGGGTTTGATTTTGCGCGGAGTCGCATTTGACTTCAGGGTAAAAGCACAAGCACAGAATAAACCAGCTTGGAATTTCGCCTTCCATCTTGGCTCCATACTTGCCGCCTTTTCACAAGGCTTCATGCTCGGCATGTTGGTGATAGGATTTCAAACGAGCATTTGGAGCTATGCGTTCGCTGCCTTAATTGGCTTGTGCTTAATGGCTGCATACTGCCTTTTAGGAGCAACATGGCTACTGATGAAGTCAGAGGGACAACTGCAAATCAAAGCAGCAACCTGGGCAAGACGCAGTTTATGGGTGGCGGGCGTTGGCATTGCCACCATCTCCATCGTCACGCCATTTGCCAGTCCAAGCATTGCGGAAAAGTGGTTTAGCTTTCCTAACTTTATATTGCTATTTCCCATCCCGCTCATCACCGCGATTTTATTTTGGTGGATAGATAGGATATTAAAACGCCTACCTGCACAATTAGCGCAAGGCAACCAGCGCTGGATTTGGACACCATTCGCCAGTACTGTGGGGATATTTTTCTTGGCATTTCACGGCTTGGCGTACAGCTTATTCCCCTACCTCATCATCGACAAAATCACGATCTGGCAAGCTGCGAGTGCGCCTGAATCTTTGATGATTATTTTTGTGGGAGCTTGTGTAGTTTTGCCTGTCATCATTGGGTACACGGTGATGGCATATCGGATATTTTGGGGTAAGGCTACTTTGCTGGAGTATTAAAAGCTCCCTTCTCCCGCGAGCGGGAGAAGGGTTGGGGATGAGGGGCTTGGATGACTGTAAGAATAATTTGTTTGGATTTGTATTCTGTAGTTTTGAATTCTCGCACTGAAATTACGGATGTGCTTTCTTGAAGTTTACTGGTCGGGGGTAGCCCGACGGCTACTTACTTTTCTTTGCTTCGCCAAAGAAAAAGTAAGCAAAAGAAAGGCGACCGTAGACTCGCCCCTGCGGGGTGCTTACGCTACGCTTCAGCATAATTTGTGCATCACAAAAAATGGGAAAGTGTTGAAACTGTTCTGAGGAATGTTCGCTTGCAAGCGAACACCGTTCCGCAGGCGAGGCGCATGCGCCTCGAATCCCCTGCTACACCTCAGACAACAACACTTTCTTATCCATTTTCTGTGAAGCACAAATTACATCGTCTCAAACGGTGGTAGGTCAAAAACAACGACCATCAACGGCGATTGGAAAAATAAAAGTCCATTGATACTGTTGAGGCATTCAGCTTAGTCTTGTCCCACGTATCGTCATTTCCGCGAAGGCGGGAATCCAGCGGCGTAACAGCCTAACGTCACTGGATCCCTGCCTGCGCAGGGATGACGTCTCTATTTTTTGAGTTTAATTGATCGCCATTGCGGTTGATACTGATTGTTTTGATCTTGCAGTTGCTTTTGACGTTGCCGTTGTTTTTGACCTTCACCCACTTCTGACACTGCCAATTGTGCAGGACAGAAAATGGATAAAGAAAGCCTTGTTGTCTGAGCGAAGCGAGTTTCAAGGCTTTCCCATTTTTTGTCCCGCACAATTGGGAAGCCGAAGGCCAGTGGCAGCGTGGTCGCCTTTCTTTGCTTACTTTCTTTGGCGAAGCAAAGAAAGTGAGTAGCTGTCGGTCTACCACCGATCTGTAAACGATGAGATTGTTTACAAGCGAAAATTTGAATAAAAATAGGTGACTTGTTTGCGAATAATTAGCTATTCCCGCATGGGCAAAAAAGCTTGCCCACCCTACGGGACTATCGCTAAAGACGTCGCGAAGATAAAAATTCAATCATTTTTTGAGTCATTGCTGATTTTTCTTTTACGTCATCCGTGGCTTCAACCAATTTAAATGCCAATAACACGTTTTGAACATCAAGCAAACTATCATGATATTGCTTTAGTTGAAGGACAGTTTTACTATAAAGCACGAACACTGATCCGCCTATAAAACTCACAACTACACCAGCACCTGATGAAATATATGCGATATCTTTCAAATCTCTAAAATAGAAACCTAACCCTAGTCCTACAAATATTAAAACAAATCCAAGAAAAATAATGTATCCAGACAACTTAAAACTTTGCTGCGAATGTTGCTTTACCAACGAATAGTACTCACTAAGATTCTCCACATTTATTTTTACTAGTCGATCAAAGTAAGGTTCATCTTTTACGTCGAGAAACCCGAAATAGAGTCTTTTCAATGATTCAAGTTTTTCAAGGTCTGACAAAATTTTATTCGGTTCGGTACCTAACGCAGCCAAAAGAAATAAAAATCCGATAATCCAAATTGGGGCTTCTATCCAAAGAGGGAGTTGATAACCGCCAAAATATTTGAATATAAGTGAAATGAACATGCCAAGGCTAATTACATAAAATAAACTTCTGTGCCTAGACAACCGTCTAAAGTCACTTTTCGTATCAACAATTTTTGACTCGAGGCTTGCCAATTGGTCGGTTGCTGAAACAGCTTCATGTTCATTACTCATTTACAGTCCTCGAAAAAATTATTCTCACAAATAACAAACCCAGCAAACACGATAGACCAATTAATAAGAAATTCAAAGTAGAATAACTTCCTTACTCCTACCGCAACAAACTCTCCCAAACCTTCTGCAAACGCTTAACAGACACCGGCATGGGCGTCTTCAATTCCTGCGCAAACAAAGACACCCGTAACTCCTCTAACAACCAACGAAACTCTATCAATTTAGGATCTGCATCCATACCCGATCGACGCGGTGTACGCTGCCAAGGCTGCGCTACACTATTCCACTCGGCGAGCAACTTTGCATCGCGCGCAGGATCGGCACGTAGTTTGTCCATACGTACTGTGATCGCTTTGAGGTAGCGTGGGTAATGCGCCAACTGAGCGAAATCGACTTCGGCGATGAAGCGTTTTGTGACCAGATTTTGCATTTGTTGCTGCATGTCGGCTGCCGCTTGCGCGTGGGCTTTGAGGCCTTGTAGCTTCTTCGGCAGGCTGTAGTATTCGGCCAAAATCAAGCCTGCTAAACGGGCGATTTCGTTGGCTAATAAATTCAGTCTTGCCTTGCCTTCATCGCGGCGTTTGTTGAATTCGCCAGAATTCTTCGGTAAGGGCGATTGCATGAAGGCGCGATCTAAGGCGGTGGTGACAATTTGTTCGCGTAGTTCTTCTTGTGAACCTAGCGACATAAATTGCATACCCATTTGCTGTAAGCCCGGGATGTTCTTTTCTAAGAACTTGACTTGTTCTTTCATCTGCAAGGCGAACAAGCGACGTAAGCCTGAGTGATGAACGCGCGCTGCTTCATCGGGGTCGTCGAAAACTTCGATGTGGCAGTGGCTTTGTTTATCGACTAGGGCTGGGTAACCGATTAAGGTTTGTTTGCCTTGCTGGACTTCTAGTAGTTCTGGTAGTTCGTCGAAGGTCCATGCGTTTATGTTTTCTTGTTGGATTGTTGGGGTTACGGATTTTGTTACGGTTGCGGATTGTGCCGAGCTTAACGACGCTGGGTTCCCGCTTTCGCGGGAATGACGGTTAATTGTGGATTCGGTTGCTGCAGATTTAGAGCTATCTAGCAGAGCTAATTTGTCGGCACTTGCAATCTTTTGAAAACTCTCGCGGGCTTGGGAGCCAAACTCGGCGCGCAAGGTCGCGAGGTTGCGTCCCATTTCTAATTGGCGTCCGTGTTCATCGACGATTTTAAAATTCATGGTCAGATGTGCAGGTAGCTGTTCAAATTTGAAATCAGTGCTCAGGCATTGCAAGCCTTTTTGCTCGCGTATGTCGGCGATCAAAGCTTCTAAGAAATTGCCTTTACCAAAGTCATTGCGTTCACAAAATCCCGCTGCGTAGTCAGGTAATGGCACGCAATGACGGCGGATTTTTTGTGGTAGCGATTTAATCAATAGCTGCACTTTTTCTTTAAGCATGCCTGGCACTAACCATTCGCAACGATCACTGGAAACCTGATTGAGTGAGAATAAAGGTATCCAGAGTGTAACGCCATCGCGCGGGCTACCTGGTTCGAAGTGATACGAGAGCTGCAAACCCACGCCTGAGACTTGCATAGTCTTAGGAAACACATCGGTGGTAATACCTGCCGCTTCGTGGCGCATTAACTCGTCTTTGTTTAAGTAGAGTAATTTAGGATTACCCTTAGTCGCTTCTTTATGCCATTGTTCAAATAAGACGGCGTTGTAGACATTGGCTGGTAAATGTTTGTCGTAGAAAGCAGCGATCAAATGATCATCAACCAGCACGTCTTGGCGACGTGATTTGTGTTCGATGTTTTCAATCTCGCGTATCAGTTTTTGATTGAAAGCGAGGAACGGCGCACGGGTGTCGAAGTCGCCTTCGACCAACGCGTCACGAATGAAAATTTCGCGTGCTTCTTTCGGGTGCGTTAAACCGTACTGTATGCGCCTTTGGCTGTACACGACGAGGCCATACAAAGTCGCGCGCTCAAAGCCTGAGACTTGTCCCGTGCGTTTTTCCCAACGGGGTTCGCCGTAGGATTTTTTAAGTAAATGTCCGCCGACTTTTTCTAACCACTCTGGCTGTATCTGCGCGAGACAACGTCCATATAAACGCGTGGTATCAACCAACTCAGCAGCCGTAATCCACTTACCAGCTTTCTTCGCCAAATAAGAGCCAGGCCAGATATAAAATTTGATGCCGCGTGCGCCTAAGTAATGTGAGTCTTCTTCCGATTTAAATCCGATATTGCCTAACAAACCCGTCAATAAGGCGAGGTGTAATTGCTCATACGTTGCTGGCGCTTCATTGATACGCCAGCCCTGCTCTTTGACGATGGTCAGCAATTGCGAATGCACTTCACGCCATTCGCGCAGGCGCATTTGACTTAAAAAATTAGTGCGGCAATTATCTTGTAATTGGCGATTGGTTTTCTTATGTTCGATCGCGTCTTCAAACCATTTCCAGATTTTGAGATAAGACGTGAATTCGGATTTTTCATCGGCGAATTTTTTGTGCGCCAAATCGGCAGCGGTCTGCGCATCCATCGGTCGATCACGCGGATCTTGTACCGACAATGCAGCGGCGATAATCAAAACTTCACTCAGAGCCTGATTATCACGTGCGGCTAAAATCATACGGCCGACGCGGGGATCTAACGGTAACTTTGCAAGTTCTTTACCGACTGCGGTCAATTGATTGCTATCGTCCATCGCGCCCAACTCTTGCAAGAGTTGATAGCCATCGGCAATTGCACGACCTGGTGGTGGTTCGATAAAAGGAAAACTCTCTACATCGGTCAGGCGCAAAGATTTCATCCGCAAAATAACGGCAGCTAAGGATGAACGCAGGATTTCGGGTTCGGTAAAAGCCGTACGTTGTTTAAATTCTTGTTCATCGTAGAGACGAATACACACACCAGCCGCGACACGACCGCAACGACCGGCGCGCTGATTCGCGGCAGATTGGGCGATGGCTTCGACTTGTAATTGCTCGACCTTATTACGATAGCTATAACGCTTGACGCGTGCCAAACCAGCATCGACCACGTAGCGTATGCCGGGCACGGTCAGGGACGTTTCTGCGACATTGGTCGCTAAGACGATACGACGCGCGTTCGAAATTTTGAAAACACGTTCTTGCTCTTGCGCCGATAAACGTGCGAACAAAGGCAAAATTTCTACATGCGGTGGATGATGCTTGCGCAGTGCTTCTGCGGCATCGCGAATTTCACGCTCACCTGGCAAAAACACCAACACATCGCCAGATCCCAAACGACATAATTCATCGACGGCATCCGTGATCGCGACCATCAGATCACGTTCTTTGTCTTTTTCATCCGCTTGAATTGGGCGATAGCGCACCTCTACCGGATACAAACGACCCGACACTTCAATCACCGGTGCGGCTTTACCATTCTCACCAAAGTGATTGGCGAAGCGTTGGGCGTCAATCGTCGCGGAGGTAATGATGACTTTGAGGTCACGACGCTTAGGCAGAATCTGCTTGAGATAGCCGAGCAAGAAATCAATATTCAAACTACGCTCATGCGCTTCGTCGATGATGATGGTGTCGTATTGACGTAAAAGCGGATCGGTCTGCGTTTCTGCCAGCAAAATACCGTCGGTCATCAGCTTGACTGACGCGCCTTTGGTCAAGGTATCGGTAAAGCGCACTTTAAAGCCGACGTGTTCACCCAAAGGCGAATTCAATTCTTGTGCAATTCGCTTGGCTGTAGAAGACGCTGCAATACGACGTGGCTGCGTGTGGCCGATCAAGCCTTTTTGGCCGCGCCCAAGTTCCAGGCAAATTTTAGGTAATTGCGTGGTCTTACCGGAACCGGTTTCACCGCAGACGATGATGACCTGATTTTTCTGCAGTGCTTCGGCGATTTCATCGCGTCTGCCTGAGACCGGTAATTCTTCAGGATAAGTAATGATGGGCGGTGGATTACGGAAAGGTAACGCTGGCTCAGGTCGGGCTTCTGGCTTTTTCGACTGCGTGGGCTGTGTTTGCGGCTTAATCACTGCCGTCTTAACCGCCGAAGTAGATCTATTTCCCGACTGACTAGCATTTTCAGTACGACTCTGCGGCTTCGCAGGCGCACCTAGCTTTTCCTTTTTCGGGAAATTAGCGGGTTTTGTTGGTTGTTGGCCTGCCTGACGCAGCTTATCGCGCAATTGACGTAGGTCTGAAGCGACTTTTTCCGGAGAATTTGTATTTGTTTTGTTAGATGACATAGTACCTGCGATTATAATTCGTCCATGGAAAATTCTGTTCAATTCGTTCACTGGCTGCGCTCAGTCGCGCCCTATATTCATGCCTTCCGTGGAAAGACCTTCGTGGTCGCCTTTCCGGGGGAACTCGTGGTGGCTGGCGCCCTGCCCGTTTTGGCGCAGGATTTATCGCTATTGCACGCGCTCGGGATCAAAATTGTGATCGTGCATGGCTCACGTCCACAGGTTGCTGAGCAATTAGCGCTGCGTAATGTCGAAGGCCGTTTTCATAATGGCATACGCATCACTGATACGGCTGCGCTCGAGTGCTCGAAAGAAGCTGCGGGTGAATTGCGCCTAGATATTGAAGCTGCCTTCAGTCAAGGTTTGCCAAATACGCCTATGGCACATTCTGCCATTCGTATTATCTCTGGCAATTTTGTAACCGCCAAGCCTATCGGTATTGTAGATGGTGTCGATCTGCAGTTAACTGGAACGACCCGTAAAGTCGCGTACGATACCATTGATCGTATTTTAGATGCTGGTAGCTTAGTTTTATTGTCACCGCTAGGATTTTCACCGACGGGTGAAGCATTCAATTTAACCATGGAAGATGTTGCGGTATCTGCTGCGACCGCATTGCGCGCAGATAAGTTAATTTTTATCTCCGAGACGCCGATGATGGTTGACCAAGATGGTGATGAAATTCGCGAGCTTTCTTACAGGCAGGCTGAATTTGAACTGGAGCAAAAATACCTACCATCCGATTCTGCGTTCTATCTGGAACATGCAGTAAAAGCCTCGCGCGGTGGCGTCCCCCGTATCCATATTGTGCCTTACAAAATTGATGGTTCAGCTTTATTAGAACTATTTACGCATGATGGCGTGGGCACGATGATTTCCACTGAAAATCTCGAGAGCTTACGCGAAGCAACGATTGAAGATGTGGGCGGCATTATTAAGTTAATCGAACCACTGGAAGCCGATGGCACTTTGGTTAAACGTGGCCGTGAATTAATCGAACGAGAGATCAACTATTTCTCGGTGATTGAGCATGATGGCGTGATCTTCGGTTGTGCGGCACTTTATCCTTTCCCTTTCGACAAAATGGGAGAAATGGCGTGCTTGACAGTGAATCCAGATGTGCAGAGCCAAGGCGATGGCGAGAGAATTCTCAAGCATATGGAAAAACGTGCGCGACGTGCTGGCTTTCATTCATTGTTTGTATTAACAACTCGCACCGCGCACTGGTTTCTAAAGCGTGGCTTCGTGCAAGCCAGCGTTGATGATCTGCCAAAAGATCGGCAAAAAATGTATAACTGGCAGCGCAAATCCTTGGTCTTGATCAAGCAGCTTTGATACTCACTTACACTTGAATTGAGATTCAAACGTATAATCGCGATTCGTAAGTATCAGCTATCACCTCAGAATTTTGAATTATTGAAGGAGTACCAATTATGGCCCGCATGGTCCACTGCATTAAATTAGATAAAGAAGCTGAAGGTTTGGACTTTCCAACCTATCCAGGCGAACTAGGAAAGAAAATTTACGAAAGCGTGTCCAAAGAAGCTTGGGCAGCTTGGTTAAAACATCAAACCATGTTGGTGAATGAAAACCGCTTAAATCTAGCGGACACGCGTGCCCGCAAGTATTTGGCAACACAAATGGAAAAACATTTCTTCGGTGATGGTGCCGATGCCGCACAAGGGTATGTGCCACCAAGTGAATAAGCATCAATACGCATCTAAATAAAAAGCGAGCCTTCTGAGCTCGCTTTTTAATTGCACAATAATCAATGTCTGGTTGATCTTGCCATTTATTAGCACCGAGCTAAATTCTGATCGATTTAGCTGGTGCAGTCTCCTCAAATCACCGCTTAAATTTCTTCGTACAAAGGCAAGGTCAAAAACTCGGCAAACTCAGCAGAGGTCGACATCTGTTCGAAAATTTGCGCTGCTCTGTCATAAGTTGCACCATCACCGACAGACAGCTTCACTTTGACCAATTCCTCCGCAATCATCTCGCGCACCATTTCTGCAGTGATCTTACGACCATCTTCCAGCACACCTTTTGTGGACCGAATCCACTGCCATACTTGGGAGCGACTGATTTCGGCAGTCGCCGCATCTTCCATCAAATTATGAATCGGCACACAACCGTTACCTGCTAACCATGCGCCAAGATAATGTATGCCGACATTGATGTTGTAGCGTAGACCCGCTTCGGTAATCGGAGTTTCTGGTTGGAAGTTCATTAAATCCTGTGCACGGACAACAACGTCAGGGCGCTTCTTCGCAATTTGATTCGGTGCATCACCCAACACTTTCTTAAACTCCGCCATCGCCAGATCAACCAATCCTGGATGCGCGACCCAACCACCATCATAACCATCGGTCGCGTCACGTGCTTTGTCATTCCGCACACCCGCCATCGCGATTTCATTTTTCTCAGGATCATTTTTGATCGGGATTAAGGCTGCCATGCCACCAATTGCAGGCGCATTACGCTGATGGCAGGTCTTCAACAACAGTAAGGCATAAGAACGCATGAATGGTGCGGTCATCGTCACTTTCGCGCGATCTGCCAAACAGAAATTCTGATCATTTTTAAACTTCTTAATGCATGAAAAAATATAGTCCCAACGGCCGGCATTCAAGCCAGAACTATGCTCACGTAACTCATACAAAATCTCATCCATCTCAAACGCAGCGACGATGGTTTCAATCAGGACTGTCGCCTTAATCGTACCTTGTGGCAAACCGAGTTCATTCTGTGTCATGACAAAAATATCGTTCCACAAACGCGCTTCCAAATGTGATTCCATTTTAGGCAAATAGAAGAAAGGTCCAGCGCCACGGGCAATTTGCTCTTTCGCGTTATGAAACATAAATAAAGCAAAATCAAAGATCCCTCCAGATACGCGCTTACCATCGACCAAGACATGTTTTTCATCCAAGTGCCAACCACGTGGACGCACAACCAAAGTTGCGATCTTTTCATTCAATTGATAGCTTTTGCCATTTTGTTCGAGACTAATCGTACGACGCACCGCATCACGTAAATTGATCTGTCCTGTTATTTGATTATCCCAATTTGGGGTATTAGAATCTTCAAAGTCAGTCATATAACTATCAGCGCCTGAATTAAGCGCATTGATAATCATCTTGCGTTCAACTGGCCCCGTGATCTCTACCCGACGACATTCCAATGCTTTTGGAATCGGCGCAATCGTCCATGCAGCATTTCGAATATGTGCAGTTTCTGTTAGAAAATCAGGTCGCTCGCCAGCATCCATCCGCGCAGCGCGTGCCACTCTCAATGCGAGCAATTCTTGTCGATGGACTTCGAATTGACGACTTAGTTTCGCGACCAGATTTAAGGCATCTATCGTCAATATATGCTCAAATCCTGGCTTAATTTCCCCAGTAATTTGCATGCCTGCGGGTAATGTTAGTTGTGTCATCGCTGCCTCATTCAAAAAATTTTAAAGAAATGGTAAAAATACGGTTCAATCATTGCAGTGCACAATTTATTCCTCAATAGCGATTTCCAGCAGTAGAAATGCATGATTCAATCAAATATGAAGAATTTATTTATGAAAATCAAAAATTTGTGCCAAATTTAGATGCAAATGAATAGGTAAATCAAAGTATATTCAACATCTATGTGTACATAATGCCTCGTTTTATCACAGTATTTTTAACTTTTAATCACAAATAAACCAATATCAACTATTTATTGTTATTATTAGTTAAAAGACTAGGTATATTTTGCACAGAATAGCGCTGTAAAAATGCACTAATTGCGACTAGCAATAGATGTGCAATCAATTCATATGCAGCACAAAATATCGACAGAATATCGAATAATTTAGTCAATTTCTCAGAGTGAAATTGCATTTGGCGGAGACTTGATATGGACCAATTCAAACAAATTTCGACTTTTGCCGAAGTTGCCACTCGTGGTAGCTTATCTGCAGCGGCTCGCGCCGAAGGTGTGGCACCCGCGATGATAGGTCGACGCCTCGATGCTTTAGAAGAAAGACTCGACGTTAAACTTTTGCAACGCACGACTCGTAAAATTGCATTAACAATTGAAGGCGCTGCGTTCTTAGAGGATTGCCAGCGCATTCTTGCCGAGTTAGAAGAAGCAGAAACCTCCGTTTCTGAACGCAGTGCAAAAGCCAGTGGTCAATTAACGATCTCTGCGCCAGCAGGGTTTGGACGTCAACATGTTGCGCCACTAATTCCCAACTTCTTGGCCGAACACAAAGAAGTGAAACTCACTTTAAACTTAAATGATCGCGTGGTTGATTTGATTGGTGAAGGTGTTGACGTCGCAATTCGTATTGCAACACTAACGGACTCTAATCTCATCGGCGTGAAACTCGCCGATAATAAACGTGTCGTCGTCGCATCGCCCGATTACATTAAGCGCCACGGTCGCCCGCAAACTTTAGACGATTTACATCACCATAATTGCCTCACATTCAGTAGTGATGGCAGCCAACGCGGCTGGACTTTTAAAGAAAACGGAAAAAATGTTCTCCGCAAAGTTGAAGGCAATATGGTTTGCAATGACGGTGCTGTATTACATGACTGGGCGCTATCCGGCAAAGGATTGGCGTGGCGCTCTATGTGGGAAGTGGGTAGTGAAATTGAGACTGGCAAATTAATCACAGTGCTTGATGAATACAATGCACCGGGCAACGACATCTATGCAATTTTTGCGCAACGTCGTCATTTGCCGCTAAGAATACGCGCATTCGTTGATTTTTTGAGAGCGTCTTACAGCAAACCAAATTACTGGCAACATAAAATCTGAGTTCAGGACTAGTCTGCATTTGAGTATAAAAAAAGGCGATTAAATCGACTAATCGCCTTTTTTACCTGTGCAAGTAAGCAAGTTCTTACTTAGAATTCTTCCCAATCTTGATCCGAGCTTTCTTGCTTGTTACTTCTGGCTGATGATGCGGAGCTCTGATGAGATAATGACTTCACAGCGGCCTTTTTCACGACAGGCTTAGCAGCTGCTGGCTTCGCTGTTTTTGCTTCTGCCACAAATTGCTGGTTTCTATCGTTATCATTGAGCTTAAAGATACTGACAGCCTGGTTCAGATTATTTGCCTGCTCTTGCATACTACCAGCAGCAGCAGCAGCCTCCTCCACCAAAGCAGCATTTTGCTGAACTGCTTCGTCCATTTTTGAGATCGCGATATTTACTTGCGCAATACCATCGCTTTGCTCAGCACTAGCGGCTGTAATCTCCGCCATAATATCTGCCACGCCTTTAATCGAAACAACAATTTCATCCATCGTATGACCGGCATCATCAACTAAACGAGAACCGGTATCTACCTTACTGACAGAGTCATTGATTAACTCTTTGATTTCCTTCGCAGCACTTGCAGAACGTTGTGCCAAACTACGAACCTCGGACGCAACTACCGCAAAACCCCGCCCTTGCTCACCCGCACGTGCAGCTTCAACAGCCGCGTTCAATGCAAGAATATTGGTTTGAAATGCAATGCCATCAATCACACCAATAATATCGACAATTTTCTTAGAACTATCTTTAATGGAGTTCATCGTATGCACAACATCGCCAACAACCTGACCACCTTTGCTCGCAACGCCTGATGCTTTCAAGGCTAAGGTATTTGCTTGGCGAGCATTGTCAGCATTTTGCTGGACTGTCGACGTTAACTCTTCCATCGATGATGCGGTTTCTTCCAGACTAGCAGCCTGATTTTCAGTTCTGGCAGACAGATCCATATTGCCCGTTGCAATTTCTCCTGAAGATACTGCAATTGATGAACTACCTTGTCGTACCACAGTCACTGTTTGGACCAAGTTCTGGCGCATGTTTTCTAAGCCACTTAACAACTGCCCCATCTCGTCATTCGATTTCGCTTTAATTTGCGTCGACAAATCACCATTACCAATCGCTTCAAACTGCGTCAATACAAACTGTAAGGGATGAGAAATAGCAGCCAGCAAAAAGTATGCAGATACTGCAACCGCAATTAAACCAGCCAACACACCAACAATATCAACCCACATAAACACTTTAAATGCTTGCTGACTTTCCTTAAGCTGTGCCTCAGCTAATGCAAATTGCATAGACTCCAGCTTAATGATCTTTTGCGAGTATTGCTCATATAACTTACCCATTGCACCAGCATTAATTTTGTCAGCTTCCTCAACATTCCCAGCCTTAGTCGCGGCTAAAGTAGGCATAAATCCTTCTTTTAAGAACTTATCTAAAAGCTCTTTCGCCTCGGCAACGATAGGCTTCTCCGCTTCAGACATCGGCAATTTAAGATACTTGTTCCAATCCTCGGCCGCATCCACCAAATAGCCATCGATTCGTTTAAGTGTCTCAGCGTGATTTGGCATCTCTGGATGCGCAATAGCACGATCAAGCAATACGCGCGCGCGTAAGTAAGTGACCCTTGAATCCGACAAACTTTGCATCGATGGCATTTGATTTGCAAACAATTCACTAATAATTGAATTGCTATTTTTGACGCCCCAAATCCCCATCAAACCGCCGATGGTTAACATAATTCCCATCACCGCCATCGTGGCAATCAATCTGAACCTAATCGTTACATTAAACATACGCTTGTCTCCAAATTATTGTATGTGAGAGGAAGAATGGATTTTCTCTTATTAGAATAACGCAGTTGCCGAAAATCAATATTGATTTAGCATAAGGCCAGTATAGATAGCTTTCGGTCAATCCGAAAGGGATATTGCTTAAATTCAATGAAAATATGGGGGAAAAACCGAGGAAAGCAACAAAAAAAAACCCGACCTTACGGTCGGGCTTTTTACGACTTTAACAAGCCAAGCAAATTATCTTATTAGATAGCTTGAATGTTTGATGCTTGTTTGCCTTTAGGGCCTGTAGTCACGTCGAAAGAAACGCGTTGGTTTTCTTTCAAAGACTTGAAGCCTGCTGATACGATTGCTGAGAAATGTGCGAACAAATCTTCGCCGCCTTCGTCAGGAGTAATGAAGCCAAAACCTTTAGAATCATTAAACCATTTTACAATACCTGTTGCCATTACAATTTCCTATTTCAGTTAATGTGGGCACTTGCCCGATAAATCGTTTCAACCAAGCAAGAAATGACAGACTGATACTGCACTACTACCTAGAATCTCAACGATAGCCACGATTATACGCATAATTTCTGAGGAAAGACAATTTTAAATTGAAAGCAGGAAATTTCGTGGTGTTTTAAGCCTTTTTGCCTATTTCTTAGTGAAGAATTCAAATTTTCTTCAAAACACGCTCTCATTTTCACGGTCCACATCTTGGCGCTAGTTTTTTTACCTCCTCAACACTACACTAGCGACTTCGTACACTTCACTGATCAACATGCAGACTCTTCAGAAACCTTGGAACAAGGTAACTAATATTATTCCATTCTTGGTGTTACTTTTCAGTTTGACCTTCAACAGCGGTATCGCAAACGCAAATGAGACACCGCTACTACGCTGCAAAGTGAGCTACGCTGGAACCACACATACAATTAATACCGAGTTCATTAAAGATCCCTATCTAGCGCCTATGCACGACATTGGTGGTCGTTTCAGTTTCAAAGCCGTAATGGTAGGCGCGAATAAAAAAATTGCGTACATCAAACTCTATGCCTACTTGCAAGGTCGCGAACTCGACTTTCCCATTCATCAAGCTACCTATCTAAAACCTATTCAAGTAAGCAAAAGTATGAAAGCCCTAACGCCATTCAATCACTTATATGCAGGCGAAGTTGAACGGGAATTGCAGTATCAATGTTTCTTAGGATGGAATCACAAATGAAGAACGTCCTAAAAAGTATGATCAGCATTGTGCTTTGCTGCTTCCTCACTACCGCCTTCGCACAATTACAAAAAACCGCAGCACCGCAATCTAAACAAGTCAGCATCTTATTTGTTGGCGACATGGTTTTAGACGATTTGCCAGGTAAAGCAATCGAACGCGGACAAGACCCGTTCGCTGCATTCGAAAAAATACTGAGTAGTGCCGATATCCGAATTGGCAACTTAGAGTGCGTTATTGCCACCACTGGCAAAGCGACGGAGAAAAATTTCACCTTCCGCGCGCACCCACGCGTCATTCCTTTACTGAAAAAACATTTCGATGCAATCTCACTGGCGAACAATCATTCTGGTGATTACGGCCCCGAAGCCTTTAGCGAAATGTTGACACTACTCAAAGAACAAAAGATGGCGCACTTTGGTGGCGGCAATAATCTCAGTGAAGCACATCGCCCACATATCATCGAAAAGAATGGATTGCGCATCGCCCTACTTGGTTACGATGAATTCATGCCACGCAGTTTTGAAGCCAACATCAATAAAGCAGGTGTCGCCTGGAGTGAAGATGAGCAAGTCGTTGCCGACATTAAAATCGCACGTCAACACTATAAAGCAGATATCGTGATTCCTTTCATGCATTGGGGCTGGGAAAACGAAATGATAGCCAACCAACGTCAGCGCAAGCTAGCACGCATCATGATTGACGCCGGTGCTGATGCAGTGATCGGCGGTCATCCACATGTGATCCAAGATACCGAGACTTACAAAGGCAAACCTATCATTTACAGTATCGGCAATTTCATGATGGATGCTTTGGATAATGAAGCGCAAACCTTAGGCTGGGCAGTGCGACTGCATGTTGATCAAGATGGTGTCAAAGCTTGGGATACCCGTATCGCGAAAATTAATCCCGAAGGAATTCCTAGCCCACTGTCGGATACTGATAGCGCTTGTTGGAATAAGCAGACGGGGCTGAAGGCTTCATGTAAAAACACACAAGGGCAATAAGCAAAAAAACCGATAGGCTTTTCAAGGCTATCGGTTTTCTTTTTTTGAGCTATAGATTCATGCCTTATAGATTCATACCTGACTCGAGACCCAATCAAGCAATACAAGGTCACTCAAAGGCTTAGCAACGCAAGGCAAAATATAGCCTTCTATCTTCTCATCAAAACTTAAGCCCGGCCATTCGATCTGATACGCAATTTGACCGCTTTGCAAGCGACAAAGACAAGTACGACAAGTCCCATTCCTACAAGAATTAGCCAACATCAAGCCTTGCTTTAAAGCCGCATCCAGCACGCTTTCTTCAGCGGCACACAAAAACGCTTTATCGTATTGTGGCAAGCGTATTGTGAATGACTGAATTTCTTGTATCGGTTGAATTTGCATACTCACTGTATGTCGCGAAGGTTTCAAACAACTTTTTGCAAACGCATTGCGATACTCATATCGCCTGCGACTTTGAGCTTGCCACTCATAAATCCATTCACAGGATTTAACTCACCTGCTAGTAAAGCGACTAAATCAGCTAGCGATAAACTGACGGTGCAATCGGCATCTTGATTCTGATTATCCACCACATGCGGATTTGCCACCGCATCAACGAATATCACACCATCATCACCGCAATCAAATTTGAGGCGTGCATGCAAACTACTATCTTGACCTAATTTGTGTCGAATCTTTTCTGTACAGATTTGCAGCGTCATTTCTCAACTATCCTTATTTCAATACACAGGTCAACATCCAGAAAAATTCATTACGACTGACACGAATATCGCGTGCAATCGTCGCAAATTTCTTTTTCAAATAACTATCTGTCGGGAAGTTTTTAATTACCTCGACGCGAGTACCATCCGGCAATTCACGGATTTGATAGGTATTACCATCGCTATCGGTGCGAGCCGTTGGTCGTGTAAAGTCCTCGATGACATTGTCGTCAATCAAGACAACCAAGCCACCAGAGCCTATCGCTTTTCGAATATTTTTAAAGGCAGAGTCGTATTCATCACGTCGGACATGCGACCACATTCCAGCCGCAAAACAGGCGTTAAATTTGCGGTCGGCTGGCAACTGTAGATCATGCCAATCGGCGATCGCGAACTGCACTTTATCTTCTGGATAATCATGATCTTGTGCCAGATCCAGCATCACTTCATTGATATCCGTCGCCAATACGGATTTGGCTGATTCGGCAATATGTTGCGTCCAAAAACCAGAACCGCAACCAAGTTCCAAGACATCACGATCAGCCAACGCTTCCGCAATATGCTCAGCAGCAGCATACGCATCTTCTTCTAAATCGGGTTCTTGATATTTCTCATCAAAGCTCTCAGCGCATTGCGCATAATAATCGGCTAGTGCTTCACGCTTCATTTCATTCTTTCGGGGTAAAAATTATTCAAAACTGTTTGTAACAGATGCTTATGATTATTATTGGTAAGACGAGATTTGACGATGCATTAAAGATCGTAACTATCTTTACCGCCTTGCATCACCTGATCGATCAATTTACGATTCATGGTCGGTGATAACATCTCGATAAATGTGTACATGTAAGTGCGCAGATAAGCACCCTGCCGCACGGCGACACGCGATACATTCATTCCAAACAGATGACCAACTGGAATGGTTCGCAAATTTTGGTCGCGCTCTGCATCAAAAGCCATACCAGCGATGATGCCCACACCCATACCAAGCTCAACATAGGTCTTAATCACATCAGCATCAATCGCCTCTAACAGAACGTCTGGCTTTAAATGACGCACTTCGAAAGCGTGATCAATCTTACTGCGCCCTGCAAATGCGGCGTCATAAGTAATCAAAGGATACTTGGCGATATCTTCTAGCGTAATCGATTTCAATTTCATCAAAGGATGATCGGGCGTCACCACCACCACATGTTCCCATTGGTAGCAAGGCATAGAAACCAGACCGTCAACGCTGGTGATTGCCTCCGTCGCAATCGCGATATCCGCTTGATCACGCATGACCATTTCGGCGATTTGTTTTGGGCTACCTTGTAGCAAGGACAAGCGCACTTTAGGATATTTCTGCATAAAGGCTTGCACCAGCTTTGGCAAGGCATAACGCGCTTGTGTATGCGTGGTGGCGATCGTAAAACTACCGCTGTCTTGCGCAGCAAATTCTTTACCGATGCGCTTTAAGCCATCGATCTCTTGCATGATCATTTCTACCGATTTCAATACCGCACGACCGGGCTCGGTCAAACCACGGATACGTTTGCCGTGGCGGGCAAAAATATCCACGCCTAATTCTTCTTCCAACTCGATAATCGCCTTGGAAACACCAGGCTGCGAAGTAAATAGCGCTTTAGCAGCTTCAGTTAGATTGAAGTTTTGTCTGACCGCTTCGCGAACGAAACGCAATTGATGAAGATTCATGCAGGCATCCTTGAGTCAGAGTAAAGTTGTTATCGATGGTTAATCGCTAGTTATCGGACATAAAGACATTTTTCTTTATATGATAAATATTAACTTTACTCAGTTTATATAACTTGAACAGTATATAGACTCAAGGAATGAATTTCTAGAAAAATTCCCAAATCCCAGCTAAAAACCGCGAATCTTCAGTTTTTGACGTACTCAACCACGCTTTGTTCAATCGCGCCGAAAATCGACTTCGCATTCTTATCCAACATTTCAATTCGAATCTTGTCGCCAAATTTCATAAACTCTGTGGTTGCGGCACCATCAGCAATCATCTCTAAGGCCCGCTTCTCAGCAATGCAGCTATAGCCTTTTTTCGGATCTTTGTTGGAAACGGTACCTGAGCCGATAATCGTGCCAGCGCGCGCATTGCGTGTCTTACATAAATGCGTAATCAACTGCGGAAAAGAAAACACCATATCCACACCAGCATTTGGCTGCCCAACCAAAGTATCGTTCCAAGTGGAACGTAAAGCTAAATGCACTTTGCCATCTTTCCATGCCTCGCCCAATTCATCCGGCGTCACCGCAACGGGTGAAAAACTCGACGCTGGTTTAGACTGAAAGAATCCGAAACCTTTTGCCAGCTCCGCAGGAATTAAATTCCGCAACGACACATCGTTCACCAACATCAGTAATCGAATGTGCTCGCCTGCATGTTGCACCTTGACTCCCATCGGCACATCGCCAGTGATCACCGCGACTTCACTTTCGAAATCAATGCCCCATTCTTCGGACAGCAATTGGATGTCATCCATAGGCCCGATAAAATCATCACTGCCACCTTGATACATCAAAGGATCATGCCAAAAACTCTCTGGCATCTCGGCATTTCGTGCTTTTCTCACAAGTTCAACATGATTGACATAAGAAGAACCATCTGCCCACTGAAAAGCACGCGGCAAAGGTGCCATACAATTTTGCGGATTAAAATCAAAACTATTGATACCTCGGCCTGCGTTCAAGCGTTCATAGACTTCATTCAATTGCGGGGCAATAAAATTCCAGTCATCCAAAGCATGCTGCATAGTCGCGGCAATACCATCGGCAATTTGGGCAGTTTTTAAATCACGAGAGACCACCATCAACTGGCCGTCACGGCTTCCATCTTTCAACGTAGCTAATTTCATATTTAATGCAATTCAATAAAAGTTAGTCAATGGTTATCAGCAAATTGATCACTGATTGTAGACGCGCATTTTACCGCGTGACAGTTGTTGGTTTTCAGTGTGCGATGCAATAAATCGATTTTAGAAACAAATAAGTCTGTGTATGATCAATTGTATGCATCAATCTGTGTCTAGCACCTGTGGTACTTCTGTGCAGCGTTCCGTCTTCTAGTTTTCGTAGTAACTTCAGATACTTTCAATTCTTACCTAAGTTTGGGAGGCTTCAAATGCATTTAAATTCACTCATGATTCGCACGCGTTTATGGATGGGCTTCGGCATGCTGCTGATCATCATGTTGATCATGGCGACTTTTAATACTACGCGACTAAATTCAATTGCAAATCAAACTTCCCTGATGCTTGAACAAAACGTCAGCGGGGTCGAGACCTCCTTAGAAGTCGCTCGTTTAATGCAAGAAAATGGTAGACGTGTCTCTGCCTTATTTTTAACCAGAGATCAAAACCTACGCAAAGAACACTACCAAGCAATCGATACCAACAAAAAAGCCATAGGACAATTGTTGGAAAAGTTGGCAAAGCAAGACAACAATGCCGAGCGAAAGAATTTAATTGAAACGGCAACAAAATCACGCGTCGCCTTTGTTGCCGCGTTTATGAAAGCGGCTGACTCACTTGAGTTGGATGATATTGAGGCGGCTGAAAACCAAATGAATAATATTGTCTTCCCTGCGCTCAACAAGGCAACAATCGATATGAAAACCCTAGTCGATTATGAACGCAAGCAGCTAGAAAAAGAAGATGATGCAGTCAAAAATGACATTAGTTCATCCATTAAAGTGATGATTCTAAGCAGTGTTATTGCAACTGCCATTTGCGCTCTTTTTGCCTATTGGATTACACGCTCAATCACCGTACCGTTGAACGAAGCAATCGATATTGCGACTCGAGTTGGCAACGGCGACTTAACCGCCAACTTTGAAAAAAATTCTGAAGATGAGACAGGCATTTTATTAGATGCACTCGAACACATGAATCAGAACTTAGTTCAGACGATACGGCAAGTCAATGTCAGTGTCGAAACCATTGCCACTGCATCAAGTGAAATTGCCGCCGGCAATGCGGATCTCTCCTCTCGCACAGAATCTCAAGCAAGTTCATTGGAAGAAACTGCATCGTCTATGGAAGAACTGACTTCCACGGTTAAGCAAAATGCAGACAACGCCAGACAAGCAAACTCTATGGCCTTGAAAGCTTCGGACGTCGCTAGAAAAGGTGGTGAAGTCGTAGGCAATGTCGTGCACACCATGAACTCCATTAAAGATAGTTCAAAGAAAATCGTTGATATTATTGGCGTGATTGACGGCATTGCGTTTCAAACCAATATTCTCGCCTTAAATGCTGCGGTTGAAGCCGCCCGCGCAGGCGAACAAGGCCGTGGATTCGCCGTAGTTGCTTCCGAAGTCAGAAGTCTGGCGCAACGTTCAGCGGGTGCGGCAAAAGAAATTAAGGAACTAATTAACGACTCGGTTGCCAAAGTGGATGATGGTTCGCGTTTGGTTGATGATGCAGGTAACACCATGGATGAAATTGTCTCATCAGTCAAAACTCTGGCAGATATTATGGCTGAGATTACCGCTGCGAGTCAGGAGCAAAGTGCCGGCATTGAAGAAGTCAATTTAGCGATTACCCATATCGATGAAATGACACAACAGAATGCGGCATTGGTAGAACAGGCGGCAGCGGCAGCAGAAAGCATGCAAGAACAAGCACAAGCCTTATCTCAGGCGGTGGCGGTGTTTAAATTGCACCCGGCTCAGTATGCCGGCGCTAAGCCAGTACAAAAACATTTGGCGCTACGCGCCTAAACCAAGAAACTAAGTTAAGAAATTAAATTGAGAAATTGAGCCGAATGACACAAGCGCCTCTCGCCACAGAAATTATTTTTGAAACTGAACGTTTAAGCCTCAGAACTTTAAACGCAGACGATGCTAGTTTTTTCCTTCGTCTAGTAAATGAACCTAGCTTTATCGAAAACATTCGTGACAAAGGAATACGCACGATCGCTGATGCAGAAAATGCCATCCAGACAGGTCACCGTGATGTTCAAGAAAAGATGGGGTTTAGTTTGTATCTGGTCGAACGCAAAGACGATCAGCAAGCGATTGGTTTGTGCGGCTTAGTGAAGCGTGACGAGTTGCCGGGCATCGATATTGGCTATGCTTACCTACCGGAATTTGGTCGCAAGGGTTATGCTCTAGAGGCTAATCAGGGGTTACTGAATTACGCGAAAAATTGTTTGCATTTACCAGAATTATTAGCAATCGTCTCGCTACATAACCAAGCATCATCCCAACTTTTAGAAAAACTGGGATTTCAATTTCAAGAAAACATCGACTTGAAAGCTGGTGACACTGTTAAATTATTCAAATATCAGCTTTGATCTCAACTTTGACATCGACCAGCAGCAGTGATCAAAACAATTTGATCCTGCTGCCTATCTCCAAAGTGGCATTCCCTATTTACAGAAATCTATCCAAAATTTTGCGGCTATGTTTATCGATTTCAAACATATTGCGAATTAAAAAATGAATGCCGTGATTATCTGAGATCAAGAGAGATTCTTTACCAATTCGACGAATATCTTCGTCGCCTTTTAAGACAAAATTCGTATCACCACGATCTGTTTTTACATGCCAAGTGCAAGGCGTAGCAAAACTTGTGACGCTGACGATCTTGGCAATCTCGGGCATGAATTCCCGTCCTTCTAATTCTTCGTCTATCAATGTACGAATCGCCGATGGCAAATCCGATAAATGATCGATCCAAGCGACTTCAACACCATTTTCCTTCACCAGCGAGATGCCATCACTCGGCGATTGAATTGGGAATGCGCGCACCGGGCGCACATCCACATGCTCAACACCATCCAGATCAGTCAGCACTAATTGTCGGAAATCATTTCGCGTTAGTTGAAATGTCGTTGTCATTTTCATTCACCTCCCACTGCCAACGCGGCCGCATTGCGCGCCTGGGCTTCATATAATTTAAAGTACGCGCCCTGCTTCGCCATCAAATCATCATGACTACCAACTTCGACCACTTCACCACGATCCAACACAACTAAACGGTCGGCTTTGTGCAAAGTTGAAAGGCGATGCGCAATTGCAATGGTAGTACGGCCTTTCACCAAATTATCCAAGGCTTTTTGAATTTCTTTCTCCGTCTCAGAATCGACCGAGGATGTCGCTTCATCCATGATCAAAATACGCGGATCGATCAGCAAAGCGCGCGCAATGGAAATCCTTTGGCGTTCACCACCCGACAAACCTTGACCGCGCTCACCGACCATCGAATCATAACCTTGCGGCAAACGCAAAATGAATTCATGCGCGTGTGCCGCTCGAGCCGATGCGATGATTTCCTCTCTCGTCGCGTTTGGTTTGCCGTAAGCGATATTGTCGGCAATGGTCCCGAAAAACAAGAATGGCTCTTGTAATACGAGTCCGATATTGCTGCGGTAATCAGCCACGGCAAACGATCTAATATCAACGCCATCAAGCAAAATCGCACCTTCAGCCACGTCGTAAAAACGACAAATCAGATTCACCAAAGTGCTCTTACCAGAGCCACTATGACCAACCAAGCCTATCATTTCTCCAGGTTGTATATTTAAATTTACATTACGATTGACTGCACGATTTCCGTAACGGAAACCAACTTCACGCAATTCAATCTGACCTTTGACTTCATTAATTTTGACTGGATTTTGCGGTTCTGGAACGCTAGAGACATGATCCAAAATATCAAAAATACGTTTGGCCGCAGATGCTGTTTTTTGCGTCGCAGATACGATACGACTCATGGAATCGATACGACCATAAAAATTACTAATAAGCGCAATCGTTGCGACCAATTCACCGACCGTAATTTCAGTATGAGCAACTTGCCAGATACCAAACGCCCACACGACCAAGATACCCAAATCCGTCAAGAAAGTGACAATGGGTGAAAACAAGGACCATACCTTATTCAACTTGTCATTGACGGCCAAATTATGTTTATTCGCTTCACGGAAACGCGTCGCTTCACGCTTCTCTTGCGCAAACGCTTTAACCACACGCACGCCCGGAATCGTGTCGGCCAACACATTCGTCACCTCGCCCCAAACTCGGTCAATTTTCTCAAAACCGGTACGTAGACGATCTCGTACCATATGGATCGCCCACGCGATCAAAGGCAAAGGTAATAAGGTAACCAAAGCTAGCTTGACGTTAATCTGCAAAAGAAAAACCGCGGTCATCAAAAACATCAACACATCGGTCGCAAAATCAAGCAGATGTAAAGAGAGATACACACAAATCCGGTCACTCTCACTACCGATACGCGACATCAAATCGCCAGTCCGCTTACTACCAAAATATTCTAAGGACAGCTTCAACAGGTGTTCATAAGTCGTGGTACGCAAATCAGCGCCTATGCGTTCAGAAACCAGCGCCAAAATATAGGTCTTACCCCAACTCAGTAGCCACGCCAAAATTGCCGCGCCGAGTAATCCACCGATATACATCACCGCCAAAGAGGTTTCTACATGCTCTCCGCTTTGATAAGGAATCAGCACTTTATCTGTCAGTGGTTTGGTCAAGTAGCGAGGAATCATGTGTGCTAAAGTACCCAGGAACATCAAAGTAAAACCAATGATCAAGGATATTTTGTAAGGACGGGCAAATCGCCACAAACGAAACAAAGTCCACGTTGATGGTGGCGTGTGGATGACCTTGGTACACACTGGGCACTCTTCTTGATCCTGTTCAAGGATCGCCTTGCAACTTGGGCAAACATTTTGCTCTGCTTTTTCAACAGGCTTACCTGTCAGATGCTCATGTATTTGATCATTGAACGCATCCATCAAGCGAATGACCAATAGATTTTGACCTAAAGTAAAACGCCAGTGAGCGAGCAAATTCGCTTGATTCAATAATTCTAAATGCCCGACACCTGCATGATCGTGGTGGCGCATTTGCAAGCCTTGGCCATAATCCCAACTCTGCCATTCTGTTTGTTCGCTTGATTTCGATAGTACGCGTTGGTTGGTCAATACAATCAATCCACGCTTGAAATGCAGCTTTGAATCAAGATCAGTTTCCACCGCACTGATTACCATTTCATCTTGCACTAATTGCAAACTCAATTCTTGCTTCCATGCCTCAGGCAGGCCTAGGCTTGAATTAGTGATCGCTGCTATTGATGTTGTCATCGTAAAGAAAACTCCATAGAAGGGAATTTGCAAACAGCAGAAACCCAACAAAATATTAAAAAAACCGCACTTATTTTTGCGTATGCATACGAGATAATGCGCTATTCCTCACCTAAGCTAACTAAAACTGTAGAAGATTGCATCAAGCTGTATGACTGTAACGACAAATTACGGTATTCTGTCGACAGGAAAACAAGATCAAGGAGATTATTTGTTTTTGTAATTGGTAGAAGTATACCAGCAAGCTCGGACGAGATTTTTTCAAATTTGCTGAAATTAACAATGCTTGTCAGCCTGAAATATGCACAGCACGTTATTCACATGGCTAAGCAAACAAAAGCAAATTTGGTTCCAATAAAAAATTGAAGCGAATGGTGATTTCACTATTCAATACTAAAATTGACATTCATGACTACAAAAAAGAAAGACATCACTCCGCTTCGCATATCTCATTTGCGCGGACCGAATATTTGGACTTATCGTCCTGTGATCGAAGTTTGGCTAGATATTGGCGAATTCGAACAACTCCCTTCCAATCAATTACCTGGCCTTTATGAGCGATTAACCGCGCGATTGCCCGGTCTATTACAACATCGTTGTGGTGTGGGTGAAATTGGCGGTTTTCTCGAACGTTTAAGAGAAGGTACTTGGGTCGGTCATATTCTGGAGCATGTGGTTCTTGAACTGCAGAATATGGCTGGGATGCGGACTGGCTTCGGCCAAACCCGTTCCACACATATTGAAGGCGTCTACAAGATGGCCTTCCGTACTCGTCAAGAACAAGTAGGTCGCGCTGCACTGACAATGGGACGTGATCTATTGATGGCATTGATTGAAGATCGTTCTTACGACTTTGATACTGAATTAGAAAAATTACGCGACATGGTCGATTCGCTATGTTTAGGGCCAAGCACCGCCCACATCGTGGATGCCGCGACAGATCGCAACATTCCCTCAATTCGCTTAACAGAAGGCAATCTGGTGCAACTGGGCCATGGCGCCACACAACGACGTATTTGGACAGCAGAAACTGATCGTACCAGCGCGATTGCAGAAAGCATCGCCAGTGATAAAGACATGACCAAATCACTCCTCAAAGCATGTGGCGTGCCGGTTCCCGAAGGAAGTTTAGTCCGCAGTGCTGAAGAAGCATGGGAAGAAGCACAGGATATCGGCCTTCCAGTAGTGATTAAACCTTACGATGGCAATCATGGTCGTGGCGTCACCTTAAATTTAATGACACAAGAAGATGTCGTTGCTGCATATGAGATCGCAGCGCATCAAGGTGATAGCAAGAGTGTCATCGTCGAACGTTATATTGTCGGAGATGAGCATCGCTTATTAGTAGTTGGCAATAAAATGGTTGCTGCTGCTAAGGGAGAATCGCTTTGGGTCATCGGCGATGGAAAATCCAATATTAAAGAATTAGTCGAACAACAGATCAATACAGATCCACGCCGTGGTGAAACTGAAGAATTTCCACTTGGACGAGTAAAACCAGACCAAAGTGCTGAAATCATTTTAGATTTAAAGCGTCAAGGGATGACTGCAGACTCTATACCCGCCGCAGATCAAAAAGTATTAATTCAACCGAATGGCAATGTGGCGATCGACGTCACGGATGAAGTCCATCCTGAAAATGCTCGTTTGGTCGCTTTAGCGACTCGTATTGTTGGTTTGGATATTGCGGGCATCGACCTGGTCTGTGAAGACATTTCGCGCCCATTGCAAGAACAAGGCGGCGCAATTATTGAAGTCAATGCGAGCCCAGGTCTGCTGTCACATTTAAAACCCGCCGTCGGCAAAGCTCGTGATATTGGTGGCGCAATTATTGAACATCTTTTTGGTAGTGAAGACAACGGTCGCATGCCTATCGTCGGCATTGCAGGTAGCAAAGCAACAAGCCTGATCTCTCGCCTGGTGGCAAGCATGCTCACAATGGAAGGCAAATATTCCGGCGTCGCTTGTACCGATGGTCTATACCTTGATCAACGTCAAGTGGTAAAGACAGATTGCACTTCTTGGAATGCTGGTCAGCGTTTACTACTAAATCGCAATGTACAGGCCGCGGTATTCGAAACCAATGCAAAGTGCATTTTGAACGATGGTCTTGCCTACGACAAATGTAATGTTGGCGTGGTTACTGATCTTGATGGCTATGAAAATCTCTCTGATTTTTACATCACCGAAGCAGCGCAGATGTTTAAAGTAATGCGTTCGCAAGTTGACGTCGTTTTACCTCACGGCTGTGCAGTAATTAATGCTTCGATTAATGAGGCCGAAGAATTAGCCGAATTATCTGATGGTGAAGTGATCTTCTACGGTTTATCAACCCACAATCCTGCAATTTGCAAACATCTGCAATTAGGTAAACGTGCGGTGTACTTACGTGATCAGGAAATCATACTTGCGACGGGAAGCACAGAGCAAAAACTGATGTCCTTGTCTGCATTAAAGACTTCCAAAGCTGAACAACCTGAGGCGATCATGGCCGCAGTTGCGGCTGCATGGGCGCTAGACATAACACCAGACATCATTGCTGCAGCTTTAAGAAATTTTGATTCTAATCCACCAAAAAAACACTATTAAAACCCTGGCTTAGACTTAGCCATTTTTCGGCTGAAAGTCATATACGGACATTTTGGGCATTATCGCCACTAGATAGGATAAAGGTTTATGGAAGTTTCACGAATCAGGGCATTACGCGGCCCTAACCTCTGGAGTCACCACACAGCGGTGGAAGCCATCGTACGTTGCACACCAGAAGAATTATCAATTAGCGGAATTTCTGATTTCGAATCGCGCTTACGCGCCTTATTTCCAGAAATCGGCCCATTACAAGCAACTGGACACGATGACGCAATTCCCTTAGCGCGTGTTTTTGAATTGGCGGCTTTAGCGCTACAGGCACAGGCCGGTTGCCCGGTTACTTTTAGCAGAACCACGCAAACTTTAGAACCCGGTATTTTTCAAGTAGTTGTTGAATACTCAGAGGAAGATGTAGGCCGTCTTGCTTTCGACTTCGCCGAAAAACTTTGTCATGCTGCGCTAACTAATAGCAGTTTCGATTTAGCAAGCGCGTTGCATGAGTTACGTGAACTCGATGAAGACTTGCGCCTGGGCCCATCAACGGGTTCCATTGTTTACGCTGCAGTCGCTCGTAATATCCCCTATCGTCGACTGACCAGCGGCAGTCTTGTGACCTTTGGCTGGGGCAGTAAGCAACGCAAAATTCAAGCTGCTGAGATGGATGGCACTAGTGCTATTGCCGAAGCGATTGCGCAAGATAAAGAACTCACCAAAACTTTACTCGATGCTGCAGGCGTGCCAGTGCCTCTTGGGCGTACCGCCATCGACGTGGAAGACGCATGGAAAATTGCTTTAGAAATTGGCTTGCCAGTGGTCGTCAAGCCTAAAGATGGCAATCAAGGCAAAGGTGTTACCGTCAACGTCACCACACGTGAACAATTAGAAGCTGGCTATGCTGCCGCTTGTGAATTCCGTGATGATATTTTGGTCGAGCGCTATTTGCCCGGTAATGATTTCCGCCTCTTAGTCGTTGGAAATAAATTAGTCGCAGCAGCACGCCGTGATCCACCGCAAGTGGTTGGCGATGGCACTCACTCAGTGCGAGAATTAGTCGAGCAAGTGAATAAAGATCCACGCCGTGGCAGTGGCCATGCAACCTCTTTGACCAAAATTCGATTTGATGACATCGCTTTAGCAAGCTTAGCGAAACAAGGTTATGACGCCGACTCTGTACCGACAAAAGGCACTCGCGTCGTTTTACGGAATAATGCGAATCTATCGACTGGCGGTTCGGCCACCGATGTCACTGACGACGTCCATCCAGAAGTTGCCGCGCGCGCAGTCGCTGCGGCACAAATGGTGGGCTTAGATATCTGTGGCGTTGACGTAGTATGCGATAGTGTTTTAAAACCGATCGAAGAGCAAAATGGCGGCGTGGTGGAAGTCAATGCCGCACCTGGTTTACGTATGCATCTCTCCCCTTCTTTCGGCAAGGGCCGCGCAGTTGGCGAAGCGATTGTGTCTGCCATGTTCGCCGATGGCGATGATGGTCGCATTCCTATCATTGCAGTGACTGGCACCAATGGTAAAACCACCACGGTACGCTTGATCGCCCATTTATTGACTGCCAGCGGTTTACGTACTGGCATGACCAATACCGATGGTGTGTATGTGGAAGGTCGCCAAATCGATAGTGGTGATTGCAGTGGTCCACGTAGTGCACGTAATGTGTTATCGCATCCAGATGTCGATGCAGCGGTGTTTGAAACCGCGCGTGGTGGTGTCCTCCGCGAAGGACTCGCATATGATCGTTGCAAAGTGGCGGTCGTGACCAATATTGGCTCTGGTGATCACTTAGGTTTAAATTACATCACCACAGTAGAAGATCTGGCCGTATTAAAACGGGTGATCGTACAAAATGTCGCCGATAACGGTGTTGCGGTCTTAAACGCTGCAGATCCTATCGTCGCAGGCATGGCAAGTAATTGCACCGGTGCCGTGACCTTCTTCGCAGTCGAAAGTAACTTACCGATCATGGCGGCGCATCGCGTCAAAGGTCATCGCGTCGTCTACATTGAAAATAATGAGATCGTGGCTGTCGAAGGAAAACTAATTCAACGAATTCCTCTTTCAGATGTCCCGATTACGCGCAACGGCTCAATCGGATTCCAAGTCGAAAACGTGATGGCCTCAGTTGCTGCAGCATGGGCAACCAATATCTCTTGGGATGCGATTCGCAAAGGCTTAAAAACCTTTATGAACGATAGCGACAATGCACCAGGTCGATTCAATGTCTTTGATTATCGCGGCGCGACTTTAATTGCCGATTACGGTCACAATCCAGATGCGATTACCGCTTTGGTACAAGCGGTAGAAAGCATGCCTGGCAAACGTCGTTCAGTCGTCATCAGTGGCGCTGGTGATCGACGCGATCAAGATATTCGTCAGCAAACTGAGATTCTCGGCAACGCCTTCGACCAAGTGATTTTGTATCAAGATCAATGTCAGCGCGGGCGTGCTGATGGTGAAGTGGTTGCACTATTACGCTCAGGTTTAGCGAATGCAAAACGCACGACTGACATCCAAGAAATCAATGGCGAATTTATCGCAATTGACACTGCTTTATCAACTTTGGGTGAAGGCGACCTTTGCTTGATTTTGATTGATCAGGTCGAAGAAGCTTTAGCGCATATTGCCAAGCGGATTGCAGAGGGCTAAATTTTTTAAGATTTATTTCCAATAAAAAAGCCGGAATCATCCGGCTTTTTTATTCATGAAACACTATCGACCAATGATAGAAGCGACATTATCATGTCCACCAGCACCAAATAACTGCTCCTTTAAAATCGCTAATTGATCACGCACTTTTGCCGCTTGTTCAAACTCCAGATTCTTCGCGTGATCCAGCATAAGTTTTTCTAAACGCTTAATTTCTTTGCTAATCTGCTTCTCACTCATCGCTTCGTACTTGGCCTGCTCTTGTGCCACCATCAATTCATCACGCGCGTCTTGCTGGCTATATACCCCGTCGATGATATCCTTAATTTTCTTATTGATACCTGTCGGCGTAATATTGTTGACAGTATTAAAGGCGATTTGCTTAGCACGACGACGCTCAGTTTCATCAATCGCGCGGCGCATAGAATCGGTGACACGATCCGCATACAAAATAGCGGTGCCGTTTAAGTTACGTGCAGCGCGACCTATAGTTTGAATCAAGCTGCGTTCAGAACGCAAGAAGCCCTCTTTATCTGCATCTAAAATCGCCACCAAAGACACTTCGGGCAAATCCAAACCTTCGCGCAATAAGTTAATCCCGACCAAAACATCGAAGGCACCGAGACGCAAATCGCGTAAAATTTCTACCCGCTCTACGGTATCAATGTCGCTGTGTAAGTATCGTACCTTGACGCCGTTATCGCCCAAAAACTCCGTCAATTGTTCGGACATGCGCTTGGTTAAAGTCGTCACTAAAACCCGCTCATTCAACTTCACGCGTAAAGTGATTTCATTCATCAAATCATCAACTTGCGTCATGGCGGGACGAACTTCTATGCGCGGATCAACCAAGCCTGTAGGGCGTACCACCTGCTCCACCACTTGATCAGCGTGCTGTTTTTCGTATTCCGCTGGCGTGGCAGATACGAAGATGGTCTGGCGCATCTTGCTTTCAAATTCCTCGAACTTCAACGGGCGATTATCTAAAGCCGAAGGCAAACGGAATCCATAATCAACTAAATTAGTTTTACGCGAACGGTCACCGTTATACATGGCATTGAGTTGTCCGGTCAGCACATGCGATTCATCGAGAAACATCAAGGCATCGGCAGGTAAATAATCAACCAAAGTCGGAGGTGGATCGCCGGGTTTAGCACCACTTAAATGACGAGAATAGTTTTCAATGCCTTTCGTAAAGCCAATCTCCGCCATCATTTCCAAATCAAAGCGCGTACGCTGTTCTATGCGCTGCTCTTCAATCAATTTATTTTCACGACGATAAAAATCGAGGCGCTCACGCAATTCCTCTTTGATCGTTTCTATCGCCCGTAACACCGTTTCGCGCGGTGTCACATAATGCGAACCTGGATACACGGTAAAACGTGGAATTTTTTGTTTAACACGTCCAGTCAATGGGTCAAACAAGGCGATGCTTTCAACTTCATCATCAAACATCTCAAGACGCACTGCGAGTTCAGCATGTTCAGCCGGGAAAATATCAATCGTATCACCACGCACACGGAAGGTGCCGCGACCAAAATCGACTTCATTACGCGTATATTGCATTTGAATTAGACGAGCAATCACATCGCGCTGACTTAATTTGTCCTTGGCACGCAAGGTCAAAATCATTTTATGATATTCGTTAGGATTACCAATACCGTAAATCGCCGAGACAGTCGCCACGATGATCACATCGCGCCGCTCCATCAGGGATTTAGTACAAGACAAACGCATCTGTTCAATATGTTCATTGATTGCGGAATCTTTTTCAATAAACAAATCGCGCTGCGGCACGTAAGCTTCTGGCTGATAGTAATCGTAGTAGCTGACGAAATACTCAACCGCATTACGTGGAAAGAATTCTTTGAACTCACTATAGAGCTGCGCCGCCAAAGTCTTATTCGGAGCAAAAATAATCGCAGGTCGTCCGGTACGGGCAATGACATTCGCCATCGTGTAAGTCTTACCAGAACCAGTTACTCCCAACAATGTCTGGAAAAACAAGCCGTCATTGATTCCTTCTACCAATTGCGCAATTGCAGTCGGCTGATCACCAGCAGGCTCAAATATTTGACACAGCTGAAAAGGCGAATCGGGAAAAGTTACGAACTTAGCCTCAACGTCTTTGGGAACAACAGAGATTAATTCACTCATAAGCAACCTTCAATTAACCAGTCAAACAACAAGAATAAGTCATTTAATCCAACCACAATACATAAGCAATCAGGCGTGAAGCTGTAAATCACGAGACTTAGCTGTACATATTATCAGTATTTGTCACTTTATGCTAAAAACAAACTCCTTATCAAATCCAACGCAGCGATCAGAAATATCGATTAAAAACCATAAGACGGAATCAACTTTCAGCCTCTCAAATCACATTACAGCTCCAAAAACTTTTGACAAGTTTAGGAAATCTCCCT
The DNA here is from genome assembly GCF_014284275.1 of Affinundibacterium amnicola. Lineage (GTDB taxonomy): Bacteria > Pseudomonadota > Gammaproteobacteria > Burkholderiales > Burkholderiaceae_D > Undibacterium > Undibacterium amnicola. The sequence continues at coordinate 293,799 of NZ_JACOFU010000001.1, read as the reverse complement.
ATAATGTTTGTCTCTGTTCCTTGATAGCTCAGTTGGTAGAGCGACGGACTGTTAATCCGCAGGTCCCTGGTTCGAGTCCAGGTCGAGGAGCCACAGAATTTTGTAGCTCTAGAAATAGAGATGTAGTGCAATAAAAGTTTAGAAGCGAACCTTCTATTCCTTGATAGCTCAGTTGGTAGAGCGACGGACTGTTAATCCGCAGGTCCCTGGTTCGAGTCCAGGTCGAGGAGCCAAATAAAAAGCCTTGTAGAAATACAAGGCTTTTTTCATTTCCGCAAATACATCGCATATGCATCACATGTCATCGCACACTCCAACACAAGGCGCTCAAAGCGGTTTTATGTTAAAGTCGCGCCTTCGCTAGGGGTCCTGTACGTTTCTGTATGGGTGAGATAGTCCCTTGAACCTGATCTGGATAATGCCAGCGAAGGGAAGCGCAAGATGACTCTGCTCATCCGCCCTCTTTTTTGCTCGGTTCATCCAGACGTAACCAAGTAGAAAAGCACATCATGTCGAATCCACGTTTCCGCAGCTGTTTCAAATTAAGTCTAACTGCCATCGCAGTTACGCAAGCATTTACCATTTCCACAGCGGCCTACGCCCAAAGCAAAGAACAGACTTTGCAAGAAGTGGTAATTAGCGGTAGCCGTAGCGGAAAAACAGAGATCAGTAAAATTGGTGGATTTATTGAGAATGCTTTGCAAGACACTCCACTCTCCATCACGGTTTTCTCGGCCAATCAATTGCAAGATTTACGAATTCGCCAAACTACCGATGCCATGAAATTCGACGCTAGCGTAAATGAGGCTTACAACGCTATCGGCTACGCAGAACAATTTTCCATTCGCGGTTTTGCGCTCGACAATGCATCGAGTTATCGCAAAGATGGATTTGCAATTCCGGGCGACGCCTCCATCCCTTTAGAAAATAAAGAACGCTTGGAAATTCTAAAAGGCATCAGCGGCTTGCAAGCAGGCTTTACGACGCCTGGCGGCATCTTAAATTATGTAACGAAACGCCCTAGAAATACCGCAGTGCGCACCATCACTTTAGAAGCCAGCGAACGCGGCACTTTGTATGGCGCAGTCGATCTCAGCGGTAAATCCGATGACAAACAATTTGGCTATCGCATCAACGCGGCAGGGGAAAAATTACGCTCTTACGTCAAAGGTGCTGACGGCGAACGTCAATTCGTATCCGCCGCATTTGACTGGCAAATTAGCCCGCAAGCCCTATTCCAGATCGATCTCGACCATCAACACAAATCGCAATTATCGGTACCTGGATTTCAATTATTTAATGGCACCGATCTACCGCGCGGCATTTCCGCCGACTTGATGTTAAACGATCAAACATGGGCAAAGCCAGTTGACACGACCAATCGCAATATCGGCCTGCGTTTTGAGTATCAACTCAACAGTGACTGGACCGCGGCCATCTCCAGCAATCATCACGAATTCAAGCGCGATGATTACACGGCTTTTCCCTATGGGTGTCAGGCGCAAAATCTGTTTCCTGGCTACTGCGCAAATGGTGATTACGACGTGTACGACTATCGCAGCTTGAACGAATCCAAATCACTACGCGGCGCGCAAGCTCTGCTCAACGGCAAATTCAGCACTGGCGATGTTCTGCATAAGTTGGCAATCGGCTTAAGCAACTCTCAACGTCGCGATTATTTTGGCGATTACCTATACGACTATGCTGGCAGCAGCAATTTATTTCACCCCGTTTCGATTCCGCCAACGAATGGCAAATCTGGACCAGTTTCTTTACGTCGGACTGATAAAGAAACTTCACTCTTCGCACAAGACATCATGAGTTTGAGCAATCAACTCGACCTACATGTAGGACTGCGCCACCTCAAGGTGGATCGCGCGCAAGCAGGCAGCCCCAACTTCGAACAAAGCTACAACCTTCCCAACTTCGCCCTGGTGTTGAAGCTCAACAATTCCATGAACACCTACGTCAGCGCGAGCGAAGGCTTGGAGCATGGTGGTGTAGCGCCATTTGGCACCAAAAATGAAAATCTTATGCTCGATGCTGGCAAATCAAAGCAACTTGAAGTTGGCATCAAGGCAGCATTGAGCCGTGACTTCAGCTATTCCGCCGCACTATTCCGCATCACTAAGCCTTTGGAATACACTAATGCCGCCAATTTTTACGTCAGTGTGGGCGAAGCAGAACACCGCGGACTGGAGTTGTCAGCGCAAGGTAATTTAAGCAAAGATTGGACACTAGGTGCCAGCGCGACTGCAATTAATGCGCGTCAAAATAATACAGGCGATGCGACAATAGACGGCAAACGCGTGACCAATGTGCCGAGTTTCAAATCCACGATCTACACCGATTACGCACCAAGCATCTTAAATGGCGCGCACTTGACAGCATCCTGGCAATATTCAGGCAGCAAATCATTTAGCCCCGATAACAAAGTCACGGTGCCTAGATATAACGTCGTTAATCTTGGCTCGCGCTATACGACACAGTTAAACGGCGTCGTCAGCACTTTCCGCTTCGATATCAACAATGCTTTCAATAAATTCTACTGGCGTGATGTAACGCAAAGTTTGGGTGGCTATTTATTCCCTGGCGCACCGCGTACTTATAAAATCTCAGCACAGTTCGATTTCTAAGCCTTATTTCTCATAGAGGCGAACTCCCAAGTTCGCCTCCCCTCCCGCACAGCCCTTCCCTTTTGTAAAAACAGGTAGTACCTGACAAGATTACTCAAGTTTGCTATACTTGAGTCAAATGCTCGGGATTAAAGTTTATTCATCACTATTACCCAGCATCACTAAACAAGTTTGGAGTATTGACTCATGCGTCTAACCACTAAAGGCCGATTTGCTGTCACAGCCATGATCGATCTTGCCTTACGTCAAGACAATGGACCGGTCACACTGGCAGGCATTAGCCAACGCCAGGATATTTCCTTATCGTATCTTGAGCAATTATTCGGTAAATTGCGTCGCCATGAAATCGTCGAATCTGTACGCGGTCCAGGTGGCGGCTACAATCTCGCCCGCAAAGCGCAAAATGTGACGGTCGCGGACATCATCATCGCAGTCGATGAGCCACTTGATGCAACTCAATGCGGCAGCAAAGGCAATTGCCATGGCAGTGATCATGACAATGGCATCCACTGCATGACGCATGATTTGTGGGCGACTTTGAACGCCAAGATGGTCGATTATTTAGACTCTGTTTCTCTGCAAGACTTGGTCAACCAACAAAAACAAAAAGCCCAAGATAAACCTATTGTTATCGTTCGTCACGGACACGCCGAACGCACCATTTCCTAAAATTTGGAGTTTTGAATGACTGCCGCAACTACATCCATACCATTGACAAAAACTTTGATCGACACGCTGAAAGCACCGCATTTTCCTATCTACATGGATTACTCAGCGACGACCCCGGTTGATCCGCGCGTTGCCGACGTGATGATTCCATATTTACGCGCACAATTTGGTAATCCAGCTTCACGCAGTCATGCGTATGGCTGGGATGCGGAAGCAGCTGTTGAAGCGGCACGCGGTCACGTGGCTGCGCTGGTTAATGCGGATTCCCGTGAAATCATATGGACATCTGGTGCGACAGAAAGTAATAATCTCGCTCTAAAAGGTGCTGCACAATTTTACAAAGGTAAAGGTAAGCACATCATTACGGTGAAGACCGAACATAAAGCTGTATTGGATACAGTACGTGAATTAGAGCGCCAGGGTTTTGAAGCAACTTACTTGCAACCTCAAGACAATGGTTTAATCACAATCGAACAGTTAAAAGAAGCAATCCGCCCTGATACGATTTTAGTTTCTGTCATGTGGGTGAATAACGAAATTGGCGTGATTCAGCCGATTGTTGAAATCGGTGAATTGTGCCGGGAAAAAGGCATTATTTTCCATTCAGATGCGGCACAAGCAACGGGCAAAGTTGAAATCGACTTGGAAAAAGTCAAAGTCGATTTAGTCTCTTTCTCTGCTCACAAATCTTATGGCCCGAAAGGCATAGGCGCTTTGTATGTACGTCGCAAACCACGCGTACGCTTAGAAGCGCAAATGCACGGTGGCGGTCATGAACGCGGCTTACGCTCAGGCACTTTGGCGACGCATCAAATCGCTGGCATGGGCGAAGCCTTCCGCATCGCTAAAGAAGAAATGACTAGCGAATTAGCCCACGTTCGCGCCATGCGTGATCGCTTAGCAAAAGGCTTGAGCGAGATCGAAGAAACTTACATCAATGGCGACATGGATCACCGCGTTCCACATAATTTGAATATGAGTTTCAATTATGTCGAAGGCGAATCTTTAATCATGGCGATTAAAGATATTGCGGTATCGTCTGGCTCAGCATGTACCTCTGCCAGTTTGGAACCGTCTTACGTTTTACGCGCTTTGGGTCGTAGCGATGAATTAGCGCATAGCTCGATTCGTTTTACCATTGGTCGTTTTACGACAGAAGAAGACATCGATTTCACGATAGAACTCTTGAAATCCAAAGTCGGCAAATTGCGCGAATTGTCACCGCTGTGGGATATGTACAAAGACGGTATCGACATTTCTACTATCCAGTGGGCCGCGCATTAATTAACTAATTTAAGAGGGAAACATCATGGCATATTCAGAAAAAGTATTGGATCACTACGAGAATCCACGTAACGTTGGCGCGTTTGAAAAAGGTGATGACACTGTCGGTACTGGCATGGTTGGTGCACCTGCTTGCGGCGACGTGATGAAATTGCAGATTAAAGTTGGTGCGGATGGCGTAATTCAAGATGCCAAGTTTAAAACCTATGGCTGTGGTTCCGCGATTGCTTCTTCTTCTTTGGTCACAGAATGGGTTAAGGGTAAAACTTTAGATCAAGCTTTGAGCATCAAGAACACCGAAATCGCTGAAGAATTGGCATTGCCACCGGTCAAAATCCACTGCTCTATTTTGGCAGAAGATGCGATCAAAGCAGCTGTACTCGATTACAAAAACAAACATAGCGCTGAATAATTTTATTCAACTTATTTTTCGCGCAGTTTTAGCGCAATTTGGATAGATCATGGCGATTACTCTGACAGAAAAAGCAGCAAAACACGTCATTCGTTATATGGAACGTCGCGGCAAAGGCATAGGCTTGCGCTTCGGCGTTCGTACCACGGGTTGCTCTGGCATGGCGTACAAATTGGAATATGTCGACGAAGTCGGTAACGAAGATCAAATCTTCGAAACCCACGGCGTGAAAGTGTTCGTCGATCCTAAGAGCTTGCCTTACATTGACGGCACAGAATTAGACTTCGCGCGCGAAGGCTTAAACGAAGGCTTTAAGTTCTACAACCCTAATGTCAAAGACGAGTGCGGTTGTGGCGAGAGCTTCCGGATTTAAGCTAGCTTGACGATATTCATGTCCATGCAAAATCCCATGCAGAATCATTTCGCGCTGTTCAATTTACCGACCAGCTTCGAACTAGACCGTACAAAACTCGATATCGCTTATCGCGAAGTGCAGTCCACTGTCCACCCGGATAAATTTGTACAAGCGGGCGATGCAGAAAAGCGTGTGGCGATGCAATGGGCGACGCAAGCCAATGAAGCGTATCAAACTTTAAAAGATCCACTCAAACGCGCGACCTATTTGTGTCATTTACATGGCGTTGATTTGCAAACGGAATCGAACACCAGCATGCCTGCAAGTTTTTTAATGCAGCAAATGGAATGGCGCGAAGCCTTCGATGATGCTCGGCACAGTAACGATATGACTGCCATGATGCAGCTAGAAAAAGAAGTGCAAGCGGGTTTGAGAACGCAAACGACAAAAGCGGGGGCGGCGATAGCTGGTGGTGATTTTCATACAGCGGCACAAGACATTCGCGCTTGTTTATTTTTAGAGAAATTTCTGGCCGATATCGCTGCATATGATGACTAAGTCATTCTTACGCTGACCTCAGCTCCATAAAACCGATTAATTTAAGACCGACGACGCACCGCGTCATCCTCACGAAAAAATTATGGCATTACTGCAAATTTCAGAACCTGGCATGTCCACTGCCCCGCACCAACATCGCTTGGCCGTTGGCATTGATTTGGGTACGACCAATTCCTTAGTTGCCACAGTGCGCAATAGTATTCCTGAAATTCTCAATGATGAGGAAGGCCGTTCATTATTACCATCGGTGGTCAGATATTTACCGAATGGTCACGCGCACATCGGCTTTAAAGCACAAGCAGAGCAAACAACGGATCCCAAAAATACCATCGTTTCGGTAAAGCGTTTAATGGGGCGTGGATTAAAAGATATCGCCCATGCTGAAAATCTACCTTACGATTTTCATGATGAGCCTGGCATGGTGCAATTGAAGACCGTTGCAGGGATCAAAAGCCCAGTCGAAGTCTCAGCACAAATTCTCGCGACATTACGCCAACAAGCCGAAGACGCGTTGGGCGATGATTTAGTAGGCGCGGTCATTACTGTTCCGGCTTATTTCGATGATGCTCAACGTCAAGCCACTAAAGATGCGGCGAAACTGGCTGGTTTAAATGTACTGCGCTTGTTAAACGAACCAACCGCCGCAGCGATTGCTTACGGCTTGGATAATGGTTCCGAAGGTGTATACGCGGTTTACGATTTGGGCGGCGGCACTTTTGACATTTCGATTTTGCGCATGAGTAAAGGTGTGTTCGAAGTCTTATCGACTGGCGGCGACTCTGCTCTCGGTGGCGACGATTTTGATCACCGTTTGTTCTGCTGGATTTTGCAGCAAGCGGGTTTGTCTTTATTGAATGATGCAGACACACGGGTCTTAATGGTCAAAGCGCGTGAAGCCAAAGAAATTTTGTCGACGCAGACTTCAACTTATATCGATGCCAAACTCTCAAATGGCGAAGTCGTACATCTGCAAATTACCAAGAGCATTTTTACCGAAATTACAGAAAATCTGGTCATCAAAACCATCACTCCTTGCCGCAAGGTTTTGCGCGATGCCAAATTAACAGTGGATGATATTGATGGCGTCGTTCTGGTTGGCGGCGCAACACGCATGCCACATGTACGCAAAGCGGTTGGAGAGTTTTTCCAAACCACACCTTTAGCGAATATCGACCCGGATAAAGTCGTTGCACTTGGTGCCGCGATTCAAGCGAATTTATTAGCAGGTAATCGCGCTGCGGGTGACGATTGGTTGTTATTAGATGTGATCCCTTTGTCTTTGGGCATAGAGACTATGGGTGGATTATCTGAAAAAGTCATTCCGCGTAACTCCACCATTCCTTGCGCCCGCGCGCAAGAATTTACGACGTTTAAGGACGGTCAAACCGCCCTCGCTATTCACGTAGTACAAGGCGAACGCGAGTTAGTCAGCGACTGTCGCTCATTGGCAAAATTTGAATTACGCGGCATTCCGCCAATGGCGGCAGGTGCGGCGCGCATCCGCATCACCTATCAAGTCGATGCCGATGGCTTACTCTCAGTTTCCGCACGAGAAATGCGTTCCGGCGTGGAGTCTTCCATCGTTGTCAAACCATCGTATGGCCTAGCCGACGATGAAATCGCACGCATGTTACAAGACTCATTCAGCGCTTCCGACAGTGACATGCAAGCTCGTGCTTTGCGTGAAGAACAAGTTGAAGCTGACCGTTTACTATTAGCAATTGAATCAGCCCTAGCTAGCGATAAACAATTGCTCAGCACAGAAGAATTACAAGAAATTGAAACATTGATTGAAAATCTGCGTCAAACCAAACAAGCTAGTGATCACGATGCAATCAAAACCGCTATCACCGCACTCGCCGATGGCACAGAAGAATTTGCCGCACGCCGCATGGATCAAAGTGTTCGCAGCGCACTCGCAGGTAAAAACCTGAACGAGTTTGAATAATTTTCACGAAAAAAATATTATGCCTATCATTACTATCCTGCCACATGCCCAACTTTGCCCCGAGGGCAAGACTATTGAAATCGAAGAAGGCAAATCTTTGTGTGAAGCACTGGTCGAAAATGCAGTCGAAATTGAACACGCTTGCGAAATGTCTTGCGCCTGCACGACCTGCCATGTGGTAATACGCCAAGGCTTTAATTCTTTAAATGAATCGACTGATGACGAAGAAGATTTACTTGATGCGGCATGGGGTTTAGAAGCCACTTCACGTCTATCTTGCCAAGTAAAACTCGGTCAACAAGACATCACCATCGAAATTCCAAAGTACACCATTAATCACGCACGCGAAAATCACTAGATCTAAGATTGACAATTTTTCACTTGTTTAAAAATTAGTGGATCAATATGTCTGTTTTTGCTCTCTCTAAGAATAGAATTTGCACAAGTTCAACGCTGTCACTTGTGCAAATTGTTAAAACCTTCTACCATCAGAAATAATTGCTTTGTATAAACGAAGATCAAGCCCGCCTTCCTATAACTAACACATGCCTTAGCAGTACAAATCGCTAAATCATTGTGCATCGAAAGACGACGTATGCTACTGAGCCATTGGGAAAAAAAGAAGGAGCTTAAGTAATGAAGACACCGTCTTTGATTGCCTCAATTTTCAGTCGCATTACCTTACGTCTCGCTGTTGTTCTGGCGGTGTTCTTTGGTTTGGTCGTTACTTCTGTCGTTTTAATTCCGATTCAACTTAGTACAATCTCGGACGACAGCTTAAGAAAACTCGAAGATGATCACTCACGCTCGGCGGCAATTCTTGCTGTTATTTTGAGTGAACCGGTCTGGCAAATTACGCCAGAAATCGCCAAGCATTCTAGTGAAGTTGTGTTTTCCAATCCGAATGTTTCGGAAATTCACGTCATCACACTCCCCGACAAAAAAACCTTCATTACCAACTCTCGAAAAGATACGCAAAAAGGTAAATTCAGAACGCAATCTCGTTTGATCTCGCACGGTGAGCAAGTGATTGGGGAAGTTCAATTAACCTTTACCGAAGAAATTATGGATGCCGAAGTTACCGATAACTTTAATCGGGCGGTCTTTTTTACGGCGATTTCGTTTTTGCTATCCGTGATTTGTATTTATATCGTATTGCAGTGGCGATTAGTGCGCCCCATCAAAGACTTAATTGAAAAATCAGATTTATTGGCGAACGGTGAACTCAACGAAGTAATCTCATTCGATCGTAAAGATGAGATTGGTCATTTAGCGGTCAGTTTAGAGGCCACTCGACAAGCTTTGCAACGGTCGTTTAACGAATTGGAAATTAAGAACCAACAATTATTGGAATATTCCGGCACTTTAGAATCAAAAGTACGTCAACGTACACAAGAGTTGGAAAATGCGAATCATCATTTAGAAGCCGCCCTCGCCAGTGTCAATAGTGCTCAAAATGAATTGGCACGAATTGAGCGTATGGCTGCATTGGGTTCCATGGTTGCAGGTGTTGCGCATGAACTGAACACACCGTTGGGTAATTGCCTGCTAGTAGCCAGCACCTTGAGTGACGAAACCCGTCAAATTGGTAAATCAATGACCGACGGCACGATGCGTCGTTCTGATCTATCACATTACGTTGATGCCGCAACAGAATCGAGTAAATTATTAATGCGTGGCTTGCAACAAGCGGCACAATTAGTTGGTGATTTCAAACAGGTTGCAGTTGATCAGTCAAGCGCGCAGCGTCGTAAATTTACCTTGGTTGTTGTATTCCAAGAGCTAGCTGCACTCTTACACTCTAGCTTACGCAAGACACCATTTAATTTGGAATTAGATATTCCAGATGACATTGAACTAGATAGTTATCCAGGACCACTTGGTCAAGTATTTAGCAATCTCGTGAATAATGCTGTCGTTCATGGACTTGATGGCATGAGTCAAGGCTATATGCGTTGCATGGCAAGACGCCAAGGTGATCATGTTTTAATTGTGTTCGAAGACTCAGGCAAAGGCATTCCACCGAATATCATCAAGCGTATTTTTGAGCCATTTTTCACCACCAAGTTTGGCAAAGGTGGCAGCGGACTAGGTCTAAGTATCACTTTCAACATTATTACCAATGTTTTGGGTGGTGAAATTAAAGTCAGCAGTGAACCAAATCATGGCGCGCGTTTTGAAATGTCGATTCCCCTCACCGCGCCTGGGAACACTGAACATGCAGGACAAATTATTGACGTCTGAACTGTTATACTGCTGTTCATGAAAAAAACTATGCCTTGTCGGTGACCTCGACAAGGCATTATTCTTAGTAATCTTCGTAATTACAGAATCGTCCGACATTAATCGTTTAACGAAACTTATTAAAATGCAACAATATCTTGATCTAATGCGCCATGTTCAAGAACATGGCCATGTAAAAACGGACCGAACTGGCACCGGCACACGCTCTGTATTTGGCTATCAAATGCGCTTTGATCTCAGCCAAGGATTTCCACTTGTTACAACGAAAAAATTGCATTTACGTTCGATCATTCACGAACTGATCTGGTTTTTGGCGGGTTCGACCAATATTGCCTACTTAAAAGAAAATGGTGTCTCAATCTGGGATGATTGGGCCGATGAAAATGGCGACCTAGGTCCGGTCTATGGCTCTCAATGGCGTAGCTGGCCACTCCCAGATGGCGGACATGTCGATCAAATTGCGCAATTGATTCAACAAATCAAAACGAATCCTGATTCAAGGCGATTGATTGTGTCTGCTTGGAACGTGGCGGAAATTCCTCATATGAAATTGCCTCCTTGCCATGCGTTCTTTCAGTTCTATGTGGCAAATGGCAAACTCTCCTGCCAATTGTATCAACGGAGTGCCGATATCTTTTTAGGTGTCCCTTTTAATATTGCCTCTTACGCACTATTGACGCACATGGTGGCACAGCAAACCAATCTTGAAGTGGGTGACTTTATCTGGACAGGTGGTGACTGTCATTTATACAGCAATCATCTGGATCAGGTAAATGAGCAACTGTCACGTCAACCTCATGCCTTACCGACGCTCACTATTTTGCGTCAGCCAGAATCAATCTTTGATTATCGCTTCGAAGATTTTGAGATTGGGAACTATCACTTTCATCCACATATCAAAGCACCTGTTGCTGTATAAACTGACATCAAGATGACAAACCTCACACTGATCGTTGCCACAGACAAAAAGAATGGTATTGGCATTCATAATCAATTGCCTTGGCATTTACCTGAAGACTTAGCGCATTTCAAACGCACGACTTCAGGTCATAGCATCATCATGGGACGAAAAACCTTCGACTCCATTGGACGTCCTTTACCGAATCGTAAAAACATCGTCATTAGCCGCAATCAAGATTGGCAGCGAGATGGCGTCAGTTGTGTCTCATCAATCGAAGAGGCCATTAATCAAAGCGAAGGCCCTGAAGCTTTTGTCATTGGCGGGGCACAAATTTATCAGCAAGCAATCGACAAAGCGCAAAAATTAATTGTGACAGAGATTCAAGATACTTTTGAGTGCGATGCGTTCTTTCCGCGCATCGATGACACCATCTGGCAAGAAAGTCAGCGTCAACACTATATTGCCGAAAGCAATCAGCTCGCTTATGCAATCGTCACCTACACAAGAAAATAGGATTTGAAATGGCAGGACATGGATTTCATGTGCATGGTCCACACGATCATGAAGTAGAACATGCAGCACATAGTAACGATCAATTTTCAAGCAAAATTGCAGTCATGACGGCGATCATGGCAACGGTTGGTGCTTTGTTAGGCTATGAAGGTGGCGCCACGCAAAATTCTGCGGCCATGCTGAAAAATAGTGCAGCGATCAATAAGACTGAAGCATCAAATCGCTGGAGTCACTATCAGGCGAAGTCTAATAAACAAAATTTAGCCGAATTAGCATTGTTACTTCCAACTATTGATGTTGAAAAATACAAAACAGAAATTGATCGTTATAAGACAGAAAAAGAACAGATTAAAAAAGAAGCTGAAGCTTTTGAGCTGAGGGTAGTAGAATTAGAAAAGGCATCGGATGCGGCCTTGCATCAACATCATCGTTGGGCACAAGCAATGACGGCTATACAAATTGCTATTTCTTTAGCTGCAATTGCGCTTTTAACAAAGAAAAAGTGGTTAGAATACACATCCTATACTGTTGCCGCAGCTGGAATGGGCATTGCGACATTGGCATGGATGCATATTTAACGAAAGTCAACATCATGAAAAAGATCGCTTACCTGATGATTTTAAGTGCGTTGGGAACAATTTGTTCTTCTGCACACGCCCAGAATTTTCGCTCTGAGCAATTTTCAACGGTATCTGTTCCTGCGTATTCTTACTATCAAACACCACTTGTCAGTGTTAGCAGCTCACAAACACTCACGATGAGTTCGCCGTTTGATGCGTCCTATACGCCAGCGAAACAAAATAAACGCGGCCTCTTCGTCAATCAAGTTAATTCAAGCAAAATCCATTTTTCGAAATCAGGCAAACTGGACTATGGTTTGAGTTTTGATACAGAACGCCAACGCAGTTCGTCGTTTGAAGATTACTCAGGCAGCTCAAACAATTCAGAATTTGGCGCTAACTTCGCTACTTCAGCTTTCGTCAATTACCGCATTAACGCGAATTATGCACTGGGCTCTGCAATTGCAGTTGGTGTTGGCAAACAAAGTGGAACTCAGTTGAGCGTTGCGGCAAAAGCGAATCGTGTTTTCAATAAGCGCCATGAGTTGACTGCAGTTTTCAGCGTCAATTGGAACTCGCCAAACAATTTATCGAAGAATAGTTTAAGCATGCAAGACTGGCGCCAGTCACAGCACTATCTTTCTTTAAATGCGAATTCACTTAGCCGCACAGAATTACGCATTGGCAGCAGCTGGAATTGGAATATCGATACCAATTGGACGCTATCGACTGGAATCAGTGCACGGCACCATCTGAATTCGCCAGCAAAAAATCCTTTTGTGACACAACGTACACCAGTCACTATTTTCTCTGTTGCGACTTACCGGTTCTAAACTAAAAGGCTCAATGAAACATTGAGCCTTTTTTGATTTTAAAATGACCTCAGAATGCGACAGCAGCGCTAAATTAATCTGCCTGCAGCAATAGAAATCGTACGACCACATCGCGCAGCAATTGATAAGTCATGGGTAACTAAAACCAAACTTGAGCCACGCTCGCGATTCAGTTCAAACATTAATTGAATCACAGCTTCGCCAGTCGCCGCGTCCAAGCTGCCTGTTGGCTCATCGGCAAACAACAATGGTGGCTCGGTGACAAACGCACGGGCCAACGCCACGCGTTGTTGCTCACCTCCGGATAAAAATTTTGGATAGTGTTTCAAGCGGCTTGATAATCCGACCTTAGCCAGCATCTGTTCAGCCTTTTGTTTCGCGTCTTTATCACCACGTAACTCTAGCGGCAACATCACATTTTCGAGCGCATTCAAATGCATCAACAACTGAAACGACTGGAAAACAAATCCTAGCTGATTCTTGCGCAATAAGGCCCTGCCATCTTCATCCAATGCGAAAATATCGACACCACCGAGTTCCACGGTTCCTTCGCTTGGTGTGTCCAATCCTGCCAAGATACCCAATAATGTGGATTTACCTGAGCCAGAGGCACCAACAATCGCCACAGTCTCTCCCGCAGCAACAGAAAACTCGATATTATGTAGAATAGTTAGTTCACCAGTGGCGTCTGCAACTCGTTTGCTCAGATTTTTCACATGTATCGCTGGAATATTGCTTTGATTAGAAAGGCTCATGTTGAATTTATGCGTTTAAATTTTAAGAAAACACTGAATATCTTCAGTGCGCTTTGCTTGATTTTATCGTTGTCGATCATTTCAGGATATGCGCATTCTGCACCAAAAACCTTACTTGTGCTCGGCGATAGCTTGTCAGCCGAATATGGGCTAGCACGTGGTACAGGTTGGGTCGCATTGCTGGAAAAAAAGCTGCAGGACAAAAAAATAAATGCTCGTGTGGTGAACGCCAGTATTAGCGGTGAAACCAGTAGTGGCGGCAAAGCACGTTTAGGCGCACTACTAAAAATTCATCAACCAAGTGTTGTGATTATTGAACTTGGCGGCAATGATGCTTTGCGCGGATTAGATTTAAACGTGTCCGAACAAAATTTCCGTGACATGCTGCAAATGGTCAAAGCAAACAAAGCAAAACCACTATTGGTAGCGATGCAAATCCCGCCTAACTACGGTAAAGCTTATACCGATAAATTCTTTTCGATGTACGCAAAATTGGCCAAGGAAACTCAGTCAGCACTCGTTCCTTTTTTTCTTAAAGGCGTTGCTGATAAAGCGGAATTTTTTCAACCAGACCGGATTCATTTGACAGCAGAAGCACATCCAATAATGCTCGAAAACGTTTGGGGTCCATTACAAAAGTTATTAAGAAGATGACGACATCCCGATTGATCAGTTTCGAACAAGCCTACGCATCACCGGCTGATTTTGATTGTGTTATAGACGTTCGTAGTCCAGCTGAATTCGCAGAAGATCATATCCCGGGTGCGATTAATTGTCCGGTCTTAAACAATGAAGAACGCGTTCGAGTCGGCACTCTTTACAAGCAAGTCAGTCCGTTTGAAGCCAAAAAAGTCGGCGCTGCTTTGGTCGCGAAGAACATCGGCAATCATATTGAGCAGAATTTTCTCGATAAACCAAAAGATTGGAAACCGCTAATCTATTGCTGGCGAGGTGGAAATCGTAGTGGTTCGATGACGCATATCATGGCAAAAATCGGCTGGCATGCGATGCAACTTGATGGCGGCTACAAAGGATTTCGACGTTTCGTCAATCAACAATTACCAAGTTTAACGGCTGCAGCAAAGTGGACTGTGCTCTGTGGGGAAACGGGTACAGGAAAAAGTCGCTTATTACAATGTTTGGAATCACAAGGCGCACAAGTAATCGACCTAGAGAAATTGGCACAACATCGTGGCTCTGTACTCGGTAAATTACCTGAAAATGGACAGCCATCACAAAAATATTTTGAAACAGAAATCTGGCGAAACTTGAGTCGCTTTGATTTCAACAAACCCATTTTTGTTGAAGCAGAAAGTAAGAAAGTGGGAAATTTGCGCGTACCTGATGCCATGATGGAAAAGATGCGCCAATCGCCTTGTATTCAATTGCAGCTTGCTATGGAAGAGCGTATCGCTTTACTGCGCGATGACTATCATCATTTTATTGATGACACTGCTCTGCTACGCGCACAATTAGGATGTTTGACAGACTTACATGGAAAGGAGCGTATCGAACGTTGGTCATCGCTCGCAGAAAATAATCAAATGACAGAACTAATTCAACAATTGCTGTCGCAACACTATGATCCCGCATACCAAAAAGCCATCGCGAGAAACTTTGAATTGATTCATCAAGCCAAGTCATACCCGATTCAAGACAAGTCAGACACTTCTTACCAAATGCTGGCACAGCAACTCATAGAAGAATATTCTTAATTCACCAGTAGAGAACGATGTCGGGCGTTTCGATATGTTCTAAGCGTCTTTATCATCAATAATGCTTTGCCCGACATCGTCAAGCTCTTCAAATTGACGATGGTTTAATGCCCACCAAAAGACGACGCCGATGGCAAAAACCAAAATCACACTCAGCGGCACTAATAAATACAAAATATCCATTCGGTTTATTTGTAGATTCAAGAATGTATTTTAAGAAAGTGGTAAATCGTAATCGGCTGGTTTCAGATTCAGCAATCGCAAGCCATTCACCACCACCAACAAAGAACTTAAGGACATGCCCAATGCGGCGTGCCAAGGCTCTAAGTATCCAAGTACCGCGGCAGGAATTGCGATGACATTATAAAGCAAGGCCCAGCCTAAATTTTGACGGATCAAGCGGTAGGCTTTCTTCGCCAGCTGTATGCTAAAGCTCAAATCACTCAAGCGATTCGACATCAACAAACAATCGCTACGTGTTTGTGAAATCGGCGCCCCCTGCCCCATTGCCACCGACACATTGGCTAAAGACAATGCCGGACCGTCATTCATACCATCCCCGACCATCGCCACCACAGCACCTCGCTGCTGCAATTGCAAAATGTAAGCATGCTTTTCGGCAGGACTTAACTCTGCGCGATAGTCCGAGATACCACATTGTGCCGCAACTTCCGCCACGACATCATGCCGATCTCCCGACAACAATGTCACGTGTTTTCCTTGCTCTTGCAATTCTCGCACAGCAGCAATCGCCTCTTCACGCAAACCATCTTCCATCACAAAAAACGCCAAGATCTGATCTTGATCGGCAAATACAGAAACCGACTTATTACTAAACGCATGCGGAATTTGCCAATCGCTGCGATTAAGCTCTTTCACATAATCCAAACGTCCCAAACGATAGGTTTGCGCCGCAAAACGAAGTTCAATTCCAGCGCCTGCAAGTTCATGACTCTGCCCAAGCGATGCTTGAATAACTTCGTTTGACTGCTTTAACTGTTGGCTAACAAAACTATCAGCAATTGCTTTTGATGCTGGATGCAATGACATTCCGGCCAGAGTGGCAACAAGTGCTTTTTGATGATTCAGTTCATCAGAATTTAACTGATCAGTTTGTAGATAAACTGCTTTCAATACTTTTAATTTGCCATACGTTAAAGTTCCAGTTTTATCGAAAATCACATGCGTCAAATTGGCTAAATTTTCGATTGCAGAACCTTTTGTCACTAACATGCCAAATTTTGCTAATTGACCTATCGCCGCAGACATTACACCAGGCGTTGCTAACGACAAAGCGCACGGGCAGGTCACCACAATCACGCTGATACCTATCCACAAAGCTCGGCTTGGATCTATCGTCGCCCAAACTACTCCTGCACCTACAGCGATTAGCAAAATCGCGAATAAGAATCGACTTGCATGCTTATCCGCCAAAGCGACCAAACGTGGTTTCTCTAAAGTCGCCGACTCCATCATCGCAATTAAATTCGCTAATTGTGTTTGATTACCAACTTGCGTCGCTCGCATCACCAAGGCGCTATGCAAATTCACTGAGCCAGCAATCAAATGATCGCCCATTTTCTTACCAACTGGATTTGCTTCCCCCGTCATTAAGGCTTCATCGCACTCACTATTTCCCTCAACGACCTCACCATCACAAGGCACTTGTTCACCAGCAGGAACCAACAGATAGTCGCCCACCAAGATTTCATCGGCGCGACAAGAACTTACTTGCTCACCTGAAGGATAGGAAACCAGTTTCTGCGCGATAGTGGGATAAATTTGCGTTAATACCGAGAGGGCTGCCGATGTTTTTCGTTTGACGTTATCTTCGATAAAGCGCGCGCCCAACAATAAAAAAACAAACATAATGGCTGAATCAAAATACACAGCGCCACCGAAAAACGTCGCCCAACAACTGGCAAAAAAAGTCAGCAAAATACCCAAGGAAACTGGCACATCCATACCGATATAACGCAGTCTCAAATCGCGTATCGCGCCGCGAAAAAACGGCACTGCAGAGAATCCAATAACTGGTATGGTGATAATGAGGCTGGCAATCTTCAATAAGCGATCAAGATCTGGCGTCAAGTCACCATCCATCTCGGGCACTGGCACCAAATAAGCTGGGAACGCATACATCATGACTTGCATCATCGCAAAGCCTGCGACAAACAAACGCCAAAGCGCCGTCTTCTTTTCTTTTGCTTGATATTCGCTTAGGGATTGATTGGCCGGAAATGCCGCATAGCCAAGATCAACGATTGCTTGAATAATCTTTTTCAAACTCAAGCGATCTGGCTGCCAACGTAGTTGGGCTTTTTGCGATATAGGATTAATTCGAAATGAATGAACACCAACTAATTGTGATACCCGAAATTCGATTAATTGAATACAAGCCGCACAACGAATACCCGCGACGCTGAGTGACTCGGTTTGCAATCGTTCTACGGGGTCAGAGGATTCAGCTGCAGACGGCTGCGCGTTAGCCGTTGCCATCAGAGAGCACTTCCTTGATCTATGTGTTTTGAGCGTAGATACTCATCAACCAAACCATTTTTCTCAATGGCATTCAATACGGCAAGACAACCGTGGCAACAAACTGGTTGCGACACATGTTGAAACACTGTCGTTAAAGCACCTTCTTTACGCATACGTTCGCTACAATGAAAACAAAGACATTTCTCGCGCTTAAAAAAACGTGAAAGATGATTGCCATAAAATTGGGAAAGCGCTAATTGCATAGAAAATTCTAGATACTGACGATTGTTCTATCAATCATAACGGACTATGTGGTTTTTTTCTTGATTTGACGCAAGCAAATTCAATAAAACCAACAAATCATTTATTTGCAATGCATAAATGAAAAACGATGGCTGAAAGCCATCGTTTTTATCACATGGGGGCTTATTAGAAGCCTCTAAACCGAGGTAGACTCACCCGGTGATTTCTTCGTATAGATAGTACTTAACGTACAAAATGGACTTTCTACTTCGCACATAACCGGTAAAGAAACTACACCGGAGCTCAAATGCCACTCGTCTGAAATACAAAAATATTTATGTATATTGACCTCCTCGTTTGAACCAGTTACGGCTTCAATATAGACGAGTCACGACGCAATAGAAAGAAAATTTTAACTATCTAAATGATTTCTAAGATTGAAGAAATTAAACCTTGCTTCGATAAAATTTATTAGAGAGAAGAAATTGGCTTTGAAGTTAAATAATCATCTGGATGCCAAAAAATCTTGCCATCCACTTCTGTAATTTGTATTTTACGCAAACGCCCGCCACGACAAGGTCCACCCGTGCAATGCCCAGTTTCGGGAACATAAATAGCACCATGGGTAGCGCACATAATATACAAACCACTTCCTTCAAAAAACTCACCGGGCGACCAATCTAATTCAACAGGTACATGCGCGCAGCGATTGAGGTAGCCGTGTGCGCCACCATCGTAACGCACCACAAATCCAGTCGCTTCATCGCTACCAGCTAGCAACGGAAAACGTATACCTTTTCCACCTTCTGCTAATTCATCCGAATTACAAATAAAAATTTCTGCCATAGATCACTCTCATCATTCCAATTACATCAAGCGTTTTCTGTCAGCCATTGATGTAAATCCAAAACATTTTTTGCTGAGTACAAAGTCGGCACAGTGGCTAGTAACGACACATCATGAGCGCCGTATTCGACGGCTACCGCACCAGCACCCGCATTGGCTGCCATCAATAAATCATGGGTAGTATCACCAATCATCAAAGTACGTTGCATATCTTGCCCGAGCTCACGCGTCAATTCTTGCAACATCGCTGGATGTGGCTTAGAAAAAGTCTCATCCGCGCAGCGTGTCGCGTCAAACATCGACAAGACATTGACACTATTCATCGCACGATTTAAGCCAACACGACTCTTGCCCGTTGCAACAGCTAGAAAATATCCTTGTTGCGCCAGGTCACTTAACATTTCTTTCACGCCAGGAAATAGCGGCAACTCATGATCACGTACTAAATAATGATAACGGTAACGCTCAATCATTTTCGGGTAATACTTAGGATCGACATCTGGCAGTACAGCCTGCATTGCATCTGCCAGTGCCAAACCGATGACGTGGGCGGCAGCAACATCGTCAGGAACTGGTAGCTGTAAATCTTTGGCCGCAGCTTGTATGCATTTCACGATGGTGGCGGTGCTATCCATTAAGGTGCCATCCCAATCAAACACAATAAAATCAAATAATTTTTTTGCCATATTTCCTTATTTTTCTTCAAGCAAACTCAAAACGCTTAGTCAAATTTTTGATTCAAATCAGCTCAAGCTTTGCAAAAATTTCTCACATTCTTTTGGCAAGGGCGCATTCAAAGTCATTTGTTTGCCGCTCTCTGGATGGGTAAACGTGATTTGATGCGCATGCAAAAACATCCGTTTTAATGCCCCACGACTATCCGTCGCTTTCAACAAAGCACGATTCAAAGCAAAGTCGCCATATTTATCATCACCAGCAATCGCAAAACCACTGGACGATAAATGCACGCGGATCTGATGGGTGCGACCAGTTTTTAGTTCCGCCTCTAACAGTGCGAAGTCGGTATATTTTTTCTTTAAAGTAAATACGGTATGCGATTCCATGCCATCAGCTTGCACGCGCACACGGCGCTCACCGTCTGCTGTCGTATATTTATGTAGTGGCAATTTAATGTGTTGTCTTTGATTTTTCCAATCACCAGCAACCAAAGTCAGATAACGCTTATCCGTTTCACCATCGCGCATTTGTTCATGTAGATTGACTAAAGCAGATCGTTTCTTTGCTAACAACAGTATTCCAGAAGTTTCTCGATCTAAACGATGCACCAATTCTAAGAACTTCGCATCCGGACGCGAGGCACGTAATTGCTCGATCACGCCAAAACTGACACCAGAACCACCATGCACAGCAACGCCAGCAGGTTTATCAATAATTAACAAATGGCTATCTTCAAACACTATCGCAAATTCCGCTCCTGGAACATGTGTCGTATCCTTCTCAGCAATGCGCGTAGGCGGAACGCGTACAACATCACCCTCTTTTAAACGGTACAACTGATCAATTCGACCTTTGTTGACCCTCACCTCACCTGATCGCAAAATCCGATAAACATGACTTTTTGGCACACCTTTGCAGATACGCAACAAAAAGTTATCAATGCGCTGACCAGCATCTTCTTCAGTGATTGTAATGAGTTGCACTTGTGCAAAATTTTGCGATGCGGTCTGCACATCGCCATTTTTGGATGGTTTTTGAGAGTTTCCACCCATATTTATCGCTAAGTCCTTCATTTTGAATATATAATCCCTGAGGCTAGAGCTAACAAAGCTTCAGCATGTGTAAGAAAGACGACTATTCTACACAGGGGCGTGTCTATCGGCCTCGCCATTTTGCAAATTCGATAGAAAAGATGTGTATGCACATCGTTTTTTGCAGGTCAAGGTTGCAACCAATTGTGGCAATCGGACTCATGCAAAGCGATTTGGATCAGAAAGTTTGAAATATAAGGATAAGTCTGGCAAGAGATGCGAATTGACATAAATTCGCTGGCTTGCCGGTTGATGGTTTTAGAAACACCGGTCGATTTCGTCACACGTGATGTAGTTAAATTGAACTGCTAACGCTTTGACACTATTTATTTTAGTAAGTTGCGCATCGCCTGAAGAATTATTAGCTTGATGTACTTCTGTTTCGCCTCTAAGGATGACGAAATGCAAGCCAGAATACTCGGAGACATGTGCACTCGCCCCAGGTAAAAAACCATCCGCGCCAAGCGCACAAAAGATTTAATCACTTCCCATGAATGATTCCAGCTTTAGGCTGATCGCTCGCGGGATTATTTTTTTATTTCTTTGTGCCAGTGGCATTTCCCGCCCCCTCAAACTCTCCGCTCTCGCATACATCCAATGTAAGCACGCCACTATCGTTCAGCCCAGCTGACGCTAGTGATATATGGCTTTAATGCCATGGAGAAAAATATGAAACGTATGCTGTTTAATGCTACGCAGCAAGAAGAGTTGCGCGTAGCGATTGTCAATGGTCAAAAACTGATTGACATCGATATCGAAACCACCGGACGCGAACTCCGCAAATCGAATATCTACAAAGGTGTTATTACCCGCATTGAACCTTCCTTAGAAGCCTGTTTCGTCAATTATGGCGAAGAACGTCACGGCTTTTTACCATTCAAAGAAGTCGCTCGCAGCTATTTCAAAGAAGGCATCGATGTCCGCAATTCATCGATCAAAGATGCTTTGCGCGAAGGCCAAGAAATTATCGTTCAAGTAGAAAAAGAAGAACGCGGCAACAAAGGCGCGGCTTTGACTTCCTTCATTTCTTTGGCTGGCCGTTATCTGGTCTTGATGCCAAACAACCCACGTGGTGGAGGTGTTTCCCGTCGCGTTGAAGGCGAAGATCGTCAAGAATTGCGTGAAACCATGGACAAACTGGACTTGCCACAAGGTATGTCCGTGATTGCGCGTACCGCTGGTATTGGCCGCAATGTCGATGAATTGCAATGGGATCTCAATTACCTGATGCAACTGTGGCGTGCAATTGATGGCGCTGGCAAATCTGCACAAGGCGCTTTCCTGATTTATCAAGAATCTTCTTTGGTGATCCGTGCGATTCGCGATTATTTCCAACCAGATATCGGCGAAATCCTGATCGATACTGACGATATCTACGAACAAGCCCAGCAGTTTATGAGCCACGTGATGCCCGATATGGTGCACCGTGTAAAACGCTACAGCGATGACGTACCTTTGTTCTCTCGCTTCCAGATCGAACATCAGATCGAAACAGCCTACTCACGCACCGTGCCTTTGCCATCTGGTGGCGCGATTGTGATCGATCATACTGAAGCCTTGGTGTCAGTCGACGTCAACTCCGCGCGCGCAACTCGTGGAGGCGATATTGAAACGACTGCTTTCAATACGAATTGCGAAGCAGCAGAAGAAGTTGCGCGTCAATTGCGTTTGCGTGACTTGGGCGGTTTGATCGTGATCGATTTTATCGACATGGAAAACGCTAAGAATCAACGCGAAGTTGAAACACGTCTGAAGGACGCATTGCGCTATGACCGCGCCCGCGTGCAGATGGGTAAAATTTCCCGCTTTGGCTTGATGGAATTATCCCGTCAACGTTTGCGCCCTTCTCTGTCTGAAGGTAGCCATGTGACTTGCCCACGTTGTAACGGTACTGGTCACATCCGCGATACAGAATCTTCCGCTTTGCAAGTCCTGCGTATTATTCAGGAAGAAGCAATGAAGGAAAATTCAGCAGCGATCCACGTCCAAGTACCAGTCGATGTTGCGGCATTCTTATTGAATGAAAAACGTGGCGAAATCCTCAAGATTGAGAACCGTCATCGTGTCACAGCGATTTTGATTCCAAACAAACACTTGGAAACACCACACTACAAACTCGACCGTTTGAAGCATGATGATCCGCGTTTGGAAGAAGCGCACGTCAGTTATGCGATGGCAGAGCAAGCGGATACCGACATTGGTTATAGCAAACGTCAAAAAGACGAAGTCAAACCACGTCAAGAAGCGGTAGTGAAAAGTATTACACCAGAAACTGCACCTATCGTTGAGCGCAAGCCTGCGCCTGTTGCAGCTGCACCAAAAGCATCATCTGAAGGTGGTTTGTTTGCGGGTATTGCGAAGTTCTTCAGTTCTATTTTCGGCGGCACTGAAACAAAAGCACCCGTTGTAGAAGAAAAACCTAAGCATGGTCGCGATAGAAATGATCGCAATCGCCAACGCAATCGTGGACAAAATGGTCGCAATGGACGCAATTCTCGCAACGGAGCTGAGACCGAAGAACGTCCAGTGAATACAAATCCAAATGCAAATGGCAATCGTGTTGCAGATAAAGATGTGAACAAAACTGCGTCGGATACCAATCCACAAGCACGCCAGGGTAAACCAGCACGTCCTCCGCGCGAAGAAAAAGAGGGACAAGAAGGCCGTCGCGATCGCCAACAACGTCAACGCGAAGCAAAGAAAGACAATAACAACCCAGAAGTAAAAGCAGAAGAATTAGCTAATTCTGCAGCGGTTGGCAATGTCACAGCGCCAGCACTAAATAAACCCAAGGTGCAGGAAGTCCGTGAGCCACGTGAACCGCGTGAAAATCTGGCGACAGACCAAGAGCAAGATGGCACAGAACCACAAGCAGAGGAAGGCCGCCGTCGCCGCCGTGGTGGTCGCAACCGCAATCGTCGTGATCGTAATGGTGTAGAAAATACTGAATTAGCTACATCACAAAATGAGCAAAATACTGAGCTTAAACACGATGATCCACCAGCATTTATTCCTGTCGCGGATCTGATGATAAATGCTCCAGCTAGCGCTGAAACAGCTCCGGTGCAAACGAGTTTTGATTTGGCGCCTAGTGTTCATGCTGAAGCAACTGATAAAGTGTTAGCTACAGTCGTTGAATCTCCAGCAGCGAATCTGGTGGAAGCAACAACAACTGTGAATACCAATACAGAATCGTTGAGCGTTGAAACGGCAATTACTGAAGTTGCACCATCTGTTGTAGCGCCTGTTACTGTACCTGTTGCAATGCCCGAAACAACTGCGGCAACGGCAGAGGTGATCCAAGCTATCGCGGAAGAAAGCCAACAAGTGGTAGAACAAACAGTAGAATCAGTCACAAGCAATGAGCAAACGAATTTGGAAGCAATCACCGTTGCCCCAGTTACCACGTCTGCGATGCAAGTGAATGAAACCTTGCCGATGTTCACCGAAGTGAACACCAGTAAGTTAGCCGAGCCTGAGGCAGTTGCTCCGGTGCTGGTGACACAAACGGTAGCATTGACTCCAGCACCAGCTAGCTCAACGAAACCAGCGGCAGATTTAAATGTCGTATTGGCACAAGCAGGTTTGGTTTTGGCGAGCACAGATCCAGCCAAGTTGAAAGCTGCACAAGAAGCTGCGAATCAATCTCAAGCGGTGCCACGTTTGGGACGTGAACGCAAAATCGTTGCGGCCGTTGCTGACGAACCATTAGTGTTTGTAGAAACAAAGAAGTAAGTTTTAATTGAATAAAAATGCAGCCCAGCACAAACATGTGACTGGGCTGTTTTTTTATTGACGCGAATTAAGTTTGATAAATTCAGAACCAAACAAAATAAGAGATAATCACGCACATTATGGTGAGCAAAATATTCACCGAAATGACTCTCTGATTAAAATCATGACCGATAAATTTATTCCCATCAAAACTATTTCTACTGTGAATGATCCAGTGGATTTCTCTTGGGATCATTTATCGCCTTTAGTCGTACCGGTTGGAAAATTACACGACCGCTTACATAGACCCTTACAAGATTTAAGAATCTCTGTCACTGACCGCTGTAACTTTCGCTGCACCTATTGCATGCCAAAAGAGATTTTTGGCAAAGATTACAGTTATTTGCCGCAAAGCGATCTACTGAGTTTCGAAGAAATCACCCGTTTAGCAAAGATTTTTGTTGCGCATGGCGTGACAAAGATTCGTTTAACCGGTGGTGAACCTCTTCTACGCAAAAACCTAGAAGAACTGATCCACATGCTCAGTACACTAAGAACTACTAACAATCAAAACATCGATCTGACACTGACAACCAATGCTGCTTTATTAGCGCGCAAAGCCCAAAGCTTAAAAGATGCAGGCTTAAATCGCCTCACCATATCGCTTGACGCTTTAGACGACAACATCTTTCGACAAATGAATGATGTCGATTTTCCTGTTGATCAAGTACTTGAAGGTATCCAAGCCGCAGAGGTGGCAGGATTTCAGCAAATCAAAATTAATATGGTCGTTAAAAAAAGTGTCAATGCAAACCAGATCGTACCAATGGCACGCTATTTTAAAAACACGCCACACATTTTGCGCTTTATAGAATTTATGGATGTCGGCTCATCGAATGCCTGGTGCTTGGATGAAGTGGTGCCGTCTACTCAAATTCTCAGTGAATTAGTGCAAGCGGGAATGCCATTAAGACCTCTCAAAGCCAATAGCAACAGCGAAACTGCCGAGCGCTATCAACACTTGGATGAGCAAGGTGAATTAGGATTTATTTCCAGTGTGAGTAAAGCATTTTGTCATGATTGCAGTCGTGCACGACTTTCTACGCAAGGGATGCTATACACCTGTTTATTTGCCAGCCATGGGCATGATTTACGCCAGCATTTACGGAATGCCGAGTTAGATCAGCCCGACCTAAAGATTGCTAACTTACTTGCCGCTATTTGGCAAAAACGTCAAGACCGCTATTCTGAATTACGCGGCTTGGCAAGCGACAGCTCTGCAACTGGACGGCAAAAAATCGAAATGTCGTATATCGGTGGTTAATCACCTAAACCGCCTATAAAAAAATCAAGCAGACTCCTGAAATGACAGACATGATTCGAATTGAAGAAATTACTGGTTTGGTGCTCGCTGGCGGACGCGGAATGCGTATGGGGCAAGTCAACAAAGGCTTGCAACTTTTAGGAACGGAGCCCATGGTCGCACATGTGTTACGCCGTCTAAGACCACAAGTCGGTCAGATCGTGATCAATGTCAATCAAGATCTGGAACGATATGCCGAATTTTCTTGCCCGCTGGTATGCGACCTCATTCCGGACTATGCCGGACCGCTTGCCGGTTTACACGCAGGCTTATCCATTTGCACTACGCCCTACATAGTGACAGCCCCCTGCGATTCCCCTTTTTTACCAGACAATCTTGTCGAACATTTGGCTGCTGCCTTAACGCGAGAACAGGCGCAACTGGCGGTAGCAATCACCGTAGCACCAGAAAACCAATTTCAAGATGCGCAGCATCGCACAACCGCGAAATGGCAACAGCAAGCTGTATTCTGTCTGCTGAAGACGGATATACAATCTCATCTAGATCTTTTTTTGAAACGTGGCGGTCGTAAAGTCAGTGACTGGTATGCGGATCTCAAGATAGTCGAAGTCGCATTTGAAAATGCAGCGGATTTTCGCAATATCAATACCTGCGCAGAATTAGCCGAAACTACTTTAGACAGCCATTAAACATTTGCACACGTATACTCAGGTGAATATTCACCAATGACTACCTATTCCATCCATCTACACGATATTTAAGCTGGCAATATGAAGCAAACTCTTCTCACAGAAAACCACATGACAGATCCGCAAAGTGATAGTCAGTTTTTATCGGTAGCGCAAGCCCAAACTTGGATACAAGAACATATTGCCGCGATCACCGATACTGAAGAGCTCGATCTGAAATCTGCCTTAGGCAGAGTATTAGCAATCGACATATTGTCGCCAATTGACGTACCTGCGCACCATAATTCCGCGATGGATGGCTATGCCTTTCATGGCGCACAATTAATTGCCAACCACGATCTGAACTTAGAAATTGTGGGTGAAGCTTATGCAGGCCATCCATATACCAAGCCAGTCCTACCTGGCAGCTGTATCCGCATCATGACCGGAGCAGTGATGCCAAGGTCTTGTGATACGGTCGTTCCACAAGAACTAACGACACGACTAAAAGACACCGCTATCGCCATTCCAGCAAATAAATTGCGACAAGGTGATAATTGCCGCCTTCGTGGCGAAGATTTAGCACTCGGGAAACTTGCCATTGCAAAAGCAAAACGTATAGGCCCAGCTGAATTAGGTTTACTAGCGTCGTTAGGGATCGCCAGAGTGACAGTACAACGGCGTTTAAAAGTCGCTTACTTTTCGACTGGTGATGAAATTCGTTCACTTGGTCAAACACTTGATGCTGGATGCATCTATGATAGCAATCGCTATACAGTGTACGGCATGCTGTCGCGCCTAGATTGCGACATTGTAGATATGGGGGTGATTGAAGATAGCCCCGAAGCTTTAGAGCAAGCGTTGCGTACCGCATGTGTGCAAGCCGATGCGATTATTACTTCTGGTGGGGTCTCTGTTGGTGCTGCTGATTACACCCGGCAAGTGATGGCGCAACTAGGTCAGGTTGCCTTTTGGACGATAAATATGCGCCCAGGGAGACCGATGGCCTTTGGCAAAATACACGCTGATGGCAGCTCGGCCTATCTGTTTGGCCTGCCTGGCAATCCAGTCGCTGTAATGGTGACGTTTTACTTCTTCGTCCAACAAGCATTGCAGCAATTAATTGGTGCGGATGAAAAGCCGGCACTTCTGATACCAGCGATCTCACGCGATGTGATACGCAAACGCCAAGGACGCACAGAATATCAACGAGGCATCGCCAGTCGTAACTTACAGGGTCAGTTGGAGGTGGTAGTTACTGGTTCACAAGGATCTGGTGTGCTACGTTCTATGTCAGAAGCGAATTGCATGATCATATTAGATGATGAACAAGGCAATATCGAGGCAGGCGGTATTGTTAACATCTTATTATTTGAAGGTTTATGCTAAGTCAAGTGACGCCGAAGTAAACGAAATCATGATTTCACGCGACTTTCGACCTGGAAGACGCATAAAAATTTTCACCTGACTCCTTAATCGTCGGCGCATCCCGCCCAAAGCCACTAATCACATTTATAATTGCGATACAGTAATTATTTCTATGTTATGGCCACAATGCGACAAGCGACCAGTGTGATAAACAAAGCTTTTCAACTTCTGCAAATGCATTTATGCGCATTGTGCTACTCCCCTTTACGGGTCGCATCTCACATTCTCGTGTTATGCCTGCTGGCGCAGCTCTCCATTACACCTAGCGCAGCACAGACCAAAATCAACTTACTATTTGGTGAAAATCGCAATGAAAAAGGTGAATTAAACCCAATTCCAGAGCGTTTCACAAATGTATTTGCGAGGATAGAAAAAGATCTGAACATCCAATTTCGGCTACAAATGTACCCATGGAACCGCGCTGTTAAAATCGCCAGCACCGAAGGTGGTTTAATTTTTGGTTTAAGCTTAACGCCAGAACGTGCTGAGATATTCAACTTTTCCGAACCCGTGGTTTACCAATACTTGTGGTTAGTGACGCGTGCAGATCAACAGTTCGATTACAAGACAATTCAAGACCTAAAAGGTAAAACCATCGGTGTTGTCCGAGGTTCAAAATATGGCGGTGAATTCGATCAATTAAAAAACATCTTATTCAAAGCGGATGATGACATCGACGCATATGGCCCTCGCCTAAAAAAACTCAGCAACAAACGCATTGATGCGATGATTTTCGCCAGTCCGTTAACCAATCCAAAAGATGTTGAGAAACTCATCAGCAACATTAAAATACCCAATGAAAATAACAACGAAAATTCACCCAACCAGACAATTCGTTTTGCTGTGCTTCCCGTGCCAGTTCTCAAAGATGGAATACGTTTTGCCTCCTTAAAAGGTCAAAATGAAAAACTCATCAAAGACATCGATCGTATTCTTGCTCAACTCAATTCCAAACCCAAAATCAGGAGGAAACCATCATCTGCATCGACACATATTGATACATACAAATCCGTACATATTGCTACAAAATTAGGACAGGAAAACAATTTCTGATCCTTAGCCAGCACCCTATACTGCTGTTTTATTAAATCAAGCTTTCTTGGAGTTCCTCTTGAAATTACCTGTTCTATTAATTGCCTCAGTTGCCTTATTGAGCGCGTGTGGTGGTAGTGGTGGCGATAGCACAACACCTGCTACTCAAAAAGTAAGCATTTCTGAGGTCACTAGCGATCAACTGGTTTATCGCAAAACAAGTGTGATTACAGTTAAAGGCCAAAATCTAAATCTTGGCATCAATCTTTCTCACCAAGGCTGTTTAAAAATTACCGAGTTAGCTGGTAGTACTGCAACACAAAAAGTTTTTAGCTGCAAAATCATCGCCGCTGGTAGTGTTCCTGTTGTCATCAGCGACGGCAATGCAAATTCACTGTACGCAAGCAATGTCACGATTCCTTTAGCGAAACAACCTCAAGTCACGATGACAACGTCTTTAGGTAGCGTGGTAATTGAATTGAACCCAGCTAAGGCACCAATTACGGTTGATAATTTTTTGAACTATGTTGAATCTGGTTTTTACGTGAATAAAATTTTCCATCGCGTGATTCAAGACTTCATGATTCAAGGCGGTGGTTTCAATGCTGATCTGACACAACCAGCGACTCAAGCGCCAATCAAGTTAGAAGCCGGCAATGGTTTAAGTAATCTACGCGGCACAATCGCCATGGCACGCACGAATGTCTTGGATTCAGCGACGTCACAGTTCTTCATTAATGTCGTTGACAATCAAGCACTCGATACCAACGCAAGTGGCTACGCAGTATTTGGCAAAATCGTCAGCGGTATTGAGACTGTTGATAAGATTAAAGTAGTTCCAACCTCAACTCGAGGCGGAATGAGCGATGTTCCAGTCACAAGTGTGTTGATCAGCGCTATGTTACAAACACAGTAGTCGATTCACCTGACAAGTTTTAGTCTCCCTCTTAGGGCCGGTTCTCATACACGGCCTTTTTTTTGAGAATTGCGCTGGCAATACTTAATGAATACTGAATCCAAAAAAATCACTCAGCAATGCAGGTCTTAGAAACATTCATCAAAAACGTCGACTCAATACATAGGCTGGATCGAAACCGTATTAGAATGAGTTAATCATCACTTCAGGTTAGCAATCCAATGAAAAGACTTTTGATACTCGCCTTTGTTATCACCACCAGCCTATTAACTGCCTGCAATGAAGAAACCGCACCGCTAGCCACAGTAGAAAAAGTTGATTTAAACCGCTATGTCGGAAAATGGTATCAGGTTGCGTTTATTCCTAACCGTTTTCAATCTATGTGTGTCGCTGATACGCAAGCTGAGTATCAACAAGATGGCGATCAAATTCGTGTGATTAATCGTTGTCGAACAAAAGATGGCAGCATAGAACAAG
This sequence comes from Affinundibacterium amnicola, assembly GCF_014284275.1. GTDB lineage: Bacteria > Pseudomonadota > Gammaproteobacteria > Burkholderiales > Burkholderiaceae_D > Undibacterium > Undibacterium amnicola. Next base: position 263,518 of record NZ_JACOFU010000001.1, on the reverse strand, counting down.
CAAATGGCGTTGCCAAACTTGTTGACGAAAGTGGTAATGCAAAACTGCAGGTGAGTTTTTTCAGGCCATTTTATGGCAATTATTGGATACTCGATTTAGACCCACATTATCAGTGGGTCTTAGTCGGCGAACCTAGCCGCAAATATGGCTGGATATTATCGCGTACCGCGCAACTCGATCCATTCATTCAACAAAAAATTCTAGAAAAAGCAGCGATGCTGGGCTATCAAACCAATCAGTTTCAAATCAGCGCTCAAAGTAATCCTCTAAACTAATCGGCTCCAGCATCGACATCGACTTTATATGTCTAGTCCTAAAATAAGTTGACAACTAAAAGTGTTGCAAACACGCTCGATGGACCTCATTGGGCGTTTTGTTTTTGAGACTAGAGTGTGGTCGTTCGTTGTTATAGATTTGAATGGACTGTGCGATGAGCTTTCGTGCTTGCGCTAGATTTGAGGGCGTTTGTAACAAGAACTCTCCTTTGAGAATGCCGTTGACTCGTTCAGCGACGGCATTCTGATAGCAGTCGTACCCATCGGTCATCGAGCATCGTACTTTGAATTTCTCATGCAGTTGTTGGTAATAAGCGGAGCAGTATTGAATACCTCGATCTGAGTGGTGTATCAGATCGGACACGCTGCTTTTATGACGCAACGCACGTCGATAGGCCACGCTCACTTCCTCTGTTTGCAGGCTGGCATGGACATGATGCCCTACGATCTTTTTTGAATAGATATCTGTCACCAGGCTCAAATAAACAAACTTTTCAGTCGTTGGTATGTAGGTAATATCAGCGACCCAGACTTGTTCTGGCCTACAAGCCTGCACTTGCCCAGAACCTGCTTTGAGTAAGTTGGGATGCTTGTAAAAACGGTGATGGCTGTGCGTGGTTTTATGATAAGCACGCTTTGGCTTGATCAGTAAATGCCGCATCCTGAGTAGATGGAATAAGGCATCTCGCCCCAGCTTAATACCCGCTTGTTGCTGTTTCTCACGCAGTAAATAATGCAGCTTACGCGTGCCAATTTTCGCCTGACGCAATCGAATTTTCGTCACCCATTCGATAACTTGTTCATGTGCATCTCGACGCCCTTGGTCGCGTGCTATTTGTTGATAATATGCCTGACGTGTCCAACCAAAATAATGGCAAGCCTTGTTAATACTTATTTGAGGCGTTTTTTTGTGCTCAAGGACTTGCCTAAATGCTTTTTTGGAATGACGATCCCAAAGTCATCTCGAATGACATTCACAATGGCTTCAAATAGCTGCGCCTTTTCATTGGCGATCTTGAGTTGTTTCTCAAGTTCTTTGATCCGTTGTTCCGGCGTCAGGGGTAAGGGTTCTTGGGACATGGCTAAATTGAGGTTTTTCCTTAATCCTCTATTATGCCAATCTTGTGTACCGTGTTTGCGTAACCATACCAAAACAGTGGATCGACCTTGTATCCCATAGCGCGTTTGGGCTTGTTTATAGGTTAGGTCGCCTTTTTCTACTTGATCAACAACCGACAATTTAAAAGCTAAGGTGTAATCTCTTTGACTCCTGCGTTCTGTTGATTTCATTGACGTTCCTTTCAATTACGAAGAAAACTGTCAATCTATTTCAGGACGGGTCAATATCAACAAAAAGGCCAGAATCTGCGGGGTACAGAATCTGGCCTTTTGTTTTTTGTTTTCGAATTTTGCTCGCGATAAGAACCGAGCAAAACTAAAATATGTTACACCACAATCGTTTGGTGCTCATTAGCTTCGCGCGCGCGAATCGTACCAATCTTAAATACCGTCTCGCCCGCTGCAGCCAATTGTGCCATCGCCGCATCAGCCTGATCCGCCGCCATAATCACGACCATACCAATACCGCAGTTAAACACGCGGTGCATTTCTGCATCGGCTACGCCACCATGTTGTTGCAACCATTTGAATAAAGGTGGCATTTCCCAAGATTTACTATCTAAGATCGCAGTCAATTTGTCGCCCAATACGCGTGGTACGTTTTCTACCAAACCACCACCAGTAATATGTGCCATACCTTTGACTTCCATGCTCGCCATCAAGGCCAGCAAAGGTTTGACGTAAATACGCGTTGGTGCAATTAAAGCGTCTGCCAAGCTACGGCCATGGAAATCCGCGTTCAAATCGGGATTCGCGACTTCGATGATTTTACGTACCAAAGAAAAACCGTTGGAATGAATGCCGGAAGAAGCCAAGCCCAGAATCACATCACCCGGTACGATTTTGCTGCCGTCGATGATCTTGGATTTTTCTACGGCACCAACTGCGAAGCCCGCTAAATCGTATTCGCCTTCTGGATACATAGAAGGCATTTCAGCAGTTTCACCACCGATCAAAGCACAACCAGCTTGTTCGCAACCAAATGCCACGCCTTTGATGACATCAGTCGCCGTTGCCACATCCAATTTTCCGCAAGCGAAATAATCGAGGAAGAACAAAGGCTCAGCGCCTTGTACCAAAATATCATTGACGCTCATGGCGACCAAATCGATACCAACGGTGTCGTGACGATTTAAGTGGAAAGCCAATTTCAGCTTAGTACCAACGCCATCGGTACCAGAAACCAACACTGGCTCTTTATATTTTTTGCTGACTTCAAACATCGCACCAAAACCACCGATACCGGCCATCACGCCTTCGCGCATCGTACGTTTTGCGAATGGTTTAATCGCATCGACCAGCGCGTCGCCAGCAACCATATCGACACCAGCGTCGGCATAAGAAAGAGAAACAGGAGTATTTGTGCTCATAGGATATTCGTCAGTAGGGGCTTGAGGCGGTAAAATAGCGGAATTGCCAGAAATGTGGTTCACAAAAATTAGTAACTTCCTCGAAAATTCAGGGAGAATACTGTTTTGAGTTGATCCAAAAGCGCTATTTTAACAAATCGACCTGAGTTTTACCTAGTTTTTAGGCAAATCGCAGGTTTCATTGCGAAGTTTAACCGACAAAAGTCTATGCCATTTAATTTGACCAGCAATCAAAAGCAAACCATTACGTGGTTAAGCGTTGCGCTCGCATTTATTCTTTTGCTATCTTTACTTGGCCCGATTCTGATGCCATTTATCGTGGCGGCTATTTTGGCATATGTACTTAACCCTTGGCTTGATAAGCTTTGCTTGCTTAAATTTAGAGGAATCCAGTTACCTCGACCAATTGCCGCAACCCTGATGATCTTACTGGTGGTGGCCTGTATCTTGGCAATCGTGTTAATCATGGTGCCAATATTACAAAAGCAAATTCCATTACTGCACAATCAAATTCCCTTATTTCTGGACAAATTCAATACGCTTATCGGCCCTCTCCTGCATGATTTTGGCATTCAAGCCAGTATTGATAGCGAAGGAATTAAGGCCTTAATCAGTAGTCACCTAGCCAGTAGCAGCGATGTAATCGGCAAGGCCGTCTTATCTTCTATTCGGGTTGGCGGCACGGCGGTACTCGGCATGTTAGCCAATTTCATTTTGATCCCAATTGTGTTGTTCTACCTCATGGTTGACTGGCACTCACTGATTGCCCGCTTACGCAATTTCATTCCTCGCCGCTGGATAACACAAACTGAATCATGGTTCAAAGAAGTCGATGAATTACTCGCACAATATCTGCGGGGTCAAATGATGGTGATGGTGGTATTGGCCTGTTACTACTCGATAGGGCTGACAATTGCGGGATTTGACTTGGCTTTACCAGTCGGCATTTTGACTGGTTTATTGGTCTTCATACCTTACTTAGGTTTTGGATTAGGCTTGTTTTTAGCGCTGGTCAGTGCGGTTTTACAGTTTAGCGACTTGCATGGATTAATTGCCGTTGCGATTATTTATGGCATTGGTCAGGCTTTGGAATCTTTTATCTTGACGCCAAAATTAGTCGGTGAACGCATTGGCTTGCATCCATTAACCGTAATTTTTGCCTTAATGGCTTTCGGTCAATTATTTGGTTTTATCGGTATTTTGATCGCACTACCTGCCTCTGCGGTAATTTCCGTAGCCGCGAAAAATTTACGTATTTCGTATTTAAATAGTTCCTTTTATCGTCAATCTCAATGAGTTCCGTCATTGATGTAATAAGTGATGCAGTAAGTGGTAGCAAGACAGATTTTTGACGATATTCATGACAATGAGACAGCTTTTACTTGATCTAGATGCGGAAACTCCTCCGTCTCTGGATACCTTTGTAGTGGGACAAAATGCAGAGTTGGCACAGATTTTGTGCCTATTCTCCGAGCGCACAGCCAGTCAATATGGGGAGCGCTCCGTGTATTTATGGGGCGAAGCTGGTGCTGGCAAAACGCATCTTCTACACGCAATTGCACAGGCACCCAATACCCGCTACATCAAGGCCAACGCCAATGAGGAACAATTTTGGTATAGCCCAGAGGTAGATCTATATCTGCTGGACGATTGCGATCAATTGTCCGCAGCAGCACAGATCGATGCCTTTGCATTATTTAATGAAGCACGGGCGAATGGCGCTTTTTTTGTCGCGGCGGGTAACCATCCGCCAATGATTTTGAATGTGCGTGACGATTTGCGCACCCGACTTGGTTGGGGCTTAATTTATCAAGTCATCGGCTTATCCGACGAAGACAAAATTGACGCTCTAGAACGTGCGGCACAGGCAAAAGGCATAGGATTAGCACAAGGCGTGTTACCCTATTTGATTACGCACTACCGCCGTGACATGCGCTCATTAACATCAATGTTAAGCGAACTTGATCACTATTCGTTGGAAACCAAGCGCCCGATTACGCTTCCCTTATTGCGTGAATTATTGCAAAGAGATCATGCTGAATAATTTCTTGCCTTGCCTCGCGTCACTTATATAGCGAACATTTTGAACATGCTTATGAATAAACAATCCACGCAAAACATCGCCCTATTTGATCTCGACCACACCTTACTACCCATCGATTCCGATTACGAATGGGGTCAATTCCTGTGTCGCATAGGCGCGGTTGATGCAGATGAATTTGGTCGTCGCAATGCAGAATTCTTTGCCCAATACCAAGCGGGCACTTTAGATCCGGTTGAATATTTAGAATTTGCTTTAGGCACCTTAGCGCAATTTCCACGCAAGCAGCTAGATGATTACCATGCGCAATTCATGCACGAAGTCATCAATCCCGCCCTCTTACCAGCAGCACTTGAGCTGCTCAAGCAGCATCAAGACCAAAACGACTTGATCGCCATCATTACCGCCACCAATCGCTTCGTGACGCAACCAATAGCACAAGCCTTAGGCGTAGAACATTTGTTGGCAGCAGAACCACATTTAGACGAACAAGGCAATTTGACTGGTAAACTGCGCGGTGTACCGACTTCGGGCCCCGGCAAAGTCACGCACTTAAACGCATGGCTGGCGCAACAAGGTAAGCAATTGAGTGATTTTACTAAAAGTTATTTTTACAGCGATTCACAAAACGATATTCCCTTGCTCTCTATCGTGACTCACCCGATAGCGACCAATCCGAATAAACTATTGCAAGCCCATGCACAGGCACAAGGCTGGCCGACTTTACAACTGTTTGAATTACACAACTGAGCTGCAAAATTAAGCATGATTAAGAAATTTATCCGCAAAATCTTAGGCGTTAAGAGCCCTGACGACACCATCGATCAAGGCAAAGCGAGCGCAAAGAAAAACAAGCCAAAAGTCTTGAGCGCAAAAGAACACGGCATCGATCCTGACTTAGTATCGAATAACGCGATCCGTGTGACGCAAACTTTGCAGGACAATGGCTTCAAAGCTTTTATCGTCGGCGGCGCAGTACGTGATTTATTACTAGGCGTAAAACCCAAAGATTTTGACGTGGCGACCAATGCGACGCCAGAACAAGTCAAACGCCTCTTCCGCCGCGCTTTTATCATCGGTCGCCGCTTTCAGATCGTACACGTGATGTTCGGGCAAGACTTAATCGAAGTCACGACTTTCCGTGGCGCCGCCAAGAACGAAGCACCTAAAGATGAGCACGGACGCGTCTTGCGCGACAATACCTTTGGTGAGCAGCATGAAGATGCGGTAAGGCGCGACTTCACCATCAATGCCATGTATTACGATCCAGCCAGTCAAACGGTGTTGGATTACCACGGCGGCATCGCCGATATCCGTAAAAAAACTTTGCGCATCATAGGCGTGCCTGAACTGCGCTATCGTGAAGATCCTATCCGCATGTTGCGCGTCGTGCGCTTTGCCGCCAAACTCAAATTCACCATCGATGCCGAAACCCGCGCGCCGATCAAAGTGATGGCAGCCTTAATCAACAATGTGCCCAGCGCTCGCGTGTTTGATGAAATGCTCAAACTTTTAATGAGCGGTCATGCGATGGCATGTTTACAGCAATTACGCAAAGAAGGCTTGCATCACGGTTTGATGCCTTTACTCGATGTCGTGCTTGAACAGCCTTTGGGCGAACGCTTTGTCACCTTAGCTTTAGCGAATACGGACGAACGCGTACAACAAGGTAAAACAGTTTCTCCTGGATTCTTATTTGCCTCGCTGCTTTGGCATCAAGTCGTAGAAAAATGGGAAGCCTACAAAGTGTCAGGCGAATTGCCTATCCCTGCTTTGCATTTAGCGGCAGATGACGTACTGAATACACAAACCGATGCCCTCGCCCTGCAACGCAAAATCGGTACCGACATGCGCGATATCTGGGCGATGCAACCGCGCTTTGAAAAACGCATAGGTAAAGCACCTTACAAGCTATTAGAAAATAATCGCTTGCGCGCTGGTTACGATTTCTTGTTGCTGCGTTGTGCTTCTGGTGAAATCGATGCAGAGTTGGGCGAATGGTGGACCGACTTTATCAATGGCGATGAACAAGACCGAGTGCGCTTGCTGAGCATCAAACCAAAAACGAAAACGGCAGAAAGCGCACCAGCAAAAAAACGCCGCCCGCGCCGCAGTCCGAACCGAAATTCTAGCGCAAAACCTAAAGCAGATTCTGCAGAATAAATTCATGGCGATCAGTGCTTACATAGGTATCGGTGCCAATCTCGGCGATGCTCGTGCGATGGTAGAGTATGCAATTGAAAAGCTACGCAGCCTACCACAAACGCAATTCAAGCAAGCCTCATCGCTGTTCATCACCGCACCAATAGATTCCAGCGGTGATGACTATATCAATGCCGTCGCTGCCTTAGAGACCGATTTAGACGCGCAGATTCTACTAGACCATTTGCAAGCATTAGAACTAGCCTGCGGTCGTGAACGCCCGTATCGCAATGCACCGCGCACCTTAGATCTTGATTTGCTGCTATACGGTCAACAAACGATCAATACTGAACGCTTGACAGTGCCGCATCCGCGCATGACGGAACGCGCCTTCGTCTTGATCCCTTTACTGCAAGTCGATCCTTTCGTTGTCATACCAGGTAAAGGTGCAGCACATGAATTCGCACCAGCGGTTGCGGATCAAGGTATCCGTAAATTATAGACCCCAGCTGTAGACCCAAACCTTAGGCACAAAATTTCAACGCAAGCAAAAACGCCATGCAAATTCCCGTCATCATTCAAACCACCGGACTATTGATACTCTCGAACGTCTTCATGACTTTTGCATGGTACGGACATCTCAAAAATCTCAATAGTAAAGCCTGGTATATCGCGGCTTTTATCAGTTGGGGGATCGCGCTTTTTGAATATTTACTCCAGGTACCGGCGAATCGTATCGGTTACACTCAATACAGTTTGGCGCAACTCAAAATCCTGCAAGAAGTATTAACGCTCGTAGTCTTCGTTCCATTTTCGATGATTTATATGAATCAGCCGTTTAAGTTAGACTATGTCTGGGCAGGATTATGTTTAGTGGGCGCTGTGTATTTTATTTTTAGAAGTTAGGATGCCCGAAAAACCGCCCCAGCGTTGTTGTAGGGTCTTGCCGTACTAAAGTACTGTCAGCGACGCTACGCCTAGCTGGAACAATTTTTCGTTTATCCTGAAAAACCAAATCATGTCGCTTTATAAGTAACATGTGAACTTCACACCAAAGGAAACATCGTGGCTGAATACTTACAAGACCGCAAAGCGGTCACCATCACGACACTCAATACTCTGCGTGAACAAGGCGAAAAAATCACTATGTTGACCTGCTATGACGCCAGCTTTGCGGCGATGATGGATCGCTGCGGTGTCGAGGTTTTATTAGTCGGTGATTCACTCGGCATGGTCTGCCAAGGGCATAGCTCCACCCTACCCGTGACGAACACCGATGTCGCCTATCACACCGCCAGCGTAGTACGCGGCAATGACAAAGCCTTTGTGGTTGCCGATATGCCGTTTGGCACCTACCCAACACCAGAAACCGCCTTTGCCAACGCAGTACAACTGATACAAGCCGGCGCACAAATGGTCAAAGTAGAAGGCGGCGCATGGATCGCCCCTATCATCAAATTCCTCACCGAACGCTCCATCCCAGTCTGCGCCCACCTTGGATTAACACCGCAATCAGTACATCAATTAGGTGGCTACAAAGTACAAGGCAAAACCACCGCAGCCGCCGATCTACTCAAAGCCGACGCACAATTATTGCAAGAAGCTGGCGCGGCATTATTGGTCTTAGAAGCGATCCCAGCAGGACTAGCAAAAGAAGTCACTGACTTATTACACATCCCCACCATAGGCATAGGCGCTGGCCCTGATTGTTCAGGTCAAGTCCTAGTCATGCACGATTTGCTAGGTGTTTTCCCAGGCCGCAAAGCGCGTTTTGTGAAGAACTTTATGGATGGGCAAACGAATATTGATGCGGCGATTAAGGCTTATGTGGCGGCTGTGAAGGATAAGAGTTTTCCTGCTGCTGAGCATTGTTTTTAAACACCATGAGAACGATCTTTTGACGAGCAGCTCTCTTTGCTTGTACGATAAAATTAATTGTAGTAACATGACTACACACTTATTAAAGAGGTGTTAACATGACAATTACAACCTTATCAAGTCGTGAATTTAATCAACACACCAGCGAAGCCAAAAAGGCTGCCAATAATGGCCCAGTATTTATTACTGACCGTGGATCTCCTGCACACGTTCTCTTAAGCATCAAAGATTACCAACGGCTCACCGAAGGTCAGCAAAAAATTGCTGACTTACTGGCGATGCCAGGTGTTGAAGACATCGATTTTGAAATTCCTGCCATGCGTGAACTTGCACGATCCGAGGACTTTACTTAATGTTCATTCTCGACACGAATGTGGTATCAGAATTAAGAAAAGTTCGACTTGGAAAAGCAGATGAAAATGTTGCCAGATGGGCAGACAGTGTCAACACCATCGACTTATATCTGTCCGTCATTACAATTCAAGAATTAGAAATTGGCATACTCTTAGTCGAGCGCCGCGATACCTTACAGGGCGCCATGCTTAGATCATGGCTGAACAGTCATGTATTACCAGCATTCGCCAATCGCATTTTACCTATCGACACACTAGTTGCAAGACGTAGCGCGCAGCTCCATGTACCCAATCCACAGCCTATTCGAGATGGTCTAATCGCTGCTACAGCGTTGGTGCATGGAATGATGGTTGTCACGCGAAATGTGGACGATTTCAAATCGACGGGGGTTCAGATATTGGATCCTTGGGAAAAAGCCTGAAATAGTCTATTTCATCACTTATATACGAGAATGTTCGCTTGAATCCTTATCGACGCTCATGACTTTGACCGAGCTTTCATGTTAGTAAGTTAAGTTTGACCGCATGCTAATCGTGTCTAGCTTGAAAAAGAGGCATGTATTGCAAATCAAAATAGATGGTGTTACTTTAGTGTCACCAGGTATTTTCAAAGAAGGTAAATAATCATGTCCACAACCTCAATCAAACTACCAGACGATATCAAGCAAAAAGCCAATGCGGCAGCGCTAGACTTAGGCATTACGCCACATGCTTTTATGGTCGAGGCGATTCGTAAAGCGACGCTTGCGGCAGAAAAGCAAGCGGCTTTTATCGCTGACGCGCAAGCGGCTCGTGCAGCAACACTACAATCAGGATTAGGATTTGCCGCAGCTGATGTTCATGCACATTTGCGCAAGCGCATCAGTAAAAAAATAAATGCAGAAAAAAAGGAAAAGGTATCCAAGCCAAGCAAGCTCGCAGCGAAACCATGGCGCGCATAATTTACTCGCAACAAGCGCTGAATGATCTCGAACGACTCGTCGATTTTTTATTCGATTACGATCCCGCCATTGCTTTATCAACTTTAGATTTAATTCAAGAAGCCATTTTGCTACTTGAACATCATCCGCTGATTGGCCGACCTATCAAAGATGAACTGCGTGAATTAGTAATCTCGCGAGGTAATACCGGCTATATCGGTTTATATAGTTTTGAAGAATTTGAAGATGCTGTTCTGATTCTTGGAATACGGCATCAACGCGAAGCTGGCTATGAAAACTAGCCTCACCAATTAGTAAGCTAAAAACGAATAATCCGCCACTTAGAACTTAGAAAATTCCATGTCAACAATCAACCAAGACCATATCACCGTCGCCCTAGCCCAAATCGCCCCAGTCTGGCTAAACCGCGTGGCCACGACTGCCAAGATCATCGATTACATTCAACAAGCAGGAAAGCAAAATGCGCGACTAGTTTGTTTTGGTGAGACCTTATTACCGGGCTATCCATTCTGGTTAGATCTGACCGATGGTGCGCGTTTTAATGATGATGTGCAAAAGGATTTGCATGCTTTTTATGTGCAGCAAGGTGTGGATATTGAAGCGGGTGACTTGGATAGTATTTGCGAGGCGGCGAAGACGCATCAGATCGCTGTCATGCTTGGTTGTTTGGAACGCCCGAAAGATCGCACTGGTTATAGTGTGTATTGCTCTTGCGTGTATATCGGTGCGGATGGCGTGATTGGTTCTGTGCATCGCAAACTGATGCCGACCTACGAAGAACGCCTGACTTGGGCTGCTGGTGATGGTCATGGTTTGCGTACGCATGCCTTGGATGGCTTTACCGTGGGTGGTTTGAACTGCTGGGAAAACTGGATGCCTTTGTCGCGTGCTGCTTTGTATGCACAAGGCGAAGATTTACATGTGGGAATTTGGCCTGGCAATCTGCGTAATACTGAGGATTTGACGCGCTTTATTGCGAAGGAAGGCCGTAGTTTTAGTATTGCGGTGTCGGGTCTGATGCGCAAACAAGATATTCCGGCTGATACGCCGCATCTGGATAAAATTTTGGCACGTTGCCCTGATATGTTAGCGAATGGCGGTTCTTGCATCGCTGCGCCGGATGGTAGCTGGATTATTGAACCTGTGATTGATCAGGAATGTTTGTTGATCGCTACATTGGATAGAAATCAGGTTCGACGTGAGCGGCAGAATTTTGATGTCACTGGACATTATTCGCGGCCGGATGTAACGCGTTTAGTGGTGAATCGCAGGCGTGAAAATTTGGCGAGTTTTGAGGATTGATTTCTATTTAGACATAATCATGAAAACAGAAATATCATACAGTTCGTCGAAAATCACTGTTCACACTATACTATCTGAAACGCAAGATTCGAATGCAGACTTGATAGTATCTGAATGCGGATCGACAAATAGGAAGTCTAGGATTTCAATTCAACTAAACGGAAAAACCATAGAAATACTATTTTTATGGTCGCACTTTTCTGATGAGGCAAGTCTTTGCATTCATTGGGAAGAAAATAGTCAGCTACTATTTCTAGGCGGTGGCAGTGTTTCCGCAGTTGTTGACCCAATTAATAAAATCATTAAACACTGTAACTACCCAATGCTATTTTGGAGCTGGGAATTATTTGGCCAGCACATATTGGAGCTAGGAGAGCTTGAGTGTAGGCTGTATAAATTAAATGGCGATCTGGTAGGTCAAACGTCGGTTGATCCTCCTTATGAATATAAGATTACCGAAAAGGCCATTGAATTTTCAAGTATGGTATTGGGTTCAACCAGCATCAAAATACTGAACTAAAAAATTAGACGGATAATTTTTTATCAAGGCACTTAAATTAGCTCAGGCTAGTTCTGCAAATTCAATTCAGCAGAGTTAGCCAGTTTCACCACACTATCTTGCTGCATGTTTTTCAAAGTCTGCACAGCAGCTTCAATTCCAGCATCTTTATTCGCACGTAAATCCGCTTTACTCAAACTCACTTGCTGATCGGGAATCACGCCCACGCGCTCAATACGCTTGCCGTTGACTGGCGCAAAGTCAATTTCACTATAGGCTAAGGCACCGCCACCTGGTACATTGGCGTAGCCCATATAACCGAGCAAGCAACCGCAACTCGTTTCACCCAAGACTTTGGCGCGGCCTATGCCTTGCAAACTGCTGGCAAGAAATTCGCTAGCACTGGCGCTGTCGCCATCGACTAACACCACAACTGGACCAAGATAAGGGTTCTTCACACCACGTAGCTCTAGCTCTAATTTACCAGTACTAATTAATCCAAAAAATAACGCAGGCGGTTTTCCACTGCGCGTAATTCGCTTACCAATCGGGACTGTGCCTTGCACCAGTTGGTTCATCATCGCTAGCGAAACGCCCAATGAGCCACCGCCGTTGCCGCGTAAGTCGATGATCAAACCTTTTGCTGCACGTACTTTATCGTAATTTTTTTCAATTTCTTTGCCCAAGCTTGCATCAAAACTACTCATGCGAAGATAGCCAATTTGCTCATCCAAGATTTTGCCGTTCAAGCTATCTTTGCGCGGTAATTCTGCGCGCTGCAATGTCACTTCGAAAGACGTACCATCATTGCGTTCAATTTCTAATGCAATACTATCTGAGGGCGCGTCTAAATCACCACTATTCAGTATTCGTTTAACTGACTTCGTTTGCGCTCGCTCAGAAGAGTTTTTACGTGCTTTACTCAGTTGCAAGCGCCACCAATCATTGGCATCCATGCCTTCAATTTTTAGCAGTCGGTTCCCTTTTACAATTCCTGCTTTCTCTGCTGGCGAGTCAATCCCGACGCCCGTCACAATCAATTCACCCTGCAAATCAGCGACGCCTAAGCCTATGGTGTAAGCGCGTTTCTCCTTGTCATAAGCGTACTGTTTTGCCGAAAGCACGCGTGTATGCGCATCACCTAATTCACCCACCATTTTGTCCAAGCTTTTCCAAAAAGCCTCATCGCTTGGTGCACTCAATATTTTTGGCTGATGTTCTGCGCCAACTTTTTTCCAATCAACACCATTCAGATTGGGATCGACATAAGCCTCATTCACACGATTCCACACAAAATCATAAGCACGCTGTTTTGTATCAATGTCGAGAGCAAGGCCTGCAGCAGGTGCATCATTACCAATACGACGGGTAAGTATATGATTCGGATCAATCGCAGCGCAGGCCAGCAAAAGCTGTATCAGTGCCAACGACAGGCATCGTTTAGTCCAAAGACTTATATTCAGTTTCAGCATGCGCTAGTTCACTTTCTTGATCTGAAGTTTTACAACATAGGAGTAATCACATTCATCGCATTCTAACTTTTCAGTGCAACATTTACCATGGCAAGCGCTCTCCTTTGTAGCTGACAAAACTAGCACTATCTTCGGCTTGCAATTGATCGATCACTTCCAACATCTCATTTGCTGCTTGCGTTGCGCGTCTGCCAATCTCTGCGCCGCGGAAAGGTTGCGACAGCGCAGAAGTCACCGTGCCAGGATGCATCGCGATTACAATCGCATTTGGCTGGGTGCGCTTGATTTCTATCGCTGCAGTCTTAATCATCATATTCAATGCCGCTTTCGATGCGCGATAGCTATACCACCCGCCTAGCCTGTTGTCTTCTATGCTGCCAACTTTTGCAGAGAGCAAAGCAAATACGCCACGCTGTTTATCGAGCAATTTGGAAAAATGACGCAGCACGATTGCGGGGCCAAAGGTATTCACCATAAAGGTGGTTTGCATTTGCGCCATATTCAAGTCACCCAATTTTTTCTCGGGCATGAAGTCTTGCTGATGCAAAATGCCTGCGGCATGGATGATGAGATGGAATGGGCCTTTTGATTTAATTTGCTCTGCCGCTGCTTCAATACTACTCTCGTCTGTTAAGTCGATTGCAGGAGTTGAGTTTCTATGTAACGCGACCACACTTGCACAATGAGGATCATTTTGTAGTGCTTCGACAAATGCTGCGCCGATGGCACCGCTTGCACCGATTACGCATGCTCGGAAACCTTCTGGGAAAGAATGTAATTGCATGGTGTAGACCTTTTATCGATATGTGAAATTTCAGTTGGAATGTGCATCAGATTCCCTCCCCTTCAAGGGGAGGGCTAGGGTGGGGATGGGTTTTCTTTCCCCGAACAAACCGCAAGTTTTCGACCAAACCCCATCCCCATCCCAACCTTCCCCTTGAAGGGGAAGGAGTTAACAGCACAAATTCCATAAAGCTTGCACGGCGGTTTGGCGGCGCGGGTTGCACCAGTACTTCAAATTTCCAAACATCACACCCATCCCTGCTTCCAACGCGAACTATCTTGCAACTCACGCCACAAGATAATTCGCTTATTTCCTGAATAAACCGCTTCAATCTCTATCTCGATGATCGGTGCATTCAGATCGTCTGGCTGCACTATGCGACTCACCAAGAAATGTTTTTGCTTAGCGACGATCTCTACTGCCGTCCATTTAGTCAGTAGAAGTTTTTTGGGATTTAACTTAATCAGCTTGCCAGCTTCAGTCGACTGCTCTTGATTTTGTCGATTCATATTCGCTCACAATTCGTCTAAATTCTCACGCAAATAATTAGCGCGCTCAGATAAATCATGGCGTGCTTCCACACTCATCTTGCGCAACTGCGGATACACCATGCCGATCCGGGGATTGTTCGACAATTGTTTTTCATTGCGCGAAAAGAAGTCCCAATACAGCGCATTGAATGGACAGGCATTCTCTGTCGTACGTTGTTTTTTATCGTAGTGGCAGCCTTTGCAATAGTCACTCATGCGATCTATGTAAGCCGCACTTGATACGTAAGGCTTGGTCGCCAACACACCACCGTCTGCATATTGACTCATGCCCAAAGTATTCGGCAATTCCACCCACTCAAACGCGTCGATATACACACCGAGATACCATTCATGCACACGCTGTGGATGCAGGCCAGCAAGCAGTGAAAAATTCCCTATCACCATCAAGCGTTGAATGTGATGTGCGTGCGCTTGCTCTAAAGATTGCCCTACCGAATGCGCTAGACATCGCATCTTGGTCTTGCCTGTCCAAAACCACGCGGGTAATTCAGTTTGATGATCAAACACATTTTCTTGCGCGTAGTCAGGCATGAAATGCCAATACACACCACGCACATATTCACGCCAACCGAGGATCTGCCGGATGTAGCCTTCAGCCGCTGCAATTGGTACATCGCCGCGCACCCAGGCTGCTTCGACTGCTTCCACGACTTCGCGTGGACTAATCATCTTGACGTTTAAAGCAAACGACAACAGCGAGTGAAACAAACGCCAAGCTTTGCTACTCATGGCATCTTGAAAATCACCAAAGTGTGGCAAGGCTAAACGAATGAAAGCCTGCAATTGCTGCAATGCTTCGTCTCTGTGCAAAGGCCATGCAAATGCATTCACATTAGGATTGCCGAAGCTTTTCACATCAGCATTTTGTATCGTCGCCCACAGCGCACTATGATCATGGCGCGGTCGAAAATCTTCTGGCTCCCACGGCAATCCGGGCCAGGCTTTTCGATTATCGTGATCAAAGTTCCAGGCACCACCGGCTGGTTCCTGATCAGACATCAAGATTCGATGTTTCACTCGCATTTGCCGATAAAAATGTTCCATCAGCCACTTCTTACGCCCGTCAAAAATCTTGGCAGCCTCGTCCCTTTGTGTAAAAAAATGTTCACTATCAAACATATGACAATGCAAAGAAGTGTTCTGCGCAAATTCATGCAATTGCTGGTCTAAACGATATTCATCCGGTGCTTGATATTGAAACTCTTTCGCTTCATAAGTCGCCGCCAATTTTTCTATATTCGCTGGAATCGCATGTAGATTATCGGGATCATCAATCGTCAGATAATGCACACGATGTCCAGCTATTTGCAAACGCCGTGCGAACTCGCGCATCGCTGCGAATATGACGATAATTTTTTGTGCGTGATGCAATACATAATCTGTCTCCTGCCTTACTTCCATCATCACGTACAACACATCGTCTTGCTGATGTTGAAACCAACTATGTTGTGCGTTGAGTTGGTCGCCCAAAATCAAGCGCAAGGTCTGCGTCTTTTGCTTAGCATTTGTCATAGTATTCTTAGAGTGCATTCCAAAGCCGACGATAGGAGCCGTCAGGATCATGTTGTTTCGCCTGCTTTTGCGGATCAAACCAACGCCCGCCCAAATAGCCACGTGGGTCGGTACCTAATCCTGCCAAGTACAAGCAATTGCCCTGATTGCTGTAGACATCGTAATCTAGCAATTGCGATTCAAACCATGCCGCCGCCACGCGCCAATCGCCGCTCAATTCATGTAGCCAATAACTCAGCACTTGTTGTCGCAGACGATTTGATAAGTAGCCAGTAACGATGAGTTCACGCATCGCCGCATCAATCAATGGCTCGCCAGTTTGAGATTGTGTCCAAGCTTGGAATTGTTGTGGATTAAATTCAGGCAAAGTTACCGGTGTTTTGCTTAAACCATTGGCACGATAAAGTTGCACAGCATACTTAACATGTAAGAAGCGAAAATAATCGCGCCACAGCAATTCAAACCATATCCAATAACTGCTATCGCTCTTGCCATGCTCATCTTCAAATTGACGTAGAGCAGCCACAATTTGTGGTGCGGATAAAGCGCCACTGGCTAACCACGGGGAAAATTTGGTAGAAAATCTGGTGCCGTGCAGTTGATTACGCGTTTGCTTGTAATGATGCGCTAGGTCTGTAGAAAAATAATGCGACAGGTGCTGCAGTGCTGCCTGACTGCCGCCGCGAAATTCTGTCATCCAATACGGAAATGAGGAGCGCTCATCACCGATTAAATAACTAAGATAGTCGACCAAATTCGCATCTGGTATTGCTGCAAACTTCTGCAAATTCGAATCATGTAAAACAAATGTTTTTGAGATTGCACACGACACAGGCTGGCGTATCGCATAAGCACCCTTCTCAATTTTATGTCTGAATGTCGTGAATTGATCCGGCATCTGCGCCGAGGTAAAATCGAACGCCGCTGGTGCATACATCGTTGATTGCCACATCGTATGCACTGGCAAATGCAATACGCGCAAAGAATCCACCTGCGCGATTTCTTCAGGAGCAGCAATCTCTTCGCAGATGATCGCTTCTAATGCATAACGCTGTAATAAATACGTCCACAAATCAGTTTGCGCACTCAGGTCGCCGTCGAGTTCTAGCAAATCACATTCATACCGCTGTAATTGATGACGAAGATCTAATAAGCAATCGCGCAAGAATTGTTGCCTATGCGCGGAGATACGCGCGAAACCCCATTTTGTTGAAGTAGAACGCAATGCGCCATAGGCTGCACTGTGACAAAACACTGTCAACAGTTCAGCGCCAATTTTTTCTGCCAAAGCGCAAGCGTGATTTAAGGCAGGATTGTCTTCCAATCGAAGATCGTTCCGAAACCAATAAATAATCAGCTTTTTCATAAGGATTTTTCTGATGCCGAAACTCGCGCACGACGACAACGCTCAGAGCAATATTTGACGGCTTCCCAATCCTTTTCCCATTTCTTACGCCAAGTAAACGGCAAGCGACAGACTCCGCAAATCTTACTCGGCAGATCGGATTTTTTACGCATCTTCATGGCGTGGGCTTCGTGAAAGATGCCATCTCAATACTGTATGCCTTCAGCCTGCGCCACTCTGACGAGCGCCTGCTCTAGCGAAGAACGCGCATGGGCTGCGGTGTGGTGCAAATCGCGATGCAAACTTGCATCGTCTTCATTTCGGTTTTCGCATTGCGCGCTGTAACGCTCAAAGCTGCTTAACATCTGCAATAAATCCACCAAATGTCTTGGGCATTCACAATGAATACTGGTTGCAAACTTTGCGATATGCATCAAGTTATCATCATCGAGCAATCGTGCTGGAATTAAATTATTGCGTTTGCCACGTGCTGTTTCGCTGGATTTAATCGGGCTTTTCTTCATACGCCCGATTCGTCCCTGCTGCTCTGCGAGCGTTAAAGCACGTGCCATGGCGACTCGACACAAATGATCAATCTCTAACATATCAGCAGGAATCCGCGCAACGTGAAATCCTGCCAATCGTAATTGACGAATGGCATCACTTGATGCGAAACGATACAAAACCAACACCGCGGTCGCCTGACATGCTTGCTGCGCAATGCTCAGCAGCGGAATTTGTTCTTCTGGTGCAGTCAATTCACCTTGTTCAATCACCATGACATCGACTTTGACATCTTTTAATTGTAGCGGTGCCTGTTTGAGATTAAAGGCCGTTTGAACCAAGCTCAATTTGCTTTGTTCTGGATTCAAATTAATCAAAGACTGGCGCAACATCACGCCAACTAATACAATCCTCAACAAGCCGTTACTGACTTGCACTTGTGATTGTGCAGCAGGCAAATTTGCAACCGCACTCAGCATCGCCAGCAACTGCTGTAAATCAAGATGCGCTACCGCACCAATAGAATTACCTGCATCAACCAATTGCTTAATTAACCCAAGACGACGTACATCTTCAAATGAATACTGACGTTGCCCACGTTCAGAACGCGTTGGGTCAGTGACACCGTAGCGCCGTTCCCATACGCGCAAAGTCTCCACAGGAACACCAGACAATCGCGCCGCCGCGCCACTGCGGTACGTGGCATTCGTATCGTTGGCAGAGGATTTCCGTATTTCATTATTCATCATTTCATTATTCATACTTAGCTCACTTTCGTAGCGTATTCATCGTAAAAAACCGAGATGTATCTTTGGACAGATCATTAAGAACCGATATTGAACCGAATAAAACCATAATATCACAAGTTTTTACGGTTCACTTATTGGACGTCATTTTGGTTTTGGACTAAGCTATCAAGCATCGTGAAAGTCAGTGCAATAAGAAAACCTAAGCCTATGAGAAATGACATGACCATCAAACGCGGCGATACAACATCGGTCTGTACGATCTATTTTGATGGTGCCTGCCCTTTATGCTCAAAAGAAATCGCGACTTATCAATCGTGGCGCGGCGCAGACAAAATTCAGTGGATTGATGTCAGTCGCTGTGCTGAAGAGGATTTGGGAACTCAGCTTGATCGAACGCAAGCTCTCCGCGAATTGCACGCCCGCGATGAAAATGAAATGTTAGTATCTGGCGCCGCTGCATTCATCCTTATGTGGCGACAATTGCCAGCACTAAAATGGATCACTCCCTATCTGGAACGCCCTCGGATGCTGGCAATCTTGAATGCTATGTATCGCGTCTTTTTGAAATGCCGACCACTTTGGCGTAAGCCTGGCCAACAAATCAAAGTCCACTAAGTCCTAGCCCACTAAAACGCATCAAAGATACAAAGTAACTTTCACCACAACGCACCGATCACACTTTATGCAAACTTCAACGAGAAGGAAATCATCATGAAATCACGCCGTCAATTCTTGCTTCAAACCATTCCTGCGGCCTTAGGTTTGGGCGCAGCATTGCAAGCAAGTGCACAAGCAAACCGTGTCGATGAAAACGCTCCTGGCTCAGCTGCACTTGGTTACAAACACGATGCAACTAAAGTCGACACAAAAAAGTTTCCCGCTTACGCAGCCGGAAAAAATTGCGCCAACTGTATGCTCTATCAGGGCAAACCAACCGATCCGTGGGCGAACTGCGCAGCCTTAGGTGGCAAACAAGTTGCGGCTAAAGGCTGGTGCATGGCATGGGCGAAGAAAGCATAAATCGCTATGCAACAAATCGATCAAGCAACTATCGATAGAGTAATACAAATGGCGTGGGAAGACCGCACCTCTTTCGACGCCATTCAACGCCAATTCGGCTTAGATGAAAGTGCCGTAATCCGGCTGATGCGTAGCGCCATGAAAGCATCAAGCTTCAAAATGTGGCGTACGCGGGTGACAGGTCGCAAGACTAAACATCAGGCTTTGCGTGGTGCTGAGGTGAAGCGGTTTAAATCTAATGATCAAAAGAATCGAGATTTTTGAAGCACCATATTAAAAATCGAAACCTAGTTGTGACGCCTCATTGATATCGTTGCTTGAATGCGGTTCTTGCGGTTCTTGCGGTTTCGATTTTTTCGCATCATTTTTGCTTCGCTTTGTACCACGTGAACTCCTTGACCCATGCTTCCTCACCACCGCCGACTTAGCTGCTTTAACTTCCGATTGTCCACGCACAGCGAATAATTTCGCTTTCGCCTCACGTGTCGCGGCATCAAGATCAACTAAAGGAATGGGAATGTCTCGCCCCAATTCAATTCCGCATGCAAGCTGCACATCGCTTGACATAGTCCACGGTTCAAACAAAAACAAATCTGGCACCTTGCGCATGGCAGGCAACCAGCGTCGCACAAATATGCCTTTAGGATCATGGTCATGTGCTTGCTTAATCGGATTATAAACACGCGGTACATTGATGCCTGTGGTGCCAGCTTGCATTTGCATCTGGCTCCAATGAATGCCGGGTTCATAATCTAAAAACTGGGTCGCCAACCAATTACCTACTTGGCGCCAGTGTAGCCATAGCGGATATGAGGCGACCGACACCAACATTGCGCGCATACGAAAATTGATCCAACCGGTTTCACGTAACATCGCGATACAGGCATCCACCATAGGCCAACCGGTGCGACCGTGTATGAATGCTTGGAAATGTGCTTCGTTCCAATCATGTTCACGCATACCATCGTAACCGCGATGCATGTTTTGAGTTTCAATTTCCGGTTCAGATTCCAGTTTTTGTATAAAGTGACAATGCCAGTACAAACGGCTGACAAAGGCATTCAAGCCTTGCTTCATCCGCGTCGCTGATGGGTCTTTTGAGGCCAAGGGATCGTCATGCAATTGTTCCATGCGCTGCACAGTTGCATGTACGATTTCGCGCAGGCTCAAGCATCCAAATGTCAAATACGGCGATAGACGTGAGCAAGCATCTGGTGCAGATAAAGGCGATGAAATTCCACCGCGATAATAAGCGCTACGCTCATATAGAAATGACGATAGCAGCGCCAGACCTGCCTGTCGCCCACCAACTTGTCTTCGTGGTGGATCGGGCTGCATCAACTGTAATCGGCTTGCCGACGGCGGTAATGCATCTTGCCAATGCATCTCAACAAATTGCATATGCGGTGGAATAGGCAAACATAGCTGCTCAACATGCGCATCCCAACTTGCCTTCCAATGATCGCGATCTGCCAATCGGCGCACCACACCAAACTGGCGAAACTCTAAGTAATTGACCTGATGTGCCTGACACCACCGCGCTACAGCCAGGTCACGTTGATAAGTCCAATCATTACCCGTTTCTTCATGCGCGCACAAACATTGAAAAGGCGCTTGATCGTATATGCGTGTTAATACTTCTAATACATCGCCTGTGACGACATGCAAACGACCACCGTGCTGTTTCAACGAAAGATAAAGTTCACGCAGACTTTCTAAAATGAATTCGAAGTGTTGACGCGCTGCATCTGGCTGCAACCACAATGCTGGCTCAACCACATACAAACAAAGCACAGGCCCACGTGATGCGGCCTCAACCAGAGCCGCATGATCATACAAACGTAAATCACGCTTGAACCAGACAACGCTATAGGACATACAAAAAACACTAGAGAGAATCAAGCCCTCTAGTATTCCAGATCGTTAGGAATGCTTTCCTAGCGAATTCGGGTCAAATCACCGTACCTAGCGGTACAAATTGTTTTCACTTGTATGGGAAATAGCGATCACGTAGTTGCATGAAGGGTGTTTCGACCACACGATATAAGACATAAGTTGCCAGCAGACTTAAAGCGAACATGCCGCCTATCCCCATCCAAGATTTAACCGAAACATCCCAAGCTTCAAATGGGCGAATCAAGGCGTTCATGAGAGGCTTATGTACCAAATATAGGGCATAAGACCACAAAGCCAAGACCGATGCCCCAGGAATACGCCAACGATATAAATACGAATTAGGACTAAGTCCTGCCAAGGTCAACAAGGCAAATCCGGCGGCCAATAAGCTATAGCCAAAGGTCGTGGTGAACCACAAAAAACCTTGTCCGTTCACGTAGCTATAAAAAGTGAACAGATACATGGCGAAACCGGACAAGATTGCGCCGCCTAGCAAACTCAAGTGGCCATGTTTGAGAGTCCGCGCCCATATTTGCGGATGGAAATTCTTCAGCATTGCCAGCGCAACGCCGGGTAACAGTTCATCAAATCGACACCAAGTGGAATAGTAGATGTGGACGTAATACTGGGTAAAGTCATCACCGACATTTCGCCACATTAAATAACGCATACAAGCAGCGCCTGCCATCGCGCTCAACAACACTATCCACATCACCCGAATAGACTTTAGGTAAGTAAGCGTGAGGATCGCCACCAATGGCAGCACCACGTAAAACTGTTCTTCGATGCTGAGTGACCAAGCATGTGAAAACGCTGAACCTGGCTTTAGATCGAAATTTTGCGTGAAGCTTAAAAACTTCCAAAGCGGCGTGACCGCGTTGCCGCCCGCCTCGACTGGAAACAGAAAATAGATTGCCAGCACCACATAAAAATTCGGCAGTGTACGCAGTGCTCTTCGGATGTAAAAAGTCTTGAGCGAAAACCCATATTCACTTTTTAAACCAGCAAAAATCTGATTACCAATCAGGTAGCCACTTAAAACGAAGAACAAATCCACACCAACCCAACCGATTTCACTGAGAAATCCGAAACTGGGTTCGTGACTGACGAAGACCATGTAGTGATACATCAAGACGAATAGAATCGCACAGGCGCGTAGCGTATCAAGACCATTGATACGAGAGAGATTTGTATGGGATTTCATGAGTTAGAGGACAATTACGAAGTCCGTAATTGTCCTCTATTTGCGAAATATTTTTGAGCTTATTTAGCGCACTTCGTCACAGGGTTTTCGCGTTTAAACACATACTTGATGTGCACACTTATAAACGCGTATCGTGCCAATATTTCGGACTATTGATATCGCGCCAAACTACGTTCCAAATGCGGTGCCAACATTTGTGGGGAATTAATCGACATCCCCAGTTCATTCAATAAGCCATCTTGAATACCATACACCCAACCATGAACTTCTACTGACTGACCACGTTCCCAAGCATCTTGGATGATCGTGGTTTGACATACATTCACGACTTGCTCAATCACATTCAATTCGCATAGTCGATCAACACGTTCTTTTTCTGGTAAGACTTCGCCCAGATATTTCTCATGTTTTTGATGTACATCTTGGACATGGCGTAGCCAGTTATCGGCTAAGCCTACACGGCGTCCTGTCAATGCAGCATGCACACCACCGCAGCCATAATGACCGCAAACAATGACGTGTTTCACTTTTAAAACATCCACCGCAAATTGCAACACCGACAGGCAATTCAAATCGGAATGTACAACCAAATTAGCGATATTGCGATGAACGAACAACTCACCGGGCAATAAGCCCAATAATTCATTAGCAGGAACCCTGCTGTCAGCGCAACCTATCCACAGATATTCTGGACTTTGTTGTTCAGCGAGTTTTTTGAAAAAATTAGCGTCCCGACTGAGTATCTCCGCAGCCCACTCGCGATTATTTTCAAATAACTGATCAGGGGTGACGCTTCCGCGTATGACTTCTCTCATATTGCTCCTTTGCTATTTTCACCAACGACATTTTACCTTTTTTAGAATGTCTCATCGAATTTATCCCTACGAAATCAAGGTCTTAAAATGACTGACTCGAAAAAAAAGCGCTGATAAAGAATTATCTGCGCTTTTCTCTTCATTCATGAGACATCTTACTCAAAAAACTTTTTCACTTTTTCCATCCACGATTTACTCTGTGGACTGTGCTTAGAACCACCTTCTGTGGTCAGTTGTTCAAAGCTACGTAGCAAGTCTTTTTGCTTCTCAGTTAATTTTACTGGCGTCTCTATCACAACGTGACAGAACAAATCGCCAGCATAACCAGAACGTACGCCCTTCACGCCTTTGCTACGCAAACGGAAAGTCTTACCCGATTGTGTACCTTCAGGAATCGTGAAACTGGCTTTACCACTCAAAGTCGGCACTTCGATATCGCCACCTAAGGCCGCTTTAACAAAGGAAATTGGAATTTCACAATGTAAATCATCACCTTCGCGTTGGAATACCTGATGTGGTTTGATATGAATTTCCACATACAAATCCCCCGGAGGACCACCGTTAATTCCAGGTTCACCATTGCCGGACGAACGAATACGCATGCCGTTATCAATACCAGCAGGAATCTTCACTTCCAGCGTTTTATTGCGCTTGATACGACCAGTACCATTACATGGATTACATGGGTCGGTAATCATCTTGCCTGTGCCATGACACTTAGGACAGGTTTGCTGAATACTGAACAGACCTTGTTGCATACGCACCTGACCATGCCCGCCGCACGTGGTACAAGTGACAGGTGAAGTACCGGGTTTAGCACCAGAACCATGACAAGTATCGCAACCGTCATAACTAGGCACACGGATCGTGGTATCAAAACCGTTCGCTGCTTGCTCTAAAGTGATTTCCAAGTTGTAACGCAAGTCGGCACCACGATACACTTGTGGACCAGAGCTGCGGCCACGACCACCACCAAAAATATCACCAAAAATATCACCAAAGGCATCGGCAAAACCTGCACCGCCACCACCTCCGCCGCCACCCATATTAGGATCAACACCAGCATGACCGTAGCGATCATAAGCTTCGCGCTTTTGCGGGTCAGACAGCATTTCGTAGGCTTCTTTGCCTTCTTTAAATTTTTCTTCCGCAGTCTTACTGTCCGGATTGCGATCCGGATGATATTTCATCGCCAGCTTGCGATAAGCCTTTTTGATTTCATCTTCTGAGGCGTTTTTCGCAACACCCAGAATTTCGTAAAAATCACGCTTCGCCATCTCGATTACACCTTGTTTTAGTTAGGGTCTGTTGACCTGTGTTTTGGGCAAGCGTTCAAATCAAAACGCGGGATGGCAAGGCGCATCTCGCTGCTGCGGCTGGCTGCCCCAGCAAGAGATGCAACGCTGTCCATCGTGCGTTTTGAATTGAACCCTTCGGGAATGGCTCAAATGCGCACATGCCGTTGTTGCAATCTGCTCACAGTGTTCACACTGCCGCGCAGCTTGCGCCTAGCCCTGTGCGCATTTGCGCGCATTCGCTTGCCTAAAACATAGGTCAACAGACCCTAGATTCATCTCACAACAAAACCTCTCAACACCGAGGCACAGAGTTTTTAGAGAAAAACAAGAGTAAGACTATGCCTTTCTCTGTGCAACTCTGTATCTCTGTGCCTCTGTGTTGAGAGGTTTGCTTTTTTTACGACCGTATTACTTAGCGTCTTTCACTTCTTTAAAGTCAGCATCGACCACGTCATCATCTTGTGGTTTCGCATCTGCACCTGGGGCAGCACCTGCTGCACCGCCAGCAGCGGCTTGTTGTGCTTGCATATCGGCGTACACTTTTTCACCTAACTTTTGAGATGCAGTCGACAAGTTACCGAGCTTGGTGTCGATCTCTGCTTTGTCGCCAGATTTCAAGACATCTTCCAACTCTTTGATCGCTGCTTCAATCTTCTCTTTTTCGCCAGCATCTAACTTATCGCCATGCTCAGCCAAAGCTTTCTTGGTTGAGTGAACCAATGCATCGCCTTGATTGCGGGATTCAGCCAATTCTTTGACTTTTTGATCTTCTTCCGCATTCAATTCAGCGTCTTTCACCATTTTTTGAATTTCTTCTTCAGTCAAACCAGAGTTTGCCTTAATAGTGATTTTGTTTTCTTTACCAGTCGCTTTGTCTTTTGCGCCTACATGCAAAATACCATTCGCATCGATGTCGAAAGTCACTTCAATTTGTGGTGTGCCACGTGATGCTGGTGGAATACCTTCCAGATTGAATTCGCCCAAACCTTTGTTACGTGCTGCGATTTCGCGCTCACCTTGGTAAACCTTAATCGTTACCGCTGGTTGATTATCATCCGCAGTCGAGAACACTTGGCTGAATTTGGTTGGAATTGTCGTATTCTTTTGAATCATCTTCGTCATCACGCCGCCCAAAGTCTCGATACCCAAAGACAAAGGTGTTACGTCCAACAACAAGACGTCTTTACGGTCGCCAGACAATACGGAACCTTGAATCGCTGCACCAACTGCAACCGCTTCATCCGGATTCACGTCTTTACGTGGTTCTTTGCCAAAGAATTCTTTGACCAATTCTTGAACCTTAGGCATACGTGTCATGCCACCAACCAAGATGATGTCATCGATGTCAGAGGTTTTTACGCCTGCATCTTTAATCGCCATGCGGCATGGTTCCATGGTCTTCTGGATCAATTCTTCAACCAAAGCTTCCAACTTAGCACGTGTAATTTTCAAATTCAAATGCACTGGTGCGCCATTTGCCATCGCGATATATGGCTCATTGATTTCTGTTTGCTGTGAGCTAGACAATTCAATTTTCGCGCGCTCTGCAGAGGCTTTAATACGTTGCAAAGCGATAGGATCTTTGGACAAATCCAGGCCATTGATCTTTTTGAATTCGTCGATGATGTAGTCGATGATACGTTGATCGAAATCTTCACCGCCTAAGAATGTATCGCCGTTGGTGGACAAAACTTCAAATTGCATTTCGCCATCAACGTCAGCGATTTCAATGATAGATACGTCGAAAGTACCGCCACCCAAATCGTAGACTGCAATCTTGCGATCGCCTTTTTCTTTTTTATCTAAACCGAAAGCCAAAGCCGCGGCGGTTGGTTCGTTGATGATACGTTTGACGTCCAAACCAGCGATACGACCGGCATCTTTAGTCGCTTGACGTTGTGCATCATTGAAATAAGCAGGAACAGTAATAACCGCTTCTGTTACTTCTTCACCGAGGTAATCCTCAGCCGTCTTTTTCATTTTGCGCAAAACTTCAGCGGAAATTTGTGGCGGGGCCAATTTCTTGTCGCGTACAGAAACCCATGCATCGCCGTTGTCTGCTTTAGAAATGGTGTAAGGCATCAAAGAAATATCTTTTTGCACTTCTTTTTCGTCGAACTTACGACCGATCAAACGCTTAACAGCGTACAAAGTGTTTTTTGGATTCGTGACAGCCTGACGTTTAGCAGAAGCACCGACGAGGATCTCGCCATCTTCTTGATAAGCGATGATCGATGGCGTGGTGCGCGCGCCTTCTACGTTTTCGATCACTTTTGGTTGGCCATTCTCCATCACTGCGACGCAAGAGTTGGTTGTACCTAAATCAATACCGATCATTTTTCCCATGATATTTCCCTATCCTAAAAAATTATATTTTTAAACTTGGTGAACGCTAATTTGAGACTGCAAAGAATTACAGTCTTTACTTCATGACACATTGCGCTCGTCTATTTCTGATGTATGGCAAAAAACCGCATTTTCAAGGCTTTTTTCGCAGTTTCTTTGTACTTTTGTGCGTTTTACTCGCCTTTTGCCATGAATTTCTTACTTTGGCTGCGCCACAGTAACCAAAGCCGGACGCAACAAGCGATCTGCAATTGTGTAACCTTTTTGCAAAACAGTCACAATAGTGTTTGCTTCTTGCTCAGCTGGCACCATAGAAACCGCTTGGTGCTTGCTTGGATCCAGTTTATCGCCCTGCTGAGGATTTACCTCTAACAGGCGATTCTTTTCAAACGCAGCATTTAATTGCTTAAGCGTCATTTCTACGCCTTCTTTAATCGATTCCACTGTTTGCGTTTCGACTTTCAAGCCCATTTCCAAACTATCTTTGACTGGCACCAAAGACTCGGCAAAACTTTCAATCGCAAATTTGTGTGCCTTTGAGATATCTTCTTGAGCGCGGCGACGAATATTTTCACCTTCGGCTTTAGCACGCATAAAAGCATCTTGCAGCTCCAACACTTTGGCTTCTAATTGCGCCAAAGTTTCAGCTGATACACCAGGTTCAATCACCACTTCAGGCTCGACCTGATTTTGTGCAGCAGCTGCTTGTAGGGCTTCAACATCAATTGAAGTTGCTATTGTTTCAGTATTTTCTACTGGTTTATCTTGCTCTTGCATTAACAATCTCCATAAAAATCAAGCATTGCCCATACAAATGAGGTGGGTATTGCACAATTCAAGAGTGAAAGTGGATTTTTTTTAACTAAAAAATAGGGAGCCGCGTGATCTGCGCCAAAACCAGCGACAAAAAATTACCAACAGACAACACACTTAATTACTTTTAGGACAAAAAAGCCCAAGGACTGCGCCGAATTTCAGGTCAAGTGGCGTAAAATTGCGGACTTTCATGAATAACATGAAGACTTACGCGAAATGCACTAGCTAGAGTCTGGCCTCGAATACCTTGGTCTGAGGTACGTCGCCAATAACAGTACGATTGTACTGAGAGGTGGCAGCAACAACGCTAGCATCTATTTTACGTAAGTTCTCACATCAACAAGATTGGATTTCGGCATGATTTTAGTCACTGGTGGCGCTGGCTTCATAGGCGCAAATTTTGTTTTAGATTGGCTAGCGAAAAACGATGAAGCTGTTATCAATGTTGATAAGCTGACCTATGCAGGCAATTTAAATAATCTCGCCAGCTTAAAAAATGATGCTCGCCATATTTTTGTTCATGCAGATATCAGTGATCGCGACGTTCTGAACCAATTATTACAAGAACACCAACCAAGAGCAGTCGTGCATTTTGCTGCAGAAAGCCATGTTGACCGCTCGATTCATGGACCTGCGGCGTTTATCGAAACCAATGTCAATGGGACATTTAGCCTACTAGAGTCAGTCCGCGCTTACTGGCAGGCACTTCCTGAACCAGAAAAAAACGCCTTCCGTTTTCTGCATGTTTCTACTGATGAAGTTTATGGCAGCTTAGAGGCCAATGATCCGCCTTTCACCGAGACCACGCCTTATGCACCGAATAGCCCTTATTCGGCATCCAAAGCAGCTTCCGATCATTTAGTGCGCGCTTATCACCATACTTATGGCCTGCCTACGCTGACCACGAATTGTTCAAATAATTATGGTTCCCTGCACTTCCCAGAAAAACTCATTCCTTTAGTAATCACCAATGCACGTGCTGGTAAAGATCTGCCTATCTACGGCGATGGTAGTCAAGTACGTGACTGGCTCTATGTCAGTGATCATTGTGCGGCGATACGTCGGGTTTTAGAGGCTGGCCGTCCGGGCGAAACCTATAACATCGGCGGCTGGAATGAAAAGACCAATCTGAATGTCGTTCACAGCATTTGTGACCTTTTAGATGAGTTGCAACCAAAAGCAAATGGCAGTTACCGGGATCAGATTCGCCACGTCAGAGATCGGCCTGGACACGATAAACGCTATGCGATTGATGCGCGTAAGATTGAACGTGAACTAGGCTGGAAGCCCGCTGAATCTTTTGAAACAGGTTTACGCAAGACGGTTAGCTGGTACTTAGCAAACGATGCGTGGACTGAACAAGTTTTATCTGGTGAATATAAAAACTGGGTGAGTTTGCAGTATCAAGATAAAACTTAATTCACATAAAAAAATTCATAAGAAAACAAGAGAAAAACATGGCACAAATTCAACGCAAAGGCATTATTCTGGCTGGCGGTTCCGGTACTCGCTTGTATCCAGTGACGAAATCAGTATCGAAGCAATTGCTACCGATTTACGATAAACCAATGATTTATTATCCGCTGACATCCTTGATGCTAGCCGGTATGCGCGACATTCTCATCATCTCGACGCCGCAAGATACGCCACGTTTTCAAGAATTACTCGGCGATGGTTCGCAGTGGGGCATCAACCTCAGTTATGCTGTGCAACCTTCACCTGATGGCTTGGCGCAGGCCTTCATTATTGGCAAAGAATTTGTCGGCAACTCGCCGTCTGCCTTAATTTTGGGTGACAATATTTACTATGGTCATGAGTTTGAAGCGATGCTGCGTAGTGCGGATAACAATCAAGAAGGCGCTACCGTCTTTGCTTACCACGTGCATGATCCTGAACGCTACGGTGTGGTGGATTTTGACGATCAACGTAATGCCTTGAGCATAGAAGAAAAACCACTCAAACCCAAATCCAATTACGCAGTGACTGGTCTGTATTTTTACGATCAGCAAATCTGCGATATCGCGGCAAATATCAAACCATCAGCGCGCGGTGAATTAGAGATCACCGATGTGAATAACGTCTATTTACAGCAAGGCCAACTCAAAGTTGAATTGATGGGTCGCGGTATGGCGTGGCTAGATACTGGCACGCACGATTCCTTATTGGAAGCGGGTCAATTTATCGCGACAATAGAAAAACGTCAGGGCTTAAAAGTCGCTTGTCCTGAAGAAATTGCCTTCCGTAAAGGCTACATCAGCCCAAGCCAATTAGAAGATTTAGCCCAGCCCTTGAAGAAAAATGAATACGGCCAATACTTATTGCGCCTGCTGAATCACAAAAGCTTTTAAAGATCCGCGAAACACTTGCCATGAATATTATTCAAACTGATTTACCCGAAGTCTTGATTTTAGAACCCAAAGTATTTGGGGACGAACGCGGCTTTTTTTATGAAAGTTTTAATGCAAAAACTTTTGCCGCTCGTACTGGTGTGAACACCGAATTTGTACAAGATAATCATTCCCGTTCTGCAAAAGGTGTTCTACGTGGATTGCATTACCAGATTCAACAAGCACAAGGTAAATTGGTGCGCGTGATTGCCGGCGAAGTATTCGACGTTGCAGTTGATGTACGTCGCAGCTCGCCAAATTTTGGCAAATGGACTTCGGCTGTCTTATCCGCAAGCAATTCTCGTCAAATGTGGATTCCACCAGGCTTTGCGCATGGTTTTATCGTCACCAGTGAATATGCCGAATTTCTTTATAAAACGACAGACTATTGGGCGCCGGAACATGAGCGTTGCCTGCTATGGAATGATCCAGCATTGGCGATCAATTGGCCGCTAGGTGGTATCGTCAATGGAAGTCCATCCTTGTCGGGTAAAGATCAGCTAGGTAAATTATTGGCTGACGCTGAGGTTTTCGCATGAGGATATTGTTGACGGGAACCAGTGGTCAGCTCGGTCGTAGTTTGGCAAAAGCCTTGAGCGACTTTGGCGAGCTCATTACGCCACAGCGCGCGGAGTTGGATCTGTCTGATCTTGCATCGATTGCCCCCTATATTCAACAATGCAAGCCAGATTTAATCATTCATCCTGCCGCCTATACGGCGGTCGATCAGGCGGAAAGAGAAAGTGAACTGGCTTATTCCATCAATGCGGAAGCACCAGACATTTTGGCACAAGAAGCGAAGCGCCTTGGCATAGGCTTAATCCATTTTTCGACTGACTATGTGTTTGATGGAAGTAAAGGAACAGCCAATGGTGAGCGTATTCCCTATTCCGAAGAGGATATTTGCGCCCCCCTCAATGTTTATGGCGCTAGTAAATTGGCCGGCGAACAAGCAGTTGTAAATAGCGGATGCGCGCATTTAATTTTTCGCACCAGTTGGGTGTATTCCGATTTCGGCAAAAACTTTTTGCTGACAATTTTACGTTTAGCGAAAG
Organism: Affinundibacterium amnicola; assembly: GCF_014284275.1. Taxonomy (GTDB): domain Bacteria; phylum Pseudomonadota; class Gammaproteobacteria; order Burkholderiales; family Burkholderiaceae_D; genus Undibacterium; species Undibacterium amnicola. The sequence continues at coordinate 231,844 of NZ_JACOFU010000001.1, read as the reverse complement.
AAAAAACCGAACTCAATATCGTTAACGATCAATGGGGAACACCAAGTTCGACTTTGTTTTTGAGTAATGCAGTCAAACAAATTCTTCTGCAATTGCAACAAGCAGAGACGCCAGCAACATGGTGGCAAGCTCATCAAGGCATCTATCACTTAACACCAAGCGGATTTACTAATTGGTGTGAATTTAGTCAGCATATCGTGACGCATGCAGCGCAACTTGGTCTGTTAAACGCACCTCTGCCAACGATACAAGGAATACCGAGTTCAGCTTACCCTACCCCAGCACAAAGACCACAAAACTCCTGTCTTGATAAAACTAAGTTAAGCCAGAATTTTGGTATTGACATTCAAAATTGGGATCTGGCTTTACAAAGCTGTCTGCAAAATATGGCGTCATTAAAATTAGCGGACGCTAACGTCTAGTATGTCGCTCAAGAAAAACACCATCTGGAACCTGATTGGCAGTGGCTCGCCCTTGCTTGCGGCTGCGGTCTGCATTCCTTACACCTTGAAGGAATTAGGGGCTGAAGGATTTGGTGTGCTCACTTTAATATGGGCATTGATCGGTTATTTCAATTTCTTTGACTTTGGTGCAGGACGCGCCTTAACTTATGAAGTAAGTCGCTTACAAACAGCGATGCTAGATGCGACTTTAGATCAGCGCCGATACGCGATTCATACTATTTTAAATGCTGGGCTATTACTCACCGCAGTCACCGGAATATTAGGCTTTTTATTGATTATGGGTTTCGCCTATCCGTTGGCACATGATTGGTTAAAAATTACACCTGCCTGGCAACACGAAACCAAGCTTGCTTTACAAATCACTGCCTTAGGTGTCATACCCGCAACACTTACCAGCGGCATGCGTGGTGCACTTGAGGGTTTGGGACAATTCAAAGAATCGAACATCAACAAAATCTTTTTAGGATTTTGTATGTTTATTCTGCCTGCTTTATCGATCATGTTGCATGGAAACAGCCTATGGAAAATCACCATTTATCTGGTGCTCGCTAGATTTGTCACCGTTATTTATGGCGCGATACAGCTAAAACATTATCTGTTTATCCGCAATAAACTAGTCGAGGTCAAACAAAATTTGGGCGGTATAAAGCTACAAATCCGTCAATTAGTCTCTTATGGTTTTTGGGTTACGGTGACGGGCATAGTTAGCCCGCTCATGGTCTATGGTGATCGTTTTTTTGTTAGCGCTTTAGTTGGTGCGGATAAGTTATCGGAATATGCGATTCCGCAAGAAGGTTTGATGCGCTTGTTAATGATTCCGATTGCGATTTGTGGGGCTTTAATGCCTGTATTTGCCACCATCGCTTCTCGCACAGACTTACATCAGTCTTACTCCACCAATTTACGCCGTATGGTCAAAATTATGGCAGGACTATGTCTGTTAACTTTACTGGTCGCCTATCCTGGCTTCTCATGGTGGATTTCGCCGGAGTTTGCACAAAAAGCGTTTCCAATTACGGTAGTTTTAGTATTTGGCACCTTTATTAACGGCATCGCTGTAGTACCATATACCCTGCTGCACGCAACAGGAAATACCAAGACGACCGCACTGTTCCATATATTTGAATTGTTTTTTTATATGGCGTTGCTAGTGCTGCTAACCAAACAATTTGGTTTAATTGGCGCGGCCTTTGCTTGGGTCTGTCGGGTTAGTGTGGATTGGGTACTTTTACATTTTGCAGCACGACGTCTGTTCAAACCAACTTTGCAGGATCAAGAATGCGCACCATCATGATGCAGACAAATACAAGTAATAGATCATCAAATTCGGTGAGATTGCCTGCATGATTCATGTTGCTATTATCAGTCATGGGCATGAAGAACTTCTGATCAACAGTCAGTTAGGTGGACTGCTGAAAGAGCGTGCACATCTGAAAATCTGGATTAAAGATAATCGGCCTGCCGCTACTCTAAAAGCTTATTGCGAACAGCATCAAGTGTTCTACACAGATGCAGATGCGGGTTTAGGCTTTGGTGAAAACAATAATTACCTGTTTGACTTAATTCAAAAACAATCTGGCTTCCAAGCACAAGATTTTTTTCTGGTGATGAATCCGGACATCACCGTCACACCAGAAACGGTGTTCGCCCTGACAGAAAAGATGCAGCAATCGGCGCATGCCATCGCCACACTCAATCTGTATCGAGATCAGGCAATGAGCATCCCAGACAAAAACATCCGGCATTTTCCTGGCATGTTATCGATTATCAAAATGCCGCTCGTGAACACGTTTAGCGAAACCTACGATAAAGAGAGCATCGCCGCTGCAGTGGACGATATCCCTGTCGAATGGGCTTCTGGCGCTTTTTTAGCATTCAAACCAGCGCTTTATCAGGCACTGGGGGGATTTGATCCCAGCTATTTTATGTACTTTGAAGATGTGGATATTTGTTATCGCGCGCGTCGTTATCACAACCAGGCGGTACATTATTATCCACACTTAAAAGCGATTCATACCGCTGCGCATAAAAACCGGAATATCTTTTCTCAGCATGCGCGCTGGTTCTTTCACAGCTTTTCAAAATTTTTATTGCGTCGTTATCTGCGTCTGAGCTCCGTCTATTCAGGCAAACGCTCGCAAGACTCTACAAGCTAGTTGTCGCAATATGAACAATAAAATTCTTATCACTGGCGCAACAGGCTTTGTTGGATCGCACTTGCTCCAAATGGCATTGGCGCAAAATCGCCAAGTCATTTGTCCAGTGCGAACTCAGAGCTCAGCAACAGACGCATGGGTCAGCCACATTAGCGGCATCGATAGCAAAACTGATTGGCAAGCGCATCTGACAAATGTCAACACTGTCATTCATTGCGCGGCCAGGGTACATGTCATGAACGATACCGCCGCAGACCCACTGCTTGCGTTTCGTGAAGTGAATTTATACGGTAGCCTACGATTAGCAGAGCAAGCCGCCGCCGCCGGAGTGAGTCAATTCATTTATCTAAGCTCAATCAAAGTCAACGGTGAGGTAACACCAGACGGCACTGCATTTACTGAAGATGATGCCCCGCAAGCCAGCGATCCCTATGGCATTTCAAAACAAGAAGCAGAAACTACCTTACTAGAACTTGGTCAGCGCACAGGCATGGCGATCACCATCATCCGTCCACCTTTAGTTTATGGCAAAGGTGTTGCCGCGAATTTCCTCAGCTTATTGATTTGGGTAAAAAAACAAATTCCCCTTCCTCTAGCTAGCATTCACAATCAGCGCAGTTTTGTGTTCGTTAAGAATTTGTGCGATTTCATTTTACATTGCGTGCAAAATCCGCAAGCCTTTAATCAAATCTTTCTCATTTCCGATGGCAAAGATTTATCGACTACAGAATTATTACAAGAAGCAGCAAAGGCATTAGAGGTGCCATCACGCCTGTTGCCCTGCCCTGTTAGCGTAATTAGATTCGGCGCACGCTTGCTTGGTAAAAGCAATATTGCCGATCGTCTCTGCCAATCTTTGCGAGTTGATAGCAGCAAGGCGCGCGAGCAAATGCGATGGATGCCCCCTTACACTGTGCAACAAGGCTTGCGCGAGAGTGCCGCCATGCTGATGTCGAACCACAAGCAACCATAATTTAAAATTGAGAGTTAGCACAATGAAACGATTAGCCGATTTACTACTTGCCTTGATGGCCGCTGTCATATTACTGATCCCATTTATCGTGGTCGCACTGATGGTGCGCCTGACATCAAAAGGACCGATCATTTACTGGTCTGATCGCGTTGGTCGTTACAATCATATTTTCAAAATGCCGAAATTTCGCTCGATGTTGATCGATACGCCTGCAGTGGCAACTCACTTGTTAAGTAATCCCGATCAATATCTGACACCGGTCGGCTCTTTTCTACGCAAATCCAGTTTAGATGAATTACCACAACTGTGGAGTATTCTAAAAGGCGATATGAGTTTTGTCGGCCCCCGCCCTGCCTTATACAATCAAGCTGATTTAATCGCTCTGCGCACTGAAAAACAAGTTCACACCATCGTCCCCGGCTTGACAGGCTGGGCACAGATCAATGGCCGCGATGAATTGCCGATTCCGCAGAAAGTGGAACTCGATGCATATTACTTGCAGCATCAATCGCTGTTACTGGATATCAAAATTTTGTTCCGCACTTTTTTTAAAGTGATTAAGCGTGATGGCGTTACCCATTAAGACTCAATAAGACGCAAGAAGGCACAAACAACTTGAACCAGCCATCCCATCATGATGCAAACCTTAATTAATCTTCCGCGCATCCAAAAGCAAATTATTGCTGGCGTGGTGGATGCGATTTTTTTACCGCTGGCTTTTGTTCTGGCGATTTTTCTGCGCTATGAAACCATCCATATTGAATTAATCAAACATTATGGCTGGTTAATTGCTGCTGTACCTTTGTTCGCCATTCCTATCTTTATTAAAATCGGTTTATACCGCGCAGTGATACGTTACATTGATCATAAGATGGTTAGCGTGGTCGTGATTGGTGTGACGCTGTCGGTATTGGCATTAGCATTTCTGAGTTTTATGTTGCAGTTGACCGCTATCTCACGCGTTGTGTTCGTCACTTACTGGTCAGGCGCGATTCTTTACGTCGGAGCCAGTCGCTTAATCGCACGCACCTACTTAGGTGGCCTGCGACGCAATCCGAACGCGATAAAAATCGCAATCTATGGCGCAGGCACTGCAGGCATGCAATTGGCGAATGCGCTGCGCGCTGGACATGAGCTAGACTGCATCGCCTTCATTGACGACAATCCTACGATGCATGGCTCTTCCATTGCTGGCATCAAGGTGTACGCAGTCGAAGCGATTCCTCAGTTAGTCAAAAATTTTGGGATCAAAGAAGTTTTGCTCGCCTTGCCCAGCGTTTCCAAAGCCAAACAAAAACAAATTCTCGATCATTTAGAGGCTTACAAAGTTCGCGTCAAAGTCACGCCATCAATCAAGAGTTTGATCAACGGCGAACTACGGGTTCAAGATATTCGTGATGTTGAGATTGAAGATTTATTAGGCCGCGATCAAGTTGAACCAGATGAAGCTTTATTGGCGACGTGCATCACTAATAAAAACGTTCTAGTCAGCGGTGCTGGCGGTTCTATCGGCTCTGAATTATGTCGTCAGATTTTGCGCCAAAAACCTAAGAGCCTGATGCTCTTAGAAATGTCGGAATTTTCTCTATATTCGATAGAACAGGAATTGTCTGCGCTAAGAGATCAATTGCAATTGGCCTGCGACATAAAACCTTTCTTGGGATCGATACACGATAGCGCAAAACTAGACAAGATTTTTCGTGGATTTCAAATCGATACGGTATATCACGCAGCCGCTTACAAACACGTGCCGCTGGTCGAACATAATCCCATCGAAGGCATACGCAATAACGTCTTCGGCACCTACAAATTAGCACAAGCGGCAATTGATGCAGGCGTTAAGCAATTCGTTTTGATTTCTACCGATAAAGCTGTACGTCCTACCAATGTGATGGGTGCGACGAAGCGCTTAGCCGAATTAATTTTGCAGGCAAATGCGCGCCGTCAACAAACGACACGATTTTGCATGGTCAGATTTGGCAATGTGCTAGGCTCTTCTGGCTCGGTCGTCCCTTTATTTCGCAAACAAATTATGCAAGGTGGGCCGATTACTTTGACCCATGCCGACATTACGCGTTATTTCATGACGATCCCTGAAGCCGCGCAATTGGTGTTACAAGCCGGAGCTATGGGTCAAGGCGGTGACGTGTTTGTACTCGACATGGGCGAACCTGTACGCATCATTGATTTAGCACGTCGCATGGTGCATTTGTGCGGTTTAGAAGTGAAGTCGGCAGAACATCCAGAAGGCACGATAGAAATCCGTGAAGTTGGTCTGCGTCCGGGTGAAAAACTGTATGAAGAATTACTGATCGGTGACAACGTAGAACGCACCACACATCCACTGATCATGCGCGCCCAAGAAGCCGAATTAGCTTGGGCAGATTTGCAAGCAGCCTTAGAAGAATTAGACCAGGCATGCAGCAATTTCGATTATGAAAAAGTCCGCAGCCTGATACAGCAGTTGGTGGTTGAGTATCAACCTCAGTGTGGTATTGAAGATTTTATTTGGCAGATTAAAGACAAAGCTTAGACGCTGAGGCGCAAAGTACGCAGAGATGCTTATTCAAAAAACTCTGCGCCTCTGTGGCAAAGCTTTAAAAATTAATTCGCATTTTTTAGATAGAAAACATTATGTCCCTACTTTCCAAAAGTATTTTTAAAGCCTACGACATTCGCGGCATCATCGATAAAACCCTAGACGCTGACGTCGCCTATGCGATTGGTCAGGCTTTCGGTAGCGCCGCTTTGGCTAAAGGTGAAAAAACCGTCGTGATTGGACGTGATGGTCGTTTATCTGGACCTTCGCTCACAGCAGCTTTAGCGATGGGCGTGCAGGCCACTGGCGTGAACGTGATTGACCTCGGCGTAGTCGCGACACCCATGGTGTATTTCGGTACCAATGTCTTGGGTGCGACATCTGGCATCATGGTCACTGGCAGCCACAATCCACCTGACTACAATGGTTTCAAAATGGTGTTGGCGGGTGAAGCGATTTATGGCGATACCATACTCGGGTTGTACGACAGAATCGTCGCAAAAGACTTCGCTGTTGGTGACGGAACTTACAGCACCCACGATATCAAAGCCGCCTATCTGGAGCGCATCGTCAGTGACGTCAAACTCACGCGCAAAATCAAGATTGCCGTCGATTGCGGCAATGGCGTTGCTGGTGCATTCGCAGGTGATTTATATCGTGCGATGGGTTGCGAAGTCACAGAACTATTTTGTGAAGTTGATGGCAATTTCCCGAATCATCATCCCGATCCCGCACATCCAGAAAACCTACAAGATCTGATCCGCTGCTTACAAACCAGCGATGCAGAAATTGGCTTAGCGTTTGACGGTGATGGTGACCGCCTCGGTGTGGTGACGAAAGATGGACAAATCATTTACCCAGATCGTCAATTGATGTTGTTTGCCGCTGACGTATTGAGCCGCCATCCAGGTGAACAGATTTTGTATGACGTGAAATGCACACGTCATTTATCGAGCTGGATTAAGAACCATAGTGGCGTTCCATTAATGTGGAAAACTGGTCACTCGCTGGTCAAAGCCAAGTTAAAAGAAACTGGCTCTCCTTTAGGCGGTGAAATGAGTGGACACGTGTTCTTCAAAGACCGCTGGTACGGTTTTGACGACGGTATGTATGCTGGCGCACGCTTGCTAGAAATTCTAAGTAAAGTCGCGGACATGACGGCAACCCTCAATGATTTGCCGCAATCGACCAGCACCCCAGAATTGCAGTTGAAGTTGAATGAAGGCGAAAATTTTGCCATCATCGCTGAGATGCAAAAGAACGCGAATTTCCCGGGCTCGACCGAGATCATTAATATCGATGGCTTACGGGTTGAGTATCCAGATGGTTTCGGTTTAGCGCGTTCATCGAACACAACACCAGTGATTGTGATGCGATTTGAAGCGGAAACGCCAGAAGCTTTGCTGCGAATTCAGACGGCATTGAAAGCAGCGATTTTGGCGGTTAAGCCGGATGCGGTTTTGCCGTATTAAGGACTTGTTATATTCCCTCTCCCGCTAGCGGGAGAGGGTTAGGGTGAGGGGAACTCAGTAAGCCGTTGCGTGTGTTATACGAAGTACAAAGATTACTGAACCGCCGTCAAAGCATGCTTTGACTCCCCTACCCTTCTCCCGCCTGTGGGAGAAGGAAGCAAAACCAAAATTCGCCGTCAGTAAATAGCCTCATTTTTTGTAAATTAAATTTATTCTCCACCGTGAAAATTCTATTGATCCGCGTTTCCTCCCTAGGCGATGTCCTCCACAACATGCCCATGGTCGATGACATCAAAGCCCACTACCCTGACGCACAAATTGATTGGGTGGTAGAGGAAGCCTACGTCAATCTGGTCAACTTACAACCCAAGGTCAACAAGGTTATCGCCTATGCACAAAGACGTTGGCGCAAAAGTTTAGGGAGTAAAAAGACGCGCGCGGAGATTAAACATTTCTACCGCACCTTACGTGAAGAAGCTTACGATTTTATTTTCGATACCCAAGGCTTGCTAAAAACCGGCATCATCATGGGCATGGCTCGCAAAGCACCGAATGGCAAAAAAGTCGGATTAGCCAACGGTACGGAAGGTTCAGGTTATGAAGGCATTTCAAGAATTTTTCATGACTTAAGTATTCCTGTCGACCGCCGCACGCACGCCGTTTTACGTGGACGCTTGGTCGCTGCTGCCGCGCTGAATTATCCAGTCGATACACCCGCCAGTTTTGGTTTACAAAAACTCGATCTACAACCTGAGTGGATGCCCGCTACACCCTACATCGTTTTCTTTCACGGCACGGCAGGCGAATCCAAAAAATGGTCACGCAATAATTGGATAGGAACCGCCCGTGACTTACAGGTCACTGGTTGGCCGATTTTACTACCATGGGGAAGCGAAGCTGAAAGAATAGAAGCTGATGCGATGGCAGAGCATATGAGTAATGCGCGTGTCTTACCTAAGCTGTCTATGCAAGAAGCCACCGTATTGGCACAACGCGCAGCCTTGGTGATAGGCGTCGATACTGGCTTAGTTCACATTGCTGCTGCCTACGAAACGCCAACGATAGAACTTTATTGCGATTCGCCAAAATGGAAGACAGAGGGGAACTGGTCAGAGAAGATCATTAACCTTGGAGATCAAGGAAGGCCGCCTAGTGTTGCGGAAGTCGAGATTGCGTTTGAACAGCTCTTGAGCAAACTAAGTAATGATTAATTTGGCTTAATTACCGGCAATTTATTGTTACTCGCTGAAGGTTTACTGTCCACCTTGCTTCCAGCATCCAAAATCTGCACAAAGATTTCGTCTTTCTTGATCATGCCTAGTTCAAAACGGGCGCGTTCCTCGACGGCTGCCGTGCCATTTTTTAAATCTTGAACTTCAGAATCTAACTTAGCGTTGCGCGCTTTTAGTTCATCGTTTTTCTCATGTGCTGCATTCACCTGTTTATCTAACTCCCAAACGCGCAGCCAGCCGCCCTTGCCTAACCACAGTGGATACTGGATCAGGACTAACAAAGCTAATAAGGCGATGGTAATTAGACGCATGCGATCTTAGGTGAAGGTCAAAAAAAAACAATTTGACTATATTTCATAACGATAAAAAGGGGAAGCTGACTTCCCCTTTTTTACGACATTAATTCACTACATTAACTAACTTCTCTTAATGCGATTACTTCAAATTATAAAACGCATCGCGGCCTGGGTAGCTAGCGATTTCGCCCAAATCTTCTTCGATACGCAAGAGTTGATTGTATTTTGCCATACGGTCAGAACGTGACATAGAACCTGTTTTGATTTGCAAAGCATTCATACCAACGGCGATATCGGCAATCGTGCTGTCTTCAGTTTCGCCAGAACGATGTGAAATCACCGCGGTGTAGCCAGCGCGTTTCGCCATTTCGATTGCGGCGAAAGTTTCTGTCAACGTACCGATTTGATTAATCTTAATCAGAATAGAATTGGCGATACCTTTTTGTATGCCTTCTTTCAAAATCTTGGTGTTTGTCACGAATAAGTCATCACCAACGATCTGTACTTTTTTGCCGAGTTTTTCTGTGAGAATTGCCCAACCTTCCCAATCGCCTTCGGCCATGCCGTCTTCGATAGAGATGATAGGGTATTTGTCGCACCAGGTTGCCAGCAAATTAGTGAAATCTGTAGAGGACAAAGTTAAGCCTTCGCCTTCCAAATGGTACTTGCCATCTTTGTAGAATTCACTCGCTGCGCAATCTAAGCCCAACGCGATTTGTGTGCCTGGCGTGTAGCCAGCTGCTTCAATCGCTTGAATGATCAACTTGATCGCTTCTTCGTGGTTTTCTACCGATGGTGCGAAACCGCCTTCATCACCAACCGCTGTCGTCAAACCTTTGTCGTGCAGGATTTTTTTCAAGCTGTGGAATACTTCTGCGCCGTAACGAATCGCTTCACGGAATGTTGGTGCGCCAACTGGGATGATCATGAATTCTTGCAAATCCAAGTTATTGTCCGCATGTGCGCCACCGTTGATGACGTTCATCATCGGCACTGGCAATTGCATCGCGCCTGAGCCGCCGAAATAACGATACAAAGGCAAACCAGCTTCTTCTGCTGCCGCTTTCGCCACCGCCATTGACACTGCCAACATCGCATTCGCGCCTAAACGTGCTTTGTTTTCTGTACCGTCGAGATCGATCAATGTGCGGTCTAAGAAAGCTTGTTCATTCGCATCCAAACCCATGATCGCTTCAGCGATTTCTGTGTTGATATTTTCACAGGCTTTCAAAACGCCCTTGCCCATGTAACGGGACTTGTCGCCATCGCGCAATTCGATCGCTTCACGGGAACCAGTGGATGCGCCAGAAGGCACAGCCGCACGACCCATCACACCAGATTCCAACAACACATCACATTCCACAGTTGGATTGCCGCGTGAATCAATAATTTCACGACCGATAATATCAACGATAGCACTCATGCAAATTCTCCTAAACAATCAAAATTCAATCAAAACTCAATTAAAATACCAAGGCTCAAAACAGAGCTAGCTCGTGGTGCAGATAATCACAAGTATTCGGATACGAGCTTGTCAAAACGCAGCAAACACTTTGATGTTCTCAAGGGTCTGCGATCACTCTCAGCTTCAATACACACGTGTGGTTTTGAAGCGATTATCTTTTTCCACAATTCACCAAAAAAATTGGTGATAAAAATTCATCGTTCGCTCAAGAGTCATAATTGCACCCTTGAGGTCTTTATCCCCTCCCCTTCAAGGGGAGGGTTAGGGTGGGGATGGGTTTTGGTCGCATGATCATTTTACAGATTAAACGACTGAAACCCATCCCCATCCCAGCCTTCCCCTTGAAGGGGAAGGAGCAAAAGCACAATACCCACCCTACAATTTTGCAACGTATCGTTATGTTTTTGTTTCATGTATGTATTTAAAGGCACTACCTAATTTTTGAGGTAACCAACCTCTTTGTAGCGCCCCTTTTATACAAGCTTCAATATCTTTTGGTGTAACTGGTATCTCGGGATTCCCAATCCAACTATCACACCGCATCCAAGGAAAAGTAATACATAATACCTGTCCAGGCTCCGTCGCCAATTCAACGGCTGCTGTCATATCATTTCCGAATGCGCCTTGGCAATAGGTTGGCTTGCTACGGACGGTCCAGCGATATTCAATTGCGTTGACAACTATTCTTCTTGCCCCTTTTGTTGGTATAGTCATCGCACAATCCAAGACATGACACTAACAATAAAAAAACGCCCCGCAAAACCATTCAGCTCTGCGAGGCATTCAATCTTAATTAAAACTAGATTCTAAAAATCCGTTTTTCTTGACGATACGATCTAAATCTAACAGCGTCGCCAAAAGTTCCTTCATGCGCCCGAGTGGCACCGCATTCGGACCGTCGGACATCGCTTGTGCAGGATTTGGGTGCGTCTCCATGAACAAGCCTGAGATCCCAACCGCGACCGCAGCACGCGCCAACACTGGCACGAATTCACGTTGACCGCCTGATGAGGTACCTTGGCCGCCAGGTAACTGCACTGAATGCGTCGCGTCAAATACGACTGGGCAATTGGTTTCGCGCATGATCGCTAATGAGCGCATATCCGACACCAGATTGTTATAACCGAAAGACACGCCACGTTCGCAAGCCATGAAATTATCTTCTGGCAGACCAGCTTGTTTCGCAGCCAGACGCGCTTTCGCGATCACATTGATCATATCGTGTGGCGCTAAGAACTGACCTTTTTTGATATTCACTGGCTTGCCAGATTGCGCGCAAGCTTGAATGAAATCGGTCTGACGGCACAAGAACGCTGGTGTTTGCAAAACATCGACTACGGCCGAGACTGGTTTGATTTCATCAATCGCGTGGATATCGGTCAAGACGTGGACGTTCAATTGTTTTTTCACGTCAGCCAAAATTTCCAAGCCTTTTTCCATACCCAAGCCACGGAAAGACGTACCAGAAGAACGGTTCGCTTTATCGAACGATGATTTATAGATGAAAGGAATTCCGAGTTCAGTCGTGATTTCTTTCAATGCACCCGCAGTATCCATCGCCATTTGATGCGACTCAATCACGCAAGGGCCAGCGATCAAGAAGAAAGGCTGATCCAGACCAACGTCAAATCCACATAATTTCATGTTGTTTTCCTTTAAGCTAATATCGCTTAATAATTACGCTTGTTGAGCTTGTTTGTGGGCAATCGCTGCTTTGGCAAACGCCGTAAACAGCGGATGTCCATCACGTGGAGTCGATTTAAACTCTGGGTGATATTGCACACCTAAGTAGAATGGATGCACGCTCTTCGGCAGTTCAATAATTTCGCACAAGTCTTCGGTTGGGGTACGTGCTGATACAACCAGACCCGCATCTTCAACGCGCTTCAGATAATGATTATTGGCTTCGTAACGATGACGATGACGCTCAGTCACGACATTGCCATAGATATCAGATGCCAAGGTATTTGGCTGAACAGCACAAGTCTGTGCGCCTAAACGCATAGTGCCGCCGAGGTCAGAATTTTCGTCGCGCAATTCGACTTTGCCGTCATGACTTTGCCATTCATTGATCAAAGCAACCACAGGTTGTTCTGTTTCCAGATCAAATTCTGTCGAGTTCGCCATCGCCAAGCCAGCTTTGTTACGCGCATATTCGATCAAGGCAACTTGCATACCTAAGCAGATACCGAGGTAAGGAATTTTGTTTTCGCGGGCATAACGGGCGGCTAAAATCTTGCCTTCCACGCCGCGCTTACCGAATCCACCAGGGACTAAAATCGCATCGTATTTTTCTAAGGCTTTGGTGCCGTGTGCTTCGATTTCTTCAGAATCAACATACTCGATATTCATCTTGCTTTCAGTATGAATACCGGCATGACGCAATGCTTCCGTCAACGACTTGTACGACTCTGTCAGATCAACATATTTACCAACCATGCCGATGGTGACTTCTTGTTTTGGATTTTCCAAGGCATAGATAAGCTTGTCCCACATAGACAAATCGGCTGGTTTTGGATTCAAGCCCAACTTGTCGCAAATGATCTTGTCTAAGCCTTGATCATGCAACATTTGTGGAATCTTATAAATCGTATCGGCATCCCACACAGAGATCACCGCTTCTTCAACCACATTGGAGAACAAGGAAATTTTTGCGCGTTCATCATCAGGAATACGACGATCAGCACGGCACAATAAAGCATCTGGGAAGATACCAATTTCACGCAATTTTTGTACGCTGTGTTGGGTTGGTTTGGTTTTCAATTCACCAGCAGAAGCTAAGAAAGGAACCAAAGTTAAATGCACAAAAGCAGCGGCATTGCGACCTGCGCGCAGACTTAATTGACGCGCCGCTTCGAGGAAGGGCAAGGATTCGATATCGCCGACCGTGCCGCCGATTTCGACCAAAGCAACGTCAAAACCTGCCGCGCCACGATGGATGTATTCTTGGATTTCGTTAGTGATGTGTGGAATAACCTGAACCGTTTTGCCCAGATATTCACCACGACGTTCTTTACGAATCACGGATTCATAGATCTGACCCGTCGTAAAGTTATTCACTTTTTTCATCTTAGCGGTGATAAAACGCTCATAGTGACCTAAATCCAAATCAGTCTCAGCGCCGTCATCTGTGACGAATACTTCACCATGTTGGAATGGACTCATAGTTCCCGGATCCACATTGATGTAGGGATCGAGTTTGAGCATAGTAACTTTGAGACCGCGCGATTCAAGAATAGCAGCGAGTGAGGCAGCAGCGATGCCTTTGCCTAGAGAGGAGACGACGCCCCCAGTAACGAATACGAACTTAGTCATTGCAGAAGGTGCCCAACGGCACAAGCGGGAAATTCGAATTATACCTCATGATGCCTGTGGGCGCACGCCAAGGACAAGATTTTTTGCGCTAGTGGCTAAGACAAAATAGTGCTAAATTTCATTTATTCAATTATGGTAAATGTCCCCAAAAACCCCAGAGAATGTCATTATTTACAATAACATTATGAGCAATAATAAAGTCAACTATAGTCAGTCAATTCTGGCTTCTCTACCAAGCTCGGCGGGCTTAAATATCAAATCAAACAATCCGTTCACTGCACACCCACTTCCCAGATTAGACTCAAGTGAATTTCATTTAAGATCGATTCGCGCTGAAGATCTAAGCACATGGTTTAACTATCTCACGTTACCTCAAGTGATGGAACATAGCAGCTGGCAACTCAAATCCCCTGAAGATTTACAACAATTTATCCAAATTCAAGATTGGTCGCAGGCTCAAGCCCAAATCAAATTTGCTATTGTCAACAGCCAAGACCAACTCGCTGGCACAATTGGATTTCACACTTATTCGAACCTCCATTTGAGCGCTGAAATCGCCTATGATTTATCACCTGCTTTTTGGGGACAAGGCATCATCAGTAATGCCTGCCAAGCGTTAACTAAATGGGCACACCAAGAAATAGGACTAGTACGGGTTCAAGCATGCGTACTTGATATTAATTTGCGTTCATTACAAGTTCTACAGCGATGCGATTTTGAACGCGAAGGTCTGCTACGACAATACAAACATATTCGTGGACAGGCACGCGACTATTGGATGCTCAGTCATATTCAATCCACCAACAATTAAATTGACCCGCTTTTGCACCGACATGAAACAGGCAAAGCGGATTAAAACTGTGCAGAATCAAATTGATGGGCGCCCTATCTTCAGACCAATTTGCAGGATTCTGAAGAATTTTGCATCCGATTCACATCAGCAATCGTATAAGTTGTAAGCATCAGAAAGAAATTCTAGAACTTACGCAAAAACGTCTCGGCGTTCTTGTTGCTGCCTCGTCGTGCTTGCGCGCTGTCTTCGCTGGTTCCCCTAGCTGACACAATTTTGCGCAAGTTCTACATTAGAAAGAAACCAAGTTTAGCCAACACAAACAACTTTCTTCACAAAAGGATACCCCTTGTCAAACCTACATTCAAAGACCGTGGCATCCGATCCAGCACATTTACATTTGTGCCTGATCGCAGTCGCCAAACAGGATGCAAAGGCATTCAAAGACTTATATCAGTCTTGCTCGCCAAAACTATTTAGCTTTATTTTGCGAATATTACAAAATCGAGAGCTAGCGGAAGAAGTTCTGCAAGAAAGTTTCGTCAATATTTGGAATAACGCAGCGAGCTATCAAAGCAGTTTGGCCTCACCGATGACATGGATGACGACGATCGTGCGTAATCGTGCCTTCGACTTACTGCGAAAACTCAATAATGGTCAACACTTAAATGTCAGCTATGACACAGATCAGTTTGAGGCAGAAGTCTGGCAGGCAATGGAAAGTCCAGATGCAACGCCAGCTCAAGCATTAGAACTCAGTCAGGATGCAGCGTCGCTAGCACGCTGTATGACAAAATTAGAAGGGCTACATAGACAAGCAATGAGCCTAGCTTACTTTCATGATTTATCCCATAGCGAGGTCGCGGAGCAAATGCAGCTACCGATGGGGACGGTAAAAACTTGGATACGACGCGGATTAGAGAAGCTTCGTCTCTGCCTGAATACCCATAACGCTAATCATGCCAACAATGCTGGTGCTGGGGTCAAGCTATGAATCTCCAACACAATAAGCGCCTGCAACACAAACTGGCAGCCGAATATGTACTCGGCACTTTACGTGGTGGCGCACGTCGCCGCTTTCAAAGTTGGCTGAGCAATGACCCACACTTACAACAAGTTGTCAGAGAATGGGAGCAACACCTGATGCCTATGATGGAATTTAGTCGCAAACAAGTGCCGCAAGCACAAGTCTGGCGCAATATCGAACAGCAACTCAAGTTAGGCGCAACGCAAGGAAAGAATGCGCTATTTGATTTTGTGGAATCACTCAATTTCTGGCGCAGTTTTAGCGTCATCGCCAGCACTGCCCTGATATTGCTCGCGGTTTTTGTCATCAAGCCATTAGAACCCGACGTCGCACCTGATTTATATGTTGCAACACTATCTGATGAGCAGGCTCGCCCTATCGCAGTGATCTCTAGTGATGTCAAACATCATCAAATTTTGCTTCGCTTCGTTGACAAGCCAACACTGGCAGCAGATAAAAGCTTAGAACTGTGGTCTATTTCCAAAGACGGCAAAGTGCGCTCGCTCGGTGTGATTAGCGACACTGCAGATAAAAATGTATTGCGTATCACCTTACCGGCAGAAATCAATAGCGATACACCGCAATTACTCGCCATCAGTTTAGAACCCAAAGGTGGTTCGGGTAATCCAGAAAAACCTAGTGGTCCAATTCTATTTAAAGGTAACTGGCTCAAGACAGGCTAAACCATTTCTAACTAAGTGAGCACCAAGCCATCCGTGCCGAATAGCGTGGATGGCTTCTTAGGGCGTGTTGACATAATATTTTGGCAATGCGTTCTTGGAAAACCGCGGGATGGCAAGGCGCATCTCACCGCTGCGGCTGGCCGCCACAGCAAGAGATGCAACGCAGTCCATCGTGCGGTTTGCCAAGAACCCTTCGGGAATGGCCGAAATGGACACATGGCGTTGTTGCAAGTCGCTTACAGTACTCGCACTGCGGCGCGCCTTGACGGTGAAGTCAGGGTTTCGAGCAGCATGCTGCTCGCTGACGCAACGAAGCATCTTTGTAAAGATGCTTTCCTTCAGCGATAGCCTAGCCCTGTGTCCATTTCGACTCATTCGCATGCCAAAATATTATGTCAACACGCCCTAGTAGCCAAAGTCAAGAAAACAAACGCTCAAGAATATTTTTAAAAATATTTTAAAAATCTTGAATCCAGTCGCCGCTCCCCTGCGTATAAGTCAATAGCAGTCGCTTGAAACACAACTTTGTGCTCAGTAAGACTCGTCAATCAAACATTCAGGGAGTTAATATGATCAGGCTCAAACCTCACCCAGCAATCAAACTTATCGCCATCGCGAGTATAGGCATGTCCGCAGCGACCGCGCAGGCACAAGATTCACGCTTACCGGACATGGGCAAGCTCACCGCGACGGGAGGCGTCAGTCAGGTGGAAGGTGCTGGCGGTGGCGGTTTAACGCCATGGGCTTTGATCACCGGTTATGGAACTCGCGATAGCTACGGAGCAAACGCGCATTACACGCAAGTCAATACACAAGATTATCGTCTGAAGACTTATGGTGTCGCAGTAGGCATCGCTGATCGTGTCGAATTCTCATTGGCACAACAAGAATTTACTGGCAGTCTGGCACCGCTAGATGCACTCAATCTAAAACAAGACATTTTCGGCATCAAAGTCAAACTCGCTGGTGATGCGGTATATGACCAAGCTGGCTGGATGCCACAAATTGCCGCGGGTCTGCAATACAAACGCGATGCCACAATTGGCGGCCTTGGTGCGTTGGGGATTACGAATGTCAAACAACTCGGTGCCAAAGATGATCACGGCGTTGATTACTATGTCTCCGCTACCAAAATTTATCTGGCACAAAGCTTACTGGTCAATGGAACCGTGCGGATGACCAAGGCAAATCAAATGGGATTACTTGGTTTTGGTGGTGATAAAAAAGATCAATACCAAGCGCAACTCGAGGGCTCTATCGCTTATCTGATTAACCGAAAGTTAGTTGTCGGTGCCGAATATCGGATGAAACCTCGTAATCTTGGCGTAGACAATGAGAAAGATTTTTCAGATGTCTTTATTGCGTATTTCCCCAGTAAGAATTTTTCAGTCACTGCTGCCTACGTTCAGCTAGGTGACATCACGATTTTCAATCCCAAAAAACAACGCGGTTGGTATCTGTCCATGCAAGCAGGTTTCTAAGCTGCATTGACGAAAATTTCAGGATCACATCCCATCACTTTTTTTGAAAGAACACCATCATGAACAACACATTTGCAAATACCGGCAAAAATAGTTTGCATAACACACTGAGCCACACATTTCTTCAGTTCATTGGCATCGCTTTAATCGCAATTTGCACTAGCTTTGCTGCGCAGGCGCAAAGTATGGAAAAAGATGACAGTATTTATCAAGGCCTAGGTAAGACCGAAGGCATTACCAAAATCGTCAATGACTTTGTACCTTTGATTTTGGCGGATAGCCGTATTAGCGCCTTTTTCTCCAAAATGAAGAAAGATGAATTTAGTGCCTTATTGGTCGCGCAGTTTTGCGAATTGGCGGGCGGTCCATGTCAATACAAAGGCAAAGATATGTACGAAGCACATCAGGGCATGAGTATTAGCAATGCGCACTTTAATGCACTGGCAGAAGACTTACAAATTGCCATGGAAATGAATCAAGTTCCGTCTTCGGTAGCCAATAAATTGGTCGCCAAACTCGCGCCTATGCAGCGTCCCATCGTCAGCAAATAAGCATCTGCAAATGGATTTAACGACGATATCTGAGCGATATTAGAAAATTACCTCGCCAGTATCGTCGTGAATTCAATCGCACATCTTATTTGACGAAAATAACAAGTCAATGCCTACAGAGACATTCAAAACGAAATGCTATTATGGCCATCAGCCTACATTTATACGATCAACTAAGCGCTTTACGGCCGCAACTCTTGCGCTTCACAAAACAACGCATTTATGACGACGCGATTGCCGAAGATGTCGTACAAGAATCTTTACTTGCCGTGCTAGAAGCACCCGAACGTTTCGCCGGAAAATCTTCGTTGGCGACTTACGTCATCGGTATCCTGAAATTCAAAATCATTGACAGTTTTCGACGCACAAAACACGCACAGAATCGACAAGCAGAATTTAGTTTTGACACAACTTGTAGTATCGAAGTATCACACCATCGAGTTGATGATCGTTATGGCATTCATCGAAGTAGTTTGTGCGAAGAATTTGATCCAATGACAGCGTTAGAACAAAAGAATTTCTTTACTCAACTAGAACAGGCACTGGGATCCTTACCAAGCAAAAATGCGCGTGCGTTCACGCTCGCGGATTGTCTGGAAGTTGATAGTACAGAAATTTGTGAAGAGCTTGGCATGAGTAAAAATCACATGATGGTGACACTGCATCGGGCACGTCATGCTTTAAGAAAAGCGCCAGGACTAAAAAATTATAGCCCAGTAGTAGAGTGTCATTCCTTGTCGTGACAGCAGCACAGCCAAATTTGCTAAGTCAGTCAATTCAGCCACGACTTAAGCTCATTGCAGCGCATAAATGAGCTGAATTTTTGCAAAATTTTGCGCTGCTTTTGCGTTTGACAGTTGTTTAATTTCACTACCACGGCGTATGATCGATGCATAAAATCCCCAGACATCGCCGCGATACTGATAACCAAGTTCCACTTCTGGAATGACGCGCCTTGGATGCATTGCAAGTGTTTGCTGATTAAAATACCCGCCTTGCAAAGTAGCGTTATAGGCATTCGCTCTGAGTTCAGCACGAGCAAACACAAAACTAGCCTGATCTTCTCGTCGCGCATTCAAACTACCATAGCGCCACAACAGTTCTGTTCTCGCATCAGTGAAAATATTTCCTGCTCTAACTTTAAACCGACTGCCGAGATCCATGTTTTGCGTGAATTTCCAAGGCGCTGGCGCGAATTCAGCATTTAACACTAGTCCCCACTCTTGCTGCAACTGCGTGCTCCAAGCTTGTGGCAGAGGTTGATTTAAGGCTTGGTGTAAATTTGTTTGCGTCCATTCGCCACCAGCGCATGGGCCAAGACATCCTAAATCCAAACCTAAGCGCAGACCACTACCATCACTATATTGCACCTCACGATAGACGCCACTATAAATCCAGCCCGCATAGGGATGATCAACCGGACTGATCTGTTCTGGCTTCAATTTAATATCAGACGCAGTATATAAATCTTGTCCGAAATGCCAACCATAACTAATCGATTGCGTCGGCAAACGTAGTGTTTTACGGATGATCAGATGATTGCCGCTGGTATAGAAACCATCATCTTTATTCATGAGCAAACTATCGTTATCGATGTCCAAGATTACTTGTGTGCGGCCTTGGGCTTGTACTTGCTGATACTCGGAGGAAGATGGTAACCATGAACCACCTAATTCTTTGGTGAGCTTATCCTGCGCCACACTGTTGCCACTTAACAGAAGCGGCATAAGCACGAAAGAGGATGTTAAAACCAAGGATGAATAGATTGATGCGCGCATAGTTAACTCAAAGTAGCCAAGTGAGAACTGTATTTTACTCGATGAATACTTACTTAGAAGCATTGCCTTGATGACTTAGGGCATATTGATCTAGGGCGTGTTGACCTGATTTAGCGCGCTTTTTTCAACAACGTTTGTATCATCGCATGGCAAGCTTCGGCAGTTCGTTCTGGCATTTCCATCGGTAATAAATGCCCTGCTGGCAATTGCACGAAATTCTCCCCACACAACTGACGCGTGGTCGTCAAACCACCCTGCCGACATTCAATCGATTCCGTACCACCAACAAAACCAATAGGCACCTGAGTACTTTTTCTGGCAACCGAACCAAGGTTACCAGGTAAAGTCATATAGATCTGACTTTCAATTTCACGTGTGAATTTTAGGCAAATGCCTTCTGGATGATCTTGCATGCCAGCGTCGATGTAATCTTGCAATACTTCTGGCGGCCAGATCGCGAATTTTTCTTTCGACGAAAAATGCTCAAACGCTTCTTGTTTATCTCGCCATATCATGCGACGTTTCAGCGAGAATTGCGCAGGTGAGTATTTTTCCAGCAATCCAAGCACACGGAAAGTTCGCAAAAAAGCTGAACGCCATCCCGTCACCACCGGAGAATCAATCATCACCACACAACGCACTAAATCAGGACGTTGACTGCTAGCCATCAGAGATAAGATCCCACCCAAAGAATGGCCTAATAAAACCACGGGCTCTTGATAACGCGCCGCTAAAGTATCGATTAATTCTTGCACTAAAAAAGGCCAATTCGTCGTCACTGGATAGGCTGGATTGTGTCCGTGCATGTCTAAATATTGAATCTCGTAATGCGGTGCTAATTCATTAAACATTTGACGATAGCTCCCTGCTGGAAAGCTATTACCGTGACAAAAGTGAACGATGGGTTTGGACATTTTTTTCTTGAAGAATGATCTGATTTTAATTTTGAAGCTACGAGCTTGCAACTTGCCTAAGCCTGAACCTAGACATGTCCGGAAAGCAAAGTCAAAATTATTGATACCTATTGATACCAATAGCGAGCATGCTCTTTGCGATATTCACTCACACTAATGGCGCTGCCAAATTGTAATGTGATTGCACCGCTTGTGTCCGTCCTTAGAGGTTTTATTCCAAAATCAAGATAACGCTGCAATGCAGCTTCTTTCGGATGATGATAGCGATTTAGATAACCAACTTGAAACAAGGCCAAGCTTGGTTTCACCGCCTGTAAAAAAGCAGCAGTTGACGAAGTACCACTCCCGTGATGCGGTGCCAACAATACATCAGCGGCGAGTTTCTCAGGAATGCGATTGACCAATTGATCTTCTTGTACCGCTTCGATATCTCCCGTCAATAATATCGCGTGCGTCTTGGTTGATACCTTTAAAGTACAACTAAGCGCATTAGGCTTCCATTTATCACTGGTGTAAATCACTGGCACTGGATGCAAAATTTCAAATTGAACGCCATCCCATTCCCAGGCTTGTCCGGCAATGCAACGCGATGATTTCTCTGCGATCGCCACAATAGGATGATCCACAGGCAAAGACGATACGACTTGATCAACTTTGACATTCCTCAAAACACTGATAGCGCCACCCGAATGATCATTATCACTATGCGATACCATCAGTTGATCAAGATGGGCAATACCGCGCGCTTGCAAATACGGCAGTAGCACTCGGGTGCCGCTATTACTATCTGCGGATGTACCTGGACCCGTATCGTAGAGCAAGCGATGATGCGCGGTTTCTATCAATACGGCAGAACCTTGTCCAACGTCAAAGGCAGTCACTTGCATTTGGCCTTTTTCTGGTCTTTGTACTGGTTGAAGTAATAGAGGTAAACAACAAATACCGCCCAGCCAGCGCATAGGCATTCCACGCGGAGCGAGTAAGTAAAGTAAGCCAATTGTCGCTGTGCCAAACATCCACCAACTAGGTTTGGGAATTTGCCAAACTGCTAGAGGGCTTCTATTTAAAAAATCTAAAATTTGCACTAAAAATTCCATGCACCAATGGGCAAAACTCAAACACCAAGCTGCCAATGGTGCGGGTAACACGCTACCTAATAAGGCAAGCGGCGTCACCACAAAACTGACAATGGGTATTGCAAGTGCATTCGCAATCGGGCTTACCAAAGAAATTTGTGAAAACAACAGTAAAGTCAAAGGGACTAAACCAAGCGTAATCGCATACTGAGCGCGCGCAGCCAATTGAATTTGCGGCCGCAATTTACGCAAAAAATCTTTATCAGGCGATACTGCCGGCAACACATCAATCCTACCCGCACTTGCATATAACAATACGCTGACAGCGCCAAACGATAACCAAAATCCCGGCCACAACACCGCCCAAGGATCGATCATAATCACCACACCCAAAGCTAGACATAAAACGTGAGAACTACTAGCAGTTCTGCCACTCCAGATCGCCAGCGCCAATACCGATAGCATCCACAAAGTTCGCTGAGCAGGAACGCCAAATCCTGCTAAGGCAACATAAATCATTGCAGCAATCCATCCCGACAATACAGCGACTTTAGGCGCAGGAATCAACAGTGGTAATTGCGCGCGAGTGAAGAACGAGCGTCGCCACAAAAAATGCATCAGGCTGGCAAATAAACCTGCAATCATCGTAATGTGCAAACCAGAAATCGACATCAAATGACCTACCCCTGTACGATTAAACATCGCCCAGTCAGCGGGTGAAATATCGCGTTGGTCACCGATCACCAAAGCACTCAATACGCCAGCATAAGGCGCATGATCAAGATGACGCATCATGTGTTCACGCAGGCGAAAACGAGCTCGCTCGATCAGATTCGGCAAACTCAATACAAACTCGTCTAACAATAAGTTTGTATTGGCCTTGTCAGCACTGGCACGGGCGTTCAGCCGTACGCTGCCAGTTGCTCTTAACCCTTGCTCGAACAACCAAGCTTCGTAATCAAAGCCATAGGGATTGGCATTGCCATGTGGTCGTTTTAAGCGAACAACCAACTGCCAGCGTTGCCCAGGTTTTAACGAGGGAGTATCGATCACGCCATCAGCATCGTCAAACCATCCCAATGCAAGTCGCTTAGGGAATTTGTCCTTAGCAAATTCTGTACTCGTTTGATTCGCGAGAGCAGCTGACTGTATCGAGCCTGGAAGTAAGTAACGCTCCACCGCAAAATTAAATCGTATGCCATTTTCCGTTCGCCCCGGCAATTGATCTATTACGCCTTGCACCACCACATCTCGCCCCTCCCACTCGACGGGTAGTTCATTTCGCAACTGGTAAAGCGCGAGCATACTCGCCCAACAGAAGCCAAGCCCCAAGGCTAAAACTGAGGCTAAAACTAAGCGCGTTGACAACAATAGGGGGAAAGACAGTCTGAAGAATGGTTTAGAACGAAAGCAAAATAAGAGAATCGACAATGCACATAAAACGACAAAGGCGAAACCAACATAAAGAAATGGGAACAGTACAGCTTGTTGCTGTAACAGCGCGACACCAAGAACAAAACCCAGAATCGCGCTGCGCACTAAGCTTATCTCAAAACAAAGCGCGCCTGCATGCGCGGTAAGGCGGCGAGTACATTGGCGGTCGTTTGCTGTGCGGTTTCGAGATGACTTAGTCCCCGCAGACTAGCAAGCTCATGACCAATTTGTGGCAGCTCCCCCGGCGTGTTGATTCCTGGATGACACCACCGTGGTGCGATATCTGGGGCATCTGTTTCCAGCACAATGCTACTTAGCGGCAAGTCACTGGCAAGACGACGTATTTGTAAAGCGCGGGTAAATGTCATTGCACCACCAAATCCTAATCTAAAACCCAAGTCGATAAAATGTTGCGCCTGTTGCACACTGCCATTGAAAGCATGCGCGATACCACCACAAACGGGAATGCGTCTCAAATATTTTAGTATTTTATCTTGCGATTTTCGCACATGTAGGAGCACAGGCAAATCGAAATCTCGTGCGATTTTTAATTGTTCGCTATAAAAAAACTCCTGCTTCTCTCGCAGCGGTGACTCACACAACGCAGGAACAAAGTAGTCAAGGCCGATTTCCCCCACCGCAACCAAAGCCTGCCCCAACACAGGATTGGCCAACAAACGCGCGATCTCAGCGCGTAAAAATTGCAAATCTTCTTCTTTCGAAGTCGCCACATACATAGGATGTATGCCCAAAGCAAAGAAGCAATCTTCTCTTTGCCCGGCGAGCTCCGCTACCACTGAAAAATTAGAGCGATGCACCGCAGGAATCACAATCGCAGATACACCCATACGCGCCGCCTCTTCAGCTAAGACGAGTGATTTCCCAGCAAATTCACTCGCATCGAGATGGCAATGGCTGTCTATCCACATATGAGTTCACCTATCTTTGTCTGTTATGCGTATTGATCAATTTCAAATGTTCTGACTGGATTATAAAGTGCATTCGGCGAATCGTTAACGAAGATAAAACTCCCAATCTCCCGTGTAGCATAAGTGATGTCCTGAAATGACCGCATTTGGTCATCATCTGTGCTTTCATAATGACGATGAAGTGTTAAGCTAAGCATACTAAGTAATTTAAATTCATAGCCATCTTTTATCTACGATCAGAGGGAAATATGCTAGAACTACGAGCAAGCTGTGAACATTGCGATAAAGACTTACCACCCGATGCGCATGACGCCATGATCTGTTCATTTGAATGCACATTCTGTCTTGATTGTGTCATCTCAAAATTATCTGGGGTTTGTCCAAACTGTCACGGCAATTTCGTTCCCAGACCGATTCGACCAACTAATTTTGGCAAGAACAATAATGACTTGATTCACTATCCTGCCAGCACAAGGCGTTTATTTAGACCTGTTGATATCAGCAAGCATACGCAAGAACTAAATGCGTTCCGTGAGCAGCTCCAAACCATGCAGCAGCCAGCTTCAATCAACAATCAACATCTTGAAAATTCAAGTGATGACTAAACAAATCGTCTATTTCTTAGTCCTTCCCGATACCTTGCTGATTGATTTGGCGGGCCCTGCAGATGCTTTTTTGTTCGCGAATCGTCATTGGGGTGAAATCCCATTTGAATTACGCTATATCAGCGCAAGATCAAGCATCGATACTTCGATCGGTTTATCACTCCATCATTTGTCGCCATTACCAACAGAAATTGAAGAGCACGCGCTGATTGTCATTCCTGGCGTACGCGGTGATAGTTTCGATCATCGCACACCAACCGCGCTTGAAACCATCAATTGGTTAAGACAATCCGTGAATAGCAGTCATCGGATTGCTTGCGTGTGTGCTGGCGCTTTGATCGCAGCACATGCAGGTTTACTAAAAAATAGGCGCGCCACGACGCACCACAGTCACTGCGCCGAACTAGCGGAAGTTGACGCGAGTATACAAGTTGAAGACAACCGCATTTTTGTCGAGGACGGCAATATCTTAACCAGTGCTGGCGTTACAGCCGGGATCGATCTGAGTTTGCATCTAATCTCACACATTTGTTCGCCAAAGACTGCGATGGCAGTTGCCAGAGCGATGGTGGTGTATTTCCGACGCAGTGGTAATGACCCACAACTGTCTGCCTGGCTGCAACATCGAAATCATCTGCATCCTACAGTACATAAAATTCAAGACCTCATCAGCCAAGATCCGGCGCACCCGTGGAATCTGGATGAACTAGCCGCACACGCGTGTACCAGCAGCCGCCACCTGACGCGTCTGTTCAAATTACATGCCCAGACATCAGTCCATGACTATCTGACGAGCTTACGACTGAGTTTGGCGAATCAGTTGTTAAATCAATCTAATTTGTCGATAGAACATATTGCAGATGCGGCTGGTTTTGGCTCGGCACGTCAATTTCGACGCAGTTGGCAAAGCGTTTACAACACATCGCCATCTGCTTATCAGCAACAGCGATAATTTCAATTCATCATCTATGTTAAACAAACTAAGCACTGCACTATTGCTAATCGATCTACAACAAGCCTTTGATGAGCCAAGTTGGGGACAACGTAATAATCCACAAGCGGAAAGCAATATAGCGCTTTTGCTAGCCCGCTGGCGACAAGAAAACATGCCTGTCATTCATGTGCGTCACTTCTCTACGGAAGCCAATTCCAGCTTACGCCCAGATCGCCCCGGTGTGGCTTACAAAAACGAAGCAAAACCGATTTCAGGTGAAATAGAATTCAGTAAGTCAGTCAATAGTGCCTTTATTGGCACAGGCTTAGAGAGCTACCTACATCAGCAAAAAATCAATACTCTAGTGATCGTCGGCATCAGCACTGATCATTGCGTTTCAACTACCACGCGTATGGCGGCCAATTTAGGTTTCAATAATTTATTAGTCAGCGATGCCTGTGCCACTTTTGACCGACGTGCGGCAGATGGAAAACTGTTTCTGGCTGAAGATGTTCATCAAATTCATCTCGCCAGTTTAGATAGAGAATTCTGCACGGTGCGTACGACAGCCGAAATTTTGCAAATGCGTTTTGAATAAGCTGTCATATAATCTTCGCCATCTCCCACTGAATAAACTAAACCATACTATGTCCAATCGACTACGTCAGTTTCCCCTCAAAACCTTAGTCATGAACTGCGGTCTATGTTTTGCGGCGCTATTTAACCAATCCAGTTTTGCAAGCGAAGACTGCAGCTTAAATGGCGAATCCGTCAGTATGTACAATGGAGCAACCACCGCTGGCAAAACAGGCATCATACGTTGCAAAGACAGGGATACCGGAAAGCTGCTGCGGGAACGTGAAATCAAATCGGGCAAAATCTATGGGCTAGCGCGTCAATACCGCGATGGCGTTTTGATCTTAGAGTACACCGATGAAGAAAACGGACAAAGGCACGGTTTGCGACGTGAATATGCAAACAACGGCAAACTCATCAAAGAAGAGACCGAAGATCACGGCAAACGTAAAGGCTTGCAACGTGAATGGACGCCTGAAGGCAAACTCAAAAGACTTGAATTGATCGGCAATAGCGAAGCTGAATCTGCCAGCATACGTTGGACTGTGGATGGCGCCATCAACAGTTTGCGGTGCGCGAACAAACCCATTTTGGCGCCACACGTCGACGATGCCAGCTTATGCGGATTTAAAGGCAAGTCATCTAAGATCAACTATTTCCACGATGGTGGACAAAAGCGCGCCAGCGAAACACTCTTGGCTGGCGTGGTACAAGAATCCACACAGTTTGACTACAACAGCGGAAAGATTCGTAGCACCAGCGAATTGAAGAACAATGAATTAACCGAAACAAGCTATGGCGACAACGGCAACAAACGTTTTCAAGTGGTGTTGAACCTTGCTGAAAAAACACGCGCATTTATTCGCAAATCAGAGTTTCACGAAAACGGCTCATTCATCAAAGAACAAAAATTCAGCATGCTAGACCAAGATGGTCGACGACGTAATGTATTAACAGAAGAAACCCAGTTTTATCTGAATGGGCAAACCAGTTCACAAGACCGGTATCGCTACGAAGGCAAAGATTATATTCTCGACGCAAAAACTTTTTCAGACAAAGGCAAACTTGTCGATACAGGCAGTTACGTAATCGAATCAGCGTATCGGCGTCGCGCCATTGGTGTCCATCAAAGCTATTTTGAAAATGGCAAACTCGCGGCTGAAAATCATTTCAACAATGCTGGCAAGATTTATCGACAGAAGACCTGGAATGAACAAGGTGCTCTGATGAACGATGATGAAGTCTTTGAAGATGGCTCAAGAAAAGCCTACAAAAAATAACCGAAGCATCGCGCACCACCACTTTCTTAATGTATAAAAAATCCATATGACACACAGCCAACTCAAACCAATTCACATCGTCACCGCGCTCATTGTGATCGTCTTATGGGGTATGAATTTTGTGGTGATTAAAATTGGCTTGAAGGGTATTCCGCCACTACTACTGGCAGCATTACGTTTCACTTTTGTCGCCTTCCCTGCAATTTTCTTTTTAGCCAAACCAAAAGTTGAATTAAAGTGGCTGATCATCTATGCCGCCACGATTAGTTTTGCACAATTCGCGTTTTTATTTTCCGCAATTGCGGTGGGTATGCCTGCTGGTTTAGCTTCATTAGTTTTACAAGCGCAAGCTTTTTTCACAGTCGGCTTAGCCGCTTTAATTTTTGGCGATCGATTAAAGCCTAGTAATGTGGTCGGAATTTTCATCGCTAGTCTTGGTTTGCTCTTACTTGGTAGTGCCAGCTTGACTGCCAGCGCCTCGGCAAGCACAGCGCAAGTTAGCATCGCCGGATTTGCGCTCACTTTATGTGCCGCTTTGTCATGGGCATGTGGCAATATCGTCAGCAAGAAAATGGGGGCAGTGAATATGCTCAGCTTGGTCGCCTGGAGTGCCCTGCTGCCTATCATTCCCTTTTTTGTTTTGTCGTGCTTTATGGATGGTGTAGCGGTAGTCTGGCATAGCCTGACGCACATCAGCCTGTCTGCAATGCTGGCAATCTTGTATTTATCTGGTGCGGCAAGCCTGATTGGCTATACCTTATGGGGGAAATTATTAGCCGCCTTACCCACTCATGTGGTGGCACCATTGAGTTTACTAGTACCTGTCGTTGGACTCTCTTCTGCTTGGATTATTCTGGATGAATCATTGAACCGGACTCAAATTATCGGTGCAAGCATCGTCATGGCGGGGCTGTTATTTAATGTATTTGGCCAGAAATTAATTACCGCAATACGCACAAAAAATAGGCCGACAATCTAATCCGCGCTCGTCATCATCTCGACCAAATGACGACGACTTTCTGGCGCAGGAAATGGATCAGGCCAAAATTCTGTGATTTTTTGTATCTTGCCATTCGCAATGGTAAAGAAGCTGATCGCTCTGCCTTGTTGCACGCCATCGCTAACAGAAACATCACTGACGACCTGCTGAGTCTCGATCACTAAGCGATTGCAGGTAAATACCCAAGGGCCATGCGCTGGATACTCTGCATTCATCTTCGCAAAGTTCTCTGCTCCCACGATACGCTCACCAGATTGCGGCCACTCCAGTACAAAATCCTCACTCAACACAGCCGCTACAGCGAAGAAATCATTGCTATTCATCAGTTGCCAAAATCGCTCGACCAGCGCACCAGCATGGTCGAAACTGTCCAGCCTTGTTACTAATGTTTCGGGCATAGCGCTCTCACTATTTCGGTAAGATTATTATTCTGCTTCGTCGTTTTCAGGTGTAAAACTCCATTGTGGGCTGAGTAAAATCGTCAACACAGAAATCACCGTTATCACCACAGATACCCAAAACGCGATGGAGGTATCCGCAAGCCTAGATGGATAAATTCGCATCACTGCACCAAGGCCGATTAAGTTACCACCAGCAACCAATACCGCTGAGGCATAGTCATGAAAACGACGCGCCTTATTTGCACCACTGGCCCATTTTTGATGCGTGTTATAACTAGGCAAAACTTCGTGCGCATTACCCAGTTGTTCTAAAGCCGAGAGAAAGCGTCGCAAATTAGTAATTGCTCTTTCAGCCTTGTAGTTAAGAAAGGCCAAGCTCAAAGACGCCACAGGAAACCCCAACATCAACCATTCAACCGGCACCTCACCTTTCGTCTCATTTGATTTCAAGGCGACTAAAGCCGCCAACAAACTGACGACCAAAGTCACATACAAGGCCAAAGCGTGCTGACGCTGAGAGATTCTTGCATTCACTTCTTGATAAGCTGCGATAAAACGGTAATTCGCATCCACCGTGGAATTCTTAGACATAAATTCTTTCTGCTAAAGAAAAAAGCACCAAATCTTATCGCAAGTATCTGGTGCTGGTGTGAAGTGCTTAGTGAAAGCTTAGTGAAAGCTTAATGAAAACTTATTGAGACTTATTGAAAACTCATTGAGATCGCCGAGAGAGAAATCTCTACAGCATCAAACTATCGTGCGACTTGTGATTTGCACTTAAAACTGGAAGTCGATACGGTGTCCACATTCCCCTGTCCACAGGTCGTGATGGCTTGTTGTGACATCATCGAAATTTGCTTACCACTTTCCAAATTACTTTCACTAACAGAGATGCATGCGGTCAAACTGATCGTCGCCAACAAAATACCGAGGCTAGAAATAACTTTTTTCATTTTAATTTTCCTGATTCGAAGAGTGATTTTTTGTCGAGAATGCTTACCGCGCTTAGGCTTAACTACGCAAGGCATACCATCGCAATTTGAAATGCATTTTAGTCGATCTGTCTCTTCCTGTGTTGCCAGATGTATCAGATCGACTGTAGATTCAATGCGAATCACCGCTTCGTGGTTGACACTGCAATCCGAAATAGCAATGCCAAGCACAAATTACTTGATCCCAGCCTTGCGACGAATATCTTCAGGAATCGCTTGCTTATGCACCATGAAATAAATTGTTTTCATGCGAACATAGTTTTTACTCATGTGTAGATGGCCTTCAAATGGCCCACTAGTCGTGCCGTAACTATTTTTCGTTAAGAAGAATGCATTGCCTTTATCATCTTTACTCAAACCAACGATATGCATACTGTGATCGTCGGTACTACGCCAATCATCAAAAGCTTCTTGACGTGAATTCTGCGTGACTTCTTTCACTTCATCTTCCAAAACCGCAAAACCTTCTTTGACATTAAAACCCTTTTCACTGGTGTCGCCACCCCATGAAATGGTGTACCCATTGCTGAGTGCATTGGTCATAATTTTTTCCATGTCGTCGATAGGAACATTCAAGAAGCGATTATCGTGTGACCAATTATCTGGAATTTCTAAACGCATACGCTGGTAAAAAGGGTGATGATTAAAGCTAGTCACTTCAACGTAATCTTCGGGATTCAGTTTTAAGACCTGATCACGGAAAGTTTGCGGTGTATGCAACTTGCCTTCATAAATGAAATTCGCTGGTGGCTTACCAATATAGGCATCCAAAATGCCTTCAAAAGCGGCACGCCATGATTTGCTCGGGCGTCCAGACTTGATTACCGCATCCAAAAATGCCTTACTGGTTGCTGCCAACTCAGCGTGATCAAGCCTTGTTTCGCCTTCTTTCAGTCCAGAGTAATTTGTCTTGGGGACAGCACCATAACGGCGCAACATGTCCATCGCATCATGATTATTACCACCTTCCCAAAAAGTCGCTTTGCCTTGTACACGCAAATACGCATCCGCTTTCAAGGGATAGGCATGACGAACGCCAAAGACTTCAGACAATTCAATTAGCTTCCCACCCTGACGCGCGACTTCACTTTCCATGAAAGATGCTGTTGCAAAATTCCAGCAAGTATTAGTACGCGCCTGATCTTTTGCCGCTGTACGTTGGGCTTCATGTGTGATGGTGAAAGTCTTTTTTGGGCTTGCCGTTGGCGTGGCCGCATTTGCTGTAGCAACAGTCGCTTGCTGTGCCAACACGGTCATGGACGCCAAAGAAAGCGCACAACATAGTGCACCGAGGATAGCGTTTGTTTTTAGTTTCATGATGTCCTTTTTTATTTAACCCAGATTTTCGATTAGGATTTGTGATGATGACGGATGCACTTTTTGAGACAGTTTTGTTGCGAATGAGGCGTCAATAGCTAGCTATTGACAACGAAGAGCAGCAAAAATGGCCAAAAATGCGCCGTCAGCACACAAATAGCGTCGAAGACGCGCCTAATGGAAAATCTGGGTTTATTCTACGAGTTTCGGCGCTAGAACTCTGCGCCTTGCGCATCATAACGGGATGTCGGAATAAAGAATAGAGCATCAAAACGAAAACTGTTTAAACAAATTTGCATGCGAATCATCAAAAAAATCAATGTCCGAAGTGGCAAATTCCCAGTAATTTTTGAGGATCCAGCAAGTCTTGTATCTGCCCTGATAAATGCTTTTGAATTGCAGGTGTGTAGCGTTGATAATAAGCTTGATTATAAGGACCAATGCCATGTTCAGCGCTAAAACTGCCTTGATAGCCTAACACCACCAAATCGTAAATCAGATCACGAATTTCCTGCACGACCGAATCTGACAGTACTTGTTCGGTATCGCTCGGCCAGACCATATTGAAATGGCAGCCACCATCAGCCCAATGACCAAAATCCATCACACGTATCCAAGGATAATGGCTAGCGATCAGCGCTAAAGCTTGCGCACGAAAATCCACCAAAGCCGAGCGCGGCATCGCAATATCAAAGGCAATCACTTTGCCTTCATGGCGTATGGCTTCGCTAATCGCATGCCGAATCCGCCATAACTCTGTTGCTCTTCCTAACACGGCATTTTCTACCACCGTACCAAACAGTTTCTCTAAACATCCACTCAAAAGCGCATTCAAATCGCTACCAGCTTGCGTATCTGAGCGGCTACTAAGTTCAATCAATACACAGTAATCAGGACAGGGCTCAGGGTGAAACGGCTGCTTGATCGCGGGCACATGACGTAACACGGCTTGCAAAGCGGCGCCAGAGATACCTTCGAAGGCAGACAAATACTCGCCACAATCACGCTCCAACACCTGCAACAGCTCCAACACCGCAGACTGATCACGCGGTACGACAAGGGCTGCCGCGGTTAGTTTCGGCAAGTAATGTACTTGCAATACCGCCCGCGTAATCACGCCGTAACAACCGCTACTTCCGACAAATAAATGTTTGAGATCCGGTCCCGTATTGTTTTTGCGCAAGGCATGCTGCAGATCTAATACTTCCCCAGCGGGTTCCATCAATACCGCGCGCAATCCGAGCAAATTTTGTCTGACATCGCCGTACTTAATTAATTTTGCACCGCCCGTGTTGGCAGCAATCATCCCGCCAATTGATGGATTGGCAGCAAGGTCGATAGGGAAAAATAATCCATGTTCTTCAAGAGCCGTATTAAGTTCATGCAAACTAACACCAGCATCAACCTCGACGGAACGATTGACCACATCAATCGCAATGTGTTTCTTTAAACGCTCCAAACTTAACACGAAAAATCGCCCACTTGCATCGGGCGTGCTGGCTGCCACTAGGCCTGTGTTTGCGCCCTGTAAGAGCAAGGCTTGATGATATGTTTGACATAGGCGCACAATCTCCACAACCTGCTCGTGGCTGTCTGGGCGCAGCACCGCCAAAGTCTCGCCTTCTCCATATCTAGCCCCTTTACAATAAGGGCGACAATCATCAGGATCGAGCAATAAGTCAGCCTCGCCTAATAATTTTTGTAGCGTGAGAATCAGGAGTGGCATGTTCATCGGGGAATTTTTCGAGGTCATTACTATTTCACTGATGAATTCGCCGTCATTTTAAAGATGCCCTGTGCATTACTTGTATCGAAACCCAAATCAAGACGTGCGGGATTCGATTCGGGAATCATGTCACGGCTGATTAATTCATAGAAAGAGCCAGGTAGTTGACGAACGATGACCTGACCATCTGTATGAATCAATTGACGCTCAAGCAAATCTGCTTTGAATGCAGTTTGGCGAACGCGACCCGATGCCGATATCTCAACTTGCGCTTTAATTGGTCTACCTAATTTTTTTTGTTCTTCGCTAACGGCAATCACATCCGCAACGCGGTCGGTCGCATGATTAAATACATTGCCTTCCGTGGCAATCCAAGCCATTTCCGCCGACTCACTTAATAACAATTCGTAATCCACTTCAAATGGCACGCCATGTTGTCGGGCAAAACAAGCGAGTAGCACCGGCATTAACTCAAGCGCCTGCGCTAAAGGCAAATGCCCGTCGCGCTCAAGCTCATGCAATTGCGCTACCGCAGCGGGTGTCAAAGGATCACGAGATTGTCCAATCACCCGACTAACTGCTTGTTGGAATGGAATTGAAAAACGCTCTGGATGTAACTCACTGACAAAAAACTGCGAGATATTTTCGGGATCATCCAAATGTGCGTAAGAGCGCCCTGTCATCTTCAATTTCTCTAAGGGATAAACGCCGTTCAAGTAATAGCCAAGTGGTCGCAAAATACGCGTAATCGCCACTTCACCCGGAGGTAATTGTCCAGAATCCAACCAACGTACAGTGCGTAATGCACCATGATCCAACATAACTTTTTCGCCACGCGTGACGATTTCCTGCGTATATTGCCGACCGCTAGGAACGCGCTCCAATACACCTGAAAACAGCAACATATTCAATGCTTGCGCCAACTCGGCACGCGTCACCTTGCCACTCTCACCGCAAGAAAATAAATCGGGTATATGCATTAAATTCACCAAGTCTTGTGCCGCTGCCTGACCTAGCTGGTGTTCTAACAAGACCATCAAATTTTCATTCATCACAATTTCGCCTTTTGTAATTTACGCCATCAACAGATGCTACTCTAGACAATTTGGTACATGAGTACAAAGGAGTTAAAATCAAGACTTAGTGAATAAATGGAATACATACTATGCGTCGCAAAGTTCCTAGTCTAAATGCCTTACTGGTTTTTGAGGCCGCGGCTCGCTTGCAAAGTTTCACGCAAGCTGCCGATGAGCTGTCACTAACGCAAAGTGCGGTCTGCAAACAAATCGCCAATTTGGAGGATTGGTTAGGCCTTGCCTTGTTTGCACGCGTCAAAAAGCGGGTGCAACTTAGCGATGCAGGGCGCGACTATGCTGAAAAAATTCGCCGACACTTAGACAAAATAGAACGCGATACCTTAGAGCTGATGGCACATAAGGAAGGCGCTGGTGTGCTAGAACTAGCCGTCATCCCGACTTTTGCGACACAATGGTTAATCCCAAGATTGGCAGAATTTCAGCAATTGCGGCCTGATATCACTATCAACCTGAGCACAAAGACCAGTGCTTTCTTATTTCCAGATTCTTTATTTCATGCGGCCATACATTCTGGCAATGCTATCTGGCCAGGAACCAGCGGCGATTATTTAATGGCGGAAGATCATGCCATTCCCGTCTGCAGTCCACAATTACTACAAAAATATTTGAGCAGAAAAAAGCATGCAAGCATTAAAGACATTGCGCAAATGCCGCTGCTACATCTAAGTACGCGCTTAGAAGACTGGCGCCGTTGGTTTGATTTACACCAGCATACAAACGATGTTTGTGCGGTAAATGGTGCGCGTTACGAACTATTTACCATGCTCATCGAGGCCGCCATTGCAGGACTTGGCGTTGCTTTGATTCCGCGTTATATGGTCAAGAATCATCTTGATAGTGGTAAATTGCAAATACCTATCGATCTTAGCTTACCTGAGCAGACTGGCTATTACTTAGTTTACCCGGAAGAAAACACCAACTTACCGACATTACAGGCATTTAGAACTTGGTTATTGTCACAAACAGCACAAGTCGCCAAATAAATGAAATCTAGTAAATTGACGTAAGCAGGAAATAACTTGCTAAAATTAACTAGTAATTCAAATACTCACTTACCTAACCGATATTTATATGAAAAAAATTCTCGGCTTTTCACTCTTGGAAGCAATGGTTGCCGTCGCAATTATCGCAATTTTGGCGGCGATGGCGCTGCCATCTTATTTATTTAAAATTATTCGCGAACAGATTGAAACTTCCATACCTCTGATCGACATCGCCAAAACCCCAATCGCAATTGCTTGGAAGACCGAACAAATTTTTCCCGCTGATAACAATGCAGCAGGTCTACCACCACCAGAGAAAATCGTCAGCAACTACGTTACCAGCGTCACGGTTGAAAACGGGGCGATTC
Source organism: Affinundibacterium amnicola (assembly GCF_014284275.1). Taxonomy (GTDB): domain Bacteria; phylum Pseudomonadota; class Gammaproteobacteria; order Burkholderiales; family Burkholderiaceae_D; genus Undibacterium; species Undibacterium amnicola. The sequence continues at coordinate 195,990 of NZ_JACOFU010000001.1, read as the reverse complement.
ACATGAAATTTGGTAACCGCGCGCACAGTAAATTAGAAAACAAAATTTTGACCTTCCGCCCTGCCGTAGTCGACGATGCGCCGGTCGTACCTATCACGTGGGTCTGCGCAAATGCTGGCGCACCTGACAAAATGACGGTAAAAGGTACGGATAGAACCACAATTGATCCACAAAATTTACCGCTGATCTGTCGTGCACGTGATAAACCGAAACCGTAATCGACAAAGCGTCACTAAATTCCATGAGGTATAAAAACAAGGGGTGACAAATCTAAATTTGTCACCCCTTGCTTTATGCAGCGAAGCGATTTCACTATGAAGTGAAATCGCTTCTACAACAGCATGGAATTAAAACTTATGCTCAAAATTCACGCGCAGAGCCACGTTTGTCTTCGATGTATTTGTACGAACTAAAGAACCGCTCGCATCTGTGTAAGTGCTTGAAGAGAAGTTATCTTGATGCAGCGCGTTACCCAAAGCTACACGCACGTTCGACTTGTTATCAAACTTCCATAATGCATACACATCCAAAACTCGCTTAGGAATACCGTAGCTGCTTTGGTTGACAGAGATACGCACCGGTCCTGCATTTTGGAAGCTCAGATTACCACCCAAAGTCAAAGGCACATCGTCCAACTTGTAATCAACACCAAAGTTGGCACTAACAGGTGTTTGTGAATCTAAACGATTGTTTGGACCTGGCACTGAATTCACCGTTGAAGAATTGAAAGCAAGATTCGCACGGAAGTCGATTGCTGGCGCATCTTCCATCAAACTACGCAGTGGAAACTTCGCATCAAACTCGACACCGCGTGTAGTCGCCAAACCATCATTGGTTGGCATCGCCACCCAGCGACCGTCGTTCACGATGGACGTACGCGTAAAATCTTCAATCCGGCGCAAGAAGAAATTCACACTCAAAATACCGCCATCCGTTAAATAATGTTCAAAGCCAGCATCAAGACCCCAAGCCAATTCTGGCTTCAAATTTGGATTACCCATATTGTCTGGGCTAGTCGCACTATTATTTGTTGACAAGAAACGGCGAGGTACTAAACGACCTGTGTCTGGTGCTTTGTAAGTACGGGTAATACCCAAACGCACCTGATCATTTTTACTACCTGGGATCTTGTACAGCGTTTGCAAAATTGGGCTCAATACACTGGAACGATTTTTGATTTCCGCGTAAGTATTGCCTTTGCTGCTGGTATCAATACCTTCCCAACGCACACCAGCGTAGATGGATAAATTTTTGGTGTAGTTCCATTCGTCTTGCACGAACAAAGCCAAGCGATTAACGTTTGCTGAATATTCTTCATCCGCATTAAAGGCGGTAATTGGACCAGTTCCTGTGATCACATCTCTGCGAGTATTGCTGTCACTACGTTTGCTGTAACCACCATCCCAACCTGCTGCCAATGCATGATCTTCAACGAATGGCGCGGTGTATTTACCACCGTAGGTGAAACCATTATCGGTATTTTCTGAACTATAGGTACGAATCAAGGTTTGAGAAACACCTTTTGCGTTGGAATTATTATCGCCTTCACGCTGATTATAATTCGCACCAAAACGTATATCGAGTTTGGCACTATCCGCTAATTTTTTCACATACGATAAATTCGTACGGATGGACGTGCTGTCTGAACGATTATTGGAGTTCTCATCCAAAAACAAAGGCTTTTCACCAATCAAAGTCGCTGTAGATTGTTGATTGCGATTGGTGAAACGGTTCGCATTGACGAAACTTTGCGAGGTCAACATATCACCGTTTTCTAACATCCAATTGATACGTGGTGAAATACCGATGGATTGAAATTTACCTTCGCTTTCGGTATTGGATTTACGCGATAAAGTCACCAGACCTTTGTTATCGGTGAATACCTCTGTACTGGAATCTGGACGGCCGAATTCACCATGATTCAAGTTACCAGAAATTGAATAAGACATTTTTCCGATCTTGTCGGACAGCTGCAAACTAGCATTCACACCTGGCTTACCATTTTCTTCGCTGAAACCGAATTTCAACTCACGTTGGGCGGTAACGATCGCTTTTTTCAAGACGATATTAATTGCACCAGCAATAGATTGTGTACTTAATTCTGCCGTCGCCGCACGAATCACTTCGATACGTTCGATATTGTCAGGAGCGAGCGAATCCAAAGAGAAACCTGGCGGACTAGGTTCACCGTTGAGCATGATTTGCGTGTAGCCAGCACCAAGACCACGCATACGAATCGCACCGCCACGTCCTTGCACACCACCGATGGTTACGCCAGGCAGACGTTTCAACACGTCACCGATATTTGTATCGCCGTAACGCACGATATCTTCTTGCGTCACAACGATCTTACTTGCCGTGTCTTGACGACGCTCGTCATAGCCTTTTGCACCGCTAATCTGCACTTTTTGTACAGCGCCGGCTGGTGCCGCTACTGGCGCTGTGGTTTGACCTGCTGGCGCATTGGCTGGCGTACTTGCAGGCTTTGCAGGTACCGCTTGCTTTTGTTTCGTTTTATCAGCTTCTTCTTGCGTTTGTTGTGCATAAGCGGTTGAACCGTACGCCAACAACACAGACAAAGGAATTAAAGCCAAACGAAATTGCGATGGAACAGAGAACATATAAACACCAAGAGTTAATGAAAGATGGGGCTTCGACTTGAGGGCTGTTGAGAAAGTTCATCACAATACCCAAAAGGAAACACTTTGATACAAAAGCTGAGCAGATAGAAACATATGAAAACCTAATGAAACATAGGTCTGCAATTATCGATGCATGCACAGCTTGCAGGATGACTAGCGACAAAACGCAAGTACATCCATCGAAAGCCGCGCATTATACCTTGATGCACGGGCAATTCGATCTTGGGGAAATATGGAGGGAAATGTTGAGAACTTTACAAATATATCAATTCATACGCTGTAAAGCGTCAAGCAAAGGGATGCAAGCATCGGCAACACGATCAATACTTTGCTCACGTAAAGCATTTAAATCAACGACCGCCTCACTTTGCAAGCCAGCCCAAGCCAACAAGGCCTGGCAAGCTTCTGGATGATCAAACAAGCCATGCAGATAAGTTCCAAGGATTTGATCGTCTGGCGAGCGTGTGCCCTCTTCTTGTGGTGTGCCGCTCTCATCGATCATAAATGCCGGCAAGGTTTCACTACTGGCATAGGTCACGCCCATATGGATTTCATAACCAGCCACTTTGGCACTTTGATCGTGACCGAACAAGCAATGTCCGTGCACTTGCTGCAAGCGTTTTTCTTTGGTGAGCTCCGTTGTGATGTCGAGCAAGCCTAAAGCCATAGAATCTCCGGCTTTGCCTTCGACACCATGCGGGTCACTGACGATTTGACCCAACATTTGATAGCCACCGCAAATACCAATCACTTTACCGCCATATCGCAAATGCTTTTCTAGCACTTGTTGCCAACCACGTTGCTTTAAAAACTCCAGATCGTCGCGAGTATTTTTACTGCCGGGAAGAATAATTAAATCTGCAGATGGAATAGGATGATCAGGCCCAATGAACTGCAAATCGACATCGGGATGCGCACGCAATGCGTCAAAATCTGTGTGATTCGCGATACGTGGAATCGCTGGCACGATGATTCGAAACTTACCGGTATTATTTTGTTTCATTTGAATCGCATCTTCTGCGTCCAACATCAAACCATGCAAGTACGGCAATACCGCTAGAACGGGTTTACCGGTCTTTTGCTCCAACCAATCCAGACCAGGTTCGAGCAGCGTAATATCGCCGCGAAAGCGATTGATGACAAAGCCGATGATACGGTTTCTTTCTGATTCAGAAAGGCATTCAAGCGTGCCAATAAAATGCGCGAACACGCCGCCACGATCAATATCCGCAACCAAGATCACTGGACAATCAACTGCCTCGGCAAACCCCATATTCGCAATGTCGCGTGCCCGCAAATTGACTTCGGCTGGGCTTCCTGCGCCTTCGACAATAATGCAGTCATATTGCTGCAGCAAGCGCGCATACGACTCCAACACCGCAGACATTGCGACAGTTTTATACTGATCATAGTCGCGCGCATCCATATCCGCACGCACTTTGCCATGCACAACAATTTGTGCCCCCATATCCGACGAGGGTTTAATCAAAATCGGGTTCATATCCGTATGTGCTGGCAATCCCGCAGCCTGTGCCTGCAAAGCTTGTGCCCTGCCTATCTCACCACCATCTTCTGTCACCGCGCTATTCAATGCCATATTTTGCGGTTTCATCGGCACCACATTGACCGCTTGACGATGCAATAAACGACACAACGCAGCAACCACCGTCGTTTTACCTGCATCGGAAGTCGTACCTTGCACCATCAGAGTTTTTATCTTCATGATTTGATTATGAACTTATTGAAGTTGGTTTTTTAGATCAGCTATGTGTAAAAAGTAGATCTTACTGGCATTATTTTTGACAAACACGCGCTAATTATCTGAATGCAAAAACAAACGCGCGGTGGCTAGATAATTCGATGGAAAATACGCATGAAAATACGTTGCTTGCAATTGCCCAATCCGATAAATTGCCTCGCCTTGATCTTGCGTCTTCTGCTTAAGCGTATGTGAGAAAGCAGTGAGCGGACAATCAAAAGTCGAATAATGGAATGTATGCCCACGTAACTCGCCATGTTCAGTGATCCAGCTTTGCATACCCAAGGCAGCCAAGCGTTTTTGCATCTTAATTTGTCCTTGAATTAGGCCGGCCATTTTCCATTCTTTGCCGTTTAAATCCAGTAATGACTCAGCCAAACTGATCATACCGCCACATTCAGCATAAATGACTTTTCCCGCTTGTTGAAATGCGTGCAACGATGTCAGCCAAGTGTGTGCCTGACTTAAAGTTTCTGCATGTAATTCTGGATAACCACCAGGCAAATATAATGCATCCGCTTGTGCTGGTATCGCTTGATCAGCTAGAGGAGAAAAATAATCGAGCTGGGCACCCATCTGCTCCAATGCGAGCAAATTGGCCGGATAAATGAAGGCAAACGAAGCATCGCGCGCAATTGCGATACGCTTACCCGCTAATAGCTGAGGCACGTCAACCGCCAGCGATTCATCATCGGTAAAACGCATTGTAGGTATCACTTGCCAAGCATTGACATCCAAGCTGAGGCTATCTGCCATACGATTTAAGATCTCATCGACACCACCAACTTCGTCTGGCAAGACCAGCCCAAGATGACGCTCTGGCAGTGCCTGTTCTTGCCGGCGCAAACTTGCCAAAACAGGGATGTCACGCAAGGCGTTCTGTATCATCGCTAAATGTCCATCAGACGCGATACGATTGGCGACAACACCCGCCAACTGCACTGGACCAAAATCGCGCAAGCCCATTGCCACAGCACCGACAGTTTGCGCCATCGCAGATGCATCAATCACTGCCAATACCGGAACACCAAATGCATTGGCCAAATCAGCGGAAGATGGTGTGCCATCATACAAACCCATCACACCTTCAATCAATACCAAGTCTGCCTGTTGTGCAGCTTCCATCAATAAAGCACGACAAGCAGGCAAGCCTAACAACCACAAATCCAATGAAAAAACCGCGCTACCGCAAGCCTGTCGGAGCATCATGGGGTCGATAAAATCAGCGCCCGTTTTGAATACGCGCACGTGTTTTCCGTGCTGCGTAAAATGACGTGCAATTGCTGCGGTCACGGTCGTTTTTCCCTGACCAGACGCAATCGCTGAGATCATGAGTACGGGTGCCAAAGTTTTAGCCTTAGGTGGATTCATATAATTTTCTTCAAGAATTTGAGCGCTGAAAAATGCAGCAAAGTCGCTTCAAGTTAAGGTTTAGCAATGCCCCCCAACACTAAGCCTTCGCACTAGGCAAAAACAATACTTGATCGCCATGAACAAAGCGCTCAATCGGGTGCGCCAGGCAAAGACTGAGGTTTTCCACCGTCATGATTTGCGCTTTATCACCACATAAATAGGAGCCATCTGGCATCATCAATAAGGCGTGCGAAGCAACGCCATAAGAAAGGTTCAGATCGTGACTAACCATCACTACCGCCTTATTTTTTGTCTGACACTCGCGTGCCAAAATTTGCATCACACTGACTTGATGACTTAAGTCGAGTGCATTCGCTGGCTCGTCCAACAACAGTAGACCTGCGTCCTGCGCCAATAAGGCGGCAATCGCCACGCGTTGACGCTCACCACCAGACAAACTACGTACATCACGTTGTGCAAACTCTTCTACATCGAGCAAGCGTAAAGCTTGTAAGGCAATTTCGTGATCTTGGGCAGATTCCCAATAGTGAGTATCATGATAAGGATGGCGCGCACTCAATACTGTTTCAATCACACGATAAGCAAATGCATCCACTCGCGACTGTGATAAATAAGCCCGCTCTCTGGCCAATTCTTCCAAGCGCCATTCAGGTAAATCTTTGCCGTGCAATTGAATTGAACCTGATTCAATTTCACGCAAACGCGCCAAGGTGCGCAGTAAGGTGCTCTTACCTGCACCATTGCGTCCAATGACGCACCAACATTCACCGGACTGGACTTGCCAATTCAAATCAGCCAATAAGGTTTTAGAACCAACCGACAGGCTTAGCTTATGTGTCGTCAATAAATTCTCAGCCGGCATCATCTTCTCCGTAGTTGATGTAGCTGTATCAAAAACACAGGAACACCGATGATTGCCGTAATCACACCAACCGGTAATTGCTGAGGTGCGACAACGGTGCGCGCTAAAGCATCTGCGCAGACTAAAAAGCTACCACCAGCCAAACTCGCAACAGGAATCAATAAGCGATGATCAGGGCCAAGCGCAAAGCGACAAGCATGTGGAATAATCAAGCCAACGAAACCAATACTGCCTGCCGCACTAACTGCACTGGCAGTTAGCAGCGCGGCACAAACAAAGAGTATTTTTCTCAGACGTCCGATATTAATTCCCAACGTGCTGGCGTTATCAGCGTGCATCGCTGCGATGTTAATCGCCCGAGCATTTTTCATCATCAAAGCAGCGATCAGCAACAAGATGATCCATGATAAGTAACGTGGTTGCGTGTTAGATAAATCACCTATCATCCAAAACACCATTCCACGCAAACTACTATCAGGCGCAATCGACAACAATAAAGTCACAACTGCGCCACAACCAGCGGCGACGATCACCCCCGTTAGCAACAACAGAGGTGCACTTCCTTCCGAACTACCAGATCCGCGCAAGTCTCGATACGCCAACAGAAACAAGAGTGCCGCAACCGAAATAGCGCCACCAAAAGCAGCAACATCGACCATCACGCCAGCACCAAAAAATAAGATGGTCGCCAAAGCACCGACCGAAGCACCGCCTGATAGACCTAGCACATACGGATCTGCCAAAGGATTACGCAACAAGGCTTGCATCAAGACGCCCGACAAAGCCAGCGTCGCGCCAGTCACGAAACCCGACAAAGCACGCGATAAACGTAAATCCAACACGCTGGTCGCAAGATTTGACGATTGTCCCTTTAGCAAATCAAAAAGCGCTTGCCACAATTCGCTGAATGTTAAGGAAACCGAGCCGATCAGGCAGGCAAACACAATACTCGCCAAGGCGAGCACACACATACCCAGTATTAAACTGTTTGCGCGTTTTTGTGTTTGTATTCTCACCAGTGGTTTCCTTTTATCAAGATGTGGGACATCAAAACGTCGATGTCACAACTTATTTAAAGCCGTAACTCAAGCCCAAATAGAAATTCGATTCTGGCGTGCGATAGTGACGTGCCAATTCATATTCTTTATCTGCGACATTATTCCATCGTGCTAGTAACAACCAAGAAGGGCTGACTTTATACGTGGCGATTAAATTCAAAATACCGTAACCCGCTAAACGATTTCGATTCGCAACATCATCAAAACGTTCACCAGAAAAAACACTTTCTGCACCCAGTGTCAAATCCCCCATACGATAGTCAACACCTAAACTACCGTGTTGTTTGGCACGACGCGCTAAACGTTTTCCAGTCGTGTCGTCAGTCGGATCTTGAATATCCATGGTGCCACGCACATTCCACTGTCCCAATCGAGCAGATGCCCCTAGGGTGAAGCCAGACAATGTTGCCTTGTTCACGTTGTAAGCACAACCATAACGATGGGTCGCGACTTCCACTGGGCACGGATTGGTACTAACTAATAAATCGGTGATTCTGTTTTGGTAGTAAACCGCACTCAATTGCCAGACATTATCGTCATAGAACAAACCTGCTTCAGCATTTTTACCTAACTCAGGACGATTCGATGCGACACCAAAGCCTGGGTAATACAATTCATTAAATGTTGGTGCACGGAAGCTGGTGCCATAGCTGGCATTCACACGCAAAACCTCAGTCAATTTATAGCCATACGCAATGCTGCCAGTTGTGTGTTTGCCGTATTGAGAACTATCGTCTACTCGACCACTCAAACTCGCCAGATGTGCATCTTGTTTCATCGTGTAGGCCAGAGCATAGGATTTAGTATCACGCTTGCCGCTGATACCTGCAGTATTAGTGCGGACATCTTCTTCTCTGTCTTCGAATACAAACTGCAAAACATCTTTACCGAATGTCACATCATTCTGCCAAGTCCAACCACGTTGTTTTGTATCGGCATTACCCTTACCATAAGAAGCATCGGTGTACACACGATCGGTGTTGCGCGACAGCTGCAAACTGGAATTCCAATTCGGCGCAAACTTTGCTTTCGCGAATGTCGCGACATTATCAAATTTTTGTTGGCCACGATCTTGATAACTTGGCCCTGCATCAAAATCCACATCCAAAGTGCTTTGTACAAAGTTCACCCCTAGCGTTAATTCGGGCATCAATTTCCACGCCAAATTACCGTTGAAGCTTTTTTGTGTATAGCCATCTTTATCAGCGTTATAGGTAAATGCGCCAGACCCTGGTTTAGATGCAGAGAAACCATCGCTGCTTTCTTTTGCCGTATTTAAACTATATTGAAAATCATTTGCTGAAGAACCGAAAATACCCGCTTCAAATTTACGCAAATGATTGCTGCCAATACCAAAATTCAAACTAGTCCGAGACTGTGGGCCAGATTTTTTCGTGAACAATTGAATCACACCGCCCATCGCATCAGCGCCGTACAAACTGGACAAAGGACCATACACAATTTCTATACGTTCAATTTGCGATAAAGGAATGCTGCTCCAGGTCGCACCACCGGTCGTGGATGAACCAATACGAACGCCATCGACAAACACCACGCTTTGTGAGTTCGCAGCACCACGAATGAAGACAGATGCAACAGAGCCGGAGCCACCAGTGCGAGAAATTTCGATGCCACGTTGTTGCTGCAATAAATCAACGATGCTAGTCGCACCGGATAAATGAATTTGTTCCGCAGTAATGACCACGTTGTCAGCTAACACATCTTTCGCAACTTGCGGTTGGCGCGCTGCGGTAATCAGCACTTGTGATTGTGCGTCTTGAGCATGAACAAGAGGAGAAGAAGAAAAGCAGGCTGCCACAGCCAATGCCAGACAAAGAGGTTTGCAATATTGAGTCATAATAAATTACTTGATAGCTAAATGCCGATCACTACCCGTGATGACAAATAGCAGGTCATAAGCCACCGAGATCCCCGTTGGGTGCTCAAATACAAAGTATGATGTGAATAAGATTAAGCAAAACCAAATCAATTTGGGCTTGCAGATTTCAGCTGAAATTATGAATTCAAAGAAATAGTTTTTACTAAAAAACTAAGGCAAGAAAAATCATCGCCGAACATCCCCGTTCGCAATACTTCACTTATCTTGGCCGGTATCCGGGCTGACAAACATCACCATCACACCTTCCCATGCACAAGCACAGTGGCGATGAAGGATGGCTGGTTTGATCCTGACGAGACTAAAAAGCGCGAAAAAATCAAACGTTTGTACACCGTTGCGGGGGCAGCACACGTATGCAAATTGCATTGTGTTTCCCGTTTAACTGCTGACATGACTATGTCGGCGGGCACCAAAACAGCGGCATTTTAGCCTTTAAACGATCGCAGGACAAGGACACAAATTAATTCCTTAACCCGCGTCAACTCTATGCTATAGAGGAAATAGTCGGCATAGAAACATTAAAGGAAGTCGCAGAAAATCCAACATCCACAAACAATTGCTGTTGCAACACCCAACTATTCCTCAAATTATTTTTCAATTTATTTCTAGTTAAGTTGCACTCTGGTTACTCAAGTCTGACTTTTCCAGCGATAGATTTAGTCATTGATTTATCCATTGATTTTTCAACAGGAAATTCAACCCTTAGCAACTTGCACCGCCGACCATGTTACTTCGCCTTATACAGGGTGTGAATGTAGCCAATTAATGCTGCTACAGCGGCGATTGTTCCGTACATCACTATCGTGTTGATATTCGCCACACCATTAAATCCAAACAAATCCAATTCAGCAACACTATTCGCCTGAGTAGAAATGTACAAAGTGAACAGGTACAAAGACATAAATGTTTTTGAGGTATTCGATATCTTCCCAAAACTGGTCGCCAATGCACTCACACTCATGATCCCTACCGCCAAGGCAAGCGCAAACAAGGGAGAAGCAAAACTCAAACGAAAAATGATGACACCGCTAAACAAAAATCCCAACATCATCGTCGCCAATAACTGTCTGTAATAACGGCGCACCGCACCACCTTTGACAGCGGCCGTCATACCTTCTATCGCTGCTTGAAAATCACGGGTGCTAACATCACTAATTAACACGCCCCAAAACGCCACTACAAAAACCGTTAGTCCAGGCAATACATTGAGCTTGAGTAGCGATGCAAACACCGTGAACACCACCAAGACAATGATCGCAAATGGTGCATTAACGAAAGTTAAAGCGATATCCGCCACCACCTGTCCAAAAAAATTCGCCAACTTCGCCGACCAAATCAATAATGGCTGCACTTGTTTCGCCAGTGGCCTGGTCCAGCCATTTAAAATTTCCAAAGGTGAACGACGTTTTCTGGCATGCGACTGCTTTACTTTATCAGGAGAAAAGCGATGGAATAAAACAATGGCTGGCAATAACAAACTCAAAGCCAAACCCGTCGCACCAAAACGTAACATAGCCATGGGAATCGTCCACATATTGCTAGGCAATGTAATTGGCGTCAGCAAGGGATCAAAGGTACTTGCACCGATAGAAAAGTTATTCGTGAGCAAATGGGTTTTCAAGATCACTATCGTACTTACTAAGCCACTGAAGTCGAACATGAGCCATAAGGATAAAGAGCCAGAACTCATCTCTTCAATTTTTGAAACGATGGCCACTTGAAAAACCCAGGCAATAAAATAAAGAAAGTCGCCCGTTTTCCCCATTAATAAGGGAACACTATCAAATAAAATCGCAGCACTTACCGCAAACACAGACATCGGTCCAAGCACTAACAAATAGGTTTGCAAATACACCCAAAGCTGAATTGGCCCGTCACCGCGTAGCGCATGCAAAACCATAATCGAACACATCGCTACCAAGGCTAGGGCAAGCATGTACGCGACACCACCTAGCCAGCGGCTAAATAAAAATAAACTATTACTCACTGGTGTCGCCGCGATCACGCAACCAATGCCGCTGCGAATGTCTTCGACGATCCGACCGCGTACCAGAAAAAAACCGATCAAGGCCATGATGAAGCTTAGCAAGCTCGCACTTCCCATTGCCAATGCAGAGCTGGTGTAAAGTACGCGCGATTGATTGATCGCCATTAAACTAGATCCAGTTTTTGGATCTACGATCATTGCCCAACTGATTGCCACCATCGCCATAACCGCTAGCAAAGTGCTCAAGCGTCGCATACGCAATCTGACTTCGTTCATTGCCAACACCTGCAACAAATGCAGTGTTTGCCCAAAAACCTGAGATTTTCCAGCGCTGGAACCAGCATGTAAGCCTGAGTTTAAGACGGAAGTTGTGGCGTCAGTTGTAGCGCCATTAATGCGCGCATTGGTTTTCATTGAGAGTGGGGAATCTCGCATCACGCTACCTCTTGTAAAGAATACCGCTGTGCCATTAAGGCATCTTCTAAATTTGGTAACACCATCACCGCATCTGCATGCGGCTGCACCGGATGCGCAATGCGCAATAACATCATGTCTGCTTGACGTTGCGCATGTAAGATTTGAAAGCGCTGACGTAACAATTCAGCTTCGGCGATTGGTAACTGCACCGACCAGACTTGACCATGAGCATTCGTGATCATGTTTTCAGGTGTATCAAAACCAATTAATTTGCCGTTACGCATAATCGCCAATTCACTTGCCACACTCTCGACATCGGAAACGATGTGGGTAGACATCAGAACCAATTTTTCATTGCCTAACTCGCTTAACAAATTTCGGAAACGTAAGCGCTCTTCTGGATCTAAACCCGCAGTTGGCTCATCAACCACCAGAATATCGGGGTCATTGAGCAAGGCTTGCGCAATACCGAGACGACGTCGCATCCCGCCGGAGAATGCCGATGCAGAACGCTGTGCATGTTCAGTCAAGTTGACCAACTCGAGCAAATATCGAATACGCTCAGGGTCACGTACACCTTTGAGTGCAGCAAAATACTGCATAAATTCAAGCGCACTTAAATTCGGATAAACGCCAAAATCTTGCGGTAAAAAACCGAGTCTGGTACGAATCGCATCGGGGAACTTCAAGATGTCTACACCCTGAAAAATGATCTGCCCACTACTCGGTTTCGTCAAGGTTGCAATCATCTGCATTAGCGTTGTTTTACCCGCGCCATTGTGCCCGATCAAGCCAACGACACCACGTTGCAATTGCAGGCTGACGTCATCCACTGCGGTGACATTTTTACCAAATTGTTTAACGACATTGCGTATTTCAAGCATCACACATCCTCCTGTAAATTATGCGTAGATCGCTTTCGAAAGACAAAGCAAATCAAGCTGATGAATACACAGTAAAGCAATCCCAACAAGGAGGTAGCGGCTTTCAGACAGACTGCACAAAACAAGGAATAGGCCGCCCATTCACTGTATTTAAACTAAGATCAGTCACTGTCATGTAGTCGATTTCGTCGTGCATGTCGAAGATTCTGCAAGTCTGTCCACAACAGTGCATGAAGGATCGCTAAGCGCGCCAAAATAGAACAAGCGCTGCCTATTTTTTCCAAAATGACATCGAAGCATATGAAAACCGAGCATTTTTCAAATCGACATCGTGCCTTTACAACATTCCATAGAGGAAATAAGGCAAAATCAAGACAGAAACCCTCGAATATGTTTGAATCAAAAGAAATCCTCTGCCGATCCGACGAATGTCACTACCTCCACTCAGATTTTTAGAACATGAATCCTTTGGCCGCCGTCTGCTGGGACGTCTGTTGCCATTGATTGTATTTATCGGGACTGGAATCGCCACCGAACTCATTTTATTTGAGGAACACAGTAGGCAGGAAAGCCTAGATCGGCAAAAAATCATTAGCCACGCTGGCGAAGTGCGTGCGATTCTCGAATCAGAATTGAATGCAACGATACATCTTGCTTCTGGTTTGGTCGCATTTATTCAAGTAAAGAAAGGTGATTACAAACTCGCTGAAATTGAGCCATGGCTAATTAGCCTGCAAAAACAAGAATCCAGCATTCGCAACATCACTCTGGCTCCCGACAACCGGATTCAAACCATCGCCCCACGTTTGGGAAATGAGTCGGCATTAGGTATGTATTTTCCTGAGAACAAAGATCAATGGCCAGCGGTTGAACGTGTCATCAGCAGTCAACGCCCTGCACTTGCCGGGCCGTTAAAACTGATGCAAGGTGGTATTGGTTTAGCCTATCGTGTACCGGTTTTTTTAGAAAATGGAAAATATTGGGGCCTGGTCAGCACCGTACTGGACGCTGAATTAATTTTTGCGAAAGCGAAACGACGGGGCGAAGAATTGCAATTGCAATTTGCGATTATTGATCTTGATCTTGCTCCAAATGCCAAACCGCTCTATGGAAAGATTGATGCACAGCATAGTATCGTTAGCCGCCTAAAAGTGAACGCCCCCGGTCGTCGAATTGAAATTCAGGCGATGACAGCACCCACTGATCAAAATCATTTATTTACTCACATACAAAGATTGGCGGGTTGGTCGGTAGCACTCATATTGAGTATTCTGATCGCAAAAACTTTCCAATTTTATCGGCATCAATCTCGCTCCTATTTTGCGCTCAACGAAAGCCAGCAACGCTTTATGCGGGCTTTTAATACCGCACCGCAAGGTATGGCCTTAGTCAATGAAGATGGTGAATGGATCAGCGCCAATCCTATGCTGTGCCAAATCTTGGGATACAAAGAAACCGAGTTAAGAAAGATTTCATTAGCAGAAATCGCGCCGAACTTAGCAATTCAAAATTTGCGACAAGAATGGCAAGCACAGAATAAAAATAGTTTGCAATACGAACTAAATTTGAAACATCGTAACGGACAAGATGTCACCTGCTTGCTCAGTCTTGCATTCATCAATTATGAAAAGCTAGAAAAAGCCTATTGGATTTTTCAAATCATCGATATCAGTCGACGTGTTGCCGCGGAAAAGCAAATCAATGCAAATGCCGAATATACCCAGGCGATACTCAGTAATGTCGCGGAAGGAATCATTTGCACCACGATCAACGGTGTCGTGCTAAGTATTAATCCAGCGGCAGTCAGTATCTTAAAGTTCCCTGACGAAGGTTTTCTCAGTGTCGATTTTTTCCAGCTATTGTGTGGAGAAGACAATCCAGACTTACTGGCTGAAGTCGAGCACTTCATTCAATCATCAGCGACACAACAAGTGGCGCAGTCGGTCGCAGACTCCGCTTACTTTAAGCGTGAAAATATCATTAAAGATTATTTGGGTAATGATATTCACATCGAATTTAGTATTTCTTTCACCCAGCAAAAAAACCAGACCGACGTCATCTTTGTGTTGCGCGATATTAGCGAACGCAAATATCTAGAGCTGATGCAAAGTGAATTTGTCTCTATCGTTAGTCATGAACTGAGAACACCACTCACCTCGATTATTGGCTCTTTAAAACTGATAGAAGGTGGCATTTTCGGTCATTTACCAGAATCTCTGGCTCGCATGATTCACATCGCATTACAGAATGGACAGCAACTTGCACTAATCATCAATGACATTTTAGACATGGATAAATTAGTTGCGGGAAAAATGGAATTTAAGCTGCAAGAATTGGAGGCTAGCTCCCTGATAACGACAAGCATAGAAAATAATCAAAGCTTCGCCCGACAATATCAAATCCGCTTTGAATTTGATCAGCCAGAGCAAGAACTGACGGTAAAAGCAGATCCACAGCGCGTACACCAAGTCATGTCAAATCTATTATCGAATGCCGCAAAATTTTCCAAGTCGGGAAACAAGGTTGAGATTAGCATCACTAAACTGGCTAACAGCGTCAAATTTACGGTGAAAGATTATGGCGAAGGGATTCCACAGCAATATCAAGATCGCTTATTTAAGAAATTTTCTCAAGTTGATAGCAGCAGCACACGACGCAAAGGTGGCACGGGCTTAGGATTATCGATTTGCAAGGAAATGGTGGAACGCATGCAAGGCGAGATAGGATTCAATTCCATTGAAGGACAGGGTTCCAGTTTTTACTTTACCTTACCACTGGCAAATTCTGGCAACAAATCCCTTGAGTCTTGAAGAAAGAACGAGCCAACTCAGCACCACTGGGTGAACATCGTTCATCGATGCTCACCCGCCCATTTTTATAGACCTGTATGCGCAGCAATCAAGGCCTTGATTTTGCTGACGTCAGCATCCATCACTTCAAAGCGTTGTGGCAAGCTTTCGATATTTTCAAAACCCGCTGGTCGCTCCGCATCACGTCCCAAGGCTTCACGTATAGTTTCGTTAAACTTTGCTGGCAATGCAGTCTCCAGCACGATCATGGTCACACCAGCTTGCATGTATTCACGTGCCACTTTAATACCGTCGGCGGTGTGCGTATCGACAGTCACACCATAATCTTGCTCAACTTGGCGTATGGTTTGCAGACGATCAGCATGTATAGATTTACCCGAGACGAATCCAAACTGAGCAACTTTCTTAAACTCATCACCATCACTACCCGCTTGGCCTGACAAATCAAAGCCACCTTCGGTGTCAACCTTCTTGAACAAGGCCGCCAGACGTGCGGTATCGCCGTCGAGCAAGTCATAAATAAAACGTTCAAAGTTTGAAGCTTTAGAAATATCCATTGATGGACTAGTCGTGTGATAAGTCTCGGCAGACTTACGCACGCGATAAATACCCGTACGGAAGAATTCGTCCAACACATCATTTTCATTCGTTGCGACGACTAACTGTGCAATCGGCAAACCCATCATACGCGCAATGTGACCAGCACAAATATTTCCAAAATTACCAGAAGGAACCGTGAACGAAACTTGTTGATCATTATTAGTGGTCGCCGACAAGTAGCCGCGGAAGTAATAAACGACTTGGGCAACAACACGTGCCCAATTGATCGAATTGACGGTGCCAATTTTTTGACGACGCTTAAATTCCAGATCATTCGACACTGCTTTTACCATGTCCTGACAATCATCAAACACCCCATTCACCGCGATATTGATAATGTTCGGATCTTGCAGACTAAACATTTGCGCAGTTTGAAATGCGCTCATTTTCTTATGTGGCGATAGCATGAAAACCCGTATGCCTTTTTTCCCGCGCATGGCATATTCTGCCGCACTACCGGTGTCTCCTGAGGTTGCACCAAAAATATTCAGTTCAGAATGATTCTTTGCCAATGCATACTCGAACAAATTACCGAGTAACTGCATCGCCATATCTTTAAATGCTAAGGTTGGACCATTTGACAATGCCTGCAAGATGAGCTTAAAGCCATCTTTTTCTTGTAAGGTTCTGAGCGGCGTAATTGCTAATGCAGATTCGTCTTGACGCGCATTCTTATATACCTCAGCGGTGTAAGTTTTAGTCGTAATCGCTTTCAAATCTGATTCTGGGATATCGCTTGCAAACTTACGCAACACCTCGAAGGCCAAATCAGCATAGCTTAAATTGCGCCATGCATTTAATTCATCAGGGCTTACCTGCGGATATGACTTCGGCAAATACAGGCCACCATCTGGTGCTAAACCGCCAAGTAAGATTTCAGAAAATGAAACAGTAGAATCAGAAGATGCTGCGTAACCGCGAGTGGACAGGTATTGCATGATTGAGATTAAAGATAAAAGTAAGCAAAGAAGGGATTCAGCTTAATTATATCTTGCATTGCAGCAGGAAATTCAGCACGAAGCGAATTTCCATCAAAGAAGCGGCAAATTTTCCATGGAATCGGCCAAGACCGATCAAAAACAAACTAGGAATGAAAGAAATTCACCTAAATAAAGAGTCATCACGCAAAAATTCTTACAAAGAAAAGCAGCACCAAACTATCTATGCGTCACCACCATCAATGCTTTGGCTTCCGTCTTACCCACATTACGAATCGCATGAGTACGATCCGCATCATACCGAGCAGTGCCACCCACCTTGAGTTTTTTCTTTGCCCCATCGACTTCGACCTCGATACTGCCAGCAATCAAGGTTAAGTGTTCCGATGTACCCGGATCATGCGGATTAGACACCAAGGCACCGCCGGGCGCGAGAATTAACTCATACCATTCGAAACGTCCGGCCAGTTCCATCGGACCTAATATTTTTAATACATAGCCAGAATGTTCGCCCGGCAAGGTCGGTGTCTCATGCGGTTCTAACATGCGAATCAAATCAATTTTCGGTGCTTCGGATGTCAACAACTCAGCCATACCGATGCCAAGCGCATTTGCAAGACGCCAAGCGACCGCAATCGTTGGATTGGCTTTTTCTCTTTCAATTTGAGACAACATTGACTTCGACACTCCCGCAGTGCGGGATAAGTCTTCCAAAGTTAGCCCTCTTTCTAGCCGTAAACGCTGTAAGGTAACCCCAACCTCAGGTGGCGCCGCGGGCGTTGTCACTGGTGCAATCACTTTTTTCATAGTTTCGCTTGCAAAATTAAATAAGCATAGATAATATTCGTTATATTGAATTTTAGTTCGATATATCGAATTTTAGAAAAAATAGTATATTTTCAAAATTTCCAAGAAAATATAATCGAAAACAATGTTCTTAATCTTTTCCATCATACCAGAAGCCCCTTTCCTGTCAGGAGATAAAAATGAGCACCAACCTGAATACAAGCGTGAGCGCCAAAAAGAATTCTTTTTTCACTGGATTAGCCAGCAATCTGGATAGTTTGCGTGAACAAGGTCTGTATAAGCCTGAGCGTGTGATCTCATCTCGTCAGGGTTCCTTAGTGCAATGCGATGATGGTCGTCAGTTAATTAATCTGTGTGCCAATAACTATCTGGGCTTATCTGGCGATGAAGCAACCGTACAAGCTTCGATCAAAGCAACTGAGCAATATGGCTACGGTCTATCCTCTGTGCGCTTCATCTGCGGTACGCAAACGGTACACAAACAATTAGAACGCGCGATTGCAGATTTCCTCGGCATGGAAGACACGATTTTGTATGCCGCAGCTTTCGATGCGAATGGTGGTGTATTCGAGCCATTGTTTGACGAAAACGATGCAATTATTTCCGATGCATTGAACCATGCGTCGATCATTGACGGCATTCGTCTGTGTAAAGCAGCACGCTTCCGCTACGCTCATAACGACATGGCCGATCTGGAAAAGCAATTACAAGCAGCCGCCGACAAACGCCATCGCGTCATCGTCACCGACGGTGCTTTCTCTATGGATGGCACGATTGCTCAACTCGACAAGATCTGCGATCTGGCTGATAAATATGATGCCTTAGTAATGATCGACGAATGCCATGCATCTGGCTTCCTCGGCAAAACGGGTCGTGGCACACATGAGCATCACAATGTGATGGGTCGTATCGATATCATTACCGGTACTTTAGGTAAAGCTTTAGGCGGCGCGATGGGTGGATTTACCGCAGCGCGCAAAGAAGTCATCGACACCCTGCGTCAAAAATCACGTCCTTATTTGTTTTCGAATACGCTCGCCCCATCCATTGCTGGCGCGTCTTTAGCGGTATTGGAACGTTTATCCAAGTCCACCGAATTGCGTGATCGCCTGCATGAAAACACCGCCTTCTTCCGTAAAGAAATCGAAGCCTTAGGCTTCACCATCAAACCAGGTACACACCCTGTGGTTCCAGTGATGCTGTTTGATGCACCAGTCGCCCAAAAATTTGCAGCACGTATGTATGAACTTGGCGTGTTAGTGACGGGATTCTTCTACCCAGTCGTACCTATGGGTCAGGCGCGAGTGCGCGTGCAGTTATCAGCAGCGCACAGCAAAGAGCAATTAGAAACAGCCCTCGCTGCATTTGCGCAGGCGGGTCGTGAATTGGGTTTAATTAAGTAATATCAAAAATAAATAAAACCCCTCAACGCCGAGGCGCAGAGACGCGGAGGAAAACCTTAAAAGAGAGGTTTTCTCTGTTTCCGACCATCTCTGCGCCTCAGCGTCTCGGCGTTGAGGGGTTTTGAATTGAAGTCACTCTTAAGAAAAATTAGGAAAAAACATGGAACGTATTTTAGTCATCGGTGCTAACGGTCAAATCGGTAGCGAATTGGTTGACGCATTAGCGGCGCAGCACGGCGCAGAGAATGTGATCGCCGCAGACATCAGCCCTAGCAGCTTGTACGGTGCAAAAATCTATGAAGTCGTGGATGTATTGAATACAGAGCGTCTGGCAGAAATTCATGACAAGTATGAGATCACACAAGTCTATCAACTCGCGGCACTATTATCGGCAACAGGTGAAAAAGCACCCTTAAAAGCCTGGACTTTGAACATGGATGGCTTGCTGAACATTTTGGAATTGGCACGTATCCGCGGTGAAGCTGGCAAGCCATTGAAAGTCTTCTGGCCATCTTCCATCGCGGCATTTGGCCCGAATACCGAAGCCGTCAACACGCCGCAATACACAGTGATGGATCCGAACACGATTTACGGCATTAGCAAACTGGCGGGCGAACGTCTGTGTGAATACTACTTCCAGAAATACAATGTGGATGTACGCAGCATACGCTACCCGGGCATCATCAGTTACAAGTCGCCTCCAGGTGGCGGCACCACTGATTATGCGATTGCGATTTTCCATTCTGCGCTAAAAGGTGAAGCTTATTCTTGCTTCCTCGAAGCGCAACAATCTTTGCCGATGATTTACATGCCAGACGCCATTCGTGCAACGATTAGCTTGATGGACGCACCGGCAGAAAAGGTCAAAATTCGTTCTTCATATAACGTCAGTGGTATGAGCTTTAACCCACAAGAACTCACAAGTGAAATTACTAAAAACTTACCAAACTTTCAGGTACACTACGCCCCGGATAGCCGTCAGGCAATCGCTGCAAGTTGGCCACAAAGTTTGAATGACGAGGCTGCTTACAACGATTGGGGTTGGAAGGCAGAAGTTGATCTCCCTGCATTGGTAACAGACATGCTGAAAAATGTGAAAGTTACCAGCTAATCAGAATGAAAATATTCTGATTCAGAGATCGTTTCATCAGTAAAACATTTTCTATTGTGGTCTCGAAATAAGGAATATTGGCATGGACATGCGTGTGTTTGATCTGTTTAAAATTGGCGTCGGCCCTTCTAGTTCTCATACAGTTGGACCGATGATTGCGGCACGTCGTTTTTTGCTGGAATGTCCGAATTTAGATCAGGCACACAAAGTACAAGTGGCCTTATACGGCTCACTCGCACTCACTGGTCTGGGTCACGCCACTGACAAAGCAGTTTTGCTAGGTTTGATGGGCGAAACGCCACAAGACGTCGTTCCTGATACCGTCGATGACAAACTGGCAGAACTGGCGCAATCGGGTGTCATGCATTTGCTGGGCAAAGTCAAAGTAGATTTTGATATTTTGGATGATGTGCTCTGGCATAAAAAAGAAGTCTTACCAGGCCATCCCAACGGCCTGCGCTTTACTTTGACACGTACCGACGGTAGCCAACATAGTCAAACCTTCTATTCCACTGGTGGCGGCTTTATCTACACCGAAGAAGAATTAAATACCAATGCGAGTACGGTTGCGGTACCTGCGGTCAGCGTACCCTATCCTTTCGGCACCATGGCAGAATTATTAGCGCATGGCAAAAGCACTGGACTCTCTTTAGCAGCACTCTTGCGCGCCAATGAACTCAGTCATTGCACTGAAGCAGAGCTAGACGCGGGCTTAGATAAAATCTGGGCTGTAATGAATTCCTGCATAGAACGTGGCTTGAAAATCACTGGTGAATTGCCAGGCGGCTTACATGTGCAACGCCGTGCAGCCAAGCTCTGGCTGACTGCTAATGAAACCCATAACAGCCTGCCACATGATGGTATGCATAAAGTGAGTTTGTACGCGATGGCGGTCAATGAAGAAAATGCGGCAGGCGGCCGTGTCGTCACTGCACCAACCAATGGCGCTGCCGGCATTATTCCCGCTATCATCAAATACTATTCACAAGATTGTCATCCTAGCGATCCAGTTAAAGGCATCCGTGAATTTATGTTGGTGGCTGCGGCAATCGGTATGCTGTGCAAGAAAAATGCATCTATCTCCGGTGCGGAAATTGGCTGCCAAGGTGAAGTTGGCGTGGCTTGCGCCATGGCTGCGGCTGGCTTAACCGCCGCATTAGGTGGCAGTAATGAGCAAATCGAATCAGCTGCCGAAATTGGCATCGAACATCATCTCGGCATGACTTGTGACCCTATCGGTGGATTAGTACAAATTCCATGTATTGAGCGTAATGGCATGGGTGCGGTCAAAGCAATTACAGCAGCTTCATTGGCATTGAAGAGTGATGGCACCCACCACGTTAGTTTGGATCAAGTCATCGAAACCATGCGCGTGACCGGCTTCGATATGCAAGCAAAATACAAAGAAACCTCTTTGGGCGGCCTGGCGATCCATGTGGTCACCGTCAATCACGCTGCTTGCTAATCTGGATGACGTCTCACTAGTAATTCAGCAATTCTGCCCGTCAAATTAGAGTAGGTTCCGCCAGTTCGGTGCTGGCGGTCAAAGGAATTTCAATCATAAATTGGGTTCCTTTGCCGACTTCACTTGTCACTTCAATACGACCACCAAGCATCGCAGTGACGATGTTGTAAGCAATACTCAAGCCAAGTCCAGAGCCTCCCTGCCCTAATTTGGTCGTAAAAAATGGATCAAATATTTTTTGCAGACTATGCTCATCAATTCCTACTCCATCATCAGAAAAAAGTATTTGCACCCAACTATCGGGAAGTAAACTAGCTTGTAGCAAGATCTGTCCATTCTGCTTCCCTTCAAAACCATGACGTAAGGCATTGTTGGTTAAATTCATGAGCACCTGTTCCAAAGGACCGGGAAAGCTATCGAGCAATATGCCTTCAGGTACTTGATTAATCAATTGATGCGAGGTTTTACGCAAAGCAGGACTCATAGTAACAACCACTTCATGTGCAACTTCATGCAAATTAAATCGTCGCCTTTGCTCACTAGTCTGATCAACCGCGACTTGCTTAAAACTATTAATCAAATCGGCTGTTCTGCGGAGATTTCGATTCAATATGTCGGCGGAATCATGTACCGACACCAAGAAGTGATTTAGATGTGAACGTGATAATCCCCCGTCTAAGCCTGCTTCAAACTGTGTTTGCTGATCTTGTAAAGCGCTCGCTACCATTAACGCATTGCCTACCGGCGTATTTAATTCATGCGCGATGCCAGCAACCATCGATCCTAATGAAGCCAATTTTTCTGATTGCACCAACTCACTTTGGGTGCGCTTTAATGTTTGCAATGCCTCGCTTAGCTCCGCAGTTCTGGTCACGACCCGCTGCTCTAATTCGACGTTCAATATATGTTGCGCCTGCTCTGCAGCCAAGCGATCCGTCTGATCCAAAAATAATGCAACGAAGCGCCAACCATCAGACAATTCAAAAGTAGCAGTACTCACCAAAAAATTGCGCATCTCACCACTCGCAAGCCGCATCATCACTGGATATCCGATCACGCCCTTCCCCAAAGTTTGACGTGCAATTATTTTGCGTTGGTCTTCACTTTCAAAGATGTGCAAGCTGTCGATAGACTGATTCAGTAATTGCTCACGTGCGTAGCCAAAATCGCTGATGAAGGCATGATTAACATCGATCAGCCGCCCGTCTATATCACCGGAAATAGAAGGCAAAGGATTGGACAAAAATAGTGCGGAAAATGAAGCTTCTGAACGACTAAGTTCCTGTGCCTTGGCCTCAAGCGACACACCTAATTCACGGACTCTGGAAAACTCATGGCGCAATGCCCACACGCCGACTAGACCTAGTAATAAGGCGATGACCAACACGCCAATCAAAATTAATAAGCGCGCCGACAAATCTGGCTGCACCGGGTTGATCACACCCTGTTGAATCAAGATGAAGTAAGCGACACATGCAAGGCAAGCGCTGGCAGTCATCGCAATCGCATGGCGTACAGACAAAGCCCAGCTTGCGGCCATAATGGAAATAGGTACGCAGACTATGCCTGGCGCATTAAATCCAAAGGTACGAAAACCAAATACGATTGGGATCAAAGCAAATCCCCAAAGAATCATCACCAAGGCAGATTTTACTTTTCCAAGTCGCAGAAATAACACGACAAGCGCAGCGATCAACATACCAACAACCGCACCACCATTTCCTATTCCCTTACTAAAATAGAGATTGGCGAGAAATGCGAAAGCACAGGCAAAGAATGCTGTGACTGCGATGCCAAACAGAAGCTTAATCCCGACCTCATTGATTTGAATGCGGTCTCGACCTTCTTGCACATGTAAAGTCTCATTCGGATCGACATCAACTTGCATATCTGCCTCGCAAAGAATTTCTGGTTACACGAATTTAGCAAGGCCAATTTCATCAATCCAGTATCACATTCGACTTCGGACAACCCACACAATTTGAATTCAACGACAAGCTTACTTCATACTCATTCACACTCAATCACGCTCAATCAGCCTATTAGCGAACTAAGGATTTAATGACGGGCCACTGCCGTCGTGAAATCGGCAAACGTTCATCAGAGCCGTGCACGATCACCTGCCAACTATCAATCACTTTCTCCGACTCTTGCTTATCTTGTTTATCGAGATCGAGATCTGTTTCACTAATATGAACGGCACGCTCGACGCCAAGAATCGCGTTTCTTGCGATCAAGGCATTCCTATGAGCGCGTACAAAAACTTCGCCCAATTCAGATTCAATCGAGACCAATGACTCTTCGGTCAGATATGCGCGGGATGAGGTTTGTATCGTCACGTACTTCTGCTCTGCCTTCAAAAACAATACATCTCGGACGGGAATAAGTAGGACACGATTTTTTTCCAAGACAGAAAAATTTTGCCGAACTTTTGGAATAGTTTTGAGTGATTCGCGCAACTTCTCTTGCTGTATTTGCGCATTATTTTGCTGCCGAAATGCCTGAATTCTTACCAGTGCATCTTGCAGCCGCGAAGCTTTGACGGGCTTAAGTAGATAATCCATCGCATGCACTTCGAACGCTTGCAATGCATACTCGTCATAGGCGGTCACGAAGATAATTGACGGGCGTACACTTAATTCGGCATTGGCAATATGCTGCGCCAATTCAATTCCTGTCATACCCGGCATTTGCACATCAAGTAACACAACATCTGGTTGCTTATCCACAATAATGTCGAGTGCTGTTTGTCCATCGGCAGCTTCATCAAGCAATTCACAAGCGCAGTTTTCCTGTATATCACCTATCAGCGTTTTCATACGCACTCTGGCTGGAGCCTCGTCATCAACAATCAAAATACGCAAAGAAGTCATCGTCATTGAATTAGTTCGGAATTAGGATTTATCAGGAAAAGTCAGCTGCACAACAAATTTGTCATCGGTTTGACTAGTTTGTAATTGTGCTTCTATATCGTAAAGCAACTTCAAACGCTGTCGTATATTATCCAATGCCATATGATTGCCTTTTGAGAGCTGTGCATGTGGATAATAGTTGTTTATCACTTTGACTTCAATTTTATCCAAGCTTTTTTGAATTGAAATACATATAGGTGCCAAATTTGTTGCTGGCTCCACGCCATAATGGATCGCGTTCTCTATCAAAGGTTGTAACAATAATGCAGGTACTTTTGTCGCACTCAGTTCAATTTGCTGAAGTTCTTGCAGTTGCCAATCGACCTCCAAGCGGTCGCCCAAACGAATTTTTTCAATCGCCAAATACTGTTTACACAAGATAATTTCATCTGCCAGCGTTGACATATTTCTAGTATCACGCATTAAGGCGCGAAACAAATCTGCCAAATCTTCTAAGGCAGTCTCAGCACGTCGTGGCTCAGTACGAATCAACGACAATACCGCATTCAAGCTATTAAATAAAAAATGTGGACGTATTCTGGCTTGTAAAGCTTGCAAACGCGCCTCGCCTAAGGCGGGTGAAAACGCCTTAGTACGCAATTCAAAATAATGCTGGAAACCTAGCCCAATCACAAAGCAAAACAAAATTGCCAGCAACATGTCCAAATTAGGAAAGCTATAGGCAAACCATTCCAAATCGCCCAAAACAAAGATCACGACATAGCAAACCAAAGCTGGCACCGTACCGCAGACGATTCTTTGCATCCAAGCAGATGCAGGCTCTCGCTCAAGCACTCGTCGAAAGCCGCATAAAAATAATAAAGAAAGCAGACAAATCGACTCAACCAACATGGAGGTTTCTACAAAATCCTGAAAATTTTGTGCCCAGCCCTGTCCTCTTGCCATTAAGCACAAAAGGACCAACAAATTACTTGAAACCAGTACGCGAACAACGATACCCAAATTACAGCAATCAGGGATTAATAACTCGGATTTTTCTTCGTCTTTCTTCATTTCTATTAATTTTTAAATTCTTATCAATTTTTATGAACTGCCAAAATGACCGCAATTACCGTCTAAAAAAGCTCCGCGGTGACTAAGGCCGACGAGGATCTGGTTCTAGATCTGCTATAGATCTAGTCCTAAATACAATCAAAGCAGATCAAGCTTGATTACGATCTCATTCACAGAGCTTAAGGACAAATACGGCGAAACCCCAAAAGTCTGCTGCTACTCGCGGTATAATCCACGATGATTTTTACACTGCAAAAGAAGTCCGCTTAAACTTAACAATGAACTTAGAAATAAGGGTGCAAAACCAAACCATGGTGAATGTGCAGTAATTTCTATTAGAGATGATTTATCAGGTCTAGGCAAAGCGACACAATCGCTTTTTACCCTAAACAAGCTTCATCAGCCTGTTTGCTCAACAAACTTCAACTTGTTTTTGCAGTTTCACTATTTATCTTAATTTACAGCCACTATGACATCACAATTTTCCAAAAAAAGCGAGGCTTGGTCAGCACGCTTCTCTGAACCTGTCTCTGATTTGGTGAAACGCTACACCGCTTCGGTATTTTTTGATAATCGCATGGCGACTGTCGATATCCAAGGCTCACTCGCACATGCCGAGATGTTGCAAGCCCAACAAATCATCAGTGCGCAAGATTATGCGGACATTCAACGCGGCATGGCACAAATCAGTGCGGAGATTGAATCGGGCCAGTTCACCTGGTTGCTCGACTTGGAAGATGTGCATCTGAATATTGAAAAACGCTTGACTGAATTGGTTGGCGATGCGGGCAAACGTCTGCACACCGGGCGTTCACGCAATGATCAAGTTGCCACGGATATTCGTTTATACATGCGCAATGCGATTGATAACATCATTGAATTAATCGCAGCCTTCCGCTTAGCTTTATTAGATTTGGCAGAGAAACATAGCGATACCATCTTGCCAGGCTTTACCCACATGCAAGTGGCACAACCGATCACGTTTGGTCATCATATTCTGGCTTATGTAGAAATGTTTGGGCGCGATGCCGAGCGCATGGCAGATTGTCGCAAACGTGTGAATCGCTTGCCTCTGGGTGCAGCGGCATTAGCGGGTACAACCTTTCCGATTGATCGCCTACGCGTCGCTCGCACTTTGGGTTTTGACGATGTCTGTCACAATTCTTTAGATGCGGTGTCGGATCGTGATTTTGCGATTGAATTCTGTGCTGCAGCGTCTTTGGTCATGACGCATATTTCACGCATGTCGGAAGAATTGATTATTTGGATGAGTCCACGCGTTGGCTTTATCGATATTGCAGATCGCTTCTGCACCGGCTCTTCAATCATGCCGCAAAAGAAAAACCCCGATGTACCTGAGCTGGCTCGCGGCAAAACCGGACGCGTCAATGGCAACTTAATCGCCTTGTTGACGTTGATGAAGGGTCAACCTTTAGCCTATAACAAAGATAATCAAGAAGACAAAGAACCCTTGTTTGACACAGTCGATACACTAGTCGATACCTTACGAATTTTCGCCGATATGGCAAGCGGCATTACCGTCAAACCAGATGCGATGCGTGCCGCAGCTTTGCAAGGATATGCAACCGCAACGGACTTAGCTGATTATTTGGTGAAGAAAGGCTTACCTTTCCGTGATGCACACGAAGCTGTTGCACTGGCAGTTCGTACTTGCGTCGACAAGGGCTGTGATCTTAGTGATATGCAACTGGCTGAATTACAAAGCTTTAGCCAACTCATTGAAGCTGATGTATTTGAAGTATTGACTTTGGAAGGTTCGGTTGCAGCACGTGACCACATCGGTGGTACCGCACCAAATCAGGTCAAACTCGCGATTGCACGATTACGCGAGCAACTTAGCTAAGCGCAATAAACAAGACTGGCTGTCTGTTTTTCGTCTTGACTCGTTCGATTGCGCTACAAGTCGCCAGCTTAATCCATTATCATAGCAAGTAATTGCTTAAATAATAAAACGTCATCACGTCTTGATTGCAATAATTGCAGCGAGATCTGATGACGTTTTAACGTTGTACAAAAATATAAAATCTGAATTCATCAGAATAAGTCAAAAACGAGGAGACCAATCATGCAATTTCTGCTTACGCTATCGCGAAAAATCGATAGCGCAAACGACAAAATCGGCAGTGTACTTAGCTGGGCACTACTAGCTGCCGTACTGATATGCGCAGGGAATGCTCTCGTCCGTTACAGTGTCAATCACAGCTCAAATGGGTGGATGGAAATCCAATGGTATCTCTATTCTGCGGTATTTCTGCTTGCTGCTCCCTATACCTTACGCCGCAACGAGCATGTGCGTATTGATGTTATCGCTGGAAAATTTTCTAAACGCACTCAGGTCTGGCTTGATCTGTTCGGATTCCTATTTTTCTTGATGCCGATGGCTGGCCTAATTCTTTATTTAGGCACTCCCTACGCGATCAATGCATTCACCCGCCAAGAGATGTCGAGCAATGCTGGCGGCTTAATTGAGTGGCCGGCAAAAATGTTGATCCCACTAGGATTTGCTCTTTTGGTTCTACAAGGTATCTCCGAAATCATCAAGCGAGTTGGCTACTTGCGTGGTTTGGTCGATGCAAGCGCATTTGATAAACAGAGCAAAACACCACAAGAAGAAATCGATGCCATCAAACTGGCCAATCGTGACAAACTCCCGAACCACTCAAGCGGAGAACAAGCATAATGGAAGCATTTTTGATCGCAAATCTGGCGCCAATTATGTTTGCGGCGCTCGTCATTTTTTTATTGTCTGGTTTCCCCGTTGCCTTTGCTTTAGCTGCTAACGGCTTGTTTTTTGGTTTGGTGGGCATAGAACTTGGTTTACTCAAACCAGAACTCTTACAAGCTCTACCGAATCGTATTTACGGCATTATGTCGAATGACACCTTGCTGGCAATCCCGTTTTTTACTTTCATGGGACTGATCCTCGAGCGATCAGGCATGGCAGAAGACTTACTCGACACCATAGGACAATTATTTGGCCCACTGCGGGGTGGTGTTGCTTACGCTGTGATTTTTGTTGGTGCCCTACTTGCAGCAACAACTGGTGTGGTAGCAGCGTCCGTTATTTCAATGGGATTGATTTCATTACCAATCATGCTGAAGTATGGATACGATCCCAAGGTCGCATCTGGCGTCATTGCAGCGTCAGGCACTTTGGCACAAATTATTCCGCCTTCCTTGGTATTGATTGTCATGGCGGATCAATTAGGCCGTTCCGTCGGCGATATGTATCAAGCAGCTTTCCTACCAGGATTGTTGCTCACAATGATGTATGCCGGCTATATCTTAATGCTTTCGCTGTTCCGTCCTAAGTGGGTTCCAGCCTTACCAGCAGAAGCGCGAAATTTACGTCAAGCCAATGGCGATAGCGGTGTACCGTCTTTATTGATTTTATTGGCAATCAGCAGCCTCGCTGCCTTTGCCTTTGCCCACTATTACAGAAATCTGCATCCAGAAATCGCGAAAGATGCCTTAGGAATCTATTCTGGCAGCGTGGGGATTGGGATTGCTTTTTGCCTGGCATTAATCAACCGGAAATTCAAGATAGGTCTGCTATCGCGGATGGCAGAACAAGTTACTTTTGTTCTGATTCCGCCACTGGCTTTGATATTTTTGGTGTTGGGGACGATTTTCCTTGGCATTGCAACGCCCACAGAAGGTGGTGGCATGGGTGCACTTGGTGCAATCATCTTAGCGCTGATGAATGGACGATTAAATTGGAAACTGACTAAGCAAGCACTTGATTCGACTTCACGCTTGTCTAGCTTTGTAATGTTTATCTTGATCGGTTCAACGGTGTTCGCGCTCGTGTTCCGTGGCATCAATGGTGATATCTGGGTAGAACATTTATTGACAGGTTTACCAGGCGGTCAAATTGGTTTCTTGATCGTGGTGAACATTCTATTTTTCGTACTCGCCTTCTTTCTGGACTTCTTTGAACTCGCGTTTATTTTGGTTCCTTTAGTCGCACCCGTTGCAGAAAAATTGGGCATTAATTTGATTTGGTTTGGCGTCTTATTAGGCGTGAATATGCAAACATCCTTTATGCATCCACCGTTTGGATTCGCCTTATTTTACTTACGATCAGTTGCACCAAAAATCGTGAAGACCAGCGATATTTATTGGGGAGCAATACCCTTCGTGATCGCCCAAGTCATCATGGTAGGTTTGATTATTGCCTTCCCCAATTTGGTATCAGTCGATAGTCAGGAAATAAAGAAAGAAGAGATTCAATTAAATCTGAATCTGCCTGATGATGAGCCATTAACGCTAGACCCATCGACGGACCCCATGCCTGAGGAGCAAAGTGAAACGCAAGCCTCTCCTGCGCATTCACTGTAAATCCCTATCCGTCTGAACTAACGAATCAAGATTTAGATGCTACATAAAAAAAGCGCAATCGCCATTAAGTCATTATCGCGATTGCGCTTTTGTTTTATATTAGGGCGTGTAGACCTAGTAAAAGCTGAAATTTACTTCAATTTATGCGTGCTATTGAAACGTGAAAAAGTGTCTTCAGCAAAACGGAACCATGTCGTTTGGTTCTGTCTGAACGCCAGCCAATCAGTATAGATTTTCTTGAATTTCGGATTTGTTGCAGCTTCTTCTGTAAAGACTTCTTGCGCTGCATTAAAACACGCTTCCATCACGGTTTGTGGAAATGGCTTCAAGACCACTTTGGCATTGCTCAAACGCGCCAATGCTGAAGGATTGCGCGCATCATATTTGGCCTGCATATTGACATGCGCTTCTAAGCTCGCTGCTTCAATCGCTGCTTGGTAAAGCTTTGGCAATTTATCCCACTCTTTTTTACCGACGTAGAAAGACAACTGCGCACCACCTTCCCACCAACCTGGATAGTGATAAACCTTAGCTACCTTATTGAACCCGAGTTTTTCATCGTCATAAGGGCCTACCCATTCAGCCGCATCGATTGTGCCTTTTTCCAAGGACGTATAAATTTCACCACCAGCAACCTGCACCGGAACCACACCCAGTTTCGCTAAAACTTTTCCAGCAAAGCCACCGACGCGAAACTTCAAACCTTTTAAGTCTTCGACACTCTTTACTTCTTTTCGAAACCAACCACCCATTTGGGTACCTGTATTTCCACCTAAAAAATTGACGACATTGTGTTCAGCAAAAAATTCACGCATCAGTTTCATGCCGTTGCCATGGATCATCCAAGCTGTTTGCTGACGAGAATTTAATCCAAATGGCACCGCACAATCAAAAGCAAAAGTGGCATCTTTACCGTAGTAATAATATGAAGCGGTATGTCCCATCTCCACCGTGCCATCTTTTACCGCATCCAATACCGCGTTGAACGGCACCAGCTCTGGCGCAGCGTAGGGACGAATATTTAATTTACCGTCGGTTAATTCTTTCACTCGATTACAAAAAGTTTCCGCTGCACCGTAGATCGTATCCAAATTTTTCGGAAAACTTGATGCTAAGCGCCAGTTTAAAGTTGGCAATGCATCTGCAGCCAGACTTGGTGCGGCCACACTTGCGGCAGTAGCACCCACAGCAGCTTTTTTCAAAAACGAACGACGTTCCATGCGATCTCCATTTTTATTAATGTAAAGAGTTAATCAAATTAAGTCTGCCCATACGGTTGGCATTTCACTCCAGACTTAAATTCCCATTGCATTCTATTAATAATTTACTACACAAGCAATCCTTCTATCTTGTGCATTGCGATGTGCGGACTTAAGCTTCGAGGCTTAGCTTCCGGCGATCGTCATTCCATCCACTAAAATCGAACCTGTCGTCTTGGTGCCACGAGTCAAAGTATCATTACCAATCGCAACAATATTTTCAAACATCTCACGCATATTGCCAGCGATAGTGATTTCTTCAACCGGATATTGAATCACACCGTTTTCTACCCAGAAACCAGAAGCACCACGGGAATAATCGCCCGTCACATAATTCACGCCCTGCCCCATCAATTCTGTGACCAATAAACCGGTACCCATTTTCTTCAACATATGCGCAAAATTATCACCGCGCTTCGTCAAGCTAGAAATCAAATTTAAATTATGTGAACCACCAGCATTACCGGTCGTTTGCATACCTAATTTGCGCGCTGAATAGGTCGAGAGGAAATAACCATTCAATACGCCATTCGTCACCACTTCGCGCTTCAAAGTCTTAACACCTTCGTCATCGAATGGCGAAGAACCCACTGCACCTAAGACATGCGGATCTTCCAATACTTGAATGTGATTCGGAAAAATTTGCTTACCCAAAGTATCGAGCAAGAATGTGGATTTACGGTACAAAGCGCCGCCGGAAACGGCTTGCACAAAAGCACCCAATAGACCAGCTGCTAAAGGTGCTTCAAATAATACGGGACATTTACGCGTATCAATCGTGCGGGCATTCAAACGTGCCAATGCACGTTCTGCCGCATAACGACCAATCGCTTCAGGTGAAGCAATTTTCTTAGGGTTACGATGTGAACTATACCAATCATCGCGCTGCATTTTTGAGCCCTTGCCCGCGATCGGCGCTACCGAAATCGTGTGACGTGAGAATGGATAACCACCAACAAAGCCACGTGAATTAGCCGCAACAAAATGCGATTGCTGTGCATGAACACTAGCGCCCTCACAATTCGTAATGCGTTTATCGACTGCATACGCCGCCGCTTCAGTACGGCATGCCAGATCGATCGCTTCTTCGGCAGTGACTAACCAAGGGTGAAATAACTTTAAATCTTGTGGATGCATTTCTAACATCTCGACATCCGGCAAACCAGCGCAATCATCTTCGGCCGTAAAACGCGCGATGTTGTAAGCGGCCTCAACAGTATCTTCCAAAGACTTCATAGAAAAATCAGAAGTACTGGCATTTCCGCGCTTCTTGCCGACATAAACCGTGATTCCTATGCCTTTGTCGCGATTTTGCTCTATGGTTTCGACCTTGCCTTTACGTACACTAATCGACAAACCACCGCCTTCGCTGACTTCTACCGCCGCATCTGTTGCACCTTTGTCACGGGCAATGCGCAGCATATCCTGGGTAATTTGTTTAAATTGATCCTGAGTATGGGTAAAAACTGGTTTAGACATAGCTTCTGTTTCTTTAGCTGAAAGGATAAAGAGAGTATCATAGCAGTCGTTTCAATAAGTTTATAGAAGATTTACCAATGCCAAATCCGAATCGAGGCTCTTGCGGCTACCAGTCCAACGAGTTTGAACCAGAATACGACCGTCCATCTAAATCCGAACTCAAGCGTCAAATGACCGCCCTGCAAAAAATGGGACAAGAGTTAGTGGATTCTGCACGTGATCGCGTTAAACGCGTTCCTATGCCAGAAGATGTGCGCGACGCCATTCTGGAATGCCAGAACATCACCAACCACGAAGGCCGTCGTCGCCAAATGCAATTTGTTGGCAAAAAGATGCGTACCTTAGATGAAGCCGAAGTTGCGCTGATTCAAAAAACCATCGATAGCTGGAAAGGTGCTTCCAAATCCGAGACAGCCGCCATGCATTCGCTAGAACGCAAACGCGAAAAATTGCTGGCGAAAGATGAAGCGCTGACCGAATTGATGGCAGAAAATCCTGAACTCGATGTACAACATTTGCGCACCTTAATTCGCAATGCGCGCAAAGAACAAGCAGAAAACAAACCGCCAAAAGCCTATCGTGAAATCTTCCAGATTCTGAAAGAAATTCAAGCGAAAAATAAAGCCGCTACTGCATCCGACGATGACGCAGAAAACGACTACGATGCAGAAGATGACGACAATTGATTTAGATCGTGCTTTGCGGATCGGCTTAGTGTCGATCTCTGATCGTGCTTCCGCTGGTGTATATCAAGATCAAGGTCTTCCGGCTTTGCAAACTTGGTTTGGTTCTGCACTGAGCACGCCGTGGATAATGGAAACGCGTTTAATTCCCGATGAACGTCCAGCGATCGAACAAGCTTTAATTGATCTAGTTGATCAAGCTCGCTGCGATTTGGTGATCACCACAGGCGGTACAGGTCCAGCACGACGCGATGTCACGCCAGAAGCGACGCTCGCCGTTGCGACCAAAGAAATGCCAGGTTTTGGTGAGCAAATGCGCCAAATCAGTTTGCAATTTGTGCCGACTGCTATCTTGTCGCGCCAAGTTGCCGTGATCCGAGAAACCGCTGATCACGCGGCCTTAATTTTAAATTTGCCAGGTCAACCGAAGTCGATTAAAGAAACCTTAGAAGGTTTGAAGGATGCCGATGGCAAGCAACTGGTCGCTGGTATTTTTGCCGCTGTGCCTTATTGTATCGATTTGATTGGTGGCCCCTATGTGGAAACACATGAAGCGGTCTGCAAAGTATTCCGCCCAAAATCAGCGCTACGCGTAAAAATTTCTGAAGTATAAAATTTCCTGAATAAATCATGACGACTGAACTCTTAGAAACCGTAGAAATCGAAAGCGGCGCCAACCCTAGCGCCGCCATTATTTGGATGCATGGCTTAGGTGCCGATGCCAACGATTTTGTGCCTATCGTTAAAGAGCTCGATTTACGCAATTGCCCGGCGATTCGTTTTGTTTTTCCAAATGCGCCGCAAATTCCCGTCACCTTAAATGGTGGCTACATTATGCGTGCGTGGTATGACATTGCCGCTGCGGGCACCGACATCAATAAGCGTGAAGATGAAGCTGGCTTGCGCCTATCTCAGCAGCAGATCGAAGCCTTGATTGCACGTGAAAATGCGCGTGGCATTGCTACAGACAAAATCATCCTAGCTGGCTTTTCGCAAGGTTGCGCAATGAGCTTGCAAACTGGTTTGCGTCATCCACAAAAATTAGCCGGCATCATGGGTTTATCTGGTTACGTACCACTTGCAGATAAAATCGGAGAAGAACGTCATGCAGCAAATCAAAATACATCGATCTTCTTGGTGCACGGCACGGTTGATCCTGTCATTCCAATTCAACGCGCACAACAATCACGCGACCTGCTGATTAGTTTGGGGTATCCGGTCGAATGGCATGACTATTGGATGCAGCATTCAGTAGCGCCACAAGAAATTATCGACATCGGCAACTGGTTGCGTAAGGTTTTATAAGAAAACCAACCGTTCGATAAAAATGGGCTACCCGCAGGTAGCCCATTTTTTTATTTCAGCCATAAAGACATTTGCACAAACTATGACGCGACTTTGTATCTGAGATACTCGCCAGCGCCTAGGTTCAATTTTTAAACGCAGGTAACTTCCAGTAAGTAATTGCACGCCACAACCACTCCATCGGACCATAACGGAATTTGCTCAACCACCAATGGCTAAACAAAATTTGCACCACTACCACGAGGAGTACCACCACAACTTGGTGAGCACGTTCCATGCCGTAGTAGCCTAAACCATAGCTGTAAAAAATAGCGGAGCAAATGACGGATTGTGACAAATAATTCGTCAAAGCCATACGACCATATGGCGCCAACAATTTGACCTTTGCAAACACGCCCTTGCTATGAAATAGAATGACGATTAAACCGACGTACCCCAAACATGCAGGCAAATTCCCCAGATACAGCAAACCCATCGCAAACATATAAGGATCATTTTCTAAACCAGCCACTGACGCAGTCGAGACAAAGCTCCCGGCAATGCCGATACCTATGCCGAAAGGCAATCCTATCAATGCCATCATCTTAAATTTAGACAAATGCGCCTGCGTATTTTGCATCATTCCAGATTGGACAAACCAATATCCGATTAAAAACATACAGCAAATCAAAACACTAAAAATGGCGACATTCGTCCAATTCTCCGAGAACTCTTTGGCACGAAATTCTAAAGCTTCAGCGTAAGTGCCCTTTGATAAAATGACGACTTCCCGGCGATTGTCTTCTTGCTGTTTCTGAATACGCTCGGCTTCTTTCTTTTTGTCTTCAGCACGCTGATCAGCCTTTGTTTTCTCAGGCACACTCGCCGTAGATTTCGAAGTAGCTTCAGAAGAATTCTCGGCGACAGATGACGCCTCCGATGTCACACTGGCGGCGGATTTATTCAGTTGTTGAGTTTCATTAGCGTTCTGCTTCGAAGCCTGCTCAGATCCCAAATACTGCGCAGCACCACCTAAGGTCATCGATAGAAACAATGCGGTGTACAACAAACTACCAATCTTCCAACTACGCGCCTCTTTTGGTTGATGCGCACGATCCAGCAGAAAAGCAAACAAGAAAGCAAATAGACCAAAGAACAATGTTGGATGCATTGATGCCATTGCTGGCACCAAAAAGCTCGCAACACCAAGCAAGAAAAGCACGGCACCAAGCATACACAGAATCACCGCAATAATAGGACGAGGCTTCGCAAAAATGCGCAGCGTTTTTTCATTGCGCATGAGGAATGCCATCGCACCAAACATGGCAAGCGCAGTCGCCAAAGCTGCCACTTTATTCAGTGCAGGTATCACGGCAATTAAACCCAAAACAATCACAGCGATGGCAATCCAACGCGCCTTACCGAACAAGACAATCAACAAGCCACATGCACCCATCGCATAACTAAATAAAATATCACCAGGCCAAATCAAGATGTAATGTAAGACGCCAAAAACGCCTAACGCCAGCAAACGACGAAAATACGGTTGAAAAAAGTCTTGCCCTTTTTCTTCAGCGCGCATCAACATCAGCGCAAAGCCCATCCCAAACAAGAGCGAGAAAATGGTCCAAAACTTACCGGCAACAAAGTAAGAAACAAAATAGGAAGCTAGCCAATTCGCACCACTTAATCCAGCTGGCATACCTTCGCCTAGCTCACCGACAGAACGATTGAAAAATTCGACGTTCATCAAAAAAATACCTATTAAGGCGAATCCCCGAATCACGTCCAGAACCGCAATCCTGTCCTTTACCTCGACTGGAACGACAACTTGATTGGCGGCCATGTCTAGCGTAGTTTCATTCTCTCTTTGCATATCATCCTCAATTAAAAAGGCCTTATCAGTTCATATCAACAAAACCAAAAAAGCGCCACGAATTTCATCGTGACGCTTTTGATTTATGCTTCCTTGTGTGAGCTCGTTTTGTTGAGCATCGACATTTGAGCAACTCTGAGTTAATTATGCCTCAATTACAAACTAACTAGACATTTTTTAATCATATAATTCACACCCAAAGTTATTGGCTCACTTGTGGATACAAATCTGTACGCTCAATTTTCATTGCCGGCATTTCCCAATATGTCACAGCGCGCCATACCCATTCCAAAGGACCGTAACGGAAACGTCCTAACCACCAATGGCTAAACAAAACTTGCGAGCAAATCACCGCAACCGCAAATCCCAGTTGCTGAGCACGGCCGAGGCCAAAATTACCAAGACCCCAACCATAGAAGAAACTCGCTTGAATCACAGATTGTGTCAAATAGTTCGTCAAAGCCATGCGACCAAACGGCGCTAATACCTGGATCTTGGCAAATATTGAACCGCTATACAACATCAACACAACGATACTGACGTACGCCAGACAAGTAGGTAAATTCGCCAAATTCAAGATCATCTGTGTCAATTGCCAACCATCGCCAGAGACACCCGGTGCATGACTCACGGCAATGCTACTCGCCAATAAACTCATACCCCAACCCAAAGGCAATCCCAACAAAACGATCTGACGGAACAAGTGCAGATTTTCGCCAGCTTTCGTAATGACTTGGGCACGAACGAACCAAACGCCAATCAAAAATAATGCAATCGCTGCAAATGCTTGTCCTGCTGCGTTAAATGCGCCATCCATAAAATCAGCGAAGCGATGTTTAACGAACTCTGGATAACTGGCTTTCGTCATCGCTTGCAGATCTTTTTCAATATTTTTGCGATTTTCATTAATACGATTGATCGTATCTGCATCGCGCTCTAACTTTTTCTGCGCTTCAGATTTTGGCGCTTCCGCCTTTTTCTTTTCGGCGGCATCGCTGCCCTCCTTCAGATCTTTTTTCTCAGCTTTTTTTACGCCTGCATCAGGACTTGCTTTTGCTAGTTTTTCCGCCGCCTCTTCTGCTTCCTTCTTCACTTGTTTTTCAGCGGCTAACTTGACCGCTTCTGGTGAGTTGAATACGCTGTTTAATGGCTGTTGATATGCAATCACACCAAACACCAAACCAATGGCAAATGGCAGACTATAAATCAACACACCAGCGCGCCAAAATCGCGCCTCTGCTGGTTGATGAAATTTAGCAGATAAAAATGCGATGACGAAGAATGCAACCGTCATGCCCGTTAAGCCATTTCTTGCATCGCGCATTGCTGGCACAACCCAGCTAGCAATCGCAGCAAGTGTCAGCAAGCTCGCAATCACCAGGCAAATCGCTGAGAACAAAGGTATTTTCATGCCAAGGAAGGAAACGATTCTTTCATTACGAATAAAAATCGCGATGAAGCCCATAAAAGCGATACCGCCAACCACTGCCGAAAACGATCCCATACCTGGAATGAAGCACACACCAATTAAACCAACGATACTTGCGACCACCCATTTCCATTGCCCAAACAAAATAATTAACAAGCCGGCTGCGGTAAATGCATAGCTATATAAAATATCGCCAGGCCACAATAAAACATTGTGCAAAATCCCGAAGATTGCCAATGCAATAATTCGTCGGATATACGGTTTAATAAACGCCCGCCCAGTCGCTTCGGATCTGCTAAGCATTACCGCGAAGCCCATACCAAATAAAAGCGAGAAAATAGTCCAGAATTTACCTGCGACAAAGAAATTCACAAAGTAGCTGGCGAGCCAGTCAATGCCATGCACATCCGCAGGAATGCCAGTGCCCATGGTCAGAAACGATCGATTGAACCATTCGATGTTCATGAAGAAAATACCGATTAAGGCAAAACCACGAATGACATCCAGAGCCTGGATGCGTTCACTTGCTTTAATAGGTTTCAAAGCAGGAAGTGTATCGGGGGAGCTGCTGTTCGGACTACCCGTATGTAAAGATTGTTCCATCATGATTTTTATTTTCAGGTTAGGTTAAACCCAGACTTCCCAATCTAGGCTATAGAGGAACACAACCGTTAAGAAAACACGATCGCATCAAGCAAGCTGCATACTATGTCAATATAAAAACATAAACCAACAAGTTGCGATGAAATGCAAAATCAAGGGAATGAAATTGGTTTAATCGACCCTATATTGGCTCTATACTGAGCACATGCTGTTACAAATCACCTAAAATTATTGTCTCTAAAGAAAATACATGCCGTCTCCTTATACATTTTCCTTACCAATCGTCACACTTGATAGTATTGGCAAATATCGTCGTCAGCTCAAGAAGTTCAGCCAATGCTATCCGCTTTTGCTCAGTCTGCTTTTGCCATTTCAGACTCAGGCACAAAATGCGATAACGACGAAAATGACAAATGCCAATAATGCGAGTACCGGTAAAACTGCACAGGAATGGCAAGTCTCTGGGCTACGTCAATCAGCAGAAATTTTAGTTGATCAATGGGGCGTACCGCATATCTATGCAAAAAATGAAGATGATTTATTTTTCGTGCAAGGATTTAATGCTGCTCGTGATCGGCTGTTTCAACTAGATCTATGGCGCAGGCGCGGCTTAGGTCAATTATCTGAAGTATTCGGCGCAAATTATTTAGAGCAAGATCGCGCCGCACGTTTATTCCTTTACCGTGGTGACATGAAGCAAGAATGGAAAGCCTACGGACCACACGCGGAACAACTCAGCAAGCAGTTTGTCGCGGGGATAAATGCCTATGTAGACTATGTCACTAAGCATACCAAGGCCTTGCCATTAGAATTCAAAACACTTAAATATCTGCCAGTCAAATGGCAAGCTGAAGATGTAGTGCGTATTCGCAGCCATGGATTAACACGTAACTTAAGTGCTGAAGTGACGCGTGCCAAATTCGCCTGCAATGGCAATTTACAATTAGACGAAGTACGTCAAACACTGTCTCCTAAGTGGATGACCAAACTACCTGTGGGCTTAGACCCTTGTCTACCAGAAGGCATCTTGCGTCAATTTACCTTGGCCACTCAAAACGTGATATTTGACAAGCAAACGATGCGTATCACACAGTTTGAATCACCAGCAACTTTGCCGAGCGAATCAAGGGCAAGCAACATCGCGAGTCTGAACTCTGCTGATTCTGAACAAATGGAGGGAAGCAATAATTGGGTACTTGCACCATCCAAAACTAGCACTGGTCGCGCCATGATGGCAAACGATCCACACCGTGCTTATTCAGCCCCCTCCTTACGCTATATCGCCCACTTAAATGCGCCAGGTTTAGATGTGATTGGCGCTGGTGAACCGGCATTGCCAGGAATTTCCATCGGACATAACGGCACAATTGCATTTGGTCTGACCATCATGGGTATTGATCAGGAGGATTTGTACGTCTACGAACTTAATCCAAGCAATCCTATGCAATATCGCTACAAGGGCCAATGGGAAAATTTCATCCAGCGTCCAGAAAATTTTAAGATTAGAGATCGCGCAGATCAACAAACGGAATTATTGTTTACGCGCCATGGCCCGA
Source organism: Affinundibacterium amnicola (assembly GCF_014284275.1). Taxonomy (GTDB): domain Bacteria; phylum Pseudomonadota; class Gammaproteobacteria; order Burkholderiales; family Burkholderiaceae_D; genus Undibacterium; species Undibacterium amnicola. Next base: position 155,516 of record NZ_JACOFU010000001.1, on the reverse strand, counting down.
TCATTTTTCAAGATCATCAAAAACATCGCGCTTATGCAGTACGAACAGCTTGGTTACAAGCAGGCATGGCACCATATTTCGGTAGCATCGACTACATGCGAGCCAAAGATTTCGCTCAATTTAAAAAGGCCATGTTGCATTGGGGAGCACCAACGGAAAATCAAGTCTATGCTGATATCAAAGGAAATATTGGCTGGATTCCAGGTGGTTTAACGCCGATCCGTAAAAACTGGGATGGTTTGTTACCCGTACCTGGTGATGGTCGCTATGAATGGGCTGGCTTTTTATCTGGCGACAAGCTGCCTTTTAGCTACCAACCGAAGTCAGGCTGGTTCGCTTCCGCCAATGAAATGAATTTACCCAAAGACTATCCGTATCAACAACGCAAACTCGGCTTTGAATGGCCGCATCCAGCACGCTATCAACGTATCGCGGATGTTTTATCGCAAAATAAAAAGTTCTCCATCGAAGATTCGTTACGTCTACAAAACGACGTACTGTCTTTGCCTGCGAAACGCATTACCGACATTCTCAAGCGCATTGATATCAGCAATAGTCCTGACGAAGCTAGCCAAAAAGCGCAACGACTCTTACTACAATGGGATCACCAAGAATCAGCAGACTCAGCTGCGGCCGCTTTATTTCAATTCTGGTTAAGTCAAACCTTAGCACCAGCCTATAAGGAGTTAATGTTAGGCACACACGCCAACATCGTGACCAGCATGCCGGATATGACGCGGATGCTGAATTACCTTGATCAGCCAAGTCAAACTAAACAAGAATTTGCCAAGATACCCGATGAGGCGAGCAAGATCCGTGATCAGCTGATGATTAGTAGCCTGACACTTGCTTATAAAATGCTAGAGCAAACACTGGGCAAAGATCAACACGCGTGGCAGTGGGGGCAACTACAGAAAACGGTATTCGCTCATCCATTTTCAAAAATTTTGGATAATGCCTCTAAAACGCAATTCGATATTGGCCCATTGCCGCGCGGTGGTAGCGCCAATACGGTCAATCAATCGTCTTACCGACTCAGTGACTTCATTCAACTCAATGGACCTTCGTTTCGGGTCGTAGTTGACGTCGGGAATTGGGATAATTCACGCGCAATCAATGCACCGGGGCAGTCTGGCGATCCAGCTAGCCCACATTATCGCGATTTAGCGGATAAATGGGCTAAGGGGGAATATTTTCCCCTACTCTATTCTCGACAGGCAGTGGAAGCCAATACACGTCAACGATTTGTCTTGGTACCGACCAAATAGCCTTGATGCGAAATTGATTTTTGTCGATGGATCAGCTCTTTTTGCAAGGTTCCTGTATTAAGCTTAGCAAAACGCCGCTAGTTCAAGCCCATTCTCGGTGCTGCAAAATCCATATAAGAATATGACCTTATATTCTTTTGAGTTTGTACTGAGGTGGCTTATCCTCGTTGCTTATCTTGGACAAACTTAGCGATGAGGAATTTATGCCTATCTATCAAAACAATGCCGACTCTATTGGTCGTACCCCGCTCATCAAATTACAACGTATTAGCGACGGTGCTGGTGCGACTATTTTGGCAAAAATCGAAGGTCGTAATCCTGCATATTCCGTTAAGTGCCGTATCGGCGCAGCGATGGTCGCTGATGCAGAAGCACGCGGCCTGCTTGGTCCGGGTAAAGAACTAATCGAACCAACCAGTGGCAATACAGGTATCGCGCTAGCGTTTGTTGCTGCAGCAAAAGGCATTCCTCTGACGTTAACGATGCCAGAAACAATGAGCATAGAGAGACGTAAATTATTAGTCGCTTTCGGTGCAAAGTTGATTCTGACCGAAGGTGCAAAAGGAATGAATGGCGCAATTGCCAAAGCGGAAGAAATTCGTGCCAGCGACCCTGATCGCTATGTCTTGCTACAACAGTTCAAGAATCCTGCCAATCCAGCGATTCATGAGAAAACAACTGGTCCTGAAATTTGGAATGATACCGAAGGTAAGGTCGATATTTTTGTCTCTGGTGTGGGCACTGGCGGCACGATCACAGGCGTGTCGCGTTATATCAAACAAACGCAAGGAAAAGCGATTCAAACCGTCGCAGTAGAACCAACGGCGAGTCCGGTATTAACACAAAAGTGTAACGGGCAAGAAATCAAACCAGCGCCGCACAAAATTCAAGGTATTGGTGCGGGGTTCGTACCTGACGTCTTGGATCTTTCCTTGGTTGATCTGATCGAACAAGTCAGCAATGAAGAAGCCGTTGAATATGCGCAAAGACTGGCAAAAGAAGAAGGTATTCTGGCCGGTATTTCTTGTGGCGCGGCGACTGCGGTAGCTGTTCGTTTAGCTAAGCTGCCAGAAAATGCAGGTAAGACAATTGTCGTGGTCTTGCCCGATTCAGGTGAGCGTTATTTAAGTTCGATTTTATTTGACGGCTACTTCGACGCCAATGGTGTCGCGGTAACGACAACAAACTAAGAACAACAAGCAAGACCATTTTTACTTAGCAACTAAGGCTTGTACCTTGCCTTAGTTGCCTTAGTTGTTTTGGATGCTTCGGATGCTGCATCAAAATAATCCCTACTCAAAATCCTTGAACGTCTCTAAATCGATCTGCACGGATTGATCGCCAGCAGACATCCAAATCTGCCCGTCTTGTATCGTGCATTGTAATTGCATCGTGCGAGCTGCCATTTTGGCGAGCTCTTGACTCGTTTCCGACGCAATGTTTTTGACGCATAAATTTTTCGCACGGTCGAGGCGATTATTCATTTGCTTCCACCAGATATTGCTGGCATGCGAAAAACTATAGACCACGACTTGCTCGGCACGACCGCAAGCTTTTAGTAAGCGGCGATCATCCGGTTGCCCTACCTCTCCCCACAACAAGATCGCATCGGTGTAGTCTTTCTCCCAAAAATCTGGTTCTTCAGTATCAGAGATTCCTTTACCAAAACTCAATCTTTCAGTCGCGTGAATAGCGAAAGCGACTACCCTTACCATCATACGTTCGTCGGTCTCGGATGGATGACGCGCAATAGTCAAACTATGGTCGGCATAATAGCCTCTGTCCATATCAGAGATATTCAGTTCTGCTTTATAAATTGTTGATTTCAGTGCCATTATTCTTCTTGGTGCTTTCAGTAAACATGTTAAAAAATGATAGGTCTTAATTAAATACAACGGTCTTATGACCGTTTAATAAGATACGATGTTCGATAAAGTAATTCACCGCACGCGCCAGCACTACGCATTCGACATCACGCCCGATTGCGGTTAACTTTTCGGGATCCATTGCGTGATCAACGCGTTCTACATCTTGCTCAATGATCGGACCTTCATCCAAATCACCAGTGACAAAATGCGCAGTCGCTCCGATCAACTTTACGCCACGATCATGTGCTTGATAATATGGTTTAGCGCCCTTAAAACTCGGTAAGAACGAATGGTGAATATTGATCGCACGTCCATTTAAAGCTTGGCACATGGTATTTGATAATATCTGCATGTAACGCGCCAACACCACCAACTCGGTCTGATTGGCATTGATCACTTCTAATACTCTTTGTTCCTGCGCATGTTTTTCTTCCGCGCTTGCGCCTGCTGCTAATGGCAAATGATGGAAAGGAATATTGTAACTAGCCGCCAATTGATAGAAATCTGTGTGGTTTGAAATAATCGCTTTGATCTCCACCGGCAATAAACCGCTCTTAAAACGAAACAGTAAATCATTTAGGCAATGACCAATTTTTGACACCATTAACACCACGCGCGGCTTGTGATGCGCATCGTGAAGTTGCCATTCCATCTGCCAGCTGCGCGCAACCTCTGTAAATTTCTCACGTAAAACTTGTTCACTAATCGCAAAGTCTTCTACGGAAAAATGTACACGCATAAAAAACAACTTTGAATGCGCATCACCAAACTGCGCCGAATCAATAATATTGCAACCATGATTGGCGAGAAAACCGGAAACGCTATGAACGATGCCGCGTTGATCAGGGCAAGACAAAGTCAGGATATATTCTGGACGCATAGATACTTGAACAGCTGGAAAAGTGAAGGAAAAATAATTGGTGGGAATACACGCAAGAACTATCAGCAAAAAATCAAGCATGTATTGTCGCATGTTCAGCCCATCTTTTTTTGCTTTGCAAAATAAAAGCACAGTCGTTCTATTTAAGGTATATTCTGCTTTGAATTTCGCTCTTGTTCTACATTTATATATTTGCTCCTTCCCCCCTTTCTTTTTCATTCGGAGACCGCATCATGACAACAATGAATCGCCAAATTCGACTTGCGACACGGCCGCTTGGCTTCCCAACTGCGGACAATTGGCTGCATACATCCGAAGCTTTACCATTTCTAAATGACGGAGAGATTCAGATCAAGACTTTGTACCTGTCGATCGATCCAGCCATGCGTGGATGGATGAATGGTGGCAAGTCATATATACGTCCGGTAGAAATTAATGAAGTCATGCGTGCAGGTGGTATTGGCATCGTGATTGCATCCAAATCAGATCGCTTCCAAATTGGCGACTATGTGTCTGGCAGTATTGGTGTTCAAGAATACTGGACTGGGAAAGCCGATGACAAATATGGTGCATTCTATAAAGTCGATCCCAAACTCGCCCCCTTGCCAACGTACTTAAATGCATTGGGTATGCCAGGTATGACTGCGTATTTTGGATTGCTTGACGTCGGTCAGCCAAAAGCTGGCGAAACAGTGATGGTATCAGGTGCCGCAGGCGCAGTTGGTCAAACCGTAGGCCAAGTCGCTAAACACAAAGGCTGCCGTGTGGTTGGTATCGCTGGTGGCAAAGAGAAATGTGATTTTGTCGTGAATGAACTGGGTTTCGATGCGTGTATCGACTATAAAAATAATTCCGTAAAAGATGGATTGAAAGAGCACTGTCCAAACGGTGTCGACATCTACTTTGACAATGTTGGCGGTGAAATTCTCGATACGGTACTCACACGCATCAATATGAAAGCGCGGATTATTATTTGCGGAGCGATTTCACAGTACAACAACACCACAGCAATTAAAGGCCCATCGAATTACCTCGCTTTACTCGTCAACCGCGCCAAAATGGAAGGCATCGTGGTTTTTGACTACGTTAAACGTTATCCAGAAGCGATCAAAGAAATGAGTGCATGGATGGCACAAGGTCAATTTCATACACGTGAAGATATTGTGCAAGGTTTAGAGAATTTTCCAGATGCATTACAAATGCTGTTTGAAGGTAAAAATTTTGGCAAATTAATTTTGCAAGTTAACACTGAAAATTAATCCCCGAATTGTCTGAGTTATTTAGCCAAATTACTTAACTAAGTAATCTAGCTAAATAAGCTATTCGAGTAGACCAGCTGTCATAAACCTTTCTAGCAAATAGTCAGGCTAATCAGACGATGTTTTAAAAATCATCTGATTAGTCTGCTGAATCTGCTGCTCAAATAACAATAACTGTCGTTTTCGCACAAGCTCAAAAATAAGACATTGCAAGCCTAATTGCTACTGTGTAATATGAAATTGGGTATTGATTGGGCATCCTTAACGCGAAACAGATTTGTTCGAGACGAGGTTTTATGAAAGCTTGCTCCCTTAAGTACAGTAATAAGCACAGTAATAAGCACAGTAATTCCCGTCTATGGCAAATGCATGATTGTAATGCCTATACTGCTACACGTGAAAACAAGTCAGACCCAATACACAGTAATAACTTATCAAAATTTGGTACGAAGTTAGTCACCATACTCATTTGCTTGCCGCTATTTACAACAAATCCAGCCATAGCGAGCGCAGCAACGGCGGCAGAAACATCGGAAACAACACCGTCACAGAATCAAGACTCGAACATTAAATTCAGTGGCTTTGGCACGATAGGCGCTGCCTATAACAGCTCAGCGAAATTTGATTATCTGAGAGATCTCTTGCAAAACCACGGTGTCGGTGCGAGCCGTCGCCTTGATGTAGGCATTGATTCATTACTTGGTCTGCAGATATCTGGCAGTCTTAGCGAAGATCTTGAAGCAACAGCACAAACTGTTGTGCGGCGGCGAGAAGGTAAATTCAAACCAGAACTGACTTGGGGCTTCATTAGATATTTGCCTTCAGATGGACTCGATCTGCGAGCTGGTAGATTAGGCTTTGATGTGTATCCTCTATCTGACTCTAGAAACGTTGCATATTCTTATATTTGGGTGAGACCACCTGTTGAATATTTTGGCGGTTTAATCGTCAGTTACATCGATGGTGTTGATGCTGCCTACAAATACGATGTCGGCAGTGGGCAAGCAAAAATCAAAATTTTTGCAGGCAAAGCGCAAGAGCGAGTACTGACAGAAGCACCCAACATTTATTTTTCTTTGAAAGGCTCAAAAATTACTGGAGCGCAGTTTGAATTTCAATCGCAGAAATGGCTGGCGCGTCTTGGATATTCGGAACTCAAGTGCAACAATAATTTCCCTAGCATTGATCATTTAATCGACACTCTCAGGTCTCCTTTATTTGCACAGTTTGGCTCAAACGCAGAAATGCTGGCAAACAACTTGTCATTCAAAGGGAAAAAAATCCATTACTTATCTGCGGGTATCGTATACGACGATGGACCATTACAGGCGCAACTCATGTTAAGCCGTCTGAGATCTGAAACTTTGAGTTTCAATTCGAATATCGCCGGATTTTTTACTGTGGCATATAGAGTAAAGGCCTGGACTCCCTATCTCACTTTCGCCAAAACACGACCAGCAGAATCAAAAAATATTATTACAGGCTTACCGCTAGGCGTTCATGCTGGGATCGACCAAGTAGAAGCAGGTGTGCAAAGCTTTTTAAAAGCGACACGCAATGAACAAAGCTCTCAATCAATAGGATTTCGATACAGTCTCAATCAAACCAGTGATCTCAAATTGCAAATCGACAGAATACATAATCAAGAACCGCTAATTGTGCGTGCAGTGCAGCCAGATTGGAATGGAAGAGCAACGATCATCAGTGTTTCTTACAATTTTATTTTTAATTAATCCTGACGGATAAATCACAACGATCATGTGTGCAGCCAAATTTACGATGATTTTGTTGGTGTTTCTGGCATTTGCCAGCTATAGCAATGCACTCAAAGCCTCGAATGATTTTGTGGTGATTGCCAATCCACATTCAGGTATCGATCGTATGAGCAAAGACGAGGTGATTAATGTCTATATGGGACGCAATCGCAAGCTAGCCTCTGGAATCAATGCGCAACCAATTGATCTCGAAAATCCATTGACAGAAAAGGCGAATTTTTACAATGTCATGGTCAGTAAAGAACTGTCAGAAATTAGTTCATATTGGGCACGTTTAATGTTTTCTGGACAGGGATCACCACCCAAACAAGTCTCATCGACAGAACAAGCAATCGAGCTAGTAAGTAGCATCAAAGGTGCAATCGCCTATGTAGACAGAAAAAAGATCGACAGGCGCGTAAAGATTGTGTTTGACCCACTGAAGTCATAAGCCAATTTAAAAAATTAACACTCCGCTCTATGCTAAAGCTACTTCGCACCAGCATCGTTTACCGTAGCAGCGTAATGCTGCTCGCAATTGCATTATGTGTGGGTGGAATATTCGCGGCCATCACGTATTTTTGGGAATCCAATACCGAACAAGAGTTAGCGAAAAATCGAATGGGAACTTTACTCAGCACAGTCGAAAATACCGTGAGTATTGCTTGCTATTTATCAGACTCTAATTTGGCAAAAGAACTGGGACAAGGCCTGTTAAAAAATGAAGATGTTGCTGGCATTAAAATATATTCAGAAAAAATCGTTCTGACCGAATTGCATAAGGAAAAAAAATCTAATAAAAATAAATCCTTCGTCCCGAATCTCACTACAAATTTATTAATACAACGACCAATTTACTCTCCATTCAATAATAAAGAATCGGTATGTCAAATTGAACTAACGCCAGACATTCAGTTCATTCGATCACAAGTCAACAATAAAGCGCGATTTATCGCCCTGCTACTGATGCTGCAAGCATTGATCATGGCTGGCGCAGTGGTTGTTATTGTGATGTATTTAATCACACGCCCGATCAAAAGGATTTCGGACCGACTGCATCACTTGTCGGCCGATGCAAACACTTCGCTGCCACTACCGCCGGGCAATGAACGCGATGAGATTGGACAATTGGTACGCGATGTGAATACGCTGTTCTCTAAGTTATCTCACCTTTTGGAAGATGAACGCGATCTGCGCATGCAACATCAAATCGGCGAAAGAAAATTTCGCGCGATTTTTGACAATTCAGAAACTGGCATTTTTTTACTCAATCCAAATGGAGAAGTGATCTCTTCGAATCCCGCGTTTCTCAGATTGTTCTCGATGAATCATGACGCATCAGCTGACACCATCAAATTTAGCTTAATTCATAACCTCAACGATTACGCGCTAAGACTACAGGGAATGTTAGAAAATGCCACGCATGACGAACATGTTTCGTCTGAAGACTTCATGATAGAAGTGGGCACACCGGCACAGAAAAAATGGATCAATCTGGTACTGAGTTCAGTTGAAAACAACATCTTGCAGGGCTTGGTCAACGATATTACAGAAAGAAAAATCCTAGAAGAATCGGCGACACAATTAGCGATGACGGATCATCTCACCAATGTGGCAAATCGCCTTGGTTTAGAAAAAAACATCGCCAAAATTCAGTTCGAAATGCATGCAAACATGATTAGCAGCTTCTATGTCTTAATGATTGATCTGGATGGATTTAAAGCGGTGAACGATCAATTTGGACATGACATCGGTGACAAAGTCCTGATGCACTTCACACATTTGCTCAGCAAAATCGTTCGCAAATCAGATTTCATCGCGCGTACTGGCGGAGATGAGTTCGTCGTGATTTTGAAAGAGGTTGATGTGATAGAAAAGGTTCAAGATATCGCAAGAAAAATCATTCACGAAGCGGCACAAACGATACAATTTGGCGATTCAATCAACATTCGGATCGGTGCAAGTATTGGCATTAATTTGGTGGATACGCCTGACTTCGATATGGCGAAAATATTGCAACAAGCAGATGAGGCAATGTACCACGCAAAGAAATCAGGTAAGAACCAATATTATGTTTTTCAATAAGTCTGGCCAATATTTTTTCTATGAATAGAAAAGCTGAAGTCGGATTGATCAATAGCATCAGACAGTACTAATGGTATCGCCACAGAAGCCTCTGACCAGGAACAACAATCACATTACCTAAATCATGCTGAACGCTTTATCCTAGCAACTTTTAGATCGCTGCTTAATCATCCCTATGTTGCCATTACACCGCCTTCAGCAGGATGTCAGTTACTTCCACCATTCACCAACGCAAAGAATATTTTCGGCAAGCATAGCATTGGCGATTTCTTTGCTGTTTATCAGTCAGCTAGATCGTGACTTTCTGAGGAAGACAGGTCCGACGAATCCCTCCGTTTCAACATTAATGATGCTGAGTTTTGTGCGTCCAAACACACCGCTCCCGGAAGAAAAAACGACAGTACGCCTAGAATCAATTCTAAAACCGAAACAGATAAAAGCGCTAACTGTCGATAAACTTCCTTCAAAATCGCTCATCAATCAACAGGGGATTATTGAAAATAATCAAGCCGAGCAAGCAGAAGAACCAAAATCCGAACGAGATTTGATCGCGATATTTCCTGAACAATCCACAAGCAAGTCTCCAACCCCCAACGTGAATAATCAACTCAATAAATCTGGAATCGCAAGGTATGGCATCGATAGTGCGGGGGTGAAACAAGCTTATGAGGCCAGCAAATCTGATATTCAAAAATTAGCGGAAAAAAGTGGCACCACCCTAGAAGACCCCAAATTGACAAAGCACGACAAGTTCCAACAAGCGGCCAATCGGGCAGCAAAGCCTGATTGTCTGCGTCAAGGTGGCAGCATTTTGTCTTTATTCGTGGTGGCTTATCAGGTCGCGACAGATCATTGCAAGTAGACGCATCAAACGACGCATCAAACAAATGTATTAGGCACGAAAAAGCAATTCAATACTCCACAATTTCTGTCTTGACAGAAATTAAGGAAATACCTACACTACTAGCATGGAACTTACACCTGTCAAACAAAAATTCATACTGCACTGGGGCGAAATGGGCACCATGTGGGGCGTTAATCGTACCGTCAGCCAGATTCACGCCTTACTATATATTGTCGGCACACCGCTCACTGCAGAAGAAATTGCCGATACGCTGGGCGTGGCACGCTCGAATGTTTCTAATTCACTCAAGGAGTTACAGAATTGGAAATTGGTCAAAGTTGCGCATGTAATGGGAGATAGACGCGCACATTTTGAAACCTCACTCGACGTTTGGGAACTGTTTCGTACTGTAATACGTGAGCGCAAAGATCGTGAATTAAACCCGACAATTGCAACCTTACAAGCCTGCTTAGACAGTCCTGATATCGATCAAGAAGATCGTGCAAGTAAAGCGCGTATTGCAGAAACACTGGCGTTAATGAAAACCTTGACTAGTTGGACCGATGAAATGCTGCGCTTAGAGCCAAGCACTTTAATGAAGCTGTTAAAGATGGGGGCCAAAGTACAACAGTTTGTGCGTGGTGACGAAAAATAGATTTAAAGGAACAGCGCATCAAGTGATTGACTGATGCGCATTTTTTTCAAACTATATTTCTGTTTTAACAGAAATAACAGAAGCAAAGGAACTATCATGAACGACTATCCACTCACCCTGCTCTACGATGAATCATGCCCGCTATGCAAATTAGAAATCGACAATCTGCGTGCACGTAACGTCCAAAATTTTTTGCATTTCATCGACGTATCAGCGCCTGACTTTGACGATAGCAATTACCTCGCCAGTAAGAAAGACATGATGGACATCATCCATGCAATACGCCCCGATGGCAGCATGGTCAAAGGAGTTGAAGTATTTCGTCTGGCCTATGGTGCTGTCGGCTTAGGCTGGATCACTGCGCCGACCAACCTGCCTTTACTCAAACCATTTTTCGACTGGGCTTATGTGTATGTCGCCCGCAATCGCTATCGTTTATCTAATCGTTTTTCTGGTGTCTTATTCAAAATCGCGGCGGATCGTGCTGCAAAACGTGCGCTCAAACAAAGTCAACAATGCAAAGATGGATTTTGCGATATCAAATCAGTCAAAGAGCAAAGTGACGCTTAAGAAGCACAAAAGTGAAGGAGATAAAAATGCGTATCCTACTCTGCGGCGCCCATGGTTTTTTGGGTCGCCATATTAGTCGCACATTACTGGAGTCTGGACATGAGGTGATTCATGGTGTGCATCGATTTAGCGACGATACTTCAGCACAAGGTCGCGAATTACTGATCGATTACGTCAAAGACACCTCGACTGATATCTGGGAAAAACGTTTAGCAGCCTTAGGCAAGATCGATATCGTCATTAATGCAGTCGGCATTTTGATGCAAAGCAAACACGCGCCGTTCACCGCAATACACCGCGATGCTCCGATTGCCTTGTTTCGAGCTGCATGTGATGCTGGTGTGCGTGGCATATTACAAATCTCCGCACTGGGTCCTGACGACAATATGATCAATGACAGGCCAAGCAATCAACATGCATTGAGTGTCTATATGCAGACGAAACGCGAAGCTGATCACTATCTAAGCCAACTTCCCTGCCCACATTTGATTTTGCGACCATCTTTACTTATTGGTGTTGATGGCGCGAGTAGCAAATTATTCCGTAGTCTCGCCAGTTTGCCAATGATAGGCTTGCCGGGAAATGGTGAGCAACAGTTACAGCCTGTGCACGTCAAGGATCTCTGTCTTGGTGTCATCAAGTGGCTAGCTCAAGTTTCCTCAGGTACGGTGAAACGACATCAAATTATTCGTGCGGTCGGGCCGAACGCAATGTCTTATCGAGATATGTTGGCTCACTACCGCCAAGCGATGGGGTTATCGCAAGCACGATTCACTCACATACCAATGTCGATAATGCGGATCAGCGCACGACTTGCCACCTATTTGCCGCAAAAAGTATTTGCACCAGAAACCTTGCAAATGTTAGAACAAGGTAGTGTCGCAGATAACACCGCGTTTACCAAACTATTGGAACAAAAGCCAAGAGGTGTCAGTGCTTGGTTTGACCAAGACGAAACAAACACGCTAGCCGCAAGCGCAATGATGGCGTGGGCGACGATGTTGTTTCGACTAGTGCTCGCCTTTCTATGGATCAGCACAGGCATTATTTCTCTGTGGGTTTATCCAATCGAAGGCAGTGCCAATTTACTTGCGCAAGTTGGCATTAGTGCGCACTATGCCAGTCCCGTCTTATGGCTAGCGAGTGGCCTTGATCTGATTCTCGGCATTCTCAGCCTCATTCATCCTAGCCGTCGACTATGGATTTTCCAATCCATCCTTATCCTCACGTATTCAGCCATCATCAGTGTATGTTTGCCAGAATTCTTAACGCATCCATTTGCCCCCATTCTAAAAAATCTGCCAATACTCGCCATTCTGTTCGTCTTAATTGCCAGCGACAAAAAATGAACACCTATCTCTTACTCAAAACACTCCATATCATTTCTTCCGTGCTCTTAGTCGGCACCGGATTTGGTTCTGCTTTTTATCTATACTTTATTAATCGCAGTAAAAATGTCGCGGCGATCGCCGAAGTATCACGGCTAGTAGTGATTGCCGATTGGTGTTTCACCACACCTGCCGTCATCATTCAACCCATTAGCGGTATCGCCTTGACAATGATGGCGGGTTGGGCTTTGCATACCCCGTGGATATTATTAAGTCTGGTCTTGTACTTACTTGCGGGTGCATGTTGGCTACCGGTAGTTTGGCTGCAAATTAAGATGAGGAATATGGCCAAGTCGGCCTGCGCACAACAACAAGAATTACCTAGTCTGTATTGGCAGTACGCGCGTTATTGGGAATACTTGGGATATCCAGCATTTCTGGCAATGCTAGCTGTGTTCTACCTGATGGTAAATAAACCGGCCTTATGGGCTTGAAGGTCAATCTTGCTGGAGGCAGATTAGGATTCATATATTTCGCCAATAAACGCTGGGCTTATCAGCCCAGCCTTGTATCTACATATGCGGAGAATTGAATGTAGGTTGGCGCTGAACGAAGTGAAGCCCAACATCGTACGCCGCAGAGAATATTAAAACCTGCAACTCAAGCTTCTCCATCTTCACTAGTATCCTCAATCCCTAGCAGGCTCTGCGCGGCATCGGTTGGCAATGCTTCCACCAACTTCAACTTGCGCGTCATCTGACGTGTACGAACTTCGGCTTTATCGATGTTGTCCGCAGCCTTCACCAAGGCATTTTTTGTCGCTGCCAGTACATCCCCGAATTTACTAAACTCCGTTTTCACAGCACCCAAGACTTGCCAAACCTCAGAAGAACGCTTCTCTAAAACCAAGGTTCTGAAACCCATTTGTAGGCTATTCAACAAAGCCGATAAAGTCGATGGTCCCGAAATTGAAACGCGGTGAGTGCGTTGCAGTTCATCGGCTAAACCCGGACGGCGCATGACTTCTGCATACAAGCCTTCCGTTGGTAAAAACAGAATCGCAAAGTCGGTTGTTAATGGCGGTGATAGGTATTTCTCAGCGATGGTTTTGGCTTCATTGCGAATCACACGTTCTAGTTCTTTACCCGCTTGCGCTACGCCTTCAGCATCGGCGCGCTCGGCTGCATCCAATAAGCGCTCATATTGTTCTTTGGGGAATTTAGCATCGATAGGCATCCAGACTGGCGCACGATCATCTTCTTTGCCTGGCAATTTAATCGCGAACTCGACTCGTTCACCACTATTCGGAATAGTCTCGACATTCTTTGCGTATTGATCTGGCGTGAGCATTTGTTCTAACACCATTTCCAGCTGCACTTCGCCCCAAGTACCGCGCGTTTTCACATTGGTGAGTACACGTTTTAAATCGCCAACACCAATGGCTAACTGCTGCATTTCACCCAGGCCTTGATGTACTTTTTCTAAGCGTTCGGAAACTTGTTTAAACGATTCACCCAAGCGTTGTTCTAAAGTCGCATGGAGTTTTTCATCAACGGTTTTACGCATTTCTTCTAACTTGCTAGCATTATCGGCTTGCAGTTGCTGAATTTTTTGCTCTAAGGTTGCGCGAATTTCCAACATGCGCTGGGCATTCGATTCCGTCATGCTGTTTAAGGTTTGATTAAGCGTATCGGCAAATCGTTTCAAACTCAGACCTTGCTCTTCACGTGCGCTTTGTCCTTGCAGAATGAGCGCCTGTCGCATCTGCTCTAGCTGCTGTGCATTGCTTTCATTGAGTTTGACTAACTGCTGTGAAAATGCGTCGATCTGATTATTTTGCAAAGTGGCGACACTGGTTAATTGTGCGCTCAAGGTCTGTTGAAATTGCGTAAAATTCGCGCCTAAATCTTGTCTCGTTGCTTGCGCCGTGGATTGAACTTGTTCACGCAAGACCCGTTCTGTGCGCTCTTGGGCTTGCTGTTGCTGGATAAGTGTTTGTTGTAATTGCGTTTGCAAAGCAAGCCATTGTGCATCCTGATTACCGCCCTGTTTGCGTAACAAGATTACTATTTGCAAGAGGACGACCACAGAAACTGCGATGATCAAGATGATTTCGATAGTGTTCATGGATGTAGACTTATAAGTGAAATTTGAAGCTGACGTCCCTACTCCTGCTTGCGAGAATATGGGACATATCTATACTCGAATTAGCCAGGCGTATTACGCATCCAATCAGCAGTCTGATAAAACGAACTCATTAAGTGTTCCTGCAAGGCTTGGTCAATGCCTACATCTTGCATCGCCCACGCCATGCAACGCAACCATTGATCACGTTCAGCAACGCCGATTGCGTACGGCAAATGTCGGGCTCGCAAACGTGGATGACCAAATTGTTCGATGTAGAGATTAGGGCCACCCATCCATCCCGATAAAAACCAAAATAATTTATCTCGCGAACTATCATTCGATTGCGGATGCATTTGATTAATGCCCGCAAACTCAGTTTCTAATTGCATCAAATCATAGAAACGATCGACCATTTCTCTGAGCTTATCTGCACCACCTATCAACTCGTATAAATTCGATTTTTCTTCCTGCTCTTCCATAAAACTCACTTTAACTATTCCGCAAAGACATCAATGGCGGTTGACTCAAAACATTTCGCAAGCCCAACCAGCCTCCGATCAAAGCACATACTGCCCCCACAATAACGCCTGCACCAATGACTACGGGCGAGAAAGTCCAAGCAAATTTAAAGGCAAAGGTGGCAAGTGCCCAACCTATCGCCAAGGCGCCGCATGCGGCAAGTGCGCCAGCCAGACTACCAACTAATAAAAACTCTACCCACTGTGCTTGCGACAATTGCTTGCGCGTGGCACCCAATGCACGGAGCAAAGCGGCTTCACGCATGCGGATATCTTGCGAACCAGCCAGTGCTGCATACAAAACCAAGACACCAGAAACCAGAGTGAACAAGAATAGAAACTCAACCGCAGTAATCACTTGATCCAAAATATCTTGTAACTGCTTCAAAATCGCACCGACGTCCATCACGGTTAAATTCGGAAAATCTAGTGTCAGTTGATTGGTGAACTGTTTTTGTTCATCCGGTACACGGAAAGCAGTAATGAAAGTCTGTGGCATATCCTGCATCGCTTTAGGATTAATCACCACGAAGAAGTTAACACGCATCGAACCCCAATCCAATTTACGCAAGCTGGTAACTTTGGCGGAAACTTTTTGACCTGCGATATCAAATACCATTTGATCGCCTAACTTCAATTGTAAAGTTTTCGCCAAACCTTCTTCTACCGAGGCTTCTGCCTCCGTCGCGCTAACATCTTTGTACCATTCACCCGCCACGACTTTATTGAGAGCTGGCAAATCAGCCATCGTCGATAGATTAAATTCGCGCTCCACCAAAGAATTGGCACGTTCATCTTGATAGGAATTTGGTTTTAATACTTGATCATTAATTTGTATCAAGCGCCCACGTATCATGGGGTAAATCATGGGTTTGGCGAAGTTTTCTACGCGCTTAGCGATTTCGGCTTTTTGATCGGGCTGAATATTAATGACGAAATGATTCGGCGCATCGGCAGGCGTCGATTGTTTCCACGCCGCGATTAAATCACCGCGCACCACAGTCAAAAGCAATAAAGCCATCAAACCTAAAGACAGGGAAACGACCTGCACCACGGTCGCACCAGGACGACGCTGCAAGGCAGTTATCGCAAAACGCCAAGCGGCAAAATTAAAACTAGTACGCAAGCGCCTCAAGACAAAAATACTTAACCAGGCAATAAATGAAAACAGTAGTAAGCCAACAATAAATCCGACTGCCACCATAGAACCTACTTTGACATTACCGGTTTGCCACAACAACAGCGCAATAAAGATTCCCAAACCTAATGCATAAGTCGCCAAAGTCATGGCTTTCGGTGCGTCTTGCTCGCGGCGTATTACTTGATTATGCGGCACATCGCGTAATTGCAAAATCGGTGGCATCGCAAATCCCACCAGGAGCAAAATTCCGACTGCAATACCTTGCCAAGCCGGCAGTAAACTAGCCGGCGGCAAAGCGACAGAAACCAAACCACCCAACCACTCCAATAATAAGAAATGGCTGGCAAAACCTATCACCACACCGGCAATACTACCTAGTATGCCCAGCATCAAAAATTCCAACAGATACATCGTTGTCACTTGATTTTGGGTTAAACCCAAGCAGCGCAACATCGCGCAGGCATCAATATGGCGTAACATAAATCGACGCGCGGCCATCGCTACCGCTACTGCGGCTAACATGGCCGACAACATGCTGACCATGGATAAAAACTGTTCGGCACGATCCAGCGTGGTACGCATCTGCTCATTGCCATTGGCGATCGTTTCGATACGAGCACCCTTAATTTTTTGCTCGATGAGATTTTTTTCCAGTGTCACTCTGAAATTTTCTACCGCTTGCTTATCGCCTGCCAACAATAAGCGATAAGTAATACGCGAACCTTCTTGCACTAATTTTGTAGCAGCCAAATCCTGTTCAGAAATCATGACACGCGGTGAAAAACCGAGAAAACCCGCACCACGATCTGGCTCCGAGGCGATGCTCTGGGTCACGATGAACTGTTGCTCACCCATACTGAGTTTGCTACCAATCGCAATTTTCAAACTTCCCAGCAAGGCAGGATCGACCCACGCTGTGCCTACCGCGGGAATACTATCCACTTCAACTTCTTTTTCGCCCTGCAATAATTTCAACTTGCCTCGCAAAGGATAGCCATCAGTGACTGCTTTCAAAGTCACTAATTTAGTCATCGCAGCATCACCCTCGCCTGCCAATGCCATACTAGGAAAAACCACGGTTTCAGCCGTTTTCAAGCCATTCTCTTTGGCTAACTGCTTCCACTCTGGTCGTATCCCTTGTGTAGAAACGACTAATAAATCCGCCCCCAAGACCTGATGCGCATCACGCTCCAAACCGCTGCGCATACGGTCAACAAAAAAACCGACCGAAGATAAAGAGGCTACGGCCACCATCAAGGCGATCAGCAAAAATCGAAGCTCACCAGCACGCCAATCGCGTTGCGTCATGCGAACTGCTATAGGCAAAATAAATGAAAACATGGTGCTCCTGATTGGCGGTAGGACTAAAGTCGAATTGAACATCTCAATCAAAGGCAGCGCATACTATGGAGCATATGCGCTACGAATGACTGAAGCAGCGTGACAGCAATTAATATTGATTCAGCGCGTTGGCAAAATCTTGCAACAAATCTTCGGTATCCTCGATCCCCACAGAGACACGAATCAAGGAATCAACAATACCCATTTCGGCACGGCGCTCCGGTCCCATCTCGAAGAAAATCGTATGCGCTACAGGAATCACCAAAGTGCGCGTATCTCCCAGATGTGTGGCGTTAATCGCTAGTTTCAAGTGATTCAAATAATCGAAGCAATCGATTTCCGGTTTCAACTCAAAACTTAACAAAGCACCATAAGCACGGAACAACTCCGTCGCCAATGCGTGTTGAGGATGTGATTCTAAGCCGGGATAATGCACCACCGCCACACGTGGATCCGCTTCCAACAAACGCGCCAATGCCAAAGCATTATCACTTTCACGCTGCATGCGTAGCGCCAGTGTTTCGGCACCGACCGCAACTTGATGCGCTGCCTCTGGTGAAATTGATGCACCAAAATCGCGTAGGGCCTTGGCACGAAGGTGGGCGATGCCTTGTTGCGCCGACGCTAATTTACGGAAATTGGGCGCGATATGCGGATAACTAGCCCAATCAAACAAGCCGGTATCGGTCAAAGCGCCACCTAAGACATTGCCATGACCGGCGATGGATTTCGTCAAGGAATTCACCACCAAGCCCGCGCCCACTGCTTTCGGGCGGAATAAATAAGGCGAGGTCATGGTGTTATCAACCACATACAAAATGCCGCGTTGCTGGCACAGTTCACCAATGCGTTTGAGATCGGCAATTTGTGTACGTGGATTAGCAATCGTTTCTACAAACACCATGCGGGTCGCGGGTGTGATCGCTGCTTCAATCTCTTCGACCTTGGTCGCATCCACTAAGGAAAGCGTAATACCTTGCTCAGCACAAGTTTGCCAAACACTATTGGTATTACCAAACAAGAAACGCGAAGAAATGATGTGATCACCCTGACGCAACAAACCTTGAAACACCGCACCAATAGCAGCCATGCCAGTTGCGAAGCATAAACTCGCACTACCATCTTCCATTTTGGTGATCTTATCTTCTAAAGCAGATACGGTGGGATTGCCTTGGCGACCATAGCGATAACCCGCTTGCTTGCCTTGAAACACATCCGCCAACTCTCTGGCATTTTTGTAGCCGTATGTGACGGAAGTGTGAATAGGTTTATGTGGCGAACCGTGTTCTATCTCTTTTTGACGGTCGTTGTGCAAGATGGTTGTGGTAAATCCGTAAGGCTTGGTTGAGCTCATGATAAAAATAAATAAATGGTTTATCAAAGTTAAGAGTTTAACCCAGATTCACATTGGGCTCTGATTAAGCTACATAGACAGAAACACGTCTTACTTGGTTCTATTAATAGAGAAATAAAAAAGCGAACCGATTTATAAGGTCGGTTCGCTTGATGTTTCGGCTATTGATACATTAAGCCTAAGATGATCCTAACCTAGGTTTCAATTAGGTTTGTTAAAACTTGCAAGACCCTGCTGCAAATAGGCTAAGTATTTTTGCGCATCTAATTCGACCCCAATTGGCGGTGTTACTAACATTTTTTCATCGGCTGATTGCAAGACATAATATGGCTGAGAAATGCTAGCGAAGCGACTTGCCTGTAAATGCTTAAACTTCTTTCCGATGGTCGTGACCCGCGTTTTCAGAATCGCAGAATCAAATTGCTCATGCTCAGGCAGTGCTGTTTTGTCGTCGGTGTAAAGTGAAACCACGACATAGTTATCCTTCAACACAGTGAGCACCGCAGGATCTGACCAAACCTCAGCTTCCATCTTTCTACAATTGACACAACCGTGCCCAGTAAAATCTAAAAGCATAGGCTTGTTCACCTGCTTTGCATAAAATTTAGCTTCCTCGTAATCAAAAAAACCTTCGATGTGATGTGGCATGTGGAAAAATTCACTGTACTTTCTGGGAGCATTGCCTATAGTTTTCTGCGCCAATTCAACTGATATTTTCGGCGGCAACAAACCGCTCAAAGGATGTAAAGGATTTCCAAAAAAACCATTGACAAGATAGAGAGAAAACGCAAAGCACAACATAACAGCACCAGCACGCATGCGGCCAATATGTACTAACACACTATCATGTGGCATTCGAAACTTTCCCCACAAATTCAATCCCATCAGAACACTCAATAGTATCCAGATTCCTATGAAAAGTTCGCGAGACAGGATATTCCAGTGATAGGCCAAATCAGCTGTCGACAGAAATTTGAATGCCAAGCCCAATTCTATAAAACCTAGACTGACCTTGATTGAATTAAGCCATGCACCTGACTTAGGCAAGTGCTGTAATGTTTTGGGAAACAAGGCGAAGATAAAAAAGATGCCTGCCAAAGCAGTAGAAAATCCAAGCATCCCGATAATTGGTGTCAAATAGTTTTGCATACTATCTACACCGCCAACTGTCACCAATATGCCCCCAATTAAAGGACCGGTGCAAGAAAACGATACGACTGCCAAGGTAGCAGCCATAAAAAACAGACTCAGAACGCCCTTACCATGAGACTTTTCTGCGATACGATTAACCCAACGACTTGGTAAATTTAAGTCAAATAATCCCAATAAAGCAGCACCAAAAAAAACCAACATAAAAAACAAAAAAACATTAAAGATACCGTCGCTTGCAAGCTCGTTTAAAGCTCCAGCTCCAAACATCAGCGTCACGACCAAACCTACACCGACATAAATCAACACGATGGACAAGGCATACGCCAAAGCACTAGGCAATAGCGACTCCCCCTTCTCACTTCTTTGCGTGAAATGACTAATGGTAAGCGGTGCAAGTGGAAAAATACATGGCAAGGTAAACGCGATGCAGCCAAGTACAAAACACTCAAAAAAGAGAACGAGAAGACTCATACGTTTGGCGAAATATCCAATTCGATTTCATCAGGAGGCAAGCATTCTTTATCACGACATGCCATGAATTCAATTTTGGCTTTGATTTGTGTTGGCTTTTTTGTCCAGCGTATTTTTTGTTGAAACTGGACTTCATTCTCGAAATACTTCACATCGGTCTTAAAGAGTTTCTCGTAATAAGTAATACTTACTGGTTCCGATGTTTTTCCCAGCAATTGATAAGCCGCAGAATTCACAAATTGAATGCTTGTGGCTGTTGGCCCGGCGTTGGACTGATACTGCGAAAAAATATGCCAGCCTGCTTGCAACTTAGCCGTAATTTGTACGGTGGGTGTGCCCTTAAGCGATACTATTTTTGCTGACCAATCTACCGGGCTGAGCAATGAACTTTGTGCGAAAGAAGAGTTGGCACAAACCAGCGCCAACAACAAGGTGCTCAATAAGTATCTCACGGCGCAGCTTTCTGAACGGCTGATTTTCCATCGGTTAATTTAGCGATCCATGCGACTAAGGCAGCTTCTGCCTTGTGATCATTAATTCCTATCTCGATACTGCTATCCAAGCCTAACACCTTACCCTGCCCATCCACCAAGGCAAATGAGGGATAGCTAGATAAACCAATATCGGTACGGATTAACTTATCGCCTTCAACCAGAATTGGCCAGGCAAACTGATGTTGCGCGACATAGTCTTGCGCTTGCTTGGTACTGTCAAAGGTGATCGCGATTGTTTGTACCTCAGGATAATTCTGCGCAAAGCGATTAAGCTCTGGAGTTTCTTTGATGCATGGCTCACATTTATCAAAATAAAAATTGAGCAAGGTGAGCTTGCCTTGAAACACGCTCTCAGTCATGTTTTTACCATCGACTGTTGTGAGCTTAAATGCTGGAAAAGTGTCACCTACTTTAATTTTTTTTCGCAAAAATTCAAGAGCCGAAAATGCTTTCTTTTCTTCGGCGCTTGTTTCGACATATTGCACATCATCACCCATGATCACTTTTGAAAAACTAAATGGTTTCTTATCTTTTTTTACTTGATTAAATCTCGCCTCATCAACTACCAATTTATAGATTTTAATTTCTGGTGCCTTTACTTTAGGCATTTCAACTATTGCTGCATCAATTTTTGCTACATCAGCTTTGACGATGGCTGCTTTCTTTTTTGCATCAGATTTCAATCTCTCTGCAATTTCGATGGAAGTTAACTGCGAAGTAACCTGCAAATCACCAAGGATAAAATCGGAGCTTTTGAAGTTCACATCTGTTTTTTTCGCTTCTTCAAATTGTTCTTGGCTAACAATAATTTTGTACGTAACTGGCGCAAGCGACTTTGCCTGCATCATTTGTTCTTGGGCGAGCACCTCATGTTGATAAGCAAAACAAACGATTACCAACGGCACAATCAGTCTCCACAAATTCTTCATAGTATTTTTCTTTCGAATTATTAAATAAAATTAGGGTGTTTAACTAGCTTATTTCAGACCAAGTTTCTTTGCATTGAGTATATCAAGATAATAACTAATTGAGTCTACTTAGAAAAAATTATCTCTTAGTCTTTTAAATATCATCACTCAACGGGTAAAAAAAAGGCGAATCGGTTCTAAGAATCGATTCGCTATCACCTTGGCTAGGCAAAAATCTTATTGATCATTACTAAATTTTGAGCTTCTTTAAAACTCACATTCACATAATCCTAACGGACTCAATGAATTTGAATTGATGTCAATTACTTCTTTTCTACTTTGATTTCTTTCTCATTTTTTTGTGCTTTATCAGTTTTGTCACTCCAATCAAACTTCATCACCTTTCCCATCTCTTTACTCAAATCGCTCAATTTATAGTCACTAGGCACGGTGAACATGCTGGCAGGAACCTCATCGCGCTTTAGATTAGTCAGACGATAAATGCGCTCACCGGAACGTGGGTCACTATGTTTGGAATACACGGTGATTTGCAATTCGGGCGAAGTCCAACTTTCGTCGCTGACGACGATAGGGTTGACGTTACCAATTTCACCGGCAGGAATTTCGTAACTCAACACTTTGCCATCGGCCTTTACTCCATCGAAATCACGGCTTCCCAAAGTCTTGGTCTGACGTTTGGCTGACCATTTTGCATCGCTAAAAATACGTGAGAAGCTTGCATCAAACACTGCACTACCGCCATGCATTTCCATACCTCGACCAGATTCTGGCCCACGTACATCGATGGTCATGTTTCTTTCCATATCACCCGAAATCACCTTACCATCGGCCGATTTCACGGCACGACGAACGACTACGTGACGTTCACCTTGCTTATCACCTTCGCCTGCGAGTTTGAGTTCGATAATTTCTTTGCCATCAGCGGCCTTAGTAATGTTCTCGGTGACGATATTGAGAGCCGGTTTGCCAGCTTTCATTGACACTATCGGCATCATCTTGAGCGCAGTTTTCGTTTTTGGATTTAGGACGATTCGACCAGATTCTGGATCATTAATAATAATTGTTCGTATCTCCCCTTTAGGATCACGAATTTCCTCTCTGGTACGACCTTGCGAGTCACGATAAGTCAACATAGAAACTTTGTTAGCGATAACATTGCCATCTGCTAGTTTTTGCTGATTTTCTGTAATCACCTCTGCACTATATGGCGCATTTTTGATGATTTTCTCAGCCATGCGAAAGCCCTGTGCATGGCTTAACAATTCACCTCTGGGGGCATGTTTGACAAATACCTCACTCCGAATGATTCCCTGCTTTTTATCAGCATCTTTTGCGGCAACTTTGTCCGATTGCGGCGTCTCTGTATCTGCTAGTTGAAACTCAAAAGCAAATACTTTCTCTGGCACAGTGACATTCAACTTCGTCGCATAGACTGGTGCAGTAAAAAACAACGCTGACAATATAACTGCGAGCAATGGTTTCTTCGTTTTCATCAATTTAAGCATCATTCTCTCCTTCATTATTAATCTGAACACTTGGCTAGGTACCCTTGTCAACGGCAAATGTTTACTCGCCAGGAATAAACCGTACCGCTAAATATTCATCGTTCTCACCAACAAGCATTTCTGCCCTTGATGTTTCCCCGGCTGTTTGTGGATTCACCGGGACACCAAGTGAGGCCAACATCGTATGCGGGACATCGGCACGTACAATACGCATGCTGTCTTGCTTCAAGATATTTTCTCCGCTCTCCAAAGCGATGAACGGAATATCTTCATATAAATAATCAGCTTGTGTAAGCGAGCCGGCCTCTGTATTGAGTAACATAGGTTTATTCAGTACCATCAATGCCACCAACAAACTCATCACTAACACACCACTCCACTGCCAAGGTTCAGCAAACCATTTACGCCACCATGCCTGCGGTGGATGTTGCTTCTTAAAAGCCACAAGCAAATTTGCCTCGACACCCGCAGGCGCATGAAAATCACGCATTTCCTGCTTGAGCGCTGCAAATGCTGGCCTTAATTGCGCATTCACTTGATCACCATCTAACATACAATTTCTTTCATACTGTCGATTGATCTATTCCACACTGCATTTTTTATCCAGAAGCATGCTTGCATTAAGCAGCTTCACATCGATAGCTTTGCAAACGATCTGCTAAAGCTTGACGCGCCCTAGATAAACGCGAACGAACGGTGCCTACGTTGATCTGACAAATATCGGCAATGTCCAAATAAGACAACTCTTGCAGCTCAAACAGAATCAGCACATCGCGATAATGCGGTGAAAGGCAAGCAATCGCAGCTCGCAAATCTTCTGCCATTTGGTGATGCAATAATCGTTCTAATGGATTTAATTCTTCACTTGCCACTTCTACCGGCGTATCCATTTCATCTGATTCATGTTCTGAAAAAGACGAACCCGGTAACTGATTATTGAAGCGGTGCTGCGTTGTTTCATCAAACTTCATCGCCACATTTCGTGCTACACCAAATAAAAAATACAATAAATTGCCCTTCAACGCATCATAGTGATATTGATCTGCCATCAGCCCCATAAACACTTCTTGCACGACATCCGCAGCAGCTTGGGTTGAGCCACAACGCAACACCGCGTAGCGAAATAAAGCCGGATGGTGGCGACGATACAAAGTCACAAAGGCGGACTGATCGCCATTGCGCATTTGTCGAATCAATTCAATATCCGGTAACAAGTCGCCCATTCGTCATTCATATTGTGTTGGTTAAGCTGCGTTCATACTACTATTCCGTTTGAGATAAAGAAAAGTTCCAACAATTATCTGTATTATTTTTGTTTGCCGCTCTTTATTTACGCTACATCGATAGATTCGACGAAAATGAGGACAAAAAAAAACCTGCAAATCTATAAAGCTTTGCAGGTTTTCTGATTATCCAAGCAAATTAGCGCAAAAATTCTTCTATCATTTGCGCTAACACTTCCGGTTGATCATGATGCAGCATATGTCCGGCATTCATCACAATCTTGGTTTGCAATTGAGGAATGAACTGCATACGTCGGTCAATCTCGATCCTTGCTTCTTCCTTGGAGCCAATCATGCGCCAAATATCAGTGTCATTTGCCTCAACCCATAACACGGGAGCGGCAATGTTTTGCCAGCATTCTAAGACTTCATCGACGTGATAAAGCAAGGGACTCGAATTTTTATGCGCCGGATCTGCCAGTAATTCCCACTGTCCCTGCGCATTTTCTTTAGCCCAATGCTGTGCTAAAAAACTCGCTCTTTCATCAGACAGACGTGGATTCGTCTTTTGCAATCTGGCGGCAACTTCCAGTGCATTCGCGTAAGTACGTAGGCTTGGAACTTCACGCAGTTCATCTAACCATTTACGATAACGGCCTGGCGCCTGTTTGGCTTGCGTCATCGGCATGCCAAAGCCTTCGAGATTAATTAATTTTGCGATGCGTTCTGGACGAACTCCCGCGTACAACATCGCAATATTACCGCCCATGCTATGCCCCAAGAGATTCACCGTTTGCTCAGGTGAATAGTGCTGCAAGATTGCATCTAAATCAGCAACATAATCTGGGAACCAGTAACTTTCTACTTTGGGATATTCAGTTAGGCCAAAGCCGCGCCAGTCGGGCGCAATGACATGCCAATCTTGCGCTAAACAATCAACCACAAATTGAAATGAGGCCGCCACATCCATCCAGCCATGTACCATAAATAGCTTGGGCGCTTCTGGGTTGCCCCAGTGACGAATGTGCATATTCAATCCACGCAGGGCAACAAATTCAGAGCGGCTGGCATTCATATTATTAACCTTTAAACAAAAATAGTACGACCGTTCGATTATTATAACCCATCATGATGAAAATGCTGCGTCACACAAAAAAAGCCTTGGAAGAATTTTCTTCGCAAGGCTTTCATTTCAGAAAAAATAGTTAAGTGATCACATCATGGCTTAGCGGCATCGAACCGGACAAAGTCACCCACTTTCACTTTCACGGCTTTAGCTTGAGCATTATCTTCTACCTCGCCCATGGCAAACTGTAATTGCGTTTGATTCAGTTGTACCTTGCCCATGCTCGCTTGCGGAGCTCCGTAGTAACTTGGACGTGCCTGCAATGCTGTCAATCCCATCGCAGGCAATTGATCATATTCAGAGACCACTAAGCCCACATCACCGACAATCAAACTAGAGTTCACACCAGCATCGAGCATAATCTGATTTCCATTTACTTGAATAATTCTCGACATCATGGGAAATGCGGCTAAGTCTTTTCTAATCCAAGCAACAGATTCTTCGAGCACCGCATCAATTGCTTTGCCAAAGTTGGTCGCATAAAAGGCGACGCTACCAAATGGCTTATCACGTCCAACTTTACCTTCATCTTCTGCAGGGCGATATAAATGATGACGGCTTAAGAACGCGCCTGTCATCCCGTCATAAATCGCGAATTCAATTTCGATGTGACGACTACGCGTCTCCCACATACCTAAGAATTTTTTATCGCTTCGTATCCCGGCGTTTCGAACCTCACCCGCGACCACAAACTGTGCATCATTGTCCGCTGCAACTTGTTTTACTAATTTAGTCGATGGGCTGTCTTGCTTAATATCAAAAGACAATAAATCCTTTGACTGACGTGTTAAAAAATTGCCCGAGCGTTCGAGCCGACTTAACATTTCGCGCGGAATACCTTGTGCAACATCGTCTAAATCTTGCACCTGCAAAGGTACTTTGACGGCAAATCCCGTCATGACAATTTTCTTCTTCAACACCCTGTGCTCAACCACTGGCGCTGGTTTCGGTTTTGCAAATAAACTGCAGGCCGATAGCGATAAAGAAAAAATTAGCAGCAAAGCCAACGACAACATTCCTCGACTAAATGCAGATGACACAGCACCAGTTTGGTCTTTTACTGATTGAGAACGACTCCACATAAGCTGATTCCTTTATTTGATTTCTCTACGCGTCTTATGCACTCTTAAGAACTATTAAGCACTCTTACACACTTTATGCAATTTTCATTGCCTGTAATTCTTCAGCTGTGAAACCCGCAGCGAGACGAGCAACTACATTAAATGGTGCACGTAAAGTAGGCGCTCTAAATTTCACCGCCAACTCAGCGAAACAGGTAATGGGTTCAAGTTGACGCTGTTCACAAAGAAAGCCAAACCAACGATTGCCAATCGCTACGTGACCGATCTCATCACGTAAAATAATATCGAGAATTTCTGCTGCCGCCTGATCTTTCGCTTGCGCTAACTTAGCTCGTAGCGCCGGAGTCGCATCAAGACCGCGCGCCTCCATCGTTCTCGGTACTAAAGCCATTCGTGCCAAGACATCTTCTTGCGTTTTTTCAGCGAGTTCCCACAAACTATTATGCGCAGAAAAATCACCATATTGATAGCCCATTGTCACTAAGTGATCGGCTAACAAACCAAAGTGATAAGCCTCTTCTTGGGCAACTTGTAGCCAATCAAGATAATAGGCTTCCGGCATATCCGGAAAACGCCACACCGCGTCTAACGCCAAATTGATCGCGTTAAATTCAATGTGTGCGAGTGCGTGAATCAAACTTGCACGCCCTTCTACTGTGTTCATTGCCCGTCGTTTCACTTCTAGCGGTGCCACCAACTCGGGTCGCGCTGGTCTGCCCGGAATTTGATCCGGGGAAGTCAAAACAGCATGCGTATCTAACGACAATTGGCGATCCAAGTAGGCTTGTCGCATCTCGGTAACGCCCTTTGCTTTCAAGCGAGCATCAGGCTCAGCAAGCCAAAATAAGCTGAGCGCACGTAATTCATGTGGCGGTGTACTTGTTAAAGTTGAATCAGAAAATGCTTCAAGAGTCGGTGAATTCATGCGATGGGCGGTAAAATGTCGTTTAATTTTGAATCCCTCTATTTTACGGAAGAATCATGGCCATTTATCAGTTAGCTGACATTTCCCCTGAAATTGATGCAAATGCATACATCACCGACAGTGCACAGGTGATTGGCAAAGTGACGATAGAAGCAAATGCGAGTGTCTGGTTTGGTACGGTAATACGTGGTGACAATGAACGCATCCACATTGGCGAAAATAGCAACTTACAGGAATCTTGCATATTACATACGGATCCAGGATTTCCACTTACCATCGAAAAGAATGTGACTGTCGGACATCAAGCGATGCTGCATGGCTGTACGATTGGTGAAGGAAGTTTGATTGGTATACAAGCAGTGATTTTGAATGGCGCAAAAATTGGCAGAAACTGCCTGGTTGGCGCAGGAGCATTGGTCACCGAAGGTAAAGAATTTCCAGATAATTCTTTAATCGTGGGCTCGCCTGCCAAGGTGATACGCACACTAGATGATGCGGCAATTGCAAAAATGCACGCTAATACACAAAACTATGTACGTCGCGCACAAGAATTTAAAACACAATTGAAACGCATTGATATCGAATAGTTCAATGGATATTCGATCTACCAAGCTAACAATCAATCCAGCAAAGAACCAACAAAAAAACTCACAACAAATATTGAATCAACTCTAGGAAATACCGTGAAAGATAATCTGCAAAAATTTATGTTCGAACACGCTGGCGTACGTGGCGAATTGGTGGAGCTACCAAATACCTGGCAAGAAATTTTGTCGCATCAACATTATCCACAACCCGTCAAAGCCATTCTGGGCGAGCTTTTGGCAGCGGCATCTTTGCTTAGTGCCAATCTGAAATTCAATGGCACTATGGTGATGCAAATACATGGTGATGGACCGATCAAATTACTCGTGGTCGAATGCGACTCAGAATTACGTTTACGCGCAACCGCGAAACTTGCCGCAGATGCAGTGATTACTGATGATGCGACATTGAGCGAATTAGTACACAGTCGCGGACAAGGCCGCTTTGTGATTACTTTAGATCCCAATGACAAAATGCCTGGACAACAAGCCTATCAAGGAATTGTGCCGCTCGATGGCGATTCGATTTCTACCATCATAGAAAATTATATGATGCGTTCAGAACAGCTCGACACCAAGCTTTGGCTAGCTGCAGATGATCAAGTTGCACGTGGTCTATTATTACAAAAATTACCTAAAATTGGTGGCACCGAATCGAGCGTTGAAGATGAAACAGAAGCATGGAATCGTGCGGTAATTTTGGGCAGCACCTTAAAACAAGAGGAATTACTGAGCACCGATATTGAAACCCTAATGAATCGCTTATTTTGGGAAGAAAGCTTGCGCGTGTTCGAGCCTATGCATCCACAATTTCATTGCAATTGCACACGCGAAAAAGTCGGTGATATGTTAAAGATGCTAGGGCAAGAAGAAGTCAGCACTGCGGTTGCAGAATTAAATCAACTCGATATCAACTGCGACTTCTGCGGCAAACACTACAGCTTTGATCAAGTCGATTGCGCGCAATTATTTATCACCACTAGCATCGTTGATGGCGTCATCGCACCCAATATTCACAAGCATTAATTATTCATTGGTTTTCATGAACTTATAAAATGTATGCAGTGTTGGTCGCTAACTACTTTTTTTGCGCGCACTGCATACTTTTAAATCGATCAAGACCTCACTACCCTAAGCGATAATAGCAAGGCGAATTCCACATCACTGAATGCCAATTCGCGTATTCAGATGTGATTAATATTGATATGAGAATCGCAGATTGAGACGATTTGCTTTGTTGCCGGCATTGGCATTGGAATGCGTGAAATTAATGATCGTCACCATGCCATTTTTCCACATCATATCGGCGCCTAAAGAAATCAAAATCATTCGTCTGTCTAGATCATTATTTGGCACTAAGTAAACTGCATCAGGCTCATCAATATAATTGATCTTCAAACTATCACGACGAGCAAAATCACGTTGCAATTCAACTTTTAAACGTGGAATCAATTCGCCCCATGAAGTCGCCACTTTCATCTCGCTATTAAATCCTAAGGTACTGCGTTGACTCAACATGGTCTGCTTATGGTAATGCAACAGATAGTCACCATCGCCCGATTCAGAAAAAGGATCTAACTTCAATTTCGCCATATCAAGACGCACATAGGGAACGAGAATGATTTTACCGAAACTAAGATCGCTGCTGATCGCACCCGAACTAATCATTTGCGAACCTTTCCATTCACCATAAGCCAGAGATAAATCATTATCTTCAAAACGGGCAAAACGGTCTTGAATTTGATTGACGCCTAACATGAATGAGAATCGCATCGATGGCAATAATTGTGTCGTCAAATAACTTGCCGCGGTATTTGCCGTCGCCTTCATAAAGGATAAATCGCGTTCAGATTCGCTATGATCGCGTGCGTACCCAACACCGAAACCAATATGCGTCTGACCACCAGCGAAGCAACGATCTCCTCCTGCGCTAAATCCCAAAGTAGAGTACTTCAAACCATTCACCGTGCGATAACGTCCGGTGCTATTTAAGCCAGAAACCCAATATGAAATTGCGCCACATTCGCGTTCATTTTTCTGCTCTCCCGCAGTTTTCCCCGCTGCAGATTGCGATGCCAAGCTCAACATTCGTCCATTGAAATGTTCGATTTGCGTTTGTTCAAAGTGCCGTACTGCCGCCGTATTTGCGGCGAACATCGCCAACACTCCCGGATCTTTCGATGGATCTGGACGTGGGATTACGGTAATCATTAACTGCGCGACATTTGAAGTACCGCCAACCGCAGTCGCCGTTAATTGCAGACTATCCGTACCAACATATCCGACCGTTGAGGTGTAAGTCACTAGCGTGCCATTCACACTCGCTACACCATGCGCTGGTGCACCATTAAGGCGAATGCTGACACCCGTAAAAGTTGGCCCAGAAATTAAACTGGCCAGATCGATACTGCCACTGCGCCCAGTTTCCACGGTTAAATTTGCATTCTTTAAAACAGGTGCAGCAGCAACCACGGAAATTTGAATCGTGCCAGAAGCAAAACTGCCATTACTGCCGAGCAGTGAATAACTAACACTGTCTGGCCCGACGTAGTTTTGTCTGGGCGTATAACTTAGCCCCAAGCCTTGAACGACGACGCTACCTTGCGTTGCTTGAGCGCTGATATTCAGGCTTTGTGCGCCCTCCAGATTCAGTACAGGTAAAATATTAGCAGTGCTATTTGTCTGAACCACGCTAGTGTTTATTGCACCTGAAATTGCTTGCACAGTGATTGTTATTTTAGCGAGATTAGATGTACCAAAACTTCCACTTGCACTGACCGTGACAGAATCTGTCCCCACAAACCCAGACACAGGGGTATATAACAGCTCCAGACCTCTTACAATCAAATTACCGTGACTAGCTGTGTCAACAATCTGAAGCGTCGCCGCTTCTCCATTAATTTTAGGGGCAATCACATTAGAGATACTATTTGCAGCAACTTGTGCGGTTGCATCGCTTAATTTGGGTGGTTCTGCTTGCACATTAATCGTAATCAATGCCGGAGACGAAGAAGCACTCACGCCATTAGCAACGACAAGGACGGTGTCGGTACCAACAAATCCAGTGTTGGGAGTGTAAATAACACCTAAACCGTTCACAGATATCACACCGTGAAGCGGCGAAGTGACAACAGACACTGTTGAAACATTGCCGCTTAACGAAGGTTTAATTTGGTTAGCACTACTGTTCTTAGGTACGGAAACAGTCATGGGGAGAATGCTTGGAAACTCAGGAATGACAGTGATACTCAAGCTAACAGGTGGTGAGTTTCCATTAGCCCCAGTTGCACTAATTACTACCTGATCGGTTCCGCTAAAACCAGCGTTCGGGGTATATCTAAGTTCAAGTCCATTGAGCGTTATCAATCCATGCGAAGGCCCAGAAATAATATTAAGGGAAGACGCATTTCCTGTGATTATGGGAGAAATCCGAATTTCCCTACTATCTTTAGCTACTGTAATACTGATGGGATCTAATTTGGGAACTGTTGATAGTACAGAGATCGACACTACCGCTGATTCCGATGTTCCACCAGGACCTGTAGCGTTAACACTAAATACATCAACACCGACATAGTTCCTATTCGGCGTGTAACGAATACCTAAACCATCCACTGTCGTTGTACCGTGAAGTGCGCCATTCACGATACTAATAGTTGAAGCTGTGCCTGTAATTTGAGGTCGAATGAGATTATCAGCACTGTCCATCGGAACAGTAAAGCTTGACTCAGCCACGACAGGTGGCGTTGCTGTAACGGATATTGTGATATTTGCCAGAGCTGAACTTCCACCCGGACCAATTGCGGCAATACCAATAGTGTCGTTTCCAACATATCCAACCACCGGTGTATAACGCAGAGAAAACCCATTTACAGACACTACACCATGTGATGGCGAGTTAATAATGCTGAGACCTGTTGCTACGCCAGAAACCAACGGATTAATCAAATTAGCACTGCTATTCAGAGGAAAAGCCAAGTTCATATCTGCAACGACGGGGGCAGCATTGCTTACATTCGTTACATTGATTGAAATAGTAACTGAATTAGAGGTGCCTCCCGGACCTGAAACCGTCAAGGTAACGCTATCACTACCTACAAAATTTGGTCGCGGGGTATACAACACTGTCAGACCACTTACTAAAACATTCCCATTAGTAGCATCCCCCCTGATATTAATGCTACTGGCAACACCTAAGATCACGGGCGAGATATTATTGGCGTTACTATTCGAAGAGATATCTACATTTCGCCCAATAGCAATTGGAGGTCGCTCAGCAACCGAAATCGAAATTGTCGATGGAGCCGATGTCCCACCAGGACCAGTAGCCGTAATAACCATGGTATCTGATCCGATATAACCCATCACCGGCGTGTATGAAACACCCAGTCCACTGACACTTGCTGCACCGTGAGATGGGCTAGTAATAATATTTATCGAAGTCGCAGTACCATTTATAAGCGGCAAGATATAATTATTTACACTATCAACAAAGACACTAAAACTGCCTGCAAGAACTGTAGGTGGTGGCGGACTGATCACAATTGAAATCGTGGCCGTGCTTGATGTTCCACCTGGTCCTGTCACAGCGATCTTCAAATTATCACTGCCGAAATAACCTGCAGATGGCGTGTAACTTAATTCAAATCCGCTAACAGAAACCGTACCATGTGCAGGTGAATTAACCACGATCAGGTTTGTCGCAGCTCCTGATATGACAGGCACGATGCTATTTGCGCTACTGTTAGCCGGAACAGTCACACTACTTGATGCTACAGTTGGTGGAGGTGGATTAACAGTAACAGCGATTGTTGCAGGCGCTGAAGTTCCACCGGGTCCGGTCACGGAAATTGTCATACTGTCGTTCCCAACATATCCAGGCGAAGGTGTATAAACTAGTCCTAAGCCACTTACCGAGGCCACACCGTGTGTTGGTGAACTAAGGAGATTAATACTCGTCGCAGTCCCAGTAATGTTAGGAGTAATTGTATTTGAACCACTATTTGCATTTACTACAACACTACTTGACGCAACAGCTGGCGGAAGAGGGTTCACCGTGACTGAAATATTTGCTGCACTAGATGTCCCCCCGGGACCCGTTGCTTGATAGCTAAACGTATCACTTCCAACATACCCCGCCAATGGCGTATAACTTATCGATAAGCCACTAATGGTTGCACTACCGTGCGCTGGAAATGTTGCTAGAGAAATACTAGTCACACTACCTGACATGCCAGGAGTAAACACATTCGCGGCACTGTTCTGAAGCACAACAAGATTATAAGTGTTCGCAACTGGTGGGGATGGCAATACTGTCACAACAATCGTTGTAGTGTAGTTGACCGGGACTGAAAAAAAAGTCGCACTCACATCAATATTAAAACTAAAGATTCCCACACTTGTCGGCGTCCCAGACAGCAACATTTCATGGTTAGAAGTTGCTGGTGGAGGTGGTGCAATTGTGGATATACCAAGACCTGAAGGAAGTGATCCGTTCAATGTGTAAACATTATCTTGCGTTCCTGTTCCAGCAAAATTTTGAGAAAAGGCCTGACCTTGGGTCATGGTAAGGTTCACCGTAGCCCCGGGATTCAAAATAGTTTGCGCATTTGCGCCGTAGGCACAGAAAAAAAAGACTATCAATGCAAATGTCTGAAGAAAAAGTGGGGATAGACTCATCGCCATGACCGACCGCATTGATTTTATTTTTGATCGTGAATTTATATTCCAAGTCATCTTCGCTCCCCCGCGATTTACTATGGTTAGTCATAATTTCCCTCGAAATAATCTGAAATTGAAGGTCATCATTTAAGCAAAATAGATAATTCAATTTAAATCAGCAAGGCAAAATGAGTTCAAATACACAAAAAATGCTTATCAAAATTTTAGTTTTTTAATACATATGAATTACAAATTTATTTGTATAAGCAGTTTGATTGTACATGGCAAGTATTCCTATGCATGCCACGGCATGACATGTTCTTAGTTCACTGTCTCATTCTCGTCGATTCTCAATTCGATGCAAGACATTTATTTGATCTGAATCTTTAAAAATAGAATAAATAAGAAACAAAAAAAATCACCATATAATTTTAAGTTACGATACTAATATATAGGCCTTTTTATTGGCATGAGACGTAACGACATGCACAACAAACGGCAACTTGCCTGAACTCGCTAGTAATCAATTTGATGAATCTCCATCAGACTTTATCTAAACAGGTTTGAACAATAATGATAAATACCGAATCACAAAAAACCGTTCTCAGTCAACTGAAAATTAATCGTGAAGTGTCACCAAGCAAGAAAAAATCTGTCTCTTACGGACGTTGGCTGATTGTCCTTCTCATTGCAATTGCAATACTTGCTTATCTCTTCAAACCCAGTACACAAGAAGTACAACTTAGTTCTGTTGTGACTACTTATCCATCGCAACAGTATGCGCAACTAAGTGCGTCCGGTTATGTGGTGGCGCAAAGACGTGCGGCTGTCGCGAGCAAGGCGACTGGCCGATTAATATGGCTGAACGTGCGCGAAGGAAGCAAAGTTAAGCAAGGTGAAATCATTGCAAAACTTGATGCGAGTGATGTACAGGCCGCGATGGCTGCGGTGCAGGCGAATATTCGTCAAGCTGAAGCAGGTGTGGCGCAAGCGAACGTCGAATTGGTCAACGCAGAATCGGATTTACAACGTGCTCAAGGATTGAAGGCGCAAGGATTCTTATCGGCGCAGGCGATGGATGCCGCCACTAAACGAGTTAATGCAAGTAAAGCCGCAATGAGCTCTGCCAAAGCGGCAGTGGCGGTGGCAAGATCACAACTACGAGTACAACAAGTAAACCAAGATTTCACCGAAATCCGCGCACCTTTTGATGGCGTTGTGCTCAACAAAAATGCCAACGTTGGCGACATCATTACCCCCTTCTCTAGCGCTGCCGGTAGCCAAGGTGCAGTTGTCACTATGGCTGACATGACGACCTTAGAAGTCGAAGCGGATGTCTCCGAGAGTAATCTGGCAAAAGCCACGATAGGACAACCTGTTGAGATTACTTTAGATGCTTTACCAGACACACGTTTTCGCGGCAGCATTGCAGGTATCGTACCGACCGTCGATCGTGCCAAGGCAACGGTAATGACGAAGATACGTTTTGAAAAACTCGATCCTCGCATCTTGCCGGAAATGAGTGCCAAGGTGACCATACTGTCGCAAGTGGCAACGGACGCCGATCAACAAGCCGTCACTGCCATCAATCCAAAAACCGTCGTCGATCGTGATGGTAAAAAAGTGGCATTTCGTGTCAAAGCGGATACGGTCGAAATGCTAGCGGTCACTTTGGGCAGAAAGATCGGTGACAATCAAGAGGTCACAGGCAATCTTCAATCGGGTGACAAATTAGTCTTGTCTCCTGATGCGAAATTAGTGGCAGGTAAAAAAGTTGTAATCACCAATAAATGAGTGAACAAATGACCGATCCAATGTCATCCATCATTCAAGCATCGTCCACACCACCGATCATCCGGATTCGCGATTTGGATAAATCTTATACACGCGGTGGCCAGCATATTCCAGTCTTACAAGGTGTCAATTTAGATGTTGAGACCGCCGATTTCTTAGCGCTAATGGGCCCAAGTGGCTCAGGCAAAAGTACGCTGTTAAATCTGATCGCTGGCATCGATAAACCAAGCGCTGGCACCATAGAAATTGCGGGCGTCAATATTGCCAATTTAAGCGAAGGCGAACTCGCTGACTGGCGCGCCGCGAACGTTGGCTTTATTTTTCAATTCTACAATTTGATGCCCGTATTAAATGCCTTTGAAAATGTCGAGCTACCTTTATTATTGACGAATCTGTCGCGTTCGCAACGTAAAGCGCATGTGACGGCGGCCTTAGAAATGGTCAGTTTAAGCGATCGCATGGATCACTATCCAAATGAACTATCGGGTGGTCAGCAACAGCGTGTAGCCATTGCGCGCGCACTCGTGACTGATCCAGCGCTGATCGTGGCAGATGAACCAACTGGCGACTTGGATCGAGTGACTGCGGGAGAAGTATTGGATTTATTGGACGAATTACATCGACACCTAGGCAAGACCATTATCATGGTAACGCATGACCCCAAAGCAGCATCGCGCGCGCATCGATTAGTTCATTTGGAAAAAGGTGTGTTAGTACCAGATGAAGCGGCCGAAACACCCGCACAAGCGGTCTGAACGACGGCGCCATCATGTTCATCTTCCGTCTCTTACTCAAAAACGCTTTTCGGCACAAGCTACGAACATTATTGACCATGATCGGTTTAATCGTGGCGATCTGCGCTTTCGGTTTACTACGCACGATTATTGACGCTTGGTATGCTGGTGTCGATGGCACGTCCAGCGTGCGTTTAATCACGCGTAATTCTATCTCACTGACTTTCCCGCTGCCTTTAAGTTATGCCGAGCGTCTGCACAATGTCGACGGTGTCACGGGTGTCAGTTGGTCCAACTGGTTTGGTGGGATTTATATTACCGAAAGAAATTTTTTTCCACAATTCGCAGTCGAGCCTGCAAGTTATTTGGCACTGTATCCAGAATATGTTTTAAAAGACGAAGAGAAAAAAGCCTTCATTTTAGATCGACAGGGTGCCATCGTTGGACGTAAATTAGCCGATCAATATGGTTGGAAAATCGGCGATCAAATTCCCCTACGCGGTACGATTTTTCCCGGCACCTGGACCTTCACGCTACGCGGCATTTGGGATGGCGTCGATGCAAAAACAGATGAATCGCAATTCCTTTTTCATTGGCAATTGCTCGCTGAATCGAATCGACAACGTTTAAAACGCGGCGCTGATTACGTTGGTGTTTATATTGTGCGAATTAATGAACCTGATAACGCACCTATCGTTTCGGAAAGGATAGACGCCTTGTTTAAGAATTCTTTGGGCGAAACCTTAACAGAAACGGAAAAAGCCTTTCAACTCGGCTTCGTATCAATGAGTGAAGCGATCTTGGTTGCAGTCAATGCGGTTAGTTTTGTCATCATCATTATTATTATGGCCGTCATGGCGAATACGATGACCATGACGGCTCGCGAACGGCTGGCTGAATATGCTACCTTGAAAGCCCTCGGATTTTCACCGGGCTTTGTCGTCAAACTCTTATTTGGTGAAAGCTTGGTCATCGCATTAATCGGTGGCGGTGCTGGCTTGCTGCTCACCTTACCGATTGCGGCGGCATTTGCAAAAGCAGTTGGTACACTCTTCCCAACATTCATGGTGTCGCAAACCACCATGCTATTACAAATTCTAGCCAGCCTGATTGTCGGTGTCGTCGCCGCTGCTTGGCCAGCATGGAAAATGAGCCGTATCGATATCGTCAATGGTCTGAGGCATGTCGCATGAAGGCGATTCCATTTTCCTACGTCGCACGAAACTTATGGGTACGCCGTGTTACCACGCTGTTAACTGCGGGTGGCATGGCCTTGGTGATTTTTGTCTTCACCGTTGTCTTAATGATGAGTGAAGGCATACGCGCCACCTTAGTCGCGACCGGACAGCCCGACAATGTGTTGGTGTTACGCAAAGGCGCTGGAGCCGAAATTAATAGCGGCATCTCACGCGACCAGGCAGCAATTATCGCCAGTTTACCGGGTATCGCAACCAATCGAGATGGCAAGCTTCTCATCAGCAAAGAACCGGTTGTACTGAACAATTTAGCCAAACGTAGCAATGGCAAACCCAGCAATGTCACTTTGCGTGGAACTTCGGCATTAGGTTTGGAATTGCGTCCACAGGTAAAAATGATCGAGGGTCGGATGTTTCGCCCTGGCAGTTCCGAAATCGTTGCCGGACGCTCGATTGCACAAGGTTTTCGTGGTGCCAGCTTGGGAGAAACACTGCGCTTCGCACAAAGAGATTGGCTAGTCGTTGGCATTTTTGATTCTGGCAAAACCGGTTTCGATAGCGAGATCTGGGGCGATAGTGAACAACTGATGGCGGCATTTCGTCGCAATGCTTATTCAACGATTGTATTTCGCCTCAATGATTTGACCGCCACAGACAATCTACAAGCGGCGATTAAGAATGATCCTCGATTACAAATTGATGCCAAGCCTGAAATTCAATTCTACGCAGAACAAAGTGAAGCACTCGCGACCTTTATCCGCATCTTAGGATTAAGTTTATCAGTGATATTTTCAATCGGTGCCATCGTTGGTGCGATGATCACAATGTTTGCGGCTGTTGCTCAGCGGGTCGGCGAAATTGGTGCATTACGTGCGCTTGGATTTAGACGAAGTGCAGTATTAATTGCCTTTCTATCAGAATCCTTATTACTATCTTTAGTTGGCGGCGTAATCGGCTTATTCGCGGCATCCTGGATGCAAACTGTCGATATTTCAACGACAAATTTTCAAACATTCAGCGAACTTGCATTTCAATTCAAAATGACAAGTGAAATTATTTTACAAACAATCATGTTCTCGTTAAGCATGGGTTTCATTGGTGGTTTCATTCCAGCATGGCGCGCCTCGCGTATGAAAATTGTCGATTGCTTACGAGCATCATAACGTTTTTGCACATTTGGATCTTTTTGTAAGCAAGCGTAAATCCTGCCTTTCTAACATCTCGCGTTTCCTATAATTTGATCACATCAGATTTTTTAGCATTTTGTGAATTTTTGTGACATCCAAAAACACATCTGCTGCGTTATGTCTACACAGGTAACACCGCTGACACTTTCAACTATTCAAATGTGCGAAAGAAACATCATGAATATACTGCAACATCCCAAGAAAATCGCAAGCCTCACTGCTATCGCTATCAGCTCCTGCCTGTTCATTGGTCAGGCACATGCGCAAAATAATCTTCCCCCACCACAAGCCAATCCGCCAGCCAATCCGCCAAGCAATTTACAAAATGCACCGGATGACCAAAATTACGAACCACCAAGTCGGATTGCGCGAGTTGGCTATTCCTACGGCAATATCAGTTTTGCAGATGCTGGTAGTAATCAGTGGGTGCCTTTATTAGCGAATCGCCCAATTTCAACTGGTGACAGTGTTTCGGTACCCGACGGTGGTCGTGCTGAGTTACAAGTTGGTGCCAATGCTTTGCGCTTAAATGAGCGCACACGTATTAGCTTCATCACCTTGAACGATGAAAACACACAAATTCAGTTGTCACAAGGTAGTTTAGTGCTACGCGTACGCGCTTTGCAGGAACGGGAAAACTTTGAGGTCAACACGCCTAATCTGAGTTTTTCAATTCAAGAACCAGGTGAATACCGCATCAATATCAATGAGGACAATACCAGCACCGTGATGGTTCGTCGTGGCGTCGGCGTGGCACAAGGTGATCGCGATGTCATTACGCTGCGTGAGGGCGAACAAACGCGCTTCTCTGGTACCAATTTAAATCACACACAAATTGTTCGGGTGCCGCCATTCGACACCTTCGATCAATGGGCTGCTGATCGTGATCGTGCTGAGGACAATTCTATTTCTGCGCGTTACGTGCCGCGCGATATGGTGGGCTACCAACAGTTAGATGAATATGGCAATTGGGATACTCACCTCGAATATGGTGCAATTTGGTATCCACGTGGTATTTCAGTTGGCTGGGCACCTTACCGCGATGGTAAATGGGTGTGGGTTGCACCTTGGGGTTGGACTTGGGTAGATCGTTCACCGTGGGGTTTTGCGCCCTATCACTATGGACGTTGGGCTTATGTTGGCAAGCGTTGGGGTTGGGTGCCGGGTCGTTATGAACGACATCACCGCGCTGTCTATGCACCAGCATTGGTCGCATGGGTAGGCATCGGTAGCGGCGGTTTAAACGCTGGCATCAATTTAAGCTCTCGACATAGCCACGGACCATCCGTCTCATGGTTCCCACTCGGGCCTGGCGAAGTTTATCGTCCACATTACACCCGCAGTTCGCGCTATATTCAACATATGAACCAAACTGTCATCGTCAATCATACAACGGTCATCAATCGCCAATCACGTGATAACGACTCGTATCGTAATGATCGTTATCGCAATCAGCACGTCCACAATGCAGTGACGTCAGTACCAACGCAAACCTTTGTGCGCGGCGATCACGTATTCCCTGCATCGTCTGCGCTTCGTCCTTCGGATACCAAAAACATGCGGGTGAATTTGGATGGTCCGGATCTCACTCCGGACAAAAATAATCGTTTTGGCGATGCACGTCCACGTAACTGGCAAGAAAACGATCAGTTCCGCAGCCGCCCGGTGATTACTGGCTCAAACCGTGGTGAACCGATCAAAATCAATGATGCGGGAAAAATCAATCGCTACGATGACAATCGCTCGGATGAACGCCCAGCACGTAACGACAGATTTGAACGGTCAAACAGGACTGAGCTGCGTTCAGAGAATGGCTTGGCAATTCCCAATACCATGCCACAATCACGTAACTTAAATACGCCTGACCGTAGCAGTGCGAATGCACAACGCTTTGAACGCCCTGCGCAGATCGAGTCGCGTGGTTTTAATCAAACGGTGACTGCGCCTGTGCAAAATACTTCAATTGCTACTCAGCCACAAGCTTCATCTAATTCTGGCATACGAACAGTAGAAGAGATGTCAGCCGAACGTCAAAGTCAAAGGATACGGATTGATCGTATGGACCCGACCAGTTCGCAACAACGTGATCGATGGGAAGACAGTAATCGCGAAGCAACGCGAGCCTCAATCTCCACTCAGCGTCAAGATCCGATTCGTGAGTATCGCAATAATGCAAATCAGAACGTCAACCCGGTTCCTAATGCCAATGCAGAAATGACAGTCAATCGACCTGTCAACATCAACAATGAACGCAATGCTGAACGCTTTGAACGTCGTGTGGAACGCGCTCCTGAACGCGCTCCTGAACGCATACAAGAACGAATCCAAGAACGTCCTCAGGCAGCAATGCCACGCGAAATGCCGCAGCCAAGACAGGAAGTAAGAATGGCAGAACCAAGACGCGAAACGGCACCAGTGATGCGGGTTGAACGTCCGGAACGTGAGAAGAGTTCAGACAATAAAAAAGAATCTAAACGCGAAGTGCATGAACAATAAGTTAATCCGCTAAAAAATTAGGGAGTTCTGACCATAATCAGAACTCCCTATTTTTATATATTGTGTACTGTGTACTACTTACTGTTGACCGCAGAAGAGCACTATGACAAACTAAGAGTGCGATGCTACTTCAATTCAATTTGCATTTTCTCAAATCACATTTGCACCGCTGTACTCAAAACGGACCACAGCTTGGCTCAATACTTTGCGGCTTGTCCAGCCGCTGGTGTCGCCTTCTTAATGAATTCACGAATATGTTCATTCGATGTCACCAAATCCTCCGAACGCAAATACATCATGTGACCACTGCGGTAGCCTTTAAATTCCATACGGTCTTTCATCTTACCGCTAGGATCAACCTGCCACATCGTGTACTTCGCATCGAAGTAGTTCGTTGCGCCATCATAGTAGCCAGACTGCACCAATAAACGCATGTAAGGATTTTCCGCCATCGCCAAACGCAAATCTTCCCCCGTATTGTCATTACTATTATCCCAAGGGCGCACTGGTCCAAACATGTTGTACTTGACGTCTGTCTTATACTTTAAGACGTCACGCAAATAATGATTGATTGCCGGAGTAAATGAATGCAGCCATGAAGTCAACTCGGCATTGTAATCTGGTCCACTGCCAGCTTCGATACGATCAATCCCTAGGTAGCGAGAATCCAAACGACCAACTGTTTGTCCGCTCGTACGTAACAACTCTTTCCAAAAATAGGCAGGCGGCATCGCCAAATTGTGCTGCATGATGGCGGTTTCCGACACACCAGCATAACGCGCTACTTTTGCAGCGATATGCTGTCTTTGTACAGGATCGATAAATCCACCTTTCGATAAGGCAGGAATAAATTCATTTAACGTAAAGTTTTCGGATTCTGCCAGCACTTCATTCAAGTCACGCTTTTGCAGATCGGCTGGTAACATCTTGTGATGCCAAGCGGTTGCGGTGTAATAAGGCAAGTTCAAGGCATCTTTTACCGGGCCATCGCGCTTAATTCCCAAGCCAGTTGGCGACACCAGAATCACACCATTCAAATACATCCAATGGTTGTTTTGCAGCTCTTTCGCCAAACCAGAAACACGCGTTGTACCATAGCTTTCACCAATCAAATACTTTGGCGAGTTCCAACGACTTGTGCGCGACACAAAAGTATTGAGCCACTCGGCCAAGTAAGCGATATCAGCATTCACACCAAAGAATTGAGCACGATCTGCCTTTGGATCAAGGATACGTGAAAAACCGGTATTGACCGGGTCAATATAGACAATATCGGCAACATCAAGAATCGAATGCGGATTGTCACGCACACCATAAGGCTGCACTGGATAGCCTTCATCATCGATGTTCAACATCTTTGGTCCAGTGTAGGCAACATGCATCCACACTGACGCAGAACCTGGGCCACCATTGAAAGAAATCACCAACGGGCGCTTATCCTTGTTCGTTACATCGCTACGTTGATAATAGGTATAAAACAAAGATGCAATGACTTTGCCATCTTTATCCCATACAGGCTGAGTACCAGCGGTTGCCTTGTAGGGAACCACTTTCCCTTTAATATTTACCTGACCTGTCGAATGCACCGCTGATTCAGCTGGCAATAAACGTTCATTCACCGCAGAAGCAGCTCTTGGTTTATCTGCAGAAACTGCGGCTGCGGAAGCATTCGTTTGACTAGCCGCATTATTGCCATCTTGCGCATAAGCATTCGCGACGCAAAAAGCCATGCTAGCTAGTAAGAATTTTGTAGTTTTCATAGTCTCGGTATTCCATTATCTTTGTTATTGATCGATATGCGAACCTAAAAGAATAGGCAGAGCACAATCACTTTTTGCAACGCTAGCCAACACTCACCTTACCGGTAGCTCGCATACGGCTCATTTACTGCTTATTTACTGCTCTTTAACTGATGTTCTGTAACTCTTCTGCGATCCAAAAGAGCCGCACATTGGAAGGCCGTCAGCAGAAAAAGTTCCCTAAGAGATTTTCTTCTTCCTGAGTTGACAAAACAAGTCAGCGATATCGGTATAATCTCGATCAACCAACATGCATAATCATTACCGCTAAGCCTAAATTGCATAGCATTGCGTCTAATTAAATTGATAGGAATTTCATCATGAGCGACAACACAGATATCGACATCTGCGGCAGTTTTAAAGCCACTGATTCCAAGGGCACAGAGCATACGATCAAAGGAATTCGAATTTATGATGAAGGCTACGGCATCATAGACGTGTTTGTGGATTTTGCGGCTCCGATGGAAGCCGGCACCTATCGTGATACAACACTGGTACAGCAAATTCTGAACCAGTTGCGCAAAGTTGGCTATTCGGGTCCAGACTTTGAAGCAACCGATCCTAGCTTACAAGAACGCAAGATGATTGTTTTAGAGGCACCAGAAGAATTCTGCCAATTTGCGAAAACAAAAGGTTGGAAAAATTTGGCTGAAGAGTTTGAGTAAGTTCGCTTCAATTTAAATAAGCACAAATAAGCACCTAAACGAACAACTACACCAACAACGAAGTCAATGTGCAAGCGCGAAAAGTTCTACACTTTTCGCGCTTATTTATTTACAACGAAAGCACATCGCGACTCGAATCAAAGTCGCGTCATTATGTAGGATCAATAACACCCATCGCAATCATCCGCAACGCCGTCATACTCGGCACAAAAAAATACTCACCACCGCGCGTTTCAACTAGACGTGGAATTTTACTCAAGAAATACGGCGCTTGATCGCTATCGGGATCAACTTGCAACACCGCTTTGCTTGGGAATTTTTCATCAGCACTGTGATTGCCTAGTAAGATTTCCTTATCACTACCAGCTTGAAAATCATTTCCGTAATTAATCCATTGTTGCTGCACAAACTCGAACTGACGTGCGATATCGGCATTGAGCATCATAATGACAATACCATGGTTGCCATCATCACGCGAACGGTCTTTCGCTTGACCATAAGGTAGACCACGACGTAAAAGCCGTCGACGATTGGTTAATGCA
Organism: Affinundibacterium amnicola; assembly: GCF_014284275.1. GTDB lineage: Bacteria > Pseudomonadota > Gammaproteobacteria > Burkholderiales > Burkholderiaceae_D > Undibacterium > Undibacterium amnicola. The sequence goes on along the minus strand of NZ_JACOFU010000001.1, from coordinate 110,959 downwards.
CCCGGCGTATCAAAAGCCTCTTTATTTAAAATCATACTGCCCGGATTTTCTCCCTTCACCATCTCTAGCGATGCGCGTGGATTAATACGACGGATATGTGCGCTGAACGGGCATTTACCGCCACTCATATCTTCATCGTAAGTAAAGTCACTCAGCAATTTATCTTTGCCACGTTGATCTGCACCTAATAAAGCCATATCAAATTTGGCTTTGCTTTCCGCATCAGGTGCCTTGACCAAGGGAGCGCCATTATCGCGCCAACGACCAACAAATTTTGCAGCTAATAATTCTTTACCACCGGGGTATTTCTTACCATGCTCATCGAGATAGGCATCAAAAGTCGCGACATTTTCATGCAATTTTCGATACACCATGTAAGTACCATTGCGCGACAAAAGCACAGGTTGCGGTGCTGGCGGATATTCATGAGCCTCGTCTATATGCCCTAACAAAAATTCACCAGTCGCCAAGGGTTCCCAACTACCATCGGCCATTTGTTTGCCACGACCATGCACATTTAAATCGTAATTGGGTGTTCCTTCAAACACCGGATCGCCGATCCCATCGGTATAGCCGAAATGCTCTTTCGAAGTTGGCTTACCATCTTCCATCACCACTTGGACATCCTGATAATCGAGTAACTGACCATCATCAGCACGATGCCCACCCAAAATCACCACGCCGCCTTGATGTTGCGCAACTACCGATACTAGCCACTGATAACTTTCTTCGAGTAATGCCGTAAGTCTGGCGTTTAATGAAATGAAAATATGCACATCTCGTTCACGAGTCTCACGATTTCCTACCCAAATCGGATCCCAATTCTCGGGAGAGCTTGCGCCATCGTCGCCCAAGATATCGCGCCTATCTTTCATACCAGCGACAAATTCACCCGAAAAGCCAATTAAAGAAGAACGTGGCAAATCAAGTTCTTTCAAGCCTTGATAAGCAAATGCGATATTGACTGTCCAATTGGGTTGTTTGATCTGCCCTTCTCCGTCTCCCCACTCCACCGAGGTGGTAACACGCTTAGTCACTGCTGCGACAAAGGCGCGACCAAGTTCAGAATCGCGAATATTTAAAAAAACATAGCGCGCAACAGGATAGCCAAAACGTCCATATGCACGAATAACATTACCTTGAATATCAGTCAGGTCTAATTGTTTAGTCACAGCATCACCTATTTATAGTCTGTATTTACCGGCGGACCAAGTCGGCGCGGCGAGATTGGTCGGAGCTACGCGCTGCATGAAAGCTTGCAAATTAACTTTGATCGCAGAGGCGTCTAAACCCTGATTCTCAATCGTAAATTTTGCAAATTCCTGCTTTAGATAAAGTGCTTTCAATTGTTCTTCTAAAGATTCATCATTCGAACCATTAAAAAACAGCGACGCTGGTAACTGACATTTCTTCATGTAAGTAATAAATGATTCCGCATCACGTACCGATTCAAAGCCATAGCAGTACTGCCAGATCTCTTTGACTCGATCGCTAATCGCATGCCACATGCCGCGCAGATAGCCATCGAGATCAGCGTTTTCCCCGCCATGAAAATTGCAAGAAAAAACCAGGTAACGATTCTTTAAATGATCTTCTTTAGGTACCGTATTGCGGCGTAAAGAATCAGGCACTGCGGGCAAAAAATCACTGAAAGTATCGAGTGCGCCACCAGTTGGTAACGACTCTGTGTAGACATCATCTAAAACGAAGAAACGACACAGATAAGTTTGTGGCACCTTCGACATAGGACTGTTTTGCTCAAAATTCCAATGCTGCAAATGATCGCGAATCACATCCGCAAAGGCGATTTCTTCTTTGGTATAAGCATTTTTTATAGGAGATAAAATGGTCAAAGCATAGGCTTTACCGCTGACATTACCGGCCATGTTGTTCTCCCTTGATATTCTGCACATTCGTGAGTTCCGCACCACGATCCAACATCGCTTGCTCTGCAACTTCTTGTTTTAAGCGACCATCGTGCCAACGCTGACGACGCTGCACTTGGTAAGCCGACATACTGATAATCGGCGTCGGATGCATCTCACCTAAATCGTGCTGTAAGCCACGTAACAAGGCGTTATAGCGCTTCATGAATTCCTCATCACTACTATCCAAGGGCTGCTTTTGAAATGCAATCAAAGCGTCTTTCACTGCCTTTGCACTTTTAATGTCATTCGATGCCGCTAATGGATAAGCATTGTAGTAATGAATCGTTTCAATCTGGTTGTAGCGAATATAGTTATGAAATGGCGTCAAAGGCACAGACTTTGGATAGCGGATATTCCACTTCCAAAACAAATCCAAACCACCTGGAATTGCAAAGGTGAACGAATCCACATACTGATCCCAACTGCCATTAAAATTACTAAAAAACAGCATGTAGGAATAATTCAATTCTTCCTTCGGCTGTTTGGGATCAAGATGCGGAAATTGATTCTTACCGACGATGACCCAACGTGCATAGTGAATCAAGGACAAGGTAATCAAACCTTTCAAGGTTGATGGCTTTTTTAAAGCGATCCAGAAAATGAGTTTATTCAGCCAGACTGTGTACCAACGAATTGGTGTAATCACATTCATGGCATAAGCTTTGCCCGCGATATTTGACATGCTTTCCCCTATTCAATTAAAGATCCTCGTTTAACGAGTTGTTTTACTACTGACGAATCCCATCATCAACATAGGACTTACGCAAAATTGCGCTGGCTAGGCGAACACAACAACGCCAGCGTCTGTTTTGCGTAAGTCCTACAACACATCAACCATACTATTTTTACTTATTAATAATATAAAAGTGTGCAATTTCAATTTAGCAAAGTCAATCCATACAAAACTTATTTCTTGATTTCGTCGTATTTCTGCGTAAGTCAAAGAAAAGTAAATAGAATTAAGCAAATTGAATGCCATCTTTACTCGAAGCTGAGACAAGCTGAATTTCACTTAGATGACGAGTCGAACAAATAATGTTCCCGCACCGATTCCCCCTATTTATGTAAAGCATGCTTGACATAATTTTTAAATCGTTTACTATGTGATCCATGCTTTACATAGCAAAGCGTTTTTGAACATGTAAAGCAAACACGATAGACAGGGAATAGCACGGCACAAATTGCCTTGCTTTTTTTATGTCAATTGATGTCAAGCTAGCTTTACATATTATTTTTCACAAAATAAAGGAATGTTATGTTCAATAATGAATATTCAAAGAAAGACAAAGTCAACGCAAAGAAATACGGCAACGAACTAGGGATCAGCATAGTGATATACATGGTCGTACTGTTCGGTTCCATTTACATTGCGAAGCCAATGGAAAATAGTTTGCTACGTACACTGATCGTGTTAACACCGACGATCCCAGCACTCGGCGCATTCTGGGCGATCATTCGCCATTTTCAACGTATGGATGAATACATGCGGGTATGGTTACTCGAGGTGATCGCACTCGCTGGAGGGATTACTGCTTTTTTTAGTTTTAGCTATGGCTTTTTAGAGGGCATGGACTATCCCAAACTCAGCGGCTTCGTGATCTATGTCATTTTCATGGGAAGCTGGGGACTGATCACACTTTTGCGTAAATATGTTCTGGAGCGTGAATAATGAAAAACATCGTCAAAGAATTACGCACAGAAAAAGAATGGAGTCAGGCCACCTTAGCCGACCATCTGGAAGTCTCACGCCAGACCGTTAACGCCATCGAGACTGGTCGCTATGATCCCAGCTTGCCGCTCGCGTTTACCATCAGTAAATTATTTGGAAAACCGATTGAGAAAATATTTTTTGAGGATTGAATGTATTAATTAAGCAGTGCAGAGTCATGCATGAACAAACTCTGCACTTACGATTGTTGCGACACAACTTACCATACCTGTCGTTCCTGCGAAGGCAGGAACCCATTGACATGAACTGCCAGCACTGCAAACAGACCTGGACTTCATACCATCCCAAATAAGCGTTTTAAGTATTTGTTTTGTTAGTTCATTACTCATCAAAAACTATGTTCAAAATTCAATCTCACTAATTGATACGGCCTCTGTGTATCGATTCTGGTGGTGATAAATTCGCGCTCATAAAACTCAAACCCACTGGCATAAGCACGCTTCAACATATTGTCGATACTGAGACGAAGTTGCGTCTTTTTATCAAATTTCCACAGGCCATACATATCGAGCTGGGTTTGTGCTTGATGTAATTCACGTTGACTCAAATTCACCAGTAAAGGATTGCCATCCCGATAGCGTAGACTTGCACCGAGGCTCAACGGAAAATCTTTCGCGGTGTAATCAACATTTGAATTCACTGTCAAGGAAATCGGTGTGAGACGATTGTCTGGTTTAGGCAAATTAGACATGGTAGTCCAGCTTTTAGATACAGAAAAACTCAGATTCAGTTCTGGTGCCGTTGCCATAAATCGCTTCAAAGGGAACTGTGTATCCATACTCACAGTTTTACTAAGCGCTTCGCCGGCATTCACAAACTGTCGCCACCAGTCATCGCCAATTTTACTAAGATCTTGTCGGTGTAAATCGTCGATCTTGCGAACAACCGAGCGCAGATTGTAATTCCATTTATCACTACCATTATGCTCATACGCTGCTTCCATCGACCACGCCAATTCGGGCCTGAGATTGGGGTTAGCAAGGTAGCCAGGATTTTCTATGGAATTATTAACGCGCTTAAATCGAGGGTTAACTAACTGGAAATTACTCGGTGCTCGGTAGCTACGCGAGACACCAAGGCGCAGACGATCTGTATTTTCAGGATTCAATTGCCATAGCGTTTGTACGATAGGGCTCCAGACATTGGCGACGTTTTTCACAGCAAACAGCTGATTGCCCTCCGTTTCCACCCGCACAGTTTCCCAACGTAAGCCCATTGATGCGGTGGAAGTTTTTTGAAAACGCCAGTCATCTTGCATAAAAAAAGCCCAGCGCGACACCACCGAATGCGTAGTCTGATCATCTAGAGTGATGGTGGAAATACCACTGTTGTTCACCTTTCTATCCACACTCAAACGCTGGTCACTATCAACTTGACTGCTCCCATTCCAACCACCCACAATGTCGTGATTTTTAAATCCTGGCGTACTTAGTTTAAGCGTACTATTGAAACCGCCACGACGTCGGATGCGGTTCATCGTGCGCTCTAAATCGACTGCAGCAGTTGGCGTAAAGTGAAGCTCATGCGAGGAAATTTTTGAATAATTGCCACTAACTCCTAGCGTCAAATCAATACGTACATCCTCCAAAAATCGATGACCTATTTTGAGATTGCTATTTGCCGATTGAGAGGCATCAGAGAAGCGATCTCTTTCGTAAGCAATTGGAAAAGTTGCTTGTCTAGAAAATTCATAATTCATATCTGTACCAACTTGGTCACGTGAGAAGGCAATGACAGAATTTGAACTGATACTCAGTCCACCTGCTGTCTTATACTGAAATTCAGGATTTATACTCAACATTTTGTTTTTCACCGTCCCGACAAAGCGGCTATCGTATTCGCTAACAATGTCATTATTCAAATCACGCATGGTTACTGACGACAGTCGGGGTGCTCCAAAAATGTTTCGATTCTGTCCAGCCGCAATCGACAAAGCATAAGATAAATTATCGCGTTTATCTGATGCCCGCCACTCAAGATTAGCCGCCGGCGCAAAAGCATCACTAAGACTAAGCTTGACTTGTTGCTGCGCGTCGCGTGGAATTTTTTTCAGAATAATATTGATCGTGCCTGCGATTGCTGCACTGCTGAACTCGGCGCTACCGAGGCGATAAATTTCTACACGATCTATCATCAGCATAGGAATATGATCAATATTAGCGCCGCGTAATGGTTCGCCATCCAACAAAATCTGTGTGTACTGACCACCCATGCCTGGCAATTGAATGCGGCCGTTGCTAACAATCACACCAGGCACTCGTTTCATTGCATCGGTAATGGTCGTATCCCCAAAGCGCTGCAACTCTGCATTTGCCACAATGGTCTTTGCTGAGGCATCACGTCGTGCGTTTTCGGTTTCTGACTTAGCTTTTACTTCTACTTGCTGCGTTGGCTGCATTAGTGATACTGGATTTTGCGCCTGACTATGAGTACTAAAGCCGATTAACAGAGCACAAACCAATTTCATTCTAGGAGGCTTTTCACTGTGACCAAATTTTGTCTGGGATTTATTTTTCATGGTATCGAATGCCTCTCACTCTAATTAAACTGGAACTAAAGATGGAAAAAGTTCAATACATTATGCACAAGCCCCACTAAGCATAAAAACGCCGTGTGATAATTGAGGAAAACCGTGTGACCAAAATGCGCAAGGCATCTTTGAAGCTGAAGATGTGCCGCGATATACTACGCAGATGCCTATACCTAAACTCAGCTTCGCTAATTTGTCCAAATTACTGCCTGCCAATCCATGGCTGCGTTCATTCATCATTAACCTCATTCTTTGGGGCGGCATCCTTACGTTTGGTGCTTGGGGTAATTATCTAGACATTGTTAAGTTAGAAAAAGACTTGCGTTTTGCGAGCATGTGGATGAATTGGGTAGAAAGTGATTTCTTACTTTTTGTATTAAGCTGCGTGCTTTACCCGCTACTCGGAAAATATCCTGCTCTTGTGGCCGATGCGAGGAGCATCGCGCGCTTATTCATTAGTTTGTCGCTCTTCTTTTACCCCTTCCATGCAGTGTTTCTATTATTTGGGAAATGGAATAGATTTGATTCAATCCGACAACGACACAATAGTTTTCTCGATTACGTACTGAATAGCAGCAACTCCGGATGGTTTTTTTGCTTCGCGTATTTCGCAGCAATCGTCACAGCAATTATTTTTGTTCGTATCTGGCATGAGAATCGAGATAGACAAGATTCCATCAACAAAATTCAAACCGATAATCTGCAACTGAATTTAGCCTTGGAGCAGCAAAAATTACAAAGCCTACGTCAACAACTAGAGCCTCACTTTATTTTCAACGCACTCAACGCCATCAGTGCTTTAGTCAGAAGCAATGAAAAATCTGTCGCTTTGTCAGGTATTCATAGATTAAGTGAGCTATTGCGCTACGCCCTCACAGCCAGTAATAAGGACTGGGTTAGCATTAAAGATGAACTTGATTTCATACGCGATTATCTGGCGCTTCAACAATTGCGCTATGGTGATCGTCTGGAAGTGATAATCGAAGGCGACACCCCTGCCATCTTGCATGGCGATTGCCTGCCCTTATTACTTCAACCGCTGATAGAAAATGCTTTACGCCATGATCTCGATTGCCATGAAGAGCGCAGTCAAATCCATATGCAATTGAGCCTGAACGCAGATCAGGTCACGATACAGATACGCAATCGCTTGCAAGCCCATGCAGTAAAAAATCCTGGACTCGGCTTAGGTCTATCGCAAACACATTTACGTTTAGAGATGATGTATAAGGGCAAAGCCAGTGTGCACATCAGTGAGTGTCCCGACGAATTTAGTGTCGTCATCACGACACCTCTGCATCGAGCAGATACCTGACCATGAATCAAACCATACGCGCCTTGATTGTCGATGACGAAGAGTTAGGTCGTAAAAATTTACACTATGCGATTGAAGAGCACAGCAATTGGTTAATCACCGCAGAAGCTTCGAGCGTGGTCAACGCACGTCTTGCACTAGCTACTCAAGACGTGGATGTGATTTTTTTAGACATACAAATGCCGCGTGAAACCGGCTTGCAGTTCGCTCAAGAATTAGCTAAGCAAAGCCAGCCGCCTCTGATTATTTTTGTGACCGCATTTAATGAACACGCGATTGAAGCATTTGAATTGCATGCGCTCGATTATCTCTTAAAGCCGCTCAATGACACGCGTCTCTCACAGGCCTTAGAACGTGCCGAAAGTATGCTGGCCTTGCAGCAGCAAGCCAACTATGGAAAAGCTTTGCAGCGCTACGTTGAAGATGAAAATAATAAGCAGGCTGCGACGCCGGAATACTGGCAACAAGTTAGTGTACGTTCTATCGGCAAAATCGAAACCGTTTCGCTCGCCAAGGTGCTATGGATAGAGGCACAAGGCAATTACATGCAGCTCCATACCAGCACTCGGCAAATTCTCTATCGGGCCTCAATGGCGCGTTTAGAACAACATTTAGATCCTAGTATTTTTTTACGCATACATCGCAGCACGATCGTACGTAAAGATCAGATCGCCAGCATTTATGCCACTGCCGACAATAACTATAAAATGCGCTTACATTGCGGCGATCAGGTCCTGATTAGTGAACGCTACATCGCCGCAGTGAAAGAAGTTCTGGCGAAACATTCTCTCAGCTGAAATCGACTGCTGGGCTGGCGAATCAATACCCGAACTTAAACACTGCCATGACATCAGTGAACGCATCAATTCATCCAATCAAGAAAAGTGCGTCACAAAGAAAAAATCCACCAAAATTATTGGTGGATTTTTTTATCAACATGACTGTCTTTGAAAATTAAATTTGCTTGAATTTAAATTTGATCAAAACCGGATCAGTTGAAATTTCATGCTTTACTTCTGTTCACTCGCACCGATAAATCGATATACCGTTGCGCCCAATACAGCACCAACAATCGGTGCAAGCCAGAATAGCCATAATTGCGCGACAGCCCAGTCTCCCACAAACACAGCAACCGCGGTACTACGCGCCGGATTAACGGAGGTGTTCGTTACCGGAATACTGATCAAGTGTATCAAAGTCAAACACAAACCAATGGCGATTGGTGCGAAGCCAGCTGGTGCACGTTGATCTGTTGCACCTAAAATCACGATCAAGAAAAACATCGTCAAAACAACTTCAATGAGAAATGCAGCCATCATAGAATAGCCACCAGGTGAATGTTCAGCAAAACCGTTTGATGCAAAGCCCTTGCTGACATCAAAACCCGGCGCACCACTCGCGATTAAATATAAAACTGCACCCGCCGCAATTCCGCCTACGACTTGCGCTGCGATATAGGGTAGTAACTGGTTTGCAGGAAAACGACCACTAACCCATAAACCTATCGACACCGCAGGATTCAAATGACATCCAGAAATATGCCCGATCGCATATGCCATGGTTAATACAGTCAAACCAAAAGCCAGCGACACGCCGACAAAACCAATCCCTAATCCTGGAAACCCTGCGGCTAACACTGCACTACCGCAGCCACCAAGGACTAACCAAAACGTACCAAAAAATTCTGCACCATATTGTTTCATTATTCTTCCTCGTATTTTATGTTGAGATTGATCGTCGTCCAGTTCGCACTACAAAGAAATCTAAGCCACCGCACATCGATAAATGGTTTAGCGATTTTGAAAACTCAAGTACGAATCCAGTATGAATCTAATACGACCCGTGTATAAATTAATTAAAAAATTAAGCATGCACATCTTGAAACCAGATTAACTTTAGGTCAAGTGTCGCAGCCTCCATTTAACAAAAGTTCGCTTTTATTATTTTTTGGACTTGCGCAACATTGTGCAGGCTAGTGCCGGCCATCGCATACTTAAATCGGTGACAGGCGGCCGAAGACTGTACAACGGTGCGGCGGGACGAACCCAACGATGCCAGCGTCTACTTTGTGTAAGCCCTATATTTTTCAAATAATTATCCATTCATAAAACTGACTCACATCAAGGGAAGCTTAAAGCAGCGTCGATTCTGTTCGCTAATCAAATAAATTCCACGTAGGCTAAGCGCATCATGCTCGCTTCGAAATAGAAATCACGCAATTTTCATCTTAATGCAAGAGTCAAATTTCAAGCGAACACAATTCACTCACAACGAAAACGAGGATACTTATGTCACACGATTGCGCACGCCCAATGACGGATGCAGGAACTTATGCTTTTGACGCACGCGGCGTTGCAAAACGCTTTCGGCATGCTGCCATCTTTGGCGCTTTATCAGCATTAATGCCTGGTGAAACGATGCGTTTCTGCAATGACCATGACCCAATACCGCTACTGCACCAAATTGGTGATCACTTCGGCGATAAAATCAAGATGGCGTATATTTCACGCGAGCCTGGTGAGATTGTGATTGATTTTCTGGTGACGGCTTAATGCGTTTATTTGAACGTTAGTTTGAACTAAGGCTTGTTGAGCTAAACAAACCAACATGTTTTGGAAAAACAATTGCAGGATTCAGGCTTGCTAAGCTCTGATAGAGTTTCTTTCTATCGTAAGCAAAATTAGGGCTCAGCACATGACTAGTCCCATCCTGCATTTGTATCCGGATCGAACTCATCATCGCGTCTCGATCGGTCGACTGTTTAATTTCAATGATGTCAAACGGATCAACAGAAAAAGTCCACTCCTTGAACATCGGATGATAAGAAGCAAATTCCGTTCGACTTAGCTTGATATAAAACTCCGTGGGATTTTTTAGCAACCAGGCAATCAGCGAAAGTAACACCAGCTCTGTCACGATAAAAATAATCCCTATGATATTTAAGAATTCATCAAAACGATCGCTAGATCTCACGATGGTTAAAAACAATCCGAACATCACAGGAGCAAAAATCATATTGAACGCAGCTACTTTTGCCTGCTGCTTTCGGCTTCTCGCAAAATAAAAGAGTTGATGTTCTGACTTCACTGTTGAGGTCTCATAGAATTTTCTAGATTATTGATTTGCATCTATAGCGCTGCGCCTAACTTCATTCAAAGAGGTGGCTGCAAAGCGTGCAAGCTTCCTTCACCTGGCGTCATAAAAACGATACGACAAGATTCCTTAACTTTAGCGGTATGCCAAGTTGCTTGAGGAACTGTGAGAGTCGATCCCACTTCGTCAAATTGCACAGTAATAATTTCACCATTTTGTTGCAAGTGAATCTCTGCCGAGCCAGCAATCAACAGCAAGATTTCGTCGCCCGCCGGATGCATTTCCCAGCTAGGCCAATCCGCATCGAACGTATATTCAGCCAGTAAAATACACGACTTAAAATTCTGAAAATTCACATCCAAATCGGAGTAAATGCTAGGCGAAACGGGAACCCCATGCGCTTTCAGCTGAGAGTCAATCACCACAAATGTAGATGACAAGGCAGTTGGTTTCATATGGAAGTTCCTGTGAAAAACAAAATGTATTTATCGTCAACGTTGATATAAGTAGATTGGCCAACTTATCTACTCGAAACCAAAATCACATCAAAGCTCTAAGAACCTTAAGCATGTCTACCCAAAGCGCGATTAGCTCGGCGTATAAATATCCAATGCCAAATCCAAAGAATCATCGCCAAAACACCTGCGGCTGCACCAATCTGATTTGGTATCAGTGAGATGACTTGCGCCATACACCAACCAATGCCAGACACCATACCAAACGACTTGAAATGCGCCAAGCCGGAATTCACCACAGCTTCTGCCTTCAAAGAATTGGCAACGTTCGCAACAATAAAAAAATCTTCAATAAAATTATAAGGAAGAAGAAACATCAACCACACACTTTTAGGCGGTGCTTTTCTGGATTCCGGAGAAACCAGTTGAAGGGTTCTCATCAAATCACGCGCATAAAAAAACACCAGCATCAAAAATACAGCGATCGCAATTACCGTTCCTATGGGTCCAAATACCTTAAACTCGTCGAGAATACCACCCGCTGCCTCAGGATAGAAAAATGGATAGGCCAGCCCAAATGCAATCGGCACGCTGAGGAAGATTTTAAGTAACACAAGTGAAGGATTTTTCATGGCAGGAAAATGGCGATCAAATTAAAGTTCAGCAAAAATACATTAAATTCATTTCGTTTGCACTTTATAGTTTAAATAGACAATTATTTCATAATCATCATTTTGCTGCAAACCTAGCGTCAAAGGCAATACTAGCTATATGACATACTTCTCGATGATCATCTTAGGCACTTGCCGCGATCCCTATCATCGTGCTTGTACATAGCCGCTTTCAAAAAACAGATCTTAGCGTCGTCAGGATCATCAAATTCCTGAAGCCAATGAATTGAAATTGGCTGATCTTACGCGCGCCTCTTCACTGATTTCAGTTGCTCAAGCACGCGCTAATATTTTCACAAATTCTCGTACCTGTGATGCGTCATTTAATTTTCAGCGATAAAAATCTTCACACGAGGCCAACGTTCAGTAAATTTTTTTTGCAACACCCTCGCCGCAAATGCTGAGTAGGATATGCATTTAGGATTCCATCGTACGATCATCTCAAACAAATCAGACAAGCCGTGCGGTGCGATGATTTCCACCTTTCCCGCGTCTGTTAACTTGACACCCACACAAGTTGCAATTTCTGGCCAAGAGGCGACGCCTTCTGTCAGCGATAAAAATGGTGGCACCGCTATCCGCGACTCCAGTGTCAGCCAGCGGTGCACTGACGCTTGATTAACAAGTTCCCATTTGAAGCCTGGTTCCATGAGCGACAGCTTATTTTCCAAGATGCGCTCTGATTTTTCAGACAGGTCAGTCCCATCAAAAAACACCACATCGATATCTGCTGCTGGCGTCTGAACTTCAAAACTATGTAAATGATCCCAGACCAGATTACGGATCACTCCAGCGCCTATACACCACGACGATAAACCAAGGCAACGGACAGCGCCTAAAGCGCGCATTAGTTGATTTGATTCCATCACCAGTGTGATCAACTGCTCTTCTAAAATCACCGCCTGATTTGACGCAAGGGATAGTGTTTCAGATGCTTCAGATGCTTCAGCGGTCTCATTCTTATTGTTATCCAATTGAGCCTTTGTTCAACAAAAAATACTATGCGGAGTACGCTCATTATGCTCGATTATCTTAGATAAAAGCACTTCGCAAAACTCAGTTGAAAACTCAGTTGAAAACTCAGTTGAAAACTCAGTTGAAAACTCAGTTGAAAACTCAGTTGAAAACTCAATTGAAAACTCGGTTGAAAATTTGCTTCCGCAACAAGTGCCTGTACTCACCCGTTATGCGAAAAAGTAAGAATCAAATTTCCTCGCTTGCGACCAGAATCAACATGGCGATATGCCTCAACGATTTGTTCAAATGCGAAACGTTTATCAATGACTGGTTTAAACTTACCCGCCGCAGCCAGCTCAGCTAGAAAACGTAAATCTTCGACGCGAATACCAACAGGCCCCGCTATCACTTTTTTGCGACTAAACAGTGAAACAAGCGAAGCGCCAAGCATGTCAGATAAACCTGCCAACACTAGTAGCAGGCGGCCACTGTCAGCGAGTGATTCTTTACAACGCGAATATGGAGCGGTACCAACTGTATCGATAATCACATCATAAGTCTCACCATTTTTTGTGAAATCTTCTTGGGTGTAATCGATCACTCTATCTGCGCCAATCGACCGCAGTAAATCAGCATTCGCACCACTGCAAACTGCAGTCACGTTGACACTAAAGTGTTTAGCAAGTTGCACTAATGCTGTACCAACACTTCCAGAAGCACCATTCACAAGAATTTTTTCGCCAGCTTGGAGCTTAGCTCGTCTTAAAAAATCTAAAGCGGTAGTCCCACCGAAGGAGAGCGCGGCCGCCTCGTCATCACTTAAATTGGCGGGCTTTACAATGACCAATCCATTTTGAGGCATGCATTTGTATTCTGCGTGACAGCCCATCGCAGTGTCACTAAAAGCAAATACGTGCTCACCTACTTTAAATTCTGTCACCTCACTGCCAATTGATTCAATGACGCCAGCCAATTCTGATCCCAAGATGGCTTGTCTAGGCTTTGTAATTCCAAACACCAAACGCATAATCAGTCCAAAGCCTGCAGGCACAGTCAAGCTGCGCACGCGCCAATCACCAGACGTCACTGTGCTCGCCAATACTTTAATAAGCACTTCATCGTCTTTTGGTTTAGGCTGATCAATTTCTTTTATTTGAACTACTTCAGGCGCACCATATTTTTCACATACCGCAGCTTTCATGTGTTGTTCCAATCAAAAAGAATTCAATAGACAATCCAAAACAAAGTTTAAAAACAAATGCAAAATTAAAAATGTTTAAAGATAATACGCTATAAGATCTCGTTTTTGATATTTCAAACTGAAATCAATTTGAAAATCAAAAGTCGGATATCAAGAAAACGAAGAGTGAACATGTGCGTTAATTGAATGACACATCCATTGTCATGTCACAGATTAAAAAATGAGTGCTAGGTAAATGTGCGAGTAAGCGCCAGTTGCAAACCTGCAGATCAGTGGCAAACAAACGCAATTCAATTAAAGAAATACATCGCGCTTGTTCATTGATGGCGTTTCAAACCTTCAACAATACTGGTTGAAAAAGAAGTTACCGTGAGGTCGCTTGAACAAGACTCAATGCCTCTGCATAAAGTGGGAATTGTGGTGTGATGTCAAAGTAAGTTGATGCCAATCCTTCTGCTGCTTTACGGCATTGCGCAAGTTTATCGCCCCTCGCAAAGAATTGCTGAACAATCGCAGATCCTTGTGCAACAACGACATCGCGATAACGCAACTTCTCCGCTTCTAATTTTTCTTTTCCATAGATAGACTCAATTTCAGCAAAGAGCGTGGCTTGATATTTGGTCAAAGCATCTATGAATTTCGCATTGCGACCTAGCCATGCAATTTGAGTTTCTTTAACAAAGGAATCTGGTTTGTCCAAGTAGGTATGACACTCTTTCGCTAAAGTACCAACGACAAAATACTGCATGCCGATGATCGTGTGCGCTTCTGTAAGAGAAGCTGAAGTTATAGTTGAAGTTGTAGTTTTTTCCGTTTGTGCGAATAAATTACTTGAGAAAGTCACCCATAAAAAAACCGCACCCATCTGCACGATACGCATATCACTTCCCCGTCAAAACGAAAAAATCGCAAAAAAATTTTATGGAGCATCCGTAAAGAACTCAAACCTTTGCCGCTTGTAAAGACACTTCCTTCGTACCGTTGGCAAGCCATTGCGTACCTAGTTCTTGAAAACCAAATTTATCGTGAAATTTTTTAGACGCGGGATTTGGCGGCTGGATATTGTATTCACAAGCAATGTAACTCATTCCATGTACACGAGCGAAGTCGAACAGTTCTGCGTAAATCCGACTACCGATCTTGAGACCAGAAAACGCAGAATCGACAACGATGCGATCAACGTAAATAAATTCACGTAATCGCATCGCGAACCAAGCGTAATTATCGTTCTGGTAGGGTACATTTTCTTTCATTGCAAGGATAAAAGCGGCAACCCGTCCATTGACAATAGCGACTTTGTGATAGCTCGCCAACTGCGCGAGTTCAATCAATCGCTGACGATCCATTGAACTTGTTTGTTGCACTTCCATCGCGTTAAGTTCAACAATGCGGGCAAAGTCCGCTTCCCTAGCATCACGAATAATAATTTCAGTCATAAAAACTTTCATCCTCTCGCCATCAATCATGAGTAAATTATCTAACCAAATTTTGAATGACCAAGTCTACCCAACGTGCTCAAGCAAACTGACAACTATTTGATGCATGCGTCATTTAAGTTTCGCGTAATCAAGCCCTCACAAACCATCGCATAAAAATGAGTCACTAATCACAGTACAATTCGATGCAAACAACATTTTGAACACCGAAAGTACCTCAGCTACTCTTTCCAGCATCCATGCTTTATCGCATGTACCGACGCATGGTTTTCGCTAAAAATAATGACTCGCTACACAAGTGTTTTTCCACATCCTAGTTGATGACGACAGATGTTTTGTAAGTTCAACTTAAAAGCAACATCGCTCAAGAAATACAAATAAATAAAATTCATTAAATTAAATTTTTTTGAATAAAAAATTCCAAAAAACACAAAAAATACAATTTTTTATTAATTAAAATCAAAAAAAAATATAAAAATGTTCGGCAGCCAATATGAATAACTTAGATTAAATATTCACATATTCTTTTAAACAACCCCACTGTTAGAATCAAATCCCGCTCGCAATCTTGAGCGGTCAAAAATAAGTTCTTTCAATAAAAATGGGGGCAATATGAAATCTAAAATAAATCTTAGGTATGCGGTACTAACGTTAACAGCCATTATAGCCACAACAAATGCGGCAAATTCAAGCGCTATAGACGACAAAAAAAACGAAGGTTGGCGAATTGAGCAACGGCAAAAATGGGCAGCGGATATCCGCGGATTATCGAAAGAAACCAATGCCAGAACAATGCGCGAACGAGCTGTAGGTCAACTCAAATTAAGATCTTCGGAACGAAGTGCAATCGCCACAGCCGCCGGTGAAACTTGGATTGAGATGGGACCTTCAGCTATGAATATGACTGGTTGGACTTTTGGAAAAGTCTCTGGTCGTAATAATGCAATTACTCCTCATCCAAGCGACGATAATACTGTTTACTTTGGTGCAGCGGCTGGCGGAGTCTGGAAAACGACAAACGGGGGTACTAGTTGGACGCCAATTTTCGATCAAGTGGGCACTCTACCTATCGGTGCGATTACGATAGATCCCAATAACTTTAATCGTGTCTGGGTTGGCACTGGAGATAAAAACCAAGGATGCCTTGGAGCATATCTAGGGCAAGGTATATCTGTCAGTACTGATGGAGGGCAAACTTGGAGTAACAGAAATGGCAGCGGGGGCACGATCATGCCTCTCAGCATAGTCAATAGCGTTGCGGTATCTTCGACGAATAGTAATCAAATTCTTGCTGGCGGTTTTGGTGCCTGCGACGCTTCTGGCCAACTGGCAAATGGAGGTGTCT
The DNA here is from genome assembly GCF_014284275.1 of Affinundibacterium amnicola. Taxonomy (GTDB): domain Bacteria; phylum Pseudomonadota; class Gammaproteobacteria; order Burkholderiales; family Burkholderiaceae_D; genus Undibacterium; species Undibacterium amnicola. The sequence continues at coordinate 94,299 of NZ_JACOFU010000001.1, read as the reverse complement.
ACCGTAGTATCAACGAGGGAGTAAGCTGGGTAAAGGTACTATCCGGAAAAGTCGAAGACATTGTATTTGCACCAGGAACGAATACAGCATATGCATCAGTACAAGGCACTGGCGTTTACAAATCAACAGACGGAGGAGCAACCTGGGCCAATGCAAGCAGTGGAATTTCTGCCGCCACTGGTCGCGTTCGCATCGCGATGGCGCCAAGTAACCCCCAAATTCTTTACGCGCTCAACGGCAGTAAGCTATTTAAAACTACAAACGGTGGAGTCAGTTGGACATCTGTAAACACCAGTGCATGCGAAGGACAATGTACCTACAATCAGGCGATCGCAGTTCACTCGACCGATCCAAATAAAATTCTAATTGGTAGCATTCGCTTTGCGGTTTCTACAAACGGTGGCTCGACACTAAACTACTTAACAGCGACTTGGGGTACTGGTCAAAAAGTGCATCAAGATACTCACGTATTGGTGTGGTCGAAAAACAATCCAAATCGTTTTTGGGTCGGCACTGATGGCGGTGTTTGGCGAAGTGACGATGGTGGTACTAACTACATCAACATGAATTCTAACTTAAATGTCACGCAGTTCTACGATATTGCCGTTGATTTTTCAAATGGCGATAAAATGTTTGGTGGCGCACAAGACAATTCATCCTCTGGACGAACAACCAGTACAGTCTGGGGATTAACCTATGCCAGTGGTGATGGTTTCATGAATGCAATTGACCAATCTAATCCGAATATCGTGCTACAAACAAGCTATCCAAATGGATACCCTGCAATTGTGAGATCAACAACTGGTGGAGCGGCAAACAGTTTTAGTAGCCTGAGCAATTCCGGAATCACTTCCTCTACAAATTTCCCATGGGTTACCCCTTTAGCAACTGCAGGAAGCAAAGTATGGACTGCTTCAGATGCCGTCTATGTTGGTACAACCGCCGCTACGAGCTTTAGCTGGGCGAAGCTCACAGGAGCACTCGGTGGAGCCGCCTCAGTACTTACGCCAAAACAGTCTGGCTCAAGCTATATTCTTTATGTAGGAACAGAAGCAGGAAAGGTTTTCTACAGTAGCAATGCTGGTACATCAAGTGCCAGCTTAACGAATGTTACTGGTAATCTTCCCACAGGTCGTATATCAGATATTGCAATTGACCCAAACAATAATCAGAAAGTATTTGCTACCAAATCAAACTTTAGTGGTGCACATCTCTATCGCTCTACCAGCGGTGGCAATACATGGACCGCAGTCGGTGCAGGCTTGCCAGCTGTACCTGCACATACGGTAGCGATTGATCCCATTAACACACAACGCATTTTTGTGGGCACGGATATCGGTGCCTATGAAAGTAATGATGGCGGCGATAATTTTGTTCCGTTTAACACCGGATTACCACTTGGTGTGATTGTGCAAGATCTCGAAATCAGCGCCAGCCCACATGCGATGATTGCAGCAACTTATGGTCGAGGCGCTTGGAAAGTTAATTTGTCAGGTTCAAACAATATACCGCCGGTCGCAGCTTTTAGTGCAGCATCCAATTTATTGAATGTTGCATTTACAAATTCAAGTACAGATCCCGACGGTACTGTCGTGTCACAAGCTTGGAATTTTGGAGACGGCAACATGAGTACAATCAAGAATCCAAACTATACCTACGCCGCAGCGGGAACTTACAATATCTCACTTACGGTCACCGATGATCGTGACGCAACGAACACGATAAGCAAATCAGTAACTGTCAACGCTGCGAACCAAGCACCTGTGGCAAATTTCAGTGTTAGCACTTCAGGCTTAGCCGCCACGTTCACCGATAGCAGCACAGATGTAGACGGTTCAATTACATCACGCAACTGGAGTTTCGGTGATTCAAGTACTAGCACTTTGCAAAATCCAAGTAAGACATATTCGACTGCCGGGACTTACACGGTCACACTGACAGCAACCGATGATAAAGGAGCAACGAACAGTATTAATAAATCTGTCACGGTGACAGCGAGTGCATGTTCCGGTACGTCGATTCAAGGCAACTTCAGCGGCGCGAGTGGACAAAGTCAAATCCAACCTGGTGGAAGCTACTATCAATCAACCGTTTCGGGGACTCATAAAGCTTGCCTGAGTGGCCCAGCGAATACTGATTTTGATATCTATCTCGACAAATGGAATGGTAGTTCTTGGGCACAAGTCAGTGCCAGTGAAGGAGCAACTTCAGCAGAAACCATTAACTATGCTGGAACAAGTGGCTACTATCGCTATCGTGTCGTCAACTACGGAGGGGGCGGCGCCTATACATTGACGTACTCAAAACCATAATTCTCAGTTATCGCTGATTATCCCTAGATATCAAAGATCAAGGAAAACGGGCACTTTATACGAATTACAATATGAAGTGCCCACATTTTAATCACCCAAGAAATTTGACGCACCCAGCACCTTCTACACTGACATCTGAAGTTAGAAGGTTGAAGTTTAAAACCGATATTCACCATTATAAAACGCCAGAAATCAGTCCGCTTGCGACAACAAATAGCGCTAAGCCGACAACACGTTGAATACCCAGCATAGACACCTTTTTTAAATATTGATTACCGAATACCGCTCCCAAGAATGCCCCTGAAACGCCGACAATCAAAATAAAATAATTCGCACCAAATTCCGTTAGATTTTTTGATGACCCATAAAAAATCAGACGCGTCAGATCGATCAGACAGGCGATCATCGCACCTGTGCCGACAAACACTTCTTTTGTCAGCCCAGCGCGAGATAAAAAAGCCGTGCGAAGCGCACCTTGCATTCCAGCCAAACCGCCAAAAAATCCACTCAAAATTCCACCAACAGGCATGTACTCAGGAGGAAATGTACGTTCTGCCAAACTTGGAATGAATTCAATCAAGACAAAAATAAGCAAAAATATTCCTATCGTAAGTTTGATTGGTGTAATCGAAAATAACTTATCCATCATGGAATAAGAATATATTGGAGCGAAATCTACAAGCTGCATCAGAGTATATGCTCCTAGGAAAGAGGCCAATATTGCAGGCGTACCGAAACGAATTACAATATTCCAATCGGCATGTTTGCCAATTAGCTTAACTTTGAATAAGCCATTAAGAAAATGCACAATAGCGGTCATAGCTACCGCATGTTCGACTGGAAAAAATAAAGCAAAAGCCGGCAATAACAGCGTCCCAAGACCAAACCCCGAATAAAAAGTTAGCGCTGATGACAAAAATGCGACTAAGAAAATCACCACAAAACTCTCCATACCATCTCCAATTCTATTTTTTCTCGTGGAATCTGGATTAATCAAATTGCTTAAATTGAAGAAAAAATTACGACATCGAACATATTTTCAAAATAATCAACGCCGTTTCCGCAATACAAAGAAATTCCCGAAATAAGACAGCGAATCAATCATAACAATAGTTTCTACATGTTCCCTAGTATCAAATGCACGAGAGAATGATAGGATGACGGCTCTTTTGCCTCAATTATTTTGTATCATCCTTTATATTAAAAATAGAAGCTAAACAATGCAGCCATTAATTATTAATCTAGCTCCTACGGGAATGATCCCAACCAAAGCGCAAACACCACATGTACCAATAAGCAGCACAGAAATTGCAGAAGAAACCATTACTTGTGCAAAGTTGGGCGTATCCATGGTACATCTGCATGCTCGTGATGAACATGGGTTACCAACTACCGATGCCAACTTATTTGCAGAAATCGTATCCAAAATCCGTGAGAATAATTCCGAGATAATTATTACTGCCACAACGAGCGGACGTAAGGTAACAGACGTCGAACAACGCGCATCAAGCCTTTATCTCGAACATGATTTGCGACCGGATATGGCTAGTCTGACCTTGGGCTCAATGAATTTTGCAAGCGAAGCGAGTGTCAATTCTCCTGCAACCATAATGCGACTAGCAGAAATCATGCAAAACAAAGGAATTCGACCAGAGCTAGAAGTATTTGATCTTGGCATGATCAATTTTGCGAAAATTATGATCGATAAAGGACTCATCGCACCACCATATTATTTCAATATCCTGTTAGGAAACCCAGCGACAGCACAAGCAACAATGCTTCATCTTGCGACGATGGTCAACGAACTGCCGCACGAATCAATTTGGGCGGTTGCTGGTATTGGTCGCTTTCAGACTCGCGCAAATGCCTTAGGAGTCGTACTTGGTGATGGCGTAAGAGTTGGACTGGAAGACAACTTATGGTTTGATCAAGAGCGCACTAAGTTAGCGACAAATCCAATGCTCATTCATCGAATCACTGCACAAGCAAATTCACTAGGTCGCCCGATCGCTACCGCGCTGGAAGTACGGCAACGTCTTGGCCTTCAAATTTGGTAGTTAATCTTATTGACCCGACACATCAGATGAAAAAATCTCTCGTTATTTTCGGCACTAGCAACATACTCTCAGATATTTTTGATTGTGCTATCGCAAATCAATTATCTATCAGCAAAATCGTCACACATTTACCAGAAGAGATTGGTGAGCGCAACCGGTCATTAAGTAGCCGCATTCAGGACCTCAGCGTCATTGGTGAAGTTCCGACGGTGCAAGAATTGAACGAATTTTCTCCGTCCGACGACGAACTATATATTTTAGGACCAACTACACCAACACGATCAAACCTTGCTGCCGAAATCAAACGCCGATTTAATATTCACTTTACTCAACTAATTCACCCAACTGCGTACGTGTCACCATTAGCACAACTAAGCGAAGGCGTATTTATTGGCGCAAACAGTGTCATTGGACCAGGCGCACATTTGGCTGAACACGTTTTTATCAATCGTGGCGTCACAATTGGGCATGACACCCATATCGGATCATTTTCACGAATCCAACCTGGATGTAACTTAGGGGGACTATCTCGCATTGGAAATAGTGTCACAGTTGGGATTGGTGCGACTTTGATTGAACGCCTGATTATTGGAGACGATGCTTTTATTGGCGCAGGAGCGGTAGTGACCTCAGATGTCACAAGTAAAGTTTTAGTTGTTGGAATACCTGCAAAGTTTAAGAAAAATTTATCTTAACCGGGTCTCAAGTTACTTTAAGGCTACTCGTTGAATGACGGATCTATCGCTACTTGACGTCGCTGAAATTTCTCAATCGTCAATTCCATTGCCCGCATTAAAGATGGTATTGAATTTTCTAAGTTAATCGTCGCGTGAAATAATTCGGACAATTGTTTTCCCTTAATTACTCTGGCATCGGCATTACCAATCAATCGATTCAATTCTTCAAAATAATCAACCTGATTTAGCGACGCTGCCGAACCCAGTTTTCTACCGCCATCCGTATCGACAAATGCAAGTGTCGGCAACCCCTCTGCCATCGCTTCTGCCACGCTAAATCCACCCCCTAATCTGGGCGGATTTACATAAATATCCGAGCATGCATAAATTCCTCTCAAATTCGACTGATAAGGTAAACATCTGATATTGGGCAAATTTGAGGTGCGTACTGCGCTAGGAGTATCGCCATTACCACCGACGATCAACCAAAACACGTTTGGAAATCGAGTGCAAATATCGAGCATCGCGGTTGCCCAATCGCCACATACCTCTTTTTCCAATCGGGCACCAACCGTCAGTAAAACCACCGAATCAGCTGCTAACTGCAAATCCGATCGCGAGATATTTACCTCATCAGCTTTCTGAATTGTGCGAAATGGATGGTAATACGCATTGGTTTTGACACCAGGAGCATTCTCTTTCACAGCTTCATCAGCACTTAGCCAAAGATCAAGGTCACCCGCCGGCGCTAATGATGAAATGTTTAATCCAAGTAAAGGATATTGTTGATACAGCGATTTCAATATAAGCGATTGATGGCCTACAAAAAAACAAAGATCCGGTTCAAAATTCTCCATAAACTTCAAAATACACTGTGCACGCAAAGGCAAAGAAAAACGTTCCTGTGCACGCACAATATCAATTTTCGAAGTTAACATAATTTGATGATCAAATTGCGTCTCGGGTGGAGGAATCTTTAAATGTCCATCGTTACTCAAGTACTCCCTCATTTCAGGGATACTCTGCTCTTGGCAACTAAAAATTCTGACTTCAATATTTTGTGACTGGAATAGACGCGCGTGTTCAAATACCAATTTTGTTGGTGGATGTTTGTGATTAAAAATTTGAGGAGTATAAATTGCCACGCGTTGAACATTTTTGGCTAGTCTCGGCGCTCGAATTTCGCTATTTTTCTGCACAACAAGACTCACCAAATCCATCAAGCGAGGCATATTCGCGGCTTCCATCATCTGAGCAAATTCGATACTACTTTTAGCCTCCGCAACGATATTACCCCATTCAAAATTAATGAATGACATAATGCGATCTACATGGATTGGCCTTAAGTCCTCCAAAACTTTCCCAGCACTGACAGCATCATTTCTAATGCCCATCACATATTTAAAAAACACCGCACGATAAAACCCTGCCAGCCCGTCTTGATCCACTTCGTTCGTTAGACGTTGGCGTATTACTCGCAAGATTTTGATATCGACATTTTTAATCACAAGTTTGCCTAAACGACGCCAAGAGTGGCGCCCCAAGGGATCACTTATCACTTGATCAAGCGCATCAAAAATTAGGATAAGATCGTTTTGTTCAGCCATTTTGGAGAAGCTTCTCTAGGAATTTATTGAAGGTAGGGCAAATCACGGCAAAGTGGCGCAGATTCTAACACTTCGACATTGCTCTTCATAGCCGATTCACGCAGTACGCAGCTATTTGATTAATCAAAATACGTCAACATCAAATCAACAAACCGTAGCCAGAACATGCGCCGCGACACAATAAATTGATCAACAAAAATAACAAGAACGCGTTAACCTAAAAGCACGCGTCATCAATTAAAAGACATACGCAATCTGCAATACAGGCAGGGGCAACGACGCCCTCGCGCCCTACTTCAAGTTACCTGAAATCTCAATCGAAAGAAGCAACTCGCATGCATCGGCTATACTGTTTTGCGCGAGGCAAAGAACAAAATAAATTAAAGCGTATTTTCGCAGCACACTAAATTGATTCGTTCATCTAAGAATGGCAACACCAATTACTCATCCGACGTTTGCTTAGATTAATGCCCCATCACGCAATCTATTCTTTGAACACCGAAGGTACTAAAACCCTACTTTTGTCTACTCATGCCTGCTCGATGTTGTTCCAACCAAACTGTAAAACAATAATCATGCAGATGCCATGTAGGTTGCCGATTCTGCACACCCATCTCACCGTTTTCATTGATCGTTTGCTTGATCTGGCGGCAATCAGACTTTCGGTTGCGCAAGCATAATAAGACTGACGAAAAGGGAAATAGTCGCGATAGCTTTTATTACTGTACGAGCATTACTTTCTCAGTAATTTAACGTTGAATTGAAATGAGCAAACATAACGCAGCAAAATCCAGCAATACACTCATTCGCGCTTCATTTTCGAATGCCATGTTCAATTTCATTTCACTGGCATCTGATTGTCAACACAAGACATTTGCGCATTCATTGGATTTAGATGATTTAGATGCGCGCCAAGTTTTGAAATAGCGATCGCATATCGAGGTATCGCACCGGTTGCTGTGCGATGAAAATATTCAGGAAATTTTTCAACTCTATAAGCCCCAAATTCGTGCTCTGGAATTTCTAGTGATGATTCAAACTCATCGCTGAAAATCTCTTCTTTCAAGTCCGACACTGAACACGGCAGCCACGAAATAGGATCACTACTAATGATCAGCATAACCAAATCATCTTTTTTATTTCTAATTAATTTCTTTTTGGCATACCTTGGCATAATAAAATTCTGACCGTCGGTTTTAATCATGACGAGAACTGTGCTCAATCCTTTTTCGTAGTCTCGCATCCCGAAGTGACCGCGCGTGATCAGTTCTAACTTCTGCTGAACATCACCGCCGTATACTGAAGAGCTAATTGTCGCAATAAGAGAAAATGGCGGCGGATCCATGTCGATACACACAACGTTTGGTTGACTACATTTAGCAGATTTAGGAGGTTTCGCAAAATACGCACCTGGAGCAAGATCTGCAACAACCAAGAGCGGCTTCGCAAGTTTTTCATCAAATGTCGGCAAAACTTTTCCTGTTTGACCTTGCGAAACAGCAGGAAGAATTAGGAGCGCAATGGTAATTGGTAATGCTCTAATGAAGTAATTCATGAAATGTAACGTTGAGTTGTGCGGCGCGCGCCTCGAAATATAAAAAAAGAAGTGACAGTAATTTGCGCGCTCTTCTCGAACGACCAGTTATGCCACACCAAATGATCAATCACACATTGAACCGATAAACCCTACGATATCGCCCACCAGCTCAATACCTTCTAGCCCATCCACTACGCCACCGCCAAGGCCGACTCCATTCCCTATCCAAGGCTTTTCTTCACCTATTTTTGCGAGGTTAACACGTTTCGCCATAGCCACTTGCGCGTTGATTTTTTCTACCTCACCGTTGTCAAACCAAACGCTGTGACAAGTAGGGCATACATCAATTTCGACACTTTTAAAGATGACCGTATGCATAGGCTTACCATCTTTCGGGCAACTCAATTCTGCTTTGTCGCTACGTTGGATAAATGAACCGCTACCATTTGCTCTCTTATGGTTTTCCATCGCAGAAAATGCGTGAATTTCGCTGAAGATGTTACCACCGATGAAAGTGCCCTTACATTCATCGCATCGATGTAAATTTTCGATGCCAGATGAATCTTGGATCAATGGCGTGCTATCAATAGGGCATTGCATTCTAAGAGACATAACGAAGCTGTATAAAAACCCCATTCACCAGCAACAAAGCCAGCAAGAATTGGAAGTTTTCAGTAAATAAATTGGAATGAAATTTCATGCAGCGAGTGTGCCGCACAATTGGTTTAAATGGCAAGCCTTTTATGCTTCGCTTCGCGGTTTAATGTATCTTCAAGACTAGTTCTTCTTATCGCCTCGCCCCATATCCACGGTGCGCCAGTTTTTCGATGTTATGTACCAAGCAGAATAAATTCCACTGTGTATCAACTTTGATTTGGCTACGTAAAGTGAATCGGTCTAGCCCCTTGTTGTAGCGCAGATTCCCAAACACCGGCTCGACAGTACCCATCCGTTCGCTGTATTTTCGTCGGCCTTCGGGGCTATCGATATCACGTTTCATCTTCTCGATCAATGTTACAGGAAGCGCCTGTTCTTTAATCAGAAACGAGACTTGTCTCACCTCGGTTTTATCAGGTGTACGTAGACATCTTTCGCGTTGTGTGCAGCTCGTGCAGTTGGCTTTGTTGCCCGTGAATCGGTGATACATCCTGCCGCCGATAGTGCATCGACTACCGTTGCTGTACAGCGCTTTCCCTGCTGGACAAATGCACCTATTGTTGTTCGCGTCAAGAATAAAATCTTTAGGTAGATAGCGATGTTTTGCTTGCGCAGCTTTGAGTTGTGCAAGACGATCTTGAGTAGAACCGACGGTGCATACGCAGGTGCGCCAGTGTCATCATTTTTGTAGTGGACATCAAAACGGGAGAGATCAAGTTCATGATCAATCAGATAGTCCAGTGCGTATTCAAAACTACCCGTCATCAATTGTGCATCGAGCACGACAGGAATGAATCTAGGATTGCGATCAATGTGTTTGTAACGTGCCATCCAAATCTCCGAATTAGGTGTTAGAGATGGAACGCTTACAGGCTTGATTCGTTTACCTGTTTTTGAGTTTCTTTGGACTTTTTATACAACCTCAACGTTGAAGCGATCGGATCGCGCTAACCGAAAATAAATAGAAAGAAGTTCTCATTCGCGATTTCGATCGACTACCATGTTATGCAGATTAGGATGTGCCTTTAATTTTTTTGACTGCAAGATGCAGTATTAAATTCAACAATCGATTTCGCAGAAGTAGCCCCAAGTTTTAATTTTAAAAATTCAAATGGTGATTTCAGTTGCCCAACTCCTCCATCGATATAAATATCAAATTCGTTTGTGCGTGAAAACCGCAGCTCGTAAATTATTCGTTGGCCATATTCGACGTTCTCTCTAATTAGGAACTTATTTTCCTTTCCACCTACAGATGTTGTATAGAAAAGAGAGGGTTTTTGGGATTCACTCCTATTATCAATCAGTTGTATTGACGCATATTCGCCTTCTTTTTCACCCAAAAATGTAACTCCCGCAAGCGTCCACCATTCGGTACCTTTATTAGGACTAACTAAGGTCGTTGCAATACAGATCGTATCCTTTGGCTTCCAAGTTAGGGCTTGAAATTCCTCATATTGACCAGCCTTAATATTAAAGTTGATTACTGTTGGAAGTATTTCTTGTCCAACAACAGAATTTGTAATTACCATTAAAAACAACATACATAGTTTCTGCATCGTTAGTGTTCCTTAAAATTTGGCTCTTTTTATGAAAAAATTATCGAAACCCAATATAAATGGATGCGCATTCAACTTCCTCTATAAAAACCCAAAAACCAGCTAAACAACGCGCAGGCGTTCCTGATTTTTTTGTGGATTAGTAAAATTTGCTTTCATAAGCAGCAATGTGCCACAAAGCGACAGATTGAGGCAAGTACGAGGCGCAAAATGCTGTTGTTTGCAACACTTGCCTGCGTTACATTGCATATCGATAATGCGCTAATTTCTCGATGTTATGAACGAGGCAGTACAGGTGCCATTGCGTGTTCAATTTCTTTTGTCCACGCAGTGTAAAGCGATCGAGTTTTTTGTCATAGCGAAGATTTCCAAACACAGGTTCGACCGTCGCCAATCGTCTACTGTATTGTTTGCGTCCTTCTTCGCTATCAATGCGTTACTTCATCGCTTCGGTGATACTTGGTTTTTGTGGGAGATCGCTACTTGTCTCACTAGTGTCTCGTCGGGTGTACGTAGGCATGTTGTCGTAAGTTGCACGGTATGCAGTCACGTTTTGCACCTGTAATCAATTGCGCATCAAGTACAACCGGAATGAATTTGGGATTACGATCAACGATCTTATAACGTGCCATGCTGCTATCCAAATTGAGGATATGAAGAGTGAGCGTATACGACCCCTTGTTTGTTTACATGATTTTGGATTTATTTCTACTTAAAATACAGCCTCAACGTTCAATTCAGCGACTGCCGAAGGCTGTCCGCCGCAATGCCATGCTAGACTTTTATTTCGACCAATTTTTAACTAAAAAGAAGGGTTGGTACTACTTAAAAAAATGTTTATTTCCCTTTCAAAATCATCTAATAATTGATTAGCCAACAATGCCAAACTGATACCAATTGCCTGGCATTCTTCTGGCGTTACGTCAATATGATCTCCAATTCGCCATTCTCGCTTAAACTCTTCAAATGTGTAGTCAAAACCCTTTCCGCTAGAAATATGTGGAAACGTCTCTATCACTTTTCCATTGTCTGAGACCTTAAGGCGAAGCCATATGGCTTTTAAAGTATCACTATCTTTTATTTCTTCAATTGGTTTTCCTGACCTAACATCTTGCATTTGCACATACCCTAGTCGATGAGCAAGGCAATTGCGAACACGAACAATTCCATCAAGCCAATTCATTTTACTCGCCAGCTCAATACTGGGTTCTTTAACCACGAGTTCCGAACATAATTTTACAGGCCCACTGAGGGAATCTTTATGAACTCCACGCAAAATCTTCCACATGGACTTTGAATCCAATCTCTGGCCAGTTGAGACCATTTCCTCTATAACTCTTCGTTGAAGTAGAAGAAGTTGGGCGTGTTGCTCAATATGAGAAACCATTGAGATTAAAGAGAATCGAGAAAGAAGTCCTGCAGCATCTCGCCGGACAGCCTCATCCTCTATACGTCCTCCGTATCGGATACCAGTACTAAAATCAGGCTGTGTTCCCTCTTTGAGTTCTAGTTTTGCTGACGCCAAGCCAAGTACTGAAATAGCTGCATCATATTTCAAACGTTCATGGAGTTCATTAATGACTTTTCGAGCATCATCAGGATACTCTAAATCTCGAATCATATTCTTCGCTTTCCTAAAGGCGTCCAGAATTTCCTCGGAGGCCGTCTAACAAATAGCGTTTATCCGCCGCACCGGAAACGCAAAATAAGAATCCACGATCATTGCATTGCGGCGGATAAACCTTGTTGGACTGAACCGACTGTGGGTCGATTAATTAGGGGATTGTATGCGAATTGATCGCTCGGTTGCTAGTAGATTAACAAGGGATTTCTTTAACTTGTAGTGAGCTTGCCGTTTTCGGATGATGAAAGATGATTTTTGTCTTCTGTGTGAAGTTGGTTTGTTTGCATTTTTCGGCTTTAGCACGAGCTAGCCCACAGTTCGCATAGCAACCAGTCTTAAATCTAAATAATTGGGCACCGCGACTTAATCATGGTGGTTTTGAGTTTAATACTTGTCGATGCTGGACTGCCGCAATCACTTCGATTACCTATGATTGATTTTTTTCGCAGCGTCCAAAGCAGCTATCGCCTCAACTCGCCATATTTGATTAGATAACAAGCTCGACAAGCTACGCTAAGCCTCTGATTTTTAAAATAAAACCGCTATTTTCAACTTTCTTCCTTGAAAAAGCCCCACCCCGCCCATATAATTAGCACTCAGCGAGAGAGAGTGCTAACAATGATCTTTGTAAGCTTGTTGGTAGTTTCCTCTAGCAAGATTTTTCTAGCGAAATAAGATTTGAAAAGACTTGCTCTGCTCTTATTTAGTGCGCTGGACGTACTTCGGTGAGCAAAGCTGAGTTGGTTTAAGTCATTTATTTTGCAATTTTATTTACTTTGGTAATTTTACTTTTGTAATTTTTTTAGGAGTTAGTATGAATCTTCGTCCCCTGCACGATCGCATTATCGTTAAACGTTTGGATCAAGAAACAAAAACAGCATCCGGTATCGTTTTGCCTGACGCAGCAGCTGAGAAACCAGATCAAGGTGAAGTACTGGCTGTAGGTAACGGCAAAGTATTGGAAAACGGCACTGTGCGCGCTTTAGAAGTTAAAGTTGGCGACCGCGTTTTGTTCGGCAAATATTCTGGTCAAGCTGTCAAAGTTGACGGCAATGAAGTCTTGGTAATGCGCGAGGAAGATGTTTTCGCGATCGTTCAAAAGTAAATAAGGTACGACTAAGCTACTGCGCGACCGAATTTTGAACCTGCGATGCTCATCGTACTAAATACGATTGCGCTTCTCGATCCAAACTTCAGTCGCTCGCTACGCTTATTCATACCTTCTTAAACAGAATTTTTATGTAATTGCCTTCTGATCTTTTACTTCAAAAGTGCTCACTTGAATTAGTCGAGTTACCGAGATCAGAAATCCAATTCCAAATTTCATCCTTATTCGGAGAATTTTATTATGGCAGCTAAGCAAGTAGTATTTGGCGATGACGCACGTGCAAAAATCGTTAACGGTGTTAACGTTTTGGCTAACGCAGTTAAAGTAACTTTGGGCCCTAAAGGTCGTAACGTAGTTTTAGAGCGTTCATACGGCGCGCCTACCGTGACTAAAGACGGTGTTTCAGTTGCTAAAGAAATCGAACTCAAAGACAAGCTCGAAAACATGGGCGCGCAGTTGGTAAAAGAAGTTGCTTCCCGCACTTCTGACAACGCTGGTGACGGTACAACAACAGCGACAGTATTGGCACAAGCAATCGTTCGCGAAGGCTTTAAATATGTGGCTGCTGGCTTCAATCCAACGGATTTGAAACGCGGTATCGACAAGGCAGTTGTTGCTTTGGTAGCGGAAGTGAAAAACATCGCTCGTCCAACAACAACTAACAAAGAAATCGCTCAAGTTGGTTCTATCTCTGCAAACTCCGATCAAAACATCGGCGACATCATTGCTAAAGCAATGGACAAAGTCGGCAAAGAAGGCGTGATCACTGTTGAAGATGGTAAGTCTTTGGAAAACGAATTGGATATCGTCGAAGGTATGCAATTTGACCGTGGCTACTTGTCACCATACTTCATCAACAATCCAGAAAAACAAGCCGTGATTTTGGATAACCCATTTGTTTTGTTGTACGACAAAAAAGTATCTAACATCCGTGATTTGCTCCCGGTATTGGAACAGGTTGCAAAATCTGGTCGTCCATTGTTGATCATCGCTGAAGACGTCGATGGCGAAGCATTGGCAACTTTGGTGGTGAACAACATCCGTGGCATCTTGAAAACTGCTGCTGTTAAAGCGCCAGGTTTTGGTGATCGTCGTAAAGCGATGTTGGAAGATATCGCGATTTTGACTGGCGGCCAAGTGATTGCAGAAGAAGTTGGTTTGACTTTGGAAAAAGCAACTTTGGAACAATTAGGCCAAGCTAAGCGTATCGAAATCAGCAAAGAAAACACCATCATCATCGACGGTGCAGGTCCTGCTGTTGGTATCGAAAGCCGCGTAAAACAAATCCGCGCACAAATCGAAGAAGCGACATCTGACTACGATAAAGAAAAATTGCAAGAACGCGTTGCCAAGTTGGCTGGCGGTGTTGCAGTGATCAAAGTTGGTGCTGCTACTGAAGTTGAAATGAAAGAGAAAAAAGCACGCGTTGAAGACGCATTGCATGCTACTCGTGCAGCGGTTGAAGAAGGTGTTGTTCCTGGCGGTGGCGTTGCATTATTGCGCGCACGTGCAGCAGCTGGCGTGATCAAAGGCGACAATCCAGATCAAGACGCAGGTATCAAATTAGTTTTGAAAGCAATCGAAGCACCATTGCGTGAAATCGTGGCAAATGCGGGTGGCGAAGCAAGTGTAGTGATCAATGCTGTGGTGAACGGCACTGGCAACTACGGCTTCAATGCAGCTAACGACACTTACGGCGACATGATCGAAATGGGTATTCTCGATCCAGCGAAAGTAACACGATCTGCATTGCAAAACGCAGCATCTGTTGCTGGCTTGATTTTGACAACGGACGCATTGGTTGCTGAATTGCCAGAAGACAAACCAGCTGGTGGCATGGGCGGCCATGACATGGGTGGTATGGGCGGCATGGGTGGTATGGGCGGCATGATGTAATTGCCGAACCAGAACCTCGCGTTCGACGTTCTTTGTTCTAGAAAGCCTCGTTACTTCGGTAACGAGGCTTTTTTTATTCCTAATAGATACAAAACTAAGGAGAGTTTAAATCTCCATAGTTTGTCATTCAACGTAACTACGACGCTAGGTTCCCGCCTATGCGGGAACGGCAGAAAAGAGCCCATCAGATTCTTATTTGTATTTCGATGCTTACTTTTATTCGGTAACATTTATCCAGCAATTCGATTGCACGATATCTACAACTTCCCTTTAATACCGGCGCTGATCGCCGTCAAGTCATTTCCATTTTCATCTTCAGCCTGATGTAATCTCACACAGTAGCGTGATGTCGCCAGCGCCAACTTAGTAACATTAGAACGTGCGGTTACGATGATCCACTTTCCTGGTTCACGTACGACTTTGCCATCAGAAAGACGTGTCTGGAATACACAATCGAGCGTCCCCATCGCTACGGAAAATTTTTCAATCTTCGTTAATTTGGCAGAGTTCGAACGTACATCTTGTGCTGCTTGTTGTGCGGGTGTGAGGTTTTCTTCCACATCAGATTTTGGTAGCTGTAATTTATAACGGCTCGAAATACTTCCTAAATTCGTTAGGTCGTTACCTGAAGCAGTACTGCTTGGAGATTCACTTCGTAATGCGGTTTTATTTCCTTCTTCCACAGGAATTGGTTCGTGATTTCTGGAGCCTTCAGCCTGCGCAGTCTTAGCAATTCGCGATGCTGAAACGGCAGGCGCTGAAAGTTTTAACGCAGTCTCTTTTTCCGCGTGATTGCTAAAACGCTTTTTAGGCAGCCGATTTGCGACAATATCTGACAATGGCAATGGCTGAATTTTCACGAGAACCATCGACGAACTGGAAATCTTAGTGCTTGACCAACTGCTCGCTCGACTGAGAAAAAAGAAAAGCAACAAATGCCCCAAAACAACCAAGCAACAAAGCAAGACACGTGTTGGCGCAAAAGATTTGGCGACAGTCTTTCGGAATATTTGGCGTGACATTTTTTCATTTTAAAAAGTAACTCCCCCATCATACATCACTCGTCTTGACAACACTACAACAGCCGTAGATACTTCACGGAC
The DNA here is from genome assembly GCF_014284275.1 of Affinundibacterium amnicola. GTDB lineage: Bacteria > Pseudomonadota > Gammaproteobacteria > Burkholderiales > Burkholderiaceae_D > Undibacterium > Undibacterium amnicola. Next base: position 78,165 of record NZ_JACOFU010000001.1, on the reverse strand, counting down.
AATAAAAATCTGGAGATTCAAGTGGCAATTCAACAGCTTAATGAAGAACAGGTTAAATCCTGGTCGCGTCATCAAAAAGATCAGTGGTGGCTGAGTAATGTCTACCGTGGAGATATGGCGCAATTGAGTTGGCGCTCTGGTCTTACTGGTTTTTTGTTAGGTGGGATACTTTCCGCGACTGCCATGTATATCGGGGCTAAGACCGGAATCTCGATTGGGGTGAATCTCATCTCGGTGATTTTGGCTTTTGGTTTGTTTAAGGCTTTAGAAAACATTGGCATCGCCAATAATTTCACCATCCTTGAGAACAACTGCACGCAATCCATTGCCACTTCTGCTGGCTACATGACAATGCCTTTGGTGGCATGTTTACCTGCCTACATGATGATTACCAAGATTATTCCAAGTTGGTGGCAAATGCTGATTTGGATGGTGATTATTGCGATCTTGGGTGTACTACTCGCCTTTCCACTCAAACGCCGCTTTATCAATGAAGATCAGCTGCCCTTCCCTGAAGGAAATGCCTGCGGTGTCGTGCTTGATACCTTGTACAACGGTGATGCTGCGAGCGGCTTATTTAAAGCTAAATTATTAGCCAAAGTAGGCCTATGGACTGCCGCCTTGCAAATTATATTAAGTGATGGTTGGATGAAATTGATCCAATTTAAAATACTGCGGCTCGACCAATGGGCTGGCTTAACAGAGCCTTGGTACCTTAAAGAACGTCTCGATACCTATTACTATTTAGCCGCAGTGAAGTATGAATTATGGATACCTAAAATTTTAGGCGTTGACTTTCGGACTTTAGGCTTACGATTTACACTCGATGCGGCGATGTTGGGCGTGGGTGCCTTGATGGGCATTCGTGTTGCAACGAGTTGCTTGATTGGTGCCATCCTTAACTTCGCGATCCTCGCCCCGATCATGATTAATCGCGGAGAAATTGCGCCACGCGTCGGTTTAGATGGACAAATGGTCCCGTTGTCACGCGTAGAAATTGTGAATCAATGGTCTCTCTGGTGGGGCATTGTGATTATGGTAGTCGCTGCCTTAATCAGCCTATTTGCCAAGCCAGAAATTTTTAAGGGCTTATCGCGGATATTTAAAAAAGAAGAGAAGAACGATACAACACAAGATGTATTAGCGCATATCGAAGTACCACTGTGGATTTCGTATATCGGCGTTCCTATTTTTAGTTTATTAGGCGTTTGGGCGACCCATAGTTTCTTTGGCGTGCCGTGGTTATTTGCGTTTATCTCTTTAGCACTAGTTTATTTGTTGACGGTGATTTGCATTAATTCTATGGCCTTGACGTCTTGGATTCCAACTAGTGGTTTATCCAAGATTACACAGTTTTCTATGGGTGCCTTAGACCGCAGCAATCCCGCCACCAACCTCATCCCCGCGGGTATGTCAGCCGAGGTTGCTTCTAGCGCTGCCAGTCTTTTATCCGACATCAAACCTGGCTACATGCTCGGTGCTAAACCGCGACACCAAGTGCTTGGTCACTTGATCGGCATTTTCTCTGGCACCTTGGCGTGTATTCCTGTCTATTTTTTATTGTTTTTACCTGCTGACGCCAATGGCGTAAGAGATACGACGAAGATTATTTCCGATCAATTTGCCTTCCCTGCCGCGATGCAATGGAAAGGTGTTGCGGAACTCATCGGGCATGGTTTTAGTAATTTATCGCACAGCGCAATCATCTCGATTATCGTGGCTGCGATTGCGGCTGTGGTTTTCGAAACGGCGAGCATCGTCAGCAAAGGCAAGTTTCCGATATCAGCGATCTCGATTGGCTTAGGTGTGGTACTACCACCAGAAGCAGTGCTAACGATGTGGGTAGGCGCTTTTGTATTCTGGCTGATGGATAAAAAACACAAAGCCAGCCCCAAAGAAAGTCTTGGCTATAAAGTTTGGGTCGATGGTATGCAAGCAGTAGCTGCGGGTTTATTAGCTGGCTCAGCCTTGATCGGCATTGGTAACGCGTTAATCAACGTATCGATGTAATCGACCAAATATCAACGCGATCTAGCACCAGATTCTTCGTCAGAATTTGGTGCTATTTTTTTGTGCGCAATAAGTTATGTACGCCAAACTGCATTTGCAACTGGTTTAATTGATCAAACGCATCCAGCAGTCGCCCACACTGTACCGAAGCACTTTCCAACTGCATCAAAGCATAAGTACACGCTTCCAGAGTGGAAAGTTGGTCCGGTGCATGTGCACGTCGAATCTGGTAACGCGACGCAGGTACGTCGCGTAATGCATAGCGTGGCAGACTTTGTAGAACAGGGTTTTGCATTAACATTTGCCGGCTTTGACGCCAACTTGCATCAATCACGATCAAGCGGATTGGCTGAATGACAGGGAGTACGGTTAAAGTATTTGAGCTCAGATTCAGGCCAGAATTTAGCGCTGAATTTGTAACACTATTTGAGATCGAACTATCGGGATAGAGCAACACATTGGCTTTATTATTTTTCGACAATAAGGCTTGCAATTCATCCTGTTCAAATTGTTCTCCAATCAACATCGTACTGTGCGGCAAGCACAAATGTAAGAGCCGAGCACTTCCTTTGATATGTTTAAGCTCAGCGGGATGCTGCAAAATCAGCACCTCGGTTGCGCATTCCAAAACTTCGACGCAGTGACATATACAGGCTCGCGCAGGACGCAAACAAGTTTCGCAAAGCAAGCGCTTAGGATGAGAAATTTCCAAGTCACGAACTCTTCGCGTTTGGTGCATTCAGCAAGTTTGCCAAGGCAGAAGACAAGTCGGGAAACTCGAAATGAAAATGCTGATCGAGTAAGCGCTGTGGTAGCACTTTTTGTCCACCCAATAGTAAATCTGAACGTTCTCCCATAGCCAAGCGCAACACGAATGCAGGTGCAACAAATAGTGCGAAGCGATGTAGCGTCTTGGCTAAGGTTTTGGTGAACTCTGCGTTAGTCACAGCAATTGGTGCGGTCAAATTAAATGCGCCGTTTGCGCTTGTATCGTCGAGTATAGAAAGCAAAGCGCGTAAATAATCTTGACGATGTATCCAACTCATCCATTGTTGGCCGCTCCCCAACTGGCTACCCAAACCTAACTGAAATGGCAGTCGCATTTTCTTCAATACACCGCCATCTTCATCGAGTACCAATCCCGTACGCAATGAGACCACTCGAAGCCCTAGTGCCTTAGCAGAATCAGCTGCCAACTCCCATTGCGCGCAGAGGTTTGCAGAAAAATCGTTTCCCGCGCTCGCTTCTTCGGTAAAGCTTTGTGCATCATCTATACCGTAATAACCTATCGCCGAACCGCTTAACAATACCTGCGGCTTACGACTCGCCTGCTTTATTTTTTCGACCAGCTGACGGGTCAAGCCTACCCGGCTATCGAGCAAAACCTGACGTCGTTTCTCTGTCCAACGTGCATCAATGATCGGTTCACCTGCCAAATTAATGACAGCGTCAAAATGCATTGCAGGTGTCCATTCATCAAGGCTGGAGATCGCTTGCGCAGTCGCACCGCAGATACCCGCAACTAGCTGGGGACGGCGACTTAAGACGGTAATCTGATCGCCACGCGCTAACAGAGCCGCGCATAGACGACGACCAATTAAGCCAGTACCACCCGTGATCAAGATATGCATGATTTTTTTTATTGAATGATCAAACCAATTCGGTTATCAAAACGATGATGGAAGATTTTCCAAAATACGTAACTTATCGCCAAAGCTCCACACGCGCTGAATTTCTATGACATCGTATTTTGCCGCCAATCCAGGTGGAAACACTGAAAATGGCGCGTTCGTCATGATGATATTGCGGGCTTTCTCATCGATCGCACGTGAGCCGCTGCTGCGCATAATCACCACTTCTTCGATGCTGCCATCGCTGCGCACAACCATATTTACCAAGACATTATGCTCAACATCACTGAGCGTACGTCGCTCGTGGATAAGATTGCCATTGCGTTCGAGTTTCTGTTTCAAGCTATCGACATACATCCGCAATGGAACTTCTTTGTCGTAGGCGCCCAAAAAGCTACGACGACGTGAGCGATTTTCATCGAGTAACTTCCCGTTGGATGGTGCTGATTTGAATAAGTCTGTATTGCGAGCCTGTTCACGCAATCGGCTGGCGAGATCTCCTTGACCAGTACCAGACGCGGTACTTCTTCCTGCATTATCAACACCCGTTCCACCTCTGCCTTGGCCCAATCCATCACGATTATTTCCGCTGGCATTCTGACGAGCTGCAAGCGCTGCTTCACGTTCGGCATTTGCACGTGCTGCCGCATCGGCAAGTGCCTTCTGCTCGGCCAAACCTTGTTCGGCGATTTTTCGTTCTGCTTGTTTCTGTTCTGCTAGTTTTTGTTCCAAAGCTTTTTGTTCGGCTGCGCGTTGTTCCGCCAAACGTTGCTCCTGAATTTTTTGTTCTAAAACTTTTTGCTCAGCGAGCTTTTGTTCGGCAATTTGCGCCAAGCGTTGTGCTTCAATACGCTGTTCCTCAACTTGCTGACGCTGACGTTCTGCGATTTCTAAGGCACGCTTTTGCGCGACTTGCTCTTCCAATTGTTTCTGCCGCAATTGTGCTTGCGCCAAAGCTTCTTGTTTTTGCTGCTCTTGCTCCAAAGCGAGTTGACGCAGACGCTTTTGTTCCGCTTGTCGCCTTTGCTCTTCTTGCTTAAGCGTTTCCTGCGTGAATAACTCTTGTCGCTTTGCTTCACGTAAGGCTTCTTCCGCAGCTTCTTTTGCCATTTGCTCACGCTGAGCTAATTCTTGTGCCGCTTTTTGTTGCGCCTGTAAGCGTTGTTGCGCAATCTGTTCAGCCTGCTGTCGTTTCAATTCGGTGGCTTGCTGCTGCATTTGCTGCTCAATTTGGTTTTTCAGCTTATCTTCAGCCGCTTGTGCAATTTTCTTTTGCAAGAGCTCATCTTGTTGTTTTTGTTCTGCACGCAACTTCTCTTGATCTAGTCGCTCTTGCTCTAGCTTCTTTTGCTTGATTTCTTCTTGCCGCTTTTCCTCAACAAGCAAATCAGCCTCGGCATTTTTATCGATGATGGCATCTTCTGGAATTGCTTCCATTTTTTGTTTAACTTCTTTTTTATCTTGCGCATTACGCAGCAAATCTTCTTCGCTGGTTAAAGGTACGACGAAGTCATCGTTCTTCTGTAAATCTTGGGCAATGATACGTGTTGGCGCTTGTGCAGGTGGCGGCACACGCTTGATGCTAGGTAGAATTGGCAATGCCGGTTTAGGCTTATTCTTCTGCAATTTTGCCGTTGGCACTAGCGTTTTTGCTTGTGCAAGTGGCGCAATGATTTGAATTCCACTAATCGCAGGTGCGCCAGTCTTCGGCACAGGCGCAGGCAAAATGGGCGTTGGTAATTTAAATAATTCTGGCTTGGTTACAGCAGCTGTCGGCGGAACAGCTTGCGCCTTGGGCGCCGGGCTTGCAATATCAATTTGCAAAGCATCCATCGCGGTGCGTTTCTCTTTCCACGGTGCTTCCAAGCTCGGCAAATCCAATCCTGGAATACCAAATTGCAAAGACAAGATCAACGCATGTACCAGCAAAGAAACCAAAATACCACCGAACAAACGACGATTTGCCACGGCAGTATCGGTGATGATGTCAGGTTCTTCGATAGTTGAATCAAAACGCATGCAAATTGATATTCATAAGAAACATTGAACAATCATTATCCCAGATTTTCTGTTTTTCTTAAGAGGGATTTGCGAGTATGGGCGATAGTGGAAATACTGCGACAAACTAGCAACAAACTATCGTCATCAAATGTGCGATCAAACCGTCACAGTGGCTTCACGTTTCACAAAAAACAAGCTTGCACCAACTAAAACTAGTACAGCACCGAAGAGTCGGTTTTGCAGTACTTGAGCTTTGGCATCGCGCATCAAGTTTTGTAGTGAAGACGCTAATAAAGCATAACTATGCATGACGGTGGTATCAACAATCACCATCGTTACCGCCAAAATCACTAATTGCGGTAACAGCGCAGCCTGACTATTAATAAAATTTGGCAGGACTGCGACCATGAACACGATGCCCTTAGGATTACTGGCATTCGTCAAAAAACCTGTCAGTACACGACGATAAAAACTCGGCACATGCAATCGGTCTGCTGCTTGATCACGGATATCTGAAGCGACGGGTGGTTTGCTAAAGAACTGGGTGACACCCAAATAAATCAAATACAAAGCGCCTAAGATCTTCACGATACCAAAAGCTGTTTCTGACGCCAGTAACAAAGAGCCGACACCAGCTCCGGCAATCACCAGCACTAGCAACAAACCCAATTGCAAACCCAAAATTGTAACGCTGGCACGTTTAACGCCATAAGCTAAACCATGCGACATCGACAAAATCGCACCTGAACCAGGAGAAATGGCAATCAAGCACGCTGCACAGAAAAACGAGAACCAAGTCGCAAAAGTCATAGTCGTAAGCACTTCATCAAAGCAAAAGAATGCAGATTATCTCGCATAATTGGAGAACCCGCTGCACTTACAAACAGATATGTAAATCGGTGCTCAGGCTATTCCGTTTGCACCATATTGCGTATAGCCAGAACGCTTACACAATAAATCGAAATATGTTTGCAGTGCGGGTAAATTAGCATGCGCAATCGGGCTGGCGCGCCAACGATTTAGCGACAATCCCAATACGATATCTGCCAAAGTAAATTGATCACCAACCAGATAAGCACCTGTTCGCTGCAATTGTAGGTCAGCGATGCTCATGTGACGATTCCATTCACGCACACTATGTTCAATTGCAGCAGTGTCACGATGTGCAGGGCTATGCCGAACCAGCGCCATAAACGCATAGCGCCATGCATTGTTTAATTCTGTGGCTTGCCAATCCATCCACTTCTCGACCTGCGCCCTAGCCATAGGATCTTGTGGCAGTAAGTCAGTACGTTGGTGACGTGCCGCTAGGTAGCGGCAAATCGTATTCGATTCCCACAACACTTGTCCCTCATATTGAATTACCGGCACCATCGCATTCGGATTCAAAATCAGGAACTCGGGCGTCGTCACTGAATTTGGCGTACCACTGCCAAACTCGGTCAAATCAAAGTCAAGCCCAATTTCGGCGCAAGTCCACAGCACTTTACGCACATTGATCGAGCTTGATTTACCTAGAATTTTTAGCGCAGCCATCTTGTCCTTATTGAGCAATTTTTACCACATATCCAATCAGCATGATCATAGATCAGCTGCAAGATTTATGGCAAAAATTACTCAATCAGAACAACTTTCAAATTAAACAGCCGACATACGCGGATAATCGGTATATCCCTTTTCCTCGCCACCATAGAACGTGCTGCGATCTGGTTCATTCAAATTTGCACCAGCAGCAAAACGCTCGACCAAATCTGGATTGGCGATGTAAGGACGTCCAAACGCCACCGCATCTGCTAAACCTTGATTGATCAAAGCATCTGCTTCATCGGCAGTGTAACCACCGCAGCAAATCAATGTTGCAGGGAATGCAGCGCGCAATTGCTGACGGAACTCTGGCGACAATTCTGCACCACCGGCCCAATCTGGCTCAGCGATATGCAAGTAAGCGATGCCGCGTTTGGTAAACTCTGCCGCCAAATACAAAGCGCTGGCTTCCGCTTCCGTATCAGCAATGCCATGCGCAACAAAATTAGGTGATAAACGTACACCAACGCGATCAGCACCCATCTCTGCAATCGCTGCATCAACCGCTTCCAAAGTCAGACGCGCACGATTTTCTATGCTACCGCCGTAAGCATCGGTACGTTGATTGCTATTCGTTGCTAGGAACTGTTGTAACAGATAACCATTCGCCGCATGTACCTCAACAAAATCGAAACCTGCGCGCTTCGCTCTTTGTGCTGCTTGGCGATATTGCGCGATGATCGAAGGCATTTCTGCCCATTCCAAAGCGCGTGGTTGCGCCGTTTGCACATTGGCTGGCGTGCCGTCTTCTTGAATCACGAAACATTGCGAGTTTTCTGCGGTGATGGCCGATGCAGACACTGGCGCCGCGCCATTCTCTTGCAACAAATTGTGTGAGATGCGACCCACATGCCACAACTGCAAAGAGATTCGACCATTTTTTGCATGCACCGCATCAACGACTTCTTTCCAGCCTGCCTCTTGCGCATCGGTGTAAATACCTGGCGTCCATGCATAGCCTTGACCTTGCCGAGAAATCTGGCTTGCTTCGGTAACAATCAGACCAGCGCTTGCACGTTGGGCGTAGTATTCAACATTCAAGGCGCGTGGAATATCGCCCGGTTGACCTGCACGAGAACGCGTCAACGGCGCCATCATCACACGATTCGCGAGTTCAATTGATCCAACTTTTACTGGGCTTAATAACTTTGTTAACATCATTTTTCCTTAAAAATACCAATCTCAACTATCACAAACAAATAAATTAGACCGGTCGTCTATAAACAAATTCAAAAAAAAGGGCGATTGCCCTGACAACATTTTCAACATCCTTTTTACTACAACTAGTACGCAAATTCTGCTGTGAACAAACGCCACAACAATCAGTGCTTAATCCTCACACCAACAAATCTTGATGAAAACTTGGGATAGACCAGTTGACTCGTCTGAATCTTAGCCTCAAATACCCAAAATCTTTTTAGTCTGCTGCATCGCTACTTCCATCGGTCGCATCTGCAGGTGCACCTTACTTAACAGAGAAGCGCCGACCCAAGTTGCATAGAGAAATTCGGCCAATTCAGCCGTATTGACCTCTTCAGACAAATGTCCATCGCGCTGCACCTCATTTAACAGCACAGCAATTCTTTCAGTAATCCCTTGCATACCAACGGTTAATGCAAGACGCATTGCCTCAGACAAGTCCGACACTTCGGCCGCAAGTTTGACTGCCAAACAAAGCTTATGGCAGGCTGACGACTCTGCTTGCTGCTGCCAGACCGCGAAATAACGCACTAAGCGCTCACGTGCTGGCACATCAGCAGCCAATAACATCTCCTCCGTACGAACTTGATATTCAGCAAAATAGCGTTCCAACATCGCTACACCAAAACCTTCTTTTGATTGAAAGTAATGGTAGAACGAGCCTTTTGGTACTGCGGCGGCACTCAAGATCTCACTCAACCCGAGTGCAGAAAAACCTTTACCCAAAATCAATGCTTGCCCAGTCGCCAAAATCCGCTCGCGCGTATCTTGTTGGCTGCTTTGCTGATGAGAAGATGAGATAGAAGATGTTTGCATGAACGAATAATATTAGACCAGTCGCCTAGTGTCAAGTGAATTAATTGAAGTTTCATCGAACAGCGCTTTTTTTGTTAGCGCCAGCTGCCAGCACGACAGCTTATTCTACTTGTCCACACCTGTTCGATTTCTCGATATTTTCATGCATTCTCAACATTCCGAACGCGTAAAACGAGTCCTCAGACAAAAAAGCACGATTTTGTTCGCCGTTTTACCATCATTCTGTCTAAGCAAAGAAATCAAGCTTTGCCAAATTCAACCGATACCCTCCACTGTACGCCTCAATCCGCACTAGCCAATTTGCGGTTCATTTGTCACGGCGTATTCAATTTTCTGCGGGAACTCAAAATGAAAATCGCTAGCTCCGACATATTGATGCAATCCAGTTACGCGTCCATGCAAAAAACCGAAACGCAAGAAAGAACACGAGCATGGATAGGAAACAAGCGACCGGATTTTGAAGCGATGGAAGCGCGTCTGCAAAAACTCAATGACACTGGCGTTTCTGATGTTGGCAATGACATCCTGCAAGAAAATTTCTCGCGTATGCAAGCTGACACGGTGCGTTTATCAGAAGCTGCACTGCAAGCCCAATCGAATGAAGTCACTGCCAGCCAAGCCGTCGATAAAATTGAAGATGATTTAGAAAACGATCCACGCATGATGGTGATTAAGTATCTGATCGAACTACTAACCGGACGTCGGATCGAGCATCTGAAAACCGCCGATTTAGAGGCACCCGCTAGTGGCGACACTGCCAACGTAGTGAGCAAATCAACTGAAGCTGCCGCGAACAATCAACCAACACCGGCCGCACGACCTAATGCTGGTTGGGGTGTCGAAATTGATGTGCGTCATAGTTATACTGAAACTGAGCAAACAAAATTTCAAGCTAGCGGCAGCATCACAACCGCCGATAACAAGCAAATTCAATTCAATTTAAGTTTCGAGTTAAACCGCAGCTATCATGAAGAAAGCCATACGCAAATTCGCAAAGGCGATGCAAAAAAAATCGATCCCTTAACCTTAAATTTTTCGGGTAATAGTGCACAACTGACTTCGCAAAAATTTGAATTTGATCTGAATGCCGATGGCAAAAAAGATAGTATCTCTTTTGTACAAGGTGCAGGATTTTTAGCCTTCGACAAAAATGGTGATGGCAAAATTAATGACGGTAGTGAATTATTCGGACCAGGCACAGGCAATGGTTTTGCGGAACTTGCCGCATATGATAGCGACGGTAATCATTGGATAGATGAAAACGATGCGATATTCGACAAGCTACAAGTCTGGACCAAAGATGGCGCGGGCAAAGATCAATTTCAAAAACTAAAGCAAGCCAATGTCGGTGCATTATTTTTAGGGAATGCCTCGACACCGTTTGAATTAAATAACGCGAATAATCAAACGCAAGGGCAAATTCGTTCGTCTGGAATTTGGCTCACAGAAGATGGTCAGGTACGCAGCTTGCAACAGGTTGATCTGGCGGTTTGATCCAAACTTATAAGGATGCGACAGCTATCGATGCCGCATCAATACCTGCTACGTTGAATGGAAGAATTGCTTAAGTTCACCCACAAAGCGATCCACATCTTCCGCATGAATGTCGAGATGCGTCACCAAGCGCACTCGTTTTCCAGCGGAGATGATGATGCCTTTGGTACGCAAATACTCACCCACACTGATACCGACCTCTTTGCTCGCGAATTCAATGTACAGCATATTGGTGTGTGCGGATTCAACGATCAGTTCTGGAATCTGACTCAAGGCTTGCTGCAATCGGAGTGCATTTGCGTGATCGTCCGCTAATCGATCCACATGATGATCGAGCGCGTAATCAATCGCTGCTGCGATAATCCCTGCTTGGCGCATGCCACCGCCCACCATCTTGCGCCAGCGACGTGCTTCGTGAATAAAATCACGTGGACCGCATAAGACACTACCTATCGGTGCGCCCAAACCTTTTGAACAACAAACAGATACTGTATCGAAAGCTTGGGTGATATCGATCACCGGCATGGCTTGCGCCACCGCCGCATTAAATACACGCGCACCATCTAAGTGTGTCGCCATATCTTGTGCATGCGCAAACGCGATTGCGGATTGCAAATAGGCATTTGAAATCACTTTACCTGAATGCGTATTTTCTAAACTGAGCAAACTCGACACCGCATAATGCACATCATTCGGTTTTATCACTGCCGCCACTTTTTGCAGATCTAAACTACCATCCGCTTCGACGGGGACTGGCTGCGGCACAATACTGCCGAGCGATGCAGCGCCACCAGATTCATACAAATAAGTGTGATAATTTTGTCCAACTATATACTCATCACCTCGACCACAATGCGTGAGTAACGCCACCAAATTGCTTTGCGTACCGCTGGCGACCAACATGGCCGATTCCATGCCAGTCAAAGCTGCCATCTTTGCTTCTAATGCATTGACACTAGGATCATCACCATAAACATCATCCCCTACCTCAGCGCGGCTCATCACAGTGCGCATTGCCTCAGTTGGTCTTGTAACTGTATCACTTCTAAAATCAATCAAATTCGACATGCTTATCGCTTTTCTTTGGTAAAAGTAAATAGTAGGAATCAATAATTAGTTTGCACTGCCGCTTGCTACAACAAATTCGAACATGCTTGGAATGTGAATTCACAAATAGGTTCCCACGCAAAATGCAAATTTACGGAGTAAAGACTATACCGTATTGTCCTTGCTAGGCTAAGACATAAATAAGAAAATGAGACTTCAGTCTTTTCGCGTTATGCCGAATTCGGCATTCGAACTAGCGCAATTAAGCAAGACAAGCCGAACGCTATATCGCTACACTGCGATATGCTTTCAATCTCGCTCTAGATCAATACCAATGCGGAATTCATTCATGCAAGTCACTAAAAACCAAGCAAGCAAAATTCAAATCATCGATTCGCATACCGGCGGCGAGCCGACCCGACTAATCGTCAGTGGTGGTCCCGATCTTGGCGACGGGCCTTTATCAGAGCGAGTAAAAATCTTTAGGGAAAAATTTGACCACATCCGTAGCGCGGTGGTGTGCGAGCCACGTGGTTCCGATGTCTTAGTTGGCGCCCTATTCTGCAAACCACATGATCCAACTTGCTCAGTCGGAGTCATCTTTTTTAATAATGTCGGTTACCTTGGTATGTGCGGCCATGGCACGATAGGCTTAGTGGCGACGCTCGCATATCAAGGTGTCTTGCAAACTGGCCGACATAAAATCGATACGCCTGTTGGTGCTGTGGAAGTTGAGTTACATGCTGATCATAGTGTAAGCGTCCACAACGTCCCTGCTTATCGCGCACAACATGCGGTAACGATCGAAGTTGAGGACCATGGCCCTGTTACTGGCGATATTGCTTGGGGTGGTAACTGGTTCTTTCTGATAGCAGAACATGGGCAAGATATGCGCCTTGCCAATATCGAAGGCTTAACTAGTTTTGCCTGGCGTGTCAGAGAAGCATTAAACGCAGCGGGTATCACAGGTGACAATGGCGGAGAGATCGATCACATCGAATTATTCGGCGCACCTTCGACACCTGAAAATGATAGTCAAAATTTTGTTTTGTGCCCAGGCAAAGCGTATGACCGATCGCCATGTGGCACCGGCACCAGCGCCAAACTTGCTTGTTTAGCGGCCGATGGCAAACTCAAGGCAGGTGAAGTTTGGCGTCAAGAAAGTATTATCGGCAGCGTGTTCGAAGCAAGTTTTCAAGCACATACAGAAGCAGGAAAAATTCACCCAACAATACGCGGCACCGCATTTGTGAATGCCGAAGCGACATTGATTTTGCAAGACAACGATCCGTTTGTGCATGGCATACGTTAATAGGAAATTCCCATGAATGACCTACTAAGCAAAGTAACGGCTAACAATACAAACTCGAACAGAACGGCAAATACATCTTTCGATGCACTAATTATCGGTGGTGGCATTATCGGTTGTGCCTGCGCAGCCAGCTTAGCGCAAGCAGGTTTACGGGTTGGCATTATCGAACCAAGTACGATCGGAGGCGGTACGACTGCTGCTGGCATGGGGCATCTGGTGATGATGGACGACAACCCCGCTGAATTGGCACTAAGTCGTTATTCCTTAGAGTTGTGGCGACAATTAGTTCATACCAATGAACACGAACCAGCCAAACATGAATATAGCGAGTGCGGCACCATTTGGGTTGCAGCGGATGAAGAAGAAGTTGAAGCTGCACGCGCGAAGTTACAGATTTTGCAGGCACATGAGGTTCGCTGCGAACTACTCAGTGCAAGCCAATTAGCGCAACGCGAACCGCAACTACGCGCAGGATTGGCTGGCGGCTTATTGGTCCATCAAGACGCGCTGGTCTACCCACCCAAAAGTGCGCAACTGCTACTAACTATCGCACTCAAACATGGTGCGCACTTAATCAAGGCGACTGTTGCGGAAGTAATGAATCAAGCAGTAAGGCTAGAAGATGGCATTGAAATCGCGGCAAGCAACATCGTAGTTGCAAATGGTTTAGCATCAACAAAATTGATCGATGATCTTCCGCTACGCTACAAGAAAGGCCATTTGCTGATCACTGATCGTTATCCGCAATTTATACGACATCAATTGGTCGAACTTGGTTATATCAAAAGTGCGCATGCTTCTGATGGTGATTCGGTCGCCTTTAACTTACAACCTCGTCCCACTGGGCAACTCTTTATTGGTTCATCTCGCCAATTTGATGTCACTCACAAAGACATCGATCATGCTATTTTGGGGAAAATGCTGGCACAGGCCTGCCACTATGTGCCGTCATTGGCGAATCTCAAAGGCATTCGCGCTTGGACGGGATTCCGCGCCGCCACACCCGATGGCTTGCCGTATATTGGCCCACATCCCAGTCGTCAACATGTCTGGATGGCGACTGGCCATGAAGGTTTAGGAATCACGACCTCGCTCGCGACTGCGCAGATATTAAAAGACCAGATCTGTCGTCAATCCAGTAAGATCGATGTTGAAGCCTACTGGCCGTCGCGCAATATTGAAACACATTCAGTGTCTTAAGTGCATATCGAATCATGTTAAATCATCAAAACAGAAATGAGCAGTAATATGAGTCCTGCCCAAGCATCTTCCAAGTTAATTGAAATCAGCATTAATGGACAATCACATCAGGTTGAATCTGGCATCAGTGTGGTCGCGGCATTGGCAATGTCCGGTGTTCCCCACACACGCATCTCGGTAACCGGAATGCCACGCTCCGCTTTTTGTGGCATGGGTGTCTGTCAAGAATGTCGCGTCACGATTAATGGCCAAGCGCATCAGTTAGGATGCCAAACCATCTGCGTTAATCAGATGCAAATTTTGACCGGAGAATTCGCATGAGCGACATCATTATTATTGGCGCAGGCCCAGCAGGCTTAGCCGCTGCAGCAGCGGCACTTAAAGCGGGTGTAAAGATCGATATTATTGATGACAATAGTCAGTCTGGCGGTCAAATCTGGCGTGGCGGCGCGGATCATCAAGCCGATCCTCGGGCTAGGGCTTTATGGCAAACATTAAGTCAAAGCGAACAAGTGCGTTTTCATTTTGGCGCAAAGGTAGTTCATGCGAAAAAGCAGGGTGACGAATATCAAATCGTCGTTGAAAAGCAAGGCGTAGAGCAAGCGCAAACTTTCTCGGCACCAAAAATTATTCTTTGCACAGGCGCGCGGGAATTATTGCTGCCCTTCCCCGGCTGGACTTTAAATGGTGTCACTGGCGCAGGTGGCTTGCAAGCCTTATCAAAAGCCGCTTACCCAGTTGCAGGAAAATACATTGTCCTTGCTGGTAGCGGGCCACTTTTATTCGCGGTAGCAGCAAGTCTGATCGAGCGCGGTGCGCATGTGACCCACGTTTTAGAACAAGCAAAATTTGGCCAGCTCAGTCGTTTCGCGTTTGGTTTACTCGCAACACCTAGCAAAATTTTTCAAGCATTTCAACTCACGCGCACCATGCACAAAACGCTACAAACGCGTTATCACGCTGATAGTTTTGTACTAGCAGCGCAAGCGAGTTCCGCAGATTCTAACGCGATCGGCAGTGTACGCGTATCAGTTCAAGGTGAGGTGCAAGAAATTCCTTGTGACATGTTGGCATGTGGTTACGGTCTGGTGCCCAATATCGAACTTGCCGCAGCACTAGGCTGTGCGCTAACAGAAGAAAAAGGTTATTCACAAGTATCAGTTGATGAATCACAAGCGACTAATTTAGCTGGCGTTTATTGCGCGGGCGAAGGTACCGGCATCGGCGGCGTTGATTTAGCCTTAGCCGAAGGCGCAATCGCGGGCTATGCCGCCAGCAAACAGAACATCGCAAGCAAGTACACATCTCAACGCCATACTTGGCGCGGTTTTGCCAAACGTTTACACCAAGCGTTTCGATTACGCTCAGAACTGCGGCATCTGTGCCAGGCAGATACCATCGTTTGTCGCTGCGAAGATGTGCGCTATGAACAACTAGAACAGCGCAATGATTGGCGCGACGCCAAATTACACACGCGCTGCGGCATGGGCGCATGCCAAGGACGCATCTGCGGCAGCGCCAATCGCTTTTTATTTTCTTGGGAAAAAGACAGTGGAAGACTACCAATGACTTCAGCGAAGATCGCTAGCTTGATGACTGCTTGTGAGTCGGATAGGAATTGAAGTGATCAGATGGCATGCTCTAACGGAAAAACTTATACAGCGGCTTGATTTTTTCCACCGAATTTTGCAGCAGCGAGAACACACATACTGACTGCAATGAAGTGAGGCGTCAACGTGAGTAGATTGGTAATTGAAAGAAACTGCGAAGACGACAATGCCCACAAATCAAGGTTTGCGATCAGCGTTTCAGTCACGATAAAACTTAAACCCACATAAAGCCAATTCAACGGTGCCAGTCGCAACACGAAAAAGACCGCGAGCGCCGCCAATATGCCGATACCCAAGAACTGAACCACCAGCAAATCCCATACAAAGAGCAAAAAAATCTGTGCAGAATTTTCTATCGCCCAATGAGCAATTGGCGCAGGAATAGCGATTGCTGCAGTGTAACCAAGTAACTGTATGGCGATTTGATAAACGATCATTGCCAATCCAGAACCCAGCACCATGCTCTTGAGTTTTATGTTCATAAAATCTCCGCAATCAAATTCGGCTAGCGATATCTCGATTACTTACTCAACCTCTGGTCGCTCGGAACGCATCCAAGTATAAGTCAATCCCACAAATACAGAAGGTGCGGTCTTGCGTTTTACCAGCGGACTATTTTCATTTGCTGCACCAGTCAGGCTATCAACTCGTACTCCGCCAAATACACGGAAATTATTCGCATAAAAATGCGAGATAAATGCGGACAAACGCCAAGAAATAATACCTTGCTTGGCTTGATAGGCAGCGCGATCAGGTAATACTTGGTCGGGTCGTACTTGGTAAAAGGTTTCCGCCATTTGGCGATTGCCCCAAACCGTCGATAAACCGGTGCTGTAACGCCAACCACCAAAAGCACGGCGTTCAAAAGTCAGTTCTGGCTCGACCGTAATTCCTTTACGCTTGAAGCTATTGCTCAAATCGAACACAGCGCGCACTGGCAATTCAAAACGCCAGCGGCCATTTGCCTCTGGCTCACTGATATTCCACTTCAAACGCGGTCCAAACTCGATCATATTGCCGAGTTTTTCCATACCACGACGTGCACTGACTTTATCAGAACTAGAACCCAAAGCACCTGCAAATCCAACATCAAATTCAAATTTTGGCGTTTTAATCGCGCGGTAACCTGTGTTGCCACGATCGACACGGAGGTGCTCACCACGATACAAAAAGTAAGGCACAACTAAAACGCGATTCACATAAGTATCGGATCCTGGGTAAGCCTGCTGACTTAACGCAAATGTAGAGGCACCGAATTCCCACAAGGGCAAAGGCTCAAGGTCTTTCACCAAAGCGGGTTTAGCCGACTGATCTTCTTGCTTAACTTGTTCATTTGCCGCCGTGTTTAATTCTTGTGCTGCCACGTTCGTAGTAAGTGATAGCAGTAAAACTGTTGGGATAAAGACCGCTTTGAGCATAATCTAACCTTTAAAAACATGATTTTGAGCAAGAGAATGCGCAGTGTAACGCAGCGCAATAGGAAATGGTGCCGAGCAATAATCATCAGAAAAAAGAAACGCTGGGAAAACATCATCAACCTCAAAATTTATCGGTTCACAATGTCCCAGCATGATTTGCATCTGATGTAAATTTGAATCGTATCGACAACAAAATCCGTCATCGGCGGCATGAAATCCTATGAGCGATCACACAACCGTCGCTGCGATCATCAATCAAAGTCAAACAAATCAGACAAGAAACCTTCTTTTTTCTTCTTGTAATGACCACCATGATGATGCTGCGGATAAGTATGACTAGATTGATGTTTATGCTGTGACGAATAATGCTGTGTTGGCTGTGGATAGCTCTGCTGTTGTTGATGTTGATGCTGAATTGGTTGTTGGGGAATCGCTTGCGTCGGATACACCGGAGCCGTCGCAGGCACAGCGGCACGGCCATCAGTTGCTGTAGCGGGGGCTGCCACACCAGAGCGCTCGATAATTTTATCCAGCTCACCTCGATCTAACCAAACGCCACGGCATTGCGGGCAATAATCAATTTCAATTCCCTGACGCTCCGACATTAACAAATTCGTATTTTCGCAAACGGGACATTTCATCGCAAAATCTCTCTTTCTGACTAAAAGCATTCTAGTGCTTAATGGGAACTGAACAAGCACAAGCATCATTTCAAACTAGTGATTTGAGAACTTGTGGACTGGCAGCATTTTATGCGTTTTGAGACGCAGATCGTGGACGATCGCTCGGTAAAAATGGAAATGATTTACCGCCAAGGAAATTGGATGTACGTTATTGGGAAGCCTTCAATTAAAAGAGGCTTCCCCCCATCGAAAACAAAAATCAAACATTTTTTCTATTTTTACGACTTAGCAAACAAGTCAATCAAGCTTCTAAATTATTTAAATATGAAGAAACTGTCGCACGAATCTGTTCCTCAAACTTATACAAATCATCAATAGACTCTAGCGATACCTGTTCTTCCTCTTTTTGATCATTAAAGAAGCCCAACTTCAATTTCTGAGAATTATTAAAACGAAGTCTGCAGATTGGCTTTCTGTTGTTATCATCTAAAAGAATTGCACAATAACTTTGAGCATCACGCATCACCACTCGTTTACTAGGCACCAAGTTACGCACGATCGCTCGCACGATATGAAATCCTTCTAATTCCTCAATAGAGGTTACGATTACAGGTTCGTTCGGCTTTGATGAATCTTCTTGAACTAAGACACTTGGCTTTTCAATTATTGAAATTGATTCTGGCGACATCGCACCTTTAAGTCGCTCATTAATTCGCTCGCCGAGGAATTGTTCAAAAGCGTGCTTAGCAATATTAGTAAATTGATCCTTCACTGCTGGAGTAAATCTTCTTGTACCCAACAAATCTGACGAAAGAATACGGACAAAATCTTCGGATGGATTGGCGATCAACTCTGCAAATTTTGATTGAATAACTCTTGTGTACTTTAAATCATTAGCAGTGATAAGTATCGAATCAAGATCAAACACAGATTTAGCAAATTTTTTCAACTCTTCAATATCTCGCTCTTTAAAATCAAGTATATTAAATTCAAAAAATGGCTTCTCATCCATCTTATTCGGTTGTTCAAGATCTGTAAAAAAACGATATACCAACCCATTCGTCAACACACCAAATCTAGCTTCGGTTACATGAAAATATCGAAAGAGCTGCCCTGCATGATTAATGCTTAGATCGGCACCACATTTCTTGCATTCAAAAAGCATTATCGGCTTTCCATCTCGCAAGATTGCGTAATCAACTTTCTCTCCTTTTTTCATTCCTATATCAGCAACCAATTCGGGAGTTACTTCAAGTGGATCAAATACGTTATATCCGAGTGCTTGAATGAACGGCATGATCATTGCATTTTTTGTTGCTTCTTCAGTCTGAATCAATGACTTTGTATTATTAATCCTACTTGCAAGTACACGAAGCTGATCAATGAAATCCATAAAATTCCCCCTTGAGTTAAGTAATGAAAGTATGTGCCAAGACTAGCAAACCAACAACTAATATTATCTATCAGTTAATTTAAGTATCGCAGCACCTCTCTCCCAATCTGGAAAAAAATCAGTGAAGAGAGGCTCTGCGTAAATGAAGAGTTACTGTCCAAGCCTTCTAGGCATAGGTGGTGCCACACGCAATTTCATGTCACGGTAAGTTTTTAACCTATCGGTCACATCTTTAATCGCAGCATCGAGTTGCGGATCTCTGCCTTGATTGACTTCGAGTGGATCAAGATCGACATCAATATCCGGTGCAACACCTTCATTTTCGATACGCCATTCATTGTCTGGCGTGAAGAAACGGAAGAATGGCACCACCAAATTACCGCCATCAATCAGATTTGGGTTCGCTGAAATACCGATTAAGCCGCCCCACGTGCGCTTACCAATCAAGGTACCGAGCTTCATACGCTTAAATGCGTAAGGCAAGAAATCTCCACCAGAGCCAGCATCCTGATCGATCAACATCGCTTTTGGTCCATAGATCGCTGCACCCGGCGTTTCATAAATCATGCCATCGCGGTCTTTCCAGCCAGCCAAATACTGTCTGCTGAGCACATCCGTAATGTAGTTAGCGGCCTGGCCACCACCATTACGACGCTCATCCACGATCAAGGCAGATTTTTCGGCTTGCGCATAAAACATCCGGTTGAAATACTGATAGCCTTCGCCGCCGGTATTAGGCAAGTAGACATAAGCAACCTTGCCGTCTGTTTTCTTTTGCACATACTCACGATTTTTTTCTATCCAATGCCATTGGCGCAAATCAGCTTCATTGGCAATCGGTTGCACCGTCACTTGATGTGTCACCTTGGTCGTCAAATCGCGCATGATGCTCAGATTCACTTGCTTGCCAACCTTGTTTTCCAATAAAGAAAACAGATTCGTTTTTGCATCAATCGCTTTGCCATCAATCGCAACGAGATAATCGCCCTCTTTCACATCCAGACCTGGAATGGCTAGAGGCGCTGGTGAAAATGGGCTCCAGCGATCACCTTTTAAAATCGATTTGATTCGCACATAGCCGTTTTCAAATGTGAAATCGGCACCCAGCAAACCAACCGCGACTGGCGTCTCTTGATGAATATCACCGCCACCAACGCGGTTATGGCCGACCTGTAACTCGCCGATCATTTCAACCATTAAGTCATTCAGATCTTCGCGACGTTGTACGTGTTTAAGCAAAGGATGGTAGCGTTTGTAAATCGCATCCCAATCGATGCCATGCAAATTCGCATCGTAGAAAAACTCTTTTTGCATCCACCAAGTTTCGTTAAAAATCTGTTCCCACTCGGCACGTGGATCGACGCGCATTCTTAAACCGCTCAGATTAATCGGCTTAGGATCGATCTTTTCTGCTGCATCGGCGATTTCCAATTTAGCGCCGGTTGATTGCAATAGCAGTTTTTTACCGTCTGCACTTAAACTGTAATTAGCAATACCCGCTTTGACTAATTTCGCTTTTTTATCTTCGGCATTAAAGCGCATCAAGTTCGCTGTATTGCCGCTGCGCTCAGCTGGCGGATCATTACTCACACCTGGTTGTGGGCGCTCCAAGAAAAACAGCCCGCCATCGCTGGCAACTTGCAATGACAAATTATTTCGCTCTGCAATCGGTAAGGCAACGATACGTTGTTGAATGCCTGCTAAATCAATCTTCACTGCTTTCGCTGGTTTAGCGGCTTCATCTTTTTTAGATTCATCTTTCTTCGCGTCGTCCTTCTTGGTATCGTCTTTTTTAGCATCCCCATCTGACTTCGCCTCTTTCTTCACCTCTTCGTCGCCAGATTTTGGCAGCAATGGTGATTTTCCATCGGCCGCTAATACCACCGCATAGATACCGTTACGTAATGGTCGTTCTTGGCTCGACATGTCGAGTCCAACATGCGTCGGGCCTGCATTGGTCGATGCGGTAAAGTACAAATAATCCTTGGGTGCAAATGCGGGGAAATCCGCATCACTTAAACCATCCGTAATGGTGGTGTTTTTGCCTGAATTAAAATCATAAAGCTTAATTTGTGAGAAATGGTTCGCACCCGATACGGTGTAAGCTAACCAACGGCTGTCACTAGAAAAAGAAACATTAAATGCAGAGCGACGCGCACTTTCATCAAGTTTGGTGATTTTTCCCTGGGCGATGTTCAACACAAACAACTGCAAGTGATTGTCCTGAAAAACAATCATTTGACTATTTGGCGACCACTCTAACAAATTGAAATAACCAACTTTTCCTAAAGCAAAAGTCTTGGGCGCATCACTGCCAGTTTGATCTCTAATCACAATTTTATGTTCGAGCCCGGCGTCTGAAATATAGGCAACACTTTTCCCGTCTGGGCTCCAGTTCGCATCTTTTTCACGGACACCTGCCGTCTCGGTCAAATTGCGCACTGAACCGTCTTTTACCGGCACAGTAAACACGTCACCACGCGCTGTGACAAGCACGCGCTTACCAGTCGGTGATAAGCTGGCTGAGGTCACATTTGCCGTTGCATCTTTCCATTGCGGGCGCGATTGATTCGCTTGTGCTGTTTGTGCGCTCAAGTCGATGGCCAGCGTTTTGGTTTTTCCGCTCACGGTATCAAATTCTTTTAATACACCGCCAGCCTCGTACACAATCGCCTTATCATGCGCGCTCATGCTGCGAATATCCCAAACAGTTTCTTTACTCAATTGTTTTACCGATTTGTTCTTGCGGTTGTAACTGAATAAATTGGCAGCGCCATCATTTCTATCCGAAATGAAATACACATCATCGCCGATCCAGACTGGCGATTTATCACTGGCATTTTCATGCGGAATTTTCTCTAATTTTTTACCGGCAATATCAATCAACCAAATCGGTGGTGTTGTTCCGCCACGATGCTGACGCCAGCCACTGGTGCCAGCATAGGCTTGCGGGAACGGACGATATGCCAGCCATTTGCCATCGGCAGACCAATTACCTTCAAAGGCTATTGCCTCCATCACTTTTTGTTCATGACCACCATCGATATTGACTTCATACAAATGCGTACTTCGACTCACGCCAATCTCACGTCCCGATGAAAACAAAATTCGTTTGCTATCTGGGCTCCATCCCACCACCACATCCGCGCCCGGATGCCAACTCAGACGACGTGCCTCGCCACCTTTGGCTGGCATTACATAAACATCGGTATTGCGATCATAAGATGCAGAGAATGCCAACCATTTACCGTCGGGTGAAAACGTTGGCGCAAATTCGGCGGCAGGATGCTGAGTAAGTCGTGTGGGATTTTTTCCATCACGATCTGCCAGCCAAATATCACCGCCGTAAGTAAAGGCGAGATGATCGCGCGTGACACTTGGTTGGCGTAGCAACTGGGTATCAGCCAAAGCTGTCGTACTGGCAAAACAAGCGCCAAGTACCAGACTAATCGTGGTTTTTTTGATGATGGATACAGGCATTACAGTCTCCTCCTAAGAATAGGTATTCGATATTGGCAATAAAAAGAAATTCAACTTCATCAACTCGTTATTCAAGAACAGAACATTCACACGAGATTCGTACTTTGCACTATTACTTCAAATTTTGCGTAAGTCCGATAAGGCATCTTTACTATAAAAATGATAAATACTGATTCTACTTATTTTAGTGAAAGAAAATAGAGTTGATGAACGCGATAAAGTTCATTTAATTACAAGTCGACCATCTTAAAATTAGAAAGAAAACTACTTTTATCGTGGCATACTTCACATTAAATATTCGCTCAGGAAATAGGCATGTCAAATCACTACTTCATTCAATCTGTTTTTCTTCCCTTGTTGTTCAGCTTTTCGTGTCTGCTACCCGCTTTTGCGCAAGACGCGCTACCGCCCAATGTCGACAGCTTGATCAAAAAAACTGGGCTAAAGAATACACAATTACATTTACAAATTATTCCTGCTCACGACGGCGACGCGGTCCTCAGTCATCAGGCAGAAAAACTCGTTAGCCCAGCATCGACCTTAAAAATACTGACCTCATTTATTGCGCTAGATCAGCTCGGCCCTAATTTCCGCTGGAAGACCCAGGTATTCAGTGATGCCCCAATTCAGGCACAACAGCTAAAAGGGAATCTGTATTTAAAAGGTGGCGGTGATCCTAATTTCACTTGGGACAAATTAAGTCAAATGCTAAGAAATCTGCGCCAACAAGGTTTGCGCGAGATCCAAGGTGACATCATCTTAGACCGCAGCTATTTTCAACCCATGCGTCCAGAGTTGAATGCACCGATCTTTGATGAAAACCCCGATGCCTATTACAACGTGATACCAGATGCCTTGCTCATCCATAGCAATATCAGCGCGTTCAACCTGACTTCTGATAGTAACAACATCGACATCAAGCTCACCACACCACAAGACAAAGTCAGCTTGATCAACCAAATGAAGCGGAGTAATGCACCATGCAATGAATGGAAAAATGGCTGGGTCACACCACAAGTGAAGGCGCTAGACAATCAACAAATTGAACTCACCATCAACGGTAGTTTTCCGAAAAATTGCCAGGCAAATGTCTATCTGAATTTATTAGAGCGCAATCTTTTCATCGGCAGTTTAATCCGCGCTCTGTGGCGTGAATTGGGTGGTGATTGGCAAGGAAAAATTATTGATGGCAGCGTTCCAGTAAGCGCCAAATTATTACTACAAAAAGATTCCGAAACCTTAGCTGACACATTACGCATCATCAATAAATTTTCAGATAACGCGATGACACGGATTGCATTTTTGACGCTGGGTGCAGAATCAAATCTAGCTAAAAATTTTGCAGATACCAGTCAAGCCGCCAATGCCGTGGTGCGTGAATGGTTTGCAAAACGCGGCATTTCAGATCAAGGATTATTGATAGAAAATGGTTCTGGCTTATCACGCATCGATAGAATCTCGGCATCACAATTAGCACAAATTTTACGCGTCGCGGCCAATAGCAATTGGTACCCAGAATTTGCCAGCAGCTTACCGATTGTTGGAATTGACGGCAGCATGCGCAATCGCTTAAAAAACAGTAGCGCAGAAGCCAGAGCCAGAATTAAAACGGGCTATCTGAAAAATGTCATGGCGATTGCTGGCTATGTACGTGATAGCCAACAAAAAGACTGGATCGTGGTTGCCATTATGAATACCGACGAGTCCGCTGCCACGAAAGCGAAAGTGGTATTAGACGAAATTATTAATTGGCTGGCAGGCGGCAGGCAATAAATCCAAATCAGAAGTTCGTGTAAGCAGCCTTAGCACCAGCGAGCGAAATGTAGCAGCACTTAAATTTATTCGTGGTCAACAAATTTAATCATGTAAAATTTTGATTTTATTTTTAACTTGGTTTTTAACTTAGTTTTTAACTTCGTTTTCAATTTTTTGATCGAAATTAACATGAAACTGTCCGGCACCACTTTTCGCAATTGTTTACGCGCACTTTTGTTTTCGCTATGCCTAGGAACTTCCGCGGCATCGTTTGCCTCGACAGTCACACTCACTCCTTCAAAGGCACTGGCTTGCTTGAGTTTATTGCCTGGTGCGCCAAGTCAAGTGAACTACCCAGAATTACGTTTACAACGCAAAGAAGAAGCCAAAGTTCAAGTCGAATTAGAATTTAAAGATGCCGAATCGCCGCCAAAAATAAAAGTATTAAGCGCTATGGTGTACCAAGATTTTATCGATGCGATAGAAGCGCAAGCACAATTCTTACGTGTTCCATGCATGACAGCTGAACAAGCGCCAGTGCGATTACAACAATCGTACAACTTTAGCTTGCTCGGCAATCGTGTGGTAAAAGTGAGCTTAGCGATTGATGTAGAAGATCGCAAGCGCAAAGAAATGCTTAGCTGCCTGGTGCATCAAGACCCGGGCAGCAAACCGAATTATCCTGTTGAATCAAGAAGACGGGGCGAAGAAGGTGTGGTGATCGTCAACATGCGTTTCGTTTCACCAGACCAAGCACCGATCACCGAAGTATTGCCGAGCACTCGGAACCGACAATTAAGACAATCTGTGGCTGGCTATGTAGAAGGCTTGCGTATGCCGTGCTTGCAAGATTCCGTCGTCGATACATTTGTCGCCTACAAATTTTTATTGCGAAATAATGATAGAACCATATTGCGCGATATGGACTTGATTGATTTCCTCAGGAATGCCAAAGATCTAAAAACACCAGTTGAATTCAATTTCAACCAAATGTCCTGCCCTTTTGATGTCAAATTAAGCTACTTTCGCCCATACAAAGACAATATTTTGAATGAGCTGGATAACACTAATGCAGCTCGCTTGCCCTTCTTCAAATGGCTGGCACAAACAGAGCTCAATATCACCAATACGCAACTCTCAAACGTTCTAAGTGACAGCATGGTCATTCATGTTCCTTGCGGTCAATTGCAACTTTAGGACGAGTCATTATTTGAATCATTATTGGAATCATTGCTGCTTATTTATTTTCCATTTGATGCTGAAGTAGTACCTGATTATTCGCTAGCGAATCTTCAAACGACTATGCTTCGTCAGCCCATTTGACAGCTGATACCAAAGAATATGCGATTGATCTGATTCCACAATAGGAAAGCTGTAAGCTGCATTACAGTCAGGACTTACATCTGATTGCATTAATAATTAGCAAAGTGAAGGAAATCGTATGTTGAGTTTTTTAATTTGGATTGTCGTTTTTATTTTATGCTGGCCACTAGCGCTTTTAGCCTTGCTGCTGTATCCATTGGTATGGCTCGTGTTATTGCCATTTAGACTGATCGGCATTACGGTCGATGCGGTATTTGAATTATTGCGGGCAATCTTGTTTTTACCCGCTCGCATACTTGGTTACAAACCAAATTAACTTGGTGGTACAACGGCGAATGGCTTACGGCAGAATTAATCTATTCATCGATTCGTCTCGATGACGAATATTATGCATGTGCAGAATTGAAGGTATCTTGCAGTTCATCGCACCAATCCTCGGCGTCTTCTGCGCTAATTCCAAGAAACTGGCAAACCATTTCTCCGCCTTTATACCATTCAGATGGACGCTCTTGTCCTTCGTATTTTTGAATCGCATATTCGGCTAAAGCACAGAGCGCAATCAATCCACGCACACTATCTTCTGTGGCAGTATCCTCTAAGGTTTTGTAATCGTGGTGCAGTAAAATCGCGGTCGATACTTGCTCTGGCAAACCCCAAGTACGCGCCATCAAGGAACCAATCGAGGCATGATTCGTGATGTGGTGCTGATCTTCAATATCGGTTAATGCTAAATCAAATTCACTATTGGCTTTTTTCCAGGTGTCTGCATAACCAGGAAAACGCTCCATTAAAATCGGTACACCAATATCACAAAACAAACCAAAGGTATGCGCAACATCTGAAGAACACACTGGGGTACGTCTAACCATTGCACTCAATGCTTGTGCTCGCTTGCTAGAAAAATCCCAGAACTTACCCATCGAAGCAGCGCCACTACTAATTGATTGGCGTGCAATAATGCCTGTCATCAAAATACCGGTTTGTGTGGTACCTATCAAACTGACTGCATGGTCAACTGACTGTGCTTTTAAGCGCAAGCCAAAAAATGGGGAATTGGTTAACTTTAAAAGCGATGCAGCCAAAGCGACGTCGTTAGCGATAATTTTCGCCATACCTTTCGCGCTTGGTTCCTCTTTATTTAATTCCTTTTGCAAATCAACCAGCAAACTTGGGCGCGGCGGAATACGGATCGTCTTTAACAGATTATCGACCGCTTGTTTGTCGTTTACCACCGGTTGAATTTGTTGATTCATTTTATAGTGAGTTTTTAAATTGTCGCAGGCATAGCGAGTGCTCAGTATTAGACATTATTTCCACTTGGAAATCAATTCTAACAAGCACTGCAAACACAAAATTTTATTTAATTGGTATGGAAATTTGTCTATCCACAGGCACAGCAGTAACACTGTTTTGCGGTGAACCTTCGATTAATTTATCTGAATAGGTCAAATAAATCAGTGCGTTCCGCTGCACATCCACCATACGAACGATGCGTAATTTTTTAAACAGTATCGATAAACTTTGATTAAAGACCTCTTCTTGCTGCTTTAATGGTTTATCAAAACTGATGGGGCCAACTTGATGACAAGAAATCGAGGCTTCCGCTTTATCTTCTGCCAAACCTAAACCACCTTTAATTCCTCCTGTCTTTGCACGCGACACATAGCAAGTAACACCTTTGACCTTAGGATCGTCATAAGCTTCCACCACAATTTTATGATCGGGGCCAATGAACTTGAATACCGTATCGACACTGCCAATTTTTTGCGCATGTGCCATGCCAGAACCAAACAACAAAGCGGCGATGATGAGTAATTTTGAGGCGTGCATTTTTTCACTTTCAAGATGATGAGAAATAACACAGCAACTGTACACCTGTTTTTGTTTTGCTTAAACACGCAAATCCATGCGCGAATCTAGCCCTTGGACTTCGCGAGTCTTTTCCTGCTACAATCTTGCCCCATGTTCCCTTCCTTCCTTTTCCATCGCATACGCCGCGCTAACAAGCTCGTAATCGCTGTGTTATTCCTGTACGGATTAACGCTCAGCATTGCGATGGCTGCGCCCATGGTCGAAGGAAAAGGTATGAGCATGGTGTGTACCACCACTGGCATCAAATTCGTGAATGAATCTGGCCAGATCGTTGACGGCAAATCCACCCAGCACACGATTGAATGTTCGCTCTGTGTACCGACCGGCATCACACCAACATTACCCTTGCCTGACGCGGTTGCACCAGTCCACACCTTATCTTACGCAACGCAATCTATACCAGCAGCACGCCTTGCTGCCATCGTTGCTGCACCTCTGCCCGCACGCGGGCCACCTTCATTCGCTTAATTCAAACCGATAAATCTTCATTTTTGTGCATAGAAAAGTGCACAACAATAGGATTGAACTCATCGCAAACTTGGCAATGCGTTGTTGATCTTGATCAAAAGCTTGTTGCTTAACTTATTGAATTCGCCTGTGGATGACGTTGATACCGTCACACCGCAGGTATTGAAGCTAGCGTCTATGAAAAACACTTTACGACCAGCCGTGATTGCTTGCGCGATCGCGGCCACCTTTCCTTACCTCTCAAGTTCTGCTTTTGCCAATGTGTTGGCAAAGCAAAAAGATGATCAACCAGAACATAAAACAAACATCGAACGCGTCTTCATCAAAGGTGATCGCCCGACCACATTACCAACCGAAATCCCAACAACGATTGAAGGCATCAGTGCGAAAGCCATAGAAAAAACCATCAATGCGATTGACGCGGAAGACGCGCTCAAGTACCTGTCAAGTTTATTGGTTCGCAAGCGTTATGTTGGTGATTACAATCACGCTGTATTAGCAACGCGCGCCTCTGGCACAGGCAATAGCGCGCGTTCGATGGTGTATGCAGACGGCATACTTTTATCCAACTTATTAGGAAATGGCGCGACTTTTACACCTCGCTGGGGTCTTGTTACACCTGAAGAAATTCAACGCGTCGATGTTTTGTACGGTCCATTTTCTGCGGCTTATTCTGGCAATTCAGTTGGTGCGGTTGTGGACTACGTGACCCGTATGCCAGAAAAATTTGAAGCGCATGTCAAGCTAGTTGGCTTTTCAGAAAATTTTCAAGAATACGGTACTGATAAAAAATTTAGTGGCAAGCAATTGAGTGGTAGCCTAGGTGATAAACAAGGCGCATTATCTTGGTGGGTGAATCTGAATCGTTTAGATAGCGATGGTCATCCAATTGCCTTCGCCAATAAATTACTCTCAGCCGGTGTTACAAGCACGGCGGGCACAGCCGTTACGGGTGCAATTCCTGGTAAGAATCCGCAAGGGCTTGACTGGTGGTTAGTCGCCGCAACAGGCCAATACCATACGATACAAGATCACGCCAAAATCAAATTAGCCTACGAAATAACACCAACGCTGCGCGCTAGCTATACTTTTGGCGCGTGGCGCAATGCGATGAATAGTAGTACAGAATCTTATTTACGTGATGCAGCTGGCAACCCTGTCTACAGCGGCGACGTCAATATCTCTGGTAAAAAATATACACTCAACCCTATTGATATTACGAATAGCAAAAGCCAAGCAGTCGATATTTCCAATAGCAAAAATCAAATCGAGCACCTCACGCATGGCTTGAATTTGAAAAGCAATACTAAGGGTGAATGGGATTGGGAATTAGCGGCCAGTTTGTATGACTATCGAAAAGATATAGTCCGCGCGCCCACCGTGGCCATTCCTTTAGCCAACTCCGGTGGTGCTGGTCGCATCACAGACGGCAGCGGTACAGGATGGAACACGCTGGCTGTGAAGGGAATCTGGCGTCCGAACGCTGAACACACGACAGAATTTGGCTACCAACGTGAAGCCTTCCAACTGCGTACACGCGTTTCTGATACCGCAAACTGGATCAATGGCGTGCCAAGCAAGCGCTTCTCGGCTTTCCAAGGTGATGCTGAGTTAAATAGTATTTATTTACAAGATGCATGGCGTATCAACGCCACCTGGAAAACCATTTTTGGTGGCCGATTTGAACAATGGTCGGCGCATGATGGTGCGATTTCGAATACGACTACCACCTTGGCATTTGCAGATCGTGACGAAAACTATTTCTCACCAAAAGTGGCCGTCGCGTTTCGTGCGAGTGATGATCTGACACTCAAAGCCTCACTCGGTCGGGCGGTGCGTATGCCAACGGTATCTGAGCTCTATCAAGGCACAGTATCAACCCAAACCATCGTCAACAACGACCCGAATCTCAAGCCTGAAAAATCGTGGACGAGTGAATGGAGTGCAGAACAATCATTGAACGATGGCAAAGGTTTATTGCGCACCACCTTCTTCCATGAAGACACGGTCGATGCAATGTACTCACAAACCAATACCTTGGTCACACCAAATATCACCAATATTCAAAACGTCGACAAAATTCGTACGAATGGTTTAGAGCTGGCCTATCAAAACAGTGATGTCGTCCTTACTGGACTAGACCTCGCTGCCAGTGTCACTTATGCCGATTCCAAAATCGGCAAAAATGACAAATTCCAAAAGAGTGTAGGCAAATGGCAGCCACGCGTTCCGCAATGGCGCGCCAATTTTGTCGCCAGCTATCGTGCCAATGACAAACTGACGACGACATTTGGCGTTCGCTACAGTGGCCGTCAATACGGTTCATTAGACAATAGCGACAACAACGCTTTCACTTACTTTGGTTTTTCTAGCTTCTTGGTCACTGACCTACGCGTACGCTATAAATTGGATAAACAATGGAGCGCCGCTATTGGTATCGATAATCTCAACAACAAAAAGTATTGGGCTTTCCATCCGTACACGCAACGTAGTGTTGTTGCTGAGTTGAAGTTCGATTATTAATTAAAGGCCAGATTGCGATTAGCTTGCACGATGAACTTGTACAACAGAACTTGAAAAGGACCTTAGCTGATGCGCGTAAACGTCCCCTCTCCCGCATGCGGGAGAGGGCTAGGGTGAGGGTGGTTCAGAAACCGCACTGCCATTTCACAAGACAAAGAAGTGAAAAGACAGCGTAGTTTAGATTTTTGAATAGCGTAAATCTAGTCTGACACACCCTCATCCCCGCCCCTTCTCCCGCTTGCGGGAGAAGGGAGTTACAAACTAAAGCGGTCAAAGAAATCATATATACCCTCTCCCGCATGCGGGAGAGGGCTAGGGTGAGGGTGGTTCAGAAACCGCACTGCCGTTTCACAAGACAAAGAAGTGAAAAGACAGCGTAGTTTAGATTTTTGAATATCGAAAATCTAGTCTGACACACCCTCATCCCCGCCCCTTCTCCCGCTTGCGGGAGAAGGGAGTTACCAGTATTGAGATCAAGTGGACTTGAACGCATGTGAATTACAGATTTACTCAAAAGAGATAAGGATTTTAAGATGGCTAGCAAATCAGTGTTATCCAACAAGCGTCGACAATTTCTGGCGATTAGCGTGGCTTTGGGTCTATCAGCATGTGACAAAAATGCCGTCAGCTTCAATAGCATCGACATCACCGGTGCAGACTATTGTCGAGACTTCAAACTCAGTGACAGTGATGGAAAAATCCGGAAACTAGCTGATTTCAAAGGTCGTTATGTCTTGGTGTTTTTTGGCTTTACCCAATGCCCTGACATTTGCCCGACGGCACTGGCACGCGCTGCGGCAGTGAAGCAAAAACTCGGTAAAGACGCTGATCAGTTACAAGTCATCTTTATCAGTATTGATCCCGAGCGCGACACCGCTGATTTAATGCGTGCTTATACCCAAAATTTTGATGCTAGTTTTCTTGGCCTGCGTGGCAACGCCGAGCAAACTAAACAAGTTGCCGATGAATTTAAAGTCTTCTATGCTAAGGTGACCACAGGCAGTAGCTACACCATGGATCACTCCACCTTGAGTTATCTATTCGATAAACAAGGCAAGATTCGATTGGCAATGCGGCACGAGCATAATGCAGATCAATTTGCCGCCGATATTCGTCAATTGATGAAACAAGCATCTTGAGTTTTTTAGTATTCGTTTTATAGCAAATCTATTTTTATGTAATCCCCACCACCGAAAGGAAAGACCATGAAACAAATCATCACTCCCCTCTTCGCTGCACTCAGCTTAACACTCGGTGCTGCTGCATTTTCTCAAGTTGCGGTAAAAGACCCATGGGTACGCGCCACGGTCGCTCAACAAAAAGCAACCGGTGCGTTTATGCAATTGACCGCAACACAAGACGTGAAACTGATCTCTGCAACTTCACCAGCTGCAAAAATGGTCGAAATTCACACCATGGAAATGGACAAAGACGTCATGAAAATGCGTCAAGTTATGAGCTTAGATTTACCAGCTGGCAAAACAGTCGAATTAAAACCTGGCAGCTACCACGTGATGTTGATGGGCTTAAATGCGCAAGTAAAAGAAGGCGATATCGTGCCATTGACTTTGACCGTTGAAGGCAAAGACAAAAAGACCCAAACCATTGAAGTCAAAGCAGTGGGCAAAGCGATGAATACCTCAGCACACAAAATGAATCACTAAGCAAGTCCAGTTGGTTTGCAATAAGCGGCAGGTCATTTGATGCGCCATTGATCAATGTTGTTTGAAAATTTCATCAACACCCTGCTGCGTTTTGCAACGGTCTTTGCGTAATTAGTGACGATGACTGGCTAGTGAATGTACCTGCGTAATTTAATACGGAAGCGATCTCAAAACCGATTTATCAATTGAGAAATGGCATACCAGCACGCGTGTCATTTCTTTACATCCTATTTTGTTCAGCATGTAAAAAATTAGCGCACTTTCAATATTGAAAATTGTTTGCTTGACGCTAGCAAAAGCCTTGATAGAATGACTATCTTTGTTGTTGACATTTTTCGCCAAAATTTTAATGCACTTGAAAATAGTAAAAATTGGAGATGGGCTAGTATTTATATCTGCTTGAGAGGAATTACATGATCAATGTGATGCCTCAGATTAAATTATTAGGCGACATTTTTTCACCTAAATCTAGCGAAAGTTCAAATAGCCACGATGGACGAATTGCCGACTAAAAAGGAGATTGAGGTAAACAAAGAACAAAGCACGGTAGGTGCGGTCGTGTTCTTAACACTCTACGTTGTGATTTCTGGCTTATTGATGTATTGGACCTGGAATACTGTTGATTCAAATGATCAAACGACAGACCTCAGTTACTTTCTCTTATTCTGGCTTCGGGAAATTATTTTCGGTGTATTGTTTATTGTCGGCGGTTTTTTAGTGGCAATAAGGTTTTTCCGAAAAATGTTCATGAAAGATATAAATGAACTTTAACAAATCTTTCGACTGGGACTCGCCTATGGCGACCTCGGCAACAATAACAACCTCGACGGCGTTCCCGTCAAATCTGCATAGGACATCACGATGACCGAATCTTTATTCTTATCCGAGCGTCATGCGAGCTCAAAGAAGACAGTTGTTCTAGTCGATGAAGGTGCGTCCGTTTGGTGCTACCTCACGGAGTCAGATGAAAGTCTTCCAATCGCAGATTGCTGGCTTCTAAATACTATTGAAGCGCCAGAGAATCTTGATGCCTTTGCGCAAGAAGAAAACGCTCCGCCAGCTACTCAGACTTTTGTAACTGATAATGCGCAGCGTGCGTTGCCAGTGACCGAAGCGATAAGGTTTCAATGGTCCGCGGATGGCGAATCGGTCGCCATCTATATTGAACAGGAATTGCTTGGATTTATCGCACATAACAACCGCCGAGGCTACAGCACAAATCTCCGAAAAGAGGGACCTTTTGGTTCGCCCCTCGACCATGATCTGTTTTCAACTTTATTCCGGTAGACCCGCTGATGTACAAAAAAAGTTGGGCCAAGTCATGATCTAGCACATTTCAAAAGCCATTAGTTTGTACTACCGAAAATCCAGACACACTGATATCTGCAACACTTAACTTCATTGCAAATTATCAAAGCACAAGCTAGCATCGGGCATCTTCTTTACGAGGTCGCCTTATGAAGCTTTTAATCAAGCCGCTTTCCTGTCTCGCACTTCTACTGGTAAGCCTAACGGCACACGGAGCTACGTGGGAAGAAACCGATGGCCAGTTTTTTATCAATGGTGATTTGAAGGCGGTTAAACGCATCCTCTCACAAGAAAAATACAGCGGTGATCAGCTTGCGCTTGCCTTTAACTTCGCTGCGGCCTCGGGTAATGTCGCGTTGACGCAGTACCTAGAAAGTTTAGGATGGATTAAAGCTTGCAAAAAGCTTCGTGATTGCCAGCCTATGCAATGGGCGAGTATGAATAATCCAAAACCGCAGATGGTGAATTGGTTACTGAGCAAAGGCTTCCAATCTGACCGCGGATCATTAGAATCGGCAGCGGTGCTCAATCTGCCTGATGACAGCACCGTTGCCAATAGCTTCACCGTCGTCAAAACTCATTGTGATAATGGCGTCAACCCGCTGATTAGCGCTAGCTATATGCATGAAGGCAAAAAGGTCATCGAGCCGCCGATTTTGGAAAGGCTCAGCGATAGACTCAACTCAGCAACACAAGACCAAGGCTATGCCCTACTCCATGCAAGAGCCCGTGCCGCCGAAGCCACAACGACCAGTTTCATCAAAGCAGGTCTATGCAAAAAAGGCGCGAAGCAAACGACGTGGTTTGATGATTATCTGAAGCTCATCGCCGCATCACGTGCGGGCGATACCGATCTCAGTAAAGCCAATGCATATATCGCCGCCAACATCAGCAAAGAATGGCGAATGATCGTCGAAAACTATCTGATGAGCGAAGCAATCGCGATCAAGGATGACGCACGAAGGTTGCCCCTGTTAAACGCTTATAAAGAAGGCACATGGTTAGGCCGTTGCCGCCCAACTCCACATTGCAGCGTCGTCGATGTCGCCGCCGAAATCGGCGCGGATAAAGCTA
Organism: Affinundibacterium amnicola; assembly: GCF_014284275.1. Taxonomy (GTDB): domain Bacteria; phylum Pseudomonadota; class Gammaproteobacteria; order Burkholderiales; family Burkholderiaceae_D; genus Undibacterium; species Undibacterium amnicola. Next base: position 43,359 of record NZ_JACOFU010000001.1, on the reverse strand, counting down.
GTTTCGAATTCTTAGCAAAAGAAGGCTATCAACTTGATCGCCCCAATACTTCTGGCGTGACACCACTCGCCTACGCGACAGCCAACGCACAACTAGACACGGTTAAAAATCTCTGCGAATTCGGCGCGGATTTTCGGCAAACTACGAAGGTGGAAATCTACGAGCGATCAATCATGAGCATCGCTCGCAGAGCCTATAGCTACGCATGGTGCAGCGCGGTCATCAACGCACCGCTATCAAAAGCGGACAAAGACTCAGTACAGAATCGCTGCGAATATGAAGGTGGCTCAATCGGCAGCCCACAAACGGGTGTCAGCATTCCTGAATGCTTACCCGGCAAATCCTGCATGGGTATCGCCTTTCCACCGAAAGGAACCGATACACAAATCAAAGACCTGAAAGCACTAGCGGAGATATTTGATTATTTTAAAAGCGGCCAATGCAAAGCCCCCAATAAAGTGCTTAGTTGTAGCGCCAACACCAAACCTTACGCAGTCCTAATTGCAGATAAAGTACAACTACGCAGCGAGGCCGATGCAAGCAGCAACAAAGTCGAAACCCTACCATTCGGCACCATGCTCGAAGTCATTGACAGCAAGCGACCATGCGAAACAATCGCCGCTCGCGAAGGCCGTTGGATCAAAGTAAAAATCTATTCAATACCCTTACGATACAGAGAAGAATTCAATGAATTGCAGGGATGGATTTTTGATGCGTTTGTCGACTATTTGCCGAATTTGGAGCCTTGAGTTTTTGGGGCTGATGTTTGATGATTGACTCTGCGTGTGAGGACATCAATCGCAAATTGCAACATGTTGTGAAGATTTATTTAGTGCCGATCCAAAAATGAAAATTGTTTGCTTGACGCTACCACATGCCTTGATAGAATGACCGTCTTTGTTGCTGGCGCTTTTCATCAATTTTTTTGTGCAGCAAAAATTCAAAAAATTAGAGAAAATCGTTTATTCATGCAGGTTTGGAGGGTTTCATATGAAAAGCATTATGCGTCAAGGGTCTTTTTCACCCGTCATTTCACCGTCTTCATCTAGTTAGAGGCCTTATATCGTCATGTCACAAAGCACAGAAGCACTTATTGGGAAATTCATTAGCAATACCGTTGATGCTACTGGTCTACTGTATGAAAAAAGTTTGTTCGGGCATCTATTGGTACTCATGTATTCATCAATCGATTCAATGGGGCTCTTAGACTCGGCACCGGATGTAACCAGTGCATCAGGTCAAACTTTTAAAGACTGGGTAAAAAAATATATTCTTAACTCCTCCGTTTTGGAATTCAATGAAGTCGATTTTTGGGGGGCACGATGCGCTGTCTTGCACACATTCACTTCACAATCGGATCTGTCACGAAATGGAAAGGCCAGACAAATTCAATATTTTTCTGGCCCTAAAGATAGTCCAATGGGGCTCGCGTTTGTCGCAGCTACAAAAAATATTGACGATGGTGCACATGTTTCGGCGCATATTGAAGATACTTACCTTGCGTTCCTTGATGGACTCAAGAACTTCTACGTCGACCTAATAAATAAATGTAAAAGTAACTCTACATACGAGATTAGACTAAATCATGTATTGCAGAACTATTCATTTTGATGCCTCTAACATGACATTCGAAAATGACGCGCAAAATAGACGAATCACTTAAATTTATTGATCGGCCAGCGCGCCTTTCAATTCGGCGTTAGGTCTCAGAAATGCTCCGGGTACCCGTCCTTTGGCCGTCAACGCTTACGCCTGCAGAAGAGGTTGCATCAATCAAGGACTTGTACGCACACCTCGCAGGTCTCAAGTTCAGCGTCGAAGCATGGGATGCTGCGTTGCAGCTTTACCGCACGTCAAAGAGCCCACCTCCTCCAATCTCTCGTGCAATAGCCGATCGGTGGCGCTGGGTTGCCTGCCACGAGTGCGTACTAGAGTTGTATAATCTTCGAGCTCGATTGGAAAAGATTCAATCGGTCAGACTCCGTAATTGCCCGTCGGTACGCGCAACGGTGGATATGCCAAAGATTAAGAATGCGCGCAAAAGGCTAGACGAGTACTTTCCCGATATTGAGGCCTTGCGGCACGCCACCGCACATAAGGGTGAGAACGAAGCACATCCCGAAGTTCATGCGCCAGACGGGCTCTATGCACTCACTGGTTTCCTGGAACCCGACAGATTCAGCACACCGTACAAAGGCACGCAGCGCTATTTAAATATCACAGATCAGTCGTTTCAGAATATCGTTGACGTAGTAGCGGAATTTCTTAGTGCCTTCGAAACAACCGCGACTGAACTTGAGAGGCAGGGGCACCTCGAATGAGCCATACACCGAGGCGCCTAGCCCTTCAATTGTGAAAACGTCACCCGGCAAGCCGCGCGACGCCTATCATCTAAAATATTAGGTTGCATGGAGGCATACGTGGCAAATATCAAACTATATGATGCTGTGCGAAACCACGATTTTGCGGAAAACACGTGTTTTCTCTGCGGCGCTCGTACTGGCGACGATGATGATTCAAAGGAGCACGTGTTTCCAAAGTGGCTTCTCCATCATTTCGGGCTGTGGAATAAGAGGCTCACTCTAATCAACGGAACGGAGATTCCGTATCGAATGCTGGTGATTCCTTGCTGCACTCAGTGCAATAACACGCATCTGTCGCAAATCGAGAACACCATTAGAACGGCATTCCTGGCTGGTGCGTCTGCATTGAGGGGGGTTGACCGTGAAGTCCTTATGCTGTGGATACTCAAGATATTTTTCGGTCTTTTATATCGAGAAATATTCCTGCCAATGGAGCGCCGCGATCCTGCCGCCGGATCTATAGTTACTACAGAAGATATGGAGCAATATCAGCTGCTTCATTACATCCTTCAGGCATCAAGGATTCCCATCCGGTTCTCTCAGCTCGAAAGCGATATCCCAGCTTCGCTGTTCATCTTCGAACTCAAGGAACCAGCTAATCCAAACTTGCGATTTGATTACAAAGATGATGTTGCAGTTAATACCCTATATTTAAGGATGGGAAAAGTCGGGATTTTAGCCGCCTTTGACATGGGCGCACAGACTTTTGAGGGATCTCACTTCTTCTCTAAATATCAGAACCATCAGCTTCATCCTCTCCAGTTTGAAGAACTTGGAGCAAATCTGTTCATGAAGGCAAAAAAATTCAATCGCATTCCCAAAGCGATGATCGCCGAATCACCATCTGGAATAGATTTTCAGGTGGCACCAATAGCGGGGCTTTCTACTCGACCAGTATTTGAAAAGTGGTCCTCAGAGGAAATGGCAGAGATGCTGATGTTTTTTCTGGGATATCTCAGGGAGGCGGTTATGCCCGTTGAAGACCGCCTTGCTAGTTGGCTGCACAGAGAAGATGGAAGTTTTTGGCACATGGACATAAACGTACCGCCATGGTCAATTACGAGTGAAGCAAGCTAACTCAAACGTTAATACTCAGGATACAGAAGTGGTGAAATTTAAAGTATTAAGTCAAACAGACACACAGCAGAGAAGTGCCGGTGCTACTTCTACTTTTTGCCTTCGAGTGATTGAAATTGAAGGCTCGGTTTCACCAGGGATGTCTTTCATTGCATATTGCACGCATCACCCTTTTGAGGTGTGGGTTCGTGCAGTCGAAAAGTACGAGACTAACATCACGATATGCTGTGAAACAACATGGCCAGTTTATGAAGAAATGTTTGACTTAGCGGTAATAGATAGCACTGGACTATTCCGCAAGGATCGCTTCTTCTATGACCATGACAATAGATATAGTGTCACCGCGCTTTAACATCTCACTGGATGCGTGCGCTCTGCATTGGAGAGCTCGACCTAAACCAACTACAACGGAGAACATCTTTGCCAACCGATATTAAGAAAGCCGCAATCGCGCTGATCATTTCATGCATTTCTACTCTGCTTGCAGTTTACTTTGATGGACTTGATTTTGAAGAGATTAGTTTTCATGATCCGTTGATCTTAGGTTTCAATATCATCTGGACGCTGATCATCGCTTGGATTATCTGGGATTTATCTCGGGGAAAAAATATTAAGCCGACTCTTATTTTGGTTGGGATCATTATGCTTGCCTCGCTCGCATGGGCCATTGCAGAGTTCGGTTTTGGCTTCGCTCAGTTTTTCTATGTACTAGAGCTATTGATGTTTGTTGCCGCTTATTTTTTCGTCAGTACCAAGGAAAGCAAGTCGTGATATTTAGCAAAAAGCGTATAGCAAAGCAATCAAACCCAAGAACGCCCAAAGTCAAAGTCTCCTCGTGACAGTATCTATGCTCGGAGCTTCACACAAAGCCTCCAGTTGATCATGCCTATTTTGTCTGGCACGAGTCGCCAACCTCAAGCGTAAGCTTGTCATGATTGGCCTCATTAGCGGTGCTTGAAGAGCACTAAGACACTTTAACAGTCTGCAAACTCTTTGAGTTAAATGCACTGCAATCACTTATCAACCGGTGCTTAAAATTGCTGTCACATCAATAGGCAACATTATCAATATTCGCAATGTCACCCCGAATCATCAACGAAAATAGTAACCATACTTTCTTCCCTTGACTGGGTAACTTGAATCGGTGATTCTATCGTTCTTCCCTTATCTCTCTTACTGATCACATAAGTCAAGTTCAATCCCATGCTCAAAAAACTCGTTAATTATTTCCTGCAAGGTTTACTGTTTATATCGCCCTTAGCCTTAACAGCCTACATCCTGCTGCTGACATTTGAATTTACAGATGGCTTATTGAGAGAAAGTTTGGAGTTATTGATCGGCCGTGATATTCCTGGTCTGGGATTATTAATCATCGTCTTATTACTGATTTGTGTTGGCTATTTTGGACAGACTTTTATTGCCAAACCAATTAAGCGCCTGATTAGAAAGTCGATAAAAAACATTCCCGTATTAAATGAAATCTACTCCTCACTCAATGATCTTTTTTCCGCCTTTGTCGGCGACGAGAAAAAATTTAATCAACCTGTTTTGGTGTTAATCAACCCTGAAGCCAAGTTAGAAAAACTAGGCTTTTTAACTGAACATGATCTGTCGATCTTAGGATTAGAAGATAAAGTCGCGGTGTATTTCCCGCACTCGTACAATTTCTCTGGCGAGTTATTTATCGTCCCTAGCAATCAAGTAAGAGCGATTAATGTCAGCCCAAGTAATGCCATGAAATTTATCGTCTCTGGTGGTGTTTCTCAGTTAGAGAATAAGCAGCCAGATTAGGCTTACTGCAGAGCGCGATTTGGGTCATTCAAACTAAACATTTCACAAATCTTCGCCCAAAGTTTACTCTGATTAGAAACAGAAAAAGCACGTCAAAAACAAGCTTTGTTTTCGACGTGCTGAACACTAAACTCAATCACTCTTACCGCTTTTTATGAAAATAAACACCATCATTATCAACACTTAGTTTTTAGCGCGTGCTTGTTGCCGCAGCGCGCTGCCTGCACCAAAAGTCGCCAAAGCCAATGCAACACATGCACCACTCGGTGCATCAAAATACCAAGATGCACTTAGACCTAAACCTGCTGCCACAATCGTCACGGCGATCGCTAAGCTCAGCAATAAGCCGCGATGCACCCATAAGGCTGGGCTGATCAAACTGGCGAACACCACAAACAAGCCAAGAATGGGGACGGCCATACTGGCGATCACGGCAAAGAGTGGATAAAAAATCATATCCTTCTTTAACGATGACTGCGCCAACAATAAAACCAGACCAAGAACGACTGCACAAGCCGCTAATGAAGCGACTTGTGGCCAGCTTGCCCACAGCATATCGGCAGCTAATAACTCCGCCATTTTTTCCCGACCATGGGCATCGATACGCGCCCCCAATAAAGACAAACTCGCACCCGCGACATACACTAAGCCAATCAAAGCCTCACGCTGTGCGGGCCAGCGCTTTGCCATACCCGCCACCAGCCCTGCACACAAGAGAGCACCCAAAGCGGCAAAAATTTGCGTGGTCACGGCATTGGAATCATGCAGCAAGACAGAGACCCAAAGTGCTGCTGCAGCGGCAGCTTGTGCCAGTGCCAGATCAATGAAGACCACGCCACGCGACAAGACTTGCACACCCAGCGGTGCTAATGCCATGACCCCAAACGCTAGCGCCAGCATGGGCACTAAAAACCACCATTCCATCATTTGGCTCTCACCTTCACCAAACTCGTGACTAGTTGCTCATACCAAGTCACTAAGGCGTCGGCGGCTAAAGGATTGTCTGTGGTCGCAGGCAAAACCAATAAAGGTGCTTGGATACCCGCTTGGCTAGTCAACCACTTAGCAGCGCGCGGATCTTGGTAAGCTGCCACGACCACCGCTTCAACAGGCGTCGTTTGTAGCAAACTCAATTGACGTTGCAGATGCGCTGGTGTTGGTGCCATCCCTGGTTTCGGTTCCAAATCACTGATTTGCTCTATGCCAAGCCAGCGCCATAAGTAGGCAAAGGTCGTGTGTTGTGATGCTACTCGCATTCCCTTGAGCGAGGCAGCACGCTTCTCCCATTGCTGAACTTGCTGCGACCACATTTGGCTGAATGCTTGTGTACGCTGATTGATGGCAGATGCTTCTTGTGGGAACAAACTTGCAAAACGTTTGGACAAGGCAAGTGCCACTTTCAAAAAGCGATGCGGGTCAGTATGAAAATGTGGATTTCCCTCGGCGTGGACGTCACCAGAGAATGGTGTTCCAACCACACCAGGGCGAGGATCAATCATCTCAACCTGTTCCGACGCGAAAAACATACCTTGAGCACCATTCTGTACTTTCGAGTTGCCCGCCCGTTGTTGCAGCATCGGCAGCCAAGCAGATTCCAATTCACCACCGGTGCAGACCGCGACATCCGCGCTACGCAGTTGCGCGATCAAGGCTGGTCTTGCCTCAATGTGATGTGGATCTTGCTTGGCGTGGGTCGCGACGTGAACATTGGCGTTCGGCAAAAGCACGCGCGTCAATGCCGCCCATTCCGGTTCGCAAGCGAAAACTGTTATCGTCTGTGCCCCAGCGTTGGCAACGAAAGCGCCGCTGACCAAGACAACTTGTAACGTGGTTTTGAGTTTAGAAAGTATGTGCACCGTGCGCTCCAAAACTAAATATCGTTTGTAGTTGTACTGACCGTTTGGTGACGTTTTCCATGCCATAGGCATCACGTTGCTGCGCCACCAGCAAACGCACGACTTGGCGATGGCTTTGTTTCCACGCCAAACTCACGCTGTCTTCTTTTAGTCGACCAGGATGAAAGTGATCACCGTGCGGAGTGCTGACTTTTAGCCTATCCATACGACCACCTATTTCCCACGATGGATCAAAACGCCACACCAGGCTAATCGAGCTTGCATAGTGCTTATCGGATGGTGTCGCAAATCGATTCAATTGTGAGACGCGCGCAAATTCAGCATTGAATTTAATCTGCTCACGTTGATTGTTTCCATCCGGCGACCACTTCCAGGTCAAGTCCGCCATCCACATTTTTTTACCTTGGAACAGCGCACCGTGGGCATGATTATGTTCGTCTTCACCATGCTCTTCGTGTTCGTGATGATCGTGCTCGTCCTCAAGCAGCGCTTCACGTTTGTTATGAACCCGCGACAAGCCGACTTGCCAACTATGCGATAGACCGACATCGCCGCCTAATTTGGCAGTCAAAGTGCCAATCCCAAACTGCGGACTGGGCATCGCTTCCTGCACCAATTGTTTGCCACGAAACACCTCCGCACCAAAACTCAAATACAGCGCCGTCGGTGCCGTCCAATTCAAACGCAAACCATCGTCAAACCAATGTCCACCGAGAAAGGCACGATACAACAAGGGGCGTTCAGAGAAATCATCGGCATGCGGATGCTGTTCGTTTTGATACCCAATTTGCGAACCAAAACGACCGAGACGCGCTTGCAAACCGAAAGGCAAGGCACGCGTTTGCAACCAAGCTTCTTCTAATTCGGTTTCAATTTTCTTCTCGTGACTATGGGTCGCCACGCCGAATTGGGCGCTGAAATAATCGCCTAATGGCCCTTGCGCCATCACGTCACTATGACCCAGAGCCAAGCCTGATTGACGTTGGCCCAAGCCCAATTCTTTGGAAGTGTAGGCGACGTCAAGTACCGCACCGAGTTTCCAATCCTTCACTTGTGCCATCACTGGCGCGCTCAGCATCATGCCAGCGCATATCAAGATTTTTTTCATCGACTAATCCCCACCCATAATGCCGTTGCTGGAACAAAACTCAGGTCGCGGCGCGCCGATACGCTGGCGGTCGCTGTATTGAAGTGCACCAATTGACGTGCGACCGGATCGGTAAAGTAGATTTCATCCTTCGCCCCATTTGCACTAATTGCAGGCCAAGGCGCGGCTGTCGGCATACTAGGAATCAAACCAACGATGCGCGATACATTGCTCCAAGTCGTGCCTTGGCGCTGGAGAATACTGAGATTCCCTTTGTTATCCAAAATGTAGAAACGGTTGCTGTTACGGTCAAAGCCGGAAGCGCGCTGTACCGTACCGTTTTCCCAACCGGCAACCGTGATTGCTGTTGCGCTCGCATTACTTCCAGCGATGGCATAGAAACGCGTAGTGACTGGCGCTGGCGCAGCACCTTCTGATCCGATGGCGATGAATTGTTCCGGTGCTTTGACATGTCCCATCAAAGTTCCGATGCGAATTGGCGTCGGAATTTTCTTATCACTAACGGTGTTTGGTCCAGTGTGTTCGATGAGCATCACACCATCCATACAACCCACTGCAGTGAATTTACCCGCTGTAAAACTGCCGTGCATGCCATTGCAGCGCGTTGCCAGTTGGCGATCAGAAGTGTAAGTATTGCCATTGCGTTGATAGAGCTGCACATGCGTCGGCAACGTGTCAGTAGCATCGGCAGCACGACTTACGCTAAGAATTTTATTGTCGATAGGCTCTGCGAAACCGTGGATAGAAGAATTCAAATCAAAACCTGCGGCAACCGCACCGCTCGCAATCGAAGCATCGGTAATTAATCGAACGCTGGCATTTTTAACTGGTGTAACGGCGCTATCACCATCAAAAAATATCGCAGCTTGCTTGCCAACTTGAACGTCATAATGGGTTGGACGAGAACCAGCTAATTTCCAAGTCATCAGCTTTGATCCCTGCTTGTAATCATGTAAGTGATTCACATGATCTTCTTGCCAAACGCCACCATCAACAAACTGCACCAGATCTTGCGCTCTTTGCGTTGCGACGACATAGCGACCGTTCGGGCTGGGGTACAAACTAGCGCCTGCATTGTCTAATTGATGTGTCGCTTCCGTGAGGTGATTATCCAAGTCACGCAAGATAAGATTTTTACTATCCTTCTCGGCGATCGCGAGGCGACCTGCGGTATCGATAGTGACAACCTTGTCATCCTTGTTTTCTGACGTAGCAGTATCACTACCACCGCATGCCGCCAACAGACTTGCCAAGCTCAATGCCAGCAGTGTTTTTACTGCTTGGTACTTATTTTCTTGTTTCATAAATCAATTTCCTTATTTTCTTTATTTCAATCATTGGTAAAAAAACTTTTTGAATACTTTGTGTTGAGCATGCTGTGAGTCTTTTCTTTCATCTATCAATCAAACTTTACATTTCAAAAATAAACGTAGAAGAGAAATTAAGAGACCATTTTGAAAGATATTGACTAAACATAGTGGTTTTCACAAAACGCAAATAAGTCACTCACGCCCTACAAAAACATCTTTATTGCAAGATAAATTGACACCAAATACTTGCAACAGAGTTGCATAATAGGTGAAAAAATTTGTTTGTGCAACACAGTTGCATTTAATCTTTCATTCAAATAGAATCACTCAATTGCAACTGTGTTGCAGATATTTTCTTTTATTTTTCTGGAAAACGGTACCCGCAACAGCGATGTTTTTCTTGCTCGAGCAAACAAATGGCACGCAAATTTAAACTCAAGGAATCTACGTTGAAGCTCATAATTAAACTTGGCGACTACCTCGGTGTATTTGCATCAGCGCTATGTGTGTTGCATTGCGCGCTGACGCCCATCGCTTTATTGATTCCCTTCTTGACGCAAATTCCTCATCACGATGACTTCCATTATTGGATGATCGCCGTGGTCGCCTTACCGATTATTTTTTCCTTAATCCCTGGCTTCGCGCAGCATCGAAAAGCCATCGTATTGCTATTCGGCTTAACTGGATTCATCTGCTTTCTGATATCGATTTTCTGGGTTGGACCACGCTATGGCGAATTGGCGGAAGTTATGTTGGCGAGTATCGGTGGCGTCAATTTGATCATTGCGCACATCAAAAATCGCGGCTACTGCAAGGCATGTGCATTGGCACCTGCTATGACAGGTACAGCGACGCCATCAGCTACGTCACTCAACCATGAATTGTTTCAATACGACGAAATCGAACAAGAGAAACAAGCGATGAAAGAAATCAGCAATGCTTAATTTTGCCGAATACACCAGCAGTCCTCAACCGATTACTGGACGCGCACTCAATCCACTATTTGATGACAGGGGTCTAATTCCCTGCGTCGCTCAAGATGCGAAAACCAAGCAGGTTCTGCGATTTGAATGGATGGATAGACGCGCTTTTGAACGCACGATTAGCACTGGTGTTGCACATTATTTTGTACAACATCGCAAGGGAATATGGCGTCGCTATCCACGCCCCACTGGACGCTATCCAGTGCGCGAAATGCTACTCAACGAGGAGCAAAATTGTCTACTCTTGGTCGTTGATGTGCCAATAGAAGATAGCCCCGCCCAAATCAGCACCTCAAGCTTTCATCGAGAATTCGACTGGCAAGACTGAAGATGCCATTTCAACCGCCACAAAGCAAAATGCAAGAAACCACAAAATGACTTCCTAATCAATATGAAAAAAATCTTCCTGACGCTGATTGTTAGCATCCTCGGACTAACTCATGTAACAAGTTTTGCACAACAAAAGAGTTCATTACACGCTCATGTACATGGACAAGCACAGTTGCAACTAGCGATCGATCAATCGCAAGCGGTAATGAGTTTTTCCAGCCCACTCGATAATTTTTTAGGATTTGAGCGAGCACCAAAAGATGAAGCCGAACAAGACAAAGTAAAACAACTACTACAGCAATTACAAAATCCGCTTCTATGGATTGAATTGAGTCCTACAGCGCAATGCCAAGCCGGTCAGATCGAACTCGACTCACCTGTGCTCACCGGTAAGCAAAAGTCGAACGAAGAAAAAAAGCATGGTGATTTGCGTTTTGACGTGGAATTGCAATGCAAAAACCCACAACACTTGCGCAGCCTAAAAGCCAAGCTATTGCAACAGTACAAAGGCATACATCGCCTCAAGGTTGAAGTCGTACATGCGGGTGGGCAGCATGCCAAAACCTTGCACGCCGACGAAATCAACATGACTTGGTAATGCCAAAACACTTTATTCAAAACAAAATAGTTTTCAGACTATGCCATGTATGCCATGAATAAATACATCAACCATACGGACACCCCTTTATTACAAATGCAAGATGTGCAATTCGCTTGGAAAAACAGCGATCCCAACGCCACATCAGCACAACTGCATATCGCTGCATTCAGTATGAAAGCGGGCGAACGAGTATTCATACACGGGCCTAGTGGTTGCGGCAAAAGTACCTTGCTGAGTTTGTGTTCAGGCATCAATGAACCCACTAAGGGCCATATCCAACTCTTAGGGCAAGATCTCAAGCAACTGAAAGCATCGCAACGCGATCAGTTCCGGGTTGACCATCTCGGCATCATTTTTCAACAATTTAATCTCATCCCATATCTCGATTTGATTAGCAATGTCATGCTGCCGTGCCAATTTTCAACACGACGCCTACACGCGGCCTGTGTTAGCACGGGGAGTGATCAAGTAAAGCCATCGATTGCACAGCAAGCTGCCAAACAGTTATTGACGCAACTCGGCATCGCCCAAACCAACTGGAACAAGCCTGCTGCGAAACTCAGTATAGGCCAACAGCAACGCGTCGCCGCAGCACGTGCCCTAATCGGCAGCCCGCAACTCATCATTGCCGATGAGCCTACCTCTGCACTCGATGAAATGCATCAACAAAGTTTTATGGAGCGACTCATTTCTCAATGCGAAACCTCAATGGCTGGCTTGATTTTCGTCAGCCATGATCAACGCTTAGCGCGACATTTCGACCGCCAAGTCGATTGCCAACAATGGCAAGTAAGAACATGAAAGCCTTGTCGAAATTAGGCGCAAGCTTGCGCATGAGTCTGATCTTGCAGATCGCCCTTAAGAGCGCCTTAAATCGCCGCTACACCTTGGGATTAGTGGTGTTCGTGATTGCGATTTCTTGTGCACTCTTGCTTACGGTAGAACGTGTGAGACAAGATGCTCGTAGTAGTTTTTCACAATCGATTGCAGGAACTGACTTGATCATCGGTGCTAGAACCAGCCCAATTCAATTGATGCTGTACTCGGTTTTTCGCATCGGTAATGCCAGCAACAACATTCGCTGGGAAAGCTATGAAGCCATCACGCGCCACCCTGCAATTGCATGGTCAGTGCCTATTTCTTTAGGTGATTCACACCAAGGTTTTCCGGTACTTGGCACCAGTGCCGCCTATTTCCAACATTTACGTTATGGACAAAAGCAAGCTTTGCGTTTGCGTGCAGGTCGCTTCTTTGAGGACGGCGCAGATCATGTATTTGGCGCGGTGATTGGTGCAGAAGTCGCGGCGCAATTAAATTATCAAATGGGCGACAAGATTGTTCTGAGTCATGGCATGCCCACGCAGCAAGCGCAAAAAGCGCAACTGACGCAAGAACATGACGTCAAACCCTTTCAAGTGATCGGCATTTTAGCGCGCACCGGAACGCCAGTGGATCGCACCGTGCATGTGAATTTGCAAGCCATAGAAGCGCTCCACTTGGACTGGCAGGCTGGCGCGCCCATCCCACAGTTTTCCATCGCCCCAGAACATGTGCGTAAGTTTGATTTACAGCCACAACAAATTACGGCTGCCTTAATCGGTTTAAAGAATCGTAGCGCAGTTTTTCGTGTGCAACGCTCCGTCAATAGTTTCGCGGATGAAGCCCTGCTCGCGGTGATTCCTGGTGTAGCACTGGACGAACTCTGGCAAATGCTAAGCCAAGTTGAACAACTGCTCTTGGGTATCGCGGCCTTGGTTGCACTGATTAGTTTTTGTAGTTTGATTGCGGTCATTTCCGCCAGCTTAAATGAGCGACGGCGCGAACTCGCGATTCTGCGCGCAGTCGGTGCCAGCACGATGTATATCGCAGGTTTATTGTTACTTGAAAGCGCCATGCTGAGTTTGCTAGGACTGTTCTTTGGCATTGCCATCGTCGATTTGATGAGCCTGATCGGTGCTAGCCATCTGCAAGATCATTTCGGCATTAGCTTGCAAATGAGCTTGATACGCAGCAGTGAATTACCCGCGATTGGAGGGCTATTGTTAGCGGGCCTTTTCGCAGGCTTGATTCCCGCTTGGCGTGCCTATCGCTATACCCTCAGCGACGGTTTATCGACGCGCTTATAAGCAATTTCCAAGAACCATAAAAATCTACCAAGCTATGACTATGACACTAAAAAAAATGAAATTCTTTAACATCGCTACTATCGCGATCACCCTATTGATCAGCGTCAGCATGCTTGCAAGCAAACCCAGCGCGGCGCAAAGTAAAGCAGCAGAAAAAACAAAAAGCTCGACCGCGAAAGCCGATCCACATGGCGAATACAAAATTGGTGAGCGACTAAATCCAAACAAGCCAACCAAGTCAGCAACTAGTGCAGTCCAGAGTGCAAGCAAAGACAGCCCAAAAGACGCGACAGGAAAGCCAATTAACTTCAAGACCATCTCTTGGGAAGATCTCATTCCCGCTAGTTGGGACCCGAGCGCAGACTTTAAAGATATGGATCTGGGGAATTTTAACGATGCTGATCCACGCGCGATTTCCGCACTCAAGAAACTCAGAACGGCATGGGATAACGCGCCAACCAATCCTTTGTTCAATCAGAAGTATGTTCGAATTCCTGGCTTTGTCGTGCCGCTCGATATCGAAAACGGCAAGGTCGGTACTTTTTTGCTAGTTCCTTATTTTGGTGGCTGCCTACACACCCCGCCCCCACCTGCGAATCAGATCATTGAAGTTCAGTTAGAACAAGCGCAAGTGATTAAGACCATGGAACCTGTCTGGGTCAGCGGTCAATTAGATAGCGTACGTAGTCAGACTGAACTTGGAACGGCAGGCTATCGACTCAATGCGGTCAAAGTTGTGCCTTATAAAGAATCTTCGCGCCGCTGATTTTCAGTTTTTCTACACACTCTCGTTCAATATAAATCCAAATGAATCAAACAACGCACACCGCATTCGCCATCTTATTGGCAAGCTTATATCCGCAACTGGCGAACGCTGAAGAAACGGCTTTAGCAAAAAACAGCCAAACAAACACCATCGAATCTTCGACGCAGACATCTAAACAAATCAAAAAAGATGTGCCGCAACAAGTCAAAGTACAAGGTCAAAAACAATACAGAAATTTATCTGTCGCAGGTGCCACCAAAAACAATAGTTTGCTAATAGACTTACCAATGGCTGTGCGCGTGATCAGCGCAGAGCTATTACAAGACACTGGCGCGAACACACTGCGCGATGCCTTGGATCTGAGTAGCGGCATTCAACGTCAAAGTAATCTAGGCGGCTTGTGGGATAGCTACGCGATGCGTGGTTTCACAGGTGATCCTAATTTTGGTTCTGATTACATGATCAACGGCGTCAATTCAAGTCGCGGCTATAACGGCATTCGTGATAACGCAAATACTTATGCGATTGAAATTTTGAAAGGCCCAGCCTCGGCTTTGTACGGCAGAGGTGAACCTGGTGGGACAATTAATATTCTCACGAAGAAACCGCGTTTTGATCCCGTCTACCAAGTCGATATGAAACTAGGCAGTTTCCAAGAGAAACGCATCGCGGCAGATTTAACTGGTCCGATCAGCCAACAATTCGCGTATCGCATCAATCTAGCAAGTGAAAGTAGCGAAAGTAATCGTGACTATCACAAGACCGACAGAACCTTCATCGCACCTTCCTTATTATGGCGTATCACTGATCACACAACCTTGTCTTACGAACTAGAAGCAAGTGAGCAAAAATCACCATTTGATCGTGGCGTGGTAGCGGTGAATGGACAACTTGGCCTCATTCCAAATTCGCGCTTTTTAGGTGAACCAGCCGATGGACGTATGCAAACGAAATCGCTAGGACATCAATTCTTTTTCCAACATGACCTGAGCGCACACTGGACTTTACAATCCGGCCTCTCATATCGTGACAGCGAAATTAAAGGTTTTTCGACTGAAGCGAGCAATCTTTTGCCCGATAACGAAACCTTACGTCGTCAACACCGCTATCGTGATTTTTCCGCGTCTGACCGCAGCGCACGTATCGAGCTCGCTGGCAATCATCAGATCGCCGGTGTACAACATCAGACTTTATTCGGCATCGAACATGTCCTGTTTGCAGACGAGCGAGTACAACTCAGACGTAATCCTTCTGCGAGCAATCCTTATAGCATCAATATTTTTAAGCCAGTCTATGGAAAGCAGGCTGACCCTTTGACGATGTCGATCAACACTAAGGAAAATCAGGAAGCCAACGCCGTTTATTTGCAGGACCACATACACTGGAATACGCAGTGGAAAACCTTGCTTGGCATTCGCTTTGATCGCTATCAACAGCGGGTGGAAAACCGCCGCACAGCAACAGTCAATCAACAATCGCTGCAAGCCAGCAGTCCGCGCATTGGCGTCGTTTATCAAGCGACTCCTAGCCTAGCGTGGTATCTCTCCGCGGCGCAAGGTTTTCGTCCGAACAGCGGCGTTAGCATCAACAATACCGCTTTTCCTGCAGAAGAAAGTCGCTCTTACGAGCTTGGTATGAAGTGGGAGAATACTAAGAAAAATTTAAGCAGTACGATCGCGATTTTCAACATCGATAAACGCAATGTACTTACGACCAATCCAGTGAACACCGACTTCTCAATCACCGCAGGTGAGCTCAAGAGTCAAGGGATAGAATTGGATGTAGAGGGCCAATTGCAAGATAATCTCCGCATCGCGGCGGCCTATGCTTACACCGATGCCAAGGTCAGTCGTGGTGATAACTTAATCTTGACTGGCAGCCGCTTTCCCAATGTCCCCACACATAGCGCGAACCTCTTCCTTAAACAGAGTTTTCAACTGAACGGTAATGCGAGCGGCATCGGCCTAGGATTGCAATACATAGGCGAACGCTATGGCGACGTGGCATTGAGTAGCAACTTCATTTTGCCCGCCTATACATCGATCAAACTGGTTGCCGACTATCGCATTAATTCGACCATGCAACTACATGTTCAAGTGAATAATCTGATGAACCGTCAATACTTCGCCAGCGCTTACAGCCAAGTGTGGATACAACCAGGAAGTGAGAGGCAGATCAGCGCCAATCTGCGCGTGGCGTTCTGATGCTTTGATGTTCTAATTAATTTGCAAGGAAAGCTTATTGAAGCGGCAGTGGAATTGATGATTGATCCAACTTACACTGCCGCACCTGTCAGTCCAAAGCCATTTTTTCCACAATCCAAGTTCGACCTCACTCCACTTTTAGTATGAATAACAGCGTAAAAAACAGCATGAATACTAGCATCGCAGCTAACATCAGCATGACACGAAACAGAATCAATGCGATCGACAGTTTGCGAGGCCTTATCATGCTTCTCATGCTGGTTGATCACGTACGCGAAACAATTTATCTACACAAGCAAGTTGCCGATCCTATGCTAATCGATCAAACCGATCCAGCGCTATTTTTTACCCGATTCACGGCACATTTTTGCGCACCAATATTTGTATTTTTAGCCGGATTATCTGCATGGCTTTATTCGCATCCTCCACATCTTCAAGGTAGTCAGCGTGACGCCACTGGTTTTCTTATTAAACGTGGTTTATTTCTGATTGCACTTGAGTTCACGGTGATCAATTTCGCTTGGGTCGGACAATTCCCGCCATCGACTTGGTATCTACAAGTAATCTGGGTTATCGGTTTGGCGATGATTTGTTTAGGCTTGCTACACAAACTTCCACTTCCTATACTTCTAACGCTCGGCATCTTGATTGTGGCGGGACACAATATGATCAGCGACATCAAGATCGCAAGCGATCACCCTGCTTACACGATCTGGACCATCTTCTTTCAACGCGGATTTTTACCAGAACCATTGGCGAGTATTAAGATCAGTTATCCCTTATTACCATGGGTAGGCATTATCCTGATTGGCTATGCTTGTGGGCCGCTGTATCAACAAGGAATCAGCAGTTTGCAAAGACAAGGTCGCTTAATCACCATTGGGTTGGCTGCACTTGCTACATTATTCCTATTACGCAGCTTCAATATCTATGGCGAAAATTTACATTGGCAACACTATCCCGATTTCATCAGGACCAGCATGTCTTATCTCAACTTCCAAAAGTATCCGCCGTCTTTGCTATTTAGTTTGCTAACCATAGGCACTGGCATGCTCTGTCTGGCATGGTTTGAACGCAGCAGCAATCGTTTTACTCAGCTCTGCGCTGAAATTGGTGCGGCACCGATGTTTTATTACATCTTGCATTTGTATGTATTGCTGATTTTACAGACGCTCTTAGTGCAAATTTTTGGTGCCAATCACGGCAATCGATTTGGCGTTGAACAAGTATGGCAAGTTTGGCTTGGCGCCGCACTTTTAGCTCCAATCTTGTACTTTCCTTGTCGTCAATTTGCGGCATTCAAGCGCCAAAGCAAGCAAGCTTGGGTTAGATATTTATAAAATTGATGCATCGCTACAAACGATGCATCAATTTTATCGCTACTTCATATTCGATAAAAAAAGCAATATTATTATCCTGTTGCTTAGCCACAAAATAAAATTTTCAAATGAAAATCAGTAACGGTTTAAATCATCAATCGCATCAATCACCATGCTCGTGCCAATGGCAATCAAAAGAATATCATTTGCCACACGCACAAATTTATGACCCGACGGTGGCGCACCGATAATTGAAATCACGCGCTGTGGCACATCTTCGTAGATGACATCTCTAGGCAAGGCAGAACCACGTTTCCATTTTTTCGCTTGCCCGGGCGGCAAACATCCGTTCTTTTTCTTCGCTAAACCAGGGGGGCAACCTTTGCTACGAAATTCATTGGTGTAGTAATCAACGACGACGGTGCGATGTTGGGTCGTAAAATACTGATGAGAAATTTGGCGATCATTTCTGTCGCCTTGACGTCTGTCATCTCGCTGATCACGGTCATCGTGTTTGTCATGCTTGTCGTGCTTGTCCTGTTTATCGTGCTTGTCCTGTTTATCATCGCCTTTGCCATGTTTTTGATCAGATTTACCCTGATCTGGATTTAGCCAGGTTGGTTGTTTTGCCACAACTGGCGCAGAAATCAATGCTGCGCCAAATAACACGCATAATGTTTTACGAGCTGTCACTAGGGTTTTCATTTTACTTCTCCTCAAACGAAAGATTCATCATAGGCGTATAAAAGTAATGCGTCTAGTTTCTGAGTAGAAAGCAGATTGTCAATTACTCACATTCTAGTCCTTTGATTGATCCAGCCAAGCTCGAATCTCAGGCACGCGTTCACGTTTTAATTTAATTCTATATTCAATCGCCGCGATTACAGTTTCTAGTTCTCCGCGTGCGCTCGGATCGAGATGGGCGTTGGCATAGGCATTTAATTTGCTAATCATTTGAGGATTAGATGAAGTACTTGCCAAGGACGGGAAGAAGCGGCTGCGTGATGTTGCATCGACTCTTTCATTTACTTTCGCCATATTCGCCATCGCAAAATCAAACGCCATGTCTGGGTGATTTGACGCTACTTGGCGAATCATTGCTGCGCTGGTGGTTAGACCTGGCTCATCGCTTAAGGCTAAATCTAGGGCACGCTTTGCCAAAGTTGGGTCTTCACTTGCTGCTAATAATTCGTAGATATTTTGTCTCACCAAGGCAGATTTCTCAGACTTCGCTTTCGCATACAACTTGTCCCAAGTTGTGCCATCAGCATTCTCTGCCACGATTGCCAAAATTAATAAACGTAAGGCGGCAGGTGCTGCATTAGGATCACTATCCATTACCGCAAAACGCCGACGCGCTTCCGCTAATATGCTTGATTCCCCCATGCTGCCAAGTACAGTAATCATCGCTGCGCGGGTATTAGCCACATGTTCAGCTTCGTTTTCTTTTGCTTGCCAGCCTAATTCTTGCATCAATGGTGACAGACGTTTGAATGCAAATTCTTGGAACATTTTTTGACGTGTTGGATCATCTTTTAGATAGTTATTCATCGTCGAAAAAACATTCGCGATATGATCCCAAACATGCGGACTTGCATTCGATGAGGTCGCTTTCGCCAAATCAAGATAATCTGCAACAGGCTGTTGCCCCGCTAAGCCCATCGCCCAACTGTCCGACAAAATACCAACTTGATCAATGGTCGCAATGTCGGTGAAGTGATTCTTGAGTTGAGCAAATACTTTCGGCGCGTATAGCGTTCGGTAATAGCCCATTTGACCAGCATTTACAACGACTGTGCCACAGGCAGGTAATTGCAGACTGGCTTTGCCGTTGATCACTAAAGTATTGCCGACCACCTTGGTGCCCGCGATTTGTGCGACAACGGGTACACGCCAATGCAGCGGTTTTTTATTCGGAACATCTTTAGAAAATTCGCCCTGACGCAGGCTGATAATCGATTTCCCATTTTTGCAAGTGATGTCATCAACATAAATGAGAGGTACGCCAGCTTGTTCGGTAAAATCTTTGGCAATCGCAACGATAGGTTTGCGTGCGGCTTTCTCTACTTGCTTCCACAAATCGCGAGATTGTGTATTGCTATAAGCGTGCGTGCGCATGTAGGAACGCACTGCTTGGCGCCACGCATCTTCGCCCACATAATTTTCCAGCATGCGAATCACTGCTTCACCTTTTTGGTAGGTAATGCTATCGAATGCCTGACTAGCCTGATCGACCGTTTCAATTTTTTGTACGACTGGATGCGTGCTCGCCAAAGCATCAAGTGCAATTGCTTGTTCGCGTACGGAAATCGCATTAAATTCTGGTTGCCATTCGGGATGCAGACGCATCATGGTGCGATTTTCCATCCACGACGCAAAACCTTCGTTTAACCACAAATCATCCCACCACTGCATCGTCACCAAATTGCCAAACCATTGATGTGCTGCTTCATGTGCAGCAGTCACGAATGCGAGTTGTTTATCGGCCTGCGTTGAAATTGTCGGATCGAGCAGGATAGAACTTTCAAAGGTAAAAATCGCGCCCCAATTTTCCATCGCACTGAAAAACTGGCTTTGTCCAGGTGCAGCGATATTATCTAATTTTGGTAAAGGATAACGCGTACCGAAGTAATCATTAAATTCGCGCAAAATACCTTTTGACTCTTCAAGGACATAACGGGCCTGATCGAGGCTGCCACGTTTGGCAATCACACCAATTTCAGTGCCGTCGGCCATCACAGTTGCACGTTCAAAATCGCCCACGCTCAAAAACAATAAATAAGTCGACATCTTGGGAGTCTTAGCGAACTTAACTAGGCTAAGACCGTCACTAATATCGGTTCTGGATAACACTGGCATATTACTCACCGCCATATGTTCACGCGGCACGATCATCTCGACGGTGAATGTGGCTTTATGCACGGGCTCATCCCAAGATGGGATCACACGTCGCGCATCAGAATTTTCAAACTGGGTATACAACGCGCGTTGTTGACCTTGCGGACTATCGTAATCAAGTGAAAACAAACCAACCGCCTGGGTGCCAATTAAACCATCGTATTCCAGATCTAGCCGATATTGTCCAGGTTTTAAGCGCTGAGGAAATGTGAATGTCGCGGTCTGTGCCTCTGCATCTACAGTGAGTTTGATGTCTTCACTAATGACTTTTCCTGCCGCATCAAGCAAACGCATTTTCTTAAATGTCAGGTCGGTCGCATGTAAAGTGATACTGCGACTAGCAGAAAGGAGCGAAAGTTTGATACCCACCTTTGCAGAAAAGCGTGCGTCTTTAGGGTAAGGCGTAATCGATACATCATAATGAATCGGTCGCGCCTCACGCGGCAACTGCGTGGTGACTTTGCGGTAATCAATTTTGGCTGTTGCTGTTTCGCGTGCGGCTTCAAGAGCGGCTAAAGGCGCAGCAAAAACTGGTGTGCCAGCGAAACCTATCAAGCTGCAAACTGCCAATGAAATCAAATTCAGTTTCATTCTTTCCCTCATCTATCTCAATATTACATTTTTCTTTTATACGCTTTGATACGCTTGATCTACTTGATCAACTTCGTCCCAAATCGCTGTGCTTAATCTTGGCTCGCTGTGCTTAATCCAAACTCGCTGTGCGATAGGGATTCACCTCAGCCGCACCAACCACACTAGCTTGATTGCCCCAAGAGTTACGAATATATGTCAGCACTAGCGCAACTTCGGTGTCGTTCAAAAACGGGGCGAATGGCGGCATACTATACGGGCGTGGATTACCCTTGGTGACGGGTGAAAATCCACCCGCCAAAATAACTCGAATAGGATTACTGAGTGAATGCATTTGCACAGAAGGATTTTCTTTGAGTGCAGGATAAATTCCGGTTTTTCCTTCGCCATTTTTACCATGACAATCAATGCACTGCGCACGATAAATTACTTCGCCCGCTTCCATCAGCTGCAGCATTTGCTCTTTGGACACCGTTGGTCTGGCAATCGCACGGTCTAAGAAATCAGGTGCGGTTTTCACTTGTTGCGGCAAAGCGCGTAAGTAATTTGCCATTGCTGCTGCATCTTGATCCGTCAAGTATTGCAAACTTTCTTTGACCACTTCTGCCATCGGGCCGTTCACGCTAGTTTGCCGATTCACACCATGCTGTAGCAATTGACCTAAATCAGCCGTGCTCCAAGCAGAAAGATTCAGTTCATGCTTGGCCACTAAAGAAGGTGCATACCAACTGATACCAGCCATTTCACCACCAGAAAAATCATCACTGCCCATGTTGGCACCGAATTGGTTACGGCTACTATGACAAGCACTGCAATGTGCCAGGCCGCGCACTAAGTAGGCACCACGATTCCACTCTTGGCTTTGTTGCGGCTGATAAGCTAATTCGCCTGGCTGAAAATACGCTGCGCGCCAAAAAGCTAAGCCTGCACGCTGATTGTAAGGAAAAGCCAAACGATGCTCGGTGTTTTGTTGTGAGATTGCAGGCTGACTTTGCAAGTAGGCGAACATCGCATCGGCATCTGAACGAGTAATGTGGGTGTAATTCACAAAAGGGAACGCCGGATACAATAACTCGCCCTGTTTACCACGACCATTGTGTAAGGCATTCCAAAAATCTTCGGCAGTCCAGTTTCCGATACCCGTTTGTTTGTCGGGTGTAATGTTGGGTGTAACAAACTGACCAAATTCAGATTCCATCACCCGCCCGCCAGCAAACGCCGCGCCACCTCGTGCGGTATGACAAGCCATGCAATCCGCAATTTTGACCAAATAGGCACCACGTTCTAATACTGCCTCATTCGTACCTGGCATATTCGCTGGATGCATACGATTACTAGACTGACTGGCTTCTACCGGAAGATCTGCATAGCCATGACCTAAGCGATAGCCATACCACGCGCTCAAGGCTAACAGACCAAGCACAATCAAGAAAAACAGTGCGACGATTTTGGCTATACGCCGTATAGAAATGCTCATGGTTTCATACTCCCACAGGCGATCGGCAAGCTGAAATCTTTACTTGCCTCTGTCACTTTAATCGCCTTAGTGTCGGCTGGCAGCGTCTGCGCGGCAAGCCATGCAGATACTGCGGCGATATCGCTAGCTTCAAGCTGTTGCGCAACTGTTTGCATACAATCTGGCGAAGCTGCATGTCGGCTACCCGTTTTCCAAGCACCTAACTGTGCTACGAGATAATCTCGTGGAAGACCCAACAACCCCGGAATAAACGGCGCTATGCCAGTCATTTTGTCACCATGACAGGCAATACAAGCTGGCAACTTGCGGCTTGCATCACCATCCTTCACCAGAATACGACCGCGTTCCATTTCGGCGGGATTTGCTTGACTGGTTTGTGGTGCAGCATAAGGTGGATTTAAATCAGCGAAGTAATCTGCGATTTCCTGTAAATAAGCATCGTTCATATGCGTGACCATGTACGTCATCATCGGATAAACGCGCTTGCCATCCCGAAAATGGCGTAATTGATTGAACAAATAACCCGCTGGTTTGCCGGCAATTCGAGGGTAGAAACCATCTGTGGTTGCTCGCCCTTCTTGACCATGACAAGCGACACAAGCCTTGACTCTTTGCTGCAAACTATCTGCGGCGACAAGCGTTTGTGCGTAAGCCTGCTTACTTACGTCCGTTATTAAGCCCATTAGCAAAATCAAGCTAAGGCCGAACCCTAATCCGATTTGCAATCCGAATCGACTTGCGACATTCCTAGCACGCTCCGACTGCCCGACCAATACAGAATCAGCGGCATACCGTCTTTGTTCCATCATCATTTTCTATATCCATAAATCAAAAACGCTTGATATTTGTACGCCACCGGCAATCAATTGGTGACGACATCTATCAAGCGTCTTTTAAAGAGACCTCTGCACAACCTGCATCAGGTATTGATGCAATTCAAACTGAAGTCAACTCAATTGGTTTCTTTACTTTTCACACTCGCACGAGAAATGGTCTTGTCTGCCAAGCGCTTACTCGATTTAAGCAATTCAATTTCATCACTCAGAATATGCGCAGCTTCAATCAAATAAACATCTTTCGCTTCTTTGCTCGCTTTTTCAGCAGCCAACTCTGCTGCCAAACTGCGTTCACTGCCTTGCAATCCATCGTCTTGTGTTGGTAATTTATTCGCTTCTGCCTTAGTGCCATCTTTGGCATCTGTTTTACCAGCGACCTTGGTTTTGCCTTCTAAAGCAGCGCGAATGACTTCACGCTCTTTGGTTTTTTTCTCACGCGCATCACGTTCCGCACGACGTTCCTCTTCGTTCAAAGAAATGACCTTCTTCTCTTTTTGCTTTTTAAACTCAGCAATATCTTCTTTGATAAATTGAAATTCTTTATCTTTAGCGATGCGCATTTCATGGCGCACTTGCAACATCGCCTGTACGTCTTTCAAATTACCTAATGCTTGATAATTGGCTGGTTTAATTTGCACCCAAGGCAGTGCATTGTCGTAGCTAGATTCACCATAACTATCGGCATCGGTAAAACTAGGATAAGCGATATCAGGTGTCACGCCCCGTAATTGGGTGGTGCCGCCATTCACGCGGAAGAACTGCGCTATCGTCATTTTGAGATCGCCATATTGCTGCTTCTCGCTACGCGCCATCTGATCCAAACTAATCACAGTTTGCACAGTGCCCTTACCAAAACTGTTTTCACCAATAATCAAACCACGGCCATAATCTTGAATCGCTGCAGCGAAAATTTCTGATGCAGATGCAGAACCGCGATTAATCATCACACCCAGTGGGCCATCCCAAGCAACCACACCAGCGCTATCACTTTCCACATGCACTCTGCCCTGCGAATTACGTTGCTGCACGACTGGGCCTTTGCCGATAAACAAACTGGTCAGCTCGACTGCTTCGTTCAAAGAACCGCCACCGTTATCACGCAAATCAATCAATACGCTATCAACTTTTTCTTTCTTCAATTCACCCAAAAGTTTGGCCACATCACGGGTTGCACTCTTAAAGTTTTTGTCGCCACGACGACGCGCGTCAAAATCTTGATAAAAAGTCGGCAAGGCGATTACACCAATGCGGCGGGTACCTTCAGCAGTTTTCACTTCCTGTATCGATTTCTTCGCGGCCTGTTGTTCTAAAGTGATTTTGTTACGCACCAACACCACCGTTTTGTGCGCACCATCTGGGCCGGCATCAGCAGGCAAGACATCTAAAGTCACCGTGGTATCTTTTGGGCCGCGAATCAATTTAACGACATCATCTAAACGCCATCCCATCACATCCACCACAGGTCCGTCCGTACCTTGCGCAACACCAACGATACGATCACCGACCTTTAACTTACCCGACAAAGCCGCCGGACTACCAGGCACCATCTCACGCACCGTTGCCATCTCATCGCGATCTTGCAAAGTCGCGCCGATACCAGTCATCGACAAACGCATAGAGATATCAAAGTCTTCTGCCGCTTTGGGGCCCAGATAATTCGTATGTGGTTCCACCGACATAGCATACGCATTCATAAACAATTGAAATACGTCTTCGCTCTTCAATTTATTCATGCGCGTCAAGGTGGTTTCATAACGCTTTTCCAGTGTGGTCTTAATCGCTGCCGTTTCTTTGCCTGCCAGCTTTAAACGCAGCCAATCGTTCTTCACCCGTTGACGCCACAAATCACGCATTTCATCTTCAGTCTGTGGCCAAGGTTCTTTTTCACGCTGATAGCGATAAGCTTCTTTCTGTGAAAAATCGAATTCAGAATTCAACAAGCTGCGCGCGTAAGTCAAACGTTCTTTAAAACGTTGGTGATACAGATTAAACATCGCAAACGGTGTACGTAAATCTTGTCCCAAGATCGCGTCATCGAGCTTGTCGCGCGCGACAGAAAATTTATCAATATCTGATTGCAAGAAAAAAACACGATCGCCATCAAGTGATTTCAAATAACGATCAAAAATCTTTTCCGACATCGCATCATCGAGCGGGGTCGCTTTGTAATGAAAGCGCGTAAAAAATTCAGCCGTCATATTCGCCGCCTGAATTTGTTGTGGCAAAGGCTGAAAATTCAGCGTTGATTTTGCTGCGCTATTCACATCAGGCGTATTCACCGTTGCAATCGGGCCAGATTCCGCGATTGCAAAATGGGTAGAAACCGCCAAAGCGATTGCCATTCCTATCAAAGTCTTTTTCATGTTCTTTCTCCAATTATTCGTATTGCAATGCGTACATCATAGTGTGCAATAAATGAATACTTTTTAATAGCCAAATACGAATATTTCTTACCGTTCAACCCGCGCTGCTTCATATACGGTTAATAAAAAACCATGGCAGCGTCTTAATGCCAACAAGCATATCACTTGTTCTGAGTTCGCACAGCAGGCGCGGACAATAGATCTGCGAGTTTTTCCTCCTATTTTGTAACGATTTGTTGTTCTTAGCTACTTTCTGACCATATTGCAGTTGCGAAGTTCCAGACAAAATTGAAGCATGCTTATGCAAAAATCGTGTCATCCAAATCCCCAGCCATCATCGTTAAGCTAAGAAATAAAGGAAATGATCCTGATGCATTTCAGTTCAATGCAAAACGTCGCACTGTCAACTCTAGGCGGATTACAGCGGGGGAACGCAAACAGCATGCTGCTTGCCGACGATATGCAGCACCACGCTTGGCTGAGCGGCATTAGGGGCTTGTCCCGTCTTTTTTGCATTTCAATGTCACAAAAATTTGCCTGCAGATTTTTATTTTTCGCCTACACTAAATTGAGCCTACGCCATTTTTTTCGTTTATCACCCAAAAGAAAGTGCGATAGCTGACAAAATCTGAACGCTCAGTGCGCACGTAAAAGGAGATCAAAATGAATATTTTTGACAACTATGCAGCGCGTTACGAAAAAACTCGCGAAGAAGAATATTCATTGCAAGAGTTTTTGGACTTATGCAAAAAAGACCCTCTCGCCTACGCCACTGCACCGGAACGCATGCTGGCAGCCATCGGCGAACCCGAACAAATCGACACCCGCAACGACTCACGACGTTCGCGCATATTCTCCAATAAAATCATCAAAATCTACCCGGCCTTCCGCGAGTTTTATGGTATGGAAGAAGTGATAGAACAAGTCGTCGCCTACTTCCGCCATGCCGCGCAAGGTCTCGAAGAGCGCAAACAAGTTTTGTATCTGCTAGGCCCAGTCGGCGGTGGTAAATCCTCCATCGCTGAGCGCCTTAAATATTTGATGGAAAAAATTCCCTTCTATTGCATCAAAGGTTCACCAGTGAATGAATCGCCACTCGGCTTGTTTAACGAAGAGGAAGACGGTGCGATTTTGGAAGAAGACTTTGGAATTCCACGCAGATATCTCAGAACTATTCCCAGCCCTTGGGCAGTCAAACGTCTGCACGAATTTGGTGGCGACATTAATCAATTTCGCGTGGTGCGACGCTACCCTTCTGTCTTAAAACAAATCGCAGTATCCAAAACAGAGCCTGGAGATGAAAACAATCAAGATATTTCTTCCTTAGTCGGCAAAGTCGATATCCGCAAACTAGAAGATTATTCACAAGACGACCCAGATGCTTACAGCTATTCCGGTGGTCTCTGTCTCGCCAATCAAGGCTTGATGGAATTTGTAGAAATGTTCAAAGCGCCGATCAAAGTCTTACATCCTTTATTGACCGCAACGCAAGAAGGTAATTTCAAAGGCACAGAAGGCTTTGGTGCGATACCGTTTGAAGGCATCATTCTCGCGCACTCAAATGAATCAGAATGGAAAACTTTTAAGAACAATAAAAATAATGAAGCCTTCTTAGATCGTATCTACATCGTTAAAGTGCCATACTGCCTGCGCGTTTCTGATGAGATTAAGATCTACGAAAAACTGATACGCAGCTCCTCATTATCACAAGCGCCATGTGCGCCAGGCACTTTCAAAATGATGGCGCAGTTCTCGATTTTGTCACGCTTGGTCGAACCAGAAAATTCCAGCATCTTTAGCAAAATGCTGGTGTACGACGGCGACAATCTCAAAGACACCGATCCCAAAGCCAAATCGCGGCAAGAGTATGTTGATTACGCAGGCGTCGATGAAGGTATGAACGGCATCTCTACCCGCTTCGCTTTCAAGATTTTGTCCAAGGTCTTTAACTTCGACAACACCGAAGTCGCCGCCAATCCCGTGCATCTGCTGTACGTGTTGGAACAGCAAATCGAACGCGAACAATTTGCGCCAGAACTGGAACAAAAATATCTGTCCTACATCAAAGAATACTTGGCTGCACGTTACGCCGAATTCATAGGTAAAGAAATCCAAACCGCGTACTTGGAAAGCTATTCTGAATACGGACAAAATATTTTTGATCGCTACGTGACCTTCGCTGATTTTTGGATACAAGACCAAGAATTCCGCGACCCCGACACTGGTGAAAGCTTTGACCGTGAAGCTCTGAATAGCGAACTGGAAAAAATTGAAAAACCTGCGGGCATCTCGAATCCCAAAGACTTCCGCAATGAGATCGTCAATTTCGTCCTGCGCGCCAGAGCACAAAATGGCGGCAAAAATCCAACCTGGACCAGCTACGAAAAACTGCGCACAGTCATAGAGAAAAAAATGTTTTCAAATACGGAAGAGCTGCTGCCGGTTATTTCATTCAATGCCAAAGCCAGCAGCGACGACGCCAACAAGCATCAGGAGTTTGTCAGCCGCATGGTGGCAAAGGGCTATACCGCGAAACAAGTTAGATTGCTGTGTGAATGGTATTTGAGGGTGAGGAAGTCGTCGTAAAGGGTTGAAGGTTTGAAAAGCCCCTCTCCCGCATGCGGGAGAGGGGTTGGGGTGAGGGAAATTGAGCAAGGACTTGAGCCGAAATAGCGATAAAAATTTCAGCAACTGTGAATTGCAAGCAATTGGCAAACGGAAACCTGAATCACCCTCATCCCCACCCCTTCTCCCGCTTGCGGGAGAAGGGAGTGAAAGCAACACCAAAGCCTTAAAACACAGAACTTGTTCGGGAGCACAAATTGGTACATTTAATCGACAGACGAGTTCAAGGTAAAAACAAATCTGCCCCGAATCGCGAGCGTTTTTTGCGTCGTTATAAAGGCCAGATCAAAGACGCGGTCACGCGCGCTATCAAAGGCCGCTCTATCACCGATATGGATAGCGGTGAAAAAATCGCGATCCCCGTCAAAGACGTTAACGAACCCAACTTCGGTCACTCCCACGGTGGAGTCTGGGAAAGCGTCAATCCTGGCAACGAACAATACCAAACCGGCGATCAAATTGAGCGTCCCAAAGGTGGCGCAGGTAAAGGCAAAGGACAGGCTGGCAATAGCGAAGAAACCAGCGAAGATGATTTTGTTTTTCAAATCAGCCGAGAAGAATTTCTGAATTATTTTTTTGAAGATTTAGAATTACCTAACCTCATCAAAACCCAACTCACTGCCACCACCGATTTCAAAAATCAACGCGCAGGCTATAGCACCACTGGCACTGCGTCTTCATTGCACGTGTTACGTTCATTACGCGGTGCATTAGGTAGACGCATCGCTGTCGGTGGTAAATCCAGTAAGCGCTTGAAAAAAGCTGAAGAAGAACTGGCGGAATTGCTCGCCGAAACCAGCGACAACCAAGATCCCAGAATTCTTAAAATCCGCCAAGAGATTCATCATCTGCGCACGCGCTTGCTGGCGATTCCCTTTATCGATCCTTTCGATCTGCGTTACAGCAATCGTATCAAGGTTCCTAAACCTAGCACCCAAGCAGTAATGTTTTGCCTGCTTGATGTCTCCGGCTCTATGGATGAAAAGAAAAAAGATATTGCCAAACGTTTCTTTATTTTGCTCTATCTATTCTTGCAACGCGCTTATGAAAAAATTGAAGTCGTTTTCATCCGCCATCACACTTCTGCCCTCGAAGTTGATGAACACGAATTCTTTCATTCCCGCGAATCAGGCGGCACTATCGTCTCCTCTGCCCTGCGCTTATTGACCGAGGTGATACAAACCCGCTACGCCTCCAGCGACTGGAACGCCTATGTCGCGCAAGCGTCGGACGGCGACAATTGGGACAATGACTCTGTCATCTGTAAACAAATCTTGATGAACACGATCATGCCCATGGTGCAGTACTACGCCTACGTCGAAATAACCGATGGCGATCCACAAAATCTGTGGCAAGAATATATGCAAGTCAAAGAACAAAAATCCCACTTCGCCATGCAAAAAATCGAGGAACCCGCCGACATCTATCCTGTATTCAGAGAACTCTTTAAAAAACAAAGCAAGTAAGGCTGAGGGAAGATAAGTATGAATAGCCAGAATGCCGCTAATGATAACAACATCAAGGATGCGACGACCAAGCCGCGCAATCCCCGACGCTTACCCGATCAATCCGAATGGACATTCGAATTGATAGAACAAGCCCACGAAGAGATCGCACGCGTCGCCAAAAATTTCCAGCTAGACACTTACCCAAATCAATTAGAAATCATCACCGCAGAACAAATGATGGATGCCTACGCCTCAGTCGGCATGCCAGTCTCGTACAACCACTGGTCTTTCGGCAAACACTTCTTATCCACAGAGAGAAACTACAAGCGCGGTCACATGGGACTGGCGTATGAGATCGTCATCAACTCCAATCCCTGCATCGCCTATCTGATGGAAGAAAACAGTCTCACCATGCAAACGCTGGTGATCGCACACGCCGCCTATGGCCACAATTCCTTCTTCAAAGGTAATTACCTGTTCCGCACTTGGACCGATGCCGACGCCATCATCGACTACATGGTCTTCGCCAAACAATACATCAGCGAATGCGAACAACGCTATGGTATAGAGGCAGTCGAACTCTTAGTCGACTCCTGTCACGCACTACAAAATTACGGTGTGGATCGCTACAAACGCCCCACCAAAATCTCACTCGCCGAAGAAAAAGAAAGACAAGAAGAACGCGAGCGTTATCTGCAATCACAAGTCAATGATCTGTGGCGCACCGTACCACGCCGCGAAGACGTGGTCAGCGAAGAAGAAGTACGTCGCTATCCCGAAGAACCGCAAGAAAACCTGCTCTACTTCATAGAAAAATATTCGCCACTATTAGCACCGTGGGAAAGAGAAATCGTCCGCATCATCCGCAAGATTTCGCAATATTTTTACCCACAAAGGCAAACGCAAGTTATGAACGAAGGCTGGGCGACGTTTTGGCATTACACCATCTTGTATCAACTATTTGAAGAAGGCATCGTCGGCGATGGCTTCATGATGGAGTTCTTACAAAGCCACACCAATGTCGTCTACCAACCGCCAGTCAGCAGCAAATACTACAACGGCATTAACCCCTACGCGCTGGGCTTCGCGATGATGAGCGACATCCGTCGCATCTGCGAACACCCGACCGAAGAAGACAGACTATGGTTTCCCGATATCGCTGGCGCAGACTGGCTAAAAACCCTGCACTTCGCCATGCGCAATTTCAAAGACGAAAGCTTCATCGCGCAATATCTATCACCCAAATTGATACGCGATTTTCACTTCTTCGCGATCTTAGACGATGACAGCAAAAAGACCCTCAGCGTCTCCGCCATCCACGACGAAGCCGGCTACCACGCCATACGCCAACAACTCGCAGGCCAATACAACCTCGGCAATCGCGAACCCAACATCCAAGTCTGGTCAGTCGACCTACAAGGCGACCGCGCCCTGACCCTACGCCACAACCAATACCTGCGCAGGCCACTGAATAATCAAACAGTAGAAGTCTTAAAACACGTAGCACGGCTATGGGGATTTGACGTGTATCTGGAAACCGTGGATAGCAATAATCAGATTATTGCTACGCAGGAGTGTAAGTTGGAGAAGCGTAAGGGGCGGCGGGGGTGATGTGCGAAGCCACTTAGATTTTCATGTCGGTAAGAAATTCTTCGCTCACTTTGGTATCTGTACCATATACACCTTTTGTGAATGGCAAATATTTCAGAATTTCTTGATATTCCATCGCAATCTAATCTTTCCAATTCAGTAGTTTTAATAAATTTTTATCTAATCTTTTTTCAAACCAAGGGCTCGTTTTGCCAATTCTTGGATATCATCACCAGCATGCGCATCCAACTCCGCAACTTTCCGAGCAAATTGATTTGGCAAATAAATTACATGCTCAAAATCACCAAGTTTGCGTTGTTGCGCAAATGGAATTTTGTCGTTCACTGGACGGAAAGCGATTACCAAACTAAGGTTAGTTTGGTAAGAAATTTTCGACTTTTTGACCACTCCCGTAATGCTATCAAATGACATAAAGTCAATTCCATCAAATATATCTCTAAAAAAGCTTTCACTATAAATTGCGCTCAACTGAATCGTGGTTTTATCTTCAGACAACAAATACAATCCGACCTGAGATGACTTAAAAATAGGCTTCACGCCAGGCTTTGGATTTTGTTGATTTTTTTTCCGGATCTTTTCCAAATCATGCAGACTATTTGAGATTAAAAATCTACTTGGTAAAATTGCCGGCATATAATAAGGAAGATCATTTTCTTTTGGTAACTTGACCTCACCTTTGATATAAATCTCAAAGCGTAACGATCTTGCTTTATTACAGACTTCTACACGATCTCCCCATCCACAAATCTCTTCATCTTGCTCCTCTCGAATTTTAACGGCGACTGCTTCGGCGCCTTTCAAATCTGGGTCAATGAACGCTTCAGGCATACAATATTTTGCAGCAAACTCAGGTGTCACCACCCATATCCACGGATCCTTTGTATACCGCACACGCCCTGGTCTTGGCCCACCATAATGCCCGCTAGGGCAACTCCGATAACTCTGTTCCAATTTTTGTCGCTCTTTGGCTTCATTCAACCTCGTATCGACTCCGAGAGCTTTAGGGCTATTGGTCTGTTGCAGTGACTGTGAGTGAGAATTTGAGCTCAACATCAGCAAACAAAAAAAAATTAAACTCAAAAAAAATCGCATATCGCGAACGCGATTCCATTCATATTTACGCATTTATTTCCCCTATCGGATCTAACTTTTCGAAGTTATGTCTTTGTTTTACAATTAGTTTCATCTCTTACTTTCTTTCCATTTCACACACGTCAGCATTGTAGGGTGGGCACGCTTTTTGTGCCCACGCGAATGGTTTGATTTGCCGACGAATATCTCTCCTTGCGCTTGATCCTTTCCACCTTCTTCAACCGTAACGCGTGGGCACGATGAGGCTGTGCCCATCCTACGATTCTGCTGTCAAATTGGTGTCACATATAATCCAAAATCACGGCGTTTTGATCGGTACAATTTCATCCTGAAACAACCAAAGCATAGCCCGTCGATAAGTCTCCCCAATAGTCGCGGCATGCGTGCCACCTTCTATCTTGATCAGCTTGACAGCCCAAGGTGCATCAGCGCGTGATGACCATGCCGTGCCCCACTCTGTGGCATTACGCTGTCTCTGTTCGGTGTCTCGCATGCCAGAGGCGATGGCGACTTTCAAGTCTGTTCTGCTGTGGCTTGCCGCTGCTTCAAAAAACCGCGCGCGGCCTGGTGCTAAAGCTGGGTTGCTGGCGATGCGTGCCCAGAATAAATCGGGGTCTTCCAGCGCTGACCACAAGGCAAAATAACCTGCACGTGATTGTCCGACCAGTACACGTTTTGCGGTATTGGCGCGGAATTGATTTTCAATTTTTGGGATCAGCTCTTTTTTCAGAAAATCTAAAAAGCGTGGCGCACCATCTTCGCCTGGCTTGGCGTCGGCTGCGGGTGCGTTGAAGTCGATGTCGCGTTTATTGATCGCCGGATCAAAGCTGCCATAGCTGATGCCAACGATGATCGCTTCTGGCAATTTCTCGTCAAAGTTCAAAAAAATATGCGTTGGTGCCAGCAGTGGAAACAGACTATCACCATCCAGCACATACACCACAGGATAAGTCTTAGCATTGCTGGCTTGATAGCCGAGCGGGAGTCGAACATTGATATGAAAATCTCTGCCTACATAGGTTGATTTGATTTTGAAATAATCGCCTTGTAATGAAGTCAGATGGCCGTAGTATTCCTTAGGATTTGCGATTGGTGTCGGTGCACTTCTTTCGCTTGTGGATGTGCATGCACTGATGAATATGCCGAACACGAGGATGAGGAAGATTTTCATTGTTGGATTAGATTACAAGTTAAATGACGATTGATATTCTTTGATGGTAAATTTTTTGTCGCTCTAAACCCATCCCCCCCTAACCTACCCCTTGAAAGGGCGGGAACCTGATGTCTATTAGGTTTGCCGCCATTATTAAATCCAGCCTCAATCACCAGTTCAAAATCAAGCTTGTCCACGCAAAATCGCAAGCCGATTGGGTGGCGCGTCTGGTGACAAAAAATCGGGAATGGTGTTTTCTGTACGCTTGGGTCTTTTTAAAAATTCCACCGGCCATTCTGTGATGCGTTCTTGTTGAATGTGTATATAGTGTTCAGGCTCTGGCTCATCTATGTATTCTCGTTGCAGAATAAGTGCGAGTGGTTCTTCACAGCCTTCGTTTTGCTCAGCATAATCGAGCGCTTCTGCATAGGTTTCGAAAGCATAAAAGTAATCATTGCCTTCACATAAATCTGGCGCACCAAGTTCTGGATGACACCATACGCGATATTCAAGAACCGCATCCCATACATAACCACCTCCAGCCATCGCACTGGCTGGATACTCGCCCACTTTCGCTGGGTCGATAACCGATGGTGGAATAAATTGTAGAACCATAAATCACCTTCATAAAAATAGTTTAGCGACTATTCAACTGCACCAAACGCCAGCCTGACATAAAGCCTAATCCCGCGAATCCCCACACAATCGAGCCGACAACCTCGGCGGTGTTACGTAACTCTGGATGATTGATCATCAATGGCCACAAGACGAGTGAACGCAATAAACAAATGATCGCCATACCTGCCAAGCCTGTGCGCAAAAATGGTAACCGCCGTATCACACCCAGTGCAGAAAAAGCATAAGCCGCGCAGATTGCCATCAGAATTGTAATGATGAGAGTGCTGACGGGGGCGAGCCAAGTGCCGTTGCGGGCTGACTCGACGACGCTAGGCGGCGCACCAAAATAAATGTACCAGCTAGTGCCACCGAAGATCGCGGCGATGTGAATGATTACACCAATCAAAGCGATGATGGCGGCCAGATAGATCGAGAAGACAGAGAGTGATTTATACGCGGAACTTTTTGTTTCAGTATTTTTCATCGGAGTTCAGTTTTAATTTCAGTTTGATTTTTTGCTTCTTTTTTTCAGTAACTAAGGCCGGTTAACATAATTCAAAACCAATAATCAGCGACACACTTACCATCACGTGGTAAATCTTCAAACGTATCCAAACCATCAAAATGATCGATAGGAATCCGCGCCACGGCTTCTGGTTCGGCTAAGCGTAAATTCACCGCGATACGACGACGGCCTTGCTCATCGACTTGCAAGCTACGCCAAAATGCAATGCAGCCGCATTCAGGGCAAAAGTGAAAATCAAGTGCTTTACCACGCACATAGGCACGCGTTTTGCCACTGACATGGATTGCTTCGTTTTCATAATCGTAAGCCCACAATACGCCATAACGCCGGCATGCGGTACAGTTGCAGGCAGTAGCGCCATCAGGCTCACCAGCAAATGTCCAATGCACTGCGCCACATAGACACGTCCCTTTGATCATGTTGGATTTCCTTTCATTTGATGATGCAAAAACACTTAAAGTGCACTATATTAAAACCACATCATCAACAAACTGCCTTTATGCGAAAATTTATTTTTACAACTATGTAGCCAGCATAAAAGGATGTGTTTGCAAACATCGTTCACATTTATGTTTGTCAATTTGGTTTAGTATGTTGCTCATCCCACTCACAGGGCTGAATCATTTTTGACGACCTCCATCTAAGAAAGGAAACATCATGGGTTTATTAGACGCGGCATTAGGCATGCTGGGCAATGCACAACAAGGTTCAGGAGGTGCTTCAAATAACTTGGTGCAACTCGCCTTAGGTTTGCTGAATCAATCACAACAAGGCGGTGGATTACAGAATTTAATGGGAACTTTTCAACAAGCGGGTTTGGGTGAGATCATTGCGAGTTGGGTGAGCACCGGGCAAAATTTGCCGATCTCTGCGGAACAAATTCAACAAGCTTTAGGTGGCGGGCAATTGAGCGACATCGCCAATGCAAGCGGTTTATCCAAAGCAGATGCCGCAGGTGGTTTAGCAGAAATTTTGCCGGGCTTAATCGATAAGTTGACACCGAATGGGCAAGTTTCTGATGCAAACAATATCGATCCAGCAGCAATGTTGCAGCAATTTTCTTCGTTGTTTGGCAATCGATAATCGCGCTTCCTAAGTTTTATACTTTTGCTGCTGTTGCTGCTTTTGCTGCTGTTGCTGCTTTTGCTGCTGTTGCTATCTTTACGTTTAACGGTTCATCAAGTTCAAAATACTCTCTAAAGTCTATTGACTTAGGTATAGGCAACTTGATGAACGACAAGCTCACACTAATACTCACAAGCATGGTCAATTTAAGCGAGCGGTCAAAGATTCCATGTTGCGCGATCTAGCTGAAAATAGACTTCATCGCCATCCTTCATATCCCCTCTGATCCAGCCTTGCGCAAGATAAAAATTTTCGGCTCTTGTAGCGACATTGGTAGATAACTGAACCGTCTGCGCACCTTCTTCAAACAAGTATTGACAAGCTAGTTGAAGCAAACCTTTGCCGGCACCTAATCCCTCATGTTTTGGATCAATAAATAATGCCCAGATTGAATGTGCATTCATCGCGGCATAAGAAAAACCAATAATTTCTCCGTGCAATTCACAGACCCAGCCTCGCCCCAACAATCCGAGATAATCCTCATACATCTGGTACGTGACCAAAGCGGGATTCGACAAGATATTTTCACGCACAGACAAACGAATGTTTGACATCGCAGGGATATCTGCTGAGGTGGCACGCCGATAAGTTAGTTGATGCATATTGGTATGAGTTGATTTTCTTCTTTAAAGATAACACTAAGTACTAGAGTGTGTTCACCTAGTTTCTTGAACAAGAACATTCTTCGCTAAGGTCTTAAAACGCTCACCATTTTGCTGCACAACGGTGAGTGTGATTTGCCCAGTTTTACTGGTATTGAGATCACGCACGGTACCTTTTTTGCCTTTGTGTGTTCCACCTGTAACAACACAGTGATCACCATCTTTTAATTCACTTTTCATCGTTCATCCTTTGAATGAAGAAACGCATAACGATGCATGTACCCTACATCGCTTGCAGCTTCATGTCTGTACTGGTAATTCAATCGCGATACACGTCCCCTCACCTGTCTCACTAAGCAATTTAAATTCACCACCCCACGCCAACACACGTTCACGCATGCCACTGATACCGATTCCGGCGACTACTTGTGTGGTATCAAAGCCAATGCCATCGTCGCGTACATGAATTTTCAACACCGTTTTCTCCACATTCATATGCAGTGTGATTTCCACTTGTTTTGCTTGCGCGTGCTTCAAAATATTAGAACAAGCTTCTTGCACGATGCGATAAGCAGATATCGCCAGATCGCCGTCTAATTGTGCGAAGTCACCTTCAGATGCAAAGTTAAAATGGCAGTCTTCATGTGCGGCATTATAGATGCGCAGCATCTCTTCTATAGCGCCTTCCAGCCCCAACATATCCAGTACCTCAGGACGCAATCGACGCACTAAGTTTCTACCGTTCGCATAGAGGTCTAATGCCAATTTAGAGACTGCTTTTGCTCTATCTTGAATTTCTTGAAACGCTGACGCATTCTGTTTATCTGTATCAGCATTCGCTGCGACTTTAGCGATGCGTTCTGATTCTAATCGCACTGCAATCAAAGACGCATTCAGTTCATCATGAATTTCAACCGCAATACTCTGTCTTTCATTTTCAACGATGGCGTTGACCTTATGAATTAGGCGGCGTTTCTCGGCATCGGCTTTCAATGCCTCGTTGCGTGAAGCGATCAATTCCTTGGTACGTTCGGCAACCGTATTTTCCAAATGCGTTTGTGATTGATGCAAATTACTTGCCATCTCATTGATAGATTTTTGCAGCTCACCGATTTCTCCACCATCAGAAATCGTAATTTGTGTTTCTGTGCGGCCGGCACTGATATCACGCAATGCGTCTATCGCAAGGTGTAAAGGACGACTTAATCCTTTTGATAAATACCATGCCAGCCACGTGCTAACAGACAACGCCAACATCGCCATGACTAATTCAATTGAAAACCGATACCGCTGTTTACTCAACAAATAAGACTTCGTCATGGTAACGCGCACATAGCCAAGAATGGCCTGATTCTTGTCTTTCGCGGTGTCTAATTTGACGACACTTTCGTGATTATCTGTATGCAGATTGATCCATACCATGTGACGCTTAATCGGTAATTCTACATACTGTTTTTCTGGTTTCGCTTTACCTGCATTTTCAACGTGACTGAGTTCTTTTTTATTCGTGTCGAAAATGTCGATACGATACACATTGCGATCTGTTTGAATGACACCATAAATCATTTGCTTAATGCCCTGCAAATTTCCCGCAATGATATTGTATTCAACGCCATCGGCTAGGGCCGTCGTAATCGTTTTGGCACGCGCATGAAGTTCTTCTTCAACTTCTTTTAGTCTTGCGTAATACGAATAGGAAATAAGGGAGAAAAATAAATACACGACTGGAAAAATGGCAATCACCATCAAGCGCGTGCGTATGCTCCAACTGCGCCATTGCACTAGGCCAGAGAACATTCCAGATTGATGAGGATGATTAGCTTTCATTCGACTACTGTAGCTTATGGCTCGATCAAACCATGTTTCATCGCGAGCTTGGTGATCAGCGCTGGCCGATGAATTCCCAGTTTTTCTTTGACTGACTGACTAATATTGCTGATGGTTTTTTGTGAGAGATCCAATTTTTCTGCGATCTCTACATTGGTTAAGCCTTCTGCCATCAGTTTAAAAATTTCCAAGCTGCGCTCATCAAGTAAAGTTTGTGGCGAGGCATCACCACGTACTGAAAGATTTGCCAAACGTTCGGCAATTGAAGGCATAAAGTACAGTTCACCTTGCGCCGCACGTCGTACCGCGATTGCCAGATCGGCAGGGTCACAATCTTTTGTCACAAAGGCTTTTGCACCTAAGCGATAGGTTTCTTTAATTAAGGCGTCTTGATCGAATTGGCTCAAGAACACAATTTGTGCGGCAGGCTGTTTTTCTAGAATATGTTTGGCTGCGTCTAAGCCAGTTAATTCGGCACCGAAACGAATATCAAGCACGACCACCTGCGGCTGCAATGCCAAAAATTGCTCGACCGCTTCTTGCGGCGTTTTTGCTTGCCCTACCACCTCCATGCCTTCGCCCGCTAAAGACATCGCAAAGCCAGTCATGACGATAGGATGATCATCGGCCAATAGAACCCGGATCGGTTTATTACTGGTGTCATGCTGATTCATCTTCGTTACTTGGTTTGACATTGAATCTCCCGATTTTCTCTTGCATTTGGATGTTGGCATGTACATCACCAGACCTGCTCATGAGAATCATTTTACTAGCAAATAGTAAATCACTGTCGCTTTATTGCTAGTTACTAGCAAATATTTGACATGTAATCTGCATCAATAAGTACATCGCTAAGTATTTGATTTCAAGGGAAAAAGTGGTTTTAAAACCGAAAACAACTAGCACAAGGCAGATTTATTGCATAAAAATGGCTTTTACATTGCTAGTAACTAGCATATTATAAATCCATCGACGAGCAAATAAATTCAGATTTCAGAGTTCAAACTTCAATTCCAAATTGATTGAATATGAAGCTGATTAGCTAACTCATCGTAAAGCTGCCGATAACGGCGATCTTTTCATTAACGCGATCAAGGAGTTCATTATGACTACGCACAGCTACGGAAATACTCCACAAAAAAGCATCTCTTCCTTATTGATTACTGGCGTATTGCACGCCATCGCTTTAGGCTTGGGTTTGCAAGCAACGAACATGGTCGATTTTCGTCAAGCTACTGTCATCGAATTAACGCAGCTTACGCCACCAGTAAAAATAGAAGCGCCAGAAAAAGTACCCAAACCATCGAAAACTACGCCATTGCCGAGCTATATCGAACCGCCCATCGTTACTACGACAAGCTCAGAACCAACAATTACCACCATCAAGAACGACAACAACGAACCAAGAGATTTTGAACCAAGCCACCCTATTGATCACGGTTTAACAAAAACGGAAATCAGCACTCCTCGTACACCAATTCATATTGCAGCACAGGTTGATTCGAATGCTTGCGAAAAGCCCGATTACCCTGCAAGTTCTATTCGCGGCGGCGAAGAAGGCACCGTCAATCTGGCAATGTTGATTGGCCCCGATGGTCGAGTTTTAGAGAGTAAGGTAGAAAAATCCAGTGGATCACGCGCACTCGATAAAGCAGCCATACAAGGCCTGAGCTTATGTAAATTCAAACCAGGTAGCGTAGATGGTGTACCAGAAAAATCTTGGGCGAAGTTGCAGTATGTGTGGACGATCAATTAGTGCTAGCACTATTTTTTCTTGGTAGCATATGCTGGAAAATGTCTTTTTACACGCATTCACATAGTTTCAATTCAACATAAAGACGATGAATTCAAGTGCAATAAAAAAGGGACATTGCTTGTCCCTTTTTTACTTTCTACCTCAATAGATCCAGCTTAATTAGTAACTTAGCCAATCACTTAGTCGGTAATGATTTTTCCTTTCGAGATCAAGTCATTAATTAATTGCAAATCTGTAGTAAAGCCAGTAGTCAAGTTCACGCCATTAAATACGATCTGCTGAACATCATTATTTGTGACATCCGTTGGATTCGTCGCTGTGCCATTACCAGCATTGAAGGCTCCACTGGTGCTAATGTACAGAATTGTATTAGTACCATTCCAATTAAAGTGCAAGAATTTATCCAATGTTGCAGTTGATTCACCAACCAACAAATCACGCAGATCTAAACGATCTCCACCTGCAGCGTAGTTCGCAGTGCCGAAATCGGTAATCGTATCAACTGCAGGCGTTCCAGTTGTACCATTATCACTTAAGCCCCACTTGAACGTATCGGCACCAGCACCGCCAGTTAAGTTATCGTTGCCAGTACCACCAATTAGCACGTCATCGCCACTGCCGCCACTCAAAGTATCGTTGCCAGCATAACCGAATAAAATATCTGCAACGCTGTTTTGTCCAGTTAATGTATTTGCAGTTGCTGTACCTTCAACGTTTCTATAGCCACCAATTGCGATATTCAACACATTAGTTGATGTATCACCATCGCGATCAGTGAAAGTATAATTAAACGATGCGTTCAACTGCGTACCGGTCGCTAACGAACTTCTGGTTGCTTCGTTCATTGTAAAAGTGTAAGTACCATCTGCATTGCCAACGAAGCTACCGTATGTACTTGTACCACTCCAAGTCACAGTATTAGTTAATCCATCAGCCCCGCCCTGAGCAAGCACCCTGCCCGATGCCACTGGCAAAGGTTCAACCGTAGTAACTGACGCAAAAATACCGAAAGTACTTGCCGCGCTTTCCAAGGTACGAATTTGAGTTACCAGATTGCCGTCAGCATCTTTAAAGCCATTCAAATTAACGACATAATTTTGTCCCGCAATATTGATTGTAGAACTAGTAGATGGTAATTGAATAATATCTCTGGACGCTTCTGGATCACTAGTATTGGTTGTTTCGGTATGATCTAAAACGACCGTGAATGGAACATTTGTGGATACACCATTAATAACCACATCAAATGACAATGTCAGATCAGTTCTATCTAAAGATGCACCTGACACTGGGAAGTTATTGTGTGTGAACTTACCAACCTCAAATAACTGTCCCAAGGTCACTGCCGTACCAGCAGTACTAGTGAAATTAGTATTATCGACCAATTCATAGCCTGACTGTGGATTACCAGTACCCCATAACAAGCGGTCGACAAATGCGTCTGTCGAGTCGACGTTCACACCAGTCACTGCACCGCCACTTGTGTTGACAGCATTAACGAAACCAGCATCCAAATCATTGACGCTGATGTTATCAACACCAACAAATAACTGGTGCGTGAACACCGTCGTTACTGGTGAATCATCTTCAACATTGATCGTCAGGGTGCCAGTACCAACACCAAAACCGTCATTAGCGCCAACCCCGAAAGTCAATGCACGAATATTTTCACCGCCAGCAGCCACATGATCTATAGGCGCTAACAGAGTAAATGTATATGCACCCGCGTTATTGATGGTTAATGTCGCTACCTGAGTAGCTCCCGCAGTACCCGTGTATGTCTGACCAACTAGGTTCCAAGTCACCGCCACGCCGTTTGATGTAATACCTGACGGCGCAGAAGTTAAACTCCAAGCGCTGATAGTACCGTCAGGATCTGTTGCAGTCATCGTACCAGATGTGCTTGTTGAATTTGTCGTATCACTAGGATTACCAACAGTATCTGCAATACCTGAACTTAACCCCTCTTCTGAAACAGAACGGCTCTGCGCTGCAACGGTTGGCAAGACATTATCAGTAATCGTTGCAGTGCCAACTGCTGTTGCATTACTTGTTACGCCAGCCGTTCTAGTTGCAGTCAATGTAAAATTCTCTGCCGATTCGACTAAAGAATCTGTGAGAACTGGCGTACGAACTAAAACGCTCAAGGTACCTGCTGGAATAGTTACGGTATTTGCATTTACCCAAGTAGTGCCACCATTTGTGGATACTTGCAAGTTACTTGCACCAGACGATCCATAATCTACACCTGCACCTGTTGCAGATCCATTAGCCAAGGCTAAACTAAAACTGGTTGCAACACTACTCAAGCCACTTAAACTTAATGTGAACTGAGCGAATCCACCATTTTCAGCAACGGTAACATTCGATACCGCAGCTGTTGGCACTGGTTCATTATCAACAATACCGCCATTGCCGGTCAGACCGCCAATCACCAGAGGCAATGTTTCCGTTGCAGCAGAATCGGCTACCGCATCATCAATCGTCACTACCGTCACCGTGAAGCTGCTGACACCGGCAGGAACAATCAGATTGCCACCAACCAAAGTGACACCATTGTTGAATGTTGCTGTGCTGTTGTAATCACTACCGGCAGTTGCTGTACCACCGCCTAAGTTATACGCGTAGGTTGAAGCAATCGTTGTGGTACCTGACAAGCTGACCGTGTACACCAAGCTATTGCCTTCGACCACCGTATCACCTCCAGGACCGGCTGCACCTGGTTCGACTGTCGTGATCGTTGGTTGATCATCATCGATGATGCCACCGTTACCTGTCACGCCACCAATCACCAATGGTAAGGATTCTGGAGAGGCACTATCAACGACACTGTCGTTAATTGTGGCGACGGTGACTGTGAAACTGCTGACACCGGCTGGAACAATCAGATTGCCACCAACCAAAGTGACACCGTTATTAAACGTTGGCGTCGCGTTGTAATCACTACCCGCAGTTGCTGTACCACCACCTAAGTTAT